>NZ_CM170137.1:2202500-4576259 GCF_057220795.1 Tenacibaculum profundicola | reverse complement strand
ATTGATGATAAAAGATTAATTTGTTAAAATTACTTGATTTATAGGGGACTCTATATTCACTTATTCGGAAGAACAAAAATGTGAATAAAATTCAGTAAAAAAAAACTAAATCACTATTGATTATTATTTATTTTTTACGTATTGTTATCTAAATAAAATACACATTGTACGAACACACGACCTCAATAAGAATTCGATATTCTGAAACAGACCAAATGGGAATTGTTTATCATGGAAATTATGCCCAATTTTTTGAAATTGGCCGCACTGAATGGCTCAGATCTTTAAATGTCACATACAAATATATGGAAAAAACAGGCGTTATGCTTCCTGTAATATCATTAAGTTGTGACTTTAAAAGACCTGCTCTTTATGATGATCATATTCGCATAAAAACTTATTTAAAAAAAACACCAACTGTTAAAGTTGAATTTTATCATGAAATAGTAAATGAAAACGACGAGTTATTATGTACTGGAAGAACTGTTTTGGCGTTTATAAACAGCCACACAAAAAAACCCATTCGTTGCCCAGAAATTATTATGAACAAACTAAAAAATAACGATTGAATTATATTTATACATGAAAATATATACGAAAACAGGAGATAAAGGTACCACTGCTTTATTTGGAGGAGGCAGAGTTCCGAAACATCATTTGAGAATCGAAAGTTACGGAACTGTAGATGAACTTAACTCTTACATTGGTCTTATCAGAGATCAAAACATTAATGATGACACCAAAGAAAAATTAACAAAAATTCAACACGACTTGTTTACATTAGGAGCTATGTTAGCAACACCACCTGAAAAAGAAAACTTAAAAAGTGGTAAAGAGCGTTTAAATATCCCGAAAATAAACAAGCAATCAGTTCTTTTTTTAGAAAACGAAATTGACACCATGAATGAGACGCTTCCGGTAATGACTCATTTTGTTTTACCAGGCGGACACCAAACAGTGTCATTCTGTCATATTGCCAGATGTGTCTGTAGAAGAACTGAACGTTTATGTGTATTATTAAGTGATCAAGATACAGTTAGTGACACTGTTTTAATGTATTTAAACCGACTTTCTGACTACCTATTTGTATTGGCACGAAAGTTGACACAAGAATTGAAAGCAGTAGAAATAAAATGGATTCCTGAAAAGCTGTAAAAAGTTCTTTTATTTTTTAACAACAGATTTTATAAAAAAAACTTGACTTTTTAGAAAAAAAAATTATTTTTGCGAAAATCAAAAAAAACCGATAAAGAAATGTATTGGACACTTGAATTAGCATCTTATTTAGCAGATGCACCTTGGCCAGCAACTAAAGACGAATTAATCGATTATGCTATTCGTACAGGAGCGCCTTTAGAAGTAGTAGAAAACCTACAGGACATCGAAGATGAAGGAGAAGCATATGATTCTATTATTGAAATATGGCCTGATTACCCTACCGAAGAGGATTATCTTTGGAATGAAGATGAATATTAGGAAATAACATAAAAAAGTCTCTTAAAAGAGACTTTTTTTTTACTTACTTTTAGGCACAGACTTAGTAACTATCAAAACACACTGATTTCCAACACTTAATCAGTTGATAAAAATATATAAAAATGAGTATTTTAAATTCTATTATAAAAATATTTGTTGGTGATAAACAACAAAAAGACCTTAAATCCTTGCAACCTATTGTTGAACAAGTGAGATTCTTTGAAAATGCATTAGGTAATTTGTCTAATGATGAACTTAGAGCCAAAACTTTTGAATTTAGAGCTCAAATAACCGATGCTACTAAACCTTTCAATGAAAAGATTGCTGTTTTAGAAGAAGAGGTTGCAACGGCTGATATTGATAGACAAGAAGAAATATATGCTGAAATCGATAAGCTAAAAGATGAAGCTTATGAATCTTCTGAGAAGATTTTACAAGAAATAATGCCAGAAGCTTTCGCAGTAATAAAAGAAACAGCTAAACGATTTACCAATAATACTGAGATCAAAGTTACCGCAACTTCTTTTGATCGTGAGCTGTCTGCTACAAAAGATCATATTCGCCTGGAAGGAGAAAATGCTTTTTGGGCTAATTCTTGGGATGCTGCTGGAAAAGATGTTGTTTGGGATATGATTCATTATGATGTTCAGTTAATTGGTGGTTCCGTTTTACATCAAGGAAAAATTGCTGAAATGATGACTGGTGAAGGAAAGACACTTGTATCAACATTACCTGTGTACTTGAATGCTTTATCTGGAAAAGGTGTACACGTAGTTACAGTTAATGATTACCTAGCGAAACGTGATAGAGCTTGGATGGCTCCTATATATGAATTCCACGGATTAACTACGGACTGTATTGATTTTCACCCATCAAATTCTGAAGCTCGTAGAAAAGCTTATAATGCCGACATTACTTATGGTACCAACAATGAGTTTGGATTTGATTACCTACGTGACAATATGGCTAGCTCTAAAGAAGATTTAGTACAAAGAGCTCCCAACTATGCTATTATTGATGAAGTAGATTCGGTATTGATTGATGATGCACGTACCCCCCTAATTATCTCTGGTCCTATACCACAAGGTGATCGTCATGAGTTCAATGAACTTAAACCGTTAGTTGCAGATATCGTTTCGATACAAAACAAATATTTAGTAGGCGTTTTAGCAGAAGCAAAAAAATTAATCACAGAAGGGAATACAAAAGACGGTGGCTTTCTTTTATTGAGAGTTTACAGAGGTTTACCTAAAAATAAAGCATTAATTAAGTTTTTATCACAAGAAGGTGTCAAACAAATTCTTCAGAAAACTGAGAACTTCTACATGCAAGATAACAATAAGTTAATGCCTGAAGTAGACGCTGAATTATGGTTTACCATTGATGAAAAAAATAATCAAATAGATTTAACAGATAAAGGTATTATTCATTTATCAGATGTAACCAAAAACGATTCGTTTTTTGTTCTTCCAGATATTAGTGTAAAAGTTGGTGAAATAGATAATAGCGAATCTACGCCTGAAGAAAAAGCCAGCTCAAAAGAAGAATTATATCGCGACTTTAGCATCAAAAGTGAACGTATTCATACTATGAACCAACTTTTAAAAGCATATACTGTTTTTGAAAAAGATGTTGAATATGTTGTTATGGAAAATAAAGTAATGATTGTAGATGAGCAAACGGGGCGTATTATGGACGGTCGTCGTTACTCAGATGGATTACACCAAGCTATTGAGGCAAAAGAAAATGTAAAAATTGAAGATGCTACCCAAACATTTGCTACTGTAACCCTACAAAATTACTTTAGAATGTACCGTAAATTATCAGGAATGACAGGTACGGCAGTTACAGAAGCAGGTGAGTTTTGGGAAATTTACAAATTAGATGTTGTTGAAATTCCAACAAATAAACCTATCGCTCGTGATGACAAGCAAGACTTAGTTTATAAAACGACACGTGAAAAATACAATGCTGTAATTGAAGACATTGTGAAGCTAGTTGAAGAAGGAAGACCCGTATTGGTAGGTACTACCTCGGTAGAAATTTCTGAACTACTAGGTAGAATGTTACAAATGCGCAAAATTTCGCACAATATTTTGAATGCGAAATTACACAAAAAAGAAGCAGACGTTGTAGCAGAAGCAGGAAAACCGGGACAGGTTACTATTGCAACAAATATGGCAGGTCGTGGTACGGATATTAAATTGTCTGACGAAGTAAAAAATTCTGGAGGTTTAGCCATTATTGGAACAGAGCGTCATGACTCTCGTCGTGTTGACCGTCAGTTACGTGGACGTGCTGGTCGTCAAGGAGATGTAGGGGCATCGCAATTTTATGTTGCTCTAGACGATAACTTAATGCGTTTATTTGGCTCTGAAAGAATTGCTAAAATGATGGATAGAATGGGCTTAAAAGAAGGAGAGGTAATTCAACACTCAATGATCTCTAAGTCTATTGAACGTGCGCAGAAAAAGGTTGAAGAAAACAACTTTGGTATTCGTAAACGATTATTAGAATATGACGATGTTATGAATGCACAACGTGAATTCGTATATAAACGACGTAGACATGCTTTAGACGGACAACGCTTACAAATTGACGTGGCAAACATGATTTATGATACCTGCGACTCCATTGTAAGAGAAAATAAACCAGTAAAGAATTTCCAGAACTTCGAATTTGAATTGATCCGTTTTTCTTCAATGACCTCTCCTTTCTCTGAGGAAGAATTTATTAATTTATCAGAAGAGGAATTAACAGATAAATTGTATAAAATAGTTACGGAGAATTACAAAACGGATACAGAAAGAAATGCTTCTCAAGCCTATCCTGTAATAAAAAATGTTTTTGAAAACGAAGGCGATCGTTACGAACGTATTGTAGTGCCTTTTACCGATGGAACAAAAACATTACAAGTCGTTACCAACTTAAAAGAAGCTTACGAGTCGGAAGGTAAATCATTGGTAAATGATTTTGAAAAAAATATTACTCTAGCTATTATAGACGAAAACTGGAAGGATCATTTACGTAAAATGGATGAACTAAAACATACGGTTCAAAATGCCACTTACGAACAAAAAGATCCATTACTGGTTTATAAGTTTGAAGCTTTTGAACTTTTCCAAGTATCTATTGATAAAATTAATAAGGAAGTTTTATCTTTCCTATTTAAAGGAAAACTTCCTAACCAAGATGAATCACAAATTTCAGAAGCACGTGAACAAAAAAGAGAAAAACTAAGTTTACGAAAAGACGAAGTTCAAAACTCTAGTCAACAAGCTATTAGCAATGCACGTAATCAGCAAACACAAGAACAACAAATAGTTGAAACTATTGTTAGAGAGCAACCTAAAATTGGTCGAAATGATCGTGTAACTATTAAAAACGTTATGACAGGAGAAGAAAAAGAAGTAAAGTATAAGCAAGCAATTCCTTTACTTGAAAAAGGTAGTTGGGTACTCTATAACAACTAATAAAACTCACATATTTTATTGAAGAGCTCGGTCATAACCGAGCTTTTTACTTTTAAATAACATTTTAGTTACAAAACAATAAAGGTTTGATTACCAATAATTCACGATTTATTCTCCGTAAGAAAACATGGTAAATGTAATTTTGTACCATATAGAATAGTATTAGTCCTACTGTTTTATCATGTTCAATTTACTTTTTACTAATGAAGAAAAACAAAAAACGAAAACTTGATATTGCCGTAATATCAGATGTTCATTTAGGTACTTTCGGTTGTAGAGCTACAGAGTTAAACAACTACCTAAAAACAATTAACCCTAAGATATTAATTTTAAATGGTGATATTATTGATATATGGCAATTCAACAAACGTTACTTCCCTAAGCCACACTTAAAGGTTATAAAACAGTTAATGTCATTTATCACCTCAGGTACCAAAGTATACTATATTACAGGCAATCATGATGAAACTCTTAGAAAATTTAAAGGTTTTAGTTTAGGTAGCTTTGAAATTGTAAACAAAGTAGTACTAAATATCGATGGAAAAAAAGGATGGTTTTTCCATGGAGATGTTTTCGATGTCACCATGCAACACTCTAAATGGTTGGCCAAATTAGGTGGTATTGGTTATGATACTTTAATCATGATTAATACGGCTGTAAATTGGATTAGTGAACATTTAGGTTATGGAAAACTTTCTTTTTCGAAAAGAATCAAAAACAGTGTAAAAAGCGCTTTAAAATTCATTAACAACTTTGAAACTACTGCTTCAGAAATAGCTATAGAAAACGGTTATGACTATGTTGTTTGTGGTCATATACATCAACCAGAAATACGAAAAATAAGTACTGATAACGGTAAAACCCTGTATCTAAACTCTGGTGACTGGATAGAAAATTTAACTGCCCTAGAATATAAAAATAGTTCTTGGAGCTTGTATGAATATGACCATGATGAAGTTGCTAAAAACTTATATCTTGATTATGAAATAAAAGATCTCGAATTGATTGGAACGGAAGGTAATAACACTCAACTATTCGAAGACCTTTTAGCTGAGTTTAATATTAGTAAAACCTTAAAGTAAATAGCTTATGAAAATTTTATATGCCATTCAAGGAACCGGAAACGGACATGCTAGTAGAGCAATCGAGTTAATTCCTTATTTACAAAGAAAAGCCAAAGTTGATGTTCTAATTAGTGGGTGTCAATGTGAATTAAAATTTCCGTTTGATGTCAAATATAAATTATATGGATTGAGTTTTATTTTTGGTAAAAAAGGAGGTATTGACTTCTGGGAAACCTTAAAAAGAGTTAGGCTAAAAACCTTAATCAAAGAAATATGGTCAATTCAGGTAAAAGAATACGATTTAATCATTAATGACTTCGAACCAATTTCAGCATGGGCGGCCAAACTTAGAAACGTTCCCATCATAGCTTTAAGCCATCAAAATGCGGTGATAGATGAAAACGCTCCTAAATACGGGCAATTTAATTTTGTGCGTCTTATTTTAAAATATTATGCCCCAGCGAGTATAAAATTCGGGTTTCATTTTAAAACCTATTCTTCTGCTATTTTCACTCCCATTATACGAAAAGAAATAAGATATATAAACGCTACAGATAAAGGGCATTATACCGTATATCTACCTGCTTATAGTGATAAAAAAATCATCAAAGTACTATCCGAATTCGCATATGTCAAATGGGAAGTTTTCTCGAAACATACAGACAAATACAAGTTTAAAAACAATATTACTATCAAACCTATTAATGGAAGTGATTTCATTAAAAGTATTGCCTCTTCTAGTGGTGTATTGTGTGGAGCTGGTTTTGAAACTCCTGCAGAAGCTTTGTACTTACGCAAGAAACTCTTAGTGATACCAATGAAAAATCAATACGAACAGCAATGCAATGCTCTAAGTCTACATGAAATGGGCGTTCCTGTACTTAAAAAGTTTAACAAAAATCAATATCATAAAATATCTAAATGGTTAAAATCTACAGAAACAATTGACGTATGTTATCCTGACATTACAGAAGATATTTTAGATGCCATCACATTGCCTTTTTATAACCAAAGTATATTGCCTACCATTGTATAATAGGTAATTGTTGGCTCTGTAAAAAGGTATTAGTCTTGGAGAAATGGTTATTTCCAAACCAATAACCTCTATTTGCACTTAATGGAGAAGGGTGACCAGAAATTAATACATGATGCTTTTGTTTATTAATTTTTGATCCCTTCTTTTTAGCATATCCTCCCCAAAGTAAAAACACTACGTTTTCTCTTTCTTCAGAAATTTTAGCTATTACGGCATCGGTAAACTCTTCCCATCCCTTTTTCTGATGGCTTCCTGCCTGGCCTGCTCTAACGGTTAGTGTTGCATTTAATAGCAGTACTCCCTGTCTTGCCCACCTTGATAAATCACCAGAGGAAGGATAAGGAATATCTAAATCATTTTTAATTTCTTTAAAAATATTCATCAATGAAGGAGGGTGCGAAATACCATCATGTACCGAAAAACACAAACCATTAGCCTGCCCTTCACCGTGATACGGGTCTTGACCGAGTATAACTACATTCACATCATTAAAATCACAAATATCAAACGCCGCAAAAATATTTTCATCATTAGGATAGCACCTACCAGTACTATATTCTTCTTTAACAAAAAGCATCAATTCTTTAAAATATTGCTTCTCAAATTCATTCTGTAAAACATTTTTCCAACTATCGGCTATTTTTACTTGCATAGTTTGTAATTTTGTCCTCCTATAAATTTAAAGTAGTTTTTTAGGATTTTCGTTATTTAATTTTAATCAAAAATAAACATTGAAAACTGTAATAGCAGACAAAACTTTACAAGATTTAGAATTCAATACTGTTTTAGAACAAGTAAGTGAATTTTGTATTTCTGAATTAGGAAAACAAGAGGTTATAAAATTACGACCTATTGGCAAAGTCAGTAAATTATTTTTTGAATTAAATTTAGTCAATGAATATCTCAGTTCTTTTCAAAACGACAACAGAATACCTAATCACGGTTTTGAAAATATTACAGAACATATCAAACGATTAGCTATTGAAAATAGTTTTTTAGAAACTGAGGCTTTCTTAAAAATAGCAACTACTGCGGAAACAGTTAATGAACTCAAAAAGTTCATGACAAAGTTTAATGAATACTACCCCACGTTAGCGGAATTAAGTGATCGGATAGAATATACAACTTTTGTTTCTGACGCAATTACGAAAATAATCACTTCGTATGGTGAAGTGGCTGATAACGCTTCTTCTGTTTTAAAACAAATACGAAAAGACATCAACAACATAAGAGGAAAAATTTCAGAAAGTTTTTCTCGTGCGCTAAGCAAAAATATTGCCAATGGTTATTTAGACGACATCAAGGAAACCATCGTTGATAATCAACGTGTACTAGCAGTATCTGCCATGTATAGACGAAAAGTACAAGGTAGTTTACTCGGGGCATCAAAGTCAGGTAGTATCGTATATATTGCGCCTCAAGCTACACTAGCTTACGGTAGAGAACTTCAAAATTTACTATATGAAGAAAAGCAGGAAGTTATTAGAATCCTTAGAACTTTAGCAGAAGAAATTCGTCCTTATGTTCCTTTATTACATGACTACGTTGGATTTTTAACACAGATAGATATAGTTGGAGCCAAGGCTAAATATGCTTTGGAAATTAATGGGCTTTTACCAAAAATAAGCAAAGACAAAAAAGTATTTCTTCGAGATGCTTACCATCCTATTCTATGGAGAAAGAATAACGAAAAAGAAATAACCACCGTTCCACAGACGATCTCATTAAATGATAAACAACAGATTATCGTAATTTCTGGTCCAAATGCTGGAGGAAAAAGTATTACCTTAAAAACCATTGGTTTGCTACAGGTAATGCTTCAAAGCGGCTTGTTAATTCCTGTTCATGAACGTAGTGAAACCACTATATTCAATACAATTTTAACAGATATTGGTGATAATCAATCAATAGAGAATCAATTGAGCACCTATAGCTATCGATTAAAAAACATGCGTTATTTCTTACGTAAATGCAACGATAGCACCTTGTTTTTGATTGATGAATTTGGTACAGGCTCAGACCCTGAACTCGGTGGTGCTTTGGCCGAAATATTTTTGGAAGAATTCTATGCTAAAGAAGCCTATGGAATCATAACAACGCATTATGCTAATTTAAAAGTATTGGCTAATGAATTAGACAATGTTACGAATGCTAATATGCAATTTGACGAACGTACTTTGGAACCTCTTTATAAATTATTTATTGGTCAGGCAGGGAGTTCATTTACCTTTGAAGTCGCACAAAAAAATGGCATTCCTTACAGTTTAATAAACCGCGCAAAAAAACGTGTAGAAACTGAAAAAGTTCGTTTAGATAAAACTATTTCAAAACTTCAAAAAGAACAAAATAGACTACAGAAAACTTCAGACTCTCTTGAAAAACAAAAATATAAGGGACAAGAACACCTTGAAAACTTACAACAGAAAGAAGACAAAATACGTGAAAAACTAGCAGGTTTTCAAGAGCTCTATGATAACAATCAAAAAATACTAGGATTAGGGCGCTCTGTAAATGAACTTCTTAATAAATACTTCCAAACCAATAATAAAAAAGAGTTTTCGGCTAACTTTTTTAAATGGGTAACCACAGAAAAGATAAAATACACTAAAAAAAACCCACCGCAAAAGAAAACCAAAACAGAGAAAAAACAAGATCAACTTGTAAACAAGAAGCAAAAGGAAGCTATACAAAAAGTGGAACAAGAAGTTTTACAAAAGGTGGTTAAAGTTAGAGCGGAAAAGAAAAAAGAAGCAGATAAAATTGCCATAGAAAGGGCTTCTTACATTTATAAAATTAATGACCGTGTACGTTTAATTGATGGGAATGCTGTGGGAACCATTGACAAAATAGAAAAAAAGGCTGTTTTTATTAATTATGGAATGTTCACGACGAAAGCTTCTATTGATCAACTAGAGTTGGTGCAGAAAGCTAAATAACCTCATCGTTTATATGACCAAATTAAATACAACAACTGAGTTTAGGAATCCATTTTTTAAATATGCGCTTATTGTATTTATAACGCTACTATTATGTCGCAATGTATATGTACTTGCAACAGGTAACCTTTACGCACTACTTCCAATTGCACTTCAAGGATCTCTGCTGTTTTTACTGTTTTTAAGACATCATTATGCTAAAGTTGGCATAAAAATCTGGGGGATTCTTTTAATGTTGGGTTCAGGGCTTTCTCTAACAGGTAAATTACTAAAAGTCTTTTTGGGAGACGAATTGGTTAGCGGTGAATTTGTATATCAAATTATATACCTAGCAATTGGTATCTCTGTTTATGCTTTTAACGAAAAATACGTTAAACTTATAAAAGGAAATGTGTAAAAGATAAACATAGTATAGCAACAACCATCATTAATTTTCAGTTAGAAAAATATAGCTAGTACTGATTGAAGATGCATCAGAGTGTATGCTAAATTTTCAAGAAAACAAAAGTTTATATTCCCCACTATTGATGTTGTTTATAGTTATAATTTCGTTATGATGATAATCAAATCAATTATACTATTATTCTCGTTATGGATCATTCTTGGAGGAATTCGCGGATGCATTATTACTAGATTGTTTTGGAATTACCATCTTGGAAAAGAAAGCAACTATGAAATACAAAATAGTTGGGCACCCTTAATTATTGGAATTGCTATCTATGGAAGCTTTACAGTATGATCAATTCTATTAAATTTAATATCAGTTATCGTTTGAGTTTACTGTAAAAGAAAATATTTTTTTTTCTTTATATAAGATAGAAAAATCAATAATAGCCGTCAGTAGTTATGATTTCTTATTATATTGAAATAGAATGGGAAAAAGGACGCTTTATTACGGTAATTTCAAATGGTAAATGGTAAATGGTATATGGTATATGGTATATGGTATATGGTATATGGTATATGGTATATGGTATATGGTATAATACGATTTACAAATAAATATTTCGTTTATAGGTATTGAATTATTTTAAGTTAGTTTAAGGCATAAAACTTTAGCATAGCCAAGCTATGGTTAAGTTTTATAACGCAAAAATAGCTACAAAAGAAATAATAGATATGCGAAGTATTTATTTATAAATCGTATAAGTACGTCAAAACACCATACATCATTTGAGCAATTGAATTATACATTATGTTTACTTGAGCTCTAAGGAAACATTAAAAATTATTTGCCTTTGAATTTATTGGAATATACCTCCCCAATAAAAAGTTTTTTAGACCATTCAATAGCTCAAAATTGCAAATCACATCAAAAGCAGACACCCCTGCATCATTTGCCATTAAAGAGCATACAGAATATCGCTAGCTTGCGCGATTTTAGAGAATTTAAAGTGCAAATTACAAGAACTGATATGCATTCGTTATTTTCATATAGCTTATAAGCTTTGAGAGAAAAATAAAATTACACGTTTATTTTTTAATAATCCAACCCCATTTTAACATGAAAAAATTATTATTACACCTAATAGCAATTCTTAGCTTTAATTGCTACTCTCAAATTTCTTTTGAAAAAGGTTATTTTATCAATAACTCTGATGAGAAAGTTGATTGTCTTATCAAAAACATTGATTGGAAAAACAATCCAACAGATTTCACCTATAAACTATCCAAAAACAGCGAAATTGCATCAGCAAATATTTCCTTCGTTAAGGAATTCGGTATTCATGAACTCTCTAAATATATGAGAAAAACTGTAAATATCGATAGGTCTAGTGAAAACATAGCCTACATGAGCAATGATAGAAATCCAATATTGAAAAAAGAAGAACTATTCTTAGAAGTATTGGTTGAAGGCAAAGCCAATTTATATTTCTTTGAAGAAGGGAATTTGAAAAGACACTTTTACAATATCGGAAACTCTGCTATTGAACAGTTAATCTTTAAAAGTTACAAAACATCAGATAACAAAATTGGAACGAATAATCGATTCAAGCAACAATTGTGGAAAGATTTAAAATGTTCGACCATTACATTGAAAACTATTGAAAACCTAAAATACACCAAAAGGAGTTTAATCAATTTATTTATCACTCATAATCAATGTAGTAACTCAAAATATACGAATTACAGAAAGGAACAAAAAAAGGATTTATTTAATTTAACGCTACGACCACGTTTAAATAACACGTCCTTAAGTATACAAAATTCTATTTCAAATGCTAGAAATACTAATTTCGAAAATAAATTCGATTTTGGTTTTGGAATTGAAGCAGAATATGTTTTACCCTTTAACAAAAATAAATGGGCAATTTCTATTGAACCAACGTATCAAAATTTCAAAAGCGCGAAAACTCAAAAAGTAACGAATGTATCAGGAGAGAAATTAATCTCAGAAGTGAAATATACATCTATTGAAGTTTCTTTAGGCTTAAGGCATTATTTTTTTCTAAATAGTAATTCAACTATTTTTATCAATAGTGCTTACATGATAGACCTAAGATCGAAATCATCTATTTATTTCAAAAGATCTGACAATTCCATCTTAAGTGCATTACAAGATATTAATCGTACTGATAATTATTTAGCGTTTGGAGTAGGTGCTAAGCTCCATAACAAGTATAGCATGGAACTGAGGTACTTCAGCAGAAATATATTAAGTGAGTATAATAATTGGAATTCTGACTATAAAACATTTTCAGTAATTTTTGGCTATTCTTTATTTTAAGACTTCATGACTATTGTAAAACTCCCTTAAACGAACTATTTAAAAGCAAAAAGAAAAATAAACATTGAAAAAAGGATAATACTTAAATCTGAATTATGTATTAGTAAATCAATTTCAAGCTGGAAATGCTGTAAAATAAAGCACTTACTTTTATGGAGTCTTCAACTCTCATTACGAAGCTCTAATGCATAATTCGGGTTAAACTCCATTATATCCATTTCGAAGAAATCAAAGAAAGAAAAGCCAATATATCGATTAAGATGATATTGGCTTTTTAATAATTAAACTACCATAAGGTGAGTATATCTATTGTTTTGTAACTATAAAACAACGTTTTATTTTGGCAAACTTAATTGTTGTCCGCCGGTAAATCCATCTAATCGAACTCTATAAATTTGATTGCCATTAAAAGCTGATCCTTCACAAGCTGGTTTAAAAGGTTGGCCTACCACCCCTACACTGTTTTCTACTCTTACATCTTGATCAATAAATGTATCGTAAGATTTACCTATTGTATGATCTTCTAACCAAAGATGCTCTGGACATACCTGCTCAACACCTTCTGATGGTCTAAACCCTCCACATATAAATATTCTATGATTTGTACTGATTGTTCTTCGCGATGCTAGTGCCGCAATCTTTTCCATAGTTTCTTGTCGAATGGTAGCTAGTGACTTTCCTTTAAGTTTAGCTCCATGACCATAATTGGTTCCTATTGCATCTGATAATTTTACGTACTTCTGATTAATTGATTCACCTTCTTCTGGATTTCCACTTAATGCCCATGTGTGACATGCCATTTCTTTTGTTTTCATAATATTTAAATAATTATATTTCCTACTCTTTTCAAAACTAGGCTTTTCGGATTCCACCTGTGTAATCAAAAAATTATCGTAGCTACTAAATCGATATTTATATTTTTTAATACTTTTTTATGTTTCTTTGTTTTACAATGAATGCATTTATCTGACGTAAACTCTAGTTATTCTTTTGTTTACTTAGTCATATGGACACTCCCAAATAGCTATGTTTTTATTTTATATAGTATACATTTAGCTATTCGATACAACAAAGATGAAGCACATATTACAAGTAGATTTGCTATAATGTAATGAGCAGAAAGATGAATGTTATAAGTGGCAAATAAAACTATATAGCAAGTATTTTATTGGTTCTAAAACAGCAACGTTATGATCAAATCTATAAACACAGCAATACGATTGGTTTTTAAGTACTATTGTTATGAAGAAGCACCTACAATCGATTGATATACATAAAAAAATAAAGAAATAGTAGCTTAACTACTTAGATTCCCCCCACTAAGCTGATTTCGATATGAAATAACATCAAAAATAAATAATAGCAGTAGCTATGATTTATTCTTATATTGAAATAGAAAGAGAAAAAGGACGTTTTATTACGGTAAATTCAAATGGTAAATGGTATTAAAAAGCTGTAACGTAAAATTACGTCAAAATCACGTTACAAGTATTAAAAAGAGGAGTTTTCATATAAAAACAACACAACTCCCGAACCATTTCATTCTACTTTCAGAAAGACAAAAGGTATTCGGGAGTTGTGATCATTTAAATACACGCACTAGTTAAAACGCATAACCAATGGTGCATAAAAAGTTTCTTGGAGCTCCTGGGAAAACGCGACCTGCATTTAAACCACCTACGAAGTAACGCTTATCAAATATATTATTGACATTTAAAGAAAAGTCGATATTATTAACCTTATAAAATAAGCCCAATCTTGCCTTAGCATAACTTGGGAAACGAATAACATCGTTAATTCTGTTCGTGCCAGTATCGGCAATCTGACTCGTACTAACGTAGCTACCACCAAGTCCAATTCCGAAATTAGTTAAAAAGCCTCTATTAAAGCTATATTTACCCCAAAACCCAGCGGTATGCTTTGGATTATTATTACCTAACTCTAATTGTTGAATAGCAAAGCTATCATCTAAAATTTCAACATCGTTAAAAGCATAATTAGCAGTTAAAATTAAGTTTCTTGATACCCTACCTGTAATGTCCATTTCAATACCTCGACTGGTTTCATCACCAACTTGCAATAATTTAATGATTCCACTACCTCCATTTGGATCTTCAATTAACCTACCAGATCTATTGATCGTATAGAAACTCAGTTGTGCCAAAAGTCGATTGTTGAAAAATGATGTTTTCGTTCCTATTTCAATTTGATTACTTGTTAACGGATCAAATACCTGCCCCTCCTCTATCGTGTTTACCCCAAAAGGAACCACTTGATTTGAAAAAGATTCTGTATAACTGGCAAATAAATTTACACGTTTATTAAGTTCGTATGTTATACCAAACCTAGGTAATAAAATAGTATTATCGATATTATCTGTAAGTTCAAGTCCGTCACCAACAATGGCAGACTGATCTAAGTTTTCATATCGTAACGAAGCTAAAATTTTGAACTTCCCAATACCAATTAAATCTTGAATGTAAATTCCTCGGTACTGGCTATTATCTGTAAATCTAGTTTGCTCTTCATTAAAGTTAACACTCATCCCAACTAAACTATGAATCGGAACTCTATCATTGAATACTAGATTTGGAACACCATTTGCCTCACCCGAAGCTGATCGCGTTTGTGAGTCTTGGAAAGTATTATAATAATCCCAACCTAAAACACTTTCATGAGTTATATTTCCTGTTTTAAATTTACCTACAACATAAGCTGTAATAAAGTTTGAATATCCGGTGGTAATTCTATCATTAATTATTCGAATTAATTCCGTACCATCATCCGTAAAACGTCCAGTAGATCTAGTTTCTAGAAAATTTTGATCAAAATCAGAACGTGTATAAGACACATTAAAAACTAAATTATCTGAAAACCTATGATTTCCTGAAACTGTAAAAAGAACACTACTATTCTGACGGTTGTCATAAGGTTCGGCGGTATTAAAATTTATAGGCAGTGCAAATAAATCATTTTGTAACATAGGCATACCTCTGTCAACACCTGCCCTATCATTATTAAAAGTCCCAACTATATCAACATTTATGCTAGTCTTATCACTTGGTAAATATGATAGTGACGGAGCAAATAAAATACTTCTATTTTTCTGAAAATCTCGAAAAGTCTCCGCATTTTCCAAACCAAAATTCACTCGATACAATAATGTTTTATCCTTTTTCAAAGGCCCTGTCACATCCATCGTTGCCCTTTTAGTTTCAAAGCTACCATAAGATATACTGGCAGCAGCCCTATTTACTTTTAATGGTTTTTTTGTTACTGCATTCACAACACCACCCGGTGAACTATTCCCGAAAAGTGCTGCTGCTGGTCCTTTTATAAATTCAATACGCTCATACTGTGTTGTTATTGACGACGAAGCAAAGTCAGGAGCAAGTAAGGCTCTATTACCATTAACATAGTCATGACGTACTCTAAATCCACGAGAGGTAAAATTATCTCCTGAACGAGTTCTCGTAACACCAGCAACATTTTCAGATACTTCCTCAAGTCTAAAAATTCCTTGATCAGCTATAATCTCTTTATTTAACACAGCGATGCTTTGTGGAACCAACTTAATATCAGCACCTGTTCTTGTACCTGCGAAAGTAACATCAGCACGATAAGCCGTTTTTTTACGTCCAACAATCTCAACTGTTTGTAAAAGATCAGTATCTTCAAAAAGTTGTGCATCTACATTCAACAAGTCGTCCGTTATTGTTATACTCTGAGTAAAATCAGCATATCCAATATGACTAATCTCTAGTGTATAAGTACCATTAGCGATGTTTGGAAGAATATATTTTCCTAATTTATTAGTCAGGGTCCCTTTAGTGGTTCCTTCCAAAATTACATTGGCAGTTTCTATCGGATTACCATTCACATCAGTAACGGTTCCGGTGATTTCAATTTGTGCATTTAAAATAACACTGCTAAAAAGTGTTATTACACATAAATATAAAGTTTTCATATAAAGTAATTATTAAGGTAGTAAAGCGCTGTTATTAACAAAAACAAGCGTGTGGCCATTTGATGATGATGAGTCAGGGTGTAACATAAAGGTTCCGAAATTTCCATCTACGTTTGATGGTAAATCAATAGACACATCATTACTTATACGCACTCCATCAACTGTTGCCCAAATAGGTAAGGGAAGAATTGAATTTGATGGAAAGAAAATCTCTGAATTATCCTTAAAGTTTAATGCCCCAAATTGCTCTGGAACACCTAATGCACCAAACAGCGCATCCACTGGAATATTTCCAAAACCAACAGAAGTAGCGTCAATATACAATACTACATTTTGAGTTTCTTCAGACAAGTTAACAGCATCAAGTGCTACCAATCCTAGACCAATTGAATTTTGATTTCTTTGTTTTTCAACAAAAAAAAGTTCAGGGTTGTTCTCTGTTCCTACCAAATATAGCGTATAACTTTTAAGCGCTGCTAAAGTTTGATATGTAGTAATTTTCAAACCATTATAATCAACCTCTAACAAAACAGTACCATCGCTTTCAGTAGCTACGTTGGTATCAATATCATAATAGGTTTCATCTGAATTTTTAGAAGCTACTGGATTACCCGTGATATCTATTGATGGAATTCTCAAAGTAGCTGTATAATCAGCATCAATAGCGTTTACAAGAAGTACTTGTGCAATGGCAGGGTTGACATCTATATTCACAAAGTCTTGAGCGATTTGTGCTCCTTTAAAAATACGAAGTTGTAACTGAAATCGGCCAGAGGCATCGTTCGGTACTTCCAGTGTTGGTTTAGCAATATTAGGATCGCTCAACGTAACAACTGATCCTTCTGGAGTACTTATAACCTTCCATTCATAGTTAAAGCCAATATCATTGACATCTGACGATCCGCTGCCATCCAACTGGATCGTAGTACCCGATTCGTCAGTAAAAACAACCTGATCTGCCCCAGCATCAGGAAGTAAAACAGTAAAATCTTGATTGTCATAATCTGAACACGAAAAACATATCGTAAACAGTAGTAGTAGTAGTAGGTGTAATTTTCTCATAAATTTGAAATTTCGTGCAAAGATAATGCTCTTATTTTAATTTATTCTAAATTAAAATAATATCTATTGTGTTTTTTATATATTAAAGGCCAATACAGCTATCAATTTGTTTCACATATAATTACAAAAACGCTTTGTCATTCATCCCGAATTTGATTCCAATAATTTAAAGACAACCATTATAACAACTGTTCTTAAAGTTCCAAAAAAAACTTATCAACCCTAATAAATTCGGTTTATTACCTCAGCACTATCAACACATAACCCATAGAAAACCAAGATCATAAGAAACAAACACATCACTAAATTCAATATTAAATTTTACCATATATAGTAACAACTATGGTTAAAAAATTAATATGTATCATTAATTGTTTATCCATATATTTCCGTTGAAGTCTAATAAATATAAATTATATTCAAATTAATGTATGTATTATTGACACGATAAGTACTTAAAATTTTAGATAATAGGAATTAAACATAATAAATATCATTAAAGCAACCGATGGAAATACTTAAGACCAAAAATTTAACTGATATACAGTTTCAACAAATAAATCACCTTTGGAACAAAGAGTTTCCTATGAATTTAAAAGATCGATTTGCACTGTTATTAGAAGGTGTTAAAAACTACAATCATTATTTAATAGAAGATAAAAACAACACTATTTTAGCTTGGGCTGTTGACTTTGAAAAGGACGATGAACTACGATTTTCCATTATTGTTGATAGAAATCAACAAGGAAAAGGTTTGGGTAGTATACTTATAAATAGACTTAAAAAAGATATTAAAGTATTTTATGGCTGGGTAATTGATCATGATGATGACAAAAAAGAAAATGGAGAAAACTACCAGTCTCCTTTATCCTTTTATATTCGTCAAGGATTCAAAGTTTTACACGACAAACGAATTGATACTGATATATTGAAAGCTGTAAAAATTAAATTTGAGTTATAATTTGACTGACACAACTTTGACCGTAAAAAATCACCCTTCAATATAAAACATTAAAAACAAAGACTATACCCCAAAAAAAAGAAAATAATTTACAGAATTACTCCAAAACGCTACTCTAAAAGAGAGTATTGGCTGTCACCAACAACTCCTAAATGTTAAATTATCAATAAAAAACACCATTTTTTATATTTAACATAAAAAAGTAGTCTTTTTTGTTATATTTGGCCAATCTAAAATTAAATTTATTATTAAAAATTCAAAAAAAATAGGTTTTTGGTCAAGTACTGCCCTTGTTATTGGAAACATGATTGGGTCAGGTATCTTTTTGTTGCCTTCAACACTAGCTGCTTTCGGAGGAATTAGTTTACTAGGTTGGCTTATCTCCTCTTTTGGAGCAATTTTATTATCTATTGTTTTCGGAAACTTAGGAAACTTAGCTCCAAAAACTTCCGGTGGACCTTACGCTTATACTAGAATTGGATTGGGAGAATTTCCAGCATTTTTAGTCGCTTGGGGCTATTGGGTATCTATATGGTCTACGAATGCAGCAATTACCGTAGCATTGGTTGGATATTTAGAAGTGTTTTTTCCGCATCTGGCAGAAAATGCTCTGGCTTCAATTTTAACAGGACTAGCATTTATCTGGTTCTTTACTTGGGTAAATTCAAAACAGCTCAAAACCATTGCCCTAATTCAACTAATCACTACTATTCTTAAAATCATACCCATTATATTAATTGGCTTCTTAGGGATACTTTATATTAAAGCGGATCATTTTTATCCATTTAACTTAAGCGGTGAGTCTAATTTTTCTGCTATCGTAACTGCTACAACGTTAACCTTTTTTGCTTTTTTAGGAATGGAGAGTGCTACCATTCCAAGTTCAGATATTAAAAATGCCGCAACAACGATAAAAAAAGCAACAATTACTGGAACAATTGTAACCATAATTGTTTATGTATTGAGTTCTATTGCCATTATGGGCATTATCCCTGCAGAAACACTAGCTCAATCCAATGCTCCTTTTGCTGATGCCGCAGCGCTGTTTTGGGGAGAATCAGCCAAATATATAGTGGCAGGTGGTGCCGTAATTGCAACACTTGGCGCCTTAAACGGATGGATCCTTATTCAAGGGCAAATACCTATGGCAGCTTCCCATGACAAGTTATTTCCAAAGATCTTTGGAAAAAGAAATAATAACGGATCACCTATCTCCGGTATAATCATATCAAGTTTATTGGTTTCAGCTTTAATGCTTTTAAATTATTCTAAAAGTTTAGTAGATGCTTTTACTTTTATGATGACACTATCTACCCTCTCTGTGATCACACCATATTTGTTTTCAACAGCAAGTTTTGCTATTCTGATGTTTCTCAATAAAGAAAAACGCATTACTGGAAAATTAATAATCGCCTTTTTAGCATTCTGTTTTTCAATTTTTGTTATTATTGGTTGTGGTCAAGAGGTTGTTTTTTGGGGATTCATTTTATTAATGTTGGGAATTCCATTTTATGTAGTACTAAAAAGAAATCATTTAAAATAAATAATATGGAAAAATTTCATATAGATCCAGATATTACAAAAGCAGAAACATTACCTGCGTCATTTTACAAAAGTCAAGAAGTCTTCGATAAATTGAAGGAAAATGTTTTTGTAAAATCATGGCATTGGATTGGAGATGAGAACACACTCGTTCCTTTGGTGGAAAGTGTATATCCCTTGGTTCTATTAAAAGACTATTTAACAGAACCTCTTTTAGTTGTTCGAGATAAAGAGAATAAAACAATGTGTCTAACCAATGTATGTACACATCGTGGCAATTTAATTATTCATGCACCAGGGAAGACCAAAAAATTAGTGTGCATGTATCATGGAAGAAGATTTGGATTGGATGGAGCATTTAAAAAAATGCCTGAATTTCAAGACGCAGAGGACTTTCCAAGGCCTTGTGACAACCTGCATAAATTTCCTCTAGAAAAATTAGGAAACCATTTGTTTATTGGGCTAGACCCAGCTTTTAATTTCTCAGAAGTTATTGACATAATGAATGAACGAATTGGTTTTTTACCACTAAATCAGTTCAAACTAAATGAAACGTTAAACAAAGATTATATTGTTAACTGTCACTGGGCATTGTACTGCGATAATTATTTAGAGGGATTTCACATTCCGTTTGTTCATGAAGACTTAAATGCGGTTTTAGATTATGGCAGCTATACTACAGAAATCTATGATCACGTGAATCTACAAATTGGGTATTCTAGCGGAGGCGAAGAAGTTTTTGATTTACCCGAAGGGCATGTAGACTATGGTAAAGAAGTGGCCGCCTACTATTATTGGATATTCCCTAATATGATGTTCAATTTTTATCCATGGGGATTGTCTATAAACATTATAAAACCATTAAGTATTCATAAAACAAAAGTTTCTTTTATTACCTATGTTTATGACGAAGCAAAAATGAACGCAGGTGCAGGAGCTCTTTTAGATAAAGTTGAACGTGAAGATGAGTTTGTGGTAGAAGGAGTACAAAAAGGTTTACAATCGAGATTTTACAAAGCAGGTAGATTCTCTCCTACGATGGAAAAAGGTGTTCATCATTTCCATTCTCTACTTGCAAAATACATGAACAAGTAACTAGTGCTAATTAACACAAAAAATGTAACAACATAACCTTCAATATGGTTAGTTTTTAAAATTTGGTAAGCTAATTTGTACGTATACAAGATTACCGAATCTATAATCTAACTTTAAAAAATAACATCTAAACAATAAGGCTAGCAGAAAAATTTAAACCTACTCCTACTACTGCTAGTTCAATGATCATGGTAAATAAAGCCTACCCCATAAACTAACTGATATACATCTTTTAAGCTATCTTAATACTGACATTGGTGAATCTGATAAGATGCTATACACCTAAATGAATAAATTCTTTTAAAATATCTCAAATATTAATCATTTATCGGATTAAAATCCGATAATTATAAATATCTGCTAAAAAACCGATATATTTGTATATCGGCTAAAAAACCGATATACTATATTCATAAGAAATAACGGCAATGGTAGCAGTAATAACAGGTGATATTATTAATTCTAGAGAAGGAGACACTCATAAATGGCTAACTCTTCTTAAAGCAACACTAAATTATTATGGTAAAAACCCAAAAAACTGGGAAATATATCGAGGCGATAGTTTTCAACTATTAATAGCTCCCGAAAAAGCGATGTTAGCAGCTATTCATATTAAATCCGCTATTAAGCAAGTAAAATCACACGACGTTCGTATGGCCATTGGCCTCGGTGACGAGAAATATAGCGCTCCAAAAATAATTGAGTCAAACGGCTCTGCCTATGTACGATCTGGTGACTGCTTTGAATCTCTAAAAAAACAAACGTTAGCTATAAAATCAAATAATGAAATATTTGATCAATCGCTAAATATCATGCTTAGCTTATCGTTACTAACGGCTAATAATTGGAGCAGTACGGTTGCTAAAGTCATCAAAACATCTATCGAAAACACTGGTAAAAACCAAAAAGAATTAGCAGAACTACTTGATAAATCTCAAAGCAGTATAAGCGAAGCTCTCAAACGAGGTGGCTTTGACGAAATCATGATTATGAACAATTTTTATAAAAAACAAATTTCCAAACTATGATTATTCTGACAATCAAATTACTAATTGCTCATATTATTGGTGATTTTGTACTTCAACCTGATAATTGGGTAAAAGATAAAAAAGCAAAAAAACACAAATCAAAGTATTTATACCTGCATGGTTTAACTCATTTTATATCACTACTCGTGCTACTTCAGTTCGATTGGTCATATTGGGCATATTTAATCGTCATTATAATCAGTCATTTGATCATTGATCTCATAAAAATAAATGTTGAAGGAATAATTAATAGCAAACTATTATTCATCATAGATCAACTATTACACATCACTATAATCGGAATAGTTGTCTATTTATACACTCCCTATACAATAGATTGGGATAAAATATATTCAAAAGAATCATTATTGTTGGTGCTTTCTATATTGTTAATTACTTATGTATCTTCCATTATGATGAAAATAATAATGAGCAATTGGAGCTTAGAAGATGATACCCCAAATGATTCTTTACAGAATGCAGGAAAATATATTGGTATTTTAGAACGCCTTTTTGTGTTCGGTTTTATAATTTTTAATCAATGGGGAGCAATAGGTCTATTGATAACAGCTAAATCTGTTTTTAGATTTGGTGATCTTTCTAGAGCGAAAGACAGAAAACTGACAGAATATATGTTAATAGGCTCTTTAATAAGTTTTGGTTTAGCTATCTTAATCGGTTTGTTATATAACTATTTGATTGAACTCACTTAAATAACCGATTACAAAAAAATACTTAATTAATTTTACATCCATTTCAGAAAGAGTCAACTAATCATGATTTTTTTTACCCCCAGTAGTTAAAACGATTGCACCTAACCTCTTTGTTGTCCTTTTAAATTTAATCGTAGCGGTGCTCTGGTTAAATTTAAAAGGACTTGCTTTTTTACGTTTACCTCTACTCATGACGAAATTCTATTGCTTAATTCGGGGTACAGTACATACGTATAATTATACCATTTCTGCCTCCCCCAAATCAAAACTATAAATAATATATAAAATCAAAATAATTATAGTTAAATTTGGATCCCTTCCACACAAACAACTAAATATCAACACCTAACACTAACAAAAAACAATGAAAGAGTATTTAGAAAATTACATAAAAGAAAAAGTAAGCACTCCTAATCAAGAGGAAATTGACGAAATTTTAAGTCTTTTTAATACACAAGAATTTCGCAAAGGCGAATTTTTTAAAAAACCCAATATAACGACAAAAAGAGTTGCTTTTTTAGCAAGAGGAGCCGTCAGAATAATTATTTACAAGCCCAATGGTGATGAAATAACAGGAAGAATTCGTGAAGATAATTCATTCATTTCTGGCCTTTTTAATCTTGACAATCAAAATAACCATGCGTTAGGAATTGAATGCTTAACAAACCTTACATTATTAGTAGCCCCAGCCGAGGCCTTTCAGAAAACACTAGAAACCAATCTGACCTTAAATATTGTTATTCGAAAACACCTAATAGAACAAATAAAAATAATAGGGTCAAACCACTTATTATTTCTTACTGGAACGGCTAAAGAACGTTACCAATTTATAGTGAAAAACAATAAAGGATTATTGAAAAAATTTCCGCTTCGCTACATCGCCTCTATGATTGGCATTACACCTACTCAGTTAAGTCGAATACGAAAAAAAAAATAACCCTATTTTTCAACATTTGTTGATGGCTTTCATAATTTGTACAGAATATATTTGCTCTTATTAATTTAAGTATTCAATATAGTTTAATTTAAAGTTATAACAAAATGCAGTTTTTACAAAAAATACTACCTCGTGAAGCGAATAACAACTATAAAGGAAGTAAAATTGCTCTTTATACGTTAATTGTTATTAGTGCAATATTTGTTTTTCGTTCTTTAGTTCATTTCTTAGCACCCGATAGCGGAGTTCAAATGATCGCTTCTATTGTAAAGTTTGAAGGTGATCCGGATCCTAACAGAATCGTATATATGTTTAGCTCACTTGGCGGTTGCATGCAACTTCTTATGGTTATGGTTTACATTATTATCTTATTTCGTTACCGTAGCTTAATTCCTTTAATGTATGTACTACTTCTTCTAGAAACCCTTTTTCGTTACGTTGTCGGGGTATTGCATCCTTTAACCCCTGAATATTATACAACCCAGCCTCCTGGTACATACATAGGTCTTCCTTTATTAATAATTTCTATAGTTATGATATATCTATCAACTAGAACAGTTCGAAATTAAAACAAAATCCATTACTTAATTTACATATTATGAAACGATTCTTATTATCAATTATTTTAGTGCTAATTTCTTTGTCTGCCTTTACTCAAGAATCTATAAACGGTATCTGGCTTATAGAAGACAACAATACCAAAATTGAAGTCCTTGAAGAAAATGGCTCATGGATCGGAAAAATTAAATCTTCAGATAACGAAAACACAAAAATTGGCGCATTGATTTTAAAAGATCTAAAAAATGAGGGCTCCTTTTTCAAAGGGAAAATTTTTTCTAATAAACGAAAAAAATGGTACGACGTAAAAGTAACCCCTAAAGAAAATGATCTTCATCTTAAAGTTTCAGCGGGTCTTATTAATAAAACTATAAAGTGGCAAAAAAGTAAATAACAAAGGTTCATTCTATTTACATTGGTTGCTATACCAACTGTATTAAATAAAAGCTGAATAATGCTATCATTATTCAGCTTTCTCGATATGATTGACTTCTCTTCTATTATTCATATAAAAATTAACTATCCTCTTAACAAAACATCCAACTATTACGTTTGACACCCTGAATATTTAATGTGTTTTTAAGTCAGAAACAGCCTTGTACTTTCCTTGTAAAAAAATCCTCGTATCTTTACTAATAACCTGATTTCGATTTATATTACTTCCACAGAAGCCTTATAATATCAGTTATTGTTTGAATTTACTGTAAAAGAAAATGAGTGCTTTTTTTTATAAAATAGAGAAATCAATAATAGCAGTAGCTATGATTTCTTTTTATATTGAAATAGAAAGGGAAAAAGAACGTTTTATTACGGTGAACTCAAATGGTAAATGGTATGAATAGTGAAATTTGATTAAAAAAAACGTAGGTTTAGTCTTTTATTCAAGGTTTTTTCGAGTAAAGATTGCTTTTAATCAGGCTTTGTTCCTTTATTTTTGTTTTTTCTTATGCATTGTTATGATTTTTAGAATTAAAAATAATCATCCAAAATCATGCCTAGCCTAAGAAAGTCAAAATTAACTGTATGTATAAGATAGATCAGGTTAATAAGTTTCGGCAGAAAAATTAATATCACTTTTCACTTTAATACCTTACCTGATAATTAAGGGAGTAGCAAAAAAACAAGAAATGTCAAAAATAAAAAGAGAGGATATCCAAATAATTGCGCGTCACAGTAACTGGACTGAGAAAAGTATCGCTTACACTTTAAAAAATGAAATTTATAATGACCAAAAATCTTGGTATAGATTTCTTAGGCTATTTTTTATTAGTTTGGGGATTGTTTTTTTAGTGTCTGGACTGATATTCTTCTTTGCCTATAATTGGAGTGACATGCATAAGTTTGTTAAAATCGGGTTGATCGAAAGTCTTATTATTCTCACAACATCAATTGTATTGATAACTAAAATAAAAAAAGACATAAAGAACATAGTATTGACTGGTGCCTCAATGCTGATAGGTGTTCTATTCGCAGTTTTTGGCCAAATCTACCAAACCGGAGCTAATGCTTATGATTTTTTCTTAGGTTGGACAATTTTTGTGGCTATTTGGGCTCTTGTTTCAGATTTTGCCCCATTATGGCTTTTACTGATCCTACTTATTAATACTACCCTTTTATTATATGCTCAACAAGTAGCTAATGATTGGTCGGAGGTTATTATTTTTACCTTACTGTTCACTATTGATGTTTTATTTTTGATTTTCTTTTTACTCGTCAATAGATTTATAAAAGAGTTAACGCCTCCTATTTGGTTTACGAATCTGTTAGCTCTGGCTTCCGCAACTTTCAGTTCTATAGGAATTAGTACAGGTGTTTTTAATGAATTACAAACATCTTTCTTTGTTCTTGTGTTAATTACAATATTCGTTTATGCTGGAGGTATTAGCTACGGATTAAAAATTAAAAGTAAATTTTACCTTTCCATAATTTCTTTTAGTATTATTTTCATTATTTGTGCTCTCTTGGTTAAAATATCAAATGATGCAGGGATGTTTTTTATAATCAGTGTATTCGTTATCGCCGCTATAAGCCTCGTTATTAAAATTTTATTAGACCTTGAAAAGAAATGGATGAATTAACTAACAAAAAAGCCTTGCTCAATACTATTAAATTATTAGAAGGTGATACTTTTGAATGTGATGAAAAAGCTATTTTTAGCGAATATATAATTCAAAAAGAGAGCAACTCTGGCATAGCTATTAAAATACTATCAATTATTGGTGGGTTTCTTGCCTCTTTTTCTTTTATTACTTTTTTAATCATTGCTGGATTGTATACTTCAAAATATGGATTGTTGACTTTTGGAATCGGTTTTGTGATCGTTGCAGTTTGGTTAGCTACACTATACACTAAATTGGTTATTGATACTTTTAGCTTCGCTACATACGTTTCTGGTTTTGCAATGGTTGCTGCTGGGTTATTAGAATTAAATGTAGATGAAAGCATCATAACAATAATCATACTTATTTTAGCGATAAGCACTATGTTGATCGTTCAACGTTATATTTTATCATTTATTTCCGTTCTTATTGTTATCAGCAATCTATTTATTCTTATTCTTATCAATAACACATACGATCTAATTCATCTACTCATTGCAACCATTACAATAGCTCTTTCCTATGTATTTATAAAAGAAGCAAAACTAATTTCATTACATAAAAAATTATCCAAATTATACAATCCTATAAGAATTGGTTTAATAATTGGTCTTGTATTAATGCTCATCGCTATCGGAAAAAAAGACTTAATTCCTATATCTAAAGATTATGTATGGCTGTCTTCTATAGTAATGGTATTTATTACTCTCTATTTAATCAATACAATCATGAAAATCATGAATATTCGTAGTTTACAACATCAAATACTAATTTTCGCTTTTACAGGTATAATACTATTACTAACTGCTTTCTCCCCATCTATTCAAGGAGCCATTGTAATTATCTTATTAAGTTTTTTAGTCAATTACAAAACAGGTATAATCATTGGGATAATTTCATTAATATACTTTATATCTCAATATTATTACGACTTAAATTATACATTATTAACGAAATCAATAATTTTAATTTCATCAGGAGTGATTTTCTGCTTATGCTACCTATTGACCACTAAAACAAAGAAACATGAAAAAAATTAAGTGGATTGCCATTCTTATTAATCTATTTGTTCTACTTGTTTTGTTTAATAACTCAATCATCAAAAAAGAAAAAACATTATCTGAGGGCAAGCTCATACTCTTGGAATTAGCACCAGTAGATCCGAGATCGTTGATGCAAGGAGATTATATGCAATTGAGATATGCTATTCTAAACAACACTAACTATGACAGTATTTCTAAAAGAGGCTTCTGTGTGGTTAAATTGAGTACTACTAATATTGTTAAACAAATTAGGTTTCAAAAAAACAAAAACAACATTAAAAAGGGAGAATATCTTATAAGATATACAAGCGATAATTGGAACAATATCTTTATAGGAGCTGAATCATTCTTTTTCCAAGAAGGAGAAGGTGATAAATATGAAAAGGCAACATACGGAGGTTTAAAAGTAGATTCGAATGGACATAGTATTTTAATAGGTTTATACGATAAAAATAGAATAAAAATAGAATAGCTTACCTAAAGATAGCTTCTCGTTTTTTTATAAATATATAGGGTAAATTCACGATGAAAAGTATAATTATATGCTACCAAAATACATACGCTACTTTTCTAGAATTTACCCTATAACTAAGTGTCCCCCACTTATTATTTTAATATTTTAATACTGCTTTAGTTCTATTTTTTTATATAGTTTTTATCGTTTCACTACAAATTATATCTTCAAAGTCATACGACTTATTTTAAGATATATACTTTTCATTAAGTTCAATTGCTTATTGAGTTTTTCAATAGTAGTGGAATTCATTTTACGTACTACTGAAATTATTTTTTAATCAGAAATTTCTATTTAGTAAATTGAATAACATGAACATCTCAGTTTCCAAATTCAATACAATACCAACGCATTATAAAAAATAATTTGATTTGTTGACTGTATATAAACAAATATAAGTTCTTTTTTGAGTATGATTCTTTTAAATAAGTAGTACATTACAATATTATACAACATATATGCTACATCATGCCAACAAAAGAAAAGTATTCAATCTAAATAATTTAGGGTTCAATGGTTGTTTAGAATTTGGTTATTATCACTACAACAAAGCCGAACCGATAATAGAATCTCACCATCATAAAGATTTTATAGAAATTTGTTACTACTTAAAAGGTCAACAATATTATCAAATAGAAGAAACTTTATTTTCGCTAACGGGAAATGATGTAATTATTGTACCGCCTAACCTACCCCATGGATCAGGAGCACATCTTGAAGATATCGGTGAATTATTTTGGTTACAACTATCAATAAACAAGAAAGACAACTTCTGTTACCTACCCAAAGAACAGTCTAAACACCTACTTGAACAACTTAGAAAAAAAGAAAACATATTATTTGAAGGCGCCTATATTTTAAAACCTATTTTAGACAAAATTCTCAGTAATTTAGAACAACCTAAACATCTATTTAACACCCTGTATGTAAACAACTTAATAACCCAATTACTTATTGAAACCATATTCATTAGTAAAAAACCTGTTAAAAAACAAGGTACTAAAAAACTAGATCTAATTAATGCATTCATTCTAAACAACATGAATCGCCAAGTTTACGTAGATGAATTAGCTGATTTACTCTCTCTTTCTACGGTCTATTTTAAAGTATGGTTTAAGCAAAATTTTGGTACACCTCCTAAAACCTATATCAATCGTTTAAAGATTCTTCGTGCTAAAGAATTAATGAAAACCAAAACTAACATTACAAAAATAGCCTATGGCTTAGGTTTTAACTCTTCACAATACTTTTCTACTGTCTTCAAAAACCATATGGGAATAACTCCAAAAGAATATATAGAAAATACTAGGGTTAACTAACGTATTTTGTTTTCTTTAATGTACTTAGAATAACAAAAGAGGCCAAAAAGAATACGGCTAAACACAACACACTCCATTGCATTGAATTGGTAATAGAGTACAATAAACCATATACAAAAGTTCCTAAGACAATTGCAAACTTCTCTGTAACATCGTAAAAACTAAAATAAGTAGCATGATCTTGTGTTTCAGGTAATAATTTTGAATATGTTGAACGCGTCAGTGACTGTATTGCTCCTTGAACAAAACCTAACAAACCACCTAAGCCATAAAAATACAAACCAACATTCTCTTGATTCTTATCTAGTAAAAAAGCGCAAAAACAAACCAGTGTCCATATACCCAAGGTTACTTTCAACGCCGAAATATTCCCATATTTCTCAGACCATCTCGAGAATATAGCTGCACCTGCAATTGCAACAATTTGTACCAGTAAGATCGTTACAATTAAGTTAATAGAGGGCAGTCCTAATTCTGATGAACCAAAAATAGCTGCCATTAAAATAATCGTTTGTACCCCAACACTCAATAAAAAAAATGAAATCAGAAAGCGTTTTAAGGTTGGGTAGTTATGCATTTCATTAACCACTAGTTTCAATTCTCTAAAACCTTTCCATATATAATCTCTATCTGGTCGCTTATTATAAATATCATCTGGTAAACGTTTAAATGTTATTTGTGCAAACCCTAACCACCATAAACCCACCATTATGAAAGAAATACGCGAAGCCATTCCTGTTGTTATTCCGAACAAGTCGGGCATTTGAATTAAGATCAAATTTATAACCAGTAAAATAACCGAGCCAATATACCCATAGATAAATCCTTTAGCACTTGCTCTATCTTGTTGTTCTGGTTTTGCAACTTCTGGTAAATAAGCATTATAAAATACTAAACTTGCCCAAAAGCCAATACTAGCCAAAATGGTAAATACGATTCCGATCCAAACAGTGTCAATATCAACAAAAAAATATAAACTCATTACCGATAATGAGCCCATCCAACAAAAAAACTTCATAAATTTTTTCTTACTCCCTGTATAATCGGCTATACCAGATAAAATAGGTGAAATAAAGGCCACCACAAGAAAAGAAAATGACAGTGCATAACTATATAAACTATCGGGGTGTTCCCATTCCATTCCTAAAAAATGAACCAGCTGCCCTTCTGTAATGGCACTATAATACAGAGGAAATATAGCGGTACTAATTACTAATGAATACACTGAGTTAGCCCAATCATAAAAGGCCCAACCATTTATTACTTTTTTACTACCAATCTTATACATAAATACTCGATAAAAAACCGTTCATTTTTTTGAACGGTTTGCAATATACTATAATAATAATAATATGTTACGATTATTTTTTTACAGGTACGTTGAACTTTGCAGCCATATTTCTCGCTTCAGGTAAAAAAGCCTTCAATGTTTGAATTCGTGTTTCATTTGATGGATGTGTACTCATAAACTCCGGTGGTGCCGACCCTCCTGTTTTACTCATTCTAACCCATACTTCAGCTGCTTCTTCACCTCTATACCCTGCCATAAGCATAAAAACCAACCCAAGTTTGTCTGCTTCGGTTTCATGACTTCTACTAAAAGGTAACATTACACCAACATTACTTCCAATTCCATAAGCTGTATTCCATAGTGCCGCATTTTTACTATTCTGCGTCCCTATCGCCACAGCAACCCCTCCTAGTTGTTGTAATTGCCCTGTTGACATTCTCTCTTGTCCGTGTTTTGCAAAAGCATGAGCAATTTCATGTCCCATAACGGCAGCAATTCCATCTTCATTCTTACAAATCGGTAATATTCCTGTATAGAACACAACTTTTCCTCCAGGTAAACACCATGCATTTACAGTCTTATCATCTACCAAATTAAACTCCCATTTATAAGAATTTGCCTCTGCAACCATATTGTTAGCACGCATAAATCGATCTACCGCCACAGAAATCTTCTTTCCAACCACTTTAATCTGATTTGATTTTTTTACATCTTTTGATAGTTTATTTTTTTCCAAAAACCCTTTATACTGAGCAAAGCTAGCAGGAAGTACTTGTGCATCACTAACAAAATTTAAACGTTTTCTTCCCGTAATTGGTACAGTACTACACTGCACCATCAAAATGATTATACAGGCTATTGCTACTATTTTTTTCATGTATTTCTATTTTTTAATGGCTTTATATAACTGCGACCCGAATTTTAATACCATGTCACAAACCACCACCTAAATTATGAGTTTAAAGTTACATATTCTATCTTTAGCACAAAAATTATCTAAATGGATTTCATAAACGTTCGTAAAAACAAAAAAAGCATCACCATTCCAAAAAGCGTAATTTTTTTTACCAACATTTTACAAACTGTCTCGCCTTGGTTAGCGGCAAAATTTGGAGCTAAACTCTTTGTAACTCCGATAAATTTCCCTCTTCCTAAACGGGAAAAAATTCTCTACAAAAGTGCTCAGAAAAAAACAATTAATATTGATTCAATTCATAAAAAAATTGAGGTTATATCATATGGGTATTCTAAAAGAAAGGTGTTATTTGTTCATGGATGGGCAGGAAGAAGTACTCAACTGTTTATGACCGCAGATAAATTGTTAGAAAAAGGATACATGTTCATTGCGTTTGACGGGCCTGCCCATGGAAAATCAACGGGTAAAACCACTTCTATGCCCGAGTTTTTAGCGGCTATAAAAGAAATCGATAAACAATTTGGTCCTTTTGAAATTGCCATTGGCCATTCTTTCGGTGGAATGTGCCTGTATAATGCCGTTTCTGAAGGGTTTATAGTCGAAAAATTAATAACAATTGGTGCTGTTGACAAAATTTCAAATGTCATTTTAAACTTTACCAGAAGCTTACGCATCAAAGATCCCATTGCAAAAAAAATAAAAGCTATTTACGATAAACAATGGCAAAAAGACATAGACGAACACTCGTCTAGTGCAAAAGCAACAAATATCTCCATCCCTTCCCTTGTAATCCATGACAGTTTTGATGGAGATGTCGATGTAAGTTCCGCCTTAAACATACGTCAAAACTTAATACAAGGAGAGCTCTTTATAACACAAGGTTTAGGTCACACCAAAATTCTTCGTCATAAAAAAGTGACTTCGAAAATAATTGATTTTATACTTTATAATTCATGAAAAAATTTAGTTTACTGCTACTACTATCACTAATAATTTGTTTTACCGGTTATACTCAGAACAAAAAACATAAAATTTCTAAAACCAAAAGTGAATGGAAAAAAGTATTAACTTCTGAACAATACCATATTTTAAGAGAAGGAGGCACAGAGAGACGCTTTTCAAGCCCATTCAATAAGAATAAACGAAAAGGAGTTTATGTTTGTGCTGCCTGTAAAAATCCGCTGTATTTATCGCAACACAAATACGATTCTGGATCGGGATGGCCTTCTTTTGACAGAGAAATTAAGGGTAATGTTGAACTTGATGTAGATTATAAAATTGGCTATGCCCGTACTGAACTAAAATGCAGTGGATGTGGGGGTCACCTGGGGCACTCTTTTAATGATGGGCCGAAGGAAACAACAGGTGTAAGACATTGCATTAATGGTATTGCCTTAACGTTTACTTCTAAAGAATAAGCAAATAAAATTGTACCTTAGAGCCTAATATAACCTCCCGCTATTATGGAAAGCTCTTATCTTGAAAGTGTAAGAAAACAACTTATATATTATAAAGACCTTGGTGATAAAACAATCAATCAACTCACACAAAAACAACTATTCTTCCAGTACAATACAGAAAGTAATTCTGTCGCTATTATAGCAAAGCATCTAGCAGGCAATATGCTATCTAGATGGACAAACTTTTTTACCGAAGATGGAGAAAAAGAATGGCGGAATCGGGATGATGAATTTATAAATACATTCACCTCTAAACAAGAAATGATTTCTTACTGGGAGAAAGGGTGGCAGTGCTTTATTAATGTTTTAGATTCATTAGATAATAATGATTTAGAACGAATTGTATATATTCGAAATCACGGACATACGGTTACCGAGGCCATCAATAGACAAATTTGTCATTATCCATATCATATTGGTCAAATTGTTTTTTTAGGAAAAATGTTGAAAAACAACGAATGGCAGTCTCTTTCTATCCCCAAAAACGCTTCAAAAACCTATAACAAGGAAAAATTTAGTAAAGAAAAAACACTTAAACATTTTACAGATGATCTTTAAAGGGAAAATCTATATTTTTGAGCATGCAAAACTATCTTTTTAACTCGGAACGTTTAGGTTTTAGAAACTGGAAACAATCGGACCTGTTTAAGCTACATAAAATAAACTCAAATGAGAAGGTAATGCAATACTTCCCTTCCATACAATCCCAAGAAAAGAGCGCTGATTTCATTACCAAAATGCAACATCAATTTGCAAAGAACAATTTTTGTTATTTTGCCGTAGAACTACTGGAAACGGAAGAGTTCATTGGTTTCATAGGTCTTTCAGAACAATCCTATGAGAGCGACTTTAATCCTTCCATAGATATAGGTTGGCGGTTACACCCAAATTATTGGGGCAAGGGGTATGCCTTTGAAGGAGCCATAAGATGCTTAAATTATGCCTTTAACACCCTAGACTTAAACGAAATTGTTTCCGTTGCACCTATTGTTAATATTCCTTCAATTACTGTTATGAAAAAAATAGGTATGAAAAAAAGTCATGAATTCAAGCACACACTACTCACCAACTTTCCTCACATACAACAATGTGTTCTCTACAAAATAAGAAAGAAAGCTAAATGATTTATACGATTTACAGATACATATTTCGTTTATAGGCATTGAATTATTTTAAGTTAGTTTAAGGCATAAAGCTTTAGCATAGCCAAGCTATGGTTAAGTTTTATAACGCAAAAATAGCTACAAAAGAAATAATAGATATGCGAAATATTTATTTGTAAATGAATTACTAATTGACTTGTTAAAAATACATAAAGGAACCTCTAGCTTCCCTCAAACCAATCTTTAAAAGCGACCACCTTCTCTCTGCTAACGATAATTTCTTTATCTACCTTAGTTTTCGGTGTAATTTTTAAACGACTATTAGAGAACACCACAACATCTTGTATCGCATTGATACTTATAATAAATGTTCTATTAACTCTAAAAAACACTAAAGAATTTAAAACATCATGTAACGTTTCCAATTTAAAATCTAAGATGTACTTTTTCCCTTCAATGGTAACCAAATAAACCGTTCTCCCTTCTGCGTAAAACAACGAAATCTCATTTGTTTTTATGGAATGAATATGATTTCCTAATCGCACTAAAAACCGATCTTTAATTTTATTTTTATGTAGATTTTCAGCTAGTTTAGCAATATTTTGGTCATGAACAAATAAACCTTTCATTGATCGTAACTTACTCATGGCTTTTGATATATCAGTAAATGTAATCGGTTTTAGTATATAATCAATACTATTCACTTTAAAAGCGTCAATGGCGTATTCATCAAAAGCTGTTATAAAAATTATTGGTTTATTAATTTGAACTTGGTTAAAAATTTCAAAACTTAAACCATCAGTAAGTTGGATATCCATAAAAACAACATCAAAACTAGAATTATGTTTAAACCATTGAACAGATTCCTTAATACTTCCTAATTTTTCCTGAACAGCTATATTTTGATCGTATTTCAAAAGATAGCGTTCCAATTTATCTACGGCTAACGATTCATCTTCAACTATTACTATTTTCATGATCTTTCTTTTAGGCTTTAGTTATCAATTTTGGGATTTCTATTGTTCTTTTCAGATCATTTTCAATGACCATTACACGATTATTACTGTAAATTCCATAGCTGCGTCGTATTCCATTAAGTTTTGCTAATTTAAAAGGAGTTGTTATTCTATCATTTTTATAATACGAAACGATAAAAGTATCTTTATTTTCTTTTAAACGAATTTCCAATTTCACGTCTCTAAAAGAAATGGTTGTTCTTATAATTTGTTCTATTATAAACAATAAACTCCTTGGCACTATTAAAAATGTATTTTTCAATTCATTCACAATAGAAACATCTCTGTAAGGTAAATAGTTAAATAACTTTACTAATTGATGTATATTTTCGAGCTCCTCTTCTATAGGCACCAATTGCTCATTTCTACTCGATAATATATAACGATATATCGTTGCCAAATAATCAATAAAATCATCAGACTTATCCTTATCTTGTTTCATCAACACGAGCAAGCCTTCAAAACATTCAAACAATAAGTCGGAATTAATTCCCATCTGAAAATTTTTAAAATCTTCTTCTACATATCGTTTTAAATCTAATTCCTTAGAAAGTTTATCGGTATTTACTCTATGTAAATACTGATGACTCACAAATAATAAAATATAAATAAGCGTAATCGCGCAAAACACGCTATTAAATAACCATAATTCTTCAGCGTTTGGAGAAAATCGGAGCACCTGTTTAAAATATATTGTGATAAATATTGTGACAATAGCAACACATAAAAACATGGACATTATTACTTGAAATATGAGTAGTACAACTTCTGATGTGAACTTGGGGATTTTCTCAAACAAAATCAATAACAATCGAGAAAATTCTTGAATTACATAAGACATTCCAATACAAACATACAGTTCTTGACCTAAAAATTCTTCTTGTAACTGAGCGACATTATTGTTTACCAATAAAATCAACAAATACACTACAAAACCACTAAAAACAGGACTTAATAAACGGAATAAAGGCTGATGTATAAATAATTTGTTCATCGAATAATCGGTAGTTTTACAGTAAAACTTTGCCCATTTGTGATCACAATACCTTTACCTGAAATTAATAAATACCTTGAGTGTACATTTTTTAACCCAATATTAAAAGAACTTATCTTTTGGGGTATCTCTGTTTTGTTATTATTGACTATTATGTGCTTTTCTGTAGCAGTGATACTAACGTTTAAAGGAATCTGATTACTCATCACATTATGTTTCACCGCATTTTCAACTAGTAGTTGCAATGTTAATGGAGGGACCTTAGTCTTTAACAACATCGAAGGAATCTCTATATCACAACTATACTTCTTACCAAACCTCGTTTCTACCAAGTAATTATATGAACTTACAAAATCTAGTTCTTCTTGCAAGGTTATTAATTTTGTTTGGAAACTATTTAAGGTGTATGTATACATACTAGCCAATTTTCTAACAAATAACGCAGCTCTGGTTTCATTTTTATGAACTAACGAAGAAATCGTATTTAAACCATTAAATAAAAAGTGCGGCCCTAGTTGTAACTTTAAAATATTTAATTGGTACTCAATATGTTTCCTCTCTTGCCTAACAATCTTTATTTGTAAATTAGAATACGAATAATAAGAATAGAGTGCTAAATAAATTACTTGAAAAACAACAGCGAGTATAAAAAGTAAAATTCCTAATTTTATAAACGCCAATTTATAAGTTTCAATAACGTTATCCATAGGCTTATATAAGTTAATGTATATAAAAACTAGTATTAAAGAAATACTACTAGAAACACAAGAATGCACAACAACACCCAATAACAATCTATATCCTATGTGATTTTTCCATGGTAGTACAGTATCTAATAGTTTAGCTATTTCGAGATTACCATAGGTAATTAACACCCCCAAAAAGCCTGCTAAAGCAAGCTTTAAATTAATGCTTCCCCCCAATTGATTCTCACTAATCAGCATAAAATACCCTACAAGAATACCTCCAAGAATCCCGATCAACGCAATACTAATGTGTTTTTTCACTATGGATTTATAAATCAGATTATTAATTCTTAGTACAAAACTAAAGTAATCAATTCTTAATCAAGAATTTAACTACTTTAGTTTAATTTAGTAAATAGCTTTCATTGCACGTCCAAAGTAAGTATCAGAATGTATGGATTTTGCAATTTGAATATATGTGTTTTTAACCTGCTGAGAGCTTGATTTAACCTGTGGAGCAAAGGTTATGAGCGTACAAAACAAATAATTATCAGAGCTAACAACCTCATCTAAACCCTCTAAGGTTTTTTGCAATTGCTTTTTAGTCATTTTTTTTGTTGCTAATCGTTGATAGATTTCTGAGGCATAGTAATCTGACTGTACATTTTTATCAATTAAACCAAGAATTTGTTCTAAATTTTTATCATTTAAGTCTTTTTTAATCAAATCATTAATACGATTTGTAGTGGAATGATCCGATTTCACATCATCGATAGACGACATAAAAGTATCATAATTTTCTTTTGTCAAGTTTTTGTTCTTCATAATCTTGTTTAATACTTGTGATTTAAAATGATCAGAATGAATATTTTCACAAAGCTCCAATACCTTTGTCATATTCTTTTTATTCAAATCGCGATTATCAAGAACATCCATCAAAACTTGCGACATAAAATGGCCTGATCGAATGGCTTCAGCAATTTCTAATAAATCATACAACTGATCGTCTTTTATGGTATGATTTTGAATTACACCTCTCAAAAACTCTGATATAAAATGATCTGAATGAATACTTTTAACAGCCTTAATATAAGCAGGTAATATTTTACTATTTGACATAAACATGTTTTGATTCGACTTTAAAACTTCAACTAAAAAATGATCCGAATCAATCGTACCTCCTAAAGCTCCAATAACCTCTATAGTTTCTTCTATACTTAATCCTTTTTTAAATAAGTAGTTAAAATATTTGGTTTTAACCAAATCTTCTTCTAATTTATTTATTTCAATTAATACTTTAGCTATTCCTCCTTTCTTAAAATAACGGTCGACCCTAGATTGTAATCCTATACCTGTCTTTTTAATAACTTCCGGTAAAATTTCTACTAACCAAGTTTTTCCCTCTGGAATAAAACTTTTAAGCTTCGAACCAACATAATAACGCTTATTCAAAGTTTTTCCATCAGGCTTGATCACTATTCTTCTCTTTTTTCCGAAGCTTGATTTTTCGAATTCTAAAAAGCCGTCTTTTGAGATCTTAATGATATCATTATCATCCTCTGACAAAGTAAACTCTCCTTGATACTCAATCTGAAAATTTTGCCCTTCACGATTCACCTGAACTCTATAGAGTTGATCATTAAAATTATGATAACTATTGCCATTGTGATAAAAAAAAGTATCACAATGCCCATTCTCTGAATCTGTAGAAATTATTTTTTGTTGTGCTGAACTTCCTGCGCTATTTATTAAAAAGAATAGTGTTAAAAGCATACTCATTACCCTAATTTTTATTTTCATTATATATTGTTTTTCAATTAATTACACAACAAACTTATACTTATACCTCCCTTAAAAAAAAAAGAATGTAGCGAACTGTGGCTATATTGTATTCAATTGTAAGTTTGACTAAATTTTCCTTTTCTATAAGGAAACAAACTTTAGGTTATTTTATGCTTAATTTCAATATTAGAATAAAAATATCACTCTATTCGTATCTGAGAAAGCAGTAATGATGATTATAATATGACAAATAAGGTCAACTACTTTATAATATCGATATGATATACAAGCTCATCAACACTCTTTTTATCATAAATTTACGACTATATTATATATTCATTAACTTCTTCATATACAATAACATAAAGTGCTGTTAATTGTACAACAACGAGTCATTAAAGGGTAAAACAATCCTAAATTTGCCTCCGATAAAACACAAACATTAACACGAATTTTATGAACAAAAAAATACTATTTAATCAAAAAAACACAATAAAAATGTATACTAATTTTAAGATTATTATTGCAAAGATGTTACAACAAAAAAATTCTTTTATAGTATTGGCTACGCTACTCATTGCTTTTGGATGTAGTAACTCGGAAGATGACAACAACATCGAACCTGAACCAGAAAATACTGAAATTCAAAGAATTATTGCAAACATTTCAGGAGAACAGATGTTTACCTATATTAAAGATTTACAGGATATGGATCGGGTTTCAAAACCCAATGAAGTCGAAGAAAATATGGAGGTTTCAAAATATTTACTCGAGAAGTTAAACGACTTAAAAAACGACAATGCTATTGATGAAATAATTACTGACAAATGGCTCGACGATGAACATAATCCTAACATTATTGCCGTGAAGAAAGGATGTGCTAATCCTGAATCAATTATGGTAATTGGCGCACATTTTGATGCCGTTATCCCATACGCAGGTGCAGATGACAATGCATCAGGTGTTGCAGGTATATTAGGCATGTTAGATGTTCTTACAAATATTCAAACAGAAAAAACAATATATTTTTGCTTTTTTGCTGCCGAAGAGGAAGGGCTATTAGGAAGTAAGTCTTTTGTGAATTCATCGTATATATCAGCTGAAAAAGTAGATTTCGCTTTAATTTTTAATGGTATTTCTCATAAAAAAGCGAATTCAGAAAAACTTAACATGCTTTTGCTAGATGGTAACCATTCTATATCAACAGCTCTTGTGCATGACCTAAAAAACACCATGGCTCCATATACGGATTCTTTAGAAATTAACTTTAAAACAAAAAACGATTTAGAAACCGTATTTGCAGATTTTATAGATGGAATATCCTCTGACAATACCTCTTTTCAAGAAAAAAACATTCCTTCCATTCATATCATTGAAGATCTAGGTATTGAACAAGCAAGCCATTATCATACAAATTCGGATGTGATAGGTACCACACCAAATTCATCAGCCAATAGCCCTGATCTGATAGAAAAAATTAGTCAAATGACTTTAGCTTTTCTATTAGAAAAAGGAAAACTATGTGAATAAACGCAATCATATCTAAGTATTGATTGGACTCTAAGTTAAAAATATCGCATCATATCCTTGCATTGACACCAAGTTGAAGCTAAAAATTGACAGACTAAAGAGTTAGACATACGATTAAAATAATCTTGCTCCCGATATTTTTTTGGGAGCAAGATTTCATACTAAAACAGGAAGTAATTAAATTCAAATGGCAGCTATCAAAAACACCATAATTACTAACAAACAACAACAAGTGCCTCCAGTAGCTCATAGAATTCCCATGGAATAGACTATCCGGTGAATCATGAAAAGAAAAGAACTAAAACAGCCATAAGTACGTAATTCTAAAAGATAAAAACAATCATACACATCTCAGTCAAATTTCTTATATTTGTGCTTCCAAAAATGAAGCCTATACATGTTTAATAATTTAAGTGAGAAGTTAGATAAAGCGTTACATACGCTAAAAGGTCACGGAAAGATTACTGAGGTTAATGTAGCAGAAACATTAAAAGAAGTTCGCAGAGCTTTGTTAGATGCTGATGTTAACTTTAAAATAGCGAAAGACTTTACTAAGAGAGTAAAAGAAAAAGCTATTGGTCAGAACGTATTAACAACACTGAATCCAGGTCAGTTAATGGTTAAATTGGTTAAAGACGAATTAACCGATTTAATGGGAGGTGACTCAGTAGGTATTAACCTAGGTGGCTCTCCTTCTGTTATTTTAATGTCTGGTTTACAAGGATCTGGTAAAACTACTTTCTCTGGTAAATTAGCGAATTATCTCAAAACCAAAAAAGCCAAAGAAGTTTTATTAGTAGGGTGTGATGTATATCGACCTGCTGCCATAAACCAGTTGCGTGTTGTTGGAGAACAGATTGGAGTTGAAGTCTATGCAGAGGAAGGAAATAAAAATCCAGTTGAAATTTCTTTAAACGCTATTAAACATGCGAAAGCAAATAGCAAAAATGTTGTGATCATTGATACCGCCGGTCGTTTGGCTGTGGATGAAGAGATGATGACAGAAATTTCTAATATTCATAAAGCTGTTAGCCCTCAAGAAACATTGTTCGTTGTAGATTCTATGACTGGACAGGACGCTGTGAATACGGCAAAAGCATTTAATGATATCTTAAATTTTGAAGGTGTAATTCTTACAAAGCTTGATGGTGATACACGAGGTGGTGCTGCTTTATCTATTAAATCAGTAGTTAATAAGCCTATTAAGTTTATAGGTACTGGTGAAAAAATGGATGCCATTGACGTTTTCTACCCAGATCGTATGGCCGATCGTATTTTAGGAATGGGAGATGTTGTCTCGTTAGTAGAACGTGCACAAGAGCAATACGATGAAAAAGAGGCACGTGAATTACAAAAGAAAATTGCTAAAAATCAATTTGGTTTTGATGATTTTTTAAATCAGATTCAGCAAATCAAAAAGATGGGTAGCATGAAAGATTTAGTTGGGATGATTCCTGGTGCTGGTAAAGCTTTAAAAGACATCGACATTGATGATGACGCTTTTAAAGGAATCGAAGCCATTATACATTCGATGACTCCTTCTGAAAGAAGTTCTCCTACAGTAATAAATGCAAGCCGTAAAAAACGAATTGCAAAAGGTTCGGGAACCTCCGTACAGGAAGTGAACCAATTAATGAAGCAGTTTGATCAAATGAGTAAGATGATGAAAATGATGCAAGGTGGCGGTGGAAGAAAAATGATGCAGATGATGCGAGGAATGAGATAAGACATATACTATACGATAAAAAAGAGAAGCGATGACTTCTCTTTTTACTTTATACGTTTTTTCAATAACCAAACAATACAACAACAATACAACAACAAATGATATTACTTGACGGTAAAAAGACCTCGGCAGATATTAAAGAAGAAATCGCATTAGAAGTAGCGGAATTAAAACAACAAGAAAAAAAAGCACCTCATTTAGCGGCTATTATTGTTGGAAGTGATGGCGCTAGTTTAACTTACGTTAATGCCAAAGTAAAAGCTTGTGATAGGGTCGGTTTTGAATCTACTTTGATAAGACTTCCTGAAGAAATCACAGAAGAAGAATTATTAAATGAAATCACAGTTTTAAACGTTGATAACGATATTAATGGCTTCATCGTGCAATTACCACTGCCAGATCATATTGACGAACAGAAGGTTTTAATGGCCGTAGCTCCGGAAAAAGATGTGGATGGTTTCCACCCAATGAATGTTGGTAAACTCGCATTGAATTTACCTACTTTTATATCTGCAACACCTTTTGGTATTTTAGAGTTACTAGATCGTTACCAAATCGAAACTTCAGGTAAAAATGTAGTCGTTATAGGACGAAGTCATATTGTTGGAAGTCCGATGAGTATTTTATTGTCTCAAAAAAGAAAAGTTGGTAATGCAACGGTAACCTTAACACATAGTAGAACGAAGAATCTGGCTGATATTACAAAAGAAGCCGATATTATCGTTGCTGCTCTAGGTATTCCAGAATTCTTGAAAGGAGATATGGTAAAGGAAGGTGTAGTCATTATTGATGTTGGTATCACAAGAGTAGCTGATGCTTCGAAGAAAAGTGGATTTAGACTAGTAGGTGATGTTTCTTTTAATGACGTAAAAAGTAAAGCTTCCTACGTTACTCCTGTTCCCGGTGGCGTTGGTCCGATGACCATTGCCATGCTATTAAAAAATACTTTAATAGCGTATTACAGACAGGATAATTAATTTTAACATCTTATATCTAATACCATTTACAAATTAAAATTACCATAATAAAACGCCTTTTTTCATTTCTTCTTCGTTAGAAAAAGAAACCATCAACTAAGGCTATGCGTAGTTTGTATAAAGAAAATATCATCATTTTCTTTAACTCTAATTTCAAATCATAAACGGTATAAATACCCTCAAAGTACCAAGTACGCAGTTTACTTAGTTCTTTGAGGGTATTGACACATTCTTTACCTAGATTTTCGGGAATTCAACAACGAAATTTATTCAAAGTCTAAGATAAAAAAGGTCTTCTTTTATCAAGAAGACCTTTAAATACACGTATTTATTTTCTATTCCTGTAAACTAGCTAAACTATTTTTTAATGTTTCTATTTTAGCTAGCGTATCTGCTTCTTTTTTACGTTCTAAAGCAATTACTTGGTCAGGTGCTTTACTTACAAAACGTTCATTAGACAGTTTCTTTTGAATCCCCATTAAGAATCCTTCTGCTCTTTTTAATTCAGCAGCTAATTTCTTAGCCTCTGCTTCTACATCAATACTATCTAATGCTATTGGAACAAAGTATTCATTAGATTTTACTCTAAAAGAAGCTGCTCCTTCAATTTTTTCAGAAACATAGTTAATTACAGATGTATTGGTTAATTTCTGAATTACTAAATCAAAGTTTTTTGTATAATTTTCATTATTCACCACCAACAATTCTACCGTCTCTTTAAATGAAATATTTTTGTTCTTTCTTATGGTACGTATTCCTGACACTACCTCAGATGCAAACTCAAAATTGCTAATTAATTCATCGCTTGTTGCCTTTATCTCAGGATATTTTGCTATAATCAATGCTTCCTCTGGTGTTCTTTCAGTAATATGCTGCCAAACCTCTTCTGTTAAGAAAGGCATAAATGGATGTAGTATTTTTAAATTTTTCTCGAATATATCAATAACAGCCTTATATGATTTAACATCAATAGGTGCGCCGTAAGCTGGTTTTACAATTTCTAGTAACCACGAACAGAAATCATCCCATACCAGCTTATAAATCGCCATTAAAGCATCTGACAAACGATATTTACTAAAATGATCTTCAATCTCAGTCAACACCTTATTAAATTTAGCTTCAAACCATTCTAATCCTATTACCGCTGTTTCAGGTTGGTTTATAGTTTCATCAACCTTCCATCCTTTTATTAAACGAAAAGCATTCCAAATTTTATTTGCAAACTGTTTTCCTTGTTGGCATAAAGCTTCATCAAACATTAAATCATTACCAGCTGCAGAACTCAATAACAAGCCAACGCGTACACCATCAGCCCCAAAATTTTCAATTAACTTCAGCGCATCGGGAGAGTTTCCTAATTGTTTTGACATCTTTCTTCGCTGCTTATCACGAACAAGTCCTGTTAAGTAAACATTTTCAAATGGACGTTGATCTTTGTATTCATATCCCGAAATAATCATACGGGCTACCCAGAAAAATAGAATATCTGGTCCTGTTACTAAATCATTTGTAGGGTAATAATATTTAATTTCCTCGTTTTCAGGATTTCTTATTCCATCAAAAACACTCATTGGCCACAACCATGATGAGAACCATGTATCAAGCGCATCTGGGTCTTGTTTTAAATCACTTGTTCTCAACGCTGCATTCCCAGTTTTTTCTTGTGCTAACTTTAGGGCATCCTCCATATTTTCGGCAACTACAAAATCCTCTTTTCCATCGCCGAAATAATACGCAGGAATCTGTTGCCCCCACCATAATTGACGAGAAATATTCCAATCTCGGATATTCTCCATCCAATGGCGGTAGGTATTTTCGAATTTTTTCGGAAATAATTTAACCTCTCGATCTTCTCCTAAAACTGCTTCAATTGCCGGTTTAACTAGATCTTCCATTTTTAAGAACCATTGATCTGATAATCTAGGCTCAATTACGGCTTTGGTTCTTTCAGAGGTTCCAACTTTGTTTGTATGTTGTTCAATTTTTACTAAGTACCCTTTTTCCTTTAATTCTTTAGAAATTTCTTTACGAGTAACAAAACGATCTTTACCTTGATAGTGCAATCCATAAGAATTTAATGTTGCATCTTCATTAAAAATATCGATTACCTCTAAATTATGTTTATCTCCTAGAATTTTATCATTTTCGTCATGAGCTGGAGTTACTTTCAAACAACCAGTACCAAATTCAACATCAACATAGTCATCTTCAATTATTGGAATTTCTCGTTCACAAAGAGGAACTATAACTTTTTTTCCTTTTAGGTGCGTAAAACGTTCATCATTCGGATTGATACAGATTGCGGTATCTCCCAAAATTGTCTCTGGACGTGTCGTTGCTATTGTTACCTTTTCATCCGACCCTACAATATCATATTGCAAATAATATAAATTTCCTTGACGTTCCTCGTAAATCACTTCTTCATCTGACAAGGTCGTTTTGGCTTCAGGATCCCAGTTTACCATTCTAAAACCACGATAAATAAATCCTTTATTATACAGATCTATAAACACTTTAATTACCGATTCAGACAGCGCTGGATCCATCGTAAAAGCAGTTCTCTCCCAATCACAAGAAGCTCCTAACTTTTTTAATTGATCTAAAATGATTCCTCCATATTCATTTTTCCATTCCCAAGCATGCTTTAAAAACTCTTCACGACTTAAGTCATTTTTATCAATTCCTTGCTCTTTTAGTTTAGCTACTACTTTTGCCTCAGTTGCAATAGAGGCATGATCGGTACCTGGTACCCAACAAGCATTTTTGCCTTGTAAACGAGCTCTTCTTATTAAAACGTCTTGAATAGTATTATTTAACATATGCCCCATATGCAATACTCCAGTGACATTTGGAGGAGGGATTACAATTGTGTAAGGTTCTCTGTCATCTACTTCCGAATGAAAATAGTTATGTTTCATCCAGTAATCGTACCATTTCCCTTCTACTTCTTTGGCGTTGTATGTTGATGGAATATTCATATGTTTTTACTATATTTAGCCCAATATATTTTTTGGCATTATTTTTGAAATCTAATTAGCAAAAATACAACTATCTCTGAGCTACAGAAAAATAGTTGCTATTTTTTTAATCCCGAAAAATAATTATAAATTTGCAACAGGTTGTGAGACCCTTAATTAAAATTAACATTATGAAAACAATATTATCATTTGTAGCTATTTTCTTCATCACTTTAACAGTAAGTGCTCAAGAGTTTAAATTTGAAAAAGAGGTGATCGATTACGGTAAAATAGCATTAGGATCAGAAGGGAAGCGTGTATTTGAATTTACGAATGTAGGTGATGCTCCTTTAATCATTAAAAGTGTAAAGTCTACCTGTGGATGTACAGTCCCTAAAAAACCAGAAAAACCAGTTATGCCAGGAGAGAAAGGTGAAATAGCGGTTTCTTATGACACGAAAAGACCAGGTGGTTTTCATAAATCAATCACGATTATTTCGAATGCTCAAGTAGAAAGAAAAGTATTAAAAATTAAAGGTTTCATCGTTAAAGAAGCTATACCTGCTAAAGAAAAAAGTATGGTTTCTAATGGAACTAACTAATATTAACTTTACTATTTAAGTATTTAGTATAGAATTAAAATCCTGAGATTTTTGATAAATCTCAGGATTTTTTTGTTGTCTTTTCTATCTAGTACCATTTGAATTTACCATAATAAAACGTCCTTTTTCCCTTTCTATTTCAATATGAAAATAAATCATAGTTACTACTATCATTTATTTTCTATCTTATATAAAGAAAAGATACTCATTTTCTTTTACAGTAAATTCAAACAATAACTGGTATAGCCTCGCTTCATTTTATTTCTACCTATCAATAGAAGCACCAGTTCTATGATAATATTAACTCAATTATTCCCTTAGCCTTCAAACTAATTGCACTAGTTTTTCTTGTATGCTCATTAATAACGCACAACATAATTTTTATCTTTTTTGAATCTTATACCGCTTCTTAGGTTAAGTTACACAGTCTTTCTTTGTGGTCAACGCTTATCTCTTATCTATACATCGGCATGTACCCTAAATACCAAGGAGTCTATATATTTTATTACATAATTCGGGTTGAATCAGCAAATACATCCATTTGCATGCATAAAAAAACCACATTACAACTTATGCAATGTGGTTTTCATTTATCATATTAATTTCTAGATATTATCTATCTCTTCTTCTTTCTTTGTCTTCATCTTTAGAAGCCTTATTCCAAATTTTGATTTCATCATCTTCGGTTACCCCTTCAAGTATTTGAACATTTACCCCATCAGAAGTCCCTAATTTAACGGTTCTTTTTTCAAATTTTCCATCTCCGTCTGCACCTACTTTAATTTCAACATAAGGTTCTTCTGTTTTCTTATCAAAGCGTAACAATGATTCTTTTATAGACAAAACACTATCTTTCTTTTCTAAAACAATATCTGCATTAGCGCTATAACCCGCTCTAATAAAGTACTGGTCATCTAAAACAACATCTGCTTTAATTTTAAACTGTACAGCTCCATTTTCTTCAGTTCCTTTAGGGGCTATAAAATTTAATCGTGCTGGAAACTTCTTCCCTTCAATCGCTCCTAAAGACACTTCAATTTCAGAGCCTTTTACCAATTTTCCAACTTCAGATTCATCTACCTTTCCTTCGAAAATCATTTTTGTCATATCAGCAATTGTGGCAATAGTTGTTCCTGCATTAAAGTTATTACTTTCTATAACTTGATACCCTTTTTTCACTGGGATCTCTACTAACATTCCAGAGGCTGTTGCTCTAATATTGGTATTTGCTGTTTTACCCAATCTTGCAGTGGTTCCTTTTTTGATAATATCTAAATCAGATTTTGCATTTGCTAAACTTTGCTTTGCATTTTTGTAATTTAATTCAGAATTTTCATACTCTTGCCTAGAAATCACACCTTTATCAAATAATTTTTTATTTCTATCAAATTGTATTTTCGCATTATTAAATGATAATTTTGCGTTCTCTATTTGACCGTTTGCAGAGTTCAATGACTGAATATTAGGCACTACCCTAACAGTAGCGATTAAATCTCCCGATTTAACAACCATTCCTTCTTCTAAATAAATTTTATTAATTATTCCAGAAATTTGTGGTTTAATTTCAACCTCTTCTAAAGGAATTACTTTTCCAGTTGCCACAGCTTTTTTTATTATGGTTGCCTTAAAAGGCTTTTCTGTTTCATAGGAAATTATACTTTTTTGATTTTTTTTACCTAACCATATTAGAACGGCTACAAATAGTAATGCTACAATTGCTAAAATGATTTTTGCTCTTTTACTCATGATTTGTTGATTATTTTATTCTTCTCTTAATGCTTCAATTGGTTTAATAATGGTTGCCATATAGGCTGGTATCAGTCCTATCATCGTACCTAAAACTACTAATATGCTAAATGCTACCATAATTATCGGAATATTAACGGTAGGGTTTACCAGTGTGGGATCTTCCCCACTCCCTAATGTAGTATCGAGTAAATACAATACTAGTCCTCCAAATATTATTCCCAGCATACCAGCAATGGTTGTTAAAAAAACTGATTCTAAAATGATTTGACTTCTTATACTTTTTGGCGTTGCGCCAATGGCTCTTCGTATTCCAATTTCCTTTGTTCTTTCCTTCACAGTTATTAATAAAATGTTTCCGATTGCAAATACTCCTGCTATTAAGGTTGCTATTCCTACAAACCAAGTTAAAAACTGCATTCCTTTTAAAAACCCTGTTACTTTAGCTATTCGATCTCCTAAATTAACACTTCCAAAAGCGCGTGAATCTTCTGGATGCACTTTATGTAAATTCCTAAGTGTCAAGAGAATATCTTTCTCCATTTGATTAATATCTACCCCTTCATTGGCTGTAATCATCATCCAATCAACCTTGTTTGATGTATTGTATACTTTTTGAAAAGTCGTGAAAGGAATATACGCCGTATCTCCATCAATATCGATGGTAGTCGAAGGCTTATATACGCCAATTACCTTGTAATTAACATTGCTTATTTTGATGTATTGTCCAACAGGTTTTTCATTTTTATCAAACAACTGTTTATATATATTTTCTGAAATCACACATACCTTAGTATTACCATTGATATCATTTTTATTTATAAACCTTCCATAAATAAGATCTTTCTTTTGTACTTTGTCTAACTCTGGATAGTCACCACTAACTGAAAAATCTCCAGATTTAAAATCCTTCACTAAAAGTCCACTTGTCTGGTTTCTCGGAACTAATAACTTAATTTCTTTCGCATACTCTTGTTTAAGTGTTTGTATATCTTCAAAAGTTAAACTAAATCTTCTTCCCTTTTGAAAGCCTTTAAATGGCATATCAGTGCTTTGTGTCCACATAAAAACACTGTTAGTGGCAAAATCTCCAAATATCCTTTTAAAGTTATTTTCCATCCCTCTTGCCGCACCTAATAAAACGACAAGAATAAAAATTCCCCAGAGTACACCAACTATGGTAATTCCTGTTCTTAGTTTATTTTTACGAATACTTCCGTAAATTTCTTGCCATGAATCTGAATCAAATAAAAATTTCATAGTTAATCTGCTCTTAATGCTACAATAGGTTTAATTTGTGCTGCTCTTTTTGCTGGTAAATACCCAGCAATTAATCCTGATAAAATCAGTATAACTGTAGCACCAATAACAATACCAGGGCTGACATGTGGATCTTTAATAAAATATTTTTCCAAATCTTCTCCTATGGTACTTAGTATATACGTTCCTAAGGAAAGTCCTAAGTACCCAGCAATTGTTGTTATTAAAATCGACTCTTGAATTACCATACCAATGATAGACGATGGTTGTGCTCCTAAGGCTTTTCGTATACCAAATTCTTTTGTTCTTTCTTTAATAACAAAAATCATAATATTACTAATTCCAATGATCCCTGCTATTAAGGTTCCTGACCCCACAAAAACAACAATAAAATACAATGCAAACATAAATTGATTAATTCCTTTGTTTGCTTCAGCCATATTACTTAAAGATAAGGCATTTTGATCATCAGGATGAATATCCAACTTCTTTCTTAAGTCTCGTTCTACTCTATTACCAAAAGCAATAGCCTCATTTAAACTTAATTTTGGATCATATCCTATATTTATTTGGCTGATATAATCATTGTTTCCATACAGTTTTTGCGCAGTGGTAACCGGCATGTATGTTAATCTTTCTTCTCTATCCCCTCCTTTGTCAGAAAAAATACCAATTATCTTATAGGAAATTCCATCGACATTCAATTGTTTACCCAGAGCTGGTTTTTCTCCAAACAAATCCTTTTTCACCAATCTTCCTATTACAATTACTTTTAACCTATTCTTTAAATCAAGCTCATTAATGTACCTGCCCTCTTCCATTATTGTTTTTTCAAGGAATTGATGATCTGGGTGTACCGCTCTTAATTGATAATTGTTCTGCTTACCTTTATAAGCTATATTGACATTTTTATAAATTCTTGCCGTTAAATGCTGAATTTTATTTTCATATTTATTTTTAACGTAATTAAAATTTTCATTTTTTAACTGAATTCTTCTTCCTGTTTGTAACCCTTTATATGGCTTTGATGTTTTCCATACTCTAACAAACATCGCATTGGTTGCATCATCTACAAATGCTGTTTTAAATTGATTTTGCAAACCAGTAACAATCCCAAAAAGCAAGGTAAAAAGCAATATTGCAAATGCTACCGTAAAACCCGACAATATAGAACGAAGCTTGTTTTTATTAATACTTTGGAAAATTTCTCTCCAACGATCTATATCAAACATAACTTTGATTTTTAGCTTTTTCTGTAACAGTATCGCTTATAATAACACCATCTTTTAAACGCACTATCCTTTTTGTTTGCGCTGCTACTTCTTCTTCATGCGTAATTACAAAAACAGTCATTCCATCATCATTTATGTCTTTTAGTAAGTCCATAACAGAATCTGTGGTTGTAGAATCTAGTGCTCCAGTTGGCTCATCGGCTAATACAACTTTAGGTCTAGTCACCAATGCCCTAGCAATTGCTACACGCTGTTTTTGCCCACCTGATAGTTCATTAGGTAAATGATTTGCCCAGTCTTTCAAGCCCACTTTTTCAAGGTAATCTAGAGCTGTTTTTAAACGTTCTTTTCTACTTACCCCTTTATAATAAAGTGGTAATGCAACATTTTCTAAGGCAGTTTTGTATGAAATTAAATTAAAAGATTGAAATACAAATCCAAGAAATTTATTTCTTAAAATCGCTGCTTTTTTTTCATTTAAATCTTTTATTAACTGTCCATTCAAATAATAATTTCCTTCATCATGTGAGTCTAATAAACCTACAATATTCAATAACGTAGATTTTCCAGATCCAGATGACCCCATAATAGACACAAATTCACCTTCTTTAATATGTAAATCCAGTCCTTTTAAAACATGCAGTGAATCTTTTCCAATTGGGTAGGACTTATGTAGGTTCTCTATTTTTATCATTCGTTAGTTAATTTTTGCCAAAAAAATCAAATAGCAATTAAGCTACTAATTTTGTGTAAAATGACTTATTACTTTCTTACAAGACGTTCGTTTAAAAATTATGTTACAAAAACTTATCAAATTTTTTATTTTCTTTCATCAAGCAACATAAACTCAAAACTTATTAAAACCAGATTATGTATTAGAAAATATATGATAACCTGAAAGCTCTACAAAATCAAACACTACGTTCTATTTTTCAGTTTTAGAACAGCACTGCTGCGCTAAATTGATAAAACAATTGCTTTTATGATGTTTTCAACTCTCATTACGAAGTTCTAATACAGAATTCGAGTTAAACATAAAAGGTACTGCTTTTGGCGTTCTCTTTCGCCCTCTAAGAAAAGTATTTTAGCACAAAAAAAGCTCACATAATGTGAGCTTTTTTTTGCTAAAAATTTATATTTCAGTAATTAAAAAATGTGTTAAAAATTTAAACGAACACCTAATTTATAATTTCTTCCTAATGTTGAATATCCAAAGGTTTCTTCATAATCTTCATTTAAAACATTTGTTACCGTTAAAAATAATTTAACATTTTTATTTAACGTATGATTCGCAGAAAAATCAACCAAAGAATAAGCGCTTAAAGGAACATTTACATACGGATAACTTCTAAAATCTGTATCATCTCTATCACTGACATATTGGTAACTTAGTGATACGTTCGTTGCTTTAAAACCATAATTAGCACCGATATTTATTTTATGTTTAGGTATCCTTATCGCAACTTCATCATTATTTGTATACGTATAATTCGTATTTAACGTTAAATTATCTAACGGTTTATAGTTCGCGTTCACTTCAATACCTTCTATACTCGTACTACCCATATTTTCCATTCTAAAAGTGGTATTATTATATCCTATAATATTCATTACATCTCTGTTAAAATACACAGTATTTAAAACCAATGAATTCAACTTATATTCAACTCCACCTTCATAAGTAGTACTCTCTTGTGGGGTCAAATCAATATTACCCCATGAAGCGTATAAGTCTTGAATAGATGGTGCTAAAAATGCGGTACTATAAGAAGCTAGAAACTTTAGGTATCCATTTTCCTGTTTTATTCTATAGGAAGGGTTTATATTATATACAAAATGATTTCCATACTTATTATGATTATTTAATCGAACACCCGCATTCAGGTTTACACCAATATCTGATACATATACAACGTTCACATAAGGATCTATCAGTTGTGTTTTAGGCTCTTCTGTATATACTGTTTTTGTCAACTCCGTTAGACCATATGGTATCTCATAGGTTTCAATAGTGTTATGCTGAAAATTAACTCCTGCAACTAAGAATAAATTATTAAATTGATGTTTTGCAAAAGCATCTACTATGTAGTTTTCTCCCCTACTTATACCTGGATATGTTGTTTGTGTTCTATCTGCATCGTACTTACTATACGCCATATTAAGCTGAACACTTCCCTTCTCATACTCGTATTTTGGTGCTAAGCTTACTCTATAACTTTTATCTAAAGAAGTATTAGAACCGTCGGTAAAAGGGCCCGAATCATAATTATTGCTAAACTCACTGTAACTTCCTAAAGAATTGATAGAAAACTTATCGTTAAATTTATAGCCTAGCTTTACATTTGTTGCTATTCGTTGAAAAGGATCATCATTAACAACAGCTTCATTTTCAGATCGAGCACCTGAAACTCCTCTTGCGTCAAAAGAAGAAAAACTAACCAAATAATTAAAATCGCTGATCTTTCCGTTAATATTCGCGACACTTTGAATGACTGTTCCATTTTTTGTGTCTTGACTATTATTGGTTCCTCCAAAAAGTGATAATGCTGTATTGGCTGTTCCTGATTTAGCCTCCTTCAATGTAATATTGATTACTGCTGTGGCTGCTCCTGTTCCATATAAAGTACTTGCAGCTCCTTTAATCACTTCAATTGACGCTACGTCATTTAAATCTAATAATCGCAAATCAAAGCCTCCAGAAACATCGGCTGGGTTTGCTACCTGAATTCCATCAATCAAAACCACTACTTCCTTTGTACTTCCACCTCTCACAAAGATTCCTAGATTTTGGCCAGGCACGCTAGTATTTCCATTTATTTCTATACCCGAAATAGTATTGATTAGGTCAACGACATTTTTACCTGTATTTCTCTCAATAACTTCTGCAGTAATTTTATGGATAACTTTCCCTGAATTCTCTTTTTTTAATTTGAATTTGGAATCTGAAATAACAACCTCTTCGAGTTGTATATTCTGCTCTTTTTCTTGTGCATTAACGTTGAATGCAAAGACGGTTGCTAAAACACTTAAACAAAGTACTTTTTTTTTCATTTCTACTTAATATTTTAAATTTTATTCAGGAAAAAAATAGCGCAGTATGTACTACCCTCAAACCTTTATCCCGAAAGTTCGAATTGTGTGAAATTTGGCAGGTCTCCTGGCTTACGTCTTGTAATTGGTCTTCCCGTTCCTTATTAAACAGTGACATTAAGAATAATTACAAGCTTTTTAGCTTACAGTTGCGGGAACAGCTTCGGATTTAAACCGAATTCCCTTTTAATTTTATTTAATCTTTGCTAGCGATTAAAGAAAAACCAAAATTCGGTGCGAATTTATACTATTATTATAAACTTACAACAAAAATCTATGGTTTTTTTGACGATTTAATTTTCAAAAACATTACTCGGCTTCCTTCCAGCCAATTTAAAGTGTAAAGTTTGGTATATAAGTTTTTCTTATCTAAAAAACTTTGTAATCTTTGTGTTCCATAATTTTTTAAGATGATATATTACATTACAGGAGGTGAGCGTTCAGGAAAAAGCAGGTACGCACAAGAACTTGCTGAATCTTTGTCAGATTCTCCAATATATTTAGCTACATCGCGCATTTGGGATGATGATTTTAAAAAACGTGTTGACAGGCATATTGCTGAAAGAGATAATCGCTGGACAACCATTGAAGAGGAAAAATGGATAAGTAAAAAGATTTCTGAAAACCAAACAGTGGTTATCGATTGTGTTACACTTTGGCTAACTAATTTATTTACAGATACCGAATACGATGTTACTGCAGCCCTCGAGCTTGCGAAAACAGAAATAGAAAAGCTTACCCGTATCAATTCTAATATTATAATTATTTCGAACGAAATAGGAATGGGATTGCACGCTACCACCCAATCTGGAAGAAAGTTTACAGAGCTTCAAGGTTGGACCAATCAATACATTGCCAAACATGCTCACAAAGCCCTTTTTATGGTGTCTGGTTTACCATTAACATTAAAATAACATTTCTTATGAATACAAAAATAGCTCCACTTTCTAAAAGTTTACAACAAACTATTCAAGAAAAGATAGACTATAAAACCAAACCCATCGGTGCTTTAGGAATGTTAGAAACCATTGCTATGCAAATAGCTTTAATTCAAAAAACAACGACCCCTAGTCTTTTACATCCAACAATAATGGTTTTTGCTGGCGATCATGGTATAGCGACGACTCATAAAGTAAGTCCATATCCACAAGAAGTTACACAGCAAATGGTGCTGAATTTTTTAACTGGCGGTGCAGCAATCAATGTGTTCTGTAATCAAAATAATATCAATCTGAAAATTGTTGATGCCGGTGTAAATGCCGATTTTGAAAGTCATGCACAGTTAATTAAAGCTAAAATAGCGAAAGGAACTAACGATTACAGTACTAGCAAAGCCATGTCTTTTGAGGAATATAACCTAGCTCTAAGTAAAGGAAAAGAACTCGTTCGAAAATTACATACCAACGGTTGTAATATTATTGGTTTTGGTGAAATGGGTATCAGCAATACTTCTTCTGCTTCCTTATTAATGAGTTATCTTACCAACACACCTATTAGTCAATGTGTAGGCAGAGGTACTGGCGTTAGTGATGAAGGTCTTAATACCAAAATAAAAACCTTAGAGGAGGTCTATAACTTACACAAAACGTCTTTACAATCTTCTTCTGATGCTCTACGTTCATTTGGAGGATTCGAAATTGTAATGATGTGCGGTGCTATGCTAGAAGCAGCTTCTTTACAGATGACTTTATTAATAGATGGTTTTATTGTTACTGCTGCTTTATTAGCAGCCCATTCCATGGATCCTGCCATTTTAGAATATTGTATTTTTTGTCATACCTCTGGTGAACAAGGACATCAAAAAATGCTGAACTACCTAAATGTAAAACCATTAGTAAATCTAGGACTCCGCTTAGGAGAAGGTACAGGTTGCGCAATTGCTTTCCCAATTGTACAAGCAAGTGTAAATTTTTTAAATAATATGGCTACTTTTGAAAGTGCCAATGTAAGTGAAGCATAATTATGATCAAAAAGCAAGTTCATTATTTTTTAACAGCAGTTTTATTTTTTACACGTATACCATGCCCTAGTTGGGTAGATCATTCATCTGAAATTCTAAATAAAAGTAGTAGGTATTTCTCTCTAGTTGGAATTTTAGTTGGTGGTATAGCTGCTTTTACCTACTATACTTTCTCTTTCGTTTTTCCTGCTGATATAGCTATTTTATTAAGTATGATCAGTTCGTTATGGGTAACGGGAGCTTTTCATGAAGACGGATTCGCAGATGTTTGCGACGGTTTTGGTGGCGGATGGACGAAGGATACGATTTTAACTATAATGAAAGATTCCAGATTAGGAACTTTTGGAGTTAGTGGACTTCTTTTCATTCTCAGTTTAAAATTTCTATCATTATATCATCTACAAAAGAACGCAGTAAACTTGGTTTTTGTTATTATTTCAGGTCATGGTGTAAGCCGATTCATAGCCACAATTTTGTTATACACGCATACCTATGTAAGAGATAACGATAGTTCAAAAGTAAAACCTACTACCAAAAAGATGAGCACTAAATCACTCATTATTTCTGGTATTATAGGTCTGACACCTCTTTTATTTTTACAAGAAAATTTTGTGTTTTTAGTTTTGATCCCTTTATTTATAACCTATGTATATTTAGGTCGTTTTTTTAAAAAATGGATTGGAGGTCAAACTGGCGATTGTGCTGGAGCATTACAGCAAGTTTCAGAAGTCATTTATTATATAAGCTTGTTAGCCGTATGGAAGTTATTCTAGTTAGACATACCACACCTAAAATAGCCAAAGCAACCTGTTATGGCCAAGCAGATATCGGAGTAACAGCTACGTTTTTAGAAGAAATCCACCCCATTTTAGACAAGGTTCCCTTTAACGAATCATCCATTGCATATTATAGCAGTCCGCTTCGACGTTGTGCTTTGTTAGCAGAACAATTATCAGATACTGTGATTTTTGATGAGCGTTTAAAAGAACTTAATTTTGGAGATTGGGAACTCCAAAGATGGGATGATATTGACAAAAATGAGTTAAATTATTGGATGGAAGATTTTGTTAATGTTCCAACAAAAAATGGAGAATCTTATCTTGATATGTATAGCCGTACCACTGATTTTTTAGAGGAGCTAAAGCAAACAACAAACGAAAGAGCCGTAGTTATAACCCATGCAGGAGTAATACGAAGTATGTGGGCTTATATAAATCACATTTCACTTGAAAAATCATTTGACCTAAAGCTCAATTATGGCGCCATGGTCACACTCAACATATAAAAAATGAAACACTATTTACTATTTATTTTTATGCTATTTCTTTTGGAATCTTGCAAGCAAGAAAGCTCCCAAAAAGTTGTTCCAATACCCCCTACAAACAATAGCATTAAATATGCTAAGGGATTTGATATTGTCACACAAAACAATCGAAAACAATTAATTATTAAGAGAGTTTTTCAAAATTCTAACAAAAGCTATTCTTTTACACTTACCAATATTACAAATATTGACAAGAATGAAATTAAAGTTCCTGTTGAAAAATTAGTGGTTACCAGTACTACACATATACCGATGCTGGAGTTGTTGGGAATTGAGAACAGTTTAGTTGGATTTCCACATACCAAATACATTTCTTCTCCAAAAACACGTAATAGAATCAAAGAAGGAAAAATTACGGAATTGGGTATGGAGCAAGATATGAATACAGAAAAAATACTCGACTTACAACCAGAATTAGTGGTAGGGTTTTCATTACATCCTAACAGTAAATTGTATGAGAATATCAAAAAAACAGGTGTTCCTGTTATTTTTAATGGCGATTGGTTGGAAGAAACACCATTAGGAAGAGCTGAATGGATTAAATTTTTTGGAGTTTTATTTGATAAAGAGAAGGAGGCTGATAGCATTTTTAATTCAATTGAAACCGCTTACTTAGAAGCAAAGGAAATTGCTAAGAAAAATGTAAACACTCCAACGGTCCTATCTGGTAGTATGTTTAAAGATGTATGGAATGTTCCGGCTGGTCAAAGCTATAACGCCACTTTTTTTAAAGATGCAAATTTAAATTATCTATGGAAAGATACACAAGGAACTGGAAGTTTACAACTTAGTTTCGAAAGTGTGTTGGAAAAAGGAAAACATGCAGATTATTGGCTTAATTGTGGCTTATATGAAACCAAAGAACAACTAGTTACTGCTAATGTTCACTATAAAGAATTCGATGCATATACAAATAACAAGCTTTATTCAATCGCTGGAAAAAGAGGAGAGACAGGAGGTTTGTTGTATTATGAATTATCTCCTGTACGGCCAGATTTGGTTTTAAAGGATTTGGTTAAAATCACGAGTCCTAACGTGTTACCAAATTATACATTGACTTTCTTTAATAAGGTAGAATAATTTAAAATCCTTTCATTTTGAACCATACTAAAAGCATAAAACAAAGAGATGATTTAAAAGAAATAGCTTTGCTTTTTTTTAAGTTAGGTTGCATTGCCTTTGGCGGTCCTGCCGCGCATATAGCCATGATGGAAAATGAAATTGTTACCAAAAGGAAATGGATGACGCAAGAACATTTTTTAGATCTCATGGGTGCTACTAATCTAATCCCTGGCCCGAATTCAACAGAAATGACCATGCATTGCGGACATGAAAAAGCAGGTTGGAAAGGCTTATTCATTGCTGGCTTTTGTTTTATTTTTCCTGCTGCATTCATTACAGGTATATTTGCTTGGTTATATCAATCTTATGGCCAATTACCTGAAGTTACTCCTTTTATATACGGTATTAAACCTGCTGTTATAGCCATTATTGCAATCGCTGCCTATAAATTAGGAAAAAAAGCTGTAAAAAATTTACAATTGGTTATTCTTGGTTGTATTGCCATAGCCGCTAGTTTGTTAGGTATTAATGAAATTGCAGTACTTTTTGGTAGCGCCATAACGGGATTACTAATGTTTTATTTTAGAAAAAATAACAGTCATTTATATACTCTTTTACCGTTTGTATTCGCCTTACAGGCTAACACAAAAATTGCTACATATTCTATATTTTTTACTTTTCTAAAAATTGGAGCTATTCTTTACGGAAGTGGTTATGTATTGTTTGCTTTTTTAGATACCGAATTGGTTGGTAATGGTTGGCTTACCCAACAAGTACTTATAGATGCCGTAGCTGTAGGCCAAATAACCCCTGGTCCAATTTTAACAACCGCAACCTTTATAGGTTGGCAAATGAATGGCTTTTCTGGTGCACTTGTCGCTACTGCAGGTATTTTTCTTCCTTCTTTTCTCATGGTGTTATTACTGAACCCTTTAATTCCCAAAATGAGAAAATCGAAAGCTGTAGGCGCAATGCTCGATAGTGTTAATATAGCTGCTGTAGCTCTTATTATCGCTGTTTGTATGATAATGGCTAAAAATACCATTACCGATTGGCGCACAATTGTAATTATGATTATTAGCTTTTTAGTAGTGTTTATGTTTAAAAAAACGAACAATGCTTATATTGTTTTAGGTAGTTCTTTATTAGGCTATATACTTACCCTTTTTTAGCGCTTATACGATTTACATTTGTATTGAGAAGGGGTGTCATTTTGGTATGCTATAATTTCAAATCATAAGTGATATAACATTATTTCAGAACGAGACACGTAGGCATAAAAAAAGCATCTTACTTGACGTAGATGCTCTTTATTTTGTGAACTATAATAAATTTATTATTCTTTATAAACGCCCATACTAGCGTATTTATTCATACGTTTTTCAACCAACTCAACTTCATTTAAGTCTTTCAACTCATCAAATGCACTTAACACCTGATTCTTAACAGCTTCAAAGGCTCCCTCTCTATCAAAATGGGCTCCACCAAGTGGTTCTTTAATAATACCATCAATTAATTCAAGCTTCTTCATATCCTCCCCAGTTAATTTAAGTGCTGCCGCTGCTTGTTCTTTATATTCCCAACTACGCCATAAAATAGAAGAACACGACTCCGGAGATATTACCGTGTACCAAGTGTTTTCCATCATATACACTCTATCACCTACACCAATACCTACAGCTCCTCCAGAAGCACCTTCTCCAATTACCACAGTAATAATAGGTGTTTTTAAACGAGTCATTTCTAAAATATTACGTGCAATCGCTTCTCCTTGCCCTCTCTCTTCGGCTTCTAAACCAGGATATGCTCCCGGTGTATCTAATAAGGTAACCACAGGTATACCAAATTTTTCTGCCATACGCATTAAACGCAACGCCTTACGGTAACCTTCAGGATTTGCCATACCAAAGTTACGATATTGACGTGTTTTGGTGTTATACCCTTTTTGTTGTCCGATAAACATAAATGATTGATCTCCAATTTTACCTAAACCTCCAATCATTGCTTTATCATCCTTCACACTTCTATCTCCATGAAGTTCCATAAAAGTATCACCACAGATAGCTCTTATATAATCTAAGGTATACGGTCTATTCGGGTGACGTGACAACTGCACACGTTGCCATGGTGTTAAGTTTTTATGTATATCTTTTTTTGCTTTTTCTAATTTTCTCTCAATCTTCTTATATGTCTCCGAAACATCAACATCGCTCTCTTTCCCTATGTCATAGCATTTTGCCAACTGATCTTCAAGTTCTTTAATTGGCATTTCAAAATCTAAATATTCCATAGTATACAGTTTGATTTTTCTATTTTTTAAATTCGTTGTTTGCTAAGGCAAACATACTAAAAATTTGAACAGATATTTTAATACAACCACTTTTTTACCTATTTTTTTACGGTAATTTTCTTTCTAAACAAAATTTTATTTTTTAACAATCCATTCAATAATACGACCAATAAAACGATAAACGCTCCATAATAAAACTCTACTTTCATCTCTTCTTTCTCGCCAAAGATTATAAGTGCCAAAATGATCGCATAAATGGGTTCTAAATTAATAGTAAGCATTACTGTATATGGTGTTAAATACCTCATTACCTTTACTGAAGCTATAAAAGCATATGCTGTGCATATACTACTTAAAATAACTAAGTAAAACCAATCTACCATAGATATACTAAAAAACTCTACTGAAAATTGATTTTTAAATATTAAAAACAATGTAATTCCTAATACGCCGAAAAGTAGTTGATAGAAAGATATTATTGTGGGGTCGTACCTTTTCACGAATAGCCCATTTAATACTGAAAATAAAGCAGATAGAAATGCTGATATTAATGCATAAACAATTCCGAGGGTATACTGACTTTCAAAATTAAAAATAATATAAAGACCGATCACTACAAGTAACCCAAATAAAATTTCAATAGCCTTAATTTTTCTTCTAAAAAATAGAGGTTCTATTAATGATGCAAAAAATGCACCAGTACTCATCGTTACTAAAGCAACTGAAACATTAGACACCTTTATTGCTTTAAAAAAAGTAATCCAGTGAACGGCGATAATCAATCCTGAAATTATAAATTTAAATATGGCTTTACCTTCAATAGCAAATTCCTTCTTTTTTACTAAAATGTAAACAGCGATAAAAATAACCGCCAACAGCATTCTGAACCACACTAAAGGTATTGCGTCTACTGTTATTAAGGCCCCTAAAATAGCGGTAAAACCCCAAATAAAAACGATAAAATGTAGTGTTAAATAACTTTTAATTTTACTTTCTTGCATTTATATATAAATAAATTGCATACGTACCAAAAATGATATTTGGCATCCATACGTTCAACAAAGAATTCGCTCCTGCTACCGCACCTAATACTTCTCCAATTTTCATAAAAAACACATATACAAACATTGCCCCAATACCCAGTGCCAGATTAACTCCTAAACCTCCTCTTTTCTTTTTATGTGCTAAAACCACAGCTATTAGAGTTAAAATATACGAAGCAATAGGTAAACTTGTTCTCTTATACAATTCTACATAATATGCGTTCAAATTTTTTATTCCTCTTTTTTTAGACAGGTTAATGAAGTCTTTTAATTCTCCAGATCGCATTTCCTGAGCTACAAGATTTTTATAATTAAAATCGTTGGGAGTAAATGCAAAGGTAGTATCTAATGTATTTCCCGAAAAAATACTATCCCGATCCTTAAATATTTTTCGTTCTTTCCAGCTATTCAATTTAAAAGTACTATCCTTAGGGTTCCAATTAATATTATCAGCTATCAATTTGTACTTCAACCGAATGCCATCATACACTTCCGTGGAAAAATTATAGCCAGAATTTCTTTCCAAGTTGAAATTCTGGACAAAAACATAGGTACTATCATTTAGTTGTAAACTAAAATCTCTAATGGTATTGTCTACATATGTTTTTCGTGATAGATATTTTTTCTCAAAAGTTCTCCTCGTTTTACTACTAGATGGAACAAACAAATGATTCATTAAAAGAGCTACAGAAGTTATAATGGTTGCTCCTATAAAGTAAGGGTACAAAAAACGTGTAAAAGAAACTTGAGCATTATTTATAGCTACTATTTCTGTATTATTCGACAACTTTGACGTAAACAGTATAACGGCAATAAATAATGCCAAAGGCATAAATGTATTCGAATAGTAAATTATAAAATTCTTGTAATAATCATTTACTACTTCAAATAACGTTAAATTTTCATTTCTTAGGAACCGATCAATTTTCTCTGCTATATCGATAGCAACAGCTATTGGAATCAATATTAACAAAGTAAACAGAAATGTTACCAAGTAACGTTTTAGTATGTATTTATCTAGTAACTTCAACTTATAAACGTTTGTTCATTTGAATAACCATTTTGTTTTTCCATTCAGTAAAATCTCCTGCTATAATATGTTTTCTAGCTTCACGAACCAACCATAGATAAAATCCTAAGTTGTGTATTGATGCTATTTGCTTACCGAGCATTTCTCTAGCAGAAAATAAATGTTTCAAATAGGCTTTAGAGTACATTGTATCGACATAAGTAATTCCCATTTCATCAATAGGAGAAAAATCATCTTCCCATTTTTTATTCTTGATATTAATGGTGCCATGAGCGGTAAATAACATTCCATTTCTGGCATTACGAGTTGGCATAACACAATCAAACATATCAACCCCCAGTGCAATATTTTCGAGAATATTAATCGGTGTACCCACCCCCATCAAATACCTTGGTTTATCTTCTGGAAGAATACTACAGACCACATCAGTCATCGCATACATCTCTTCAGCAGGCTCTCCTACAGATAGCCCTCCAATGGCATTCCCCTCTGCTCCAACAGATGCTATAAATTCAGCAGATTGCTTTCTTAAATCAGTATAAGTACTCCCTTGTACTATTGGAAAAAATGTTTGGTTATAGCCATATTTCGGCGGTACTTTTTCTAAATGATTAATACATCTTTTTAGCCATCTATGGGTCATATGCATCGATTGTTTGGCATAGCCATAATCACATGGGTAAGGAGTACATTCATCAAATGCCATAATAATATCAGCACCAATTGATCGCTGTATTTCCATAACATTTTCAGGAGTAAAGAAATGAGTTGAGCCATCAATATGACTCTTAAACTTAACTCCTTCTTCATTAATTTTTCTTCTTCCCGAAAGAGAATACACTTGATATCCTCCACTATCTGTTAATATATTTCGATCCCAATTCATAAACTTGTGAAGTCCTCCTGCTTGTTCAAGAATCTTTATTTTCGGGCGTAAATATAAATGATAGGTATTCCCTAATATTATATCCGGGTTTATCTCGTTTTTTAATTCTGATTGGTGAACTCCTTTTACTGTAGCCACTGTTCCAACCGGCATAAATATGGGAGTTTCTATAGTTCCGTGATCCGTTGTTATTGAACCCGCACGGGCTTTACTTTTAGGATCGGTTATTTTTAAATTAAATTGCATAGTTGGCAAAGATACGCATGTAAGTTTAATGTTGAAAAGTAGAAGGTTAAAAGTTTCTTATTGTTCTAATCTTAGCTCCAATATTTATCTTCTTTTTCTACCAAACCTAGATTTAACGTTCTTTTTATTGGGAGTTTTATTATTTTTATTAGGTTTTGATATAACAGAGGCTTCTTCAGTTTTAGAAGAAGAAGTAACCATTCTATTAATTCCCTCCATTTCTAACACTGATAATTCTCGCCATTCTCCCGTTTTTAATTTTCCGAGAGATACGTTCATAATACGAGTACGTTTTAACTTTTTAACTTCATATCCTAAATACTCGCACATTCTTCGAATTTGACGATTTAACCCTTGAACCAATACTATTTTAAATGTAGTATCGTTAACGCGTACTACTCTACATTTTTTTGTTACAGTACCTAAAATAGGAATACCATTACTCATTTTATTTATAAATCGTTCATCAAAAGCTTTATCAAGAGTTACTATATATTCTTTTTCATGGTTGTTACCTGCCCTTAAAATTTTATTTACAATATCTCCGTCATTTGTTAAGAAAATAAGGCCCTCCGAAGGTTTATCTAATCTTCCTATTGGAAATAACCGTTGAGGGTACCCAACAAATTTTACAATATTCTTTTTTTCTTTACTATCGGTTGTACAAACAATACCTACAGGTTTGTTTAATGCAATATAAATTGTTTTCGGTTTTGACTTTAAAGGCTTTCCGTCAATCTTCACTACATCTCCTTCAAAAACACGATTTCCAAGCTGTGTAGCTTTTCCGTTTATTGTTACCCTTCCTTCTTTTATGTACTTCTCAGCATCACGTCGTGAACATATACCAGTGCTACTAATATATTTGTTAAGGTTTATTGATTTCTCGTTTGTCGTATTCATTATAACAAAGAAAAAGAAAATCCTCAAGATACGTTAAGTACTTGAGGATTTTATATTACTTTTTTTAATTACCACTAAAAAATCATCATTTTTTGTGTACATCGAGCTAAACTAGGCCTCCTTTCATAATCAAACCCTAAGGTAATCATATGAGTTCCATAATTAAAATTTTGCGTTTCATTAACATTAATACTAAAACCATATGACAAATAAAAATTTGTCTTTTTTAGCCCTACTAATGGCGTAATTGCATTGGGTGTAAAAAACTGATCATTCAAGAAGGTATAACTTAAACCTGCCCAAACGTATCCGTCAGGAATACCCTTTCGTGCCTTTAGGTTTAAATCTGTTCTGGAACGTTTGTCAAATTCTCTATACTCAATTAAAATAGAAGGTTCCAATTCTATTTTCTGACTTAGCCGTGCTAATACATACGAGGAATATAATATATATTTTCTTAAAACTCTCGGTTCATCTGTATCAAAATCTATGACTTTTTTATCCAATAAATTCGCCACATTAGCACTAATACTAAAACGTTCATAACGATACAGCATTCCTACATCAAAATTGGAGTTTCCAAAAGATCTATTTGGTATCCCTCCTTCTGATGTGTTGTTTTCGGAAGTATCTATTCCAAACTGATTATAGGAATAACTCAGTGCAAAAGACAAAAAACTATCGTGAAAGTTACTTAATGTTAAGTGACTTGCCAAAGATAATTTCACTCCTTGCTGAGATGTAAATCCATTTTTATCATTATAAATAGTTATTCCTCCACCAAAACGATCAGCCAATCTAGCTTCGATAGATACGGATTGGGTATCTGGTGAACCTTCAACTCCAATCCATTGACTAACTCCATTTAATCGAATTTGTAAACCAGATCCAATACCAGCGTATGTTGGTGATATTAGAAATGGATTATCGGCAAGGTGACTTACATACTGTGGTAATTCAACTTCTTGAGCCAACATGTTAGTGCTCCAAATTATACTACTTATAATTAATAATAGCTTCTTCATGGTTATCTATATAGTGTAAAGTGACCCATAATTTTTCTTTCTTGACCTGATAACTCGTTAAAGTAAATGGTATACCAATAATCACCCGAAGGTAATTCTACGCCTTCATAAGTTCCATCCCATCCTTGTTGTGAACCTTCATAAACGGCAATATTTCTAGCATACCTGTCGTAGATATATACTTTTACACCATGATAATCTTCAACATTTGTTGGATACCAATAATCATTTAATCCATTCCCATCAGGAGTAAATATATTAGGCACTTCAATGGTAATATACACACCTTGAATAATGAGTTCAACTTCACATCCTCTACTATCTCTTACTATTACTGTATAATCTCTAGTTTCCAAAATAGTAATTTCATTTTCATTACCAAATGAATCACCATCTAAACTGTATTCATAAGGAGCCAGTCCAAAATTCCCGTTCGCTATTAATTTATTCTTTTCAGAATCATTGATAGTGAGTGTTAACTCTTGAATATCTTGTACTTCATCTACATCCGTAGTTATAGAACACGATTCTAGTACATGCTCTACAGTTATTGTATAACCATCTCCGGGTGCAACATTCGTAAAAACTCCTGTATCATTAGATGCTACCAATCCAGCTCCATTATTCAACGAAAAGATCACTGCATCTTTATATTCATCTTGCACTGCTGCCCTAATGACATTACCAACAGGACAATTATATTCTCGATCAGCCTCTAATAATAGATTAATTGCCCTTGTCGTAGTAATTGGCCCCACATTTTCTGGCACACAGTCTCCGTTACTATTTCTAATAGAAATTCCATAGATCTTATCGGCTTCAATTCCTTCACTCGCTCCCAAAACAATAGCTCCTTCTGGATAGGTACCAGGTAAATCTATACCATTAATACTAACAATATATGTTACTGTACTACTTGGTACTGCTCCTCCTGTTGCTTGAATCGTGATCGTAGGTGTAGGATCTGAAATACAAACTTGTTGAGTTACATTAACTAAAGATACCTCTATTTCTGTTGGTTCTTCAATGGTAACATCAATAGTGTCGTAACATCCTACTTTATCTTTCACGGTAATCACATAGTCACCAGGCGCTAGATTTTCAAACACATTCGATGTTACAAATTTATTAGGATCAAAACCTGGACTGATATTATACTCATAGTCTTCATTTCCTCCCTCAGCATTAATTGTTATAACACCGTCATTACCGCCATAACAACTTATATGCGCTGCTACCGCTCCTATTTCTAACATCTCAGGCTCTACAACTTCATGTAAACCTGTATCCATCAAACAAACATCTCCATCATCATTCGTACTACTTATTCTTATTTTATAAATCCCTACAGGTAATCCTGAGAACATATTTGATGTCTGGAGCGGTCTAATAACCGCATCACTTGCATCTAGTAGCTCGTACTCATAATTTCCAAGACCATTAGACACTGTTGCCGATAGTACCCCATTATTTTCTCCATTACAAGTAACAAACCCTGACTCTATATTCAATGTTGAGACCAGTGCCTCATAAGGATCAACGGTAACTAGTGTAAAAGGATCAGAAGTACAGCCGCTAGCATCTCTTACATAAAAATTATGCTCGCCTGCATTAACAGTAAAGATGTTACTCAGTACAAAATTGACCCCATCTACACTATATGAATATCCGCCAGCACCACCCTGACCTGTTACCTCAATCGTAGATTGATTTCTGCTACAGGTTATCGAATTTAATATGGTTGCATCAGCGACTACTTTTGTTGGATCCGTAATTGATACGTCAATTGGTAAACTTTGACATGAATAATCGTCATAGACTGTAATCACATAATTTCCAGCAAGCAAATTGGTAAATACATTACTCGTTTGGTTAGCTGATACCGTTCCTCCAGGGTAGGTTAAAGTGTAGGTATAAGGAACTCCTGTACCTTGACCTCCCGTTACATTGGTAACCGTAATTATTGCTGCTTGATCACCATTACAAAGATTATCTCCCACTATATAATTTGCTGTTATCGGTGTAGGGTCTGTTAATTCAAAGGTGACTGTTTCATTACAACCATTCACATCTCTAACAGTCGCAGCATAGAGGCCTGCATCTAAGCCATCGATGACATTGTTGATATCAAAAGCCTGCATAGTTACGCCTGTAGTTGTATTCACCAGTTGATATTCATAAGTTCCCCATCCTCCTGAAGCGTTTAATACCACTTCACCAGAGTTAGGTCCGACACAACTAATTAACGATGGTAAGGTTGCTAATGATAACCCAGTAGCGGGTGCTTCTATGGTTATATCCGTAGATTGTACCGGACAAAACGGACTTGCCTGCATAGTGAGCTCAACGTAGTACGTTCCTGCTCCTAATGTAGACACGGTAGTTACTCCACTCACTCCTGTTCCTGTAATTCCTGTGGTTACTCCGCTTGATTGGAACACCTCATAATCATACGTTCCTACATAAGGTGTGGTACTACTGAATCCAAATACTATTTCACCTGTATCAGTTCCCAAACAACTTACATTACTCGACCTACTGATATCTATAAAGAAATTAGGTTCTGGCCTAACTTCATGAGCCGTTTCTAGTATACAACCTGTATTACTATTTACTACCGATACCTGATAAACATCCGTTGCTAAGTTTGTAAATACACCCGTAGCATTCGTATCTGTATACCCTGTATTGGCTCCTGTTATGTTATAACTTATTGCGGTTGGCGGCACTACTGGACTCGTTGAAGTATAACCCACGGTAATATCCTCTCCTGTTGCACAGTCAATCAGTTTATCTACTGTTACCGTAGCTGTATCTAATCTGGCAAATGCGGCTATCGTTGCCGTTGTTGAGCCTACACATCCTTCTTCATCATATACATTAATTTGATAACTTCCCCCGGCTTCATCTGTCGATCCATACACAAAACTCGATCCGTCTTGAACCACCACATCATCACCCGTTGTTAGGGTTCCTTGGGTATCTATAAACTCTACACGTACATAAGTTCCACTACCACCTGTGATTAAAGTTCCTCCAACATTTGGTATGGTAATCGTGGCATGATTCGTTACATTACCCGTTATACATCCAAATTCTACCACTTCGGGTGTAGGTATTGTTATCGGTACAAATTCAGTAATTATAATGTTATTTATGGTAGTTGTACAATTATTCGATCCTGTAGCAGTGATTGAATACGTATTAGGCGGTAAGTCATCAAAACTATTGGTTGCCGCATTAAATGTTCCTGCTGCGGGACTTATACTATACCCTACAAATGGTACAACTCCATTATCTACCTCTGTTAAATATATAACTCCAGAATTACTTCCATTACAGGTACTATTCTCTACAATATACGTAAAGCTAGGCGTTATTATATCTAAAATATCTATCGTCTTATCTTCTGAACAGTTTGGTGATGCTCCCACATCGTGAACTCTTACAGTATATGTATCGGCTGCTGACACCGTAAAACTTACAGTGGAACCAACAATCGCTACTCTCGGTACAACGATACCACTTGAACTATCAAATACTTCGTACTCATAGTTCCCTGAACCAGATGTTACGGCTACTTCTATCACCGCATCTGGGCTACCCGTACAATCAATTTTCTTAGTTTCTATTATAGAATACTCTAAATCTGGCAACAAGGTAATATTTTGAGTAGCAGTCGCGCTACACCCTTTACTATCTCTTACCTCTACCGTATATAAACCTACTCCTAAATTTGTAAACACATTGTCCGTTTGATTACGAACCTCTATTCCTCCTTGTGATAATATATACGTATAGACTCCTGTTCCTCCTAAGGCTGCTACCGTTATACTTCCGCCAGTTGTAGCGGTACAAGCCTGATCATCCTTTGTTAAGTTAAACGTTATTGGTGTCGGATCGGATATGGTCACATTACGAGTAGCAATACATCCATTAGCATCACGAACACGAACTACATAGGTGTTTTCACTTAAATTATAGAATACATCTGTTCCAGAATACCCTGCTATAACCCCCCCTAAGGTATCCTCTAATTGATATTCATAACTACCCCAGCCATCAGTAGCTGTCACTGTTATCGATCCATTAGTGTCTCCTATACAATCTATAGCTCCTTCTACTGTTGTAAAATCTAATGCTGCCGTCGGTGCTTCTATGGTTACATTCGTGGATTGTACCGGACAAAACGGGCTTGCTAGCATAGTAAGCTCAACATAGTACGTTCCTGCTCCTAGTGTAGACACTGTAGTTACTCCACTCATTCCTGTTCCCGTAATTCCTGTGGTAACTCCGCTTGATTGGAACACCTCATAATCATAAGTTCCTCCGTAAGGTGTAGTACTGCTGAATCCAAATGAGATTTCACCTGTATCAGTTCCAAAACAACCTACGTTACTCAACTGATTGAGGTCTATCAAGAAATTCGGTTCTGACCTAACCTCATGAGCTATTTCTAGTATACAACCTGTAACAGCATTTGCTACCTCTACCTGATAAACATCCGTAGCTAGGTTTGTAAATACTCCTGTAGCATTCGTATCTGTATATCCTGTATTGGCTCCTGTTATGCTATAACTTATTGCGGTTGATGGCACTACTGGACTTGTTGAAGTATAACTTACTGTAATGTCTTCTCCTGTTGTACAATCAATCAGCTTATCTACAGCCACTGTAGCTGTTTCTAATCTTGCAAATGCAGCTATAGTAGCCGTTGCTATCCCTATACATCCTTCTTCATCATATACATTAATTTGATAGCTTCCTCCAGCCTCATCTGTTGATGTATATACATAGCCTGGACCATCTTGTTCTACCACATCATCACTTGTGGTTGTAGTTCCTTGGGTGTTTATAAACTCTACACGTACATAAGTTCCACTTCCACCTGTGATTACAGTTCCACCAGAATTCGGTATGGTAATCGTAGCATGATTCGTTATATTACCCGTTGTACATCCAAATTCTACCACTTCGGGCGTAGGTACTGATATTGGTGTAAACTCGGTAATTACAAGGTTATTAACCGTTGTTGTACAACTATTTGCTCCTGTTGCCGTGATCGAATAGGTATCTGGAGGTAAATTTTCAAAACTATTAGCCGCAGTGTTAAACGTTCCTGCTGCTGGACTTATACTATAGCTCAATGGGAAAACACCATTATCTATATCCGTTAAATATATAACTCCAGAATTGCTTCCATTACAGGTACTATCCTCTACAATATATGTAAAGCTAGGCGCTATTATATCTAAAATATCTATCGTCTTATCTTCTGAACAGTTTGGTAATGCTCCCACATCGTGAACTCTTACAGTATATGTATCGGCTGCTGCTACTGTAAAACTTACGGTAGAACCAACAATCGCTACTCGTGGTATAACCGTACCACTTGAACTATCAAACACTTCATATTCATAGTTACCTGAACCAGATGTTACAGCTACTTCTATCACAGCATCTGGGCTACCCGTACAATCAATTTTCTTAGTTTCTGTTATAGCGTACTCTAAATCTGGCATCAAGGTAATATTTTGAGTAGCGGCTGCGCTACAACCATTACTATCTAGCACCTCTACTGTATATGTCCCAACTCCTAGGTTTGTGAACACATTGCTCGCTTGATTACGAATCTCTGTTCCTCCTTGTGACAGGATATACGTATAGACTCCTGTTCCTCCTAAGGCAGCAACTGTTATACTTCCACCAGTAGTAGCGGTACAAGCCTGATCATCCTTTGTCAAGTTAAACGTTATTGGTGTCGGATCAGATATAGTGGCATTACCAGTAACGATACATCCATTGGCATCACGAACACGAACCACATAGGTGTTTGCAGCTAAATTATAGAATACATCTGTACCAGAATACCCAACTATGATACCCCCTGAGGTATCCTCTAATTGATACTCATAACTGCCCCAGCCATCAGTAGCTGTAACTGTTATCGACCCATTAGTACCTCCCGTACAATCTACAGCTCCTTCTACTGTTGTAAAATCTAATACTGCCGTCGGTGCTTCTATGGTTACATTCGTGGATTGTACCGGGCAAAATGGACTTGCTTGCATAGTGAGTTCTACGTAGTACGTTCCTGCTCCTAATGTAGACACTGTGGTTACTCCACTCACTCCTGTTCCTGTAATTCCTGTGGTTACACCACTTGATTGGAAAACTTCATAATCATAATCTCCTGTGTAAGTCGTTGTATTGCTAACTCCAAATGATATTTCACCTGTATTCGTTCCAAAGCAACCTACATTACTCAACTGATTAAGATCTATCAAGAAATTCGGTTCTGACCTAACTTCATGAGCAGTTTCTAGTATACAACCTGTTGCAGTATTTGCTACCTCTACCTGATAAACATCCGTAGCTAGGTTGGTAAATACTCCTGTTGCATTCGTATCTGTATATGCTGTATTGATACCAGTTATAGTATAACTTATCGCTGTTGGCGGCACTACCGGGCTCGTTGAAGTATAGCTCACTGTAATGTCCTCTCCTGTTGTACAATCAATCAGTTTATCTACTGCTACCGTAGCTGCTTGCAATCTGGCAAATGCAGCTATGCTTGCCGTTGCTGTTCCCACACATCCTTCTTCATCATATACATTAATTTGATAACTTCCTCCGGCTTCGTCCGTAGATGTAAACACAAAACTAGAACTGTCTTGTACTATCACGTCATCCGCTGTTGTAGCGGTTCCTTGGGTATTTATAAATTCAGCACGTATGTAAGTTCCACTACCACCTGTGATTAAAGCTCCTCCTGAGTTCGGTATGGTAATCGTGGCGTGATCTGTTACATTACCGGTTGTACACCCAAATTCTACCACTTCTGGCGTAGGTACTGATATTGAATTAAACTCAGTAATTACAAGGTTATTAACCGTTGTTGTACAACTATTTGCCCCTGTTGCCGTAATTGAATACGTATTAGGCGGTAAATCTTCAAAACTATTTGTTGCTGCGTTAAACGTTCCTGCTGCTGGACTTATACTATAGCTCAATGGGAAAACACCATTATCTATATCTGTTAAGTATATAACTCCAGAATTACTTCCATTACAGGTACTATCCTCTACAACATACGTGAAACTAGGTGCTATTATATCTAAAATATCTATCGTCTTATCTTCTGAACAGTTTGGTGATGCTCCCACATCGTGAACTCTTATAGTATATGTATCGGCTGCGGCTACTGTAAAACTTACCGTAGAACCAACAATCGCTACTCGTGGTATAACCGTACCACTTGAACTGTCAAATACTTCGTACTCATAGTTCCCTGAACCTGAAGATACTGCTACTTCTATCACAGCATCTGGGCTACCAGTACAATCAATTTTCTTAGTTTCTGTTATAGAATACTCTAAATCTGGCATCAAGATAATATTTTGAGTAGCGGCTGCGCTACAACCATTACTATCTTTTACCTCTACTGTATATGTACCAACTCCTAAGTTAGTAAACACATTGCTCGTTTGATTACGAATCTCTGCTCCTCCTTGTGACAAGATATACGTATACACTCCTGTTCCTCCTGAGGCAGCTACTGTTATACTTCCACCAGTAGTAGCGGTACAAGCCTGATCATCCTTTGTCAAGTTAAACGTTATTGGTGTCGGATCAGATATGCTGACATTACCAGTAACGATACATCCATTGGCATCACGAACACGAACTAAATAGGTGTTTGTACTTAAATCATAGAATGTATTTGTACCAGAATATGCTTCTATGATAATTCCAACATTATCCTCTAATTGATACTCATAACTGCCCCAGCCATCAGTAGCTTCCACTGTTATCGACCCATTAGTACCTCCTGTACAATCAATAGCACTAACTGTTGGTGTAAAATCTAATGCTGCCGTTGGTGCTTCTATGGTTACATTCGTGGATTGTACTTGACAAAACGGGCTTGCCAACATAGTGAGTTCAACGTAATAAGTTCCTGCTCCTAAAGCAGATACGGTGGTTACTCCACTCACTCCAGTATCCGTAATTCCTGTGGTTACCCCACTTGATTGGAACACCTCATAATCATAATTTCCTGCGTAAGGTGTTGTACTACTGAACCCAAATGATATTTCACCAGTGTTCGTTCCAAAACAACTTACATTGCTCAATTTATTGACATCTATCAAGAAATTAGGTTCAGCTTCTACTTCATGAGCGGTTTCTAAGACACAGCCTGTAATGCCGTTCGTTATCTCCACATTATAAACATCCGTTGCTAAGTCTGTAAATACTCCTGTAGCATTCGTATCTGTATATGATGTATTTACACCTGTTATAGTATAACTTATTGCTGTTGGTGGCAGTACTGGGTTTGTTGAAGTATAGCTTACTGTGATGTCTTCTCCTGTTAAACAGTCAATTGGTTTATCCACCACAACTGTAGCCGTATCTAATCTAGCAAAAGTAGCTATAGTTGCCGTTGTTGTCGCCACACATCCTTCTTCATCATATATATTAATTTGATAACTTCCTCCAGCTTCGTTAGTAGATGTAAACACAAAACTAGAACTGTCTTGCACTACCACGTCATCCGCAGTTGTTGCGGTTCCTTGTGTGTTTATAAATTCAGCACGTATGTAAGTTCCACTACCGCCTGTGATTAAAGTTCCACCAGAGTTCGGTATGGTAATCGTTGCGTGATTCGTTACATTCCCTGTTGTACATCCAAATTCTACCACTTCGGGTGTAGGTACTGATATTGAATTAAACTCAGTAATTACAAGGTTATTAACCGTTGTTGTACAACTATTTGCTCCTGTTGCCGTAATTGAATACGTATTAGGCGGTAAATCTTCAAAACTATTTGTTGCTGCATTAAACGTTCCTGCTGCTGGACTTATACTATAGCTCAATGGGAAAACACCATTATCTATATCCGTTAAGTATATAACTCCAGAATTACTTCCATTACAGGTACTATCCTCTACAACATATGTGAAATTTGGGGCGACTTCCGTTCCGACTGAGAATGTCCTTGTTAAACTACATCCCGAAATTACATCCGTTAAAACTACTCTATAATTACCAGCTGTTGCTATATTAAACGTTGTATTAGTCGCTGCGAAAGTTGTAGTAGGAACCACATTAGTTCCTGACGGATGATTCTCTACCACATAACTGTAATTATTGGTTCCTGAAGTAGCATTAATTTGTAGTGTAGCATCTGAAACACAGTCTAAATTTTTTATCGAAGCGACATTGAAGTCTAAAGAAGGATGAATTGTTCTTGACAATATTGAACTCTCACACCCACTGGCATCACTTACAATAACATTATAATTCCCTGGTGTTAAATTCTCAAATAATGCATCTGACTGGTAATTTGCACCATTATCGATTGAGTACAAATATGGAGCTGTTCCTCCAGAAGCAACAACATTTATTGTTTTATTTGTTCCACATGTGCTAACCAAAGCATTGGTCAAAACTGGAGGTTGGCTTATATTTAAATTAACATTTCCTAAATTTTGTGAACAACCATTACTATCAGTTACTGAAACATCTACATTTACAGGTAGTGCAGTGTTTGTAACATTTGCATAAGGTATGGCTATACTAGTTGATGATGTTGATGATGTTATTCCAGTTGCATTTGTTACCGATATAGTATAGGTATATCCAGGGAAACCACCAACTACATTCTCTATATTTACAATACCTGGTGAATCACAAGTTATATCACCTCCATTGTTTACATTTCCAGCTATTGCTACACCTTCTCTAATTTCTGTGTCTATACTTGCAAATTGACAAACAGGTGGACCACCTACTCTGTTACTGATTAGAATATAATATTGCCCCGAAGGTAACCCAGTTGAAGAAGTAATCGTTAAGGCATTTTCACCTGCTGGAAGTGAAGACTCTATAATAGGATCCGTAATTGGTCCTCCACTCGATGGAGTTACACGCCTGTATAAAGTCCAATCATATGGTAGTATTAAATCACCAGTTGAATTGTCAATGGTGAATGTAATCTGCCCATTAGAAGCTCCTGAACACTGATTACTATCAACAGTTGATGAAATCGGAACAGAAGGAGAGAATGTATCATATACATCTTCATTATTTTGTCTAATACAACCTGTAGCATCTCTTACATAAAATACATAAGTTTGGCCAGGTATTAAATTATTATATGTTCTTGTTCTTGTTTGATCTGGTTGAATATGCGTTGGACTAACAGTATCAGGGCCTTGCCATCCTGTAGGAGTACCCATAGCAAACTCAAATGGACCACTTCCTCCAAAAGCTTCAACGGTCACACTAAATCCAGTTGTACAATCAGATGGATTAGCAACAGGGTTTACAATAAGTCCTTCCACATTAAAGGCTATTTCATATCTTCCATATGCTAATAAACATTTCGTGGTAGAAGCTCCTGCATCAAAAACTCTTAAAGCCGGGTAAACTATATCTCCCGAATTATAACCTCTAACTTGTCCTCCTGTAGAAGTGAAGTCAACCCAATTAGCACCATTATCAACACTATACTGAAGTGTATATGGTAAATAATCATTCGGGTCTACATTTATAAAATCAAAACCTGTATTCAAAGGATCCACAATACAATTTGCAGGCAATATATCATCTATATCAATTATCAAAGCAATTGGATCTACCAAAGTAACGGTTTCTGTGTCTTCACATCCATTAGCATCCGTTATGGTAATATTATAAGTACCCGCAATCAAATTTGTATAATTATTGGTACTTTGAACAAAGTTAGCCACAGTATTATTATAGCCACTTGGACCAGTTACATCAATAGTATGTGGCTGCAGACCACCTGCAATTGTAACAAGGAAGCTACCAGTATCACCATTACATGTTGGTTGTGTATCCGCCGTTGTAATATTTAATACTGGAGTAGTATTTATTTCAACCCCCGTTACTGAAGTTTCACAATATCCGGTATTTCCTCCATTATCTCTTACGTAAACGTCATATCTTCTAGGTGTAACTGTAGCTACAGGAATACCAAAAGTATTTGTTGCCGTAAAATCACTAAGTACCGGAAGGACTCCTTCATCCACAAAAGCATAAAAATAGGTACCTACTCCTCCAGAAGCCGAAGCAGTTATTTGTCCAGAATTACAATTGACATCAACAGTATCTGTCGTCAAAAGTAATTCTGTACTTATCGTCTCATTTGAGATAGACGTACAACCTAAAGCATCTTGTACTTCAATTGTATAATTTCCTGCCGTTAATCCTTCAAAAACATGCGTAGTTGAATTTGATGGTGCTGGTGTTACCCATGCTCCGCCATTAATTCTAAACAAATAATCCTGTAATCCTTGTGTTACATTCACCTCTATTTGCCCATTAGCTCCATTGTAACAGTTTGTTACTGTCGTCGCATGAGTTACTCCTAGTGGTGCATTTACGACAACACTCGCATTAGTGGTAGAAATACAATTTCTACTATCTCTTGCCTCAATAATATAGGCTGTTACACTATCAGCTATATTCGTAAACACTCCACTAGCTTGCCATGCTCCGCTATTTATTCTAAATTCATATGGACTTGTTCCTCCCGTTGCTTCTGCTGTTATTGTGGCGCCAGGAATTGACGTACAACTTGTTGGACTAGTTATATTAGCGGTTACCGCTACAGCCGCTGGTTCTGTTATTGTTATATTCCCTAAATCAAGTTCACACCCTGATGCTCCTGTTCGAACTCTTATATTATGTGTTCCATCTCCAAGACTAGTTACTGTAACTGGATCTGTTCCCGTATTTACCCATGATGCACCTCCATCTACCGAATAATCATACGATGTACCAAAGTTTGTAGCATCAATTATAACCGTTCCATCATCAGAGCCGTTACATGTACTATTACTTGTTCCTGTTATACTGGCAGTAAATTCTTGATTAGCCAATACAGTTACCGAAACATCAGTAGTACACGATCGACCATAATCAATAGTCATTGTATGGTTTCCTACTGATACATTATTAAATACATTACTTGTTACTGCACTTGCCCCATCTAAACTATAGGTATAGCCTGCTACTGCAGGTGTTATCGTTATATTTCCAGTTCCATTACAATTATAAGCTATATTCCCTGTAAAAGTAGGTTCCGTTGGTAAAGGATCTATAGTAATAGCACTTAAGTTTAAAACACACCCATTGTCATCTCTTACGGTTAACGCATACGTTCCTTCTGTTAATCCATTTTTTATTCGATTTGTAGAATATACTCCATCAATACCATAACTATAAGGTGCTGTTCCACCAGAAGCTGTAGCAAATGTGATTTGTCCTTGTTGGGTACACGTATAATTCTGAGATAAACTTGCTGAACCACCTATTGGATTCGGTACTGTAATAACCTCGTTTTCAACAGCACTAGTACATCCATTTGTGTCTGTCACTTGGATAGTATACGTGTCTGCTGCTAAGGTATCAAATAATACAGTGGTACTTGCACTAGGGCCAACGGTAGTAGTGGTTCCTGCTGTTACGGCAGTAATACTAACACTATAAGGACCTACGCCTTCTGCTATAGATACACTGATGCTTCCCGTATCTCCATCACAATTTGGTTGTGTAGGTGTTAAAGTAGCTGTTGGGTTATTAACTCCTTCTACAGTAATCGTTTCCGTAAATTCACAATATCCTGTATTTCCAGTATTATCTCGAACATACACATCATAATCCCCTGCTCCGGTTACACTAAAAGTGTTCCCTGATACAAATGTTGGCATTCCTCCTGTTGCTATAAGTCCATACACATAGTTACTATCGCCACCTGAAGCCGTAATTTCTACTTCACCGGGGTTACATGTAACACTTACTATTGACGTTGTTGCTGTTAATGTATCATCTAAAGTATGAGTGCTTGCCGTTGAAACACATCCTAAAGCGTCTTGTACTTCTACCGTATAATCGTCTGGTATCAACCCTGTAAACACATACGTCGTAGCATCGACCGGTGTTGGGCTTTCCCATGCTCCTCCATTGATTCTAAATAAATAATTTAAAGATCCTTGAGTGACATCTACAGCTATTTGTCCGTTGGTACCATCATAACAGTTTGTTACCGTCGCTGTATGTAAAACTTCAACTGGTGCATTTACCATAATACTAGCATTGGTGGTAGAAATACAATTTCTACTATCTCTTGCCTCAATAACATAAGCTGTTGGATCATCTGCTATATCCGTAAACACTCCACTAGCTTGCCATGCTCCACTATTTATTCTAAATTCATATGGACTTGTTCCTCCAGTTGCCTCTGCTGTTATTGTGGCGCCAGGAATTGACGTACAATTTGTTGTACTAGTTATATTAGCGGTTACCGCTACAGCGGCTGGTTCTGTTATTGTTATATCCCCTAAATCAAGTTCACATCCTCCTGCTCCTGTTCGAACTCTTATATTATGTGTTCCATTATCAAGACTAGTTACTGTAACTGGATCTGTTCCCGTATTTACCCATGATGCACCTCCATCTACCGAATAATCATACGATGTACCAAAGTTTGTAACATCAATTATAACCGTTCCATCATCAGAGCCGTTACATGTACTGTTACTTGTTCCTGTTATACTGGCTGTAAATTCTTGATTAGCCAATACAGTTACCGAAACATCAGTAGTACACGATCGACCATAATCAATAGTCATTGTATGGTTTCCTACTGGTACATTATTAAATACATTGCTTGTTACTGCACTTGCCCCATCTAAACTATAGGTATAGCCTGCTACTGCAGGTGTTATCGTTATATTTCCAGTTCCATTACAATTATAAACTATATTCCCTGTAAAAGTAGGTTCTGTTGGTAAAGGATCTATAGTAATAGCACTTAAGTTTAAAACACATCCGTTGTCATCTCTTACGGTTAACGCATACGTTCCTTCTGTTAATCCATTTTTTATTCGATTTGTAGAATATACTCCATCAATACCATAACTATAAGGTGGCGTTCCACCAGAAGCTGTGGTAAAGGTAATTTGCCCTTGCTGTGTACATGTATAATTCTGAGATAAACTTGCTGAACCACCTATTGGATTAGGCACTGTAATAACCTCGTTTTCAACAGCACTAGTACATCCATTTGTGTCTGTTACTTGGATATTATATGTATCTGCTGCTAAGGTATCAAATAATACAGTGGTACTTGCACTAGGGCCAACGGTAGTAGTGGTTCCCGCTGTTACGGCAGTAATACTAACACTATAAGGACCTTCTCCTTCAGCTATAGATACACTGATGCTTCCTGTATCTCCATCACAATTTGGTTGTGTAGGTGTTAAGGTAGCTGTTGGGTTATTAATTCCCTCTACAGTAATCGTTTCCGTAAATTCACAATATCCTGTATTTCCAGTATTATCTCGAACATACACATCATAATCCCCTGCTCCGGTTACACTAAAAGTGTTCCCTGATACAAATGTTGGCGTTCCTCCTGTTGCTACAAACCCATATACATAGTTACTATCACCACCTGAAGCCGTAATTTCTACTTCACCGGGGTTACATGTAACACTTACTATTGACGTTGTTGCTGTTAATGTATCATCTAAAGTATGAGTGCTTGCCGTTGAAACACATCCTAAAGCGTCTTGTACTTCTACCGTATAATCACCTGGTATCAAACCTGTGAACACATACGTCGTAGCATTGGCCGTTATTGGACTTTCCCATGCTCCTCCATTGATTCTAAATAAATAATTTGGCGAACCTTGAGTGACATCTACCGTTATTTCTCCGTTGGTGCCATCATAACAGTTTGTTACCGTTGCTGTATGTAAAACTTCAGCTGGTGGATTCACTGTTACTGCAACAGGTGCACAACTTACCTTGTTAATCTGAACACTAACATTATCAATAAAGTTTCCAACAGTTAAACTTCCTGAAGCTACGGACACGGCTTCAAAAGATATAATGGTAGTAGACTGATCTGCAGGAACTGTATAAGTACCAGAGTAACTTCCCCACGCAGTATTTCCATCAGACATAGTTTGCTGCGCTACCGCTGTTGCCAAACTTCCACCGATTTTAACTTCCGCTACATCAACTCCAGCTCTTCCTCTATGATCTACTGACCAAGAAATTATATCACCTGGTCTAGTACAATATTCTTGATATAAGGTTGAAACTGCATTTGCATTTAACTCTACGTGATTATCTCCGTGAGAAGCTGGTACTCCTTGGAAATTATTATGCCAAATCTCAATCATGTTATCGGCTGCATTGGTATCCCAGCCAGGAACACCATCTTCATGTCTTAATTTCCAACCTGTACCAGGTATTACAGGCTCTTCAAAACTTCCATTTATAAAAGGTTTTACTGTACATCCACATTCATCACAATTTCTACTGTCACGTATATTAAGGATATAATCAGTACCACTAGGAGCTATATTTGTAAACACCCCTGAGTTTTGCCAAGTTAAACCTCCATCTATACTAAATGTATATGGTGGTGTACCCCCTGAGGCAGAAGCTGTGATTGTTGCTCCTGTAACTGCCCCTGAACAACTTGGTTCTTGAGTGACACTAGCCGAAAACACTAATTCTGTTGGTTCTGAAATTATCGTCTGCCCTAGGTTTACCGTACAAGCAGAAGCCCCTACTGTTTCACGAATAGCTACATCATAGGTTGCCTCTCCTAAACCAACAATTCGGTATGGATTATCGACAGCCAAAGACCAACTCGCTCCACCATCAATAGAGTATTCATAATCACCTCCTACAAAATTTGTTGCTGAAATTGTTATGGTTCCGTTGTCTGCACCGTAACAAGTGCTGTCTTCACTTCCAACAATTGTTCCTGCAAACTCTCTATTAGGAAGTACCGTCACTGAAATATCTGTGGTACATTCGCGTCCATAATCAATTTTAATTGTATGGTTACCAACGGTTACATCATTTAATACGTTTGAAGTTACAGCTGTTGCTCCATCCAAACTATAGGTATAACCCGATCCAGTTGGTGTAACTGTAACATTTCCTGTTCCATCACAATTATAAGAAATGTTTTCACTAAAAGAAGGTTCAACTGGTAACGGGTCAACAATAATACTTGGTAAGGTTAAAACACATCCATTATCATCTCTTACCGTTAACACATATGTTCCTTCGGTTAATCCTGTTTTCACTAAATCTGTGGAATACACTCCATCAATTCCATATGTATAGGGTGCTGTTCCGCCAGTAGCTGTAACAAATGTGATTTCTCCTTCTTGGTTACACGTATAATTCTGTGTTAAGCTAGCTGAGCTGACTATTGGATTTGGCGCTGCAATGGTTTCGTTTACAAGGGTACTTACACATCCATTATCATCGATTACTTGAATAGTATACGTATCTGCTACTAACATATCAAACAATACGGTAGTACTTGAATCTGGTCCCACTGTAGTTGTTGTACCTGCAGTTACAGCAGTGATACTTACGTTGTAAGGGCCTACTCCTTCAGCAATTGTTACGTTGATACTTCCAGTATCTCCAACGCAATTTGGTTGTGTAGGTGTTAAGGTAACTGTTGGATTGTTTATTGCTTCTACCGTAATGGTTTCAGTAAATTCGCAGTAGTCAGTATTTCCATTATTATCTCGTACATATACATCATAATCTCCTGCTGATGGAATACTAAATATAGTATTTGTTCCAAAAGTTGGTGTTCCTCCTGTTGCTACTAATCCATACACATAATTACTATCTCCACCAGAAGCAGTAATTTCAACTTCGCCTGGATTACAGGTAACACTTGTTATGGATGATGTGGCTGTTAGCGTGTTATTTAGCGTATGAGAACTCGGCGTTGAAATACATCCTAAAGCATCTTGTACTTCTATGCTATAATTTCCGGGAATAAGCCCTGTAAAGGTATAAGTTGCGTCAGTAACTGGTGTGGGGTTTTCCCAAGCTCCTCCATTGATTCTAAATAAATAATTTGAGACTCCATTTGTTACCGTCACAGAGATTTGTCCGTTTGTTCCATCGTAACAATTCATTACAGTTGCCTCATGAGTCACAGCCGATGGTGGATCTACGGTAATCGTTGTTGTATCAGTTGATACACATTCAAACTGGACAGGAAGACAAGCATACGGACAAGAGGCTCCATCATTATGGCCATTAGGTGTACCATTGTATAACTTGACTGCGGTTGGATTTACCCCTTCAAAATTATCGATTCTAAAAACTTCACCTGTGTTATTACTAAAACCATAAAAATTCCTACTTATGTCAGTAAACACACTTCCAAAAGCATTATGACCTGGCCCTAAACCTGTTATATCTTTAGACGTTACAATAATTGGGTTTGTTGATAAATCCGATATATATAATTTTTGCTGTCTAATTCCATAGGCATTTCCATTAATATAAACCATATCCACTGGTTTTCCAGTTCCAGTAAAATTAATTTCTTGATAGGCTCTGGTGATCGTATCAATTTTGTAGAACTTGCTTGAGCCTTTTCTAATCCAAAGTGAACCAGCATCATCAAAAAAGCATACATTAGGGTTTAAATTTAGTGGGGTTCCTCCATTTGTAACAGGTCCTAAATCAGTAGCGATGCCATCTAATCCCATTCGAAATAAATTACCTGTACCCTTAATAATTCCATATATATAATTATCAACAGGGTGAATTGCTATTGCATTCGTCTCAACCGTTGGGTTTGCCACGAACTCATTATTTCCTGTAATAGGGTCTATAATTCTAAGAACCCCATGAATCACCTGATAAAACCCAGGCTGACATCCTCCCGGTCCTGGCGCAGGTGCTGCCGATGAATCACAATCACATTCTGTACAATCTCTGCTGTCTTGAACATATACCGTATAATCAGTAGCACTTGGAGCTACATTGGTAAATACCCCTGATGCCTGCCAGCTTACTCCATCCAGACTATACATATAGGGAGGTATACCCCCTACTGCTGTTGCTGTAATAGTTGCTCCTGAATTTGTTACAGCACAGGTAGGATCCTTTGTAATTGATGCTGAAACTACCAATTCTTCAGGTTCTTCAATAGTTACTTGACCTAAATTAATTTCACAAAAACCTCCACCGTTAGCTTCTCGGATATAGATATCATAAACACCATCACTTAAATTGTCAATTTCATAAGGGCTTGTTGTAACGGTAACCCACGACACTCCTGCATCCGTAGAATATTGATAATCTCCATCAACATAACCATGAGCATCAATGGTAATACTACCGTTACCCATAGTATTACAATAGTTTCCTGTACTTCCTACAATACTTCCGCCAAATTCCTGATTTGCAAGTACCGTAGCCGCAATATCTGTGGTACATCCACTACCATAATTTATAGTAATCGTATGATTTCCAACAGAAACATTGTTAAACACATTGGTTGTTACTGCGGTTGCTCCATCTAAACTATAGGTATATCCTGCTGATGTTGGTGTAACCGTAACAGTTCCTGCTCCATCACAATTGTATGCTACCCCTGCTTCAAACGCGGGCTCAGTTGGTAGTGGGTCAATAGTAATGCTTGGTAATGTTAACACACATCCACTATCGTCTCTTACCGTTAAATCATAAGTTCCTTCGGTTAATCCTGCTTTCACTAAATCTGTGGAATATACTCCATCAATTCCATACGTATAGGGTGCTGTTCCGCCAGTAGCTGTAACAAATGTGATTTCTCCTTCTTCCGCACACGTATAATTCTGTGTTAAGTTGGCTGAACTCGCTATTGGGTTTTTATCTTCTATTTCAATATCAACAATACTGTAGTCACACTGATATGAGTTTTTTGAGGTACGAATATTTATAGTGTAAATACCTACTGACAATCCAGAGAAATTACCTGTTGTATTCCATGTTGTTTCTCCATCTAAATTATATTCAACCAAATACCCCTGATTACTTCCGTTTACAACAATATTTATAAATCCATCAGATTCTCCTGTACAAGAAATAGCATTAGCTGTATGATTAAAAGCTATCGGTGCCTCAACGGTAATATCGATAGGGTTTGATATGATAAAACAGTTATTACTGTCAACTACAACAAACCTATAAACTCCTTCATCACCATTAGCTACTGGATAGGTATAAGATGTAAAATAAGCTGACGGTGGAATATCAGCAACTGAAGCATATAAATCTGTGCCCTTGTCTGTCCAAACAGCAAATGTATATTGGTCACCTGCATTCAAAGTTCCTCCACCCGCTGTTAGTGTTATTATTCCATCCGATGAACCAGCTAAACATGAAATATTTTTCGTGTTTTCAGCCGTTAACGTTAAATCTGCCGCTTGGTCAATTGTGATACTTTCTGTTATACTACACGTATCTGTTGTTACCGTAACTTCATATGTACCTCCAATGGTTACATCAAATGTATAGTCATTATTATTAGTAGGTCCTTGAGTACCAACTGTATCAAGACCATCTGTTAAGGTATAAGTGTATTGTCCGGGTACATTATTAACTTGCACCCTAATTTTTCCAACATCACCAGCACATAAAATATGTGTTGGAATGATATCTAAATCAATTGCTTGGTCTTGAATATTAATAGGGCCAAAATCATAGGTACAAGAAGCCGCAGTAGGGTTGTTTATTCTTATTTGTAAATTGTAATTTCCAGGATCTGAAACAATGAACGTGTTTGAGCTCTGAAAATCTACAAAATACCCTAAGGGTCCTGTTAAACTATAATCGTATCCTGCTGGTATTCCATTAATTGTAATTTGTCCATTACTCCCACAAACAATATCTTCTTTAATAATTTCAGGGGTCAATGTTGCTTCAAAAACATTAAAATAATATGTTTCCGGACATCTACCATCGTATAACACTGTTAAACGATACTCGCCTGCATCAGTAAAACTTTGTGCTAGTGAATTACTGATATCATTCCAAGTACAGCTTGTATTGATATTAGCACACCCAACAGTGATTTCATCAGGACATGAACTTTCGTCAAGTTTAGCCCAGGTAACTGTTGTACTTGAAGCTGGATCAAATGGCAGATTAATCGTTCTTGAAGCTGTATTACCACATAAATATATTTCTGCTAAATCGGAGCCATCATTTGGACAGACTAACATTTTATCAGCAAACGGAACTAATGGATTAGGCTCCGTATTAAATGCTATTACATTGATAATTTCAGTAGTACTAATACAACCAACAGGAGCTACTTTATCCACCGTATACGTTCCTAACGCACTTACCGTTACAGATTGGGTAATTCCTATAACTACGCCACCAGAATCTTGCCATTCGTACGAGTCAAAACCTGCTCCTGCATTTAAAGTTATAGTAGCTCCACATAATACTTCATCTCTTTCAAAGGTACAACCCGCGGTATCTGCCAAGAAATTTGACGTTCCAACAACCCCTAAATTACAAGCATCGATTCCTGCATAACTCGGTTCGTTCATCACTCTTGGTAAGCCCGCCTGATCACTGTCATAATTAGCATATGCTTGATTTTCAATAACATCAGAACACACATCTCGTAAATCATTACAAGTAGCCACTACCTTGACTTTAAAACGAATATCATATTTAGCACCTCCTTCCAGTACCAAACTATCTGGTACATTCACCGTTAACTTTCCTCTAAACCCATTGGCCAATGAAGGAGGTTCATAAGTATAATCTGAAGCTGTTATACCAGCCGGCAGGATTAAGTCAGATACTACTAAATCAACATTTTTAGGAAGAATATCAATTATTTCAGTATTCTTAGCATTATCAGTACCTACATTTTGAAAACTAACATTATACCATAATTCAGAACCTAAAGGAACTGTTGCTCCTCCTAAATCATTACCAGCACCGTCATCTATCGTTTTTACTAGCTGTATTTTAGGCTCTATAATTTCAACTGACATAACATTTAAAAAGGGCCAATACACATCTCCCCCCGTAGTAAATCTGACATCTGCTGAGGTATCTCCATTTTCTAGTATGGAGTTACTTGGATTATTTATGGTTAATAAATTACAATCAAAACCTAATGTATTCGTACTTGCAGGAGTTCTGGTGGTTGTGTGACTTCCATACCTAGAAATACTACCATTAAAAAAGTTATTTGCATCATTGACCGCATCCGAGATCTCTTGATAATTCCCTCCATTATCTAAAATTTGAAATTGGTCTCTCGTTATTGCGTCATCACCTTCTAGCGCCCCTACAATTAACTCAGCGCGCACGGGTCCTGATGGTATGGTTGTAAAACCAGAAAAGTTAACATCTACATCATTTGTTCCATCTATTGTAACAAATCCGTCAAAAATAGAAATATTTTTACTGGACTCCATTGGATCTTCATAAATAACCACCAAGGCCCACCCTCCAGAACCTCCTAAACCACTAGTATCTAAACCTGTAGTCCCATTAATATCGGCTACATAATAATCTCCACTAGCATTTGTTTGCCCCGCTACTAAACTCGTTATATCTTTAAAGCAAACATAGGCTCCTTGGTCATTGTTATCGTATATTTCGTTATCAGCAGGGAGCGTACTTGCTGTAATATCTATATAATTACTATTACTTGGTAATTTAAGCTTTATGTTCCTTAAGGCTTCAGGATCTCTAGGTTCAAGACCTGTATAGGTTTCATATGGGTAAATTGCCGCCCAATACAAACCTGCAAATACTACTTTAGAACAACTTGGCAAGTTTAATGTCGATTTACTCGATGAAAATGTGTCGGCACTCCCCGTAATGCCGTCTGTATCATCGATATCAACATATTCCATATTTGACCTACCATTAGTAAGTCTATCAACACGATCATAGTAAGTGTAACCACAACCATTTGTTGAAACTTCATAATACAAACCTGATGACGCCGGATTTGGATGCACATCATTAGCATTAAGAACTGTAGATACTGGCGTATAAGTATATGTCCACATACTATAACCACAAGCAGGGTAATATACCCAACTACCTCCACTACGTTCATACATAGTAATTCCTTCTCTGTTTAAAGAGCTATTCGCGATAAAAGTCATGTTACCCTTTACTTTAATACCGCCAGGGTCTAACCTTTGAGTAAATTCTTTATCGGGCCTACTATTTACTATACTTTCCTTTAATTCTTTATTTATTAATTCTTTTACAGATTTCTGATCTTTTTTCACTTCTTGAGCAAAAAAGTTCAAAGCCAAAAAGAAAAATGTTACATTAATTATTATTAATCTTTTCATTGGTAATGGGGGGATTTATGTTAGCTAGTTCTAGGTAATATGGTTATCATGTGATATTCATAATTGATTTTCTATAATAAAGAGAACCATTTAGATCATTTTCATATAATCTGAATGGCTCTCACATATATTGTTTGTCTTTAGTATATAATACTTTACTGTATCCTGTTGATGGTTTTACAAAATAATTACCATCTATGTTATCATTACGTAATTCATTTAAAAACTTATAAGCATAGGCTTTTTTAGAAAACCCATTTTGCACCAAGCAATAACTTTCTTCAAAATCACCTGATGTTTTCATTACTAACAGCTTCTTGTAATCATCACCTTCTCCATTGCTGTCTAATGTTATTTTTATCACAAATACAGGTTCCTTTACAACCTCTATCTTTTTTCCACGCTTACGAATAACATTATATGTCTCTTGAATTACATACAATAATTCCTTGTGCTCAGGGTTTTTATACTCTTGCTTTGGGTTTCTTTTAGGTGACTTAACGCTTACTCTTCCTGCTCCTCTCTGTGGCGTTTTTATACTATAAGTCTTTTCTTCAAAATTATAGATGACTTCGACCTCATTCGCAGTGGTAACATTACTTTTTTTATAAAAAAAGTCAATTCTTTCCTTTAATTTTAAATTTATTAATTCTTTTAAAGGTCTGTGCTCATTTTCAAGTTCAAGAGCAAAAAAGTTTAAAGTTAAAAAGAATAATGTTACATTAATTATTATTAATCTTTTCATTGATAACGGGGAATTTATGTTAGTTAGTTAGTTTTCGATAATATTATGGTTAGTTAATATTTATAATCGATTTTATACAATAGAGAGAACCATTCAAATTATATCAAAATAATCTGAATGGTTCTTACTTATATTATTGGTCTTTACTATATATACTTTTGTATATCCTTTTGATGGATTTACTAAATAATTGGTATCTATATTATCTTTACGTAATTCATTTAAAAATTTATAAGCATAGGCTTTTTTAGAAAACTCTTTTTCCACCAAGCTATAACCTTCTTCTAAATCACCTGACATTTTCATTAATAATACTCTCGCCGGTGATTGTTGTTTAGCTTCTTTATAGCTATTATCTTCTCCATCATCCCCTAGTAGTATATTTATCACACACACAGGTTCCTTTAAAAGTTCTACCTTTTTTATAAGCTTATTCGATAAATCGCTATGTTCAGTTTTTTTATGCTCTTGATTTGGTATTCTCTCAACTACTTTCTTTAGCCTTTTTATACTATAGCCGTTTTCTCCAAAGCTATAGATAACTTCGACCTTATTAGTAGTGGTAACATCACTTTCTTGATACAAAAAGTCAATTCTTTCCTTTAATTTTAAATTGATTAATTCTTTTAAAGGCTTCTGCTCATTTTCAAGTTCTAGAGCAAAAAAGTTTAAAGTTAAAAAGAATAATGTTACATTAATTATTATTAATCTTTTCATTGATAACGGGGAATTTATGTTAGTTAGTTAGTTTTCGATAATATTATGGTTATTTAATGTTTATAATTGATTTTCTATAATAGAGAAAACCATTCAGGTTATATCAAAATAATCTGAATGGTTCTTATATATGTTGTTGTTCTTTAGTGTATATACTTTTGCGTATCCTGTTGATGGATTTACAAAATAATTGGTATCTATATTATCATTACGTAATTCATTTAAAAACTTGTAAGCATTAGCTCTTTTAGAAAACTCTTTTTCCAAAAAGCAATAACCTTCTTCAAAATCACCTGACATTTTCATTACTAATGCCCTCGCTGGTGATTTTTGTTTAGCTTCTTTATAGCTACCATCATCTCCTAGTTGTATGTTTATCGCACACACAGGTTCCTTTAAAAGCTCTACCTTTTTTATAAGCTTATTCGATAAATCGCTATGTTCAGTTCTTTTATGCTCTTGATTTGGTATTCTCTCAACTACTTTCTTTAGCCTTTTTATACTATAGACGTTTTCTCCAAAGCTATAGATAACTTCGACCTTATTAGTAGTGGCAACATCACTTTCTTGATAAAAAAAGTCAATTCTTTCCTTTAATTTTAAATTTATTAATTCTTTTAAAGGTCTGTGCTCATTTTCAAGTTCTCGAGCAAAAATGTTTAAAGTAAAAAAGAATAATGTTACATTAATTATTATTAATCTTTTCATTGATAATGGGGAATTTATGTTAGTTAGTTAGTTAGTTTTCGATAATGTTATGGTTATTTAATGTTTATAATTGATTTTCTATAATAGAGAAAACCATTCAGGTTATATCAAAATAATCTGAATGGTTCTTATATATGTTGTTGTTCTTTAGTGTATATACTTTTGCGTATCCTGTTGATGGATTTACAAAATAATTGGTATCTATATTATCATTACGTAATTCATTTAAAAATTTATAAGCATTAGCTCTTTTAGAAAACTCTTTTTCCAAAAAGCAATAACCTTCTTCAAAATCACCTGACATTTTAATTACTAATGCCCTCACTGGTGATTGTTGTTTAGCTTCTTTATAACTATCATCCTCTCCATCATCTCCTAGTTGTATGTTTATCGCACACACAGGTTCCTTTAAAAGCTCTACCTTTTTTACAAGTTTCTTAGTAGTGGCAACATCACTTTCTTGATGAAAAATATCAATTGACAAGTTGGTTTCAGCCTCTCCCAACAGACCATACTTTTTGGCATACCCTGCTATGAACCAGCCTACTTTAGGCAAGTCAACATTTATATTTCCTCTAAAGCCAAAAGTTCCACTCACTGGTTTTCTTAAGACCAAAACTATTGAATCAGGTTCTTCAAAGATTCCACCCGCATAGGTGAACTCATAAGAGTACATGACATGTCCTGAAAATGTTCCTTCTGGAAAAGACGTATTTAAATTATTTTCTTTCAAATTAAAATATTACAAATTTCAAAAAAACACCTATATGAAATTAATCAAACGACATCGTAAGTGCTGGTTGAAAATTAACCATCGGTATATCTTGAAAATTGCTCATTGTTTGGTTAGGTTCTACTAAATTAATTTATTTTTATTTCATTGACAGTTCTAAAATTATTAAAAAATCATCATTTTTTGCGTACATCGAGCTAAACTAGGCCTCTTTTCATAATCAAACCCTAAGGTAATCATATGAGTTCCATAATTAAAATTTTGCGTTTCATTAACATTAATACTAAAACCATATGACAAATAAAAATTTGTCTTTTTTAGCCCTACTAATGGCGTAATTGCATTGGGTGTAAAAAACTGATCATTCAAGAAGGTATAACTTAAACCTGCCCAAACGTATCCGTCAGGAATACCTTTTCGTGCCTTTAGGTTTAAATCTGTTCTGGAACGTTTGTCAAATTCTCTATACTCAATTAAAATAGAAGGTTCCAATTCTATTTTCTGACTTAGCCGTGCTAATACATACGAGGAATATAATATATATTTTCTTAAAACTCTCGGTTCATCTGTATCAAAATCTATGACTTTTTTATCCAATAAATTCGCCACATTAGCACTAATACTAAAACGTTCATAACGATACAGCATTCCTACATCAAAATTGGAGTTTCCAAAAGATCTATTTGGTATCCCTCCTTCTGATGTGTTGTTTTCGGAAGTATCTATTCCAAACTGATTATAGGAATAACTCAGTGCAAAAGACAAAAAACTATCGTGAAAGTTACTTAATGTTAAGTGACTTGCCAAAGATAATTTCACTCCTTGCTGAGATGTAAATCCATTTTTATCATTATAAATAGTTATTCCTCCACCAAAACGATCAGCCAATCTAGCTTCGATAGATACGGATTGGGTATCTGGTGAACCTTCAACTCCAACCCATTGACTAACTCCATTTAATCGAATTTGTAAACCAGATCCAATACCAGCGTATGTTGGTGATATTAGAAATGGATTATCGGCAAGGTGACTTACATACTGTGGTAATTCAACTTCTTGAGCCAACATGTTAGTGCTCCAAATTATACTACTTATAATTAATAATAGCTTCTTCATGGTTATCTATATAGTGTAAAGTGACCCATTGTTTTTCTTTCTTGACCTGATAATTCTTTAAAATAAATGGTATACCAATAATCACCCGAAGGTAATTCTAAGCCTTCATAAGTTCCATCCCATCCTTGTTGCGGACCTTCATAAACGGCAACCTTCCTAGCATATCTGTCATAGATATATACTTTTACATTATTATAATCTTCAACATTTATTGGATACCAATAATCATTTAACCCATCCCCATCAGGAGTAAATATATTAGGTAATTCAATGGTGATATACACACCTTGAATAATGAGTTCAACTTCACATCCTCTACTATCTCTTACCGTTACTCTATAATCTCTAGTTTCAAAAATAGTAATTTCCTTCTCATTACCAAATAATCCTCCATCAAAACTGTATTCATAAGGAGAAAGTCCAAAATTCCCGTTCGCTATTAATTTATTCTTTTCAGAATCATTGATAGTGAGTGTTAACTCTTGAATCTCTTGTACTTCATCTACATCCGTAGTTACAGAACACGATTCTAGTACATGCTCTACAGTTACTGTATAATCATCTCCGGGTGCAACATTCGTGAAAACTCCTGTATCATTAGATGCTACCAATCCAGCTCCATTATTCAACGAAAAGATCACTGCATCTTTATATTCATCTTGCACTGCTGCCCTAATGACATTACCAACAGGACAATTATATTCTCGATCAGCCTCTAATAATAGATTAATTGCCCTTGTCGTAGTAATTGGGCCCACATTTTCTGACACACAGGCTTCGTTACTATTTCTAATAGAAATTCCATAGATCTTATCGGCTTCAATTCCTTCACTCGCTCCCAAAACAATGGTTCCTTCTGGATAGGTACCAGGTAAATCTATACCATTAATACTAACAATATATGTTGCTGTACTACTTGCTACTGCTCCTCCTGTTGCTTGAATCGTGATCGTAGGTGTAGGATCTGAAATACAAACTTGTTGAGTTACATTAACTAAAGATACCTCTATTTCTGTTGGTTCTTCAATGGTAACATCAATAGTGTCGTAACATCCTACTTTATCTTTCACGGTAATCACATAGTCACCAGGCGCTAGATTTTCAAATACATTCGATGTTACAAATTTATTAGGATCAAAACCTGGACTGATATTGTACTCATAGTCTTCATTTCCTCCCTCAGCATTAATTGTTATAACACCGTCATTTCCTCCATAACAACTTATATGCGTTGCTACTGCTTCTATTTCTAACATCTCAGGCTCTACAACTTCATATAAACCTGTATCTATCAAACAAACATCTCCATCATCATTCGTACTACTTATTCTTATTTTATAAATCCCTACAGGTAATCCTGAGAACATATTTGATGTCTGGAGCGGTCTAATAACCGCATCACTTGCATCTAGTAGCTCGTACTCATAATTTCCAAGACCATTAGACACTGTTGCCGATAGTACCCCATTATTTTCTCCATTACAAGTAACAAATCCAAATTCCACATTCAATGTTGAAACCAGTGCCTCATAAGGATCAACGGTAACTAGTGTAAAAGGATCAGAAGTACATCCGCTAGCGTCTCTTACATAAAAATTATGTACGCCTGCATTAACAGTAAAGATGTTACTCAGTACAAAATTGACCCCATCTACACTATATGAATATCCGCCAGCACCACCCTGACCTGTTACCTCAATCGTAGATTGATTTCTGCTACAAGTTATCGAATTTAATATGGTTGCATCAGCGACTACTTTTGTTGGATCCGTAATTGATACGTCAATTGGTAAACTTTGACATGAATAATCGTCATAGACTGTAATCACATAATTTCCAGCAAGCAAATTGGTAAATACATTACTCGTTTGGTTAGCTGATACCGTTCCTCCAGGGTAGGTTAAAGTGTAGGTATAAGGAACTCCTGTACCTTGACCTCCCGTTACATTGGTAACCGTAATTATTGCTCCTTGATCACCATTACAAAGATTATCTCCCACTATATAATTTGCTGTTATCGGTGTAGGATCAGTTAATTCAAAGGTGACTGTTTCATTACAACCATTCACATCTCTAACAGTCGCAGCATAGAGGCCTGCATCTAAGCCATCGATGACATTGTTGATATCAAAAACCTGCATAGTTACGCCTGTAGTTGTATTCACCAGTTGATATTCATAAGTTCCCCATCCTCCTGAAGCGTTTAATACCACTTCACCAGAGTTAGGTCCGACACAACTAATTAACGATGGTAAGGTTGCTAATGATAACCCAGTAGCGGGTGCTTCTATGGTTATATCCGTAGATTGTACCGGACAAAACGGACTTGCCTGCATAGTGAGCTCAACGTAGTACGTTCCTGCTTCTAATGTAGACACGGTGGTTACTCCTGTTCCTGTTCCTGTAATTCCTGTGGTTACTCCGCTTGATTGGAACACCTCATAATCATACGTTCCTACATAAGGTGTGGTACTACTGAATCCAAATACTATTTCACCTGTATCAGTTCCCAAACAACTTACATTACTCGACCTACTAATATCTATAAAGAAATTAGGTTCTGGCCTAACTTCATGAGCCGTTTCTAGTATACAACCAGTATTACTATTTACTACCGATACCTGATAAACATCCGTTGCTAAGTTTGTAAATACACCCGTAGCATTCGTATCTGTATACCCTGTATTGGCTCCTGTCATAGTATAACTTATCGCTGTTGGTGGCACTACTGGACTCGTTGAAGTATAACCCACGGTAATATCCTCTCCTGTTGCACAGTCAATCAGTTTATCTACTGTTACCGTAGCTGTATCTAATCTGGCAAATGCGGCTATCGTTGCCGTTGTTGAGCCTACACATCCTTCTTCATCATATACATTAATTTGATAACTTCCCCCGGCTTCATCTGTCGATCCATACACAAAACTCGATCCGTCTTGAACCACCACATCATCACCCGTTGTTAGGGTTCCTCGGGTATCTATAAACTCTACACGTACATAAGTTCCACTACCACCTGTGATTAAAGTTCCTCCAGCATTTGGTATGGTAATCGTGGCATGATTCGCTATATTACCCGTTGTACATCCAAATTCTACCACTTCGGGTGTAGGTATTGTTATCGGTGTAAATTCGGTAATTACAATGTTATTTATGGTAGTTGTACAATTATTCGATCCTGTAGCAGTGATTGAATACGTATTAGGCGGTAAGTCATCAAAACTATTGGTTGCCGCATTAAATGTTCCTGCTGCCGGACTTATACTATACCCTACAAATGGTATAACTCCATTGTCTACCTCTGTTAAATATATAACTCCAGAATTACTTCCATTACAGGTACTATTCTCTACAATATACGTAAAGCTAGGCGTTATTATATCTAAAATATCTATCGTCTTATCTTCTGAACAGTTTGGTGATGCTCCCACATCGTGAACTCTTACAGTATATGTATCGGCTGCAGACACCGTAAAACTTACAGTGGAACCAACAATCGCTGCTCGTGGTACAACTGTACCACTAGAATTGTCAAACACTTCGTATTCATAGTTCCCTGAACCAGATGTTACGGCTATTTCTATCACCGCATCTGGGCTACTCGTACAATCAATTTTCTTAGTTTCTATTATAGAATACTCTAAATCTGGCAACAAGGTAATATTTTGAGTAGCGGCTGCGCTACAAGCATTACTATCTCTTACCTCTACTGTATATGTACCTACTCCTAAATTTGTAAACACGTTGTCCGTTTGATTACGAACCTCTGTTCCTCCTTGTGATAATATATACGTATAGACTCCTGTTCCTCCTAAGGCTGCTACTGTTATGCTTCCGCCAGTTGTAGCCGTACAAGCCTGATCATCCTTTGTTAAGTTAAACGTTATTGGTGTCGGATCGGATATGGTCACATTACGAGTAGCAATACATCCATTAGCATCACGAACACGAACTACATAGGTGTTTGCACTTAAATTATAGAATACATCTGTTCCAGAATATCCTGCTATAACACCCCCTGAGGTATCCTCTAATTGATATTCATAACTGCCCCAGCCATCAGTAGCTGTCACTGTTATCGATGCATTAGTGTCTCCTATACAATCTATAGCTCCTTCTACTGTTGTAAAATCTAATGCTGCCGTCGGTGCTTCTATGGTTACATTCGTGGATTGTACCGGACAAAATGGACTTGCTTGCATAGTGAGTTCTACATAGTACGTTCCTACTCCTAGTGTAGACACTGTAGTTACTCCGCTCACTCCTGTTCCCGTAATTCCTGTGGTAACTCCGCTTGATTGGAACACCTCATAATCATAAGTTCCTCCGTAAGGTGTAGTGCTGCTGAATCCAAATGAGATTTCAGCTGTGTTTGTTCCAAAACAACCTACGTTACTCAATTGATTGAGGTCTATCAAGAAATTCGGTTCTGACCTAACCTCATGAGCTGTTTCTAGTATACAACCTGTAACAGTATTTGCTACCTCTACCTGATAAACATCCGTAGCTAGGTTTGTAAATACTCCTGTAGCATTCGTATCTGTATACCCTGTATTGGCTCCTGTTATGCTATAACTTATTGCGGTTGGTGGCACTACTGGACTTGTTGAAGTATAACTTACTGTAATGTCCTCTCCTGTTGCACAATCAATCAGCTTATCTACAGCCACTGTAGCTGTTTCTAATCTGACAAATGCAGCTATAGTAGCCGTTGCTGTACCTATACATCCTTCTTCATCATATACATTAATTTGATAGCTTCCTCCAGCCTCATCTGTTGATGTATATACATAACCTGGACCGTCTTGCTCTACCTCGTCATCAATTGTGGTTGTAGTTCCTTGGGTGTTTATAAACTCTACACGTACATAAGTTCCACTTCCACCTGTGATTACAGTTCCACCAGAATTCGGTATGGTAATCGTAGCATGATTCGTTATATTACCCGTTGTACATCCAAATTCTACCACTTCTGGCGTAGGTACTGATATTGGTGTAAACTCGGTAATTACAAGGTTATTAACCGTTGTTGTACAACTATTTGCTCCTGTTGCCGTGATCGAATAGGTATCTGGAGGTAAATTTTCAAAACTATTAGCCGCAGTGTTAAACGTTCCTGCTGCTGGACTTATACTATAGCTCAATGGGAAAACACCATTATCTATATCCGTTAAATATATAACTCCAGAATTGCTTCCATTACAGGTACTATCCTCTACAATATATGTAAAGCTAGGCGCTATTATATCTAAAATATCTATCGTCTTATCTTCTGAACAGTTTGGTAATGCTCCCACATCGTGAACTCTTACAGTATATGTATCGGCTGCTGCTACTGTAAAACTTACGGTAGAACCAACAATCGCTACTCGTGGTATAACCGTACCACTTGAACTATCAAACACTTCATATTCATAGTTACCTGAACCAGATGTTACAGCTACTTCTATCACAGCATCTGGGCTACCCGTACAATCAATTTTCTTAGTTTCTGTTATAGCGTACTCTAAATCTGGCATCAAGGTAATATTTTGAGTAGCGGCTGCGCTACAACCATTACTATCTAGCACCTCTACTGTATATGTCCCAACTCCTAGGTTTGTGAACACATTGCTCGCTTGATTACGAATCTCTGTTCCTCCTTGTGACAGGATATACGTATAGACTCCTGTTCCTCCTAAGGCAGCTACTGTTATACTTCCACCAGTAGTAGCGGTACAAGCCTGATCATCCTTTGTCAAGTTAAACGTTATTGGTGTCGGATCAGATATAGTGGCATTACCAGTAACGATACATCCATTGGCATCACGAACACGAACCACATAGGTGTTTGCAGCTAAATTATAGAATACATCTGTACCAGAATACCCAACTATGATACCCCCTGAGGTATCCTCTAATTGATACTCATAACTGCCCCAGCCATCAGTAGCTGTAACTGTTATCGACCCATTAGTACCTCCCGTACAATCTACAGCTCCTTCTACTGTTGTAAAATCTAATACTGCCGTCGGTGCTTCTATGGTTACATTCGTGGATTGTACCGGACAAAACGGGCTTGCTAGCATAGTAAGCTCTACGTAGTACGTTCCTGTTCCTAATGTAGACACTGTGGTTACTCCTGTTCCTGTTCCTGTAATTCCTGTGGTTACACCACTTGATTGGAACACCTCATAATCATAAGTTCCTGTGTAAGAGGCTGTATCACTAACTCCAAATGATATTGCACCTGTATTCGTTCCAAAGCAACCTACATTACTCAACTGATTAAGATCTATCAAGAAATTCGGTTCTGACCTAACTTCATGAGCAGTTTCTAGTATACAACCTGTTGCAGTATTTGCTACCTCTACCTGATAAACATCCGTAGCTAGGTTGGTAAATACTCCTGTTGCATTCATATCTGTATATCCTGTATTGATACCAGTTATAGTATAACTTATCGCTGTTGGCGGCACTACCGGGCTCGTTGAAGTATAACTCACTGTAATGTCCTCTCCTGTTGTACAATCAATCAGTTTATTTACAGCCACCGTAGCTGTTTCCAATCTGGCAAATGCAGCTATGCTTGCCGTTGCTGTTCCCACACATCCTTCTTCATCATATACATTAATTTGATAACTTCCTCCGGCTTCGCCCGTAGATGTAAACACAAAACTAGAACTGTCTTGTACTACCAAGTCATCTATTGTTGTTGCGGTTCCTCGGGTATTTATAAATTCTACACGCACATAAGTTCCACTTCCACCTGTGATTACAGTTCCACCAGAATTCGGTATGGTAATCGTGGCATGATCTGTTACATTACCGGTTGTGCACCCAAATTCTACCACTTCTGGCGTAGGTACTGATATTGAATTAAACTCAGTAATTACAAGGTTATTAACCGTTGTTGTACAACTATTTGCTCCTGTTGCCGTAATTGAATACGTATTAGGCGGTAAATTTTCAAAACTATTTGTTGCTGCATTAAACGTTCCTGCTGCTGGACTTATACTATAGCTCAATGGGAAAACACCATTATCTATATCTGTTAAGTATATAACTCCAGAATTACTTCCATTACAGGTACTATCCTCTACAACATACGTGAAACTTGGTGCTATTATATCTAAAATATCTATCGTCTTATCTTCTGAACAGTTTGGTGATGCTCCCACATCGTGAACTCTTACAGTATATGTATCAGCTGCGGCTACTGTAAAACTTACCGTAGAACCAACAATCGCTACTCGTGGTATAACCGTACCACTTGAACTGTCAAATACTTCGTACTCATAGTTCCCTGAACCTGAAGATACTGCTACTTCTATCACAGCATCTGGGCTACCAGTACAATCAATTTTCTTAGTTTCTGTTATAGAATACTCTAAATCTGGCATCAAGGTAATATTTTGAGTAGCGGCTGCACTACAACCATTACTATCTTTTACCTCTACTGTATATGTACCAACTCCTAGGTTTGTGAACACATTGCTCGTTTGATTACGAATCTCTGTTCCTCCTTGTGACAGAATATACGTATATACTAATGTTCCTCCTGAGGCAGCTACTGTTATACTTCCACCAGTGGTAGCGGTACAAGCCTGATCATCCTTTGTCAAGTTAAACGTTATTGGTGTCGGATCAGATATACTGACATTATCAGTAACGATACACCCATTGGCATCACGAACACGAACTACATAATCGTTTGGACTCAAACTATAGAATGTATTTGTACCTGAATATGCTTCTATAATAATTCCAACATTATCCTCTAATTGATACTCATAACTGCCCCAGCCATCAGTAGCTTCCACTGTTATCGACCCATTAGTACCTCCTGTACAATCAATAGCACTAACTGTTGGTGTAAAATCTAATGCTGCCGTTGGTCCTTCTATGGTTACATTCGTGGATTGTACTTGACAAAACGGGCTTGTAAACATAGTGAGTTCAACGTAATAAGTTCCTGCTCCTAAAGTAGATACAGTGGTTACTCCACTCACTCCAGTATCCGTAATTCCTGTGGTTACCCCACTTGATTGGAACACCTCATAATCATAAGTTCCTACGTAAGGTGTTGTACTACTAAACCCAAATGATATTTCACCGTTGTTAACACCAAAACAACTTACATTGCTCAATTTATTGACATCTATTAAGAAATTAGGTTCAGCTTCTACTTCATGAGCGGTTTCTAAGACACAACCTGTAATGCCGTTCGTTATCTCCACATTATAAACATCCGTTGCTAAGTCTGTAAATACTCCTGTAGCATTCGTATCTGTATATGATGTATTTACACCTGTTATAGTATAACTTATTGAACCTAGTGTTACAACAGGATTTGTTGAAGTATAGCTCACTGTAATATCCTCTCCTGCTCTACAATCAATTGGCTTATTCACAATTATCACCGGTGAACTGATAGCATTAAATGGTGAAATAGTAGAAGTCGTACTTGCTGAACACCCTTCATCATCATAAACCGTGATAGTTACTTCTCCTCCCAATACATTAGACATTGAGAATGCAAAATTTGAACTATCTTGAGTAATATCATCCGCCAGATTTGTAGGAGTACCGTTATCATAAACAAACACTGCTCGAGTATAAGTAAGGCTTCCTCCAGATAAATCTGATGTATTCACTGTTACCACTGCATCATCAGTACTATTACCTGCGCTACATCCGAATTCTGTTACCACTGGGGCAACTGCAAAACTTACTGGAGGACGTTCATTTATTGTAATTGTTGGTGAATCTGTAGTACACCCATTTGCTCCAGTAGCAGTAATAACGTAGTTTCCACGAATTAATCCGGTAAACTGTGTACCTGTAGTAGTTGCATTATAAGTACCTCCTGAGGTTAAACTCCCATTGATCTCATAACTTAACGGTATAATACCGTTGTCTGTCTGAATCATCTCAATTATTCCTCCACTACTGCCTGAACAATTAAAGTCATCAACTACACTTGCAGTGAACACGGGTACAACAGGTGTTTCTATTGTAATTTGTCTTGTTATAATACATCCTGAAGCTACATCTGTTACTACTACTTCATAAGTACCACTATTTGTAACTGTATGATCTGTATTTGTATTTGTTCCAGTTATCGCTCCAACAGTAATCGCTGGGTTTGCGGTAGGCATAACACCATTAATTGTATAAGAGAAATCTCCCGTAGTTCCTAGATTGACTCCTGAATTAATATTAACTCTAATTAATGATTCACCTGGGACGCAATTTAAATTCTCTTGAACTTCTAAATTAAAATCTAATTCTTCATGAATAGTTACTGGAACTACTGCACTACTACATCCATTAGCATCTCTAACAATAGCATTATAGTTCCCTGATGCTAAATTCTCAAATAATGCATCCGACTGGTAAGTTACACCATTATCAATTGAATAGAAATATGGAATTGTTCCCCCAGAAGCAACAACATTTATTGTTTTATTTGTTCCACATGTGCTAACCAAAGCATTGGTCAAAACTGGAGGTTGGCTTACATTTAAATTAACATTTCCTAAGTTTTTTGAACAACCATTACTATCAGTTACTGAAACATCTACATTTACAGGTAGTGTAGTATTTGTAACATTTGCATAAGGTATGGCTATACTAGTTGATGATGTTGATGATGTTATTCCGGTTGCATTTGTTACCGATATAGTATAGGTATATCCGGGGAAACCACCAACTACATTCTCTATATTCACAATACCTGGTGAATCACAAGTTATATCACCTCCGTTGTTTACATTTCCAACTATTCCTAAACCTTCTCTAATTTCTGTGTCCATACTTGCAAATTGACAAACAGGTGGACCACCTACTCTGTTATTGATTAGAATATAATATTGCCCCGAAGGTAACCCAGTTGAAGAAGTAATCGTTAAGGCATTTTCACCTGCTGGAAGTGAAGACTCTATAATAGGATCGGTAATTGGTCCTCCACTCGATGGAGTTACACGCCTGTATAAAGTCCAATCATATGGTAGTATTAAATCACCACTTGAATTATCAATAGTGAATGTAATTTGCCCATTAGATGCCCCTGAGCACTGATTACTATCAACAGCTGACGAAATCGGAACAGAAGGAGAGAACGTATCATATACATCTTCATTATTTTGTCTAATACAGTCTGTAGCATCTTTTACATAAAATACATAAGTTTGACCAGGTATCAAGTTATTATATGTTCTCGTTCTTGTTTGATCTGGTTGAATATTTATTGGACTGACAGTATCAGGGCCTTGCCATCCTGTAGGAGTACCCATAGCGAACGTAAATGGGCCACTTCCTCCGAAAGCTTCAACGGTTACACTAAATCCAGTTGTACAATCAGATGGATTAGCAACAGGGTTTACAATAAGTCCTTCCACATTAAAGGCTATTTCATATCTTCCATATGCTAATAAACATCTCGTAGCAGAAATTCCTGTATCAAAAACTCTTAAAGCCGGGTAAACTATATCTCCCGAATTATAACCTCTAACTTGTCCTCCTGTAGAAGTGAAATCAACCCAATTAGCACCATTATCAACACTATACTGAAGTGTATATGGTAAATAATCATTTGGGTCTATATTTATAAAATCAAAACCTGTATTCAAAGGATCCACGGTACAATTTAGAGGTAATATATCATCTATATCAATTATCAAAGCAACTGGATCAACTAGAATTACATCTGCAGGAGTAAATGAACAACCATTATCATCTGTAATAGTTACAGAATATGTTCCTGCTGGTAAATTAGTAAAGTTATAAGTGGAGCCGACATAATCATTAACATTTAAATTCACGGGTCCTGCTAAAACTAAATCATGAGGTTGTAAACCATTAGAAATAGCCACATTAATAGCCCCTGTATCACCATTACAGGTAGGCTGTGTTTCTGTTAATACAATACTCACAGCTATTATCTGACTAACAGTAACATTTAATTGTTCGTATTGACAAAAATCAGTTCCTAATACACCTGAACCATTATTATCTCTAACATAAATATCATAGTTACCTGCAGCTCTCGTTATTGGACTCGTTCCAAAATCAACAGCCGTAACTGGTATTCCATTCGGTACCGCTGCATATACATAATTACCATCTCCTCCCATTCCCGAAACAGTTATGATGCCATCACTACAATTAGCATCAACAATATCTATATTAGCCGATAATTCATCATGAATAATATGAGTTTGTTGTGGAGCTGGACATCCTTTTCCATCGATGATATCGATGGTATACGTTCCTGCACCTAAACCTGTAAAGGTATGGTTAGCTGTTCCTGGTGCTTGGGCAGCCCCTCCATTTAATATAAATTGATAATTTCCATCACCTCCACTGGCTGTAACAGTAATTTGACCATTTGATCCATCGAAACATCTAGTTGGAACCGCTGTAAATGTAGGGCTTATTGTAGGGTTTACAGTGATTGAAAATGCTACTGATAAACATCCATTAGCATCTCGAGCTATAATCGTGTGATTTCCTACTGCTACATTTATAAAAGCCCCTCCTTGGAATGCCCCGATTCCATCTAATTGAAATTCATACGACCCCGTTCCTCCTGTTGCACTAGGATGAATCGTTGCCCCTGTTGCTGGATTACATGTTACTTCTTTCGTAAGTATTGCATTAGCCACTACTCGATTTGGCTCTGCTATGGTAAAGTTCCCTAAATCTAACTCACAACCTGAAGCACTTGTGCGAACTCGTGCGTTATAAGTACCTGCTGGTAATGTGTCTATTATTAACGGACTAGTTGTACTATTAGTCCATGTACCACCACTACCGTCATCTATAAAATACTCAAAATTCCCTGTAAAATTACTTGCTGTTATAGTTAAACCTCCATCATTTCCTCCATTACATGTAGCATCTATAATATTACTTACAGCACCCGTAAACTCGTGGCCAGCAGTAACTGTTACTAAGACATCAGTAGTACACGATCGACCATAATCAACAGTTATTGTGTGATTTCCTACCGACACATTATTAAATACATTGCTTGTTACTGCACTTGCCCCATCTAAACTATAGGTATAGCCTGCTACTGCTGGAGTTATCGTTATATTTCCAGTTCCATTACAATTATAAGCTATATTCCCTGTAAAAGTAGGTTCTGTTGGTAAAGGATCTATAGTAGTGGTCCCTAAATTTAAAAAACACCCATTGTCATCTCTTACGGTTAACGCATACGTTCCTTCTGTTAATCCATTTTTTATTCGATTTGTAGAATATACTCCATCAATACCATAACTATAAGGTGCTGTTCCACCAGAAGCCGTAGCAAATGTGATTTGTCCTTGTTGGGTACACGTATAATTCTGAGATAAACTTGCTGAACCACCTATTGGATTAGGCACTGTAATAACCTCATTTTCAATAGCACTGACACATCCATTTGCGTCTGTTACTTGGATATTATAAGTATCTGTTCCTAGAGTATCAAATAATACAGTGGTACTTGCACTAGGGCCAACGGTAGTAGTGGTTCCTGCTGTTACGGCAGTAATACTAACACTATAAGGACCTACGCCTTCTGCTATAGATACACTAATGCTTCCCGTATCTCCATCACAATTTGGTTGTGTAGGTGTTAAAGTAGCTGTTGGGTTATTAATTCCTTCTACAGTAATCGTTTCCGTAAATTCACAATATCCTGTATTTCCAGTATTATCTCGAACATACACATCATAATCCCCTGCTCCGGTTACACTAAAAGTGTTCCCTGATACAAATGTTGGGGTTCCTCCTGTTGCTACAAACCCATATACATAGTTACTATCACCACCTGAAGCTGTAATTTCTACTTCACCTGGGTTACATGTAACACTTACTATTGACGTTGTTGCTGTTAATGTATCATCTAAAGTATGAGTGCTTGCCGTTGAAACACATCCTAAAGCGTCTTGTACTTCTACCGTATAATCGCCTGGTATCAAACCTGTAAACACATACGTCGTAGCATCGACCGGTGTTGGGCTTTCCCATGCTCCTCCATTGATTCTAAATAAATAATTTAAAGCCCCTTGAGTGACATCTACAGCTATTTGTCCGTTGGTACCATCATAACAGTTTGTTACCGTCGCTGTATGTAAAACTTCAACTGGTGTATTTACCATGACACTAGCATTGGTGGTAGAAATACAATTTCTACTATCTCTTGCCTCAATAATATAAGCTGTTGGATCATCTGCTATATCCGTAAACACTCCACTAGCTTGCCATGCTCCACTATTTATTCTAAATTCATATGGACTTGTTCCTCCAGTTGCCTCTGCCGTTATTGTGGCGCCAGGAATTGACGTACAACTTGTTGGACTAGTTATATTAGCGGTTACCGCTACAGCCGCTGGTTCTGTTATTGTTATATTCCCTAAATCAAGTTCACACCCTGATGCTCCTGTTCGAACTCTTATATTATGTGTTCCATCTCCAAGACTAGTTACTGTAACAGGATCTGTTCCCGTATTTACCCATGATGTACCTCCATCTACCGAATAATCATACGATGTACCAAAGTTTGTGGCATCAATTATAACCGTTCCATCATCAGAGCCGTTACATGTACTGTTACTTGTTCCTGTTATACTGGCAGTAAATTCTTGATTAGCCAATACAGTTACTGAAACATCAGTAGTACACGATCGACCATAATCAATAGTTATTGTGTGATTTCCTACTGGTACATTATTAAGCACATTGCTTGTTACTGCACTTGCCCCACCTAAACTATAGGTATATCCGGCTACTGCAGGTGTTATCGTTATATTTCCAGTTCCATTACAATTATAAGCTATATTTCCGGTAAATGTCGGTTCTGTTGGTAAAGGATCTATAGTAATAGCACTTAAGTTTAAAACACATCCGTTGTCATCTCTTACGGTTAGCGCATACGTTCCTTCTGTTAATCCATTTTTTATTGGATTTGCAGAATATACTCCATCAATACCATAACTATAAGGTGGCGTTCCACCAGAAGCCGTAGTAAATGTGATTTGTCCTTGTTGGGTACACGTATAATTCTGCGATAAACTTACTGAACTAACTATTGGGCTAGGCACTGTAACAACCTCACTTTCAAAAGTACTAGCACATCCGTTTGCGTCTGTTACTTGGATATTATAAGTATCTGTTCCTAGAGTATCAAATAATACAGTGGTACTTGCACTAGGGCCAACGGTAGTAGTGGTTCCTGCTGTTACGGCAGTAATACTAACACTATAAGGACCTACGCCTTCTGCTATAGATACACTAATGCTTCCCGTATCTCCATCACAATTTGGTTGTGTAGGTGTTAAAGTAGCTGTTGGGTTATTAATTCCTTCTACAGTAATCGTTTCCGTAAATTCACAATATCCTGTATTTCCAGTATTATCTCGAACATACACATCATAATCCCCTGCCCCAGTAACACTAAAAGTGTTCCCTGATACAAATGTTGGGGTTCCTCCTGTTGCTATAAGTCCATACACATAGTTACTATCGCCACCTGAAGCTGTAATTTCTACTTCACCGGGGTTACATGTAACACTTACTATTGACGTTGTTGCTGTTAATGTATCATCTAAAGTATGAGTGCTTGCCGTTGAAACACATCCTAAAGCGTCTTGTACTTCTACCGTATAATCGCCTGGTATCAAACCTGTAAACACATAAGTCGTAGCATCGACCGGTGTTGGGCTTTCCCATGCTCCTCCATTGATTCTAAATAAATAATTTAAAGATCCTTGAGTGACATCTACAGCTATTTGTCCGTTGGTACCATCATAACAGTTTGTTACCGTTGCTGTATGTAAAACTTCAGCTGGTGGATTCACTGTTACTGTAACAGGTGCACAACTTACATTGTTAATCTGAATACTAACATTGTCAAGAAAATTTCCACTCCTTATATTTCCTGAAGCTACAGATAAGGCCTCAAAAGATATAATGGTAGTAGACTGATCTGCGGGAACTGTATAAGTACCGGAGTAACTTCCCCAGGCTGTATTTCCGTCAGACATGATTTGCTGCGCTACCGCTGTTGCCAAACTTCCACCGATTTTAACTTCTGCGACATCAACTCCAGCTCTTCCTCTATGATCTACTGACCAAGAAATTATATCACCTGGTCTAGTACAGTATTCTTGATATAAGGTTGAAACTGCATTTGCATTTAACTCTACGTGATTATCTCCATGAGAAGCTGGTACTCCATCGTAATTATTATGCCAAATCTCAATCTTGTTATCTGTTGCGGTAGTATCCCAACCAGGAACCTCTCCTTCATCCCTATATCCCCAACCTGTACCAGGTATTACAGGTTCTTCAAAACTTCCATTTATAAAAGGTTTTACTGTACATCCACATTCATCACAATTACTGCTGTCACGTACATTAAGGATATAATCAGTATCACTAGGATCTATATTTGTAAACACCCCTGAGTTTTGCCAAGTTAAACCTTCGTCTATACTAAATGTATATGGTGGAGTACCTCCTGAGGCTTCGGCTGTGATTGTTGCTCCAGTTACTGTCCCTGAACAAGTTGGCTCTTGAGTAACACTGGCCGAAAATGTTAATTCTGTCGGTTCTGAAATTATCGCCTGCCCTAGGTTTACTGTACAAGTAGAAGCCCCTACTGTTTCACGAATAGCTACATCATAGGTAGCATCCCCTATACCAATAATTCGGTATGGGTTATCGACAGCCAAAGACCAACTCACTCCACCATCAATAGAGTATTCATAATCGCCTCCTACAAAATTTGTTGCTGAAATTGTTATGGTTCCGTTGTCTGCACCGTAACAAGTGCTGTCTTCACTTCCAATAATTGTTCCTGCAAACTCTCTATTAGGAAGTACTGTCACTGAAATATCTGTGGTACATTCGCGTCCATAATCAATTGTAATTGTATGATTTCCAACGGATACATTATTCCATACGTTTGAGGTTACAACTGTTGCTCCATCCAAACTATAAGTATAACCCGTTCCAGTTGGTGTAACAGTAACATTTCCTGTTCCATCACAATTATAAGCAATACTATTCCCGAATACTGGACTCGTTGGTAACGGATCAATGGTAATACTTGGCAAGGTTAAAACACATCCATTATCATCTCTTACCGTTAACACATATGTTCCTTCGGTTAATCCTGTTTTCACTAAATCTGTCGAATACACTCCATCAATTCCATATGTATAGGGTGCTGTTCCGCCAGTAGCTGTAACAAATGTGATTTCTCCTTCTTGGTTACACGTATAATTCTGCGATAAACTTACTGAACTAACTATTGGATTAGGCACTGTAACAACCTCACTTTCAACAGTACTGACACATCCGTTTGCGTCTGTTACTTGTATAGTATATGTATCTGCTGCTAAGGTATCAAATAATACAGTGGTACTTGCATTAGGGCCAACGGTAGTAGTGGTTCCTGCTGTTACGGCAGTAATACTAACACTATAAGGTCCTACGCCTTCTGCTATGGATACACTGATACTTCCCGTATTTCCATCACAATTTGGTTGTGTAGGTGTTAATGTTGCTGTTGGATTGCTTATTGCTTCTACAGTAATGGTTTCTGTAAATTGGCAGTAACCAGTATTTCCAGTATTATCTCGTACATATACATCATAATCTCCTGCTGATGGAATACTAAATATAGTATTTGTTCCAAAAGTTGGTGTTCCTCCTGTTGCTACTACTCCATACACATAATTACTATCTCCACCAGAAGCAGTAATTTCAACTTCGCCTGGATTACAGGTAACACTTACTATTGACATTGTTGCTGTTAATGTATCATCTAAAGTATGAGAGCTTGCCGTTGAAACACATCCTAAAGCGTCTTGCACTTCTACCGTATAATCGCCTGGTATCAAACCTGTAAACACATAAGTCGTAGCATCGACAGGTGTTGGGCTTTCCCATGCTCCTCCATTGATTCTAAATAAATAATTTAAAGATCCTTGAGTGACATCTACAGCTATTTGTCCGTTTGTTCCATCGTAACAATTCATTACAGTTGCCTCATGAGTCACAGCCGATGGTGAATCTACGGTAATCGTTGTTGTATCGGTTGACACACATTCAAACTCGACAGGAAGACAAGCATACGGGCAAGAGGCACCATCATTTTTGGTATTAGCCGTACCATTGTATAACTTGACTGCGGTTGGATTTACCCCTTCAAAATTATCGATTCTAAAAACTTCACCTGTGTTATTACTAAAACCATAAAAATTCCTACTTATGTCAGTAAACACACTTCCAAAAGCATTATGACCTGGCCCTAAACCTGTTATATGTTTAGATGTTAACGTGATTGGGTTTGTTGATAAATCCGATATATATAGTGTTTCCTCTCTAATTCCATAGGCATTTCCATTAATAGAAACCATATCTAATGGATTTCCATTTCCAGTAAAATTAATTTCTTGATAGGCTCTGGTATTCGTATCAATTTTGTAGAAATTGCTATGGCCTTTTCTAATCCAAAGTGAACCAGCATCATCAAAAAAGCACACATTGGGTTTTATATCTAGCGGAGCTCCTCCATTTGTAACAGGCCCTAAATCAGTAGCGATGCCATCTAATCCCATTCGAAATAGATTACCTGTACTGATAATAATTCCATATATATAATTATCAACAGGGTGAATTGCTATTGCATTCGTCTCAACCGTTGGGTTTGCCACTAATTCATTATTTCCTGTAATAGGATCTATAATTCTAAGAGCTCCATCAATCACCTGATAAAACCCTGGCTCGCATCCTCCTGGTCCTGGTGCAGGTGCTGCCGATGAATCACAATCACATTCTGTACAATCTCTGCTGTCTTGAACATACACCGTATAATCAGTAGCACTTGGAACTACATTGGTAAATACCCCTGATGCCTGCCAGCTTACTCCATCCAGACTATACATATAGGGAGGTATACCTCCTATTGCTGTTGCTGTAATAGTTGCTCCTGAATTTGTTACGGCGCAGGTAGGATCCTTTGTGATTGATGCTGAAACCACCAGTTCTTCAGGTTCTTCAATAGTTACTTGACCTAAATTAATTTCACAAAAACCTCCACCGTTAGCTTCTCGAATATAAATATCATAAACACCATCACTTAAATCTTTAATTTCATAAGGGTTTGTTGTAACGGTAACCCACGACACTCCTGCATCCGTAGAATATTGATAATCTCCATCAGCATAACCATGAGCATCAACGGTAATACTACCGTTACCCATAGTGTTACAATAGTTTCCTGTACTTCCTACAATACTTCCGCCAAATTCCTGATTTGCAAGTACCGTAGCCGCAATATCTGTGGTACATCCATTACCATAATTTATAGTAATCGTATGATTTCCAACAGAAACATTGTTAAACACATTGGTTGTTACTGCGGTTGCTCCATCTAAACTATAGGTATATCCTGCTGATGTTGGTGTAACCGTAACAGTTCCTACTCCATCACAATTGTATGCTAACCCTACTTCAAACGCGGGCTCAGTTGGTAGTGGGTCAATAGGAATGCTTGGTAATGTTAACACACATCCACTATCGTCTCTTACCGTTAAATCATAAGTTCCTTCGGTTAATCCTGCTTTCACTAAATCTGTGGAATATACTCCATCAATTCCATACGTATAGGGTGCTGTTCCGCCAGTAGCTGTAACAAATGTGATTTCTCCTTGTTGGGTACACGTATAATTCTGTGTTAAGTTGGCTGAACTTACAATTAGATCTTTATCTTCTATTTCAATATCAACAATACTATAGTCACACTGATATGAGTTTTTTGAGGCACGAATATTTATAGTGTAAGTACCTACTGACAATCCAGAGAAATTACCTGTTGTATTCCATGTTGTTTCTCCATCTAAATTATACTCAACCAAATACCCCTGATTACTTCCGTTTACAACAACGTTTATAGATCCATCAGATTCTCCTGTACAGGAAATAGCATTAGCTGTATGATTAAAAGCTATCGGTGCTTCAACAGTAATATCGATAGGATTTGATATGACAAAACAGTTATTACTATCAAGTACAACAAGCCTATAAACTCCTTCATTGCCATTAGCTACTGCATAGGTATTAGATGTAAAATATGCTGACGCTGGAATATCAGCAACTGAAGCATATAAATCTGTGCCCTTGTCTGTCCAAACAGCAAATGTATATTGATCACCTGTATTCAAAGTTCCTCCACCCGCTGTTAGTGTTATTATTCCATCCGATGAACCAGCTAAACATGAAATATTTTTCGTGTTTTCAGCCGTTAACGTTAAATCTGTCGCTTGGTTAATTGTGATACTTTCTGTTATACTACACGTATCTGTTGTTACCGTAACTTCATATGTACCTCCAATGGTTATATCAAATGTATAGTCATTACTATTAGTAGGTCCTTGAGTACCAATTGTAGCAGAACCATCGGTTAAGGTATAGGTGTATTGTCCGGGCACATTATTAACTTGCACCCTAATTTTTCCAACATCACCAGCACATAAAATATCTGTTGGAGTAATACCTAAATCAATTGATTTGTCTTGAATATTAATAGTACCAAAATCATAGGTACAAGAAGCCGCAGAGGGGTTGTTTATTCTTATTCGTAAATTATAATTTCCTGGATTTGAAACGGTGAACGTGTTTGAACTCTGAAAATCTACAAAATACCCTGAGGGCCCTGTTAAACTATAGTCGTACCCTGCTGGTATTCCATTAATTGTAATTTGTCCATTACTCCCACAAAAAATATTTTCTTTAATAATTTCAGGGTTCAATGTTGCTTTAAAGACATTAAAATAATATGTTTTCGGACACCTACCATCGTATAACACTGTTAAACGATACTCGCCTGCATCAGTAAAACTTTGTGCTAGTGAATTACTGATATCATTCCAAGTACAACCTGTATTGATATTAGCACATCCATCTGTAATTTCATCTGGACATGAACTTTCGTCAAGTTTAGCCCAAGTAACTGTTGTTCCTGAAGTGGGATCGAATGGCAGATTAATAGTTCTTGAATCTGCATTACCACATAAATATATTTCTGCTAAATCGGAGCCATCATTTGGGCAGACTAGCATTTTATCAGCAAACGGAACTAATGGATTAGGCTCCGTGTTATACGCTATTACATTGATCATTTCAGTAATATTAACGCAGTCAGCAGAAGTTTCTGTGTCCACCGTATATGTTCCTAAAGCACTTACCGTTACAGATTGAGTATTTCCTATAACTACACCATCAGAATCTTTCCATTCATACGAATCAAAACCTGCCCCTGCATTTAAAGTTATGGTAGGTCCGCATAATACTTCATCTCTTTCAAAGGTACAGCCCGTGGTATCTGCCAAGAAATTTGACGTTCCAATAAACCCTAAATTACAAGCATCGACTCCTGCATAACTCGGTTCGTTCATCACTCTTGGTAAGCCCGCCTGATCACTGTCATAATTAGCATACGCTTGATTTTCTATAACATTAGAACATGCATCTCGCAAGTCACTACAAGCAGACACTACCTTGACTTTAAAACGAATATCATATTTGGCACCTCCTTCCAGTACCAAACTATCTGGTACATTCACCGTTAACTTTCCTCTAAACCCATTGGTCAATGAAGGAGGTTCATAAGTATAATCTGAAGCTGTTATACCAGCCGGCAGGATTAAGTCAGATACTACTAAATCAACATTTTTAGGAAGAATATCAATTATTTCAGTATTCTTAGCATTATCAGTACCTACATTTTGAAAACTAACATTATACCATAATTCAGAACCTAAAGGAATTATTGCTCCTCCTAAATCAATACCAGCACCGTCATCTATGGTTTTTATGAGCTGTATTTTAGGTTCTATAATTTCTACTGACAGAACATTTAAAAAGGGCCAATACGCATCTCCTCCCGTAGTAAATCTGACATCTGCTGAAGTATCTCCATTTCCTAGTATGGAGTTACCTGGGTTATTTATGGTTAATAAATTACAATCAAAACCTAATGTATTCGTACTTGCAGGAGTTCTGGTGGTTGTGTGACTTCCATACCTAGAAATACTACCATTAAAAAAGTTACTTGCCCTATTGACCGCATCCGAGATATCTTGATAATCCCCTACATTATCTCGAATTTGGAATTGATCTCTCCATAACGTGTCATCTCCTTCTAACGCCCCTACAATTAACTCAGCACGCACGGGTCCAGAAGAGGCGGTTTTAAAACCAGAAAAGTTAACATCTACATCATTTGTTCCATCTATTGTAACAAATCCGTCAAAAATAGAAATATTTTTACTGGACTCCATTGGATCTTCATAAATAACCACCAAGGTCCACCCTCCAGCACCTCCTATAAAGTTAACAGTATCATTACCTGTAGTTCCATTAATATTGGCTACATAATAATCACCATTAACATTTGTTTGACCTGCCACCAAACTCGTTACATCTTTAAAGCAAACATAGGCTCCTTGATCATTGTTATCGTATATCTCGTTATCAGCAGGGAGTGTGCTTGCTGTAATATCTATATAATTACTATTACTCGGTAATTTAAGCTTTATGTTCCTTAAGGCTTCAGGGTCTCTAGGTTCAAGACCAAAGGTTTCATATGGATAGATTGCCGCCCAATACAAACCTGCAAACACGACTTTAGAACAACTTGGCAAGTTTAATGTCGATTTACTCGATGAAAATGTCTCGGCACTCCCCGGAATGCCATCCGCATCATCGATATCAATATATTGCATATTTATTTGACCATTAATCATGGTCTCAACAGGAAAATAATAAGTGATCCCACATGAATCTGTAAAAAATTCATAATACAACCCTGATGACGCCGGATTTGGATGCATATCATTAGCATTAAAAACTGTAGATACTGGTGTATAAGTATGTGTATATTGATCTATATTACAAAGTGGATAATGTACATCGCTACCTGTACTACGTTCATACATGGTAATTCCTTCTCTGTTTAAAGAGCTATTCGCGATAAAGGTCATATTACCTTTTACCTTAATACCACCAGGGTCTAATCTTTGAGTAAATGCTTTATCAGGCCTACTATTTACTATACTTTCCTTTAATTCATTATTTACTAATTCTTTTACAGATTTCTGCTCTTTTTTCACTTCTTGAGCAAAAAAGTTCAAAGCCAAAAAGAAACATGCGACACTAATTATTACTAATCTCTTCATTTGATAAGGGGAATTTATGTTAATTAGTAGTTCTCTGTAATATTTATACTTATGATTGGTTTTATTTTATATCTATAATTGGTTTTATTTTATATTTATAATTCGTTTTATTACTAATTGGTTTTATTTTATACTTACAATTGGTCTTATTTTATATTTATGATTGATTTTCTATTATAATAAGAACCATTTAGGTTATTCTCATATAATCTAATAGCTTCACTTTCATTATTCGTTTTTAAGATATAAACATGTCTATACCCTGTTGATGGATTTATAAAATAATCGGCATCTATATTGTCATTACGTAATTCATCTAAAAATTTATCAGCATAGGCTCTTTTAGAAAAAACATTTACCACTAAATAATAGCCTTTTTCTAAATCACCTATCTTTTTCATTCCTAACACTCTTGCTGGCGGTTGTGTTTTAGGTTCTTCATAACTATTACCTTCGCCATTACCTCCTAATGTTATTTTCATCACAAACACAGCCTCTTTATACGTCTTCTTCTTGGTCAAAGCAAGAGGGTCTTCATCACCGCCTTCAAACATTTTCTTTTCTTTGAATTCTTCTGTCATCTCTTTGGCATCCTCCTCTTTCCCAAACCTATCGAAATAAACATAATAATATTCAGTTTTGGGATCAAAAACATATTTTGCTTCTATATTTTCCTTTTCAAACTTCGGCTTCTTTTCTTCTATATAAGCCTCAACATTTTGTTTACTTCTAAATTGATTAGCCGCGACATAATACATCGTACCGCCACCTCCTGATCGCTTAATTGTCTTTTCTCTCCAAGGTGTATTTTCACTTCTTTTTAACGAAAGATCCTTTTCTTCTGAAGTTTCCTCATTCACAGAAGGTTCCTTTACAAGCTCTACCGTTTTTCTAGGCTTATTCTTAAGAATTCTTAATATCTCGTCTACCTTTTTATTTAGCTTACCAATAGAATCATACGCCTCTTGAATTTCATCTGATAAATCATTGTGTTCAGAATTCTTATACTCTTGTTTTGGTTTTCTTTCAGGTAACTTAACACTTACTCTTCCTGATCTTCTCTTTGGTCTTTTTCTAGTAAACGTTTTTTCTCCAAAATTATAGATAATTCCGACCTCGTTAGTAGCGGCAAAATCACTCTTTTCATAAGAAAACCCTATTGACAAATTATTTGATAAGTTAATTCCAGCCCCTGCCGAAAGACCATACTGTTTATCATAACCTGCTTTTAGCCATCCTACTTTAGGAAGATCAAAAATTACATTTCCTCCAAAACCAAAAGTTCCATTCCCAGGTTTTCTGGCTAGGGCCAAAACTCTTAAGTCAGCCCCTTCAAAAATGCCGCCCGCATACGTAAATTCATAAGAATACATGGCATGTCCTGAAAATGTTTTTTCCGAAAAAGAAGTAGCTAAATTGTTTTCTTTCAAATTAAAATCTAATAAGTTTTCAAAAAATAAACCTACATCAAACTTACCAAATGAGACGGTAAGTGCTGGTTGAAAATTAACCATCGGTATATCTTGAAAATTACTAATAGCGGGGTCAGGTTCCACTGAATTTACTTTTAAGCCATTGGCACTTCTACGACTGTATAATACATTAAAGCCAAAAGTCAAATCTAAATTTTCATTTAATTGAATTCTCTGTGCATAATTCGCTATGGCTCCAAAATCTTTAAAAACCCCCACTTCTTGTTGGTATACTGCCATTCCGGCACCAACATTTTCACGCATTTTACCAGAGTAACTTAACAAATATAGTCGAGGAGAATCTTCGAACTCAACAAAACTATTTCTTACTATAGCACTCATAGAAGTTTTATTTTCTCTTAGTGCAGAAAATGTTGGTACGGTTAAAAACCGATTAAACTTCATAAAGTTACGAGAAGTAAAACTATTATATATTTCAGCATTACTAGACACTTGAGAAAACCCACAAGTGCAAACTAATAATAACATATAAATAGTGTATCTTTTAATCATATTCCTTTAATGTAAAACAGAGATACTTCCAGCCTTAATAAGCCGATCCTCTCTAATAATTCTATAATAAAAAACTCTTTGATTACCTAACAAACTTTCTGAAGGCCAATCATTTTTATATTCTGTAGTTTTAAACACTTCAGTGCCACTTGAATCATATATTGCTATGGTTACCGTTGGTTGAAATGAATACTTGTTTGATAATTGCCAAGTATCATTTATTCCATCTTGTATACCCGGTGAAATAATATTCGGGACAACTATTTGATCATCTTGTTCCACCACTTCAATAGTTTTTCGAACCTCGCAATCATCAACAATGGCAACCAATGTGTAAAACCCAATTTTATTAACCTCTACAGTTTCATTCGTTGATAATAAATTTCCAGTAGCATCATCGTACCATTCATATGAGTTTGCTCCACTGGCTGTTATAGTAACAACTTGACCTACAATCAATACTACTATTTCTGATGGTGTCACAACCACAGCTGAATCATCAAAAGGAATAACCTCAATAGGATCTAGTTCATTGGTACATCCAAAGCCCGAAATTTGTAATATATATTCTCCCGTTTCTGTTACTTCTAACAATTGTGGATCGTCAACTATAATTTCAACGGTATCTTTAAACCACGTATAGGTAAAACCTGAAACGATTTCCGACACAGTATAGGTTATTGTTCCTCCTGTACACAACGAATTTGAAGTAGAAGACGAAGCAATTTCAGGGGCTGTAATCGTAAGCCTAACATCTAACTTATTTGATTTATCGGCTATGGCTCCTGCCTTTACCTCAAGATCATACACTCCATTTTCTACATATGAATCGATATCTAATTCTTTTTGTGTTTCTCCTGTTAAGGCCACATCGTCTTTATACCATTGATACGTTAGTAACTCCAGTTGTTCGTCCGTAAGTTCGTATTGGTTATCGTCAGAACCCGTTGCATCAACTCCCACAATTAATAATTTGGTTTGTTCGCTTTCACAATCTACATAATCTGCAGCCGTTCTAATCGCAGTATTTAATGATTTTACGGCCAACAACGTAAATAATTCAGAATCTTGTGTAAAATTACAAGCACCTCCTGTTTCCGTAACTCTTGCAAAATACTCTCCTTCACCTGGGGCTTGAATTGCCAATACCGGACCTGTAGCTCCTGCAATAAGCTGTCCATTTTTATACCATGATATTGTTACTGTGGTGGAAGCTGGTTCTACTTCTATTGTTAACTCTCTATTTTCTCCTGGCAACCATACAGTCTTAACAGGAGGCTGATTCGTTATAGTAAAACTAGCCCCTGTTTTTTGTTTTAAAACTACACCCTGTGATTTTGCGGTACAACCATCCGATTCTATTTCTAAATGATAAGTTCCAAACTGACCTGTATTAGGCGTCGTATATGATGATGAATTGGACGATGCTACTTCTACATCATCTTTAAACCATTTATAGGTATATGAAGGATTGTTAACAGTTGCTTGGAACGTATGTGTCTCATCTGAACATATTTCAACTTCAGAAGGGCCTTGTATTTGTGCATTGGCAGTACTAACAACGTACACATCAATTAACCTAGAATCTACATAACCACATTGTCCATAATTTATTTTCGCTTGATAACTTCCCTGCTCACTTACCTCTAACTTTGGTTCAGATGTAGTCGCGATTAAATTAGCGTCTCTGTACCAATCATAAACACTAATTCTATCTGTATTCAACTGCAGGGTCACTTGTCCTGCTCCACAAATAGTTTCACTTTCTTTATTATCATTAATCCATAAAACTCCTGAAAAAATATCGTAGGCCGCAAATACGTCTGATTCAGGACTGAACATTTCAGGAGATGTGGCTTTTATGCGGATTTTAAACCCTGTACCAAAAGTTCCTTCAGGGATCTGAAAAGAAGTTAAAATTTCTGAGAAATTTGCATTTTGATTAACAATAGTCGCGACATTTACGGCATTATCAAAATTCCCGTTTTCATCAGATAGTTCAACAATAAATTGATTATCGCTATTAAAAGGACTCGTAGTATATCTAAAACCTATTTGAAAATCTTTATTTGCATCATTACTGCACGCAGCAGAAAACTTCAACTCTGGCTTCAACAATACTTGAGAAACCAAACCCGAACCGTAACACAGCCAACTAGTTACTAAAAGTATTTTGATGCTTTTAGCTAATATTCTATTCATCGAAGGAATTCTTTAGGGGGTGACAAACTTAAACATTGTTTTCAATAAAAACAACGAAAACACATATTTACCACATGGAAAGTTATAAAATATAAACCACATTTACAAGAAAAGATCAATTGTCTATAAAATAATAAATATTTTTCACGTTTTTTGTAGTAATGTTTACCTTTACTCGTGAATAAATTAACGTACATATTTTTCTTACTAATTGCCCCTCACCTTTTATACGCTCAAACAGGTGGAGAGACTACTTTTAATTTCCTAAACACTCCCAGTTTTGCACGTCAAGTGGCCTTGGGTGGTAAAGTTTTAACTTTAATTGATGATATTAATCAACCTACTTGGAATCCTTCAACTATCAACAACAGTATGCATAATCAATTATCAGTTAATTATACTAGCTATTTAACTGGTATAAATATCGGATCTATTTCTTATGCTTATGAAATTGATAGGCATTTTGAAACATTACATGGTAATATCAACTACATTAATTACGGAGAACTAATCAGAGCAGATGAAGAGGGTAATGAGTTAGGTACTTTTAGCGCCAATGATATTGCTCTTTCTATTGGCTATGCTCGAAATATTCCTAAAAGTGACTTTTATTTTGGGGCCAATTTAAAATTAATTTACTCAGCCATAGATTCGTTTTCTTCAAGTGGTGTAGCAATTGACTTTGGAATTACGTATTACAGTGCCAATCATCCTTTTATTATTGCTTTGGTAGCCAGAAATATTGGCACACAACTCAGTTCATACAACGGAACAAAAGAACAACTTCCGTTCGAATTATGCTTAGGTGGTTCTTATCAATTAGAACACGTACCGCTTCGTTGGTATGTTACCTTAGATAATTTACAAAAATGGAACGTTGCAGTCGCAAACCCATCTAATCAAACTCTAGATTTAGAAGGAAATACAACTCAAGAAAATATATCAATTTTGAATAATGCTTTCAGGCATGTAATTGTTGGTGCCGAATTATTTCCGGAAAGTGCTATAAATATCCGAGTAGGTTATAACTTTAAAAGAAGTAAAGAATTACAACTACAAAATGTTCGTACTTTTGGTGGATTTTCTTTTGGCTTTGGATTAAAAATGAATCGTCTAAAATTTAATTATGCGTATTCTAAATTTCACTCTGCTTCAAATGTAAGTACTTTTAGTCTTGAAATAAATTTAGATAAAGGTTACTAAAAAAACTATTTAAATATTGAAATCTAATGTATATTTGTTTTATACTATATAATCTATGACAAAAAAAATTATCATCGCCATAGATGGCTTTTCATCTACAGGAAAAAGCACTATTGCAAAGCGATTAGCTACAAAATTAGGATATATTTATATTGATACAGGCGCCATGTATAGAGCTGTTACTTTATATGCCATGCAACACAATTATATATCAGAAAATCACTTTTCGAGTGATCAACTTATTGATGAGTTAGGGAACATTTCACTTTCTTTTCGTTTTAATAAAGACTTAGGCTTTGCCGAAATGTTTTTAAATGATATCAACGTCGAAAGAGAAATTAGAAGTATTGATGTTTCGAAACTGGTGAGTAAAGTGGCTACCATATCAGAAGTTAGAAAAAAGTTAGTAAAAGAACAGCGAGCAGCGAGCATTAATAAAGGTATTGTAATGGACGGCCGAGATATTGGAACAGTAGTTTTTCCAAACGCTGAATTAAAACTTTTTATGACAGCTTCTGCTGATAAGCGTGCTAAACGACGCTACAAAGAACTTTTAGATAGAGGTGATACTATTAATTACAGTGAAATTTTGCACAATGTACAGGAAAGAGATCGAATTGATTCTACCAGAAAAGATTCTCCTTTAATTGTGGCTGAAGACGCAATAGAGTTTGACAATTCAAACATGAATTTAGACGAACAATTTGAGCGTATAATGAGCTTAGTTAATGACAAAATCAATTAACAAGAAATTAAACACCATGCTCCGGTTTTAAGAATCAATATTTCGACGAAAACATACCTGTTCTTGCTAAATATTCAATGGTGAAGAGACAGTAAAAAATCATAAAAACATAATAACCAATCAATTAACATAAGGCAATAAAACATTATATACCAAGTAGTTAATAACTGCAAATGTTTTATCACTACCCTATTTTAAAAAAGGCACTAACTTGAAGTTAGTGCCTAAACAGAAAATTAACTTTATTAGAAAAAAAAATGATGGTTATACAAGCTCTTCCACCAATTCATTTTCACTTACCATGTTTGCTTTATAAATACCACTTAACGACTGAACAGATATAGATGAATTTCTACTATTTTGAACACTATCGGCATTTACCCAAACAATTTGACTTCCATTTCCTTGTAAAGTAAATGAAACAGACTGCTGTGGTGAAGGAATTATTTTAACCATTTTTTTAGTTTCTTCACCACCTAAATACTGAATAAAATCATGGTTTCCTTGCATTACATCTTGTGTTGCATTCACAATATAAACCTCTGCGCTATGCTCCTTGAATTGCACTGATATAAATTGGTTAATATCACTTTGAATTTGCCCAGAATACCAGTGTGAAGCAGGAACAGAATAATAACGTGTAAACTTGCTAAACTCATGTAATTGCCCATCTAATGGTAAACTTTTATTTTGCATTTTATCAGTATCTAAAGGCATTTTTACACTACATATAAATGCTTGAATTTGTGCACCAGGAGTTCCTTGCGTAATAGAAATAGAAACTGTATTAGTTTTGCTTCCATCCACAAAACAAATTGACGCAAGACCTTCTTTAGCAGTAGTACCAGGAACATTTATTATCTTAGGCTCTTGAGATTGCGCCCCAACTACCACAACAGGAGTTGGTGTATCATTCGCCGCCGAATTATAAAAAAACAGTCCGTATAACTGACCGTTATTTAAGTTTCCTGTACAGGTTGCTGTATCACCTTCCTTTAAGGTAATTAAGTCTCCTTGATTCCAATTAATTTTTGACATTTTTAAAAGTTTATTTTGGTTAGTCCTTACTCTGTTAGAAGATTTTCAGGTTGCTCTTGTTATCCAAATTTACATACAAATCAACCACCTAACAATACCTAGTTCTCCCTAAACTAACTACCCAATATACCTAAGCAACTTAGATAAAAACACTTACATCAAACAAGGGGTATTCCCTATAAAAACCTCCATCAATTAAATTTTGTTAGTAATACCATTTAGATGTAACATAATAAAACGTCCTTTTTCCCTTTCTATTTAATTATAAAAAGAAATCATAGCTACTGCTATTGTTGATTTTTCTATCTTATAGAAAAAAAAACATTCATTTTCTTTTACAGTAAATTCAAATAATAACTGGTACAAAATATATGTATACAGCATGCTATTATCATGATAATAGCATGCTGTATAATTGAATAAAAGTAGATTTCTAGTACTATTTGTTTAATCTTCTGGAATTTCTAAGGTCGAGCTTTTAGCATACCTACGCCATTTTTCAAGGCAATTTTCTATATCACTCGGTATTTCAGAATCGAATTGTAAAAATTTACCAGAAGTTGGATGAGTAAAACCAAGTGTTTTAGCATGTAATGCTTGCCTGGGTAATTCTTTAAAACAGTTTTCTACAAACTGCTTGTATTTTGAAAATGTAGTTCCTTTCAATATTTGATTTCCTCCATAGCGTTCATCATTAAATAATGTATGTCCAAAATACTTAAAATGTGCTCTAATCTGGTGGGTTCTGCCGGTTTCTAACTTACATTGAACCAACGTAACATAGGTAAAACGTTCTATGACCTTAAAATGTGTTACTGCATGTTTCCCTAACTCTCCATCAGGAAAAACCGTCATTTGCATTCTATCTTTTAAACTTCTTCCTATATGTCCAGTAATGGTACCTTGCTCTTCTTCTACGTTACCCCATACTAAAGCATAGTATAACCGTTCTGTAGTTCTATCAAAAAATTGTTTTGACAAATGCGCCATTGCAAACTCTGTCTTAGCGACTACTAAAAGACCACTTGTATCTTTATCAATTCTATGCACCAAACCAGGTCGTTCACTACTGTTTTGGGGTAAATTTTCTATATGGTGTATTAGTGCATTGACTAAAGTTCCAGAATAATTCCCATGGCCAGGATGAACTACCATCCCTGGAGGTTTATTTACTACAAGAACTTGATCATCTTCATATACTATTGTCAATGGAATATCTTCTGCAACCAGCAAGTTTTCATGAGGTGGATAGGTAAGTACTACCCTCACTACATCTTTTGGTTTTACTTTATAATTCGACTTTACCGAAACCTCATTTACTAAAATATTGCCTGCTTTAGCGGCCTGCTGAATTTTACTTCTTGTAGCATTTTCAATAAAATTCATTAAAAATTTATCAACTCTTAACGGTACTTGACCATCATTGGCTACAAAACGGTAATGTTCGTATAAATCGTCGTTCTCTATCTCTCTATTTCTATCTTCCTCCATTAATATAAATTAATAACCACCGTCACCGTCACCTAAAATTAAATTAATAGTAGATTGTTTAGGTAATTTTGTCCCTGGTTGAATCTGTTTTCCGTTATGTTTTAAGCCTCTCACTACATTCTTACCTATATCTTTCACCCAAGTAATCTCTTCACCTATTTTAAAGCCAATTGATTGTAAATGCGTCATCGCTTGTCTGCTAGTACGTCCGTTTAGATCAGGAATTTCTACATCACGGTATTTAGACGGGTTCAACGTTAAGTATATTTTTCTATTTTCTTTTACAAAATCACCTTCTTCTGGATTTTGTTCAATTACTGATTTTTTAGGATAATTAGGATTAAAGCTTGCGCTATCAATAACCACATAATCCAAATCAAGCTCATTTAACTTATGTTCTACTTCATCCAATGATAATCTATGCAAATTAGGTACCTGAATTTTTTGACCGTGATTCGTTGTAATTCCTAACCACCATTTCAATAAAAAAACAAGAATGAATAACCCTACTATAGCTATTACTACTTGCTTTAAAAAGCTTTTACTTTTTAAAAACTCAAATACGCCTTTTATGCGTTTTGTAAATTTACTCATATCGACTTTTTGTAAAACGGAACAAATTTACTGTAAAAATAACACAATTTACCAATTCCGAATTAGGAATTTGAATTGTTAGACCTTTTGTGATATGATTTTAGACTTTTTAACTTTGAAATGCTTCTATTGTCTTCATGACACAGTGACCATAGCTATTTAAGCCTTTTTATAAGAGAATCGAAATTAAAGTATAATTTCAAACTCCAATCGGTATTCCTGTATACGGAAATGGTGTTTTTTTCTTTTCAGAAATTAAAAATAAAATGTACTCATAAATTGTTATTCCTTTTATTATAAGATACAGAGCAAAATAGCGGGTTTTATATTTTATTATTTCAAGGTATTGCATTATAGCTAAAAAAGCATAAATTACATATTTCAACTTCTTTTAAAAGTTCTAAACAGTGAAACTAATTTAAAGGAGTTTTTTTGGTAAGTTTGTATCATATAGGAAATCATTTAGTTTATTATTTAAGTTTTAACGCACATGAAAAAAAATATAGCCATTGTAATGGGCGGGTACTCTTCGGAAGTCGAAATCTCCTTACAAAGCGGTACTGTCGTTTATAAATATCTTAATAAAGAAAAATATAATGCCTTTAAGGTTCACATTTTATCTGAAAAATGGGTTGTTATCGTTGAAAACACTGAATACCTCATTGATAAAAATGATTTTTCTTTCAACAAAGGAAATGATAAAGTAACCTTTGACTGTGTGTTCAATGCCATTCATGGGAACCCTGGCGAAAACGGTAGTCTTTTAGCCTACTTTGATCTGCTTAAAATAAAGCATACCTCCGCTCCATTTTATCAAATGGCTTTAACCTTTAATAAAAGAGACACCTTAAGTGTTCTTAAGCATTACGGAATTCCGACAGCGAAATCAGTTTATTTCAACCAAGGAGATGATTTCTCAGTTGATCATATTATCGAAAAAGTCGGGCTTCCTTGCTTTGTAAAGCCTAATAATGCTGGTTCTAGTTTTGGTATTTCAAAAGTTTATAAGAAAGCAAGTTTGCTTACAGCAATTAAAAAAGCATATCAGGAGGATTCTGAAATTTTAATAGAGAGCTTTCTAGATGGGACTGAGGTTTCTGTAGGAATCATTCAGTATAATGGCGCCCCTTTAGTTTTGCCGATAACTGAAATTGTCTCAGAAAATGATTTCTTTGACTATGAAGCTAAATATTTAGGAAAATCTCAAGAAGTCACACCCGCCAGATTGACCAAAAAGCAAGAGAAAAAGGTGCAAGAAATTGCCCTGAAAGTATATGAAATTCTAAATATGACCGGTTTTTCACGTTCCGAGTATATTTTAGTGAATGATGAACCTCACTTTTTAGAAATGAACACTGTACCTGGCTTAACTGAAGCTAGTATTTTACCGAAACAGGCAACCGAATATGGTATTTCACTCGCTGAATTATTCGAAAATGCTATTGAAGAAGCTATAAAATCTTAATTACCAATAGCGGATTGAATTAAGAGTATAAAAGTCATGAATTAACAAAATTAAACCGTATGAAAAAAGCTATTTTCCCTGGATCTTTTGATCCAATTACCTTAGGTCATGTCGACATCATTGAGCGTGGGGTTACATTATTTGACGAACTCATAATAGCCATTGGGATAAACTCCGACAAAAAATACATGTTCTCTCTAGAAGAACGTAAACATTTTATTGAAAAAACCTTTGCCTACGAACCAAAAATAAAAGTAGTTACTTACAGTGGATTAACTGTTAATTTTTGTAGAGAACAAAATGCTGAATTTATTTTGAGGGGTCTTAGAAACCCTGCCGATTTTGAGTTTGAAAAAGCCATAGCACATACAAATCGAAAACTTTCAGAAATTGAAACTGTGTTTTTATTAACCTCATCTGGAAAAAGCTATATCTCTTCTTCTATCGTTCGTGATGTTATTAGAAATAATGGGGATTTTACAGGACTGGTTCCTAGCGCTGTTACCATTTAAGATACATTGTTCAATACATGACAAAGTTTTACACATCTTTGGTAACCTTGCTTATTACCAGTTCTTGTGTTGCTCAAAATTTTGCGGTAGGCGATACTATTCATTATGAAAAAGGAGTTATTACCAAGCATAAAAATAAGGCTTCATCTTATTCAATCATTACTGATAAAAAAGTTACCAACGGTATCAACTTCTTCAAGGTAAATCATTATAAATGCTCAAAAAAATCTCAAAATTTCCATTTATCCTCTTCTTACGAAACAAGTGCTATAGAAACATTGGGAGGTTCCAACGGGAAGTTTACTACCTTTCATAAAAATGGCAAAAAAGCTTCAAATGGCGTTACTGAAAAAGGAAGAAAAATAGGTATTTGGAAATACTGTTACAAAAATGGTAAAACAAGAGAGGAAAGAATTTACTCCAAAAACGCCTCTCTTTCAAAAAAAACTATAAACTATAAAATAATCAACTTTTGGGATACTAATGGCAAACAAACAATAGTTAACGGGAATGGTGCCTTTATTTTAGTCTTAGATAGTATTTTAAATAAAGGGTTTTACAAAGATGGGGTAAGACATGGAAAATTCGTTGGTTTTATCCATACTTCAAAATACTATGAAGAATATTATAAACATGGAAAACTAATCGCTGGAACAAGTTGGAATGATAAAGGTGAAAAATTCAATTATAAACAAGTTCATCATTACCCAAGATATAAAAGAGGACAAGAAGGTATAAAAAAGCACTTACAAAAGTACTACAATACTCCAAAATATGCCTATGAAAACAATATAAACGGCAGAATTTTAGTAAATTTCCTAATCGACAAAAAAGGAAAAGTTCGCGATGTAAAAATTGCTCGAGGGGTATGCGCTCCCTGTGATGACGAGGCAATAAGAGTTGTCAAACTAATGAAACATTGGAAACCCGGTCAAGATCGAGGTCAGAAGGTTAATTATAAATACACGTTACCAATACGTCTTAATACAAACTAATGAAAAAATGTACACTACTCCTATTGCTAGTATTTACATCTTGTATGCAAATGCAAAATAATGAACAACATGATTTTACTACATTGTTTGAAAAATCAAAAGGAACAGAAACCCCAGAATATAAAGATGTTATTACTTTTTATAGTGATTTAGCCAAACGTTACAACGAAATATCTTTGTTTGAAATTGGTGAAACCGACGCCGGCAAACCGCTGCATTTAACTGTGTTTAATGCTAATGGCAAGATCGACTTGGACGCATTAAAAAAAAGTACTAAAACCAGAGTTCTTATCAATAACGGAATTCACCCTGGTGAATCAGATGGTATTGATGCTTCCATGCTGCTTATAAGAAATATCGTGCAAAATGACTCGATAAAACAACTTTATAAAAATTCACTAATTTGTATCATTCCTGTTTACAATATCGGCGGAGCTTTACATAGAAATTCACATACAAGGGCCAACCAAAATGGTCCAAAAGAATATGGTTTTAGAGGTAATACTAGAAATTACGACCTAAACAGAGACTTTATAAAACAAGACACTAAAAATGCAGCAACCTTTACAACCATATTTCATTTGGTAGACCCTGATATATTTATTGACAATCATGTTAGTAATGGAGCCGACTACCAGTATGCAATCACACATTTATTTACACAACACAATAAACTTGGAGGAAAGTTAGGGTTCTTTCTAGAAACAGAAATGCGCCCATATATTGAGCTGTCTTTATCTAAAAAAAACATCCCTATAACTCCTTATGTAAACGTTTGGGGAACTACTCCAGAAAAAGGTTGGTCTCAATTTTTTGACTCTCCAAGATACTCTACCGGGTATACTACATTGTTCAACACTTTAGGTTTTATGATTGAAACTCATATGCTAAAACCCTATAAACTAAGGGTTGAACAAACATATGAACTTATGTTTTCTACATTGGATTTTGCTTCTGTAAATAGCGAAAAAATAAAAGAAATAAGGAATTCTTCTTTTAATTATTGGATGAATAGACAATTGTATCCTATCCATTTTAAAGTTGACAAAACCGCTCCCTCTAGTTTAGAGTTTAAAGGGTATGAGGCTAGCTACATTGACAGTGAAGTTACCTCTGGTAAACGTTTATTTTACGATAGGTCTAAACCTTACACCAAACAAATTAAGTATTACAACAACTTCTCTACCTCCAAGGAAGTAACAATTCCTAGCGCTTATATCTTACAAAAAGGTTGGCACAAAATTATTGAAAGACTAGAAAATAATCAAATAGCGTTTACCCGTTTTGAAAATGATACTACTTTACTGGTAGAAAATCAGCGCATAAAAAATTTCGAAACAAGAAAAACGCCTTATGAAGGGCATTATTTACATTATAATACCACCGTATATAAAACGATGGAAAATGTTGATTTTAAAAAAGGAGACATTCTAATTCCAACCCGGCAAAAAGGAATTCGATATTTACTAGAAACTTTAGAGGCCGAAGCCACAGATTCTTTTTTTAATTGGAATTTTTTCGATACTATATTGCAACAAAAAGAAGGTTTTTCAGCCTATGTGTTTGAAGACATTGCTTCTCAATTTTTGAAGGACCATCCAGACGTAAAAAAAGCATTTGAAGAAAAATTAACAACCAATGAAGCTTTTGCTAAAAACACCTACGATCAGCTGTACTTTGTATATCAACAAACACCACATTACGAATCAGCACATTTAAGATTACCAGTTTTCAAAAAATACTAACAAAAAAAGCTCGTTCAAAATGAACGAGCTTTTCATATATTTTAGAAAATCACCTACTTCCCTTCGGCAATTTTTTTAGCTTCTCTCTTTAATTTTATGTTTTCCCAGATAGTTCCACCAATCCAATAAGGAACCACAAATGTTAACAAGAAAATTAACAACCAAAATCCAGCTGTAAATATAAACATGAATAAAACTAAACCTGAGAATTCTGAAAAATCTAACATTTGTATTTTATTAATAATTGTTACGGGAACAAAATTATAACTATTTTTTGTTTCATCCAATAAAATCTAATAAAAATCAATGAGTAAAACTATTAGAATTTGTAATTTTGGTCATCATAAATTTATAGTATTTTAAATCATTAGAAATGAAATATAGAATCGAGAAAGATACCATGGGACAGGTAGAGGTACCTGCTGACAAATATTGGGGAGCACAAACAGAACGCTCTCGAAACAATTTTAAAATTGGCCCTACCGCTTCAATGCCCTTAGAGATAGTCTACGGATTTGCATATTTAAAAAAAGCAGCAGCTTACACCAATTGTGAATTAGGTGTTTTAGCTCAAGAAAAACGTGATTTAATAGGCCGAGTATGTGATGAGATATTAGAAGGTAAACATGATGATCAATTTCCATTGGTTATATGGCAAACAGGTTCTGGTACACAATCTAATATGAATGTAAATGAAGTAATTGCCAATAGAGCACATGAAATTGCTGGAAACACCATCGGTGAAGGTGATAAAACTATCCAACCAAATGACGATGTAAATAAATCGCAATCTTCGAATGACACCTTCCCTACCGGAATGCATATCGCTGCCTATAAAAAAATTATAGAAGTAACGATCCCTGGCGTTGAACAGTTACGCGACACCTTACAAGCAAAATCAGAAGCTTTTAAAGATGTTGTAAAAATAGGTCGTACACATTTAATGGATGCAACCCCATTAACCTTAGGTCAAGAATTTTCAGGCTATGTTGCTCAATTAAACTTCGGATTAAAATCTTTAAAAAATTCACTAGCTCATTTAGCTCAGTTAGCCCTGGGCGGAACTGCTGTAGGAACTGGGTTAAATACACCACAAGGGTATGATGTTTTGGTAGCAAAATACATTGCCGAATTTACTGGTCTTCCATTTGTAACAGCTGAAAATAAATTTGAAGCTTTAGCTGCTCATGATGCTTTAGTAGAAACTCACGGAGCTTTAAAACAACTTGCTGTTTCAATCAATAAAATAGCGAACGATATTCGTTTAATGGCTTCAGGACCTCGCTCTGGAATTGGTGAAATTATTATTCCTGCAAATGAGCCTGGCTCATCAATTATGCCAGGAAAAGTAAATCCTACTCAAGCAGAAGCCATAACTATGGTTTGTGCACAAGTAATGGGGAATGATGTTGCCGTTACTATTGGAGGTACGCAAGGTCATTATGAGTTGAATGTATTTAAACCTATGATGGCTGCTAATGTATTAGAATCTGCACAATTGATTGGAGATGCCTGTGTATCATTTGATATAAACTGTGCTGCAGGAATAGTACCAAATCAAACAAGGATCAACGAGCTTTTAAATAATTCATTAATGCTTGTAACCGCTTTAAATACTAAAATAGGGTATTATAAAGCAGCTGAAATTGCCAATACAGCCCATGCTAATGGAACTACTTTAAAAGAAGAGGCTATTAGGCTTGGTTACGTAACTGCCGAGCAGTATGACCAATGGGTTAAACCAGAAGAGATGACAGGAAGTTTGAAATAATTTTGCAATAAAAACAAAACATAAAACTGCAATTAATTTGCAGTTTTTTTTATCTTTAAATGAAAACGAATGAACAAACACAAACAATACATGACAGAGGCTGTTAAAGCAGCTTTAAAAGGAATGAACAACAATGAAGGTGGTCCCTTCGGTTGTATTATTGTTAAAGATGGAGAAATAATTGGTAGAGGTAATAATAAAGTTACTTCTACCAATGACCCTACTGCGCATGCAGAGGTAACCGCAATTAGAGATGCCTGCAGCAGACTGGGGTCATTCCAGTTAGACGGCTGCATTATGTATACTTCTTGCGAGCCTTGCCCTATGTGTTTAGGTGCAATCTATTGGGCTCGACCTGATAAAGTGTACTATGGAAGTACGAAAGTCGATGCTGCCAATATTGGTTTTGACGATGAATTTATTTATAAAGAAATTTCTTTACCATATAATAAAAGAAGTATTCCTTTTGAGCAAATAGGAAGAAATATTGCTTTAGAACCTTTTCAAAAATGGGAAATTAAGAACGATAAAACAAGATATTAAATACCATACATAGACTGTTTAACTTTTAACAAATTGAATAGGCTTTTTTAACATCATAGTAGTGTTCAAATACAGTTTCAGCTATTTACAAAAATTGTGAGAGGTGACTGTTTTTTTAAAAATAGCATATTATTTCTCTGGTTTTAAAACACCTACAATAGGACCATTAGTTAGATACTTTTTAGCTATATTTTGAATATCATGGGTAGTCAATGCATTTACTCTATCTTCAAAAGTAAAAGAGTTAGTTGCATTATTTTTTAGATAATCAATGTTTTTTAGTGTATTTAGCCAATAACGATTTTTTTTTAGGTTTTCTTTATGATCAGCGATCATTGCTTTTTTAACTTTCATCAAATCCTTATCTGTAGGTCCCTTTTTTACCATTAATGCAACTTGATCAATAGAGATCTTTTTTAGCTTTTCAACATTGTCTGGATCACATGGAAAGGAGATGGTAAGGTTAAACCACCCGTAAGGCATTTTTGCTATAGAACCACGTGTTCTTAATGAATATACCCCTCCTTCTTGTTCACGTAATTTTTCTATTAATTTAATACTAACAATATCGCCTAAAGTAGAAAAAGCCAACGCTTCTTTTTGGTTATAGTTAGCTTTTCCTTGATATATAATGCCAACATTACTTTTAGGATCTTTACCTTTAGATACTGTTTTATCAAAGGCACCAGATAACGGTCTAAAATCAAATGTTTTGCATGATTTTTTCGAGTTTTCACTTGGTAAACTCCCGATGTATAATTTCGCAAATTCAGCTAGTTTATTTTCATCAATATTTCCAACAAAATAAAAATTAAAACCTCCAGCATCGGCAAAACGCTCTTGATACTTTTTATATGCTAAATTATAATCGGATTTGTCATATGCTTCAGGAGTAGGAAAACCAATGTAACGTGGGTTTCCTTCATTTAAAAAGTCTTCCATTTCTTTTTGGAAAAAGAAATTCGGGCTGGCTAAAAGGTTTGCTAGAAAACTTTTCTGTTTGCTTATAAACGAATTATAAGCTTTGTCATCTTTATTTAAAGAGGTAAAATACAAATGTACCATTTGAAATAAATCCTCAAGGTATTTTGGAGAAGCAGTACCTGTAAAACCTTCACTAAAACTATCGATAAAAGGAGTAACTTTTGCAATTTTACCAGACATCATTTTAAATAAATCTGTTTTAGAATACCCATTAATTCCAGCTTCAACCAAACCCTCATTGATAAAAGCTGTAGCATTTAAATCTCTATCTGAATATAATGAGGTACCTCCAAAACTGAAAGCATTAAATAAAATTTCATCATTTTTAAAATCAGTTTTTTTATACGTAACTGTAGCTCCATTACTAAGTGTTAGAGTGGTGATGGCTAGTTCATTATTATTGGTGGTATTGATAATTGTACCTGGTACTGGCTTCTTAATCATTAAAGAAGTAGCCACTACTTTATCTTCATATGGTTTTAAATCTTTTGTTTTAACATCTTTTAATGCATCAATTACCTGTTCTTTCGTTACTGTTTTTTTAGGACCAGTAAGTACCACAACTCGGTTATCATCATGCAAATAGTTATTGATAAGTTTGTTTACATCGTTAAGTTTAATCGTTGGTAATAACCTTGCGTGCATCTTATATTTCCAATCAATACTTGGTATAGGATCTTGTTTTAAATAATGTTTTATATAGTCTCCAATAATCGCTCTAGACTCTCTTTTATCTTTATCCTTAAAGACCTTTTCAATGTTGGCAATAATATGATTTTTGGTTCTTTCTAACTCTCCTGGCTTAAACCCATAACGCTTTACTCTTTCATTTTCATCTAATAGAACTTTTAATCCTGTCAATTGCCCTTCAGTACTTGTCACTGCAATCGATTGGTAGGCATTTTTTCCACGAGCCCAAGTACCACCATGATAACTATATCCATATATAAAAGGAGGTATTTCGTTGTTTTGTAGCTCATCAAATCTATTATTAATCATTTCCGTAAATAGTGAATTTACTAGTGACACTCTATAGTCACCTACGGAAACATTAGGTATAGCCTCATTGTGATCTTTGTATATTAATTGTACTCTTGAAAAAGGAGCTTCTTTATCAGCTTCAATAGCTATAAATGTTTCTTGATGATTTTGTAATGGAGAAACACTTCTTATTTTAGGTTTTTTGAAGGGTGTTATTTTTTTAAAATGAGCTTTTATTTTTTCTTCAAGTATAGAAACGTCAACATCACCTACCGCTATTACTGCCATTAAATCAGGACGATACCAATCTTTATAAAAACGACGCAAGCTTTCATATTTAAAGCTTTTTAAACTATTTTCTGTACCAATAGGCAGTCGATCTGCATATTTTGACCCATACATTACAATGGGGAGGTATTTTTCAAGCATTCGGCTGTCGGCATTTCTTAGAGACCTGTATTCTTCTAAAACAACATCACGTTCTTCATCAATATCTTTATCAGTAAGCAATGCACCATTGGCCCAGTCTTCAATGATTTGGAACCCTTTTTCTAACTTCTCTTCATCATCACTTGGTATGGGTAAAATATAAATAGTTTCATCAAATCCAGTATAGGCGTTTAAATGTGTACCAAACTTTACTCCAATAGATTGAAGATAATCAACTATTTCATTTTTTTTAAAGTTCTTAGTTCCATTAAAGTTCATGTGTTCCATAAAGTGGGCTAATCCTAATTGGTCATCATCTTCTAAAATAGAACCAGCATTAACAACTAGACGTAATTCAAGTTTATTGGTTGGTTTAGGGTTTTGTTTAATATAATAAGTGATCCCATTTGAGAATGTACCTATTTTAACAGAAGGATCTACAGGGATTTTCATTGACATCAATCCCTGTTTTTTCTTTGATTCCACTTCTAATTTAAGAATACTCAATAGATTTTCCAGTATATTAATCACAACCATCGATTTATGTTGTTTTTTTATATTAAGTTGTTTAGCCATTTCTGTTATATTTTAATACATATTCCCATATTTCTAAATAACTTCACTGCCATTCTATTTTTCATCTATTCCCATACCTTTTCTACTGAATTCAGTTCAGGTAAATATGGAGATATTCATATGATTTTGATATTATTATAGAATGACGATATGTTGACAAGCTTGGAGCCCTGAATGATCGATAATGATTATTTTAAGTTTCGAGAATTTGTTTACTGATATCTTTAAGATAGACTTGAGAAGGAGTTTACCAATAAAAACTCTCACCAGTAATTGGAGAAAAACATCATTAGTCATTTATAACGACATTGATATGATACTACTGCATAGCGCATTTTTTTACTAACTCTAGCTTTTGTTAGGTGATGAACCAAAAGGAGGATCATCCCGAAAACAAAGATTGGCTAAAATCAAAGGCTTTAGACTATCTATAATGGTACTTAAAAGATTGGATAGTATTTTTAACAGTTCCTATTGCCTTATACCATTTACCGTTTGAATTTACCGCAATAAAACGTCCTTTTTCCCTTTCTATTTCAATATAAAAAGAAATCATAGCTACTACTATTATTGATTTTTCTATCTTACCTAAAGAAAAAAAACTCATTTTCTTTTACAGTAAATTCAAACGGTAAATGGTATAACAAAGCATCTTAAAACCTTGATTTCTATTTATCTTACACTCACCGTTCATTTTGCTTTTCTTAGCAAAGCCCGATAAACAGCAATCTTTACTCGAAAAGGTGTTGAATTAAAGGCTTAACCTGCCTAGTTTTAAATCAAATCTCACTATTTCTAAGTCTTCTTTGGAAGTAAAAATAATACCGAAGTCAGGTTATAAAGTTTAGGGCTTTTTGTTGGGTTTTAAAATAGCTCTAATTTTTTAACAACCTAACGCAAAACAAGACAAAAATAAAATTGCGTGCTCTATTGGCTATTTTACTTTCTATGATACGTATTCTTGAGTGAAGTTACACCTTCATTTTCTTTTTCTCTTACTTGAGCATTACCTGTTAATAGGTATTTATTTTAGCAATTCTTCCCATCAAATTAACATCAGAAATAGTATTATAGATTTCACTCAATATCTACCTTAACATGTTTGTCATAAATTCTTCTACTTCTTGTTTCGTTTTTAAAGCCTCAACCTCATCAAAAGTTTTGCCCTCTGCTCTACTGACGTAAGCATTGAATATATGGCTCAGATATAAGGGCGATTTTTCTTTAGTTCCAAAATTAATCGCATTATGACAACTAAAACAATTAGCTAAATTATCAACGTTTATCTCAGAAACACTACTTTTAAATGTTTGTGTATACGTTTCCATAGTTGTATTAGCACAATTCAATGACCCTCTTGCCAACGAACTAGGTATTGCACTACCAATGTGTTTACCTATTTTATTAATTTCATTGGCTTTATCTTTAAGAGTTAATCCATCCGTATCAATCCAAATGGAACCATTATAAAAATAGTTTTTCCAAACATCCATTAAGCAAGCTTTCACACAACTATTAATTTTCGTTATATTGTTAAAATTCTCGGGCTCCTCCTGACTTGTTTTCATAAATCCATTTGTAGTATCTCTTGGTACTCCATATTGAAAAAGGTCAAAAATCTTGTATTTTTCTTCAGCTTCTTTACCGTTCCATGTTATGCCATCAATATCTGTGCTTGTACCTGTTGCAAACAAAAGTTTATCTGTTGATGAACTAACTTTGTTTTCCTTCCAGTTGTAGTTTGGTGCTATCTGATCATGTTCAAAAGTTGCCCAAATAAATTCTGGATGATTTTCTACAACAGCAACTACGTGCATGCCAAGAAGCGCAACCTCCTGCTTTGTAAATACTTTTCCATCTGTACTCATGGAAGCTATGGTAGTGTAATATTTTTTTAATTCATCTTCTCTAATAGCGCTAGTTACCACCCACGATGCTTTTAACTCCAAAGCTCCAACAGGAAATGTTGCTAAATTATTTCTATCTAATTCACCCTTCACCAAAGAATCTTTATACTTTAATGCCGCTTTTTTCATTATTGAATCTATATGAATGGAATAAAAAACTGGTTTAGAGATATCGTTTTTATTAAATGCTGGATTTGTTTTTAAAATTCCACCGAGTCCAGCCTGAAGAGTATCTATTAATACAACAGTTGCTCCTTCTTCCACCGAAACATCCTCCATATGCGATGTTACTTGAAACATCGCATTTGGGTTTAAAAAAAGCGGTATACTGTCTTTTTCTACAATCGTTGGTTTGGTTAACCATAAAAACTTTTGCCATGACCATTGGTGGAAAACCATGTTAGGTGTATTTTGCGAATCAAACGGACTCCCTTTTCCTTCAGCTGGTGCCGGTGTTTTCGAATGTGGAAACCAGTTACTCATGCAAACAGTACTCTCCTCTTCTATACTCATAGACTTCTCGTATGTTTCATTTTCTTTCTTTCTACAAGAACTTATAAGAATAGCACTCAATAGAAGTGTAATGCTTAGCGCTGATTTAAAGGATAATTTCATGATTGTTTTGTTTTATTTATCCTTCAAAAATGCTGAATTATACAATCCTAATTTTAAAATATGTCATAAGGAGTCATATGTATGTCATAAACTATGTTAATCATGTTATTATGATAATATTTGGTTTTTCACAAACAATTCTTAATTACTACGCTCAAATAACACATGGGTTTTTCTATATTTAAAGTCTGTAAGTATATACTTATAAAAGTAACCATATAAAATTAATTACCTTATAAATGACGGTCCATTTAGAAAATGATTATTTACAAATTAGCATAAAAACCCTAGGTGCTGAGCTATCTAAGGTTTATTCAAAAAAAACGAAGTTAAACTACTTATGGAAAGGAGATGCTGCTTTTTGGAAACGTCATGCTCCTGTTCTATTTCCTATTGTGGGTAAATTAAAAAATGACCGTTATTTGTTGCACAACACATATTATAGGTTGTCCCAACATGGCTTTGCTAGAGACATGGAGTTTTCTATTCTTTCACAAAATAATACACAAGTTATCTTAGCACTTAACTACTCGGCAAAAACACTGGTTCATTATCCTTACAAATTCACTTTACAGATTAGCTATGAGCTCAATAAAAGCAAGATAATCACTCGCTATAAAGTGAGTAATACAGATCATAAAACAATCTTCTTTTCAATTGGTGCTCATCCTGCATTTAACTGCCCTTTAACTCCAGAAACGGTGTTTAGCGATTATTATATAGAGTTTGAAAAAGATGAATCTCCTACTCAACTATTTTTAAATCCAACCACCGGTTTTCGCGATAATACGGTTAAAGAAATGACAATCAAAAGTAACATTCAATTATCCTACGACTTGTTTGCAAATGATGCAATTATTTTTGAAAACATCAAGTCTAAAAGAGTTTCGCTGAAATCAACTAAACATTCACACGGTGTTCATCTAGAAATGCAAAACTGGGAGTATTTGGCTTTTTGGACAAAGAAAAATCAGGCACCATTCATTTGTTTTGAACCTTGGATGGGAATCACTGATTCAGAAAATAGTAATCAAATTTTTACGTCGAAAAAAGGTATTCAAAAGCTCCCTGTGAATAGTGCATATGAGAACAATTACACCATAGAGTTTTTCTAATCTTGTCCTTATAATCATGTTTGTGTTTTACCTATAGACCAGCACTGACCATACCCAATTATGGTCGGTAAATTAGCATCCGAATGGTATTAACTGCGCAGCAAAAGATCGAGTGTTTTTTTACGCTGTATTTTTTTTGTTTCTGTTTCTATAAAATTCTTAAGAAAGAAAACTTCTTTTGGTACTTCGTATTTAGAAAGATCATCTACTTGTTTAAAATCAATGTTTTCATTACCTCCTTCAACAACTAAAATTAATTTTTCTCCCAGTTTATCATCATTAATTCCAGCTACAAAAAACCGTTTATCTAGTATTTGCGATATTTTTTTTTCAATGTGTTCAGGGTATAATTTTATTCCTCCTGAGTTAATTACATTGTCATAGCGCCCCAACCATTCGAACTCAGTATCTGAAATTATTGTTACCACATCATTGGTAACAACTTCTTGATCGCATACTAGTGGCGCTTTTATTACCAAACAATTTCGTGCATCTTGTTTGATAACAACATTCGGAAGGGTTTTATAAACAGCCTTTATTTCCTTATTTATTTCCGAGTTGACAAAATCATTGAGTTTTTTCACAGCGATATGCGTAATGGTCTCTGTCATTCCATAGGTAGCAAAAACCTCGGTGGAAACACTTTGAATTTTGGTTATTAGGTTAGGAGAAACTACTCCACCTCCTACTATCAATTTCTTCACTTTATGCAGGTCTCTCAAAGATGCTTGTAGTTGCATGGGTACCATTGCCGAGAAATCATATATGTCCTGCACTCCTTCTAGGGGATTTACTATGGGATCTAAAACATCAATATGCCAACCTAAGGTTAAAGCTCTCACTAACATCATTTTTCCTGCAATGTATTTCGGTGACAAACACAATAACGCATTTGTGTTTTCTTTTATATTAAAAAACGTTCCTGTTGCTTTTGCCGAATTCACCATATACGTTTTTTTTAACCGTAAAGGTTTCGGGCTACCCGTTGACCCAGAGGTTTGAACAGTTACGTATTCTTTGTTATCAAACCATTCATTTAAAAACGTATATACTTCTTTTGATACCTTTTTAGCATGGTATAGCAAATCATCTGTTGTCTCAGATGATTTCCCATTTAACTTAAAATTAGGATGCATTATTACAAAACTTATTCATTAGTGAACCCTGTTATTTCCTCTAATCCGGAATTTTCATAAGGCTTTTCTATTTTTCCTAGTAATTTCTCACTCCAATTTTTCCAACCATATTTTTTAGAAAACACATATAGAATTAGCGGAAAAATCACTAAAACAGGAATTAATATATCAGTCATCGCGTTAGGTTCGGATGAATCTATAAATATTGAATTCGTTTGAAAAGCTGTCCAATCTGCCGTGACTAGTAATGCCGTTATAAGGTTGTTTGCTGCATGAAAGCCTAAGGCTAATTCCAAACCTTCATCCATTAAAGTAATTATTCCTAAAAACAAACCTGTACCTATATAGTAAATCATGACAATGTTTCCTAGCTTTTGTACTTCAGGATTTGATAAGTGCATTAATCCAAAAATAACAGATGTAACAACCAAAGGGAGCGCTCTATTTTTAAATTTAGCTCCAATTCCTTGCAATAAATAACCTCTAAAAAAATACTCTTCGAAACTTGTTTGTATTGGAATCAATATTATTCCTATAATTAATAAGCCTAAAAACTTATTCGATGTAAAATTTAATTGCATGTAATTAGGATTCACAAAATATTGAATCAGTACAAATAATATGGTAATTCCTCCCCATAAAGAAAAAGAAAACCAACATCTCTTCCAATCTATTTTATTTCGGGAAGTGGTTAATGAGGTTATTGTTTGTTTATGTACATATTTAACCCACAGAAATAAAGAGCCTAAAAAAAAGCAAAAAGGAATTAGCATCTCTATAAGTAGTAAATTTTTTCCCTTTTCCAGAATTTGTTTTCTAATTAGAGCCCCTTGATCAATATTCAGTAATTCTATAGCTATAAAATTCAAAGCCATAAATCCCATAAAACCAAATGAGTAAATAAGATACTTCCAAAAACCTAATTTCCCTTTATATGCTTGCTGTATAAAATTCATATCTTATATATTTATGTTCCAATTCTTCTCTATATTATATTGTAAACTACCGTTGATAACCTCTAAGGGACTTTTAAAGTTATTGGTAAATAAACTCCCTGTCCCTAAGCCTTGTGGCAGTGAGTTCTTTAACGTATAGGTCCATTGCGCAATAGCATTTAAACCTATATTACTTTCTAATGCACTAGTAATCCAGTTTCCAGCATGATGTTTATGAGCTGTATCAATCCACTCCGTACTTCCTTTAAAACCTCCCACTAAACTTGGTTTTAAAATAATATATTGAGGTTTTATAGTTTCAATACATTTTTCTTTCTGCTCTTTCGTGAAAATTCCAATTAGTTCTTCATCTAATGCAATGGGTAACGGTGTTTTTTCACATAAACCAGCCATTTCTTGCCATTGACCTTTTTTAATGGGTTGCTCTATTGAATGTAATTCTAGCTTCGATAAGCGATCTAACTTCTCAAAAGCTTCTTCGGGTGAAAAAGCACCATTTGCATCAACTCGAAGTTCGATTTCTTCAACGGAAAATTCCTTTCTAATAGATTGTAATAGGGCTATTTCGGTATCAAAATCTATAGATCCAATTTTCATTTTTATGGTTGTAAACCCTTGTTGCAACTTCTCTTTTATTTGTTGTTGCATAAACGCTTTATCTCCCATCCAAATTAATCCGTTTATCGCTATTGATTTTTTTCCCTTTGTAAATTCTGAAGGGTATAATTCAAACATATCATTGGCTTCTAAAGAACGAAATGCTTGCTCTAACCCAAACTGAATAGATGGATATTCGATAAGCGATTCATACAATAGATTTAAACCGAGCTCTATATGTTCACAAACCCATTTAAGTTTTTCTTCGTAATCTAATTTGTCATCAGTGCTTAAGCCTCTAAACAACCCACATTCTCCAACACCTTGTTTTCCTTCTTTATCTATAATCAAAAACCAAGTTTCTTTTGTTTTTAAAACACCTCTAGAGGTTCCACTGGCTTGTTTAAATTCTAAAATAAATTGTTTATACCTAGCTTTTACCATTATTGATTTTCTACAAACTGTTTAAAATTATCAAGATATTGTTGATCTTGCTTTACTAGTTTTCCTTTTACATAAGGTAAGATACATCCTAAAATAAAGCTACTACTTTTGCAATTCGCGTGCAGTGTTACTATTGTTTTATCTGCTTCTTTTTCAAAGATGTAATCATCGGTTTTTAGCATCCCTCCACCATTAAAATATAATTTGATGTTCCTATTAGGTTCAAAGGCTACTATTTTTTCTTTTAAAATAATTTCTTGTCCTTGATTTTCAATAGTTACTTGGTAGGTGCTTCCAACAATTTCTTTGGTTTGATTTACCGCTTTAATAGACTTCAATTCGGGAATCCATTGTAATAGATTTTCGTCGTTATTAAATAACTCAAACACCTCTTCCAAAGGTCTATCGACACTTACTTTTACCGTATAGTTTAATTCATTAACAACAATACCTGTGGCAAAAAATATCACTGATAATCCAATGACAATTCCTAAACTTATTTTTACTGTTTTCATATAACTAATTTCAATGGATTCTTTTATAAAGTAATAGAATCACCAATTTCTAATAATATAAGTTCTTTACTAGCTTTTGAAAATTTCCCGATAGCTTCCTCAGTATTTATTTCAATGGGCGGAAAGGTATTGTAATGGCAACCTATAACTTTAGTACATTCTACTAAATTACTTGCAATAATCGCATCTTCTACTCCCATAGTAAAATTATCTCCTATTGGTAAAATAGAAGCTGTTAAGGTGGTAACCATTGGAATTAGTTTCATGTCCATAGTTACTGCAGTGTCACCAGCAATATATAATGATTTCTCTCCTGCAGTGATAACAAAACCTCCAGGTTGCCCCCCATACGTTCCGTCAGCGAACGAAGAAGTATGAATAGCATTTACATATTTTGCAGAAAAGGTATCTGTTTTAAAGGTCCCACCGTGGTTTACTGGATGGGTATTTAATTTTTTTGCGCCATAATACATCACTATTTCATAATTAGAAATGATTATGGCTCCCGTTTTTTCAGCAATTAATTCAACATCCAACACATGATCTTGATGCGCATGTGTTATTAAAATATAATCTGCTTTTATACCATCTATGTTAACATGCGATGCTTTTTGATTGCCTGTTATAAACGGGTCTACCAAAATATGAGTTCCTTCTATATCGATACCAAAGCAAGCGTGACCGTAAAATGTAATATTCATATTTTTATATTTATTTTTTATCGTAATTATAGCTGTTTTTTTCATTCTTTCTCCATTTCTTAGCAAGATAAACCAACAGAACTATTAGAATTATAAATGGCCAAATATTCATTAAAAAAACAGCAAATGCCTTTATATTGTCCACTCCATTTTTAATGCCTTTGAAAAGGTCTTTTCCGAAGTTGTTCTTACTAGATATTTTTTTGTAAAAATTAATATCTATCGTTGAAAATGCTACTTGATTCTGTAGGTATTTAAGCTTCCCTTCAGTTGCTTCAATATCTTCTCTTAGCTGACCTAACTCTTTCTCTACAGCCAGTATTTCTTTTACATTTTTTGCTTTTTTTAAAATCGCTAGGTATCTATTCTCTAATGCTTTTTTATTTGTAAGTCTGCTTTCAATATCGAAAAAGCGTTCGGTAACATCTTGTATCGTTATGTTCTTTTGATCAAAACTTTCTACACCTTCAGAAATTTCCTTAAAAAAAACATCAAAATGACTCGCCGGAAGTCTTACTGAAAAGGCATTGCTTTTTCGAAAAGAGGTGGTAAATTCATTATCCGATGAAATATATCCGCTATACTTTTTTACAGTATTAAGAATTTGGTCTCTAGTTACTTTTAAATCATTTGTTTCAAATTCTATTCTTCCATTTTTTATAAGTTTTCGATACTGTGAAGTAAACTCAGTCTTATTTTGCTCAGAGTTGCCACTTTCTTGCTCCGAATAATTTGAGCCATATTCTTCAAGCCTCATTGACTCGCCTTCTTTACAGCTTATAACGATGAGAAATAAAAAACATGTAATTAATAGATTTTTCATTTTCTTGTGATTTTTTTGAAAGTTACAAAACTTGTCCCAGTCCAAAAAGAATAGCAAATAAAAACGTGCTTAGAGCTACTTTTTTTAATTCTCCATCTAACAATGATTCTTCTTTGTTTTTCATTACAAAAAATATGTGTTTTACTAATGGAATATATGCAATGACAAATAAAAATTGAAATGGTGATTGAAAACGCACCGCTGTATACAACAGCGCAAATAGAAATGAGGCTCCAATTAGATAGTAATGATAATATTTGGCAAATTCTGTTCCTATCTTAACCACAATCGTATTTTTTCCAAATTTTTGATCGTTATCCTTATCTCGCATATTGTTCAAGTTAAGTACCGCCATACTTAATAGTCCAACAGTAAATCCTGGTAAAAATATGGTGAAATTTAATTCTTTAGTGTATAAAAAATAGGTCCCGACTACCGCCAGTAAGCCAAAGAAAATAAACACAAAAAAATCTCCAAAACCACTATAGCCATAGGCTGACTTTCCAACGGTATATTTTATTGCAGCAACAATAGAGGCTATTCCTAAAACAAAAAATAATATAGAATACCCAAAATTCTGTTTTCCAAAAGCAATATAAATAAGCGACACTGCAACTATTAAAGTCAAAGTCGCAGTCACTACCATAGCTCGTTTCATTTGAGCCGCACTTATGGCTCCTGAAGACACCATTCTGGCTTCTCCTTTTCTGTTATCATCTGTTCCTTTGATTCCATCTCCATAATCATTGGCAAAGTTAGATAACACCTGAAAGCCAATCGTGGTAAGAATTGCTAGCCAGAAAATTGAAGTTGTTATTGAAGGTGTATACATACGGAGTCCACCTAAAGACAGAAAGTAATCATAATTCCCTAAAGAGGCTCCTACTATAATACCTGATACAGATAAAGGTAATGTACGTAAACGTGCTGCTTTTATATAATTTTTCATATTAAAATATAATGTTCAAAGATAAATATTTACCATAAAAAAAAGGAAGCATCGTTATACAATCCTTCCTTAGTTAATATTTGTACGTAGTATTAGGCTATCGTACTGATATTAAAAAAGTAAACCCACTAAAAAGAAACATTTTTTAGTGGATTTACTTTTTAAAAACTACTAAAATCCATCACCTGGGTCTTCCGGGCTTTGAGCTTGTGCTTTTTTAGGAGCTAATAACAGGTAGGTACCTATAGCTGTTAAAGCAGTATATTTACCATAATTACCTATTTTTTTTAAAGCCTCTTTACGAGATATCTCTGTATTATTTTTTGTCTGCTTTTTCATGATAATATCATTAAGTTATTCAATAATAATTTTCTTACTAATCCTTCCTTGCTCAAAAGTCAAATCAACAATATAAACTCCACTTTTAATATCAGGCAGGGCTACTACAATTGCATTTGTTTTAGATTTAATGTTTTTTTGCATTACTTTCTTTCCAAGAATTGAATATACAGTGATGTCTGCCGCTCTAGACTGTAACCCATTGATAATTAGCTTATTTTTATCAGAAACGTACATGTTTGGATTTTGTAAAAAATGATTATCTTCATTACTAAGACTTATAGAACTCGTGTGTAAGTAAAATCGACCTATTCCAGTATTATTAGATGCTACACTAGTTTTATAACTTTCTTTAGACAGGTTTACAAAAACGTTATTCACTTTATCTTCCAAATATACTTCTATATCATTCGGCAAGTTTAAACATTCAACTGAAAATTGAATATCTTCATCACTTGAAACCTTTATCCCTAATGGAACAACAATACTTTCCATATCGTTTTTAGGTAAAGACTGAATAGCAAAGTTATCTCCTTGATTTTCATCTACTAATTGAGAGAATAAAGAATATTCACTTAAAACACCTGAAAAAACCCGACCATCAAATCCGTTATCAAAGCCTCTCGTTGTACCATCTATGTAGTATACTTTGGTACTTTTTGAGATACCGCTTTGAGTAGCTATTAATTTTATTTCTGTATTTGGATTTCTTCGAAAGGTATCAGCTTGATGACTTTGATTAAATGTTTCAAAAATGATGTCAGAATTAGAATTAGCACTTACAAAAAACCCTTGACCAGGAGCTACTTGAAAATCTCCATCAATTCCAGACATTTTCATATCATAACTATCGGTCGCTTGATTCCATAACCAAATTGTATCCTCGGATAATACCGAAGAGTTTTTTGTAAAGAAAGCTCCAAGGTTAATATAAGATGTAAAAGGGTTTCCTACTAAATTAAAACTATTTGAATCCTGACTTATAGCACGTGTTATATTCGTTGTATTTATAGCTCCTGTCAAACTTAAATCTCCAGAGGTATTCAACTTTACAGAAAAACCTTGACCAGAAAAAACGCTTCCTGTACTAGCTAATGTTAGATAATTCCAGGCTGTACCATCGTTATCATAAAGTCCTATACCAATATTACTCCCTGCCCCAGAGGCAAAAGTATGATTAGCAATCAAATTATTAATAGTTTCACCTGAAACAGGAGAAGAAATCAGATACCAGTTGTCTGTTTCTAAATTTCTTTTATACGTGATATTATTTCCTGTTGCTGATTCTTCTATAATCAATGAGCCCCCAGAATTAATGGTAACATTACCATTATTGTCTATTTTTTTTGATGTTAGAGATTTATCTTCATCTACCATAAATTCCCCTCCGGCGTCTACAGTAAGTTCATTTATTATTACATCAGCAAGATCTAAAGTAACTATTGATCCGTTTGGTATAGATACATTATCCGTAGTATTAGGTATTCTAGCCAAACTCCAATTACTCGCCTCAGACCACTCTCCATTTGCACTAACAAAAGTATTATCATTATATGCTAACACTTTTAGGTTATCGACCTTATAATCTTCAATATTCGAATTACTTTTTGCTTCAATTTTTATTTTAAACTGAGTAGCGTTTAAACCTTCAATCGTTTCAGAAAAATTAAACACTCCTTCCGAAATATTATTTGTTCCCGAATATGTATGCCCCTCTCCATTATCTTGCACTAAGGTATAAGTTCCTCCGTTATCTATAGAATAATAGATATCAAAATAATCGCTAACTTCATAAGTTGCATTGGTAAATCCAAGATCCATTTCAAAGCCGATTTTAGACTTTCCTGCAATATCTATTGTTTGTGTTTCAAAAACCGTAGTATTATTCACATCATTAAATAAAAGATACCCATCTACCACGGATACAAAGTCATATCTATTTAACAACTGTTCAGAGTCAATCAAAGATAGTGACCATTTTGTAACAGTATCATAATCTCCTTTATATTCAGATACCGTAGAACCTGTACCTATTAAACCTGTGTCCTCAGCATACACATCAAAATCTTCCTTAAATAGTGAAACAGAATTTCTTATTATTTCAATTTCATCAAATTCGATTCGCTGGTTAGGACCCTTAGTATTTAATTTAAACATTAGCCTAATACTGGTTGCACTGCCTATATCAGCCTGAGATATGGGAATTTCAATATCATTAAAATTTCTATCTCCCACTACTGTTGGCGCATTATGATAAAAGGTATGATTTTCATTTCCTTCAGAATTAAAACTCGGAACTTTTGTGTATGTCGCTCCTCCATTCAAAGAATACTCAACATCTACATATCCTTCACCTGACCAAGTACTTGTGTTAACTAACATATCAAAATCTAAATCATCAATTCTAATTATCACGTCACCTGTTTCTGTAGAAATATCTACATCCTGAAATATTATTTTTGCTTCACCGTCAAGATCTCTTCCTCTTAACATAGATGATGTTACTTTTAAATAATCATTATTATTATTATCAAGTTCCGACCCTGACGTATCCAAAACCCATTTGGTAACTCCAGACGGATAGTCTCCTGAATTTGTTCCATCTATACCGAATATTCCTGTACTTTGAGTATAGCTATTAAAATTTTCTTCATACAAAACTTGAGCTTGCACATTATTTAGCATTAGTATTAATACTAAGAACAACTTATTCTTCATGATTCTATTAATTTAAAATTATTTTATAACTTACGGAAGACTACAAAAACTGTATTGAATTAATATAAATTTTTAAGAACTAATCTTTTCAAATTTCTTTTTCATACTTTATCTCTATAAAATCTTACCCAAAACATTATCTCCTATTAAATCAAAGGGTTATGAGATGACTATTTACTGTATAGACGCAAAAAAGTAAGCTACCCCCCAATATTTGAAAAAAATAACTTCTAAACGTATCGTTGTGAAACATTTTATTAGTAATACCATTTACCATTTGAATTTACCGTAAAAGAAAATTCAAACAATAACTGGTATAAAATTGCTGCACGTAGTTTAGCTCCAAATAAGTTTGGAGCATTCTTTTAAATTTCATGCTAATGCATTTGAGATATGACAACATCTCTCTTGTTGAAAAGTTGGTTTTCTTGAAAAACCTTACCTCGTATGATTACGAGACCATAGCGATAGACAAATCATTGAAATACATATTCATGTATAATTTATACAATATGATTCGTTACTAAAAGTATTTAGTTTTTATGATTTATTTTATTAAATCATGACTCAATGAGATTTTCTTTTGTGGATTATCAATTGAGAAAATTTCTTTTTTTATTAAATTATCATCTCTATAAAATTCAACAATAATGGTATATTCTTCGAAAGGTTCTTCACTTAAATCTTTATATTCTAAAAATAAATTTGCGGTAAAATTAACCTGATCACGGTATTTTTTTTCGAAGGGCAACTCTGAAGCTTCAAAGGTATCATTACATTTAAAATTAGACAACTCAATAAAGTGAGTTATAATTTTACCCTTTCGATTATTTGCAGAACTATTAACCTTAAAAGCAACTTGTACATCCGATCCTAAATTTAATGGAAGCCCAGCATCTTCACATGAAAAAAGTAAGAGCGACAAGCATAGTAAAATAATGGTACCTTTCATAAAAAAGTTTTTTATAAAAATACAAATTGCTTTATCATAAAATGTAAAAATTATCCTAAAAAAACTCTATTCTACACTTTAATAAATTATTAATGAATCAGTAACAGGCCTTTTACAAATTATTTGCTTCAGCAATTAACTCCGCAATATCTTTTACTTCTATTTGGTCTTCTTTTTCTTTAAACTTTACACCATCAGTCATCATAGTATTGCAATAGGGACAACCAGTTGCTATAATTTGTGGTTTTGTTTCTAAAGCATCTTCGGTTCGTAACACATTAACATCTTTATCACCCTTTTCAGGTTCTTTAAACATTTGTGCTCCTCCTGCACCACAGCACAATGCTGTAGATTTATGACGCTTCATTTCAGTCATTTTCACTCCTAAACGACGTATTAAATCTCTTGGCGTTTCGTATACATCATTAGCTCTTCCTAAGTAGCAAGGGTCGTGGTAAGTTAATCTCTTATTTTTTAATTCTCCGTCGTCTATTGACAAACGTTCTTCCTGTATCAGCTTACTAATATACTGTGTATGATGATACACTTCATATTTCCCTCCAAGTCCTGGATATTCGTTTTTAAAGGTATTGAACGAATGAGGGTCACATGTTACTATTGTTTTAACCTCATATGCATTTAATATTTCGATATTGGTCATGGCCTGCATTTGAAACAAAAATTCATTTCCTGCTCTTTTAGCGGCATCACCTGTTGAACTTTCTTCAGTACCTAATACCGCAAAATCTACATTCGCTTTATGTAATATTTTCACAAACGCTTTTGTTATTTTTTTTGCTCTATCATCGTAACTTCCTGCTGCCCCTACCCAAAACAACACTTCTGGTTGTTTTCCTTGCGCCATCATATCTGCCATTGTTGGTACGTTCATAATTCTTTATTGTTTAATTTGTTGGTACGTTCTTTATTTCTCTAGTCTCTAAACTGTATTGATTATTCATCTTTCCAGTTTAGTCTATCCATTTGACTATATTGCCATGGAGCTCCATTGTTTTCAATATTCGTCATCATCATATTTAGTTCTTGAGGAGCCGCTGATTCTTCCATTACTAAATAGCGACGCATTTCCATTATAATTGACAACGGATCAATTCCAATAGGACATTCTTGCACACAAGCATTGCAGCTCGTACATGCCCACAATTCTTCTCTAGTAATATAATCATCTAGCAACTGTTTTCCGTCAGGTTTAAACTCACCTTCATTCGCATCAATATTATTTCCTATTTCCTCAACACGATCACGAGTTTTCATCATAATAGCCCTAGGAGATAATTCTTTTCCTGTAAGATTCGCAGGACAAGAAGAGGTACAACGACCGCACTCCGTGCAGGTATAGGCATTCATTAACTGTACCCAATTCAAATCGGTGGCATCAGAGGCACCAAACTTTTCTGGCTCGGCATCATCGTCTCCTTCCTCTGGCATTGCGTAAGGATCAGCATTAGGATCCATCATCATTTGCACTTCTTTAGTCACGGACGCTACATTTGTAAATTGCCCTTTTGGATTTAAATTTGCAAAAAAAGTATTTGGAAACGCCAATAGAATATGTAAATGTTTCGAATAATATAAGTAATTTAAAAAAATTAAAATTCCAACGATGTGTAACCACCAAGCAGTTTTCTCAATTACGTGAAGTTCTCCAAGTGAAAATCCATTAAACCATGGTGCAACAAACTGAGAGATTACATTTCCTGCTCCGGCTTGCTGAAAATTAATATCCGTAGCATTCATTACAAGAAACAACGACATTAAAACCATTTCAAAATATAAAATGATATTTCCATCATTTTTAGGCCACCCTTCCATTTCTTTATTCCAAAAACGTTTTACCTTTTCAATATTTCTACGAAACCAAAAAATAATTACAGCAACTAATACTAACATTGCCAATACCTCAAATGAGCCAATTAACAATCCATATAATCCATTACCTAGAACTGGTTGAAAAACTCTATGCGTTCCAAACAAACCATCTATAACGATTTCGAGCATTTCAATATTTATAAGAACAAATCCAATATAAACAACTATATGCAGCACTCCCGAAATTGGACGTCGAACCATTTTATATTGCCCTAGTGCAATTTTAGCCATATTTTTCCATCGTTCTGGTTTTCTATCAGTTCTATCAATTGCTTTACCCAATTTAATATTCCTAATAAGTTTTCGAACATTCATTACAAAATATCCTACACCTGCTATTAAAATAATTGCAAAAAAGATGTTTGGTACGTAATTTTCCATTATTATTTGTTAGTTTTTATTGATGATTCCAATTGTCGTTGTCAGAGCTATTAGGTGATAAACCTAATAAATCTCCGTCTGTAGAAACTCCAAGCCCTAAAACAGTTCTGTTAGCATAATTGAAATAACTAACTACTTGATTTATTTCAAGTATTTCACCGTCAGTGAACCCTGTTTCTCGCATTTTCTCAATAGTATTTTTTGTCAATTCTGTAGTGTTTAGAGTTAATATTCTCGCATATTCGAGCCCTTCAATGTAGTTCGAACTTAACGCCAACTCTAATCGATTCTCTTCTAAACTTTTTCTTATAAGCTCCGATTTTTCATCATCCTTTATAAGTTTTTTTAATCCCGAAAAATGATGTTCAACACAATAATTACATTTATTGAGTAAGCTAACGTACACACCTAAAGTTTCTAGGTACCATTTAGGGAGTGTATTATTACTGTGATGTAGCACATTTTTATATAAAGCCATGTGACCAACCATGGTATGCGGTCTTAACCCATGAACCAACATAATATTATCAACATTATTATTAGGTCCAGATACTTTTTGGTATAACTTCTTTAACCTTCCTTGCGCTTCATTAAAAGATATAATCTTAATCCAACTCATCTAGTGGTTACTTATTGTTTTTTTTATTTTCCTCGTTATAAGGCTTTGCTTTTTTTCCAAATAAGGAAAAATGAACAAAACGTTTTGGATTCAACTTCATTTCTCTAAGTAACTCTTCCAATTCTTTTGAAGCATTGGTTAAGTTGAGATACATTGCTTCATCAGTCATTAACTTCCCTAGAGTACCTTTTCCACTCTTCATATCTACTAACAAATCATTCACACTTTTCAAGGTAGCTTCAAGTTTTTTCGCAGTATCTCCTAGGTTAACTTTAGCTAAGTCTTCAGAAATTTTAGAAAAATTATCTGTCATTACTTTAGTATTCTCAACCGTCGCCTCAATGTTGCCTTTACTATCATCAAGTATTGATTTTACCGATGCAAGTGTTTTTCGAACATCATCTATTGTTCCTTCTAAGCCTAAGACACTTCTATTTAAACTTTCTCTAGATTTCTGATTCAAAATTTGATTAAATCCAGAAATTAAAGAGTCAACCCCAATAATAGTATGCTCCAATTTAGGACTCAATCTATCACTTATAGAAGAAATAAGGTCTGGTTCAACCTCTCCTTTTAAAAAATCTCCAGAAGAAGCCTCTTCTCCTTTATAGCTTGGTATAATGGATAAGTTTTTACCTCCCATTAAACTAGCTGGATATATTTTCGCAACACTTTCTTTAGAGAATTTAAAATCATTCTCTATCAACATCTTCACAATCAAGCGTCCTTTTCTCTTGGGATCAGAGTTAAAACTTATTTCATCGATTTTACCAACTTTTAAACCATTGATAGTAACAATACTAGCTTCATTCAAACCACTAATATTCTCGTACTCAACAAAAAAATACCTTGTATGAGTACTGAATAAATTTTGACCTTTTAGAAAATTATACCCCCATATGAATAATGTTATTATTAATACGGCAACGATTCCTGTTTTTAACTCCTTAGACATGCAAAAAAATATTGTTACAAGCGAAAATAGTAATAATTTTTGGTAGTTAGTGTCTAGAATAGGTCTAAATTACTTTGATTTTAGGGCCTCGTTTATCGATATTTTAACACCATTTCTGAAAGGCACCACGAATGCATCCTTATGACCTGCTTTTCTTACTTTCAACAACAGCCTTTTAACCTCTTTAAAATCATCTGTTTTCCCGAAAAAATACTTATGATAACCTTCTAAGGATAAATATTCAATGTTTTTTAATCCTTTAAAATTGAAATTTTCTTTTGAAAGTTTTCTTTTTGACGCCGCTATTTGCACTCTGAAAACAACGGAAGATGTTTTTTTGTTTTCTACCTTTACTATATCCGTTCCTTTAGCTTTAGCTTTGGCTTTAATTTTAACTACTTTTTGAATAGTTTTTTTCTTAACGACCGCACCTTTTTTGTCTGCCGGTTTTTCAGGTTGACTTTTATTTTCTTTTTGCACCGCTGCTATCGGCTCACCAACAGTATTCATCTTCAACTTGTTAATATACTTCTTGATAGCTTCAGCTATAGCTGAAGCCATTTTTATTTGCCCTCTTCTAGTATTTAAAAAGCGTCCTTCAGCAATATTAGTTAAAAAACCAAGCTCTACTAAAACACTTGGCATAATGGTTTCTCGCAACACTAAAAAATTATCTTGTTTCACTTTCCTATCAAATCTTTTCAATTCGGAGAAATTTGTTTGTATCAATCCTGCAATAAGCAAACTATTATCTAGATTTTCTTCTTGTAATAACGATAGACCAATAAGGGATTCAGGAGAATTTGGATCGTAGTCATAATTCTGCTCGTAGTTATCCTCGTATAAAATGGAGGCATTTTCTCTTTTCGCTATTTCTAAGTTCCCATTATTTCCCTTCAACCCTAAAACAAAAGTTCCTGCACCATGTGCCCGAGATTTAGTATAGGAGTCACAATGTATAGAAACAAACAAGTCTGCCTTTTTCTCATTTGCTATTTTAGCTCTGTTATGCAACTCTACAAAAACATCTCTTTTTCGCGTATAAACTACCTCTACATCTTTGGCTGTTAATAATTCTTTACCAACATCTAATGCCACATTGAGCGCTATCTTCTTTTCTTGATAACCATTTCCAAGGTTCCCTGGATCCTTCCCTCCATGTCCGGCATCAATAACGACAACATATTTTCTTTGAGCGTGAACTGTTGCTACACTGGACACTAAAGTGATTCCTATAAAAAACACAAAAGTTAGTGTTTTGAAATTATATTTGCTGAATTTTAAGATTTTCATCAATAAATTTTGAGTAATTTTGACTTTTAAAATTTGTTAACTCAAATAGTAAGCCATAAATTTAATTAACACAAAAATAGTACTTATAATATTGCGAACAAATCTAACCAACATACTTTTGACTTTAGGTCTCTTTTGTTTCCAGTTGAGCTATGCGCAAGATTTTGGCAAAAAAGAGATTCCAGAACAAAAGCTTAAAAGGAAAAAGCAATTGACTTTTTCAAAAGATAGTATTTCTAAAGTCAATATAGAGCGTCATTTAAACCAACTAAAAGACTCTATTGTTTCGGATTCCATCAAACCTAAAGAGGTCATTGATGGTATTATAACGCATGATGCCGAAGATTATACCGTTCAAGATGCCAAAAACAAAACATTAACTTTATATAACAACGCGAGTGTTACCTATACGGATATCGATTTAAAAGCCGGTATTATTATTTTGGATTATAAGAATAACACAGTCTATGCCAAAGGAATAAAAGATAGTTTAGGCTATCATCAAAGGCCTGTTTTTAAGCAGGGAGGACAAGAAAGCGAACAAGATTCTATTTTATTTAACTTCAAAACAAAAAAAGCACTTGTTTACGGTGTAAAGACTGTTCAAAGCGGTATCATTACTTATGGTGAAAAAACGAAACGTGTGAATGATTCCACCATATATATGCGTAAACTTCGTTTTACTACTTCTAAAAAAGACAATCCTGATTATTATATCGCTACTAATAAAGCCAAGCTTGTTCCTGGTAAAAAGATCATCGTAGGTACAAGCCACCTGGTTTTAGCTGATGTACCTACTCCATTGTTTTTACCATTTGCCTATTTTCCTTTAACCGATAAACGTTCTTCAGGATTTATTATTCCATCTTGGGGTGATAGTAATAGCAGAGGTTTCTTTCTACAAAATGGAGGGTATTATTTTGCTCTAAATGATTATATGGATTTAACAGCGCTTGGAGATATCTATACTAACGGAAGTTGGGGACTTCGTTTTGATTCTAACTACCGTTTCCGATATAAATCGAGTGGTTCATTCAATATTAGGTTTGAAAATATTATTGAAGGAATACGTGGATTGAGTAATTACAGTAAATCGTCTAATTTTAATATTCGATGGAGTCATAGTCAGGATGCAAAATCAAGTCCTAATTCTCGGTTTTCTGCCTCTGTAAACTTGGGAAGTAGTCAGTATTATAATCAATCTCTTAATGAGTTTAACAATTCACAGCGATTAACAAATACGCTTAGCTCTTCTGTTTCGTATTATAAAAATTTTGTTGGAACACCATTCAATATGAATGTTACGGCAACACATTCACAAAACACGAATAATAATTCGATCACCATGACACTTCCTTCTATTCAACTGAATATGGATAGGATATACCCTTTAGCTGGTAAAGGAGGCGTGAAAAAAAATCCTATTCAAAAAATGGGACTTAATTACAACATGAGTGGAGAATATAGAGTTAACACTACCGATGAAGATTTTTTTAAACCGAAAATGTTTGAAACTGCCAAATCTGGTATCCAGCATAATTTAAGTACCAGTACCAATTTAAAAGTGTTTAAATACTTTACACTGGCTCCGTCTGTTAATTATAAAGATGTTTGGTATTTTAAAAAAATCAATAAACGATATGACCCTTCAGCGGTTAATACGGATGGGAACTTTGGAACTGTTATTAATGATACTATCAATGGTTTTACCCGTTTTAATGAATATAACTTTGGAGCTTCATTATCTACTAATATTTACGGTACGTTCAATTTTAAAAAAGGACGGCTAAAAGCTATTAGACATACCATTAGACCATCTATTTCTTACGGTTATCGCCCTGACTTTTCAGAAAACTATAATTTGCAGGTACAACAAAGTGATGTTCCTAATGATTTCGTTACGTATTCGCCCTTTGAGGGAGGGATCTATGGTACTCCTGGTAGTGGTTTATCTAATTCTATCGGCATTTCTGTTAACAACGTTTTGGAAGCAAAAGTAGCCCCAAAAGATCCGGATAGCGATGAAGAAGATAAGAAAATAACACTGTTAAATAACTTAAACTTCAGTACCAGTTATAATATTGCAGCAGATAGCTTGCGTTGGAGTACTGTTAATGCCAGTGCGGGAACCCGACTTTTTAAAGATAAACTTGCTATTAATATGAATGCCTCTTTAGACCCTTATCAGATAAATAGTGAAGGGCAAAGAATTAATAAATTCAACGAAGATCTATTTAGACTAACCAATATTGGTGTTACTGCCAACTATTCTATTTCTAGTAGAGATTTTGAAAAAAAAGACGACAAAAAAGATCAAGAAAAAACAGGTAATGGAGCCCAAAATACTCCTGACGTATTTGGGCAAAACATGAACCCTACAAATAGTTTTGCTACCGGCGCCGTAGGTAACCAAGACCGCTCTAAAACAGAAGTTACCAAACTATATAATGCAAAAGTACCATGGTCTTTAAATTTAGTATATGCCATGAACTATGCAAATAATGGGCTAACAAGTGGTATAAACAATAACTCGTTAATGTTTAGTGGTAATATTGAATTATCACCTAAGTGGAAAGTAGGATTTTCTTCAGGTTATGACATAAAAAACAACGCATTTACCTACACACGTCTTAATTTTTCAAGAGATTTAGATAGTTGGCGTTTTAATTTTAACTGGACTCCTTTTGGAGTTAATTCAGCTTACTATTTCTTTATTGGAGTTAAGTCTTCTGTAATGAGTGACTTAAAATGGGATAAAAACAAGCCACCAGACAGGGTATTATTTTAGAATTACGAAAACATCACTATTTATGAAAAAAATCATCACAACGAGTAAAGCACCTCAACCTATAGGCCCTTATAATCAAGCAGTATTAAGTGGAGATACGTTATATACTTCAGGCCAAATAGCAATTAACCCCGCAACAGGAGCACTAGTATTGACATCTATTGAAGCTGAAACGAAACAAGTAATGGAAAACATGAAAGAAGTATTAACTGCGGCCGACATGACTTTTGAGAATGTTATTAAAACATCAATATTTATTTCAGACATGAATAACTTTTCGAAAATAAATGAAGTTTATGGTGAATATTTTAATGAAGATACCGCCCCTGCAAGAGAAACTGTAGAAGTGGCTAATCTTCCAAAATTTGTAAATGTAGAGATTAGCATGATCGCTATAAAATAGAATACTAAATAAGCTCCGTATTCATGAATACGGAGCTTATTTTATCTATATCGCTTTAATTAACAATTCTGCTGTCGATGGGTTTGTAGCTAAGGGTACATCATGAACATCACAAAGTCGTAATAACATTGATATATCAGGTTCATGAGGATGTTTTTCATGAGGATCTCTAAAAAACAATACCATACTACATTTACCCTCTGCTACTCTGCCTGCTATTTGAGCGTCACCTCCATATGGCCCTGATAAATATTTACCTACTTTAAACCCTGCTTCTTCGGCTTTCTTTCCCGTTGTACCCGTAGATATCAATTGGATGTTTTTTTGCTGTAAAATGGCTTTATGTTTATGTAAAAACTCTACCATTTTATCTTTTTTACCATCATGCGCTATAATCGCTATCTCCATAAATTTATATTTGGTTATACCATGTTTATTAAAAGTGACACACCATTTTTAAAATTATACGTTTTATAAGGACGCGGCATACTCAAGTAAATCAACAATTTTAGTTGCATAACCAAATTCATTGTCATACCAAGATATGACTTTAAAAAAGTTTTCATTGAGCTCTAAACTCGCATCAGCATCAACTACTGATGTTCTCGGTTCAGAAACAAAATCTTGAGAAACCACTTCATCTTCTGTATAACCAATAATCCCTTTATAATCTTCTTCTGATGCTTTTTTTAAGGTTGCCAATATTTCTTTTAAAGAAGTAGATTTTTCTGTTCTGAACGTTAAATCTATCAAAGAAACATCTGCTACCGGTACTCTCACTGCCATACCCGTTAATTTCCCTTCAAGCTCAGGGATTACTTTAGTTACAGCTTTTGCTGCTCCTGTACTAGTAGGTATTATATTATTCACTACCGTTCTTCCTCTACGCCACTTCTTATTAGGTCCGTCTACAACATTTTGCGTAGATGTTGCCGCATGCACTGTTGTCATTAAACCTTCTTTTAACCCAAAATGATCATGTATCACTTTCGTTAATGGTGCTAAACAGTTTGTAGTACAGGATGCATTTGAAAAAACAACTTCTTCTTTGGATAGTTTTTTATGATTTACACCCATTACATACATATTTGCATCTTTGGATGGAGCCGAAATAATAACTTTTTTAGCTCCTCCAATTAAATGTAGGGATGCTTTGTCTTTATCGGTAAAAAAACCTGTCGATTCTATTACATAATCAACACCTACTTCATCCCACTTAAGGTTTTTTGGATCTCTTTCAGCTGTAACACGAATTTCCTTTCCATTTACAATTAGATTACCATTTTCTACCTCAACAGTACCGTTAAACCGTCCATGAACAGAATCATATTTTAATAAATACGCCAAATAATCAACATCTAATAAATCATTTATTGCTAATACTTCAATAGTATCTCTCGATATTGCAGAACGGAATGCAATTCTTCCTATTCTTCCAAAACCGTTAATTCCAATTTTTATCATTCTTTCTTTATTTTTCTTGTTTTTCACAAAAAAAAACAAGCTTTTTATCCAACTATTTTTAGTAGTACAAATATAAAACTTATAAATGCAAAAAAACTGATAGTCTTTAAAATACTATCAGTTTTTAATGAAAGATAAAAAAACCCTCTATAATGCTGCTGAATACTCTACTAAATCAACCATTTTGCTTGAATATCCAATTTCATTGTCATACCAAGAGATCACTTTAACAAAATTATCTGAAAGAGCTATTCCAGCATTTGCGTCAAAAATAGAAGTACGTGTATCACCAATAAAATCTTGAGAAACGACCATTTCTTCTGTATAGCCTAAAACACCTTTCATTTCGTTTTCAGAGGCATTTAACATCGCCTTTTTAATGGTATCATAGCTTGCTTCCTTTTTCAATTTCACTGTTAAATCGACTACAGAAACATCCATAGTAGGCACCCTAAATGCCATTCCTGTTAACTTACCATCTAATTCAGGTATTACCTTCCCGACTGCCTTTGCTGCTCCTGTGGAAGAAGGAATAATATTATGCAACGACGCTCTACCTCCTCTCCAATCTTTTAATGATGGTCCATCTACAGTTCTTTGTGTTGACGTACTTGCATGTACTGTTGTCATTAAGCCTTCTTCAATTCCAAAATTATCATTTAATACTTTGGCTATTGGCGACAAACAATTAGTTGTACAAGAAGCGTTTGAAAAAACGATATCCGATTTTTTCAATTCTTTATTGTTTACCCCCATAACAAACATGGGAGCATCAGGTGAAGGTGCTGATATAACCACTTTTTTAGCCCCACCATTAATATGTAATTCGGCTTTCTCTTTGGATGTAAAAAAACCTGTACACTCTAATATATAATCAGCCTCAACTTCATCCCATTTTAGATCTTCAGGATTACGTTCAGCAGTTATTCTAATTTGATTACCATTCACTACTAATTTCCCATCAACAACTTCTACAGTTCCATCAAATGCCCCATGCACAGAATCATGTTTTAGCATATATGCTAAATAACTCACATCCAATAAGTCATTAATCGCTACTACTTGAACATTTGAGCGTTTTACTGCAGATCTTAATGCTAATCTACCAATTCTACCGAATCCATTAATCCCTATTTTAATCATAATTTAATTTTAATTTATGTAGTCATAATATCCGAAACCCTCAAGAGTTCCATATCTATGTTGTTTATTCCTTTAATTGCCTTTTGCAAATCTGTAGCTATGATCTGGTTATTTTGTAAGCCTACCATTAAATTGGTTTTTCCTTCAATTAATAATTCAACGGCTCTCACTCCCAATCTACTCGCTAATACTCTATCAAAACATGTAGGTGAACCTCCTCTTTGCATATGACCTAACACAGAAACTCTTACTTCGTATTCGAGTAAATTCTCTTCTACATAGTCCGCTAACTCATAAACATTTTTCCCTGATTTATCTCCTTCAGCAACAACAACAATACTTGATGATTTCCCTGATCTTTTACTCTTTTTTAACGATTCTAGCATTCTATCTAAGCCTAAATCTTCTTCTGGTATTAGAATTTCTTCTGCACCTGCCCCTACCCCTACATTTAAAGCAATAAATCCAGCATCTCTCCCCATGACCTCCACGAAGAATAATCTATTATGAGAGGATGCCGTATCACGTATTTTATCAATTGCATCCATCGCTGTATTTAAAGCTGTATCATATCCTATAGTATGTGATGTGCCATAAATATCATTATCTATCGTTCCAGGGATCCCTAACACAGGAAACCCAAACTCTTCATTAAAAACTACGCTTCCCGTAAAAGATCCATCACCTCCAATTACCACAAGGGCTTCAATGTTATTGTCTTTTAAGTTTTGATAAGCTTTTTGCCTTCCTTCCTTGGTCATAAACTCTTTTGATCTGGCCGACTTCAAAATGGTACCTCCTTTGTGTATTATATTATTTACACTACGGGCTGTCATTATTGTAAAATCTCCTTCAATCATACCTTGATATCCTCTATAGATACCTACGCATTCAATTTTATAATACGCGCATGTTCTAACTACCGATCGTATTGCTGCATTCATTCCAGGAGCGTCTCCTCCGGAAGTTATAACTGCTATTTTTTTTATATTTTCTATCATAATCTACGTGTCAAATCTACTTATTTTTTGTTTTGTTTTTTCTAAAAAAAACGAAATCGTTTTCGGTTATACTACTCTAAAACAACGCTTTTTACAAGCGTTTTACTTTGTAAAAACTTCATACCTGTTCTGCTCTTATTTATTTCTTAATACTACTCTTATTTATTGGTCACTCTCGAGTTTTTATTTTTGGGGCTAATCATTGAACTTTATATTCTTTTACACTCCTTTATATATTTATTTCATAAGCTTTATAACATCTACAATCAACCAACTAGTTCTTTTAAAACTCAAAAAACTCTCGTTAGAACAATATAAATGTTTCCTATGATGATAACCATTTATATTACATTATAACAATGATAATTATAACATAGTTCCTATAAAAATAGACGTTCCATATCATTTGATTCAATACTAAACATTGTTGATAGTTTAGGTAATTAAACCTTATATAAAAACTAATGTTTTTATATCAATTATATATACTATCTGTTTTTAAAATTGAAAGCTGTTACTATAAGAAAACCTACTATTTAATCGACTATGTCTTCTTCTAGGTTAACCGTAATATAAAGGTATATAATGCCATTTACAAATTAAAATTACCTTAATAAAACAGCCTTGTTTCTTTTAAAGTAATTTCAAATTATGATATAAAATACCCTGAAGAGAAAGACAAATCGACCTATTCTTATTAAAATTGATAAAAAAAACCTCTTTCATTTCTGAAAAAGGTTTTATGTTATCAATACCTAAGTATTCGCAACGTCTTTAGCTTAAAATCACTTAGCTACTTTTTTAAAATTATCTATGATCTCCTTTACTTTAGGTTCTCTAAACACTAATGGATATAATTCTTCTATTATAAAATGATACTCATAATCTATAGCCAACGCATCCCTAAGATGGGTCAAACCATGTTCTTCATTGTTAAGAATCATATACAATCCACACAAACGGTATTCTACTTCAGCAAAATCCTTGTATATTTTTTTTGCATCTTTTAAAATATCCAGCGCATCTTTGTAATCTCCTAAAAACAATAAGACATCTGCAATAGCAACGTATATTTCAATCTCTTTATCACCTAGATCAATACATTTGTAAAAAGCCTTTGCGGCCTCTTCAAAAAAATCTAATTTTAAGTTAATATCACCATACTTTCTCCAAAACAATGCATTTTCCTCATCTATTTGAAGTGCTTTCTTAATGTAATAAAGTGACTTTTCATAGTTTTTATTTGTATAGCATGCATTTGTTAGCAACATCCAAGCTCTATCTAAAAGCGGGTCTTCATGTACTGCTTTCTTATAAAAATGAATTGCTGTCGCTAAATTATCTAGATTTTGGTAGCATTCTCCAATTCTAACATACGCATAAGCAGTAGGGTCGTCTAATTCTAGTGTTATTAGATAATTATCTATCGCTTCTCGATAACGCTCTAATTGTTCAAGCGTCTTTGCCTTTTCAAGGTATCCGCCTATAAAAGCCTCATCTATAATAACTGCAAAATCAAATGACTGCAAGGCTTCTGCATACATTCCTATCTCAAAATACTGTCTTCCTAACTGATGCCAAGCAACCTCACTATATGGATTTTTATCTAAATAATTATTCAAAAACCTTATCGCATCCTTATTATTTTGCTCCATATCAAAGCAATAGACGATGTTGTATAGCGATGAATAATCTTCGTAATCTACCTCGATACATTTTGCAAAATTTAAACGAGCATTTTCAAAATCATCTAAATAGAGATATTCCATACCGATCATAGACCAAATATCTTCTGGTTCTTCCACAAACTCAATAGCCGATTTTAAAACAACGATCGCCTCTTTGTGTTTTTTCTTCTTTGATAAAATAGTTGCTTTTTGAATGAAAACCTCATCATTGTGTGGTTCTACAGCTTCAACTTCCGAAAGTAAAGCTATTGCTCTTTGCAATTCGTCTTCAAAAACCAACAACTCTACCTGCATTAGCTTTAATTGAATTGAAGTTGGGTGTTGCTCTAAACCTAACTTAACTGCTTTTTTTGCTAATGCGTGCTTCCCGATGTTTAAATAATGTTCTATAATGTACTCAAACTCTGTAGCATCAAAGAAATAAACACTGTTTGTCTTTAACATCGATTCAAATTTTGTTACAGGCATAGGCTTTGGATTTGAATTACACATAAATTTACAACAACAATCGTGCCCAGTAACATTAACAAATATTTGTTGTTAACAAAATAGTTAACAATTTTAGGCCCTTCATAATATAAATATACATTATTTGAATCCATAAATTATTTTTCTATATTTGAGAGAGTTAAAATATTTAATTAAAAAAATAATTTTTAAACAAAAAATCATGAGTAAATTTGACGAAAAAGTAGAATTATATAAAAAATTTATGGACGATAGAGATATCCGTTCAAACACTGATTTATTAAAGGCTGTGACTAAAGGGTTAGGTCCTTCTATCTATAAAAAAGATGCTGAAACTGTATCTGGAACAGATCCGAAGGAGTTAGAAACAGTAAAAAAGAATTTTTTAATTAAAAAATTAGGATTAACCGAGGGTTCTGAATTGGACGATGCAATTGAGGAGGTAATAGGACGAATTGGAAAATCTGAGAGGAATAAATACCGAGCTGTGGTTTACTATATGTTAACGAAGAAATTCAATAAAGAATCTGTATACGGAATGTAGTGCGTTTTCTTTATTAAAATTTATAGCCTGCATACACTATTTATGCAGGTTTTTTATATTTTAGCCATCAACAAACAACTAACAATTATGTCACAATTTATTAGTGTTTTTGATATGCTAAAAATTGGTGTAGGCCCATCAAGTTCTCATACATTGGGTCCATGGAGAGCTGCTCAACAATGGATTCAAAAACTAAAAACCAACAACCTGATTCAAGAAGTATCCTCTGTAAAAGTTGATCTTTATGGATCATTGTCATTAACTGGAAGAGGCCATGCAACCGATTTAGCCATATTACTTGGCTTAAGTGGCACAGATCCAGAATATATACCTATTGATCGTATAGATAGTGTTATCGCTCAAATTAAAGAAACCGAAACCTTAAATTTCAATGCTGAAAAAGTATTAAACTTTTCTATAGACCAAATAGTCTTTCATAAAAACTTCTTGCCTTTTCACGCAAATGGATTAACGTTTAAAGCTTTTTCAAAAGAAAAAGACGAAATTTCAAGCGAAACCTACTACTCAATTGGTGGTGGTTTTGTTATTCAAGAAGAATTTACCACATCCTCTTCTACAGAAATTAATAAAAATAATTTTCCTTTTCCCATAAATAGAGCGGCTGAACTGGAAAAATATTGTATCTCTCAAGAAAAAAACATTTCTGATATTGTGCTACAAAATGAGTTGGTTTTAAAAAGTGAAGCCGAGATTGACAAAGAGCTACTTCGTATTTGGAATACCATGTTGGAATGTATGTATATTGGTTGCCATACCGGAGGTATTTTACCTGGCGGTTTAAATGTTAAAAGGAGAGCCTTTAATACCCATAAAAAACTAATCAAACAATCGACTTATACCAACAAGCAAGAATGGCTTCATTGCATTAGGAATACGGAAGTAAAATTTAGAGAAATTTTAAAATGGGTAAGTTGTTTTGCTTTAGCGGTGAACGAGGTAAATGCATCATTAGGAAGGGTTGTTACGGCTCCTACCAATGGAAGCGCTGGTGTTATCCCATCAGTTCTTATGTACTACCTAGTTATAGAGAATCATGAAGCTGATTTCACACACATCAAGAAGTTTTTACTTGTCGCTGGTGAAATCGGAAGCATTTTTAAGAAAAATGCTACAATTTCTGCTGCAATGGGTGGCTGTCAAGCTGAAATCGGTGTTTCATCTGCCATGGCTGCAGGCGCCTTAACAGAACTTTTAGGAGGCACACCTTCTCAATGTTTAGTTGCTGCTGAAATTGCCATGGAACATCACCTTGGCTTAACTTGTGACCCTATTGGCGGACTTGTTCAAGTTCCATGTATTGAACGAAATACAATGGGTGCCATTAAAGCGATTAACGCCGCAGAACTAGCTTTAGAAACAGATCCAGAAAAATCTTTAGTTCCACTGGATAAAGTTATAGACACAATGTGGGAAACCGCTAAAGATATGAACAAAAATTATAAAGAGACCTCAGAGGGTGGTTTGGCCATTACGGTTGGATTAGCAGATTGCTAGCTACCAATGTAAATACTAAAAGTGTAAGTATCTTACAAGATACTTACACTTACTTTTTAATCCTGACTTTGGTTAACCGCTAATTATAAATAACAAGACCAAATCCTACATTGTTTATAGCATATCCGATATTATAAATAACATCCATACTTAATCCATTAAGCGCATCGTACCAACCTGGAGTACCTGCCATATATCCTAGAGGATAAATTGACCACCCAACAAGCACAAACCAACATAAGGTTTTGTGAGCAACTAAAATAGAACCTCCTGCTTTGACCACTAACTTTTTGGCTTTTCCAAACCAAATTTCATAGGCAATAATAAAATAAGCAATACCAGAAACTAGCCCCCAAATTTGGGCATTATTTCGATCAACAGCCTCTCCAACATAGCCTGTAATCAACATTTTAAAGAAAGAAATATAAGTTTCCACATTAGAGCCTTTTTAGCTCCTGCTACCTTTAAAATTAGATAGAACTCAACACACATTAACGGAACGGTTAAAATCCAATCAACATACCTAAAAAACGTAGGAGACTTTTGATGTGCCACCCAGTAATCACGCATGTACCAATAATGAACTGCCACAATGAAAGTTATTAATCCTGATACCAAAATAGAGACTCTCCATTTCTTATTAAAACCATTCATGGAAAAGAAAAAAACACACCGAAGCTGACATCATAGCCATACAACCAACAAAAAATGTAAAACCAACGTAATCATTCGTTGCCATTTTACTTACTGTAAGAAAATTTAAATTTAAAAACATAGATATAAGGTTTAGTTTTGTTTAATAAAAACACAAAACAACTAAACGACTATATTAAACACCTAAACAACAACACTCTATAATATTTATCAGTATGTTCATCTTCTGGTTTTTTTCAACAACCACAAGCACTACCAATTATCTTTTATCCTATTCTTTACCTTAACTTTAGGTATGATTCACGGAACAAATGATATTGAAATTCTCTTAAAAATAACCAAAAGACGTTTAAAACCGCAACAAATATTGGCTTCTCATTTATCATAGCGATAGCTAGTATGATCTTTTTTCTATCTCCCCAAACAGCTTTATTTTTATTCATTTCTTTTAGCGCTTACCATTTCTGAGAACAAAATTTTCATCATAAAATGAAACCCAACAACAAACAACGACATGGAATTTATATTTTTTATGGGCTCTTCCTCTTTTCAATGTTATTTTTAACTAACTTAGAAGAAACAAACCTTATTTTAGATGACCTCTTTCAAGTTCAACTTACCCTACTCACTTGCTTGACCTTAACAGCAACTTCCTTTATCTCGTTTATTTTTCGTCTCATAAAACATTGTATAACATGCAATAACTTCAGTATAATGTTCGAAGAATTATTTTACTTAGGAGTTCTGTATTTATTGTTTAACGTCTCTTCTTTAATCGTTGGTTTTAGTATCTATTTTATAGTTTGGCATAGTATCCCTTCTATTTTAGATCAATTAAATTTTCTTTATGGCAACACTTCTTCAATAAATTTTTACAAGTACCTAAGAAAGTCCGTCCTATTTTGGTTAATCGGGTTACTAATTATGATTCTTATTTATGTATATTTTCGAGATACCATATACATGCACAGCATAATTTTTGCTGTTCTTTTTATTATTTCCACCCCACATATATTTACAATTTCACTTATGAATACAGCAGATATGAAGACATAAATTTCTCTCTATTAGAAACTTACTGTTTTTTTTTTACTTTTCACAGTATTCACTATACAACTTTTATCTTTTTGCCTAAAAATTTAGGCTCTGTCCCAATGAATAAATCTATAAATAATTTAACTCTCGCTAAATACTCCCTTAATTCAACTTTTAAAGCATATTTACCCGTAATACCTTTAGCATTAAAACCAACAGCTTCTATTTTAAAATGTTCTGCTAAATAAATAGCTCTTTCATTATGAAACTCTTGAGATATGACGGTTATAGAGTTTTGACCGAATATTTCTTTGACTCTTACAATGGAATCCAATGTTCTGAACCCAGCATAATCTAAAAAAATATGTTTTTCTGGAATACCTTTCGCTATCAAATCATTTTTAAAATCAGTAGGTTCATCATACCCTCTAGAACCATTATCTCCACTCACTATTATATAGCGTATTTTACCTATTTTATACAACCTAACGGCCGCATCGATTCTATACGTATAATATAAGTTTATTCGCCCATTTGACAAGTATTTGGAAGTACCTAAAACCAGCCCTACCTTATTTGCTTTTATTGTATTTGGATTCGAAAATGTTTTATCAGTAGCATTCTTGTTCACTAACATATTACAAGCAACTATGAACAAAAAGATCAGTAATAAAAAAAAAGCTAAATACTTAAAAAGAGTTCTTATTCTCCTTTTCATTTACCTAGTAAAAACTAATTCATTTGTAGATGACATTTCGTCCGAAAACCCGTAACCATCAACATTAAAAGATTTCAAATCGTCCATTGTTTCAATTTGGTTGTCAATGATGTATCGAACCATCAATCCTCTTGCTCTTTTTGCATAAGTCATCACGGTTTTATATTGACCATTTTTAAAGTCTTTAAAAACCGGCGTTATCATACTTACTTTTAGCGCCTTTTTCGGAACTGCCCTAAAATATTCTGAACTCGCTAAATTGACTAATAATTCGTTATCATCCAACTCACTATTCAATGACTCTGCCAATTTAGTACCCCAAAACTTATACAAATTTTCTGTTACCCCAACCTTTAGTTTGGTCCCCATTTCTAACCTATAGGGCTGAATTAAATCTAAAGGTTTTAACACCCCATATAAACCTGATAATATCCGTAGTTTGTCTTGTAGAACAACTATCTTATCTTCTGGCAACGAAGTAACATCCAACCCTCTAAAAACTTCGCCTGTAAAAGCATACACAGCTTGCTTTGCGTTTTCAGGACTAAAAGGCACCTCCCACAACTGATTTCTTTCATAATTTAAAACTGATAAATCTTCAGATATCTTCATAAGCTCAGCCAACTTATTTTTAGACATCGTCTTTAGTTTTTTATTAATTTTAACAGATTCTTCTATGAACCTTGGTTGCGTATGCATCTCTGTTGTCGCCTTATTTTCAAAATCTAATGACTTGGCTGGTGATATTATTATTTTCATTAATTTATGATTATTATATTTTGGTACTTAAAAGTATAAATCTTATCTAAATAAATAGACAAATTCTATTCATTTTATCCTATTTCCCTATCATCAAAATCTATATCACTACGAATAAAAACTCAATCCGTCATACGCTAAAAACACATTAGATGGCAACTCATTTTCTACCTCTGCATGAAACCCCAGCAGTTCACTAATATGGGTTAAATACGTCTTATTCGGCTTTATTTCATCAACAAAACTCAACGCTTCATCAATATTAAAATGGGTAGCATGTGGTTCTTTGCGTAATCCAGTGATTATCAACACATCTAAATTAGCAAGCTTTTGCTTTTCTTTCTCTGAAATGGTTTTGATATCAGTCATATAAGCCACATTTTCAAACCTATATCCTAAAATAGGAAGTTCCCCATGAAAAACTTCTATGGGAACTACTTCCAAGCCATCAAGTGTAATCGTATTATTTTCAGAAATTATATTTGGTTCTACATTAGGCGCACTCGGATACTTATTAATGGTTTCAAAAACATATTCATATCTTTTCTCTAATGCTCTTAGTACCCGCTGAGTTAAATAAATGGGTACTTTCCCCATTTGAAAGCTATAAGGTCTTATATCATCAAAACCAGCAATATGATCAGAATGTTCATGCGTGAACAATATACCATTAATCGACTCAACATTTTCTCTTATCATTTGTTGACGAAAATCAGGTCCGCAATCAATAACATAATTCACATTTCCCCAAGAAATCATAATGGAAGATCTCAACCTCTTATCTTTTAAATCATTTGAAAAGGACACCGGATGCTTACTCCCAATCATTGGTACTCCTGTAGATGTACCAGTGCCAAGGAAGGTTATTTTTAGTTGATTTTTTTTTCTCATGCTTATCACAAAAATACGATAAAAATTGACTCATAGTTTCTATTTTCAGTACATTTGTATTACGTAACAAAAAACGAGAAAATGGCAATTACGTTAAAAGGAGATCAAAAAATTGACTCAGTACCCACAATTAAATCTAAAGCGTTAAAAGTAAATTTGAACGCAAACATTTACGGTACCTTTGCTGAAATAGGAGCTGGTCAAGAAACGGTTCGTAATTTTTTTAGAGCTGGTGGTGCTTCTGGAACAATTGCTAAAGCAATGAGTGCTTATGACAAAGATTTTTCTGATGCCATTTATGGTGTAGAGAATGATAGTAGGTACGTTACAGAGCTTCGCTTAAAAAAAATGCTAAAGCATGAAATGGATTTAATTGAGGAGCGCCTTGATCGTCAAAAGCATCCAGATAAACTTTTCTTTAGCTACGCTAATACTGTTGCTACTATAAATTTTACAAAAAAATTTAAAGGTCATGGATGGGTTGGAATACGTTTTCAGCTAGACCCATTAGAAGATTATAATGAAATAGTACTTCATTTACGTTTTAAAGAAACCGACGCTAGACAACAGCAAGAAACTTTAGGTATTTTAGGTGTAAACTTAGTTTATGGTGCATTTTACCTGAATGACAATCCTAAGGAATTATTGAAATCTTTTTACGATAATATTGATAAAGATCGTTTAGAAATTGATATGATTAACTTTTCGGGACCAAGATTTATGTATGTTGACAACCGTTTAATGAGCTTACAGCTAGTCAAAAACGACATGACAAACGCGGTAATGTTCGATGCTGACGGTAACAACCTTTTACCAGCGCAAGTACTTTATAAACGTAATATTTTAGCTTTAAGAGGTAGTTTTAGGCCTGTTACCAAGGTTAACATGGATATGTTTGAAAAGTCTAAAGAACTGTTTATGGCAGAAAAGAAAGTTAACCCCGAAAGAACACAAATTATTTTTGAAATAACTTTGAGTAATCTTAAAGCTGAAGGAAAAATAAATGAACGTGACTTTTTAGATAGAGCTGAATTATTATGTTCCTTAGGCCAAAATGTAATGATCACTAATTACCAAGAGTACTTTAAATTAGTAGAGTACTTTAGTGAGTTTACCAAAGAACGCATGGCTTTGGCTATGGGTGTTAATAATTTAATACAAATTTTTGATGAAAAATACTATCGAGATTTAAGTGGAGGAATACTTGAAGCCTTTGGTAAACTTTTTTATCGTGATTTAAAGGTGTACATGTACCCTTATAAAGAAGAGGAGTCTGGAGAATATATCACAAGTCAAAACCTAAAAGTCCATCCTCGTGTTAAAGAATTATATAAGTTCTTTAAATTAAATGGTAAACTTGTTGACATAAAAGGATTCAATCCTGAAATTTTACATATTTTCTCACGTAAAGTACTGAAAATGATCAAAGATGACGAAAATGGTTGGGGAGAGATGTTACCCAAAGGAGTCTCTAAAATCATTAAGGATAAGCGTCTATTTGGTTTTTCACGTAAAAAAACTATGTTTCTTTTAGTGTTAAACCTTTTTATAAATTTATAGTCTAAAAGCCAAATTTAAATTAGTTGACAGAAGATAATGCATTAATTACTCAACTACAAAACCCCAGCACAAGAGAGGTTGCGTTTAAAAAGCTTATAGCTGAATATAAAGAAAGGCTATATTGGCATATTAGAAAGATTGTGCTTTTACATGATGACACTAATGATGTACTACAAAATACATTCATAAAAGTATTTAAAAACATAAGTTCATTTAAAGGTGATAGTAAAATATATTCTTGGATGTATCGAATAGCCACAAACGAAGCCATAACCTATATAAATAAAAAAGCAAAAGAAAAAAGTGTTGATATTTCCGATTACCAACAGCAGCTTACTTCCAATTTGGAGAGTGATTATTGGTTTAATGGTGATGAGATCCACTTAATACTCCAAAAAGCAATAGCGACACTTCCACAACAGCAACAGTTAATTTTTAACATGAAGTATTTTGACAATATGAAATACAGTGAAATTTCTGAGATACTTGAAGTTACAGTGGGCGGCCTTAAAGCATCTTATCACCATGCAGTAAAGAAAATACAATTATTCATAAAACATTACAATTAAACCTTTTGACATATAATTAGTCATACTATTATGAATACCGAAATAAAAAATAGCATTGATTACATTACCCAGAAAACTGGTAAAAAACATGGTTTTACGGTACCTAGTGATTATTTTGAAGAGTTGGAAGATAATTTTATAATTGTCAATGAAGCCGTTACAGATAACCGTACCCCTTTTAAAACACCAAATGACTATTTTGATTCTTTTGAAGAAAACCTCTTAGGTAAAATCAAGACTGACAATATCTCCGACACAAAAGTTATTTCTTTATATCAAAAAATATTACAATTGGCACCCACAATCGCTGCCGCATGTATTCTTCTATTTTTGGGTTATTACACTTATATAAACAGTAATAACGAAACCTTAGACTTTAGTACGATAACCTTAGCAGATATAGAGAATTGGTATGAAGATGGATATATAGATGTCGACAATGAAGAGTTTTCATTGGCTATTTACGATGCTGACATTAATTTTGAAGATGACGTGCTAACATCGGTTATTCTAAGCAATGATAATTTAGAAGAGTATTTAAACACTATAGAAGATACTTCCATTATAAACGAAATTCAATAATATGAAAAAGCATACATTACTTATAACCTTCGTCTTCCTGCTTACAAGTTCTTTTTTAGGAGCTCAAGAAAATGATAAAAAAGACAAAATACGAGCATATAAAGTGGCTTATATCTCAGAAAAAATGAGTTTATCTGAAAATGAAGCCCAAAAATTTTGGCCTGTTTACAATGATTATAGTAAAAACATAAAACAACTTCATAGAGAAATGCATTCAAACGTAAGAAAACGTATTTCCCAAAAAGGAGGGACAGAAGAATTAACAGAGGATGAAGCAAAAGAGATACTTGTACAAATTAAACATATCACTCAGAAAAAGATCGAATTAAAAAATGTTTTTTTTGATAAAGTTTCTACATTTTTATCCTACAAACAAACACTGGCTTTTGAACTAGCCGAACACGATTTCAACAGGAAAATATTAAGAAAACTACGAAATAAAAAGAAGAACTAGTCTTTGTTTTCTGGAACAGAAACTTCTAGTAATTTAGATTCTGTGAATGAATTGATACTAAATTCTTTAAAATTTGCAGGTACTAAGAGCGTTTGTCCTTGTTCTAGGCTTTCTCTATAGTCTTTATAGGTGAAATTTACTTTTCCTTCTACACACATATAAATCACAAAACAATCCACTTCACGGCGATTTACACGGACATCACCATGTATTCGTAAAACATTGGTTGTAAAATAAGGGCACGATACTATTTCTGATGTTTCATTTAGTTTAGTGTTGTAATTCACCTGATAATTTTCCCGTGCTTCATAATCAATGGCCTCAATCGCTTCTTCTGTGTGTAACTCTCTATAATTCCCCTCTTCATCTTGTCTATCCCAATCATAAACCCTGTAAGTTACATCAGACGTTTGTTGAATTTCTGCCAATAAAACACCAGCTCCTATGGCATGAATTCTTCCCGTTGGAATAAAATACACATCTCCTTTTTTTACTTGGTCGATATTCAAAATTTCGGTAAGTGTTTTATTATTGAGGTGATGTAAATATTCTTTTTTATTAGTATTTTCTTTAAATCCAACAATTAAACTTGCCTCATCATCAGCTTCCATAACATACCACATTTCTGTTTTACCAAATGAGTTATGCCTTTTTCTAGCTAAATCATCATGGGGGTGCAATTGAATACTCAACGCTTCTTTCGCATCAATAAATTTAATTAATAATGGAAACTTGTTATTAAATTGTTCATAGATCTTTTTTCCGACCAAATTTTCTTTATAGGTCAGAATCAACTCCTTTAAGTCTATGCCCTTCAAGTAACCATTCGAAACTATAGACGTATCCCCTTCCACATCAGAAATCTCCCAACTTTCACCGATATTCGTTTTAATCGATTCTTTATTTAATATATTCATTAATTTTTCACCTCCCCATATTTTTTGCTTTAATATTGGCGTAAATTTCAAAAAAGGTTGATTGATGATCATTAATGTTTTTATTTAGTGTTTGTAATGGTTAAAAAAATTAACTTACAGGATATGTAACAAAATTCCTAGGTGTTTCGTATAAGGTAATTTGAATCTCGTATTCTTCCTCAATTACACTTCTGAGTCTATTATAAATAGCAATGGCTATATTTTCTACGGAAGGGTTTAACGTTTTAAATTCTTCAACTTCAAGATTTAAGTTTTTATGATCAAAAACATCCTCTATCTCAGTTTTTATCAATTCTTTTAACTTCCCTAAGTCGTATACATACCCGGTTTCTATATCTACCTCACCTGTTAAAGAAACAATTAATTCATAATTATGGCCATGATAATTGGGGTTACTACACTTACCAAAAATCTCGAAATTTTTTTCATCTGTCCAGCTTGAATTGAACAATCTATGAGCAGCATTAAAATGAGCTTTTCTATGTACTGTTACTCTCGGCATCTTATATAAATTTTGAAATCTCCTGGTAAGACTCTTTAAATATTATCTTAAACCATTCTGTATACATAGCAGGTTGATTTTCTATGTCATTTTTCACGGCTACCAATGGCATCCATCTATAAGCCTCAACTTCTTCTAGATTTATTCGAGGATCATCTTCATATCTACCTACCATAACATGATCTAGCTCATGTTCAGTAAGGCCATTATCAAATGGAGCTTTATAAATAAAATTAAAAACCTCCTCTAGCTCACATACAAACCCCATTTCTTCTTGAAGCCTGCGTTTACCCGCTTCTAAATTTGTTTCCCCTTCACGCTGATGTGAACAACAAGTATTAGTCCATAATAAAGGCGAATGATATTTATGTTTTGCTCTTTGTTGCAACAAAAGCTCACCTTTCTTATTAAAAACAAATACTGAAAAAGCTCTATGCAACAAAGCTTTTTCATGTGCTTCCATTTTTTCCATTAACCCAATAGGATTGTCCTGCTCATCAACTAAAATAACGTATTCTTTCATGGATCAGTTTTACGGAAACAAACTTACAAAATAGAATTTACAGTTAATATCTTTACGAGCTAATTAATAATCTTTTAATAGTTTCAAATTCTGACAAATAGGAAAAAACACTTCTGTTTAAATATCAGAACGCTATAAAAAAACTCCAAATACAGCACTTTAGCAATGCTAAGAGAAGAATCTTACCCCAAAACCACTGCTGTTATTTCAATTTCACCAAAACATAATTCTGATTGAAAAATCAATGAACTATTTGTGGACAAATGCATATGTGAAATTTTTCTTTGCAAGTAAGTTATTCTTGTAAAATGATTTTAAGTATTTCTCTAAAGCAACAAACAGGAATAAACGATAAGGCAGGTTAAAATTTTCTAAAAAACACTTTACTTTACAAGTATAAAACACGAATCATAGAAAATAAGTTTCAGTATTGTTCATACTCTTTTAAAAGACTAACTTTGCATCCTTAAATTTTATAGATGAGTTTTTTAGAAGAAATTGGAAAAAGACGTACGTTTGGGATTATATCGCATCCAGATGCTGGAAAAACAACGTTAACTGAAAAATTATTGTTATTTGGAGGGGCTATTCAAGAAGCAGGAGCCGTTAAAAATAATAAAATAAAAAAAGGTGCTACTTCTGATTTTATGGAAATTGAACGTCAAAGAGGTATTTCTGTTGCTACTTCTGTATTAGCGTTCATTTATAAAGACCGAAAAATAAATATTCTAGATACTCCAGGGCATAAGGATTTTGCAGAAGACACCTTTAGAACTCTCACTGCTGTAGATAGCGTGATTGTTGTTATTGACGTGGCAAAAGGAGTTGAGGAACAAACAGAAAAATTAGTTAAGGTTTGTAGAATGCGTAAAATACCCATGATCGTTTTTATTAATAAGCTCGATCGTGAAGGTAAAGATGCATTTGACCTACTCGATGAGGTAGAACAAAAGCTTGGTTTAAAGGTTACTCCTTTGAGTTTTCCTATTGGAATGGGATATGATTTCAAGGGAATATACAATGTCTGGGAGAAAAAATTAAATATCTTTTCTGGAGATAATAAACAGACTATTTCAGAAGGTATTGAATTCGACGATATTAGTAACCCAGAACTAGATGAAATTGTTGGTGAGAATGCTGCTAACACCTTGCGTGAAGAATTAGAATTGGTATATGAAGTATATCCTGATTTTGATCAAGACGCTTATATTGCTGGCGATCAACAACCTGTGTTTTTTGGTTCTGCTTTGAATAATTTCGGTGTGAAAGAGTTACTTGATTGTTTTATTGATATCGCTCCTAATCCACAACCGAAAATGTCAGATACACGATTAGTAGACTCAAAAGAAAACAAATTATCCGGATTTGTATTTAAGATTCATGCTAATATGGATCCAAAACATAGAGATCGTTTAGCCTTTGTAAAGATTGTATCAGGGTCGTTTAAAAGAAATACGCCTTACCTCCATGTTCGTCTTGGGAAAAAAATAAAATTTTCTAGTCCTAATGCTTTTTTCGCAGAAAAAAAACAGATTGTTGAAGAATCATTCCCTGGTGATATTGTTGGTTTACACGATACTGGTAATTTTAAAATAGGTGATACGTTAACTGAAGGAGAACAAATGAATTTTAAAGGAGTTCCAAGTTTTTCTCCAGAACATTTCCGATATGTAAATAACGCCGATCCTATGAAAGCCAAACAATTATATAAAGGGCTTGATCAATTAATGGACGAAGGTGTTGCGCAATTATTTGTTCTTGAAATGAACGGGCGTAGAATTATTGGTACTGTTGGAGCACTTCAATATGAAGTAATTCAATATCGTTTAGAACATGAATACGGGGCTAAATGTACCTATGAAAACATTGCTGTTCATAAAGCTTGTTGGGTGCAGCCAGAAGATGAAAAAAATGAAGAATTCAAAGAGTTTAAGCGTGTCAAACAACGTTATTTAGCTAAAGACAAACAGGATCGTCTAGTATTCTTGGCTGACTCTGAATTTACCATTCAAATGACACAGAATAAATACCCTACGGTTAAATTACATTTTACTAGTGAATTTGAATAACGTATAAACATCCTTTATTTTTCTGTAATGAAAAACAAAAGTAATAACATATTTAAAACCAATATAACAGTCTTTTCATGTCTGAAAAAACTACTTTATGGTACAGGGCATTATTTCTTTTTGATTTACTTTTTGACCTTTATTTCTATATCTTTTTCACAAGAAAACCTTACTACTTTAGAAGGTAGAGAGTTAAAAAATAGCGTTCGATTGAATTTTATTCCTGTTGAAATGCCCTATAAAAAGTTCACTAACTTAAAACCAACTATGGGAATGATAGGCTTGCATTATCAAATCCCTTTAAATAACTGGTTGTATGGAGGAGCAGCTATGCATGCAGCTGTTACAGGTGATCAAGGAGGTCTTTTTACTCTCGGAATAGAACTAGGGCTTAGAAAACAAGTATATGACCATTTGTTTGTAGATGCCAACCTTCATTTTGGTGGTGGCGGCGGATACCGTTACTTGGTGAATGATGGCGGTTTTATCAACCCTAATATCGGGTTACACTATAAAAAAAACAAGTATTCTTTTGGGGTTCAATATAGTCATGTGAACTTCTATTCTGGAGAAATAAAAAGTAATTCGGTCTCATTTTTCATCGAAATCCCAAGCATTTTAAGATTTACCGATTACAAAAATGCCCATAAAGATTTTATGACTACCAACCTTCATACTGATAACTTCTGGAAACATCCAGTAACGAAAAATGCACAGCAAGTTCGTTTTGACTTTTTTATTCCTATTGGAAATTCAAAAAAAGATAACGGTTCAGCTTTGACAGAAACTTTATATGTCGTTGGATTTGAATACCAGAAATACCTGAATGAAAATATTTTTATATTTGCGCACACTGATGCTATCTATAAAGGGTTACGAGCAGGTTTTATGGATTTGTTTTTTGGGGCTGGTTTTCACCCCTATCAATCTAAATACATCAATGCTTTTACGAAATTAGGTATCGGAGCAGCCGGTGGTCGAGTTGCACCAGAAGGTGGTTTAATGATGTATCCATCTGCCGGAATTGATTTAAAAATAACCAACAATCTAACATTAAGTAGCCATGGTGGTTATTACAGAGCTTTAGCTGGTGACTTGGAGGCATATACATTTGGATTTGGAATCAAATACCTTAGCTTAAACGGAGGCACACAATCATCTTCAATAGAAAACACGGAGCTTTTTAAAAGTAAAGGCATATCATTTAGTATGGAAAATCAATCTTATTTCAGAGTCGCCAAGACTGATGACACAAAAGGAATTCTTTCCGTAGATTTACAATTATTAGCTTTACAAATTAACTATGATTTATCTCAATATATATATATAATAGGAGAAGCTGGTTTTGCCTATGACGGTAGATCAGGTGGATATGCACATGGTTTGGTTGGTGTAGGATTTAGAACTAACAATTTTTTTAAGGAAAAACTAAATTTGTTTATTGATTTAACTGGAGGTGCGGCTGGAGGTGCTGGAGTTGACACTAAGGAAGGAATTATTGTTAGACCAACTGCTGGTTTGAATTATAACATCAGTGATCATTTTGCAATTACTGCCTCAGGTGGTAAATTATATGCTCCATTCGGTAATGTAAACTCAACTAATATTAATATTGGATTTAACTTTAATTTTGCTAGTTTATCCACGTCAAAATAATATAAAATAGATTTAAAATAAAACAAATGAATAACGGAATTTACGCAAAATTCACTACTCCAAAAGGAGAGATTTTAGTGAACTTAGAATATCAAAAAACGCCTGGAACTGTTGGTAACTTTGTTGCTTTAGCTGAAGGTAATTTAGAAAACTCTGCAAAACCTCAAGGAACACCATATTACAATGGGTTAAAGTTCCATAGAGTTATAACCGACTTTATGATTCAAGGAGGGTGTCCTCTTGGAACAGGATCGGGGAATCCAGGTTATAAATTCGATGATGAAATACACCCTGAATTAAAACACGATACTCCTGGGAAATTATCGATGGCTAATGCTGGTCCAGGCACCAATGGATCACAATTCTTTATTACCCATGTAGCTACACCATGGTTAGATGGTAAACATACCGTTTTTGGAAATGTAATAGAAGGACAGGATATTGTTGATGCCGTTGAAGAAGGTGATGAAATGCAAGTAGCAATAATTCGTGTAGGAGAAGAAGCAGAAAGTTTCAATGCTGTAGAAGCTTTTAGAGTTTTTGAAGGTCAGAGAGAAAAACGTGAAGCTGAAGAAAAAAATCGTATGAAAAAAATATTAGACGAAGTTGCTGCTGGTTATGATGAAACTCCAAGTGGTTTACGCTATAAAGTGTTACAAAAAGGGAATGGTAAAAAAGCTGAAAAAGGTAACACTGTTTCAGTTCATTATAAAGGCCAATTATTAGATGGCACTGTATTTGACTCTTCGTACAAACGTAAACAACCTATAGATTTTGCTATTGGGGTTGGTCAGGTGATCCCTGGTTGGGATGAAGGTATCCAATTACTACAAACTGGAGACAAAGCGCGCTTAGTTATTCCTTCAAATCTCGCCTACGGAGAGAATGGTGCTGGCGGTGTAATACCACCAAATGCCACATTGATCTTTGATGTTGAGTTGATGAATGTCAAATAACTTAACGCTTTGAATTTATATAAAACTCCCAAATAATGGGAGTTTTTTTGTTCATAATAATACTTAATTAACGTTGTTAACATTATAAGAAACTTTAGTTAATGGATTTATGATGTTATCTTAAGAAGGTTTAGGTTAAAAAAAAAGAAATTTACAGTGTTAAGTAAGCCCTACAATATTATGAAATCAATTTTTTATTTTTCCCTACTTCTATTTTTAGTTACGAATCCATTTTTTTGTCAAGAAACATGTGATGCTCCTAATAAAGAAATAATTGATCCAAATACTATTTCAATAAGCAAATGTGAAATAGTTGAAGAAGAAGCTATCAAGAAGACGAAAAGAACCGTTATACGAAATTCACAATTTTCAAGAAAACGAATTACAAACCGTTTCAAAACAAATCCGAAACAGCTAAATACAAGTTTAAATGCCAATAGTCGAATAAATAGTACTTTGTCTAGCACAGCAAACAATTTTAACAGTAAGAATCTCAATGTTAAAACAATACTATTCGAATTAGTTGATGAAACTCCAATATTCCCCACTTGTCAACATTCTACAAAAACAGAAAACATCAAATGTTTTAAACATAAAATACAAAAGCATTTTGCAAAAAACTTTGACCCTGAAACTATTATTGAGGATGATATACGTGGTAAAGTAATTATAAAATTTGATATTACCATCAATGGAACCATTGGAACATTTGATGTAATAAGTTCTAAAAAAAGCCTTAATTTAAAAAAAGAGATTCAAAAATTATTATCAAAACTTCCTAATATTCATCCAGGTAAAGTAAATGGGTTACCTGTTAATGTCACTTACGTCTTTCCTATTAACTTAACATCTGATTAATTAACACATATAAACTAGTTAACAACCATTTAAGGTATTTATACAATTTACCATTTGAATTTACAGTAATAAAGCGTCCTATTCTCCCTTTCTATTTCAATATTAAGAAAAATACACTCATTTTCATTTACAGTAAATTTAACTATTACTGGTATTTACGTTTAATTCTTTGCGTGTGTTCTTTTGTAAAAAAATGCTTATCTGTGCTATATAACATAGTATCACAAAAACGAAATTTAGTAATTAAAAACTTAACATCTGCATACTTTCGATGGGATTGTTAAATTTACAACTAAAAGATAATAAATCAACTAAAAACAAGGGTAACAACTAAAATTTACTTTAATTAAAAATAAAACATTAAATACGAATACGCTCATTTTATGCAATATGTATACGTGTAAAAACGACTTTTGTTGAAAATGGTCAAAATATAAATAACCTTTAAATACATTGGATTTATAAGCATTTAATACTTAAAGTGATAGAAACATTATGTAAACAACAGTGACTTACAGAACTTAACTACCTTGTTTTTAATCAAATAATTGTTTTATCTATCATTTTTTTCGTACATTCGCGTCTGAATCTTTGTACAAGCACCAAACAAAGCATAAGATTAAAAGATGAATAAAAACGTTAACATAAAATTTTTATTGATTTTTTTTTTGATTTTAAAATTTGTTTTATTACGTTTACAAAGTTGATTTACATTATTAACCCCTAAATTAAGCAAGATTATGATGAGATTCCCGATTGTGATGAGATTACCCTTGTTAATTATCGCCGTATTATTCTCTTCTATAACAATAGCTCAAGAGCATTGTGAAACACCGGAGGAGGGTATAGCTGATCCAAACAGTATAACAAAATGTGCTGTAGAAGAAGTAAAAGAAGCAGATGGTTCTGTTAAGAAACAAGTTTCTATCGAGGTTACTACAAGAAGACGTGTTGTCCGTAAAAATAAATCCGCTGTTTCTACTTTGAGAAATGATTCTCATCAAATAGCAGATGTCAAAAAAACTACATTGTTAGTTGGAAAGTTAGAACTAGAAGATGCTGGTGCTACTTTGGAAAAAATTCCTTTTAATATTGTAGAAGAGATACCTCTTTTCTCAAAATGTCAAAGCCAACCTATAATTAAACAAGCTAAATGTTTTGAAGAACAAATGTCAAAACATATCATAAGAAATTTCAACTACCCTAAAGAAGCCATGGACAGTGGTATTGAGGGAAGAGTATTAGTTCAGTTTACGATTAATGAAACGGGAGATGTTGAAGGCATCCGCTTAAGAGGACCAAAAGGTGGTGAATTATTAGAAAAAGAAGCCAGAAGGTTGGTAAACAAATTACCAAAGTTTATCGCTGGAAAACATCACGGTAAAAAAGTGAAGGTAAAATATGGTATCCCTATTAACTTTAAAATACCTGGTTCGAAAAAAAATACAACAAAGAAATATGTTGCTCCAAAGAGAGTTGTTAGAAAAGTAACTCCAAAGAAAGTGATAACAAAATCTAAAGAAGAGGTTATTACTGATATTGTTAAATTTAACAAAGTTCAGTCTATCCCACAATTTAGAGCTTGCTCAAAAGCACCTGATTTCGAGAAATTAAATTGTTTTAACCAGAGAATGATTAGTCATATTCAAAGAAATTTTAATTATCCTGAATATGCCTCTAGAAATAATATTGAAGGAAAAGTATGGGTTACTTTCGTTATTAATAAAGAAGGTAAAGTACGAAATGTTAAAACAAGAGGACCTAAAAATGGAAATCTTTTAGAATTAGAAGCAAAAAGAATGGTTTCAAAATTAGCTGACTTTATACCAGGTAAGCATAATGGTAAAACTTCTAACGTACAATATACAATACCTATTAATTTCAAATTAAATAATGACTAATTCAACTTAGTAATTATTTTAACAAGTAAATTTAAAAAACCAAAGAAATTAAATTCTTTGGTTTTTTTTATACCTTTTAGTTTCATATATTAAGTAAACTAATTTTGTTCAGATATAGCTATATTTGATTTTTCATTAATAGATAATACAATTATAACATATGAAGATTATTGCAATGATTCCGGCAAGGTATAATGCTTCACGATTCCCAGGTAAGTTAATGCAGGATTTAGTTGGTAAACCTGTAATAGCCAGAACTTATGAAGCCGCCCTTAACTCAAAACTATTTGATGAAGTATATGTGGTTACGGATTCTAGAGTTATTGAACAAGCAATAGCAGCTATGAATGGTAAAGTTATAATGAGTAGAAAAAATCATTTATGTGGTTCAGATAGAATTGCTGAAGCTGTAGAACATATCGCCGCAGATATTGTTGTAAACGTTCAAGGAGATGAACCATTTATTGATACTATTTCATTACAAAAACTTATAAATGTTTTCAGTATAGACCATGATAAACTGATCGATTTAGCTTCTCTGAAAGTTGCTTTAACAGATCAAACTGAAATTGACAATCCTAATAATGTTAAGGTAATTACTGATTCCAACAACTTTGCATTGTATTTCTCAAGAAGTCCAATACCATATCAAAGAGATCAAGACCAAAAGGCAATCTACTACAAACATAAAGGAGTGTATGCTTTTAGAAAGTCTGCTCTGTTAGATTTTTATAACACTCCAATGACTCCACTAGAAAGTGCAGAAAAAATTGAATGCATTAGATATTTGGAATCAGGGAAAAAAATAAAAATGATTGAAACTACTATTGAAAGTATAGGTATTGATACTCTTGAAGATTTAGAAAAAGCAAGAATTCTTTTGAACCAATAATGATGAAAAAAAATAAAATAAAAATCATTGCTTTCGATGCAGATGACACTTTATGGGTTAATGAAACCTACTTCCGGGAAGCTGAAAATAAATTTGCTTCAATGTTGTCTTCCTATGAAACTGAAAATAAAATACATCAAGAGCTTTACAAAAAAGAAATAACAAACTTACCTTTATACGGCTACGGTGTAAAGGGCTTTATCCTATCGATGATTGAATGTGCATTGGAATTATCGAACAACAATTTACCGCAACATATCATCAATGACATTTTAAATCTAGGCAAAGATATGTTAGAAAAACCGATCATAATTTTAGATGGGGTGGTAACAGCTCTTGAGGCTCTAAAAGAAAAATATAAATTAATTATTGCAACTAAAGGAGATTTACTCGATCAAGAAAAAAAATTAGCTAAATCTGGTATTTTAAAATACTTTCATCATATAGAAGTGATGAGTGAAAAAAAAGAAACTGATTATGAAAAACTAATCAATCGCTTAGATATAACGCCAGATCAGTTTTTAATGATTGGTAATTCATTAAAATCTGATATTTTACCTTTGTTAAATATTGGTGCTCAAGCAATTCATGTGCCATTTCATACTACTTGGCAATACGAAGAAGTCAATAATCCCCACAATTCTAAGGATTATCATTCAATTACTAAAATAACAGACATACTAAATATTTTATAACATCCAATAATAAAAATAAAACAACTATTTTTGCACAAAAATATAATTATGGCAAGTATAAAAAATTTAAAAAAAGACATTAATTATACCTTAGGTGATATTATTGAGGAATGCTATGTTTGGGAGTTATTAAATCCAAAGGAAGATACCAATAAGTCTGAAGCTATTATTGATGAAGCGATATCAATATTTGATGCTTTGCTAGATAAGGTCCATGCTAAAAATGTTGAGAATAAAAGAAATCATTTTAAATCAATTAGTATTGAACTGGAATCAAAAGGTAAAGAGTTAATTGAAAAAGTAAATAATTTATAATTAAAAAACCAGTTCATTAGACCAGTCATGGTCGGAAGATTTTTCTTCCGACTTTTTTTGTTTTATAGAGCATAAAACATTGGTTTAATTATTTGACTATCAATGGATTACCTTGTTTTTGTGATGTAATTTCCGTATCTTAATATCTGATAATCAATTTATTATGTCAGTATTTAAAGATCACAAAATTTCAGTAAGTCAATTATTAGGCGTTATTCCAGAGGCACTATTATCCAAATTATCGATAACTACCAAAGTCGATTATTATGCAAAGGTTCTTCATGGAAAAAAATGTTTTATTTGCTACTCTATGGTATTTTAGAGAATGAAAAGCTAAGTCAGCGTACTTTAGAAGATACTTTTAATGATTTTCTGTTTAAAACGCTTTTTGATTTAGACAAATCCGAAACTATAAGACGAAGTTCTATCTCAGAAAGGTTATCTAAAATCGATTCTGATTACTTCCGTCAAATATACCAATGTGTTTACCAGCAATTTCACGATGCCTACCCTAACAAGGATAAGGAAAAACATCATTTAATACATGTAGATAGTTCTATGGTTAGTGAGGCTTCTGCCAAACTATTAAAAGGTATTGATCATAAAAATGGGAAGAAATCTGTTAAATACAGTATGGCTTTTGATGGTTTATTACCTTGTCATTCAGAGGTGTTTACCAAGGCGAAGTATGCTAGTGAAGATATGGCTTTATCCAAGGCTATACGCAATCATGTAAAGCAAGAAACACATCATCAAAACATCTATGTTATTGATAGAGGGCTTCAGTCTACAAGAACAATGAACTCATTTACTAATGAGGCTGTTACTATTATTGTTAGAGCAAAAGAAACCGAAAACATGTAGAACTACAATCTTTAGTTAAGCAAGCTCAAGATTTAGATTTAGGAGAATTAACCCTTATCAAAGATAGTAAAGTACAACTTTACACAGGAAAACCAATCCATAACAAAAAAGGAAATGCACATTATAGAGAAGAATTAGTAGAAACTCCTTTTCGTTTAATTGTAGCGAAAACAAAAACAGAAGACCCTAAGGACTTTTGGTTTATTACCAATGATTTTGATTTATCGGCTAAACAAATAGCACAAGCCTATCGAAGACGATGGGATATTGAGGTGTTTTTTCGTTTTATAAAACAAGAACTCAATGTAAGTCATCTGGTCTCATTGAATAAAAATGGAATAGAAGTTATGCTATATATGACTCTAATCGTAGCCATGTTAATTTTAACCTATAAAAAAGCAAACCAAATAGGTTATAAAACTGCTAAAAGAAGATTTAAAATGGAACTCAGAAATTTAGCTATAGCAATGATTGTTGTAGACTGAGAAGGAAATTTAGACCATTTTGAAACTTAAAAAAAATGGCCGGAATTTCTTCCGACCATGACTGGTTCATTAGACTGGTTTTTTTTTTACGGAATTTTAACATTAGGGGCTCATTTTTTTTTGTAACTTACGTCTATAAACTATAAATCAAATTCCCCCGGTATGGCAAGAGCTATGTACGATTATACTAAAACTATACTTAAGAAAGTAAGTTTTAACTCTGATTTGTTCTATAAGGAATTAAAAAAAGCATTGAACAGATTACTTCCTCATGAAATTGACGAACTAACAATTTGGCTTAATGAATTTACAGCCAATAAACCTGAGCTTTATCCATGTATGGCTTTGGTTAGAAGCTAAAATATTTATTTCTAAAAACTCCGAAATGATTTTCGGAGTTTTTAATTTTATAGAGCTACATTCTATTAATCATATTAAATATGTCGTCTTTTTCCTCACAGTTTTTATCTTTGCTACATTTATTTTCATGACGATTTTCACTATTATCACTCTCCTTCTCCTGTTTAACGTTTCTTTTTAAATACTTTAGATAATTATTACGTCTCTTAAGCCTTCTATATACCTTAATTTTTTGTGCTTTTTGCTTCGTTTCAATATGTTCTCTACCTTTAACTATATAAAAGTAAGAACGTCTATTTACCTGGTGTTCTTCTTCCGTGCACTTATTCCTATTTCTGTTGGTACAATCATTTAATAATCGTTCCTCTCCATATCCTTTTGCACTTTCTATTCTATTTGCATCTATTCCTCTACTGATAATATAATCTCTAGTAGCCCTTGCCCTTTTATCAGATAACATTTTATTGTAGGCATCTTTCCCCCTACTATCGGTATGAGATTCGATTTTAATTATAATCTTAGGATGATTTTTCATCACCATAACGATATTCTCTAATTCGTACTCCGCATCAGTTCGAATATGATAATCATTAAAATCGAAATATATAGGGTTAACTACAATTTGATTTCCAATAATGAGCGGGGTCAAATTGAGATTTATTTTTAATTGTTCTACAGACATGTCAGCGGTATCACCTGATTTTTGATCTGGTCTATAATCAAATTTACTCCCCTTAACAACGAAGTTTAAGTCACATGGAACCTTATTAAATATATAATTCCCAGTAGTATCAGTAACAGTTTCTTGAATTACTATACCTTCTTTATCAACTAGTTTTAAAATGGCATCAGAAATCGTCTCACCAAACTTAGAATCTCTAACAGTTCCGGAAATTTGCTTTTCACAAACATCCTTATACATATAATAGCTATAAATATCATCATCTCCCTTACCATTTTCCCTATTCGATGAAAAAAAGCCCTTCTTACCTCCATCATCTATGTAAAAAGCAAAATCATCTCTTTTACTATTAAATGGTGTCCCTAAATTTTTAACTTTCGAATAGGTTGAGTTTTCCCTTATTTTTGCTTGAAATATATCCAACAATCCCAAACCTAGGTGTCCATCTGAAGAAAAATACAAAGTATTGTCGGCTCCAACAAAAGGGAATTTCTCACTATATTCAGTATTAATATTCTCTCCTAAATTAATAGGATTTCCATATGTTCTATTTTGTTCAATTTCTACCTTATATATATCAGATGCGCCAAACCCTCCTGGCATATCAGAAACAAAATAAAGTGTTTTTTCATCGGGACTTAAGGCTGGATGCCCTGTAGAATAGTTATCACTGTTAAAAGGTAACTCAGTAACATTAATCCACATACCGTTTACTAAAGAAGCACTATAAATTTTTAAATTTACAGATCTTCTTTTATCTTTATTTACTCTCTTTCCATCAAAGTTATTTCTTGTAAAATAAATAGTTTTACCATCTTTAGTAAATACAGGTTTCCCTTCATGATATTCTGTAGTTATAGGATGATGCAATAACTTCTTATCATAAAGCGTTAACACAGTATCTTTTTCACTGCCTTCAACTGTTTCAATTCTTTCTTTCGCTTTATAAATATTTAAAAACGGTTGATTATTCCATTTGTAAAGCTTTTGTTTCTTATAATTTTTAGGTGAAGCCGAGGCAAAATATACATTCCCATTTAATATAAAGCCACCATAATCAGAGAAAATTGTGTTAATAGCAAGGTTTCTTACTCCGATTCTTTCTTTATTTTTTTCAGAACTGTCATCAAGTAAGTAAGTAATATCACTTTCTATAATTTCCTCATTATCTATATTCCCTTTTTTAGTAATTCCTAAAAAAACAGAATCAGACTTTTTATAATTTCCATTACCTCTTAGTACTTGCGCATACCTAAATAGGTATTTATCAGAAATTTCATTATTATATTTATTTACTAATAATTCATACCATACCAAGGCTTCTTCTATATTAGCGTTATTATAATACGAATCTGCCAAACGACTCAATACCTTTTTAGAGCTATCACCCTTTTGTTCCACCAAAGCTTGGTATAACTCAGCAGCTTTAACATATGAAAATTCTTCAAAATACCTATCCGCTAGTCTTTTATTCTGACTATAAACATTATTCATTCCGACTACTACGGTTATCGACAGTAATATTTTATGTAATTTCATTAGATTTTTTTTAAAATTAAAAGAATCTAGGAGATCTATATTTAGACTCTCTAAGTATTTCATACCTAAGCATAACCTCGTGGGTTCCTGTATTCGTAACGTTATAATTTGATGTAGTCAAATCATATGCGTATCCAATTAATAATGTATCCGTTGCTTGAAAACCTAAAAGTGCACTGATAGAATCACCCCATCTCCATGCTAATCCAGCTCTAAATTTCTCATTAAACAAAAAATTAGCAGAAACATCTAATGATAACGGGGCACCTTTCACACCCTTTAACAATGCGGCAGGTTTAAATTTTATACCTTCATTTAAATCAAATACGTAACCTGCTATTAAGAAAAAGTGCATCCTTTCGGTGGCTGCTTCTGCAAGCTCTTCCAAATTTTTATCATAATGTTCTGATCTCAGAAAATTCGGAACAGACAACCCGATATACCACTGAGATTCATGGTAGTATATTCCAGCACCTACTGTTGGTAAGAATTTACCATTAATATTATTCTCAAACAATGTTTCGCTATCTACCACTTTACCTTTTGTCCAATCAATATTTAACATTCTACCTCCTAGACGTAAACCAAAAGCAAAATTTCCTTCTTCTCCAGTCTCTATTGTATAAGACAAATTAGTATCAAAATAAATTTCATGTGAAGGTCCGATCTTGTCGTTAACCAAATTAAAACCAAGACCCAGCCCTGAATATCCAATTGGAGAATCAAAGCTCAAATTCTGTGTATCTGGAGCACCGTCAAAACCAACCCATTGTGTTCTCCCTAAAGCTGTTATAACTGGATGGCCTTTAGATCCAGCATACGCAGGGTTAACGCTCATTGTATTGAACATATATTGCGTAAATTGAGGATCTTGTTGTGCATAGGTTTTTAATATCATACAAACACCTAGCAAACATATAAATTGTGAAACTGACTTCATTTTATTCTTCAATTATTTAATAATTTATTACCTATTAATGTAGATCCATCCTTTTTTAACTGGACTTCCTTCCCCCAAATCTAATATATAAAAATATGTACCAACAGGAAGCTTACTATCAACATTTATATTAGCTCTACCTTTAGATATACCTCTAAAAACAACATCTCTATTATCATATCCCTCTCCTTTAAATACCGTATTACCCCATCTGTTAAAAATTTCTAAACTATTATTTGGGAAGTTTTCAATACAATCAATATTAAGGAAATCATTTTTACCATCACCATTAGGACTTATATTATTATAAACCTCGACACAAGTGTCAGTAAGCAAAGCATCACCAAATCCATCCAATTCATCAACACTATCCGCAATACCATCGCCATCTGAATCCGTTCCACTATCTTCTACCACACCTGTTCCACCGTCATTTGGATCTGTTGGGTCTGTACTACTTCCATCTGTGTTTCCTAAGTCTCCAAAATTATCTACATCATCATCTACGACATCTAAGATCCCATCGCCATCGGTATCCTCTTCTCCATCAACGGTTCCGCTACCATCTTCATCTGTATTTCCGCCTTCTACCACGTCATTTATACCATCATCATCACTATCTAAGTCTAGGTAGTCTGGCACACTATCTCCATCTGAATCTGTATTATCAGATTCACCTCCATTACCTTCTCCAAAACTTGAATCATCTGCATCTGCGCTATCTACGATTCCATCGCCATCTGAATCAGTACCATCGGCAATACCATCATTATTTATATCTATATTTTCATCTTCAATAACATCATTGATTCCATCATTATCACTATCTAAATCTTGATAATTTGGTACGCCATCTCCGTCTGCATCTGGCTCTTCATTATCGTCTACTGAGCCATCTGCCTGTCCATCGCCATTGGTATCTGTATAACCAATGTCATTTGAATCAATAACACCATCATTGTTTGTATCTAAGGCTCCATCTCCTCCTTCATCTACATCTAAAATACCATCATTATCGCTATCCAAATCTAAGCTATCAATTATACCATCACCATCCGTATCCTCGGTACCTTCATCAATATCAGGAATTCCGTCATTATCGTCATCTACATCAGCAATATCGGGAACACCATCACCATCGGTATCTACTCCACTGTCTCCAAACACGGTATCATTTCCATCAACACTATCTGCAATACCATCGCCATCTGAATCCGTTCCACTATCATCTACGACTCCTGTTCCTCCATCATTTGGATCTGTTACATCAGTATCATTTACATCTGTATTTCCTGAATCTCCAAAATTATCTACATCCTCATCTACTGCGTCTAAGATTCCATCACCATCGGTATCTTCCCCATCAACTAAACCGTTACCATCTGCATCAGAATTCCCACCTTCTACCACGTCATTTATACCATCATCATCACTATCCAAGTCTAGGTAATCTGGCACACTGTCTCCGTCTGAATCTGTATTATCTGGCTCGCCTCCATCACCTTCTCCAAAATTTGAATCATCCGCATCCACGCTATCTACGATTCCATCGCCATCTGAATCTGTGCCATCAGCAATACCATCATTATTTACATCGGTATTTTCATCTTCAATAACATCATTGATTCCATCATTATCACTATCTAAATCTTGATAGTTCGGCACGCCATCTCCGTCTGCATCTGGCTCTTCATTATCGTCTACTGAGCCATCTGCCTGACCATCGCCATTAACATCTGTATAACCAGTATCGTTTGAATCAATAACACCATCGTTATTTGTATCTAAGGCTCCATCTCCTCCTTCATCTACATCTAAAATACCATCATTATCGCTATCCAAATCTAAGCTGTCAATTATACCATCACCATCCGTATCTTCTGTTCCTTCTGCAACATCAGGAATTCCGTCATTATCGTCATCTACATCAACACTATCGGGAACACCATCACCATCGGTATCTACTCCACTGTCTCCAAACACGGTATCATCTCCATCAACACTATCTGCAATACCATCACCATCTGAATCCGTTCCACTATCATCTACGACTCCTGTTCCTCCATCATTTGGATCTGTTGGATCGGTATCATTTACGTCTGTATTTCCTGAATCTCCAAAATTATCTACATCCTCATCTACGACGTCTAAGATTCCATCACCATCGGTATCTTCCCCATCAACTAAACCGTTACCGTCTGCATCAGAATTTCCACCTTCTACCACGTCATTTATACCATCATCATCACTATCCAAGTCTAGGTAGTCTGGCACACTGTCTCCGTCTGAATCTGTATTATCAGGCTCACCTTCATCACCTTCTCCAAAACTAAAATCATCTGCATCAACACTATCTACGATTCCATCGCCATCTGAATCTGTGCCATCAGCAATACCATCATTATTTACATCGGTATTTTCATCTTCAATAACATCATTGATTCCATCATTATCACTATCTAAATCTTGATAGTTTGGTACGCCATCTCCGTCTGCATCTGGCTCTTCATTATCGTCTACTGAACCATCTGCCTGACCATCGCCATTAGCATCTGTATAACCAGTGTCATTTGAATCAATAACACCATCGTTATTTGTATCTAAGGCTCCATCTCCTCCTTCATCTACATCTAATATACCATCATTATCGCTATCTAAATCTAAGCTATCAATTATACCATCGCCATCGGTATCTTCTGTACCTTCTGCTATATCAGGAATTCCGTCATTATCATCATCTACATCAACACTATCCACAATACCATCACCATCGGTATCCACTTCACTATCTCCAAACACGGTATCTTCTCCATCGACACTATCTGCAATACCATCACCATCTGAATCCGTCCCACTATCATCTACGACTCCTGTTCCTCCATCATTTGGATCTGTTGGATCGGTATCATTTACGTCTGTATTTCCTGAATCTCCAAAATTATCTACATCCTCATCTACGACGTCTAAGATTCCATCACCATCGGTATCTTCCCCATCAACTAAACCGTTACCATCTGCATCAGGATTTCCACCTTCTACCACGTCATTTATACCATCATCATCACTATCCAAGTCTAAGTAGTCTGGCACACTGTCTCCATCTGAATCTGTATTATCAGATTCGCCTCCATCACCTTCTCCAAAATTTGAATCATCCGCATCCACGCTGTCTACGATTCCATCGCCATCTGAATCTGTGCCATCAGCAATACCATCATTATTTACATCGGTGTTTTCATCTTCAATAACATCATTGATTCCATCATTATCACTATCTAAATCTTTATAGTTTGGCACGCCGTCCCCGTCTGCATCTGGCTCTTCATTAACGTCTACTGAACCATCTGCCTGACCATCGCCATTAGCATCTGTATAACCAGTGTCATTTGAATCAATAACACCATCGTTATTTGTATCTAAGGCTCCATCTCCTCCTTCATCTACATCTAAAATACCATCATTATCGCTATCTAAATCTAAACTATCAATTATACCATCGCCATCCGTATCCTCTGTACCTTCGTCCATATCTGGAATTCCGTCATTATCATCATCTACATCAACACTATCCACAATACCATCACCATCGGTATCCACTTCACTATCTCCAAACACGGTATCTTCTCCATCGACACTATCTGCAATACCATCACCATCTGAATCCGTCCCACTATCATCTACGACTCCTGTTCCTCCATCATTTGGATCTGTTGGATCGGTATCATTTACGTCTGTATTTCCTGAATCTCCAAAATTATCTACATCCTCATCTACGACGTCTAAGATTCCATCTCCATCGGTATCTTCCCCATCAACTAAACCGTTACCATCTGCATCAGAATTTCCACCTTCTACCACGTCATTTATACCATCATCATCACTATCCAAGTCTAGGTAGTCTGGCACACTGTCTCCATCTGAATCTGTATTATCAGACTCGCCTCCATCACCTTCTCCAAAATTTGAATCATCCGCATCCACGCTGTCTACGATTCCATCGCCATCTGAATCTGTGCCATCAGCAATACCATCATTATTTACATCGGTATTTTCATCTTCAATAACATCATTGATTCCATCATTATCACTATCTAAATCTTTATAGTTTGGTACGCCATCTCCGTCTGCATCTGGCTCTTCATTAACGTCTACTGAACCATCTGCCTGACCATCGCCATCTGAATCTGTATAACCAGTGTCATTTGAATCAATAACTCCATCGTTATTTGTATCTAAGGCTCCATCTCCTCCTTCATCTACATCTAAAATACCATCATTATCGCTATCTAAATCTAAGCTGTCAATTATACCATCGCCATCGGTATCCTCTGTACCTTCGTCCATATCAGGAATTCCGTCATTATCATCATCTACATCAACACTATCCACAATACCATCACCATCGGTATCCACTTCACTATCTCCAAACACGGTATCTTCTCCATCGACACTATCTGCAATACCATCACCATCTGAATCCGTCCCACTATCATCTACGACCCCTGTTCCTCCATCATTTGGATCTGTTGGATCGGTATCATTTACGTCTGTATTTCCTGAATCTCCAAAATTATCTACATCCTCATCTACGACGTCTAAGATTCCATCTCCATCGGTATCTTCCCCATCAACTAAACCGTTACCATCTGCATCAGAATTTCCACCTTCTACCACGTCATTTATACCATCATCATCACTATCCAAGTCTAGGTAGTCTGGTACACTGTCTCCATCTGAATCTGTATTATCTGGTTCACCTCCATTACCTTCTCCAAAATTAAAATCATCTGCATCAACACTGTCTACGATTCCATCGCCATCTGAATCTATGCCATCAGCAATACCATCATTATTTACATCGGTATTTTCATCTTCAATAACATCATTGATTCCATCATTATCACTATCTAAATCTTTATAGTTCGGTACGCCATCTCCGTCTGCATCTGGCTCTTCATTAACGTCTACTGAACCATCTGCCTGACCATCGCCATCTGAATCTGTATAACCAGTGTCATTTGAATCAATAACTCCATCGTTATTTGTATCTAAGGCTCCATCTCCTCCTTCATCTACATCTAAAATACCATCATTATCGCTATCTAAATCTAAGCTGTCAATTATACCATCGCCATCGGTATCCTCTGTACCTTCGTCCATATCAGGAATTCCGTCATTATCATCATCTACATCAACACTATCCACAATACCATCACCATCGGTATCTACTTCACTATCTCCAAACACGGTATCTTCTCCATCAACACTATCTGCAATACCATCACCATCTGAATCCGTTCCACTATCATCTACGACTCCTGTTCCTCCATCATTTGGATCTGTTGGATCGGTATCATTTACGTCTGTATTTCCTGAATCTCCAAAATTATCTACATCCTCATCTACGACGTCTAAGATTCCATCTCCATCGGTATCTTCCCCATCAACTAAACCGTTACCATCTGCATCAGAATTTCCACCTTCTACCACGTCATTTATACCATCATCATCACTATCCAAGTCTAGGTAGTCTGGCACACTGTCTCCGTCTGAATCTGTATTATCTGGTTCACCTCCATTACCTTCTCCAAAATTAAAATCATCTGCATCAACACTGTCTACGATTCCATCGCCATCTGAATCTGTGCCATCAGCAATACCATCATTATTTACATCGGTATTCTCATCTTCAATAACATCATTGATTCCATCATTATCACTATCTAAATCTTTATAGTTCGGCACGCCATCTCCGTCTGCATCTGGCTCTTCATTATCGTCTACTGAACCATCTGCCTGACCATCTCCATTGACATCTGTGTAACCAGTATCGTTTGAATCAATAACTCCATCATTATTTGTATCTAAGGCTCCATCTCCTCCTTCATCTACATCTAAAACACCATCATTATCGCTATCTAAATCTAAGCTGTCAATTATACCATCACCATCGGTATCCTCTGTACCCTCTGCAATATCTGGAATCCCATCATTATCATCGTCTACATCTATACTATCTATGACTCCATCTCCGTCGGTATCTTTCAAAACATTAATTGTAACAATCGATGTACTACATATTTGTGGAGAAGAGTTATCACAAACTGTATATACAAAACTATCACTTCCTGTAAAATTTTGATTTGGTGAATATAACACAACATCATCACTTGGATCATTAGGTGTTCCTCCATCATTTATAGATATTATTCCATTCATAGGGTTACCAACTGATAATGTGCCCAATAAAGGAATACTAATATCATTTAAGTATATATTAATACTTACTTCTGAATCTTCATTAATATCAATAATATCATTACATGTATAAAATTCAACTATAGTAACAGTACTTGTAGCTTCAGTCGTACACGTAGCATCTGTTGTGCTTCGTACGCTTAAGGTATAGGTACCTGGTGTTAATTCTCTAAAAGTTGCACTAGATTGGTAACCACTTCCTACACTATATTCTACATCACTTTGCGATGTGAAAACTATCGTTCCTGAAGGAACCGCACAAGTTGGTTGAGTAGTACTTGCTACTGTTGGTACGCTGGGTTCATTGGGTATACTATCAATCGTAACAGTACTTGTAGCTTCAGTGGTACACGTAGCATCTGTTGTGCTTCGTACGCTTAAGGTATAGGTACCCGGTGTTAATTCTCTAAAAGTTGCACTAGATTGGTAACCACTTCCTACACTATATTCTACATCACTTTGCGATGTAAATACTATCGTTCCTGAAGGAACCGCACAGGTTGGTTGAGTAGTACTCGCTACTGTTGGTACGCTTGCTTCATTGGGTATACTATCAATCGTAACAGTACTTGTAGCTTCAGTGGTACACGTAGCATCTGTTGTGCTTCGTACGCTTAAGGTATAAGTACCTGGTGTTAATTCTCTAAAAGTTGCACTAGATTGGTAACCACTTCCTACACTATATTCTACATTACTTTGCGATGTGAATACTATCGTTCCTGAAGGAACCGCACAGGTTGGTTGAGTAGTACTCGCTACTGTTGGTACGCTGGGTTCATTGGGTATACTATCAATCGTAACAGTACTTGTAGCTTCAGTGGTACACGTAGCATCTGTTGTGCTTCGTACGCTTAAGGTATAGGTACCCGGTGTTAATTCTCTAAAAGTTGCACTAGATTGGTAACCACTTCCTACACTATATTCTACATCACTTTGCGATGTAAATACTATCGTTCCTGAAGGAACCGCACAAGTTGGTTGAGTAGTACTTGCTACTGTTGGTACGCTGGGTTCATTGGGTATACTATCAATCGTAACAGTACTTGTAGCTTCAGTGGTACACGTAGCATCTGTTGTGCTTCGTACGCTTAAGGTATAGGTACCCGGTGTTAATTCTCTAAAAGTTGCACTAGATTGGTAACCACTTCCTACACTATATTCTACATCACTTTGCGATGTAAATACTATCGTTCCTGAAGGAACCGCACAAGTTGGTTGAGTAGTACTTGCTACTGTTGGTACGCTTGCTTCATTGGGTATACTATCAATCGTAACAGTACTTGTAGCTTCAGTCGTACACGTAGCATCTGTTGTGCTTCGTACGCTTAAGGTATAGGTACCTGGTGTTAATTCTCTAAAAGTTGCACTAGATTGGTAACCACTTCCTACACTATATTCTACATCACTTTGCGATGTGAAAACTATCGTTCCTGAAGGAACCGCACAAGTTGGTTGAGTAGTACTCGCTACTGTTGGTACGCTTGCTTCATTGGGTATACTATCAATCGTAACAGTACTTGTAGCTTCAGTGGTACACGTAGCATCTGTTGTGCTTCGTACGCTTAAGGTATAAGTACCTGGTGTTAATTCTCTAAAAGTTGCACTAGATTGGTAACCACTTCCTACACTATATTCTACATTACTTTGCGATGTGAATACTATCGTTCCTGAAGGAACCGCACAGGTTGGTTGAGTAGTACTTGCTACTGTTGGTACGCTGGGTTCATTGGGTATACTATCAATCGTAACAGTACTTGTAGCTTCAGTGGTACACGTAGCATCTGTTGTGCTTCGTACGCTTAAGGTATAGGTACCCGGTGTTAATTCTCTAAAAGTTGCACTAGATTGGTAACCACTTCCTACACTATATTCTACATCACTTTGCGATGTGAAAACTATCGTTCCTGAAGGAACCGCACAAGTTGGTTGAGTAGTACTTGCTACTGTTGGTACGCTGGGTTCATTGGGTATACTATCAATCGTAACAGTACTTGTAGCTTCAGTGGTACACGTAGCATCTGTTGTGCTTCGTACGCTTAAGGTATAGGTACCTGGTGTTAATTCTCTAAAAGTTGCACTAGATTGGTAACCACTTCCTACACTATATTCTACATCACTTTGCGATGTGAAAACTATCGTTCCTGAAGGAACCGCACAAGTTGGTTGAGTAGTACTTGCTACTGTTGGTACGCTGGGTTCATTGGGTATACTATCAATCGTAACAGTACTTGTAGCTTCAGTGGTACACGTAGCATCTGTTGTGCTTCGTACGCTTAAGGTATAAGTACCTGGTGTTAATTCTCTAAAAGTTGCACTAGATTGGTAACCACTTCCTACACTATATTCTACATTACTTTGCGATGTGAATACTATCGTTCCTGAAGGAACCGCACAGGTTGGTTGAGTAGTACTTGCTACTGTTGGTACGCTGGGTTCATTGGGTATACTATCAATCGTAACAGTACTTGTAGCTTCAGTGGTACACGTAGCATCTGTTGTGCTTCGTACGCTTAAGGTATAAGTACCTGGTGTTAATTCTCTAAAAGTTGCACTAGATTGGTAACCACTTCCTACACTATATTCTACATCACTTTGCGATGTGAATACTATCGTTCCTGAAGGAACCGCACAAGTTGGTTGAGTAGTACTCGCTACTGTTGGTACGCTTGCTTCATTGGGTATACTATCAATCGTAACAGTACTTGTAGCTTCAGTGGTACACGTAGCATCTGTTGTGCTTCGTACGCTTAAGGTATAGGTACCTGGTGTTAATTCTCTAAAAGTTGCACTAGATTGGTAACCACTTCCTACACTATATTCTACATCACTTTGCGATGTGAAAACTATCGTTCCTGAAGGAACCGCACAAGTTGGTTGAGTAGTACTTGCTACTGTTGGTACGCTGGGTTCATTGGGTATACTATCAATCGTAACAGTACTTGTAGCTTCAGTGGTACATGTAGCATCTGTTGTGCTTCGTACGCTTAAGGTATAGGTACCTGGTGTTAATTCTCTAAAAGTTGCACTAGATTGGTAACCACTTCCTACACTATATTCTACATCACTTTGCGATGTAAATACTATCGTTCCTGAAGGAACCGCACAAGTTGGTTGAGTAGTACTCGCTACTGTTGGTACGCTGGGTTCATTGGGTATACTATCAATCGTAACAGTACTTGTAGCTTCAGTGGTACACGTAGCATCTGTTGTGCTTCGTACGCTTAAGGTATAAGTACCTGGTGTTAATTCTCTAAAAGTTGCACTAGATTGGTAACCACTTCCTACACTATATTCTACATCACTTTGCGATGTGAATACTATCGTTCCTGAAGGAACCGCACAAGTTGGTTGAGTAGTACTTGCTACTGTTGGTACGCTTGCTTCATTGGGTATACTATCAATCGTAACAGTACTTATAGCTTCAGTGGTACACGTAGCATCTGTTGTGCTTCGTACGCTTAAGGTATAGGTACCCGGTGTTAATTCTCTAAAAGTTGCACTAGATTGGTAACCACTTCCTACACTATATTCTACATCACTTTGCGATGTGAAAACTATCGTTCCTGAAGGAACCGCACAAGTTGGTTGAGTAGTACTTGCTACTGTTGGTGCGCTTGGTTCATTGGGTATACTATCAATCGTAACAGTACTTGTAGCTTCAGTGGTACACGTAGCATCTGTTGTGCTTCGTACGCTTAAGGTATAGGTACCCGGTGTTAATTCTCTAAAAGTTGCACTAGATTGGTAACCACTTCCTACACTATATTCTACATCACTTTGCGATGTGAAAACTATCGTTCCTGAAGGAACCGCACAGGTTGGTTGAGTAGTACTTGCTACTGTTGGTACGCTTGGTTCATTGGGTATACTATCAATCGTAACAGTACTTGTAGCTTCAGTGGTACATGTAGCATCTGTTGTGCTTCGTACGCTTAAGGTATAGGTACCCGGTGTTAATTCTCTAAAAGTTGCACTAGATTGGTAACCACTTCCTACACTATATTCTACATTACTTTGCGATGTAAATACTATCGTTCCTGAAGGAACCGCACAGGTTGGTTGAGTAGTACTTGCTACTGTTGGTACGCTTGCTTCATTGGGTATACTATCAATCGTAACAGTACTTGTAGCTTCAGTGGTACACGTAGCATCTGTTGTGCTTCGTACGCTTAAAGTATAAGTACCCGGTGTTAATTCTCTAAAAGTTGCACTAGATTGGTAACCACTTCCTACACTATATTCTACATCACTTTGCGATGTAAATACTATCGTTCCTGAAGGAACCGCACAGGTTGGTTGAGTAGTACTCGCTACTGTTGGTACGCTGGGTTCATTGGGTATACTATCAATCGTAACAGTACTTATAGCTTCAGTGGTACACGTAGCATCTGTTGTGCTTCGTACGCTTAAGGTATAGGTACCCGGTGTTAATTCTCTAAAAGTTGCACTAGATTGGTAACCACTTCCTACACTATATTCTACATTACTTTGCGATGTAAATACTATCGTTCCTGAAGGAACCGCACAAGTTGGTTGAGTAGTACTCGCTACTGTTGGTACGCTTGGTTCATTGGGTATACTATCAATCGTAACAGTACTTGTAGCTTCAGTGGTACACGTAGCATCTGTTGTGCTTCGTACGCTTAAGGTATAAGTACCTGGTGTTAATTCTCTAAAAGTTACACTAGATTGGTAACCACTTCCTACACTATATTCTACATTACTTTGCGATGTAAATACTATCGTTCCTGAAGGAACCGCACAGGTTGGTTGAGTAGTACTCGCTACTGTTGGTACGCTTGCTTCATTGGGTATACTATCAATCGTAACAGTACTTGTAGCTTCAGTGGTACACGTAGCATCTGTTGTGCTTCGTACGCTTAAGGTATAAGTACCTGGTGTCAATTCTCTAAAAGTTGCACTAGATTGGTAACCACTTCCTACACTATATTCTACATTACTTTGCGATGTAAATACTATCGTTCCTGAAGGAACCGCACAGGTTGGTTGAGTAGTACTTGCTACTGTTGGTGCGCTGGGTTCATTGGGTATACTATCAATCGTAACAGTACTTGTAGCTTCAGTGGTACACGTAGCATCTGTTGTGCTTCGTACGCTTAAGGTATAGGTACCCGGTGTTAATTCTCTAAAAGTTGCACTAGATTGGTAACCACTTCCTACACTATATTCTACATCACTTTGCGATGTGAATACTATCGTTCCTGAAGGAACCGCACAAGTTGGTTGAGTAGTACTTGCTACTGTTGGTACGCTTGCTTCATTGGGTATACTATCAATCGTAACAGTACTTATAGCTTCAGTGGTACACGTAGCATCTGTTGTGCTTCGTACGCTTAAGGTATAAGTACCTGGTGTTAATTCTCTAAAAGTTGCACTAGATTGGTAACCACTTCCTACACTATATTCTACATTACTTTGCGATGTGAATACTATCGTTCCTGAAGGAACCGCACAAGTTGGTTGAGTAGTACTTGCTACTGTTGGTACGCTTGCTTCATTGGGTATACTATCAATCGTAACAGTACTTATAGCTTCAGTGGTACACGTAGCATCTGTTGTGCTTCGTACGCTTAAGGTATAAGTACCTGGTGTTAATTCTCTAAAAGTTTCACTAGATTGGTAACCACTTCCTACACTATATTCTACATCACTTTGCGATGTGAAAACTATCGTTCCTGAAGGAACCGCACAAGTTGGTTGAGTAGTACTTGCTACTGTTGGTACGCTGGGTTCATTGGGTATACTATCAATCGTAACAGTACTTGTAGCTTCAGTGGTACACGTAGCATCTGTTGTGCTTCGTACGCTTAAGGTATAGGTACCCGGTGTTAATTCTCTAAAAGTTGCACTAGATTGGTAACCACTTCCTACACTATATTCTACATTACTTTGCGATGTAAATACTATCGTTCCAGAAGGAACCGCACAGGTTGGTTGAGTAGTACTCGCTACTGTTGGTACGCTTGCTTCATTGGGTATACTATCAATCGTAACAGTACTTGTAGCTTCAGTGGTACACGTAGCATCTGTTGTGCTTCGTACGCTTAAGGTATAAGTACCTGGTGTTAATTCTCTAAAAGTTGCACTAGATTGGTAACCACTTCCTACACTATATTCTACATTACTTTGCGATGTAAATACTATCGTTCCTGAAGGAACCGCACAGGTTGGTTGAGTAGTACTTGCTACTGTTGGTGCGCTGGGTTCATTGGGTATACTATCAATCGTAACAGTACTTGTAGCTTCAGTGGTACACGTAGCATCTGTTGTGCTTCGTACGCTTAAGGTATAGGTACCCGGTGTTAATTCTCTAAAAGTTGCACTAGATTGGTAACCACTTCCTACACTATATTCTACATTACTTTGCGATGTGAATACTATCGTTCCTGAAGGAACCGCACAGGTTGGTTGAGTAGTACTCGCTACTGTTGGTACGCTTGGTTCATTGGGTATACTATCAATCGTAACAGTACTTGTAGCTTCAGTGGTACACGTAGCATCTGTTGTGCTTCGTACGCTTAAGGTATAAGTACCTGGTGTTAATTCTCTAAAAGTTGCACTAGATTGGTAACCACTTCCTACACTATATTCTACATTACTTTGCGATGTGAATACTATCGTTCCTGAAGGAACCGCACAGGTTGGTTGAGTAGTACTCGCTACTGTTGGTACGCTGGGTTCATTGGGTATACTATCAATCGTAACAGTACTTGTAGCTTCAGTGGTACACGTAGCATCTGTTGTGCTTCGTACGCTTAAGGTATAGGTACCCGGTGTTAATTCTCTAAAAGTTGCACTAGATTGGTAACCACTTCCTACACTATATTCTACATCACTTTGCGATGTGAATACTATCGTTCCTGAAGGAACCGCACAAGTTGGTTGAGTAGTACTCGCTACTGTTGGTACGCTGGGTTCATTGGGTATACTATCAATCGTAACAGTACTTATAGCTTCAGTGGTACACGTAGCATCTGTTGTGCTTCGTACGCTTAAGGTATAAGTACCTGGTGTTAATTCTCTAAAAGTTGCACTAGATTGGTAACCACTTCCTACACTATATTCTACATCACTTTGCGATGTGAATACTATCGTTCCTGAAGGAACCGCACAGGTTGGTTGAGTAGTACTTGCTACTGTTGGTGCGCTTGGTTCATTGGGTATACTATCAATCGTAACAGTACTTGTAGCTTCAGTGGTACACGTAGCATCTGTTGTGCTTCGTACGCTTAAGGTATAAGTACCTGGTGTTAATTCTCTAAAAGTTGCACTAGATTGGTAACCACTTCCTACACTATATTCTACATTACTTTGCGATGTGAAAACTATCGTTCCTGAAGGAACCGCACAGGTTGGTTGAATAGTACTTGCTACTGTTGGTACGCTGGGTTCATTGGGTATACTATCAATCGTAACAGTACTTGTAGCTTCAGTGGTACATGTAGCATCTGTTGTGCTTCGTACGCTTAAGGTATAGGTACCCGGTGTTAATTCTCTAAAAGTTGCACTAGATTGGTAACCACTTCCTACACTATATTCTACATTACTTTGCGATGTAAATACTATCGTTCCTGAAGGAACCGCACAGGTTGGTTGAGTAGTACTTGCTACTGTTGGTACGCTTGGTTCATTGGGTATACTATCAATCGTAACAGTACTTGTAGCTTCAGTGGTACACGTAGCATCTGTTGTGCTTCGTACGCTTAAAGTATAAGTACCTGGTGTTAATTCTCTAAAAGTTGCGCTAGATTGGTAACCACTTCCTACACTATATTCTACATCACTTTGCGATGTAAATACTATCGTTCCTGAAGGAACCGCACAGGTTGGTTGAGTAGTACTTGCTACTGTTGGTACGCTTGGTTCATTGGGTATACTATCAATCGTAACAGTACTTATAGCTTCAGTGGTACACGTAGCATCTGTTGTGCTTCGTACGCTTAAGGTATAAGTACCTGGTGTTAATTCTCTAAAAGTTGCACTAGATTGGTAACCACTTCCTACACTATATTCTACATCACTTTGCGATGTAAATACTATCGTTCCTGAAGGAACCGCACAGGTTGGTTGAGTAGTACTTGCTACTGTTGGTACGCTTGGTTCATTGGGTATACTATCAATCGTAACAGTACTTGTAGCTTCAGTGGTACACGTAGCATCTGTTGTGCTTCGTACGCTTAAAGTATAAGTACCTGGTGTTAATTCTCTAAAAGTTGCACTAGATTGGTAACCACTTCCTACACTATATTCTACATCACTTTGCGATGTGAAAACTATCGTTCCTGAAGGAACCGCACAGGTTGGTTGAGTAGTACTTGCTACTGTTGGTACGCTTGGCTTTGTATTCACTGTTATATTAACATCTACTGAATCCTCACATCCTCCAACTGAGGTTATAGTATAAGTAATGGTAGTCATCCCACTACTAATTCCTGAAACAATTCCAGAAGAATTTACTGTAGCGACACTCGGATTTGAACTAGTCCAAACACCTCCAGTATCACCATCTGTTATTAATGTTAACATTTCTTCAGTACATACAATTGTTCCACCACTTAAGGCTCCTACATTTTGAGGATTAGCGGTCGTAACATTTTCTGTTGTTCCTTGAGCCTGTAAATTATCTGTATCACCTGTACCTTCAGGACTCACTATAACAGGAACTCCATCGGAGTCAACACCTCCATTAATCCTTCCATTAGAATCCAGATGTGATAATGTAACATTTTCAGCTCCTTCTATAGCATCGTAACAACCGTCATTATCCGAATCTGTATCTAAAAAATCTGGTATACCATCGTTATCTGTATCGCATATTACTCTAAATCCTAATGCAACTCCTTGTTTGCCCAAATGTCCAGAGATAAAATCCATGCTTATATTTATAGAAGATGCATTCTTCGAAGAATAAATAGACGTTCCTTCTTCTGAATTTACAGCAACTATAGTCTTTGTTCCTTCTCCTGTAAACTCTCCTCCGTCATTTAAAACTTCTAATAACTCCCATTCTGATCCGTTAGTTGTAAATGTTAGTGATTCATCAACGTGAGTAGATTCAGCATCTAGTGCTAAAAGCTCTAAGGGAAATGGAACTCCAGATTTTGTCGCATCAAAATTTACAGTAAACGAAACGTTCTCTGCAAATTTTGTTCCATAAATTGCTTCATGAACTCCAGATGTATCATAAAGATCATGCAATAAAGCTCCTGAATATGTATCCATATCTTTCGAACGCAAAGAGGATGTATCTCCCGACGTACCAGATATCGTTGCCGTAATACGTATATCATTAGGTAATTCAAAAGTTTGTGAATCTCCGTTTTGTACTCCATCAGAAAAAACGTTGTCATCCCAATTAAAAATATATAGTTGATTTTTATATACACCATTCCCTGATGAAATGTTGGTAATATCTAACATTTTACAGTCTTGTTCTACAGAATCTAAAATACCATCATTATCATCATCTAAATCTACATTATCAACAACACCATCATTATCGCTATCTAGACATTCATAAAAAGCATCATTTATTACAGCCGAAGTTGTTCCCTGACCACCTGAAGTAACTGAAGGGATACCATCACTATCTACGCCACCTGTAAATGCTCCATTAAAAAGCTGTAAACTTTTATAATCTCCTTCAGCTTCTATTGCATCATAACAACCATCGTTATCACTATCTAGATCAAATTGATTAGAAAAATTATCCCCATCATTGTCACAATCTCTTTTTACCGTTATATTATCTACGTGTACCCAATCATTGATATGTGGTTTTATTTCAACAGAACTAATTAAAACACCATTTTTAGAGTGCATCACGTAATCATTTCCCCTGTCATGCCCATTCTCAAAAAAACCTGTAGATTCTATTAGATTACCGTGTATGTCATACGTTAATGCCCTTCCCCGAGTATTTCTATCTGCAGCACTAAGCGCAAATTTTAAATAAGTTACTGGTTGATCAAACTCGATTTTCAAAGACTCATTACCACTATGCGGATTGTTTAAATCTACATATTCCCCGCTGAAACCTGGATTAGAACCAGGGTAATAATTATATTTATGGGCAAGTCTAATCATTTTGTCACTACCGCCATGTTTACTGAAAGTCATTCCATTAATAGTGAACGTTTCTCTTGGTGTATATCCAGCAAAAAAAGGTTCATCAAATGTAACAGTAGTTTCAGGGCATTCTACACTATCTAATATCCCATCATTATCATCGTCTAGATCTACTCCATTATTAATACCGTCACCATCAAAATCGCAATCTTCTCCAAATTCATTTTCCGGATCTGAACAAATACTAGGATCATAGCAAAAATTCAAATCACCTATGATCGCACCATATTCAGAGACAGCAGCACAAGTAGTGCAATTATCCCAAACAACTACAACTTGTTTTATCCCATCAGAGTCCAGAAAACCAATATTTGCATTTCCTGGAATCCCTCTCTCGTTAACCGCTTCTAAAATATTATTATTTACCCCTCTAACCTCAAAGGTATTATCTGGATCATTTTCTATAATTTGAGGGTAAATTACATTATTGTCTCCATCTAGCGCATATAACGTAAATTTATCTCCATACAGCTCTCCTCCAACTTTACTAATATGGCCTATATCAAAGTTTACGCCGCTTACAGTCCTAGTGAATGTAAAAGTAAACGTAACTCCACCCGATGAAAAGCCACTAGTCATCAAATCTAATCCAGAGATATTATTATTTAACCCTCCTTGGATTTTAGTTATTGCTTCTGTTTCACCCGTTACCTCCACTAAAACCCCTACATTAGACGCACCAATATTATTCTCCATCTCTATGAGTTTACCTGGAGGTGCCCATCTACTCATGACACTCGTTGTAGCCAAGACATCACCGCTGGCACAAGTTTGAGCCCTTATTTGAACACTAACCATTAACAATAAAAACGCTGAAATAATACAACTTGTTTTTCTAGCATTAAAATCTGAAAAGTAAAACTTCTCCATATAAATTGAATTTTAATTTGCATTAATTTTACAATACCCATTTCGTGGATATCATCTTAATTTCTCAATAAATTATACGGGAAGACATACGAAGCCCCCCAAAAAATACATTAGCCGTTTTAACGGCGAACCTATATTGGGGGGCTTTTCTAATAAACGCGACAAATATAGTTAACTTTTAATTATATCTGTCTTTTTTTTATTTTTTTTTTTAAATCACCCTCTATTAAGAATAATTAAAAATTATCAAAATGAAGATGTTTCAATAACTGATGAAGCTGAAATCTTTTATGACCTCTTTAAAACAGGTTACATAAGTTTTTTTGTTTTTATATCACTAAAGATTTGCAAAAGATCATTTATTTGAGCCAATTTATTAAATTTATTAAATGAAAAACGCACAGAAGCCTTTTTGCTTTCGTATTCGTCTAAAATATTCTGTAATACATGTGAACCTTTATTACTTCCACTTTGACAGGCACTGCCTCCAGATGCGGCAACTCCTAAAAGATCTAAATTAAAAATCAACATTTTATCAATAAAAGGGAATCTTATGTTTACCATCGTATAACTGCTTCTATTTAAATTTTTAGATAAACCGTTAAACTCTATTTCGGGAAATATTTCTTCAACCCCATTTATTAGATGTGATTTCAATTCTTCTATTACCTTTATATCATCTTCTAAGTTTTTCAAAGACAGCTCTAATGCTTTTTCCATTCCTAAAATAGCATGTACATTTTCTGTACTTGAGCGCGCACCTCTCTCTTGACCGCCTCCATATAATAGAGGACGTACTGAAATACCTTTTCTAATAAAGGCAAATCCAACTCCTTTTGGCCCATGAAACTTGTGTGCACTTCCTACCATAAAATCCAATGGTATTTCTTGTAAATCTAACTGATAATGACCAATAGCTTGTACTGTATCTGAATGAAAAAGTGCGTTGTTTTTTTTACAAATCTTAACAACTTCTTTTATTGGCAATATATTACCAATCTCATTATTTATCCACATTAAACTAACCAAGGTTTTCACTTTAGTTTCCTCTAGCACCTTTTCTAACTCCTCTAAATCAACCTCACCTTTCTTATTTGTTCCAATATATACAACTGTTATATTATATGTTTTTTGTAAAAACTCAACTGTGTTTAATACCGCAGAATGCTCTATCTTAGTTGTTACTATAGTTCGAACACCTATATTAGTAACTGCATTTTGTAACAGAAAGTTATCCGCTTCTGTACCTCCTGAGGTAAAAAAAATCTCACTTGCGGATACATTAAAATGCTTCGCTATATTTTTTCTTGCTCTTTCTATGGCTGTTTTTGCCATTCTACCATATTTATGAGTTGACGACGGGTTACCATAGTTTTCTTTCATTGATTCACTCATTAGTTCGATCACCTCAGGTAACATTGGCGTCGTTGCTGCATTATCTAAATACATTCTTTCCATATCACAAAGATAAAGTTAATTTGGATTTTGATATATATATACCTCCGTTGCTCCTGCTCCATATTGTTTATATGATGCATCGTAATACTTTATTGGATATCTATTAAACAAGTAGTTCAATTCAGATTTTAACGTTCCTTCGCCTACTCCATGAATAAATACTATTTTTGATATTTTTTTTGACAAACAATATTCAATTTTTCTTTTTGCTGTTTCTATTTGATATGACAATATATCATAGTTATCCATTCCTTTGGTAGATTTCAATAGTTTCTCTATGTGTAAATCTACCTCCATTACAACTTCTTTTTTTGTTTTTACAAAAGCTTTTACTTTCTTTTTTTTAGCTGAGAGTTTCTCTTTTAATATAGCATTATTTATATCTAAATATTTACTCAACTCTTGCTGCTCCAGCGTTATTTTAACCAACTCTACTTTAAAAAACTGGTACTCCATTCCATGGTCATCTTTTACCAATACCATGTCATTATAAAAGCCAACTACTTCTCCTTCTATTACATCATCAATGACCCGAACTTTATTTCCAATTTCAAAACACATAATTAACTATTATTTAATTCACTATAATATACTACCCTTTATATTTGCGGATATTTTAATTTACAAAAGAACATTAAATAAATGATTAACACTAAAAACGCAAGCACAAAAATTTTCTTTGAAGACGCTAGAAAAGAGATCTCTTTAAGTAATGACCGAAAAGAGTTATTGGCAGATATCGCTGATACTATTATTGATGAATACATCGATCGCGAAAAACTTAATCTAAATTTTATCTGTACGCATAACTCTAGAAGAAGTCAATTAGCACAAGTTTGGTGTTTTTATGCCACTGAGTACTTCAACTTACAGAATATTTACGCCTTCTCTGGCGGAACAGAGGTAACCGCTTTTCACAGAAACACTATAAGAGCCTTACAAATAGCTGGTTTTGAATTCAATGTTGATGATTTTTCTCATCAGAATCCTAAGTATTTAATTTCTTATGAAGGGTCTAAAAGCTCGTTAATAGGGTTTTCAAAAACCTTTGACCATCCCGATAATCACTATCCATACATTGCTATTACCACTTGTGATAGTGCAGATGAGAACTGCCCTTTTATCCCTGATGCCATAGGTCGCTTTCATTTACCATTTGTTGATCCAAAAGTATCCGATAACAACGACAATACGAAAGAAGTTTATTTGAATACTTCTAAGCAAATCGCTGCAGAAATATTTTTTATTTTTGATGAACTAAAAAAGCAAATCCCTATTGATTAAACCTTCGTTGTTTTATCGTACGGTATACTCTTTAGTATGTAATTAATAACATTAATTCTTGCCATGGTTTTTCTATTTGCTCTGATCACTTTCCATGGAGATGTTTTAGTATTTGTTCTAGAAAACATGGTTCTTTTATACTCTGTATAATCATCCCAAAGTTCTTGAGCTCTCTCGTCTACCGCGGTCATTTTCCATTGCTTAAGAGGGTCGTTTTTTATTTCACTAAAACGTTTTGCTTGTTCTTTTTTGGTAATTGACATGTATATTTTCACTAAACGTATACCCGACTCTAAAATCATTCTTTCAAAATCATTCACCTGATTCATAAAAACATCATATTCAAACGGTGTACAAAATCCATTTACTGGCTCTACAACTGCTCGGTTATACCAACTTCTGTCAAAAAACACCATTTCACCTGCTTTTGGAAATTGCTTAACGTAACGTTGAAAATACCATTGTGTTTTTTCATCCTCACTAGGCTTTGGCAATGCTACAATTCGCATATGTCTCGGGTTAATTCGCTCAGTTATTCTACGAATAGCCCCCCCTTTGCCTGCAGCATCTCTACCTTCAAATAAAACTATTATTCTCTCATTATTATCAATAGCCCAAGTTTGAAGTTTTATCAGCTCGACTTGTAGTTTTTTCAACTTTCGTTCATAATTAACATAGCGTAACGCTCTTTCAATATTGAAAGGCTCTTTTGATAAAATAGCTTTTAAACCTCTATTAGAATTGAGTTTATTGACACTCTTTTGTGTTAAATTCTCCATAATTAATCTAATTGAGTTATTGAACGATGATAGCGCATTACAATATTGGGGTCTGGGGTCAAAACTGTTTTAGCTTCTTTCTTTCCCTGATAGTTAAATTGAGATAAAACATGACGAATACACTCAACTCTTGCTTTTTTCTTATCATTAGTTTTCACTACGATCCAAGGACTATAAGTTGTATGTGTTTTACTAAACATTTCATCTTTATAAAAGGTATATTTATCCCAAAGTTCTTGACCTTTTTTATCAACTGGACTAAATTTCCAACGCTTTAAAGGGTTGTTATTTCTAGAGTTAAAACGCCTTAACTGTTCTTCTTTAGAAATTGACAACCAAAACTTAATTATGGTCACTCCATCCTCATACAACATATGTTCAAATTCAGGTACCTGCACTAAAAATCTTTTATATTGATTTTCAGCACAAAAACCCATTACAGGTTCAACTACTGCGCGATTATACCAACTACGATCAAAAAAAACAATTTCTCCTGGATTGGGTAACTCTTTTATATATCGCTGAAAGTACCACTGCCCTTTTTCTTTCTCTGTAGGTTTGTTCAAAGCTACTAAACGCGTTGATCTTGGATTTAAATGCTCCATAAATCGCCTGATGCTTCCTCCTTTTCCTGCAGCATCTCTTCCTTCAAAAACTACCGCTACTCTCTTCTTATTTTTCGCGATCCATTGTTGTAACTTAACCAACTCAATCTGAAGTTTTTTGAGCTCATTCTCATACGTAATTTTAGCCTCTACTTTTTCAATTGAAACTTCTTTCTCTTTTAGAAGCAATCTTAACTCCTCATTAGAAGTCACTTTTTGAAAATCTTGTATTGTTAATTTCGATCTTTCTTTCATAGATAAAAGAGTAATTATGTAAATTATTTAACATAAGTATTGCTAAAATAAGATGATATTTGCTACTATGAAAAATTTTATCATTTTTTTATCAATCTTATTTTCATCCTTTAGTTTTTCACAACGTAAATACGATAAAGAATATGTATTATCAAACGACAATGATTTGTACATATCTACCTATCAAGATAGGTATTACACCAACGGGCTTTTTGTCAAATATAGGTATCTAAGTAAGCTATCTAACACCCATTTTGAAAAAAAAATATACACATTTACCATAGGGCATCATATGTACACGCCGTTTAAAGCTACGGTTCAATCTCACAAACAACATGATAGACCCTTTGCAGCGTATTTATACGGTGAATTTGGCATTGATAAATATTATATAAACAATAGCATATTAAAGACCTCAGTGCAACTTGGGGTTATTGGTCCGTCAGCACTAGGGTCGCAATTGCAAGATATCATCCACGATATCTATAACTTTAAAAAAGCTATTGGATGGGAATATCAAATAAAAAATGCTCTTGCCCTGAACTTCGATTCAAGCTTTATAAAACCGCTAACAAAAGATGTCTCCAATAATTATGATATAAATTGGATTAGTAATTTGCAAATCGGTACTGTTTTTAATACTGTTTCATCTGGTTTTTACGGTAGAATCGGTTTTAAACCCTTACAAGAGCTCGTTAACTCTACTGCTTTCAATGGTAATTTAAACAATAAAAACTCCAAGTACAACAATGAAATTGAGTCATTTATATATATAAAACCAACGCTTAGTTATGTATTTTATGATGCCACCATTGAAGGTAGTTTTTTGAATTCAAATGACCCCATAACGTTTGATGTAATGCCTTTTAAATTCTCAACTGAACTAGGAATACGTTTTACTTCAAACCATTTCATCTTTGGATACAGTATACATTATCATACTAAAAAGCTAAAAAGCATACAAGTTCCTGAGGGAAATTTTTACGGAAACATCTCAATAAGTTATCAATTTAATTAGTTTTGAAAATAAATTTTATAACTAAGTAAATTAAAATATATTTGTAGTTCTAATCATTAGAAACATAATCAATGAAATTTATAGTATCTAGCTCTCAGTTATTGAAACAATTACAAGTTTTAGGAGGCGTTATAAACAGTAATAACACGTTACCTATTTTAGATAATTTTTTGTTTGAATTATCTGAAAATCAGTTAACAATATCATCCTCAGATTTAGAAACTACAATGAGTGCTGTTGTAGAAGTTGAAAGTACCGATGTTGGAGCTATAGCTATTAATGCTCGGCTATTATTGGATACTTTGAAAACTTTCCCTGATCAGCCCTTAACTTTTAAAACTGAAGGAGAAAATACAATTGAAATTATTTCTGAGCAAGGAAAATATGATATGGCCTATTTTAATGGCGATGAATTCCCTAAAGCAGTTCAATTACAGTCACCAAGTAGTACTGAAATACCCTCTCATATTTTGGCAACAGCCATCACGAAAACAATTTTTGCTACAGGAAATGACGATTTAAGACCTGTAATGAGCGGTGTTTTCTTTCAGTTTAACTCAAAAGAGTTAACCTTTGTAGCAACTGATGCGCACAAACTTGTGAAGTATACACGTACCGATGTTACCGCTGATAAATCTGCTGAATTTATCATGCCGAAAAAACCTTTGAACTTATTGAAGGGAATCTTAGGTGGTTCTGAAGAGAATGTTACTATTGAGTATAATGACACCAATGCCAAGTTTATTTTTGAAAATGTTGTTTTAATATGCCGTTTAATTGACGGCAAGTATCCTAATTACGAAGCGGTTATACCGAAAGAAAACCCCAATAAATTGACGGTTGACAGAGCTACTTTCTTAAACTCAGTGCGCCGTGTTTCAATTTTCTCTAGCAAAACCACCCATCAAATACGGTTAAAAATGGCCGGTACCGAGTTAAATATATCGGCAGAAGATTTAGATTATTCTAATAAAGCCGACGAACGCTTACTGTGTGATTATCAAGGAGACGACATGCAAATAGGCTTTAATTCTCGTTTTTTAAGTGAAATGTTAAATAACCTAAGTGCAAATGACGTTCTTATTGAGATGAGTTTACCCAATAGAGCAGGTATTTTAACTCCAATTGATGGAACAGAAGAAGGAGAGCATATAACTATGCTTGTTATGCCTGTAATGTTGAATAACTAACAAAAAAACAACCTTATAAAATAAAGGTAGCTTGTTCGGGCTACCTTTTTTTATCACTAAAAATCCAATCTTTATCATCAAACAAACCCGTTTTTAGGTATTCAACGAATACTATAAGTTCGAATTGACACATTCAAAACTCAGATAAATTGGTGTTTTATATAGAAAACACAGTTGAGAGTTTGAAAAACATAAATTTTATTTACGTATTTATAATGGCTCAACAGGCATTTAACACCATTTTTTGTAAAAACATTAATTATTGTTAACATCTTTCACTATAAAAAACCATAAATAATTGTAAATTTACCTCTTTCAAAACTAGACAAAATACGATGGGTAGAATTATTGCAATAGCAAATCAAAAAGGCGGTGTTGGTAAAACAACAACTTCAGTTAACTTGGCTGCGGCTTTAGGTGTTTTAGAGAAAAAAGTATTATTGATAGATGCTGATCCACAAGCGAACGCTACTTCTGGTCTAGGTATTGATGTCGAAAGCATTGAAATAGGCACATACCAAGTACTTGAACATACAATTGACCCGAAAGAAACTGTTTTAAAAACGGATTCTCCTAATGTGGATTTAATCCCTGCTCATATTGATTTAGTAGCCATTGAGATTGAATTGGTTGACAAACAGCAAAGAGAGTATATGCTCAAAAAAGCTTTAAAAAACATTAAAGAGGACTACGATTATATTTTAATTGATTGTGCTCCTTCTCTTGGTCTTATCACGTTGAACTCTTTAGTGGCCTCTGACTCTGTAATAATTCCTATTCAATGTGAATATTTTGCCTTAGAAGGATTAGGAAAATTATTAAACACCATAAAAAGTGTTCAAAAAATACATAATCAAGATTTAGACATTGAAGGTTTATTATTAACTATGTTTGATTCTCGTTTACGTCTTTCAAATCAAGTTGTTGACGAAGTTCGTAAACATTTCAGTTCTATGGTTTTCGACACCGTAGTACACAGAAATATTCGTTTAAGTGAAGCTCCTAGTTACGGTGAAAGTATAATTTCTTATGATGCAACCAGTAAAGGTGCCGTAAATTACTTAAATTTGGCGAACGAATTATTAAATAAAAACGCATAAATATTGTAATGGCAAAAGCAACAAAAAAACAAGCTCTTGGTAGAGGGTTATCGGCATTATTAAAAGAAACTGAAGAAGTAAAATCGGCTTCAGATAAAAACGCCGATAAGTTAGTAGGAAGCATCATTGAAATAAATATTAATTCAATTGAAGTTAATCCATTCCAACCAAGAACTTATTTTGATGAAGAAGCCTTGCGCGAATTAGCTAGTTCAATTGAAACTTTAGGTGTAATTCAACCTATAACAGTTCGTAAGTTAGAAAGTAATAAATTTCAATTAGTTTCAGGTGAACGTCGTTTTAGAGCATCAAAATTAATCGGAAACGAAACTATTCCGGCTTACATACGCTTAGCAAATGATCAAGAGATGCTAGAAATGGCATTGGTTGAAAATATCCAACGTAAAAATCTTGATCCTATCGAAGTTGCTCTTTCTTATCAGCGACTCATAGATGAAATTAAATTAACTCAAGAAGAATTAAGTACGCGTGTTGGTAAAAAACGTTCTACAGTAACAAACTACTTACGCTTGTTAAAACTGGACCCTATTATTCAAACAGGAATGCGAGATAGTTTTATTTCTATGGGGCATGGTAGGGCGCTTATAAATGTTGATAGTACTACAGATCAATTAAATATTTATGAGAAAATTGTTAGAGACAAACTTTCTGTGCGTCAAACAGAAGAACTTGTAAAAAATTTAAAAGCTGGTACCGTAGTTAAAGCAGCAAAAAAGAAAGTATTACCTAAATACATATCTGATGGAGCGGAGGTTATTGGCAACTACTTCGGCAATAAAGTAGATGTTTCTGTTAACAACCGAGGTAAAGGTAAAATTTCTATATCATTCACTTCTGAAGAAGATTTTAATCGAATAAAAAACTTGTTAAAGTAATTGTCTTTAAAAAATTTCATACTTGTTTTTTTTAGTTCTTTTTTGTCATATGGTTTATATGCTCAAAAAGATTCACTGGTGGTAGAACCTAAAATCAAAAAACATCAATTGAAGAGTAATGAGTACAACCCTCTTTCTCCTTCAAAAGCAGCTTTCTATTCGGCTATTTTCCCTGGTGGAGGTCAGATTTACAATAAAAAATACTGGAAAGCACCTATCGTATGGGGTGCTATCGGTTCTAGTGTTTATTACTACGTTATTAACAGTAATGATTACGATCGATATAGAACCGCTTTTAAACAACGAGAACAAGGTCTTCCAGATGAATTTAATGGTGAAAATGGGAATCCTAATATTTCTATCGCTGGTTTAGAAAATGCTCAAAAAGTGCTTAGGAAGAATCGAGATCTCTCGTTATTAACAGGTATCTTATTATATGTATTACAAATTGTTGAAGCGAGTGTTAACGCACATTTACTTCAATTTAATACAGATGATAACTTATCAATAAAACCAACAATTTCAACTGATCCTGCGATGTTTGAATCACCAAAGGTTGGTTTAACATTTAAATATTCTTTTTAAAAAAATGAAAATAGCCTTACTTGGATATGGTAAAATGGGTAAAGAAATTGAAAAAATAGCTTTACAGAGAGGTCATGACATTGTTATAAAATATGCTGGAAAAGATAATTACGACATAAATTTAGCTGATGTTGCCATAGACTTCAGTGTTCCTGATGTTGCTTTTGACAATATTTCTAATTGTATCAATCACAAAGTTCCTGTTGTTTCTGGAACAACGGGTTGGCTGGATAAATACAAAGACATTATCAGCTTATGTAATGAAAAACAAGGTGCTTTTATCTATGCTTCCAATTTTAGCTTGGGGGTTACTATTTTTTTTGAGTTAAACAAGCAATTAGCTAAGATGATGAATTCGTTAGAACAATATAATGTTTCAATTGAAGAAATTCATCATACAAAAAAATTAGATGCACCAAGTGGTACTGCTATTACACTAGCTGAAGGAATTATAGAAAATTCAGGTCATGATTCTTGGGAGTTGGATAAACAAACTTCGGAAACCAGTATTCCAATATCAGCAATTCGCACCGCTGATGTTCCGGGTACTCATACAATTAACTATCATTCTAGCATAGATTCTATAGAAATCAAACATACTGCCCATAATAGGCAAGGCTTTGCTTTAGGGGCCGTTATTGCTGCTGAGTGGCTAGTGAACAAAACAGGGGTTTTCACTATGAATGACGTGTTAAACTTAGGTTAAAAGAGTAACTTTTTAATGATAACTAGACTAATAAACTGACCAAATAGTCTAACCGTGAATAAAATATTGATATTATGACATTAACAGAATGGTTTATTTTCTTTTTAGTAATTCAAGTAATTCATTTTTTAGGAACTTGGAAACTCTATATAAGAGCAGGAAGACAAGCATGGGAAGCTGCTGTGCCTCTTTACAATGCAGTAATTTTAATGCGTATCATAGGGCGTCCTGTTTGGTGGGTGGTATTATTGTTTGTGCCAATCATCAATTTATTAATGTTTCCTATTATATGGATTGAAACTTGCAGAAGTTTTGGTTTTAATAAAGGAAAAGACACACTATTAGCCATTATCACATTTGGATTCTATATTTTCTTTTTAAACTATGCCACTAATGCAGTTCATAAAAAAAATCGCAGTTTAAAACCACCTAATTCTGTTGACGAATGGTTGAGCTCTATCTCTTTTGCTATTATCGTTGCTACTTTAGTGCATACTTATTTTATACAGCCATATACTATCCCTACATCATCATTGGAAAAATCGTTATTAGTTGGAGATTATCTATTTGTTAGTAAGTTTCATTATGGAGCTCGTGTACCTATGACTACAATCGCAGCACCAATGGCTCATGATTCCATTCCTTTTTTAGGAGCTAAATCATTTTTATCAGAAGATAACCCCGAAAAGAAAAACAGTTGGAAAAATAAATTAACGCTACCTTATATGCGTTTACCTGCTATTCAAAAAATTAATCGTAACGATATTGTTGTTTTTAGTTGGCCAGCAGATACCACCAAAACAATGTGGGGAGATACCTCTGGAAAACATACTTATAAACCAATTGATAAGCGTACAAACTATGTAAAACGCTGCGTTGGTATTGCTGGTGATAGTTTAGAAGTTCGTGATGGTTATGTATATATCGACGGTAAAAAAACAGTACTGCCTGACCGAGCAAAACCACAATGGTTTTTCTTAGTAGATACTGGGGGAGAAAGTTTCAGCAAAGGAGCCGTTGAAAGATATAATATACGCGAGTGGGCACCAAAGGATGGCAAATATATTTTAAATTTAACAGATGCAGAAGCTGCCTTAGTAGCCAAAAACCCAATTGTTAAGAGTATTGAAAAAACACTAAAGCCTAAAGGGTTTTATGATAAAGCAGTTTTTCCTCATAGTCCAAAATACGCTTGGTCTTCGGATAACTTTGGCCCAATATACATCCCCAAAAAAGGAGTAACTGTTGATATAAATGAAAATAGTATCCCTTTTTACGAGCAAATTATTCGCAGATATGAAAAAAATGATTTAACTATTTTCGGTGGTAGTATTTATATTAATGGAAAAAAGGCTACTACTTATACCTTCAAACAAGATTACTATTGGATGATGGGTGACAATCGTCAGAACTCGTTAGATGCTAGAAATTGGGGTTACGTTCCTTTTGACCATGTTGTAGGTAAACCTGTAATGATTTGGTTAAGCTGGGACCCTAAAGCACCTAATTTTATAGCTAAATTAAAATCCATCCGTTGGGATAGAATGTTTACAACTGTTGGCGGTAATGGTAAACCTGTTTCTTATTTATGGATAGTAATTACTTTAATAGCTGGTTATACTCTTTATAATTTCCGTAAAGGTAGAAAAAAACAATAATGTCACTTTTTATTCCGACCTATTTTGCTCCAATAGCTCAATATGCAGCTATATATCAATGTGATTCGATCACCTTTGAATTTGAGGATAATTTTCAAAAACAAACCTATCGAAGTCGATGTTATATCTATGGAGCAAATGGTAAATTATCATTAAATATCCCAACAAAACATATATCTTCTGAAGGAAGAAAAAAAACAAAAGATATTGTAGTTGAAAATAATTTTCCTTGGCAACAACAACATTTTAAATCGTTGCAGTCGGCTTACAGATCTTCTCCTTTTTTTGAATTCTTTGAACAAGATTTACATACCATATTTAACAAAAAATATAAGTTTCTGCAAGACGTTACTATAGATACACATCTTTTTGTGATGGATGCTCTACAACTAAAAGATGACTATAACATCACTACTAAGTATAATAGTATTAGTGACCTAAAAGACTATAGAACTTTAGCCATTGCTAAAAAAGGAATCGAAATTCAAATGGATCAATACATTCAAATGTTTGATGATAAACATGGATTCCTTTCAAATCTTTCGATTTTAGACCTATTATTCATGGAGGGCGCAAATGCTATTAGCTTTTTAGAAAAAATTTCCATAAATTTGGAGTAGACACTTATTTGTCCCCCATGTATTTGTCTTACTGTATTTTAAGTTGTAACGAACAACTTAATTACTTTTAAGTACATAAATAAGTTTTTTATGCGAAATGTTATTGAACAATTTATGAGATATTTTCATCCAAATATCTCATTGCAGTCTGTTGAGTTATTTAGCTCAATTATTACGTTAAAATACTTCCAGAAAGGGAAGGTCGTTTTAAAACAAGGTCAAGTTCCTAGTAATTTTTATATCTTAAAAAAAGGTGTAACTAGGAGTTTCATAAAAGGGCCCGAAGCTAGAGAGCATATAAGGACGCTATACACTCCGCTAAGTACCTTCGGGGCACTGTCATCTTTAATTCAGAAAAATGAAGCAAATGCTACTTATGATTGTTTAACCGATTGTGAGGTTTTTGAAGGTGACTTTAATAAATTTTTAAGTCTTACAAAAACCAATCATGAGCTTGCTATTTTTTATTCTAAAGTTTTAGAGCATATATTTATTAGAACTGAAAAGCGAGTGGATGAATTAGCTCTTTTAAATGCGACTGAACGCTATCTAAAAATCAAAAAAGACATTCCTGAAATTGATAATTTAATTCCACAATATCACATTGCTTCCTTTTTAAATATTACTCCAGTTCAACTTAGTAGAATTAGAAAAAAACTATATTCGGTGTAATTATAAACATATGTTAATCACACGTTTTAATATTAAATATACCTTTACTTCTCTAGAAAATACTTAAGGTAGAATTCTTTTTCTCCTTGATATTTTGGTTTCCCCTTATATAGAAGTAAGGTTTGTTTTTAACAAACCTCTTCTTTTTAAATTAATTTTCCAATTAAGTTATTAATTTGTGCAGATACCTTTAATTTGTATATAATATATATGTATAGCGGTATTATTATTACACTCTTACCTACAATGTTAATAGCAGGTTCAATAGAAAAATTCAAAAGTTTTACTTCACTTATATTAAAATCCCAATAATTGAATACTAGAAATAAGCTTACTATTACCACGAGTATCAATACGGTTTTCTTCGTATAAGGAAACATCTCTAATTTATTATTTACATACCATAATTTAAAGAGTCCAGATGTGAGAAACGTTAGTAATGTGGACAAGGCCAATCCTTCGGTCTCGTAATTTAAATTATAATAAAAATATTTATTTAAGAGCCAAACCATCAAAGCCATGGCAGCTCCCGTAAATAGTGTTATTTTATAGAATTTGGAATTGTTAATAATGGCTCCATTATTCCCTAAGGACATGTTAAACAACTTGGCCCCTGATATCATGAGTACTACCCATTCACCCCCTGCATACCCAACAGGCATCATCTTGAACAACTCTGTAACATTGGCATTGACTAAAATAAAGAAAAGCCCACCTATTAACAACAAATTAATAGAGCTCTTTTTATAAAGACTTAGTACTTCTTTTGAGTTATTTTCATTAATAGATTTAGAGGTTAAAGGTTGTAAAATTTGCGTCATTGCTCTACTAGGTGCTTCAATAAATGAGCCTATAAAAACAGCAACACTATAATATGCAGCTTTATTAAAGGTATCCTTTCCTGCAATCATAAATTTATCTATATCTAAAATTATCGCACTAGCACTTCCCGCTAAAATAATAAAAAACGTATATCGTAATACTTCTTTATAGTTGTTAGGTACTGAAAAATAAAATTTAGGTAGATACAGTTTAAAAGCATAGAACATCATTAACATAGTTCTAAGAATATATGCATACGATAGATAACATATAAATTCTTGTTTTGTAATCCAATTAAAGTAGACCGCAAACAATAATATCATTACTGCCAATCTATTGTAAAGTTCTTTTAATAGATTTCCAAAAACGGATTGCATTTGTACCTTAGCCCAAGAATAAAATACTTCAAAGTATGCACAACAAACCGCAATAATATATATATAAATTGTATAATTCTCAACAATGGTGTTTTCTTCTGCAACAAAGCCCAACACCCATAAATGAAAATAATTCCAAAAGTAGCCTATGACTAAGGCAATTATCATAGGTAGTAATATTACAGAACTCAAAAATTTATCTCTTTGTTCATTTGTTTTATACCCTGAATAAAACTTTACAATAGTGTAATGAATTCCAAATGCCGTAACAGGCATTATTAAATTTGAAGACGACAAAATATAGGTAACTAAACCATAATAATCATCTTTTAAGAAACGTGCATATAAAACAATCGTATTAATTCCTCCAATTAAAAAACCTAAATAGATTACTAATGTATTCTTAAATGATTGTTTGAATATTATTCCCAATTTATGATACTTTTTTATTAGTTATTATACACTTCTTGAATAAACCCTACTAAATCTTTAGTCAAACTTTTTCTATGGTATTTTTCAATATTATTTTCGATCGGCGGAATACCTTCTTGTTTGTACTTACTATACAACTCTTTTATAAAGTTCTTCAATTTCTTTTTATTTTGATAATCTGCAACTTCACCAGCGTTCATGTTTTCTAATATAGCGGCTAAATCGCCATCTTCTGGGCCAATACCAATAATAGGTCTTTTTGCTTGCAAGTACTCAAATGTTTTACCAGGAATCATTTCTTTTGCACTTGGATAATCGTTTACTACAATAAGTAATACTTGTGTTTCTCTTTGATATTGTTTAGCTATTGGGTGTGGTACGTAACTTACTTTTTCTACGTTCTTAATTTGATGATTTTCTATTTCTTTTGCAATTGTATCATCAATCTTCCCGATAAATCTAAGCACCAAATCATCCGAAAATTTGCTATCTTCTATAGACAACTCAGATAACACCTCCCATAGTATTTTAGGGTTTCGTTCCGAATTCATCATTCCAATATGAGTAATTGAAAACTTAGTATCTGTACTACTCTTCTCTTCACCTTCTATACCATCAACATCAAAACCATTGGTAATAACTTCAATAGACTTTGCTTTATCTTCGTATCTTTTCTTCGCATGGTTACTCACCATTAAAACACCATCAGCCGAACTCACCACTTTTTCTTCCAATTGATAGTGCTTTTTTAAAGACGATTTTGTCAATGGCAATAGATGAAAATAATCAACAGTTGTCCAAGGGTCTCTGAAATCAGCAATCCATTTAATGTCATATTGCTTTCTTATCGCTAAACCAATTAGGTGAACACTATACGGAGGTCCAGTTGTTATAATAAGGTCAACTTTATTCTTTGACAAATATTTCTTTAAGCGATTCACCGAAGGTTTAACCCAAAATTTTCTTGCATCTGGAATAAAATAGTTTGCTCGAATGTACATTAACAATCTATCGAATCGTGTTGGATTAGGATTAAAAAATCCAAGACTTTTTTCAGCAGTATTTCTCTTAAACCGAGAAATAACAGCATTGGGTTCTATAATTGGACATTTAATTATTTCGATACCCTCTGGAACATCTTCCTTTAGAGATTGATCAATAACAGGATAACTAGGGTTATCCGCAGTAAAAACAACGGGTTCAACATCAAATTGACGCAAGTATTTCACAAACTTCAACCAACGTTGTACTCCAGGACCTCCAGCAGGGGGCCAATAATAAGTTATAATTAATACTTTCAAGCTAAATTTTTATATAGTTGTTTTAATTCTTTTGAGGTCTTATCCCAGGTAAAGTGATCTCCTACAAAATTTTTCCCATTTGCTCCTAATCGTTCTCTTAATTTACTATCATTATATAAAGCTACTATTTTCTCCGTAAAATCACTAGTATTTTCTGCTTCATGAACTAAACCTGCTTTTGCCCTTTCAATTATATCTTTTTGAGCCTTGGCATCACTGACTACTAATGGTTTTCCAATACTCATGTATTGGAAAATCTTATTTGCATAGGTAGTATCATGGTGTATATTTCTATGCAAAGGTGATACACATACATCTGCATTGCGAATCCATTTAGGAAAAGTTGTATCATTTTGCCATCCCATCAGTTTAACCTCATTTGACAAGCCTAGATCTAAGATCATTTTCTCTAACCAATGACCTGATTTCCCAACAACTATAAACTTAATGTTTTTGATTGTTTTCTTTAGAACTGCAATACTGCTAAGCACAGTTGCCAACCCTCTTCTTTTTCCAGTATCTCCTAGATAAAGTAATGTAAAATCCGTTACTGATTTTTGAAACGGTATATCAGGTATTTTCAAAGTATCATTAAAAAATGATTTTCTAACCGTATTAGGAACCACAACAATATTTTCAGCAGCTACTTGAACTCTATCAACAATCTCATTTTTCGCTTCCTCTGTCACTACAATAGTTGCATTTGCCATTCTAATGAATTCCTCTTCTTTTTTCTTCCACTTGTTTATTGATATGAACAATTTACCTCTAAGTTTTTGCATATGAGGATAAAACCTCATTATCTCAGGCCTATTTTCATGTAAATCTAACACCACTGGCAAATTGAAACTTTTATTTGCTTTAAAAACTGCTTCAGCAATTCGAATATCGTGTATATGAAGTATTTCAATTTTGTTTCTTTTTACAAAATCTTTAATTTTCAAACTCATACATAACGAATACACTGGTATTGTATAGACTAATGCTGACATTTTGAAATCGAAAAGATTTGTTTTATATCTTCTTACATTAATTTCCTTTACAACTTCTTCTTTCGTAACTTTTTCATATGTTAAACAGAATAAAAAAACGATATGCCCTTCCTTAATCAATTCTATAGCTTCATTTTCAACTCTGGGATCTGGTGGATACACGTTATCCAATATCATTCCTATTCTCATTCGTTTTTCATTTTTTGTTTTTCCGCATAAACTGCATAATATCTGGGCGTAAAACTTCTTAGTATTGGCCGAATTCCAAACCTCATTACAGGATTTGTCCATTGTTTTCTAGCCACAATATCCCATCCCGATTTTTCTAACAACCAATCATATTGCCAATCTTCAAATTCATGATAATGCCTATCCCATATATCCGTCTTACTTCTATAAGCTGCACTGAACCATAATTTCAAAGGAATTGTAGTGACAATTTTTTTAGTTTCTATTTCTCTTAATACGTTAAATGGAGCAATTAAATGTTCAAAAATCTCAAAAGCTGTTACTGCATCAACTTTATGCTTTTTTACTACTTCTGGCAACAAGTCTAAGTCCTCCCCTTCAGTATTGTATACGGTATATCCATTTTCTTCCATAACTTCGCTGAATGGGTTTCTAACACCTAAATCTAAAATAGTAGCTGGTGGAGGAATGTGCTTTTTTAAAAAAACAAGTGTATGGTTGTATCTCTTAGTAGGTAGCTTTTTATACATTTATTTCATTTTACAACAAATGTATTATTATTCTTTTATTAAATTAAACAGTTATTAAATAATATCGTTTTCTAATCAGTATATTTTTGTAAAAACGAAAAATTATGCAGGGCATCTCCATTTTTATATGCAATTCAACATAGGTGTTGTATCTATATATTTTTAAAAATTCGCTGATTCTGTCAAATATGTACTAAGTTCCTTAATTTCTCTTCAACAAAAAAGCATCAAACACATAAGTGCTTGATGCCTTTCTATGCTAACTATTTTTTAGCAGATATAACCCTATATTATGTTCTTAAGGCAAATAGCATTATTTCTCAACCAGATGTGCTTTATCCCTTGTTTGTTTGTATAACATAATTAAAGGCACGATTAAAAGTAACAAATAGGAAATGATTGTAACTCTATTACCTGTTGCTATAATCGTTGGTTCAAATTTAAATTCTATCACATGATTTCCTTCCGGAACTTTAATTCCTCTTAAAACATAATTAACCCGAGCATGCGGTGTTAATTCTCCATCAACATAAGCATTCCAGCCATTTTGGTAGTAAACCTCAGAAAAAACAGCAAACTGCTCTTTTTGAGCACTACTTTTATATCTTAACCTAGCCACATCGTACTTTACTAAACTAATAGTTGCTGTAGTATCTTTCTCAAATTCAACATGGTTAATCAAATCAGCATAGCTCCTAAATTCATTTTTATTTATAACTGCCTCCTCTTTTGTCTTCAAACTATCTAGAGCTTGCATTTCTTCATTAGGGGAGTTTGTCAATTTCAATTTATTCACAAACCATACATTACCATTTGCATCTGGATTCATTTGCAACTTGTCTTCACCTAAAATGAAATATTTAACATTTAACATATTTAACATTTCAAAATTATTCTTACCAATCTGGTATTCAAACAATTCTTGATAACGTCTCATTTTTGCCGCGTGGTACCCTCCTATTGAATTATGAAAATAAGACGTACGTGCCTCATTCAACATATTTCCTGCAAAATTAGCTACTCGATAATTCGATTTATCTTCTAAAATTTGTTTATCTACTTTGGCAAGGGTAAACGGCTTATAAACTTTTCTTGACGTAGTAAAATTTTCTTTATTCACATACTTTAAATCAACCGTCACTAAATCAAAAACTATTAAAAGTAGCATTAATACAATCACCAGCGTTTTTCTTATTTTCTTTTTAAGAAAGAGCCATAAAATTGCAGATGAACCTAAAACGAATGCAAATGAGCGTAAACTATCATTCACCAACATCGACTTTCTATCTGCAATCAACGCATCCGTTAATTCAGGAAACAACTGTTGATATTGTGCATCGTGTAAGCCTTCAAAGCTAAACAAACTTGTTCCTATAAGGGCAAACATCAGGGTAATTCCTCCTACTACATAAAAGGCTTTCTTGAGAGCTTCTAGTTTTTCTTCAGAATTCGTCTTTGCTGAGAAAAAATCTCTCAATCCAAGCACCGCCAAAACAGGTATACATAATTCGGCAATAACTTGAATTGAAGAAACCGCTCTAAATTTGTTATATAAAGGAAAATAATCTATAAAGAAATTTGTAGGTATCGGAAAATTCCTTCCCCAACTCATTACAATAGAAAAAACAGTAGCGCTTACCAACCAGTATTTCCATTTCCCCCTAACTAAAAATATACCTAAAAAGAACAGGAAGAAGACAATTACTCCTATATAAGCTGGTGCTTCAACAATGGGTTGTTTACCCCAGTATGTATATACTTGACTTGAGTACTCTTTAGCTACTCTAGCATCTGTTCTACTTTCTATCGCATTATAAAAGTGTGAATTCTCATCAAGTTCTTCAAGGGTTCCTCCTCCCATAAAACGAGGAATTAATAAATTAAATGTTTCGGCAATTCCATAACTGTATACGGTTATATAATCTTTATCTAAACCACTCGTTCTCTGTTTAGCAGATCCATCAGGATTAATGGTTAATTCTGATCGTCCTCTTGTACTATGATCGGCATATTCTTTGGTTGCAAATAACCGTGTCGAATTAACACCTATACCTAAAACTATCGCAGCAAGTGCTATACAGACTTGTTTTGCAAAAACAGGGATTTTTTTATTTTTAAACGCTTCAATCAGTTCAACAAGACCTAATATTAACAAACAAAACCCCAAATAGTAGGTCATCTGTAAATGGTTAGCACAAATTTCTAAAGCCATTGCAAGTGACGTCATTACAAAACCTAATAAATACCGTTTCTGGAAAATGTACAAAATACCAGCTAAAACTAAGGGCATATAGCCAATTGCGTGCGCTTTGGAATTATGGCCAGCCCCGAAAATAATAATTAAATAGGTGGAAAACCCAAAGGACAAACTTCCTAAAACTGCTAACTTCCAATCGACTTTTAATGCTGTCAGCAATATAAAGAATCCAAAAAAATACAAAAAAAGGTAATCAGCTGGTCTTGGTAAAAAACGAATAGCTTTATCTACATAACGTATAAAATCATTTGGAAAATAAGCCCCCACTAGATAAGTTGGCATTCCGCTAAACGCATTACCTATCCAATATGACTCTTGTCCTTTTTCAGCTCTATAACTTGATGCTTCTCTAGACATTCCGACAAACTGAGCAATATCACTTTGTTTAATTTTTTTTCCACTTAAAACAGGGTTAAAATAAATTAACGAGGTTATTACGAAAATAACCATCACCACTATATAAGGGAGCGCTTTTTTAACATTCATAATTAATCAATTTCTTCAAAATCAACGTACTCTCCAACAGAGTCGTTACTTTGTTTGTTTTTGTTAGGTTTTTTATCAATTACTGTTTTACCGTCTTCAACGGTAGTTTCATTTCGATCATTATATTGTTGTTGAGCTTTTTTTTGAACCTTATCTACCGCTTTTTTGAGTAAATAAGGGGCGAATAATTTCACGAAAAATTTTACAACATAATACACTAATAAAATAATTAATAATGTACGTATAAAAGCCATAGGTCCTGCTTGATGTATTGTCATCTAAAAAAATCTTAAAAAAATTAATCAAAAATAACAATTTGATATCAAAGGTAACGTTAAGAGTTTACAAAACTTATAATATAGAGTAATTCATATTTTTGCTGTATGTTTGTATTGGTACTTAAAATTGACTTTATAACATGGTTAAAACACTTTCTTTTCTTCTGTTTTTTTGTATAACCCTATCAATACAAGGTCAATACACCTCTGTCATAAATTCCAATAGACCGGGCTTGTCTGAAAGCCCTTATAGTGTAGGCTCTGGTGTTTATCAATTCGAATCTAATTTTTTCTTTAAAAAAAATCCTATTGTAGAAACATTTAGCAATCCTCAGGCAATCGGATTGGATCTTTCATTTAGAACAAGCTTTCTTTTTGAGAAATTAGAATTCAACTTGAACACCTCAATTACAAAGGATAAAATTGCTTTTAAAAATATTTTTGAATCTTCGTACGATCAAACGGGTATAAGTAATCTTTCTTTAGGGGCAAAATATTTAGTATATGTTCCAAAATATACTGATAAGTCTAAAGAAATAAGAAGTTGGAAAGCTAGACATTCTTTTGATTGGAAACGCTGGATACCTCACGTGGGTGTATATGTAGGTTTAAACTTCGGTAGTGTTTTATCAGATTTTCACAATAAAGGAAATATGACACCCAAAGTAGGAGTTTTACTTCAAAATGAATTTTCTAACAAGTTAAATGTAGTCACCAATATTTACTATAACCATATTGGAAGTGATTTTAAAGAATATTCTTATATCGTAACAGGCACGTATAATTTCAATGATTTTTGGTCTGGTTATGCAGAAATGCAAGGTGTTATCGAAAAGTATCAAACTAGAAGTACTATTGGTGTTGGTGCTGCGTATTTATTGAGTAAAAATATTCAGATTAACACCTCTGCAAGAATGAACATTGAAAAAAATGAAATGGGTATTACCTCGGGTATAGGTGTTTCCTATAGAATAGATAAGCATAGAGACAATTTTGTAGAAATAGATGAATTTGGCAACAAAATTGAAGAAGATAAGCCTATTAAATACGACCAAAATAGAGGTTTCATTGGAAGACTATTTAGTAAATTCAAAAAGATCTTTAAAAAAGACCGCAAACGAGAGCAAAAGGTTGATTTAGATATTTCTCCAAATGGTAAAAAAGAAGAGGTTAGAACTGAAAAACCCAAAAGAATAAGAGAAAAATCTTTAATTGACATCATCTCTAAAGAAGATGAAAAATTAAAGCGAAAAGTTAAAAAAAACAAAAAGAGAGAAGCAAAAAAAGCAAAGAAAAATGCTGAAAAAGACAAAAAACGCCAAGAAAAAGATAGACTTAAAGAAGCCAAACGTAAAGAAAAAGAACGTCTGAAATTAGAAAAAGAAATTAAAAAACTGGAAGAAGAAATTAAACAGGAAGAAGAAGAAGAAAAGAAAAAGGAAGAAGAACAATAGAAATCACCGGATAGAGGACAATGATTACAATTAAAGAAATAACCACTAAAAAGGAAATGAAACAATTTGTCAAATTTCCTTTTTCACTATATAAAAATAACCAATGTTGGGTACCACCAATCATCAAAGATGAGATGGCTACTTTCGATCAGGAAAAAAACCCAGTATTTGAACATGCCACTGCTCAATTTTTTATTGCACTGAAAAACAATAAGATTGTCGGTAGAATAATTGCCATTATTAATACGTATGAGGTAGAAATACAACATATAAAAAAAATGCGTTTCGGTTGGTTTGATGTTATTGATGACATCGAAGTCAGTAAAGCACTCATTAACAAAGTAAAAGAAATAGGTCTTAAAAATAATCTTACGTACTTAGAGGGACCTATAGGGTTCAATAACTTGGATAAAACTGGGGTTCTGATTGATGGATTTGATCATATTGGCACAATGATTACTTGGTACAACCACCCTTACTATAAAGATCATTTAGAAAGTTTAGGCTTTAAAAAAGAAAAAGAATATCTAGAAAATAAGTTTTTATTTAAAAATGTAAGTTTTACAAAATACAATAGAGCTGGTAATTTAATTGAAAAAAGATACCATCTTACTGCACTCAATTTTTCGGCAACGAAAGATATAATGCCTTATGTCGATGAAATGTTTGATGTATTTGGAAAGTCGTATTCTAAGCTTTCTACCTACGTCCCTATTTCAAAAACCCAAATAAATTATTTTAAGAAGAAGTATATTAGTTTTATCAATCCTGAATACATAAAATTTGTATTGGATAAACAAAGAAAGATTGTTGCTTTCGCCATAGTAATGCCTTCCTTTTCAGAAGCGCTACAAAAGGCAAAGGGTAAGCTTTTTCCTTTTGGATTGTTTCATTTACTACAGGCCAGAAAAAATGCTAAAGACGTAACCTTTTATTTAATAGGTGTTGACCCTGAGTATCAAAACAAAGGGGTTACCGCTATTCTGTTCAGAGAATTTCAAAAAACTTTTTCCGAAAAAGGGATAAAAAATTGTATTAGAACTCCTGAACTAGAAGATAATAAAGCCATACATCGGATCTGGAAAGGTTTTGATCCAACAACGCATAAAAGAAGAAGAACCTATAGAATTGATTTATAATGCAACTATTTTATAACCCTATCATTTCTGAAAAGACAGAACAAGTTACTTTTGACAAAAATGAGAGTCGTCATATTGTTCGTGTACTACGAAAAAAAGAAGGTGATACATTATACATAACAAATGGTAATAATTTTTTGTTTAGCGTTCAAATAACCATTGCGAACGATAAAAAGTGTATTGCCATTGTAGTACATAGAGAGAAAAAAATCTCTAAAAGAAATTACTACCTACATGTAGCAATAGCTCCCACAAAAAACAATGATCGTTTAGAATGGTTTCTGGAAAAAGCAACAGAAATAGGAATCGATGAAATAACTCCGATAATTTGCAAAAACTCAGAAAGAAAAATTGTTAAGACTGAGCGATTATCAAAAATTATTCAAGCTGCCATGAAACAGTCGCTCCAATATAAACTACCTATACTTAATGAGCCCGTAAAATATTCGGAATTCATGCAACAAAAATTTAAAGGGCAATTGTTTATAGCACATTGTGAAGATAACACTGAAAGAAAACACTTAAAAAATATAGCTCTTTTAAATTCTCATTACACCATTTTAATTGGCCCAGAAGGCGACTTTTCTAAGGATGAAATTGAAAATTCTTTGACAAACAACTTCAGCCCTATAAACCTAGGTGACAATCGATTAAGGACTGAAACTGCTGGTATCACCTGCGTTCAACATATCAGTTTTTTACATCAATAATTCTTTTTTGTATATTTAAACCTAACCAAACACTATTTTTTGAGTACGTCTGTTTTTTTTAATTTATTCTTACTAATAAGTGCGTTACATGGGTTTACATTTAGCATAATACTATTTTCTTCAAGAAATGGTAGAGAAAAAAGTATGCTTTATTTAAACCTTCTGATTTTATCTATTTCATTAAATAACATTCAATCTTGGGTTCTTGAAAATAAACTTTTTCAATACAAATTTGCGTTAGCTTATATTCAAATACCTTGGCATTTTTTAGCCATGCCTTTTCTTTATATGTTTCTGATTAATTACTTAAAGATAACATCTAAGGCTTTTAATTTACTAAAAGTAATTATCCCATTATTTATTCTTTTAATAATTGCTCAGATTAGTTTTGTGCTATACTACAGTGATCTTAATTCAAATGAGTATAAAGATTTTTTATACGAAAAATATACGTCAATTGAAGAGATTATAAGTTTTTTGGTATCAATAAGCTTATTTATTTATTCTTTTTATATCCTGTATAGTAAAGAGAAGCTATTCCCTAGAATATTGTCATATGACAACTTAAAATGGATAAACACTTTTTTTAAACTTTCTTCTTTAGGTTATTTTCTATGGATTTCTGCTTTAATAATAAAGGTAAGCATGAATTTTACAGGGTTTATGTTTTCCTATTATCCCTTAAGAATTTATACCACAATATTAATCTATTGGTTAGGTTATCAAGGACTAAATCAACTTAGGGTTTTAAAAGAAAGGCAACGTATAAGAGAATTATTATTAACCTCCCCTTTATCCATAACGGAAACCAAACAAAAAAGCAATATTAACTCTAATTACACCAATATTTCTGATGAGCAATTAAAAAAATACAGAGAATATTTTACCAAGATTGATCACTATATTCGAAAAGAAAAGAAATTTTTACTCTCAAAATATACTTTGCAAAATCTGTCTAAGGATTCGGATTTTAGTCCAAGTACACTTTCGCTTATAATTAATACCATAGCCAACAAAAGCTTTATAGATTATATAAATGAAATGAAGGTTGAACAAGCTAAAAACCTTTTGATAAACCCTAGCTATGAAAATTACACCATTACCTCAATAGGCTTAGAATCTGGTTTTAATTCTAAGTCGACTTTCTATACTGTTTTTAAAAAACACACCAGTACAACACCGTTCACTTATAGAAAACAAAAGCGACTGCTCAATTAATAATTATTGTAAAATGTGCTAAAATAAGTCCGAAATCATCCAAATTAGACGTTTTCAAACTATATCTTTTTCGTATCTCTTATATTTGAACTCTGAGCGAAGGAAACATAAATAATACCATTTACCATTTGAATTTATCGTAATAAAACGTCCTTTTTCTTTTACAGTAAATTCAAACAATAACTGGTATAACTACCCAAAAGTATTGTTGAATAAGATATAAATCTATTCAATAATGAAAAAGAAAAGTTGTATTTTAAACATCAATTAGTTTTAATTGATGTTTTTAATTGTATTACATACAAATACTCATACAATGGCTAAAATAAGTTCGAAAACATCTAATTTGGATGTTTTCAAACTCTAATAATGAAAAAATGACCTATATTGGCGCTAGGAATTAATATCCAAATTAGGTATATTTTATCATACATTAATTTCTTAAGGGGAAAAGAAAACACCAACTTAAATCGTTGGTGTTTTTTAATTATGATTTATTATATTGTCATCCCAATTCATATTTAGTGAAGAGATTTATAATTATTTCATGTTTATTTTTTACCCTTTTTTCATATACTCAACAAATAGCGGTTTTAAAATATAAAGGAGGTGGTGATTGGTATGCTAATCCTACTGCCTTACCTAACTTAATACAGTTTGCTAATTCAGCCATTAAAACTGCAATTGATAAAGATCCACAAGTAGTTTCTCCAGATGATAATGCTATATTCAATTATCCTATTGTATTTATGACCGGTCATGGCAATGTTTTCTTGAATGATTCAGCTATAGAAACTTTAAGAAATTATTTAATTTCAGGAGGCTTCTTGCATATTTCAGATAACTATGGTTTAGACAAATATATTAGAAGGGAATTGAAAAAGGTTTTTCCAAAAAGTGAGTTACGTCCCATCCCTGTATCGCATCCTATTTACCATCAAACTTTTCTGTTTCCTAAAGGACTGCCAAAAATTCATGAGCATGATAAAAAACCACCTGAAGGGTTAGGAGTTTTTTATAAAGGGCGATTGGTTATCTTTTATGATTATGAAAGTGATCTCAGCGATGGTTGGGAAGACGCTTCTGTTCATAACAATCCAAAAATGGTTAGAGAAAAGGCTTTAAAAATGGGTGCTAATATATTAGAATATGCTTTTAAACATTAAAAATCTTCAAATAGATTCTATACAAATCAATTTTGATACTGAAGCTCTATGGGTTTTAAACATTGCCTTAGGCATCATAATGTTTGGTATCTCACTCGACATTACAATAAATGATTTCAAAAGACTTTTAAAGAATCCTAAAATTTTATTTGTTGGTATATTATCACAATTTATTTTACTCCCTTTCCTTACGTTTGTATTGGTACTAATACTTAAACCTCATCCGAGTTTTGCATTGGGTATGATTTTAATAGCTGCTTGTCCAGGAGGAAACGTTTCTAATTTCTTTAGTAAAATGGCTAAAGGAAACGCTGCTCTCTCCATTAGTTTAACCGCTTTTGCTACGTTGATTTGCATCGCTATGACGCCTTTGAATTTACATTTTTGGGGAGGTCTATATCCTCCTACAAAAGCTATTTTAAAAACGGTTGCGCTAGATCCTTTTGAGTTAACAAAACTTGTTTTACTCATCTTAGGAATTCCTTTAATATTAGGTATGACACTTAATTATTATAGTGATCGAATTGCTAAAAAAATAAATTCTATACTGCGTCCATTTTCAGTCTTATTTTTTCTTATACTTATCGTAATCGCACTCTATGACAATGTCGATATTTTTAAAAACTATGTTCATTTGGTAATGTTTCTGGTTATATTCCACAATGTTTTTGCTTATTTTATTGGTTATTTCACGGCTAAAACATTTAATCTTTCAGTAAAAGACACGAAAACAATTTCTATAGAAACTGGTATTCAAAACGGAGGTCTTGGTTTATTGCTAATTTTTAGTTTTTTCAATGGTTTAGGAGGCATGGCTCTTTTGGCTGCTTTTTGGGGTGTTTGGGATATTTTTTCAGGAATGCTATTAGCTAGCTATTGGGCAACTAGAAAGAAAATTTAACCCCTATTATGATCTATTACTTTTTTAAAATTTTCATAAAAACTGGATTGTTTTTTTACACAAAAGAAATAATCGTTAACGGCACAGATAAAATTCCAAACAATAGTGCGGTACTATTTACTGCAAATCATCCCAACGGACTCATAGACCCTCTTCTCATAGCTACCCATATCAAACGTAAAACCCACTTCTTGGTTAGAGCTTCCGTATTTAAAAACGTGATTGCTTCAAAATTTTTCGATTTACTGGGGATGATGCCAATTTATAGAATTAGGGATGGCATTAAGGAACTATCTCGAAACAAAGCTATTTTTGATAAATGTGAGGCATTATTAAAAAACAATAAAGCGCTATTAATTTTTCCTGAAGGAAGTCATAATAGAAAACGAACAATAAGGCCTTTAAGTAAAGGATTTACTCGAATTATTTATCAAACATTAGACACATCACCTTCTACAAAATTATATATTGTACCTATTGGAATTACCTACCAAAATCCTTCTCAATACCCATTAAAAGTAGTACTTAATATCGGCAATCCTATTGATGTCAATACTTATCTGGATAACGATCGATTCCGAACAACAGAAGTGTTAAAAAAATTAGTTTCTCAACAATTGAGAGAACTGACAGTTCATATTCCTGCGAACGAAAATTACAGTTCAGTTCTTAAACAACTGAATGATGCTCAAACAGATTTTACCTTGGTAGATGAAGTAAACGAATTAATTACTAAAAAAGATCAAGTCTATAAAAAAACACCTAGCTACAATTATTACAAGCCCTTACTTTATCTTATTATTGTCAATAGTATATTTCCGTACACTCCTTGGAAAATAGCTTCGAAAAAAGTCAAAGAATTTGAGTTTATTGACACCTTTCGTTTCAGCATTACTCTGGTTTTATTTCCATTGTTCTATCTATTCCAAAGTTACTTAATCGCTTATTTATTTAACTACAAAACAGCTTTATTTTATATTATCTTTAGTTTTACTATGATTCTGTGCTACACAAAATTCGCGCCTACTCCTCCAAAATAGCATTTTGAATATCCTCTTGAATCTTGGTTCTCATGTTGCTTTTTAACAACCCTCTATTTCCCATGGTTGGATACACTCTATTGGATAAAAACACATATACAATACCATTTTCAGGGTCTGCCCAGGTATATGTTCCTGTAAAGCCACTATGCCCAAAACTCTTATCTGACACGCAGCCACAGGTTGGTTTTTCTTCTGGTCTTAATTGTGGTTTATCAAACCCTAAACCTCTGCGAACTTTCATTTTAGCGTAATATCTCCTATTAAATTTATCAAGCGTTTCTGGTTTCAAATATTGTTTACCTCCGTAACTTCCTTTTTGCAAATACATTTGCATGATTTTAGCAATGTCATTCGCATTTGAAAACAAACCTGCATGTCCGCCCACTCCACCTAGCATAGCAGCTCCCATATCGTGCACATATCCATGAACCAATTGATTCCTGAAATAATTATCTTTTTCAGTTGGAACAATTTCTCGTTTTGTAAATTTATTTAACGGAAGATAAGTTGTTCTATACGCCCCTAAAGGTTGATAAAACATTTCATCCGTCAACTTATCTAAAGACTCTTGATATTTATTTTCTATGATTTCCTTGATCATATAATACCCTAAATCACTGTACTCGTAACCGGGTTTATTTCTTTGCTCTGATTCTACAATATGTTTGTATATGGTATCTTTATAACTTCTATTTAAGTAGAGGTTCTTTGCTACTTTAACAGTAAAATTTTCAGACTTTTTCTTTCTATAATATTGCAATGAATTCTCCCCTGTTTCTTCATCCTTCGTATTTAAATAAAAAGGAATCCATGCACGTAAGCGTCCATAATGAGATAATATCTCTTTCAACATCAACGTATCCTTATTTGAATCACTATACCTTGGCAGCATATCTCCCAAGCTAGAGTAGAGACTTATCTTTTTATCTTCTTCGGCCTTCATTATTAAAGGAAGAGAAGCTATTATTTTTGTTAAAGAAGCTAAATCATAGATATCAGTATCCCTAACCCTTCTTTTCTTTTTTAATGTATGGTGTCCAAAACTTTTATGATAAAAAACCTTGCCATTTCGTGCAATTAAAATTTGTCCTCCAGGCGCCATTTTCTGTGCTAAAATGGTGTCTATTCTTTTATCTATAATGTTTAATTTTTCTGATGAAACACCTGCTTCTTCCGGAATTGTGTATTCCAGTATATCAAGTTTCTTTACATCAATACCCTCCCCTGTTTTAAACTCATTCTTAACACTTACAGGCAATCTTCCTTTTAACTCATAGGCTCCAAATAGCCCTTGTGCAGTTAGCTCTTGTGATAACTTACTATTTTGATAGGCTACCACAACAGTTTCAATATTCGTAAATGATTTTAGTTGTAGTAAACTATACGGGCTTGTAAAAATGGTTAAAATTACATTATTGTTACGGGCTATTTCCTGCAACCACACTAATTCTTTATTTGTGAATTTATAACTTTTCCAAGGATGTTTATTCGACTTATGAAATCCAACAACTACTGTATTGTATTCTTTTAACTTTTGAAGTAATGTGTTTAAATGCTTACTTGTAACCTTGTCTACTTTGGTATAATTATTCATCATTCGCAAAAAATCAACTCCAGTATCATCACCTAAAGGAACATAGGCTATCTTTTTATTTTCAAGATGTTGTATTGGTAAATTTTTAACGTCATCTTTAACTACAGTAACCGCATTTTTAATTAGGTTTCTATGTAAAATTACATCCTCCACTCTATGAAGATCTTGTTGTATATTATCAGTTATTAACGGTTTAAAATCATATAACCCTGCCAAGTACTTTGCTTTCAATATTTTTCTTACAGAGTGATTTATTCGTTCTTCTGTTAAATCACCAGTATCTATTGCTTCTTTAAATAATTTAACTGTTTCAGGAATGTCTTGTGGGATCAATAACAGATCATTGCCAGCTTGCAAAGTTGCTAAATTTATCGCAGCGGGAGTACTGTAATTTGCCGCTCCCTTCATATTCAATCCATCCGTTATAATAAGCCCTTGAAAGCCAAGTTTTACTTGCAATAAATCGGTTACAATTGATTTAGACAATGATGAAGGCAACTCTCTATTCGGTTCTAACTGTGGCATACTCAAATGTGCTACCATAACACTTGCTAAGCCGGTATCAAACATTTTCTTGTAAGGATATAATTCTACAGAGTCCAATCGTTCTTCTGAAAAATTAACCGTAGGTAGTGTTTTATGAGAGTCGGTTGAGGTGTCTCCATGCCCTGGAAAATGCTTTGCATTTGCCAATACGCCCACACTTTGCATTCCTTTAGTAAACGCTATTGCTTTTGTAGTCACATTTTCTTTACTCTCACCAAACGAACGGTTGCCAATAATGGGGTTGTTCGGATTTGTATTAATATCAACCACAGGTGCAAAATTCATATGAATCCCTATTCTCTTACAGTGCTCTCCTATTCTTTTCCCTACTTCTTCGAGTAATTTGTTATCAGTTATAGCGCCTAAGGTCATATTCCATGGAAATCGATAGGTGTTCTTTAACCGCATATTTAAGCCCCATTCACCATCAAAACCAATTAACAATGGGAATTTTGATTTGGCTTGGTACTTATTTGTTAAAATAACTTGTTTTTCAGGTGTTCCTTGCATAAAAATCAAGTTCCCCACATGGTACTTAGTTATCATATCGATAACATAATTTTCATGTTTTTTATCCCTATTCGAGTACGCCTGTATCATGAACAATTGCCCTATTTTTTCATCGATAGACATTGATTTTAAAATACTATCCACCCAAATAGTTTGCGCCTCTATATCATTCGCTTGTAATGGATCTAATTGTTGTGCTTGTAATAAGCCTATAAAAATTATATTCGTAACTAAAAGTATCTTTTTCCTCATTCTATCAACTATAGATATTGTCTTGGCTATGCTTCGTACCTGAATTAAAAGCAGTAAACTTTCAATTAAGCATTTAGCTAAAACTATTTGTTTTCGTTTATATTCTGTATACATAAAGCCAAATCAATAGATTTGGCGGACTCCATTAAAACTCTAAACTAGGTATAATAAATAAACTCTTATTAATTCTAGCTATCATTACAAGCTGGCTTTTATTCGTTTAGTTATTTGGTCAATTGTTCCCAGTCCATCAAAGGTCAGAACTTTAATTTTTGATTTCATATATTCAATTCCGGGTCTTGTTGAATTTTCGAAAACCTGAATTCTTTTTGTATGAATTTCTGGATCTTTATCATCTTTTCTATCCGATGTTTCGGCTCTTTTTTTAGCTCTAACTAAAAGCTCCGATTTTGGAACATCAATGTTTAACACCTTCCCTATTTTCATTTCTTTCGATTCTACAAGCTCAAGTAGATCGTCTACTTGTGCCTTGGTTCTAGGATAACCATCTAATATTATTCCGTTATTTGATGTATTTTCGTCTAGAATTTTACCGAAAAGATCTTTCATAATAGCATCAGGAACCAAATCTCCTTTTTCTTCATATTCTGACATTATTCTTCCTATTTCAGTTCCATTTTCCTTTTCAAATCGACATCTATCACCAGTTGAAATATGCTTGAAATCTAATTGTTTATATAAGATTTCACATTGCGTTCCTTTTCCAGAGTATGGTGGTCCAGTAATTATTAATATTTCCATGTATGTTTTTTACTTGCCTGTAACGCTCTATTAGCTTCAATAGTTATACCAAAAATCTTTTATGCCAACTTTGTTCAGCTGGAATTTCCCAGTTGGCTTCAAAATCTTTTTTGGTATTCACCATATTATTGAAAACAATAGTACTAGGAGTAATTTTTTGTTCTTTAGCAAATCTTTGAAAATCTGAAAGCTTTACAATGTTTATATTTTCTCCATCTTTAAAGGAAATATTCATTTTATTCATTAAGTCGATCTGTAATTGATTTTCTAATTCTTGAACAAAACGTACTGAAGCATCAATAGAACAGCCTGAAACGTTGTTAAAGTTTTCATCTACTGCCAATACTAAAAACTGATTGTATTTTATAGTAAATGACCCCTTTAAATCATCTCCATGGCGTGTCCAATTATCAATAAACAACTTTGTTTTTTCAGTAATCAATTCTATTTCTTCTGAACTAAATACTCTATCTGCTTGATACACCCAAACTCTTGAATTGCCAGGTAAATTTTTATATTCTGTAAACATTTTTAGATCTAAATTATTTGTATTAATAATCGTTCTCTTCTTTCAATCGACAACTATCTTGCATTAAATTTCGCTTGTAATGCTTTTAATTTTTCATCATCGGATAATACTTGTACCGGCTTAGACATTCTTTGTTTTATTTGCCTCATAACCTTTTTCGTATACAACGGGAAATCGGCATTTTGAATCCAAGAATTATACCCTGGGTTTTCCTTAAGTACTTCCTCTACGGTTCTACCTTTATACTTCCCAAAAGAAAAAATCTCTTCCCCTTCTTCATTGAACAAAATAAATCCGGCAAAATCTGCACGTTGTGTATGTGATGAAAACTCACTTAATTTTTCAACTGAATTTTCAATATCATCATACTTGTCTAACTGTGCTTTCAATATTTCATAGGTTGCTAAGGTATCTGCTTCAGCTGAATGCGCATCTTCCAAATCTTTTCCACAATAAAATTTGTACCCAGCACCTAAGGTACGCTGTTCTTTTTTATGGAAAATCACTTGAACATCAATTGCTCTTCTGTTTTCCATATTAAAATCAATCCCCACCCTTAGTAATTCTTCTGCCAATAGTGGAATGTCAAAACGATTGGAATTAAATCCAGCCAAGTCAGAATCTGCAATCATTTCATTTATTTTCACCGCTAATTCTTTAAACGTTGGTTCCGAAGCTACCTTTTCATTGGTTATTCCATGAACGGCTATGACTTCCGCAGGAATTTCCATTTCAGGGTTCACCAACCATGTTTTGCTTTCTTTATTTCCGTTTGGATATATTTTCAATATCGATATCTCAACGATTCTATCATTCGCAATATTTATCCCTGTCGTTTCTAAGTCGAAAAAGACAATAGGTTTTGTTAAGTTTAATTCCATGTATAAAAGTATGTGGACACATTGTACGGTAAAGGTTTCTTTACATATAGCACAAGTATCCTATATTATTCGTTATTTAATTGTTCTTTAAATTTATCTATTTGATCTACTACTTTCTTTGTCAATGAAGGCTCTTTAAAATTATATTTCTTTAATTCTTCTAAAAGCACCTTTGCCACTATATACCTAGCCGTTGGTTTATTATCAGCAGGCACGACATACCAAGGAGCGTAATTAGTTGATGTTCTATTCAATACATCCTCATAACACACTTGGTATTGATCCCATAATTTACGTTCTTTCAGATCACCTGCAGAAAATTTCCAGTTCTTTTCAGGAATACTTAATCGACGTAATAGTCTGTTTTTTTGCTCGTCTTTAGAAAGGTTTAAAAAAAACTTCAACACAATCGTACCACTTTCAGACAAATGCTTTTCAAATTGGTTTATACTATCCATTCTTGCATGATAAAATGCATCATCCAAATCATCTAATGATTGTACCGTTGGGATATTTTCAGCAAACACGTACTCCGGATGAACTCTTGTTACTAAAACATTTTCATAGTGAGTTCTATTAAATACACCTATTTTCCCTTTAGCCGGTAGTGCCAAATAATGTCTCCATAAAAAATCATGCTTCAATTCGAGCTCTGTTGGCACTTTAAAACTATGAACCACGACTCCTCTAGCATTAATATCTTTAAAAACTTCTCTGATTAAGCTATCCTTACCTGCAGTATCCATTCCTTGCAAGCAAATAAGCATACTATACTTTCCTTCTGCATACATCCTATCCTGAAGTACACTAATTTCCTTTCTCAATTTTTTAAGTTCTTTTTTGGCCTGTAATTTGACTTCCTTAGTACTTAAATTTTGCAATTGTAAAACTCCAGAAACTTTATAGTTATTTACGTTCATTAGAAATTATGGTAATGGTACTATAAAAGTAAGAAATTAAAAACGTTTAACGATTGATTTTTACTTGGTATTTATCAACTAATTCAATTACACAACCAGTTCTCTCTCCAGTTTATTTCTTAATTTGACGCTTTAAACAGGTGTTAGTAATGACTTTTAATTAAAAACACTACACTAAAAACTAAACAATAAGCACTTAAATTAAAACATAAACAATGAACAATAAAGTAATCATACAAGGTAGTTCAAATAGTTTCGGCAACACTTTCAAAATAATTGATTATATAAATGAAAATGGTTGTTTTGACACTATTGATCTGAAAACGAAAACTATTGGTCCTTTTGACTATGATTTTAAGTATGCCGATGATGATTTTATTCCTTTAATGGAAACTATTATATCGAAATACGATACTATTATTTTCGCGACTCCGGTGTACTGGTATAGCATGAGTGGCATTATGAAAAATTTCTTTGATAGACTCTCCGATCTCTTGAAGTATAAAAAAGACCTAGGAAGACAATTACAAGGAAAAAACATGGCATTAATTAGTAATTCAGGTGCTAACGATTTAAAACCTGGTTTTGTCATGCCTTTTAAAGAAAGCGCAAATTACCTAGGGATGAATTACTTAGGCGAAACCCATGCTTGGTTTAATGAAAAAGGAAGTGATATTGATGACCAAGCAAAAATTAAACTAGACGAATTTTGTTCATTTATACGATCGTATACTAATTGCGAACTCAAATTACGGTAATAAAATGCACTTTTTATTTAATACCCGGTCTTACGTAAAGCTGCACAACCATTTCCTTGCAGCCATACTTCTGTTTTACCTATTAGTAATCATTTAAAATTATGGCTGGACAATTAACATTAGAAATAGTATAATTTTAGGGTGAAACTTGCTCAATATAAAACATTAATCGTAATATTGCAATATATAAATAACAAGGTTATGGGATTGACTAAAACAGAAATGTTTTCAGAAGAACAAAATAAAATCGCCAAGGTAGCTAAAGTTTTAGGCCATCCAGCTCGTATTGCGATCATTCAACATTTATTAAAAATCAAATCTTGTATTTGCGGAGACTTAGTGAATGAAATTGGTTTGGCTCAGCCTACTATTTCTCAGCATTTAAAAGAATTGAAAAGTATTGGTGTGATCAAAGGGAATATTGAAGGAACCAGTGTTTGCTACTGTATTGACGAAGAAAATTGGTTTACTATTCAAACCATACTGTTAAGTCTATTTTCAGAACCATCAACAAACAGCTCTTGTTGTCAATAAAATAATTACAACCTTAAACCGAGATATTGTAGAAAAAATGAATACAACTTTATTAGAAACTATAGAAAAACTGGATATTACTTCGATATCGGAAGAGAGAAAAGAGGTGTTAGCACCACTCGTTAACACTTTACAAACTAAAATTCACAGGAAAGAGCTGATCCTCCTCAATTTTATCTGCACACACAACTCAAGAAGAAGTCACTTATCACAAATATGGATGCAAGCTTTAGCTAAACACTTTAATTATCCCTCAATTTTTTGTTACTCTGGAGGAACTGAAGCCACTGCTATAGCTCCTCAAGTCATTAAAACTCTCAAAAACCAAGGGTTCACTATTAGTACTATTTCTAAAAACGTCAATCCTGTATATGGAATAAAATCATCTGAAAATTCATTACCAATTATAGCTTTTTCAAAAGAATATTTTCACGAATTCAATCCTACATCGAATTTTATTGCGGTGATGACATGTTCACAAGCCGATAGTGGTTGTCCGTTAGTTGCTGGAGCCGTAAAACGAATCCCTATTACTTACGACGACCCTAAAGCATTTGATCATTCTGAATTAGAAGAACAAAAGTATTTAGAACGTAGTACTGAAATTGCTACTGAATTATATTACGTATTAACCACCTTAAAAGAGACATTATGAAACTATCAGAAATAAAAAACTACCTAAAAAACCTCAAAACCATTGCCTTTGAACTCCCAGATGGCAGCTTAGTACCTTCTCATTTCCATGTAACGGAAGTTGGAAAAGTAAGTAAACATTTTATTGACTGCGGCGGCACTGTAAGGCAAGAAGAGGTTATTAATTTTCAACTTTGGAACAAAGATGATTACGACCATCGTTTGCATCCTGAAAAATTAGTTCATATTATAGAATTATCCGAAAAAACACTAAACTTAGAAGATTTGGAGATAGAAGTGGAATATCAAGGCAATACCATAGGAAAATATGGATTGGATTTTAATGGAAAAAATTTCCTGCTAGTGAACAAAGCTACTGCTTGTTTAGCAGAAGACCAATGTGGCATTGTGCCTCAGGAAAAACCTCGTATTCGTTTGTCTGATTTGAATGCCCAAAAAGCGTACAGTTGTGATCCGAATTCAGGATGCTGTTAATCAATAAAAGCTGGATTATTCTTAATTCAGCTTTTATTCTATATGTAATAAACCTATACTACAGGCACATAAAAATCAACTATACACATCTTTTCAGGATGCTTGCTAAAGTCATTATGATAAATTTCAAAAGGGTTGGCATTCCTGACTTGATATCCTTTTTCTGAAAGCCAAACAAAAATAGCTTCCCAGGATTTCTCGAACTCATGTATTTGAATTTCATATCGGGCAATAGCATATTTACCACATGGGATAGACCGCAATCCTATCTCTCCAATCACCTTAATTTCTTCCTTTAAAATAATACAAGCGCTGGTTCGTAACTTATCAGATTCTGTTATTTTTGGACTATCGTGATACATAGTCAACATCTTCACCTCTTCATTCATTAATCCCCTAGGGTTAGCCCATTTCACCAGCCTATCATATACCTTGTTAATTTTTTCAAAAGGACCTATATGACTTATATATGCCACGTTAATTTCAGCTACGTGTCTAACTTCTATTTGCGTATTCATTTCAATAAAATTTAAATAGTTTTCTACGTTTCGAATGTACGGTTGTAGGTCTATTTTAATCTTACCATTCTTGCTTTCTGTTATACATATCTTGCTGAATTTACTTTTCGACTCTTCTTTAAAAGTAGATGGAGATATACCATAGAATTGCTTGAAGCTTCTAGAGAATGTGGAAATATTCGTATACCCGAGTTTATCTGCAATTTCAGACACGGGTACTTCATCGTCCCGCAGTAAATAACGTGCAGCTTTTTCAATACGCTTTCTTTGAATATACTTGTTACATGTTTCCCCTATGACAGCTGAAAATAATCGATGAAAATGGTATGGAGAATAATAGGCTACTTTCGCAATCTCTTCCAGTGGTAATTTCTTCTCGATATTCTCATCTATAAAAACTAATACCCTATCAATTCTACCTATTATATCGTTTGTCGTTTTCATCATAAAAATCTGGTATTCATCTTTCCAATTACTTTTCAAAAATACACTTTATAGATAACGTATATCTCCATCAAAAACTTTCATTTATTAGTTTATACCAGTGATTGTTTGAATTTACTGTAAAATAAAATGGTAAATGGTATTGCCTCTCCATACTGCACCTTCTCATAAAACAATAGAAATCAACCAAATGGCACGAAATCAAAAGTTATACCGATTCTTAACTTAAGTTACACAGCCGTTTCATTGCAGTCATACTTGTGCTTTATACCGATGGTTATTTGAAATAGAAAACATAATAACATCAATTTATTTCATGAAAAAATTAATTAAAAATCAACCTATGTAATGCTACTAGATTGAAATTTATATAACTTCTCATATAGTAAATCCTATAAATAGGAGCTAAAAGTAACTTTTTAAAATTCCCTAAATCTTATTTATCTTACCGAACAAAGCTTCTATCTTTTTTTCAATTAAGACGTCATCTCCCTTATAGAAGAAAATAGCTTTTCTTCTTTTTATGATAACTTTATACGTATAATTATCACCTTTCTCTGCCCAAAAAATTTTGCTTTTACTTACACTACTTCCGTTACCTAAGTCTTTCTTTATGGTAGCGATTATTAATTCTTTAGCTTCTTTATCAATAGAAAAACTATACTTTAATTGTGTTTGTGAAAAAACAATGCTTGTTGTAAATAATAAAATGAAAATTATTTTTTTTCTTGCATCCATAGTTTATTTTTTTTGCAATATACTAAAAATAAAGGGCTAACATTAATTTTTTAAAAAAATGCATCAAAATAGCAATACCACTGCTGTTTAAAAATTATCATCAAGTATGATGCCCAACTTACTACTGTACCCAAGCATTCTTGTTTTATATACGAAATTGAGACAGTAATCATTACATCGTTTTAATAAAAATATTACGTATGTCACATCCAGTACATTGCTTACTAAAATGTAGCAAAACAGCATTACAAAGCTTTGGTCTGTTATTAGGTTGGATACCTACATTTTAGAGCTCACACTTTCAATAATAATTATAGTCTTTAAATTTTAATTTTATACCACAACTTTTCATTTAAACCGTGTATTTCTGAAGTTTATGAAATATGCCCCCACTTATACAATACAAAAGTCCATCAATGATATCGGCAGTATATCGTTCGTGAAATTTTGGTAAGTAAAACTCAAAGATAAACGCATACATACAACTTATATAAAACACATAAAAAACAGGTATGGTGAAGTTTTCCTCATTTTTTAGTTTTCTTAATACATATAAACAAAGCGTAAGTACGATAGGAACAATTAAAAAGTCATTTACATAAAACCTCACATAGCTAGGTAAGCGAAGATTCAATCGAGACGCTATATAAATACCTAAACCCAGAAAGCACGAAACTCCAAAATAATAATGCAATCCTTTTTTCATTCTTCTACCATTACTATTTGTCTATTCTTAGATCAAGTTAAAGTCATACATATACCATTTTCTATCCTGCCGCCACCATTGCAATAAACCAAGCTAAAAAGGCACCTATCACACTCACAATAAAAAAAACTGAATACAAGATCAAACCTACCATTTTGTAAGGATAAAAAGGATGTTGCATTAATCTCTTAGCCAAATTGGTTTTTTCCAATTCCTTTACTACTTCTTCAATTTCTTCCTGTTTAACGGCTGCTTTTTTTAGTTCTAGCTGTTTTGTATACGAAATAAGCCTTCCACAGTTCTTACAAAAATCAGAGTTCTCCGTAAAAATCCCACATTCTTTGCATTTTATGTTTGAATTTGTTTTAGACATGCTCGCTTTTAAAAGAATATTTGTTTTTCTTCTTAAAAGGCCTGATAATTAATCGTGTTTCTCTATCAAAACGTATATAATTATAGACCCAATTCATAAAAACTATCACTTTATTCCTAAACCCTATCAATGAGAAAAGATGTACAAACATCCATACAAACCACGCAAATACACCTTGAAATTTCCATTTTGGAAGATCAACTACCGCTTTATTTCGTCCTACAGTGGCCATAGAACCTTTATTATTATAAACGAAAGGTTTTAGCTTTTTCCCTTTCAATTCAGCTAGGATATTCTTTGCTAACAACTTCCCTTGCTGTATAGCCGGTTGCGCCATCATTGGGTGACCTTTTTTAAACTTCGCTGTTTCCATATGAGCAACATCTCCTATCGCATAAATATTAGAATACCCAATTACTTTATTATACACATCTACCTTTACCCTGCATGCTCTTTCAACAATACATTGTGTTTCTAATCCATCAATCATCTCACCTTTTACGCCAGCCGCCCAAATAACCGTTTGTGCCTGAAAGTGATCTTCACCATTCGTCGTAACCGTTTCCCCATCATAATCCAACACCAACAGATCCTTCCAAATATCAACGCCCAGACCTCTCAGAAAATCCTCCGCTCTTTTCGAAGCCTTATCACTCATTCCGCTTAATAATTCGCTAGAACTTTGAATCAAATTAATTTTCATTTGGCGGATATCTAGATCCGGGTAATCCTTAGGTAAAATACCCTTTTTCATTTCTGCCAACGCTCCTGCCAACTCAACTCCGGTGGGGCCTCCCCCTACAATTACAAAGTTCATAAGAGCAAGCCGTTTTTCTAAATCGGTTTGCAACAGCGCTTCTTCAAAGTTTTCCAAGACTAAACTGCGAATGTTTAAGGCCTGCGGAACAGATTTCATTTCCATCGAATATTTTTCAATATTGGTGTTACCAAAAAAATTAGTTGTAGAACCTGTAGCTATAATTAATCTGTCGTATTCTAAATTTCCAATGGACGTTTCTAACTCGTTGTTTTCAGCATTTATTTTAATTACCTCCGCCAATCTAAAATAAAAATTTTCAACATCATTAAATCGCTTCCTTAATGGGAAAGCTATACTGTCAGGTTCTAATCCCCCCGTAGCAACTTGATATAATAATGGCTGAAATGTATGGTAATTATGTTTATCTAATAATACAACTTGTAGTTCTTGATTTTCTAGTCCCCTAGCAACAGCTAATCCTGCAAATCCTCCACCCACAATGACCACACGTGGGAAACTGGTTTGAGGTATATTCATTTTGTTATTGATTTTAGATGATAAATTTACGAAAAAGAAAAAAAAATCAATAATTTTCTTTTCTTTTTATAATTAGTATTCTAGCGCTATCATCTATATATTTTTTAGCTATTAATTAAAACTTCTACAAACACTATATTTTCTAATTCTACACCATACAATGGCTCATCAAAATTAATACACTTTAGCTTTTATAACAAAAAGTACAGGTACATCCTCAACTTAGTATTCGAATCAAAAACCAACAAATTTATACTAAATAAACAGGCGCTTTTTACTGTAGTCTTTACAATGAAAAACACTTAAGAGTTCCCTAATACCGATTGAGTACGTAAACTCCATAATTAAGGATAATTAAAAATAAAAGGAGGAACTTTTAAGGGGTTTACTCATTACGTTTAATCCTTTGAAGCTCTCTTTCCAAAACCAACAATTTATCTTCCATAGAATTACCAAACTCAGGTAAACGTCTGATGAACGAGTAGCGTATGCGCCAAACCTCTTTTACACTCCCTAGTTTATATTGTTTATCATCTATGTTTTTATGCTGTGCTCTGAGCACGATATTGTCATCGGAGACATATAGACGTCTCAACACTAATTCATCAGCTACCAACACCAAAGTTAACTCTCCTTGATGCACATTACGTATAGATGTTAAAGAAACAAACTCGCCTACAACAATATCATTAGGATACAACCCCTTATCATACGAGCTCATTTCTAAATTATGAACTGTATAGGCCCTGAATTTTTTATCCGTACTGATAGGCAACTGAATAAAAGGTAAATCGTTGATAAAATTCACCTTATTGTAGTGCTTTATATAATTCACACTGTTTTTAATGGTGATAAGTGGTATTTGGGGTAAATGTTCTTTTTCTGGTATTTCTGCCCGTAATGCTAAATCACCTTTAAACTTCAGCAATGCATTTACCGTAAGTTCAGAAGTTAGTAAATCATCAATAGAAGTGCTAAAATAATTAGCAATTTTAATCAGCGTTTCTATTTTGGGCTCACTTCTTCCTTCTTCATAAGCACCTAAAGTTGCCCTCTTAAGGTCAAATATTTCAGCAAATGATTGTTGACTCAAACCTTTGACTCCTCTAATTTTTTTTATATTTTTTCCAAAAAAAGACATTTTGCTAATTTTATTTGCATTTATTAAAATATTTCGTATCTTTACACTAACAATATTAGCTAATATATGTGAATTTTGCTATTATTTTTAGATAAAATTCAAATAAACTAAAAAACAATTTAAAAAAAACGATATGGTATTAATAACAATTTACATTACAAATCTAGTTCTCGTAACTTTTTTGTAATATTACGATCTGAAAAGGAAACACTAATAATCAAAATAATTGCTAATGAAAACCCACTTCTTAAAAACAAAGAATTTTTTACAGCATCTTAATTTCAACATTTTAAAGGAAAACGAACCCGATGGTATTTTTGTCGTTGAAAAAGAAAGTTTTGGTTTAAAAAACTTAATTATTGGCGTAGCTTCCCCTATAATTATTATTGAACAATTTATTTTTAAAGTAAATCGACCTAACGAAGAACTATTTAAAAGTCTTCTAAAAAAAAACAGGGACATTATTCATGGCGCTTTTGTTTTAGATGAAAGTGGCGAGTGTGTTATTTTCAGAGATACTTTACAATTGGAAAATCTAGATATTAACGAACTAGAGGCTAGTTTAAACTCATTGAGTTTATTACTTAGTGAGTATTCAGAACAAATTATTACATTTTCAACATATTAAAGAATTATATCATGAATATATTCAAAAGATTATTTAAAATCGGACAGTCCGAAGCAAATTCGGCGATCGATAAAATGGAAGATCCTATAAAAATGACAGAGCAAGGTATCAGAGATTTACGCTTAGACCTAGAAAAAAGCTTAGAATCTCTCGCTCAAATAAAAGCCTTAGCCATAAGAGCTAAAAATGATATTGAGGAGCTCACCTCTAAGGCAGAAGATTATCAACAAAAAGCAATGCTTATATTGAAAAAAGCACAAAAAGATGAGATTGATATTAACGACGCAGATAGGTTAGCCAAAGAGGCCTTACTAAAGAAAGAAGAAACATTACAGGAAATCTCTAAAACTAAAATTGAATCCGAAAAATTCAATACTTCTGTCTCGCAATTAGAAAGTAACGTACAAGAAATAAAACAAAATATTCACAACTGGGAAAGCGAGTTAAAAACTCTAACAGCTCGTGTTAAAGTTTCTAAAGCTACGAAAAATTTGAGCAAACAAATGGCGGAGTTAGATAGTAGTGGTACCGTTTCAATGTTAAAGAGAATGAAAGACAAGGTTCATCAGGAAGAAGCTTTAGCAGAGGCCTATGGAGACTTGGCCAACTCTTCAAAATCAATAGACGATGAATTGGATAATGTTATCAACGAAAAGGAAAACACTGCCGATGAAAATTTAGCTAAACTTAAAGAGCAACTAGGTTTGAATAAATAAATTTAAAATACTCTCAAAAATGACGTTAACAGATTTAGTTTTTTCAACCATCAATACTCCTTTAACCATACTCCTTATACTGTTAGCTACCTATAGGTTTTTAACCTTGCTTTTAGGATTAGATCTAGACTTTGATATGGATATGGATATGGATATGGATATGGATTCTGATATAGATTTTGATTCATCTATTGATACCGACGATGTGTTAAACATTGAATTAAAACAAGAAACAGTTGTTGGTGAAAGAAGGAAAAAATTAAAATGGTGGCAAGTCGTTCTTATATATTTCAATTTTGTAGAACTCCCTTTTTTCTTTACACTAACCTCTTGGATTTTCTTTTGGTGGGCTATTACCGTTATATCAACCTACCTCACCGATAGTTACAATCATTTGTTTGGTTTAGTATTCTTTTTTGCTGCGATAATTCCCTCTTTAATCTTAAACAAACTATTTACAACACCTTTTAAAAATTTCTTTAAAAAATTAGAAAAAAAAGGCGTAGAAAAATTAGATCTAATAGGCAGAAGAGGAACTTTAATAGCCAATATTTCAGATGATAAATTTGGAAGTGTTAAACTATATGTTGGTTATGACCCTATCAATATAAGCGTTAAATCTTTGAACGGAGAAAAAATTGAATCCGGAAAAGAAATTTTAGTGATCAAAGAATCTTCTGACAAAAAATACTATTACATTCAATCATATAATTAAAAATTAAACTATGAACTCAATTCTATTTATTTTTGCCGCAACTGACTTAATTTCAAGCATTGTTACTTTGGTTGTCGGTGGACTAGCTTCTCTGATATTACTATTTGTAATTATCATCGGACTCTTTTATAAAAAAATTCCTCAAGGCCAAGCTCTAATAAAAACAGGTTTTGGAGGTACCGCTGTTGCTTTCGATAAGGGAATGTATGTAATTCCTGTATTACATAAACTAGAAATTATGGATATTTCTGTAAAGAAGATTGAAATCGATCGCTTAGGAACAGATGGGTTAATTTGTAAAGACAACATGAGAGCGGATATTAAAGTGGCTTTCTTTGTAAGAGTTAATAAATCTAAAGAAGCTATTATTGAAGTAGCTCAAACCATTGGTTGTGAAAGAGCCTCACATATTGAAACTTTAAACGAATTATTTGAAGCAAAGTTTTCTGAAGCCTTAAAAACCGTGGGGAAAAAATTCAATTTTGTTCAACTCTATGAGTCAAGAAGTGAATTCAGAGAAGAAATTAAAACGGAGATCGGGCGAGATCTTAACGGATATACTTTAGAAGACTGCGCTATTGATTATTTGGAACAAACTCCTATTAGCTATTTAAAAGCAGATAATATTCTAGATGCTGAGGGTATTAAAAAAATAACAGAATTAACCGCTGCACAAAATATCAAATCAAATTTAATTAAGCGTGATGAAGAAAAAACAATTCGTAAACAAGATGTTGAAGCTCGTGAAGCGATCTTAGAATTAGATAAACAATTAGCCGAAAAAGAAGAACAACAAAAACGTGAAATTGCTAATATCAAAGCACGCGAAGAAGCTGAAACTTTAAAAGTTGCTGAAGAGGAGCGTTTAAAATCAGAATCAGCACGCATTGTAACAGAAGAAAAAGTACAAGTGGCCGAAGAAAATATGCAACGACAAATTATTGTTGCTGCTAAAAACAAACAACGAACGGAAGTTGTTGAAACGGAACGTGTAGAAAAAGACAGGATGCTAGAAGCCACAGAAAGAGAACGTATTGTCACTCTCGCACAAATAGAGAAAGAAAAAGTAGTAGAGGTAGAAAAGAAAAACATTCAAGATGTCATTCGCGACCGTGTAACTTTAGAAAAAGGCGTAGTTGAAGAACAAGAAAACATGAAAGATATCGAAGCTTTTAAAACAGCTGATCGTGAAAAACAAGTTAAAATTACTATTGCCGAAGCTAACGCAGAAGAGGCTTTAATTAAAACTACAAAAGCCGCTGAAGCTCAAAAAGAAGCTGCTAAACAAAAAGCAGAAGAAATAAACATCGAAGCAAATGCTCAAAAAGAAGCAAGTGAAAAAGAAGCAGAAGCCAGGAAAACATTAGCAGAAGCAAAAGCAAAAGAAGAAGCTACCATTGGTATGTCTGAAGCACAAGTAATGCATGCGAAAGCAGACGCTCATGAACGTCAAGGACTAGTTCAAGCCATAATTATTGAGAAAAAAGCAAAAGCAGAAGCAGCTGGAACCCTAGCTAAAGCTGACGCCTTAAAAGAAGAAGGAATTGCCGAAGCGGTAGTTATTAAAGAAAAAGCCCTAGCTGAAGCACTAGGTAATAAAGAAATTGCATTAGCCGAAGCCGCAGGAATTGAAGAGAAAGCAGAAGCTATGAAGAAACTAGATGGCGTTGGTAAAGACCACGAAGAATTCAAGCTTCGTTTGGATAAAGAATTAAAAGTTGACTTAGCAAATATTGGTATCCAAAAAGATATTGCCGATGCACAAGCACAAGTGATTGGCGATGCTCTAAAAGCAGCTAATATTGATATTGTCGGTGGTGAAACGATGTTCTTTGATCAGATTATAGGTCAAATAACCAAGGCGAAAGGTGTTGATAGGTTAGTACAACACAGCACAAACATTCAAGATGTAAAAGATGCCATTTTAGGTAGTGACGATGTTAAAGGAAACTTACTTGAGAAAGTAAAAGAGTTTGCCAATCAATACGGTATTTCTTCAGAAGACATTAAAAATTTGAGTATTGCTAATATTTTACTTAATTTAAAGGCTAAAGCTAGCAATTCTGATGAAGAAAACTTGTTCAGCAATCTTTCTAATCTTGCTAATGGACTAAACTTATCTGATAAAAAATTATCTTAAAAACTATAAACAAAGGGCCGGTTAAAAGTAAATCAGCCCTTTGTTGCTATTCAGTATAAAGAAATTTAATTACAAGAAGTGATACGAAACAACAATTACCTTTTAATATCTTGTTTCTATTTTCTAATTCTTCACTTATAAAAGCATATGGAAAACCAAACGACAATACAACAACTAGATGGCGGAACCTATGAAATCATTCAAAACAGGCTACAAAAACAAAAGCTCGATTTATTAGAACGATTACATAAATTAAATGACGACAGAAAACATGTTTTTGGTACCGTAGAAACCAAACTCATTGCGAATGATAGAATAAACACTGAAAATAACTGTATAGCTAAAGATATTGTGTCTTTAAGCAATACCTCTATATTTGGGTACAATGTACATTTCGGCTTACGAACAAATATTAAATTATCTGATGTATTTAGTATTTACAAATTTAAAGATAATCGCTTCCAAATTCAGTCTTTAGAATTATTAAACAATCCAACTTTTATAGACGATTTCACCAACCTGTACAAATATTATAGAAATACCATCTTTTCTAAGTTTGCTATCATAGATAATTATTTGTACATGATTTTCCAGCTTAGTGAAAACAAAAGCGATATTAAAGCTTTTAAATGGTTAATTAATGAAAATACTCTTCAATACATAGATAACCGAAGTGAACACGAATATAAATTCCCTAAACAACATGAGTTTGAGTGGCAAGAGGTTAATCGAGATATGCATCGTTACGGTATTCACCCTCATATTTCAATACTCGATAAGGTTTTTGTTGAAACTATTGGTGGTGATTTAACCATTAAAATTGAAGATAATACCGATGATGGAAAAGGCATATTAGCCGAGCCAGTTAAACATATTGATCAGACCTTAGACGACGGTCAAATTCGATTTGGAGATTTAGGTAACCTGATTACGCTAGAAATTAAACCTTTTCAAGAAGAAGCTAGATATTTTGTTTACAACCATAAATTGCAAGAGGTTCAAAAAATAGATAGCATCAAGGATACCGCTGTTCAGCTACCGGATGATCAGGGAATTATTTTTCCAAATGGGTATTACTTACAAACTGGAGCGTATAAACTATTCGAGAACGACACGAAAGAAGTTCGATTTCAAGAAAAAATTGTTTCCCCAAATGGGGAGGATTTTCTATATGTATTCTATGCAACCATTCGTGGACTATACATATTGATGTCGTATAACATTATAGAACAAGAAGTAAAAACGCCAATTATTTGTAATGGCTTTACGGTCTTAGAAAATGGAGAGCTTTGCTACTTCCGCAACGAAAATGAACAAACTAAACACCATGTAGTTCAAATATGGCAAACTCCTTATTTAAAAAGGAATTTTATGCCTTCTAAACATGAAGATAATTTGTTGTATAAAATAGGGAACAAAGATATTGTTCGCGCCATGGCTGAATGTCATGAATTAATAACACTATTAACCAAAGAAGACAACTACACCGGTTTATACAATGACGTTGTCAAGGTATCTAAAGATATCAATGATATTTATTATTGGTTACCCGAAAAAGAAGCACACGAGTTAAACATACCTATTGGTGAAATAAACAACGCTGCCAACGCTGCCATAGATGAATTTGAAAAAGTAGTAGTTCTTAAAAAACAAGCAACTGAGGAAACCAAGGCGATTAACACTAAATCAGAGGCCTTATTTAGTAAAATAAAAAGCACCTCTTTTAAGTCTATTGATGACTTTGTGCTTCTGTTAAGTCAACTTCGATCATTAAGAGGGGAAGTTATTAGCCTACAAGATATTCGATATATAAATTCAGCACACTTAACCGCTTTAGAAGAACAATTTGTTGAACAAAACAGTTTAATATCCAAGAGGTGTGTTCAGTTTTTATTAAACGACAAAGCCTTAGCTCCGTATCATTTACGTGTTAGTGAGAAGCAACATAAGCTTTCTACTATCAAAAAAGTAATTGAGGCGAAAGCTTTAGAAAAAGAAGTTAATCAAATTACTACTGATTTAGAAATGTTAATCGATATTGTATCTAACTTAGAAATTGAAGACACTTCTCAATCTACCAAAATCATCAACAATATTTCTTTGATTTTTGCCAATATAAATCAGGTAAAATCAGGTATACAAAACACCATAAAAAAACTTGGAAGCACCGAAGCAAAAGCGGATTTCACAGCACAACTGAAGTTAATTGATCAAAGTATCATTAACTATTTAGATATCGCAAATACTCCAGAAAAATGTGATGAGTTTCTTACTAAAACCGTTATTCAATTAGAAGAATTAGAAGGGAAATTCGCCAATTTTGAAGAGTTCATTACTCAAATCATTGAAAAACGTGAAGAAATCCACAATGCCTTTGATAGTAGAAAAAACAGTTTACTAGAAAAGCGTAATAAAAAAACTATCGCACTAAAAACAGCTTCTGAACGTATCCTTAAAGGGGTAACTAAAAAGGTTTTATCATTCAATACCATAGAAGACATCAATGGGTATTTTTCAACTGACTTGTTGATTAATAAAGTGCAAAATATCATCAAACAATTAAAAGACTTAGATGATATTGGTAAAGCTGAATCTATTGAAACCCAACTAAAGGTAGCAAAAGAAGATGCCCTTCGTAAATTAAAAGACAAACAAGAATTATATGAAGACGGTGAAAATGTTATTAATTTAGGGAACCATAAATTTGGTGTTAATAAACAAGTATTAGATTTATCAATTGTTTTAAAAAAAGACCAGCTCTATTACCACTTAACAAGTACTGATTTTTATGAAGAAATCACTGACAAAACACTTTTATCTTCAAAAAAATATTGGAATCAGGAGTTGGTATCAGAAAATGACAAAGTATATAGATCATCATATCTAGCGTATCAATTATTTAAAAAATTCCCTGAAGAAAAATTGCTTAACCTTTCTGAAACAGCACTTTTAAACTTGGTGCAAAAAGAGAGCGCTAACTTATATTCTGAAGGCTATTTAAAAGGTGTTCACGACATAGATACCTCTCAGATTTTACATACTTTAGTTCATAAACACCATGAACTAGGTCTTCTTACCTACTCTCCAGAAACAAGAGCATTTGCTCAATATTTTTGGAATTATTTAGACGAAAAACAGCAAGATAGCTTCAACACCACCATGAAGGCCTCAGGTGAAGTTTTGCGTATTTTTCCAAAAAGTACAGCGTATGATTTCATTATTGATGACCTCAGTAAATCCTTAGAAAATTTCTCTGAAGAAACTGAGCTATTTGATGTTTATCAAATACCATTAATCGCAGCATACTTATTTAAAGAGTTACAAAACAACAATACTTTTCAAATTAGTAGTGATGCTGTTAGTTTAAAAGATGCATTTGTTAAAACTCTCAAACAACAAGATGCTCTTCATAAATTTCGATCTGGCATACAGAAACAAGAAAAATATATAGATAAAATACAATTAGCCATACAATGGGTTACTTCTTTTATTTTAGAAAAAGCGCCTCAACTACAAAGCTACATTCATGAAGTAGTTGTTATTTTACTATTTGAAAACCGCTCCAATCAGAATACTGTTAGTGTGCACCCTCAATTAAAATTAACTGGTTTAAAAGGAAGTCATCCTACTATTATTGAAGGGATTTTGGAATTTAAATATCACGAGTTTATTGAAGAGTTAAGCTATTTTTCTGATGTTGAAGTATCCAATTTTACTCAATATAGAAAAGCAAAGCATCAAGTTACAGAAACATTAAAAAGAGAACTCAAACTTGAAGAATTCAAACCAAAAGTACTTTCTTCTTTTGTACGCAATAAATTAATTGACGACGTATATTTCCCCATTGTAGGTGATAATCTAGCTAAACAACTTGGGACTATCGGCAATAATAAGCGAACTGATAGAATGGGAATGTTACTACTCATATCGCCACCTGGGTATGGTAAAACAACTTTAATGGAGTATATCTCTAATCGTTTGGGACTTGTGTTTATGAAAATAAATGGTCCCGCTATTGGTCATGACGTTAACTCTGTAGACCCCATGACGGCAAATAATTCGGCGTCGAGAGAAGAACTTAAAAAATTAAATTTAGCATTTGAAATGGGCGATAATGTAATGTTATACCTCGATGATATTCAACATTGCAATCCTGAATTTTTACAAAAGTTTATTTCATTGTCAGACGGAACCCGAAAAATTGAAGGAGTCTATAAAGGAAAATCAAAAACTTATGACTTACGGGGTAAAAAGTTTTGTGTAATTATGGCCGGAAACCCTTATACAGAAAGTGGGGATAAATTTCAAATTCCAGATATGTTAGCCAATAGAGCAGATATTTATAATTTAGGTGACATTATAGGAGATACTGAGCATTTGTTCAAGCTAAGTTTAATTGAAAACTCACTTACTTCAAATCCTGTATTACATCAATTAAGTAGTAAATATTTTGAAGATGTTTACACCTTAGTTGATAAGGTTGAAAACAATACCCATGAAATTAATTTAAAAGGGAACCACACAAAACAGGAAATTCAGGACTACATCGCTGTTTTACAAAAAGTAATTATAATTAGAGACACTATTTTAAAAGTCAATCAAACCTATATTCAATCGGCTGCCATGGAAGATGCCTACAGAACTGAACCTCCGTTTAAACTGCAAGGTTCGTATCGTGATATGAATAAATTAGTTGCAAAAGTTGTACCTATTATGAACATGAAGGAACTGGATAGTTTATTGCTGTCTCATTACGAAAGTGAGTCGCAAACGTTAACCTCCTCTGCCGAAGCCAATATTTTAAAATATAAAGAACTCATTACTAATTTATCTAAAGAAGATCAAATTCGTTGGAGAGAAATCAAGCAAATTTTTGTAAAAAACAATAAGTTAAACGGTTTAGGTACTAAAAATGAAATGGCTCAAATTTTAAATCAGATGATGGCTTTCTCCGATAATTTAGAAGGCATTAAGGCTGTCTTAAAAAATGGACTAGGGAAATAACACCGATTCTGAGGTAAAATTAGATAAACATTTCCTTGCAGTCATGGTTATCTTCTATACCTGTGGTTATTTGAAATTACCTCTTAATTTCAGCTCACTCATTAAAAGGTTCCAAATAACCATAGGTATTACACCATTAATAGTAATAGAGAAAATTTAGTATTAAAATAATACGATTTACAGATAAATATTTCATACGAAGGTATTAAATTAGTTTAAGGTATAAAACTTTAGCATAGCCAAGCTATGGTTAAGTTTTATAACGGAAAAATAGCTACAAAAGAAATAATAGATATGCGAAATATTTATTTGCAAATCGTATAACAACAACTATAGCTTGGTATTTACCTTAAATAGTTACGATCGATAAATTAATATTAGAAATGGTCTAATACCTCTAAAAAATTACCCTAATAAAAAACCTTTTTTCTTCGTTACTTTACTAATAGAAAAACCTTAAGTTAATATATGATTGTTTTTTCTAATCATTACAAAGAAAATATCTTCATTTTCTTTTACGTCAATTTCAACTTAGAAACAGGATTACACTCCCATTATGGTAATAACAATTTTTCTTTTACCTCCGTTATTTCGGTGCTCACCCAAATAAATACCTTGCCAAACACCTAGGTTTAGTTTACCATTGGTAATGGGTATTAACACTTGACACCCCAACATAGAACTTTTTAAATGTGCTGGCATATCGTCTGCTCCTTCATAATCATGTTTGAAGTAAGACATGTTTTCAGGGATCATCTCGTTGATATGAGATTCAAAATCCATTCGAACTGTAGGATCCGCATTTTCGTTAATTGTTAAACTTGCTGAAGTATGTTTTATAAATGCTTGAAATTGTCCTATGCCAATATTTTTAAGCTCTGGAATACTCTCAACTAAAATATCCGTTATTAGATGGTACCCTCTTTCATAAGAAGGTAAATCAATCTCTTTTTGATAACATCTCATTTGTAATAATTTAAAAATGTTGTGTTGATACAATTCAAATATTCAATCAGTATTCTAAAAACCTCTACGTCGAAACAGCTGCGATCATAAACCACAAATTAACATGAGAAATTGCATGACTGCATTACACCAACTTTTCTTGCGTTCTTAAATATATTTCTAAAAGTTCTTTTGTTGATCCATCGTGATTGTTATCAATTTCTTGATCATATATTTCACTTAACAATGAAGACGATAATTGCTTTCCTAATTCAACCCCCATTTGATCATAACTAAATATATTCCAGATCACTCCTTGTACAAATAATTTATGTTCATATAGAGCGATTAATTTTCCTAAAACGTTTGGCGTTAGTTTAGAAAACAGCAACGTATTGGTTGGTCTATTCCCTTCAAATATTTTGTAAGATGACACCCGTTCTATTTCTTTCTCTGATAAATTTTGGTTTTCTAAGCCTTCTCTAACCTGATCTTTAGTTTTACCCACTAGAAGAGCTTCTGTTTGCGCGAAAAAATTAGCCATTAATTTATAGTCATGATTTTTATCTTCATATAAAGATTTTCTAAAGCCAATAAAATCAGCAGGAATAAATTTTGTTCCTTGATGTAATAATTGAAAAAAAGCATGCTGAGCATTTGTTCCAGTCGATCCCCAAACAATAGTACCTGTTTGATATGGAATTGGGTTTCCTGATCTATCAATATGCTTTCCATTACTTTCCATTATCGCTTGTTGTAAATAAGGCACTAACTCCTTTAAATACTGACTGTAAGGGATAATCGCTTCTGTTTCACTTTCAAAAAAATTGTTATACCAAACACTTAACAAAGCAAGTATTACAGGTATATTATTTTCAAACTCAGTATTTCTGAAATGTGTATCCATTTCATTTGCTCCCTCTAAAAGTTTACTGAAATTTTCATACCCTAATGCACATGCAATACAAAGCCCTACACTACTCCAAAGCGAAAAACGTCCTCCGACCCAATCCCATAAAGGAAATGTATTTTCTTCCTTTATTCCAAAGGTTTTAATTGCATTCATATTGGTTGATACAGCAACAAAGTGTTTTGCTATATCCTCTTCACTTGCATATTTCAAAAACCATGCTCTCGCAGTTTGTGCATTGGTTAATGTTTCTTGAGTAGTAAATGACTTTGAAACTATAATAAATAAGGTAGTTTCTGGGTTTAGCTGTCGAAGTATATCATGTACATGATCTCCATCAACATTGGACATAAAATGAGAATTCACCTTTTCTTTGTAATACGATAACGCCTCAACTACCATCTTAGGCCCAAGGTCGGATCCTCCAATACCAATATTAACAACAGTATCTATTTTCTTACCGGAATAACCTCTCCAATCACCCGAATGCAATTTATCAGTAAAATTTTTTATTTTAAGCAGGCTATTGCTAACATCTCTATGAATGGATTCTCCTTTTACACTCACATTCTCTTTTCCTCTTAATGCTGTATGTAATACTGCTCTTTGTTCAGTTTCATTAATTAATTCTCCACTAAACTGAGCTTCAATTGCTTCCTTAAGTTTTATTTCATCAGCTAATTTGAACAATAAGTTCATCGTTTGTGCTGTTACTCTATTTTTTGAATAATCTAAATATACATCCTCTATTTCAACAGAAAATTGTTTTGCTCTATTGGTGTTTTCTATAAACCATTGTTTCATTTGTTGATCTTTGATCAGTTGAAAATGGTTTCCTAGCTCTTTCCAAGCTTCTGTAGAAACTGGATTTATTTTAAATAAGCCCATAAAATTTGGTTTGGTTTTAAGTTAGTATACTAATTTAACGTATCTGTATAAGGCTCTAAATTACGACTCTCTGCGAATTTATCTATAAAGAAAATGTATTTATTCTAACCTGTGTTTTGATAATCCTAAAAAGTATTATCATTCTTCTTTTCGTTTTGCGAGTTCTGCTGTAATTTCTCTCGCCTTTTCTTCAGTAATTTCATAATCTTTCATTACCCATATGGCTATTAAGGTACCTACAACTGGTAAAATAAATAGAACATCCTAAGTCCTAAAATTGCATCTTCAGGCCGCATTTCAGCATTCGGTGTAACATCTACCAACGACATAATTAAACCACTGGACAAACCGGCAAAAGCCAAACTAAACTTCACCATCCACCAATAAATGGTACCAAAAGTGCCTTCTTTACGTGGGTTTTCATTTGTTAATTCATCTAAATCACAAACATCCTCTGTCATGCTCATCATAAGTGTGGAGAGCCCGCCTATACCAAATGTGAAAAATGGCACTGTAAACAAAAACAGGAATGGTTTTCCGGGGATAAACAAAAACCAAAACAATACATACCCTATAATTGAAATACCTTGAAACCATAAAAATGCTCTTTTCTATCCTGTCTTCTCGGAAATTTTGGTATTCACAGTAATTTCAAATCATACATGAGATACACAGTGAAAACTCTTTTTTTAATCACTATTTCTTCTAAAAGCACACATGAGGATATCAAAAAAATGACATCCTCATGTGGTGTGAAAAATAAATTTAGTATTCTTATGTTATTGTTTTAGTTAAATAAATTTTTAATTTGACCTAAACCCTCTTCATCTAATTTCGCTTTATTCATCATTCTCATAATTTCGGTCGGATTCATATTATCGCCTAAAATACGTGCAACCCCAACTCCAAACTCCTTACCATATCCTAACATTACAATTTCATCAATTGCATCAGATTCTCCTAAATAAAACATAGTTACCTGTATATCATCTTTTTTAAATTTCATTAATTTAACATATGATGATTTACTAAGTATTTCACTTAAGGTAGCTTTCTCTACTTCATAAGTGGCTTGATCAGCATTTTTGTAAGGCAATCCGGTAATGTTAATTTTACGGATACTTTCATAAGCCATTTTATCTTCTTTACTTATGCCATCAGCACTTAACTTTAAAACATCTATAGGTATATCAACAAATAGAAATCCTTTTTTATTCTGACTATCGACTAAATAGGTTTGTAACGATTCTTTTTTACAGGATAACATTAATAGTGCTACTAGTATTATTGAATATATATGTAATTTTTTCATGTAAATAATTTTTAATTAATAGAATGAGAGCTGAAATAAAACACAGCTCCCAATTCGTTGGTTTGACAATATTTATTGTTAGTTCTTATCTGAATACTTACTGGCTATATTCGATAATTTATTCACATCTATTTCTCCTGTTAATGAAATAATTATTGATTCAGAGCTACCGTCCTTTTCTATATTTTTTACAAACATTAACACTTCACTTACAAGATCTTTATTTCTAGTGGTTTTCACGTAAATTCTTACACGAGAATCTTTATCTTTTACTCTCATTAATTGAGTTAAATTAGCATTTTTAATTGCTTTACTCACCATGCTTTCCATTTTAGAAGCGATACTCGCATTCTCTGTCGAGAAAACTTTTAGCTCATTGATGCCTTTTGCTGTATTAAAAATTTCCATATCATCTGATTTAGCATCTGGAAATTTCCTGAGTATTTCAAAAGCATCTTTTGTAATTATCACCGATGACACATCATCTAAATCCTCTAATTTATCAAATATTGATTGTCCAAATGTTATACTCGATGTTAGCATAAATGCTATTATATATATTATTTTTTTCATGATCTTATAATTTTATTCTTCTTGGTTTTATTTTATTATGATTAATAATTTACGGTATTAATTACCTTATTTACAGTGGTTTCATACGTGTTCAAATGACCGATAGCATCTTTCCCTTTGTTTATGTTGTTTGAAACAGCATACAATGCTTCGTTTCCTTTGTTTAAGTTTGCTGAAACCATTTGCAACACTTCTTTTACTTGTGCAAATTGTTTCTCTCTTTGACGCTTTTCATACTCTTGAACACCTATATAGGTACTGAATAACAAGGCTACTGACGCTGCTACTGATAACCATTTCCAGTTCTTTATTCTATTTCTCTCAGGTTTTAACTGAATGGTTTTAGTAAACGTTTCTTCTTTACCTTTTTTAAAATAACTAAACATCATACTATACTCTTGCAAATGTGGCGCTACCTTATCGGAACAAAAATAATCTTGTAACAATTGCTCCTCTTGTAATGTTGTTTCTGCGTTTAGGTATTTTTCTAATAACCTCTCTATGTTAGCTAACTCCATAGTTCTGTTGTTTTATTAGTTCTAATCTTATTGTTTTTCTCGCTCTAGAAAGCGCTACTCTCACAGCAGTCGGTTTCATATCAACCATTTTACAGATTTCATCAAACTCGTATTGTTCAATATCTCTTAACTGAATAATTAACCTTTGCTGCTCTGGTAATCTCTCAATGAGACGATGTACTTGGTTTACTGTATCGTTATTTTCTACCCTTTTTTCTAAAGGCGTATCTTTTTCCTTATAATTACTATGTACTAAAGTTAAGTTACCTGCTTGCTTTGATTTCAATCGATCAAAACAATAATTCTTTGTCATGGTCATGGCAAAAGCTTCAACATTTTTATAATTGCCTAACTTTTCTTTATTCTTCCATAACTTAAAAAACAACTCTTGTGTAGCATCTTCCGCCTCCTCTGTAGAAACTAAAAGTCTTTTTGCTAAACGAAAAACCTTGTCTTTAAATGGTAAAACAACTTTTAAAAAATCTGATTGGTTCATTAATTCGTTAATTTGTTATGTAAACAATAAAATGTAATTTTTATATCAGGTTTACATCATTACGACGACACATAACTATCTTTGTTACATCCATGCTAAAAAAAATAATATTATTTGCTAAATTGCGTTTTAATAATTAGCTAAAAGTCCAAAAATGAAATTTTTAAAAATATCGTTCTTACTTATTGTATCAATTTTTGTAACTACTTCTTGCAGTAAAAAAGAAGGCGTTCCTGAAAATATTCAAATTCAAGATTTTATTTGGAAAGGATTAAACGCTTATTATTTATGGCAGGGAGATATTTCAGATTTGTCTGATAGGCGTTTTTCTTCTGATCAACAATTGTATAATTACTTATCTGGTTTTGATGATCCAAATAGTTTATTTGAAAGCTTACTTTATCAAAGAGGTACTGTTGACAAATGGTCATGGATTGTAGAAGATTATGTAGCTCTAGAACAAGCTTTTCAGGGAACGACACAAACAACGGGAATGGAATTTAGTTTAAAAAGGTACAGAAGTCAGGCTGACAAAATTTTTGGGGCTGTTCGTTATGTGGTTCCTGGCACAGATGCTGCAAATAAAGGAGTCACTAGAGGAATGATTTTTTCTGAGGTAAATGGCATTCAACTAACCGAAGAAAATTATAGAGACCTCCTATTTACGGATGCTACTTCTTATACAATTCACCTAGCAGATTATAATACTGGTAACCCATTAGCAAATGGTAATACCATCTCACTAGATAAAAATAGTTACACAGAAAACCCTGTGCACGTAGCTACGACTATTGATGAAGGTGGTAAAAAAATAGGATATTTGATGTATAATGGATTTACTTCTAATTTTGATTCTCAATTAAATCAGGTTTTCGCTCAATTTAAAGCTGATAATATTACTGATTTAATTATCGATTTACGTTATAATGGCGGTGGATCTGTACAAACAGCAACCTACCTAGGTAGTATGATTACAGGTCAGTTTACTGATGACGTTTTCGCAAAACAACGATGGAATGATAAGTACATGAGCGCGGCAAACCCGGAGTACCTTATCGATAGATTTACAGACACTTTAGAAAACACTGAAGCCATTAATAGTGTGCATTTAACAAATGTCTATTTTATTACAACAGGAAGTTCTGCCTCTGCTTCTGAATTAATTATTAACAGTTTAACCCCTTATATTGATGTTAAAACTGTTGGTACTAAAACGCATGGAAAATATGTAGGTTCAATTACCCTTTACGATTCCCCTAACTTTTACTCTAAAGATGGAATTAACCCAAATCACAACTGGGCCATGCAACCTATTGTATTAGAAATTGTAAACAAAGATGACGTCAATGATAAAGATGGGATCGAACCTACTGTAGAGCTCGATGAAGATTATGGAAATTTAGGTGTTTTAGGAGACAAAAATGAACCCTTGTTAGCAAGAACAATTCAGCTTATAACAACAGGAAATAGAACAAGTAATATAATGAATACTCCTTTTAAATTAAAAACTATAAGTAGTTCTAAATCTCATAACCCGACCTATAACAATATGTATGTTGATTTAAAAAGGTAACACTACAGGTGATATCGTGCAGTACCAAAAATAGGTAGCGTACTTCGCTACCTTGAATCTATAACAACCTTATTTGATGATCGTTACTCTCATTAGGTATTTTTAAATTAACTTGTAGCTCTTTGTTTAGCTTTTTAATAAAATAGGAAGCTAATAAAGGTGATTCTATTTCTAAATTTTGATGAATAAAAAAATGAATTTTACGCAGTCCAAGTGTATACCATTCTTTTAATTGAACTATCCAAGCATCTAAACGTTCATAATCAGAACTATGGTTTGCTCCAACATATCGAATAAATGCTTCATTGTTTGTCAAACACATATGCACCATATCTCTCCGACCCGCTGTATCGACGATAATATTAGTTACGTTGTTTTCGTCTAGTACTTTTGTGTATTTTTCAAATGTATCGTCAATAAACCAATCTGGATGGCGTACTTCAATTGCCAAAGGAATCCCTTTAGGCCAACTGCTCACGAAATGTTTTACCCTATCAAAATTCTTTGGTCCAAAATTAGAATGTAACTGTAAAAAAATAGTCCCTAATTTTTCTTCTAAATGACATACATTATCTAAATAATAATTCACCTGATCTTGAACACCTTCCAATCGTTTCCAATGACTAATTTCCTGAGTTATTTTAGGAAAAAACTTAAAAGTATCGGGTGTTTTATTTTTCCATTTCGCAAATTGGTCAGCAGGAAATAACCGGTAAAAGGTTGCATTCATTTCAATTGAATTAAATTGCGTAGAATAATATTCCAGTTCATCTTTTGTTCCTTTAGGATAAAATCCTTTTAAGTCGGTTTTATTCCATTTAGCACATCCAACAAAAACAGTAAGAGGATCGCTTTTCTTACTTACCTTTAATACATCTACGGTTCTCTGATGTGTTTCTGGTAAGGTAAAATCAACTAATTCTGGCTGTTCAACTTTTCCGAATTTCATCTATTTATCAACTAATTCGGTTCTATAATCATTCATAAATGAGTCATCTTTAAACTTCGCATGTTCATACCCATACTTCCACCATTTCGTCATTAATTTTTTATCAAAAACCAACGAATTGGTTGTTAAAACAGTGGGAGTATAATAAAGGTTTAATTTTACATCATTGTGTTTTGCAGATAATTTTCCGATGGTCACATTGTGTTTTTCAACATGCTCTAACATAAAATCAAACACATCTAACATTAATGAAAAGGGGTTTTTTGCCGGAATTCTATTTATCTGAGTAATCTCAGTTTCCAATATAATGGCATCTATTTCCTTTGCCCCTCTTAAAATTGCCTCTCTAATTGGCACTAGACAGCCAAAACCTCCATCTGCATATTGACAGTGATTTTTTTCAAGTAAACTCATAAAAGGCACATAATTACATGAACCCCAAATCCAATCGCAAAAATCTTCATATTCACATTCTAAAATAGACTTGTATTCAATTCTATTAGCGGTAAGATTCGAGAGTGCAACCACCACTTCTTTATTTTGCTCTCTTATTTCAGTATACATTTCTCGTGTAATGTTTTTCTTAATAAGACGACGCAAGTTTTTACTTTCACCAAAAGTTTTTCTGCCATTAAAAAAATTCCACAACGTATTTAAATGTCGTATCGAAATTACTTTTTCACCATGAACAGTTCTGATTCTAAAAGGATTATTACTAAAAATGGAGTGTTGATTAACGTTGGTATATATATTTTTCAGTACTTGAACTTGACGTAACGCTAGATGAGATACCATTAAACTGCCCGTAGATGCTCCCAAAAACATATCGTAATCTTTATGTTTTTCATTCATCAAATATTCGGCCACACCTCCTGCGAATGCTCCTTTGCTTCCTCCTCCTGAAATAACCAATGCTTTTTTCATTGAATTTATTTATTTTAGTTGTGTAAAAATATCAAAAAATGAAACGTTTCCTCCTATTTTTTATAGTCATAATTTTAATATTTTCTTGTCAAAAGAAATACCAACCAAGAAATCTTACAAACGTAGAGATCTCTACTTACAAAATGAATGGTTCAAGCATTAGGGCTATAGAGGCTGTTAGCGAAAATACCTTAATTTTTGCAGACTCGAAAGGATCTATTGGTAAAACAGTTAACAGCGGAAAAACTTGGAATTTAACAAAAATAACCTACAACGATTCCATTATTCCCCACTTTAGAAGCATTGCTGTACATAAAGATACCGTATTTGCATTATCTATTGGTAACCCTGCTTTGTTGTATAAAGTTTATGACAATCATAATCAACTTGTTTATAAAGAAGAGCATTCCAAAGTATTCTATGACGCGCTTCAGTTTTTCCCAGACAAAAAACATGGAATTGCAGTTGGTGATCCTACTGGGGAATGCCCTTCTATTATTATCACCTCAGATGGCGGGAATTCTTGGCAGAAAATTCCTTGTTCGGAACTCCCACTATTTGAAGACGGCGAAGCTTTTTTTGCCGCTAGTAATACGAATATAAAAATTATTAATAACCATATATGGATTGTCTCAGGTGGTAAAAAAGCCCGTGTTTTGAAATCTATTGACAAAGGGAAGTCTTGGAAAGTATACGATACTCCCATTGTTCAAGGAAATGGTCCACAAGGAATTTACTCAGTCGATTTTTACGATGAATTACATGGTATTATAATTGGGGGTGATTATTCTCATCCTGATAATAATTTTGCTAATAAGGCGATTACAATCGATGGAGGCGAAACATGGAAATTAGTATCTAGCAACCGTGAACCTAGCTACAAAAGTTGTATTCAATATGTACCTAATACTTCTGGTAAAGAAATTATTGCCGTAGGCAAAACAGGGGTTTCATTTTCAAATGATGGAGGGCTAAATTGGAAAAAAGTAAGTAGCGACTCTTTTTATGCTATTCAATTCATCGATAATAAATCTGCTTGGCTATCCGGAGACGAAAAACTAGGAAAGATACTCTTAAAATAATCTTAATATTTTGTTAAACAAATCTCTAAACTTTAAGAATTCAATACTTTTAAGAACTAAATCAACTTCAACATAATGAAAAAAACGTTTATAATACTACTCTCCTTGTACATTTCCCATATCACTGCACAAGAGTATTTCCCTACAAATACTGGAGTAAAAACTACTAAAAGCAGCATCATTGCATTCAAGGATGCTACTATTTACATTACTCCTCAAAAGCAGATAAAAAAGGGAACATTACTCATAAAAGATGGTAAGATCCTTAAGGTTGGTAAGTCTATTGACATTCCAAAAGAAGCAGAAATTATTGAGGCAAAAGGAAAAACTATTTACCCTTCGTTTATTGATACCTATTCGAGTTTTGGTGTTGAAAAACCTAAAAGAAACTCTAATTTTAACAGAACCCCTCAATATGATGCGAGCAGAAAAGGTTATTATTGGAATGATCATATTCGTCCTGATATTGATGCTTTCGATGAATTTAAATATGACGATAAAAAAGCTAAAGAATATATAAACGTCGGATTTGGTGTGCTAAACACACACGTAGATGATGGTATCATGCAAGGAAACGGGGTGCTAGTGGCCTTGAATTCAAACAATTCAGATGCTTATAGAATACTTGATAAAAGATCTGCTAATTACCTATCATTTTCTAAAAGTAATAAATCACAGCAATCCTACCCAACCTCACGAATGGGGGCAATGGCTTTGCTAAGACAAACATATTTGGACGCCAGTTGGTATGCTAGCGAAAACGCTAAAAATACCGATGCAGCTCTAGAAGCTTTAAATGATAAAAAGAATTTACCCCAAATTTTCAGAGCAGGTGATTATCTAAATGACATCCGAGCTGATAAGATTGGAGATGAATTTGGTATTCAATATACCATAGTAGGGGGTGGTAACGAATACGAACGAATTCAAGATATAAAAAACACCAAGGCTACTTTTATTATTCCCATTAATTTTAGAAAAGCCTACGATGTTAGTAATATAGATTTGGCTAACAAAATAGCATTGAGTGATATGCGCAGATGGAATCAAGAGCCTTCTAATCCAGGTATCCTAGCAAACAATAATGTACCGTTTGCATTGACAACGTATAAACTAAAATCTACCAAAGACTTTCTTACTAATTTAAAAAAGGCTATTTCATACGGGTTAGATAAAACAATTGCCTTAGAAGCCTTAACAACTATTCCTTCTTTAATATTACGAAACACTAAAATCGGTAACTTAAAAACAGGTAGCTACGCGAACTTCTTAATTACATCTGGTGATATTTTTGATAGTAAAACTACATTATATGAAAATTGGGTTCAAGGAAACAAAAATGTTATTAACCCTATGGATATAAAAAACCTTTCAGGTGAGTACCTGTTGAATGTTAATGGGAATAACTACTCAATGACCATTAGTGGTAAAGGGACCAAACAAGATGCCTCGATAAAAAAAGGTGACTTAAAAATAAGCAGCAAGTTTTCTTATAACAATGATTGGATTCAAATTACATTGAATGATGAAAACAAATTTACGAGACTTTCAGGTAAAGTTGTTAATGCATCTAATGTAATGCAGGGTACAGGGATGGATAATAATGGAAATGATATCACATGGTCTGCTTCTCAAAAAGTAAAAAAAGAGAAGGAAGAAAAAAAGAAGAAAGAGAAAAGTGAAAAGAAAACTCATGATGTTGTTGCTGTTAGTTTTCCTAATATTGGATATGGGTACCATACGCTACCTCAACCAGAAACTATTTTAATTAAAAATGCGACTGTTTGGACATCCGAAAACCAAGAGGTATTAAACAATACCGATGTATTAATATCTAATGGAAAAATCACCAAAATAGGCAAGAACATCAATGCCAAAGCTACAAGACAAATTGACGGATCTGGAAAGTATTTAACTGCGGGAATTATTGATGAACATTCTCATATTGCCGCCTCAGCTATTAATGAGGCAGGCCATAACTCATCTGCCGAAGTTACTATCGAAGATGTTATTGACCCAAGTGACATCAATATCTATAGAAATATCGCTGGAGGTGTTACCAGTATTCAAATACTTCATGGCTCTGCAAACCCAATTGGAGGTCGCTCAGCCATACTAAAATTAAAATGGGGTGAAAACGCAGAGGGTCTTCTTTACAAAAACTCTCCAAAATTCATCAAATTTGCCCTCGGTGAAAATGTAAAGCAATCGAATTGGGGTGATTTTAACACCATTCGATTTCCACAAACCAGAATGGGTGTAGAACAAGTATATATTGACTATTTTCAAAGAGCCAAAGAATATGATGCCAAAAAGAAAAGTGGCCAACAATACCGCAAAGATATTGAACTAGAAACCCTAGCGGAAATACTGAATAAAGAACGTTTTATTTCTTGTCATTCTTATGTGCAATCTGAAATTAATATGCTAATGAAAGTTGCAGAAAAATTCAATTTTAACATAAACACCTTTACACACATTTTAGAAGGTTATAAAGTTGCCGATAAAATGAAAAAACACGGTGTTGGAGGTTCAACATTCTCAGATTGGTGGGCGTATAAATATGAAGTTAATGATGCCATACCATACAACGCTGCCATTATGCACCAACAAGGAATTACCGTTGCCATTAACTCTGACGATGCAGAAATGTCAAGAAGATTAAATCAAGAAGCTGCTAAAACGATGAAATACGGAGGTTTAAGCGAACAGGAAGCTTGGAGCATGATAACTATTAACCCTGCAAAATTACTTCATTTAGATGATCGAACAGGAAGTATTAAAATTGGGAAAGATGCAGACCTTGTTTTATGGAGTGATAACCCCTTATCTATTTATGCTAAGGCTGAAAAAACAATTATTGATGGAGCTATTTATTTTGATATTGAAAAAGATTTGGCTAAACGAGAAGGTATTAAATCAGAGCGCTCGAAATTAATCAATATGATGTTAAAAGAAAAAATCAAAGGAGCTAAAACACAAAGTCCTACAAAAAAGTCTAAAAAATTATTTCATTGTGATACAGAATAGGAATTTTAAAATACAACGAATGCAAAAAAACATAGTATATAGTTTATTATATTTCTTATTCCTGGGGAATATAATAGCTCAACAAACGCCAGCTCCAAAACAAACAACGGCTTTTTCAATTGAAGGAGCTACGGCCCATTTAGGAAATGGAAAAATTATAGAAAATTCTTTAATTATGTTTTCTGACGGGAAAATATCATTTGTGGGCAGTGCTCGTATGAGAATTGCAAGACAAGGAACGGTAATAAATGCCAAAGGTAAACATATTTACCCTGGATTTATTGCTGCCGATACGTCACTTGGTTTGGCTGAAATTGATGCGGTACGTGCTACGAGAGATGTTGATGAAACGGGTAGTATGCTACCTCATATAAGAAGTATTATAGCCTACAATGCAGAAAGTAAAGTTATTGAAACCGTAAGACCTAATGGAGTTCTTCTCGGACAGATTACTCCAAGAGGGGGCGTTATTTCAGGAACTTCTTCCATTGTTCAGTTTGATGCCTGGAACTGGGAAGATGCTACCGTAAAAACAGATGATGCCATTCATATAAATTGGCCAAATAACTTTAGTAGAGGTCGTTGGTGGAGAGGTGAAGATCCTGCGTTAAAACCTAATAAAAACTACATCAAAAATGTCACTAAAATTATTGCTTTTTTTAAAGATGCTAAACGATATTTACAAAGTAACAGAACCTCAAAAAACCTCCCTTATGAAGCTGTAAATAATGTTTTTTATGGGACTCAAAAAGTTTTTATCCACGTTAATGGGGAAAAACGAATGTCTGACGCCATTAATGCATTTAAAAAACTAGGCATAAACAACTTAGTCATTGTCGGTGGTTTTGAAGCCGAAAAAATAGCAGATTTATTAAAAATCAATAACATTCCTGTCATTCTTAAAAGAGCACATCGTTTGCCTTCAAGCGAAGACGAAGATTACGACCTTCCATTTAGATCAGCAAAAACACTTAGTGATGCCGGAATATTAATAGGCTTAGGTATGGATGGAGAAATGGAGCGAATGAGTACAAGAAACCTTCCTTTCTACGCTGGCACCTATGCGGCCTATGGATTGTCGAAAGAACAAGCCTTACAACTAATAACTCAAAACAATGCTAAAATCTTAGGAATCGATAAATTTACAGGCACATTAGAAGTTGGTAAAGATGCCACGTTATTTATATCTACAGGAGATGCTTTAGATATGAGAGGTAATATTCTTTCTGAAGCATTTATTCAAGGACGAAAATTAAGTCTAGAAACGCATCAAACAGGATTATGGAAGCGTTATTCAAATAAATATAAAAACTAATAGGTTCTAAGGCCTTTGTAATGGTTCTAAAAATTGTCGCAAAGAGTACTAAAACATAAAGGTAGCAATTTACAATTGCTACCTTTATTTTATGGGGTTTTCTCTTGTAATTTCTTTTATATCGGTATTTATCATAAGCAATTCTAGTCGTTAAATTAACATCAAAATTGTATTACTTTTCATGCGCAACCTTAAAAAAACTGTACGAGAAAAATTAATCCCTCATACAGTTTAAACAAACACTAATTTTTAACGAACTTTTTTATTTCTATAAATCCTCTATCTTTAATAAGAATATCCAGACTTCAAAAAGTAGTGTACTATTAATTACACTTTTTAATATAAAAATTACCTTACCCTTGAAACAAATAACACCAAAAACTTTATAAATCCTCCATTTTTATTTCCGTATGGCATGTTTTTATTTCCGAATAGCAACCATTATTATACTATTTGGTCTTTGAAATTAGGGGGTACGAAATTGATATGTGTTATACAAAAAAGTATCTCCTTAGGTTAGGGCATGGTTTTTTTCTCACAAAGTATTGAGAAATAAAGGTCATTTTATCAGGGTAAGTTAAAACTGAAATCATGGTGTAAAAAAAAACTGTATGAGAACTAACCCATACAGTTTAAAAGCAATTCTGTCAATTTTATTTCCAACTCCTATTTTATCATTTGAGAACAAATTACTAAAATAGATTTTAGAAAAATTAAACAAACAATAGATTCTTCTTCTTTTATGATTTCATTGCTTTCTTTCCCCTAGGGCAAATAAAATTAAAGATCACAAGAATTCGTACTAATTCTTTCCGAAAGGCATGTTTTTTCTTCCAAAAGGCACTTTTTAAGCATAAAATAGATACAACTACTAATAAAAACCTTATTAATATGCAGCTTATAATTCCCGTTGATCATCAGATTTAACCCAACAATATCTATTTATATATTGTTCTCGTCTCTTTTAAAAAAGAATAATTAAAAGTCATTAATGTTGATTCTTCGATTATTTTTTCACTAAAAATGAGCTGTCATAATACGATATATCTTTCTATTTCAACTTATTTTAACTGACAAAATCCGAACAGTATGAGTACCGTTCGGATAAGTTTATTTACTCATTAAACACTTTACTCGTCTAAATAATCCTCTAAAACGGTTATCCATCCTTTTACTGGATCGAATAACATTTTTTCCGTATTATCAGTATACTCTAACTGAATTGTTCCAGTAGATACTGGATCTAAATTTTGTCCATCTTTATAAGCCCATACCGTCACTTTTAAATCATACACTTTCCCTTCTTCTAAATCGTCTTGAGTTAATCTTAATAATTCTAAAAAGGCATAGTCAGAAATATTATTAGAGCGGTTTACAGTTACTTTAGGGTAGAAGAAATAGAAATCGTTCACATAATCATCTAATTGAGGTATATTTTTCGAAAATTTAGCACTTGATTTTCTCAATGCCTCTCTATCTGTCTTTTGCCCACCCATTTCATAGGTTATGTTAAACCATGCTCCTGGATGAGAAACTGACAAGGGTTGATCAAAATAAGGCTTAAACGCAACTGTTTCTCCTAACGCTCTCTTTGTAATAAAATTTGCAGGTTTTTCTAAAGGTTGATTTGCTTTTGAACTTTTTAAGTAATGTGTTGCTTTTGCAAAAGCTATTTTGCCATGATAATTTTTATACGCATCAAAACGCATTAATTTCTTTTTCGTTTTCGCAATTTTAGCAGTATTTAAACTACTTATCATCATATCTACTTTGGCCTGAGCTGTTTCAATATCCCAAGTTTCTAGATCAGCTTTGTTTTTTGCCATCACCTCAATTACAGTTCTTTTTGTATCTAACGGAACCGACTCGTCATATTTATTAATACTTCTACTTGTTTGCTGTGTTTGTGCCAAAACACCCGGTGCAACTTCAAAAACTTCAATGTATGATTTTGCATAAGAAGACATCCACACAAAAAACATTTTTACTTGCTTTTTTCTGTAATAGCTTTCTTTAAAATTCATTTTCAACTGAGGGTTCTCCTGCTTTTTCTCCCAGTAATGTAATTCATTAACTACTTTCCCTTCATCTTCTTTTACAAATTTAAAACCAAATGCTTTTTTATCTTTTAAACCATGATATTCTCCACTTAACCCTAACTCATCATTTTCATTATTAAGATATGAGAATGTACCTCCAGAAGCTCCACTAGATTTACCTCTTTTAGATGCACTCTTTTTTGAAGTTACTTTTTTTATTAGTTTTTTAAACTGAGCGTTTGAATCGCTACTTGTTCCTAGTAGCATCGCTAAACTAATCGCGCATGTTAATAATACTTGTTTTCTCATTTTTTTGAATTTTAATTTATACTTAAAAACTTAATTTTACTACTTTGGTTTGTTTGACAATTCTTCCTTTATCTCCCCTTACTCCATTTCTCCCTCTACTCGCGTATGAATATTTTGGGGCGCCTCCTTTTCCTCCTTCTCCACCTGCATTGATTAATTGAATCGATAATTTTGATACAGATGGATCTTTAATTAGCAAAATATTCCCACCTGCTCCACCATTTCCGCCATTTCCACCATTTGGAGATCCTTTACTCCCCTCAAAACCATTCATTCCTTGTCCTCCTTTATTGTTTACAATTAATTCAGTATTAAGTGCTAATTTGTACCTCCCAACTAATTTATCTTTAGAGGTATTGAATATTTCAATTTTATTTAACTTAACACCTGTCTGCTTATGTGATACGGTTTTAACTTTAATGGTTAAATTATCACCTCTTCCAGCATGTTGCCCATTTTGACCTTGAACAACAGCCATATATTTGCGTCGTTCATGACCCCAGAAACCTGTTTGACTTACTCGAATAGAAACATCATTAGTAGTATTCAAATGCTTTATTGCTGATAATCCTTTATGATATTTTGACGTAGCATACAACGTAACTCTATCTTCTCTTAATGATTTAGCATCTTCGTCAACTCGAACTTCTTCAATAGTATTGCTACAACCTTTATGTTGCAATTTGAAATCACTCCAAGGAATTTCACCTCCTAAGTTCTCTGTTTTTAACATTGTACCATCCTCGAGAATAGCTACTATTCCATACTTAATTACCTCAGAAAAATGGGCTATATTTTTCGGAGAATTCATTAATTGAAGTTCAATTTTCGATACTTTTCTTGTTTCTAATGAGTTTTTCTTTCGTTCTGTTTCTGCTGCAATAGCTTTGTGTTCTTTCACATCTGCTCTTGCTGCTGTCTGATTTTTAAATACTTTTTTAGTATACTGCTCAACTAATTGATTTAATTCTTTATAGTTTTTTTTCAAACCTTTACCTGTTCCAACAAAAACATACTTGGTTGTTGCTTGTTCTTTCCCATTCCAACTATAATAAACCCCTATTCCATCTAAGAACGTTAGGCGGTAGGTAGAAAATGAAAAATATGCTGGATATCCTGGTACATCAGGTTTAAAATTTTCATCTAAAATTCCTGCCCGTTTAACAAGTATATTGGACACTAAATTCTCAGCTTTTGAAAACTCCAATGGCCATTGCTTTTTTACTTTTACCATTTTATATTTTCCGTAAGAAATTTTCTGTACTTTGTACACCGTAAATTTCCCTGATTGATAGTTTGTTAAAATTTCATTTTGATTTTTTTGGGCAGAAATGATTAACGTAAAAAGTATTGTTATTATTGATATAATGCTCTTCATGTTTACTCCTTATTAATTATTTTTTTATTCTCCGTTGGTCATTTACAAATAACGCTCGGTATTATATAAAAAGCTCCCAATTACTTCCGAAGCACCTAAATTTACTTCCAAAGAACAACACACAAAGCCTTAAAAGACAATATTTTAAACAAACCCAATACTAAGAAAACATTATAAATTATCATTATTTCTGATATTGATCCTATTAACACCTTGCTTTACTTACTTGATAATCTCTTATTTTCTTCCTATACCTAAATAAAAAGATCTCAAAACATGCTGTTTTGAGATCTTTTATAAAAAATGGTTTATCCTTCTTATTTTTTAATAAATCGCTTTACTCCTATTTTCCCGTTTTCAGTATATATTTTAAGTAAATAAATCCCTGTTTTCAAATCCGAAACATTAATCTCTGATTTTTTAGAAGCTATTATTTTTCTTCCTTGTATCGTATAAACCTCTATTTCTTTTATCTCTTCGTTCAATCTTATATTTAAAATACTCTCTGTTGGATTTGGATAGATAGACAAATCTTTTAATACTTTTTCATCCTCAATACCGGCTGTTGTATCAAATTCAGCTGTTACGGTTTTATCGCCATCCATAGTGATCGTTAAATTTGTAGAGGTACTTGTTTGAGTATTACTAGAACCTGTTATTCCGAACACCCACTTTACAAAACTATAACCTTGATCTGGCGTTGCTGTCAATTCAACTACCGTTCCATCATCATAGGTTCCATTCGTTGGGTTTAGATTCGTTGCTACGGTTCCATTGGTGGCAGTAATCGTTAGTGTACGTTGAATTTTACTAAACATAGCCGTAACTGTTTTATCACTATCCATCGTAATGCTCAATGGATTTGTTGTTCCCGAAGCATCTCCGCTCCAGCCATCAAACTGATATCCTGCATCTGGCGTCGCTGTCAATTCCACTACCGTTCCATCATCATAAGTTCCATTCGTTGGGTTTGGATTTGTTGCTACGGTTCCGTTAGTGGCAGTAATGGTTAACGTATGTTGAATTGCACTAAACATAGCTGTAACCGTTTTATCGCCATCCATCGTAATATTCAATGGATTTGTTGTTCCCGAAGCATCTCCACTCCAGCCATCAAACTGATATCCTGCATCTGGTGTCGCTGTCAACTCCACTACCGTTCCATCATCATAAGTTCCATTCGTTGCGTTTGGATTTGTTGCTACGGTTCCGTTAGTGGCAGTAATGGTTAACGTATGTTGAATTGTACTAAACATAGCTGTAACCGTTTTATCGCCATCCATCGTAATATTCAATGGATTTGTTGTTCCCGAAGCATCACCACTCCAGCCATCAAACTGATATCCTGCATCTGGTGTCGCTGTCAACTCCACTACCGTTCCATCATCATAAGTTCCATTCGTTGCGTTTGGATTTGTTGCTACGGTTCCGTTAGTAGCAGTAATGGTTAGTGTACGTTGAATTTTACTAAACATAGCTGTAACCGTTTTATCGCCATCCATCGTAATATTCAATGGATTTGTTGTTCCCGAAGCATCACCACTCCAGCCATCAAATTGATATCCTGCATCTGGCGTTGCTGTCAATTCCACTGCCGTTCCATCGTCATAGGTTCCATTTGTTGAATTTGGATTCGTTGCAACGGTTCCGTTCGTTGCAGTAATGGTTAACATACGTTGAATTTTACTAAACATAGCCGTTACCGTTTTATCGCTATCCATCGTAATGTTCAATGGATTCGTTGTTCCCGAAGCATCTCCACTCCAGCCATCAAACTGATATCCTGCATCTGGTGTTACTGTCAACTCCACTACCGTTCCATCATCATAGCTTCCATTCGTTGGATTTGGATTCGTTGCAACGGTTCCGTTCGTTGCAGTAATGGTTAGCATACGTTGAATTTTACTAAACATAGCCGTTACCGTTTTATCGCTATCCATCGTAATGTTCAATGGGTTCGTTGTTCCCGAAGCATCGCCACTCCAGCCATCAAACTGATATCCTGCATCTGGTGTTGCTGTCAATTCCACTGCCGTTCCATCGTCATAGGTTCCATTTGTTGGATTTGGGTTCGTTGCAACGGTTCCGTTCGTTGCAGTAATGGTTAGCATACGTTGAATTTTACTAAACATAGCCGTTACCGTTTTATCGCCATCCATCGTAATGTTCAATGGATTTGTTGTTCCCGAAGCATCGCCACTCCAGCCATCAAACTGATATCCTGCATCTGGTGTTGCTGTTAATTCCACTGCCGTACCATCATCATAGGTTCCATTCGTTGGGTTTGGATTTGTTGCTACGGTTCCGTTCGTGGCAGTAATGGTTAGCGTACGTTGAATTTCACTAAACATAGCTATAACCGTTTTATCGTCATCCATCGTAATGTTCAATGGATTCATTGTTCCCGAAGCATCGCCACTCCAGCCATCAAACTGATATCCTGCATCTGGTATTGCTGTCAATTCCACTACCGTACCATCATCATAGGTTCCATTCGTTGGGTTTGGATTCGTTACTACGGTTCCGTTAGTGGCAGTAAGTGTTAAACTACGTTGAATTTTACTAAACATAGCTGTAACCGTTTTATCGCCATTCATCGTAATGTTCAATGGATTCGTTGTTCCCGAAGCATCTCCACTCCAGCCATCAAACTGATATCCTGCATCCGGTGTCGCCGTCAGTTCCACTACCGTACCATCATCATAGGTTCCATTCGTTGGGTTTGGATTCGTTACTACGGTTCCATTAGTGGCAGTAATGGTTAGCGTACGTTGAATTTCACTAAACATAGCTGTAACCGTTTTATCGCTATCCATCGTAATGTTCAATGGGTTCGTTGTTCCCGAAGCATCTCCACTCCAGCCATCAAACTGATATCCTGCATCCGGTGTCGCCGTCAGTTCCACTACCGTACCATCATCATAGGTTCCATTCGTTGGGTTTGGATTCGTTACTACGGTTCCATTAGTGGCAGTAATGGTTAGCGTACGTTGAATTTCACTAAACATAGCTGTAACCGTTTTATCGCTATCCATCGTAATGTTCAATGGGTTCGTTGTTCCCGAAGCATCGCCACTCCAGCCATCAAATTGATATCCTGCATCTGGTGTTGCTGTTAATACAACACTTGTTCCATCATTATAGGTTCCATTCGTTGGATTTGGGTTCGTTACTACTGTTCCGTTCGTTGCATTAAGCGTTAAAGTTCGTTGGATTTTACTAAATATTGCTGTAACAGTTTTATCACTATTCATTACAATAATCGCAGTTGCATTTGTTCCAGTTGCATCTCCACTCCATCCATCGAATTGGTATCCTGCGTTTGGAGTTGCTACTAATGTTACTGAAGTATTATTTTGATATGAATTATTTGCTGCATTTGGATTGTTAGTGACTGTACCTCCTGTGGCATTAACGATTAATTTTCTAGGAGAATACGTTGCTGCTCCATATTCATAGGCCCCCATATCAACAATTGAATTATGAATTCTAATCTTACCTAAAATATCTGTTGACATTCCTGATATTAGTTTTGAATTGTCTCCTGTGTCTTTCGCTGATGAACCTGATTGCAAACTAAAGTCATTATTAATAGCATCTACAAATAAAGGATCAGAGCTACTGATATTTGTTAAATTGCCTGTTGCTATATTCGAAAAACTGTTTTCTCCTATAGAATTACTAATTAATACTTGGTTTGGGAAACCAGTATGTCCTATATTAACATCTAATGTTGTTATTCCTCCTGCTCCAGTATTACCATATACAATACTGTTTGATATATTTACATTATGAGTACTTGCTCCATCTGTTCTTCTACTTAATGCTATAGTACCTCTTTCTGAACCTGTTTGTGTACCTATATCAGTATTATTAGCAAATGTACAGTTAATAATATTTGAGGTTACATTTGCTCCGGTAGCGATAGACCTTAACCATAAAGAACTTCCTGTATGTCCTTTTTGATGATGTACGTTTGTCGTACTATTTTTATAAAACGATGTGTTTATTACATTAAAAGTGGCTGTTTTATTCGCTCCGTTTTCATATAAATAAAGAGTTCCATACCCACTTACATTATTATAAAAAACACAATTTTCTATAGTTACAGAAGTATCTACTGAAAAAACACCCGTTACAGGACCTGATTTATCACTAAGATTATTTGTTATTGTTGAGTTTCTTAATATAAAATCATTAACATTTGAAGTTATCAAAATCCCTGGAGATCCATTTCCTCCATTCAAATTTAACGCTGTCGCATTCCCGTCTTTAATTGTTAAACCATCTATAACAACATTATTCTCTGATACTCTCATAACAGTACGATTGTTATCGTACATAGTACTATTATTAATTACCAAACTTCCACTATCATTTCCTTGAACATCTCCACTTAATATGGTTACATTATTAAAAACGTCTCTTTGTTCTAAGGCAGTTTCAGTACCATTAAACCCTCCGTATATTTCAATATTTTCTTTATCTACATCAAAAAACATATTGATACTACCTCCTCTTCTATAAATACCATCCGCAATCCAAATTATATTAGATTGTGCTGTTGCATTTGCTAATGCTGTTACTAAACTTGTATACGCATTTGCCCATGATGTTCCATTATTTGCGCCAGATGCATTAACATCTACATAAATAGGTGTAATTGATTCTTTAAAAGTTACCGTTAATGTTTTATCGGTATCCATTAAAATAGATAACGGATTTGAATTTCCAACAGCATCACCGTCCCATTTTTCAAATACAAATCCTGAACTAGCCTCAGGTATTAATGACAATATTTCAGTTTCGCTAAAGGTATCACCAGAATTCACAATAGATCCATTATATTTTACCGATCCATTCCCTACTATATTTAATGTTAACACATTACAAAAACCAACAGTTGTTTGTTCGTAAGCACCTACATCAACAGTTGTATCGAAAACACGTTGATTCCCTAACAAATCTTTTACTACACTTGTTGGTAGTTTCGAGTTATCTCCCGCGTTTACCGCGTTTGAGCAACCTTGAAGTGTAAAATCATTATTTAATGGATCTTTAAATCTAGGATCGCCACTGTTACTATTTATGACATCACTAGATGAAATATTAGAAAACCCTTCTTCTCCTATCGAATTGTTAACTACTACCTGGTTTGGTAAACTAACATGTCCTTTATTAATATCTAAAGTCGTTACACCTCCTGTTCTAGTATTACCAAAAACAATAGAGTTAGAAATTGTAGCGTTATGAGTACTACTACCATCGGTTCTTCTACTTAATGCTATAGTACCTCTCTCAGAACCAGCTTGTGTTCCTAGATCCGAATTATTTGCAAAAGTACTATTAACAATAGTACTTGTTACATTAGAACCTGTTGCTGATGCTCTAAACCATATTGAACTTCCTGTGTATGCTTTTAAACTAGCAGTTTCATCTTGAGTTTTATTATTTATAAATAATGAATTATATACATTAAAATTAGCGGTAGTTCCATTACCATTTGCTAACAAATATAACCCTGTACCCCAAGCGCTCAAATTATTATCAAATACACAATTTTCGATAGTTACTGAAGAATTTACTGTAAAATAGGCTGATACTACTCCTGCTCTTCTACTAACATTATTTTTTATTGTTGAATTTTTTATTGAAAGGTTGGTTACCGTCGGATTTACAAAGATTGCACTTCCTCTTTCATCGTCACTTGTTCCACTGGCATTACCATTTTGTATAGTTACCCCATCTATTACCACATCGTTACTGGTAACCTTTAGTACATGCAAACTATTATCAGACTTAGTACTATTATTATATGTTACATTTGTATCATCATTACCTTGTAAATCTCCACTTAAGATTGTAAGGTTGTTGTTAACATCTCTTTGAGAAATATTAGTTTCTGTTCCATTAAAACCTCCGTATATTTTTACTCCAAACGGGGTTTGAAAAGATATTGATGTATCAGATGCATGTGGAGTATACGTTCCATTAGCAATCCATATTTCTTTACCTGTTGCATCAATAGCTGCTATAGCGTCTTGAACACTGGTATATGCATTTGCCCAAGAGGTTCCTAATTGGTTTCCTGTTGCATTTACATTCACATAGTAAGGCACATTAGGTCTTGCGGTACTGAACTTCTTTTCATCCGACCAATTCTGACATGTTTGGTTGGCTTTTATATAAACTGAATACTCCGATAAAGAATCAAGGTTTGTTAAGTTAACCACATTATTAGTTCCCGAAGAATTATCTATAGCCGTTACAATGGTTGCATTACTAAATGGCTCTGAAGTTTTATGATAAGCGATATCAAAAACTCCCGTTTTATTAATCTGAATATCTGCGTTACTAGTACCTACATTAGCAAAACCAATTGTACTAGTAGGCAAGACAAAACAGTTGCTATTGTAACTAGCGATATTTTGAATTTCAGATGCAGATAATTCTCGGTTATACAACAACAAATCATCAAATGAATCTGTATATTTATTATTTGCAGGCAAATTATTACTTCTATTACTTGCTATGGCAATATTTCCAGCTGTATGCCAGTTTCCATTGGATATATAACCATATTCACTTCCTCTACTATCTGAAGAAGAGGTAGATAAAACGCCATCTATATAAAGTTTAGCGTAGGTTTGATATACTTTTACTTCCCTTCCACCTATATATTGCCCTGTTCCGGTAATAGTTTGACGAAAACTAAGAGCTACATGATGCCAATCATCATCGGCTATAAACGCTGTTGATACTTTTTTGATTCCAACTCTACCTCCATTTCCTACGTTAGTAGCTTGATAAAGCTGTTGTACTACATATCCTATTTTACCTCCTTGAAGTAAAATATAATGTCCTGACCAATTGTGACTATCGACAACTGAATTTCTAGCATTAGCTTCATCATAAATTGTTTTTACATCAGCACTATTTGTGGCTGTTTTAATCCAAAAGCTAATCGTTGCTTGATTAGAACTATAACTTATATCTGATCTAACCAAACGATCTCCATTTAAACGTATCGAATTTAAGGGATTTCCCAAACGATCATTTACTTTTGTAACATAAGTATCATATTGAATAAAATTTGCATTACCAATTCCATCGACCATACTACCATTAGTAAACTCGTATTGAGCACTTAAATCGGTCGTTGGAATTTGCGCATTAACAACTGAAGTTATTAACAGGCACATCAAGAGTAGTTTTTTTAACATTTCGTTTTCTTTTTTATTAAATTTAATTTTTCCCAGGTCAAAGGAAAACGAACCATATTAGAAGAGCTTCAATTTGTTTCCGAATGAGACTTATTATTTTCCGAATGAAATCCTAATCATACAAACCTATATATCAGCGCATTTCTCAAATAAAAAAGCCTAAGCTTTCAATAGCTTAGGCCTTAATTTTTCTTATTTCACTATCTTGTATTCTTTGAAATCCCCCTTTCTTAAAGCTTTCTCTTCCGATATTTCAGAATTAGCTTTGATTGGGAGCTAAACTAATTACGTGTAAAAAAGTTTCTCAAAATTTTCTTTATAACTTTTACTTACGGATACTTTAAATTCAGAGGTTAAGGTTACTTCCTTTTCTTTTTTAGAGTATATCTCTATCTTATTAAAGTTTACTATCCACGATCTATGAAGTCTTATAAAATCTTTATCATTGCACAATAATTTTTCATAATAGCTCAATTTCTTAGCTACCATATATTTCTTATCGTTTTTTGCATAAACAATTGAATACATCCTATCTGCCTCTATACATAATACATCATCAATATCTAGTATTACATAATCTGTTTTATACGGAATTGCTATTTTTTGCAGCTTCTTTTTATTTTTCTTTAAAACCTCTAAGTTGTCCGAGTTGTTTTCAGAGTTTTTAATGGCTTTTTCTGCCTTGCTTACAGCTTCTTTCAACCTTTCAATATCTACTGGTTTTAGTAAGTAATCAAGAGCAGCTACCTCAAAAGCCTTTATGGCATACATATCGTAAGCGGTAATAAAAATAACCTGAAAATTAATTTCTAAGAACTCATCTAACAATTGAAATCCATTTTTTCTAGGCATTTCTATGTCTAAGAATACTAATTGAGGATTGTGCTTTCTTATTTCTTGGGCAGCATCATCTACATTTGATGCCTCAGAAACTACCACTACTTCTTTACAAAATGCACTCAGTAAATATTTTAAATTTTCTCTAGCATTTAATTCATCATCTACTATTATTACTTCTATTTTATTCATTTAAGTTAGTATAGGGGGTTAACAACTACTTTTGAATCAATATGTACCGTTACTTTACTAAAACCAATATCAGTATTATAATACTCTTTTAATAAATTAATTCGATCTTCCATCGATCTTGTAGAAAACGACATTTGCTTATTATTGAAAACATTCACTACTGTTTTTCTTGCTTTATCACCTGACTGCAAGTAGTTTTACATTTTTATATTCCTCTTTCGTGGAACAGCATACTCTTATGTCTAATATATGAATAGGTATTTCACCTAGTCTTAGCATCATTTTACTTTTTATACGGTATTTTTATAATGACTTTTGTTCCTTCTATAGCTTCTTGATATTTAATATCAATATTCGTTTGATAATAATTTTTCAAGATATGCAATCTATTCTTAATTGTTTTAATAGATGTATCCTTTCCTTTTTCTTCTATTAAATTGGTTGCTTTTACTTTTTTTGAAGCTTCTATACCTATTCCATTATCTGTAATTATACACATCAGTACTTCTTCCTGATAGAACTCAATTGCTACCATTTTCTTCCCTTTTGTTTTATGAAGCAATCCATAATGAATTGCACTCTCAATAAATGGCTGAATTATAGCCGATGGTATTCTAATTTCTCCCACCTCTTTTTCTCCATTTATTTTATAGATAAAATCGTTTCCAAAGCGTAATTTTTCAAGTTCCAAATATTTTTTCAACATTGATAGCTCTTCCTTGAAATCAATAAAACTTTTTTCACTTGTTTTTAAGCTTTCTCTCATCAATAGAGAGAATTTAGTTAAGTATTTATAAGCCCCTTCCTTATCATTGGTAAGGATTAAACTTTGAATAGAGTTTATGGTATTAAATAAAAAATGTGGATTCATTTGCGCCTTTAGCGTCTTTAATTGCAAGTTTGCTAATTCACTTTTCTTTCGTTCTTCTAATTCTGAATAGGCCTGTTCTAACTTTTGTTTACTTAACATCAATTCATTTTCATGTTTTCTATTCAAATTATCTGAATAATTTAAAATAACATAAGCCGCCACAAACACAGAAAATACTAACACAGGTAGAATCATATTTTTAGGATAGTGCCCATAATATATATTTGGAACGAAATACAATAAAAAACATAGTATTAAAACAGCGATGTTAATCCATTTTTTTTCTACTAGAATTAGTGCTATTAAAGGGTAAACAAAATAAAAATTTTCAATAAGATTTAATGGTGTTGTGTAGTTTGCAAACACAAACGTTACTCCAATTATGGCCCCTAGAAAAAGCACCCTAGCAAGCGTATAAAAATATATTGACTGAAAAAACAGAATACTAATTATTAATAAATAAGAGATCCCATGCATTATCAAACTTCCTACTAACTCTCTTTGAAAAATAATATCAAAAATGGTTATAACAGGAATCATAGCTCCCCATGTAAGGCAAAAAATATTTAAAAGTTTAACCTTTTTATTTTCTTTTAAACCATTACGATCATGTATTCCTAGATTGAATATTTTGGTTACAATAGATTTCATCTTTTCTATATTATTAAAAACAATCGAAAACACCTTTTATTTTCAAAAATACCCCTGTAATATATTTTATATTTATTCAGTTTTTTGAATATTCTTCCTAACCGTATAAATTTATTTCCAAACGTCCATAAAACTAATCAATAGTGCAAGGAATCTTAATAATTACTTTAGTTCCTTCTTTTACATTACCATAAGCTACTCCTATATCAGTTTTATAATAATCTTTCAAAAAAACGAGCCTATCTTTTATGGCTTTGGTAGAAAATGACTGACGAGTTATGTTATTTTCTTTTTTTATTTTTCTAGAAGCTTCAAGTCCAACTCCATTATCATAAACCGTACATTTTAAAACCTTTTCTTTCTGTAGAAAAGTCAATGTTACTTTTTTATCATTTCCATTTTTATGCAGTAATCCATGCTTTAAGGCGTTTTCAACATAAGGTTGAATAATCATTGCAGGAATTTTTATATCTCCGATAGTATCTGCTCCTATAATTTCATACATGAATTCACCCTTAAAACGAAGTTTTTCCAATTCCAAGTACTTTATTAACAATTGTAATTCTTCATCAAAAAGAACAAAACTTTTTTGGCTCATTTTCAGGTTTTCTCTGATTAAAATAGAAAACTTAGTCAAATAATCATACGCCTCAAATTTATTTCCTTTCAATACTAGGTTTTGAATTGAATTCAGCGCATTAAATATAAAATGCGGATTCATTTGTGATTGTAAACTTTCTAATTTAGAAGACACTAGTTGTTTTTGCATTCTTTCTTTCTCTAATACTTCATCTTGCCTTTGTCTAATTCTTTTAATACGTTGCGTAAAATAAAACCACAAAACTGTTAGGGTAAGAATAAAACACCCCAAAATAAACCATCCATTTTTATACAATGGGGTTTTTATCTTAATTTTTAAGCTTTTTACAGGGGTTACTTTATCACCATTTATTTCTGTAGCTTTAATTTGAAAAGTATACTTTCCTGCTGCTAGGTTATTAAAGGTAATTTGATTTACACCTCTTGAAACTGAGCTCCATTGATCGGATGCTCCTAATAGCCTATACCTGTATTCAATATTGTCTTCAGCTAAAAAACCATTGGTATGAAAATTAAATTTAATTTTTTTTGTGTCTGAGTCCAGATTATAACTCTCTTTTATGGGTACTGGTTTTTCTTCAACTAAAATTTCTGTAAAATAAAAATCAGAAAGAACCGTATTCTTAAAGACCTTATTTTTATCGACTTGAAAAACTCCTTTATTAGAACTTAAAAAAACCAGTTCATCAAAAATTGATATATCGGATATATTAAAAGAATTTATTCCATCTCTTTTGGTTAAATTCTTAAACTTCCCTGTATTGATATTTAACACCTGTACCCCCTTATTGGTAGATATCCATAATAAATTTCCGTCACTTTTTATTACCGTTGTAAAATTAGAAAGCAGCCCATATTCTTGTGTAAAATTAATCGTAGTTCCATCTTTCTTTATACCAATTATACCATCTTTAAATGTAGAAAACCAAACCGTCCCATCGTTTGTTTCATCAATATCAACAGCGAAAATTGGTCTTCCGTTATAAGTTAATGATGTCATATTTAAAGACTCATCGTATTCTTTTACACCATCCACATACCCCACATATATTTTATTACTCTTCTTACTAAAATATGTTGTGTATCCTCTTTTAAACCCTATCCTTTGAACTTCTTGTAAAGTTCGAGTTGATATTATAGTAGCCGAAGAATATAACGCGATAACAGCAGTTTCTTTGTTTATTAATGATATATCTTTAATGTTACCATTCAAAGGAAACTTTTTATACGTTTCTGTTTTTAGATTAAAAATAAAAGAACTCGTTCCACAACTTATCAAAGCCAATTCATCTGACAACCCCAAAACTGCAGAGACTTTTTCTTTTTGTTTTAGGTCAATGTTTTTGACTTTTTGCTCTTTAATATCTATAACTTTCAAATGTCCATTAGTAGAACCTAACAATAGTTTGTCATCACCTACCTTACACATGGCACTTATATTCCGTTGATCGTCCTCTAATTCGTATGTATTCAAGTAGCCATTAGGCACCACAAACACACCATTTCTAAGCGTCGTATACCAATAATTATTACTTCTATCTCTTAAAAAATCAGTTATATACTTTCCTTTAAAATATGTTTTCTTATACGTTAGTTTATCTTCTTTATACTCACATATTACCACTCCCTTTTCTGTACCAAACCAACATTCGTTACCTCCATCATAAAACCCTGACACAATGGTGTTTTCAAGAATTTTCGGTAGTAATAATTCCTTAAAAACACCACCTTTTTCAACAGCAATGGTTGCTCTGTTTGTGTTTTGTCCATCTACGTTATAATTAAAACTGTAAAGAAACTCTTTTTCCTTATGTCTGAAAATACTTGCCGCTCCTTGAATACTAAAATTAGCATCTTGTGGTGACTTATTCGTGAAGTTAATTCCTGTAAAGCTATATTTTAAATAGTTCTTATTTAATAAACACAACGAGTCTTTCCTCTTAAACATGGAGATTACACGTTCATTATCTTTGCCTTTAAGAACTTTAATCTTTTTTGTTTTTAAATCAATTCTGGCAAGATAACTCGGGTTATACGCAAACAAATATTTTTTATAGAAAAGAAAATCTGCTAATTGACCATTAGCATGCTCCTCTAAATCTTCAAACAGATTAAGCTCATTATTTTCAATATAAAAATACTGTCCTGACACATTATTACACCAAACTCTTCCTTTTTTATCTAATTTTAACCCAAACACTGATAAACCTCGCTTATCTGGATGTGTATAATTTTTAAACTCATTTCCATCGTATCGGAAAAGTCCTTTATTTGCGGCTAACCAAATAAAACCATCATTATCTTCTATTAGGCCATAAAACTCAATATCAGGCAAACCATCTTTTTCTGTTAAGTGAGTAAATACAGGATGTTGCGCCTTGATTATAGAACTACAGAGTAGCAAAAAGAACAGTATGTATACTAGTAAATTTTTCAAAATGCCTCAAAACTACATTTTTAAAAACAGTTTTAAGGCATTTTGAAAAAATAATTTTATCTCCAATAAAAAAGCTCATTGTATTTCTACAATGAGCTTATATTTCTGGTTAACTTGAACTCGTCTAGTTATTTTACTTCTTCAAAATCTACATCTTCTACATTATCTCCTTGAGCTTCACTAGATTCTGGTTGCGCTTGTTGCGCTCCTGCGTTGCCTCCTTCTGCTTGCTGTTGCGCAGCATACATTTCTTCAGAAGCAACTTTCCAAGCCTCATTGATTTTCTCCATTGCAGCATCAATGCCATCTAAATCTTTAGCTTCATGAGCTTTCTTTAACTCTTCTAATGCAGCTTCAATAGGCTCTTTTTTATCAGCAGATAGTTTATCTCCAAACTCTTTTAATTGCTTTTCCGTTTGGAAAATCATAGAATCGGCTCCATTCACTTTGTCTGCTGTTTCTTTCGCTTTTGCATCAGCTTCTGCATTTGCTTCTGCATCTGCTTTCATTTTTTGAATTTCTTCTTCAGTTAATCCAGAAGAAGCTTCAATACGAATGTTTTGAGATTTCCCAGTAGCTTTATCAGCTGCTGACACATTGATAATTCCATTTGCATCAATATCAAAAGTTACTTCAATTTGAGGTACACCTCTTGGTGCTGGTGGAATATCTGTTAATTGGAAACGTCCAATTGTTTTATTATCGGCCGCCATTGCTCTTTCTCCCTGTAATACGTGAATATCTACAGAAGGTTGATTATCTACCGCAGTTGAAAAAACTTGAGACTTTTTAGTAGGAATTGTCGTATTTGCGTCTATTAATTTTGTAAATACATTCCCCATAGTTTCAATACCTAATGACAAAGGAGTCACATCTAATAAAAGAACATCTTTTACATCCCCAGTTAATACCCCTCCTTGAATTGCAGCTCCTAATGACACTACTTCATCTGGGTTTACACCTTTACTTGGTGCTTTACCAAAGAATTTTTCTACAGCTTCTTGAATAGCAGGAATACGAGTTGACCCTCCTACTAGGATAATTTCATCGATATCAGAAATTGATAAATCTGCATTTTTCAATGCTGTTTGACAAGGCTTAATGGTTCTCTTTACTAAATCGTCAATTAACTGCTCAAATTTAGCTTTACTTAATGATCTAACTAAGTGCTTTGGTCCTGATGCCGTAGCTGTTATATACGGTAAGTTAATCTCAGTAGATGTTGAACTTGATAATTCTATTTTTGCCTTTTCTGCTGCTTCTTTTAAACGTTGTAAAGCCATTGGGTCTTTACGAAGGTCCATACCTTCACCTTCATTAGATGTAAATTCATTCGCTAGCCAGTTAATGATCTTTTCATCTACATCATCTCCTCCTAAATGCGTATCTCCATCAGTAGCTAATACTTCAAACACACCATCTCCTAATTCTAAAATAGAAACATCATGTGTACCACCACCAAAATCAAAAACGACAATTTTTTTATCATCATTCGCTTTATCTAAACCATACGCTAAAGCTGCTGCTGTTGGTTCGTTAATAATACGACGAACTTTCAATCCTGCAATTTCTCCAGCCTCCTTTGTAGCCTGACGTTGAGCATCGTTAAAATAAGCTGGTACAGTAATTACAGCCTCAGAAACTCCTTGACCTAAATAATCTTCTGCTGTTTTTTTCATCTTCTGTAACACCATAGCAGAAATTTCTTGCGGTGTATACAAACGATCATCAATTTTTACACGAGGAGTATCATTATCTCCTTTAATTACTTTATAAGGTACTCTTTCTGCTTCCATTTTAGACTCAGAATACTTGTTCCCCATAAAACGTTTAATAGAATAAACTGTTTTTGTTGGGTTCGTAACCGCCTGACGTTTCGCAGGGTCACCTACTTTTCGTTCTCCACCTTCCACAAATGCTACTACAGATGGTGTAGTTCTTTTTCCTTCTGAATTAGGAATTACAACAGGTTCGTTTCCTTCCATTACAGACACACACGAGTTAGTAGTTCCTAAATCTATACCTATAATTTTACTCATAATATTATTTACAGTTTAAATTTTTAATTCAATTTTACAATCATAAATAGTCAAACTGCATGCCAATAAAGTTTCATCTATATTTTGGCAGAAATCAATAAAATTCTAGGCATATTAAATGACATAGTGTCATTAATTCTCGCTTTCTTGGTAGTTTTGATACACTAATTCTATATTAGCATATGTGTTTTGTAGGGCTACTTCTATTTCTTCTTTATTTTTAAAACAAACATCTGTTATTCCTTCTTCTACTTGCGGTTTTAAAGCTCCTTTATAGTCAGAATACATTAAGTACCAATGCGTTTCTTTAAGTCTTTTCTCTCCATTTTGTAAAAAAATATGATAGGTATTCATCAAAAACTTTTTAATGATTATTTTTTGAATACCACATTCTTCTTCCACTTCTCTAATAGCTGCTTCTTCAAGTTCCTCTCCTTCTTCAACTCTTCCTTTTGGTAAATCCCATTTATTTCCTCTAAAAATAAAAAGTACTTCTTTGTTCTTATTTAAAACCAGCCCTCCTCCTGCAACAATTGGCTTGAATTTCTCTCTCATTTCTCCCCAATCTTCACTTAAATTAGTGGAAAACAGGTAAATTCCTGATAAAATATCAGTTCGTAACTTATAAATTAGCTCTTCTAAAATGACATTTTTAAATAGATAAACCGGGTGATTTTCTTCTCTTTTTATCGAAGTTGTTAATATTATTGGTTTATCATTAACAAAAACTTTATACATTTGTGGCATGGATTTTAACAAAGATACGGCAAAAAAAACTGCTGAACTCCTTTTACAAATAAAAGCTATAAAACTAAGCCCTCAAGAGCCTTTTACATGGGCATCTGGATGGAAGTCACCTATTTATTGCGATAATAGAATAACCTTGTCTTTCCCTTCTGTTAGAAATTTTTTAAAAGAAAAAATAGCTAAAATAGTAGAAGATAAACATGGAAAACCAGATGTTATTGCTGGTGTTGCAACAGGTGCCATTGCCATAGGAGTTTTAATAGCTCAAGAATTAGGTGTTCCATTCGTTTATGTAAGACCTGAGCCTAAAAAGCACGGAAGAAAAAATCAAATTGAAGGGCATTTAGAAAGTGGCCAAAATGTGGTTGTTATTGAAGATTTAATTAGTACTGGTAAAAGTAGTTTAAATGCTGTGAAAGCTTTAAAAGAAGCCAACGCTACCGTAAAAGGTATGGTGGCTATATTTTCTTACGGGTTTGATATTGCCACAACAAACTTTGCTAATGAAAACATCGAACTAACAACCTTAAGCAATTACGAATTCTTACTTGAACAGGCATTAGACAGCAAATATATTACTAGTGAAGAGCTGCGCACGCTTGAAGATTGGAGAATTGCTCCTAGTACATGGAAACAAAATGAAAACAGTTAAAAAAGTAAATTAATGAATATAGAAGGAAATACGGTGGTTTTAAAAAAATCATCAAAAGAAATTTTTGACTTCTTCAATAACCTAGAAAATTACGAGCAACTTATGCCTGAAAACACGCAAAAATTCGAAGTTGATGGCAATAGCTTTATTTTTGGGTTAAAGGGTATGCCTGAAATTCGGTTAGTAATGAAGGAAAAAACTGAATATTCTAATGTAACTCTTGGAGCAGCTAGCAGTAAATTACCTTTTACTTTAAGTTCAGATATTAAAGAAATTCTAGATGACAAATGTGAGGTTACCTTAAAGTTCATTGGTGAATTTAATCCTATGATGTCAATGATGGTAAAAAAACCATTAACTAAATTTATAGAAACATTAACTGAGAATATTTCTAAATTATAATACCAACGTTTAATTAAGCAAATGAAACCTCTTTTATTCCGAATTCTTGAATAGTTTCATCACTTAATTCTAATTGTAGTTTCCCTTCTTTTGAAACTCCAATAATTTTACCCATAAACAAAACGTTCTGGTCTGTTCTAAACATACTCGGAACGTTTTTTTTATGCAATACTTTAAGATATCGTTCTTCTAACAGATTGAACTTTCTCATGGTAAGCAACTTCATATTATACTCTAGTCTATCCACTATATTCTTTACTAATACATCCAGGTCCAACTCTATCTTTAAAATATCACTTACGGAAATAGCTTTAATATCCTTGTTTTTAGCAAAATTTTGATTAACATTTAAACCAACACCTATAATAGAATACTGTATTTCAACTCCTTTTAATGAATTTTCTATTAGAACACCACAAATCTTAGCACCTTCTGCCATAATGTCGTTAGGCCATTTAATCGTCACTTGAGGAAGCTGCAGTTCTCTTAAAACTTCATAAACACTAAGTGAAACCCCAAAGTTTAAGTATCTTTGATCCGCAGCTAACAACTCTCTATGCCTAACAAAAACGCTAAAAGTCAAATTTTTACCTGCTTCAGAACTCCACCGCGTATTCATTTGCCCCCTACCGGAAGTTTGATGTTTCGCAAGTATGACAGTGAAATTTTCAACCACTAATTTTTCTGCCATATCCTTCAAAAAAGTATTGGTCGACTCAATGGCATCAAATTTGATTATTTTCATAAATATTTTGTGAGTAAAACTATGATCAATAATACACAATTTACTCACAAAAAAATAATAACTTTGCTAAAATTTATTTTTTTTAATGACGAAAAAACAAGCCAACGCAGACGATTTACTAGCTGTAATTATAAAGGGGATTGATGATGTAAAAGGAGAAAACATCCAACTACTTGATTTGCGAGAAATTGAAAACACCGTATGCGATTATTTTGTAATTTGCTCTGGTAATTCAAACACACAAGTTAACGCCATATCTGGCTCTATACAAAAAACAGTAAGTAAGGAACTAAGAGATAAACCTTGGCATATTGAAGGACAAGGAAATGCTGAATGGGTTTTAATGGACTATGTAAATGTTGTTGTTCACATTTTTCAAAAACAAGTACGTGATTTTTACGACATAGAAAGTCTTTGGGGAGATGCTAAAGTTACCCAAATAAATCCAGCATAATTAAAAACAAATTTTATGAGTGATAAGAAAAAAAACACGCCTAAACTAAGCTTTAACTCACTTTGGATCTATATTCCAATTGCCATATTATTTATTGGCTTAAGTTTTTTTAACTCTGGTAGTATGGGGTCAAAAAAATTATCAGACAATGAGTTCAGTACAATTTTAAAAGAGAATGACATCTCAAAAATACTGGTAGTTAATAAATCTTTTGCTGAAGTTTATATCAAAGATGACGCTACGACAAAAGAACCACATAAAAAGTTAACAAACTCTCCTTTTTACAGAAAAGGAGGACCTTTATATACGTATAACTTCGGTGATTTACAAAACTTTGAAAAAGAGTTAAAAGAAGCAAAACAAACGCTTAAACTCGATTTTGACAAAAACAATGAGCCCAGAACTAGTATTATTGACAATATTATAAGCTTTTTACCTTTAATTTTATTAATTGCCATTTGGTTATTCTTTATGAGAAGAATGTCTGGTGGTGGTGCTGGTGGTGCTGGTGGTGGCCAAATATTTAATATAGGTAAATCTCGCGCTAAATTATTTGATAAAGACACTAAAGTTAAAACAACTTTCAAAAATGTTGCTGGCTTGGAGGGAGCTAAAGAAGAAGTTCAAGAAATTGTAGACTTCTTAAAGAGTCCTGAGAAGTATACGAAATTAGGAGGAAAAATCCCTAAAGGTGCATTATTAGTAGGACCTCCAGGTACTGGAAAAACATTATTAGCCAAAGCTGTAGCGGGAGAAGCCGATGTTCCTTTCTTTTCATTATCAGGATCCGATTTTGTTGAAATGTTTGTAGGTGTAGGAGCTTCTCGTGTGAGAGATTTATTTAAACAAGCTCAACAAAAATCTCCTTCAATTATTTTTATTGATGAAATTGATGCTATTGGTAGAGCAAGAGGTAAAAACAGCATGACAGGAGGTAACGATGAACGTGAAAACACATTAAACCAATTGTTAACAGAAATGGATGGTTTTGGTACAGATACAAATGTAATTGTTCTTGCAGCCACCAATCGTGCAGATGTTTTAGATAAAGCGTTAATGCGCGCAGGTCGTTTTGATCGCCAAATTTATGTTGATTTACCGGACCTACACGAACGAAGAGAAATTTTTGAGGTTCATATTAAGCCTTTAAAACTAGCAACAGATGTCAATTTAGAATTTTTAGCACAGCAAACACCTGGTTTTTCAGGTGCTGATATTGCTAATCTTTGTAATGAAGCGGCTTTAATAGCTGCTAGAAGTGATAAAAACGCCATTCATCATCAAGATTTCTTAGATGCCGTTGATAGAATTGTAGGAGGTTTAGAGAAGAAAAACAAAGTAATAACCCCTAAAGAAAAGAAAGTAATTGCTTTTCATGAGGCGGGGCATGCTACGGTAAGTTGGATGTTAGAGCACGCTGCTCCTTTAGTAAAGGTTACCATAGTACCGAGAGGACAATCATTAGGTGCCGCTTGGTATTTACCAGAAGAAAGGAAAATTGTTCAAACTGAGCAAATGCTAGATGAAATGTGTGCTACTATGGGTGGTAGAGCTGCTGAGAGATTAATGTTCGATAAAATTTCAACGGGTGCCTTAAGTGATCTTGAAAAGGTTACAAAACAAGCTAGAGCAATGGTTACTGTTTATGGTTTAAATGAAAAATTAGGAAATGTTACCTATTACGATTCTTCAGGTAACGACTCATTTGTTAAACCTTACAGCGATGATACTGCTAGAACCATTGATGAAGAAATTTCAAAGTTAATTGAAAGCCAATACACAAGAGCCATTGATATTTTAAAATTACACAAAGATAAGTTGACCATTTTAGCAGAGAGGCTACTTGAAAAAGAAGTGATTTTTAAAGATGATTTGCTTAAGATATTTGGTATGAGACCTTTTGAAAAAGACAAAACAGCAGAGATTACAAATCCAATTAAAGAAGAATAAGTTTTTTAATGAATTTTTTTAAAAAGTTATTCAAATCATATAAAGAGTCATCTAAAGATCAAATTAACCTTCAACCGGTTAATTTGTCTTTAGATGATTTATTTGTGCATAATTTTATAAACAAAGGAGGTAAGTTTTTATATTCTACCTCTATTAACGAAGTTATTATTAATTTAGAAAGTATCTTAAATGAGAATAACTGGAATACAATTACCTGTACAGACTTCGATTTACTAAAAATAACACAACAACTAAACATTCAAACCCAAAGTACCCTTCATAAATCAACCCCTTTTTTTACTTCTTGTGAACATCTAATTGCGAACAAAGGAGATATTTTATTTTCTTCAAATCAATTAGGCAGTAATAAACTTACTGAATCACCAGACTGTTTCATTGTTTATGCTACCACAAGTCAGTTGGTAAAAAACACGAGCGAAGGGTTGACTGGAATAAAGACACATTTTAGTGGTAATATTCCGACAAATATTAGTTCTATAACCAATTATACAACACAAAAGAATAATGATGATTTCTTGAATTATGGAAACAGTAATTCAAAAAATTTATATTTACTTCTTTTTGAAGACCTTTAAGATATGCAAAACTTAGTAAAAAGGAGTATTTCTGCACTTGTTTATGCTATTATTTTTATTTCTGCAATACTATATTCTAGAGAATCATATACAGTTTTAATAGCTATATTCGCCGCAATTTGTTTGTGGGAATTCAACAGAATGATTGAATTTAAAAATTTTATCCCTTTTATCATTCTCCCATTATTTATATACTACTCTAAAGAAATGACAACGGAAAGAAGCTTACTTTTTTTACTTGTCATTACCTTGATTTGCTCCTGTAGATTACTTTATCTTTTATACTCGGAAAAGGATGTATATCCAAAAGCATTTATCGAAAAATTAGATCTAGGCACCCGTTATATTATCCTGCCCTTTACCTTTTTAATGTTATTGCCTTCTATAAATGGTATCTATAATCCATATCTCATTATATACATTATTGTACTTATTTGGACCAATGATAGTTTTGCTTATCTAGTAGGGAAAAACTTAGGGAAAACAAAATTATTTGAAAAGGTGTCGCCTAAAAAAACAATTGAAGGTTTTGTTGGTGGTTTATTCTTTTCGTTAATAATTGGTTTTATAATCGGTTATTACTCTGCTATTTTCTCTGTATTAAACTGGATTATAATAACCATTATTGTCTCAATTTTTGGAACTCTCGGAGATTTGGTTGAGTCTAAATTTAAGAGGCAAGCCAATATAAAAGATAGTGGTACTATTATGCCTGGTCATGGTGGGCTACTTGATCGATTAGATAGTTTATACTTTCTATCACCTTTTGTATATTTGTATATCCACTTTTTAATGTAACAAATAGCTTTTACCTAGCTTATTTTTATGGAAAATGATTTAGATAAAAAATTTCAAGAGGCCTATAAGTTCGCTTCTAACATGGAAAAAAGATTACCGCCAGACGTAATGCTTAAATTATATGCATATTACAAGCAGGCTGTAAAAGGAGATCAATTTACATTAAATGCAAATACTAAAAGTCTTAGAAATGCTTTTAAATTTAATGCCTGGATACAATTAAAAGGAATGACTCCTGAGCAAGCAAAAAAAGAATATATAGAACTCGTGAATTCTATCGTAAATTAAAAAACAATCAATAAAGTTTGTTTTTACCTGTGCTCTGCGTAAATTTACAGTTATAGAATAAATTTGATCATCAATACATTATTACTTATGAAAAAACTAATCTTTTCAGTACTTGTTCTTTTCATTGCTTTGCAAATAACATCTTGTAAAAAAGAAGCAAAAAAGGAAGTAGAAAAAGAAACGACAGTTGAAAAAAAACAAGCGGCTTTTTCGCTACAAAACGCTGAAAACAATATTAATTGGGTAGCCTATAAAACTACAGAAAAAATACCTGTTAAAGGTCAATTTAAAAAAGTAACTATAACTTCTGCCGGTGAAGGAGAAACAGCTAAAGAAGCTATTCATAACGCTGAATTTTCTATTCCTGTAAGTAGCCTTTTTACATCTGATTCAAGTAGAGATTATAAAATTAAAAAATTCTTTTTTGGTGTTATGGATAAAACTGAATTGCTTTCGGGTACATTGGTACTGGAAAATGATTCAATCGGATACTCTGACATAACAATGAACGGAGTTACCAAACAACTACCGTTCAACTATACGTTAAAAGGAAAAGTATTTAGTTTACAAGGAAACATGAAAATTAGTGATTGGCAGGCGGAAAAAGCTTTAGACTCATTAAACCTTGTTTGTAAAGATTTACATAAAGGAGCTGATGGGGTTTCTAAAACATGGGACGAAGTAGCTATTCAAATTACCACAACTTTCAACTAACACGTTAAAAACGGTAGTCAAGAAAGAAATCACATTACATTAGTGTAACAAAACCATAGTCTCTACTATGGTTTTGTTGCTTTTATCGTGAACATTAAAGGGTACAATTTATCTTTTGTTACAAACATGTCATCGTCGGTTTTAACCAAGTCTGGTAATACATTATATGGACTCTCATCATGTTCTTTTAGGTATTCTATCTGTAGCCCAGCTGACGTTAACGCTGTAATTACATCAGCTAAACCATGGTTCCAGCCATACTCTTTACTAATCATCTCATCATGAGTGGCTGCATACGTTCCGGAGTATTCTTCATATATGGCCTCTTTTTGATTATATCCATATCGTAGTTTCGGAGGCATTTCTTGATAATCAAACATCCAAACTATCGGATGAAATTCCGCCATAAAAAAAGTACCGCCACTTGTTAATCGAGATGCTATTATTGCTCCCCATTCCTCTAAGTTAGGCAACCATCCTATAACACCATAACTAGTAAATACTATATCGAACTGCCTATCGATATGATTATTAACATCATATAGGTTACAACAAATAAATTCAGCATCTAAATGGAGTTCTTTGTTTAATTCTTGAGCTAATTTTATTCCTTCTTCAGACAAGTCTATTCCAGTACATTTAGCTCCCATCCTACTCCAGCTCAATGTATCTTGACCAAAATGACATTGTAAGTGAAGTAATGATTTATCAAAAACATTTCCTAAGGCTTCCAATTCATATTTCATTAAAGAGTTTTTTCCTTTTTTAAACCCTTTTAGATCGTACATACTACTTTTCGCGTGTACAGCGACTTTTTTATTCCAAGTTTCCCTGTTAGTAGTAAAATAATGTTGGTTAGTTTTCATGTGCACAAGATATAAAAATATTTATTTTAATATCCAATCAAGTAAATTGTCAACAGCAACGATAGACCAACTATGAGGATTTCTATTTCCATTATATCTAACTCCTTGATTGTTCGTTTCAATTAATTCAACATTTTCCCAGCCTTGCCTCTTTAACAGTTGGTATAATTGTTGGATACTGTATGCATTGGTACTTTCAAAATCTGTTCCTCTCACTTCTTGAAACCATTTTTTATCTGGTTCTATATACATTCTGAATTTACAATATCGCAGTTCACTAATATTATCAATATTTTTGGTAAATCCTGTATAAGGTGCTACTTTTTGAATATTATCTAATACTTGATCCCGGCCAAATGTTTTTTCAAAATTATGAATTATCCATTTCGGTTCAGCTAATCGTTCTTCTGAAAAGTTGGAGTTTTTGATATCTTTTGAGAACTTTTATAGAGTGCGAATAAATCAATAGGGGCGTCAATAATAAAACTACATTTTAACTGCATTTTTGTGTTTTTTAATAAAAACTGAGATAATGTAAGCGCTACATTCCCGCCAATAGACATTCCTCCGATATACATATTATTGGTTTTTAATCTATAATTATTTGTAACACTAGTAATAAGTGCAGAAAGTTTTTTGGCATCAGCATTAATAATCCACAGTTTATTCGTAAAATTGATCATCAAAACTGAAACGCCATTTTCACTGGCTTTCTGAACAATCTTACATTCTCTACGTATATTTTCAGGATTTCCACCTCCGCCCGGAAATAAAATTAAGACTCCCTTTTCATTGGATGCTTTTATCAGTTCGAAATCTGAGGTTTTAAAGATTTCAAGTGTGCTCACTGGTTCTTTACAACTTACGAATAACAAAACAATTCCTAAAATCACTATGGTAAAAATTCTGTTTTTATTGAACATTATACATCATTTTTTTTATTGGTTTAGAAAGTATCATAACCATAGCTCCAATTAAAACAGTAGCTATTCCAAAATTAGCATACACGGAAACATACGAATACAATTGTTGAAACACTGGGGTTTGTTTCAGTATTTCATCACTCGAAAGCCCTGTCACAAACTCTGTAATATCACCAAAAACTCCATTCGAAAGAACCCCTAAATCTCCTTGCACCACCGCTGTTAATTTAGCAATTTTACCCGCAAAAAAGTGTCCGTAAAAATTTGCAGAAAACCATACTCCCATAATAAATGCCATATATTTAATAGGTGACAATTCTGTAATTTTTGATAATCCTATAGGTGATAAAAACAACTCTCCTATTGTTAATACCAAATACCCCACCACTAAATACAACATAGGTGTTTTTGCGAATTGATCTACTTGATAGGCTGACATTCCAAAAATCATAAACCCTAGTCCCAAAAACGTTAATCCCAATCCGAATTTTATAACAGAATTAGGGTTTCTATTTAACTTAATTAAATAGTTCCATAGTATAGAAAATGGTATTGCTAATACAATTATAAAACCCGCATTAATGCTATTTGTTTGCGCTGCATTCATAGCCACCAAGTTCACATTTCTATCTGCAAACAATGTTAACGAGCTTCCAGCTTGTTCGAAAATTGCCGAGAAGAATGTGTACAATAATGTAAAATAAACTGCCACTAATAGTTTGTTTCTTTCTAATAAGGTAACTTTTCTTAAAATAGCAGCTATGTAAATAATAAGAAAAACAGACACCACCCATACTAAATAATGTTCAAATTGATGATAACGAACGATCAATGCAAAAATTGGTACGGACATGAATGCACCAATGGTCACGAGGCTCCCTCTTTTAATTCCCAGCGTTTTTTGATTGTATTTTATTGTGTCCGGAATTAAACCTTGTTTGTCGAAAACTTCATTTCTGATTCCTTTTCTGAATACCATTAGTCCGATTAACATTCCAATCCCTGCCAGTATAAACCCATAATGCCAACCATATTTCTCTGCCAACAAAGCACATATCAATGGGGCTACAGCCCCTCCGATGTTTATTCCCATATAAAATATAGTAAACCCCGCATCTCTTCGTGAATCACCATCTTTATACAGTTTCCCTACAAAGGATGATATATTGGGCTTAAAAAAGCCATTTCCTACAATTATTAGTGCTAATGAACCATAAAAAAAGAAAGGTTGCTCAAATGTTAAGAAAAAATGACCTAATGCCATCAAAACACCTCCTAAAACAATAGCCTTTCTAAATCCTAATATTTTATCTGCTAGCATACCGCCAATCATTGGTGTTACATATACCAATGACATGTAGGCAGCGTAAATCCCAAATGACATTTCATCTGAGAACAACAAATGTTTGGTCATATACAATACTAGAAGTGCCCGCATTCCATAAAAAGAAAAGCGCTCCCATAATTCGGCAAAAAACAAGTACAATAGTCCTTTTGGATGTCCGAGGACATCATTTTTAGATGTTCGATTTTTCATGAAGATTTAATTTTATCCAAGTTTGTATTAAACCATTTAGTATACCCTAACAGGCATACAAGAAAACTCAATGTTAAACCCGAATTATGCAATAGAAAATCTATTACAAGATAAAACTACTGTGAAATCAACCATTTGGTTGTTCTTTTATGGCGCTTACCTCCCTCATAGCGAAGCTCTATTCCATAATTAAGGTAAAAACATATTATTTCGAAGATCCAATACAAAATTTAAGTTTAAGCGAAAATACTTGTCACGTAAACCAATCAACATCATTGTAGTAAATTGTAATAAAAAATAAAGATTTGTAAGTTTTTGTAACCCTGAAGCTCATGTAGTTATCAAAAAACAATTTTATACACTTTCCATTTCGAGGATACTCTTTCTGCAATAACTATCCCTTTTTCATCATATTTTAATGCCCCTAACATTTCCCCTGCTTCATTCCAAAACCCACTTTTACCCGCGGCTTCCATATTCCAATGATTCCCGCAAAAATTACTCATAAGTATAGGAAGTTCATATTTTTTGGCATAAGTTGATAATTTCTCATAGCCTTCAGCAATTCCGTTTTTTGAAAAAAAGATACTTGGCATATATAGGGTAGCTTTATCTTTTTTAGCTTGTTCAGGATGCTTATCAGAAGTAATATCGGCACAGATAGCAAAACTGCAGATTTCTTCTTGGATACATATTTTAGGATTGTATAAAAAAGATGCATCGTAAAATGCTTCTTCTCCTGAATGGAGATATTGTTTTGTATACAATTCTTCTGTACCATCTGGCTTTAATATAAACGATCCGATATACAATTTCCCTTCCATTGAAACCGGCGCACCAACTACAATGGTTATGTTGCCTAGCGTAGCCAATTTTCGCAATGGTTTCAGTCGTGAATCCTCTCGTATCAATGCCAAGCTCTTACCTTCTTCTAAACAATACCCGGAAATTGACATCTCAGGAAAAGTAATCAAATCCACCTTTTCTTTAATAGCTAATTTTACCACGCTCATATGAACATCTATATTCCGTTCTATGGCTCCTAAAATCGTGTTTATTTGTGACGATGCAACTTTCATCACCCTAGTGTTGTTTAAACTCATCTAATAAAGCTTGGTCAAACCATATATTTTCAGGTATAATTCGCAAACGGTATTTACTTTCTCCTATAAATGTAATAAGATCTTTTCTCTGAATCTTATTATCACCTTTCAATTGAAGAATGTCATTTATATTATCTATAATTCTTGTAATGTATGTTTGACTATTTATTTCTCCTCCATAACCGACAACAATACATTGTTCATTGGCCTCCAAATATTTTCTTTTAAACGCAAAATTCAATAAGTTTTTATATTGTGTTGCCTTCGAGCCAAAATCAATTTTTTCGGCAATGATTTCTTTGGATGGGATGGTAAGTTCTACTAATGACCAGTCTAAAAATTTTATCTTTATTTCATTGGGTTTGGGGGTATTCGCTAACTGAATTACCCAGCTCGTTGCCAAAACTAAAAAAATAGCTACTAATGATGTTTTCGAAATAATTCGAATTAATTGATTTAAGAAATCATTGTTTAACGTTGTAAAAACATCAGAAAACTGTGATATAAATAATAAAAAAACAACCGCTACAGCGATGAGGGCCACAAGCTTTAAATCTCTATGCATAAAGGTTCTAAAAAAAGAAATCGCCATTAAATAGCATAAAAAAGTAGTTAATAAAAAATCCGGTATGCTCATTAATTTCACGCCATAAAAAACTTCATTTTGAATTACCGAAGAGAGTATTAATGTCAGTGCAGTCACTGCTATAATAGTTATGGTAATAATTTTTACATTTTTTTCATTTCTATAAATAAATTTTGGAGCATCGTATACATAATACAAAGCCAACAGCCAGAATAAGTTGTTGATGGTTGATAAGATGTTTACGCCTATCTGGTAGCTTAATGTTCGTTCAAACAAAAAATAATTGGCTGTCAAGGCCCAAATACCGGAAAAAAACCACACCAACATTCCATAACTAAAAAACAATAGTCCTCGATCAATTCGTTTAAAAGTACTTCCATCTTCTAATGTCTGATAAAACCGTTTTCTAATGTTGTAATAAATTGCCAACAATAACAAAGCGCCAATGAATGAAATAAAAATATGTGATAAATTATGAAACAGGGTTACTTCTGACATTTTAGTTGGTATCAATTATTGAAAGGTAAAAATAACGATTAAAAGTAAACGTTGCTTTTATGTTAAAAAAGCAGAGAAAGCAATTTCCTCCATATATTATTTCATGCTATAACACCGATGAGCATCTCGATTCTTAGCTAAAGCTACATCATTATTTCATTGTATCTATACTAAAACCATTTACCATTTGAATGTACCGTAATAAAACGTCCTTTTCCCCTTTCTATTTCAATATAAAAAGAAATCGTAGCTACTGCTATTATGAATTTTCTATCTTACATAAAGAAAAAAACACTCATTTTCTTTTACAGTAAATTCAAACAATAACTGGTATACTATTTCTCCTCTAAATCAACATACATAATTATGGCACATGCATTAACCTCAGAGAGACTATTCTTTGAGGTCTTTTAAAAAGTTAATCAAAATTAACAGACAATTTAAACGTTCAATTGGCACTAAGGGTTTAAGAGACTATCTTGTTTATTAAATCCTTTTTAGCTTGTTTATCATCACCAAACAACCATTGCAATACATTATCTTCCCACATTTCATCTCGTTCTTTTTCACTAATTATATCTCTTTTTATGGCTAAATCGAGAATTTTCCCAGGGTAGGAAGACTGTTTATCACTTTCCATTTCTCCTAGCGGGTACGGATCATCTAATCCCATCACGACTTGTTTCGAACCTTGGTTTTTTATTACCAATTCTAAAGATCCTGTGTCATGCACGAGTGTATCAAAAAAGATGTTCTTATGCCCTACTGCTTTTCTTGGGTGTACCTTTTCTTCAAACAAATCTGATCGTCCGTCAAATCCTTGAATTCTTCGACCAAGGTTCATCTGTGCCAACTGGCCTCCATGAGCAAAGCAGACTCGCATATTTGGATATTTCTCATAATATCCATTTAAGGTTAAAAAATGATAGGCATCTGCACATTGCGCAAGCATCCAAATAAGGTGAAACCTCCAACTAGTATTTTCTAATTTGATAAATTTCTCTCCATCATAAGGATGAATTTCTACTGCCAAATTATATTTATTCGCCAATTCAAAAATAGGTTCATTTTCTTCATCAAAGATACATCGCCAAGTTCCAATAGTGTCCATATAGTGCGTTGGCAAACACAACAAACGCATATCTAACTGCTCTACACAGCGCTCAATTTCCCAGCAAGCTCCACGAACAAAGCCAGGATGCACTACGAAACCACAGGTAAATTTAGAAGGATTATCATATTGTACTTTGGCATTAAAGTCATTTTGAAAACGCAAGGCTTGTTTCATTTCTTCTAAACGCAAGCCATTTCCATATAACTGAGACAAATTAAGCACAACCGCGTGGTCAATTTTAAAATGCTCCATCCAAGCCAATTTTTCATCTAAAAAGAAACTTGAATCCGTAACTGGGCGACTCCAATCTTTTTGTAGCATGTACTTCCTATCTTTATCTACCCAAAAGATTCCTTTATCTTTCATAAACTGAGGAATATCTTCAGGATAAGGTAGCAAATGCGAGTGCCCATTAATACGTAATTTTCTTTTTTCCATATTTGTGTATCGTTGTAACAAAAAATTTAACTTCTAATTTCCTTTATTTGGTGCTTGCATTATAGTTCCACAACTAGCGCATGTACATTTTTCTTTATCCGAATAATACTTATCAAAAATAATAGGCATGTCTGTTTCTATATTATCTAAGGCAAACTCTTCTCGGTACAATTGAGTTCCACAATTTTCACAATACCATTCTAATGCATCCATCATTCCTGTAGCTCGTGGATATTCTATAACCAACCCAACTGTATTGGCATTACGTTGGGGAGAATGTGGTACTTTTCCTGGTAATAAGTAAATATCTCCTTCCCTAATTTCTACATCGACCATTTTTCCTTTATCATCAATGATTTTGAGCATCATATCTCCTTCAACCTGATAAAAAAACTCAGGAGTTTCATTATAATGGTAATCTTTACGATTGTTTGGCCCTCCAACTACCATTACTATGTATTCTCCATCTTTCCATACCTGTTTGTTTCCTACCGGTGGTTTTAGCAAATGGCGATGTTCATCAATCCATTTTTTAAAATTTAAAGGCTGTACTAATTTGCTCATTTTGATAGATTTTAAGTTTAAAAAAATACTTCAAATTTTGGGTAAGAGATATCTTTAAGCAGTTCCTTATTTAATTAATAATCGCTCTGGTTTTTTTTCTAGTACTTTTGAGCGTTATCGTGTTATTTAGTTCATTTCTAAAGGAAAAAATACTCTCCTTACCTTTCTTCTCTTTTAATACTTCAGCAGGAAAAGCAAATTCGGAAATAGCACTATCCATACCATGAGATTTCATGTTTTCATTGTAGTTTTGCACCATGTTATAGTACTCTTCTGAAATTTTTTCTTCCAAAATATAAAACTCACTGGCATTAGTTCCTTTTACAACTAGGGCTAGCTCATTCGACTTAAAACCTAATAAAGATTTTTTTTGTACTGGCATAACATAACAGGTACTGTTCAACTTCAGCATCTTATCTGCTTGATAAGTATATCCCGATTCATTCAAAACTGTCATTAAATCTTGATACGCTTTTTTACATTGGTTTGGTAATTTTGCTCCAGCAATCGATTCAACTTTTCCAAAGCCTTTGGTCATGTCAAACGAATAATTGCTTGAATTGTTTGCTAAAGACGAATTTGGAAACATCAACAACGCCCCACCCCCCATTGCTGAGGACATAATAAATTTTCTACGATCCATACTAAGTAATTATTTTTGGTTATTAATGGCTCTAAATTAATACATTTATAAATACTCTCCAATTAATCAATACATTTAACTACAAACTCTTGGTTCTTCCTCCATCAACTGGAACATTAATTCCGTTGATAAAGCTAGCTTTGTCACTTGCTAAAAACACCACCGCATTCGCAATTTCTTCGGGTTTAGCAAAGCGTTTTGCTGGTGATGCGTTTTTCATTATTTCAGCAATTTCTTCTACTGATTTCCCTGTTTTAGCAGCTTTATTATTGATGATTTCATTTAAACGTTCAGTTGCGGTAGCTCCAGGTAATACATTGTTAACGGTTATTCCAAATTGCCCCAATTCATTTGCTAGTGTCTTCGACCAGCTCGCTACTGCTCCACGAATTGTATTTGACACTCCTAATCCATCTAGAGGTTGTTTTACCGAAGTAGAAATTATATTAATTATCCTACCATACCCTTCTTCTTTCATAAATGGAACCAATGCTTGTGCCAATATATGATTGCATTTTAAATGTTGTGTAAACGCTTTTTCAAACTCGTCTAGTTTCGCCAAATAAACCGGACCTCCTGCAGGGCCTCCTGTATTATTGATTAACACATGATACTTCAATGCAGAAGCTTCAATTCTTTCTTTTAACTCATCCGGATTAGAAAAATCAGCAACAATATAATTGTGTTCTTGATTATTGCTAGGTAATTCAGCCAACACGGCTTTCAATTTTTCTTCATTACGTGCTACTAAAGTTACATTTGCTCCTTCTTCTGCTAGTTGGATGGCGGTTGCTTTTCCTATTCCTTGCGTACTGCCACATACCAACGCATTTTTATTTTGTATTTTTAAATTCATAATAATCCCTACTAACCTTTCCTCTTAGAAAGAACTTTCATTTGGGCAAATGAAAGTTTATTATTCAACTTATACCCTTCACAAATTAAAATTACCGTAATAAAACGCTCTTTTTTACTTTCTTCTTCATTAGAAAAAAATCACATTTTCTTTTACGCCAATTTCTAATCATACATGGTATTAACCTTTAATTTTTATAGTATATATTAACCTCCATTTCCTTTTTTGAAGAGGATCAGGATTGCTATTCATACTTTATACATATGTTTTTGGGTTCGGTAAAGAAACGTAAGGCTTCAAAACCACCCTCACGTCCAACACCACTAGCTTTTACCCCACCGAATGGTGTTCGTAAATCACGTAATAACCAAGTATTTACCCATACAATGCCTACCTGTAATTTCTTACTAAATTGCATGGTTCTATTTAAGTTATTAGTCCAGAGTGTAGACGACAATCCGTACTTCACATCATTAGCCATTTCTAATACTTCATCTTCCGTTTTAAATGACATTATGGTCACTACTGGCCCAAATATTTCTTCTTGATTTAGCCTGCACTGATTGTCTGACACCTCAATGATGGTCGGTTGTAAATAATATCCGTTCTCTCTTCCTGCTACCTCAACTCTATTGCCGCCGAAAAGAATTTTTCCTCCTTCATTTTCAGCCATATCTATATACGATTTAACTTTTTCTAAATGTGATTGAGACACGAGCGCTCCTATATTCGTATCGGGGTCAAATGGATCTCCAATTTTTAGAGATGCTACTTTTTGAATAAAGTCGTTTTTAAATTGTTCATAAATTGATTCTTCTACAAATATTCTACTTCCACACAAACAAATCTGACCTTGATTGGCAAATGAAGAACGAACAGTTGTCTCTAACATTTTTTCATAATCACAATCTGCAAAGATGATATTTGGGTTCTTTCCTCCTAGTTCTAAGGATAGCTTTTTAAACATCGGTGCTGCCGTTCTGGCAATGTGCGCTCCTGTAGCTGTACCCCCTGTAAAGGAAATAGCTTTTATATTTGGATGCTCAATAATGGCTTGCCCTGTGGTAGTTCCTAATCCATGGACTATATTCAAAACTCCTTTAGGAAGCCCTGCTTCCTCGCAAATTTCAGCTAATAAGTATGCTGTCATTGGGGTTACTTCGCTTGGTTTTGCCACCACGCAATTACCCGCTGCTAGGGCTGGAGCAATTTTCCAAGTAAATAAATATAAAGGTAAATTCCATGGTGAAATACAACCTACGACTCCAATAGGTTCTCGTAAGGTGAAGTTCACAGCATCTAAGCCCACAGTTTCATGAGCTTCTGAGGAGAATTGCGTTATCGCATTTGCGAAAAACTGAAAATTCGCTGATGCCCTTGGTATATCAATAGCAGTCGCCAAGCTCAATGGTTTTCCATTATCTTTCGCTTCGGCATTGGCTAAAAATGGTAATTTCTCTCGAATGAGCTGAGCTATTCTAGATAAAACTACACTTCGTTCTTCTAAAGTTGTTGTTGACCACTTTGGAAATGCTTCCTTTGCTGCTTGATACGCTAAGTCGACATCTTCTTTGGTTGAGTTTGGAATTTGCCCATAAACTTCTCCAATTGATGGATTGTAGTTATCTATCCAAGCATTTTGAATTGGATCTACAAACGCTCCGTTTATGTAGTTTTTTATATTCATACGACTTCTTTTTTCTCCAACCATTTCATTGGTATTTCTTGATTACAAAACTCTAAATGAATGACTCTTCTATCAAATTCTGATATAGATTTTTTGGAAGCATGTAACAATAATGGCTTCATTAACATAATGCCCCCTTTATTCACTGTACATAATTCCTCTTTACCTAATTTTTCTTTTTTAAAACATTCATCAATTCTAACAATTCCTTTAGTATGTGACTCAGGAATTACGCTAAACGCTCCATTGGTCGCATCTGTTTTATCTAAATGAATTCTGATCGTTACTGTATTTTCTAAAATCTCTATTGGTGGTATAACCCCCAACTGTTTTTCTTTATGAGTCCAGTTCGTATATCCCTTTTCTTGTATTTTGTTTTTAGCACTAATGCTTATATCTTGGTGATACGATACAAACCAATTTGATAGGGCTGGTTTATTAAAATAAATTGCCTTTGTCAAAAAATAAGTGTTCCCACAAACTTCTTGATACAACTGTTTGAATTTTCTATTTTCGAATAGTATCTTTTCAAGCTTAGGGCATTTACTTAACAACTGCCTTATTGCATAAGTATGTTTAACACTAGCTATTTCATGTTTCATTCTTTGTATTTCTACATCACTAAAAACACTCGTAGTAACAGCGTATCCATACTTAATTAATTTCTCTTTATGTGTGCTAAATTGGTTCATTTATTATTGCTTCTTATAAGCAACGACTTTAATTTCAATCAATAAATGTGGATGTGGGAGTTGGTGAACAGCAACGGTTGTTCTTGTAGGACCGTTGTAGTCAAAATACTTTGCATATACTTCATTATAGCCTCCGAAATCATTCATGTTTACCAAGAAAGAAGTTACATCTACAATATCCTCTAGGTCTGCACCAACCTCACGTAGAATGTCTCTTATATTTTCGATAACTGCCCTTGTTTGTTTCCGAATATCTAAATTAGTGGTTCCAAATGTATCTACTTCAACTCCTTCAAAAGAATTATCTGGTCTTCGTGAACTTGTTCCTGACACATATATAAAATCACCAACTTGTTTTACATGAGGAAATTTTCCTCTGGGTGTTGCTTTTCCTTTTATTACTTTACTATCCATATGTTAGTTATGCTTTATAAAAACTGCTTGAACTCATTTAAAATTCACAACAATCTTCTTTAGTTATTTACCATTTCTAACAACTTCATCGTTGTTTTGAAATTTCGGGTGGTAGCCGTTACTTTTAATTTTTTTTCAAATAAATTATTGGTCAACTTAGTTTTTCCATAACCTCCCACCGTGTTAATATACACGACATCATCATTGATGGTAAATTCGTCATCCTTTGCATCTACATCAATTTCTTTATTTACAGGAACTTCTGACAAAAAGGTGAAATATTGTTGCTTTTCTTCTACCTCTTTATACGGATTATTTTCTATGGCAGTTTTCCAATCTTCAACTGTTCTAGTTAAAACAGGAACCTCATACCCGAAGGTATCAACTATTCCTTTCTTTATGTTTTTACTGATAACTTCCTTTTCTTCATTTGATTCTAAAACGATATTGCCACTTTGAATATAGGTCTGAACCTTCTGATAATTCATATTCATCAACAAATTTCGTAATTCTTGCATCGGGAGTTTATTTTTTCCCGAGACATTAATCCCTCTTAATATGATGATATATTTTTTCATTATTGTAAGCCTGCTATTTTATCTTCTTCTAGTATGTCATTTGTTTCTTCTTGTACCTTCTTTAATACCAGCTCCAATTCCTTGTTCGACATAGTTTCAGAGGTTATTACTTGAGAATCAGCAATCATATTTAACAAGGCTTTATCTTGCGCACGTCCTTTTTTCATCGCCTCGTCATACCCAATATGTTCATTGAATGTTACCATAGAGTATTTAGAAAAGTAATCAGATGGAAATGTTTTTTCTAAATCCATTTCTAGCTTTCGTTTTTGTTTAAATAATGGATTTGCCACGTGGTCTCTCATTTCGTAATAATTCTCAACTGCTAAATCGCCAATTGCATCTGCATCGTGTTTACGTCTTTTTTGATATGTTTTGAACACGGTGTTCCAATCTCCTTCAAACTCATCTAATACTGTATCCAAAACATATACATCCTCAAAGGAAGCATTCATACCTTGTCCGTAAAACGGTACAATCGCATGTGCTGCATCTCCTATAAGCAACGTATTACCTTTATAATACCAAGGAGAGCACTTTACTGTTCCTAAGGCTCCTGTTGGATTGTTCGCAAATTCCTCAGCAATATTAGGTATTAAAGCCAGTGCATCTGGAAATTGTTTTTTAAAGAATTCTTTAATTGTATCTTCGGTTGTTAACTCTTTAAAATTATATTTCCCTTCTTCATTTCCTAAAAATAAGGTTACTGTAAAGCTTCCATCCATATTTGGAAGCGCAATAAGCATATATTCGCCTCTTGGCCATATATGTAAATGATCTTTACTTATTTGATGATTCCCATGTTTATCTGCTGGAATTTCTAACTCTTTATAGCCATGCGTGAGGTACTCTTGACTGTAACTAAACAAAAACTTTCTTTCCAAGTAGTAGCTTTTACGCAAAATTGAACCCGCTCCATCTGCCCCAAAAATCACATCTCCTTTTACCGAAAACTCTTCTTTAGTTTCATACTTTTGAAAAGACGCTACAGTATTTTCTATATCTATAGCAGTGCACTTGGTATTAAAATGTATGGTGACATTTTCATGTTGTTCTGCTTCAGTTAACAAAATTCCGTTTAAATCTCCTCTTGATATAGAGTTTATATACTCTCCTTCTCTACCCGAATAATTTGAAGCAAATGTATTACCCTCAATATCATGCATTAATCGCCCGTACATAGGAATGCAGATTTCACGTGCTTTCTCTTCAACACCTGCTAAACGCAGTGCTTTGAAACCTCTATCGGATAATGCTAAATTAATCGAGCGCCCGGCTGAAATATCTACTTTTCTAAGGTCTGGTCTACTTTCATAAACACTTACTTTGTAGCCTCTTTGGGCCAACCGAAGCGCTAACAAACTTCCACATAACCCCGCTCCTATAATTATAATATTGTTTTGTTTCCTCATTATAACAATTCTTTTAAAACCTTTACCATTCGATACACATCTTCGTAACTATTGTACATAGGTACAGGAGCACATCGTATTACATCGGGTTCTCTCCAGTCAGTAATCACATTGTGTTCTGTTAACTTTTGGTGTAAATTTTTATCGGCATTCAATACTTGAATAGATAATTGACATCCTCTTTCTTCTGGAGAGCTTGGTGTAATTATTTTTATTCTATCTGTATCAATTTGATGAATTAAATACTCAAAATACCCTGTTAACTTCTCTGACTTAGCTCGCAATGCTTCCATCCCTACTTCATCGAACATATCCAATGACGCTTTTATAGCTGCCATAGACAAAATTGGAGGGTTACTCAGCTGCCAACCTTCTGCTCCTGACATTACATCAAAGGGTTGACGCATGTTAAAACGCGTTTCTTTATTATGATTCCACCAACCAGCAAATCGAGGTAAATCGCTATTAGTAGCATGCTTTTCATGCACAAACAAACCTCCTAAACTACCCGGACCAGAATTTAAATATTTATAGGTACACCAAGCAGCGAAATCGACACCACTACTATGTAACTCTGGTGAAATATTCCCTGCTCCATGTGCTAAATCTATCCCTACAATACAGTTTTTAGCATGCCCTAAATCAGCAATTTTTTTAATATTTAGATATTGCCCAGTATAATAATTTACACCGCCAATTAATAACATAGCGATTTCATCACCTTGTTCTTCTAAAATATCTTGTAAATCTTCAATACGCAATAACTCTTCTCCTTCACGGGGTTTCCATTCTATTAATCCTTCATTTCCATCAAAGCCGTGAAACTTCAATTGCGATTGAACTGCATACCGATCAGAAGGAAAGGCATCACTCTCGATAACAATTTTATACTTTGTTTTTGTGGGTTGATAAAATGACACCATTAAGAGGTGCAAATTAGTTGTTAGGGTATTCATCACAACAACTTCTAGCGGCTTTGCGCCTACTATTTTCGCCATTTTTTCAGTTAAAAACTCATGATATGGCAACCATGGTGTTTGTCCTTCAAAGTGACCTTCTACCCCATAATTTGCCCAATCGTCTAATTCTTGCTGAATGTACTGTTGCGTTTGTTTCGGTTGTAAACCTAAAGAATTCCCTGTAAAATATAACCAATCATTCCCTTCTTTATCTTTTGGTATATGGAATTGTTTTCGCAAATAAGATAGCGTATCTTCTTGATCTAATTGTTTTGCGAAGTCTAATGTTGTTTTATACATATGCTCTTTGTATTGGCACCGTTTAAAAATAAACCCTAAATATACTTTATTGTTGCGTCAAATAAAAGCAGTAGGTGTTTCACTATTTAAAACGGTGTTTTATAAATTTATACTATTTTTATTATTTTAGCAAGTGAACCAAAAAAATAATTTATCTGAATGCAAGATAAGACCGACAAAAAACTAAATCTATCCATTATAAAAGCATTCGAACTTATTGATGCTTTTACGGAAGAAAAAACCACATGGGGAGTGAGAGAACTGGCATTAAAAACAGGATACAACAAAAGTACCGTGTATAGGTTACTACACACTTTAAGCTCCTTAAATATTGTTCATCAAAATAATAATGAAAAATACAGTTTGGGAAGTAAATTATTTGAACTAGGCAATAGAGTTGCTATCTATAAAGCAATTACCAAACTAACTCAAGAACCTATTAAAAAGGTAGCTTTAGAAATTCAGGAAACCGTATTATTGAGTATTATTAAAGAACAGCAAGTTTTCCATATTGATAAGGCAGACAGCTTACATGGTTTGAAAATAAACACCTCTATTGGTTCTTATCAACCTATTTACGCCACGGCTTCAGGTAAACTTTTACTGGCGTTGTCACCCAATTCAGTACAAGAAGAGCTTATTAAAAATTTACAATTTACCTCCTATAGCAAAAACACCATTTGCTCTATCCCTTCTTTAAAAAAAGAACTCAAAAAAATTAAACAACAAGATTATGCGCTGGATATAGAAGAGCTAGAATCTGGTTTAGTTTGTATTGCCATTCCTATTAGAAACAAAAATCAAAAAGTAATTGCTAGCATTAGTGCCTCTGGTCCTTTAAGTAGGTTTAAAATGGAAAATGTAGCGAACTATATTGGTGTTTTACAAAAAGGAGTACATACCATAGAAAAACAGTTGCGTGATTTTGATAATTTATAAAACAAACTACTAATGGAGCAAATTAGAGCGGCATTCGAATCCATGACTAATATCTCTAGCAATGATTGGAACTACTTTTATTCAAAATTAGAACGAATTAAATTTCGTAAAAAAGATACAGTTCTTCTTCTGGGTAAAACTGAAAATTATCTATCATTTGTAGAAGAAGGGATTTTACGACTTTTTATTCCCAAAATCGAAAACGACCTCACATTTGGATTTGTTTTTAAAAACAATTTTTCTAGTGCGTATGATTCATTTTTAACACAATCTCCCTGCAAATACCAAATAGAAGCTTTATCTGATACTGTTTTATGGAGGTTAACATTTGACGACCTTCAAGATATTTATAAAAAAACCAACATCGGCAACGAAATTGGCAGGAAAAGTGCGGAAAATTTATTTCTCCTAAAGTCACACCGTGAACTTTCTTTGTTATGTAATACTGCCGAAGAAAGGTATTTAAATTTATTTCACGAACGTCCAGAACTAATTCGAGAAATTCCATTGAAATATATTGCCTCGTACATTGGCGTAACCCCGCAAGCCTTAAGTCGAATTAGAAAGCGAATTTCTTAACTCAGGTTCATTGTTTGTCATTTAATGTTTCTTCAATTTTGCACTAAACATTAAAATCATGAAACCTCTTACTACTCTCTTAATTACTTATTTGCTAGTATCAGTAATTCAAAAAATATTTCAATACAAAATTGATTATCGTCTATCAGGGAGAATCGCCATGTCAATTATGCTCCTATTTACCGCCATGGGGCATTTTATTTTTGTTGACGGCATGAGTCAAATGATTCCTGGTTTTATACCCTATAAAAACGAAATTGTTTTGTTAACTGGGTATTTCGAAATAGCATTGGCTATTGGTTTATTAGTCCCTAATTTTCATGTCGTAATTGGTTGGACACTCATTGTATTTCTTCTACTCATTACTCCTTGTAATATTAAAGCAAGTGTTATCAATCTGAATTTCCAAACCGGAAATTTCGACGGGCATGGCGTTAACTACTTATGGTTTAGACTTCCCTTGCAACTGTTTTTTATAGGGTGGGTATATTTTTCAAGTATCTAATCCAGTTAATAAATACGCAACCATTGTTTCAAAATCAACATATAATTCCTCATACGGAACTGGTTCGTCATAGGTTTAGTTATTTGAGTGTAGCTTTTTATTCATTAAATATATTTCCACTAAAGCTAGGTTAAATATCCAGCCGAGCCAAGATACGGTCTTATAAGTATCCATCGGAGGAAGTTCTATCATAGAAACAATGATCCATTTAAACAACCTTAAACTTATAGCTGAAAGTGTTAAAGCGTAGCTTCGAAGCATAAATTTTTCATGATTACCCCAATCTCTATTTTTTACATACACATATGCTTTGTAAGTAAACCAAAACCACAATAGAGCTTGCAGAGAAAACGAGAGTTTCGAATAAACACCTCCATTAGCATGTAAAGCCATTATTTGATAGTATTTATTTTTAATTTATTTATTTTACCAAATATTCAAATTTAATAAAGCCATGACTATCTATTTATCCATAGGTAGTAAAGACAACTCACAATTTATCGTGTCTAGTCTTTTTTAACTCCACTTAAAGAAATCCCCGAATGACATGCTATATTCGGGGATTTGTTTATACATCATTTTTAGGAAATACGTTTTACTTTTTTTTTCTATTGTCTTTCCTATTTTTATCAATCAGTTTACCATAAGGGTCCACACCAACCTCTGTTGGTTCTTGAGGTAAAAGAATACTTAACTTATTGTAGATCGCTTCAACTTTATGCTTCTGATGATACAATACAACATTGTTTTTTACACCGTCAATTATCTCCTCTCCTTGCACAACAACATCTATATAATCGGATAATGGCATGGAATATATTGGTTCTTTCATGGTTTCAGTTTTAAAGATTAGCGAATCTTTTTGAGCATCACCATACAAATGATTGCCAATTAGGTCCGTTGTATACTTTGAAACAGTATAATTGATATCTACCTTAATTTCACCGGTATCTACTTGGGTACTGGAATAATCCAAGACCTTAGCATCATAAAATATATTGGCTTCAAACAAGTCTGTAATTAGGTATTGTCTATTTTCTGGCGTAACCTCTCTAAAATATGCTACTAAATCTTTAGTAGTTGCATACCTATTCTTATCAAAATGGTCTTCAAAGACATTCCAGTCGTTTATAAAACGTTGTAAGGCAAGATTTACGTTCGCTTCTCCGATATAATCTTGTAGTGTATACATGGTTATCGCACCTTTATTATAATAGATATACGCTTCCTTTTCTACCAATGCCATAGGAGGCTCTTGGTTATCTTCTTTTGCCTTCCCTACAAAGTATGATTTCAATTCACCTTCTAAAAATTGTTGAACTTTTGCTTCCGAATATTTTTCTCGCAATACCATCAACGCCGAATACTGTGCTAAAGTTTCCAAAATCATGTACCTTCCTTGAACGTTTGCAGCCACTACTTGCAACCCCCACCATTGATGTGCCAATTCGTGAGCAGTAATATAAAAAGCCATATCCACATCGGTTTCATCATCAATAGCCAACATAAATCCTAACCCTTCCGAAAATGGTACCGCAGTAGGAAATGATTGTGCAAATTCCGCATAACGTGGAAACTCCATAATACGCATTTGTTGATAGGGATATGGACTAAAATTAGTGCTGAAATAATCGAATGATAGTTTCATAGATTCCATCATCCTGTCCAGATTGTATTCGTGCCCCTTATGATAATAAATTTCTAAATCAATAGGTTTAGCTAAGGAATCGTTTTTAGCGATCCAACTATCTTTCATTACTTCATAACGTGCCGATACTATGGAGAAGAAATTAATCATTGGTTTCTCCATTTTATAATGAAAGTAATTACGCTGGTCTTTCTCCCATTTTTTCACCAAAGTACCTGGAGCAATAGCTGTTTGATCAGAAGCTGTACCAATAACCACCTCAAAGTTAATCTTATAACCATCATCCCCATTAACAGCGTTTCTAAGTTCTACAGGGTCGTTTCTAGAAGCCATTCCTTTTCTAGGTGCTAAGCCAAAAGCCTCACGTTCATCATTATCTCGAAGTTCATATTTATTTTGGTAACCAAATGCTGGAAAATCTTTATTATTAAAAAATGTTCCATTGTTAACAATATGTGTGTTAGAATCACCATTTTCAAAACCCTTTGTAATAAAAGTTTGCTTAAAGCTCATTTTAATGGAATCTCCTGGCTGTAGAGCCTTATTTAAATCATATTTATAATAGCTGTATCGTGCATATTGAGCATCCAGTGAGGCACCACCTTGAAAAGTTATGTATTCTAAATTCACATTCGAATCTATTAATTTTTGAACATGAATCGCAGGTATTGTATCCTTAGTACGATTGACCAACATATAATAACCTTCAGCTGTATAATCGCGTGTTTCTGGATACAACTCTACCGTTAAATTAACATCGGTTATTTTTGGTTGAGGAATGTATTCAAACGTTTTTAAAGTTTGTTCGTATCCCGCTCTAAACTCTAACACCTCCTTATCTGTCCAATACTTGTTAACTACATTCGTATTATAAAATATAAAACTTCCCAGCATCATAAATAGTACAATGGTAACAATTCCGGTAACTAGTAGAGGTTTTGATAAACGTTGTTTTGCTAGTTTCCAACGATTTTTTAAATGAGTTTCGCTGCCTCTGATCGAAAAAATTATAGCCACTATAAACAAGAGACAACAAAACACCAACCAATAGGCTTTGATCCATAAATAAGGAGTTAAGAAGTGTCCGTAACCATTCATTTCCGAATAGACTCCTAAAGTGTTACCTCCAAAGCTATATAACCCGTGACTAAAACCCAATTGATCTAAGGCAACAGTAGTTATTAGAAACATAAAAACGAACATATATGCAACAAACTTTCTATTAACCATCACGTGTATAAAAAAAGACACAAATGTATATAGTACCAAGAAGGGCAAGAAATCACCAAAGAAGCAGGTAAAATACAGTCCCAATTCAAATTGATAATAGCCATTAAAACTTTGAAATAATACCCCCGATAAAATTAAAGACAACATTAATACTCCATAGATTAAAATGAGGCCTATGAATTTCCCAGCAAGATTGATAACATCATTGCTTGGTAAGGCATCATAAATTAAGTTGAGCTTTACACTGCGTTCTTTCCAAATAAGTTCACCAGAATAAAAAACCAGAATAATGACAAAAAAATACCCAGACATCTCCAATAATTCTTCTATTATAAAATAAGTTGCTGGATAGCTATCCACCCCATATACCGTTCCTAAACTGATAGAGTTGATTAAAATAATAACCATCGCACAAAGAACGATTGCCCAAAAGGAGACTTCTTTGATTATCGATTTAAAATAAAATAATGAATGCTGAAGCAACTGAGTACATTGAGCCTTAAAATCTTGATGCATTTTGAACTTAGGTGATTCTTTAAAATCAGCAAGTGTTGTTTGAATTTCGGTAATCTTTGATTTTTTCTTTTTAAAGGTATTATTCTGAACCACATTATAATTGAAACGATGGTAGCCAAAAACCAAGATAATACCCCCTATCACAATCCAAAACAATTTGCTATATAAAAGTACACCATTAAATGGAATTAATTGTGAATTGAGTTCTACAGTAGTCCATAAATCCGTCATTGTAGACAGTGTATTTAAAGAAAACGGATCTAAAATGGCCCCTGTAAATTCATTTTCTATACCTCGAGTAAGCATAAAAAGCACAAAAGTAAAAAGCCCTTGGGTATACACAACGATCAATTTCCTACTTAAAGCACCACTGACAAAAAACAAAGCGGATCCAAAAAACAAAATAGGAACGACTACCGTAAAATACGGCTGCACATAGACCATGAAATTATAAGAAAGTAACTCTTCTGGATTGCGCCAGGGCATCCATTCGCCCAAAGCGTTCCCCCATATTAAAGAAGAAAAAACGACCAATAAGACGACAAAAGACCCTAAAAATCGACCTAATAAATAATCGTGCTTTTTAATGGGATTTACAAACATTAAAGATTCCATATTATGCTCAAAATCGCGTAATATGGGAACCCCCATGATTAATGAGGCAATCATCAAAGTGATTCCTGTCAGCGCTCCCATGGTTTTGGCAATGATTATAGGTGCATTTTTTTTTACTAGACCTAAATCGATGCCATTATAAATGAAATCGACAGCCACTAAAGAAAATAAGAAAAGAAAAATAAAGTATATATAAGTATCTAAGCGTTTGGCTCTGTACTTAATTTCGAATTTGAATATTTCGTACCACATAGGTTTAATTATTGAAAGGTTATGGGGTTAATAGTTTTTATTGATATCTGAAAGTATCATGAAGCTATCCAATAAGTTCTTATGCCTTTACTCTTATACCGATTGGTATTTGAAGTTATACCATTTACCATTTGAATTTACTGTAAAAGTAATAGAAGGAATTCAGCGTATAATAGTATTACCTATAGATCGGTAATTACCACAAATAATTATGGCGGTAAACTAACATCAGAAATGATATTAGTTTCGTTTCATAAGTTGGGAGAAATACACGTCTTCTAGACCTGCTGGAATCGCTGTAAAACCATTACCAGGGTCGGTATCACTTAAAATATTAATAATAGGATTTCCTAAGAAAAGTTTATCGGCTATAACCTGATATTCTAATTTATAGTCTTCCAATTCTTTTTTATGAATCGTTTTCTGATAGATTTTCCCCTCTATATTATCAATAACATCTAGAGGGTTTCCTTTTAACAATAACCGGCCTTGATTGATAATAGCCATTTGAGTACATAATTCTTTTACATCATCTACAATATGAGTGGAAAGGATCACCACCGTATTTTCTCCCAATTCACTTAATAAATTATAAAACCGGTTTCTCTCCATAGGATCGAGCCCTGCTGTAGGCTCATCTACAATAAGTAGCTTAGGATTGGTAAGTAAAGCCTGTGCTATTCCAAAACGTTGTTTCATCCCTCCAGAAAAACCGCCTAGATTCTGTTTTCTTTTCTCATACAAGTTTGTTTTATGAAGTAGTGATTGTACAACTTCTTTTCTTTCCTTTTTATGGGTAATACCTTTTAATACGGCTAGGTGATTTAGTAATACTTCGGCAGAGATCTTAGGATATAACCCAAATTGTTGAGGTAGATACCCAAGGATTTTTCTAACCTCATGTTTTCGTTGTAATACATCTAAATCCCCAAGTGTAATACTGCCCTCGTCAGCTTCTTGAAGGGTCGCAATAGTTCGCATTAAGGTAGATTTACCTGCTCCATTAGGACCTAATAACCCAAACATGCCCGTAGGAATATCCAGTGAGATATTTTGTAACGCTTTCACTCCGTTGAAGTACGTTTTTGATAGGTTGTTGATGGTAAGTTTCATCTGTTCGTTTTTTTGATAGTAATTAGAATACTGTTGTACTTTCATTTATTCTTGGCAAACCTAAGCCTAAGATTGAGGAGAGTAAACTAAAAGTGACAAACGAATTATACTTTGGTACACAAATACACCATGTGACTATAAAGTCATTTTATCACAATTTCAAGCCCTTTTATCTACAAGAAAAGTATGTATGTCAACTTTTTTGGAAGGTTCATTTTATTAAATTAGATTTGGGCATGGATTTGTTATTTATAAAATATAAACGCATTTTTATCACCCTTGTAGTTGGCGTATTATTTTGGGTTAGCGCAAAGGTTTGCATGGCTTATAATTTGTCATTTACAGCACTTTTATTCTCGACTATAAGTGCAAGTATGCTCGGTTATTTATTGCTTTTTGGCCTACTTTATAAAAACAAACACCATCCATTTTCTCAAACATGGACCATTTATGAAATAAGAACAATTCCTATATTAAGTATTGGTTTATGTAGCAGCGGCATAGTTGAATCTTATCCAAACCAACCTGATTTTATGGCTGTTTTCATTTTGTTATTCGTCTATACTACCATCTTTATTAGCGTGCTTCTCACAAATTATTTTCGTCAAAAAAAAGGAGTATCAGCATTATCGAAATCATTTATTAACACATTGATATTTTGGTCCTTTGTTGTTGGTATTGGTAGACTTATAATCCTAATTGAGCAATATGGTGATACTGACGCTTTAATTATATTAGCCTTCTTTTACTTTCCTATATTACTAGTATTAATAATCCGTTGGATTTTCAAGCAAATAAGATCAGTCTTAACTTTAAAAAATGAAAATGCAAAAACAGAACTACTGCATTTAAAAAGCCAGGTTAATCCACATTTCTTTTTTAACATGTTGAATAACCTATATGGTTTGGTGGGAACTGATAAGAAAAAGGCTCAAGATCTGATTCTTAAATTATCAGATATGATGCGTTATAGTATATATGAGGGTGAAAAGGACTCAGTTACACTTGAAGAAGAAGTAGCTTATCTAAAAAATTATATTGAGCTACATAAAATGCGATATCACAAAACCGTAGATGTGCAATTTACCAACGAGATTTCCGAAAATCACAAAATAATGCCATTGCTATTTATCAACCTTTTGGAGAATGCTTTTAAACATGGTGTTGAAAATTTAAGAAAAGATGCTTATGTTTATGTTAAAATAAGTACGCAGGGTAATGACATACTATTTTCTGTAGAGAATAATTTTGACCCTTCAGAAGTTCCAGAAAAACATGGTATAGGTCTTAAAAACCTAAAGCGAAGGCTTGAATTGGGGTATTTAAATACACATTCCATCTCTTTTACAAGCACCAAAGAAATTTACAAAGTTGAATTAAGGCTATCAAAATTATGATACAGTATTTAATTATAGATGATGAATATATAGCACATGATATTATTAAGGGCTACTGTGATTTGTTGCCGAATATGAAGCTCATGAAGCACTGTTATGACGCCTTAGAGGCTTTTGAATACTTGAATGTACATACGGTCGATTTGATTTTTTTAGATTTGAACATGCCAAAATTGAAAGGGTTTGAATTCTTAAAAATATTACGAAATCCACCGAAAGTTATTGTAACTACTGCTTATAAAGAACATGCTCTTGAAGGTTTTGAACTAAATGTATCTGATTATTTATTAAAACCGTTTAGCTTTGAACGTTTTTTGAAAGCTGTCAATAATACTATAGGTACACCTACAAAATCACAGGTACAAACTTCAATTGGAACGGAAAACAGCTCTAATAGTATTTTTATTCGCTCTAACAAGAAATACACACAAATTGTAATTGACACAATTCAATACATTGAGGCTTCTGGAAATTACACCAACATAATTACTCCCAACGAAACCATCACAATAAGAGAAAAAGTGTCGTATGTATTAGCGTTATTACCTAACAAAGAGTTTTTACAGGTTCATAAATCTTTTGCCGTTGCCATTAAACATATCAACAGCATAGAAGGTAACAGGATTTTTATTGCAGATCATATCATTCCTATTGGAAAAATGTATAAAACAAATATCATTCAATTATTAAAGTAACTGATTATTTGTTGTTTCAAAAATTGACAAAATCAGCGAATATAAGTGGCATAGGAAATCCTTGAGAATCGTAGCTAATTAGGATTGTACTAGAAGTTAATACCATTGATCATTTGAAATTAGAGCAAAAAAATGACAATGCTTTTCTTAATACTAATTATAAAAATTAAGCATAACCTTAGTTTATGGTTAATTTTTATAATGAAACAGAAAGAAAAGAAAACGCTTGTTACGATTATTTTACGTTGTGAATAGCACCCTGAACTTTGGTTATTCTCCTAAAAAAAGTAATACGCATAAAAAAACGTCTTGAATTACCAAGACGTTTTTTTTGATTCTTACTCGACAATCATTAGTACAGCACTCTAAACTTTATAGTACCAACTACTTTTTTAAGTTCTGCCAGTACCTCTTGATTGTACTCTTTATTTATATCAGTAATTACATAGCCAACCTTATCATCAGTAGACAGATATTGCCCCGTAATATTTAACGCATACTTAGCTAAAACCTCGTTAATTTTCGCCATGATCCCTGGTACATTTTTGTGAATATGCAAAAATCTATGGGCGTTTTTATGTTTTGGTAAGCGAATATTCGGAAAATTAACCGCATCTACAGTATTTCCAGAATTGATATACGCCAATATTTTATTTGGCACGAAGTCAGCAATATCTTTTTGAGCTTCTTCCGTACTTCCACCCACATGTGGTGTTAATATCACATTTTTTAGTCCTTTTAATTCTGTAAGAAACTCTCCGTTCTTTCTTGGCTCTTCTGGATATACGTCAATCGCGGCACCGGCCAGCTTACCTGATTTTAACGCTTCAACCAACGCCTGTATGTCAACAACAAACCCTCTTGAAAGATTCACCAAATGCGCTCCATCTTTCATTTGTGAAATCTCCTCTTTTCCTATAAAATTTTTATTCGCTGAATTATCGTCAACATGTAATGTTACTACATCAGAAATATTCAATAACTTTTTTAAGGAATCAACTCTTGTGGCATTTCCTAATGCCAACTTATCTTCCACGTCGTAATAATAAACATCCATTCCTAGTGCTTCCGCTAGTATAGATAATTGTTTACCGATATTACCATATCCAACAATACCTAACTTTTTCCCTCTTACCTCGCGAGAACCCTGTGCTGTTTTATTCCATTGCCCTTGATGTAATTCTGTACTTCTCTGAAACACACTTCTCATCAACATAATAATCTCTCCAATAGCTAATTCAACTACCGAGCGCGTATTGCTATAAGGAGCGTTAAAAACAACAATTCCATTTTCTTTACAAGCTTCTAAATCTATTTGTTTCGTTCCGATACAAAAGGCAGAGACCACCATAAGTTTTTCGGCTGATTCAATAACTCTTTTAGTTACTTGCGTCTTCGAACGAATACCAAGAACATGAACATCTTTCAGTTTTGCAATAAGCTCATCTTCTGATAAACTTCTTGAAACCGTTTCTACAGAAAACCCATCTTCTGATAGTTTTGTAAAAGCATCAGGATGTACGTTTTCTAAAAGTAAAATTTTTATTCTATTTTTTGGATATGATATATTTCTTGGCAAATCGTTTATATATAAAAATTCATCTAAATTAGGCGTTATATGGTCTGCATTCGCTACCGTTTTATCTCTTGAAACATTTTCAGTATACGCAAAAAACTTATCTGCTACTCCTGCTTCTTTGGTAACATAATCACTATATCCGTCACCAATCACTTGAATTTCACCTGTAAGATTTAAATCTTTTAAACATTGTATTTTTCCATTATGTGTTGATAACACATTATCGCTATCAAATCCAACGATAATATCATTTTTATCAAATTCAAATGTATTCGCATATACCCTATCCGAAGGGATGTTATATTCTGCCACAATAGGATCAATAAACTCTTTAAACCCAGCCGAAATCACGTAAATATCATCTGAAAATTTTTCAAAAAAATCTTTATTTCTTTCTATAGATTTCGAAACTTTTTGTTTTAACTCTTCAATTAAAAGATCCAAATCTGATCTTTTAGCGTTTAACAACTTAATTCGTTTCTCCAAAGATTCCGGAAAAGATATTTCGCCATCAATTCCAAGATTTGTAATTGCAACAATTCCTTCTATTATTTGTTCTTTCTCAGAATTATTTGCTAATGTAATTTCTGCTAAGACATCTAAGGCCTCAACTCGTGTCAATGTACTGTCAAAATCAAAAATATAATTTCTTTTTATCGTACCAACTGTATTCATGGTTTTGTTAATTGTGTTGTGCGAGTGCAAATTACAAATGATCTGATAAAAAAGTATCACAAAATGACAACAATTTGTCTTTCGGTAACAATTGCTTAAAAAAAGTAAGTTTTTCAAGCATTCTGCTAAAAAATTAATAGCAAAATAAACCAAAATACAGGAATCGCTTCTACCCAAAAAGAACTGTAGTACTTAGACTGATTCTTGTGCGACCTCATAAGCAACATCAAAAGGGAGAAGATGATCAATAAATAAATTCTTCTATAGTTGGTGTTATCGGTCAGTAAAAACTCGAGAAACAGGCAAACTGTTAAAATAATAAAACCTAGCTTCTTGGTCTTTCTTACACCAATTCTATTAGGAATTGTTTGCAATGAAATTGCATCGAACTTCATATCTCTAATATCAAAAGGTAAAATAAGCACAATCACCAATAAAAAGCGTTGAACCATCATTAACAACACCTGCCAATCTAGGGTCTGACGTAAATCATAAACCGGAAGTAAAACAGTTACCCCCGCCCAGACTAAAGCCACTACAATAACCTTCAAATAACTTACACTTCTCAAATTTTTTTGAAAACCGCTCAAAAAAGGAATTGCGTACAACATGGTTAATATAGCAAAAGGTAAAATCACGAATAAGGTTTCCTTTTTTAATTGCACGGCATAATAGCACCATAAAACAAAACATAGTAATGAGAAAATTTGAATAAGTTTTAAATTTTTTGTCAAACTTCTATGGTGTAATTTAGCTAAACCTGCATATTTAACAAAATTATACCCCGTTATAGCTCCATAAAACACGAAGGAATTTAAGACCTCATTATACGGTAAACCTGCGTAGAATTCGGTTATTCTCATCATCGCATAAACCGATAAAGCAACATGGATACTTGAATTTATATAGAAATTGAGAACTCTTTTTAAATAATTCATTACACAAAAATACTACATCTGTTGATTTTTTACTATTCGGTTAATAAATTAACAACTTACGCTAAAAAACATATATTATAAACCATGAATTTTGATTATTTTTGTAACACCTAAAACAAACACCACAAATGAACACAAATTCATTTCAATTAAGGCATATTGGTCCACGCGTTAAAGACCAAGAAAACATGTTAAAAACAATAGGTATAGACTCGTTAGATGAATTAATTTATGAGACTATTCCTGATGACATTAGGTTACAAAATGAATTGGATTTAGCTCCAGCTATGAGTGAATATGAGTATCTAAGCCATATTAATGAACTAGCAGCTAAAAACAACGTATTTAAAAGTTATATTGGTTTAGGATACCACGAAGCTATATTACCTAGCGTTATTCAACGAAACATTTTGGAAAACCCAGGATGGTACACCGCATATACCCCCTACCAAGCTGAAATTGCACAAGGTCGTTTAGAGGCATTGTTAAACTATCAAACAATGGTTTGTGATTTAACGGGAATGGAGTTAGCAAACGCATCATTATTAGACGAAAGTACAGCCGCTGCAGAGGCAATGGCTTTATTATTCGATGTTCGAGAAAAAGCTAAGAAAAAATCGGGAGCTAGCAAATTTTTTGTTTCTAGTGAAATTTTACCACAAACATTATCAGTACTAAAAACACGTGCTATTCCTATCGGAATTGAATTGGTAATTGACAACCATGATAATTTTGATTTTTCGGATGAATTTTTTGGAGCAATTCTACAGTACCCCGGTAAATATGGACAAGTACATGATTACACCGATTTTGTGTCAAAGGCAAACAGCAATGGAATTAAAGTTGCCGTTGCTGCCGATATTTTATCGTTAGTAAAACTGAAAGCACCTGCTGAATTTGGAGCAGATGTTGTTGTTGGAACTACACAACGTTTTGGTATTCCTCTAGGATATGGTGGCCCTCATGCTGGTTACTTTGCTACAAAAGAAGCCTACAAACGTAGTATTCCTGGTCGTATAATTGGTGTTACCAAAGATAAAAACGGAGCACGTGCTTTACGCATGGCATTGCAAACACGTGAACAACATATCAAAAGAGAAAGAGCTACCTCTAATATCTGTACTGCTCAGGTATTATTAGCTGTTATGGCCGGTATGTACGCGGTCTATCATGGAAAAAATGGTTTAGACTTTATCGCTAATCAAGTGCACAATGTCACGAGTACTTTAGCTAGTGCGTTGAACAGATTAGGTTTTAAACAGAAAAACACTTCCTATTTTGACACTCTTTTAGTTGAAGTAGAATCAGATAAATTACGCCCAGTAGCCGAGGCAAATAGCATCAATTTTAACTATATTGATGCAAACCATGTTTCTATTTCTTTAAATGAAACAGCAGGGCTCAAAGAAATCAATGCTATTCTTGACTGTTTTGAACAAGCTTTTAATGTTCAAGATATTACAGTTACTGAATTGGTATCAGCTGATATCATTCCGATCAATCTTCAAAGAAACACAACATTTTTAGAAAATGAAGTGTTTAATACCTATCAATCGGAAACTGATATGATGCGTTATATTAAAAAGCTAGAGCGCAAAGATTTAGCACTAAATCATTCTATGATTTCATTAGGTTCTTGTACTATGAAATTAAATGCTGCTTCTGAAATGCTTCCTTTAAGTAACCCTCTTTGGGGAAATATTCACCCGTTTGTTCCAGTTAATCAAGCAAGTGGATACCAAGAGATGCTTAAAAATCTTGAACAGCAATTAAATGTAATTACTGGCTTTGCAGGTACTTCTTTACAACCTAATTCTGGTGCCCAAGGAGAATTTGCAGGACTGATGGTTATTAGAGCTTATCACAAAGCAAATGGTAATGAGAACCGAAATATCTGTTTAATTCCTGCCTCAGCTCATGGTACAAATCCTGCATCAGCAGTAATGGCTGGTATGAAAGTGGTCGTAACTAAAACTGATGATAAAGGAAATATTAATGTAGAAGACTTGCGCGCAAAGGCAGAACTGCATAAAGATAACTTAGCCGCTCTTATGGTTACTTATCCTTCTACACATGGAGTATATGAAAAAGCCATTAAAGAAATTACGCAAATCATTCACGATAATGGCGGGCAAGTATACATGGATGGTGCCAATATGAATGCACAAGTAGGGTTGACAAATCCAGCAACCATTGGTGCTGATGTTTGTCACTTAAACTTACACAAAACATTTGCTATTCCTCACGGTGGTGGTGGCCCTGGTGTGGGTCCGATATGCGTCGCTCCTCAGCTAGTTCCATTTTTACCAACGAATCCAGTTGTAAAAACTGGTGGCGATCATGCGATTACAGCTATTTCTGCAGCCCCTTGGGGTTCTGCTTTAGCCTGTTTAATTTCATATGGATACATTACCATGTTAGGTGCTGAAGGTTTAACAAACTCTACAAAAATTGCCATTTTAAATGCGAACTATATGAAAGAGCGTTTACAAGGTCATTTCGAAACATTGTATACAGGTGAAATGGGACGTGCTGCGCATGAAATGATTTTAGATTGTAGAGCGTTTAAACAAAACGGTATTGAAGTTGTTGATATTGCAAAACGTTTAATGGATTATGGATTCCATGCGCCAACCGTATCATTTCCAGTTGCTGGAACCATCATGGTTGAGCCAACAGAATCGGAAAGTGTAACTGAATTAGATCGCTTTTGTGATGCTCTAATTTCTATTAGAAAAGAAATTGATCAAACAGTAAATGATAACACAAATAATGTGTTGAAAAATGCACCGCATACCCAAGAAATGTTAACTGCCGATGAATGGGACTTCCCATACTCTAGAAAAGAAGCAGCTTTTCCATTAGCATATATTACAGAGAATAAGTTTTGGCCATCTGTTCGAAGAGTAGACGATGCTTTTGGAGACAGAAATTTAATCTGTTCTTGTAACCCAATTGAAGATTATATAGAAGCAGAAGTATAATATCGCTTCAATTTATTCATAAAAAACACCTAGAATTCTAGGTGTTTTTTTATGAATCTCCATTTTAATGCGTTACTTAAGCCCAAAAAATGATGAAATTTGCTCCTTAAAACACCGAAACAAGTAATCATGTTTAGTCATGTTCTTTTAAATAATTCAATGATCATAAAACAGTTCGATCATATCTTAAAACAACAACCATTTCTTTTGTGTTTTCGTTATAATTAGCTATTGAAACATCAATGAATATAACCGTATATTTTAAATAAAAATCTATTTGAGCATTCGTAAATATATCATACATTTGTTCTTATTTAATCTAAATTAAAGAAGGGTTGCGGTTTTATTTAAACAATTGGTAGGTACTATTATTTTCGATGATATCAATTAATAAGCACATAAAAGAGTTTTTTATGCTATAAATTCATCAAAAAAAACACTATCCTATGATAATCTAACTTAAAAAATCATCCTGTATTACTAATATTATGAACATCGATTCCATTGAATTTTTGGCAGAAAATTTACAACACACTAGTATGCTAGTGTTAATTTTAATGATTATAGAATGGTCTATCTTAATTTTAACAAACTACATAGAACACAAAAAAGAAGGAGTTGTAAGTATTGTTTCTTATTTAGTGCAAAGTATACCGTATTTTTTACTATCCAAAATAATGATTGTTGGCACTATGTTTTGGTTATATGAACAACGTGTATTTGATCTTGGTTTTGATTGGTATATATGGGTTTTAGCCTATATTATATACGATTTTATGGTCTTTTTTATACATTATCTTGGCCACCGAGTTCGATTTTTATGGTGTATCCACGGTGTACATCATACTGCTGAAGAAATGAATTTGACAGTTGTTGCTAGAGGTTCTATTTTAGATGTTTTGTTTACTCCGCATAACTTCATTTGGTTACCTATACTGGGGTTTCATCCACTAATGATATTTTGTATTGAGCCTGTTGCCAGACTCTATGCAACCTATACTCACATGAGTGAAAAATTTATTGGTAAACACAAATGGTTAGAAAAATTATTCATTACGCCATCTGTACATCGCGTTCACCATGCTAAAAACCATATTTATTTAGATAGAAATTACGGAGAAACCTTCTCTATTTGGGATCGGATTTTCAAAACCTATCAAACTCAATTGCAAGATGAAAAAATACAATATGGGATAATGCATGACAAACTAAATAGCAATAGCATTTGGGACGTTCAATTTTTGCTTTGGAAAGAGTTATGGTATGATGTTAAAAACGCTCCTAAATTAACTGATAAGATCAACTATTTTATTATGCCCCCTGGTTGGAATCATGTTGATGGCGGTAAAAAAGCTAAAGAATATCGTAGCGATGCTTGGATTGAAAGAAAGTCAAAACTTCAAAACATGACTTTGATCCAGGCAGATGTAAACATAAAAAAATAACATCTCCGCTATCACAACTATAGCACCATAATTAAAGGTATAACATGTAATTATTGTTATAAACCCTCCTGTCTATTTATAATATAAGATAGCATATTTGTATAATATACTATACCATTCGATGTCTAGTGATTCTGAGGCTGCTTTTATAAGAAACTAATAAAAAATAGAAATAGACACGTACAAACAATTTTGACAATAATGATCATAACTAGGTCATACCAGAATTTATAAAAATCATCTTTTTACCCTTCATTTCTTAGTCTCTCAAAAGAAAAAACACCTCCTTCCTAACGCTTATAATCAAAATGAACACGCTCATACCTTCCTGTAAGCGCTCAAGACAAAATACCAACTAAACACAAACTTTTGTACTACTTTTAAGTTACGTGCAATAACCAAACAGCTACAAGTGGAAAAGCATTAGCGTAATTCATGAATTTTTACTAACACTAACTACTCTTATGAAAATTAAAGAAACATCAGAAAAAAAATTGATTTACATTTCAACGGTTGGCGCAAAAAATAATATGAACTCTTTTATAAAACTCGTTAAATGGGCTATTGATAAAGGATTAATCGAAAATTTTGACCCCAGTAAAAAAGAATATATCACAATTTACTCCGATTATAAAAATTCTGATATGACAAAACCCGTCAATCTTGATAAAATGCAATTAAAAGCTTGCATTAAAATAGAAGATTCTATGATGATAGACCATGAAGTTGGCATAACAACGCTAGAAGGAGGTAAATGTGTCGTTGGGTATTTTGAAGTATTAATTGATTCGGATGAAATCAATAAAAGTTGGGAAGAAGTAGTTATCTGGACGCATAATAATGGCTATAAAAAGGCGAACCGAGAACCCTTTGAAATTTATCGTTCTAAACTCAACGATGAAAACAAATATAAAGTTGAGCTATTCTATCCTATTCAATAAAATTAAAATAGGATTTTACACCATTTTATTTCTAAACCATACCATACTGATTAATCCCGAATCATGTAATAAAACTCAGCCATAAGAGAGATAATACCGATTATTATTTGAATTTACTGTAAAATAAAATGAGTGTTTTTTTCTTTATATAAGATAGAAAAACCAACAATAACAGTAGCTATGATTTATATTGAAATAGAAAGTAAAAAAGGACGTTCTATTACGGTAAATTCAAATGGCAAATGGTATAAGCACTATAAAATCAACTACTTTCTAAATTTAAGCATAGCGCAGTTATTGTTAAACTTAAAAGCACAACGAAGTAGTTGATTTTACCGTGGTTTCATCTAGTAATAGATTTTATATTGCATGATTCGCGTTTTAAATACCATGCTTAATTCTTACCTCCCATATCATGACAACAGATAAGAAGTGAGGATATAGCAAACCTATAACATAACGGTTAGCTACTTCTTACTTCCATATTTTTAAAACATTCGTACACCACAAACTTCTTGTTTTCGGCTAGTATAATCACCTGTTTAAACAAGGTAGTTAAGTGAGTTTTATAATTGAGGTGTTTGTTAGCTACCAATACAAAACGCCCTGAAGCTTTTAAACAATCCGCTACTCCTTTAAATAAGCTTAAACTCACTTCTATATTGTTTTCATGTTCAAAATGAAATGGTGGGTTGGAAACTACCAAATCAAATGAACCTTTTTCTAAATGAGCCAACGTATCTATACATAAATAGGTTGCATTTTTTCCAGCTAAATTTAGTTCAGATGATGCAATAGCCAAGTTAAAATCATCTACTAACGTAACTTTAACATTTGGATTTCGTTCAACAACCGTACTGGCAATTACCCCATTACCACTTGCTAAATCCATAATATTCAACTCAGTAGATTGTATAGTTAGGTGTTCTAAAAAAAATTGTGTTCCAATATCAATATGACCAGAGGAAAAAACACCATAATATTGCCTATAAACTGTATGTTTAAATTCAATTGTATTAATAAGTTCTTTTTCTTGAATCACTAATTTGGGTTGTTCTAATATTAATAGCCTAGCTTTTTTCCATGCTTTAGACTGACTTACTATATTAAAATAACGTTCTGCTATTTTCAAAAAAGAATCAGAGAAATATTTCGTCATAAACCCACAAACAACCACTGTTCTATCAGTAGATGCTTTATGTATTTGGTGAAGAAACAATTCAAACAATTCTAAAGACTTAGGTATTTTCATTAAAGCTAACTCTATCTGCTCTAAATCTTGCAAAGGCGTTCTATATTGAATTTTAGTATTTATACCATTCAAACCCAAGTTTTGTGCTATCGCTTTTTTTTGGCTAGCATAGGTCCATATTGTAGTTAGCTCTCGGTTGTGTAAAGCACAATTCCATACACCAAAGCGATCATTAAAAACGTGTACTTTTTTTCCATGATAAACTTCTACATGATTTAACACTAACAACTCAGCATTACTCCAAGCTCTTAATGACTTATCAGCAGTATTTGGATAACGTTCTAACTCATACTCCCGATCATATACATTTAATACTCCCAAATTATTCTATTATTTTTATTGTTTTATCAAAGAGTTTACCGAAGTCTCTTTAACATAATTTTTCACGTATAACGCTAAATATGTAACCTCCGCTACAGTTTATAATAACTTCTTGATTTTTTTATTTAAAATAAATCTCTTCTAAAGTTGTAATCCCTCCATCTTTATCTCTTCTAAAAATATGCTTTGGTACTAAACTATGTATTGATTCAACTCCCATCGCAGCAACGACTTCTTTTAAGGCATCAATAGTTTTATCATGATAATTTTGCACTCGTATATTTTTATCTTCCACAACAAGAGCTTCAACTAAATCTTCGTTTTGTGTAGCAACCCCAACTGGGCATGTATCTAAATTACATTCACGAGCCTGAATACATCCTAAACTTAACATAAAACTCCGTGCCATACCAATAACATCAGCCCCTAAGGCTAGATATTTTACAACGTCAAAAGCGTCTATTGCTTTACCGCTAGCTATAATTTTAATTTGATCTTTTAATTCATATTTAATCAATGTTTTAAAAACAAATGACAGCCCTTCTAGTAAAGGAGTACCTACATAATTGGAAAACTCTAAAGGTGCCGAACCAGTACCTCCCTCCCCTCCATCAACGGATATAAAATCAGGATAGTTATTTGCTTTATTAAATGCTTGTATCATCTCTTCAATTTCATCATTATCACCCACACAAAATTTAATCCCAACTGGTTTTCCTCCACTTAATTCTCGTACCTTTTGTATAAACTCTATCATCTCTTCAAAATTTGAAAACGATGAATGACTTGGTGGCGAATCAACTCTTGTAAACGCTTCTATGGCACGTATATCCGCAATTTCTTTGGTATTCTTTTTAGCCGGAAGTATGCCTCCATGACCAGGTTTCGCACCTTGTGAAAACTTAATTTCAATCATTTTTACTTCTGGACGAATGGCATTCTTTTTAAAAATTTCTTCATCAAACACTCGTACGCCATCCACTGTTTTCCCGGCTCCAAAATATCCTGTTCCTACTTGGAATATTAAATCACCTCCTTGTAAATGATACGGTGAAATCCCACCCTCTCCAGTATTATGAGCAAATCCTCCCATTTTTGCCCCCTGGTTTAACGCCATAATTGCATTTTTACTCAAAGATCCAAACGACATTGCTGAAATATTAATTATTGAGGCATTGTACTTCTGACTACATTTATCAGAACCTATCAATATTCTCTCTCCATTAACATGATGATGATCTTTAGGGAATAAGGAATGTTTAACGAATTCATAGCCTTTTTTATATACATTATGTTGAGTTCCAAAAGGAACTGTTTCAATTTCTAATTTCGCACGTTGGTAAACAATACTTCTCTTTTCTCGATTTATGGGTGTTCCATTCAAATCATCTTCTATAAAATACTGTTGAATTTTTTCTCGTTCTTCCTCAAATATCCATCGTAATCTTGCCACAATAGGAAAGGCTCTCATTAAAGAATGTTTTTTTTGTATAAAAGCATCATATAAGGCTACCAAGGTAAAAACTGAACTAATCGATAATAAAATATAATTCCCTCTAGCAGGCATAAAATAAACTAACAAACCACACAATACATTCGCAACAATGACCATTGCCAAAATAGTATCTCTCATCTTTAATCTGTTTTTGTAGGCTAAAATACAAGATTTCTAACATAAAAAAAGCTCTGATGGTTCATCAGAGCTTTTTTTATGTTTTGTAGTACGAAATTACTTTTTAAATTTCGAATATTTGTTTTTGAACTTATCAATACGTCCAGCAGTATCTACTAACTTAGACTTACCAGTATAAAACGGGTGAGAGGTTCTTGAAATTTCTAACTTTACTAATGGATATTCAACTCCTTCTACCTCTAAAGATTCTTTCGTATTGGCAGTTGAACGCGTTAAAAATACATCTCCATTTGACATATCTTTAAATGCAACCATTCTATAATTTTCTGGGTGTATACCTTTTTTCATCTTGTAATTACTTTAAATTTTATATGAATTTGTTTAAAATTGGTAAGGTTTTAAACGCTTCAGTACAAATCAAAAACCTGCAATGGCTATTTGAGGGTGCAAATTTAACCCTTTTTTTTAATTTGCAAACAAATAAATTGTTTTAATTTGTAGCACAAATAAATAAATTTGAATTCAAACTCAAAAACATGCGCATTTATAAACACGTTACCTTACTATTTTTAGCCATAACCGCCTTAAGCTCTTGTAGTGAAACAAATTACAAATTTAAGCTCGAAACTACCAAAAGAACAACACTTGGTAAAAAAGCAGCTATTAAGTTTGAGCAATTAAAAGGAGGTATCATAGATTCAGTTCACTTATACGTAAATAATAAACGTGTTAACAAGGAAGAAACAAGTATTGCCATAAACACAAGCGATTTTGGGGTTGGTAAGCACGCTGTTACCGCTATTGCATTTTACCCTAACAAATCAAAGAAATTAAAAAACTCCATTGAAGTTTTCGCAAATAATGCTCCTGTTTTTTACAATTACAAAATAATCAACAGCTACCCTCATGATAAAAATGCCTACACCCAAGGATTGGAATTCCATAATGGCTTTTTATACGAAACTACGGGAAAGAAAGGAAAATCTTCTTTAAGAAAAGTGAACATCAGTACTGGTGAAGTGTTGCAGAAAATAGATTTAAATGATATGTATTTCGGGGAAGGGATGACCATTTTTGACAATAAAATATACTGGTTAACTTGGCAAGCACGTAAAGGTTTTATCTACAATTTAGATACTTTCGAAAAAATTGGAGAATTTGCTTACAACAATAGTAATGAAGGTTGGGGATTAACTCATAACGATTCTGAATTAATTAAATCCGATGGCACCAATAAAATATGGTTCTTAAACCCTGATAACCAACAAGAAAAAAGAAACATTCAAATTTACACCCATGATAGGGCCTTAGACAAGCTAAATGAAATTGAATATATCAATGGTAAAATCTACTCTAATTATTGGAAAACAGGAAGAACTATAAAGTCAACCATCGCAATAATTAACCCAGGCACAGGTGCTGTTGAAGGTCTTGTTAATTTAAGTAATTTAAGAAAAATGATTCTTAAAGAACAAAAGCTAGATACCGACGATGTTTTAAATGGAATTGCATACGACGCAGCAAACAATCGTTTGTTTGTTACAGGAAAACATTGGGGAAAATTATTTGAAATCGAGTTAATCAAACAATAATCCTAGATATTCAAAGTTATATTGTTAATTTGACCAAATTATTAATTTCATAACCCTATATCTTATGAGGTGTACTTTTTCACTTACACTTGTTATCTTGGCTATATTCATTAGCTCTTGCAGAAAAGACTTTGATACTATTCCAAGCTTTGGAAACTTAGAGTTCTCAAAAGACACTGTTTTCTTAGATACTATTTTTAGCAATATAGGGTCAGCTACCTACAACTTAAAAGTATACAATAAAAGTAATAAAGCAATAAGTATTCCTGAAATTAAATTAGAAAACGGTATCTCTTCTAATTATCGTTTGAACGTAGACGGTATTCCAGGAAAAGATTTTAAAAATATTGATATTTTAGCCAATGACAGCATCTATGTTTTTGTTGAAACTACTATTGATTTTAACTCCGTGACAGATCCACTATATACCGACAAAATTTTATTTGATAACGGCAATAAGGAACAACATGTGAATCTAGTCACCCTAGTACAAGACGCTAATTTCATATTTCCCGGTCAAGACCCCGTTACCATGAAAATTGATAGTTTAACACTAGACGGAAACCCTACCTTTATAAAAGGTCGTTTCCTAACGGATAGCGAGCTCACTTTTACCAATGAAAAACCTTATCTAATTTATGGTTACGCAGCGGTACCTTCAGACAAAACCTTAGTTATTGAAGCTGGTACACAAATACATTTCCACAGAAACTCTGGTATAATCGTAGATAAAAGAGCTACGCTAAAAGCCAATGGCACATTGGAAAATAAGATTATTTTTCAAGGAGACAGGCTTGAACAAGCTTTTAACAATGTTCCCGGACAATGGGGTACTATATGGATGAGAGCAGGAAGTAAAGACAATGAACTCAACTATTCTTTAATTAAAAACGGAATTGTAGGCATTTTAGCTGACAGCATAGGTTCGAACAGCACACCTACATTAACAATAAAAAATTCAGAAATTTATAACAATTCAAGTTATGGTATATTAGGAAGAAATACGAATATCTCAGGTGAAAATTTAGTTATTGGTAATTCAGGGCAATCTTCTTTGGCCTGTACATTTGGCGGTACTTATAACTTCATACACGGTACTTTTACTAATTTCTGGAACAATAGCACCCGTCAACTTCCTGCAGTTATTATAAACAATCACATGACATATAATGATAGTAACGGACAACAAATCACCATAACTAGAGACCTGTTAGAAGCAACTCTAAAAAACTGTATTATAGACGGGTACAACAATATAGAATTCATCGTTGACAAAATCAACGGAACCGAATTTAACTATCAACTAACAAACTCTATGATACAATTTGATGATATCAACAATGATTTTTCAGACGTTTCGGAACTGGATTTCAGCGACCTATCACACTACCAAAATATTATCTTAAATGGAGACCCGTCATTTAAAAACACTTTAGAAAATGAATTCATAATTGGTAATTCCAGTCAGGCTATTAACCAAGGTATAGCAACTCCTGTTACTTTTGATATTTTAGGAGTAACGAGATCTCCATCTATAGACTTAGGTGCTTACCAACATATTTCCTTCTAAATTATAGAATTTTAACGTGTTTTTTAAAAAAAACCTTAAAACTCCCACGGAAAACCAACGCTAACCACCTTATTAACAGCAAAATACATCATCCGCAACAAACCTTTATATAAAGTTAATTTATTTTGTTTTTCACAAAATAATCATCAATACTCCTTTTAATTAAGTTAATTTCTAAGAATTTTTTGCTAAAAAATTGTTTCTTTAAGATTTATTTAAGATTTTAGCGCCTAATTAATTCAAATAATTATATAATGAGAACAAAGTTTAATGGAATTCTAACGCTTTTATTAGCGTTGGTTGTGCAAATTTCATTTGCGCAAGACAAAACAATTTCAGGTACTGTCTCTGACGAGTCAGGACCGTTACCTGGGGTTACAGTTTTGAAAAAAGGTACCACACAAGGTACAGAGACCGACTTTGACGGAAATTATTCTTTAAAAGCAAAAACAGGAGACATTCTTGTATTTAGCTTTGTAGGGATGGAATCTGCTCAAAGAACAGTTGGGTCTTCAAACCAAATTAACGTTGTAATGAAAAACGATAACCTACTTGAAGAAGTTGTAGTTGTTGGATATGGAACAACGACAAAAAAGGCTTTTGCTGGTACAGCGTCAACCGTTAAAACGGAAAATCTTGAAGCTAAATCATTTTCAAATGTTTCACAAGCCTTAGCGGGTGAAATTGCAGGGGTAACGGTAATCAACACTTCTGGGCAACCAGGTAGTATCGGTACTGTACGTATTAGAGGGTATGGTTCTCCATTAGGAAACCGTAGTCCATTATATGTAATTGACGGTATTCCTTTTGCTGGTAATTTTGACTTAAACTCAGTAAATCCAGCTGATATTAAAAGTACTACTGTATTAAAAGATGCTACTGCAACGGCAATTTATGGATCGAGAGGTGCAAATGGTGTTGTTTTAATTACTACTAAAAGAGGTACTTCTAACGAAAAAGCCAATATTGAAGTAGATGTTAAAACAGGAATCAACTCGCAAGTAATTCCTAGATACGAAACCATTACATCTCCAGAGGAGTATATTGGTTATGTTTGGGAAGGGTTATTCAACAGAGGTGTAATAACTGGTGCTGCAGACCCTGTAGACTTCGCTAATTCTACATTATTAGGAGACAACGGTATTGGTAATGGGTACAACATGTGGGATGTGGCTGACGCATCTGCTTTAATTGACCCAGCAACTCGCTCGGTAAGACCAGGAGTTCAGAGATTGTTCACTCCAGAAAGATATGCTGATTTAGCATTTGGTACTGGTATCAGAACAGAATCGAATTTACGTATAAGTGGAGGTTCAGCTAAATCTAAGTATTTCTTCTCTATGGGATACCTTGAAGACAATGGATACTCTATTAATTCAGATTATAAAAGATATACTACAAGACTTAATTTAAACTCTGAAGTTAAAGATTGGTTAAACGTTGGAGTTAGCATGGGGTATTCTTATTCTGAAAGCACGAATAATGGTCAGATTGAAGGTTCAGAAAACGTTTTTGAATTCGCTGACAAAATGGCTCCAATATATCCAGTATATGCAAGGTTCCCAGGTACTGGCGAATTAATCCCTGACCCTATTTATGGTGGATCTCAATTTGACTATGGATCACCAACAGGAACTTTAAATGGATTTATAAGAGCTCGTCCAAACGCTAACTTACTAAATCCTATCGGTTCAGCAATGTTAGATTTTGACGGTAGAGACAATCATGGTTTAAATGGTAACGTTTCAGCTGATTTTAAATTAACAGATAACTTAACATTTGAAACTAAATTTGGAGGGCAGTTTGCTTTTGAAAGAAGAAACGATGTAAGTAACCATGTGTATGGTACTGGTGCTAATAGTAACGGTACTATTGGTGTTAGAGACAGAATCAGATGGTCAAAGACATTCTTACAATTATTACGTTATAATAAGACTTTCGGTGACCACTCTATTGATGCATTGGTTGCACATGAAACGTTTGAAAGACGTTTTGTACAATCTAGACAGTTTAAACAAGATGTGGTAGTTCCAGGACTTTACAATTTAAGCAACTATTTACTTACAAATAGCCCTGCTGATGGATATTCAGATGGATCTGCTATCGAGTCTTACTTTTCGCAAGTTAATTACAACTTCGCTAGTAAATATTATTTAACCGCTTCTTTAAGAACAGATGGTTCATCTCGTTTTGTAAATAATAAGTGGGGTGTTTTTGGATCTATAGGTGCTGCTTGGGTAGCTAGTGAAGAAGATTTCATGGCTAATAGCATATTCAGCTATTTAAAAGCGAAGGCTTCATGGGGTGTTACCGGTGATCAAGAAGGAATCGCTACTTGGAGAGGTTACAACAGATTTGATGCAAACTATGTAGATGGTTTAGCTATTAGTGAATCACAGGTTGGTGATCCTGACTTAACTTGGGAATCATCAAGAATGTTCCAAGCAGGTGTAGAAATGAGCGTAGGTAAATATGTAGACGCTAATTTTGATTTCTATAGAAAAAACACTGATAATTTATTCTTTGATCAAAGAGTTGGACCTTCAGCTGGATTTTCTTCTACTCGTATAAACGATGGAGAAATCTTAAACCAAGGTTTTGAATTTGATGTAACAGGTCATCTTGTAAACACTGAAGACTTTAAATTAGACTTATCTTTAAACGGAGAAGTATTAAAAAATGAAATGTTATCAATGCCTTTAGACCCATCAACAGGTGTAGATAAAATTATTGATTCTGGATCTAGTGAAGATGGTACGTATGCCTTCGCTGTAGGGCATTCTATGTTTGATTTTTACATGAGAGAATGGGCTGGAGTAGACGCTGCTGATGGTAGTCCAACATGGAATCAATATTATGATGACAGAAACGACAACGGTGTGTTAGATGCAGGTGAAGAGAGCTTTTCAGTTGAAGAAAATGGTATTGAATTAAACACGTCACAATCACTTTATGAATACCAACAACTAGTACCAGATGCTAACATTAAAAAGCAAACTACTAAAGAGTATAGTGATGCTACTCAGGTATTTTTAAACAAATCATTCATTCCAGACTTAAGAGGAGCATTTAGACTTACTGGTAAGGTAAAAAGCTTCGATTTTTCTGCTCAGTTTGCTTATAGCTTAGGAGGATATGCTTATGACGCACAATATGCCGAATTAATGAGTGACCGTTTTGGTGCTGCTGGTAATAATTTCCATGTAGATATTGCTAATAGATGGCAAAACCCAGGTGATGTTACGGATGTGCCTGTATTATCAGATAACGCTATAGTAAACGGTACTAATACTTCTTCTCGTTTCATTACAAGCACGGACTTTATTGCGCTTAATAATGCAAGAATAGGATATACAGTTCCAAGTACTTTTATGCCTAATTCAGGTATTGATTTAATAAACTTATGGGTTTCTGGAGATAATCTTTACATAAATACTGCAAGAAAAGGATTTAATCCTAGTGTTACAGAAACAGGTAGTTCTGCACGTAGAATTTATGCTCCTGCAACTACTATAACGTTTGGTGTACGAGTTAAATTTTAATTAAAAGATATTTATATTATAATATTATGAAAAAAATTTTAAAAATATCATTCCTTGCCGCTGTATTAGGTCTTACCTATAGCTGTAGTGATGAATTGTTAGACAATAGTGGCGTGTCTGGTGAAAGTCAGCCTACGCAATACCTTACGGCTTCCCAGCTAGAACAAGGTTCTGAAACCAATTTAGGGATTCCAGCAGCTTTCGTAAAAGGAATGTACGCTCAAATGATTCAATTTGGTAGTGGTGGTACCTCAGGTCACGATGATTTTGGTCATAAATCGTATGACGTATTTAGTGATATGGTATCTGGCGATATGGCATTAAGTATTAGTACTTATGGATGGTACCGTGCGAGTATTACTGAATTACAGGCTTGTAATGATTTTACTTATGGAGACAATAGACAAATTTGGAGATACTATTACAGAATTGTTAGATCTGCAAACAATATTATTGCTACTTTAGGTGGTAACGATGCTGTTCCAGACAACGATGAGAACAAATATAATATGGGGCAAGCTAAAGCAATGAGAGCTCACTCATATTTTTATTTAACACAATTTTATCAAAAAGAGTATAATGGGTCAGAGCCTATATTACCTTTGTATACTGAGCCTATAGCAACAAATTTAGCAAAGTCTACAGCTGATGAAATTTATACTCAAATGGAAAATGATCTTACGGATGCAATTTCTTTATTGGAAGGTTTCCAAAGAGATAGTAAGAGTGCTGTTAATCAAGATGTAGCTCGTGCTATACTTGCGTATGTTTTAGCTGCTAAAGGAGGAAGAGATAGTGAAGTTGCTTCTCTAACTCAATCAGTTATTAATGCTGGTAACCACAGTATTCTACCAGGTACTCAAGTAACTAACGGATTTAGAGACGTTAATACACCTAGTTGGATGTGGGGTATTGATATTACTGAAGCTAATGAATTAGGTTTAGTTTCTTGGTGGGGTCAAATTGATGCTTTCTCATATAGCTATGCATGGGCAGGTGATTTTAAAGTAATAGATCAATCTCTTTTTGATGCTATTCCTGCAAATGATTTTAGAAAAGCACAATTCTTTGACAACCCAGCTCACGCTAGACACTTACAACCATTATTCAAGTTTTATGCTTCTGGTTTTATCGGTGGTGTTTCTACCACAGTCACTGCTGATTACGTGTATATGCGTATTGAAGAAATGCACTTACTTAATGCTGAAGCAAATGCTAGAGCTGGTGCAGAAGGAGCTGCAAGAACTAGTTTAAAAACCGTAGTACAAAATAGAGTACCAGACGCTTCTTACATAGATGGCCTAAGTGGTCAAGCATTGTTAGATGAAATTTACCTACAAACTCGTATTGAATTATGGGGAGAAGGTAAGAGTTACTTAGCAATGAAACGTAATAAAGCTACTGTAACAAGAGGCTCAAACCATTTATCTCTTGTAGGAACTCCAATTCCTTATAACGACGAAAGTTTGACGTTTGAAATACCTTTAGATGAGATCCAAAACAATCCATTTATTGGTGATCAGAATCTTTAAGATATAAGATTATTTGAATATTAAACCACCTCTTGTTGAGGTGGTTTTTTTATATCATAAATTCAACTACATTTGCAGCATGGAAGAAAATACGATAATTTTTGGTATACGAGCAATAATTGAAGCCATTGAAAGTGGTTCTTCAATCAATAAAATATATCTTCAAAAAGGTTTACGAGGTGAATTATTTTTTCAATTAGAACGATTGATAAAAAAAAATAAAATATCGATAAGCGTTGTACCTGTTGAAAAACTTGAAAGACTTTCAAAACATAATAACCACCAAGGTGCTGTTGCAAAAACTTCACCTATAGAGTTTCATGATTTAGAAACACTCCTAGAAAGCACTATAGAAAACAATAATACGCCCATGTTTTTGTTGCTAGATCAAGTATCAGATGTAAGAAACTTTGGTGCTATAATTAGAACAGCTGAATGTACTGGAGTTAATGGTATAATTATCCAAAAAAGCGGTAGTGCCCCTGTTAATGCAGAAACTATTAAAACTTCAGCTGGTGCTGCCTTTAAAGTACCTATCTGTAAAGTAGATCACATCAAAGATGCTATCTTTCAAATGCAAGCTTCTAATATTAAATTAGTTTCTGCTACTGAAAAAACCGACGATTCTGTTTATGACATTGACTTTAATCAGCCTATTGCCATAATTATGGGGTCTGAGCATAAAGGTGTAAGTAACTCGGTTTTAAAGCTTTCAGATTATAAAGCTAAATTACCATTGCTAGGCGAAATTGGATCCTTAAACGTTTCTGTCGCTTGCGGTGCTTTTCTATACGAAGCTGTTAGGCAACGCCAATAAAACAAAAGGCTCAATTTATCCTGAGCCTTTTATTCTTCTTCATGATACATGTATTTATAGTTTATTTCCTTTAGCTCTTGTTCTTCCAGTTCAGGCGGCCTATAATTTCCATGTTCATCAAACATTTCATCAAATTCAGTTTTTGAAAACTCAAATTTTTCCTTTACAATACCTTTATCTCTGTACCATAAAGACAAAACTACTCCTACAATAAACCCTGATAAATGCCCTTCCCAAGAAATTCCTTCTTTAATTGGTAGTACGTACCAAATCATGCTTCCATACAAGAAAATAACCACTAAAGAAACCGCAATTAATCGATAGTGTTTTTTTAAAATCCCACTAAAAAAAGTATAGCTAAAAAGTAGATATACAATTCCGCTAGCTCCAATATGATATGATTCTCGCGCAATTACCCAGGTTAAAAGTCCAGTAATCACGCCACCATACAAAAACACCTTAAAAGCTGCCTCTTTGTAAAAAAGCAGTAATATAGACGTCAATACAAACAACGGTATTGAATTGTTAAATAAATGGCCAGTATTACTATGTATAAAGGGTGAAAAAATTACTCCTCTCAATCCTTTGAATGTTCTTGGATAAACACCATAGGAATTAAAATTGAGATTGAATTTGATTTCAATCCAATATATTAACCAAATAGAAAAAACCATTCCCAATGGAATTAATAATATGTTTTCTGAGAGTTGTAATTGACTTTTATCATTCATGCTATTAAAATAGCAAAAATATTTCCAAAGATATATTGCTGAAATAATGGCAGAAATCATTTGGGTACCTCAATAATTAGTAAATTTGAATTTCTAACAATTAGGACTTCAAAAAAATGATGCAGCCTCTAGCAGAACGTATTAGACCAAAATCACTTGACGATTATATCAGTCAACAACATTTAGTTGGAAAAGATGGTATTTTAACCAATCATATTAAACAAGGTATTATTCCTTCTTTAATTTTATGGGGGCCTCCTGGTATTGGTAAAACTACCCTTGCTACTATTATTGCCAATGAATCAAAACGTCCATTTTATACCTTGAGCGCTATTAGTTCAGGGGTTAAAGATGTTAGAGAAGTCATTGAAAAAGCAAAGAAAGGTAGCGGCCTTTTTACACAAAAAAATCCCATTTTATTTATAGACGAGATTCATCGTTTCAGTAAGTCTCAACAAGATTCGCTTTTAGGAGCAGTAGAAAAAGGATGGGTAACACTTATAGGGGCAACCACAGAAAATCCAAGTTTTGAAGTTATTCCTGCCCTACTCTCGCGTTGTCAAGTATATATTTTAAATTCTTTTGACAAAAATGATTTAATTGCTCTTTTACATAGAGCCATGGAAAAAGATGAGATCATATCAACTAAAACTATTAGCTTAAAAGAAACTGATGCTCTACTTCAAGTTTCTGGTGGTGATGCTAGAAAACTGCTAAATATTTTTGAGTTGTTAGTTAACGCTGAAGAAGAAATTGAAATTACCAATGCCCTAGTTTTAAAAAAAATTCAACAAAACACTGTTAAATACGACAAAACAGGGGAGCAGCACTATGACATAATTTCTGCTTTTATAAAATCTATAAGAGGCAGCGACCCCAATGCAGCAGTTTATTGGTTAGCAAGAATGATTGAAGGTGGTGAGGATGTAAAATTTATTGCTAGAAGGCTTTTAATACTTGCCTCTGAAGATGTCGGCAATGCCAACCCAACTGCTTTAATTTTAGCTAACAATACTTTTCAAGCAGTTTCCATCATTGGTAATCCTGAATCAAGAATAATATTAAGCCAATGTGCTATTTATTTGGCTAACTCAGCTAAAAGTAATGCTTCGTATACAGCGATTGGAGAAGCTCAAAAATTAGTCAGAACCACAGGAGACTTATCTGTACCATTAGCCTTAAGAAATGCTCCTACTAAATTAATGAAAGACTTGGATTATGGAAAAGAGTATCAATATTCTCACAATTACCAAGGAAATTTTATTGAACAAGAATTTTTACCTGATGAAATTAAGAATACTAAACTCTATGAACCCGGCAATAACGCCAGGGAAAACCAATTTAGAGAGCTTCTAAAGCAACGTTGGAAAGATAAATACAATTATTAAGCCCGATTGAGTATAGGTTCTTAGAACTTAATAGAATGCTTTTTAATGATCTTTTTTTCTCCTTCATAATACTCAGCAATCCATTCGTTATTATGCTTAAATAAAATTCCATTTTTATTATTTAATATAAATACATTTTTTACACCAGAATTAAGTATTTGATACACTTTTTCTGGTTTGGTATTCACGAGTTGAAAGCCATTCATTATTGGTTGCGCATATAGCGCATTATTATCTATAGTTTCAGAATTAGCAGTAATACTAGTGGTATCTAGCCCCTTCTTTGTAACTAGGGTTGGCAATACTCGGACCTCTCCACTTTCAATAGGTTGGTATGTATACTGTAATTGCTGAATTGACAAAAACGCATTTCTAATAGCCTGATGATATGCTTTCTTATACTCTTTAATTTTACTTTTCCCTATTTTTGAACGAAAAATCAACTTACTATTACAATCTGTCAATTCGACTACACCTTTCGTAGTTAGCATACCCGATACATCTACCACAGTTCCTTTAAGCGCTAAACATCTATTATTCTCAAGGTCATCAGGAAGTTTTTCATTCTCCAAATAAGCGTTAAATCCATATTTTTCAAACAAAAACTTTGTTAATGAGCTCGTTTGATATTGATCTTCTTTAGCCACAAAATCAAACTTATTTGGGATGATAACATATTTGTAATTAGTAATTTTCTTTTGAGAAAATACGGCAAAAGGAATTAATAACAATGTAAAAACTATTCTCTTCATATTTAGTTAAAAATTAAGTTCACTCCTATCTGGAAACTCGCATTATTGGCATCTGCAATATCAGTAATATTAAATATATTATCTACCAAACCATACACATTCGCTTTTCCTACTTTTGCCGAAATACCAAGCCCCACATTGCTATAAGAAAAATCATCTACGGTATAGGTTACCTTTGCTTTTAAATGCTCCAATAGTCTATTTTCAAAAAAACCAGTTAAGGCAAATTTGGGACCTGTTGGTCTCATCACTGCGAAAAGTTGACCTCCTACGGCATTATCAAAATAATCATTATACGATGTATCATGGCAATTCTCTTCATTTCTAGACTTACCCCAGCTGTATTTTACAGAACTGTTAAATTTAACAGGTCTCATTACTGTGTATGCTTCTTCATTTTCCGAAGAAGGAACCTTTTCTTTAAAATCATTATTTAAATCTTCCCAATAGTCCGGATTTGAACTATCGTACAAAAATTCTATTCCTGAAAAGGCATAATCTCCTTTTATCCTTCCATTTTTAATATCTTTAGAATACCTCACAAAACCTACATCTAGCAGGCTCGCGGTAATTTCTGTTTGATGATCTAACTTATAGGTAAACCCAAGATCAAATCCAAGCCCTAAATTCCCTCCTAAAAGCGTTCTATCTATTAATGTCGATACTGGGTCGATGTCCTCACCCTCCATTGATATTCCTGAGCTATACCCTTCCATGTTCACATTATTAAGATAATGTCTATAAATATTATCGTCTCCGAGTCTTGTTGTAAAGCTACCAGAATTATTAGTTGAAGTAACATTTGCCGCACCAGAATAAATTTTCAATCTAGTTCCTGCAGTAAACTTTTTATTGATCCTTCTCGTAATCCCTACATGCAGTACGCCGATCGCCTCTGCTTTTATCGAAGCTTGTCCTAATAAAAAGCTCTGGTTAAGATAAGCCTCATTTCCATCGTTAAATAAACTAATAATATCTTTTGGTATTCTTGCAAACACATCTACTTCCGCATAAAAACCAGCCGATAAATAATCTTTTTTACTAAGTCTATACCCTCCGTTTACAACTTCTATTTGCGTATGTAATTGAATATAATCTTTATTTGTTAGTGTATTACTAACATTTCTGTACTTCACATTAAAATCTACACCGTCTTGTCTAAACAAATCTGCTACAGTAAACCCTGTAATTCCTGCTTGTAAAGACATGCCAGATAACATAGGTATTCCTGCATGGTACTTATAATTTGTTTCAGCTCCTGGATTCAATAATAAGGTTTGCGGTATTTCATCAAAACCATATAGTATTTGCTTATTTTGACTAAAAAACACTAAAGAAAATCCAAAAAGGAATAGTAAAGTTGTAACTAGCTTTTTCATTAATTTATTCTAAAATAAAAGATTCCTGCCGATTTAAATTTAAAAATCTTGCGTTCGTTGATATCAATAATAGACCCATCAATACTGGGGAGTAACTCTAAGGTAATTTCAAATTTCTCTGAATTAAAAATACCATAATTATCGGCTACAATTATCTCTTCTTTATAGGTATACTTCTCTATATCTGCAGGAATAGAAATTTGAGATACCTGGTAAGTTTCAACATCATTTCCGTCCATAAATCTAAAATCCAAGGTAAATTCTCTATTAAATGGGTTGGTAATTTCAAAATCAATATCAATTTTTTCTAAATGTTCATTGACCGAATTTCCAAACAACTCAATTTTACTATAGTCAGTAATTGTGGTAACCTCAACTCCAGTGTCACTGACAAAAGAAGTTTGATCTAATTCACTATATGCTATTGCCCCAACCATAGTAGGGGTTAACTCGAAGTCATCTGCTTGATTAAAATCAATATTTTTAACACATGATACAGATAGTAAAATCAAGGCACAAATTAGTACTCTAAACAATTGTTCTTTTTTCATTATGTAGTTTTGTGGGTATAATTTTAACGCATATTTTTTATAGATATTGCTTCAGTTCTAGTAATGAACTGACACTTGCTACCCCATTATGTATGCTGTTTTTTTCTGTAAAGTGTATGGCTTGCATTCCAATATTCAAAGCCCCCATAACATCCGCTTCGTAGCTATCTCCAATCATAATTGATTCTTGGGGCAATGCTTTAGCCTCAGACAATGCGTACTCAAACACTTTACTATTCGGTTTTTTTACACCAACACACTCAGAGGTCACTACTATATTAAAATATTTGGAAATATTAGAGTTTTGTAATTTTAGTTTTTGAACCTCTTCAAAGCCATTTGTTATTATATGTAAAACGTATTTCTTTCTCAAATATTCAAGAATTTCTATGGTTCCTTCAAATAAGTTATTAAAGTTAGGCAAATAACCAATATAGTCATCCGATATTATATCAATTAACTCATCTGAAATCTCATAGTTCAATACATCAAACGTATCTTTTAATCTTTTATATCGCAAGCTCGACTTGCTAATTTTATCGTCTCTGTACAGCCTCCAATAATTTAAGTTAATCGGAGAGTACACTTCCATAAATTTCGTAAAATCCAGTTCTATCTTTTGTTCTTGAAAAATTTGTCTAAACGCTAGTTCAGAATTTTTTTCAAAATCCCACAACGTATGATCAAGATCAAAAAAAAGATGTTTAATATTCATCATGTGTCAAATTTAAACCGAATTATCATTTAAAAAACTATTTTAGCATAAATTTTTATTTTATACATTGATTAAAAAAAAACTTGACATTCTTTTTTTATGTGGCTGGTATCCTTCTCGAGTTTTACCTAATAACGGTGATTTCATTCAACGCCATGCGGAAGCTATCGCTTTACAACACCGCGTAACGGTATTACACATTATTTCTGATCCTTCATTAAAAAGAAATATCGAAATATCTTGTAAGAGAATTCATAGTGTTAACACTTTTATAGCGTATGTAAAACCTAGCACAAACCCTGTTATAAAAATTATAAGATTTTACGTCTCTTTTCAGAAACTATTATCGAAAGTTGGAGCATTTGACATCGTTCACTTGAATAAATTATTCCCATTTGGAACTCTTGCCTTATATTTAAAATGGTTTAAAAGAAAACCTTATATCATTTCAGAACATTGGACAGGTTATCACCTTCCTCAAGCTAGAAGTATTTCTAATACTGAAATTCAATTATCGAAATTAATCACGAAACAAGCCAGTTATACTTGCCCTGTTTCCTTTAATTTACAGCAATCTATGCAACAACTAGGGTTGCATGGTAATTATCACAACGTTCCAAATGTCGTTGACACATCACTATTTATACCTTCTGAGAAATTATCACCGACCTTTACCATTGTTCATATTTCAAACATGTTAGACTCCCATAAAAACATCTCCGGGATGATAAAAGCAATGGTTAAACTACGACAATTAATTGCTGATTTCGAACTAATTCTAATTGGTGAATTTTCTGAAAGGTACAAAGTACTTGCCTGTGATTTAAGTATTAATGATCACATTACTTTTGTTGATCATATTCCGCATAAAGACGTCATTGGTTATATGCAACAAGCAACTGTTTTCATTTTGTTTAGCAACTATGAAAACTTACCCTGTGTTATTTTAGAAAGTTTTGCCTGTGGAACCCCAGTGATAAGTACCAATGTGGGTGGAATATCGGAGTACTTTCCGAGCAATTTTGGTTTTTTAATAGACCCAAACAATGAAAATCAACTCGTAGAAAAGTTACTGGATATATACCAAAACCCAATTGTAAACGGTGAAGAAATGCATGCATTCGCCCATGAAAATTTCAGTAACGAAAGTATTGCCTCAGTTTTTAGTGAACTCTATAATAATGCCTTATATTGAATTTAATCAAAACTTACATACAAGAATTTTTAAATCGCTCAGGTGGTTATATTTTTACCTCAACCATTATTGGCCGAGGCTTGTCTTTCTTAACGTCATGGGTCGCCTTACAACTCATTCCAAATACGAGTTTAGGTACTGTGCTATTTTCTTGGAATATTATAACCTTCCTTATTCCATTTATCGGATTTGGATTGCACCAAAGTTATATTCGTTACGGTGCTTTAAAGAATAGCCAAGATGTTAAAAAAATATTGCTTAGCTATGTGGTAAGAAAAGGCATAATTACCTCTGTAATCCTCTCTTTAATTGTGGCTATCATAGGTTTTACATTCCCTTTCAAATTTCCAAAAACAGGCCTCTATTTAAGTGCTTTTTCTTTAATTTTTGTTCCTCTTTATCTCTTTGAAATTATCAAGATAAAAGCACGTTTACAACATCAAAATAAAACAGTAGCCTTTATTGAAATAAAGTACAATATACTATTGATTGTTTTGGTGAGTTTTCTAAGCTATTTCTTTCAAGCAAAAGGGTATGTCGCCGCCTTAATAGGTGCGCCATTAGTAACAGTATTATTATATCGTAATGAAATTAATATCGGTGTAAGATCATCGCAAAAGCCCTCTTTTATCAATAAAGAATTTTGGAAGTATGGTTTTTTTGGCGGATTGGCCAATGTAGCAACAATACTGCTCTTTGCCATTGATATCTTATTAATTGGAAACATCTTACAAGACCCAGAAAAAGTAACCGTGTACCGATATATTTCTCTTATTCCTTTCAGTATTTTATTCTTACCGAGAGTGTTCATGACCACTGATTTTGTTTCGTTTACTGAAAACATTTCTGATAAAGACTATATATACAAATATCTAAAAAGTTATATGCTTTTGTTTACTGTGATTAGCGTGTGTTTCGTTAGTTTTTTCTATTTCTTTAGTGAAAATGTCTTAATTATTTTCGATACATCTTTCGCTAAATACACAACTAGCTTCTCCATTTTAAATATAGGTGTTTGCGGTATTCTTATATTTAGAGGGATTTTTGGAAACCTATTATCATCTATCGGGAAAATGAAAACCAATTACTACATAACTATTGTGGCCTTATGTATAAATGTTATTTCCAACTACTTTTTAATTCCGAAATTCGGAATTAAGGGAGCTGCTATCACTTCGGCCAGTTTAATGTGGTTTACCGGATTAGCCTCTTGCATTGCTTTCTTCTATTCTTATCAACAACATAAATTTAGCGTTTAAACAGTTTTAGTAGTTTCGGTAAGTTATTATAGTATAATTGAATGTATTTCTCATCAACACCACCAAAACTATGATAATATTTTGCAATATTTTCCATAGAAGACCCACCGAAATCAAAAACATCGAAACTTCTTTGAAATCTATAAATTGCTCGATCGTTCATAAAGGTATTGGCTCCATTTTTACGATTTTTAAAATCAGAAGAACAGACCAATTCGGTAACTCTATTCTTATGCTTTAAAAAAAAGCCACCTGCAACCAACTGATTATCTTTATCGTAAATAGTTAATAGCTCACCAGTCTTTTTGGCTATGCATACTTCCATTAATCTTAGCAAATTATCATAATCATTCTTGGAAACTTTCTTTACCCTTTTCCCTACATTCTCTTTAAACAAATGAATGAATACTTCAGGTCTGTCATTCCAACACTCAGTTAAATCGTTAGACCTTGCCTTCTGTAGCTCTCTTCTCCTATTTCTATTGTAGTTCGTAACGATCGCCTCGTAAGGTTTCGTCAATGGTAAAACTTGTATTTTTCTTTCTCGTTGGAAATCACCAAACATGGAAAATGAATTTTGCGCGTTCATTCGTAATTCAACAAAAGTAAAGCTGTCAAAAAGTTCAATTAAAAATTCATTTTCATCTTCAATTTCTTTCGAATAAATCCCCAATTGAATTAACCAAAATGGTGGATAACTATATTTTACAAATAGCTTTTTTCGCCAAGGTAAAGGCATTACTGCTTCATAGTCGTTTAAAACCAAAACATCCCAATTATCAGCTACAATATCGAGGTACCATGAAAAGCCAAATATATTTGATTGTTGCGCATTTACTATACAATCGTTGTATTTTTCAACATCCAAGTTCGCTCTTTTTACATAGCAAATCATCAGGACTTTACCATTTTTAGCATTGAACCATACAACCTGCTCCAACCTCTCCAACGTTGATAACCGCTTAGGCTTTCGTTATGAAAAAGAGTGATAAACACCCCTTGTACACTTTTAACTTCATTTTTTAAATCCCTGATTTTACCTAATGCCTGTTTTGGTGTTAACTTCATGTAATCATTTAATGTGGTATCCATCACTGCAAAGGGAAAAATCTTTAGCGGAGTTTGGATTTCAAAATCAATATCATAAAAATAAAAAGGGGTACAGGTACTTGCTCGGAACCCAGCATGACTCGCATATCCCATTGAATAATCTTCTTCAATTTCCAAATCAATTAATTTTTGATAGGTATCAGGTAATGAAAACCGCAAATAATGTTGGCGTGATCTTCGAATCGGAAGATTGGTAATGGTTTCTAATCGTTCTTTTTCTTTTTTTAACAAAGCCAAATCCTTCATCGTATAATAAGACGGATGAAGTCCTACTCTAGCATAATCAACCATATCTTTTATAAGCAACTTAAACTTCGTTTTTGATGCAGAAACATTGGTATCAAACGTTGTATAATCACCTATCAAAAAAAACAAAATGGTTCGTACATCATGTTCCTTTTTAAAATTAATTATTTTTTGGAAAGTATCAAACGGATCTTTCTTGATACTAAAACGAATGGCAAATCGATCCCACATATTAAAAATCTTAAAATGATAGGCGTCTTTTAAAAAACCACCTACAGTTCTCACAAAACTCTTATGCTTATAGGCAAATGCATTGTCCACATCAATCGTTGAGATATACTGGTACCTTCTTGATTTAAACTCATATTCGGGAAAACGTTGTTTGAGTTCACCCAACAGTTGGTACGCCCAGATATCAATAACAGGTTTCTCTAAAAAGTCATTTTTAAACGCAATGCTTTCCGAAGCTTCAAACCTTTCGTGTTGATCTTTAATATGCGGTAAATACTCTTCATATCGGGTAATTAAATAAAAACTAGCTGCAAATATATCAAAAGGAATATCTGCCTTTTCTCCTTGCAAAAAAAAACAGGGCGTCCCTTTCCAGTTTTGAACATTAATATCAATATCTCGTATTCCTTGTTGAAAAAGTAAATCGTGACTTTTTATAAAAAATTCTTTTCCTAAAGCTACCTTTGTATACGAAAACTTAGGCCCATTATGAGCCACAAACTCTTCTACCTTGGTGGTAAAATCAATAGGCACTTGCAACATACGGGTTAATATATGTTTAAATATATATCGAACTCTTGGTGTAATTTTGTGCGTGTAAATTATGAGCATTTATAGTATTTTATCTGCACGGTTTTCGTAAAGATTACAAAACCCCTTTATCTGCAAAGCTAAAATACGCTTTTTCGGTAATTATCAAGTGATCTAATAATTTTAAATCTAAGGTGCTCGCTGCTAGTTTCATTTTCTCTGTTAAATCAACATCTGAAGGACTTGGTTTTAATTTACCTGATGGATGATTGTGGCATAGTATTATCGCTACAGATGAATTTTCAATAGCTTTTCGGCACACTAACCGAATGTCTACCAATGTGGCGGTTAAACCTCCCTTACTCACTTGCTGTTTTCCTAAAACAGCATTTGCATTATTCAAATAAATAACCCAAAATTCCTCATGGTGCAAATCGCCAACTAAAGGGCACATTAATTCGTACGCATCTTTCGAACAAGCTATCGTAGCTATCTTCGATTTTCGTTCGTAATGTCGTCTTTTCCCCAATTCCAAAGCAGTTATAATCGAAATCGCCTTTGCTTCACCAATGCCTTTAAACTTCATTAATTGATCTACCGATAGTTTTGATAATTTATTCAAATTATTCCCTACAGACTGTAACATTCTTTTTGACAAGGCTACGGCACTCTCCTCTCTATTTCCTGAACTAATTAAAATAGCTATTAACTCGGCATCCGATAAAGCATCCTTTCCTTTTAACAACAATTTTTCACGGGGTCTATCATCTTGTGCCCAAGATTTTATTGATAACTTTTTCATTTTGCTAATTTTATTTTTACGATAAATATAAATTATTTTTCGCATACTCCAAACAAGCATAGTGTCTTTATATCCTATCTTTTAACTTCAATTATGAAGATTATAATCGCTAGTTATGAAGATGTTGGTTTTCATTTGGCTCAACTTTTATCTTGCAAATCCTAGGATACTTATATTCTAGATTTTGGGGAAGACAAGCTTAATTATATCAGTAATAGATGTTATTACCAAGAAAGGAGATGCTACCTCCATCAACCTTTTGAAAGAAATAGGGATAGATTCTACCGATTTGTTCTTATACGATAACAGATAAATATTTCGTATATAGGTATTGAATTATTTTAAGTTAGTTTAAGGCATAAAACTTTAGCATAGCCAAGCTATGGTTAAGTTTTATAACGCAAAAATAGCTACAAAAGAAATAATAGATATGCGAAATATTTATCTGTTATCGTATTAGTTATTACCGAAAGTCAAAATACCAACTTTACGCTTTCCCTAATTGGAAGTACAAGCCCTGTTGATCATTTTGCACATCTATCAAGGAGTTAAATGCTAATATTTCTTCAAATAAAAACAGATACATGTAGAAATTTATCTAGGTCAAACACATTACAATTTGATTATTTTCAATACAGATTCTGTAATCGTTGAGACTTAATCTACAATTTTATCATTATTTCTATATCCAGGGCTTGTGTTACTATGCCAATCTACATAGTCAACTCCCCCAGATATGGCCCAATTTTCAAAATGGTTATAGGCTTCTAGTATAGACACCCCTGCCTTAGGAACTTTAAAATCATCATTTATTATACTTAGCCCCCATGGTAAACCTGTTCCTGTAATATACGAACCATTTTCACCAAGATTGGTTTTGTTATGACCAGATAGGTGTATTTCTTTGCCACGATCTTTATTTGCAATAATAAATGGGTTAAAAGGTGCTGATCCCAATATTCCTGTACTAATTGGAGTATTTAGTACAATACTTACAGTTCTTTCATCCAAAAAGTTGTCAGCATTGTCTGTAAAAATGATAACTGCATTGTCTTGTCCAGATTCAGTACCATTTGCATTAAAACTTAAATAATTTTCGGTGTAATTTGCACCAGAAACACTTTGAACTTGACTCGGCGTAACTCCTTCTAATTCAACCCCTATAGCATTAGTATATGCTGCATAGCTAGTGTTAACATTGCATACAAAATCAATTTGTACTGCGTTATTTTGTGCATTTGTTATGACCAATGTTCTGTAACTAAATGATAAGTCATTAAAATCATAGTCTCCTGTAGATGGCCATAAATCTTCAAATGCTAAAGTTGATTTACCACTGGCACTTGGGGAATATATTTGAAATGCTTTTGTACTATCATTTGGATAAGCATCATCAACATCCGCAACACCATCATTATCAACGTCAGAACTCGATGATTGAGAGACCTCCTCATAATTAGTAGTAATTACATTAGAGTAAGGAGATGCTGTTACATAAAAAACCAAATCGTTAAAATCGTGATCAGTATAAGGGCTATCTCTATTTAAATCTTCAAAACCTATTAATAATAGATCTCTTATCTCATCATTTAAGACCACATTATGATATCTATTTGACGCTGTGCTCTCTGTATTAAAATCAGGGTTTGAATAATAAATAGGACTATTCGGAGAAACAATATTCAAGTTTGGATTCCAACCATAAGCAACTATAGCCCAGCCAATAGCCGTATCGGCGTCAAACTGCCCCAAATAAACTTTGTTACCCGCAGAAAGACCACCTCCAGAACCTTGTAAAGATGCATTAGGAAAGATAACATTTAAAGAATTGATATCTTCTATGTCAAAAGAAGGATTGTTAACATTGTATGTATAATATGCCAAAGAATTCATATAACCTGCACCTTCATGAACAAAAGTCACCCATACATCTGTAGTTCCTGAGAACTTTACATCTGTTTCTACATTCGTATCTATATATTCTGGGTTAAATACAGGAACTGGTTTACCACTTGGTAATGAGTTTGAAACAACGTCAAGTAAACCCTGACTAATTACGTCTGATGCCACTAAATAATCTGGTACACCCCAATAATTACTGTATGTTCCCATATAATTAAAAGTTACAGAACTAGAATTTCGTTGTGTTTCTTGATAATCTTTATCATGTTTTAGTATTTCACTTAAGGCTCTATTTCCATCCCTATTATTTGAATAGTTATAAACTAGTTGATTGTTATTAATTTCATGTATTGAATACTCATAACCGACTTTCCCTTTTCTTCCTATACACAATGTAGTTTCATCATATGGTAAGTTAATTAGATGATGTATCGTATTATCGTGAGTCATAGAAGATAATAGTTTCTTATAAATAATGCCATTTACTATAATTTCATCTAATTCGAGGTCAAGGTTTTCTTGATCCTCGACTTTTTTTGAAAAACTATATACATCATATATTATATGATTTTCTGTGTCATTAATTTTTATTTCTACACTTCTATGTGTACTAAAATCAAAACCTTCAGGTATGTCTAAGAAAATTCCCGATGAACTAATATCTTGAGAGTTGCCGGGTGTATTAATGTCGAATGTACACGATAACGAAAGAAAAACAAACAAAAAACAACAAAAAACACGCATGATATAGGCTTTTAAATTAAAAATTTCGGTAAATTTAATTACTCAAGTTTTTTTTATCTTTTTAGATTCGTTAAAAATATTTATTCAATCGTCGAAATGAATTTATATATAGATCAACGCAAACGCAATATAATTTGACTATTTTCAATAGGTATTCATTACTCTAGGCCGTTTTAAGTTGTTTACTTTTGACACCAGTTTTCAGAGCTTTATTATTTTTAGTAGGTTTAATACTATTTTGGTTAGTGTTACAAAGTTTTATGCTACATATTCTGTACTTTTCTGGAGGCATCTTCTAAAAACGCAACATCTAAAGTCCAATGTAATTTATATTCAAGACCCCAATGTGAATGCATTACTTTTTTCTAGAGACTTATCAGGGTTTTTAAATCCCCTCTAACTCTCTATTTTGATACGACATTTTAGCTGTTTTCATTTAGTTATATTTTCTATATGTTCGAAATCTATGATGACACTAAAGGTTCTAGTTTCAGCCCTTCGATATCCTAAATTTTCATTAGTATGTCTTTCTAGGCATTTACAAATCTAAACTCATCTTCAATATCTTGATATAACTGTTTTTGATTTTCTTTTACCGATAAATACAAATCATTTTTTGCACAACCCAAACAAGCATAGTATCTTTGTATTCTATCTTTTAACTTTAACTATGAAGATTATAATAGCCGGGGCTGGAGACGTTGGTTTTCATTTGGCTAAACTTTTATCTTACGAATCTCAGGATACGTATATTATAGATTTTGACGGAGACAAACTTAATTATATCAATAACCACTTGGATGTTATTACCAAGAAAGGAGATGCTACCTCCATCAACCTTTTGAAAGAAATAGGGATAGATTCTGCCGATTTGTTGCTGGCTGTTACCGAAAGTCAAAACACCAACTTTACGATTTCCGTAATAGGCAAAGCGTTAGGCGTAAAAAAAACAATTGCTAGAATTAATAATCCTGAGTTTTTACAGAACGATACCATTGACTTTAAAGATTACGGAGTAGATTTTATGATTTCACCGGAAGAATTAGCTGCCGAGGAAATAAAACTTCTTTTAAATCAATCTTCTTTCAATGATACCGTGGCTTTTGAAAACGGTGTTTTTAATATTATGGGGACTACTTTAGGTTACAAATCGCCCATTTTAAATTTAACCGTAAAGCAAGCAAAAGACAAATTTTGCATGGTTGATTTTATTACCATAGCGATAAAACGAGAAGGAGTTGCTCAAACCATTATTCCAAGAGGAGATATCGTTTATAAGTTAAATGATCAAGTTTATTTTTCCGTTCCTAGTTACAGCATAGATAAGTTGTACCCCATTATTGGTAAAGAACATATCGACATTAAAAACGTAATGATTCTGGGAGGAAGTAGTATCGGTAGAAAAACTGCTAGAAACTTATGTAAAGCCAATTTTAAAGTAAAATTAGTTGAACGTAATAAAGAAAAAGCCTTAGAACTGGCTGAAGATCTTAGAAATACACTGGTTATTTATGGTGATGGTCGAGATTTAGAATTGCTTGAAGGAGAAAATATTAGAGAAATGGATGCTTTTGTTGCAGTTACTGGCGATTCAGAAACGAATATCATGTCTTGTTTGGTTGCGAAGTCAAAAGGTGTTAAGAAAACAGTTGCGCTCGTTGAAAACATGGACTATATTAATATTTCTCAAACCATTGGTATTGATACCTTAATCAATAAAAAACTAATTGCTGCGAGTAATATTTTTCGACATATACGTAAGGGAGAAATTTTGGCATTAGCCAATTTACATAATATAGATGCCGAAGTTTTTGAATTTGAAGTACAACCAACAGCCAAAGTTACACTTAAAGTAGTTAAAGAATTGCGTTTCCCTAGAGAAGCCGTAATTGGAGGTGTTATTAGAGATGGAAAAGCGTTAATGTCTTTTGGAGATTTTCAATTGCAAAGTGGCGATAAGGCAATCGTATTTTGTTTACCTGAAGCAATACCAATCGTAGAAGATTTATTCAACTAATGGAAAATCTCAATTTTAAACTTGTTTATCGCTTTCTTGGAATTACAGCTACTTTAAATGGCTTATTTATGTGGATGGCCATTCCTTTCAGCCTACATTATAATGAAAATGCGGTTCTAGGGATATTGAATGCTGGTATCATTACGGTGACTCTCGGACTTCTTTTATTCTATTTTAACAAACCAACTACTAAAAATATTCAAAAAAAAGAGGGCTACTTAATTGTTACTTTAGGATGGTTAATCCTTTCTTTTACGGGTATGCTACCTTATTTATTATCTGGAACTATACCCAATTTTTCTGATGCCTTTTTTGAAACTATTTCTGGATACTCAACAACCGGCTCATCTATTTTAACCGATATAGAATCAATGCCAAAAGGAATTTTATTTTGGCGAAGTGCTACGCACTGGATTGGTGGAATGGGAATTATTGTGCTTACCATTGCTATACTTCCGTTATTAGGAATCGGAGGAATGCAATTGTTTATGGCGGAAGCTCCTGGTCCTTCAGCTGATAAATTACATCCCAGAATAACCGATACAGCAAAACGCTTGTGGTTAATTTATGTACTACTTACTTTTGTTGAATTCTTTTTATTAAAATGGGCGGGTATGACTTGGTTTGATGCCATAAACCATGCTATGTCGACTGTTAGTACTGGTGGCTTTTCAACAAAAAATGCCAGTATTGCTCATTGGAATCATATGCCTGCAATTCAATATATCATCATTTCATTTATGTTTATTGCAGGAACCAACTTTGTTTTAACCTATTTTGTTTTAAAAGGAAAAATTCAAAGAGTTTTTCAAAGTGAAGAATTCAAATATTACTTCTTTAGTGTTATCGGAATTTCACTCATTGTTGCGATTGCTATTATTTTCTTTCAAGATGTTAGCTTAACAACCAGTATTGAACATCCAATGGTATTAGGAGGAACAGAAAGCGCGATGCGTCATGCTCTTTTTTCAGTAATCTCAGTGATTACTACCACAGGTTTTGTTACCGCTGATTTTACGATGTGGAACTATTCTATTACCGCCATTTTCTTTGCCCTTTTTTTCTTAGGAGGATCTGCTGGTTCCACCTCTGGAGGCGTGAAAATTGTACGACATATAATCATGCTTAAAAACAGTTTTTTAGAGTTTAAAAAATCGTTGCACCCTAACGCTATTATTCCTGTTAGGTACGATGGTAAAGCTGTAAAGCAAACTATTGTTTTTAATATCCTTTCTTTCTTTGTTTTATACATGCTAATTTTTATACTAGGTACCGTAGTTTTAGCCTTACTAGGGTTAGATATTAAATCTGCTTTAGGAGCATGTGCTTCGTCTTTAGGAAATATAGGTCCAGCGATTGGTAGTGTTAGTCCTGTTGATAATTTTGCCCATTTATCTGTTGGGGCAAAATGGTTTTGTTCTTTTTTAATGTTAATTGGACGTTTAGAATTATTCACTGTTTTAATCTTATTAACTCCTTTTTTCTGGAGAAAAAATTAGCAAACACACCTTATTAAAAACTTTAAATATTCGCATCCAATTACCCTTCCCAGTATAAAAAATCATTAGTTAAATAGTGTTTCTAATACCGCTTCTGATGTTAATTTGCCGACCATAATTGTTTATGGTCAAAGCGTCTATAAATGATACAATTTTAACGTTGAATTTCCTCTATTATACCAGTTATACGATTTACAGATAACTATTTCGCACATCTATTATTTCTTTTGTAGCTATTTTTGCGTTATAAAACTCAACCATAGCTTGGCTATGCTAAAGTTTTATGCCTTAAACTAACTTAAAATAATTCAATACCCACATACGAAATATGTATCTGTAAATCGCACTATTGTTTGAATTTACCTAAGATACGGTATGATTGTGCAACTTAACCTAAAGATCGATATTACTGTTGAAAACACCAATTACAACTAGCATATAGATAACAAAGCACCATATATACCCATGAATTATGGCATTCCTTTGTAAGGAAATTTACCCAAAGACCTTAATAGCTCCATTAAACTTTAGTACGTGATATAAATACAAAATATGGTTTCCTTGTAACATTTAATTTTGGTTAGTTTTTAACGCTTAAGGAATAATTACTAACGCTTAATAAATAAATTAAAACGCTTAAGGAATGTATAATCTTAAAAAAACAGATATTGTGTATTTTGAGCTTCGTTAACCTATATAAACCTACTACTATGGATCCATTTATCGGACAAATTATTTTATTTGCAGGTAATTTCGCCCCAAGAGATTGGGCACTCTGCCAAGGGCAATTACTTGCTATTGCACAAAACTCAGCCTTATTTTCAATTTTAGGAACCACCTATGGTGGCGATGGCAGAACCACTTTTGCTTTACCAGATTTACGCGGTAGAGCACCTATTTGCCCAGGTGCGGGACCAGGTTTATCTTCTTACGCATTAGGTCAAAGAGGTGGAACTGAATACAACATCCTGAACACAAACCAACTACCAAGTCATACACATACCAATGTAGTAAGAGTTAGCTCAGGGAATTCTACGATACAGTCTCCAACTCCTGGATCGTCTATTGCAACCCCTGGACAACCTGGTGGTAGAGGCTTTGACGCTACCTATGGATTTAATGAAAGCACGCCTGATGTCTCTTTAAACTCACAATCACTAACCATTGGAAATACAGGTGGTAATCAATCTGTAGAGAATAGAGCTCCTTACTTGGCGATAAATTATATTATTGCTTTGTTTGGTACTTATCCTTCAAGGAATTAAATCACAAGTCAACCGAAATATTCATAATTCTTAAATTATTACGTGTTTTCAGCTTCTTGCATGGGCACGTTCTGATACTAGAATATATTTTTTAAATACTTATTTAAGTGGGTACCTATAAATGCTTAAAAATAGTGTATCAACTAACAATTAATTACACCATTATTTCAAAAAAAACACCATGAAACAAAACATTACTCGAACTACAAACCTTCGATATTACTGTTTTCTTTGGGCATTTGGTTTTTTAAGTTTATGTAGCTTAAAAACTCATGCGCAAACCACAGAAGCATTCGAAGATGAATCTGGATCTTCCACCACTTTCACAGACAATGGTCAAAACTTTACCATTCTTAACGGACCTGGTGAAACGACGTATGATGTAGAAACCTTTACTGGAGGTGGATGGAATGGAACTACAACAGATAATCAATTTATTGATAATAGTGACGGAACCCCGCCTAAGGGAGATGGTTCTTCTTTTACTATTAAAACAACCGACGGAGCCGATATTACCATTAAAAGTTTGTATCTCTTTGTTTCTAATAGGAATCCTTTATATACACCAGCAGGTATAACACTTACAATCACTGGTAAAAAAGATGGTTTAGTGTCTAGTGAATATACCATAACCAAAACCTCTGGCTTTGCTAATACAGCCACTTTTACCCCGAATAATGGATTTACATTTATCGATTTTTCTTCAGAAGGAGGAAGTGACAATTCAAACACGAGCATTGACGAAATCATAATAACCACAACCGGAGATGCTGACTATCTTGCCCTTGATGCATTTAGATGGGACGTTATTCGTTGCAACGATCCCGATATACCAACTGTAACCGCGAGTAGTCCTACTATTTGTGAAGGAGGAAATACTAACTTAAATATTACAGGTAACCTTAATGATGCCACTAATTGGCATATCTATAAAGGTTCATGTGGAGGTACTGCAATTGGAACTACTTTTACTGGTACTTTTAATGTAAGCCCTACAACAACTACAACCTATTATATCCGAGGAGAGGGTGACTGTGTTACCCCTGGAAGTTGTAGCCCAGTAACGGTTAATGTAACTAACTTAATCGATGCTTCTTTTAACTACAGTGCTTCAACGTATTGCAAAAACGATTCTGATCCAACACCAACTATTACGGAGTATGGAGGATTTTTTACTTCCTCACCTGCTGGTATTGCTATGAATATTACCACAGGAAAAATAAACCTTACTACCTCTGACCCAGGAACCTATACCATGACGTATACCACTACTAATGGATCGTGTTCTGACGCTACCAGTTCAACCATAACCATCAATGACTTAGACGATGCCTCTTTTAGTTATGGAGCTACAGCGTATTGTAGCAATGCTTCTGACCCTTCTCCAACCATTACAGGTTTAACGGGAGGTTCATTCTCATCAACTCCTGGTTTAGTGATTGCTTCGAACGGAACTATTGATGTTTCGGCATCTACTCCTAATACATATACTGTAACCTATACAACAGCTGGAACATGTCCTAATTCATCCACTACGAGTGTTACTATTAATGCTTTAGACGACGCTTCTTTTAGTTATGCTTCTGCAACTTATTGCTCGAATAATTACAGTCCATTCCCGAACAGTATTGCAACTCCTGGTGGAACTTTTTCTTCTTCAGGAGGTTTAAGTATAGATTCAACCACAGGTAGAATTAATACTTACGCTTCTGCACCTGGAACCCATACGGTTACTTATACAACAGCCGGTAACTGCCCTAATTCAGCAACAACATCTGTGACCATGAATACTGCAGAAGACGCTTCTTTTGTCTATCCCGCTTATGCTTACTGCGTAGATGCGCCGGACCCATCGCCTAGTCTTATTGCTTCTCCTGGTGGAACTTTTTCGTCTACTCCTGGGTTGGCGATTGCTGCGAATGGAACTATCGATGTTTCCGCTTCCACTCCTGGAACCTATACTATTACGTATACAAAAACTGGAACATGTCCGAATTCCGCTATAGTTTACATGACTATTAATGCTTTAGACGACGCTTCTTTTAGTTATGGAGCTGCAGCGTATTGTAGTAATGCTTCTGACCCTTCTCCAACCATTACTGGTTTAACAGGAGGTTCATTCTCATCAACTCCTGGTTTAGTGATTGCTTCGAACGGAACTATTGATGTTTCGGCATCTACTCCTAATACATATACTGTAACCTATACAACAGCTGGAACCTGTCCTAATTCATCGACTACAAGTGTAACCATAAATGCTGCAGATGATGCGTCTTTTAGTTATGGAGCTTCAGCGTATTGTAGTAATGCTTCTGACCCTTCTCCAACCATTACAGGTTTAACGGGAGGTTCATTCTCATCAACTCCTGGTTTAGTGATTGCTTCGAACGGAACTATTGATGTTTCGGCATCTACTCCTAATACATATACTGTAACCTATACAACAGCTGGAACATGTCCTAATTCATCCACTACGAGTGTTACTATTAATGCTTTAGACGACGCTTCTTTTAGTTATGCTTCTGCAACTTATTGCTCGAATAATTACAGTCCATTCCCGAACAGTATTGCAACTCCTGGTGGAACTTTTTCTTCTTCAGGAGGTTTAAGTATAGATTCAACCACAGGTAGAATTAATACTTACGCTTCTGCACCTGGAACCCATACGGTTACTTATACAACAGCCGGTAACTGCCCTAATTCAGCAACAACATCTGTGACCATGAATACTGCAGAAGACGCTTCTTTTGTCTATCCCGCTTATGCTTACTGCGTAGATGCGCCGGACCCATCGCCTAGTCTTATTGCTTCTCCTGGTGGAACTTTTTCGTCTACTCCTGGGTTGGCGATTGCTGCGAATGGAACTATCGATGTTTCCGCTTCCACTCCTGGAACCTATACTATTACGTATACAAAAACTGGAACATGTCCGAATTCCGCTATAGTTTACATGACTATTAATGCTTTAGACGACGCTTCTTTTAGCTATCCCGCTTCGGCTTACTGCGTTGATTCGTCTGACCCATCACCAAATAGCATTGTTACTCCTGGTGGAACATTCTCTTCTACCAATGGTTTGGTGATTGCCTCAAACGGAACTATTGATGTGTCTGCTTCAACTCCTGGAACCTATGCTATTACGTATACAACCGCTGGAACATGTCCGAATTCAGCTTCGGCTAATCTTACCATTAATGCTTTAGATGACGCTTCTTTTAACTATGGGGCTTCCTCATACACTACAGAAGACAACGACCCTTCTCCCACCATTACTGGATTAACGGGAGGATCCTTTTCAGCAGCAGGAGGTTTAGATATAAATGCTTCTACAGGACTAATTGATGTTTCGACATCTACACCTGGAAATTATACAGTTACATATACAACTGCCGAAACATGTCCAAATTCGTCTACTTTTAACATAGACATATATTACAACACATATACTTGGACTGGAAATACTGACAATAATTGGAATAATACTTCTAACTGGAACAATAATATTGTTCCTCATAGTGGTGGAAATGTAACTATCCCTAATGGGTTAACCAATTACCCTACAGCTACATCTGGTATAACAGTTAACAGTATAACATTGAATAATGGTGCTTCTTTTATCGCTCAAGCTTCAGTAAATGGAACTATTACTTATAACAGAAACCTACCAACTACCAATTGGCATTTGGTTTCTGCTCCTGTTTATGGAGAAACTCTAGACGATGTAATTGCCAATAATGATCTTGCTTCTGGTACAGGAGGAAATTTAGGATTGGGATATTACTTAAATAATACTGGTCCTGCCTGGATATATGCGCAAGCAAGTTCTAATATTCGTATCGCTAATGGACTTGGTATATCGGTGAAGTTGGCAAATCCTGGTAATTTATCTATCTCAGGAAGTATGAATACTTCTAATATTATTATTCCAATCTCACCTGGGACTCGAACCAATTTTAACTTATTAGGAAATCCATTTACATCGTATGTGAATTCTGCTACCTTTACTTCTAACAACTCAGGAGCATTAACAGAAGAAACACTATGGTTATGGGATGGTAGTCAATATGTAACTTATAATGCTGCTTCTCCTATTGAATTAGCTCCTGGTCAGGGGTTCTTTGTTGAAGCCTCAGGAAACAATAATGTAACTTTTGAAACTTCTAACCAAAGTCATCAAACGACAGATACATTTATGAAAGGCTCTGGAACATCTCATACTACCTTTGAAATATTCGTTGACAGTAAAGACGAGAAAAAATCTACTAAAGTATTTTATATAAATGGAAAAACTACTGATTTCGACAATGGATACGATTCTAAAATTTTTAATGATGCTGGGTCTGATTTAAACATATTTACTGAATTAATCACCAATAATAAGGGTAAAAAATTAGCAATTCAAACATTACCTAATAGTGGTTTTGAAAAAATGGTAGTTCCTGTTGGACTTCAAGCTAAAGCGGGAAAATCAATAGAAATATCTGTCAAGGGTGCTAACTTACCAGAAGGTATTAACATATACTTAGAAGACAGGATAAATAATGTTTTCACTAATTTATCTAAGGAAAACTATACTATTACTCTTGATAAAGATACTAACGGTATAGGTCAATTCTATATTCATACATCTTCTGAAAGATTTAATACGGATAACGTAAATCAATTATTAGAAAATGTAAGTATCTATACATCTTCTAAAAATGAATTAACTGTTGCTGGTTTGCAAACCGAAAAAGCTGAATTAGTAGTGTACTCAATTCTAGGTAAGAAAGCTGTCACTACATCTTTTACATCTAGTGGAGTAACAACCATAAACATTCCTCAATTAGCTTCAGGAGTTTACATTGCAAAAGTTACATCAGACTTAGGTATTATTAGTAAAAAGTTTATTGTTAAATAATTAAAATGACTAGCGACATGAAAAAACAAGATAAGCATACAGATATAACTCGTAAAGAGGCACTAAAAAAAATAGGAAATTACGGTAAATATACGGCCTTAACAGCCATAGGAACTTACCTACTTCTCAATCCTAAAAAAGCACAGGCACAAAGCCCTGAGGATCCAGGAGATGGATTTTAATTTTAAATAAATAATAGCATAAAGCCTCAAGAAAAATCTTGAGGCTTTTTATTTGCTAAAACATCTCAATATCTTTTATGATTTAAAATTCAGGTAAAAAATTAACACCCTTAAAAACTAAATAAATATCACTTAAGTTTTACTAAATTATGTATTTAAAAAATTATTATTATTTTTGATTTAAGGGAAACAAATAACTCACTTTATACTAAACTCATAATATTCATACTTTTTTTATAGATAGTGATTAGCAGGTCATTTTCATGATTTGTCTGTGTGTGTATTACAAATTTAAATTAAATATTAACTTCTAAACTTTATTATTGTGGATCCACTTATACAGGTTATCCATAAATATTTCGTATATTTATGAATGCCAAAAAAATCAACATTAGAAGTTAAAGAAAGTGTTTTAGAGCTTCGATCTCTGCTTCGTAAACAAATTAATTCAAGGAATATTCTTCGCATCCAATCTTTAATTCATATAAAGGAAGAACGGTTTGAAAAACGTTCAGAACTTGCCAATCATTTGGGATATAGTGTTCGAGCTATGGAATTATGGCTTAAGGTTTATAAAGACAAAGGACTAGCACACATGCTTATCGTAAGTAAGTCAAAACAAAAGCGCAAGCGTTACATTACGCAAGATATTCATGAAGGTTTATCAGAAAGGTTAAATGATCCAAGAAAAGGATTCACAAGTTATAGGGAAGCACTTAAATGGGTAAAAGAAACATATAATCCAGATATTCAATATCAAGGGCTACGCAATTACATGATAGAGGTTTTCGGAACTAAAATTAAACAGCCTCGAAAATCTCATGCTAATAAATCGAAGGAAGCCAAAGCTGATTATTTAAAACTTACCTAATCGCCTAAATGAAATTATACTTAGTCTAAATAGAGATAAATATACTTCGGCAACCCTTTATTTTCAAGATGAAGCTAGGTATGGTTTGATGACCTATTTAGGAAGTATGATTACTGTAAAAGGAGTTGCTCCTATTGTTAATTTTAAACAAGCTTTTAAAAACACTTACCTCTATGGAAGTTATTCTCCAATAGATGGTGATTCCTTTGTATACGAAATAGATCATGTGAGTTGTGAGGTTTTTGAAAAATATTTATATGAATTCTCCAAACACAAACCCAATCAATACAAAATAGTAGTCATTGATAATACAGGGTTTCATTCAACAACAAACATAATTCTCCCAGAGAATATATTTCTACTAAGAATACCTCCACACACTCCTGAGCTTAACCCATGCGAACAGGTCGGGAAATATATAAAAGCTCGTTATAAGAATATAGCATTCCAATCTATTAAAGAAGTAAAAAACTGGTTACATAATTTTGTTATAGACATGGATGCCGAAATTATAAAATCAATTACCAGTAACCATCATTATACAAATGCTTTTATGCGAAATTATAATAAATAAACTGTATTATAGGTCAAATCGTTTAATTCGGAGGAAATTTTGCTCCAAGAGGTTGGGCATTATGTCAAGGGCAACTATTGCCAATTGCACAATACTCAGCTTTATTTTGTTTTATGTACAATTTACGTGGTAGAACCGCAGTTAGTTCAGGTCGTGGGCCAGGGCTATCTGATAGAATATTAGGAGAAAGAAGTAGACAGGAATTTCATACGCTAAGTACACTTGAAATACCTTCACATGACCACCAAACACAAAATACTATGAAAGTAAGCTCAGCAAATTCAACACAATCAGCTGCTACTTCTGGATCATCTATAGCTACTCCTAGATCACCTGGTGATAGAGGCTCTGATGCTTCTTTGGGCTTTAATCAAGCAACTCCTGACGTTTCTCTAAACACTGCTTCTACTAGTGTTACCGTTTCAAATAATGGAGGAAATCAGCCTCACAATAATATGCAACCCTACTTAGTAACTAATTATATTATTGCCTTAATAGGTACATATCCTTCTAGAAATTAATCCTCAATAAAAATGCTAGTCTAAATTTTTACAACAATGTACCAGCTATAGGGTGTATAATTTTTATATTTAACTTTATCTCTGGTACTAATTTTGTTCTTACTTATTTTGATTTAAAAGGCAAGGCTCAAAAGGTATTACGAAATGAAGAATTTAGATATTATCTATTCAGTGTACTAGGAATTTCAACAATTATTCCCTTTACCATCATCTTTTTTAAAGACCCTAATTTAAAAACTAACATTGAACAACCAATGTTACTAGGTAGTCCAAACCATATATACCCATGAATTATGGCATTCCTTTGTAAGGAAATTTACCCAAAGACCTTAATAGGTCCATTAAACTTTAGTACGTGATATAAATACAAAATATGGTTTCCTTGTAACATTTAATTTTGGTTAGTTTTTAACGCTTAAGGAATAATTACTAACGCTTAGGGAATAATTACTAACGTTTAGGGAATGTATAATCTTAAAAAAATAGATATTGTGTATTTTGAGCTTCATTAACCAATATAAATCTACTACTATGGAGCCATTTTTAGGACAAATTACAATATTTGCAGGTAATTTCGCCCCAAGAGGTTGGGCACTCTGCCAAGGGCAATTACTCCCTATCTCACAATACTCAGCCTTATTTTCAATTTTAGGAACCATCTATGGAGGAGACGGAAGAACTACTTTTGCTTTACCAGATTTACGCGGTAGAACACCTATTAGCCCAGGTACGGGACCAGGTTTATCTTCTTACCAATTGGGTCAAAGAGGTGGAACTGAATACAACATCCTGAACACAAACCAACTACCAAGTCATACACATACCAATGTAGTAAGAGTTAGCTCAGGGAATTCTACGATACAGTCTCCAACTTCTGGATCGTCTATTGCAACCCCTGGTCAACCAGGTGGTAGAGGCTTTGACGCTACCTATGGTTTTAATGAAAGCACGCCTGACGTTCCTTTAAACTCACAATCAGTTACCATTGGAAACACCGGTGGTAATCAATCTGTAGAGAATAGAGCCCCTTATTTGGCTACGAATTATATTATTGCTTTACAAGGCACTTTTCCTTCTAGGAATTAATCCATACATAAAGCTTTAGTGCATAACAAAAATTCATCAAATCCTTTTTCAACTCGAATTATCCAATAGAACTTCGTCATGAAAGAGGTACCCACAATAAAAGCAAGTGCTTTCTCAATTTTAGCATAGCATTGCTATGCTAAAATTTAAAAGTACAACGAAGTAGTTGATTTTACCGTGATTTCATCTTGTAATAAATTTTCTATTGCATGCTTTGAGTTCAATGCTCAGTCCAGTCTCTATTATCGTGGATGATTTCATTAAAAACAACCGCTCGACTGTGCTTAAGCAAACACAGGGCACAACCCTTAATAATACGATTTACACATTTATTATTGATTTTTGTCATGCATTTAAAATGTAAACAACTACATTCAATACCATTTTTGATGTTAATATACCTATCATTTATGCCCATCTACGCGTAAAACACAGGCATCTAAAAAAATGACTGGATAATTATTTATACCATTTGAATTTACCGTAATAAAACAATAACTGGTATTACAATGTATTTTTGACTTTTCCTTAAACGCTTAGGAAATAATTACTAACGCTTAGGGAATAATTACTAACGTTTAGGGAATGTATAATCTTAAAAAAATAGATATTGTGTATTTTGAGCTTCATTAACCAATATAAACCTACTACTATGGAGCCATTTTTAGGACAAATTACAATATTTGCAGGTAATTTCGCCCCAAGAGGTTGGGCACTCTGCCAAGGGCAATTACTCCCTATCTCACAATACTCAGCCTTATTTTCAATTTTAGGAACCACCTATGGAGGAGACGGAAGAACCACTTTTGCTTTACCAGATTTACGCGGTAGAGCACCTATTTGCCCAGGTACGGGACCAGGTTTATCTTCTTACCAATTGGGTCAAAGAGGTGGAACTGAATACAACATCTTGAACATCACTCAAATACCAAGTCATACACATACCAATGTAGTAAGAGTTAGCTCAGGGAATTCTACGATACAGTCTCCAACTTCTGGATCGTCTATTGCAACCCCTGGTCAACCAGGTGGTAGAGGCTTTGACGCTACCTATGGTTTTAATGAAAGCACGCCTGACGTTCCTTTAAACGCACAATCAGTTACCATTGGAAATACCGGTGGTAATCAATCTGTAGAGAATAGAGCCCCTTATTTGGCTACGAATTATATTATTGCTTTACAAGGCACTTTTCCTTCTAGGAATTAACCCATACATAAAGCTTTAGTGCATAACAAAAATTCATCAAATCCTTTTTCAACTCGAATTATCCAATAGAACTTCGTCATGAAAGAGGTACCCACAATAAAAGCAAGTGCTTTCTCAATTTTAGCATAGCACAGTCTATGCTAAAATTTAAAAGTACAACGAAGTAGTTGATTTTACAGTGTTTTCATCTTGTAATAAATTTTCTATTGCATACTTTGAGTTCAATACTCAGTCAAGAGCAATAGAGTCCCTATTATCACTGATAATTTTGGTAAAAACAACCGCTCGGCTGTACTTCAGGAAACATCATCTACTCGTTTTAATAAGCAAGTGAATTAAAATTGTTTTTAAATAGTATTATTGCTTTTTGCTACGTACTTTCAAATGCAAACAATATAGATTCAATACTATTTTGATGTCAATTTACCCATCATATATGCCCATCTACGCGTAAAATATTAAAATATAAAGAAATAACTGGGCAATTTTACCTACGAATCGCTCTAACATCCCAAGTAGGAACTCCCTCAACGATAGAATAACACAACGTATACGCATTCGAATCTATTGAATGCAATGATTTAACGCAATACGGATTGGTTATTAGCGATTTCCCTTTCTCAATATATACATCTTCAAACACTTTAATTTCTGTATAAATACAAATATCAGGAGTATTTTGAAAATCTTCATTCAAATAAATGTTATCTGACTCGAAACAAAACTCTTCCGCTTGCTCTCCAATCTGTTTTTTTATTGAAAATAAACAGTCGTAGCTGTTATTATTTATATACGCTTCATGGTATTCTTTTTTATTAAAAAAAGATTCTTTCACCCAAAAAGAATTCCTAGTTGTTAATATAATCTCTTCCGGAACCAAAACTCCTCCTTCAATAAGTTGAGCTGCTAAGTTTTGAGTTATTGAAACTTGGGGTTCTTTACTTAAAGCAGTATCCATCGTTTCACTAATCACCATATGCAGTAAATCATTGTGTATGTATGTTGTTGCATCAACTGCACAATACTGTTTAATATATTCTTGATACGTTAAATGGGCTACTATGCTTTTTACAGATGACAATGAAGCCTCGTGTATATCAATTAATGTAACCGAAATATCTTTTGAACTATACAATGAAAGTATAGGTATCATTAAGGTAGCCAAAGGACCGGTACCGGCATACACTATCTCTATAACCTGATTTGGAAATATCTCTTTGGCACGAGTTATAGCCCTATAAACCCCCTTAATAAAACGTGCTGTTCTATGGTAATCAGTCAAACATTCTTTTGCGTGTATAGGCGACAAAGCAATGCCTCCACTTGTTTCCGAGCTTGTTCTATTTAACTCTTGCAGCGAAATTTTTTCTAGTACCTCCTCATAAAAACCTGAAAGCAATTTAACTGCCTCAATCTCTTTATTTTCCGTTTTTGACTCCAATAATTGCTGAGTAATTTTTTGTAAAGACGTTCCCATTTTCTATTATTTATGCTATTGATCTACCTACCCTATTTTTTCTCTATTACTGCGCTGGTATAATGCTGACCTACCAGTGAAACACAAGTATTTTTTGTGTAATTTCACTTAAGTATCCGTGTTCATTATAAAAACTTGCTAAAACTAACACTTTTAAATCAAGTTCTACAAACATTATTATGTCCTTTAACAATATAAAGGATATCCCCATCAAAACAAAAATGACGTTAAACACAAAATATGATAACACTATAGTATCTATAACACTCCATTCTACCAAAAACAGTATCATTTACAGTGTATTTTTGACGTTTCCTTAAACGCTTAGGAAATAAATTCAAACGCTTAAGAAATAAATTCAAACGCTTAAGGAATGTATAATCTTAAAAAAACAGATATTGTGTATTTTGAGCTTAGTTAACCTATATAAATCTACTACTATGGATCCATTTATCGGACAAATTATTTTATTTGCAGGTAATTTCGCCCCAAGAAGTTGGGCACTCTGCCAAGGGCAATTACTTGCTATTGCACAATATCAAGCCTTATTTTCAATTTTAGGAACCATCTATGGAGGCGATGGCAGAACCACTTTTGCTTTACCAGATTTACGCGGTAGAGCACCTATTTGCCCAGGTGCGGGACCAGGTTTATCTTCTTACATCGTAGGTCAAAGAGGTGGAACTGAAAGCAACACATTGAATATCCTTCAACTACCAAGTCATACACATACCAATGTAGTAAGAGTTAGCTCAGGGAATTCTACGATACAGTCTCCAACTTCTGGATCGTCTATTGCAACCCCTGGACAACCTGGTGGTAGAGGCTTTGACGCTACCTATGGATTTAATGAAAGCACGCCTGATGTCTCTTTAAACTCACAATCACTAACCATTGGAAATACAGGTGGTAATCAATCTGTAGAGAATAGAGCTCCTTACTTGGCGATAAATTATATTATTGCTTTGTTTGGTACTTATCCTTCAAGGAATTAAATCACAAGTCAACCGAAATATTCATAATTCTTAAATTATTACGTGTTTTCAGCTTCTTGCATGGGCACGTTCTGATACTAGAATATATTTTTTAAATACTTATTTAAGTGGGTACCTATAAATGCTTAAAAATAGTGTATCAACTAACAATTAATTACACCATTATTTCAAAAAAAAACACCATGAAACAAAACATTACTCGAACTACAAACCTTCGATATTACTGTTTTCTTTGGGTATTTGGTTTTTTAAGTTTATGTAGCTTAAAAACTCATGCGCAAACCACAGAAGCATTCGAAGATGAATCTGGATCTTCCACCACTTTCACAGACAATGGTCAAAACTTTACCATTCTTAACGGACCTGGTGAAACGACGTATGATGTAGAAACCTTTACTGGAGGTGGATGGAATGGAACTACAACAGATAATCAATTTATTGATAATAGTGACGGAACCCCGCCTAAGGGAGATGGTTCTTCTTTTACTATTAAAACAACCGACGGAGCCGATATTACCATTAAAAGTTTGTATCTCTTTGTTTCTAATAGGAATCCTTTATATACACCAGCAGGTATAACACTTACAATCACTGGTAAAAAAGATGGTTTAGTGTCTAGTGAATATACCATAACCAAAACCTCTGGCTTTGCTAATACAGCCACTTTTACCCCGAATAATGGATTTACATTTATCGATTTTTCTTCAGAAGGAGGTAGCGATAATTCTAATATCCAAATAGATGAATTAATTATCCAAACTACAGGTGATGCTGATTATTTAGCTTTAGACGGTTTTACTTGGCAAACTACACCTTTTAACAATCCTGCTTCGGTAACCAGTGTTTCTGTTCCTTCTGACGGAACCTATAATACTGCACAAAACCTAGATTTTACGGTTAATTTTGACGAAAATGTTACCGTAAATACCGCTGGAGGCACACCAAATATAGATATTACCATAGGTACCGAAACACGTCAGGCAACGTATGTAAGCGGTAGCGGAACAAGTGCTTTGTTATTTAGATACACTATACAAGCAGGTGATGCAGATAATGATGGAATTGCCGTAGTTTCGTTACTTACGAATGGCGGTACCATAAGAGATTCTGGAACAGCAACGGCGAATACCACACTAATTAACATAAGTGCCACCACTGCTATCTTAGTAGACACTTCAGCACCTACTGTAACTAGTGTTTCTGTTCCTTCTAATGCCACCTATATTGCTTCAGAAAACTTAGATTTTACGGTTAACTTTAGCACCAACGTAAATGTGGTTATTGTCGGTGGAACACCACAATTAGACATTACTGTTGGCTCACAAACAAGGCAAGCAACGTATGTGAGTGGTCATGGAACAAGTGCTTTATTATTTAGATACACTACACAAGCAGGTGATCTAGATACTGATGGTATTGCTGTTGGAGCTTTAACGGCTAACGGGGGAACTATTAAAGACACGGCTACCAATGCCGACGCTAACTTAACACTCAATAGCATTGGATCAACAACAGCTGTTTTAGTAGATGCTGTCGTTCCTGCCGATCCAGTTCTTACTATACCAGCATCAGCTATAACTGTGAATGCTGCTTCTCAATTAATTTCTGGAACTCATTCTGAAAATGGAGTTACTGTTCATGCCTATGCTGATGATAATAATGATGGTGTGGCTGACAATACAACTTCTCTAGGATCTTCAACAGTTTCTGGAAATGGATGGTCTTTTTCTGTTAATCTAACGGCTGACAGTGCTAATAATTTTGTAATACAAGCTGAAGATACTGCTGGAAACACTTCTAATTACGTTGATGTTCCTACTATTACTGAAGATTCAACCAGCCCTACTGATCCAGTACTTTCTGCTCCAGCATCAGCTATAACTGTGAATGCTGCTTCTCAAGGAATCTCTGGAACTCATTCTGAAGATGGAGTTACTGTTCATGCCTATGCCGATGATAATAATGATGGTGTGGCTGACAATACAACTTCTCTAGGGTCTTCAACAGTAGCTGGAAATGCATGGTCTTTTTCTGTTAATCTAACTGCTGACAGTACTAATAATTTTGTAGTTCAAGCTGAAGATACTGCTGGAAATACTTCTAGTCAAATTGATGTTCCTACTATTACTGAAGACTCGACCAGCCCTACTGATCCAGTTGTTACTGTACCAGCATCAGCTATAACTGTGAATGCTGCTTCTCAATTAATTTCTGGAACTCATTCTGAAAATGGAGTAACTGTTCATGCCTATGCTGATGATAATAATGATGGTGTGGCTGACAATACAACTTCTCTAGGATCTTCAACAGTAGCTGGAAATGCATGGGGATTTTCTGTTAATCTAACTGCTGACAGTGCTAATAATTTTGTAATACAAGCTGAAGATGCTGCTGGAAATACTTCTAATGAAATTGATGTTCCTACTATTACTGAAGACTCGACTAGCCCTACTAATCCAGTAGTTACCACTCCATGGTTCACTATGACTGTGAATGCTACTTCTCAAGTAATCGCTGGAAATCATTCTGAAAATGGAGTAACTATTCATGCCTATGCTGATGATAATAATGATGGTGTGGCTGATAATACAACTTCTCTAGGATCTTCAACAGTAGCTCATAATACATGGTCTTTCCCTGCTAACCTAACTGCTAACAGTGCTAATAATTTTGTAGTACAAGCTGAAGATGCTGCTGGAAACACTTCTAATCAGATTGATGTTCCTACCATTACAGAAGACTCGATCAGTCCTGCTGACCCGGTACTTCTAAACCCAGTAACAGCTATAACTGTGAATGCTGATTCGAGATTAGTAGCTGGAAATCAAGCCGAAAACGGAATAACTATTCATACCTATGCTGATGATAATAATGATGGTGTGGCTGATAACGCAATCTCACTAAGTTCCACAACTGTAGTTGCAAATATTTGGGCACTACTTCCTGCACTGACTGCTAACAGTGCTAATAATTTTGTAGTTCAAGCTGAAGATGCTGCTGGAAATACTTCTAATTATGTTGATGTTTCTACTATTACTGAAGATTCAACCAGCCCTACTGATCCAGTACTTTCTGCTCCAGCATCAGCTATAACTGTGAATGCTGCTTCTCAAGGAATCTCTGGAACTCATTCTGAAGATGGAGTTACTGTTCATGCCTATGCCGATGATAATAATGATGGTGTAGCTGACAATACAACTTCTCTAGGATCTTCAACAGTAGCTGGAAATGCATGGTCTTTTTCTGTTAATCTAACTGCTGACAGTGCTAATAATTTTGTAGTTCAAGCTGAAGATGCTGCTGGAAATACTTCTAGTCAAATTGATGTTCCTACTATTACTGAAGACTCGACCAGCCCTACTGATCCAGTTGTTACTGTACCAGCATCAGCTATAACTGTGAATGCTGCTTCTCAAGGAATCTCTGGAACTCATTCTGAAAATGGAGTAACTGTTCATGCCTATGCTGATGATAATAATGATGGTGTGGCTGATAATACAACTTCTCTAGGATCTTCAACAGTAGCTGGAAATGCATGGTCTTTTTCTGTTAATCTAACTGCTGACAGTGCTAATAATTTTGTAGTTCAAGCTGAAGATGCTGCTGGAAATACTTCTAATGAGATTGATGTTCCTACCATTACTGTATCACCCTTAATATCATGGACAGGAGCAACAAATAGTGACTGGGCAACTGCCTCTAACTGGAATACTAATAATGTTCCTGTAGTTAGTTCTGATGTAACTATCCCTAATGGGTTAACCAATTACCCTACAGCTACATCTGGTATAACAGTTAACAGTATAACATTGAATAATGGTGCTTCTTTTATCGCTCAAGCTTCAGTAAATGGAACTATTACTTATAACAGAAACCTACCAACTACCAATTGGCATTTGGTTTCTGCTCCTGTTTATGGAGAAACTCTAGACGATGTAATTGCCAATAATGATCTTGCTTCTGGTACAGGAGGAAATTTAGGATTGGGATATTACTTAAATAATACTGGTCCTGCCTGGATATATGCGCAAGCAAGTTCTAATATTCGTATCGCTAATGGACTTGGTATATCGGTGAAGTTGGCAAATCCTGGTAATTTATCTATCTCAGGAAGTATGAATACTTCTAATATTATTATTCCAATCTCACCTGGGACTCGAACCAATTTTAACTTATTAGGAAATCCATTTACATCGTATGTGAATTCTGCTACCTTTACTTCTAACAACTCAGGAGCATTAACAGAAGAAACACTATGGTTATGGGATGGTAGTCAATATGTAACTTATAATGCTGCTTCTCCTATTGAATTAGCTCCTGGTCAGGGGTTCTTTGTTGAAGCCTCAGGAAACAATAATGTAACTTTTGAAACTTCTAACCAAAGTCATCAAACGACAGATACATTTATGAAAGGCTCTGGAACATCTCATACTACCTTTGAAATATTCGTTGACAGTAAAGACGAGAAAAAATCTACTAAAGTATTTTATATAAATGGAAAAACTACTGATTTCGACAATGGATACGATTCTAAAATTTTTAATGATGCTGGGTCTGATTTAAACATATTTACTGAATTAATCACCAATAATAAGGGTAAAAAATTAGCAATTCAAACATTACCTAATAGTGGTTTTGAAAAAATGGTAGTTCCTGTTGGACTTCAAGCTAAAGCGGGAAAATCAATAGAAATATCTGTCAAGGGTACTAACTTACCAGAAGGTATTAACATATACTTAGAAGACAGGATAAATAATGTTTTCACTAATTTATCTAAGGAAAACTATACTATTACTCTTGATAAAGATACTAACGGTATAGGTCAATTCTATATTCATACATCTTCTGAAAGATTTAATACGGATAACGTAAATCAATTATTAGAAAATGTAAGTATCTATACATCTTCTAATAATGAATTAACTGTTGCTGGTTTGCAAACCGAAAAAGCTGAATTAGTAGTGTATTCAATTCTAGGTAAGAAAGCTGTCACTACATCTTTTACATCTAGTGGAGTAACAACCATAAACATTCCTCAATTAGCTTCAGGAGTTTACATTGCAAAAGTTACATCAGACTTAGGTATTATTAGTAAAAAGTTTATTGTTAAATAATTAAAATGACTAGCGACATGAAAAAACAAGATAAGCATACAGATATAACTCGTAAAGAGGCACTAAAAAAAATAGGAAATTACGGTAAATATACGGCCTTAACAGCCATAGGAACTTACCTACTTCTCAATCCTAAAAAAGCACAGGCACAAAGCCCTGAGGATCCAGGAGATGGATTTTAAAAAGCAAAGAGGTTATAGAATTTCTATAACCTCTTTTTTTTTATCTATTTCTAAAAGATGATTCGTCTACATTCTACTTGCATTAAACTACATTTTCTAATACTTCAACTAATCTTCATAGAAACACTATTTAATCTCGCCTAATTTTGTACTATGTTTTTTTTGATAACACAAGCATTGGTATACAAATTGCTATAGGAATCAATAATTATTAACTCATAATTCTAGAAATATATGATTACTGATCTCACTCTTAAAAAATTATGTTTTGAATACATATCCTACGATACGCTCCTAAACGGAATTCACTATGCATATAACCATCCAAAGAAAGGGCTGTTTAACGCTTTAATGCCCGATAAATACTCAAAAGTTGAAATTAATTCCATAGACGGCACTACGAATTTAATTTTCAACAACCTAAATGATTTAATGGAGTGGATCAATGGTTAGTACAACTATAATACGATTTACAGATACATATTTCATATATAGGTATTGAATTATTTTAAGTTAGTTTAAGGCATAAAACGTTAGCATAGCCAAGCTATGGTTACGTTTTATAACGCAAAAATAGCTACAAAAGAAATAATAGATATGCGAAATATTTATTTCTAAATCGTATAACTACACCTGTACCGACTCTTAGGTATCTACCATAAAAAATTATGTCATTTATTAATATCAGAAATGATATTGTTCCCTTGCAGTGATACTTGTGTTTTATACCATTTGAAATTTGAAGTTACCTATTGCTATTACTTTCGCTTCACTCATTAAAAAATTCCAAGTCATAAATGATATACTTATCGGCATTATACCAGTGAAGTAATAGATAAAAATAAGCGATAAAGTTATATCACCTATCAGTCAGCATGTGCCATAAATAACTATGGTTTGGAAATTATGATTATAAAAAAAGGAGATGACGATAAAGTCACCTCCTATAACAAAGGAATTTTAATAATTATGTATCCTTATAATTTTCTTCTGTTGTCATTTGATTTCGTGTCAATCAATTTATTATAAGGATCAACACCTACCTCCACTGGCTTTTTATCAACAATAATGGAAATTGTATTGTTTATCTGAGTTATTTTGTGCTTTCTTAAATAAAGTTCTACTTCTTTCTTCTCTCCATTGATCTCTTCTTCTCCAAAAACACCAATATCGATATAATCTCTCAAAGGAACCGAAAGAACAGGCTTTTTCATTTCGGCAGTCTTATAAGAGATGGTATCTCCTATTTGCTCACCATAATACCTTTTTCCTTTATCATCATTTCTATACTTGCTAACGTTAAACTCAATATCTACCTGATATTTTCCATTATCTAACTTTTTAGAAGATACATCAGTTACTCTATTTCTATATAAGGTTACCGTTTCAAACATATCTTTAATGGTATACTGTAAACTATCAGGTACTACCTTTCGGATATAATTTACCATTTCAATAGAAGTTGTATATGGTGCCTCTTGGAACTTTACTTTTTCTACATACTCTTTTAATGCTCCATTCAATTTCTCTTCACCTATGTAATCACTTAAGGCATAAAAAACCAGCGATCCCTTTTGGTAACGAATGTAAGTTTGTCCGTCGTTATACATCAGTGATTTTTCACGTTTTCGTTCTAATGTTCTCCGTGTTAGATAACCATCTAATGCCTTTTTTAAGAATTTACGCATTTCCGATTTTCCTTCTTGATGCTCAAGTACTTTTAAAGCTACATACTCCGACAAACTTTCTGACAACATCGTGGCACCTAGCACGTCTGCCCCTATTACTTGATGAGCCCACCATTGATGTGCTAACTCATGCACTGTTACGGCAAACGGATAATCAACGCCTTCATCAGCTTTATCTACATCCGCAATAAAACCAATAGATTCTGAAAACGGGATCGTATTCGGAAAAGACTGTGCAAATCCACCACTTGTTTTAGGAAATTCAATGATACGAACTTGCTTATGTTGATAAGGGCTAAAGTTCTTGGAATTGTAGTCTAATGACGCTTTTATTCCCTTCATCATTCTATCTAAATTGTATTCATGCCCTTTATGATAATAAATCTCAAGAACTACATCTTTCCATTGATCTTTTTTCACTTCGTATTTAGCTGAATTAAACGCATAAAAATTCAATATTTTACTATCCATTTTATACTGGAAATATTTACGTCCTTTTTCAGTCCATTCTTTCTGTAAATACCCAGGTGCAATTGCTATTTGATCTTCGTCTGTACTCACAGTTGCTTCAAAATCAATCCAATCACTATCTCTAGAGATATAATGATTACCTAATGCTGTACTATCTGAAGGATGCGGTTTTAATTCATTATCAGCTAAGCCATATTTCTTTCTGGTTTTATTATCTGTTAGCTCTCCATTGTCTGAATATCCAAAAGAAGGGTATATAAAATTATTTATAAAAGTCCCATTTCTTCTAACCGGAGAGTTTTTTCTAAAAAAGTTATTAGGTTTATTCTTTATAGTGAATGTCAATTCTAAACTATCTCCTGGTTGTAAAGGTGAATTTAACTGATAAATATCAAAGTTGTGTATCGAATCTTTTGATACCAGAGAAGCTGATTTATCAAATTCAACTGTACTCGGATACCTATTATAATTTAAAAATAAGCTATCAATTACTTCATCTGTTTTGTTTACCATTTTATAGGTTCCTGATGAATTAAAATCATATGTTTTTGGAAAAAGATGCATCGCTACGTTCACCGCAACAATTCTAGGCTGCGCTTTTCCTTGATATTTTTTATATTTCTTTTCCCTTTCTACACTTAATTCTTCTCGCTCCTTTCTTGATATTCTCTTATTATTGATATTATCCTCATAATAGATCCTTGCTCCTAAAGCTAAAAAACCAACCAATAAAATTCCTAAAACCACCACTTGACTAAATGTTAATCGTTGTTTTAGTATAGCTAACCTTTCTTTAAAGGAGTTAGGAATACCACGAACCCAAAATAACCCAGTGAGCCCTAACAATATGAAACCTCCTAAAGCCCAATAGCCCTTATAGGTTAAGTAATCTTTTAAAGACCAACCATAGCCGTTCATATCAGAATAACTAAAATTAGGCCCTTGATTATATTTGAATATATCTTGCTCAATTCCTACAAAAGTCAAAAATGGAAGTCCCCAGTTTATAATAATAAGCACAAATAATCCGACATAAGGATTGCGAATTAAGGTCTGAACGAACAAGGCCAACAGCGCCCAAACAGCAAAATGACTAAATTGTAATACGTATAATTCATATAAATAATGAAGTATCTCAAAATTATAAAAACCTTTATACGTTTGATAAGTAATCCCTGCAAACATTACTACCGTTAATAGCACCAATTGAATCTTTAACAATGCTATTAATTTGGATAGCCATAGTACCCAATTAGGTGTAGGAGTTACATCTATTAAGTGATTCACTTTTGCTATATCTCCTCTATGCACCAACATTCCGGCATATAAAAATGTAATAATATTAATTGACAATGTGAATGCATTTACACCACTCTGGAGCATTTTCCAGGTCACTGGCAACGTTTTGGTTCCTAATACTAGTCCAACGTTTGAGTAGGATATTACAATCAAAATCAATCCCACCAAAATAATTGCAATAAATGGCAATGCAGTTACGATGTATTTAAAATCAACATTCGAAAGTCTCCATGTATTTTTTACATTTTGTAAAAACGAAAAACTATAGTCAACTTCTGGAAGTTTTACTCGTGTTATACCTCCAAAATTCTTTTTAATTACTCTTGCTCCTGTTTCCTTTTTAAAGAAGGAAAAAGAAATAGCGTTTTGACTAAACGAAAACCTTTTGTAGAACACTCCAAAAATTAAGGCAGATACTGCTAACCAAATCAACCTATTATAAATGATAATACTTTTTAAGGGTAGTGCTGCTTCATTTTGCTCTGCAAGGGTCCAATAACGTGTATAATAGTTCAGCGAAGCATTCCCATAGGGATCTACTAAACCAGCGAGTAATCGATTCCCTTCTTCAGATAGCATACTTTCCATCAAGCCTTGTAAAAACATTAAAAGAACCACGGTAATAAAACCAGCAGCAATATTTCTGGTAAACGTAACTACAGCAAAGACAATGGTTCCAAATAACAAGGAATTCGGAATAACATATACCAAATAAGAATGTACATACGCCCCAAAATCGAACGTATTAACAATTTCAGGATTCGTTCCTGGTAACCTGAAACCTAAGGTGATCCCTAAACCAATAACAATTACAATTAACATTACAATTAACAAGCCGCTAAACAACTTAGCAAACAAGTAACTGGCTTTCGTAAACGGGTAGGAATATAAAATAGAGTGCATTTCACTTTTATAATCCCGGTAAATAGTAACCCCAATGATAGAGGGAAATAAAAAGAATATTAATTGTGCGAAACCATTAAACATCCCATGTACACCAATAGGTGAATTGACAATCTTGCTACCTCCAACGATAACTGTAACACCATCAAAAAGCCCAGCAGCGGCCGCCGCAAATAATAGAGGTATTAAGAAAAAAATAGCCAAATAAATATAAAGAGCTGGCTTTTTAAACCAATAATTTATTTCGTGTTTCAATATTGTAAAGAACATATATTCTATATTTTAAATTGATGAAAATAATTAAGCTGTAACAGGCTTATCCTGTCCTAATGTGATAAAATACACATCGTCTAACTGCGGAATTGCCGGAGCAAAGTCTTCTGCAGGTTTTTCATCAGCGTACACACGAATATTTAAGGTATGATCTTGATTGTAATTTGATGATAAAACATGGAAGGTAGCTTCATGTTGTTCCAAATCATCTCTATTGATTATTTTTGTCCACACCTTGCCTTCTATCTCTTTGGTGCTTTCATTGGGTGTAGTGTGCTTTAGAATACGTCCACCATTTAAAATTGCCATTTCATTGCATAGTTCTTTCACGTCATCAACAATATGTGTTGAAAAGATTACGGTTGAATTAGTACCAACTTCTCTAAGCACGTTTAAAAAGCGAACTCGTTCTGCTGGATCTAATCCTGCCGTTGGCTCGTCAACAATGATTAGTTTAGGATTATTTAATAGCAATTGAGCAATTCCGAAGCGTTGTTTCATTCCGCCTGAATACCCAGCTACATACTTTTTTCTAACATCATATAAGTTGGTTATTTCAAGAACCTCTTTTATAATTTTTTGCCTATCAGACTTTGAACCAATACCTTTTAATGTGGCAAAATAATCCAATAAATCTTCTGCCGACATTTTTGGATATACTCCAAATGACTGTGGCAAATACCCCAATATTCTTCTAAAAGTCATTTGATTTTCTAAAACATTAACATCGTCAAAAGTTATAGTCCCCGAATCTGGGCTTTGCAACGTTGCAATCGTTCTCATCAGCGATGATTTTCCTGCCCCGTTAGGTCCTAACAGTCCGAACATACCCGTTCCAATTGTTAAACTTAGATCATCAATAGCTCTTACTCCGTTTTTATATGTTTTGGTTAAATTTTCAATGACTAATCTCATAATTAATTTGGTGTTTTTGATTTATTAGTTTGATTATTAGAAGATTTAACCTCTCTTTTGTTACAAAAAAACACTGTTAATTTCATTTTTAAGTGCAATTAAGCAATTAGATCCTTGTCCATATGTCAATATTTTATATATAAAATATTAGAAAAAATGAAGTTTAAATAGCACTACTTATAAATCGGCATTTACTATATAAAAGCTGTCATCGGTAAATAAGCATCCAGAATAGTATAATTAACCAGAAACCTCCCATTCGTGATTTTAGCAGCAAAACAATGGTAATACCATTTACAAAACCCTTATAAAATCAAAAAGAGGAGTTTGAACTATTTCAAAACTCCTCTCTTATCCCCTTAAAAAAAAACACATTATCTCTGTTGTCTTTCAGGCGGGTATTCAGCCATTATATTTTTCACAAATTCATTAATACGATCTTCTTTACGCTCCATTGTTCCCATTCGTAGCGCACCTGTTCCAACACCCTGCCATATCAATTCCTTCTTATTTGCATCTAGTAAATCAATGAATAATGTTCCTTCAGTATATCTCGAAACAGTTACTGGATTAGGACCGTAATACCAAGGGTACCAATAACCACCAAAACGATTATCATTAATATTTATTCTTTCTTTTGATTTGGTAAATAAGCTTACTAAAACATCTGGAGAAGATGATTTGGTCATTCCTTTAGCCATAAGCTCTCTTTCAACTGCACGCATAATACGTTTCTTATCTAGATCTGAAATAGGAGCTTTATCGATTCCTGTTTTATAGAAGGCAAAAGTTGTATACTGAGAAAAATCTACTTCGGTATCATAATCTGTAACTACTCTCACAGAGGTACACGAAGTAATAAGTAGTATTGCAATTGGTAAGAATAGTAATTTCAATAGTTTCATTTTATATAGATTTAAAGTCGCAAGGATTGCTTGTACACTTTACAACAACCAACTCTTGAAACAATTTCACATTCAACAATTAAATATGTTTACTTTCCAAACTCATTCAATAGCTCACTTCCTCCTAAAAACCTATGAATCTCATTTTTAAAATTTTAGACTATCATTTGTAAACATCATTTGCTAAAACTGCAACAATAAGTATGCCAAATAACTTGATATTTTTTAAAACTTCCTATCTAGAATCATTTCCTAACATTCATTGCTTTAATTTTATCATTCCCGTGGTATGTACATACTTGCCTCAGGTATTGGCTGTTAAAAAAAAATGATTCTTGACCAAATATACTTTCGTGCCTCAAAAAAGTTAACCACCCTAATACTCATGAACTTGATCTTCACTTCTTAAACCAATTCTTAGGTAAGTGAACACCAACCATAGTATTATTTTCTACTAGGAAAGGTTATTTTATAGTGAGTTCCATTGTTTACATAACAGCTGAAAGTACCCTTTATTTGGGTGGTGAAATCTTTTGCTAATTGCAATCCAATACTGTTTTTTCTGCTTTTATCAAGATCGATTCCCGAGCCATTATCACTGATTAAAAGCGTAATGTCTTCTCCTTCTGACTGAAGTGCAATAATTATTCGCCCCTCTTTCACAACAGTGAACGCATACTTAAAAGCATTGGTAATCAATTCATTTAAAATCATACCCAAAGGAAGCGCAATACTTAAATTCAGTTCAATATCATCCATATTAATATCGACGGCAATATTTTTATCAACGTTTTGCTGAGAACTTGTAATGGAATCAATAATATCATTGAAATAACTATGTGCATCAATTGTTTCATTACTATCATCGGTATACAATTGTTCATGCACCAAGGCCATAGAAAATATCCTATCGATACTCGATTGCAATTTTTCTTTCAGATTTAAACTTCCACTAGCATCTATTTGCATTTCAAGAATGCTACAAATAATTTGTAAATTATTTTTTACCCTATGATGTACCTCTTTCAATAAAACATTCTTGTAATTAACGGTTTCCTCTAAGGTTACATTTATATTTTGAATTTCTTCTTTTTTCATGAAAAGCATCTTATTGCTTTTTCGAAGTTTTAATTGATAGATAATTAAAACAACAATTAAAACTAGAAATATAAGTAAGAAAACAACAATTAAATTTCGTTGTTTTTGGGCCGTAATTTTCTCTTTTTCAGTTTGAATTAACGCATTGTTTTTCTTCTCTACCTCATGCTTAGCTTCCATTTCTGCACTGTAAAGGTTCCGTTCTTTCTGCTGCACTTCATTGTCCACTTCTCTGTACGACTTATAAAACTCAAGTGCACTCTCGTATAGCCCTAGTTTTTCATCTATTTTTGATGAAATAAGATAGGCCATTCTAATTTTTATTTTATGTCCATACGAAAGGGCCATTGACAAGCCTTTCTTAGCATATTCCTTAGCCAAAGTATACTTTTTGTCTTTATAAGACATTTTAGCCAATAAAATATTGCCATAAGCAATGCCGTCTAAAATATTCTTCTTTTGCACGATTTTAAGCGCTCTTTTAAAAATGGTATCACGCTTCGCTAAGTGAACACTATCTATGTATAGCTTACCAACTTCAAAAAGAATGTAGGCTTCCTGTCTAGTAGAATGCACTTTTTCTTCATTTAAATGTAGTGCTTTGTTAAAATTAGTTAATCCTTTTTGATGCTTTCCTTGAAAAACAAAAATTTCGCCTATATTAGAAACACACGAAACTACGAAATTCCAGTTTTTTTCTTTGGTATAAAGAGCTATTGCTCGCTCATAATGGCTTTTCGATAATTCATAGTTCTTTTGATCGAGTAATAAATCACCTATTCGATGTAAACAGGTAGCTCTTTTGTTATTGTTATTTAATTGACGGTAGAGCTTTTCGGCTTGGTTATAGTTTTTGGAGGCAATAATTACATTTTGAAGAAAACGCCCAGCGTCTCCTATGCCTTCATAGCACCTTGCTCTTTCTAAAACATGTGTTGGTTTCGAGATTTTCAACCCTTTTTTAAAAAAACTGATAGCCTTGTTATAATCACTGTACACAGAGTTCCTATCGTTATAAAAAGTTCCTATAGCAATATAGGCTTCAATGAGTTCAGTAATATTGGTACTTTTCTCAGCAAGTTGAATCGCATTAAGGTGAATTTTATGCTTGTTATTCCATAAAATTTGCTCTTGATCTACAACTTTTCTTTGCCCCAAAGCGACTGTAAAGCAAAAAACGCTATAGAAGAGTATCATTGCATTTTTAAGGATGCGTTTCATTTTTTTTAAAATTTATTAAAATAAGCCCTATTTTTGATAGACCAAATAAGCAGTGAGTTATTGGTATTAGGGAGTTCTAATTTTTTCACAATATTACTTCTGTGATTCAATACTGTTTTCGAAGATTTTTTCAATTCTAAAGCAATTGACTTTGACGATAGCCCGAGGCTTACCAAATGTAAAATCTTCTTTTCTTCTGAGGTCAATTTATTTAGATATACATCGATAAAAGCGATTTTATCCTCTTCCCTTTCTGCTAGTTGCATAATAATTAGTTTGACCGCAATTTCTATCTGTGATTTTTTAAAAGGCTTCACAATGTAATTTAAAGGATTTACATTACTCGCATTTGAAAAAGTAGCCCCATCAAAATAAGCAGTAATAAAGATCACTTCAAACTGGTATTCTTCTTTATGTGCTAAGGCGAAATCAATACCATTTTTTTCACTGTCTTCCAAATTGATATCTAGCAATACCAAAGAAGGTTTAAAGGTAGCCAAGCTATTCACTGCTGTCTCATAATCGTGTACAATCTTAGTATAAGCATATTGCGTAACAATACTCTCTAACGTTTTAGCAATAATAACTTCGTCTTCTACAATTAAGACATTAAAAAGGTTCGTTTCTTTGGTTAGATTCATAAATTCTCTTCAAACTTATTATAAATTACTAATATCTCCAAGTATTAAAAAGTAAAATTTCACTATTTAAGTACATAACAAAAAACAACACCTTGGAAAAAGAACTCATAAAAACAATATCCTCACAAGTGCAATCGAGAGGATATTTTTATCAAAATCATCGTAAAAAATGGGCTATACTCTGCCTAATATTCAAAATAGATTTGACGAGTTTTTGTCAGGCACTAAAAACACATTGAATAATTACCCCTCACAATCAACCTAATGGAGTAAAAAAAAGGAGGGTTTACACCCTCCCCAAACTAAAGGGCGCTTCTTTGTAGTTTAAGCAGAATAAAATTAAAAAGAACGAACAGCCCTAACCCGATGTAACATATTTTTTGTTGAACTTCCACTAGAAGGAGAAGACAAGCTCCATATGTAACTACCTCTATCATTGATTTCTCTAGAAGACCAATAAAAGTCATTTGAAAATGCAGTGCCTCCATTAGCTACCGCTGTTGCGTTTATTACTGTTCTATTCGAATACATTTCTATTAACTCATCATTACTAGGTAAATACCAATCTCCATAAAATTTACTTCCTACTCGAATCCTTAACTCGTTACAAAGGCGTGCAGCGTACGTATTATTATCATCTCCAATAGCTACATGAGCCGCAATTATAATAGATGTATTTGCTTTTCCTGCATATATCCCATCTCCTTTAGCTCTAGTATGACCACTTGTTCCAGCATACCAACGAATTCCTGAGCTTTGATCCAATATTGCACAAACTAACCCATGTTGCCCTGTTTCATCAACATAAAAAACAACACCTCCTTGCGCATAGTCGCCAACACTATACTTTTTACCTATTGGATCAACCCATTCGTAGCTACCTGAGTCATCTATTTTTAACACCTGACCGGCGGTTCCTCCTGTAGGTAATTCTATCTCGTTAGTCGGGTCAAAATCTCCATCTTTCGGATCCGTGATATAGCCGTTATTCGATACCATAGTATCAACCTCTGTTTCCGTAAGCTGAGTATTGGTATCCGTATCCACCGTTTGATCAACCCATTCGTAGCTACCCAAACCATCTGTTTTTAACACCTGACCATCAGTTCCTCCTGTGGGTAATTCTATCTCGTTAGTCGCGTCAAAATCTCCATCTTTCGGATCCGTGATATAGCCGTTATTCGATACCATAGTATCAACCTCTGTTTCCGTAAGCTGAGTATTGGTGTCCGTATCCACCGTTTGATCAACCCATTCGTAGCTACCCAAACCATCTGTTTTTAACACCTGACCATCAGTTCCTCCTGTGGGTAATTCTATCTCGTTAGTCGCGTCAAAATCTCCATCTTTCGGATCCATGATATAGCCGTTATTCGATACCATAGTATCAACCTCTGTTTCCGTAAGCTGAGTATTGGTGTCCGTATCCACCGTTTGATCAACCCATTCGTAGCTACCCAAACCATCTGTTTTTAACACCTGACCATCAGTTCCTCCTGTGGGTAATTCTATCTCGTTAGTCGCGTCAAAATCTCCATCTTTCGGATCCGTGATATAGCCGTTATTCGATACCATAGTATCAACCTCTGTTTCCGTAAGCTGAGTATTGGTATCCGTATCCACCGTTTGATCAACCCATTCGTAGCTACCCAAACCATCTGTTTTTAACACCTGACCATCAGTTCCTCCTGTAGGTAATTCTATCTCGTTAGTCGCGTCATAATCTCCATCTTTCGGATCTGTGATATAGCCGTTATTCGATACCATAGCATCAACCTCTGTTTCCGTAAGCTGAGTGTTTGCATCCGTATCCACCGTTTGATCAACCCATTCGTAGCTACCCAAACCATCTGTTTTTAATACTTGTCCGTTAGTTCCTCCCCTGGGTAATTCTATCTCGTTAGTCGGATCAAAATCTCCATCTTTCGGATCCGTGATATAGCCGTTATTCGATACCATAGCATCAACCTCTGTTTCCGTAAGCTGAGTGTTTACATCCGTATCCACCGTTTGATCAACCCAAACGTAGTTACCCAAACCATCTGTTTTTAACACCTGACCATCAGTTCCTCCTGTAGGTAATTCTATCTCGTTGGTCGCGTCAAAATCTCCATCTTTCGGATCCGTGATATAGCCGTTATTCGATACCATAGCATCAACCTCTGTTTCCGTAAGCTGAGTATTGGTATCCGTATCCACCGTTTGATCAACCCAAACGTAGTTACCCAAACCATCTGTTTTTAACACCTGACCGGCTGTTCCTCCTGTAGGTAATTCTATCTCGTTAGTCGCGTCAAAATCTCCATCTTTCGGATCCGTGATATAGCCGTTATTCGATACCATAGCATCAACCTCTGTTTCCGTAAGCTGAGTATTGGTATCCGTATCCACCGTTTGATCAACCCAAACGTAGTTACCCAAACCATCTGTTTTTAACACCTGACCGGCTGTTCCTCCTGTAGGTAATTCTATCTCGTTAGTCGCGTCAAAATCTCCATCTTTCGGATCCGTGATATAGCCGTTATTCGATACCATAGCATCAACCTCTGTTTCCGTAAGCTGAGTATTGGTATCCGTATCCACCGTTTGATCAACCCAAACGTAGTTACCCAAACCATCTGTTTTTAACACCTGACCGGCTGTTCCTCCTGTAGGTAATTCTATCTCGTTAGTCGGATCAAAATCTCCATCTTTCGGATCCGTGATATAGCCGTTATTCGATACCATAGCATCAACTTGCGTTTCCGTTAAATTGGTATCTTGTGTTAATGTTAAATCAGTAATTTGACTTTGGGTAATGTTAATTCCTGTACTTTTATCCCATGCCAAAAAGGTAGGATCGGTTTCAGTGATGCCCCCCGTGATATTTTCTGCTGTTTTAGCATGAAGAGCGTAGGGAACACTTAAGAGTTGACTCGTGCCGCTAATGCTATAATTAGAACCACCATTGGGGTCAGTTTCTATCAGTATAAAAAATGGTCCGTTTGCCCAATTGATAGAAGAAAAATCATCACTTGACGTTCCTGTACCAATCTCTAGTGTTAACAAACCATTGGCATTGGTTGTAAGGGTATGAGTTTCCGTATAGACAGCGTTATTAGTAGTACTTCCTTGTAAAACACTAATTTGTGTACCAACATTTTGACTGACTAATAACTCATTGCTTGTATCTCGAATAACAGCTTGATAGCCAATTTTCCCTGGACTTTGTGCCCATGTAGTCATCGCTACAAGAAAAAGTGAGAGAAGAATAATTAATTGTTTCATAATCAATGTATATTTATTTCTTTATAATTTTAAACTGTTTAATTTTTTCTTGTTCAGACGATATTTGGAGAATGTAAATCGCTTGAGGCAATTCACCGACATTAATCGTAGTAAGTTCAGGCAAAACTTCATTTGTTTTGATAAGCGACCCTTTGTAATCATACAAATGGTAACGTAATTTCTCATTTGTGTTTTCTACAGTAAGTTGAAGTGCCTCTGAAGCAGGATTTGGGTAAACGCTCAAATTAATATCCATATTGGTTTTACCATTAGAGAACGCAATGATCTCATACGCTTGCTGCACCCCAGCAGAAACTTCCCCGGTACTTCCAACATTTGTAGTGTACACAGGTTCCCCTATAGTGTAACTTGTTAAACCTCCAGAACCAGAGGCTTCACCTCCAGCAGGAATTGATGCTTGTTGGGCATAACTGACTGTTAAGGTCAGCATACCTATTGCACAATGCAACAGTAGTTTTTGTTTATTCATATCTATATTCTATATATTTAAGGCCGTTCTTTGATAATACCCTGCAAAAAAATTACTTAACCGCTAAATAAAATGAGCTTTACCCTCCATAAATTCCAGGTACTTTGATACACGGACTTCTATATTGTGCATAGTTGCCCCGCAATTTGGTAGTGCGTCATTTACCTTTATTTCTGTTTTATCACTTAGCTCTTCCGTTACTTCTTTTTCAAGGTAAAAAGTATCCACATTGTCAAAACTCCATTTTTGGGAAGCGAAATCAACTAATACCTTATGTCGTTTCTCAATTGATGGTGTTTTCCAAACATTCAATTCATTTTCAGAAATCGCAAAATCTTTGATTTCTGCTTGTTGATTCAGAAGGGGGTTTGCTTTATATGAACTAAGTTTTTTGTTAAATGCTTTATTACCAATTGACGCATTATGAGAACCAGAAATGAGCATAAGGTTTCCAAGACTATTTAAATGTTTTGCAATAAAATCTTCTGAATACTCATTACTTTCATCAACGTCATATCCTGTTGATATTAACTCTCCGTCTGTTGGCGTTTGTGGTGAAATATGTTCTATTTGTTCATTTTCAAGACTAAAGTTTTTTATACTATATCCTTTATTTTGAATTGAATTTTCATATTCCCACAGTAAATAATTTAACACTTTGTTACCATACATTCCGCCGTTGAGATAGTTTTTTGTATTGGTATCGCTCCAATACCAAGACTCATTTAACTTGTTTCTGATATCAATTTTTAGTTTTAGTAAATCACCTTGAAAATTCAGAAGTATTGAATTTAAACGTTCTTGAATATTAGCTCTACTGTTTATTAATCTGGCTCTAAAGCTTACTACTTCTAATAAATTAAATAACGTATTTAATTGAGCTTGATCATCTCCAAAATATTTATACCCTTTAATGACAAAGGGATAGATAAAGGCAGGGGCATTTATCTTGGCTAGTTTTTTTGCATAAAAGTTATCAGAATTCTCAAACTTCTTCATATTTGAAAACGAAGTGTGTAATTCAGAAATATATCTTTTTATCCAATGAATTTTATCTTCTGATTTTTTAAAAACTTCTTTAACATCTTCTAAGGTTCTGTAATTATACCCTTTAACATATGCATTGTTGTGGTAAATAAGTACGCTATCTTCATTAAGCTTCTTAAAATCATTGATTATTAAATAGATTAATTTAAAAATGTTTGAGACATTTTCAATATTTGATTCTGTTTCTTCTGGATCACTGTACACATACATTTGATACATAAAATAAGATTTGATTTTCTCCATATTTGTCAAATCTTTGCCTCTGTTATTTTCTAATTCAAACATTAATGCTGAATCTTTCTTTCCTTCTAGCTCAATGATAGTTAAATCTGTTGTTTCAATCTTGGTTAATACTCTCAGTAAAATATCCGTTGATCGTTTCGCCAATTCAGTTGTGAAAAATGTTCTAGCTCCTTTTATTCTTTCCTGTGAAAGTGTGTTTGTTTCGAATTTCTCCTGATTATCAATAATCAAAGAATCAAAACAAGCTCTATCATATTCAACTGGGCGCAGTTTTATATTTCCACCATTCTTTAAGAAAATACTTTCTTTTGTTTGAAAATCGAAATTTTTAAGTTCAACTTCCTTTTCTCGTTCTTTAAGAACGTTTATCATTGATCTAATGAAAATTACCAATGTAGTTAATCGTTGTTGCCCATCTATTATTTCATATTTAACATCTTTCTTAACGGTTTCTAAAAGTACATTTCCGTAGAAGTAATTGTTTTCTCCTTCAATTTGCTCTAACAAATCATTAAGGAACGTTTGCCATTCGCCTTTCTCCCAAGAATAGGCTCTTTGATACACAGGAATTTCAAATGATTTTTGAGAACTATCAAAAAGACCTAATGTTGTTTTTCTGTAAAAGTCCATATTTAGTATTGTCTCGCTTTTTTTAAACTTAATCCTATTTAATTTTTAGTAATCCAGTTTACTAATCTCTTTATACTCTTGAAAGGCATTACTATTATATTCGTGTATGCCACGATCTTGTTTGAACCTGAAAATTTAGATTTATTTTCTAAATTTTGAACATTTATTTTTGTTGGATTAACTTTTACTCCGGGATAATGAAAAGCAAGTATTTCAGTAATGACTTCGTACTTTTCAGGGCCCAATAAGCCTTGTACTATCATGTCATCAAGATGTATTTCTTTATCAATTACTACAGGCCCGTTCGATTGTCCTATTCCCCTTACTTTTATTTTTTTCACCCCTCTTTTAAAATTATAATTATCTTTTTTACCTTATTCTAACATAATTCGTGCATAGTAACATGGTTACTAATAAACCTAATGTCACTTACAATTCTCTTTTGTCAAAGTTGTCACTTCCGCTTCTACAGAAACTTCAATTTCTATACTTACAACTTTTCATAATAACGCAAACAAACCCCTTAGCTATAAAACCCCCTGTTTTATCAAAAATAAAATTTGGCCCTGCTTTTAAACAATGTAAATTTATTAACTCAAAAGAATACGAGTCAATAGGATCCAGACCCTATTGACTCGTATTCTTTTTTTCACTATGTACAACCTAGACAAAAGCAGTCTAAAAACGACCTAAACCCTTTATTTAAAAGGTACACAAGGGTGTTTCTGTCTATTTTGAAAAGCTCAAAAAATGAGTTTTTCTAAAAAGGGGGTATTTTTATACTTTACACGAAAATGCATATTTTACTTTCTACTACTTCGAACACCCTCGAATACCGGTTATCATTTAAAATTACGATTGAATTGGTAAAACTTAATGGAAATTATCATACGATAAGAATAGGATAATTATAGACGTTTCATAAATAAAAGCTGTTTTAAAAAAGAAACCAAATCTCTATTTATATTAACTCACTTGTTTCTACGAAACAAGACTGATTATCAGTAAAATATATTTTAATTTCACCCCTAGTTAGTAAAAGACTGAAACCAATTTATTTTTCATTTTTTAAAAACCTACTAACTAAAAGTGAATATACTTGTGTTATGAATAGGTGCATACCCTAACATTTTACGTATTAAAAGGAATAACTATTTAGGTAAAAATGATTATTTTTGAACTGTGATACTCGTTTCAAAATATATAATTCCGAAAGGATTTGCTGGCTTAGCACTTTATCCTTTCATTTTTTTAAAAAGAAAAGACTTAAAAGACGATATTTTTCTCATAAACCATGAAAAAATTCATTTAAAACAACAGCAAGAAATGTTGATTATTTTTTTCTATCTTTTTTATGGTATTGAGTGGTTTATCAAGCTTTTAAAATATCAAAACACGTCATTAGCCTATAGCAATTTAAGCTTTGAAAAAGAAGCATACTTAAATGAAGGGAATATCAATTACCTTAATAACAGGGAATTTTGGGCTTTTTTAAACTATATATAATTTTTAAAAAATCTCGATTTTTTTTAAGATTTCCGTAAATTGCAAACCAATAATTCAAGTTAAATTACGAATGGAACAAATAACTCCTTATAAACCTACATATAAAGTACGAATTGTAACTGCTGCATCTTTATTCGATGGACATGATGCTGCGATTAATATTATGAGAAGAATTATTCAATCTACTGGGGTTGAAGTAATTCACTTGGGTCACGATCGAAGTGTTGAAGAAGTAGTGAACTGTGCTATCCAAGAAGATGCCAATGCTATTGCAATGACTTCTTACCAAGGTGGACATAATGAGTATTTCAAATACATGTACGATTTACTTAAAGAAAAGGGAGCTACTCATATCAAAATTTTTGGTGGCGGTGGCGGTGTCATCCTTCCTGAAGAGATTAAAGATTTGATGGATTATGGAATCACCCGTATTTATTCTCCTGATGATGGTCGTGAATTGGGATTACAAGGAATGATTAATGACTTAGTTCAACAAGCTGATTTTGCTATAGGAAATACCTTAAATGGTGAGGTAGATAGACTCGCAGATAAAGAAATTGGCAGTATCGCCCGCCTTATTTCTTCCGCTGAAAACTTCCCAGAAATAGCCAAAGAGCCCCTTGAAATAATCCATAAAAAAAATAAAACCTCTAAAACCCCTGTTTTAGGAATTACTGGTACTGGTGGAGCTGGTAAATCAAGTTTAGTTGATGAGCTGGTAAGGCGCTTTTTAGTTGATTTTCCTGAAAAGACAATTGGGTTAATTTCGGTTGATCCTTCCAAGCGTAAAACAGGAGGAGCTTTATTAGGTGACCGTATTCGTATGAATGCCATCAATAATGAACGTGTGTATATGCGTTCATTAGCTACTCGTCAATCTAATTTAGCGTTATCAAAATACGTAAATCAGGCTGTTGAAGTTTTAAAGGCAGCTGAGTTTGATTTAATCATATTAGAAACTTCAGGAATAGGACAATCTGATACCGAAATCATAGAACACTCTGATACATCTTTGTATGTCATGACTCCCGAATTTGGTGCTGCTACGCAATTAGAAAAAATTGATATGCTCGATTTTGCCGATTTAGTAGCTATTAACAAATTTGACAAACGCGGTTCTTTAGACGCTCTAAGAGATGTAAAGAAACAATATATGCGTAACAATAACTTGTGGGATATTCCTCAAGACAAGTTACCTGTATTCGGTACCATTGCATCACAATTCAACGATCCAGGCATGAATTCATTATACAAAGCTATCATGGATAAATTAGTTGAAAAAACAGGAGTTGATTTGCAATCTACTTTCGAAATTACAAAAGAAATGTCTGAAAAGATTTTTGTAATCCCTCCTGCTAGAACTCGCTATTTATCAGAGATCGCTGAAAATAACAGAGCGTATGATAAAAAGGTGGATGACCAAGAAATAGTAGCGCAAAAACTGTACGGAATTTATAAAACAATTGAAAGTGTTTCCGAATCAGAAATTCAAATAGATAAATCTGGAATTACCAGCGAATCAATAAATGTTACCGATGAGAACAAAGATTTCTTAAGGCTTTTACTCGCCGAGTTTGACCGCTTAAAAATGGATCTAGATCCTTACAATTGGGAAATTATTCTAAGTTGGAACACTAAAGTTCAAAAATATAAAAATCCTATTTATAGCTTTAAGGTACGCGATAAAGAAATTAAAATTGCCACTCATACTGAATCATTATCTCATTCTCAAATTCCTAAAGTAGCCTTACCAAAGTACAAAGCATGGGGCGATCTATTGCGTTGGAATTTACAAGAAAATGTTCCTGGTGAATTCCCTTATGCTTCAGGATTGTATCCTTTTAAACGTACTGGTGAAGACCCTACTCGTATGTTCGCTGGAGAAGGCGGCCCTGAACGTACCAATCGTCGCTTCCATTATGTAAGTTTAGGTATGCCAGCAAAACGACTTTCAACGGCATTTGATAGTGTTACGCTTTACGGAAATGACCCTGGGCACAGACCTGATATTTATGGTAAAATTGGAAATGCAGGTGTTTCTATTTGCTGTTTAGATGATGCTAAAAAATTATATTCTGGTTTCGATTTGAGTCACGCCATGACTTCTGTTTCTATGACGATCAATGGTCCTGCTCCAATGTTACTTGGTTTCTTTATGAACGCTGCTATTGATCAAAATTGTGAAAAATATATTAGAGAGCACGGTTTAGAAGCTAAGGTGGAAGCAAAACTAAAAGAATTATATGATGACAAGGAACTGGAACGTCCTAGCTATAATGGCGATTTACCAGAAGGAAACGATGGTTTAGGTTTATTGTTATTAGGAGTTACTGGTGATCAAATCTTACCTGCCGATGCGTATGCAGAGATTAAAGCCAGTACTTTAGCGCAAGTACGTGGTACGGTTCAAGCAGATATTTTAAAAGAAGATCAGGCGCAAAACACCTGTATATTCTCTACCGAATTTGCCTTGCGTTTAATGGGAGATGTTCAAGAATATTTTATCAATAAAAATGTTAGAAATTTCTACTCAGTATCTATTTCTGGGTACCATATCGCTGAAGCAGGAGCCAATCCTATTACCCAACTTGCACTAACATTAGCTAATGGTTTTACATATGTAGAGTATTACCTATCAAGAGGTATGGATATTAATAAGTTCGGACCTAACTTATCATTCTTCTTCTCGAATGGTATAGATCCGGAATATGCGGTTATTGGACGCGTTGCTCGTAAAATTTGGGCCAAAGCTTTAAAGTATAAATATGCTGCTAACCCTCGTGCTCAAATGTTAAAGTACCATATTCAAACATCAGGTCGTTCATTACATGCTCAGGAAATCGATTTTAATGATATCCGTACTACTTTACAAGCTCTTTATGCCATTTATGACAATTGTAATTCACTGCATACAAACGCCTATGATGAAGCAATAACCACACCAACGGAAGAAAGTGTGCGTAGAGCTATGGCTATCCAGTTAATTATAAATAAGGAATTAGGTTTAGCTAAAAATGAAAATCCTATTCAAGGGTCATTTATCATTGAAGAGTTAACCGACTTAGTTGAAGAAGCTGTATTAACTGAATTTGACCGAATTACAGAACGTGGCGGTGTTTTAGGTGCCATGGAAACGATGTATCAACGCTCTAAAATTCAAGAAGAAAGTTTATACTATGAAACCTTAAAGCACACTGGAGAATTTCCTATTATTGGAGTAAACACCTTTTTAAGTTCTAAAGGGTCACCTACGGTTACACCTCAAGAAGTTATTCGTGCAACAGAAGAAGAAAAGCAATTCCAAATCAACACAAAAGAAACGCTCACTCAAGCTCATAAAGAAAAGGTACTCGAAGAACTTGGTAAAATTCAGAATGCCGCTGTTCAAAATGATAATATCTTTGAAAAATTAATGGAGGCAACCAAAGTATGCTCTTTGGGTCAAATTACCTCAGCATTGTTTGAAGTTGGTGGTCAATACAGACGAAATATGTAGATAACTATTTTACGGCTACATAACATAAAACCTCGCAATACTATGCGAGGTTTTACTTTTTTATATTCCTTTTATATTCTCTTTTGGAAAATAGAGAAATCCTATCACATAATTTGAGCCGCACGATTACCAGCTTTAGTTGTTTTCAGCCTATGAAACTTAACATATCATTTTGTATTCTTCTTTACCTTTTTCCGTTAGGTATGGAAAAATAGATTGGGATATCATTTCTGTATATTTTAGAACCGTTTGTTCACTTAAAGCACCTTCTATATACGCAGAAGAAATCCAAAAATCTCCTACTATTTGCAATCGTTTATATAAAAAAAGATATTCATTCGGTAAGCTTTCTTGAACCATAAGGTCACTTTCTATTAAACTGTTAAATATTAAAAAAAACTGTTCTTCTCTTTGAATCATGAGGTTTCTATAATGCTCCTTAATCTTATCATTCTCTCTCATTATCTGAGTAAAGTCAAGCATAAAAAAACGAAACTCAAATAAACTCTTCATGACGGCTTTATTTACCTCTACTAATAATTTAATTCTTACTTCTTCATTAAGTACTTTCCATACTTCTTGATTTATTTTCTCCACTAAATTGAAGTACAGTTTTTCTATTAAATCATCTCTTTTTTTATAATGATAGTTTAAATTCCCCTGACTAATCCCCATCTCGTTAGCTATAGTTCTCAATGTTACTTTAGCTAATCCAAAATTATTAAATAATGATAAGGCAGTTTCTAAAATTCTGTCTTTCGTTTTCTTCATGCCGCAAAATAAAAAAACTAGTACAATTGACCTAATTTAAAATTAGAATTAGTACATTTGACCTAATTACGAATTTCACATGAGTTTACCTATGAATATAACCATTATTGGTGCAGGTATTGGTGGATTATCTGCTGCCTTAGCGCTGTCTAAAAAAGGATTTAAAATTGATATTTACGAACAGGCGGAGCGTATACGCCCTATAGGTGCGGGAATCATCTTGGCAAACAATGCAATGGAAGTGTATGACCAATTAGGGTTAAAAAAGGATTTAGAGCAAGTAGGTAATAAAATTGGATCCATGAATATCACAACGCCAAACTTAACTCCCATTTCAAAAATAGACGTAAACCATTCTAGTAACAAAAACACTCTTGCGATTCATAGAGGAAAATTACAGCAAATTTTAATTGACCATCTACAAAACACACAAATCCATCTAAATCATCAGTTAAAAGAGATCTCCAACATTGATGAAGAATACATTTTAAAATTCGAAAACGGAAACGTTGTTACCAGCAAAATTATCATTGCCGCCGATGGTATTCATTCAAAGGTTAGAGAATCACTATTTAAACCTACCACCATTAGAAAAGCTAATCAGATATGTTGGAGAGGTATTGTTAACTTCCATTTACCGATAAAACATCAACATGTATTGAATGAAGCCTGGGGTAAAGGAAATCGTTTTGGTTTTGTTCCGATTAGTAAGAACCACGTTTATTGGTATGCCCTGGCATCAACTAACCATGAAACTTCTAAGCTCCATAAAAGCGATATTAGTAACTATTTCGAAAACTATGATCCAATGGTTACATCTTTACTTTCAGATACCCCAACAAATAATATACACAGGGCTGAAATATACGATTTACAACCTATCAAGAATTGGTACCAAAAAAACCTATGTTTACTTGGTGATGCCGCTCATGCTACTACACCTAATATGGGCCAAGGAGCATGTCAGGCCATAGAAGATGCTTATGTACTTGCCGAATGCCTAAGTCAATATCCAGTTCAAACTGCTTTTAAAAAATACCAACAATTGCGAATACGAAAAGCACGTCAGGTTGTTCGATTTAGTTGGCTTATTGGAAAAATAGCTCATGTATCCAATCCAATTAGTGTTTTTATACGAAATTCAATTCTATGGTTAACCCCTACGACTATAAGTCAAAAACGATCTAAACGAATATCTACTTTGTAACTAGGTATACCACGGTATTGGTAGTATGAAAAAAACATAAACAATTCAATCATAATGAAAAAAGTAAAACAAGAGAATATTACATTGGCAACACGCCATATCGAAACACTAAGCACGATTGATTATACCGATACATTTTCTACAACAAACCATACCACAAAACGTTACCTTCAAGCACAAAAAAACTCAAACTAAACTATTAAAAAGTGGAAATCGGAACGAAAAATATGACGGATAAAATAAATTGGATTTTTAAGAACCTACATCTACTTATTTCTATATTAATTGTATTACCAACAGGAATAATTTACGGTTCACCATCGATTCTGCCCGAACAACTGGACATTCAAGTCAACACAATTGACCTTGCAAATATGTTGAAAGCTAATATGTGTCAATATATCGGAATTTCTGTAATATGGATTTTAGGGGTTTGGAAAACCGAATATTGGAAACGTGCCACCGAACTGAATATATTATTTATGTTAACTCTTGCTACAGGACGTGGGTTGAGTATGATAATGGACGGATTACCGACAGGAGGTTATATTTTCGGAATAATAGCGGAATTTGCTCTCGGAATTTATTCGATTTATCAACTTAAAAAATATAATACAAAGTGAATAGAATCGTAGAGAAAGCCAGACAGGTAATCGAGTAGACGGCTCTCCTCGTTAAAGAAGAGAGTGCGCCTCTCACACCACCGTACATACAAATCTCGTATACGACGGTTCATTATATCAAAACTTTGCTTTATGGTAATACCCTAACAAAACATATAATTCAACTTACCACAAAGCACCTTTTTTTAAGGTGTTTTTTTATGTCTAAGATTTACGTAAACGAATTATAAAATAAGAGTAGGATTTTAGATCTTAAAAATGGACAAATTCTTTGACATAATTGTGGTAAGTAAATTACAAAAACCGTTTTGTAAACATATTATCATCTTTTAACATGATACATTCTTTTGGATTATACTCATGTTTATTTCATATAGAAGCATAAGCACTGGGGAAATCAATGAAATTTCAGTAATTTAGATGTTATACTTAAAACTAGATATACAACCAACCTTAAAAATACTTTTAATCTCAGCCCTATTTATTTATATTTGAAAGGTAAATATGCGCAATTGCGCATACACACTAGTTGTGCAACATTATTTAAAAAAAACAAATGAAACTTAATATCCTATATTTCTTAGTGTTACTATTTTCTGCGGCTGGTTGTCAATCTAATAAAAGCCATACAAACACAAGTTATGTTGTTGATATTGAATCAACCTCTGACAGTTTAATTCTATTTGAGGAAAATTTGATTTCAACACCACTGTATGAAAGAGATTTAGCAATTAACCCACAGGGCAATGAAATAATCTATACTCTTGGCGACTACAAGCAATCAAGAAGAGCATTGGTAATATTGAGAAAAATCAATGAGGTATGGAGAAGGCCTGAAATAATGAATATCTCGGGTATATATCAGGATATTGAACCATTTTTTGCAAATAAAGGAAATAGATTGTTTTTTGCTTCGAATAGGCCTATTAATAAAGACAGCACAAGAAATGATTACAACATATGGTATAGTGACAAGATTCAAAATTTATGGACAGAACCCATAGCTTTAGACACGGTAATCAATACCCGAGGAAATGAATTTTTCCCTTCTTTAAGTGAAAAAGGAAACCTATTCTTTACCGCAACGAGGGAAAATGGAATAGGCAGAGAAGACATATTTATGTCTAAATTTAAAGGAGGGCAATTTGAATCACCAAAACCATTGCCAAAAGAAATCAACTCAACATTGTTTGAATTTAATGCCTATATAAGTCCCAAAGAGGATTTTATCGTTTTTAGTTCTTTTGGAAGAAATGATGGTTATGGTGGTGGAGACTTATATTTCAGTTACAAAGACAAAGCAGGTAACTGGAGCCCTTCTAAAAATATGGGGGAGCTAATTAATTCGAACAAATTGGATTACTGTCCCTTTATAGATTGGAAAAACCATAACTTCTACTTTTCGAGTGAACGTATAATTCAAAATAATAGCGAACTGAAAAGTATAGATGGAATAAAACACATAGCAAATGATGCAATGAATGGCTTTGGTAATATTTATAAAATCAGATTAGATAAAATACAAAATATGAACTAGGACGTTGCACAATCGAGTAGACAGCTCTCCTCGTTAAAGAAGAGAGTGCGCCTCTCACACCACCGTACATACGGTTCTCGTATACGGCGGTTCGTATATCAGAACTTTACTTTATGGTCATACCCTTTCTTGTGGACCTTAGTATGATGTGCTACCTTATCCAAATACTACTACCAATTTAATTTTTTGATAACGTAAAATTAAATTGAGTTATTTTTTTCAAGATTAAGGCAAAATAGTTTAGCATAGCCTTAGTTATGGTCAACTATTTTAACAAAAAGATGGAGAAAAAGAAACAATTTAATGCGTCATTAGAAAGTTAAATTGGTAGTAGCCTCTGTATACAATTTCTGTTCGTCAATACCGAGTTTTGCAGTTTCGCTTCCTTCAGATAAACCCTCACGGATTCCACCCTTGCAATTTGCTAATGGTTATGGGCGTTACCCCAACCCATAAGGGACTTGCACACCCTCTAGATTAATATTTTATTTTACGATAAAATAAAGATGCCCATGCTGGGCATACACGAGGGTATAGCTCATTGCGGTTTATGTACTTTTTTGAAAGTAATTACTTAAACAAAGTTTGAGCTTTATTTACTAACTTAGAGCCAAAATACCACAACAAACCATACCCCAAACGTTAGCACCAATTTGAAATGAAAAACAACAACTTATTTTTTTATTTACTACTTTTAAACTCTTACTTGATTTTTTCTCAAACACAAATAGGACAAGATATTGACGGAGTTTCTAACAATGAATTTTTTGGGTCATCATTATCAATATCATCAAATGGGAACATTACAGCTGTTGGAACTCCTTATAATAACGAAGTTGATTACGGTGCTGGACAAGTAAGAGTTTATACTTTTAATGGAAACCAATGGGTACAATTAGGGCAAGACATTAATGGAGCTGAAACAGGTGATAATTTTGGAGTATCCGTATCCTTATCTGCGAATGGAAATCGTTTAGCTATTGGAGCAATCGGTAATTTAGGAGCTCCAACAAATAAAAAGGGTAAAATAAGAGTATATGACTTAATAAATGGAATTTGGACGCAAGCTGGGATGGATATTTCAGGAAAGGCTGATGGTGACCGATTAGGAATCTCTGTCTCTTTATCAGAGAATGGCAATCGATTAACTGCAGGTGCTCAAAAAAATGATGATAATGGTCAAGATTCTGGACATGTCAGAACATATGAATTTATAAATGGTAACTGGTCTCAAATTGGCCAAGATTTAAATGGAGAAGATGCTTTTAATGATTTTGGATATTCAGTTTCACTATCTGGAAATGGAAATCGTTTAGCTGTAGGAGCTTTACATAACGATGATAATGGAATTGATGCGGGGCATGTTAAAGTCTTTGAATATAGCGGGAGTAATTGGGTACAAATAGGAGCTAATCTTGTAGGTCAAGGTAATTATGACTTTTTTGGAGTATCAGTTTCATTAAACAACGATGGGTCAAGATTAATTATAGGAGCTGATGAAGTTAATAATGGTTATGGTTATGCTAACGTTTATGACTATAGTGGCGACACTTGGGCTCAAGTTGGGAGTTCTATTATTGCTGAAAATGACCTAGACAGGTTTGGGCATTCTGTTTCTATAAATAGTAGTGGATCCAATATTGTAATTGGAGCTCCATGGAATGATGGAAATGGAAATAGTTCAGGACATACAAGAATATATTCTTACGATAATACTGATTGGATCCAATTAGGTAGCGATATTGATGGAGAATATGAAGGCGATTGGTCAGGACGCCATATATCACTCTCTAAAAATGCTAATATAGTTGTAATTTCAGGAGATTGGAATGACGATAATGGAAATAATTCTGGGCATGTTAGAGTTTATGATTTTAGTACAGTTTTATCAATTGATGATGCAAACAATAAGGTCATTAGCTTTTTTCCTAACCCTGTTAAAGAAAAGCTGAATATTAATTCATCGTTTTTTCAAATAGATCGAATTGAATTCCAAATTTTCGATGTTACTGGCAGAGTCATTAAAAAAGGACGCATGAAAGAAGATTACATTAATTTCTCAGACATTCCCATTGGTATATATATACTTAAAATATCAGTAAACAGTAAAAACATGACAAAATCTATAATAAAAATATAAACTGGTGCTAACAACTTAGTATATGGCGTGCCGATAAGCTAACGCTATATGCCCTGTTGACTGATCGGTTGATAGTAAGGGGTAAATTTTGTGTTGCTTTTGTATATTTGGTAAAACAGTAAAACAAAAATATAGAGATAGCTATCAGGCTCTACTCTACTGTATGACCGCTCCGATTGACTGTGAAAACAAATAAAGACAAGTTGTGGCGGATAAAATTGCTTACTCGGGCGAAAAGAAGATTGACTATGATAGCGAAAGCAACACGGTGATGGGTTTTTATAAAACCAACCTAAATAAAAATAATTCACTATCTTCGAGACGCTAAAGCCTTACATTTTAACATTTTAGACTTAACACAGTGTAGAGTTTTAATTGCAAATAAAAAGAAATTGACGTGTGTATTTACAGCAAAGTAGAACGTGTTGCTTTACATACATAACAACGTATAAAATTAATTACTAAATCCATTTTCTATTGCAGTTTTATGTTGTTTATATTAGATTAGTGATAACGCAACTAATACTATACGAAACGTTATAGCTAATTACTTTAGTGGTAGGGAAGGGAAAATAAAGAAAGATTAGTCTGAATTGAACAAAACATAAATTTATGAAAACTTTAAGTACATTTTTGTGTCTTTTACTTATTATATTATTAGGCGCTTGTAATAATCTCAAAGAGAAGGAAAGTAATAATTCAATCATGGACTATAAGCTATCATGGGATGGTACTTCCAATTTGCTAGACGTTAATCTTAGTTACACTTGTCAAAGCAAAGATCGTTCAATTTTTATTTATGGAAGACCCGATTTCGGAGGGCAAGAGGATATTTTTAATATCCTTAAAAACATTACTGTTGGTGCTGAAGATAGTTTAGAATTATATCCAGAGGAGCGCAAACTTGTAATTAGACACTATGGAAAGAGTAAGAATAAAAGCCTAAATTATTCAATAGATGGCACTTTGGTCTATGGCAAGGATAAAGCACAACCTTCTTGGGAAGTGGCCAAAGAGAGATTTCGACCTACCATAGTGCCAAATCATCTTTATGTATATGGAGGAAGTTATTTAATGCAATATCAATCTGATAAAGAGATACAACATCTGATACAGTGGAAAAACTACCCTAAAAACATGACTTCCTTTGACTCCTATGACCTAGATCAAGACCCTAGTACTATCTCAGAAACAACATATAACGAATTAGCTAATTCTATAAGCATTATTAGTAATGATATAAATATCAATATCAAAGTTATAGAAGGTATCCCACATTATTTTGTTACATCTAAACATAATAAAACTATTTCAGAAGCTTTTAATGAAGAGACATTTCAATATTTTTCAGATATCATGGGGTTTTGGGAAGACTATGAGCATAAGTACTATTGGGCTGCTATTCTTCCTATGCAAGGTAAGGTTATTGAAGGCCATTCTAGTAGTGGTGGGTATGCTTTAAATGATGGGTTTTATATGAATTACTCAGGCAACTTGGATACTAAAAGAGCAGTTTTTACAATTTGTCACGAGACTGTTCATAGGTGGATTGGTAATGATGTCAATATAGGGAATTCTAGTTTTGACCATCAATGGTTTGGAGAAGGTTTTACAGAGTATATAACCATGTATACAGCTATAAATTCTGATTTAATGAATCTAGATGAATTCTATAAGGAAATTAATATTTCTAAACTTGCAAATCATTATCAAAGTAGTGTTAAAGAAGTTCATAATGATTCTATTGGGAAACTATTTTGGACCAATAACCAAATACAAAAGATGCCTTACAGAAGAGGGTTCATTTTTGGTTTTTATTTAGATAATCAGATTCGACTGGCATCGAATAATACTAAAACAATTCGTGATTTCTTATTAGATTTAAAGGCCAAGGCTGATGCTAAAGAAAATGCATTGCTCGAAGTTGAAGGACCATTGACATTAGAAGAATTTATAGAAGTTGGAGGTCAGTATTTGAGTAAAGAGAAGTTGAAGATGGATGTAGAAAAATATATCATTAATGGAAAATTAATTGATTTTAATCAGGTAGAACTTTTGGATGCTTTCCAACTAAAGTATGATAGCCCTTATGCTGATGATAAATGCTCTACCATTAAAGAGGCTTTTGGAAGAGAGGGGTTTGTTAATGCAATAGGAAAAGAAGGTGCTGCAAAACAGGAAAAAGTATTTAATATTTTAAAAAAACTATTGCTAACCAAAGATATTACTCCCTTTGTAAAAAATACTGCAGATGGTTTTACCTTTTTGAATAGCCCTTTAGAATCATTGCAAATGGAAGTCAATAAAATTCAGGCAACCTCCATTTGTGTTAAAACTATATCCAGTAGCTCTGAAGGATGGAAAGTGATTTTTAATTGCAATGAATCAGATAAGAGTAGTCAAGAGATGGCACTTCTTTTAGATAACGATTACAGGTATGTTAAAGTCAGTAATGTTGAGAAAATTCCATCTATAAAACTAAAAGAAAATGTTAAACTTAAGGACATATATTCTTGGTAGAGAATAAAAAACTAGCTACAATCGAGTAGACGGCTCTTCCTCGTTAAAGAAGAGAGTGCGCCTTTCACACCACCGTACATACGGTTCTCGTATACGGCGGTTCATTATATCAGAACTGTACTTTATGGTAATACCCTTTCTTGTGGACATTAGTATAATGTGCTACCTTATCCTAATACTACTAGCCTCTGTATACGATTTCTGTTCGTCAGTACCGAGTTTTGCAGTCTCGCTTCCTTCAGATAAATCCTCACGGATTCCACCCTTGCGACTTGCTAATGGTTATGGTCGTTACCCCAACCCATAAGGGACTTGCACCCTCTAGGTTAATATTTTATCTTGCGATAAAATAAAGATGCCCATGCTGGGCACACACAACATGTAAAACCAATGCCTGCCTTTGCGCGCTAAGTTCCAGCCGCATTTTACGGCACTGTTATTACACAAACGTTGTGTTTAATAAAAAAACTTATCTCGAAAAAGATGATTAATCTAATTCTGTTTATTGTAACAAATATAATTCTTGCATTAGTAATCTGGTATTCTGAGAGGAAATCAAATGAAAAATTAAAAAAAGCGATTAGTGGAAGATATATACTAAAAGCTAATCTCAATTATAAAATTTTAGGAATTATTTTAATTATTATTGCCATTTTACTTACATATGCAATGATTCTAAATTGGAATCAAGAGATTCAGTTAATTGCTCCTATAGTATCTTCCTTATTTTTAATTCCTGGGATTTTTATGATGATGTATTATTATAACTACAGTGTTGAGTTTGATGATTCAAAAATTATTATTACAAATTGGAAAGGGACAAAAAAAGTTATTGGATGGAGTGATATAATCAAAATTAAATTTATTGATTCTATAAAATACCTCTATATTAAGTCTAATTCTGGTAAAACTCTAATTAATCAAGACTGCGTTGGATTCATTACTTTGATAGAAATGATAGAGTTAAAAACTGATTATAAATTTAAAAACTAAGCACAATCGAGTAGACGGCTCTCCTCGTTAAAGAAGAGAGTGCTCCTCTCACACCACCGTGCATACGAATCTCGTATACGGCGGTTCATTATATCAGAACTGTACTCTATGATAATACCCTTTCTTGTGGACATTAGTATAATGTGCTACCTTATCCAAATACTACTACCAATTTAATTTTTTGATAACGTAAAATTAAATTGAGTTATTTTTTTCAAGATTAAGGCAAAATAGTTTAGCATAGCCTTAGTTATGGTCAACTATTTTAACAAAAAGATGGAGAAAAAGAAACAATTTAATGCGTCATTAGAAAGTTAAATTGGTAGTAGCCTCTGTATACGATTCCTGTTCGTCAGTACCGAGTTTTACAGTCTCGCTTCCTTCAGGTAAACCCTCACGGATTCCATCCTTGCGACTTGCTAATGGTTATGGGCGTTACCCCAACCCATAAGGGACTTGCACCCTCTAGATTAATATTTTATCTTGCGATAAAATAAAGATGCCCATGCTGGGCACACACAATGTTTATAGTGCATAGCACCCTGCGGGATGCTACGTCACCGTACACGGAACGTTGGCATTCATTAAAAACCAATACTAAGATTTAGTAAGAGAAAAAAATATGAAAGCAGTACTATTTTCTTTGGGCAGTCGGGGAGATGTTGAACCTTTTTTAGCTTTAGGAGAAATACTTAAAGAAAAAAAATGGAACGTTGTTTATGTCTTTCCAGAGCAGTTTAGAGAACTTGTGGGAAATAATAATTTTTATGGCTTTACTGAAGAATTTATAGCTGTTTTACTTGCAGGCGAGCAATCAAAAATAATAACAAGTAGAAGCGGTTCAGTTCTTAAAAGATTAAAAACACTTTTTATACTCGCAAAAAAGTCAATTAGAATTAATAAAGAAGTTACTTTCAAACAAAAAGAAATCATTGATAAAGAACAACCTGACTATATTTTTTACAATCAAAAATGTGTTTATCCAATAATGTGGGAGTTTATAAATCCTAATAAAGGAATTTTAGTACACCCTTTCCCTTGTTTTCTTCATAAAGTTAATAATCATTCTATCATTGGGTTTGGAGGTGGCGGAAATTATGGTGAATTTATAAATAGATTAAGTTATTCATTTCAAAATGTGGCATTATCCTTAGCCACTTATTTTACTACAAAAAGATATCACAAAGAATTAATTGGAAAAACAATAAATCCACTACGGATTCGAGAAAGATTACTGAATAAAGCAAAATCATTTTATACTATCTCACCTACTCTCTTTCCACAACCAAAAGACTGGAAAAATAATGCAAATGTTGTAGGGTATTTTGAACGAAAAAAAACTAATAGTTGGGAAGCTGATAAAGATTTAGAACAATTTATTAAAAAATATGACAAAATTGTTTTTATCACTTTTGGGAGTATTTCAAATACAAATCCTACTCAAAAAACAGAAGCAATACTTAGTGTATTATCTAAACATAAAATACCTGCAATAATCAACACTTCTTGGGGAGGGTTGATAAAACCAGAAAAGTATTCTGAGCATATTTATTTTGTAAACACCATTCCATACGACTGGATTTTCCCTAAAATGTATGCCGTTATTCATCACGGAGGTTCAGGAACTACACATTTAGCGTTAAAATATGGATGTGCAAGTTTAATCATTCCGCACTTCATTGACCAATTCTATTGGAATACCATAATCCATAAATTGAAAGTGGGTAAAAAGGGAGTGTCAATAAAAAAATTGAATAAAAGTAATTTTGAAACACCTATTTTAGACTTATTAAGTAATGAAAATTACAAAAAGAATGCAGAGCAGATTGCAAAACAAATGCAAAAAGAAAACAATACAGAAAAATTAATGAAACTAATATTAGAATAACGAAATCCCAATCGAGTAAACGACCCTCCTCGTTAAAGAAGAGAGTGCGCCTCTCACACCACCGTACATACGGTTCTCGTATACGGCGGTTCGCATATCATCACATTAAAGCTCTTTTCACCTTTAACGTTATCCTTTAATGTAAGCATAGACTACACAAGATGGTCCTATGCGAATTTCAAGGAAATATACGTTCCGTCCTTCCTTATACCGATTCTTAGGTAAAATTACACAACCGTTTCCTTCCAGTCATGCTTGTGTTTTTCCGATAGATCGGCATTTACTATAAAAGTTTTAGTGAATAAATTAACATCAGAAGTGGTATAACTTCTGAGACCTCTTTGTTTTTATCAAAGCTCATTTGCTGTAAGTACTATGACTTCTGCTGACTTCTCCATAGAGTCACACGTGACTTTGGAGACCTCCCCAGGTAATGGCATCTTCTTTCCCTCAACTCCTGCCGTATCTACTAATAATACCCTTTCTTGTGGACGTTAGTGATGTGCTACCTTATCCAAATACTACTACCAATTTAATTTTTTGATAACGTAAAATTAAATTGAGTTAATCTTTTCAAGATTAAGGCAAAATAGTTTAGCATAGCCTTAGTTATGGTCAACTATTTTAACAAAAAGATGGAGAAAAAGAAACAATTTAATGCGTCATTAGAAAGTTAAATTGGTAGTAGCCTCTGTATACGATTTCTGTTCGTCAGTACCGAGTTTTGTCGTCTCGTTTCCTTCAGGTAAATCATCACGGATTCCACCCTTGCGACTTGCTAATGGTTATGGGCGTTACCCCAACCCATAAGGGACTTGCACCCTCTAGATTAATATTTTATCTTGCGATAAAATAAAGATGCCCATGCTGGGCACATACAATATGTAAAACCAATGCCTGCCTTTGCGCGCTAAGTTCCAGCCGCATTTCACGGCACTGTTATTACACAAACGTTACCACACATTTGAATGAACATAAGAAATCACATAATAATTTTAGCTTTAATTTTGGGAATTTACTCTTGCAAAGAGGAGAGAAAAATCAATGTTAACACTAATGAAAGTGTTGAATATATCTCGTTTGATTTAAAGGTCGACCATTTCAATATTTGGATTGAAAATCCTAAAAAAGCAAAAGAAAAATTAATTGATATTGGATTCACTTCCGTACCCGACTCACTTTCTGAAATTCATAAAGGACAAGGAACATCAGGCAGGTATTTCCGTTTTTTAAACAGTTATCTCGAATTGATTTTTGTTTTTGATCAAGAAGAATTTGATAAGAACAATGAAATCAATAAAAATTTAGATTTTTCGGAAAGAGCCAACTTTGAAAATAATGAAGCTTCCCCTTTTAGCATAGCTCTTAAAGTAAAAGATTACAATATAGGAAAAATTCCATTTGAAACTATAAGTTACCATCAAGACTGGATGGAGCAAGATGCGAATATATATTCAGCTAAAAATTCAAAAACATACCTAAAAGAGCCTTCAATTTTTATTGTTTATCCCGAGATTGAATCAGGAACATTTGAATCATTATCTGAACTGGAGAACTTTCCTGCCGAAGATGATTATTGGAAGGCGTTTTTCAAACATCCAAACGGAGCAAAAAAGATTACAAATATTATTATTACATCAACTGATTTAGATTTAAAAACCGAAACCATTAAAGCTGTAAATAGTATTGAAAATGTTGAAATCAAAAATGGCTCTGAACATTTAATGGAATTATATTTTGATAATAATATCCAGAAAAAACATTTTGATTTAAGACCAGAATTACCGCTAATTATTTACTTATGATAAAAGTTAACAACAAGCAGTTATTATATTTTCTAATTGGCTTTCTATTCTTTAGTTGTAAAAATCCTAAAGAAACAAAAACGATTGCTGAAGGAAGCCCCAAAATTGAAGTTCAACAATTTCAAAAGATTATCGATTCAATATATAAAGCAAATCCACAATCGATAGGAATCATAGCACATATCGAATCGCCAAAAAACGGAATATCTTGGAGCGGAAGTGCAGGCTACTCAAATAAAGATACTAAAGCAAAGTTATGGCCAGACCAACCTGCATTAATCGCTAGTAATGTCAAGACGTATGTTTCAGCTGCAATATTAAGATTACAAGAAGAAGGAAAATTAAATATTGAAGACCCGATTGGACAGCATTTATCTTTAAAAACTGCCGAACTTTTTAAAAACGATGGTTACGATATCAATCAAATTAAAATCAAACATTTATTGTCGCATACCAGCGGAATTGCCGATTATGTAAATACCGATTACTTTGAATTTATCAATAAAAACCAAAAACATAGATGGACGAGAGATGAGCAATTACAAGTTGCTGTAAATGTTGGCGACCCTTTAGCTAAACCACAAGAAGCTTTCAAATATGCAGATGTCAACTATTTACTTGCCACAGAAATCATAGAACAAAAAACGCAAAAACCTTTTTACACATCGATTAGAGAGTTGCTTAAATATGACGATTTAGGCCTAACCAATACTTGGTTTCCAACCTTGGAAGAAAAACCCAAGCAAACAAAAAAACTTATACACCAATACTGGAAGGAAGAAAATTGGGGTGAACATAAATTAAATTTCGATTGGGATTCTTACGACCACGATATTTCTTGGGACTTATATGGTGGAGGCGGAATTGCAACAAATATGAAAGAATTAGCCCAATTTTCATATCATCTATTCAATGAAAGAATTATTCAGGACAAGGACGTTTTTACTCTAATCAAAACCGATATAAAAACAACAGACGGAATACCAAAAACATACAGGCTTGGTGTTGCAGATGCAACCATAAAGGGGTTACAAAGTTTAGGTCACGGCGGTTTTTGGGGAACCCAAGTATTTCATTTACCGCAATTGGATGCTTCAATCTCCGTTTGTGTATTAGAGCGAAATGGTAAGATGAAGATTATTAAAGATGTACTAAACACCGTAATAACTGAATTAACCAATCAATTATATCCCATTGAACCGATCGTTCACGAGAATTATGAGTTATATAAGGCAAAAGATTCAAAGGCAACTTTAATTCTTTTCCCGGGCGGAGCTTCGTCTGCAAAAGAAACAAAAGAAGAATTTGACATAATTACAACAGTAACTGCCAATAACGTTTCTATTCTGTTTATGAATTTTAATCGACATCTATGGGTTGATGAAACGACTACTAAACAATTATCAAAAGAACTTGAAACCATCTTTACTGAAAACGACCTCAAAACTGCAAATGTGTACATTGGCGGAATGTCGATTGGTGGAAATGTAGCTCTTACCTTATCTGACTATTTAACAAAAAAGAAATCCATTATTGCACCAATTGGAGTTTTTATAGTTGATTCGCCAATAGACCTTTATGCACTTTATGAAAGCTCTATCAAAGATACTAAAAACCCGAATTTCGATGAAGAAAGACTTGCCGAACCAGAGTGGATTATTAACTATTTTGAAGAAAATTTTAGCAAAAATTCGCTATTAGAAAACATACAAAAGGTTTCACCATTTACTTTGGTGAATAAATATACGAGTGTCTCTAATTTGAAAAACACCAAGTTAAGGTTTTATACAGAACCCGACAGTCTATGGTGGAGAGAAAATAGACAAACTGACTTTGAAAGCACCAATGCTTATTCAATAGAGAAAATTGCAAAAGACTTAAAAGCCAAAAACTGGAATCAATTTGAATTAATTGAAACAGAAAACAAAGGATATCGAGCTAATGGAGAAAGACATCCACACAGTTGGTCTATTGTTGATTCAAGAAAACTGATGGATTGGATGAAGGAATAAAAACGTGTGGTAATCGAGTAGACGGCTCCCCTCGTTAAAGAAGAGAGTGCGCCTCTCACACCACCATACATACGGATCTCGTATACGGCGGTTCATTATATCAGAACTTTACTTTATGGTAATACCCTTTCTTCTGGACGTTAGTATGATGTACTACCTTATCAAATAGTAATACCAATTTAATACGTCATTTGAAAGATAATTGATACTAGCCTCTGTATACGATTCCTGTTCGTCAGTACCGAGTTTTGCAATCTCGCTTCCTTCAGATAAATCCTCACGGATTCCACCCTTGCGACTTGCTAATGGTTATGGGCGTTACCCCAACCCTTAAGGGACTTGCACCCTCTAGATTAATATTTTATCTTGCGATAAAATAAAGATGCCCATGCTGGGCAAACATAAAAACAGCATCATCTATTTGTGTAAAAGAAAATTCAAACAATAACTGGTATTACTCAGAAAGAAACAACTTTACTAAGGTGTTGCACAGCCATACAGATAACAAGAAATAATTATTTTGTATCTTAGTAACTTACTAAAACCATTATTATTATGAAAAAGTACTTCTTACTACTAGTTCTTTTAACATTTACTTTTAATATCAGCATTTCGCAAGCACAGGCTACAGAAGACCTAAAAATTTCAATATTAGTCAAGGGTTCTGACAACAAACCTATTCCCAAAGCAATTATTCTTTTTGACAATGTGAAGCAAAAAAGATGGACTAATTCCAAAGGGGTATTCAAAACCAAAGTAGCAAAAGCACCAAAAGAAATAAGTGCTTTTTACCCAGGTATCGGGATTCAAAAAGTTACCTACAATGGTAAAAAAAACATCACTATAATAATTAAAGAAAGAAATGATTTATACCTAGAGAGTACAGGAATGAAAAAAACAATCAGTACCATTCAATACAGGAATATCTATGATTACTTGCGAGGAAAAGTTCCAGGTGTCAATATAAGTCCTGGTAATAATATCAATATACGAGGATTTAATAGTGTAAATGGAAGTACCACTCCGTTATTTGTTGTGAATAATACAGCTGTGGATCAATCTGTCTTCGGCGATATTGTTCCTTCTACTATAAAATCTATAACGGTTCTTAAAGGTCCGGAATCAGCTCAATATGGTTCCAGAGGTGCGAACGGTGTTATTATAGTCAAAACATTATAAGAATACTTTACTTTTTTTTAAACTTTTATTCAATTCCTATTGCATAGGAATGCCGCAAGTTATATTGGTTGTTAGATAAAAGTTTGCAATCATTAACTGGTACTTGCGTTTACTAATAGCTCGGCATTGACCATAAATAGGTTAGGTAGGTCTAAATGAGTAATAGACGTAGTTCATATGAAGTATTTTAATCCATGAGGCGAAATTAACGGATAATTCCAGATCAAAAATCATATAAAAATAGTGCTCGATATTTTAAAATATACATCTAAAAAAGAGGGGTATAAACTACAGTCATGGTCGGAAGAAATTCCGGCCATTTTTTTTAAGTTTCAAAATGGTCTAAATTTCCTTCACAGTCTACAACAATCATAGCTATAGCTAAATTTCTGAGTTCCATTTTAAATCTTCTTTTAGCAGTTTTATAACCTATTTGGTTTGCTTTTTTATAGATTAAAATTAACATGGCTACGATTAGAGTCATATATAGCATAACTTCTATTCCATTTTTATTCAATGAGACCAGATGACTTACATTGAGTTCTTATTTTATAAAACGAAAAAACACCTCAATATCCCATCGTCTTCGATAGGCTTGTGCTATTTGTTTAGCCGATAAATCAAAATCATTGGTAATAAACCAAAAGTCCTTTGGGGCTTCTGTTTTTGTTTTCGCTACAATTAAACGAAAAGGAGTTTCTATTAATTCTTCTCTATAATGTACATTTCCTTTTTTGTTATGGATTGGTTTTCCTGTGTAAAGTTGTACTTTACTATCTTTGACAAGGGTTAATTCTCCTAAATCTAAATCTTGAGCTTGCTTAACTAAAGATTGTAGTTCTACATGTTTTCGGTTTTCTTTTGCTCTAACAATAATAGTAACAGCCTCATTAGTAAATGAGTTCATTGTTCTTGTAGACTGAAGCCCTCTATCAATAACATAGATGTTTTGATGATGTGTTTCTTGCTTTACATGATTGCGTATAGCCTTGGGTAAAGCCATATCTTCACTAGCATACTTCGCCTTGGTAAACACCTCTGAATGACAAGGTAATAAACCATCAAAAGCCATACTGTATTTAACAGATTTCTTCCCATTTTTATGATCAATACCTTTTAATAGTTTGACAGAAGCCTCACTAACCATAGAACTATCTACATGTATTAAATGATGTTTTTCCTTATCCTTGTTAGGGTAGGCATCGTGAAATTGCTGGTAAACACATTGGTATATTTGACGGAAGTAATCAGAATCGATTTTAGATAACCTTTCTGAGATAGAACTTCGTCTTATAGTTTCGGATTTGTCTAAATCAAAAAGCGTTTTAAACAGAAAATCATTAAAAGTATCTTCTAAAGTACGCTGACTTAGCTTTTCATTCTCTAAAATACCATAGAGTAGCAAATAAAACATTTTTTTTCCATGAAGAACCTTTGCATAATAATCGACTTTGGTAGTTATCGATAATTTGGATAATAGTGCCTCTGGAATAACGCTTAATAATTGACTTACTGAAATTTTGTGATCTTTAAATACTGACATAATAGATTGATTATCAGGTATTAATACACGAGAATTACATCACAAAAACAAGATAACACCTTGACAACCAAATGATTAAACCAATGTTTTATACTCTATAAAACAAAAAAAAGTCGGAAGAAAAATCTTCCGACCATGACTGTAGTTTATACCCCTCTTTTTTAATAATCAGTTACTATACTGATCTTTACAATTTCAATTAACAGCGACATTTAATACCATTTGAATTTACCGTAATAAATTCAAACAATTACTGGTATTATATTCTAACAAAGAACTTAGTAATCACCAAAGGAAATCGGATAACCATCATGCATGATTTTTAATGTTGCTACTATTTAATATCAATTTTTAAGTAAAGTACACTATCTTTTCATTATACTCATATTTTCTATTTTGATAGGTATTCACCCTAGACAAATAATAACAGTACCTATCTCAAAATTCATCTAAGACCATTGTACACTTACACATTCTTCCTAAATCAATGAACGTCTTCCTTATTTAATTTAGGTTTTCTAATACAACCGTAATTTTCTTTTTCTTTTATAACTAATGTATACGCAAATTTCCCTACTATCCATTTCCTTTGGCAATGACTATTTATATGGCTATATTTTGTTTTTGCTTTCTATGGTACTCTATTTTACTAGCTCTCCTTCCTTTCAGAAAAAAGATGATAAAAAATATCATTACCACCCCTAAGTAAATTGAAAACCCACCAATTTTTGCACTTAAAACTTCTATCAAATCTTTGTAACTAGCTATGCTATATATTTCAATTATTCTCAACGCAAACCCAAGGTTCAGCAGATAAAAGCCAATCTTAAAAAGTTTATTAGTAGCAAATGCAATTTCTTCTTTCTGATTAAAAATATCAAGCATAAAAATCTTGCTATTTTTAAACAAATGCTCAGATACAAATGTTGTTAAACCAATACTAATTGGTAAATAAATTAAATACGCGATCAATTCTAAATTTCCATTCATAATGTTACTTTTTTAAATGTTTGTGAATTAAATGAATTAAATAAATATTAACAAAGTGTAAACAACCAACTATCAATAAGATATTGCTAAACCTATGGCAAACCTCAACTAGAGAAGCCTCTATTGTCTGAATCTTTTCAATTGATTTCAGACTCCATACAGACAAACCAATATTCAAACAATAATAAGCCACTAATAATGAATTGTTAATTGCATTACCTATATTGCTGTTTTCTGAAAAATAACTCAGTATGTATATCTTTCCGTTTTGATAACATTCTTTTCCTACGTATAAAACTACCAAAGTAGACAGAATGAGATAAGTACTATATGTTAGCTGTATCATAATTAATTAGTTAATAAAACTTCCAGTATTTTCAATAATTTTTGAAAGTTTAGTTTCAAATTTTTTTACTTCTTCATCATTTTAGTGATATTCGATAACAACCAATGCTCATCTGCCTTAATTGCTTTGTCTAAAATTCCATTTACAGTATTTGTCACAGAAGATAAATCACTCATTAATTTTTTAAATACCTCAGCCTCTTCAGATGGGTCATCAACTTCATTTTCTAATTCTTCTAATACCTTAAGTACAGGTTCAATCTCCCTTTTCTTTCGCTCCTTAGTTACTTGCTTGAACAATTCCCAGATATCTTTGTCAGCAACAAAAAACTCCTTTCTTTCTCCTATAACAAATTCCTTACGTACAATTCCCCAATCAATAAGCGCACGTACATTCATATTCACATTGCCTCTCGAAATTTTTAATGCCTCCATAATTTCATCTGCCGATAGTGGTTTTACTGAGCTTAATAAGAGCGCGTGCACTTGTGCCATTGTCTTATTGATTCCCCAACTAGTAGCCAAACTACCCCAAGTATGAATATATTTTATTTTAGCGTCTTCTAATTTCATAGGACAAATATACGATATATTTTTTAAACTTTCAAAAGTTTCTGAAAGTTAAATACTATAGGTTTTTCTTTTGAAGAATAGTCAATCCAATTCGGATTTGTTCATACGGAATTTTTTCTCCTAAAAATTCAAAATAGGGTTTTAAGGTTGTTTCATTTTTCAATACTTTTTTGGCGTTTGCGATAAGTTTTAACACATCAGGTGTAATGAACTCATCTAAACTGACGTCTTTTCCTTCCAGGTACAGCTTGGACACATGCGAAAAAATAGTTGTGCTTTTTAACCCACGATGATCTGCAATTTCTTCAATCGAAAATCCCTCTTTATACAATTTATAGGTTTCTAGGGTAGTATCTTTCTTATGCCTCTTTTTTTCTTTTAAAAAGGTTCTGATTTCTTCCATAAACTCCCCTCCATATACCTCTAGTTTTCTCTTCCCTACTCCACTAATCGCCAAAAACTCTTCGTCAGTTTCTGGTCTAAGTTTTTCTATTTCTCTTAACGTAGCATCATTGAACACCAAATAGGCAGCAATATTTTCTTCTTTAGCTATTTGGTATCGCAATTTCCTCAATCGTTCAAACAAAGAATCTTGGGTTGATTTTTTCTTGGTCTTTTCAGCTACCTTTTTCTCTTCTTTTTTGACCTCGACAGGTGCAGTTAACAGTACCTTTTCACCTTTAAAAAGTACCTTATTAGAGAAATCTGTTAGTTGCAACGCATTATTTAAATGAAAGGCTATTTGACAATAACCTTGATTTACCAATTGAATCATATAATGTTGCCAGTCTCTCCACGAAATATCGCTTCCCACCCCATAGGTTTTTAAGTTTTGGTAATTTTTATCAAGTACTCTGACATTTTTGGCTCCTCTTAACACATCAATCACTGTTCCCATAGCTTCCTTTCCGTCTAGTCTATAAATAGCGGATAACACTTTCTGAGCAATTACTGTACCTTCGAAAAATTGCGGTGGATTTTTGCAAACATCACAATTGCCACAATTTTCTTCAATTAATTCGCCAAAGTAACTCAGTAATATTTTTCGTCTACAAACAGTGGCTTCCGCAAACTGTTTCATCCGTTCTAACTTGGCTTCTTGAACTTCTTTATTTCCAGTTTTTTCAATAAACTGGCGTAATTGAATCACGTCTGCATAACTATGGAATAACAGTGCCTTAGCAGGCAACCCGTCACGCCCAGATCGTCCTATTTCCTGATAATATCCTTCTATATTTTTGGGCATATTATAATGAATTACCCAACGAACATTTGATTTGTCAATCCCCATTCCAAACGCTATCGTGGCACATACCACATCACAATCATCTTTAATAAACGCTTCTTGTGTTTGACTTCTTTCTTCAAAAGATAGTCCGGCGTGATACGCTTTCGCATTTATATTGTTTTGTTGTAATTTACTTGCTAATTGTTCGGTTGCTTTTCTACTTAAGCAATAAATTATACCCGCTTCATTGGGTCTTTTATCAATAAACTTGATAATTTGCTTTACTCGTTCATTCGCTGGTCTTACTTCTAAGGAGATATTTTCTCTGTTAAAAGAGCTAATAAAGCTAGTAGCATGCGGTATCGCTAACTGCTCTACTATATCTTTTTGAGTTGCCTTATCAGCAGTAGCTGTTAACGCTACAATCGGCACTTCTGGAAGTGATTTTTTTAAAAAAGCTAGTTGTTTATAAGATGGTCTAAAATCATGACCCCATGCAGAAATACAATGTGCTTCATCAATAGCGATGCAACTCACATAAGACTGATTGAGTATATTTTGTAATAGAGATAAGCTTTCAGGAGCCACATATAACAGTTTAATACTTTTAGTTGCTATCTGATCGAAAACCTTTGCCTGTTCTTCTGCAGATTGACTACTATTATAAAAAGTAGCAGGTATACCGTTCGCTTTTAAACTATCCACTTGATCTTTCATCAAAGCTATTAATGGAGAAATCACTAAAGTAATTCCTTCAAATAATAACGCGGGTAGTTGATAACATATAGATTTACCTCCACCAGTTGGCATTATTACTAAAGTATCGTTCTTTCTAAGTAAGTTTTCAATAATTTCTCGTTGTTCTAATCGAAAACTATCATACCCAAAATTAGTTTTTAATTTCTGCAATAAGTCTTTTTCTGCTATCTGTTCCATAAGACAAAAATAGGCATAAAAAAAAAGAAGGTTTCATTTCTTATACCATTATGATTTGAAATTACTCTAAAACAAAATGATGATTTTTTATACAAAATAGAAAAAGAAGCTATACCCTTCGTTTAAGGATAAAGGGTCTTCTATCTTTCTTATCTCCTAGCATGCAATCTTTAAGATGCCAATTTTATTAACAATTACAAGACTTTATTATCATTGATATCCCAAACCATATAAGTCATAGTTGAAGTAATTTAAAAGTCGATCTGTAAGTTATACGATTTACAAATACATATTTCGCATATCTATTATTTCTTTTGTAGCTGTTTTTACGTTATAAAACGTAACCATAGCTTGGTTATGCTAAAGTTTTATGCCTTAAACTAACTTAAAATAATTTAATACTTATATACGAAATATGTATCTGCAAATCGGATTAGAAAGGAAGAGACATTGCTAAAAACGCAATACTCTACTTGTAGACGCAACGAGTTGGGGCATACTTATTTTCATTATAAAGCAAAGAAAAACTCTGAACAATTTACTATTTTTGATGTTATTTGAGTTTGGAATATTAGCTCTTGGAATTCTATTACCTACTAGAAAAATATACAAAGACAACATACTAACGTAAAATAAAAATTAACAATTATGAATCCTTTTCATCTCGCAATACCCGTAAAAGATCTTAATCTCTGCAGAAAGTTTTATACGGAAATACTAGAATGTACAGAAGGTCGAAGCTCCGAAAAATGGGTTGATTTGAATTTCTTTGGTCATCAATTGGTAATTCATCAAAAACCTAACGATCCTGCGACAATTAAACCAATTCATAATGCTGTAGACGGACATAGTGTGCCCGTTCCTCATTTCGGTGTAGTATTAGACTGGGACAAATGGATTAAATTATCCAACAACTTACAACAGAAAAATATAAACTTCATTATTGAACCGCATATTAGGTTTGAAGGGGAAGTTGGAGAACAAGCAACCCTATTCTTTTTAGACCCAGAGAACAATGCGCTTGAATTCAAAGCGTTTAAAAACATAACTCAACTTTTCGAAAAATAACTGGTATAAATCAGCATTTACCATCAATAATTATGGTAGGAAAATTAACATCTGAAATAGCACTACAGCCACTATACAAAAAAACGAGAATCATAAATTCTCGTTTTCTATGGTGAGTAAATACAGTTATCGTATTTCTTCTAATAATATATCAACTGCCTTTTTTAATTGGGCATCTTCTTTTTTGTTTTTCCAACCGGGTTCATTTTTCACCAAATAATCTGGAGTAGCTGGTGCTTCGTTTTCCATATTTTTTCCTGAGTCTTTAACATACCAAGCCCTAAAAGGCATCCTTATAAAACCATTTTGCAGTCTTCTTCCTCCTGTTGAAATCACGGCTCCAAAAGTAGGTTGCCCCACCAATTTTCCGAGTCCCAAATTTTTAAATGCATGCGAAAATATTTCTGCATTTGAGTAACTATATTCATTACACAAAGCAACTACAGGTTTTGTATTGACAGATAAAATTGCGCGTTCATTAAAAGGATAATATCCTTTAAACTGTTGATGATTCTTTAAACTATTGGTGGCGCCTCTTGGAATTGTATACGCATGTTGTTTCACGTTTAACACAGCCATCAGTCTATCGGTGGTCCAACCTCCTCCATTATATCGCACATCAATAACAATACCTTTTTTACCATACCCACTTGCCTTTAATTCACGCTCAAAACGCTCAAAGCTAGGCATGTTCATACCCTGAATATGTATATACCCTAATTGTCCGTTTGAAAATTTTTCTACTAGATTTTTCCGCGAGTTTACCCATTCTTCATATTGTAATTTTTTCAATGACCTTTGTGGCCTAAAAACTATTTCTTTCGAGCTATCAAGTGTTAACAACAGCTCTTTATTTATACTATTTTTTAAAAGACTATAAAAATTAGTATTCTTTTTAATCTTTTGATTGTTCACTGCCACGATAACATCTCCTACTTCTAATTTACTTTTTGATTTATCTGCCACTGAATTTGGCAATATATAATCAACTCTCAACCCGAGCTTACTATTTGAAACTTCAAGTCCTAATAATCCGACGTCATCACTTTGTACCATTTCAGGGGTTCCTGATCGATACCCCATGTGGCTAGCGTTAAGTTGCCCCAAAAGCACATTAAACATGTATGAGAAATCTTGTTGCGTCGACGCAGCTAGAGCCCATGGTTTATATTTTTTGACTAATTTCTCCCAATTATACCCATGAAATTCTGGATCGTAAAAACCAGCTGTTAGTGCTCTAACTCCTTCATCAAACACCTGTTCTCTTTGTTCGTTGCGGTTTATCACATACTCTGCGGAATGCGGCAGATCACTAATTTTATCAGATTTTGTTTTTAGCTCTTTTAATCTACCTGATGCTGTAAAATAAATCTTCCCTTGAGCTTCAGAAAAATTATTAGCTCGTGACATTCCTTTTATTTCTTTAGGATCACTTCCATCCCATTTTACTTTATACAAGCTTCTTTTTGGTTTTCCTGTATTGCTTGTAGAAAAATAAATGAATTTACTATCGGGACTAAATATCACTCCATATTCATCATCTGATAACGACGTTACTTGTACCAAACGATCGTATATTTTGTCTTCATCTATGCTAACAACAACATTACTTTTCTTTCCCTTTTTCCTTTCTTTCTTAGTCTCTTTTTTCTCTTCTTTTTGGTTATAGTATGCACCTTCTTCGTGATCTGTTTTTGTCTTTTCCCAATCTTCTTTTTGTAACCATACCATCCAAACATCCGAATTGATTCCGCTACGATTTGATAAGAAGCTTAATTTTTTCCCATCTCCACTCCATACTGGATTGGTATCACTTCTCGGGTGCATGCTCACATTCATTTTTTTCGATTTGTCTGCTACTGATTGAATATAAATCTCGCTATCGAAATTTAAATCTTCCTGAGCGTAAGCAATATACTGACTATCTGGACTCCAAGACAATTCATCGGCTGCAGACCAAGAATCAGCATACACTTGAGGGTTTTCTATACGACCCTCCTTTATATCTGCTATCATTAAAACACCTCGACCTATTTGATAAGCTATTTTTTTTCTGTCGGGAGAAACATTAATATTATCAATATCATTTTTACTATGGGTTAATTGGGTTAGTTCAATTTTCAAACTTCTGTCCAAACCTACTAAGGTATCTACCGATGTTGCGCTATATATTTCAAATTGACCATCTCTATCAGAAATAAAACACACTGTTTTATCATCAATCCATTGTGGTTGTTTATCTCTAGATGCTTGTTTACTTATATTATTAGATCGTTTTTTTTCTTTATCATTTTGTTTTACAAAGATTTCTCCATGTATTTCCAAAGCTATGCGTTTCCCATCTGGTGAGATCGCATAATTTCTAATATCTGTGGTTATTTTTTTGGTTTCTTCAACATCAAAACGTTGATCTACTGCAATTTCCAGTGTTAGTTTTTTACTAGTATTTTCCTTTAGCAAATAGGTATCTATCCCTGACGCATACACGATATCGCTAGTATCACTTACCGAAAAATAACGAACTCCATCAATTTTGTGTTTTGTAAGCTGTTTTTGCGGACCACTATTTTTCCCGTCTTCTGATATTGCTTGTTTATAGATATTGTATCTACCACTTTCTGCCCCTATATAATATAGATTTCCATAAGTATCCCAAGCAGGTGAATGATCATTTTTACTACTTGTTGTTATTTGATGATATTTTTTAGTTTGGGTATTGTATATCCAAATATCTTTTTGTGCCGATCCATTATAATCTTCTCTTGAAATTCGACATGCTCCCTTAACAAAAGCGACCAACTTTCCATTCGGCGAAATTGAAGCCATACTACCGTATGCCGTTAATAAACGCTGAGGAGTTCCGCCATTTTCATTGACAGTATATATTTGAGGGTCCCATTCTGGTCCTTTATAGACTCTATTGGTTGTGAATATAATTGATTCATTATTCCAGCTTGTAGGAATATTTGATGTTGGATAATAGGTTAATTGATGTGGTATACCACCTGAAACAGGTATGGTAAAAACATTTTTATTTCCTTTTCTATTCGATGAGAAAGCCAATTCTGAACCATCAAATTTCCATACAGGATTACTTTCATAAGCTTGGTGGATTGTTAATCTCCTCACCTCTTTATTCAAAAATTTGTACACCCAAATATCACCTTGATAACTAAAAGCCATTTGAGATCCATCTGGACTAATTTTTGGTTCACGAATAAATGTTGTTTGTCCGAATATAAAAGCACTCATTAATAACGCTATCAGAGCAATAATTCTTTTTGTACGCATATGTTGAATTTTATAGAACTAAGTTACCTATTTGTTAATTGAGTACGCAATTTTTTTAAAAAATTTAACAATTTAACAAATCTACTAAATGATTAAACGGAATTTGGTGTTTTTTGGTACTAATAGACTATAAAGCCGACAGCGTACATCAATACTTTTTATACCATCCTTGAAATTATAAATCATATTATACCAGTTATTGTTTGAATTTACTGTAAAAGAAAATGATAAATGGTATTACTCCTGATCAACTGGTTTAATTGAATGAATAAAAGTCTTTATGCCATCTATTCCACTTTTTTCTAACTCTTTAATAAAAGCCGAACCTATAATAGCTCCATGTACATGTTCACAGGCAGCGGTAAAAGTTTGATAGTCCGAAATTCCAAACCCAGCAATTAATGTACTTTCTAACTTCATTGCTTTTATTCGATTAAAATAATCAATTTGTTCCTTTGATATCTCACCTTTAGCGCCTGTTATGGATGCAGATGCAACCACATAAATAAAGCTATTCGTTAAGCTGTCTATCTTTCTAATACGTTCTTCGGAAGTATGTGGTGTAATTAAAAACACATTTGTAATTCCATGTTTCTCAAATACCATTTGATACCTGTTTTCGTATTCTATCATGGGTAAATCAGGAATGATGATGGTATCAATACCGCTATCTATAACTCTTTTACAAAAAGACTCTTCTCCGTATTTAATAATCTGATTTACATACCCCATTAAAACCAGCGGTGTTCTGATATTCTGTTTAATAGCTTTTAACTGTTCAAAGACCACATCGAGATTCATTCCGTTTTTTAAGGCCACCGAACTACTATGCTGAATCGTAGGTCCGTCAGCTAACGGATCAGAGTACGGCAATCCTACTTCAATAAAGTCTGCACCATACGTGTCTAGCTCAGTTATAATTTTTGTTGTATCGTGTAAATTTGGAAACCCCGCAGTAAAAAAGATAGATAACAAATCATGTTTCTTTTTGTTGAAAATATTTTTTATTGAATTCATTTTTGTTTGTTTTAAAAAGGCATCTATTTTAAATGCTTTATATAAGTATCCAAATCTTTGTCTCCTCTTCCGGATAAGTTTATTACGATTGTTTGATTTTTATTGAGCTCTAATTTTGGCAAAACTGCCAACGCATGTGCTGATTCCAAGGCGGGTATTATCCCTTCTATTTTGGTTAGTTCATATGCTGCATCTAGAGCTTCTTGATCTGTAGCATTCATAAATTTAGCTCTTTTGCTTTCATGTAAAAAAGCATGTAAAGGTCCAACTCCTGGATAGTCTAAGCCTGCAGAAATAGAGTACGGTTCTGCTATTTGCCCATATTTATCTTGCATTAAAATGGTTTTACTTCCGTGAATCACCCCTACTTCTCCAAGTTGTGACGTTGCTGCACTTTCACCAGAATCCACTCCCAAACCCGCTGCTTCAACCGCTATTAACTCAACCTCATCATCATTTAAATAATGATAAAACGCCCCTGCTGCATTGCTACCTCCTCCAACACAAGCAATAATAGTATCTGGATTTTCTTTCCCTGTTTGTTCTTTCAATTGAATTTTCATCTCTTCAGAAATGACCGCCTGCAAACGTGCAACCATATCTGGATACGGGTGAGGTCCTACTACAGAACCAATAAGATAATATGTGTCTGGGTTTTGAATCCAGTACCGTATAGCTTCATTCGTTGCGTCTTTTAGCGTTTTACTACCACTAGTTGCTGGAACAACTTGGGCTCCTAACATTTTCATTCTAGCCACATTAGGTGCCTGGCGCTCTATATCTGTTTCTCCCATAAAGACCACACATTCAAGCCCCTTTAAGGCACAAACTGTTGCCGTTGCTACACCGTGCTGACCTGCTCCTGTTTCGGCAATAATTTTGGTTTTTCCAAGTTTTTTGGCTATCAATATTTGCCCTATAGTATTATTAATTTTATGCGCTCCCGTATGGTTTAGATCTTCTCTTTTCAAATAAATAGTAGCTCCATATTTTTTTGACAATCGCTTGGCCAAATATAATGGACTCGGTCTTCCTACGTAATCCTTTAATAAATCTTTATATTCTTTTTGAAATGCTTCAGAATTAATAATTTCAATATAATTATCTTCTAACTCTTTAACATTAGGATATAACAACTCTGGAATAAAAGCTCCTCCAAACTGTCCATAATATCCATTTTTATCTGGTTTAAACTCCATATTCATTGCGTTCTTTACGTTTATAGTTATTGGCACCTTATCACTAAACCTTTGATAAGGCATTTTTAAACTTCTCTAATTTTTCCACCGATTTTAACCCTGACTTCAATTCAAATTTACTGTTCACATCTATCGCTACGCAATATTTTCCTTGACGTGTTTTTAAAAATGATTTTATGAATTCAACTTCTTCCAATCCAATTCCTCCGCTCAGAAAAAAAGGCTTTGTAGAGTTATAGTTTTTTAACACTTCCCAATTAAACACAACACCATTCCCTCCCCTATTTTTTCCTTTAGTATCAAACAAAAAATAGTCCGCAACTTCTTCAAAAGGTTGCAATACGGTAAAATCAAACTCTTTTTCAATTCCAAAAACTTTAATAATTTCTACCGTAGGTAAATGTATTTTTAATTGCTGTATATAATCTGCTGTTTCATCACCGTGTAACTGAATTAATTTTAATTGGTATTCTTCCGCTAAGGAAACTACTATTTCTAAAAACTCATTAACAAAAACACCAACTTTTTTAATATTCTTAGAAACATCAGGTATGATTCCTTCAAAATTTCGTTTTGACTTTTCATAGAATATAAACCCTAAATAGTCGGGTTGCAAAGCAGCTATTTGTCGTATATTTTCGACCTGTTGCATGCCACAGATTTTTAACTTCATATTATCTAATTTGATTGATAAATTCTTGACAGGCTAATCCTGGATTTTGAGTTTTCATAAAATTTTCTCCAATTAAAAAACCTCGAAAACCATATTCCTTCAACCCGGTAACAATTCTAGGGTCCGAAATTCCACTTTCAGAAACTTTTACCGCGCTGCTTGGTATTTGATTGGCCAGTTCAATAGAGTTCTCCAAGTCTACTTCAAAAGTTTTTAAATTTCTATTGTTAATTCCTATAATCTTATCTTCTAAATCATTGATCTTATCTAAATCTTCTTGGGTATGCACTTCGTACAAAACTTCTAAACCTAAATCATTGGCTAGCTGGCCATAATTTTTTATTTCTTGTGTTGTTAGGCAGGTAGCTATTAACAAAATGGCGTCTGCTCCAATAGCTTTTGCTTCGACAATCTGAAATCCATCCACCACAAAATCTTTTCGTAAAATAGGTTTTTGTTGGTTAATGATTCTGGCCTCCATTAAATCTGCCATGGTTCCCCCAAAAAATGAGGTGTCTGTCAAAATAGACTGCGCAGCAACATCTGCCTCTAAATATCCTTCGGTTACTTCCGATACCGATACTTTATCATTAATTATACCTTTTGAAGGTGACTGACGCTTAAACTCAGCTATAATTCCAGTAGAAAATGGTTCGTTTAATGCGTTTTTTAACGAAAAGGGCTCGTTTTTAAAATTAGGGCTTTGAATCAACTTTTTTACAGGAACTTCTGCTTTTATTTTTGCGATTTCCTTCTTTTTAAATGCTACTATTTTATCTAATATGGTCATATTACTAGTACTTATTTTTAATATGAATTACTCTTAATTACTAACTAACTTATAAAAACACTTCTTTGCTTTTAATCCAAACAATGAAGTTTTTGCTTCTTCAAAAGCATCTTCAAATGACTTTGTTTCCTCTATAATGGTTAAGGCAAAGGCCGCATTGGTTAACACTACACTATTTTGTGCTTCTGTTCCTTCTCCATTTAAAATAGTCTTAAATATTTTTGCGGCAGCTTTTACTGAATCACCACCGTAAATATCTGATCTCAAAAACGTTTTTTGATGTAACTCTTGTGGTGTTATCAATTGCTCTCCTTGCTTCGTAAAAAACTTAAAACCACCTGTTAACGATATTTCATCGTATCCATCTAAGGCATGAACAATTCCATAATTGGCTTCTTCTTCCTGCAGTATATAATTATATAATCTAGCCACCTCCAAATTAAATGTTCCTAGCAGTTGATTTTGAGGAAAACTTGGGTTTACCAAAGGGCCTAACATATTAAAAAAAGTTTTCATTTTTAATGCTTTTCTCACGGGGCCAACTGCCTTCATTGCTGGATGAAACTTTGGGGCATGTAAAAAGCAAATATTGGCTTTTTCTAACTGTGATTTTAAAATAGATTCATCATTGGTAAACTGATATCCGAAACTTTCTAACATATCGGAAGAACCGGATTTTGAAGATACCGAATAATTTCCATGTTTGGCTACTTTTTGTCCTGTACCAGCGACTATAAAAGAAGTCAGTGTTGAGATATTAAATGTATCTTTTCCATCACCTCCCGTTCCAACGATATCTATGGTCTCATAATCAGACAGGTCCACTTTTATGGCTAGCTCCAATAATGCTTCTCTAAACCCAGCTAATTCATGGACTGTAATAGGACGCATCATAAATACTGTCAAAAAAGAGGTCAAATGCGCTTCGTTATATTTTTCTTGGGTAATCATTGTCAACATCTGTTTGGCTTCCTCTTTCGTTAACCTCTTATGTTGATATAGTTTTTCCAGTATTATTTTCATGTTTTTTCTATTAACTACGTTGTCTATCTTAACTTATAACAATTCTTAGGTTAGTTACTCAATCATCTCCTTTTACTATTGCTTGTGTTTATCTATCAGCATTCACAATAAGCCACTATGATCGGTACATTAATTCTTGAAATACTATTATCTGGTAACCATTTTCTTCTTAGACACACTATTAATAAAATTTCTTACCAATTGCTCTCCCACATCGGTCAAAATACTCTCTGGATGAAATTGCACGGCACTTATATGGTGTTCTTTATGACGAATTGCCATAATACCCCCATCTTCATCCACTGCTGTTACTTCTAAACTACTAGGAAAATCTTCATTTGTGGCGATCCATGAATGATATCTCGCTGCCAAAAAAGTAGCTGGAATATCTTTAAAAATTACAGCCTCTTTTTGTATAACTTTCATCTCAGTTGCGACCCCATGAAAAACTTCACTCATATTACTTATTTTGCCTCCAAAAACTTCTGTTATCGCTTGTAAGCCCAAACATACCCCGAAAATAGGTAGTTTGCCGGCATACATTTTAATTACCTCTTTTAAAATCCCTGCTTCATCTGGTATTCCAGGCCCTGGAGACAACATAATTAAATCATATTTACCGATGTCATCAATGTCTATTTCATCATTTCTAAACACATCAGGATGGTTCCCTGTAATCTTTTCAACCATGTGAACCAGATTATATGTAAATGAATCGTAATTATCAAATATTAAAATGTTCATGTCTGTAATCTTTTTACTTTTAATTTAGTGTATTTACCTCACATTAAAGCTTCCAAAACGATAGTCTGTTTTAAATATTCTCTGCTAGAATGAGTGCTTTTTTTAAAGCTGCTAATTTGTTATTCACTTCTTGTAGTTCATTTTCTTCACTTGAATGAATTACAATCCCTGCTCCTGCCTGATAGTATAATACATTTTTCTTACTCACAAATGAACGAATCGCTATGGCTAAATTAACAGACCCATCCAATCCGATAATCCCTACTGCTCCTCCATAAAACCCCCTCGATTGATTCTCGTAAGCATCTATTAAATGCATGGCTTTATATTTAGGTGCACCACTTAACGTTCCTGCTGGAAACGTATCTCCAACAATTTTGATGGGGGCTTCTTTTATTTCACCTTGAACCGTTGATACTAAATGAATAACATGACTAAAATATTGCACCTCCTTAAACACCTCTACATTGACATTATCGGCATGTTTACTAAGATCATTTCGCGCTAAATCAACCAACATCACATGTTCTGCTGTTTCTTTTTGATCTTCAGATAATTTTTTACCTAATTTAATATCTTCTGCCATATCTCCGGTTCTTCTAAAAGTTCCTGCGATTGGGTTAATAATAGCTTTCCCATTATTTATTTTTATTTGTGCTTCGGGCGATGATCCCATTAATTTAAAACTCCCATAATCAAAATAGAACAAATAAGGTGATGGATTAATTGATCTCAGGGCTCTATAAACATTAAATTCATCTCCTTTAAATTTCTGTTGGAACTGGCGTGATAATACCAATTGAAAAACATCTCCTCTTTTACAATGGGCTTTTGCTTTTCTCACATACCCTTTAAAATCTTCATTCGTACAATTCGAAGTTTCCTCTTCAACAATAGAGAATTTTTGGGTATTAAAAGTTTGTGCTTTTATAATGGTTTCTATTTCTTCTATCCTTGAATCTTCATCTTCTTCTATATTTTCTATTACTATCATTTCGTCATTGAAATGATTGATGGCAATAATAAACTTATAAAAACTGTACTGCATCATTGGTATTGCAGAAGGCGCTTCTTTTACTTGGAGTTTAATTGTTTCAAAATATTGCACACTATCATACGTTGTATAACCATATAACCCATTAAATGATTTGATATTCGGATCGCAATTCAAATCAATGGTTTCTGTAAACTCAGTGAACAGTTCATTAAAATTGGTAGTAATAGTCTGTTTACCCACCTCTTTTCCTTTCATCAAAATTGTGAACTCCTCTTTATCCGCTTTCATACTAATCAAAGGTTCAATACATATAAAAGAAAAACTTTCTTCTTTACTGTGATAATCAGAACTCTCTAACAACAACGTATTTGGGTATGTATCTCTTAACCTTAAATACAAACCTACCGGGGTAACAGTATCTGCTAATTGATTTTTTACAATAGTATTAAACGTAGTTTTTTTCATTTTTAGTTATATTATTGAAAACAAAAAAGGCTTATCGTGAGATAAGCCTTTTCTAAATTTATGTTTTTACATATACAGGATCTGCCCACTTAATTCGAGTTAAGAGAGTTCCACCACCATATGTTGTTTTGTATTGTCATGATATGGCAAATTTATAACAGATTTTTAATTAACCAAACTTTTAATTGTATTTATTTCAAAAAATAAATAAAACATGTACGTTATTTTACAAAATATGAACCCACTGATTATAACAATATTACTAAAGTTGTCTATTTTCATGAATATATTAGCTCTAGAACTATGGAAACTTTCATGTTTCTTGCTCCGCTACTTTCTGTAAATTACGATTTCATCAAATAGCCCCTATTTTAACCATCAATGGTATCAATAAACAACTAATATCTAATTTTTAGTTACAAACAACAATCAATATAGCTACATTGCATTAAATATATAAATAAAACCACGTTGTTTGTATCATCAATTAAAACAGTACTTTTTTAAAGTTACTTTATAAATTAAGAAAGATAATAACGTAAAAAATATAAGGATATGTGTGGAATTGTTTGTGCTTTTGACTTAAAAGAAAAATCTAAAACTTTAAGACCTCAGTTATTAGAAATGGCTAAAAAAGTGAGGCACCGTGGCCCAGATTGGAGTGGTATTTATAGTGATAATAAAGCGATAATGATGCATGAACGCTTGGCTATTATCGACCCAACCTCTGGTCAACAACCCTTGTTCAGTAGAGATCGAAGATTTGTTTTGGCTGCAAATGGCGAAATATATAACCATCAAGAAATTAGAAAACAATTAAAAGAGAACCATGAGTTTTTAACCCAATCTGACTGTGAAGTTATTCTCGCGCTGTACAAGGAAAAAGGCGAGCACTTTTTGGACGATTTGAACGGTATCTTTGGTTTTGCTGTATACGATACTGCAACCGATGAATATTTAATTGCTCGTGACCATATGGGAATAATCCCTCTATATATGGGCTGGGACAAAAAAGGAACCTTCTACGTAGCCTCAGAACTAAAGGCTTTAGAAGGATACTGCAACAAAATTGAAGTTTTCCCTCCGGGGCATTATCTCACTAAAGAAGGAGGACTGCAACGCTGGTATTCGCGTGATTGGATGGAATATCAAGCTGTAAAAGATAACCAAACAAGTATTGATGAACTTCGAGATGCCCTTGAAGCTGCCGTGCACAGACAACTTATGAGCGATGTTCCTTATGGGGTTTTACTTTCTGGCGGACTGGATTCTTCAATTACTTCTGCGATTGCGAAAAAATACGCCTCAAAACGAGTAGAATCTAATGACAAAGACGAAGCTTGGTACCCTCAATTACATTCTTTTTCGATTGGCCTAGAAGGATCACCAGACTTAATAGCTGCGAAAAAAGTATCAGAACATATCAGCACGATTCATCATGAAATTACTTTTACAATTCAAGAAGGCTTAGACGCCATTAAAGATGTTATATACAATCTTGAAACCTATGATATTACCACTATACGAGCCTCAACACCTATGTATTTAATGGCCAGAGTAATCAAATCAATGGGCATTAAAATGGTGCTTTCTGGAGAAGGCGCAGATGAAATTTTTGGAGGCTATTTATATTTCCATAAGGCACCTAATAGCGAAGAATTCCATAAAGAAACAGTTCGCAAGCTTGAAAAGCTATATCAATACGATTGTTTACGAGCGAACAAAAGTTTAATGGCCTGGGGAATTGAAGGAAGAGTTCCATTTCTAGATAAAGAATTTATGGATATCGCAATGAGAATTAATCCGGAAGATAAAATGATTAATGGTGAACGAATGGAAAAGTGGGTATTACGCAAAGCTTTTGAAAGTTACTTACCAGAAAGTGTTGCCTGGCGACAAAAAGAGCAGTTTTCAGATGGCGTAGGTTATAGCTGGATAGATACATTAAAGGAGGTTGTAGAAGAAGCTGTAACAGATGCTATGATGGAAAACGCTACCCATCGTTTCCCTACCCAAACCCCAAGAGCGAAAGAAGAATATTATTATCGATCAATTTTTGAAGAGCATTTCCCTAGCGAAACAGCTGCATTAACGGTACCTTCCGTTCCATCGATAGCCTGTAGCACACCAACTGCTTTAGCCTGGGACAAAAGCTTTCAAAATGTAAACGAACCAAGTGGTAGAGCTATCAAAGCAATACATGAAGATGCGTATTAAGAGCATTTTTTTAATTTTTAGTTGTGTAAAAAACCTCACTCATGTGAGGTTTTTGTTTTGAACGCTAATACATCATTGAATACTACTTTACAGTAATATTGATATAGATTGTATTACAACCTAAATTCGATTTATTTTACTTCCACAGAAGCCTTAGAAATAGTGAGGTTTGATTAAAAAAAAACGCAGTTAAAGTCTATAATCCACGACTTTTCCGAGTAAAAATCGCTGTTTATCCAGTTTTGTTCCATTAATTTTGTTTTCTCAATGACCTTTCTACAAGTAGAATACGATTTACAAATAAATATTTCGCATATCTATTATTTCTTTTGCAGCTATTTTTGCGTTATAAAACTTAGCCATAGCTTGGCTATGCTAAAGTTTTATACCTTAAACTAACTTAAAATATTTTAATACCTATACACGATATATATATCTGTAAATCGTATAAGTGAATAATCCATAAAAAAAACTCTCTAATAAATTAGAGAGTTTATTCTTTTTAATGCTTAGTCAGACTAATTAGTCGGCACATAGTATGGTGCTAAATTCACCTTTGCATTTCCTCTTGCTCCGTAATAGTTTGAATAACTCTTATTTTTTTCAATGGTATAAAAAGAATCCACATAATCATCACTATTAGAGTACCAATGACTTGGCATAGCTTCAAGAATTGCGTTTGCTACCTCTCCTAAAACAACGATCATTGGATCTTGATTAGCAACAGCAATTATTCTGAAAACACCATTAACAATAGTAGTAACTAGCTCTCTATAATTATGACTGTCGTCTTTTTCAAATAACTGAATATTCGCAGCTTGATAATTATAATCATCCCAAAAAAGTAAAATCTGATTAGGATAGTAATCTTTACCATCGTGATCTAAATAATACATAGGAATCACCTTAATCTCAATATCATTGTTTGAATCTTTAATACCCGATGTTACAGCATACACTTCAGCTGACCCACTTATCCACGGCTCTTCATCATCTTTTAATCTAATCTTATCTAATTTAGTTGTTTCTAAACCAGCATTTCTAGGAGAATAAGCATCTAAATCTAAACCAGATTTAACGAATCTGTTATTTTGAGCACCTTCTTGTCTTAGGTATTTATTCATATAGACAACCTCTTTCTTAAGCGCTTCAAAACCATCAGTTTCAATAACGATAACTGGGCGGTTTGGTACTATTTTCGGATCTAAATAAACCTCTTCTTTATCAATTGTATAGGCTTTAATTGAAGACCATTCTTTTTCATCTCCTTTAGGAGCATACGAAAATAAAAGATTAGAAAAATCCTCATTATTTTTAGGATTATGGATCCAAGCTTCTAAAATTTCTATTTTTTCAGGAGCATCCTCTAGGCTAGCCACTCTTTCTAGTTCCTGACTCATCTGGAAAAGGCTTTTAAACGACTCATGATGTCCTGCTACCTGAGAAGTATTCTCTAAAATTTCAGACATTGCTACACTTGGTATTTGTTTTTCCAATAAGCCAAGGGTAATTTCTTTGAATTGTTCATTTTTCATCAAATCAATAAACTGCAGCACTACCTTATTCTTGTCTACTGAGTTTACTTCAATTTGTTCAGGAGTCTCTTGTTGCACATCTAATTCTTCCGAATTATTACAGCCAATAAGAAATAAGGATACCAGAAGGGTTTTTAATAGAATTTTGGGGGTTCTCATTTGTTAAATTTTTTAAATTTTTAATTATTATTAATTCAGGCCAAACATACGAAAAATACATTTTTAATCATAAAAAATGTTAATTTATTAAACTATGTTAACAAAAACCATCAAAAGATAAAATTTTATTATTTTTTTTAACATTTTATTATAAAATTTCGTAATTGCATTTTTTTTTGACTTTTCCAACAAAAATCTGAGTTATTTTTAACTTCCAAAAGCTTAAAACTTCTTATTTAAGACACCTTTCCTTTTTACCAAAATTCAGAACATATTTCAAAAACTCATTTTTAAATTTAAAGCACTTTTTAAGCTCTTTAAGAGCTTTATGTCGATTAAATATTTTTTCCGTTTTTTTAAACAAAACCTCTTAAAAACTTTATTTTAAGGTTAAAAAACTGTAAATTTGTTAGAAGAGATAGTCGCTTGAGGCGATTATTTTTTTGGGGTTAGTTGATTAAAGTATTCGAATTAAAAAGAGCTTCTGTTTTTTTTAAAAAAAACGCGTTCATTTACTACTCCTAAAAACAATACATAACGTAATTAGAAACAATACTCAATAATATGAGCGAAGAAAAAAAGCACAATTATTCAGCCGATAGTATTCAGGCTTTAGAAGGTATGGAGCATGTTCGTATGCGTCCGTCAATGTATATTGGTGATATTGGTATTCGTGGTTTGCACCATCTAGTATACGAAGTTGTCGACAACTCTATTGATGAGGCCTTAGCAGGACACTGTGATGTAATTTCAGTAGACATTAACGAAGATAATTCTGTTACCGTTCGTGATAACGGACGTGGAATACCTGTAGACCTGCACAAGAAAGAAGGGGTATCTGCACTCGAAGTGGTTATGACCAAGATTGGTGCTGGAGGAAAATTTGACAAAGATTCATATAAAGTATCCGGAGGTCTCCATGGTGTTGGTGTATCGTGTGTGAACGCTCTTTCTGATCATTTAGTAGCCACTGTTTATAGAGACGGTAAAATTTGGCAACAAGAATATGAGCGTGGTAAAACGATGTACCCTGTTAAAACTATAGGAGAAACAGATAAAACAGGAACCGAAGTTACTTTTAGACCAGACACTTCTATCTTTATACAAACAATAGAGTACAATTACGATACCTTGGCTACACGAATGCGTGAATTAGCCTATCTTAACAAAGGAATTACAATTACCTTAAAAGATAAACGGAACAAAGATGATGAAGGAAACGATATTTCTGAAATATTTCACAGTACAGAGGGCTTATCTGAATTTGTACGATATCTAGACAATACTCGAGAGCAATTAATCGCTGGAGTAATTGCCATGGAAGGAGAAAAAAATGGAATACCTGTTGAAGTAGCAATGGTCTATAACACTTCTTATGCAGAAAACTTACATTCATATGTAAACAATATTAACACCCATGAAGGAGGTACACATTTATCTGGTTTTCGTCGTGGATTAACGCATACCTTAAAAAAATACGCCGACGAATCTGGCTTATTGAAAAATGTAAAATTCGAAATTTCTGGAGATGATTTTCGTGAAGGGCTAACAGCAATCATTTCTGTAAAAGTCGCTGAACCTCAATTTGAAGGACAAACCAAAACTAAACTAGGAAATCGAGATGTAACATCAGCTGTTTCGCAAGCAGTTGCTGAAATGCTAACCGATTACTTGGAAGAAAACCCAAATGATGCTAAAATAATCGTTCAAAAAGTTATTTTAGCTGCCCAAGCACGCCATGCTGCTCGTAAAGCACGTGAAATGGTGCAACGTAAAACAGTTATGAGTATTGGCGGTTTACCTGGTAAACTATCTGATTGCTCTGAAACCGATCCGGCGGTATGCGAAATATTCTTAGTAGAGGGTGATTCGGCAGGAGGTACTGCAAAACAGGGTAGAGATCGAAACTTCCAAGCAATTTTACCTTTACGTGGAAAAATTTTGAATGTTGAAAAGGCAATGCAGCACAAAGTTTTTGAGAATGAAGAAATTAAAAACATGTTTACCGCCTTGGGAATCTCTATTGGTACAGAAGAAGACCCAAGAGCTTTAAATTTATCCAAATTGCGTTATCACAAAGTAGTTATTATGTGTGATGCCGACGTAGATGGTTCTCACATTGCAACATTAATATTAACTTTCTTCTTCCGTTATATGAGAGAAATGGTTGAGCAAGGATATATTTATATTGCTACTCCACCTTTATACCTCGTTAAAAAAGGACAAAAGAGAGAATATGCATGGGATGATAATCAACGTGATTTAATCGTTCAAAAAATGGGTGGCGCTGCTAATATACAGCGCTATAAGGGTCTTGGAGAGATGAATGCAGAACAATTATGGGACACTACCATGAATCCTGAATTCAGAACGCTACGACAAGTTACTATTGACAATTTAACTGAAGCGGATAGAGTTTTCTCTATGTTAATGGGAGACGATGTTCCTCCTCGTAGAGAGTTTATCGAGAAGAACGCAAAATATGCGAATATAGACGCATAAAAAACTATAATTAAAAAATCCTTAACCTAGTTAAGGATTTTTTTTTAAGTGTTTATCCTTAGTTTTATGACATAAAAAACTTTTATATTTAGAGGTATAATTAAATGTGCAAAACAATTGTTCTGGTGCATTTCAAATGTAACTAAATATGAGAAAAACAAAATCTATTCTACTATTATTATCCATCTTTTACTTAACAAAAGTCAACTCTCAAGAACTAGAAACCATACTTTTAGCTAAAGAAGATGCTGAGAAAATAACCAACGCATATCTAGACCCTGCTTTTAAGGGGCTTATATACAGCATGAATAATGGATGGTATCATACCGCCAAAGTGCACAAGAAATTCGGATTTGACATTACCATCGGAGCTAGTGGATCTTTTATTCCTTCGAAAGACGAAATCTTTAACTTAGCTGCCATCAACTTATCTAGCAATACCACTATAACAAGCTCAAACACTAACACTCCCACTATCGGAGGAAGTAACTCAGTTACTCCTGCTGATGTTTCGTATACAACAACGATCTCTGGTCAATCAGTAACTGCCGATTTCACATTACCCGAAGGCATTCAAGAAGACCTCCCCGTTAGTTTAATACCGGCACCAGCCGTTCAAGTTGGTATAGGATTACCATTCAAGTTAGATGCCATAGTACGCTTCACACCAGAAATTGGTTCGGACGATGTAAAAGCAAAACTTTTTGGTATTGGATTAAAGAAAGAAATTACTAGCTGGTTTGGTCCTTTAGACAAAACACCATTACATGTATCACTCTTAGCTGGGTACTCAAATATGAATGTTGATTACACCATCGGTGATGTTACCGGTGCTGTTACCACACAAAATGCGCATACTGAATTCAAGTTATCCACCTATACTTTTCAAGCTATTGCTTCTTTGAACTTCCCTATCATCAACGTCTATGGAGGTGTTGGATATATAGGAGGTAGTTCAAAACTAAACATGCTCGGAAACTATACATTAACTTATGAATCAGGTATTCCTGCTACACCAACGATACAAGAATCGGTGTCTGATCCTTTATCAATGAAAACCAATGCTGGTGGTGTAAATGCTACCCTAGGTGCTCGTTTAAGCTTAGGGTTCTTTAAAATTTTTGGAAGTTATACATTACAAGAATACAATACCGTAAATGCCGGGATTGCATTTAGCTTTAGATAATATTTACTTTTCTGATAACACGTTAATCCCATTGAAATCTTTTCTCAGTGGGATTTCGTTTTATACTAGATTTATGATCAATATACATATTATACCATTTACCACTTGAATCTTCCATAATAAAACGTCCTTTTTCGTTTTCTATTTCAATACAAAAAGATATCATAGCTACTGCTGTTATTGATTTTTTTATCTTATATAAAACAGCACTCATTTTCTTTTCTAGTAAATTCAAACAATAACTGGTATTATTTTGACTAATAACAACCACTCGCCTTCGCTATAATACTCAACATTACTTTACTAATTCAATCACCTACTTACCGCTTATCATTATACCCCTGTAAGACAGTCAGTAAAAATCAAACAGCTACAAATTCATTAATTATTAGCATAACGCAACGATTTTAGAATAACAAAAAACATCATTTAAAAAGATCAAAAATGGCGGTATTTTAATAACACAGCATTAGCTCACCTAAAAACACTATTGACAAAGCATTAATTTTCAAACTTTATGCTTCTTAAAATTTCAATAGGTTTTTACTTTTTTATCCATAGGCAAATCGCTATTTTTGTGCATCTTATTAATAATTATCAAAAACATATATATAAAATGAAAGTAACAGTTGTAGGAGCAGGTGCCGTGGGCGCTAGTTGTGCTGAGTACATTGCAATAAAAGATTTCGCTTCAGAAGTTGTTTTAGTAGATATTAAAGAAGGCTTTGCTGAAGGGAAAGCTATGGATTTAATGCAAACTGCTTCTCTAAACGGTTTCGATACTAAAATTACAGGAACTACAGGAGACTACAGTAAGACTGCTGATTCTGACATTTGTGTTATTACCTCAGGTATAGCTCGTAAACCAGGTATGTCTCGAGACGAGTTATTAGGAATAAACGCAGGCATTGTTAAATCAGTTTCTACTAGTTTAATCGAACACTCTCCTAATACTATTATCATCGTAGTATCTAACCCAATGGACACGATGACCTATTTAGTACACAAAACTACTGGATTACCTAAAAACAGAATCATTGGTATGGGTGGAGCTCTAGACTCAGCTCGTTTTAAATATCGTTTAGCAGAGGCTTTAGAAGCACCTATTTCTGATGTTGATGGAATGGTGATTGGTGGACACTCAGACAAAGGAATGGTTCCATTAACACGTTTAGCAACGAGAAACTCAGTTCCTGTATCAGAATTTTTATCGGAAGAGAGACTAAATCAAGTAAAGGAAGACACTAAAGTTGGTGGTGCTACTTTAACCAAATTATTAGGCACTTCTGCTTGGTATGCACCAGGCGCTGCTGTATCAGGATTGGTACAAGCGATTGCTTGTGATCAAAAGAAAATATTCCCATGTTCAACTTTATTAGATGGAGAATATGGCTTAGCTGATTTATGTATCGGTGTACCTGTTGTTTTAGGTAGAAACGGTATCGAAAAAGTAGTTGAAATTAACTTAAGCGATGCGGAAAAAGAACATTTAACTGCCTCAGCAGAAGCAGTAATGAAAAACAATGAAGCATTGTTGTCATTCTAGTTTTCACCTCTATAAAACATAACATAAAAACCTGAGTAATAGAAACTACTCAGGTTTTTTTTATTTAAAACATTAAACATGATTCTTTAGTATATCATACCGCTTCTTTGGTAAAGGTACACAAGCATTCTATTGCAATCATTCTTATGTATTACCTATAGATCGGCGTTTACCATAAATAGTTGAGACCGGCAAACTTAACATTAGAAATGGTATCATCACTATGAACAACATTTATCCTGACGGAATTACACAAAAGTATTTTTGAAAAAAATTGTGGTTTTATCTAGTAACAATGATTAAAATTCTATTTTTATCCAATGAAAAAGTTACTTTTCACCATTGGATTAGCTGCCATTTTATCTTTTTATGTGTGGTCAAAATTAATAGCGGTTTCAATTGCATTATTTTTAATTTTAGATAGTTTTTCTACTAAAAAGATCCCAAACAAATTAAAAAAAGCACTACCCCAAAACATACACACAACACTAAAGTATAGTTACGTAGCCACACTCCCTATTGTATTCACAATCTTTTTTAGAACATTTTTTTTTGATATTTATTTTGTTCCTTCAAGCTCAATGAAAAAAACGCTTTTCCCAAATGATTATGTTATAATTAATAAAATAAGTTATGGTGTAAAAGTGCCAAAACATTTACGCAACATTCCAGTAATTGGCAGCTTTTTCAACCCTCCAGAAAATGAATACAACTTATATAAATCATTAGAGCCATTTAAAAAATTACAACGAAAGGACATTGTGGTATTTAAGGCGGTGGATAATTCCGATAAAATTTTAATTAAGCGTATTATTGGAATGCCAAACGACACAATATTACTAAAACAAAGTAAGGTTTTTATTAACTCTAAAGAGCTAAAGGAACTGAAAAGCTACTCCTATAACTACATCCACAAACAACAACACGCTATTGCTTTATTAGAAAACTATTCTAACAAAGAGTTTTCAGCGTTTTCTGAAGGCAAAAAAAAGAAATATGTAAAAGATATTAAAGAGAAGGCAAACTATAATTATTTCTTATATCCATTTACCAAACAAGCGATATGGACAAGGGATAATTATGGAAACTTGATCATTCCAAAAAAAGGAATGACAATACCATTAACCGAAGAAAATATAGACACCTACAAAAATGTTGTGTTAAAATTTGAAAATACAGATTTAAAAAAATCGTCAGAGAAATTGTACACATTCAAAAACAGTTACTATTTTATGCTAGGTGATAATCGACATAATTCAATAGATTCTCGAAGTTTTGGTTTTGTACCTGAAAACTACATTCTTGGAAAAATGGTACGTGTATTTTCTAAACAAAGGTTACTCAACTAATTCATTCTTCTTTAAAGTAAACAAGGGTAAATAAATCAAAATCCCTAAAAGAGAAAACAATAAACCACCAATTGTTCCAGCACCTAGCGCAAACCAAAACACTTCGTTTTGCCCATCCTTTACAAAGGGAATAAACCCAAGAATAGTAGATATTATTGTTAAAGTAATTGGAAATATCTTTTGCCTAAAGGCTTCTATGTAAAGATTTAAATAATTATTTTTTGGAAATTCTTTTCTCAACTTATTAAAGCCGTTAATAATAAAAATAGACGCATTTACCGTAATACCACTCAATAACACAAAACTAGCCAATCCACCTTGATCAAAGTTAAAATCAAACCAGTAAAAAGTTAAGAAAACACCAATAAAGGAAATAGGTATTACACTTAAAATAATAAATGGTTGTTTCAGACTTTCAAATAGGATAGAACAAATAAAATAAATAATACCCAATACCAAAATCAGTAAGAAAGCATAATTGTTATTCTTATCTTCATTTAAAAACCAGCGATTTTGAGAGTTTTCGAATTGATACCCAAGCGGTAATTTTGTTTTTAACTCTGCTAGCTTTTCTTTTAAATATTTTGTTCCAAACTTTGCTGAACCTGTATATTGAAACTGCACCAACCTTATATACTGTTGGTTCTCTTTGTAAATACTTTCTTCTTCACGTTCTTTATAAGTTGAAGCAATGTTTTTTAATACAATAGGAGCGTGCAAGCTATCCAAAGGCGTATTCGTTATACTCCACAAATCAAACTGTTTTGAATCGTTAGATTCTAAACGTACTGGTGAATATTTTCCTTTAATCTTTAATGAAACATCCGATTGTTTCGAAAGCGTCAAAGATTTTAATTCTTCAAAAATTTTAGACGGATTACTTTTACGCAAAGCCAATTGTTCTTTATCTAATACAAATCTATATTCGTAGGATGGTTTTCTTGACCAATAAGAATTTTCTTTAACCAATACATTTTGTATTCTAGGATGTTTTACTAAAGCTATTCTTAAAGTATCTGCCCAAGCATTTAAGTCATCATAATTATAACCTTTGGCTTCTACTGTGAAATTTATAGGCTCATTATTACCTCCACCATTACTAAAACCATTTCCTACTCCATAAATATCCCAGTCAATTCCTCCTAAATCGAATGCTTTTCTAACCAAACGAGCTTTTAACACAAACGGAAAAGAAGAGTCTTGAAACTCATCTTTAAAGTTAATTTCAATTCTTGCATAATCTCCACTATTCACCGTAGTTGTGTATTGTTTGATTTCTGAAAACTGTTGTAAGTAATTTTCAATTTCTAAAAATGCTTCGTTCATTTGATGTACGGTTGCTCCTTTTTGCATTGAGGCAACTACATATAATTTAGTCTCTTCATTTCTGCTGTAATACGCATTTTCAAAAACATACTCATTAAACAAACGGAAACTACCTCCAAGATATCTATCAATATAAGACCGCACATTTTCCCGGTACCATTCATTTCCAAGAGTAGTATTATACGTTCTTTCAAAAAAAGTTTCATTCTTTTCTAATTTCTGTGGAAGCATAAAAAATGGAATTCCAAAAATTAAAATAACACTAACAATAGCCAATTTTTTAAAACGTAATAAAGTTTTAAGTAACGCTTCATAAAAACCATAAAATTTAGTTTGAATCAATAACCCTATTTTTTTTGGCGTTGCTTTCTGTAAAGAAATCTTTTCCAATAAAGCAGGAATTAAAAATAACGCAACAAATAATGAAACACTTAAATTGATAATAACTACCAAAGCAAAATCAATTAAGTTTACCCTGTATTTTTCATCTAACAAATAAATGATTGTCAATGCACCAATCGTAGTTAAAGTAGACGCTAAAATGGGAATAAAAACATTAGTGTTTCCTTGTTTTTTAATGTGGTCAATCATTACGATACTACTGTCTATAATTAACCCAAACGAAATGGTAATACCAGCCAAAGAATATAATTGTATTTCTATTCCAAAAAGGTAATAGAGTAAAAAAGCTACACCTAAATTACAAGTTAAACTAATAACAGTTACCCATAAATAGTTAAAACTACCACTCACTAATACTATAAAAAGTAGTAAAATAGCAATTGTATATCCAGTTCTTTCATATATTTTATTAAGCTCGGTTTCTAAATATTCCGTGGCATTATAGGTTTCAATAATGGAATAATCGTTAGGCAACTGTTGTTGTATTTCTTGTAATTTGTTTGCTATTACTTTTGCTAAAACAATGGTATTCGCATTTTGAGTTGCAAATACTGAAAGTGTGATAGCATTTTTGCCATTTACCCTAAAATAACTTTGAGCTTCTTGTGCTTGTTCTTTAACCCGCGAAATGTCGTCTAAATAGATAAGTCTATCCTTAACTTTCTTTATAGGAATATGCCAATTAATTTCTTTATTTGAGTTAATAGCCAACGTAATAAATTCTTTTCTATAAAAGACACTTCCTAAACTTTCATTTGAGAAATTTTGTTGTAATGCTTTGACAATATCCTCCTTACTAATTAAAAGCTGTTTGAGTGTATTAAAATTATAACTAATAACATACTCTTTAGGTGTAGATCCGTAAACATTCGTTTTATCCACACCTTGTATAGCTCCAACAATAGGTTCTATTCGGTTCTTAACCGTTTCTTGTATTTCAAAAGGAGTTTGTGGTGCGTTTATTGTATATGATAAAAACGCACGTTGACTTTGCTTCTCATTGGTTTTATTTACATTTATAACAGGATAACTAACGTTCTCTGGAAGTTTTTTATAAAGTTGACGGATAATAGTAGCAATTTCAAAACGCACTTGGTCTATATCTGTGTATTTATCAAACTCTAAAGTAATACCTCCATTACCTTTTGAGGATTTCGAACTTAAACTGGTTAATCCTTTTACGGTACTAAATCCTCCTTCTAAAATACTAGTCACCTCTCTTTCCAAAGCATAAGGTGAGGCATTACTCCAACCATATCTTACAGAAACTGAAGGTAAAGAATCACTTGGGTTTAAGCGAACTGAGAGTTTAGGTATGATAAAAAAACCTAAAAAACCAAGTAGTACAAAAACAATTAGAACTTTAAATGACGATATGGTTGTATAACTTTTAATAGCAACATGTTTTATGAAGACCAAACTTAATAAGTAATATTTAAAGTACTACGTTTTTTTATGATTATCTCAGTTAAAGAAAAAGAGTTTTTACTTTTATATTAAAAATAAAAACTTGATATACTGTGAGTTATATTTTTTTATATACTTTTATACCGTTTTTAAAAAAGAATAGCTAACTTTTTTAAAAAAATTGTCCACAAAGAAAAAGGGTGTTTATAAAAAATTGCGCACCACTCTTTTTTAAATTTTACTATAAAAATTATACCTCATTTTTTATTAATACGGTATTATTTAACAATTTAAATTTAAAAAAAATGAAAAAAAGAATCATTGTACTAGCGGCTATAGGTGTATTTACTGTTTCTAATAGTTTCGCAGGCTATCATTGTACTGTAAGTTCTGACTCTTCTGAAAATGGAGGTAAATGTAGAGCATTATCTTCAGGTAATGGCGATATGTGTTTTACTTTTGGAGAAGGAACAGCTTGCAGTGGAACTGGAGGTAGTGCTTCGTTTACACATGAATATGACATTTAATAGAGATTAATTATCAAAACGAATAAACAGGTGTAAAAAAGAATTACACCTGTTTCATTATAATATACTGATAAATGAAAAATTATTTATTACTCATTCTTTTAATCTTTCTTGCGGCATCTTGTGAATTTGGCTTAAAAAAAGAAAAAGCCTCGAAAATCTTTTACGAATCTGAAATACAATCTTTCCCTATAGATAAAAAGACCTCTTTTTGGCACTTTTCTTGTCAATTTACTGAAAATAATAATGGAGAATTCTTTTCTTTCATAAATAATTATGACAACTCGATTAAATTTTACACTCTTTTGAACGGGAAAGTAAAAAGTAGTCAAAGTATTATTTTTTTAAAAGAAGGGGAGGACGGTATTGGAGCTCTTGATAATAACACTTCACACTGTTTTGTAAATAAAGATAGTATATTTATTTACAATTTAATGGCAGGAAGACTCTATTTAGTTAATAGTAAAAGTAAACTACTTAACAAATATGATATTGTAGACTATAAAACAAAAAAAGATGTCCCTTTTCCCGAGCCTACAATTCTTTCTCCTATTATAAAAATTAAAGACAAATTGTATTTCTCCTCAAGTATAAACCAGTTTCAAGAAAATTTCTCAAATTACCCTATGGTACTTGAATACGACATACAAAAAAAAATGAGCAGGTACTTATTTCCATTATCTAAAAAATATGATCAACGGTTTTGGGGTTCGCAATTTAAATATGTACCCTCTTTAACTTTTAATGAAAATAAAAACAAGTTCTACATTAACTATCCAGTAGATGACTATTTATATGAAGGAGATAAAAAAAACGGAAAAATAAAACATAAGAAGCAGGTTAAATCTGTTTTTTTTAATACTGTAAATTACATGTACTCTGATATTAAATATGGATTACGAAAAAATAGAGATTACAGAAAGGAGGATATTTTTAGTTTGTCAAATTCTGATTATGCCTCAATAATATATGATAAATATAGAGATGTATATTATAGAATAGTGTACATAAGACCCAAAAAAAATGAAGTGCTTAAAGGTAATAGACTTGCAAATTTTTCTATAATTGCTTTGGATTCTAATTTTAATATTTTAGGAGAGCAATATTTTAGTTCGAAGAAGTATAATAATTACATGATTTTGGTAAATAAAACAGGTTTAGCTATAGCTAGAAATGACTTATATGATAAGGATGATAATAAAATTCAATTTAGTGTTTTTAAATTAATTAATAATGAATAACAAATATTTCATGTTAATTTTATTAACTACTTTTTTCTCATGTAATTCAAAAGAAAAGAGTAAGGAGGCTTTATATAATTTAAGAATTCAACAATTATACGGAAAGGAAATAGATATAAATGTTAAATATATTATAGTTATACCAAATGCTGGTTGTGGAGGCTGTATTAGTGATGCAACAATTTTTGCAAAAGAAAATATAAATAAATTTAATTTTCAATTAATCTTTACAGGAGTTAAGGATAAAAAATTATTAAAACTAGAAGCAGGCGAGAATCTTTTAAATAATAAAAATGTTTTTATTGATAGTGATAACCTATTCAATAGTTATGATACTTCGGTAGCATACCCATTAATATTAAGGATCCAAAACAAAAAAGTAGTTAGTATTTCTGAATTTAATGAGTTTTTTTTTATTGATAATTAACTCTTTAAACCTTAAAAACTGTAAAACTTAGGGTTCTATACCGTAAAGGGTTAAGATAATGTAAAACAGCATTAAATGCAGTTCAATGTGATGGCGCAAACTAATTTTGTAAAACACAAATTAATTATAAACTAGCTACATCTAAAAACATAAGATGTAGCTTTAAATTTTAAGATAAAATGAGGAAATATATAATATTTTCAATATTAGAGTAACTACTTTTGTTGGTAGAGATTTAATAGAGGCTTATGCCTAAATTAAATATTATGTCAAGACCAAACTTAATAAGTAATATTTAAAGTACTACGTTTTTTTATCATTATCTCAGTTAAAGCAAGGAGTTTTTACTTTTATATTAAAAATAAAAACTTGATATATTGTGAGTTATATTTTTTTATATACTTTTATACCGTTTTTAAAAAAGAATAGCTAACTTTTTTAAAAAAATTGTCCACAAAGAAAAAGGGTGTTTATAAAAAATTGCGCACCACTCTTTTTTAAATTTTAAAAAGATGAAAAAATTAAGAATTTTGATTCCGGTGTTTTGTTTATGTTTTTTTAACACCATAATGACTTATCCTCAAGCAGCTTCTACTCAAGCAGTTTTCACTCATGTTCCACCCCAAACTGGTGGTGCTAATGGAGATGCACCTACATGCGAAAGTGGTGGGCCAGGCTCAACAACATGTACGGTAGAAATTACATTTGAAGCTCATGGTACTGTTATCACAAAGAAAGCCACAACCTCATGTGGTGAAGGATATTATGCGTGCTGCAATACTAAACAAGTAATATTACATATAGAAGCTACCGCAAAATGTTATTCCTATTAATAATTTAAAATGACTTTTATCTATGTACTACAAAACACTCTTTATTTTCTGTATTATTTTACCTCTTAATATTTTTTGTCAAAAAAATGAAAATTATATTAAATTGGAGATTGAAATGGCGGATAAAAGTCATAATTTATCTAAATCATCAGCTTCTGGTGAAAAACTCATCGAGTTCAATAATTATCGTTTTCTAGATGTTGTTTCTGATATTACAAACATTTCTTTAAACCATTTTTCATTAAAAGGTAACGCGATAAATCCAATAATAAATTTTAAAGCTACAGCAAAGAATAAAATAAAGAAAAAAGAATTGATAAATGTTTTTTTTCAGAAACTCAAAAGAGATTTTAATATTAATATTAATTTTCTCAAAGAAAACAAAATAGTGAAAGTACTAACTTGCAATGATATCGGAAAATTGTCTAAATGTTCTAAAAAAAACTCTTCAACCATAATAAGCACAGTAAATAGAACATTTAAAGGAGAATGTATACTTGGAGAAACCCTAGTGAAAAAAATTAATAACTGGTATGACATTGAGATACACAATGGCTTAGACAAAAATTACAAATATAATTTCAATATGCATCGTGCAAATAAACCCCAAGAACTCTTTGAAGAACTGGAATTTTATTATTCACTAAAATTAAAGGAAGAAAAGAAAGAAATAAAAACATTAATTATAGAATATAATGAAAACTAGGTTTATAGTGCACAAAGTTTATATATTACTTTTGATCATAGCTTTTAGTTGCAACAAAGAAAACCCTGATAAATTTAATAGTACTACTGAAATCCCAATAGATTCGAATTTAGAAATCGAGAAAAACATCTTTAACCTAATCGATGATATTGAAATTAAAGAAATCCACCCAAAAAAAAACTCAGAAGTACTGATTAATAAAATAATTAAAGCAGTACCTCTAGGAGAAAAAATATATTTTAGCACAAAAGATGATCAAATTTATCTAATCAACGATTCGGGATTAATAATTAATAAATTAAATTCAAAAGGGTATGGTCCAAACGAATACAGAGAAATTGAAGACTTTGATATACATCCTAGCAATAAAGAAGTGTTCATATATGATTTTAGCAAACAACGATTTATTGTTTACAGTTCTGATTTTAAATACATAAGAACCGACGATGTTGGGCTAAATTTTACTGCTTTTAAACTCTTCAATGATTTTATCGTATTATTTACGGCAAAACATAGAAATATGATAAACAATAAGTTTTTTGATTATGATTTATTTATAGTAGATAATAACTATAACATCATCAATAAATTTATCCCCTTTGATCATAGGAAATTTGAAACTGTTCGACTTTTAAATAAACACCCCTTTTTCTCTAGTCGGAATGAGAATTTATTTAACGACTTAATTTCGGATACAATTTACAAGATAACAAAAGATAAAATTTATAATTATAAAAATTTCAATTATCTTAATAAAACTGTCAGTCAAGATTTCAAATCACTTAGTCATGATAAAATATTAAATGAAATGCAATCATACCCTGAGAATTTTAAAAATATTGATTTTTTGGCAAACCTTAGTGGTGTAAACAAAGACGTATTTATATCAAACTTTTCAAATAATGAAGAGAATATTGTCACATTTTATTTTAAAACTGAACGAAAATTTAAAAACTATAAATTCCCAAAAGAATTTAATGATATTGATCACAAAGAAATATTCAGACCGTTTTTCAGTAATAAATCAAAATACATTACTTTTATATACCCCTATGTATTAAAATTTATTAAAAAAGAATATTTAATTAATAATAAAGAAGACTCGTTTATTAAAAAAATAGATAGTATTTTAAATAATTCATTTTTAGACGGGAATCAAGTAATGCTTACATATAGACTGAAAAAAATTTAAATACCCATCCCATTGCCACCTTAACTTTTAATCTGGTTTTATATAGATGAATTTTAGTACAATTAACTTGATAGTTCGCCTTTTCTCATTTGGCTTATAACAGGGAGACTTCTATAAAAAAACAATCGTAATTATAATAGTTATCAAGAGAGGAAAAACTATTGCATAGTAAAAAGGATTTGAAAAAGAGACCAAAGTGGCTAAAGAAAATGAGTGTTTTTTTTATATAAGATATAAAAATCAATAATAGCAGTAGCTATGATTTCTTTTCATCATATTGAAATAGACAGGAAAAAAGGACGTTTTATTACGGTAAATTCAAATGGTAAGTGGTAAGTGGTAATTAATAAGATCTCATATAGCTAATGAAAACTAACCACTATATTATTCTTTTGGAATAATTAGTTGTTTATTTAGTTACTTTTGCATGGAAAGTAAAAATAACAAAGAAGAAAAAGTTAGATACTGTTCTTGTTTATAAACAAAAAGATCAAATCTCACTTTTGGAGAATAGACAACTAAATTGCTTAAATCAAAAAAAACAGTTTCACTCTCATTTAAAACAAACACGTTATACTATTGGCAATCAAACCAATTACTATCAATAAAAAATGGAAAACAACTATTTTAATTATATATTTAATGACAAAAAAGAATTAAAATATGTATCAGATAATTTAAATATTATCAACTAATTGTTGAATTAGAGTTCCTCAATGTAAACGTGATTGTAATATAACTAGATCTTTAAAGGAGTTATTTAAAAAATAAAATGTCAAAAAATAATGTTTAAAAAAATTTGTATTTGTCTATTCTTATTATCCTACGCTTGTGAAAGGAAAAAACAGGTCTTTAGTAACCAAAATTTACAGTCAGATATTGATCTGAAGTCAATTTCTGTTACAGCTCAAATTCTAAAAACTACTATTTTTAATAATCAGTTAATTGTTAATGGTAAAGTCAATAGTGTCCAAAAAGCTGACTTAATCTTTAAAACATCTAATCAATTATTTTCTATAACAGTAAAAAATGGAGATTACGTTAAGCAAAATCACGTAATTGGTGTTTTGGAAAACGGTTTGCTAAAAAATAATATTCAAAAAACAACGATAGCACTTCAAAAAGCTAAAACCAAATTAGCTGAAGAAAAAATCAACTATGGTCAAGAAAATATTACAGCGCTCATACTCAAAAACTTGGAAATAAAAAGCGGTATTTTAGAAGCCAAAAACAATCTAAAAAGAACGCAAATAGAATACGAACAAACGTTATTAAAAGCCCCTTTTGCTGGTGTTATTGCTAATTTAGAAAAAAAACAAGGAGATTTTATTACTACATCCGATGTATTTTGTACCATCATTAACCCAAATGCTCTAGAAGTTTCTTTTTCAGTATTAGAAAATGAATTCGCTTTTGTTAGTAAAGGACAAGAAATAGAGATAAAGTCTTTTGCTAATACAGACAAAAAGCTTAAAGGAGTTATCACTGAAATAAACCCTATTGTAGACAAAAATGGCCTTATAAAAATTAAAGCAAAAGTTGCTTCAAAAAATACTGGCTTGCTAGATGGTATGAATGTAAAAGTGTTTATTAACAAACCACTAAAAGATGTTTTGATTATTCCAAAGACAGCATTGATATTACGTTCTAACCGAGAAGTAGTATTCACAGTAGAAAACGGTTTAGCTAAGTGGAATTACGTAGAAGTTGTTGGAGAAAACAATGACTGTTATGCCATTAAAAAAGGATTAAAGGCAACAGACACCATAATTATATCAGGTAATTTAAATTTAGCGCATGACACAAAAGTAAAGCTTTAGTTTTAAAAGTTTTAATTTTTCATTAACTTAGCCGATGTTATGAAAGAAGTGTTTTTAAAAAAAATTGCATACCATTTCTTCCTTTCTTATTATAATTACTATTAATTTATGTATTTGTATGCAGTACATGTTAACTAAACATATTATGAAAAAAGTTTTATTTACTGCTGTATTGATAACTAGTTTTGTTATTAGTGCCCTTACCATTCAAAATTCTGAAGCCCAAGAGCAAGTATTTACACATGTTCCACCTGAAACCGGAGGAGCCGGTAACGAGGTAATTAAATGTTATTGTAAACGTATAGTCCGAAATGGAAGTTGGATAGACGTTTGTAAAGTGAGTTCTAGTGGAACACTTTGCGCACAAAGCCAACCTGGTGAGAATGTGCAATGTTCTCAATATGATGGTAATTGTTAAAATAAAAAACAATCCCCTATTTTAAGTGATATTAAAATAGGGGATATTAATATATGTACAAATGAAAAAAATACTTTTGTTATTAACACTAGTGATTGTTAACTGCAGTAAAAAGAAATTTACAGAAAAAAATACTGACTTATTTAATAGTAAGAATGTTTCAAAAAAGAGCATTCTTATAAATTCAATAAAAATAGACACACTCATTTTTGATCCTATTGAATCTTCGTATGACGGATTTTTTGATGTTTATAAAGACAAGATAAATTTTATAGATAGACGTTTTGGCTGGTTTTTTACCTTTGACAAAAACGGAAAATTAATTTCTAAAAACTTAGGGCAAGGTGGTGGTCCTGAAGAGATAAATACCGGTTATATTGATGCTTATAAAAGGTTACCTAATGGAAAACATCTATTTATCGGCTCAACTTATGACGTACATATCCATAAGGATGATTTTGAAAGAGAAAAAACTTTTATTATGAAATGGGATTTGGCAACCAAAGAACATGAAATAAAACCCGATAATTTAGACCCTCTAAATCACAGACTTTATTCACCGCATTATTGGAATTTTAAACTTCAATCTCCAACGAGTAATGAAATCTATTTCCCCATTGAAGCGGAGCATCAGCTTTTCAACAGATTAAATTCAAGAAAATACTACGAAGAGGGCAGGATTTTAGCTAGGCTAAACCTAAAAAACGGTAAGATTGAAAATTTGTTTGGAAAAAAATCTAGAGAGTATTTAAAGTATAAATATTTAGGGTTTTATGATACTTTTGATTATGTAATTGACTCTAAGGATCAGTTTTATGTTAGTTTTGAAGCCGATTCGTTAATTTATCTTTATGATAAAAATTATGTTAATCTTCATACATTTGGTAATTCAGGTAGATTTAAAACTAAGTTTGTTGAATTTAATAGCAAAAAAAGGAAAGAGTTCACAAAGGAAATAAACAAAGAAAAAAATAAGACAGGATACTATACAAAAATTAAACTATTTGAAAATCAAGGATTATTATTTAGGGGCTATAACAAACCTAATTCTAAAGTTATTGATGGTTTACAAATTTATAAAGGGACTACACTTATCGCCGATGTAGACGTACCAAAATGGTTTGAAGTGGTTGGTTATATTAAACCTTATTTCTATTCTCAAGCTGTTTTATCAGAAGATAAATTATCTTTAAAAAGTTATAGATTTACTTTACCTAATTTATTAGAATAAATGAAAAACAGTATAATTTTATTACCTTTATTTTGGGCTTTCACCATAATAACCTCTTGTGAAGCAAAAAAAAAGACAATAGATAAAGACATTACATATCCAGAATTAAAGCTATCTTCCAGAATAGTTGATTTTAAAGATGTAAAACAAGGAGAAGTACTAAATGCTAAATACGAATTTGTAAATCCCAGCAAGGACACCTTAAAGATTAAATATGTTAACCCTGATTGTGTTTGCACTGGTTATAATATTAGTTCAAAAATCATCCCTCCAAAGGAGAAAGGTGTAATAATGTTAACTCTTGACACAAAAGAAAAATCGGGTAAAAACATTTTACATGCTGTGATTAAAGCTAATACAGAAACTAAATTTTATAAAATTACATTAAAAGCTAATATTATTGATTAAATTCATAATCAAAAGACCAATAGCTGTTTTTATGGCCTCTATGGCATTAATGCTTCTAGGTACTGTGGCTTCTACCCGAATACCTACTTCTTTAATGCCCGATATTCCTATACCAGAAATCACGGTACAAGTTAGCTACCCTAACAATACGGCAAGAGAATTAGAAACCAATGTGATTCGTCCTTTACGAAATCAATTACTACAGGTTGGGAATTTAAAAGATATTTCTTCAAAAACCAGAGACGGTTTTGCTACCTTAAAACTCTCTTTTGAATATGGTACCAACACCAATTTAGCTTTTGTAGAAACTAATGAAAAAGTAGATGCCTCATTAAATTATTTACCAAGAGATTTAGAGCGCCCAAAAGTTATTAAAGCATCCGCCACTGACATTCCCATTGTAAACTTAACAGTTTCTTTAAAAGAAGGTTTTTCATCAGAAAATTTTTTAGAGTTAAGTGATTTTACTGAAACTGTTTTAAAAAAACGTATAGAGCAATTACCAGATATTGCATTAGCAGACATTAGCGGGCTCACCAAACCCGAAATTGTGGTAACACCCAATATCCAAAAATTGCAAAGCATTGGAATAAGTGGTAACGAACTCATAAGTGCCATAAGGCAAAACAACTTTGAATTAGGTAATTTATTGGTACAAAACGGAGTTTATCAATATAACTTTAAGTTTGCCAATCCTTTAAAAAACAAAAAAGATATTGAAAATATTTATCTGAATATTCATGATAAATTATTTCAATTAAAAGATTTAGCAGAAGTTAAATTACAATCAGAACAAGATAGAGGTTCGGTCTATCTAAATGGTAAAAGAGCCATTGTATTGGCTATTATTAAACAAGCAGATGCACGGGTATATGAATTGAAAGAATCACTTGAAAAAGTTACGCAATCTTTTGTAAAAGACTATCCTAATCTAGAGTTTTCTACCAATCAAGATCAAACAAAGCTATTAAAACTATCCATTGATAATTTAAAATCAAGTTTATGGATAGGAAGTTTTCTCGCAATCTTAATAATGTTCTTCTTTTTACAAGACATAAAATCACCCTTAATTATTGCCATTAGTATTCCTGTCTCTTTGATAGTAAGTCTATTGTTTATGTATTTGTTTGGATTATCCATCAATATTATCTCACTTTCAGGCCTTATTTTGGGTGTTGGTATGATGATAGACAATGCCATTATTGTTATTGATAATATCACTCAAAAATTAGAAGCAGGAAACAATGTAATCAGTGCTTGTGTAAAAGGAACCAATGAAATTATTACACCACTCATAAGTTCGGTTTTAACAACATGTTCAGTATTTTTACCGTTACTATTTTTAAGCGGAATTACAGGCGCATTATTTTATGATCAAGCATTGGCAGTTGCTATTGGTTTGTTTTCTTCGTTGTTAGTTTCAATTTTGTTAATTCCCGTTATTTATAAACAACTAAACAATAAAAACTTTAAAATTGAAAAATGGTTACAGTTTGATGTGAAAACACAACATATCGAAAACTGGTATGGAAAAGGATATGATTTTTTCTTTAAAAGAAAAGGAATTGTATTTGGTATATCAATTCTTTTTACAATTTTAGCTATTTTTCTATTAATGATAATGCCATACTCTCAACTACCAAAAATCAATCAAAATGAAGTGATTTTAAGTATTGATTGGAACGAGAACATAACGGTTGATGAAAATCAAAAAAGGCTAGAAACTTTATTCAATAAACAGGCTAGAGTAGAAACAGTTTTTTCACAGATAGGAGAACAACAATTTTTACTACAACAAGAGAATGCTAAAAGTTTTTCGGAAGCCTCTATTTATCTTAAAACGAATACAGTTGATGGAATTAAAAATTTAAAAAACACGACTCAAAACAACCTTCAAAACACATTCCCAAACGCTACTTATACTCTTAAAGAGCCCAAAAATATTTTCCAATATCTATTTGGAAATCAAAAGAATGAATTAATTACCCAAATATTCTCAAAAAGTTCTTTAGAAGTGCCTTCAGAAAAAAAATTATCTAGCATTCAGAATTTATTAAAAGATTACTCACCAACTGAAATCCCATTAAAACAAACAGCCTTTATAGAAGTATTACAAGAAAAAGTGCTGTTGTATGATGTTTCTTATGATGATTTGTTAAATGAATTAAAATCAGCATTTAATCAAAATTTTATCGATAATTTAAAAACTGCACAAAAATTTATTCCTATCAAACTCAATTATCATAAAGAATCCTTTGAAACAATGATTACTGAACTGTTTGTAAAAAACAAGAACAACGAATTAATAGCTGTTCGTAATTTAATTAAAACTTATCCTGCGCAACGATATAAAACTATAACTGCAAACCGAAGTGGAGAGTATTTAGCATTTGATATAAAAACAAATAACAATGTTGAAAAAAAACTAAATGAAATTCAAAACACTTTTAACAATCAACAACATTATAACATCCGTTTTGATGGTAGTTTCTTTGATGTAAAGACATTGGGTAATGAATTATTGATTGTCATTTTAGTTGCCGTACTACTACTCTACTTTATAATGGCTGCTCAATTTGAATCATTATGGCAACCTTTAATAATATTATTGGAAATTCCAATTGACGTAGGAGGTGCATTGTTATTGCTGTGGCTTTTTGGAGGAACAATTAATGTAATGTCTGCTATCGGTATTGTAGTGATGAGTGGAGTTATTATTAACGATAGTATTTTAAAATTGCATACCATTAACTTATTGCGAAAAGAAGGAAAACCAATAGAAAAAGCCATTAAGCTAGGTGGTAAATTACGCTTAAAACCCATTTTAATGACCTCTTTAACTACTATTTTAGCTTTATTACCATTTCTTTTTATAGACGGTTTAGGAGCTAAATTACAAAAGCCATTAGCTTTAACAGTTATTGGAGGAATGTTAATAGGGACTTTTATAAGTTTGTATTTTATACCTTTAATGTACGCACTATTAAGTAAAAAAGAAACAAATGAACCCTCATAGAGGGTTTTCGGTTAACAAACTAAATACCTCAACAAAAGAAAATGATTAAATTAAAGCAATTAACTAAGCTTAAACCTGTGATCACTAAATTTAAACCTTTAGTACTTGTAGTTTTTTGTTTTTCAGCGGCTAGTTTATTTTCACAAAAAAAATGGTCATTAGAAGATTGTATCGAACATGCTAAACAACATAATATTGATATAATAAAACAAAAAATACAAACAGAGGTACTTAATAGTGATATTAGAATTGCGAAAGGAAATTATTTGCCTGATGCCAATTTTAATGCTTCACAAAGCTTTTCTTTGGGTAATTCATTCAATATTTCTACGGGTGTTGGTCAGCTTGAAAGTAGTTCAAATAATTTCAGTTTGTCTTCGTCTTTAATTGTCTTTAATGGTTTTAAGAATAGATATGCGCTTCAAAAATCTAAATTATCAAAAGAGAAATCAGAATCAGATATAAATAGAATACAATTTGATTTGGCTCTAAATATTACTAATAACTATTTACAAGTTTTATTCAATAAGGAAATCTTAAAACTTGCAAAAGTACAGGTAGAAATAAGTAAACAGAACTACAATCGTCTTAAAAAACTATATACTAATGCACTAACTGGGAAAAGAGAGTTACTAGAACTTGAGTCAACTTTAGCTTATGATACTAAAGAAAAAGTGGTTGCTGAAAATAATGTGGAAAATAGCCTAATTGAATTACAGGAACTATTAGATATTAAACACATTGAAAATTTTGATGTCAAAGAAATTTCTGTCGATAATTTCTCGTTAATACCCAATGAAATTACTGAAGAAGTTATTGAAAACAATCCGCAAATAAACAGTTCAAAATTAGATATTGAACTTAAGAATAAAGATATGCAACTTTTAAAAGTTAATTTTTATCCTAGAGTGACTTTAAACTACTCCTACGGTAGTAATTATTTCCATATATTAGGGCAAAAAGATGTTGTTTTTAATCAGCAAACACAACAAAACGAACCTAATGGATTCTGGACACAATTAAACAATAACAGAACTCATTTTATTAGTCTTTCCACAACAATTCCAATATTCAATAGGTTTCTAACTAAAGAAAATTATAAAAAAGCTCAAGAACAATTAAAAACATCAGCAGTAACCTTAGAAAACAACAAACAGGTTTTACGAAATAAAATTAAGATAGCGACAAATGATATGATAACCTCTAAAGAATCTTTAGAGGCTTCGAAAATAGCTTTAGACACCCAAAAACAAGCCTTTGAAATTCTACAAAACCAATATAACAAGGGAAATGTCGGTAATTATGAGTTTTTGGAAAGCAAAAGTAAATTTATCAGAAATTCTTCTGAATACATTAAGACCAAATATGAATATTATTTCAAATCAAAGATCTTAGCTTACTATATTAATCCATAATATCAGAAAGTGAAGCTTACACAATAGCACGGTAGTCGCTTTTGTTTATTTCTAGGAAACTAAAAGCTGTGGCTATTAGGAACCATTTTCCTTTATATCTTTTTCATAGTTTATCATGGCAACTTCAACTATATTCTGAAATTGGGTTTTCTTTGCTATCTTTCCAGCAATTAATTTTCTTAACAATAAATGTATATACAGATTCTATAGGAACCTCCTCTAACTGCTTCATGGAAAACGTAAATAATAATGTATTTTAGCGGGTTTTATTAGTCATCTAGTATTAAATAATTTAATCCAATTTAAATGAAAAAAATAATCGTATCCGTCACAAACGACATCACTACAGATCAAAGAGTGAGTAAAGTATGTAACACATTACTTAACAACGGATATGAAGTTTTATTAGTAGGAAGAAAACTTAGGAATAGTACTGAATTAAATAGAGCATATAAAACTAAACGATTTAAGCTGTTATTCAATGAAGGTTTTTTGTTTTATGCGGAATACAATATCCGTTTATTTTTCTTTATTTTGTTCTCCCGAAAAAAATATCTATTAGCGAATGACCTTGATACATTATTCCCTAATTTTATTGTTAGTAAACTACAAGGTATTCCTTTAATTTATGACAGTCACGAACTATTTCCTGAAATTCCTGAATTGATCCATCGACCTGTTATCAAAAGAATCTGGGAGCTAATGGAACGAATCACTCTTACCAAATTACAAAACTGTTATACAGTTAGTGAAAGCATCGCCGATTTTTATAATCATAAATACAAATCACAGTTTAAAACCATTAGAAACCTTCCTCACAAAACAGCAATTGAAAAAGGGATATTACCTTTTGAAACCGGTAATCAAAAAATAATACTATATCAAGGAGCTGTTAATATTGGTAGAGGTTTAGAGTTAATGATTAATACCATTAAGCTTCTTGACAACACTATTTTTATTATCCTTGGAAGTGGTGACATTATTGATTCTTTAAAAGAAAAAGTAATTCACGAACAATTAGAACGTAAAGTTCATTTCTTAGGAAAACTAAGTCCAGCAGATTTAAAAAAAATAACTCCCTTAGCAAATATTGGCATCAGTTTAGAAGAAGACTTAGGATTAAGTTATCGATACGCTCTTCCAAACAAACTATTTGATTATATACAAGCTGAAATTCCTGTTATTGTGTCAAACCTACCTGAAATGAAAAAAATTATCACCCAATTTTCGGTAGGAGAAATCCTAATAAAAAGAACTCCACAAGAACTGGCAAATCTTATACATTTGACATTAAAAAAGAAGTATCTCAACCAATTAAAAAAAGCTAAAGAGGAATTAACATGGGAAAACGAAGAAACTCGTTTAGTTGAAATTTTAGATAAGGTAACTCGATAGCTACTCATAATAATGAGGATTTTCACGTATTCCTTTTTTAAATACTTTTCGAATACGTCCTCTTATAAACGAATCTAATTTCAAAACACAATTAAGAACGTACTTATCAGGGCTTGACCGGAATGACGTCACATGAAATTTATCATCTGATAATAAAGGGGTCTTACTAAAATAGTAGTTAGAAATACAACACCTAACTTTATCCACTTTTACTGTACTCACAGAATGCCATGATGTATTATGTGTTGACATAATCACCAATCTATTGAATTTACTTATAATAGTAAGTGGGTTTCCTTGCACTCCATCTGGCCAAAGCTCTAGGTTACCACCATTTTCAGACATCCAATCAGGGGTTACATAATACAACAGATTGAATACTCTCCAACGCTCTATATCTTTATCATGCGAATTATCGAGATGAGGGCGTAAATAATTTCCTTTTTTCATAAAAGATAAACCTCCTGCATAAAGCTGCTTGTCTCCTTCAAGAGACATCTTTCCACATATTTCTCCAATTTTATTTACAACACATTCTTCCTGAAATGCATAAATAACCTCTTCTAATAATTCATCATAGGCATTCATCTTAAAGGCAACAAACTTATGTTCTCGTATATTCTTTCTTAAAACAACATTTTTATTTGAAACAGGAAATTTTTTGTAAATATCATTAGCTAAACCTAGGGGTAGTAGGTCATCTAAAACAAAATAACCTATACTTTGTTTTGTTGAATTAAACTGTTCAGTCAAAATGATTTCAGCTTCTTCTAATCTTTGGCATATGAGCAATGCGATATTTTTTCTATTCAAAACACAGGCTTTAAAAAGTAAATATATTTTTTTTTCGTTAATTAAAACTTACTTTTGTTTAATTGGTTAAAAAAAATCTACATATTGTTTCTTTTGACACCCCTTTCCCTCCAAAATATGGAGGAGTTATAGATGTCTATTTTAAAATCAAAGAACTATTTCATTTAGGTGTAGATATCCATTTGCATATATTTGATGAGGAATCTAACTTCTCTGATATAGAATTGAAAAAAATCTGTTCTAAAATAACGTATTACAAAAGAAACTCAACCTTACAATCTCTATTTTCCTTTTTACCGTTTCGTGTAAAAACACGTTCTAACAAAAGCTTGGTGAAATCACTATCAGCCACGAAATATCCAATACTATTTGAAGGGCTACACTCTTGTTTTCCCCTCACTAAATTAAGAAATAAAAACATGTATGTTAGAGCTCATAACATAGAGCATATCTACTTCTTTTATTTGGCGAAAAGTGAAAAAAACATCTTTAAGAAACTCTCCTTTTATCTAGAAAGTTATAAACTATCAAAATTCGAAAAAAACCTCAAATACGCTTCAGGAATCTTTTCTATTTCTCCTTTTGAGCAAAAATATTTTGCAAATAAGTATGGGGAAAAAGCCACATACATTCCTGTTTTTCATGATACCCATACCCAATCTACTAATACTGACAAAGAAAAATTTGTTCTCTATCATGGAGACTTAAGAGTTTCAGATAATATAAAATCAGCTCTATTTTTAATAAACACCTATAAAAATTCACCTTTTAAATTAGTCGTTGCAAGTAGTTGTAAAAACAAATCAATTCTAGAAAGTATCGGCAAATATAATAATATCAGTTTTAACGAAATACCTACGCAAAAGTCTCTAGACATATTACTATCTAAAGCTCATATTAATACGCTTTTTAGTTTCCAAAAAACAGGAATTAAACTAAAGCTACTAAATGCTTTATATAAAGGAAAATTTGTTATCGCTAACGATTTGATGCTGGAGGATACAGGACTAGAAACTACATGTACTCAAGCCAATACTACAGAGGAAATATTGGCTACAACTAAAATACTATTTTCAAAAGAATTTACTCTTAATAATGTAACTTTACGCAACAAGAAACTGACTTCTTTTTCCCCAAAAATATCGGCTCAAAAATTAATTAATGAAGTCTTTAATTAGTTTTCTGTTGCACAACTTCAAACAATTCACCTCCTTCACATTTAACAGTATTCTGTTTGAACTTAACTATCAATTGGTAATCGTGAGTTGCCATAAGAATAGTTTTCCCACTTTGGTGAATATCATTAAGTAATTCCATAACTTCTAACGAGGTTTTAGGATCTAAATTACCGGTTGGTTCATCTGCCAGAATTAATTCAGGATCGTTCAACAAAGCTCGTGCAATGGCTACACGTTGTTGTTCACCACCCGAAAGTTCAAATGTTTGTTTATAATATTTCTCTTTCATCCCAACTTTATCTAACACCTCATAAATTTTATCTTTCATTTCAACTTTGTTTTTCCACCCTGTGGCCTTTAAAACAAACTCTAAATTTTCAAAAACATTTCTGTCATTTAACAATTTAAAATCTTGAAAAACAATCCCGAGTTTTCTTCTTAAAAATGGAATATCCTTTTCTTTCATTTTCTTCAAATCAAACCCCACAATGCTCCCTAAGCCGCGCTGTAACCTTAAATCTCCATACAAAGTTTTCAACAAACTACTCTTACCACTACCTGTTTTTCCTATTAGATAATAGAAATCTCCTTTGTTTAAGGTAAAATTGATTTTAGATAACACTAAGTTATCTCTTTGATAAATATCAGCTTTTTCAAGATGTAAAACAGGTGTGCTCATATGTAAAAATTGTTTTTACAAAACTAAAATTTTTATTACGTAATTCTATAACATTTGTTACTTTTGATTATTATCTCTCCAACAAAAACAAAAAACTAACGTTATAGTTTTTAGATAACTAAAAAATATGAGGATTATTTATTTTAAAAAGAAGGTTTTCTTTTTAGTTTTTTTTACTTACACAGCTACTACCATTGCTCAAAAAACAGACTTAAACGCGAGTAATAATTCCGATTATTATAAGGGCATTGAACTGTATAATAACAAATCGTATGCTGCCGCTCAAAAGCTATTTATTGAAACTGCAAATACAGCTCAACCGCACAAAAATGTAAAAGCTGATGCCAGATATTACGATGCCATGTGTGCAATTAAGCTTAATCAAGACAACGCTAATACTAAAGTAATAGCTTTTGTTAAGGATCATCCATACAGTAACAAAAAAGAAAAAGCCTTTTTAAATGTAGGTAATTATTACTTTTCTAATAGGAAAGCCTCTCATGCATTAAGATGGTATCAAAAAGTGAATGAAAAGCTATTAAACCAAGAAGAAAAGAATGAGTTAAACTACAAAATGGGATACTCTCTTTTAGTTTCCAACTACTTAAAAGATGCGAAATCTCGTTTTAACATGCTCCTTGGTAATCCTATTTATGGTAATGATGCACGTTACTATTATGGCTACATCGCTTATAAACAAGAAAACTTTGGTGAAGCTGAAGACAACCTAAGTCAATTGGCTAACGACGCTACTTACCAAGCTAAAGCCAACTATTATATTTTAGATATTAGTTTCAAAGCAGGGCGCTTTGATAAATCAATACTAATTGGAGAAAAATTATTGGCAGATTCGAAAGATAAAAAGAAGACCTCACAAATATCTAAAATCATAGGAGAGAGTTATTTCTATCTTAAACAATACGATAAAGCAATTCCTTACCTAACCGCTTACAAAGGTAAAAACGGTAAGTGGAATAATACTGATTATTATTATTTGGGATATGCCTATTACCAACAAAAAAACTTCGAAGAAGCCATTAATAATTTCAATAAGATTATTGGGGGCACCAATAAAGTAGCTCAAAATGCATATTATCATTTAGGTGAATGTTATTTGGAACTTGATAAAAAGGTGGAAGCGTTAAATGCTTTTAAAAATGCAAGTGAGATGGACTTTGATTCAAAGATAACAGAAGGATCATGGTTAAATTACGCCAAATTAAGTTACGAACAGGGAAACCCTTATCAAAGTGTTCCGGAGGTATTAAAAGAATACCTAACAAAATACCCACTTTCTCCTGAAAGTACACAAATAAGTGAACTACTAATCACCTCATATTTACACCAACAAGATTATGTGGGAGCGCTTGATTTTTTAAATAGTAAAAAAGTAAATCCAGAAAATGTAAAATTGGTTAATGAGATTTCCTTGTATAGAGGGATTCAACTATTTAACGAACAAAAATTAAAGGAGGCAAAACCTTATTTTTTAAATGCCACTAAAGCAGCCAATATCATTGTTGTGAATAAGGCGAATTATTGGCTCGGTGAAATAGAATATTTACACCGTAATTACGCTAGCGCCTTGACTCACTTTCTGGAGGTAAATGACGATAAAACACAAGAATTCAATCAACTTGGTTACAACCTAGCTTACACATATTTTAAATTGAAAAAATATAACGAGGCAGCTAAGCATTTCCAGCAGTTTATTGAAAAGAAATTTGACGATACTGATTTAAATGATGATGCTTCTAATAGATTAGGAGATTCGTACTACGCAACCAAAAAATACAACAACGCTATTACCGCCTATAAAAAAGTAACTCAAGAAGGAGGCACAGGATCAGATTATGCGCAATATCAAACTGCTATGAGTTTTGGTTTTTTAGGAAAGAACAATGCTAAAATTGAAAACTTAAAAATTGTGGTAAATGATTATGCAGATTCTAAATTAAAAGACGATGCGTTATTTCAATTAGCAAACACCTATGCTACTGAAGATAATATTAATAGCGCACAAGCAGCATACAACCGCCTACTTACCAAATACCCTGAAAGCAATTATGCTTCAAGTGTTTTACTACGTCAAGGTTTGTTATTTTATAATAAGAACACGAACGATAAAGCGATAGAAAAATACAAAGAGGTAGTAACGAAATTTCCGAATTCAAATGAGGCTAGACAAGCGGTTACCAATCTTAAAAATGTATATATCGATATTGGTAAAGTAGATGAATACGCGGCATGGGTGAAAAATGTAAAGTTTGTGAACGTATCAAACGCTGAACTCGATAATGCCACCTATCAATCTGCAGAGAATAAATTCTTAGAAAACAATACCATCAAGGCCATTGACGGTTTTAAAAACTATTTACAGCGTTTTCCTAACGGAATTAACGCCTTAAAAGCTCATTTTTACCTAGCACAATCGTTGCCTAAAGCAACCAATGCAGAAGAAGCCGCTATGCATTATGAATTTGTAACTAAGCAATCTAAAAACGAATTTACTGAAGAGTCACTTGCTAAATTAGCTCAGATTTATTTAGATAAAGATGACTGGAATCTTGGAATCCCTATATTACTACAATTGGAAAAAGAAGCAAATTATCCCCAAAATTTAGTTTTTGCTCAGAGTAATTTGATGAAAGGCTATTATAACAAAGAAGAATACGAAAAAGCCATCTTATACGCAGAAAAGGTTTTAAGTACTGGTAAAGTTGATAGTATTCTAGCAGAAGATGCTAAAATCATCATAGCACGTTCTTCTTTTAACAAAGGCAATTATGAAACCGCTGAAGAATATTTTAACGAAGCAACGATAAAGGCGACAGGTAAACTTAAAGCCGAATGTCTTTATTATAATGCATTCTTTTTACACGATCATAAAGAATACTCCGAATCAAATAAAGCTATTCAAGATTTAATAGCCAATTATTCTAACTATAAATATTGGGGTGTAAAAAGCTATATTATCATGGCTAAAAATTACTATGCCTTAAAAGATGCTTATCAAGCGACTTACATTTTAGAAAACATCATTGAAAATTTTTCTGAATATGAAGATGTAAGTGAAGAAGCTCGCAATGAATTGCGCAGTATTAAAAATAAAGAAGCAAAAACCAACGAATCTGTAACAAAATAAACCGGTTACAAACTAAAGTTAAATACTTGAAAACAATGAAAAATCACGTATGGTTACTTGTTTTGTTCACAATGTCAATTGTAAACGCTCAAGAGAAAACAAAAAAAGCTAACGACTCAATAAAGACAGAAGTAGTAAAGGTAATTACTTCTTATGTTCCTAAAATCACAGATGCTTTTAAAATAAAGCAAAAGCCATCTATCACACACACCAAAGAAACCGAAAAGAAAAAGCTAGAATATCAGATATTTTCGGTTCCGGTAGCTTCTACTTTTATCCCCAAAAGCGGAACACTTAAAAAAATTGACTTAGGGAAACGTGAGCGCTTATACGCCAATTATATTTCTGTCGGTTTTGGTAATATCATTACCCCTTCCGTTGAAGGTTATTTTAGGCAGAGTATGAATCGCTATAGTGAACTTGGAATACATGCCAATTTTCTATTATCACTCGATCCAGTTCAAGACACCAAATTGAGCAGTACCTACTACAATCTGGACTTAGACGTTTACCACCGCCAAACAGAGCGCTATTTTACTTGGGAAGCAGGAATAAACCTAGAACGAAATAAATATAATTGGTACGGTTTACCAAGCCCTATTACTTTTACGGATAACGTCATTGGCGCTATTGAAGAAGGCCAAACATATGGCTACTATAACCTTTTTGGGAAAATTGATTTTGACGACTCTTATATTGATACGTCGGATCTATCTATCTCTTTTTTCTCTGATGCTTTTAGTAGTAGTGAATTTAATATCGCTCTAAAAGCAAAGTTTGATTTTCCATTAGATCGAATTCACAGAAATTTAAATGATGTATCACTCAACACCTCTATTAACTTTTTAGGTGGTAAGTTTTCTAATTCTTACGAAGATCAAAATGATTTTAAGTATAGTTTCTTTACTCTTAGAGCGAACCCGTATTACAATTTTAATGTAAGTAACATCGCCATAAAATTAGGAGGAAAAATCCATGTTGCACTAGATATTCAAAACAGTATCAACCATTTTTTGTTCTACCCTGATGTAGAAATCTCTTATCCTATTGTAAAAGACTTTGCCAATGTTTTTATTGGAGCAAGTGGGGGACTAAAAAACAATACTTACAGAAATTTTAGCGATGTAAATCCGTATGTCTCTCCAACATTAAACATAACCCAAACCAACGAAAAATACGATGTTTTTGCTGGTGTTAGAGGTAAAATGGGACAACAGTTTAGCTATAACCTAAAAGGAAGTTACACAGACATAGAAGACCAGCCTTTTTTTACCTTAAACTACTCCAAGTCAGACGGTAGCAAAACCACCGGAGACAATGGTTTTATTTTGTTTGGTTATGAGTTTGGCAACTCTTTTAGAACTGTATACGACGATGTAAAATTAGTGTCTGTTTTTGGTGAAGTTGCCTTTGAAGGGATCAAAAACTTAACGATAGGTGCCTCTGGAGAATTTAAAAATTTCACATTGAAAAACGAGCTACATCCATGGAATATACCTCAACTTAAAGGAGAATTATTTGGAGAATATAAAGTTGATAAATGGTATGCAGGGGCTAATTTTTTCTTGGTCGGAGAACGACAAGGAATACAATACGACGGCCCTAATCCTTCGCCTTATTCAGCAGTGCCTCTAGAAGCTTATGTAGACCTTAACTTTAATGCGGGATATCACTTTCACGATGACCTTTCTGTATTTTTAAACTTAAAAAACATAATGAATAACAACTACCAACGTTATACCAATTATAACGTACAAGGCTTTCAAGCCCTAGCGGGAGTTACGTGGAAATTTGACACGCTGTTTTAAGCAATATGACGTATTGAAACTTCGAAATAATACTCGAAATACCAAGAAAATATTTCGTTTTATTGGTATACCAATTCTTAGGTAAAGTTACACAACTATTTCCTTGCTAACATCCTTGTGTTTTACCTATAGCTCGGTAATTAGGTTAAACAATTATAGTCGGTAAATTAACATTATAAATGGTATCATTTAAGAACACATTAGATTTTCTAAGACATAATTCGGGTTTAATCGTAAAAATTGGTGTTCACTTAATTATATGTATTGCTCTTACAATAACTACACAGGTTGGCGGTATTGTTTATATTCTGACCTCTTTTTTGTGTAATCACTCCAACCATAAAAGGTTAAAAAAGTGTTTAGTTTTTACGGCGATTTATTTCTTAACTACATTTTTAGTGATACCTAAAATAGCTCCTATTTTCGGTAGAGAAAAAATCACTAACTCAAATTTCGTAGCACCCCGAAATGTCCTAACCGTCCTTCTTAATAGAAATTATGTAAAGCCATCTTTAAACATTACTTTACAAAACATAGGTACATCACTAAAAAACAAATATCCTACTTTAAAATTAATATACCTAGACGCTAATTTCCCCTTTTTAACCTACTTTCCATTATTACCACATTTAAGTCATCATGATGGTAAAAAAATTGATATTTCTTTTATTTATCGCGATTCAGAAGGTATGCTGACAAATGATAAACCCTCCAATTCTGGTTATGGCGTTTTCGAACAACCAAAAAACAACATGTTTAATACAACTCAACATTGTAAATCTAAAGGGTACTGGCAATATGATTTCACCAAATACCTAACCTTTGGTTCAACTCAAGAATTAAAATTTTCTATCATGGAAAATACTTTTCTCATCCAACAAATACTTCTTGAAAAAAGTGTAGAAAAAGTATTTATTGAACCACATTTAAAAAAAAGACTTTCATTGCATTCTAACAAAATTCGATTTCACGGATGCAAAGCGGTTCGCCATGATGATCATATTCATGTTCAAATTGAATAATTGTGCGATAAGATTAATTTGAATCGTATCGTTTCTTTATTCATTCATTACGAAGTTTAACTTTTCCCAAATTTCATTATGAAATTCAACAGGTACCAGCGAAGCATCAGGTCCTTCTCCCATTCTAACCATTACTAAATTTTTACTTGGAACGACAGCCACATACTGACCATTTTTTCCCATTCCACTAAATAGATCACTTGGAGCATGAGTGGATAACTCGATATTAAATGAAGTAGGCAGCCCTGGTAGAATAATAGCGTTTTTTCCATTCAACCACCATAAATACCCATAAGATGGATTGATTTCTTGGGAGGTATTTATCATTTCATTATAATAATTTTCATCTTGTAATACTTGGGTGCCATTCCAATTCCCTTTATTCAGAATAAACAAACCAAATCTTGCCATATCTCTAGCCGTACTCCAATAAACGTTGTTATACCCCATGGGTGCCCAATGCCCCTTCATTCCTACTATAGATTCTATTTTTTGATCGGTATATAAGTTGTAATCAATACCCGTGGCATTCCTTATCACTTGATCAAGTAACGTATAAGGTGCATTGTGATAATACCATTGTGTTCCTGCATCACTCGCATACTCCAAGCACGAGGGATCAGTACAATCTAAATCAGACACTTGATACTTCAACCCACTCGTCATCGTCAGTTGATTTTTAATAGTAATAAGATTCTCTTTTTCAGCACCTATAGACGTCCAGCCAACACCTAAATAATCTGAACTTTCATCATCTATTTTTAAGTAACCTTCTTGTTGCGCTATTCCAATAAGTGTAGCCGTTATCGTCTTTCCTGCAGAAGCCCAATACCATGAACTATTCTCATCAAATTCGGCTGTATTTAATAGGTTATTCCCCCAGTATTTTTCTATCGCTATTTTTCCGTTTTTAAGAACAATAAAAGCCCTTGTATTGTTATCTCTTAAGAAATTATACAAGTTTTCCTGTTTAGTTTCATCCCAATCCATTGCATCAAAACTAACGGTTTCCCATTGATTTGTATTGCTTGGTGGAAAATAGGTTCGATTCTCTACTGGTATAAATTCCAATTGCTCATCTTTACCACTACACGATAAAAACAAAACAAGACAGAGTAACGCTGAATGTACTAGTTTCATACTTCTACTTATGTTATACCATTTAAAATTGGCGCAAAAATGATGCTTTTTTAATATGCAAATTGAGCGTAGTATTAATTATGGTTTCTTTTCTTAATGAAGAAGAAAGGAAAAAAGGGCGATTTACTTCGGTAATTTTAATTTGTAAATGGCATTATTACAGTTGTTAGACCCTTTCTATCTTAAAAGGTTTAACGGTCCATAAATTCAAAAAAACCTAACACCAACTAAAAGCACACCTATAATCAATTTTACGCCTATAATTTTTATAGACCCCAAGGTTTAGGGCACCAGTATAAAACCCTAACAATGAATACCTCTCTAACGAATATTTTATTTTAATCAAATTATCTTAATTGTATTTTGTAGTTTTATAAGCTACAAAAACACAGAAATGAAAAAATCAACTATACTAATGCTTACAGTAATTACTGCTTTTGCATTAGCTTGTAAGAAAGATAAAAAAGAACCTCTAACATCTATTCATACACTTTCTAAAGAAGAAAAAAAAGATTCTACCCATATTAAACATCTTTTCAATACTGCTTTGACGGAAGGAAAATCCTATGAGTGGTTACGTGACTTAACAACGAACATCGGAGGAAGGCTGTCTGGTTCAAAGGAAGCAGCACAAGCTGTTCTATGGGGAGAGAAAGTGATGAAAGAAGTTGGGTTAGATAGTGTTTGGTTACAACCGATAATGGTGCCACACTGGGTTCGTGGCAAAAAAGAAGAAGCGAATTACATGATCCATGGAGAAAAAATTGAAGTTCCAATTTGTGCTTTGGGTTTTTCTATTGCTACGCCCTCAAACGGTATTACCGCTGAAGTTATTGAAGTAAAAAGTTTAAAAGAAGCTAAAAGTTTAGGAGAAAAAGCAAAAGGTAAAATCGTGTTTTACAATGGCGCTTTTGACAATACGTTAATCAATACCTTTAAAGCATATGGTGGCTGCGTGGGCCAACGTTTTGCCGGTGCCGCAGCTGTAGGCAAGTTCGGCGCAAAGGGAGTAATCGTACGCTCTATGACCAACGGTATAAACGATTATCCACATACCGGATCAATGGGATATGGTGACCTACCAAAACAACACTATATTCCTGCAGCGGCTATTAGCTCAAGAGCAGCAGAAAACCTGAGTAAACACTTAAAAGAAAACCCAGCATTAAAATTCCATTTTAAACAACACTGTAAAACACTACCTGATGCACCATCATTTAATGTTGTTGGTGAAATTAAAGGAAGTGAAAATCCTGAAAAAATAATGGTTGTTGGCGGTCATTTAGATTCTTGGGATTTAGGTGATGGCGCTCATGATGATGGTGCTGGAGTCGTACAGTCATTAGAAGTTGCTTATTTATTTAAAAAAAATGGTATCCAACCTAAAAACACCTTACGTATTGTTTTCTTTATGAATGAAGAGAATGGAACTAGAGGTGCCAAAGAATACGCACGTTTGGCGAAAATAAACGGTGAATTACATATTGGAGCACTTGAATCGGACGCTGGCGGACACACCCCTAGAGGGTTCTCTATTGATGCCAATAAAGAAAATTTGCATTTACTAAAAAGTTGGAAAAAATTATTGACTCCTTATGGACTTCACGACATTGTAAAAGGTGGCAGCGGCGCAGATATCGGCCCATTAAAAGACGAACATGTTACCTTAGTTGGATATAGACCCGACTCTCAACGTTATTTTGATTATCATCACACGGTAACAGACACCTTTGATAAAGTGAATAAACGTGAACTAGAATTAGGAAGTGCTTCTATGGCCAGTATCATTTATTTAATGGATACTTATTTATATAACGATGAAACATTAAAACCATAAACCCTTAAAAACGGAATAAAAAATGTAAATTTATTCCGTTTTTTAGTATTCTACTATGAAATATCTACCCCTATTCTCAAAAATATTATTAGCAATATTGTTAATTCTTGGAGGTTATAACCATTTCTACCAACCTTCTTTTTATCATAATTTTATTCCCAATTTCCTTCCTAACCTTCTGGTAAACTACAGTATTGGAATTATAGAGATTTTGTTGGGCTTAGGCCTATTTATTAAGGGTTTTCAAAAAAAATCAGCATACGGTATTTTTTTACTCATGATTGCGTTCCTTCCTGTCCATATTTGGGATGCTTGCAAAGACAACCCGGCCATAGGATCTACATCTGCTGCCTATGTAAGAATAGCGGTACAATTTATTTTTATTGCTTGGGCTTATTATACGTACAAAAAAGAATCAAAATGAAACAACCAACAAACTTAGTATTTCCGTTACTTATCGCACTATTACTAACCTCTTGTAAAAAACAGGAACCAGTAGATTTAATCATTACCAACGCCATTGCTTATACGGTAAACGCCAAGTTTGATACGGTAGAAAGTTTTGCCATTAAAGATGGAAAATTTGTAGCAATTGGAAACACAAAAGAAATTCAAGAAAAATACACTGCTTCACACATTATAGATGCAGATAACAAACCTATATACCCCGGGTTTATTGATGCTCATTGTCACTTTTATGGTTTAGGGCTACAACAACAAAAGGTAAATTTGGTAGGCACCAAAAGTTATGAGGAAGTTTTAGAAAAACTAATCGAATTCCAAAAGCAAAAAAACACTGAATTTATTACCGGCCGAGGGTGGGATCAAAATGATTGGAAAGTAAAAGAATTTCCTACCAAAGAAAAACTTGACGCACTTTTCCCCAACACTCCTATTGCCATTACTCGAGTTGACGGGCATGCAATGCTCGTTAATCAAGCGGCGATTGATGTAGCTGGCATTGGCATTGCTTCTAAAGTTGATGGTGGAGAATTTCTTAAAAAGAATGGAAAACTAACAGGAGTGCTTATTGATAATGCCATGAACTTTATCAAAATTCCTCAACCTTCAAAAAAAGAACAAATACAAGCCCTAAAAGATGCTCAAAAAATTTGTTTCGACCTTGGTTTAACTACCGTCGATGATGCTGGTTTAAACAAGCAAGTAATTGAGCTTATAGACAGCTTACAGCAAGTAGGCGATTTAAAAATGAGGGTGTATGCCATGATTTCGAATAACTCCACTAATTTAGATTATTATCTAAAAAAAGGAATCATTAAAACCGACAAGCTCAATGTTCGCTCTGTAAAAGTCTATGCAGATGGCGCTTTAGGATCACGAGGAGCCGCTTTAAAAGATGAATATTCTGATAAAAAAGGGCATTTCGGAGCATTGGTTAATTCCTATGAACACCTACAAAAGCTAGCTCAAAGAATTGCAAGTTCTAACTACCAAATGAATACACACGCCATTGGTGATTCTGCCAATTATGTTATGTTAAAAACATATCATGAAGTGCTGAAAAACAAAGAAAACAGACGCTGGCGTATTGAACATGCCCAAATAGTGGATGTGAACGATTTTGACTTATTTAAAAACGTACTTCCTTCCATTCAACCCACACATGCTACCTCTGATATGTACTGGGCAGAACATCGTGTAGGAGCCGAAAGAATTAAAGGTGCCTATGCTTATAAAACCTTACTAGAACAGTACGGTAAAGTTGCCTTAGGAACAGATTTTCCAGTTGAAGGAGTAAATCCTCTTCATACTTTTTATGCCGCAACCATAAGAAAAGACTTGAAAGGTTACCCTAAAAATGGATATAATATAAACAATGCCTTGTCAAGAAAAAACGCCTTGAAAGGAATGACCATATGGAACGCTTACGCTAATTTTGAAGAACACGAAAAAGGAAGTATTGAAATAGGAAAAGTAGCCGACTTTATAATTTTAGATAAAGACATTATGCATATTAGCGGTGATGAAATCCCAACAACCGATGTTCTAGCAACCTATATTGGTGGAGAAAAAGTAAATTAATATTGATCTAATACCTTTTGTAATTTGAAATTACCCTATAAAAAATGATGTTTTTTTGTGGCACGAATTATAAAATTCAAGCATAGCATTGTGCTTATGATTTCTTTTTCTAATAAAATAGAGAAGAAAAAGGGTACTCTACTACGGTAATTTAAATTTATCAATGGTATCATTGCATCTTTTAAAGCTACGTTTGGTCATATATAAAAAGTAACACCAATGACCGCATCAAAACGTAAACAGGAATTTCACAATCAATTATCATTAGGTAAAATAGCACTTAAAAACAACGATTTTAAAACTTCCTTCTATCATTTAGAAAACGCACATATTCTTGGACAAAGACATGTTTACAGGCATACAGCCTCACATTATTGGATGTTGTGCTACGGGTTAAAAACCAAGTATTTTACAGAAATAATCGGGCAATTTTTCAGAATTATTGCTGCAGTTCTTTGTACATTAATCTGGGTACCCTCAGGAAATACAGGAGGGACAAATATCTCTCCTATCAAACCTATTCCAATTCGAAAAGAACTTCAAAAATATTTTTAAACCTAAATGCATCTTTTTACGCTTTTCATTGTCTATTATATGAACATAAAAAATAAATTATCATGTTACCTAAAAATAAATGTACTTGTACTTGTGAACAATGTAAAACAGGAAATTGCAAAAACTGTACCTGCGACAACTGTAATTGCGACAATTGTAATTGTTAAACCCGTATTGTATACTAAAAACCTATGATTGTTTGAAAGCCTAATACCAGTTATTGTTTGAATTTACGGTAAAAGAAAATAGTAAATGGTATAACGTTTAGATTGTGCTTTTAACTTTCATAGGTAATAGTAAGTATATAATACCATTCTAATGTCAACTTACTCCACCATAATTGGTTATGATCAATGCCGGTTTATCGATAAAACAAAAACATGGTTGTTAAGAAATTATGGAGTAATTTCTCCTAAGAACGGGTATAATACGATTTACAAATAAATTTTTCGCATATCTATTATTTCTTTTGTAGCTATTTTTGCGTTATAAAACTTAACCATAGCTTGGCTATGCTAAAGTTTTATGCCTTAAACTAACTTAAAACAACTCAATACCTATAGACCAAATACTTATCTGTAAATCGTATAATTTGTTATCCCCAGAATACCGTTAAATAAATCAAAATAAAATTTGTTTTGAGAAAGAGATTAATATCTTTTAAAGAAAACACAAGTACACCAATAGTTTTTTGTAAATTTATAATTATGACTACACAAGAAGTTTGGACAAAATACGCAACAGACCTAAAACTTTTTATCATGAGCAAGGTGAAAAATGAGTCTGCTACTGATGATATTTTACAAAATACATTTATTAAAATACACACCAAGCTGCACACACTCAAAGATATCACAAAATTAAAGTCTTGGATATTTACTATCGCTCGCAATTCAATTATTGATTATTTTAAAGCCACCAACCAAACTATTAACAGCAATCTTTTTGAAGAGAAAACGGAAATAGAAGAAAACGAACATACCGAAAAAGATTGCCTACGAGGTATTCTAAACAATCTTCCTAAAAAATATAGAGACCCTTTGTTTTTATCTGACATTAAAGGATTAAAGCAGCAGGAAGTAGCTAAACAATTAAATCAAAGTTTACCCACAACAAAATCTCAAATTCAACGAGCACGTAAACTAATAGCCAAAGGGTTTATGGATTGTTGTGGTTATGTTTTAAACAAAGACGGAAAGTTAATAGGTGAAATTCAAGATAAAGACGACTGTAAAGTTTGTAACTAGTATTGATTGTTATTGGTAGAATTTTAACGATTAATGAGGCATAAAATGTTACGAATTATAAAACTTTTGTAACTTCGTGTAAATTCAACACTAAATGAAGATATCACAAAACATCAAAGTCGCCGTAGATGCTGTTGTATTTGGTTATGAACAAAAAGAATTATCTATTTTACTCATAAAAAGAGGAGTACAACCTTTTAAAAACTCATGGGCTTTACCTGGAGGTTTAGTTTTAGAAAACGAATCGTTAGAAAATGCCGTTCAAAGGGAATTACAAGAAGAAACAGGCGTCACAATTGATTACTTGGAACAACTATATACTTTTGGTACACCTGAGAGAGACCCAAGAAATCGGGTAGTTTCAGTTACTTACTTTGCTTTAGTGAGTCCCAATAATTTTAAAATAGAAGCAGCCACTGATGCAGCTGAAGCTAAGTGGTTTTCTATTGCTAAAATTCCTGAACTCGCTTTTGACCATAAAAGCATTTTGCAACTTGCTTTAAAAAGATTAAAAAACAAAATAAACTATCAACCCATTGGTTTCGAACTACTAAATAAAGAATTTCCTTTTTCCGATCTTGAAAACTTATACCAAACTATTTTAAATAGAAAAATTGATAGACGTAATTTTAGAAAAAAAATATTAAGCTTTGAAATTTTAACTGAGACCGACAAAATACATCAGCGTTCCAGCGGACGCCCTGCAAAACTTTTCCGATTCAATGCCAAGAAATACAAACAACTTCAAGAAGATGGATTCCATTTCGAAATAAAGTTTGCGTAAAAAAAACACAAAATATTTTCATACACTACAAATATTCTTTACATTTGCGTAAAAACAACGCAATATGATTTTAAATCTAGACCAAAAATTCACACCATTGGGTAATCATAATACCATCGAATTTGAAACATTTACCTTTTCAGGTGGAGAGCCACACATTAAAATCATTTCAACTATTGAAAAAGAAGAAATTACCATAACACACAGAATACGATCTTTTAATGATTTTGGTTTGCTATTATTAGCAACCAATGCACTTAAAAACATGGGAGTTCAGAAAATACATCTCCTTTGCCCTTATTTTCCAGCGGCAAGACAAGATAGATTGATGGTTTCGGGTGAACCCCTTTCAGTAAAAGTATATGCCGATATTATTAACAGTCAAAATTATGAATCTGTCACTCTATATGACCCACATTCAGAAGTAACCCCTGCCCTATTGAATAATTCTAAGGTTATTGACAATCATACGTTCATTAAAAAGGTAACACAACAGCTATCAAATGATTTCGTTTTGATTTCGCCAGACGGAGGAGCATTAAAAAAAATATATAAAGTAGCGGCTTACCTTAAAGACTATGAAGTTGTAGAGGGCTCAAAATCTAGGAACGTACAAACAGGACAACTAACTAGTTTCAAGGTATATTCTGATGATTTACAAGGAAAAGACTGTTTAATTATAGATGATATATGTGACGGTGGCGGTACTTTTTTAGGATTGGCTGAAACGTTAAAAGCTAAAAATGCAGGAAATCTTTATTTAGCCGTGAGTCATGGCATTTTTAGTAAAGGGATTTCTGAATTAGAAAAAAGATTTACTAAAATATTTACCACGGATTCATTTAAAACAATTACTGCAGAAAATTGTGTACAAATTAAATTAGAAGAAATTTTAAAGAACAACTATGAAACTAAAAACAAAGCTATATAAAGAACAACTAAAAAATTGGCCAGAAAAAGGGCATCATATCATGGCTCAATATGATGATGAAAAAGTGATTGTATATCAATCATATCGGCCAGCCATTGGGAAATTTGCTATAGAAAACCAATATTTTGGAGGACCATTTAAATACACACGTATGACTTGGATAAAACCCAACTTTCTATGGATGATGTATAGAAATGGTTGGGGTACTAAAGAAGGACAAGAAGTCGTATTAGCCATACATTTAAAACGTACGTCCTTCGAACGGTACCTCACCAAAGCTGTGTATTCAACTTTTAACGAAAAGATCTATGACACCCGTGAAAATTGGCAAAAACAAGTAAAAACATCCTCAATCAGGCTGCAATGGGATCCTGATCACAATCCGTATGGAGGAAAATTAGAAAGAAGAGCAATTCAAATTGGTATCAGGAATCAAGAAGTTATTCAATACGCAAAAGAAGACATTCTGGAGATAGAGGATATTTCTGACTTTGTTAAAGACCAACACAAACATGTCAAAAATAAAAACCTAGATCTGCTCATAGTTCCAGAAGAGCATCCTTTTTATTGTGATGATAATTCTGTAAATGTGGTATTAGGAATAAAATAAATTGAATTATGAAAGTAAAAACCATAGAAGCCACTTTTTTAGGATTAGCCATTGCAGACGCTTTGGGAGTTCCAGTAGAATTTAAAAATAGAGACGAATTAAAAACTAATCCAGTAACTGACATGAGAGAGTATGGAACCCATCATCAACCCAAAGGAACTTGGTCTGATGATAGTTCACTTACTTTCTGCTTGGCTGAAAGTTTATGTAAAGACTATGACTTAATTGATATTTCAATAAAGTTTACACAATGGATGAGAGCGGAAATATGGACACCACACGGATATGTTTTTGATATCGGTATGCAAACACGAAAGGCTATTGTTCACCTAATGGACATCATAACAAGAAATGAATATAAAGAATTGACTATTTTAAAATTTTCTGGTAATGAGTATGGAAATGGAAATGGTTCTTTAATGAGGATAATTCCTTTACTATTCCATATAAGAAACAAACATACGGAAGAACAATTCAATATTATATGGGATGTTTCGTCTTTAACCCATCCACATATTAGATCAGCTTTAGCGTGTTTAATCTATTTAAAATTTGGTGAATATATTTTAAAGGGTGATTCAATTAAAGATTCTTATCTAAACATGAAAAAAGAAATTTTATCTTTTTTTGTTTCTAAAAAAATTTCCACTTATGAGCAGAATCATTTCTCGAGGGTTCTAAAGCAAGACCTTAAGAACTTAACAGAAAAAGATATTAATTCAGGAGGATACGTTGTTCATACTTTAGAAGCTTCTTTATGGTGTTTACTGAATAGTTCAAGCTATACCGAGGCTGTTTTAAAAGCAGTTAATTTAGGTGATGATGCAGATACTACGGCGACAGTAGTTGGGGCAATTGCAGGAATGCACTATGGTTTGGATAATGTCCCTGTAGAATGGAAAAATTGCGTAGCCAGAAAAGAAGATATTCTTCGATTAATTCAACAATTTGCCAAAAAATACCATTATGAAAATTAAACTAACAAAAGGAGACATCACTAAAATAAAAGTAGACGCCATAGTAAACGCAGCCAATTCAAGTTTATTGGGTGGTGGTGGTGTGGATGGTGCTATCCATCGTTGTGGTGGTCCACAAATTTTAGAGGAATGTCAAAAAATCAGAAACAGACAAGGTAAATGTAACATAGGAGAAGCTGTTATAACCACCGCAGGGAATTTACCCGCAATAAAAGTAATTCATACTGTTGGGCCAGTTTACAATGGAGGAAAAAGAATTAAAAAAGAAAAAACACTATTAGCAAACAGTTACCTTAATAGCTTACAAATTGCCTTAAAAAACAACTTAAAAAGCATAGCTTTTCCAAATATAAGCACTGGAATTTATAAATTCCCAAAGCAATTGGCTGCTGAAATAGCTATAAAAACAATACAAGAAAACCCTATATTAGATGAAGTTATTTTTGTCTGCTTCGACGAAGAGAATTATACTATTTACAAAAAACTATTAGACTATGAATAGCATAAACTATGTAAAAGGAGATGCAACACATCCTAACGCTGAAGGGAATAAAATTATTGTTCATATTTGCAATGATATAGGTGGTTGGGGCAAAGGTTTTGTCTTGGCTGTTTCTAAAAGATGGAAAGCACCAGAACAAGCCTATCGCAACTGGTATAGCTCAAAAAATAATTTCAAGCTAGGAGAAGTTCAATTTGTACAAGTAGAAGAGAAAGTCTGGGTCGCGAATATAATAGCTCAACATAAAATTAGAAAGGATGAAAATGGCAATCCACCAATTCGGTATAATGCTATACAAAAAGGATTACAAAAAGTACAAAGTAAAGCAAAAGAATTAAACGCATCAGTTCATATGCCAAGAATTGGTTGTGGATTGGCTGGTGGTACCTGGGATAAAATAGAACCTATTTTGATCGCTACATTAAGCTCCTATAAAATACGCACTACTGTATACGATTTCAAATAAAAATGAAAATTATGAATGAGAAAAACGCAAAAAAAATCAGTAAGTTTTTAAGTTTACTATTAAGACACACGCCTGAAAAAATTGATTTAAAATTGGATATAAATGGGTGGGCATCGGTCAATGATCTGATTCAGAAATCTAAAAAACAGGGTACGATCTTTACGATGGAAGAGCTAGAGTTTATAGTAAACACGAATGATAAAAAACGTTTTACCTTTAATAAAGACAAAACAAAAATCCGTGCCAATCAAGGGCATTCGATACAAAATATTGACTTATCATTAAAAACAGCTACTCCTCCCCTGTTTCTATATCACGGAACAGTTGACAAGTTTATACCAGCTATAAAAGAAAAAGGGCTACAAAAAATGAATAGACAACATGTACATTTAAGTGCCGATAAAGAAACAGCGATAAAGGTAGGTAGGAGAAGAGGAGAACCTATTCTTTTAACTATTCAATCGGATGACATGTATAAAGAAGGATACGAATTTTACCTTTCCGAAAATAACGTTTGGCTAACCAATCATGTTTATCCAGAATATATCGATTTTAAACACCATTAAACCTATGAAAAAAATAGCACTACATCCGGAAGTATTTCTAATAGAAAATTTTTTGAATTCAGAAGAATGTAATAGCTATCTTAACCTATATAAAAAGCAACCATTTGAAGAGGCCAAAATCTCAATTCATGGGCAGCAAATTATGAATAAAAATGTTCGTAATAACGATAGGCATATCTTTTTTGATCAAAACTTAGCGCATAAGTTTTGGCACAAAATAAAAGATTTTATCCCTAAACAGATTGGCTTCTATGAGGCTCTAGAACTAAATGAAATGTTTAGAGTTTACAAACATGTCATAGGCTAGCGGTTTAAAATGCATATTGATGGATGCTTTCAAAGAAATTTGAACGAGAAAAGCTTGTCTTCTTTACTCATTTATTTGAATGAAGATTTTGAAGGTGGTGAAACAGAATTTCGAAAACTTTTTACTATTTCCCCTAAAAGAGGAACAGCACTAGTTTTTAAACATCGATTAAAACATGAAGGAAAAGAAATTTTATCCGGAACAAAATATGTATTAAGAACAGATATAATGTATAGACGAATCTAAGGCAGATACGTACCCTTAATTTAAAAAAAGAAACTGTATGAAAACATTTGTCATAGGAGATATTCACGGAGGGCTCAAAGCAATTCCTCAAATTTTAGAAAAGGCAAATATAACTAAAGAAGATACCTTGATTTTTTTAGGTGATTATGTTGATGGCTGGAGTGAATCCGCTCAGGTAATTCAGTACCTCATTGAGTTGTCTAAAACACATACTTGTATTTTCACAAAAGGAAACCATGATTTATGGTGTGAAGATTGGTTAAGAACAGGTAAAGGTGAAACTGTTTGGTTAGCTCATGGTGGACAAGAAACAATAGATAGTTACGGTAATTTCAGTTCATTGGATAAGGATCTACATCTCTCTTTTTTTCAAAAGATGAAACCATATCATATTGACCAAAAGAATCGTCTATTCATCCATGCCGGCTTTACCTCAATGCATGGTGTGATGAAAGAAAAATTCACTAAAAATTATTTTTTCGACAGAACCCTATGGGAAACAGCTTTGGCAACTGGTGATCGAATAGAAAAAGATGCTAACGTTTATCCTGATCGACTTAAACATTATAGCGAAATATTTATTGGTCACACACCTACAACTCGATACAATATTCTTAAACCAATGAATGCAGCCAATGTATGGAACATAGATACAGGCGCTGCTTTTACAGGTGCGTTAACAATCATGAATATTGAAACTAAAGAATTCTGGCAAAGTGATCTTTTGACAGATCTATACCCTAATGAAAAAGGACGTAATTAACCAATGCTAAGTCACCTATTTCAATGCTAGAACTAGGCTTGTATATTACATCAAAAAAAATGATAGTTATATGCCCTGAAGCCTTCTATCAACATCGTTATATATCAACTATATGTGTAAAATTCAAAACACCTCTCTTTAATACATATGAAAAAGGGATCAACCATTTGAAATCTGTTATCTAAATTTATTACTATGAAATACAACAACGAAAAAATCAAACAACGCTACAACAATAACGAAATCCTAAATTTCTTATTCTTTTGGGGGCATCAACCTAATAAAGATGGAAGTATCGGTAAAAGCTGTTTTAGTCAGTGGTGGGAGGCCACTTTTGAGATTGACGGAATCATCTACCCAACCGCTGAACATTATATGATGGCAGGAAAAGCAAGGGTCTTTAATGATCGTGAAATATTACAAGAAATTCTAACAACTACAGACCCTCATGATGCTAAAAAATTAGGAAGGAAAGTAAAAAACTTTACTCCAGACGCATGGAATCAACATAAGTTCAACATCGTTGTAAAAGCCAATTATGCGAAATTCTCTCAAAATGCAGCACTAAAAATCTTTTTACTTAACACCAAAGATCGAATTCTGGTGGAAGCGAGCCCTAGAGATAGAATCTGGGGAATTGGTATGGGGCAATCGAATGAAAAAGCTTTAAACCCAAATTTATGGCGAGGACATAACCTATTAGGATATGCATTAATGGAAGTACGAGATAAACTAAATAGTCAATAAAGTATTAAGCCAATTATATAAAATGAGACAAATAAATAGTTACAATTTATTGTTAGGTATAGATAGCTATTGGAGATGCATACGGAGCTGGATTAGAATTTCAAGATAGAGATTGGATCAATAAACATGTGAATTTCTCAAAATTTATAAACGCAAGAAATAAAATTAAAGTAGCCCCTGAAAAACTTCACATATTTACAGATAACTATCATGAATGGCAATATACGGATGACACAGAAATGACTATCGGCCTAATAAAAGCTCTTTATTCAAAAAATGTATTCAACGAAAATTTATTAATAGAAAAATGGAAAGAAGAATATGAAAAAGGAAAATTAGAAAAAGGGTACGGAAGAAATGGACATGGTTCTATGGGTTGGTACTATTCAGGAAAAATGAGTATTAGTGAAGTTAGAAATTTCCAAAAAAATCGTATAAACCCTGGAAATGCACCTGCAATGAGGTCAGTTCCTTTAGGACTTATTGACTCTAATTTAATCAATTCTTACTCTGAAATTAACGCCAATGCAACACACCCTAACATCAACGCTATACTATCAAGTCAATGCATAGCCAGAGCAACTGAATATTTAATTGTACAAAAGGGTGATAAAAATGATATTATAAACTACTGTTTTGAAAAAGTTAATCTTAATAAAGAATATCGAAATTATCTTAAGTTGGTAGATAAAATTAGCCCTTATGAAATGCTAACTGAAAATGATTACACAACCTTATGTGGTAACCAACCAATTAAAAAACCATATTTTCTTGCCGGAATAAAAGGTGTGCCCTCTGATTCAAAATATACTACCGGATGCGTTTTGTATATATTAAAAAACAGTACAAACCCTTTTGATGCTCTGAAAAAATCAATTTTAATCGGTGGCGATGTTGACTCCATTGCATCTATTACTACGGGAATAAAAGCGGCCATCCACGGACTCAACAGTATTCCTGAGTTTATGATTGAAAATGTTGAAGGCAAAAAATACATCGAAGAAATCTCAGTAGAATTTAACGATTATATTAACGCACCTCAACACTTTTCATCAATATAAAGAAAAATAATTGCACAGATAATTTAATTTGCGTAATTTTGACACAAATTAAATTATTAACTATGAATCCATTACTATATACAGACGGTTACAAAGTAGACCACAGAAGACAATATCCTCAACAAACTACCTTAGTATATTCAAACTGGACTCCAAGAAAAAGTAGAATTAAAGGAATCGATAAGGTTGTCTTTTTCGGACTTCAATACTTCATCAAAAAATATATTATCAAAGAATTTCAGATGAATTTCTTTAGCAAGTCTAAAGACGATGTCTGTAAACAATACAGCAGAAGAATTAATAATTACTTAGGCGAAAACCAAGTAGGCATACAGCATATTGAAGCTTTGCATGATTTAGGATATATTCCTATGGTATTTAAAGCCCTTCCTGAAGGTGTTGAAGTACCTGTTAGAGTTCCTATGTTTACTATGTATAACACCTTACCTGAATTCTTTTGGTTAACCAACTATTTTGAAACTTTATTGTCTACTACTGTTTGGCTACCATGTAACTCTGCCACTATTGCAAAACAATATAGAAAAATATTAGACCAATATGCACATGAAACCTCTTCTATTCCAGAATTTGTGGATTGGCAAGGTCATGATTTTTCTATGCGTGGAATGGCTGGTTTAGAAGCTGCTGAACTAAGTTCAGCTGGTCATTTATTAAGTTTTACAGGTACTGATACTATTCCTGCTATTGACTTTTTAGAAACTTATTACCATGCTAACTCGGATAAAGAATTCATTGGTGGATCTGTAGCGGCGACAGAACATTCAGTAATGTGTATGGGCACCAATAGTAATGAACAAGAAACTTTTAAACGTTTAATCACAGAAGTATACCCAAGTGGTATTGTGTCGATTGTTTCTGACACCTGGGATCTATGGAAAGTGTTAACTGAATATTTACCCAATTTGAAAAATGAAGTAATAGAACGTGATGGAAAAGTAGTTATTAGACCTGACAGCGGAAACCCGGTAGATATAATTTGCGGAGACCCCAAAGGAGCAACTAAAGCTGCGAAAAAAGGTGTTATCGAATTACTTTGGGAAGTTTTTGGAGGCACTATCAATGGTAAAGGTTACAAGGAACTGGATAAGCATATTGGTGCCATTTATGGCGACAGCATTACCCTGGAAAGAGCTACACAAATTTGCGAGCGTTTAAAGAAAAAGGGATTTGCGTCTACCAATGTCGTATTAGGTATTGGTTCATTTACTTATCAATACAATACGCGTGATACTTTTGGCTTTGCCATGAAAGCCACTTATGGAGAAGTTTCGGGAGAAGGAAGAGAAATTTTTAAAGACCCCATTACTGATGATGGCACTAAAAAATCTGCCAAGGGTTTATTAAAAATCACCTTAGAAAATAACGAATATCAATTATACGATCAAGTAACTTGGGAAGAAGAGAAACAAGGTGAATTACAGGAAGTTTTTAGAGACGGAAAATTACTGGTTCAATATACATTACAAGATATAAGATCCAGAGTTCACACTTCTTTTGAAGTCACCGTATAATTTTATCGAATTTAAAAGTGAAAAGTACATATTGTTAAAAGGCTACTTAATGTATTATTAAGTAGCCTTTACTATGCACCTATAGCACCAAAACGTTTATTATTATGAATGTTACCTGTTATAACGAAACCAATACTCCAATATTTATTGAGTTTCTATTATTTCGAGAAATAACATTAGAATTGTTTTCTTTAAACACGCTTATAAAGGAACCTTGACCATCATATTCAAAAAATAATTTCAAGTTATCATTAACTGTAACTTTATATCCTATACCTAAAGCCATTCCAACATCTGTAGAGCTAAACGACTCTTCTATTGGCAGTGAACTATCAACATCAATCGCTTTAGCATTTAACAAAAACCCTGCATATAATCCAAAATTCAAATACCATTTTCTAGTAGATCCGAAATGCCAGTTAGCCATAACAGGAATCGTAAGATAGTTAATGCGATAATCAGTTGTACTATTAGCTCCATTATTGTCTATTAGATAGCCATTACCCCAACCTTTTTGATCAAAAATTAACTTCGCTTTAATACCCCATCGATCGGAAAAATAATACTCTCCAGTAGCCGCAATATTAAACCCCGTAACGTTATCCGTAGCAGTATCTGTGTTAAACCCATTGGAGCCACCAGTAACATACAAATTTGCAAAATTAACTCCAAGGTTCCCTCCGAGTTCAAAATCTCCTTTTTCTTGGGCAAAACCCCCTGCGTAAAGCATAAAAAACAACGCAACAATAATTGACTTTTTCATAAGTAAAAAAAATTTAAATTTAATATTTCGATTAATTCATTATTTGAAATCCAAAACAGCCTATAATTTCTCTATTTTTAGAAACTATCGGTACCCGCTTTGCATGTTTCTGTTAGTCTAGTAAGAGACCTTTATCTATGTGACCATTTTTAACATCTTTCTTAAAGAATAATCACAATCCATACTTAACAATATCCCAAGGTCTATATCGAAAAAAGATTCATGAAATTCAAAATGAGTATTTGATTGACGTATTGTTAGATCCAGCATAAAACTGTCATCTAAATCAACACTTAAATACAATTTTTCAAGTTCAGGATATTGTAATTCAATATTTTGTCTATAAAACTTCTCAAACTCGATAGTAACTTCATCGTTACTCCATCGATTTCGATCCAAAAAGTATTTTGATTTTAACCCAAAATTATAGGAAGAATAATATATAGTGTAAAAACTTAAGTGTACATAATCACTTTTGCCATTTTCTGCAGAACTTTTTTCCTGCGAAAAAACTTGTGAATACACCAAAAGCATGCACATAGCAACGAACACCTTTTTCATATTTTGCAATTTTCAATTAAAGTTCAAATCTAGAAAAAAAAAACCAGAACTCAGGATTTTCTGTTTTTTTAACATTTGGGTTTACCGTCTTTTCTTCTTTAAACCTCTTGATTTATTTCTAGGGGGTTTTGATTTCGGTTTGAAAACCACTGCATCATCAAAAGTATTTTTGGTTTTTTGAGGTTTGTTTTTACGCCAAGTGGTATCTGAAGGTAATAACTTTTGTAGCAGATCTGAACGACCTACTTTTGTCAATTTATTTTCGATCCACTTTCTATTCTCTTTCTTATACCAAAAGAAAAATCTATGTTGATCGAGTTTTTCTTGTTTCGTTTTCGGTGTTTTAACCTCCTTTAGTGTATAAGGATGATAACCGCTATAGTAAATAACCGTTGCTACGGTCATTGGTGTAGGTGTAAAATCTTGTACCTGTTCTAACTGAAACCCCATATCTTTAGTTTCAGCGGCTAAGTTTGCCATATCTTCAGGTTCACAAGCAGGATGGCTCGATATAAAATAAGGAATCAATTGAAGGTTTAACCTCTTCTTCATGTTAATTTTATCAAACCTTTCTTTAAACTTATGAAAGTACTTAAACGAGGGTTTACGCATTAGTTTTAATACAGGGTCTGACGTATGTTCTGGAGCCACTTTTAAACGACCAGAAACATGTTTGGTCATTACCTCTTCTGTATACGCATCTAATTCCTTAGGATCGGCATTCTTATTAAACTCGGGCACCAGCATATCATGTCGAATACCACTTCCTATAAATGACTTTTTTATTTTAGGATGTTTATCTACCGCCTGATATAATTCTGTTAATGGCTTATGTGAAGTATCTAAATTACTACATATTACAGGTGATATACAAGAAGGTGCAACACATTTATCACAAATTGATTGAACTTTACCTTTCATCTGATACATATTCGCCGAAGGGCCACCTATATCAGATAAATATCCTTTAAAATCATCCATTTGTGTTAATTCATCAACCTCCTTTAACACCGATTCTTTACTTCTGCTGGCTATGAATTTCCCCTGATGGGCAGAGATTGTACAAAAACTACACCCTCCAAAGCATCCTCTATGAATATTAACCGAAAATTTAATCATTTCATAAGCAGGTATTGGTCCTCGCTTATTATATTTCGGGTGAGGCATTCTAGTGTAAGGAAGATCAAATGAGCCATCAATTTCCTTCTCTGTCATTGTAGGATAAGGTGGATTAATCATTAACGTTCTACCTCCTACTTCCTGAAAAATCCTCCTAGCGTATAATTTATTTGATTCCTGCTCTATAATTTTAAAATTCGAAGCATATGCCTTTTTATCTTGCAGACATGTTTCGTGCGACGTTATTTCAACGTCTTGCCAATTTTTGTTCTTAGGTATTTTCTCTCCTTCTTCTAATAAAACTGCTGTTTGCTTAATGGTTCGTAAACTCGAAAACGGCACTCCTTTCTCCAATAATTCTATCACTTCCCTCAATGGTTGCTCTCCCATTCCATACACCAACATATCGGCACCTGAACTCTCTAAAATTGTTGGCATTAATTTGCCCGACCAATAATCATAATGCGTAACCCGACGAAGTGAAGCTTCAATTCCACCAATCAATACGGGTACATCAGGAAATTTTTCTTTTAATATTTTCGTGTATACTGAAGTAGCATAATCAGGCCTAAACCCTTTGTCTCCATTGGGGGTATAAGCATCTTTGTCACGGCGGCGTTTACTGGCCGTATAATTACTTACCATGGAATCCATACAACCTGCTGTAACCGCAAAGAACAAACGCGGTTTTCCTAGTTTAACAAAATCTTGCAAATTATCATGCACACTGGGCTGTGGTACAATGGCTATGCGTAAACCATAGCTTTCAAGTATCCTTCCAATAACTGCAGGCCCAAATGAAGGGTGGTCTACATATGCATCACCGCTAAATAGAATGACATCTAATTCATCCCATCCTCTTAACTTCACCTCCTTATTTGTAGTCGGTAACCAATCTGAAAGCCGTCTAATTCTCATACCTCGTGCAAAGGTACAACGTTTTGAGGTATTTGTTCGTATTTTAGAAATAATACTATTTCTAATGTTAATTTACCTATCATATTATATCAATTAGAATTTGAAAACCCCTCTTTACCCCAATTTATGGAATAGTTTCAACTAACCACAGGTATCATACCATAGTGGTAAGAGAATAAAACTCAAAGTTACCACGGAGTTATGTAGTGCAAATACCCACAATTTTTAAGTCATACTAGCTATTGTTTGAATTTACTGTAAAAGAAAATGAATGTTTCTTTCTTTATATAAAATAGAAAAACCAATAATAGCTGTAGCTATAATTTCTTTTTATTTTGAAATAGAAAGGGAAAAAGGACGTTTCATTACGGTAAATTCAAATGGTAAATGGTATCACTACACGAATACAAGAAAATGATCACCCTAACTTAGCTAAGAATTCGTTATAATAAACTCGAAACAGCTGTGGCTAATAAAACGAAATAATAAAAAGTCTCATGAAAAATGAGGCTTTTTATTATTTCATATTTAATTTTATTTAAAAGAGGCAATACCCTTTTTTAACCAGTTGTAATATTCATCGACATCTGGTGTATATGCCACTGGATCAATTAAATTCTCCTCATTTGTATCCATAAGCACATAATACGGTTGAGAATTCGTTTTATACTTGATCGTTTGAAGCTCACTCCATTTCTGGCCAATATAACGGAGCTTCTTACCCGGTCTGAGTTTAGATTCAACAATGTCATCTTCATTTAAAGCTCTTTTATCATCAACATAAAGTGAAATCAATACGACATCGTTTTTTAAAACAGATAAAACCTTGTCTTTTGCCCATACATTTTGTTCCATCTTTCGGCAATTCACACAAGCGTGACCAGTAAAATCAATTAATACTGGTTTATTTGTTTTTTTAGCATAGGCGAGTCCTTTATCATAGTCATTAAATGCCAAAATATTATGTGGAGCCATTAAATGTGCCCCATCCGGAAGATCATCATGCGGTGTTGCATTATTGACTGTATTTGCTCCGCTAGCTATCTTTTGATACCCTACGCCATAAGGTGATTCACTATAATGCTGCGCAGGAGGAAATGCACTAATTAAATTCAAAGGTGCTCCCCATAAACCTGGCAACATATAAACTGTAAAGGACAATGACACCAAACCTAAGCACAATCTACTTACAGAAATATGAGTAATTGGTGAGTCGTGTGGTAATCGAATTTTCCCGAACAAATATAAAGCTAAGGCACCAAAAATTGCAATCCATATTGCCAAAAACACTTCTCTCTCTAACAAATGTAACTGTAACACCAAATCGGCATTTGATAAGAACTTAAAGGCAAAAGCCAACTCTAAAAACCCTAATACAACTTTTACGGTATTTAACCAACCTCCTGACTTCGGAAGTGAATTCATCCAGCCTGGAAAAGCAGCAAATAAGGTAAAGGGTAAGGCAATAGCCAACGAAAACCCAAACATTCCTACAATAGGTCCAATCGTATCTCCTCCTGTAGCGGCTTCTACTAAAATAGTACCCACAATTGGCCCTGTACATGAAAAAGAGACAATAGCTAAAGCCAAAGCCATAAAGAAAACCCCTATTAAACCTCCTCTATCTGATTGGGCATCAACTTTAGTACTCCAAGAGCTTGGTAAAGTTAATTCAAAAGCCCCTAAAAATGATAGTGCAAATATGACTAACAATAGAAAGAATAATATATTAAACCAAACATTAGTTGATAACGCATTTAAAGCGCTTGGTCCGAAGAAGAATGTTACCGCTATTCCTAAAACTACATAAATAACAATAATCGCCACACCAAAAAATATAGCATTCCTAATTCCTTCCGACTTATTTTTACTTTGCTTGGTAAAAAAACTTACCGTCATTGGAATCATAGGGAATACACAAGGGGTTAAAAGTGCCGCAAAACCAAATATAAACGCTAGAATAAAAGTCTTTAAAAGTCCTTTTTTCCTAGGATTTTCTTTTGTCTTTTTTTTTTCTAAAACAACCTTCTTCGCTTTTGCTAAGTCATACACCAAATCAATTTCAGTAGGTGGCAAACACTGAGTGTCTCTACACACCATAAATTCAACAGAACCCTGAATTTTAGCACTTGCATCTTTTACTTTCACACGTTGTTCAAATCGAGTTTTTTTACTAAACGACTTCACTTCCATGTTGAAAGTTGCATCATGTTTTGTTTTTCCCTTTTCTTCAATCACCTTCCCCTCCAACGTATAATTCGAGTTTTCTGTAAAGAAGAAAGAGGTAGGTATAGGACCACCAGGTTCAACGTTTTGTGAATAAATCTGCCATCCCTTTTCTATAGTTGCCGTTGCAACTAGATTAAACTCATTCTCTGAAATTTTTTCTACCGAGGTAAACCATTTTACAGGGTTATATATTTGTGAAACGATTGATGTTGTCGAACATAACGAAAGAAAAAGTATTAAGAACTGTATACCTAATTTGGGTCTTAAACTTACAAATGATTTCATTTTAACGTTTTTAAATTAATCTTGATCAGTTTTACTAGTATTCTAAGTATGCAATATTAACAAATAAGTTAAAATTAATTGCTTTTATTCTCCTAAAATCTCTAATTTTAATGTAACAATTGTTACATTAAAACACTGTATAGTAAAGATTAATGTATATAATTGTGTATTTTCTCATTCCTCTAGTTCAGATACTGTTTCACTATTTTCTTCTATTATAAATCAAGTGGATACGACTATCTGTTTATAAATTCTTCATAAACGAAAGACTACAATTACATAGTGTCTTTTCCATAATTTTTGCAATTCACACCCTATATAAAAAATAAAACAGTAGTGTTTCAAAGACATTCATAAGTAAACTCATGTAATTCTTTAACATTTAATTAAGAATTGTTACCTATGCATTTACTTAATTTTAACACCTTATATATCATACATGTTTGTATTAAAAAACACTTGTGTTTTTGTTAAAGACAAATACATTCTGTTTTTTTGTTAAGATTTTGAAAATAGAACAGATCTCATTTATCGCACATAGAAAACACCGAAAATATTAATTCATAAATCGTAATTTACAAAAATAAACTTATGAAAACATTCTTAAAACTAACCTCCCTTATCCTATTATTCTTTGCCTTAGGGTGTATTAAAAAGACAACCAATAAAACATCTGAAGTCCAAAAAGAAAGTAGTTATATTCAAGACAACTATCACAAAATGGAGGTGAAAATTACGATGAGAGATGGCATCAAATTACATACAACAATCTACTCTCCTAAAGACACCAGCAAAACCTATCCTATCTTATTAAAAAGAACACCATATAGCTGTAGGCCTTATGGTAAGGATGAGTTCATGGAAAAAATTGGTCCGAATCCGATTTTAATGAAAGAAGGAAATATTATCGTATATCAAGATGTTCGTGGACGTTGGATGAGTGAAGGTATATATGACAACATGCGCGCATATATTCCGAACAAAACAGCCAAACAAACTGATGAAACCACTGATACCTACGACACCATTGATTGGCTAGTAAATAATATTCCTAATAACAACGGCAAAGTAGGTACTTGGGGAGTTTCTTATCCAGGTCACTATTCAACTGTCTCTGCTATAGATGCTCACCCTGCATTAATGGCAGCATCACCTCAAGCTTGTATTGGTGATTTCTTTTTTGACGACTTTCATCATAACGGTGCGTTTTTATTAAGTTACTTTAATGTCATTTCATTGTTTGGTACCTACAAAGATCAACCCACTGATTCTGCTTGGTATACTTTTCCTGATATGAAAACTCAAGATCAATATCAATTCTTTCTAGACAAAGGCCCGTTAAAAAACCTAAATGACTATTTCCAATATAAAAAACCTAGTGTTTCCAATTCTGATAACCATAAACCTATAAATGATTTCTTTTGGAAAGAAATTATTGAACACCCAAATTACGATTCGGTTTGGCAAAGTAAAGGGCTTATTCAACACTTAGATAAAGTTCCATCAAATGTGGCTACCATGATTGTTGGTGGATGGTTTGATGCAGAAGACCTATACGGCCCTCTTGAAACCTATAAAGGCATTGAAAAACATCAACCTAACAACTACAACACCATGGTATTTGGTCCGTGGGATCATGGAGCATGGTCTAGAGACAAAGTACCTAATATTATAGGTAATTACTATTTTGGAGATTCTATTTCATTACACTTTCAAAAAGAAGTAGAAACTAAATTCTTTAATCATTTCTTAAAAGGTGATGGTTCAAAAAACAGTGGACTACCAGAAGCATATGTGTTTGATACTGGTAAAAAAGAATGGAAGTCATACGACGTATGGCCACCGAAAAACGCCCATAAACAAACATTTTTCTTGTCTGAAAATCAAAAGTTAAGTAAGTCTCAAAAAAGCAATACTAAAATCAGTTTCGTAAGCGACATCAAAAAACCTGTTCCTTACTCTGAAGATATTAAAACGGTATTTACGCCTCGTAAATACATGACCGATGATCAACGATTTGCTGCAAGAAGGCCAGATGTATTAGTTTTTGAAACAAATGTCTTAACTGAAGATTTTACTTTAGCTGGTGATATTTTAGCAAAATTACAAGTAGCAACCACAGGTACTGCTGCAGACTGGATTGTAAAAATTATTGATGTACATCCTCACGATTTGAAAAACGATAATGAAGCCATGCAACCTCATTTAAAACTCAGCAATTACCACTTAATGGTGCGAAGCGAAGTAATGCGTGGTCGTTTTAGAAATAGCTTTGAAAAACCAGAACCCTTTACCGCGAATAAAAAAACGGCGGTGACTATAAAATTACAAGATGTTTTTCATACAATTAAAAAAGGACACAAATTACAAATTCAGATACAAAGCACTTGGTTTCCTTTAATAGACCTCAATCCTCAAACGTATGTTGATAATATATACAAAGCAGACGAAAAGCATTTTAAAACGCAAACACATTCAATATTTACCGATTCTAATATAGAGTTTACAGTATTAAAATAAACATAAAAAAAACTTACCGCCACATTAAAAGCCAGATAATGAACTGTAAAAATTGTAACGAAACTCTAGAGGAAAACGCACATTTCTGTGATAATTGTGGCGGTAAGGTAATTACGAATAGAATAACTTTCCGTTTTTTAATGATTGAATTATTTGCTGTTTTAGGTTTTGACAACCTGTATTTCAATACGTTGAAGAAAATATTTATCTCACCTCAAGAGGTTTTAAACGAATATTTAAATGGGGTACGAAAACGATATCTAAATCCCTTTGCTTTTCTTGCCGTTGGAGCTGCTATTTCACTAATCATTTTCAACCTCTTTATAAATGATTATATGGAAATACAAAACTCCTTTAACCCTACCAACATCAGTGAATTAAAAGAGATCACCGAAAAAGATGTAACAAGTATAAAAAGTATATCTCCTAAAGAATTAGCAACTTTAAAAAAGCAACAACAAACGGCTAAAATTCAGCTTAAAATTCAGGACAAATGGAATCGTTTTCTAGTAAAGTACTTAAACATTTTCACCTTTTTGTTTCTTCCTTTTTATGCATTGCTCAGCTACTTTACCTACAAAAAACCTTATAACTTTGGTGAACATATTGTAATAAACGCCTATATTCAAGGAGCAACAATGTATTTTTCCATTATCATGTTCTTCTTAAGCATGTTTATACATCCCAAGATATTTTCCTTTAGCATTCCGTTAATGATACTTTTTTACTTATATGTTTTTAGTAAATTGTACCAACATCGTATACCAAAAATAGTTGGTAAGCTATTGAGATTTATTGCTGTTCTAATTATAGTTTCAATAGTTACTTTCCTTATATTTTTAAGTTTGTTTTTAATAGGTATGCTCATAATAAAAGTTGTTGACCCTGCATTTTTTGATAGTCTAAAAACATCCTTATGACAAAATAGATTCTCTAGTTTTATTAAAAAAACAAACTAATAATCCTTTTATTTCTAAAGTATATTTTAAACACCTATCCTAATATCCTTTTAAATAGAATTAAAAATTACTTCTATTCGAAATTATTAGTTCTTCTAATTACCATAATTTTCATCCTTAAAGACTTCAAGAAAACTATGGGTTATATTTTAGAATTTGGGATCGTATACTACCTACAAAAAAACCAAACTACGTTCGAGAATATGACAAAACTCGAAAAATAAGTTTTAAGAACAATGAAAATCAAAATTTAGTCGATTTGACTTTTAACAATAATACTCACGAAAACTATAAGTAATTTAAAAAATCACTTCTATCAATCTCACGAGCTCCAAGGCTAGCTAGGTGCTCATTATACACCTGACAATCCACTAACTTATAACCACAATTCTGTACCAAATGAATGAACGCCACTTTACTCATATTACTCCGTTTGCTAAACATACTTTCACCACAAAACACACCATTTCCCAAATCGACCCCATACAAACCGCCTACCATTTTATGGTCTTTCCAAACTTCAATTGATTTCGCATACCCTTTGCGGTGTAACTCGATATAAGCCTCTTGCATATCATCTGTAATCCAAGTTCCGTACTGATCATTTCTATCAATATATTTACAATTGAAAACAACCTCTGCAAAAGCCTTATTTTCAGTAACTAAAAAGTCATTTTTACGCAATACTTGTTTCATTGATTTGGAGATATTAACCTCTTTAGGAAACAATACCATACGAGCTGGTGGACAATACCAAACAATAGGCTCTCCTTCGCTGAACCATGGAAAAACTCCCCTTTCATACGCATGCACCAATCTTCCCACTGATAAATCTCCACCCAACGCTAAAACACCTTCTTCAGTTGCTAATTCATAAGGAGGAAATACTATTTCTTTATCTAACCAAATCATATCTATATACATTTTACTACTTACTCTTTGATTTTCTAAAAACTCACTATTTTTTCTTAACATATTTAGCAATTTCTTCTAAAAAAAAAGATCAAAAAGCAATTAGTAGTACTTAGCACAAAAATACTATTAAAAACTCACAAAAAACGAATAGTTCCACACTAGAGCCAGCAACTTATTTCTGTTCTTCTATGATCACAACAATAAAAGTCCTAATAAATAAATGGTGCTTCCCACCAACATTGCAATGAGGGTATATGGCAAAATTTCTTTCGCTTTTAATTTTGTAATACCTAATAAAGGTAATGCCCAAAAAGGTTGTAACATATTGGTGACCTGATCTCCATAGGCCAAGGCCATAATTGCCTTGGGTAAAGGCACCCCCAATTGCAAGGCGCTCTCAACAACAATAGGCCCTTGAACAACCCATTGTCCGCCACCGCTTGGAACAAAAACATTAATCAACCCAGCGCTAAAAAAGGTAAAAATAGGCAAGGTAGTTGCCGTAGAAACTGACACAAAAAAACCAGATATTAACGTAACCATTCCTGTACTTTTCATTATCCCCATAATACCAAAGTACAACGGAAACTGAATTAATATCCCAGAAATATCACTTATCGATTCTCCTACAGCATTGGTAAACTTTTTAAAGCTGCCATGTAAAACAATTCCCAAGCCTAACATAAAGAAATTGATTAAATTAGGTGTGATTTTAAAATTTTTTATATCGTCAAAATACCGAAATGAAAAAGCAATTAAAAGTAAGGCTCCAAAAAAATACGCTAATCGCTTCGAGCTGTCTAACCTTTCAGCCTGAGTTGTCGGTTTTTCATTAGTATTCATTTTATATTCAGGCAGCTTAATTTCTGTAGGCTGCGCTTTCTTTCCCAAGACATAAAACGTTGTTGACACAAGTATCACAACCAATGAAAAAATGAGCAAATTCCACCAACTAAATACTGTTTGGGAATAATCAATAAGATTCGGTATTTGTAAAAGCACCTCTTCTGAAGAAATGGATGTCATTAAACTCTGAATATGCCCACTTTCATTAATTTTAATAGGTGCCGATCCAGAAATACCGCCATGCCAAACCATTAACCCCATATACCCAGCTGCTCCAACAATGGGATAATTAAGCTCTATATTGTTTTTTTGCGCATGCTCTGCGACTTTACGCGCTAGTAGCGCTCCAAAAATCAATCCTAGCCCCCAATTAAAAAAAGCAACTAACATTGTCGTAAAACTAACAATAGAAGCACTAGTTGCCGTATTAGTACAGTACTTTGTTACTTTTACAATAAGATTACTTACGGGGGTACTCAATACCAACACATGCCCTAACACTAAAATAAGCATCATTTGATACGCAAAAACCAATAAACTATTTGACCATATTCCATTTTCCCAAAATGTTAACACATCAATTGAATACGCAAATGTTGTAACATTATCAGGCTTCGTAAATAGCACGGCTAAAAGCAAGGTGAGTAAGGTTAATAAAATGGCGATAGTAAATGGTGACGGCAACCATTTTTTAAATATATTTTCAATAGTCTGCGTAAGTTTCATAATACTAATTTTGATTTGCTAAAATAATCAAATAGACGCAATCATTTTTTTAACTAGCTTTGCAACATGATTAAAGAACTTCAACTGCGCGTTAGTTTAAAAGAAGAAAAAATAGACGATATTTTAAAAAAGAAAGCTTCTACAAACTTAAAAATACGATACACTGATATTACCACTGTAAAAGTACTTCGTAAATCGATTGATGCACGGAAAAAAGAGGTAGTTTTTAACTATAAAGTAGCCGTTTACATAAATGAATCAACACCTGAAAACATTGAATATTCCTTCGATTACAAAGATGTTTCCAATGCAAAGGAGATCCATATTATTGGGTTTGGCCCCGCTGGTATGTATGCAGCACTTCGATGTATTGAACTGGGCTACAAACCTATTGTTTTAGAACGCGGTAAAAATGTACAAGACCGCCGAAGAGATTTACGGGCTATTAATCAGTTTCATGAAGTAAACGAAGACTCTAATTATTGTTTTGGTGAAGGTGGGGCAGGCACCTATTCTGACGGTAAATTATATACCCGTAGTTTGAAGCGAGGAGATGTTAGAAAAATATTTGAAAACTTGGTATATCACGGAGCTACAGAAGAAATTTTAATTGATGCACATCCACATATTGGCACGAATAAATTACCTAAAATTATTCAAAACATTCGTGAAACCATTATAAAGCACGGTGGTGAAATTCATTTCCAAGCACGTGTTACTAATTTCGTCATCAATAATAACACACTACAAGCCATACAATTACAAAATGGGTCAGAGATCTCGGTTAATTCTGTTATTTTAGCTACAGGTCATTCTGCAAGAGACATCTATGAGCTATTACACAGCAAGAACATTTTACTTAAAGCCAAGTCATTTGCTATGGGTGTTCGTGTAGAACACCCGCAAGAGCTCATTGATCAAATTCAATATAATTGTCCGTATAAAAGAGATGAACTATTACCGGCCGCTGCATACAGTCTCGTGCAACAAGTTAACAATCGTGGTGTGTATTCTTTTTGCATGTGCCCTGGCGGATTCATTGTTCCAGCAGCCACTAAGAATGGAGAAATCGTAGTTAACGGAATGTCTCCTTCTCGTAGAAATAACAAATTTGCCAATTCGGGAATTGTTGTCGAAATTAATGCCGAAAAAGATCTTTCTAAATACGAAAGTTTTGGTGTCTTAAAAGGGCTGCAATTTCAAAAGGATTTAGAAACGTTGGCGTTTAACGCAGGAGGAAGAACTCAAACCGCTCCGGCACAACGATTAACTGATTTTGTGGAAGGAAAATTATCGTCTTCTTTGAACGAAACTTCCTATCAACCAGGATTAAATTCGTCTCCCTTACATTCATTACTCCCAAAGTTAATAGGTAGTAGATTGCGAAAAGGATTTGCTTCGTTTGGAAAAAAAATGCATGGTTATTACACTTCTGAAGCCAACATTGTAGGAGTTGAATCTCGCACCTCATCTCCAGTTAATATCCCAAGAAAAGACACTTTAGAACACCCACAAATCAAAGGCTTATTTCCCTGTGGCGAGGGTGGCGGTTATGCTGGTGGGATTATTTCCGCAGCCATGGATGGTGAACGTTGTGCTGAAGCAGCAGTAGATTTATTATAATTAACAAGATTTCTTTGATTTATCAGCAATTACCTTGTATTTTTGCGGATTCCACAGAACTAAGGATAAAGTTGTAGATGTACATGGAAACAGCAAAGAAAAAAAAGAAACCCCCAAAAGCAAAACGATTGCATAATTACTATCAACGCACTGGTTTTTATATGTTTATATGGGAAAGCTTAAAAAAAGCCTTTTGGCCAATACTTGGTGTAGTCGTAGGTTTATTCTTGTTTAATAAATATGTATACAACATTAATGATGGTTTAGAAGCAATGACCGACACCTTTTCCAGGATAGGAGTATTAATAACCTTCTTTATTTCCGAAACATTATTGGGATTAATCCCACCAGAAATTTTTATAGCTTGGTCGAAGAAAACGAGCGAACCAATTATAAATCTTTCTATTTTAGCGGCTCTTTCTTATTCTGGAGGAATAATATCTTATTTTATTGGGCGAGCTGCTCTAAAAATAAACGCGGTCAAAAATTACCTAGAAATTAAAATGGCTAAACACTTAAAAAACACAGCCAAATGGGGAGGATTTTTAATTTTAGTGGGGGCTTTATTACCATTACCCTTTTCTATAAGTTGTATGACTGCTGGCATGATCAAATACCCATTTAAAGGGGTAGTAACCTTTGGGTTATTTCGTTTTTTACGTTTTGTTATTTATGCATGGGCTATTTTCAATATGGTAAGTTAATAAATATATTATGGGAGGATTATCAAACAACGATGTTTTTAAAAAATTACGAGTAGCTCATAAATTAAGAGATACCGATATCATTAAAATTTGTTCTTTAGTTGACTTTAAAGTTTCTAAAGCCGAATTAGGTGCTTTCTTTCGAAATGAAGAACACCCAAAATACAAAGAATGTGGAGATCAAATACTGAGAAACTTTTTAAATGGTTTGATTATACATTTACGAGGCCCAATGCCTAAGAAAAATGAAATTAAAAAATAAAAACCTTCTAGTTTATTAAGCTAGAAGGCTATCCCCTTTAAGTTCTTCTCTCAGAAAACTGAGTGATGAAGCCACAAATCTAATACCGAAAACATAAGGTTTACGTTAAAAAAAATGTAATTTTTTCACAAATCTCATGTTTTTACATAAAAAAAAGAGCATATATGCTCTTTTTATATAGTATTACTGCTTTCTATATTAAAACGGCAAATCATCCGGCTCATTATCAGATAGATCCGGAGCTGGTGAAAATTCATCTGGAGTTGGTGTATTTTGAGCTGGCGATTGTGCTAAATTTTCAACCCTCCATCCTTGAACTGAATTGAAATATTTTGCTTCCCCTTGTGGATTTACCCACTCTCTACCTCTTAGATTAATTGAGACCTTTACATCTTGACCTACTTGGTAATTATTTAATAAATCACACTTATCTTGAATAAATTCAATTAGTATCATTTGAGGATACTGCTCATCAGTAGTCACAACCATCTCACGCTTTCTAAAACCATTGCTTCCAAAGGTTTGCGTTTCGTTAATTAACTTAATTTTACCAATTACTTCCATTACTATAACTATTTAATTAAAAGCACTTTCCAAGCACTTTCTACATCATTACTTTCTAAAAACTCTTGTGCAAAAGTATGTTTTTTTTCTTCAGATACACCTACATATTGCGGATGTTCTTTAGCAAAGTTATTAACATCGCTGCTCGCTGGTAACTCTTCTACATTCCCGAGCATACCCAAGTTATTACCCGTTAAAACCCTGCTGTTTCTTATGTCGACCGGGATTCGATCTACACCAACACCCAAAGTCGTTATAGGCTTAGGTATTTCAAAAAAACCATCTCTAGCTCGTGTATAATAACTACCTCCTGCTCTTGCCACTAAATCAATTTTGTGTTGATCTATGTTCCCATTATCATCTAGCACATCTTCCTTTACATGTAACTTAACCACTTCGCAGACTATTAAATTTCCAGCACCTCCCTCTTGACCAGTATATATAATTTCTTTCACCCTGCATTCAAACTGTACAGGAGATTCAGCTACTCTAAAAGGTTTTACTACTTCAGAGGGTAACATAGTGAGGCCTGCCTTTTCAAATTCGTTGACCCCTTTCGGGTACATCGTGCTACTCAAAGACATTTGTTGAACAATACTATAATTAACAATATTGATAACAACTTCTTTAGTAATTTCAGCATTGTCTAATGTATGTTTTGTTTTATTTTCTCTGACACTTCTGGCGGGAGAAAAAATCATTATAGGAGGATTCGCTCCGAAAACATTGAAAAAACTGAATGGTGATAAGTTAGGGTTTCCGTGCTCGTCAATTGTGCTTGCAAAAGCGATTGGCCTTGGAGCTACTGCTCCTAACAAATACCCATGCAATTTTGCTGTAGATATATCTTTAGGATCTATAGATAACATTATTTATTTTTTTGGTGTAAATATACTACAGTTTTATATATGATGTTATAGTAGAGAATAGTTTATATTTGATGTATGAGTTTTTTTCAAAATACCTTTTGGCTGAAGCGTATCACTGTTTTAATTTCTATCGTAATTGTTTCCTTAATTCTATGGAATACCTATATATTTTTCAAGAAATTTAAAGAAGAAGAACGTTCAAAAATGGAGTTATATGCCTCTGCCATTAAAGAAATGGCTTCTAACCCCGATTTGAATGCTAGTTTCAATATAGAATTTAAAGTTTTTGAAAGTATCAAAAACATCCCTGCCTTATCATTAAGTGAAGATGGAAAAATAATTAGAATGTACAATTTGGATTTTATTCAATCTAACGATCCAACATATCTTCAAAAACAATTGGCTCAAATGAAAAAACAAAACGAACCAATTGTCATTGAATACCTAAATACAAAAGAATTCATTTATTATAGAAATTCTGATTTACTCTATAAACTCACCTATTATCCCTTAGCCCTATTATTAATTCTCGGGTTATTCTTAACAATTCTCTATCTAGGTTTAAAATCGAATAAAATTGCCGAGCAGAACAAATTATGGACAGGAATGGCAAAAGAAACTGCCCATCAAATAGGAACTCCTTTATCTTCTCTTTTAGGATGGATTACTATTTTACGATCAGAGAACATTAATAAAATGTATGTAAATGAAATAGAAAAAGATGTAGATCGTTTAAACATCATAGCCAACCGTTTCTCTAAAATCGGCTCTCTTCCCGAATTAAAACCTCACAATATCACTGAAGCTACTTTAAAAGTATTTAATTATTTAAAATCTAGAAGTTCTAAGCAAATATCTTTCTTTTTCCATTCGTTTAAAGAAGATACAAATGTCAATATTAACACTGAGCTATTTGGTTGGGTTATTGAAAACCTAATAAAAAATGCTATTGATGCTATGCAGGGAAAAGGAACTGTAAATGTTTCCATTTCAGACAACACCAAACAGGTTATTATTACAATTTCAGATACAGGAAAGGGACTTCACAAATCACAATTTAAAGAAATCTTCAAACCCGGATTTACTACTAAAAAACGTGGCTGGGGTTTAGGATTATCGCTTTCAAAAAGAATTATTAATGATTATCATAAAGGAAAAATATTGGTGCAAAAATCGGAGCTAGGCAAGGGAACTACTTTTGAAATACAACTTTCCAAGTTTTAATATATTAATACCTCCTTACATACCGGAATTTGGCTAAAATTTTTCGCTGATGATAAAAATTCGTCAAATCCATTTTCAATACCAGATCGAACGTAGGACGTTTGTTTAGATCTATAAAGAACCAATCAACACCAAAATTCATTCTTTTTTCAGTTCCTACTCAAAATTACTAGCAATGTTCTCGGCTAAAGAAACAAACTCTTCATTCGTCAATTTCACTTTCTCCATAAATCGCATATCAGCCATATGATTAATCGGTATCAAATGCACATGAACATGCGGAACTTCCAGGCCAATTACACTCATACCGATTCTTTCACATGAAACTGTTTTTTCAAGAGCTTTAGCCACACGGTACGAAAAAGACATCAAGTTAGTATACTCCTCTTTTGATAAATCAAAAAGCTTATTTTCTTCTCTTTTAGGAATCACTAGTGTATGACCTTTCGCATTCGGATTTATATCTAAAAAGGCGTAAAAATCATCATCTTCTGCAATCTTAAAAGAAGGTATTTCTCCTGCTATTATTTTTGTGAAAATACTTGCCATAGTTGTTTTTAATAATTTTTGTTAAGTAAAAATATAAAAGAATTCGGGTTTTGAACACATCAAAACCCGAATATAAACTTTAATTTAAATTTTTATTGAAGAACTAACGTGAAATATCCAATATTTCAAATTTCATAATACCGTTCGGCACCTGAATTTCTGCCATATCTCCAACCTCTTTTCCTAATAACCCTTTTCCTATGGGGGAATTCACAGACAGCTTTCCATTCCTTACATCACTTTCACTATCAGCTACTAGTGTATATTTGAATTCCATTCCATTAACTGTGTTTTTTATTTTGACAATGGAGTGAATTAAAACCTTTGAGGTATCTAATTGGCTTTCATCAATGATACGGGCACTAGCCACTACATTTTTAAGTTTAGCTATTTTTGTTTCCAGTAACGATTGCTCTTCCTTCGCCGCATGATACTCAGCATTTTCGCTCAAGTCTCCCTTATCACGTGCATCAGCAATTTCTTGTGATACTCTAGGTCTTTCCACCTGCTCTAACTGCGCCAGTTCATCTTTTAACTTTTTTAATCCCTCTACAGAATAATATGATACGTTTCCCATAAATTCAATAAATTTAAAAATCTCATACCAGTAGGAATGAGATTGTCTTACAAATGTACAAAATTTTCGTAAATTCGTTGTCTTATATTTATATCTACTTTAAAACAAATGAAAAATATTTCAATTATAGTACTGCTACTAATCGTAGTTGGTTGTAACAATAACACTTCGATAAACAGTTGTTTTAGAAACACATTGCAACCTATATCTGTAGATTTAAATAACCCTCAATTAAACAGTTTATTAACTCCAAATGGCACAGCGGAAATAAATGGAGGCTTGCAAGGCATCGTATTATTTAACAAAGGTACAGGAGGTTCTTTTAGCCCTTATATTGCCTTAGATCGGCAATGTCCAAACAAAGATTGTTCAACTCCAATGATTATTGATCCACCTGTATTAACCTGTTCTTGTGATGAAAGCAAGTATAGCATGTTAAACGGTAGTTTAATCTCTGGAAACAATAGTTGCGAAGGAGGGGCGAGAATTTATACAGTAACTCCAAGTGGAAATAGTTTACAAATAACCAATTAATTTAGACATACTATAAAATAGATTCTTATTTTTGCAGTAATAACAAGACTTACTAACAAATTTATCGTGAAAAATTATTTTTCTTCAAACTTTAAATTGGGCGTTCTTGGTGGCGGGCAATTAGGAAGAATGTTACTTGCTGAAACGCAAAAACTAGACATATACACAGCCATTTTAGACCCTAATAATGAGGCTCCATCTGCCAAGATTTGCAACGAGTTTCATCAAGGAGATCTTCTAGACTTTGAAACGGTTTATAATTTCGGCAAAAAAGTAGACGTTTTAACTATTGAAATAGAAAACGTTAATATTGATGCTTTGGATAAACTAGAAGCTGAGGGGCTTACCATTTATCCAAAACCTAAGAACCTAAGAACCATTCAAAACAAAGCTCACCAAAAAGTCTTTTACCATGACCACAATATCCCCACAGCTGAATTTTCAAGATTCACCTCTTTAGAAGAATTAAAGCACTCTATAAGTAATGAGGCTATCAACTTTCCCTTTGTATGGAAATCAGCAAGATTTGGCTATGATGGAAATGGCGTGAAGATTGTTCGTGAAACTGGTGATCTTAACAATTTACCTACGAATGAGTGTATCGTTGAAAAACTAATTCCTTTTAAAAATGAATTAGCGGTTATTGTTGCAAGAAATGCCAACGGAGAAACGAAAACCTACCCGGTAGTCGAGATGGAATTTCACCCGGAAGCAAATCAGGTAGAATACGTAATTTGTCCGGCAAGAATTGATGAATCGGTAGCTCAAAAAGCACGTGAAGTTGCCCTAAAAGTAGTAGATGCTTTTGATTTTATTGGATTACTAGCAGTAGAAATGTTTCAAACAGAAGATGATGAAATATTGGTAAATGAAGTAGCTCCTCGAACGCATAATTCTGGGCACTACTCTATTGAAGCGAGTTATACAAGTCAATTTGAGCAACATTTACGAAGTATTCTAAACCTTCCACTAGGAAATACTAATAGTAAACTTGCTGGAATCATGGTTAACTTAGTTGGTGCTGAAGGTTTTACTGGCGATGTAGTTTATGAAAATATTGAGGAAATTTTAAAAATAGATGGAGTTACGCCACATATTTATGGAAAAAAACAAACCAAACCTTTTCGTAAAATGGGACATGTAACCATAATAAATAAAGACATCAATAAGGCTCGAAAAGTTGCGCAAAAGGTAAAAGAAACAATTAAGGTAATAAGTAACTAAATATCAGGTCGTTTTTTTTAGAATTATTGTTCATCAATTAAATTCTTAACTAAACGCCAAACAATAAAAAATAATTATGGTAGGAATTATAATGGGAAGTGATTCAGATCTTCCAATCATGCAAGAAGCAATTAATATATTAGAAGGCTTTGATATTAGTGTTGAAGTTGATATTGTATCCGCTCACCGTACCCCTGAAAAGTTATTTGATTACGCCACAAATGCTCACAAAAGAGGTATTCAAGTAATTGTTGCTGGTGCAGGAGGCGCAGCGCATTTACCTGGTATGGTGGCAAGTATGAGTCCATTGCCTGTAATTGGCGTTCCTGTAAAAAGTAGAAACTCAATTGACGGTTGGGATTCTGTTTTATCGATTTTACAAATGCCTGGTGGTGTACCTGTAGCAACAGTAGCTTTAGATGGCGCTATGAATGCAGGTATTTTGGCGGCCCAAATTATTGGAGCATCAGATAAATGTGTCTTAGACAAGATTGTTGCCTATAAAGAAGGCTTAAAACTCAAAGTTGAAAAAGCTTCTGAAAGAGTAAAAAAATAAGTACTTTAGTGCAAAAATAGTACTATAAACCTCACAGATTTATAATTTGTGAGGTTTCGTGAATTAAAAAAGAACCTAAAAATGAATCCACTTTTACAAGATTTTAATACTGCTCCTTTTTCTAAAATTAAAGAGGATGATTATAAGCCAGCCTTTCAAAAAGCCATTGAAATAGCCAACAAGGAGATCAACGCTATTGTTGAAAATTCAGAAGCTCCATCTTTCGAAAATACGACTGTTGCTTTGGACAACACAGGTGAAAAATTAGACCGGATAACCGCTATCTTTTTTAATTTAAACTCTGCTGAAACAAACGACGCTATTCAGCAAATAGCAAAGGAAATTTCACCTTGGTTAAGCGAGTTTAAAAATGATATGATTTTAAATCAAGCGCTATTTAGAAAGGTAAAAAAAGTGTACGACCAAATTGACACGTTACACCTTTCTCCAGAACAACATATGTTGTTAAAAAAGCAATATAAAAGTTTTGCTCGCAATGGAGCTAACTTAGACGATGGTGATAAAAACGAACTGCGAAAAATTGATACTGAATTGGCAAAATTGTCATTACAGTTTGGTGAACATGTTCTTGCTGAAACCAATGCATTTGAAATGCTCTTAGTTGATGAAAAGGATTTAGATGGATTACCCGAAAGTGCCCGAGAAGCCGCTAAAATGTTGGCAGAGCAAAGAGGTAAAAAAGGGTGGTTAATTACTTTAGACTACCCAAGCTATATTCCTTTTATGACCTATGCTGATAATCGAGAATTACGTAAAAAACTAGCCATTGCTTTTGGTAGCAAAGGATTTCAGCAAAATGAATTTAACAATGAAAACATTGTTTTAAATATTGTCAATTTACGAAATAAAAGAGCGCAGTTATTAGGCTATAAAACACATGCCAATTTTGTGTTAGAAGAACGAATGGCTGAATCTCCTGAAAACGTATTGTCTTTTTTAAATGAACTCCTTCAAAAAGCAAAACCAGCAGCACAAAGAGAATTCACTAACTTAGAACAGTATGCAAAAAAGCTTGATAACATTGATCAACTTCAAAAATGGGATGGAGCTTATTATTCAGAAAAACTAAAAAAAGAACTTTATAATTTAGACCAAGAACTGTTAAAACCATATTTTAAGCTAGAAAACGTTATTAATGGTGTTTTCGAAATCGCCAAGCGATTATATGATTTAAATTTTGAAGAAATTGATACTCTTGAGAAGTATCACGAAGATGTAAAAACCTTTAGAGTTACCAACACCAAAGGCAACTTTATCTCTCATTTTTATGCTGATTTCCACCCAAGAGCTGGGAAACGAAATGGTGCTTGGATGACCTCTTATAAGTCTCAACAAATTAAAAATGGTACAAATGAACGCCCACAAGTTTCAATTGTATGTAACTTCACTAAACCAACGGACACCAAACCCTCTCTGCTAACTTTTAATGAAGTAACAACTCTTTTTCATGAATTTGGGCACGCATTACATGGCATGTTAGCCAATACTGTATACAACAGTTTATCAGGTACTTCGGTTTCTTGGGATTTTGTTGAATTACCAAGTCAAGTTTTAGAAAACTGGTGTTATGAAAAAGAAGCACTAGAGCTCTTCGCTAAACACTACGACACTGGAGAAACTATTCCGATGGACTACATTCAAAAAATAAAAGAGTCTGCTAGTTTTCATGAAGGAATGCAAACCTTACGTCAATTAAGCTTTGGTTTGTTAGATATGAGCTGGCACGGAAACAGTATAGATAAGATAGATGCTGTCAAAGAATTTGAAACAAATGCCTTTTCAAATACGCAACTATACCCTGATGTAAAAGAAAACTGTATGAGTACTTCTTTTTCACATATTTTTCAAGGAGGATACGCTGCTGGCTATTATTCGTATAAATGGGCAGAAGTATTAGATGCTGATGCTTTTGAATATTTTAAAGAAAAAGGTATCTTTAACAAAGAAATTGCTACTAAGTTTAAAGACTCTATACTTTCTAAAGGAGGTACAGAAAAACCAATGGAGCTATACAAACGATTTAGAGGAAAAGAGCCTAATTCTGATGCTTTACTCAAGAGGGCTGGCCTGCTTAAAACGGAAAAGTAAGTAACTCGATTTCTGATGTAAATCACCAATCATAATTACTTATAGTAACATCGGCCAAAAAGTAAATCAGAAACCTGAGAGTAAGGAAATGATTGAGTTATCTCACCTCAGAATCGATATAACATATGCAACAAGCTTTTACCTTAATTTAGAGCTTGTTGTTTTTTAAAAACATTAAAAAAAGCACTAAACTTTATTAAACTCGAATGAAAGTTAGCAAAAGGTTGGTATTGCTATCTATTTTTAGCTTCAATCCATTTGCTCATATACTTTGTTGCTTGTACTGTTTTGTAGTGTAACAAATTTCCTAAAAAATTATGAGTTCGATGTTCTTCTAAATGCTGCATTAGTGTTTCAATCCTATACATAAAAGGTTCCTCGAGTTTTTCCTTATTGTAAAGGGTATTGATAATATGTACTCCATTTTTCTGGGCTGCTTTCCATACTATTTCATCTTTATATAGCTCAACGGCTCTTTGGCTAAAATCTTCCATATTATCAACTATAAAACCATTCCAAGGTAAACTATCATGCATCCCTTCTGCTCCTATATTCGTAGTTACACTAGGAGTTCCACTAATCATTGCCTCAGTTAACTTTCCTTTGATACCTGCTCCAAATCGTAAGGGAGCTAACACTACTTTTGCCTTTCTAACCACCTCTTCTGCATTATTTACATAGCCTTTAATATAAAACCGTTCTTTTGGTGAGTGAAGTTGCTCTATTTGTTGCGTTGTATAAGCTCCATAAACATGAAGTTCTGCTTGCGGTAATTTGTTTTTAATATGTCCCCAAATATTTTTTTTCAATTGCAAAACAGCATCAACATTTGGAGCATGTAAAAAATTACCGATAAAAACAAAGTTATTACGCATAGAAAAACTCAACCAATCATCTACTCGATTGTCGTCAATCTTTTCAAATAAAAACGGAAGATGATATAATAAGGTTTCCTCTATTTTAAACACCTCTTTTAACAACTTTACTTCATAGCTAGAAATAATTAAGCTGATATCGCACCTTAAAATAGCAGCGATCTCTCGTTTTGCATCATCAGACTTCAAAAGTGCCTTGTTTGTTAAGGTTGCTCCTTTTTTTATATGGGCATGTCTGGTTTTGCGTAAAAAATGTAAATCCTCCGTATCCAAGACACGAACGGCATTGGGCACATTTTCAGCTACTCTCCAACCAAACTGTTCCTCCATCATAAAACGGTCAAACATTACTATATTGGGATTCAACGCTGTAATAAAACTATCGAATGAAGAACAGTTTAGTTTAATTTCCATTTCATCAACTCCTAAAATAGACAAATCAACTGCCTTTTCACTCTTTTGTGATGGTGAGGCAAATGTTACCTTATACTTATTCTGTAAAAATAAATGTATTAATTGCAACATTCGACTGCCTGCTGCTGATGAGTTTGATTCTACCCAAACGTACCCTATGATTAAAACTTGATTTTCCAATGATTAATTAACTAAAGTGTTTTGGTATTCCTACCAACAAATTTACTCGAAATTAAACGATTTATACAATAAAGACAGATCTATGTCATAAAACCATAGCACATCATCAAAACAGGCTTTAATAATTCAGTTTAGTAAGATAATCGAAGTATTCAAGAACTCGACCCATAGCTTAATTGTAACAACGTATTATGCAGCAGAACTTCGTCATGAGCGAGCTAAACAAAATAAAAACAAGTGCTTTCTCAATATTAGCAAAGTACCGCTATAGTAATATTTAAAAGTACAACGAAGTGGTTCATTATACCGTGGTTTGGTTTCATCTTATAATAGATATTCTATCGCATAATTCAAGTTTTACAAAATAATCAATAATCACAAAATCGCTACTAGGGTTTACTTGCCTATGAAAATAGACTAGACTATTTTTTGTCAAGTATTAAAAACAGAAAATACCTCAAGTCTCATTTCAAAGTTCCAACACATATTTGGAATTTAATTCATTACTACACTTTGTTTGGCTAACAAGCATTCTTTCTTCATATTTTTATTGATCGGTATCATCTTGAATGTTAAACTCAGAAACAGTAATTCTTTAGTATTAAAAGCATAATATCACAAATAATTGTACATTTGTACACTAAAAAAGAACTAAATAATTTAAGCTACAAGCTTCAAAAAATAGATAACAATGAAATACGATGTAATCGTTATTGGTTCTGGTCCTGGTGGATATATTTCCGCCATCAGAGCTGCTCAATTAGGTAAGAAAGTTGCAATAATAGAAAAGTACGCTACGCTCGGTGGTACATGTTTAAACGTGGGGTGTATTCCTTCTAAAGCGTTACTAGATTCATCTCATCATTATTATGATGCCGTACATCATTTTGATGAGCACGGAATTTCAGTTGAAAAACCAACTTTTGATTTTGGTAAAATGGTAGCACGTAAGGCATCTGTTGTAGAGCAAACTACCGGAGGAATTAAGTATTTAATGAACAAAAATGAAATTGAAGTTTTCGAAGGTTTAGGTTCATTTGAAGATGCTACCCATGTAAAAGTAACCAAAAACGATGGTTCTTCAGAAATTATAGAAGCTGAAAATATTATTATTGCTACTGGTTCTAAACCATCTAGCTTACCTTTTATCTCAATCGATAAAGAGCGTGTAATAACTTCTACTGAAGCCTTAAAGTTAAAAGAAGTACCAAAACACCTATTGGTTATTGGTGGAGGTGTCATAGGATTAGAGTTAGGCTCTGTTTACAAACGTTTGGGTGCTAATGTAACTGTAATTGAGTATGCTTCTGCTATTACACCAACAATGGATAAAGATGTATCTAAAGAACTTATGAAAGTTTTGAAGAAACAAGGAATGAAGTTTAATATAAATCATGGAGTTACTTCTGTTGAGCGCAATGGTGATGAAGTTATTGTAAAAGCAACAAACAAGAAAGGAGAAGAGGTTGTTTTCAAAGGAGATTACTGTTTAGTTTCTGTTGGTCGTCATGCTTATACAAAAGGATTAGGCTTAGAAAAAGCAGGTGTTAAAGTTACTGAAAGAGGTCAAATTGACGTGAACAAGCATCTACAAACTAATATTCCTAATATCTATGCAATAGGCGATGTTGTTCGTGGAGCGATGCTTGCTCATAAAGCAGAAGAAGAAGGTGTTGCTGTTGCAGAATATTTAGCTGGTCAAAAACCTCATATTGATTATAATTTAATTCCTGGAATAGTGTATACCTGGCCTGAAGTTGCCGCTGTTGGAAAAACCGAACAAGAATTAAAAGAAGCTGGAATTGAATTTAAAGCTGGTAAATTTTCAATGCGTGCATTAGGACGATCACGTGCTAGTGGAGATATTGATGGTTTCGTAAAAATATTGGCAGACAAAAACACTGACGAAGTCTTAGGTGTTCATATGGTTGGTGCACGTGCCGCCGACTTAATTATGGAAATGGCTGTTGCTATGGAATTCAGAGCTTCTGCCGAAGATATTTCACGCATATGTCATGGTCATCCGACGTATTCAGAAGCAGTGAAAGAAGCTGCTAAAGCTGCTTGGGACGGTCAACCGTTAAATGCTTAGTAAAAAATAAAACTAAAAAAAGCAACTCAATGAGTTGCTTTTTTTACGCCTAATAATTGCTATAAAAACAAAATACATCGTATTTAAGTATAGAAAACACATTTTTATTGTTAATTTTTTACATATATTTAGTAACACGAACTAAAAATTATTAAAAATGAAATCAAAAATACTTAACACCCTTCTGTTTTTACAAGTTTCTATTGCGGTTTTCTCTCAAAGCTTTATTGAAAAACAACTTCCACCTCCACAAAACTTAAGTTCATTCTTTATAGGTCCAATTATAAAATCAACAATCCATTATGGAGCAAAGCCTGCTAACTATAATGATAAGGTACTATTGTTTAATCATGGATACATCGATTTAAACCAGTTGTTTTTCACTAATAATACATTTTATCAAGAAGCTTACAATGCTGGCTACCAAGTAGTTTTTGTTGCCACAACAAGAGGTGAAGGAATTTGGGCTAATGGAAATTTACTTGCCGAAGCTATTGATATTATAACTCATAAATACGAGGTAGCAAATCTAGATATTATTGCACATAGTAATGGAGGAAAAGCTGCAGAGGCAGCTATGTATGCTTATGGAAAAAAAGATAACGTAAAAAGAGTTTTTGCTTTGGGAACACCTTACTGGGGCACCTATTTGGCAGACATATCACAACAATGGTGGTTTAATTGGATTTGGCAAAACACAGGGCTAAACGAAGGCAGTGCAACCTCTACCACCTATTACTGTCGTGATGTTGTTCGTCCCTTTTTTGATAACCATCCAGAAAATGAACCTGAAAAATTTTATGTACTGGGTGCTTCTGGATTTGCTCATGGTCATACCATTTTAGCTCCTGTAATGCTAACTAGTGGCTTACTATTATACACCCAACAAGGGGCAAACGATGGTGTTTCTCCTTATGATAGTACCTTACGCCCTAATGGAAATTTTCTTTTTCAGAAAAATGAACTAAGAATAGACCATATTGATGTAGCCTTAGGGCAATACGTTTGGCAATACATAGCACCCATTTTAGAAACGAACGCTGCAAGAGCTATTCAAAAAAATACGGTTACCGTATCTTCCAAAACGACCAGTGATTATCAAGTCATCCATTCTGAAAATGAGTATGACGCAATTACCATGGATAGAGGTAATTCTAGTGCAACTTTAACTATCTATCACGACAAAGAAGTGAAATCCTTTCAACTAAAAAGCACTCACGGAAAACTCATGCACGAAAAAAACATCAATAATTTTACACAAAGCTATGTCTTAACAAATGCTTCACAGGATGTCAAACTTATATCCAATGGAACATATACAGCGTTTATACACCAACCGAATGGTCCAAAAATGAGCTATGAAAGTGATAATACTACTGAACGATTAAAAGTTTCTTTCCAAAACAGTAACACCCCTATAAAACATATTGAAGTAGATGCTGTAATAAGTAAAAAATCTGATTTATATGGTAACAAAATAGCTAATGAAATTTATCACTATTCTTTAACGTATGATAGTCCTTCAAAACAATTCATCCTAGATACTTCTTCTTTTAACGAAGGAGTATACAGTATTCTTTTAACTGGCACTCACTCTAACTTTAAGAGATCACTAATTTCTGGTTTCACAAAAGGTTCTTTGTCCATTTCAAAAATTAAGAAGAAAATAGCATCAAGCAATACTGTTTTTAGTCCTACGCTTAAAACTACCATTATTGATGAGCATATAGAGCTTACAAACCTATCTCAGCACACTATGAGTAATATTACCATTGAAATCTACACATTGAATGGCCAAAGGGTATTGAGAAAGATGCAAACCATTGATAATGATTATATCGTAACCAATACGAGTACCCTTTCCTCTGGGTTATATATCCTTTCTGTTGATGTCAAAGGAAAAAAGAAAAGTTTTAAAATTATCAAAAAATAATAGCGTTTTATATTTAAAATTACCTTTGAATTTTAACATCAAACGAATACGAAGAACATCATAAAATAGCACGGTATTTACCATAAGGTTGTTGGTAAATTAACACCACAAATGAAATTACATAAAAAAAACCGGGCACTTTGCTCGGTTTCTCTCTTATTTACTTTGCTTGTTATTGCTGAATACCATAGAAAAGTATGCCACTCTAGTTGGTACATGTTTAAATGTAGAATGTATTACTGCTAAAGCTTTACTAGATCCTGTTCATCATAATATAATGCTGTACACCATTTCAATAAGCGCGGAATTTCAGTTGAAAAACTAACTTTTTATTTTGGTAAAATAGTAGCACGTAAGACACCTGTTGTAGAGCAACCTACTAGTGGGAATAAATATGTAATGAGTAAAAGTGAAATTCAACTTTTTGAAGATCTTGGTTCATTACAAAATGCTATTCATTTAAAAGTAGGTAAAAACGATGGGGGTTCAAAAATTATAGAAGCTGAGAATATTAATATTGCTACAAGATATAAACCATCTAGCCTATTTATTATTTTTATTGATAGACGACAAAAACACTGACGAAATCTTAGGTGTTTATATGGTTAGTGTAACTGCTACTGACTTAATCATGGAAATGACTGTAATAATGGAATTCAGGGAATATGCGGAAGATATTGCTGGAATTTGTCATGGGAATCAAACCTATTCAGAAACTAAAACTGGATCGAATGACCAGCACTTAAATGCCTAATAACGAAATAATCAATTCTACTAAAGAACAGCTATTTTTTGCATTTTACACAAAAAAATAAACCATCTATAATATTTACAGACACATCACTAATAAACTTTCATACATTTATACAAAATCTTAAAAATCAGTTAATTATGAAGTTAAAAATACTTTTATTTAATGTATTGATATGGTTATCATCAAACATTCTATCACAACATTTAAAAGAAATACAACTCACAAGTCCGGAAAATATAAATTCATCTGTTTTACAAACAATTGAACAATCTACCATTCATTATGGAGCAATACCTCAAAATTATAGTGGAGAGGTTATACTTTTCACCCATGGATTTTCATCACTTAATCAATTATATTTTTCAAATAATGATTTTTATAAACAAGCTTACGAAGCCGGGTATCAAGTTGCTTTTGTTTCGACAACTAGAGGGGAAGGCATGTGGAGAAATGGCGAAATTCTCGCGGAATCAATAGATCAAATATGTAATAAATTCAACGTAAATGATGTAATTATAATTGCTCACAGCAACGGAGGAAAAGCTACCGAAGCGGCAATGTATAATCATAATAAAAATGATAAGGTGAAGAGCGTCTTTGCACTTGGCACTCCGTTTTGGGGAACATATCTAGCAGATATATCGCAATTTTGGTGGTTTAGTTGGATATGGAAACACACTGGACTAAATGAAGGAAGTGCGACGTCAACTACATATTATTGTCGGGATATAATTCGTCCATTTTTTGATGGACACCCTGATAACGTTCCTGAAAAATTTTATATTGTAGCTGGCTCAAGCTATTTAAGATCAAACCCTGCATACCATTTTTCAGGGTCAATTTTAAACCTTAAACAAGGAACGAATGATGGAATAACACCATACAGCAGCTCATTAAGACCGAATGGAAACTTTTTATTCGAGCAGAACGAACTACTACTAGATCATAGTGAAGTGGCAGAAGGTCAAAATGTTTGGCAACATATTAAACCCCTATTGAATAATAATAATCGGAGACAATATGTAAATTCTAATAAGAAAAATAAATACGATTATAACATCGTGGAGAGTGATTATCAAATAATCAATTCTGAAAATGATTACGATGTAATTAAGATGGACAAAGGTAATTCGAATGCTCTGTTAACTATTTATCATGACGATAATCTAAACTCTTTTCAGCTAAAGAGTACAAATGGAAAACTTACACAAGGAAATAACATAAGTGGAAACACACAAAGCTATACCTTAAAAAATGCATCACAGACGGTTGAGCTATCATCAAATGCAAAATATGTAGCGTTTATTCACCAACCTGATGGTCCGAAAATGATGTATGAAAGTGACATTTCTACAAATCAATTAAAAGTATCTTTTCAAGACATCAACATAGAACCAAAAGATATTGAAGTGGATGCTATAATAAGTAAAAAATCAGATTTATTCGGCAATAAGATAGACCATGAAATTTATCATTATTCTTTAACATATAATCATACTTCGAAAGGATTTGTCCTAGACACCTCTTCTTTTAACGAAGGGGTATACAGTATTCATTTAACGAGTACTCATGCTAACTTTAAAAGATCACTTATTTCTGGTTTCACAAAAGGTTCTTTGTCAATTTCAAAAATTAAAACTGAATTAACATCCAATGATAACTTTTTTAAACCTAAACTTAAAAATTCTGTTATTGACGAGCATATAGAACTTACAAATCTCTCTCCTAATACAATGAGTACAATTAACGTTGAAATCTACACAATAAGTGGCCAAAGGGTATTAAGAGATATACAAATCATCCATAACGATTATATAATAACCAATACTAGCTCACTTTCCTCTGGATTTTATATCCTTTCTGTTGATGTTAAAGGAAAAAAGAAAAGTTTTAAAATTATCAAAAAATAATACCATGTATGATTTGAATATGAGTTCGATTTGTTTTACTTCTACAGAAGCCATAGAAATAATGAGATTTGATGTATAAAACATAGCTTAAGCCTTTAATTTCAGACTCTATGAATCATACATTATTTAAATATAATAACAAAATATTAGGAATAATGACATAAAAAAAGACCGAGCAAATTGCTCGGTCTTTTTTTTATTTTAATTTGATATTATTGTTGAATACCGTAGAAACTACTTACTCTATCATCAATCTTAGAAGCCTTTTTTAACGCTTCAAACATTTGATATGATTTATTCTTTCTACCACTAGCTATTCTTTTTCTATATGTATCGTAATTTGGTAATGCCGTTGGTACTTCTTTCTTCTCTACTACAAAAGCATAAACACCTCTATCACCTACAACTTCAGTATACAAATTATTCTCTGTTGCCGATAACATAGCTCCTACAACTCTAGGTTCACGTCCTACACCTGATAATGTTGGTGCTTCCAGATTTACATTCAGGGTACGTCTCACTGTTTGTCCTGAAGACTTTGCAATTTCCTCTACTGTTGTTCCACTCATCTTAGCTTGAATCATTTCAGCTTTCTTTTCATTCATAAGTATTGGACGAACCTTTGTTGCTGCTTTATCAACTGGCATTAAACCTTTATTAGTTTTCCCAGTTAACATCGCTACAACATACCCACCATCTACGTCAAAACGTTTAAAATCTCCAACATTTATATCTTTATCAAACGACCAAGTTATAATTGATCTTTCATTACCCAAACCAGGAACGTTTTCATCTAATGCTTTTAATCCTACGGCAGGAGAAGAAGATAATTTCTTTTCTTTAATAATGTCCTCATATTTCTTACCATTCGCTAAATCTAAAGCAAACGTTTCAGCATTTTGAAAAATAGTATTCTCAGTTGCATCAGAAGCTTCTATTTTACGACCTATGGTAACTAGCTTCACTACTGGTTGGAAATTCTTTTGATCTTCAATTTTGATAATATGGAACCCAAACACTGTTTTAACAACTCCAACATCACCTTTTTTATTTCCAAAACAATAATCTCTAAACTCTGGCACCATTCGGTTATAGGTAAACCATCCTAAAGCACCGCCTTTATCAGCATTTGACTTATCTACTGAAAATTCTTTCGCTATCTCAGTAATCTTTGATGGTGATTTTTTTATAACCGCCATTAAACTATCTGCTTTGTCTTTCGCCTGCTCTTCTGTTTCTTTAGTTTCCGCTGTTGCCGAACGTGATCCAATAAAAGGAATCAATACATGGCTTGCCTTAACTGAATCAGGGATTTCGGTTATTTCTTTAATTTTTGACAATTTAAAATGGTCATTATCTTTATAAGGTCCGAATACATCACCTACCTTACCTTCAAAAAGTTTCTCAGCAATAACCTGCGGTACTTCTACTTTAAACTTATAATTATCATCTAGTGTAATGTCTGATTTTACATCTTCAGAAAACACCTCATAATCAGTGGTGTTTTTTAAGCCTACAAATCTATTTTCTTCTGAATCATTTAAAAAACTAGCTACCACATTCTTAATAGCTCCTTCATCCTCTTTTGTAGGTTCTATGTTAAATTTCACAAACTTAAGATCTCTCGATGCTTCTACTTGATAACTTAATGGATTCGCTTTTATATACTCTTTAATATCCTTCTTTTTAACAGACACTAAACTATCTGCAATAGAGGTGTATGGTACGTATACAAACTTTCCAGAAATTTTTGTGTTTTCCGTTAAGTATTGCAACTCTCCTTCTTTTAGTGAAGCACCTAATCCAGCCCCTACTAAATTATCGTAAGTAGTCTTTTCGATATTATCTCTTAACGAAGCCATATAATTTTGCCAACTCTGCCATTCTTGAGAATTTTCAGCTTTTATGGTTGCCAAATGTTCTTTTAACTTACTTTTGTCAAAAACACCTCCGGTTTGAAATCTTTCTTGGTTTTTTACCCCAGAAGACTCAATAAGTGCTTTTAATATATCTGCTTCTCCAACAGTAATTCCAGCTTCTTCTAACTGTGCTTTATATATTTTTTGACGTACTAAATTATTCCAAACTGTTTTTGCAGCTTGCATTTCAGATACTCTATTACCAGCTTGTTTTTTATAGGCTTCTAAAGCTTCACCAAACTCTTCACGAGTTATGCTTTCACCGTTTACTTCGCCTATTTCATTTACTTTACTTGAATTAAAAAAATCTGATATTGTAGAAGGGTCTAATACAAATGCAAAAAGTGCTAAACCAATAACAAGAATCAAGAACATTGAACGTTCTCTAATTTTAGATAAAATTGCCATACGTCATTTTATTTTATTAACAGTGTGCGAAAATACAATTTCACATTTAATAATGCAATGTTTTTTACCTGTTTTAGAGCAGTTATACTTGTTGTTGTTTTATTATTCGTGGTTATCTAACACTCTTAGATATATTGTATCAATTTTAGAAGCGCTTACTTTCAAAATTTTTACTTCAAAGTTTTCTATTTGAAGAATTTCATCTTGTGCTGGAATCGTTTCGGTATGATTTATTATAAACCCTCCTAGAGTTTCATAAGCTTCTTCTTTAGGTATCTCTAAGTGGTACTCTTCATTTAGATAATCAACTTCTAAACGTGCTGAAAAATGAAACTCTCCTTCATTTATTTTTTCTTCAAAAAGGCCTTGTGTATCATGTTCATCTTCAATCTCTCCGAACAATTCTTCAACAACATCTTCAACAGTGATAATTCCAGACGTACCTCCATATTCATCGACAACGACAGCAATGCTTTTTCTTTTCTTCATCAATGAATTCAACACATCATTAATAATCATAGATTCAGGCACAAACTCAACGGGTAATAATATCGCTTTTATAGATCTAGGTTTTTTAAATAACTCAAAAGCGTTCACATATCCCAAAATATCGTCTAATGAATTCTTATAAACTAAAATCTTAGACAATCCTGTTTCAATAAAAAGTTCTCTCAGGTTACAAACTGCTTCATGAATATCAACGGCAATTATTTCTGTACGCGGAACCATAATTTCCCTAGCTTTTACTTTGTGAAATTCTAAGGCATTTTGAAAAATCTGTATTTCCGAATCTACTTCTTCCTTATCGCTACCACCATCCAACTGTTCTGATATATAATGTCCAAGCTCCTCTTTACTAAATTCAGTTTGTGCTTCGTTTTCTTTTGTTTTAAAGAATACATGAAGAAAAAAATCAGAAATTTTTGTAGTTATCCATGTAACAATATAAAATATAAGGTAAAATATATAAGCAGGTATGGCAAATACTTTTAGCATTCTATTCGCATAGATTCTAAAAATAGCTTTAGGTAAAAATTCTGCAGTTACTAATATGAGTATTGTTGATATTATGGTTCTTGTCAATAAGCTTATATCGGACAAAATGTAATTAATTACATAGTAATTCGAAGGTAAAAAAGTTTGAAACCAGTTCATCAAAAGGTCTCCCATGAAATAACTATAAATAACTAAGGCTACGTTATTACCAACTAACATCGTCGTAATAAAGTTTGAAGATTTTTCAGTTAATTTAGCTAAAACTTTAGGTAAAAAACCTTCCCTTTTTTTTTCTAGTTCAATATGTAGTTTATTTGCTGACACAAATGCTATTTCCATGCCAGAAAAAAAAGCAGAAAATAGGATGGAAATAAAAATTATAATGATTTCAAACTGCATTTAACCGTTTCGTTTAGTTTTGCTTATTTCTTTCCTCAATTTTTCTTCTAAAACGACGTTTAAACAAAAAAATTAAGGTTATAAAGATAGCGAAACCAAACATTAATAATGCTTGTTGTATATCTGAATTTAATTTTAAAATTCCTTCAATAAAAAAAATAATGGCTACTGCTAAATAACCGTATTGTAAATATTTCCAAAGTGCATTCATTATAAATCTTTCTCTTTAGTTTCTACTTTTCCTGTAATGTCTTTAGCCACCCATTTTGATAAATCTTCCCTTGATTCAAAACCAAAACCGTTGATGGTATCAGTTGGAGTGGTGAGCCTAAAACCATCTTCCGTAAAAAATATCTTTTCCTTTTGATCCCAAAACAATTGATTGGTTTCTAGTTTAGATTTCTCAGTATGATTTATGATAACCACATTATCTCTAATCTCAGAGACCCTAGTTTTGTTGTATGTTAACGCATAATTCCCCATAATTGTTGTAGAATCTTTACCATTATCATCAAATGTTATAATTTCCACTCCTTTCGGAAACTCATTATAAGGGTGTTCTTTTCTATTGGCAAAATCATGCAAGAGCGGAGTTATCAGTTTCGAAGTTATTCTACCTGAATCTTTATAAGTATGATAGATGTTTTTTCCTACGGCAATTGGTAAGTTCCTATCCGCCAAAAAATCTCGGACCTCTTTTTTGTCATTTATACATGAAAAAAACATTGCCGTCAACCCAATGACAGCAATGTTTTTATATTTATTTTTATTACGTTTCATATACTTATGGTACACGCACCGTTTCTCCGATCCAACAGCCCACTTTATAAGATGACCCTGAAGACATTCCTTTCTGGAACACTAATTTTTTAGATGGAATATTCTTTTTATAATTGGCAATGTATCTCCCTGCACCACACCCTGGATCAACTTTTTTAGCCTTCAACGCCTTATTTAAAGCCGCTACATATACCATTCTTTTCTCAAATTCATCACCTCCACAAGAGTTGGCACTTTTTGCATATAAACTTGCAATAAACAAGTAGGCTTTCCCCATGTTAGGATTGTACCTAAGTGCTTCATTCGCTAAAGCTCTAGCTCTACTACCTCTAGCACCCTGTGCTTCTCTAAGTTTTAACCTTGCCTTTTTATATGGGTCCGTTTCTAAATCAAAACATTCCTTTCTTTTCTCTCTAGCTTCCGATCTTTTCCCATTCTTTTCCAAAATAGTAGCTACAAAAGAACAAGCATCAGGTGAAGCAGAAACTTCTGAATATGCTAAAGCCAATTTTTCAAACAATGGATCTGATTGACATCCTTTGTTGTACATTCTTGACACGGCTCTTTTTAACCAAACACCATCTGTTTTATTACTTTCAAAATCTCTATTGTAAATAGGAATCAATCTTTCGCAAGTTGCCATTTCTGATATCATTGCATCTAAACCACCTTCAACTTTACCTAAAGATGTTGAGTTTATTGTGTAGGCTCTCAACGCTTTTTTCTCTTTCGAGTCCAACGTACCTGCCTCTTCTTTCGGTTGTAGTTTTGTTATTTTACCACGATAATCATCTAACTTTTCTTGTACAGATTCTATCACATCATCATAGGTATCAAATACTAATTGTGGATTAGAATCTTTATATTTTTCTTTAATCGCCTTAAAATACCTAAAAATATTTTTAACACTCATATCTTTAGGAGATATACCATACGCTTTTTCTAATAAAGAGAACACCTCAGCATCATCACCTAATTTATTTTTGATCAAGTAAGTAGCGTAGTCACTATATGCTTTCGCGGCTTTCTTATTAGGGAAATTCTCTATTCTTGCTTCAAAAACCCTTTTTGCTAACACATGATCATTGGTCTTTTCAGCTACTTTAGCCCCGTATTTATAAATATTAACTGATAATTTTGAACAATTAGTAAGTAGATATTCTAAATCTGGTTTGGCTGCTTCATATTTGTTTGTAATGGCATTTCCTTTAAAAAGATTGTATTTAATATTACATTCTTGACTTGCTTGTGCCTTAACCCCGCTTACGGATACAAACAAAAGTACTCCTGTCAGTAAATACGTAATTTTTTTCATCATTTATCAGTTTTTATTAATCTATTTTTCTCTTTTTAAACCAATTAGCACTATTTAAAGATAAACTTAGTTTTACATTAAAATAGTTTTCTTTAATTAGGTTATTATCAGTTGTTCCTCTCTGCCCGTATTCAAGGCCAATATTTACATTGGACAATTGTTTCGGTAATGGTAAACCAACACCAACATTTATGCCAAAATCATTAATGGAAGTTAAATTTTCACCAGTTCCTGCTCCATCCACTAAAATTCCCATTTTCTCGAAACGTAATCCAGCTCTGTATGTAACTCTATCCCAGTAACTCGTGATTGAATTAATTTTCGGTATATAAAAACCTCCAACAGAAAGTTTGTTTCCGCTTTCGTATTGAAACCCTTGAGAGGTTAAATTTAGCGCATTTGAATTAAGTACCGCATCTCTATACTCCTGATTAATTCCTGCATACCATTTATTTACTTTACCTACGCCTACTCCAAATACTGTTTTTAAGGGCATCGTGATGTTTCCAGTTGTAGTTTCATCATATAAAATATCTCTAATAGCACCATCATCTACACCTATTGAGTACATTACTTCTGCCCCATTAGCCGATAACTCACTTTCTAAAGTAACAGCCACTCCTGCACTTAATTCCAGTTTATTTTTAAGTTCCTTTTTATACTGTGCTCCAAATTTAAACAGTCCACCTTTTAAGTTAAGGCTCTCTACTTGCTTTGTACCTAGCATTACCCCGTTGTTTATGTTTAATACGTCATTTTCAATGGAACCAAAAACAAAACTCGCCTCTGCTCCTAAAGAAAACCCTTCAAAAACATACATTCCAAAACTAGCGTACAATCTATTGGTTCCGCCTTCACCAGTAAACCTAGAAATTTGTGCAACTTCGTCTCCATCATACGTTGTATTGTAAAGAGCGTACCCCACTGATGAAAAAGGTTGCAAACCTACTGAAAATCCCGCTTTATTTCCTATCGGAAAACCCAATGAAACATATCTCAGGTGAGTTGAATTACCTGATTTAGACGCATTGGTTTCTTTTAATGTTAAAAATGTGACACTACCACCCAGCGCATAAGTTGCATACCTTAAATCTGCATTCGCCGCAGGGTTCGTAAAATTCAAATGATAGCTATCTTTTAACGCTGCTCCAATACCTCCCATGGAAGCCTGTTCTACCGTTACTGACTCAAAATTTTCTCCTATTCCAAAATAAGAGTATGGTGATGCACTATTACGCTGTGCAACTATTGACGTTGCACTAACTATTAATATTCCTATTATAAACCTACTAATCATTCGCTGAATTATATATCAAAATCGTGTGTAAACCTTCCAAAACAAAATTTGGATGGGCAAATATGACACTTTTTAATTGTTTTGCCAAGAATTTTGTATCCCCTCCTGTTAAAACTATTGTTAAATCTTGATAGTTCTCCTTATATAAATGTATAAGACCATTTATTTCATTACATACTCCATTAATAATTCCCGAATGGATTGAATCATTCGTATTCGTGCCGATAAAATGCGAAACATTTACTTTATCTAACAAAGGTAATTTCGATGTAAATGTATTCAAAGCCTTATATCTCATAGTGATTCCAGGTGAAATTGCTCCACCTAAATATTCTTTATCTTTAGATATAAAATCAAAAGTTATACATGTTCCAGCATCAATAACCAATGTATTCCGATTGGGGTATTTATTTACTGCTGCTGCTGCCAAAGCAATTCTATCTACACCCAAAGTATCAGGGGTATCGTATAAATTTTTAAACGGCACCTCGGTACCTGAATTTAGAAATAAAGGATCTACTATTTTAGATATTTTCGTTGTTTCCTCTTCCGAAAATGAAGCTACAGACGAGATAATACTATGAGTGATTAAAAATTTTGAAGTAATTTCTTGTAGTTTTTTGATGATTTCATTTTTTTGAAAAACAAAACTCGTCACTAGCATACTTTTCTCAAAAACAGCTGTTTTAACTCTTGTATTTCCAACATCAATAATTAAATCCATAATTTCATTTTATAAAATCTCAAAGTTACGATTCCTTTTTTTATTTTTTTTATTTTGGTAAATCGAAAAACGATTGTATATTTGCATCCGCTTAACGAAAGTAGTGACTGGTGCCTTAGCTCAGTTGGTAGAGCAAAGGACTGAAAATCCTTGTGTCCCTGGTTCGATTCCTGGAGGCACCACAAAATAAAATTCGCAATTCATTTGCGAATTTTATTTCAAAAGCTACAAAGTTAAGTACCAATGGTGCCTTAGCTCAGTTGGTAGAGCAAAGGACTGAAAATCCTTGTGTCCCTGGTTCGATTCCTGGAGGCACCACAGAAAAACCCGAACTTTTGTTCGGGTTTTTTGTTACTCCTTTTCAAAAAAAACAACCCGTTTTCCTCATAAGTCGTTAATAAACGATACCTTTCTATATTATTTATTACTAATCTTCACTATATTTTGTCTCAAATAAAGGGGTGAATTCTAATATTTTTAGCAATAAAACCATTTGAAAAACAAAATTAGTTCCATGACTTTTCTTGTTTTTCTCCAATATACTAATCAAGTACTAAACACTAAATTATGAAAACATCCCCCCCAGTAATTATCATAGTATACATACTAACAATCATTTCTTCTATTTTTATTAGTTGTGAAAAAAATGAAGGTGAATCATGTGAAATAAGCACCTTAGCAATATCCGTTGGAGAATGCAACAATGATAACACTTATGAATTAACCGTAAATTTTGAATACGTAAACCCAGGTAACGATTATTTTGATCTCTACACTAGAAATGATGAGCTCATTGGGTATTTTTTACTCTCTGATCTACCTGTAACTATTGATAATTTTGACATTAGCGGTCTAGAAAACGATTATCTAAAAGCTTGTATTAATGACAATCCAAATTGTTGCATGATAACAGAATGGACACCCCCTTCATGTGAAAGTGATAACGAATGTGAAATAAGTAACTTAGACGTATCTGTTGGTGCATGTAATAACGACAATACTTACGAGTTAACTGTAAATTTTGAATATGTAAACCCAGGTAATGATTATTTTGATCTATATACTAGAAATGATGAGCTCATTGGGAATTTTTTACTTTCTGATTTACCTCTAACTATTGATAACTTTGAAATCAGTGATCAAGAAAATGATTATCTAAAAGTGTGTATTAATGACAACCCGAATTGCTGTGAGGTAACAGAATGGACACCTCCTTCATGTGAAAGTAATAACGAATGTGAAATAGGTAACTTAGAAGTATCTGTTGGTGCATGTAATGACGACAATACTTATAATTTAACTGTAAACTTTGAGTATGTAAATCCGGGTAATGATTATTTTGATCTATACACTAGAAATGATGTGCTCATTGGGAATTTTTTACTCTCTGATTTACCTCTAACTATTGATAACTTTGAAATCAGTGGTCAAGAAAATGATTATCTAAAAGTGTGTATTAATGACAACCCGAATTGCTGTGAGGTAACAGAATGGACACCTCCTTCATGTGAAAGTAATAACGAATGTGAAATCAGTAATTTAGAAGTATCTGTTGGTGCATGTAATGACGACAATACTTATAATTTAACTGTAAATTTTGAGTATGTAAATCCGGGTAATGATTATTTTGATCTATACACTAGAAATGATGAACTCATTGGAAACTATTCACTCTCTGATTTACCTCTAACTATTGATAACTTTGAAATCAGCGGTCAAGAAAACGATTATCTAAAAGTTTGCATAAATGACAACCCAAATTGTTGTGAGGTATTAGAATGGACACCTCCTTCATGTAATTAAATATAGACAGCTTTTACCTATCTATTAATTCCGTTTAATAGAAGGTAAAAGCTATCATAACAAGATTATATAATAGTTTAAGATATTTTGTTTTGTTTATTATACCAGTTATTGTTACACCAAAAATTCAAATAAATTAGGTTTATCATTTAGATACTCTCCATAAAAATTACGTTCTTTCATTCTGGTGATCAATGGTATCAAATCTTCATTCTTTTCTAGCTCTACTCCTACCACTGCCGGACCATTCTCTCTACTTGTTTTTTTTGAATATTCAAAAAAAGTAATATCATCGCTCTTCCCTAATACGTCTATCACAAATTCTTTTAAAGCTCCCGCCCTTTGTGGAAAGCGTATTATGAAATAATGCTTTAGTCCATGGTACAACAATGCGCGTTCTTTAATTTCTGGTGTTCTGGTAATATCATTATTACTACCACTAATTACACAAACTACATTTTTCCCTTGTATTTCACTTTTATAGGCATCTAAGGCAGAAATTGTTAATGCCCCTGCAGGTTCCACTACAATGGCCTCTTTGTTATACATATCGAGAATGGTTTGACATACTTTTCCTTCAGGAACCGTAATCATATCATATAAGTTTTCTTTACATATCTTATACGTTAAATCTCCTACCTGTTGAACTGCAGCTCCATCTACAAATTTATCAATGTTTTTAAGTTTAATATTTTCATTTTTTTCTAGTGCTAATTTCATGGATGGTGCTCCTGCTGGTTCAACACCAATCACTTTAGTTTGTGGCGATAAATATTTAAACACACTTGACACACCTGCAGCCAATCCTCCGCCGCCCACAGGAACAAAAATATAATCGATAGGTTCGTTAAATTGCTTAATAACTTCGAGAGCTACCGTTCCTTGACCTTCAATAATTTTTTCATCATTAAATGGGTGCACAAATGTTTTCTGCAAGCTATCTGCAACGTATTTTGCAGCATTGTAAGCATCATCAAAGGTATCACCAGTTAACTGAATATCAACATACTCACCTCCAAACATTTTCACTTGCTCTACTTTCTGTTTCGGCGTTGGTGCTGGCATAAAAATAGTTCCGGAAATTTTTTTTATACTACACGCCAAAGCAACCCCTTGTGCATGATTTCCTGCACTAGCGCAAACAATTCCATTGATTAGTTCCTCTTTTGATAATGAGCTGATTTTATTAAATGCTCCTCTAATTTTATAAGAACGAACCTGTTGTAAATCCTCACGTTTTAAAAGAATACTAGCCTTGTATTTCTGTGAAAACCTATAATTTAATGATAATGGTGTTTCAGCAACTACTTCTTTTAAAGTAGTTGCTGCTTTTTGTATATCTGTTAATTTAGGATAGTATGTTTGCGTTTCTAATTCCATTTACTACGCTAAAACAGGTTCTTCTATTTCTGTCTTTATAGATATCATAGCCGTCATTGCCGAGCGTAATCTCTTTCCTGTAATTTCAACTGGATGGTTTTTAATAGCCTCATTAACCGCAATTAATTGTTGGTTCTCTACCTTATTAGAATTAGCAAATGACTTACCTATTACATCTGAAGAAACCGTTCTCATGAAATCAGTTAACAATGGTCTGCAAGCATGATCAAACAAATAGCAACCATACTCTGCTGTATCTGAAATAATTCTGTTCATTTCAAATAACTTCTTTCTAGCAATCGTATTAGCTATTAAAGGAGTTTCGTGTAATGATTCATAATAGGCAGATGCATCAATAATGCCCGCCTCTGTCATAGTTTCAAACGCTAACTCTACTCCAGCTCTTACAAAAGCAACTAATAGTGTTCCGTTATCAAAATATTCTTGTTCATCTATTTCTTGTACCAACGGTGATGTTTTTTCAAAAGCTGTTTCGCCCGTAGCCGCTCTCCATTTCAACAAATTAGCATCATCATTTTTCCAATCTGCCATCATGGTTTTAGAGAAATGTCCAGACATGATATCATCCATATGCTTATGAAATAACGGGCGCATGATATCTTTTAATTCTTCCGATAATTCAAAGGCTTTAATTTTTGCTGGGTTTGACAACCTATCCATCATATTGGTAATACCTCCATGTTTTAAAGCTTCCGTAATAGTTTCCCATCCGTATTGAATTAATCTAGACGCATACGATGGTTCGATTCCTTCTTCTACCATTTTGTTAAAAGACAAAATTGATCCGGTTTGTAAAACACCACATAGTATCGTTTGCTCTCCCATCAAATCAGATTTCACTTCTGCAACAAAAGAAGACTCTAGTACTCCGGCTTTATGACCTCCTGTAGCAAAAGCATATGCTTTCGCTTCTGCGAACCCTTTACCCTTCGGGTCGTTTTCTGGGTGTACAGCGATTAAGGTTGGCACTCCAAAACCTCTTTTATATTCCTCTCTTACTTCTGATCCAGGACATTTTGGTGCAACCATAATTACTGTTACATCTTTACGAACCTGCATTCCTTCTTCTACGATATTAAATCCATGAGAATATGACAACGTTGCATCTTCTTTCATTAAAGGCATGATCGTGTTGACCACACGTGTATGTTGCTTATCTGGTGTTAAGTTACACACTAAGTCAGCCGTTGGAATTAATTCCTCAAAGGTTCCAACTTTAAATCCATTTTCTTGTGCATTTTTATATGATTGGCGCTGCTCTTTAATAGCTGCATCACGCAAAGCATAAGAAATATCTAAACCAGAGTCACGCATATTCAACCCCTGATTTAAACCTTGAGCCCCACAACCTACAATTACCACTTTTTTTCCTTTTAGAGCTTTAATTCCTTCCTGAAACTCAGAAGACTCCATAAATCTACACTTTCCTAATTGAGACAATTGTTCTCTTAGTGAGAGTTGGTTAAAATAATTTTCCATTTTATTATTATACGTTTTTAAATTATATGTTGTTTTGTGTTATTGTAGTGCCTTAATAATTTCAGACACTCGCATTTTTTCTTTTGTAATGGCAATTCTACCCGATCTCACAAACTGCATAATACCGTGCTTGTCTAAGATATGATAGAGTTCTTCAACTTCTTCTTTGGATCCTGATTTTTCTAAAACAAAAAAATCTTTATTAATATTAACAACTCTTGATTTACTACTATTAATAATTAGTTGAATTTCATCATTGTTCGTCAACAAGTCTGTACTCAACTTAAACAAACATGATTCTTGATACACCGTCTCATCATCTTTATGATAAAAGGCTTTAATCACATCAACTTGTTTTTCTATTTGTCCAATAATTTTTTTCATCTCATCTTCCTTCAATTTAACCAGTAGCGTAAACCTTGATACACTTTTAATTTCCGACTTAGAAACGTTAACACTTTCTATATTTAAATGTCTTCGTTGAAATATCGATGAGATTCTGTTTAATAATCCGATATTATTCTCTGTATATATCGAAATAGTATAGGTCTGTTTATTTTCCATAATTATTCTAATCTTATATCTGAAACCGACGCTCCTGTTGGTATCATAGGGAACACATTATCTTCCTTTTCTACACAAACTTCTAAAAAGTATGCTTCGTCTGATAACATCATTTCTTGCACTGCTTTTGATAAATCTTCTCTTTTCGTTACTCTATTTGCTTTTAAATGGTACCCTTTAGCAATGGCTATAAAATCGGGATTTATCATTTCAGTTGAGGCATACCTTTTATCGAAAAACAATTGCTGCCATTGGCGTACCATACCCAAAAACTCATTGTTTAATACAACAATTTTAACAGCTGCTTTTGTTTGTAAAATGGTCCCTAGCTCTTGAATAGTCATTTGATATCCTCCATCTCCAATAACAGCTACTACTTCCCTTTCAGGAGCTCCCATTTTTGCCCCTATCGCTGCGGGCAATGCAAACCCCATGGTTCCTAAACCTCCTGAGGTAATATTGCTTTTACTTTTATTAAATTCTGCATAACGGCAAGCAAACATTTGATGCTGACCTACATCAGAAACAATAACGGCATCTCCTCCTGAAGCTATGTTTATTTCTTTCATTACTTCGCCCATCGTCAATCCTTCTTTTTTAGGATATAAAACATCTTTGATCACCTTATCAAATTCGATGGCGTCGTGTTTTTTAAATTCAGCCAACCATTGTTGATGTGAGTTTTTATGAATCAGGGGTAAAATTGCTTTTAAACTATCTTTGGCGTCTCCAAGAACTGCAACATCAGTTTTTACATTTTTGTCAATCTCAGCAGGATCAATTTCAAAATGCACTATTTTAGCTTGCTTCGCATAAGTTTTCAAATTGCCTGTAACCCGATCATCAAAACGCATTCCTATCGCAATCAATACATCGCATTGATTTGTTAGAACATTTGGACCATAATTACCGTGCATTCCAACCATTCCTACATTTAGAGGATGGGCAGTTGGTATGGCTGATAACCCTAAGATGGTCCATGCTGATGGAATTCCAGCTTTTTCTATAAAGGCTTTAAACTCAACTTCAGCCTCTCCTAAAATTACTCCTTGTCCGAAAATAATCATCGGCTTTTTTGCTCCATTAATGATAGCCGCTGCCTCCTGTAATTTTGTGTGGGTGGCAGGAACTTTTGGCACATAACTTCTAATTGACGTGCATTTTTTATACACAAAATCGAATTCCTCAAATTGCGCATTTTTAGTAATATCGATCAATACAGGACCTGGACGTCCTGACTTCGCAATATAAAACGCCTTTGCCATTACTTCAGGAATATCACTAGCTTTGGTTATTTGATAATTCCATTTAGTAACTGGTGTTGAAATACCCACGATATCGGTTTCTTGAAACGCATCAGTTCCCAATAAATGTTCCGCTACTTGCCCTGTAATACAAACCATAGGCGTAGAGTCAATTTGAGCGTCTGCTATTCCCGTTATTAAATTAGTAGCACCAGGGCCTGATGTTGCTATCGCTACTCCCACTTTCCCGGATACTCGAGCATAACCTTGCGCCGCATGGGTAGCACCTTGCTCATGACGTGTAAGGACATGATGAATTTTATCTTGATATTTATAAAACTCGTCATATACTGGCATAATAGCACCTCCTGGATATCCATACAGTATATCTACTCCTTCTGCTAACAAACATTTTATAACCGCTTCCGCTCCTGTTATTCTTTCAGTTTGACTTGCAATTTCTTTCGTTTGTTCTTGTGTTTTTGTTGCCATTTCTTTTTGCTTTATATTTGGCTTATAAGCTTTATTACTTTGTTAGAATTCATCTGTAACACAGCCATTTGACGCTGATGATACCGTTCTTGCATATTTATACAAAACACCTCTACTTACCTTTAACGCAGGTGCTTTCCAATGTTTTTTACGTCTCTGCAACTCTTCTTCGGAAATCTCTAATGTAATCGCATTTGTTTCTGCATTTAGAGATACTATATCTCCATCTTCAACGAACGCTATAGTGCCTCCATCTTGAGCCTCTGGTGTTATATGACCTACCACGAAGCCATGAGTTCCCCCTGAAAAACGACCATCAGTTATCAATGCCACATCTTTTCCTAACCCTGCACCCATAATAGCTGCCGTAGGTTTTAACATTTCTGGCATTCCCGGACCTCCTTTTGGTCCTTCGTAACGAATAACAACTACATCTCCTTTTTCAACTTTTCCGTCTCGTATTCCATCATTTGCCGCATATTCTCCTTCAAAAACTTTAGCTTTTCCTCTAAAATGAAGTCCCTCTTTTCCTGTTATTTTTGCTACCGAACCTTCTTCCGCTAAATTTCCATAGAGCATTCTCAAATGTCCTGTTTGCTTAATTGGTTTTTCTACGGGCTTCACAACCTCCTGACCTTCAGCCAAACTAGGTACTTCTATTAAATTTTCAGCAAGTGTTTTTCCTGTTACCGTCAAGCAATCACCATGTAATAATCCTTTTTCCAATAAATATTTAAGTACTGCAGGAATACCTCCTACTCGATGTACATCTTCCATTAAAAACTTACCACTTGGTTTTAAATCTGCCAAAAACGGCGTATTATCAGAAATTCGTTGAAAATCTTTTAAGGTAAACACTACATTCGCCGCTTTTGCTATCGCTAAAAAGTGTAATACAGCATTTGTTGAACCTCCCATCACCGTTACCAGTCGTATGGCATTTTCAAGTGATTTTTTGGTTACTATATCAGAAGGTTTTATGTCTTTTTCTAATAATATTCGTAATGCTTCTCCTGCTTTTATACATTCTTCTTCTTTATCCGCACTAATAGCAGGGTTTGATGAGTTATAAGGTAGGCTCATACCTAAGGCTTCAATGGCTGACGCCATGGTATTAGCGGTATACATACCTCCGCAGGCGCCTGCACCAGGGCAAGCTTTTTCTATTACGCTTTGATATTCTTGAGCATCTATTTTCCCTGCAACTTTTTCTCCCCAGGCTTCAAATGCAGAAACCACATCTAACTTTTTTCCCTCATGACAACCAGATGCTATCGTTCCTCCATATACTAAAATTGAAGGTCGATTTAATCGTAACATTGCCATTAAAGCCCCAGGCATATTCTTATCACATCCTACAACAGTAATTAAGCCATCATACGACATTGCTTGCACAACCGTTTCCATAGAATCTGCTATCACATCTCTCGAGGGCAGTGAAAATCGCATTCCAGGTGTTCCCATTGAAATTCCATCTGACACCCCAATAGTATTGAATATCAAGCCTATCAAATCGGTATTCTTAGTTCCTTTTTTCACAAGCTTAGCCAAATCATTCAAATGCATATTACACGGGTTTCCTTCGTAACCAGTACTTGCTATTCCAACGAAAGGTTTTTCAAAGTCTGAATTAGACAATCCTAAAGCATGAAGCATTGCCTGCGCTGCCGGTTGTGTATCATCTTGAGTTACTCTTTTACTAAATTTATTTAACTCCATACTTAGTTTACTGAATGTTTTTTACGAAGTCCTAAAACCTCTTCTTTATATAATTTCATTAATTTACTTCCTTGAGATGCTTCCCATGCCAATGGAAATTGATACTCATCTATAGATTTCAAGCCTACAACTTCAGCTGCTGTACCAGTAAAAAAGGCACTATCGGCTTGCTTTAATTCTTCTATTGAAAAAAATTTCTCTTCAACCATAATAGCTTCTTGCTCGCACAATTCTAATATGGTAGCTCTTGTTATCCCAGCCATAATATGGCCACGAGGTGGTGTAAATAATTTCCCGTCTTTTTCAACAAAAATGTTAGCTCCAGAGCATTCAGCTACATTATTGTTCATATCTAACAATAAGGCTTCATCATACCCTTGTTTTTTTACTTCATTACTTGCTAATATTGAGTTTATATAATGTCCTGTTACTTTTGCTTCTACAAAACATGACTTAGGATTCGGGCGCTGAAATTCTGATGTTTTCACTCTTAACAATTTATTTCCCATTAACTTTTCCCATTCCCAACATTGAATTATCAAATCTGATCCTTTTGCTGTAAAAACACCCATATTCTCTCCTGCTAGCACTATGGGTCTTATGTAAGCATCGGTTATATTATTTCTCTCTAGCAATTCATAAGTAATCCGTGTTAACTCCTCCTCTTCATAGTCAAAATCTATCCCCATTACTTCTATTCCATACTTCAATCGTTTAAAGTGTTCTACTGGTTTAAAGATCTTTACCCCTTCTGGAGTATCATACGATCTTATCCCTTCAAAAACACCATTACCATAATGCAATGTTTGTCCGTAGAGACTTACTGAGGTCTCTTTGGGATTTACAAATTCTCCGTTATGAAAAATTATTGTTTCTTCATTATAATACATCATTCACTCTTTTGTTATTCGAAATTATTTGATTGTTTCATTGTTCTACTGTTATATTTTTTTCTTTAATGATTGTCATTCTTCACATTTTTAGCGCAAATATTTAAAAATCAGTGACTTAACGCAAAACCGCAAATGACACTCATGGTATAAAAAAAGCCTGTATCGATTTGTCGATACAGGCTTTTTTAACACAATAGCTATCCGTATCAACTCGGTGGCGAATTAATAATGACCATAATGTTAATTACTACTATATTAAAAAATTGTTTCATTTTAATGGTAACTAAAAAAGGCTTCCTGAAATTTCAGGAAGCCTTTTTTTATTTATATTTTATTAAATATACTTCCTCTATCCTTGTGAAATAATCACAATGACAATAATTATAGAAATAATATTTAATACTTGTTTGCTCATGTTGCGACAAATATGCAAAATTATTTTTTAATTATCCTAATTATTTTAAAAACATTTTAACTCAGCACCAACAAAAGCTAAAAACTGTGTTTTTTAAGACATTACACAAATTATATTGTTATACTTTGTATTTATTAAAATTTAATTTATAGATTTGTCCTATGTTAAAAAATAAAACATACAACCATATACCCAGTTTGTTAGTGCGGTAATTCTGACCGAGACTAACCTTACTACTATTTAACTTATTGTTGTATAATTTTTTTGACATGTTAATTCACATAACCCACCTATTTTTTTTCACACTAGATATTACTATACAGAATAGCGTATTTTTCGTACGCCCTATTTTTATCAAACCACGCCCGTAAGGGTGTTACTTCTTTATGGAACTTAGGTGAGTCCGGTTCTTTTTCTGCAAACATATAACCATCAAGACATCATTTTTCAACAATTAAATCAACAACAATGAAAATTGTTATTGCTAATAAATCGCACATTGCATATAGCCAAATTATATGCAGTACCATTGAGCAAGCCGCAAAAAAAAGAGGTACTGGCATCGCTAAGCGTACCTCTGATTATATCATTTCTAAAATTGAAAAAGGCAATGCTGTTATTGCTTTAGACAACGACGAATTTGCCGGTTTTTGTTATATAGAATCATGGGGGCACGGAAAATTTGTAGCTAATTCTGGATTAATAGTCCATCCAAATTATAGAGGGATTGGACTTGCTAAAAAAATAAAAAACAAAGTTTTCAATTTATCTAAAAAGAAATTTCCTGATGCTAAAATTTTCAGCATTACTACTGGACTAGCAGTTATTAAAATGAATAGTAACTTAGGTTATAAACCAGTAACTTTTTCCGAATTAACTGACGATGAATCCTTTTGGAAAGGCTGTCAAACTTGTGTGAATTATGATGTTCTTCAAAGAACTCAACAAAAAATGTGTTTATGTACAGGTATGTTATATGATCCTATCGCAGAAAACAAAAACAACAAGGTTAAAGCAACTGTTTTTAAGAGATTAAAAAGAATTAAAGAAAGCATTTATTTAAAAAAAGAGAAAAAATGAAAAAATTAGTAATTGCCTATAGTGGCGGATTAGACACATCGTATTGCGCAGTGAGTTTGTCTAAACTAGGATATGATGTACATGCCGTAAGTGTTAACACAGGAGGTTTTTCTTCAGAAGACATAAAAAACATTGAAACAAATGCTTATAAAATGGGCGTTACCACTTATAAAAATATTGATGCGGTCACTACTTTTTACGAGCAAGTAGTAAAATACTTAATCTATGGAAATGTATTAAAAAACAACACCTATCCCCTATCAGTAAGTGCTGAAAGGATCATACAAGCTCTCGAGATTATTACCTATGCAAAACAGATAGGCGCCAAATACATCGCCCATGGAAGTACCGGTGCAGGAAATGATCAAGTTAGGTTTGATATGATTTTTCAAACTATTGCTCCAGAAATTAACATCATAACCCCTATAAGAGATCAGAAAATTTCAAGACAGCAAGAAATCAATTATTTAAAAAATCACGGTATCGATCTATGTTGGAACAAAGCAAAGTACTCTATTAACAAAGGTTTATGGGGCACTAGCGTTGGTGGTGAAGAAACCTTAACCTCTGAAACCCCTCTACCTGAAAAAGCCTACCCTTCACAAGTAGAAAAAAAGCAAGCAGAAAAAATCAAACTTTCTTTCATAGAAGGTCAATTGGTGGCTGTAAACAACAACAAAGAAACCCCTGTAAAAAACATAGTTTATCTAAATTCAATTGCTTCGAAATTTGGCATAGGAAGAGACATTCATGTAGGGGATACTATTGTTGGTATTAAGGGAAGGGTAGGCTTTGAAGCTGCGGCGGCTCTACTAATTATTAAGGCACATCATTTATTAGAAAAACACACATTAACAAAATGGCAACTACAGCATAAAGAATATTTGGCTAATTTTTATGGAATGCATTTACATGAAGGGCAGTATCTAGATCCGGTGATGAGAGATATGGAAGCCTTTTTAGAAAGTAGTCAAGCAAAAGTTACTGGTGACGTTTATCTTACGTTACACCCGTATCATTTTACGCTTGATGGAATTAGCTCTCCTTTTGACTTAATGAATACTAAATTTGGTAGTTATGGAGAGATCAATGAAGGCTGGACTGCCGAAGAGGCTAAAGGTTTTATCAAAATTCTAAGTACTCAAAATAAAATATATCAACAAGTAAATCAATAACGCATGATACAAGCAGGAATCATTGGAGGAGCTGGCTATACGGCAGGAGAGCTCATTAGGCTTTTATTACAACATCCTACAACCAACATCAATTTCGTTTTTAGCACTTCAAATGCAGGAAACAGAGTATCCGATGTTCATCAAGATTTGGTTGGCACTACAGCGATTAAATTTACAGATACGATTAACAAAGATATCGATGTGCTTTTTCTTTGTTTAGGACATGGAAATTCGAAAAAATTCTTAGCGTCTAACTATTTTCCAAGCAATACAAAAATTATTGATTTAGGTAATGATTTTAGATTAAAAGAACACCGTTCTTTTCAAGAAAAACATTTTGTTTATGGATTGCCAGAGCTCTATACAAAAGAGATCAAGAAAGCGAATTATATTGCCAACCCAGGATGTTTTGCAACGGCTATACAACTGGCTTTACTTCCTTTAGCAAAGGCCAAACTTTTACAAAACGATGTACACGTCAATGCCGTAACCGGAGCCACAGGAGCTGGAACCTCACTTTCTGACACCACCCATTTTACCTGGAGAGATAATAATTTTTCTTATTACAAACCTTTCATTCATCAACATTTAGGAGAAATTAATCAAACCTTTCATTCGGTACAAAAAGAATTTGATGCTGACGTAATTTTTATACCTAATAGAGGTAATTTTTCTAGAGGTATATACGCTACTTCTTATACCTATTTTAACGGGGCTATTGAAGATGCACAAGAGCTTTATGCTAAATTTTATAAGGATGCCCATTTTACTTTTATTTCCGAGAACAATTTACATTTAAAGCAAGTAGTCAACACAAACAAATGTCTCATCCACTTACATAAACACCAAGACAAACTACTCATAACAAGCACCATAGACAACTTATTAAAAGGAGCCTCTGGACAAGCAATTCAAAACATGAATCTCATGTTTGGACTGGACGAAACCACTGGAATTCAATTAAAAGCTAATTATTTTTAAATCGATAATCATGAAAATCGCAATCATAGGTACAGGAAATTTAGGAAAATCAATAGCCAAAGGCCTTATTAAAAACAACATTATAACCAGTCTTTTTTTAACTAAAAGAAACCTTGAAGAACTCAAAGAATTTGAAGATAGTCCATCTGTTTTTATTACCTCAAATAATAAAGAAGCTATTTTAAAATCTGATATTTTAATTGTGGCTGTTCAGCCAAGGCATTTCGAAAATATTTTAGAAGAAGTCCGCCCTTTTTTAACCAAAAATCATTTATTAATATCAACAATTACAGGATTTCCAATGCGTAAAATAGAAGACATAATTGGCTCTAACAATTATATTTTTAGGGCCATGCCCAATACAGCTATTGCGGTAGGAAAATCAATGACCTGTATTTGCTGTAACTCTAAAGGAACATATAAAATTGAAGTAGCGCAGACTATTTTTAATCAATTAGGAAACTCTATTGTTATACCTGAAAATCAAATGCAAGCAGCAACGGTTCTTTGCGCCAGTGGTATTGCTTTTTGGATGCGACTTATTCGTGCAACCACCCAAGCTGCCATCCAATTAGGCTTCGATGCTAAAGAAGCCCAAGAACTGGCTATGCACACAAGTGAAGGTGCAGCAAGTCTGTTAATTGCTACAGGCAATCATCCTGAAGAAGAAATAGACAAAGTAACAACCCCTAAAGGCTGTACTATCGAAGGGTTGAATGAAATGGAACACAAAGGCTTAAGCGCTGCCTTAATTCAAGGAATGGTAGCATCCTTTAAAAAAATAAATACTATTAAAAAAGAACAAATATGAGCTTATTCAATGTATATCCTTTGTTTGATGTTACTCCAGTAAAAGCAACCGATGTTTACGTATTTGATACTAAAGGAAGAAAATATTTAGATCTATATGGTGGGCATGCGGTAATATCAATAGGACATTCTCATCCTACCTATGTAAAGAGCATCAGTGAACAAGTTCAGAATTTAGGGTTTTATAGTAATGCCATTCACAATCCATTACAAGTTGAATTGGCGGAACAAATCGAAAAAGTTTCAGGATGTAAAGGGTATCAATTATTTCTTTGTAATTCTGGTGCTGAAGCCAATGAAAATGCATTGAAACTCGCTTCTTTTCACACCAATAAAAAGAAAGTAATTTCCTTTAAAAATTCTTTTCACGGACGAACTTCTGCTGCTGTTGCCGTTACTGACAACCCAAAAATCATTGCTCCTATAAATGCTCAACAAGAAGTAACTTTTCTTGAGGTAGGCGATTTATACGGCGTAGAAAATGCTTTACAAAAAGGAGATGTATGCGCTATCATTATCGAAATCATCCAAGGAATCGGTGGTTTGGAAGAAGGTACAACTGCCTTTTATCAAGGGCTTGAACAACTTTGTAAACAATACGATGTACTATTGATTGCTGATGAAATTCAATGTGGTTTCGGAAGGACAGGCGATTTTTTCGCTTTCCAAAAACATGGGATCTCTCCTTCCATTATTTCCATGGCCAAAGGCATGGGAAATGGATTTCCTATTGGAGGTATCTTAATTCATCCAAGTATTAAACCCTCATATGGTTTACTAGGAACCACTTTTGGAGGTAATCATTTGGCCTGCGCTGCTTCACTAGCGGTTTTAGCGGTAATGGAAACAGAAAATTTAATGCATCATGTCAAACAAATTAGTCGCTATTTTATCGAACAGGCAAGATCTTTACCACACTTGAAATCTATCAAAGGAAGGGGGTTCATGTTAGGGTTAGAATTTAATTTTCCAATTAAAGACATAAGAAAATCACTTATCCACAAACATTTCATTTTTACTGGAAGTGCTAAAAATCCCAATTTATTAAGAATTCTACCTCCATTGACTTTAAAAGAAAAGCATATCAATGTATTCATTAAAACTTTAAAAGAAGAACTCAATCAAAAAGAAATGATCCATTCCTAGTGAACACCAATTAAACTACAGGAATCCAAAAAATTTAAATAGATGAGAAATTATACCTGTCTTAACGACATCAACGACCTTAACACTATGGTTCACCAAGCTATTGAACTAAAGAGAAATCCATTTCAGTTTTCTTCAATCGGAAAAAACAAAACCTTAATTATGCTCTTTTTTAATGCCAGTTTACGCACTAGATTAAGCACTGAAAAAGCTGCTAAAAATCTAGGAATGCATGTCAGTATTTTAAACATTTCAAATACTTGGAATTTAGAATTTGAAGATGGCTCTATCATGAACTTAACAACTTCTGAACATATAAAAGAAGCCGCTAGAGTCATCTCTCAGTATGCCGATATTATTGCGATTAGAGCTTTTCCTACTTTACAAAGCAGAGAAAAAGATGCTTCTGAATTTGTTATTAATAATTTTGTAAAATATGCAAATGTTCCTATTGTAAACATGGAAAGTGCCACTGCACATCCTTTACAAGCATTAGCCGACGCCATTACTATTACCGAAACAGCAACAATGCAAAAACCGAAAATTGTACTCTCATGGGCACCTCATCCTAAGGCATTACCTCATTCTGTTGCCAATTCTTTTGTTCGCTTAATGCATAAAATGGACGTTCACTTCACTATAACTCATCCCGAAGGGTACGAGCTAGATAGTTCCATAACCAAAGATGCAACAATCGAATACGATCAACAAAAAGCTTTTAAAAATGCCGATTTTATTTATACCAAAAATTGGTGTTCTTATACTGCTTATGGTCAAATTCTAAGTAACCACACTAACTGGATGATTACCTCAGAAAAAATAGGAAAGGCAAAATTTATGCACTGCTTACCCATTAGAAGGAATGTTGTTGCTGAAGATGCTGTTTTAGATAGCGAAAATGCCCTTATTATTGAACAAGCCAATAACAGAACGTATGCCACACAAATAGTATTACACCAAATTCTAATGAACTCATGCAAACACTAAAAATTATTAAAATAGGTGGTCATATTATTAATCAAGAAAAAGCTTTAACGGAATTTATACATGCTTTTTCCAAAATAAAAGGCCCAAAAGTACTAGTTCATGGAGGTGGAAAGTCTGCTTCTGAACTAGCGAAACAGATGAATGTTCCTGTTCAAATGCTCCATGGAAGACGAATTACAGATGCCGCAACCTTAGATATCACTACAATGGTTTATGCCGGTAAAATAAACAAAAAAATTATTGCTCAATTACAAGCCAAAAATATTAATGCTGTTGGCTTTACAGGAGCAGACGGTAATACGATTACCTCTGTAAAACGCCCAGTATCTACAATTGATTACGGATTTGCAGGCGATATCATTAAAGTAAATACCGCCGTTCCTTTATTGTTAATTACCAATAAAGTGGTACCTGTATTCTGTGCTATTACTCATGATAATAATGGTCAGTTATTAAATACCAACGCCGACACTATAGCCGCTGAAATTGCCATTAGTTTAGCTTCTTCATATACAACAGAACTTTATTACTGCTTTGAAAAACCAGGCGTACTACACAATGTAAATGACGACCACTCGGTTATTGAACATCTCAACCTAAAAATTTATCATAAACTGAAAGAGCAAGGCGTCATATATGAAGGGATGCTTCCCAAATTAAATAATTGTTTTTACGCCCTTAACAATAACGTTCGTAAAGTTTATATAGGTAATACCGACATGTTGTTCAATCAAAATGTAAAATACACATCTCTACAACTCTAATGAAACAAGCACTCACCAATAAAGCAATTAGTTTACTGAAGCAATTGATAGAAACGCCCTCTTTTTCTTCAGAAGAAGAGAACACCGCCCTATTATTAGAAAACTGGTTTAAGGAATTCGATATTCCATATACAAGAACAGTTAATAACGTATGGTCCGTTAATAAATATTTTGACAGTACAAAACCCACACTGTTATTAAACTCACATCACGATACAGTTAAACCCAATAACGGTTATACTAAAAATCCGTTTAAAGCCATTATTGAAGGTGATAAACTATATGGGCTAGGAAGCAATGACGCCGGTGGTTGCTTAGTTTCTTTATTGGCATCGTACACGTATTTTTATCAGCAACAAAACCTGCAATACAATATCGTTTTTGCTGGCACCGCCGAAGAGGAAAGTAGTGGTTCAAACGGACTAAACAGCTTACTTTCGATACTCCCTGAAATTGATGTAGCCATCGTTGGTGAACCTACCCAAATGCAATTAGCCATTGCCGAAAAAGGATTGATTGTTTTCGATGCAGAAATAACCGGCACCCCTAGTCATGCTGCACATCCAAATAATGACAATCCCATTTACAAGGTAATAAAGGTTTTAGAATGGTTTAAAAATGTATCGTTCGAAAAAAAATCAGATACCTTAGGAGACGTCAAATTAACGGTTACACAAATAAATGCTGGTAAACAACACAATGCTGTACCTGCAAACGTTCAATTAGTTGTTGATGTTAGAGTAAACGACCGATATACCAACAAGGAAATAAGTGACTATTTACAAGTGAATGCTCCTTGCTGTATAAAACCGAGAAGCTTAAATTTAAATTCATCATCAATACCAGTGGAACATTCTTTGGTTCAAGCAGGTATCTCATTGGGCAGAAAAACCTATGGTTCTCCTACTTTATCAGATCAAGCCGTTTTAAATTGTGCTTCCTTAAAATTGGGCCCAGGTGATAGTAAACGCTCTCATTCGGCTGATGAGTTTATTTATCTCAAGGAAGTTGAAGAAGGTATTGCTATTTATATCAAATTATTAGAACAAGTTCTATAACTATAAAAAAAAACGAAAAATATGAAACTTTGGGATAAAGGATTGACCATAGATAAAAAAATAGAAAATTTCACCATTGGAAATGACAGAGAAATTGATTTACATATTGCTTCTTACGATATCCAGGCTTCGATAGCGCATGCTAAAATGCTCGCAGCTACAAATATTATTTCTACTAAAGAATTTGGTCAGCTTGAAAAGGGGTTGCATATACTTCAGCAACAAATAGCAGAAGGTTCTTTTCAAATAGAGTCGGAATTTGAAGATGTGCACTCGAAAATTGAATTTGAACTAACCAAAGCTTATGGCGCTGTTGGGCAAAAAATACATACCGCTAGATCAAGAAATGATCAGGTTTTAGTTGCTTTGCACTTATACTACAAAAATAACTTACAAATCATTTCTGAAAAAGTAAAACTTCTTTTCGAAACACTTTTACAACTAGCTGAAAGGTATAAAGATAATTTACTACCCGGCTATACTCATTTGCAAGTAGCCATGCCTTCTTCATTTGGCTTATGGATTTCTGCCTATGCAGAACTGTTAATTGATGATTTATATATAGTTCATGCTGCTTTAAAAACAGTAGATCAAAACCCATTGGGTTCAGCGGCCGGATATGGTAGCTCTTTTTCTATTGACAGACAATTCACCACGAAAGAGCTACACTTTGCCACCTTAAAATACAATGTTGTTGCCGCTCAAATGAGCAGAGGAAAAAGTGAACGAACAATCGCTATGGCCTTGGGAAGTATTAGTAATACCTTGGCTCGTTTTTCTATGGACATTTGCCTATACATGAGTCAGAACTTTGGCTTTATTTCTTTTCCTGATGCCTTAACTACTGGAAGTAGCATAATGCCTCATAAAAAAAACCCAGATGTTTTTGAACTTATTAGAGGAAAATGTAATGGGATACAAGCACTACACACAGAAATAACCTTAATTACCAATAATTTACCCAGTGGGTACCACAGAGATTATCAGCTTCTAAAAGAAAAAACAATATCAGCATTTGAAGACCTAAAAGATATTTTAGACATTTTTGAGTATTCAATTCAACAAATCATTGTGAAAGACATCGATTTAAATGATGACAAATACCACTATTTGTTTACCGTTGACAACATAAACACTTTGGTAGAAAACGGTCATAGTTTTAGAGAAGCCTATCAAAAAATAGGAAGTGAAGTTGACAAGGGGACTTATATACCCGATAACTCAAAAACACATACCCATGAAGGAAGTATCGGTAACTTATGTTTAGAGGGGATTCGAAAAAAAATGGAGTGTCTGTAATTTCAGAATAAAGTCATCTGCTAGCTTTGATTCTTTATAAATCAAACTACGGAAAACCATATTTAATTTTTATACAATGTTTGGGGCTCATAAACATTAAGGATCCAAAAAAATAGTTTTTTGGATCTTCCTTATTGGTTGTAATCTTGACTATTTTTGTGGAAAAATCATTGAAAATTGCTTCGTAGTCCTTTTTGTCAACTTCTGTAATTCAATACCATTTACCATTTGAATTTACAGTAAACTCAAATGGTAAATGGTATACTATATTTTCACTACCTTGTTTGCTACTACTACTCAACTCACACTACCCTAATCTGATAACAATCCTAAAAATGAAAAACACAATCCTTATTCTCATTTTCTCTGCACTCATCTATGGGTGTTGTCTTAAAGATAAAATAATTACATCGCACAGGTTTAACGAATTTGAAACCTCTCTTATCCCCTACAATTCAAATGAAAACTTAAATTTTGTTGATGAAGAAGGAATTATGTCTATCGCCATAAGTCAATCAAAAGAAAATACATTTTTCACTACTAGATTACATCCAGATGGATGCGAGTTATCTGAACATGAAAAATCAACAAGCTATCTGAATTTTCGATCACAAGGAATTCAGATACAACTAGAAGCAACTGCTCATTTTAGTGGATTCAACCTTATCATTTCCAGTGATCAACCTACTTTAAACGGATGGTTAGTATTAGCTTGCCAAGAATTATATCAGCTGACAGTTGAAGAAAGACTCACTGATATCTCCATTCATGGGTTTAACTACCAAGATGTACTCGTATTTAAAGACTGTGAAGGGGCTAACCAAATAGAAAGAGTTGTGTATTCTGTTGTTCATGGAATTGAATTCATAGAATTTCGCGACGGAAAATGGTTAAAGCTGACTGAATAAGGTCCTTTATAATATGAAATTACTATAACTTTTTCTCTTTATACAAAGAATAAAAATTAAGCAAGGTATTAGTTCATGGTAAACAATTAAGATCGGTAAATGAACATCAGAATTGAATTATATTCCCAACCACTGATTAAATGCAGCTGTTTTATTCTGACTTGTTTTTAAGACTGTTGCACTTCCTTCCAGTGATATTGCTAGTACATTTTTGTTATATCTATGGATTTTATCAATATAATTTCTATTTAAAAACTCACTTCTATTTATCTTAAAAAACACCGATGGATCTATCAATTCTTCGATTGCTTTTAAAGACGTTTGGTTCAATACATGTTTTTTCCCAAAATTATCATAGGCAAATAATACTCCATAGTCAGCTTGAAAATATTGTACCTCTTCTACCTTTAAGAAATAAGTGAAATTTGATGATTTTACGGCCAATGAATTTTGGTAGGTATTCGGCTTAATTCCTTGATTTAAGTAAGCATCTAGCTTCTTTAAAATATCGTGATCTTTCATTGATTCTTTTGAGTTCACTAATTTTAAAAACTTTTCTACTGCCCTTTCAAACCGCTCATAAGAATATGGTTTTAATAAATATTCTATTCCATTTGTTTCAAAGGCATCCATCCAAAATTTATTATACGCTGTTGTAAAAATAATTGGGATTGGCACCTCAATTTTGTTATAAATTTCAAAAATATTTCCGTCTCTTAACTCTATATCTGAAAAAATCAAATCAACAGAAGGTGTCTTTTTTAGGTATAATTCAACCTCTTCTAATGTTTCCAATTCATCGACAATAAACATAGAATGATTGGATTTTTGAATGAACTTCTTGAGCTTTTTCCTTGCAGGAGCTTCATCTTCTATTACTAGTACCTTTATCAATGTTTGTTTGTTTTAATTAATGGTAAAATTACCTCAAAAGTCAATTCATGATTCTTAATTTCAAGTGGTGTTTTTTCAAGCAATTCAAATTGTTTTGATAAGTTCTGTAATGCTACACCGTTTCCTTTTATATGGCGTTTAAAAGGAATTTTGTTATTTGCTATTTTCAGTCCGTTATCCACACTTATTTCAATGATTACAGGTGCTTTTCGTGTACCCTTATTGTGTGTGATGGCGTTTTCTAGTAAAACTTGTAAACAAAATGGTGGTAACATAATATCTAACCCACGAACATAATCATCTATTTTTAAGTAATAATAGTCCTTATACTTTTCCTCCATCAACTTAAAATACCCCTCAGCAAAAAACAACTCTTCGTTAAAAGGCACTAATTCTTTGTTTATACTATGCAGGCTGTATCGGTATAGCTCTGAAAAATTAGTTAAAAATGAGGATGCCTTTTCAGTATCTTCATCTATTAATTGATCCAAAATATTTAAGTTATTAAATAGAAAATGTGGATTTAACTGCGCTTTTAACTGTGTGATCTCATTTTTTGCTTTACTAATTTTGTATTCATGAACCTCCTGTTGAAATTGCTGAGTATCCTTATAGTATAAATAGGCAAGAGAAAAGCCTCCAAACATCATAAAATCTAGAGAAGAACTAACGTTCTTATAAATCACATGAAATACTGAACTAAAATTTCTTGAAAATGTATCAAATATTACAGCAATTAATACGCCAAAAACATTTGAGAAGATTAAGTAGGAGATCAATCCAATACTCAAAAGCGACATGTTTTTATACGCTTTTGTAACATTCATTAAGGCACCTTTCTCTACCTTCTTTTTAGTAAAGTAAATAATACCATATATAAACTGAGCGTCGAGGAAAAACCAAAAAGGCGCATCTATTTTAAACCTAAAATCATCCCATGATGTTGAACTTTTTAATTCTCCTATGAGGATCACTAACCAGCTAATCAGAAAAAGGAAGATTAAAAAAGCCTTATTGGTTTGAAAGTAATTACTTATTTTTTTCATATGTGAACGCAAATATATTAAAATCGCAATGAAGCATTTGCCAGATCCTTCATCGCAATTTTAAAAACTACTACTCTTTTTTGGGCCAGGTACTTACGATATTCCCTTTTTCATCGTATGCTACTAGCTTAATTTCATTATTATTATCAATAATAAACTTAGCTCTTGTTTTTCCTTTTTTATCGAACAAAAACAAGCCATTCTGTTTTCCAGGTGTTTGACCTAAGGCCACTCTAGGAACACCGCCAATCATTCCTTTATTAATGTATTCTAATCTCTTTTTTCTTCTTTCTTGAGGGTTCTTAATTTTTGCCAATTCATTGCCAATTCTCATAGTACCTTCTTGTGTTTCATGTTCAGCTCTATCATTAAAAACCAAACGCCCTGTTTTATATCTCTTATCGTTAACTTTAGTATCGTGTGTGATGAGCTGCATGACCTGATCTCCATCGTATTGATCAAATGATAATGCAAGTCCGGAACTGTGTCCTTTTTCAGTTTTTTTACCGTCGTAAATAAAACCACCACATTCCATTCCTTCTTCATTGTAAAAAAGCATCCCTGCTCTTTTCTTGCGCTCATGATAAACTCGTCCATTAATAACATCTCCTTTACTTGGGAAATTTTCTACATTAGTGATCATCATTTTTACTGTTCCATCATTTTCTACAATATTAATTCGTTTAACATCAATAGTATCAAATTGAGTGTTTCCTTTATTTTTAAAAGCTACAGTAGTGAAAATTATCATTGCAGTTGTTATGCTTAAGGCAAATGTTCGCAACAATACGAGTTCTTTTTTTGTGTTCATTTTTAGTGTTTTTTAATGTTTTACACTTCAAAAGTACCTTCAAACTATGCGCCTAAAAACCACTATTTGATAAACACAGGAATTATTCTATTAAACACCTGAACTTTCCCTATAAGCCAACCGTTTCATAAAATAAACCCCATCATACCTATAGCATTAATATCAAATGAGCACTCTTCACCAAAAGCAGGTGTCTTCATGGTTTTCACTGATATAACTTCTAGGGTTTCTACCTATTTCATATACTATAGTTATACTGTACATTTGTAATACATTGTTATTTATTGAAAAGCTAACTGTGCTGCTTCATTTAAACCTATCCTTTTCACCATCATATTTTAAATAAGCACAGTTAGTTTTTAAGTATCAGTTAGCTAATGCTTTAATAACGTTTGCTTTACTTTCTTAATCCAAATTTATTCTAATTTTGACTTGTTTATCGTATCCATTGACTTTGAATTAATGATTCTCCTAAAATCTGCTACATAATTTTATGTAGCTTTTTTCATGAGCTATTATTACATTGATTCCCTATCTTTGAACATGCTTAATAGACTAATAGATTTCATTGTAAAAATTTTGGACTTTTTAAAAATTTGGTTTTTTGGGTTCTTTATTATGTTAGCTATTTATTGGGTTTTAAAAGGTTTCTTTTATTTAATATTTACACTATTTTAAATACTGTCTTTATTATACCAGTGAAGTAATCGAGAAAATTAAATGTTAAATTGTATCATCTATAAATCGGCATTTACCATGAAAAATCATAGTCAGCAAATTAACATCAAATGCTACAACATCATGCTCTGTATGGTCAGTATTTGCAGAAAACACAGTTTCTTGTAGTTGATAATTTAAATATATTAGTATGAAATTTAAAAGAACCCTCCGCACTTATTGGGTGCTAAACTAGCAACTGATATTATTTCAATTCTAATTTTTCAATTCGGTTGCCTAATGTAAAATCTATCATCTCGGATTCCAGTTCAGAAAAGTCTTTTCGGACTACTTTCTTAATAATCTCTCCGTTTTTCATCAAAAAAATTTCATCGCAGGTTTCTGCCAAAGTAGAGAATATATGTGATGAAATTATTATTGTTTTTTCTAATTGATTAAGCTTCTTAATTATTTCCATTATAATCAAATTACTTTGTATATCTACACCGTTAAAAGGTTCGTCCAAAACAAAAACGTCATTTTCTTGCAATAAAATGGCCGTCAATGCCAATTTCTTTTTCATTCCGGTAGAATATGTTGCAGCGTATTGGTTTAACGGCAGATCAAAAATGTTTTTATCTTTAATACTCTGTATTTTTAATTGCCTGGCATTCGCAAGTAATTGAATGTATTCTTTACCTGTAATTTTTGAAAAAAAGAATGGCTCTGTAAGTAATAGACCTAAACTATCTTTGAGTTTTTTACAGTCTGAGGATATTTTACCTTCATAGGTTTCTAGCCCAGAAATACACCTGAAAAGGGTGGTTTTACCGGCGCCATTTTCACCAACAATCCCATAAACTTTTCCTTTTTCAAATTCTATATTAATACTCTTAAGTACTTTCTTTTGGCCGTATTTTTTTGATAAATTCTCAATTTGTATCATTTAAAATTGGATTTAGGTTTTTAACAGACTGAAAATAAAAATATGGAATTATTCCAATTAAAGCAGGAGGCATCATTATGCTTATTGCAATTAAAACAACCTGTGGTAGGCTCATTTCATTCGGATACGCCGAATATTTGGCCAAAATAATAGTTGCCAAATAGATAAAACACAAAAGAAATAAAATGATTAAAATTATTCCATTTTCAAAAAAGAATATTAACAAGGCGACTATTATTGGTAAGCTCAATATTGTAAAATAAACAAAACAGGTTTTTACTTTTTCTAGCAGAAATTTTCTTGATGATGTGTTGAAATTCCAAACAAAATACTCTTTTTCAGGTTTTGAATAATAGGATAAACAAACCAAACCGACTAAAATTATAGAAAACACACCAAGATTAAAATTCTCCACAGATATTGACATCAACGTTAGAAAATAAGCGATAGGAAAGATAAAAAATGTTTTTCTAAAACCCACCGTAAATTCAAATGGTTTCTTCCCAAATGGTGTTGGTATGGGAAAATTGGTTTTTATACTGAAATTAAAAAAAGCCAGTAACGTTGCTAACAGCACTAATATTATTGAGGATATTAGTAATTGTTGATACACCATAAACATTAAAAAGGGAATACAGCAAATAAGATTTTCGATAATTCGTAATTTTAAATAGTTCTGCTTGCTGAAAACGGATTTGAGGAAATCGTTTCTTTTGACTTCACTCATTTTTGAAATAAAACTTAGCGCTACTAAAACATAAATATAATTCGCATACGCTGTTTTAGTAAAAAGGTAGTTTGAAAATAACACAAAGGCCATCATCATTATTGGATACCCTACCAAAAGAGAGAATCCAAAATCAATTAATTTACGATTTAGAATTTTATATTGAAGCAGCAAATATTCTTTCATTGACTGTATTACTATATACTACGATTTACATATAATTGGGTAAAGTAGCACCTTATGGTTCTTTCTACTTTCTTTATTTTTCAGGCCAAATATACAACTTAAAAACACCCCTAACTTATCATTCTTCGCATACTATGTCGTATCAGTCAACAAGACATATATACACCATCTTCTTAGTTAATCAGTACTTTTAATATGCATGATATTGTGAAGCTACGAATTTAAGTTTTTTGATGCAATCGTTTAAACAATCGGGAAATTTCGTTTTTCTGAAGTTTATTTCTAAATAAGATTCATCTTTCTTTACAATTCTATAATCTCCTATACGAAAACCTATTTTAAACCTTATATATAGTTTTTTAAGTTTAGGCGCCTTTTGAAGAGTTTTATGCCCATTAATAAATTCCATATAATCAAAACGGGCAATCTCTCTTCCATCTATTTTCGTAGTACCATCCTTATCAGTTATATAAAGATATTTCGTCGTGACAAGAATCTTCCTTGATCTATTTGGCGTTATTAATAAAACTTCTATATCGTTAGTATCGATTGTGAAAGGTTCATTCCTTAATTTCATGTGAGGTTCATCAAAAAATAGAATTCCTCTTTTATTGCGATAACACTCTACCTTTTTAAGAATCTGATCTCGTATAGCTTCTTTTTTCTTTTTGTATGTATTCGTCAATTTTGTGTTTTTGTTGTAACATAAACTAATTCATCAATACTTTCAACTGTAAATTCAGCAATTGCCTTTTTATCTGAAATTACAGCAACACTAATGATCTTACTTTTGTCGGATTTTTCAATAATTTCTCGAGTGACAATTTCACCATCTATAACATATATTCTTTTAATATTGTGAATTGATGAATCCTCTATTTTTTTTAGTTGAGACAATTTGGTAGTTAACGATACTACTCCGAACTTATCTTTACTTCCATATATTTGAGTTTCCCCTTTATGAATATACTTCAGATTTGATATATCTTCTTTTTTTATTAAGAACCAGCCATCATTCATATTTTCATATTGTATTACTACTCCGTCAAAAATAACTAGTGGATTCTTGGATAATTTATGTTCAATCTTCAAAGAATCAATATAGTTTGCTAAATACGATTTATTTGACCTGTTCTCATTACAAAAGACCATCCAAGAATCTACTAAGTCGTTACCTACATTTGTATTTAAACTTATTTGTGCAAAAATTTTATTAAGACATAAAACCAGTAGTATTAAGATTGTTTTTTTTTGCATTTTTTCTAACATTTATTTTATTGGCTATGTAAAATAGCCCCAATAATTCTTTCTCATTTCTGAATTTACATGACCAAATATACGAAAACCAAACCCTTCAATATGCTCTAAACTGTTTATCTTATTCAAGTGATATTATCATAACTTTAAATTTCCTCTATTACTGATTTGATATAATATAAGACCAACGGCTATACCGGTTCTTTAGTGAAATCACACACTAATCTACTCATAATCATTCTTTTCGAATTCAAACAGCTTAACATATTCATTACATTGGGTTAAGATAAAGAAAAAGGAAGCCCTATATTTTTGACCCACTAACTAAACATAAAATACAATGAAATTTTTATTAAATGTGAGTTTCTTTCTCATATTCCTACCAACATTCGGACAAACTGCCTACCAATTAACTGAAATTGAACGCCCTTTTTCCAAGGAGCGAAAAACTACTGAACAAAGTAAATACGATTGGGAAAAAGCACCATTTTTACACGGGGTTGCTTCTGGTGATCCTCTAGCCGATCGTGTTATTATTTGGACACGAGTTACACTTTCTAACCCCGATGATGATATCCAAGTATATTGGGAGATTTCTTCGGATGTCAACTTTCAAAATGTAATAAATTCTGGTACTACTACTACCGATAGCTCGAAAGATTATACGGTAAAAGTAGATGCCGACAATTTACAAGAAAGTACGTCATACTACTACCGATTTAGAGTTGATAATAAGTACTCTATTACGGGTAAAACCAGAACAGCCCCAAAGGCACAAGAGGCGGTAGAAAATTTACGTTTTGCTATAGTATCTTGCTCTAACTACCAAGCTGGATACTTTAATGCTTATCAAAATATTGCTAATCGTACCGATTTAGATGCGGTAATCCATCTTGGAGACTATATTTACGAATACAAAAAAGGGGGATATGGTTACTCTAGTAGCAGACCTGATAGAGGACACGAACCAGAAAATGAAATCGTTACGTTAGAAGACTATCGAGTTCGTTATTCGTACTATCGTTTGGACCCTAATTTGCAAGATGTACACCAACAACACCCTTTTATTACTGTTTGGGACGATCATGAGTTTGCAAACGATGCGTATATGGATGGAGCAGAAAATCATGATGATAGCGAAGGAAACTGGTCTGATAGAAAAAGAAATGCTAAAAAGGCATATTTTGAATGGTTACCCGTACGTGAAAATAGTGAGGATAGTAAAAGAATTTACAGGAAAATTTCCTATGGTAAACTATTAGATTTATTTATGATAGATACTCGTATTGAAGGGAGAACCAAACAAATGGGACTAGGACGTGGAGCGTTTTCAGAAGACTTTTTAACATTAACAAACACTAAAAAAAATAAACTAGAGTGGGCTACCTATAACATGGTGGAAGATTCGTATCGCAATAACTTAAGTTACGAAGAAAAGATTACCATGGCAGCTTACATCTATAGAGTATTTGATGGTGAACTAAAAGCTCGTGCTGGTAAAAAAGAAAACACGGCCTCTTTTTCCGATACAGAAATAAAAGAAATAAAGTTACTAATGGCTAAAGCTGAAACTAACTTGGCAAATAAACTAACTATTAGTGAAAATGAAGCTCGTTCAAATCGTTCTATTCTTGGAGACACACAGAAGGCTTGGTTGAAAAATGGGTTACAACAAAGCAGTGCTACTTGGAAAGTTATCGGTAACCAGGTGATGATGGCTCCTTTTGGGTTAAAAATTGACAGATTTAGTAGTTCTTGGTATTCTTGGTTAGTTCCAAGTTGGATGAAAAAATGGCACCAATTAAACAAAGACGATTGGAATCTTTACTTAGATGAGAAAAATGAAATGTTAGATTTTATAAAATATAACGTGGATAATGTAGCCGTATTAACTGGAGACATCCATATGATGTTCGCTTCTCAGATTGAAAGAAATGGAGCATGTGTACTACCAGAATTCACTACACCAAGTGTAACTTCCCCGAACTTAGACATGTTTCCAGATTGGATGATTTGGTTGTTAGAAGAATTCACTGGAACGTCTGCTGATCAAGAATTAATTGAAGATAACAAGCATATTAAAAGAGCGCATACAGAAGCGCATGGATATTATGTATTAGATGTGAGAAATAGCCAAATTCAAGCAGATTGGTATTTTATTCGTACTAAAGAAAGTATAGATCCAAATGCTGATTTTAAAGTTGGATTTAAAAATGTATTGAATAACTGTAACCTTACCAACGCTTCTAGAACCTACGGAACTAACAGAGGCACTTACGTTACAGATAACACGGCAGCAAAACAAAATGCATTACTAAAAGAATTTTCTTTATTAGGAGTGTATGCAGATGTGGAAGATAAAAATATTAATGTGCATTACGGATTCAACGATGCCGATAAATTAACGGTAAAGATATACAATATGGGAGGTCAGTTAGTGAAGAATGTTTTTCAAGATTTACCCCATAACAAAGGACTATACAACTTAAAGCTATTCTTAAACGATTTAGATGCTGGATTGTATATCGTAAAAGCTACCAATGGAAAACAACATTTCGGAAGAAAGGTTATTTTAAAGTAATTATGTCTATTCATAAGTAAAATTACGCAATCATTTCCTTGCAGTCATACTTGTATTTTATACGGATTGGAATTTGACGCTTTCTTTTAATTTAGCTTGACTCATTAAAAGGTTTCAAATAAGCACCGGCATAATACCAGTGAATTAATAGAGTCAATTTAGCGTTAAAATTGTATTGCCTATAGATCGGTATTTACCCTAAACATTTATGGTCGGTAAACTAACATCCGAAATGGTATTACGTAACTTTATATATAACCATACTATAAAGCGAACTACTAAATCAGTAGTTCGTTTTTTTTATAATATTATTTGTCACAACAACTGTTTTAACCCGAATTATACAATAGAACTCGACATGAGAGAGGTAGGCGCAATCAAAGCAAGTACTTTTTCAATTTTAGCACAGCAGCGATATGGTTAAACTTAAAAGTACAATGAAGTGGTTGATGTTACAGTCGCTTCATCCTGTAATAGATTTTCTATTGCTTATACGATTTACCATTTGAATTTACCGTAAATTCAAACAATAACTGGCATTAACTTAGGTTAAACCTTGATTAAGGTCAGACTTGAAAGTACCAATGCGGAAACCAGTCTCGACAAGGAATGTTCACAAAAACACACTTCCTTAGCAGAAAATCAATTGAATTATATAGTTATACGATTCCTATCAACAGATCAGTCAACAAGACGTCTAGCGTTAGCCTATCGACTGACCACATGCTTAGTTATTATTTGTCAATATTTTCAATTTTCTCAATTAGTTCTAGCCCTTTTCGTTTAAACTCATCAAGCTCAGGTAAATAAACTTTATATGCAAAAAATTCAAACGTAGCCACTCTAGTCTTATAATCATTGCTTTTTAAAGCATACTCAATAAAGCTATCATTTATTTTTAGTTGCACATAATCAGACCACCAATCAGTATTATTTTTCCAATATTTAAAATTGTCTTTGTAGTCATCAGAGCGCAGTTCGTCATCAACTTTTATTTCCCAAAGCTGCTCTTTGTAAAAAAGAATTAATTCCTGAACCAGTTCTTTTTTTTCTGATATTATATCTCCTTTAAAGTTTTCTAATAATGAAACACCTCTTTCATTTAAGGCAAGTTCGGGGTAACCAAAAATAAGAAAAGCTATATTTGGTTTTTTTGTATAATCCTCTTTTTTGTATTTTGACTTTAATACATTTTGAAATATTGGCTTAATATTTTCATAACTTGCAACAACTTTATTGATTTTAGTTATATCATTTTTAAGGTCTTCCTTTACTTTTAATAATAACTGATTCAGTTCATTATTTTTCTTTCTATTTTCATTCCAATTATTTATTGAAACTGCAATTAATATTCCAATTACAACAAGAAAAATCTCTCGAATTGCATATGTGATGAAATTGGTTTGCCCATTTCCCTTAGAATTTCTTTTATTAAAGAAGTTAAATTTCATTATTTCTGTCTAAAACCTTTGGAATTAACTTTTGAGTTTTGTTTTTATTACTACGTAGAGTAGAGCCTGATAGCTATCTCTATATTTTTGTATTACTTGTTTTATCAAAAATACGATAACCGCACAAAGGTATCGTTTTTCCCTTACTCTCATCGGATTAGTGACCAAGGGATATAGCGATCGGCACACCATATGCTTAGTTATTAGGTACTGGAATTATTCTGAATATTCTTTTATTAATCTTACCATTAAATCATTTAGGTATTCCACATCATACTGACCAACACTTGGAATCAAATGGTCATTTCCAATTCCGCTATCATTTGTAATGAATACATAAGTTCCATTAGTGAAAATAGCCATGAATCGCATTAAAAATTCTGTTTCTTTATCAATTCCACTCGCCGTAATTGGAATTACTTTAATTCCCTTTTGTGATGCATTTCTAATGACATCATGTATGTTTTCAATAATTTCAGTGTCATAATGAGGTGGGGCATCTAATACTAAAAATGCAATTCGAGTTTTTGCATTATCAGACCATTGTAATTCATTTATTCCAACATTTAAAGCAGTATGAACTGCTTCAGGAAAATCACCACCTCCACCTGCACTTTGTTGATTTATAAAATCGATAGTTTTATTTAAGTCATCTGTAAATTCAGATTTTCTAGTAACATATTCATCGCCTTCATCCCTGTAAAAAACAGTTGATGTATAGATATCTAGATTTGAATTGTCATTTTTCACACTATCAATAACACTTTTCAAGTCCTCTTTTAAAAACATTAATTCATCACCCATTGACCCAGTTGCATCAACAATAAATGAAATTTCCACTCTCTTTAAATTACCATTATTTGAGTTTATAGTAATTTCATTTGTTCCATTTTCAATTAAAAGGAGTTCGTGGTCTTGTACTTCATCATTAATTTTTAGTATAAGATTACTGACGTCTATAGATTCTTCTTTTTGAAACATACCGACCCATAGTTCTGCATATCCACTATTATCCGTCTTAGCTGACCATATAACTGCATCATTTCTCAAAAGTTCAATTTTTGCATTTACTACAGGAACACCACTGCTTGAGACTAAAAATGACAATCTATTATTGGTATAAAAACCCCAATATGAAGGCATGTCTGAATAATCTTCCCCGTTTATTAAATCCTCCCAGAATGCCCAATTAGATAGATCATTCCATTCGCCTGCTGTTATTAATCCAGCTTCTCCTTGTCCTTGATTTCCATCAGAAGATGAAAATTCGCTTGAATCGTCACTTGATGATAAATGACCATCATCTTTACTACAAGAGCTAAAAATTAATACCAAAATAAAAAACATCAAAGTGTTTATCTTTCTCATTATTTTTTATGTTTATTTTTATTCTTAATGATGAGTTTTGTATTTCATCGGTTGGAGTTTTTTTGCTTGCACCCTAGAGTAGAGACTTATAGCCATCTCTATATTTTTATTTTTGTATTACTTGTTTTACCAAATATACAAAAACAGCACTAATTTATCGTTTTCCCATTTACTATTAACGAATCAGTTAACAAGACATATAGCATTAGTCTATCGGCTCGTCATATACTTAGTTATTATCCATAGTTATTTATCCATTTCATAATTTCCATTCGCCCATTTAATACTCGGTTTAACCCATTCTTTTAAAGGCTTGAACAAAAATCCGTGTCCCATTCCTGTATTCAGTTCTATTTCTTTAAAATGCTTGATTTGGCAAGTTGAACTGTTTTTCCGTTCGACTGCCGAAACACCATAAGGGTCTGACTTTTCATATATCGTCAATATATTCCCACAATAGTTGATTTCTGGAATATTTTCAATGTCGGAATTTCTGAAACTTGCAATGAACACAAAATTCAAATCAGGATTGTTTGCCAAAGTCGAGACATATTGAGCAATATATCCGCCTTTCGACGTTCCAACAACCGTTATTTTATTCGGTTCAGTTCCTCCTTTAATTAGGCTATCAATTTGACTTACAACTCTAATCGCATATTCACGAGCATTTACATTCCCGTTCCTTTTTTCAGAGATTACTTTAAATCCACGTTTTTTAAATTCCGATATGATTTCGATGTATTGGGTTCGTCCAAATTCTGGATGACTTTCGTCTAATTCGTGAGTTTCCAAAAAACGATTATGGTGAAAGAAAATGAATCGTTCATCCCTATTTCCTTCACAAGCAAAAAGTGTCGAGCAAAAAAGAATTCCAATTAAGAAACGTATTATCATTTATTTCCTAGAGTTGTTTTAATTGTGGCGTAGAGAAGAGCCTGATAGCCATCTCTATATTTTTATTTTTGTATTACTTGTTTTACCAAATATACAAAAACAGCACCAATTTATCGTTTCTCCCGTTCCTATCAACGGATTAGTTACCAAGGGATATAGCGTTAGCCTATCGGTACGCTATATGCTTAGTTATTGGCAATAGTATGCTTTAATTACTATTCACTATGATTTCATTTATTTTAGTAATATATTTTATAGCATTACTATTATTTGGATTTAACTTAAGTGATTTTTCGTAATTTTCTTTCGACTTTTCATATTCTTTTCCCTCGTAGTATGCTTGGCCCAAACTATCATACAAATTAGCATTTTCCGTATCAGTTGAAATTGCAATTTTGAGGACTTCTATTGCAGATTTTACTTGGTTCCGATAAAGGAACTCATAACCTACACGATTGAGATATTTAGATTCAGAAAAATACTGTATTGTATCCTTTTTAAGTTCATTGTATCGTTTCATGGCCTCTTTCGGATTCTCATAAAATAAGGGTTCCAGTTTTGACCATAAATTGATTTTCGGATATTTTATTAAGTCGTATTCAATTTTATTATATAAACTCAACCAATCATTTGTTGCTTTTTCAGAAGTGTTAGTCATTAAGAGTATTTGCCCATAATCGGAATCAGGACAAATGAGTATTATACTTTGTACACCATTTGATGTTCCTGATTTTAAGTAGTAAAACCCCTCTTCATCTGCATAGCCCAAGTCCCATAAATATCCTATATTTTCTTCATTGTCTTCATAAAGTGAGCGAGTCGATTCTTTAAGGAATGGTTTTTTAGATTCTAATTGAAATTGCATAAACCTTGTTAGGTCAGGCAATGTAGTAATGATACCCGATGAACCCCCAAGCAGCGGGTTTTGATCAATCGTTGCAAGTTGACCTGTTTCGGTATACCCCTTAATAAGTCGATCCCTGTGTTTATTATAATCTTGCAAATAGGTGTTTTTCATCCCTATCTCATTAAGAAACTCTTGTAGTATTTCAGGATAAGGTTTCTTGTAAATCTGTTCCAAAATATAGGCAGTAATATCTGGTCCAACATTATTATAATCATAAAAAGTACCTGGTAGATGACTGAGTTTTATTGTTTCAAGCTCATCAAAAAGGTCGTTCATGTCATAATCAATGGGGCTCTCTCCATATTGCCCCGAAAATATTTTCTCATATACACCACGTAATTTTTCAGGAGTTTCAAATCCTAGAGTATGACTAATCAAATTTTTAATAGTAATCGGTTTACCTTCATATTCCAAATTCGGGTATGCTTTTGGCAAGAACTCTCTAATATCTGAATCCAACGTCACTTTTTTATTTATTATGGCTTGTGCCATTAAAGACCCTGTAAAGACTTTCGTAATTGAAGCTATTTCAAAAAGTGTGTTGTCATTTGGAAGGCTCTCTAAGTCTGAATCGATTGCTCCATAATAATTGTGATAAATGTCGCCGTTTCTGTAAATAGCAACCGACATCGTATTAATATTCCCCTGTTCTAAAACGTTTTCAGAATATTGGTCTACAAAGCTAGTGAGTTGTTTGAATGGCTGAATAGTATTTTTATTTTTTGTATTACATCCTAATAAAAATAGAAGTAAGGTAACTCTTAAGATTTTGGTCATATTTTGAGAGCGATAGATTTTAAAGGATTGTTCATATTGTTGCCAACGGGAGTCTTCGCATTAACTCCACTTTTTTGATAACTATTGCGCACAGAGCATAAATATAATCGATTTTAGGCGACTAAAAAATGTATTCTACGAATTTGTGATTTCCTGTTTTTCAGATTAAGTTGGCTTAAAATGGCTAAAAATGAGTAAATCATCGCTCTTAATTCCAAAACAAGACCTTTCAACCTATTTTTTAACGTTTTTACCCTAACTACCAACGTATCAGCCAATAACACGATTTACAAATAAATATTTCGCATATCTATTATTTCTTTTGTAGCTATTTTTGCGTTATAAAACTTAACCATAGCTTGGCTATGCTAAAGTTTTATGCCTTAAACTAACTTAAAATAATTCAATACCTGTATACGAAATATGTATCTGTAAATCGTATAAGACATACAGCGTTAGCATAACGGCTCGCCATATGCTTAGTTATTGTAACACATTTTTATTTCGTTTATTATTATTTCTATATTATCATTCAAATCAGCAGCCCCATTTAAACGCAATACTTTACAATCCAGTAATTCAATCCAATTATTATGAATCTTTAATGTTCTTCCTTGAAATTTTGGGTTTTCATATTCGTTAGCCCATTCAAGAAACGCTTTCGAGTTCTGTTGAATTTTTATGTCCGTTAAAAGTTTTTCTCCGTAACGTTCATGTTCACGTTTTTTAAGTCGTTCTATTCGTTCGGTGTTTTCTAGTTGGATAAAAACGGCTAAATCAAATGCTCTTTCCCATTCCTTTCCCCAACTTACCATTGAACCACTTACGACAATATTCTCAAATTTTTTAAAGTCAATTTTGAGGTTTTTATTTCGCTCTATCAAAGGTATTTTTTCTTGGTAGGGTGGATTAGTTCTTTTCCAATAATAATTATCTACATCTAAGTGTTTAAAATCAGTCCTTCCCTCAATTTTTTCACCCAAAGTTGTGGTTCCTGAACCAGAGGCTCCAAAAATTAATATTTTCATTTTATTAGACTGTTATTTATTGATTTAGCGAATGTGTTATACGATTTACAGCTATTGAATATGCACAATTGCGCACATTTACCTTTCAAATATAAGTAAATAGGGCTGAGATTAAAATTGTTTTTAGGGTTGGTTCTATATCTAGTTTTAAGTATAACATCTAATTACTAAAACTTCATTGATTTCCCCGGTGTTTATACTTCTATATGAAATGAACATGAGTATAATCTCAAAGAATTCATCATGCTAAAAGATAACGAATAACCGTTTTATAAACGGTTACTGCAATTTACTTACCACAATTACATCAAAGAACTCTTCCGTTTTTCAGGTATCGGAGAATCTACTGTAAATTGAATATTCGTTTATACATTTATAGTTTACACTTATGAAGTTTTATAAATAATCATGTTTTTATTTTTTTAATTCGATAAATTTTAAATCACTTATTATGTTAAAAAACATTAAAAACTTAGGTACTCAACTAAGCAAAACTGATCAAAAATCTATTAATGGAGGTAAGAAAGACATAGCAGGTCCATTCACTCCATGTTATTGTAATGGCGTTTTAATTGGTTTAGGTCTTAGTCCAAGAGACTGCTATTGGAAGTGTATGTTCACATATTAAATTCAATTTTAAATAGAGAAAGGAACTGTAATGGTTCCTTTCTTTGGTTATAACACCTCCTGTTTTAAGTATTCAATAAGTTCATCTATTTGCGCAGATAGTAAATATATATTTTCAACTCCCATAAGTTCACTTTCACAATATTCCATCACCTCACATACACTTACATCTTTGTTAATAGTGCAATCGCTAACGTCTAAGCTATGGTAAGCGTTAACTATTGCAATCACCTTTTATATTTTAGCGTATCGTTTCATATCTCTATATTTTAAACAACTATTAATTTATAATTCTACTTGACATAACTCCTCTTTGAACGCTCTTTTACCATTTCCTCAGAGCTGAAATAAATACTGCTTAGGCAATCATCCTCAGCAACTTCTATCATACATTTCGAGGTTACTTCTATTTTTTTTTAGAAGCCATATCAACTATTATTTTATCATTCGTTTACTTAAACCTTAAACATAAAAAACCACCTTAAAAAAGGTGTTTTGCGTTACGTTTAATTATATATTTTATTCCTTATGTGCCCAACAATCATAAAGCGTTAGCCTATTGGGTCGCTATATTATGCTTAGTTATTAAGGTTAGTTTTTTATCCATATAACTGCATTTTTAGACATTTTTATATAGTCATGTCCTACATTTCTGATTGTGTCCACTTCCCAATTATATTTCCAGTTTTTTTGAACTGCTAATTTCTTGTTTTTTTTATAAAAATTTGTTCCACGCTCTAATCTATGAGCTCCCTGTTTCATTGCTAAATCAGTTGTTCTGAAAGTTCCTAAACTTTGGTCATTATCTAACTCTCCCAAAAGAATAATCAACCTTTTTTTATAAGCTTTTTGTATATCGGAGTTTAAATTTATTTCTGTTTTTTTCAATCCATAAGGAAACTGTACGTTCTCATTTGGTAAACTATAAAAGCCAGAATTAGCAGAAATAGCAGTTCCGATTCTAGATTCCGGCATTAACATTATCATTCTATGAACAAATTGTCCACCGGCTGAATGTCCAAAGATGTCATAATTTTCATTCGTAATACTATTAATTGATTTGATATGGTCAAATATGTTTTCTACTACCGTATATGCCCATTCCTCTTTCGGATTTTGTGTTCCGAAAAAAGTAAATAAATTACCTTCCTGATAATCGTTGGTGGTGTACTTTGAAAAATTATTTTCGAATTCAGGTGCTACTATTAGCAAGTTATTCTTGTTGGCTAATTCAATCCAAGCATTAAGATAATCGCCCGCATTTCTGCCTCCTCCATGCATAACGAAAACAATTTTATCTTCATTTTTCCAATTATTTGGCTTATAAGTCCAAACTTTAATAGATTTCCTATTACTTTGCTTGTATGCATAAATAACAAAGGAGTCCTTTCCTTTCTTTATTGGTAAAGTTTTCGTGATTTCTGGCCCTTTAGGAAGTACATAGAGATACGTATAACCTGTAATTGAAAGAAGTAAAACTATGGATATTGTGTATATTGTTATTCTTTTTAAGATTCTAAAAGTTTTATTCATTTTGGATAAGTCTATTTTTTAACCCAAATTTGAAGTTATATTCATGATTTCAAAATTTTATTTTTCCGAATTGTTGATATTTAAGGTTGAACCGTGTTTTTAAATTAACCCGTAGAGTAGCGCCTGATGACTATCTATACATTTTTATATTCCTTGTTTCACCAAAAAAACAAAACAGCTATCAGCCCCCCTTCATCAAACCGTACATGAAGTTTTCCCTCATACGGCTTACCGAATAGAGTTCTTCATGCTGCTTACGAGAGTGTCTTTAAGCGAGCATACTTTTCTATGTCTAGAAGATTATATAATCTAACTAATGTCTCATAGGGACACTGACGAAGCTTCAGGTGCAAAAACAGCACCAACTTATCATTTTACCCCTTGCTGTAAACGAGGCAAATAGGCTTAACCTATCGGCTGCCATATCCTTAATTGTATAGGTGTTTAATTGACATCAGATTCCATCTTTTTTCTTGTAAATATTGCTACAATTGCGGTTGTCAAGACTCCCATAATTGGTGCGCCAATAAGTCCTTGAATTATATAGTTTTTTAAATTAAAAAAATTCATAGCATCATCTTTAGACATCAATTCATTTTCAACAGCATAATTAATTACATTCGAAAAATAGTTGGGTGTTATAATTGTTGATGTAATATATTGTGATAATGGGACAAGAAGGGTAACGGTAAACGTGATAATTAGCCCACATATGAATCCCTGTTTATATGTCAGAGTTCCATTGTAATAATTTTGTCGTTTATCAAGAAACGCAAAGACATATATGAGTATTGATGGAATCGCAATAAAGTTGGTATAAATTGCATGTTTTTCAATATGTTCATCATGAAGGCCTAATAGACGTTCTGAAAGCATCCATAAAAGGCTCATTATAGTGAAAAAAAATGCCCATTTTATTTCTAGTTTAAATTTACTCATATTCTATTTTTATATTAATATCATAGTAGAGTAGCGCCTGATAGCCATCTCTATATTTTTGTATTACTTGTTTTACCAAATATACAAAAGCAGCACCAACTTATCGTTTCACCTCTTACTGTCAACGGATCAGTCAACAGGCCATATAGCGTTAGCCTATCGGCACGCCATATGCTTAGTTATTGGCAGCTGTTTTTTATATATTCTTCAATCTGTTTTTGGTCATTCAAATCATAGTATTCAGATTTAAACCAATCAACTCCTATGAAATCATATCGATTTCCAAATTCACTTAGCCCTTGTTTTAAATTCTGTCTTTCTAAATCGGTTTCTGTATGACCTGTTAACCATATATTTTTCAGTATGTCAGATTCAACCTCAAGAATTACAGCGAATTTGTTTGAACCAAAACCTAATGGCGCTTTATCTCCTTCTAGGAGTCCAACATCTTGCATGACAACTTTTTCAATTTTCACCAGTCCAGAATCTCTAAAGATCTCGATTGCCTGACTTTGTGGAATTTGCTTGTCGGTTGTCTTTACTGGCTTTTCTCCAATAACTGTAATATCCGTAAATCCAGTTCCGTCAAAATGTTCCTGCCCAAATTCGTCAATTCTCGTAGTTTCATTTTGAATGAACTCCAAATTCTCTTTGGGAAGCAATTCAATCATTAGATAATCGTCTTCCCACATATGAAGCACATCAGCATGTTCATATGGCTTCTTATCTTTTGGTTGAAGTCCGAAGAATTTTCTAAAGTTCATTTTAATAGTTGCGTAGAGTAGCGCCTGATAGCTATCTCTATATTTTTGTATTACTTGTTTTACCAAATATACAAAAACAAAATAGCTATCAGTGCCCCCTTCATCAAACCGTACATGAAGTTTTCCCTCCAGCTTTCGATAATTAACAAGGTAATTAAAGGATGTTTCTACCAACGTGAGTTCGTTATAAAATAACATAAATAGTCAATAAAACAACTCATTACGAAGCTTATTTTAGGCTGAAATAATCATTTCGTTTGAAGAGACTTCCGCGAAAACTACCGTTAGAAACTAACCAATATTCACTTACAAAAACAGCACCAACTTATCGTTTTACCCCTTACTGTCAACGGATCAGTCAACAAGACATATAGTGTTAGCCTATCCGTACGGCATATGCTTAGTTATTGTACACCGTTAATTTTCAAATATTTTCTTTATTTCTTCTTTAGTCATTATCTTTAAATTCAATTTAACTTTTGCTTTATTCTTTATTTTATTTAGAATGATACTACCTGCAAACCAATTGTTTTCATATTGATGTCAGTATTTATTTTTTTCGGTATTTAGCTGAATTTTGGTATTTTTGACAACCCAAAATTTATTTAAAAAATTGCGGGTTTTAAATAATTTAATTTGTAAATCATACTCTATGAAACGTCTACTATTATTACTACTAGTATTGCCTTCGTTTGTGATGGCCCAAGAAAAAATTGGTAACAAAATCTATAAATACGGCGACCTCTACCACTCAATAGAGGGGGCTACCCTCATTTCATTTGATGAGGCAAAGGCAAAATTGATGAGTAAAACTCTGGAATACTTCTCTGAGGCTGGAGCAAATATAAAATCTTACAATTCTCTTTTTTTTCCAGGCACTGAAATATCTGAAGATACTTTTACAAGTACACTTGATAAAAATAATATCCAAACCTTAATCTCAGTTGATGTTATTGATTCTTCAGAGGCAACGATGAGCAGAACCACCTCCAATGCGTATGCTTCGGTAAACAATAAAAGAGAAAGATCTAGCTCTTCAACTAACAATGGATGGACCGGAACATACAAAGGAAATTCTAGCTCTGCATCTGGCTCAGTGAGTACAACAAAAAACGTTAATTTCATTACAGAAATGAGTTTGCGTTTAACTATTTTTTCCAAAAAAGATGGCTTTAGTGCCCCTGTTGCTGTGGTTGAAGGAAGGGCGACAAATGGCAGCCCAGATACGAAGCCCGATCAACTTGCTAAGCGAATTGTGAGAAGGATGGTCAAAGCCTTAGTTAAGCAAAATGCTTTTTAGCACTTGAGTTACGGGTTTTCTGGTACATAAAAAGCTTGTAGGCGCCCCATAAAAAAAGAAAGATACTTATGGCTGCCCTATACCAAAATGACCTAGGGGCTTCGGTTTACTTGAGTCAATCCAATCGCCTTATTTGATGCACTAGATTCTAAAAACTCTCAGATAGACCCTAAAATGAAATATAATGATCGGACGGCTTTATTGAACTGTACATCGATTTGGTTTAAGCCGTCCGTTAGCGTTTGGTATTATCGTTCAAATTGTCGCGAATGGTTTCGTATAACCGTCAGTTAATTTTTAAACTTACTAATTTTTTTTAAGCAACAAAGTTTAAAAGTTCGATTGGTTTACTTGAACAGTTCGCACGTCGCACTCTTGTTGGAAGTAGTCGAATCCACTGGCACTTGCGCAGCGACTGAAGCCAGTAAACTCCGTTTGTACAATATTTTAATTAATTTCTTTATTCCAACTTTTGTTATAATAATATCAGATGGAACACTAAATTCAGTTGCCTCATTCATTTTTACTCCTTGATAGCTTTTTCATAATGACCTAATATTAATGTTTTACTAAGATGTTATTTTTCTTCGTTTTCTTAAAGAAAGGCTCTGAAAATTTCATTTCCTTGTTGATATTCCCAAATGCCAATAAAAATCTCCTGAGCTTGTGTTTGATCGTAGCTGATACTTAAAAAAAGTAAGAATATGTATTTTATATTTTTCACTTCCTATTTATTTAATTGCTACAAGGCTTTCTTCAATATGTGAATTTTCTTCACTTGTACAAGCTTTAAATAAAATTAATGTAAAGCTCAATATAAATGTTAGAAGAATTCTTGATTCTATTATTCATAGTATTTGGTTTAATTGTATAGCGTTAAAAATTATTTTCTACTCTTTCGATTCTCGTAGCTCGGTTTACTTTTTTTTATTTCGGTTTCAGATTTCACATTCCTGATTTTGGATGGTCAGTCCGTTTCTCGACCTTTATGTTTGGTTTAATCACATACAACTAGTGAATATACGCAATTGCACATATTTCGCTTTAAAATGTAAGTATTTAAATGGTTGGATAAAACTTTTATCCTTTGAAAACAATGGCTACCAGTGATAAATGTAATTTTAAGCGGTTTCTAATTTCTTAATTTTTTAAACTAAAAAATTAAGCGTCTATTGGACGGATAACTATAGTTTTTTTACTTTAGATTATAAGTTTCATGTTCAAAATTTCCTGTTTCCTCTTTACAATTAACATCAAATCTAATCTTTATAATTCCAGAGTTTTTACCTTTTTTTACGGTAATATATTCTTTCTGATATTTTTCCTTTATTGCAAAAATTCCACCTTCATAATCTAGTCCTGTTACATAATAAGGTTTAAGAACTCCTAAACCACATAATTCCAATTCTCCAGATTTTCTATTGCAACAAAAAATGTTATGATTATTAAAATACAAACTAAACTTTTCATCTTTCTCAAATGGTGTAGTAGAGTAGCGCCTGATAGCTATCTCTATATTTTTTTTTATTACTTGTTTTACCTAATATACAAAAACAAAATAGCTATCAGTGCCCCCTTCATCAAACCGTACATGAAGTTTTCCCTCATACGGCTTACCGAATAGAGTTCTTCATTCCGCTTTCGAGAGTGTCTTTAAGCGAGCATACTTTTCTATGTCTAGAAGATTATACAATCTAACTAATGTCTCATAGGGACGCTGGCGAAGCTTCCGATGTGCTTTTCGACCTTTTCTTTTCATCCATTTAAACAGTTGGTAATCCAATTGTTTCTTAAAAAGTAACAAATTATAAACTAAGACACATAAAAATAGCTAAACTTCTCTTAGAAAATAACGAATCTTCAATTACTAAAATAATACAAAATTATCGTTTTACCCCTTACTGTTAACGGATCAGTCAACAGGACATATAGCGTTAGCCTATCGGCACGCCATATGCTTAGTTATTATACAATGTTATTTCATTCCACTATTTCCGTTCAATAATAATTTCAATTTCTTTAAAGTCGATTTTCTTTCCAAAAAAATACCCTGCAAAAAGGCTTCGTTTTTTTATAACTAAAGTGTTTTGCTTTTCAAATTCAATTTTATATTTACCACCTTTGTTAATGGTAAAAGAAAAGATCTTTTTTGTTCTCTTTTTTCTAAAATAAGATTGATATTTTAGCATAACTTCTTTTGGTCTGATCTTTTTATTTTCAACATTTTCTTTACTCAAATAAAAGTTGAATTTTCCTAAATCAACATACCAGCCTCCAATTACATATACATCGTAAATTCCCATAGATAAATCTATGATGTTTTCTTTCGTATTAATATTTATAGGTTCAAACACGTCTTTTGTTTTAAGAGTCTCGAATATTGTAGTAGAGTAGAGCCTGATAGCTATCTCTATATTTTTGTATTACTTGTTTTACCAAATATACAAAAACAAAATAGCTATCAGTGCCCCCTTCATCAAACCGTACATGAAGTTTTCCCTCATACGGCTTACCGAATAGAGTTCTTCATTCCGCTTTCGAGAGTGTCTTTAAGCGAGCATACTTTTCTATGTCTAGAAGATTATACAATCTAACTAATGTCTCATAGGGACGCTGGCGAAGCTTCCGATGTGCTTTTCGACCTTTTCTTTTCATCCATTTAAACAGTTGGTAATCCAATTGTTTCTTTATAACCTTGATCGTTTCCCAAATATGGGTCGTTTTACTTATTTTAGAGGTGTCTTTGTGGCTAAACTACGAAAAGTAATTCCAGATGTAGACCAATCATTATATGATGATTTGTTTAAAAATAAATGGGGTGTTTATGCAAAGCCTCCCTTTGGAAAACCAGAAAATGTAATAGAATATTTAGGGAGATATACTCATAAAATAGCCATTAGTAATCACCGAATAATAGCTATTAATAAAGAAGATAAAACAGTGACTTTTCGTATCAAAGACTATCGTAAAAATGGACAAAAAACCATCCTAACTTTAAAGATTAAAGAGTTTATTCGACGGTTTCAATTGCATATTCTACCCAAAGGATTTACCAGAATTAGACATTATGGAATTTTAAGTAGTAGTTGAAAAAAAGTAAAGTTACCAAGATTACAATTGCTATTAGCAGATAAAGAGCTAGATACTATTGACCTATTTATCCCTACTGAGAAAAGTGTACACAGATGTTGCCCGAGTTGTAAAAAAGCAAGCTTAATTACATTGCTAACTTTTGGCTCTAGAGGGCCTCCTAAAAATTATAAACAGTTGGCTAATCAGAAAATTCAAAAATATATGACTTAAAAAATGACACTAAAAAGTGTCCTAGACAATTAATGCCTATACTTAAGAAAAAACCAAATAAACAAGCAGATTAAGCTATGAATTTTACAATCAGAAAGAAAAAGTAACAAATTATAAACTAAGACACATAAAAACAGCTAAACTTCTCTTAGAAAATAACGAATCTTCACTTACTAAAATAATACAAAATTATCATTTTACCCCTTACTGTTAACGGATCAGTCAACAGGGCATATAGCGTTAGCCTATCGGCACGCCATATGCTTAGTTATTGTGTGTAGTGTTTATTCATCAAATGCATCTCCAATTTTTTCAAATTTATCCTCAATCCAATACCAAGAATCTCCTTTCCCTTTTGAATTATATAATTTCCACAATAGTTCTGTAAAATTGAGAGCAACAATATCGGACATTCCTTGTTCACCGTGAATGTCAAGAAAACTGTCATAACAATTTCCTCTTTTTTTATCCGTTAAGTCAATGCTGATATATTGAGACGACCATTCACTTTTTCCAATTAAAAACCATTCATTCGTGATGTCTCCATCAAGTTCTTCCCATATCACATCATCTTTTGGGTATAGATATTCATTGGTGGATATAAATTCTTCTTTTCCTATTATTTTAATACCAAAAGATTCATTTTCAAATAAACTAACTCCGTTAGTCAGTTTAAAGAATAATTCTAAATCATCGGGTATTTTTCTGTCAATTATTAATTCCGAATTAGGTTTGAATATTTGACAATTATTGTCTTTAGATATTAGTTCTAAAATCTTTTTTAAATCTTTCAATTTCGTTTTTTTTCATTACACAGTAGAGTAGAGCCTGATAGCTATCTCTATATTTTTGTATTACTTGTTTTACCAAATATACAAAAACAAAATAGCTATCAGTGCCCCCTTCATCAAACCGTACATGAAGTTTTCCCTCATACGGCTTACCGAATAGAGTTCTTCATTCCGCTTTCGAGAGTGTCTTTAAGCGAGCATACTTTTCTATGTCTAGAAGATTATACAATCTTACTAATGTCTCATAGGGACGCTGGCGAAGCTTCCGATGTGCTTTTCGACCTTTTCTTTTCATCCATTTAAACAGTTGGTAATCCAATTGTTTCTTTATAACCTTGATCGTTTCCCAAATATGGGTCGTTTTACTTATTGAGTAATAATTCAACCAACCTAGAATTACCTTATTTAGTTTCCATACAATCCAGGGTATAGTCCAATGCCGTCGTTTATATAATGTATCCCGAAGCTTTCGGAATAGTTTACTCCGTGACTTATTACTAGGACGAATATTGGTATACTTCTTTTTGTTCCAACTAAATTTCGAGCGTATACTCCTAATTTCAAATCCTAGAAAGTAGAGACTGCTCTTGCTCGTATGTAATAACTTGGTTTTATTCGGGTTTAATCTTAATCCCATATTCGATACTATTTTACCTAGATAACTTAGTATATCTTTACTGAAATACCATTTCCCCATTAGAAGAAAATCATCTGCAAAACGTACTATACGAATTTGTGAGTGGGCAAATTTACCTTTTGGATTTGTTACTATTTTGTCTAATTCATGCAAGTAGATGTTTGATAGTAGTGGAGAGATTACCCCTCCTTGTGGGCTTCCTTGTTTACTCTTTAATAACTCCTTTGTTTCTAATTGAATAGGAGCTCTTACCCATTGGTGAATTAATCCAAGTATCGAAGTATCTGAAATCTTTCGCTTTAAGCAAATAAACAGGCGGTCATGAGGGATACTATCAAAGTACTTCGATAAATCTGCATCCAGTACAAATTGATACCCTTCGTAGATATTTGTCTTTACCTGCTTTATTGCGTCTTTGGCACTTCGCTTGGGCCTGAACCCATAAGACGTAGCTATAAATTCAGTTTCCCATAGCGGTTCTATGGCCATTTTTACTGCCATTTGAACTATCCTATCTTTTATGGTAGGTATTCCTAATGACCGAAAAGATCCTTTCTCTTCTTTTGGTATCAAAACTCGTTTAATTAAATTGCTTCGGTACCGTTTCTCCCTTAATTCATTTTGTAAGTTTGTTAAGTAAGTCTGTAGACCTGATTGCTCGATACTAGCAATACTAACACCATCTACTCCCATTCCTTTTGTGTAGTTTTGTTTAACTCGATAGAATGCAGTGATTAGAAAATAGTCTAAACATATTTTATCATACAAACTATGTGCTACAAAACTGCTATCTCTCTTGGCTGTAATGTATAGCTTCCTTTGAAAAACACGAACTTTCTCATCGCATTGCGATGGACTTACTAATAGATTTTCATCAATATAGGTCGTTCTGTTTTTCATATAAGCTTCTCTAAAGTAGAGCCCCTTTCCTAAATAGGGTTATGTTGTCCCTATAATTATCGGTACTATGAGCTCCTCCGACTTCTCTTATAACCATTGCTGGATTTCGTAATACTTATACCAGCATGTTTTGCCTTGCCAATGCTTATTATAAGAGACCTCCCACGTTCCGTATAAATCCATCTATAATCACGCCATCCCTATGACTCCGGCAACTCTTCCATAGTCTCGCGACTGTTTATCCTATGGAAGTGACAGGGTTCGAAGACCGTCAAAACTCTCCCCAAATTGCGAGTACACCTATCGAAGCTACTATGGGTTCACGTATTACACATTACGGCTTGATTATTTGTCCTCTAGAGCTTCAGCAAAACCCTCACGAGTCTAACTGTCTAGATTCCTTCAGAGTGAACAGCCAATTACTCTGGTGGGATTTACACCCACTGGATTTACACAACTTCGTGGCACACCAACGTTAAATATATGGCAAGTTGGGTAGAAAACAAGTAATTATTCTTGGTTTAGCCACAAGCCAAATCTTTTTCTTTTGTTTTAATTTCTCTTATTTAATACCAAATCAAAAGATTTGGAGACTTTGCAAATAGACAGCAACCTTTGGGTTAAAAACTAATCGCCCAATTTGCTATATATAGTGTTAGAGCAAGTCATTTTTCATTTCGCGTAAACTTATTTTATCTTTAATCTTTTCTTTTTTTACGCGTCCAATTTTATCTCCTTGCCCAATTATTTTAATTATCCTTTTAGGTTTTATGGAATTGGAAATTACTATTTGTAAATGCTCCATTGCTAAATTTACAAATTCAATATCAGTCAATCTTTTACTTAAATTAACAGTTTTTTTGTTTACTTCGTTTTCTCCAATCTTGATTAAATCTGTATAAGTTAAATTGAAATAGTCTTCCCTTGAGTTAGCTATGAATTGACCAAGTTTACATAAAAAAACATTTTTGAATTCCGCTTTTAGCGTTTTCAAATCTGTTATATCCTTTTCAAATTTGTCTATGTTAGTAGCTCCAATCCAATCACCAAAATACGCTGGCATATCAGATTCTTGAAGTCTAAAAATAAAGCCATTATATTCTTTTTTGTCTGAAGAATTAAATATGTCAACCCAAAATTTGTCTACATAATGATTACCTGTTAAAGGGAAACAATATAATCCGTTTTTATTTTTACGGATTCCGTTTTTTTTTATCCTTTTAGTATTTTTTACTGGCGTCCAGTGTATTGCTAACATTTTTTACTATTTGCTCGTAGAGTAGAGCCTGATAGCTATCTCTATATTTTTGTATTACTTGTTTTACCAAATATACAAAAACAAAATAGCTATCAGTGCCCCCTTCATCAAACCGTACATGAAGTTTTCCCTCATACGGCTTACCGAATAGAGTTCTTCATTCCGCTTTCGAGAGTGTCTTTAAGCGAGCATACTTTTCTATGTCTAGAAGATTATACAATCTTACTAATGTCTCATAGGGACGCTGGCGAAGCTTCCGATGTGCTTTTCGACCTTTTCTTTTCATCCATTTAAACAGTTGGTAATCCAATTGTTTCTTTATAACCTTGATCGTTTCCCAAATATGGGTCGTTTTACTTATTGAGTAATAATTCAACCAACCTAGAATTACCTTATTTAGTTTCCATACAATCCAGGGTATAGTCCAATGCCGTCGTTTATATAATGTATCCCGAAGCTTTCGGAATAGTTTACTCCGTGACTTATTACTAGGACGAATATTGGTATACTTCTTTTTGTTCCAACTAAATTTCGAGCGTATACTCCTAATTTCAAATCCTAGAAAGTAGAGACTGCTCTTGCTCGTATGTAATAACTTGGTTTTATTCGGGTTTAATCTTAATCCCATATTCGATACTATTTTACCTAGATAACTTAGTATATCTTTACTGAAATACCATTTCCCCATTAGAAGAAAATCATCTGCAAAACGTACTATACGAATTTGTGAGTGGGCAAATTTACCTTTTGGATTTGTTACTATTTTGTCTAATTCATGCAAGTAGATGTTTGATAGTAGTGGAGAGATTACCCCTCCTTGTGGGCTTCCTTGTTTACTCTTTAATAACTCCTTTGTTTCTAATTGAATAGGAGCTCTTACCCATTGGTGAATTAATCCAAGTATCGAAGTATCTGAAATCTTTCGCTTTAAGCAAATAAACAGGCGGTCATGAGGGATACTATCAAAGTACTTCGATAAATCTGCATCCAGTACAAATTGATACCCTTCGTAGATATTTGTCTTTACCTGCTTTATTGCGTCTTTGGCACTTCGCTTGGGCCTGAACCCATAAGACGTAGCTATAAATTCAGTTTCCCATAGCGGTTCTATGGCCATTTTTACTGCCATTTGAACTATCCTATCTTTTATGGTAGGTATTCCTAATGACCGAAAAGATCCTTTCTCTTCTTTTGGTATCAAAACTCGTTTAATTAAATTGCTTCGGTACCGTTTCTCCCTTAATTCATTTTGTAAGTTTGTTAAGTAAGTCTGTAGACCTGATTGCTCGATACTAGCAATACTAACACCATCTACTCCCATTCCTTTTGTGTAGTTTTGTTTAACTCGATAGAATGCAGTGATTAGAAAATAGTCTAAACATATTTTATCATACAAACTATGTGCTACAAAACTGCTATCTCTCTTGGCTGTAATGTATAGCTTCCTTTGAAAAACACGAACTTTCTCATCGCATTGCGATGGACTTACTAATAGATTTTCATCAATATAGGTCGTTCTGTTTTTCATATAAGCTTCTCTAAAGTAGAGCCCCTTTCCTAAATAGGGTTATGTTGTCCCTATAATTATCGGTACTATGAGCTCCTCCGACTTCTCTTATAACCATTGCTGGATTTCGTAATACTTATACCAGCATGTTTTGCCTTGCCAATGCTTATTATAAGAGACCTCCCACGTTCCGTATAAATCCATCTATAATCACGCCATCCCTATGACTCCGGCAACTCTTCCATAGTCTCGCGACTGTTTATCCTATGGAAGTGACAGGGTTCGAAGACCGTCAAAACTCTCCCCAAATTGCGAGTACACCTATCGAAGCTACTATGGGTTCACGTATTACACATTACGGCTTGATTATTTGTCCTCTAGAGCTTCAGCAAAACCCTCACGAGTCTAACTGTCTAGATTCCTTCAGAGTGAACAGCCAATTACTCTGGTGGGATTTACACCCACTGGATTTACACAACTTCGTGGCACACTAACGGTTAATGTAAAATGCGTTTTAATGCATTTTTACATAGTGTTGTGCTTAGTTTTCTTTATCAAATTCTCTTAAATAGTCGATTACTTCTTCTTGTTGATGAAAAACGGCAAAATCTAAAGCTGATTGTCCTTTTTTAGGTTTTACTATACAACCAGATTCAACTAAAAATTCAACAGTTTCAATATTTCCATTAGCCGATGCGTGAATTATAGGTGTTGAGCCATTTATGTCCGTATCATTTATATCAGCACCATGTTTAAGAAGCACCCTAATTTCTTCAGTATTACCAGCAATACTTGCAAGAATAATAGGTGATTGTCCATTAGCATCTTTAAAATTTAAATCTGCACCATTCTCGATCAATTCTAAAACAGCTTTTCTATTACCAATAAAAGATGCAAAACATAAAGGGGTCCACTTATTAGTATTAGATGCAACTCTTTCCGTTTTTATCAGCTTGTCAATTTGCTCATTGGTTTTCAGCTCTTCTATTATTGCACTCACCTTAAAACCATGATGGTAAAGCATTGCCTCAATAAGTTCTTCCTCTTTATCGCTTCTTTGTTCATTTGGTCGATTTGAATTACAACCAATCGTAAATAAGGTGACTACTGATAATATGAAGTATTTGATTTGTTTCATTTTTATTAAGCACAACGGTTGGGGTATGGTTTGTTGTGGTGTTTTGGCCCTAATTTAGCAAATAAAATCTAGACTTTGGTTCAACGGTTATTTATCCAAAAAAGAACTTCAGCAACAATAAACTATACCCATTGTTAGCCACTGTAATTTTATATTTTTTCAAACTTTGTATCATTCCATTTATAAAGACTGGTTGAAATTGAATGATTCCCAGTTTCAAAACTCTCTTTGATAGTTTCTTTAAGTTTTTCAATAGCTTCTTTATCATTTGAACCTGTAATGAAGACTAAATCTCGATTTGGAATTGCGATTACAATTTCTCCGTTCACATCAAAGTTCTCTTTAGTCCAAATGTCAGTCATTAACATTAAACTAACTTCATAATCTCCACCTGCAATCAGTCCGAAATTTCCATTCTCTCCAATTTTCTCAATTTTCGGTAATACATTGTTTAGGTTATTAACTGAAAATTCCAAAAGGGTATCCTTTGAAATTTCAAGTTTTTCAAATTCCTCGTGGTTAAAATAATGGATGCTTTCTTCTCTGTCCTCTGCGTAAACTATAATCAAGTCCTTGTTGTATGGCTCCCAAATTAATTCTGGTATTTTATAATCTTGAACTGAATTTCCAAGTGTTTTTAATTGTTCAAAATAATCACTCGGTTTAATGATTGGAACAATTCGATTGACGTTTATTTCTTTGCTTTTGTTATAAACATCGCACGAAGCATTAGAATATCTTTCAATGACTTCATCTATTTCTTTTAGGTCAAGTTTATATTCGCGATATGAGTTGTCTAAATAATGAGTTACTTCTCCGTTTTCTCCGTAAGTCGCTTTGAGCACTAATGGTTCAACTATTTCATAGTTTACATTAGGATACTTCTTTTCCATAACCTTGATGTACTTTTTTGTGTATTGACTTTCCGTCAAAACTTTTGGTTGTTTAGAACATCCTGTAATGAATAATCCAAGTATTATGTGAAGTAGTTTTTTCATTATTGTGGCTAACGTTTTGGCTAAGCTGCGTTTTAATGCAGTTTAGGTGGTGTTGTAAATAGTTTTATCAGTTTATGATTTCATCAAGTCTTTTATTAGAGTCAAAATCAAATCTATTTTTTTTAAAATTAATATTCACATAGTCAAAAATATTCCTATCTGTACTAAAAAATCTATTTTTCAATGTTCTTATGTAAATATTTTTACTTTTATTTTTACTTAATGATTTTAAAATTTTATTTAAATCTCTAGCTTTCATTTTTTTATCAGGAGTTATTATATAATTTACAAAAGGTATTTCTTCTTTCGTATAATATTCCTCAAATTTATAAGTCAAAGAATCAAAAGATTTTAGAGTTTGTAACCCCTCTAATTTCCATGATTCAATCAAAAGAGTTTTATTTTCTTTAGAAAACCCAATATTTATATATTCATTTAAATTGTGTCTAAAATTATAAACAGAATCTTTTTTTATGTTTTTAATTTTTAAAAAGTCGATTTTAAGTTCAGTTTTGTAATCACTTATTTTATCGCAATTTTGTTTTCTTTCTAGTTTAATTTTTTTGCCAAGAGAATTTTTAATGTATACATTGCCATTCTTAATTTCATAGTAAAAATCATAAATTCCACATGCTTGTGCGTAAATTTCTATTTTCTTTTCATTTCCAAAATGTTTTCCATTACTAGGCTCTGAATTAAGAGATGATATCATGAAACAAAGACTGTCATTCTCTATATCTAACCTATATTCATAATTTTCTAAACCTTTAGAGTGCCAATGACCATTCAAATCTTTCTTACAACTAAAGAAAGAAAAAGCTAATAGGAGGATTAGAAAATACTTTTTCATAAATATTTGCAGTTTTTGAAATTATTTACAACGGTTTGAATATGGTGCGTTTGGCTTTTCAACGCCCTAAACTTTCAAGTTTCCACTATGTTTATTTATTTTTACCTCACTCCAAATTTAGTACTTTCTGCCAAATGCACTATATTTTTTGTTGTGCCGTCGTGCTTTATTTCTTTATCTGTGTTAGTATTTCATTTTTAAACCAATTCAAATCATTTTCTGATTGAAATGAATCAATCGGGATATAGATGAATTGATTCTTTGCAATAAACAGCAAATAAGTATTCTTAATCAAATCGACTTTAATAAAATGTTCAATCTTTATTGGAGAACTAGTATCATCATCAATTACACCATTAATTTTCCCCTTTTCTATTTCATAGTGCCTTTCAAGTAGAAATAATTTATTGTCTTTGGAATTAGCGTAACGCCAAAATTGCCAAACTAATAGAATGGGATAAACTATCGCCATACCTGTGAAAAAGTATTCAAATTCACCATAATCGCCCATTAACCACATAATAATTGCTAAACCCCAAATCCAAGCAATCAACCACCACCTACGCTTTACATATCTTGTAATCAAGATACTAAAATATTCTTTCGCTGTAAGCTTTACTTTTTTTGTTGTAATCATTGTTTTATATCTATTCAATCACGAACCTAATTAAGTTTAAATTTCAAAAAGGTAAATCATCTAAATCGGTATTTTCAAGAGAATCAAGTTCTTCGATATTTTGCTCATTGCATTTATCATTAGAATCTTTTTCACTACTCATTAAATGATAGTCTCCATTCAAATAAAAATCAAAATCAGTCGCATTTTTCTTATAAAACTCATCCGATGGAATGCCTTCAATTACATAAATCCTGTGATATTTCATTTTCCCTCCGACAAAGTATGCTTCCTTTATAAATTCACGACCATTTTTATCTCTATGTATCTTTGGCTTCTTTTTATTTTTCACTTATTCGTAATCCTAATTTATTAGTACAGCCTAAAGTTTCTTGCATGCGGCTCAACTAGTGTATATGCACAATTGCGCATATCTACCTTTCAAATATAAGTAAATAGGGCTGAGATTAAAAGTGTTTTTAGGGTTGATTGTATATCTAGTTTTAAGTTTAACATCTGATTACTAAAATTTCATTGATTTCCCCAGTATTTATACTTCTATATGAAATAAACATGAGTATAATCCCAAAGAATATATCATGTTAAAAGATAATAATATGTTTACAAATAACCGTTTTATAAACGTTTATAAACGTTTATAAACGCTTATTATAATTTACTTGCCACAATTATGTCCTAGAACTTTTCCGCTTTTAAGGTATCGGAGAACCTACAATTATGTTAGCCTTGTATAATTATATGTATCATGTACTTAGGTTTTTCATTTAACACGAATATGCAAAAGAAATTCTATTGTAACGATTCTCAGGGAAAGTTATACTAGTTATTGTTTGAATCTACTGTAAAAGAAAATGGTAAATGGTAATACACGATCATTTCCTTGAAGTAATGCTTGTGCGCCAATTATATCTCGGCTGTTTACCCTAAACAATTATGGTCGGAAAATTAACATCAGATATCGTATAACCTCATCCGTAACAACCGATACACAAAACCAATAAAAAAACCACCGAAGTATCGGTGGTTTGTACTCTATTGGTTGAGAACCTTAATATAAAGTTTGTAACGCTGTAATATCATTAGCATTGAACTCCCCATCTTCACTAGAGCTAAAACAAGCCAACATAATAGACGTAGAATCATAACCCGTTGGAGTACCTGAAACATGATTTGCTCCTACTCCAGCATCCCCTTCATTGGAGTTTTGTCCACAACTTTGGCGACTAAACCAATCTGTATGTCTAAAACCAACTGAATGTCCAATTTCATGTGTAATTACATGCTCATTAACGTTTGTATCATACCCTGATAACCCGTAGATTTGAACCCACTTGTAAGGAAGTCCACCGCTAGGAAAACCAGCACTTCCACCAGCTCCTGAAGAAGTAGGATTATGGTAAACTACCATATCTTTACTTTGGTAACTTGTTCCAAAAGTTAATGTAAAACTAATCGATACACTACTTAGTCGATTGTAATTATTCACGGCCCACTGTAAAGCTGTTTGTTCTTTACTAGAAAGACCATAACCACCACCTCCAGTATATCCAATAATAGAAATATTTCTACCTTGTGACACTAAACTGTTGGTAGCGTACTGACGCCCAGCAATATCTCCATTTCCAGCATCTTCTTTTAAGGTTGCCAATGTAATTAACTCTTTCTCTGTCATTACAATATCTTCCTCAAAGAATAAGCGTTCTTCAGAAGTTCCATCAGGAAAATAAAAGTTATCATAACGAATGTGATCTATGTTCAGATCCAACTTCACTGCCGCTTCAACAATATGCTTAGGAATAGGTTTTGTTAAAGAAGTTTGTACATCTGGTGTATTAGATTCGTTAGTTTGTTCATTGTCATTTGAACATGATGTGAATAGCACACCTACCGACAAGCCCAGAATTAGGGCAAATTTCGATTTTTTCATAATATTAGTTTAATTATTTAGAATGGGTTTTAAATCACTGTAAACCTACATCTTACATAAAGGATATCCTAAAAAAATAACAATAATTTAATATTTAAGTTAAAAAACTGAGAAAAACCAACTAGCCAGCGTTTGCTATTTACCATTTTTTTTCGTAAAAAGAACAGTATAAGTACCCGTATTGGTGTTTAAAAAAGAGCATATACATTCAAAAATAAACTTCCCTATACATTTTATATCGATTCTTAGGTAAGAATACTGAATCATTTCCTTGCAGTTGTACTTGTGTTTTATACCAGTTATTGTTTGAATTTACTGTAAAAGAAAATGAGTGTTTTTTTTTATAAAATAGAAAAGGAAAAAAGGACGTTTTACTACGGTAAATTCAAATGGTATTATACCTATTGTAATTTCAAGTTATGGACATACCTGAGTATAACAATTATGGATCAATTCTCTCTTTAACGCAATAGGCACCATAAAAACGACCCTTAAACTCCTGTGTGCAAAGAAGTTTAGGGTCATTGATATAATTAATGTAATGAGATAATTATATAATAGTACTTTGTCCCATATGAATATTTTGAAAATTAATATCACTGTCTTCTTGATTTTGAATATAATCAGCGATAAAATCACCCACCTTACTTGTAGAAAATGGTTTTTCAGAATTGATATCTTCAGTTGTAATTCCAAGCTCTAGTGATTTTTGTACAGCGCTATCAATAGCGTCTGCTTCATCCTGTAAGCCTAGATGCTCCAGTAGCATTGCTGCGGATAAAATTGACGCTAAAGGATTGGCAATATCTTTGCCTTTTGCTTGTGGAAAAGAACCGTGTATAGGTTCAAACAAGGCATTTTCTTTACCTACAGAAGCAGATGCTAACAAACCAATTGACCCTCCAATTACACTTGCTTCATCCGATATAATGTCTCCAAACAAATTTTCGGTTAAAATCACATCAAATTGTTTTGGATTTAAAATCAACTGCATCGCTGCATTGTCGACAAATAAAAAATCCAACGCAACATCTGGATATTGACCTGCCATGGCAGTCACTGTTTTCCTCCACAACCTAGACGTTTCCAATACATTGGCTTTATCAATTAACGTTAATTTCTTTCGTCTATTCTGAGCTGATTGAAAAGCCAAATGCGCAATTCTTTCTATTTCTTCAACAGAATAAGAACACCCATCAAACGCAATTTTTCCATCATCGCTAAGTTCTTTTATTCCAAAATAAATTCCTCCGGTAAGTTCTCTAAAAATACTGATATCTGTGCCCTCGATTCTATCTTCTTTTAACGGTGAATTTTGAAGTAACTTATCATATGCTTTCACAGGTCTTATATTGCAAAACAATCCGAGTTCTTTTCGCAAACGTAATAATCCCTGCTCGGGACGCACTTTGGCGCTTGGGTCATTGTCATATTTAGGATCGCCAATTGCACCAAATAACACCGCATCTGCTTTTTTACATAATTCAATGGTTTCGTCTGGTAATGGGTCTCCTGTTTTATCAATAGCGCACGCTCCCATTAGTGCTTCTTCATATAAAAAAGTATGATCAAAAACATCTGCAATAGCATTCAATGCTTTTTTGGCTTGAGCTGTTACTTCTGAACCGATCCCATCGCCAGGTATTACCGTTATTTTTACTTTCATCTCTATTATTTTTAGGTGGGTTATATTTTATACTGCAAACAGTGATATCGCATACTATTTATATCAAGTTGCTTACTTCAAATTTTTCTATTTCTAATTTCTTACTTACTAAAAAGTCAATATCATCATAGCCATTTAACATACATACCTTTTTATAGGAGTCAATTTCAAACTCTATACTTCCAATAGAGCTTCTAACAATTTGCTCTTCTAAATCAATTAAAATTCTTGTCGTTGGATCAATGGTAACAATATCTAATAATTTAGCTAAAAAGTCTTTCGGTACTTGTACTGGTAACAATCCATTGTTTAAGGCATTTCCTTTAAAGATATCAGCGAAAAAACTACTAATAATTACTTTAAACCCATATCCATGTAGCGCCCATGCAGCATGTTCTCTACTAGAACCACAGCCAAAATTGTCTCCTGCTACTAATATACTTCCCTTATAAATAGGTTTATTTAAAACAAAATCTGTGTTTAAACCACCCTCTTTATCATACCTCCAATCTCTAAATACGTTATCTCCAAAGCCCTTTTTATCTGTTGCTTTTAAAAATCGAGCTGGTATAATCTGATCCGTATCTATATTCTCCGTAGGTAACGGTACTGCTGTATCTATTAATTTAACAAACTTATCCATTAATTTAAGTACTTTGTAAAGTTTACGATTTTTCCCTCTACGGCAGTTGCCGCCGCCGTTAAAGGACTGGCTAAAATAGTTCTAGCTCCTTGGCCTTGCCTTCCTTCAAAATTTCTATTAGATGTTGAAACGCAATACTCCCCTTCTGGTATTTTATCATCATTCATGGCCAAACATGCCGAACAACCAGGTTGCCTCATTTGAAACCCTGCCTCTTCAAAAATTTCTTGCAAGCCTTCTTCTACAATCTGCTTAGCCACTTGCTGTGACCCCGGAACCAACCATGCATTCACATTAGCCGCCTTTTGTTTGCCTTTAACATACTTTGCTGCTACTCTAAAATCTTCAATTCTAGAATTTGTACAACTTCCGATAAACACATAATTAACCGTTGTATTCACCATACTCTCCCCCTTCTTAAAGTTCATGTATTGCAATGCTTTATCAAAAGAAGAATCTTTTCCTTCAGGTATTTTATCAGAAATTTTTATCCCCATACCTGGGTTTGTACCGTACGTAAGCATCGGTTCAATATCTTGAGCATCAAAATAATACTCCTGATCAAAAGTAGCATCATCATCGGTTTTTAAGGTTTTCCAATAGGCCACTTTTTGGCTAAACTCCTCTCCTTTCGGTGCAAACTTCTTTCCTTTTACATATTCAAATGTTGTTTCATCCGGAGCAATCATACCTCCTCTTGCTCCCATTTCAATACTCATATTACAGATAGTCATGCGGCCTTCCATCGACATTTCCTCAAATATATTACCCGCATATTCACAAAAATACCCAGTTCCTGAGTTTGTTCCTAACTTGGCTATTATATATAAAATTACATCTTTAGGCAGCACTCCGTTCTTAAGTTTTCCGTTCACATTTACACGTAAACTTTTCGGTTTTTCAATCAATAAACACTGACTTGCAAATACCTGCGCCACCTGACTTGTTCCGATTCCAAAAGCAATAGTTCCAAAGGCTCCGTGTGTTGAAGTATGGCTATCACCGCATACCATCGTCATTCCAGGCTGTGTTATTCCTAATTCAGGAGCCATCACATGCACTATTCCATTATACTGGTGTCCTAGACCATACAATGTAATATCGTGCTTCTCACAGTTCTTTGTTAATTGTTCCAGTTGATTTTTAGATAAAGTATCCTTAATCGGTAAATGCTGATCAACTGTAGGTGTATTATGATCAGCTGTAGCTACAATTTTATCTGGTCGTGCAATTGGGATACCACGCTCTTCCAGTTCATTGAAAGCCTGCGGGCTTGTCACCTCATGAATAAGGTGTTTATCTATATATAGAATTTGAGGACCGTTGGGTATCCTTTCAACCACATGCGCATCCCATACCTTGTCAAATAATGTTTTCCCCATTAGGCTATCGTTATTTTTGAAATTTTGTTTACTTTCTTCATTATTCGATGAATATCTTCATCTATTACTTCCTTCTGTACATCTGCAAACTGTAAAAAGGTTTTATATGCCGAATCCAATTGTACTTTTGTTAGCATATAGCCTATTTTCTTTGCTCTATAGGCTAAGGCCGCTCTACCGCTTCTTGCTGTTAACACAATAGCACTTTCTGTAACACCTACCTCTTTTGGATCAATAATCTCGTATGTTTCTCTATTTTTTATAACGCCATCTTGGTGTATTCCAGAACTATGTGCAAAGGCATTCGCTCCTACAATTGCTTTATTTGGCTGGACCATCATTCCCATTTTTTCACGTACCATTAGGCTAGTATCGTACAACATCTTTGTATTAATATCTGTTTGTAAATTCAAATACGGATGCTGTTTTAAGATCATCACAACCTCTTCTAAAGCAGTATTTCCAGCACGTTCTCCAATACCATTAATAGTACATTCTATTTGGCGTGCTCCATTAATGACCCCCGCTATAGAATTTGCCGTCGCTAAACCTAAATCGTTATGACAGTGACATGAAATCGTTACATTATCTATTCCTGCTACATTTTCTTTTAAATACTTTATTTTGGCTCCGTATTCTTCTGGCAAGCAATATCCTGTGGTATCAGGAATATTTAAAACCGTGGCACCTGATTTTATCACTTCTTCACAAACTTTAGCTAAAAACACATTATCAGTTCTTCCGGCATCTTCCGCAAAAAACTCAACATCATCTACAAAATTTCTAGCGTATAAAACCGCTTCTTTTGCCCTATAAATTACATCGTCTTTTGAGATATTAAACTTGTGCTTAATATGTGAATCACTTGTTCCTATTCCTGTATGAATTCTTGGTTTTTTAGCAACTTTTAACGCTTCTGCAGCTACTTCAATATCTTTTTTCACTGCTCTAGTTAAACCACAAACCGTTGCGTTTTTAACTAATTTCGAAATTTCATTTACAGAAGTAAAATCGCCAGGACTTGAAATGGGAAAACCAGCTTCAATAACGTCAACTCCTAAAAAATCTAACCTTTCAGCTATTATTAATTTTTGTTTTGAGTCAAGCTTACATCCGGGCACTTGCTCACCGTCTCTTAACGTGGTATCAAAAATTTGAACTTTATCATTTGGCATATTCTGAAAACTTTTGTCTTATTATAAAATCAAATGTATATATTGGAATTTCTAACCAATCCTTTTACAAAGCCTTGGCTACGAGATTTAAAAATCTAAAAAAATAGACAAAATACTGATTATCAGTTGACTATGAACACAACAATTACATCAACCAATCAACAAAACGATGCGCTTTTTATTTTAATAAAGTCGCTATCTAAGTCTGAAAAGCGACAATTTAACCTTTACATTGGTCGTTTAGGAGGTAATATTGATGCTAAATTTTTTGCGCTTTTCAAAATTTTAGAAAAACAAAAACATTATGATGAAAAAGACATTATAAAAAGCGGTGTTGTAAGCAAACAACAACTGTCAAATTTAAAAGCGCATTTATACAAACAAATTCTAACAAGTTTACGTTTAAACCCAGCTCATAAAAACATTCGAATCCAGATTAGAGAACAACTCGATTTCGCCACTGTGTTATACCAAAAAGGGCTGTACAAACAAAGTTTGAAGCTTTTAGACAAAGCAAAAAATATGGCTATTGACAGTGAGGAAAAAAACATAGCCTACGAGATCGTTGAGTTCGAGAAAATCATAGAAAGTCAGTACATAACCCGAAGTATCAACACTAGAGCCGACGAACTCACCATTCAAGCAAAAGAATTAAGTCAGCAAAATGTAATCACCAGTAAACTGTCGAACTTATCACTACAGCTATATGGCATTCTCTTGAAAACAGGCTACGTCCGAAATGATGAAGAGCTTAAAAAAGTAAATGACTATTTTTATGCTAGGATTCCAAAGTACGATTTTAAAACGCTTGGTTTTCGGGAAAAACTGTGGTTATACAAAGCCAACTTGTGGCATAGTTTTTTAACCCAAGATTTCTTGCAAAGTTATAAATATGCGAATAAGTGGATCTCCTTGTTTAAAGACAATGATAGAAATATTTGTTTGCACCCTGTTTTCTATTTAAAAGGAATTAATTACTTATTAGAAAGTTTATTTTTCATTAAACATTACACCAAATTTAAAGAAGAATTTTATTGCTTAGAAAAAGATATAGAAACTCAAAGAATTCCTAAAAACAGCAATACAGAAATTCTTATCTTTCAATATTACTACGCCAATAAATTACATTTACATTTTTTAGAAGGCACTTTTAGTGAAGGCGAATATTTGGTAGCGATCATCAACCAAAAAATTGAAAAGTATAGAACCCTTTTAGACAATCATCATATAGTCGTTTTATACTATAAAATCGCTTGTTTATATTTCGGAATGGGGGAAAATAAAAAATGCATTTTTTACTTGAATAAAATTATAAAATCTAAAAACCTTCACGTAGCTGAAGACCTTCAATGTTTTGCTAGAGTGCTTAGCCTTATTTCACATTACGAATCTGGGTTGGATTATCACCTAGAGGTTCAATTTAAAGACACGTATCGTTTTCTATTGAAAATGGAAAATCTTCAGGAAGTACAGAAAGAATTTATTTCTTCTATAAAAGCACTAGGAGATGTTTACCCACATCAAATAAAAAATGAGTTCAAAAAAATTTACAATCGTCTTAAAGTTTTCGAGTATCACCCTTATGAAAAACGAGCTTTTTTATATCTAGACATCCTTTCTTGGCTTGAAAGTAAAATAGAAAATACAACGGTTTCGCAAATTATTCAAAAAAAATTCAAACAATTAAATAAATAATAAAAAATCATTTATATATTTGACGCCATGTTACTTAACGAAAGAAATATAATCATCCAAATTATCGCTACTTCTGTAGTGGCTTTCGTTGGCACCATTATTACTACTACAGGTATTACCCTTTAGGGGGTCATTATTTATACATATCATTTATTCCGTCCTATTTGTTTTTTAACAACAAACGATAAACAACAATTGAATTTCTATAATTAATTTTTATACCCTTTTGAAATGAAAATTTTAAAATTTGGTGGCTCATCACTCGCCAATAGTGAAAACATCAGTAAAGTTGCGCAGATAATAAGTAATACCGCAGCAAACGAAAAAGTTGCAGTCGTAGTTTCAGCTTTTGGCAAAACAACTAATAAATTGATTGCCTCAGCTAACAAATCAGCTCATAATGAAGAGGATTATATTGACCTTTTTAATGAAGTTAAACTACATCATTTAACAGTAGTTAGCCATTTAGTCAATGATCTAAAACAAGAGGAGGTTTGCGAAAAAGTGCATACGCTATTTGGGCAATTAAAAACCTTACTAGAAGGATGCTTTTTGTTAAAAGAAGTAACGCCAAAAACAATGGCAACCATTAGTGGATTTGGTGAATTGTTGTCTTCTTATATTATTTCAGAAGTCCTTAAAAAACAAGTAAATACTACTTACAAAGACAGTAGAGAACTTATTACTACCTCAAATGTTTTTGACAAAGCACAAGTAAATTTTAAAATTACCTACAAAAATTGTACTACTTTCTTTGGTAAGAACTCACATCAAGTAACTGTACTTCCCGGGTTTATTGCTAAAACAGAAAGTGGCTTATCAACTACCTTAGGTAGAGGTGGATCTGACTATACTGCTGCTATTTATGCCGCCGCTTTGGAGGCTAACGAATTACAAATTTGGACCGACGTAAGCGGTATGTTCACAGCAAACCCAAGTATTGTAAAACAAGCACTTCCAATACCTCAAATTTCGTATCAGGAAGCCATGGAGTTATCGCATTTCGGTGCGAAAGTGATTTACCCTCCCACCATTCAACCTGTATTAGAAAAGAACATTCCTATTGTTATTAAAAATACTTTTGAGCCAGAAAATGAAGGTACTTTAATTACCAATAAAGTTAAAAACACAGCCATTGTTAAAGGGATTAGCCATATTGAGAACATTACATTATTAACCCTAGAAGGTAGTGGTATGGTAGGTGTTTCTGGCATCTCAAAACGATTGTTTGAAACCCTTTCCAATCAAGATGTTAATGTCGTTTTGATTACACAGGCTTCTTCTGAACATTCTATTTGTGTAGGTATTTACGATGAAGATGCTGAAAGGGCTACCCAAGCGATTAATGAAGCTTTCGAAATAGAAATCGAACGACACAAAATAGACCCTGTTGTTGTTGAATCAGGTCTTGCCATTTTGGCTTTGGTAGGTGATCATATGAAAGATCATCAAGGTTTAAGTGGTAGAATGTTTAGTGCTCTAGGAGGTAACAATGTAAACATAAGAGCAATTGCCCAAGGAGCATCACAAAAAAACATCTCGGCTGTTATTGATAGCAACGATGCTAAAAAAGGATTAAATACTTTACACGAGCATTTTTTTGAAGAAAACATAAAACAACTTAACTTGTTTGTTACGGGAGTTGGAAACGTAGGAGAACGATTCTTAGCACAAATTCATCAGCAACACGGATATATAAAAGAGCATTTAAAAATGAATATTCGAGTTGTAGGTTTATCGAACTCAACAAAAATGTACTTTGATGCTGATGGTATTGATTTAGGTAATTGGAGAAACTTGTTAACGAACGGAACACCTGCTACCATAGACACATTTTTTAACGAGGTAAAATCGTATAACCTTCGTAATTCAGTATTTGTTGACAATACAGCCAATGAAAAAGTATCAAAAGTGTATGAAAACTATTTACGTAACAATATTGCCGTAGTAACTTGTAACAAAATAGCCTGTGCTTCTCACCTTGAAAATTACAAAACACTTAAAAGGATTTCGAGTAAATACAATGCGCCATTTTTATTTGAAACCAATGTAGGTGCTGGATTACCTATTATTGACACCTTGAAAAACTTAATTGTTTCTGGAGATCGTGTCAATAAAATTCAAGCAGTTTTATCAGGAAGTTTAAACTTTGTTTTTAATAACTTTAATACTTCCTCTACGTTTCACAACGTCGTAACGCAAGCGCAAGAACAAGGATACACAGAACCTGACCCGAAAATTGACTTAAGTGGTATTGATGTTGCTAGAAAAATACTAATTCTCGCTCGTGAAAGCGGTTATGAATTGGAGTTATCAGACATCAAAAACAATTCTTTTTTACCTGAAAAATGTCTAAATACTTCTAACAATAAAGACTTCTATGCGCGTTTAGCTGAATTTGAAGATCATTTTCAGCAATTATTTAAAGAAGCCAATAACAACAATTGTCGCTTAAAATATGTAGCAGAATTTTCAAATGGTAAAGCTAATGTTGGATTGCAACATATTCCTGCAGACCATCCTTTTTACAATTTAGAAGGAAGTGACAATATCGTGTTATTTTTTACAGACAGGTACCCAGTATATCCGTTACAAATAAAAGGTGCAGGTGCGGGCGCTGATGTAACTGCTTCTGGAATTTTTGCAGACGTCATTCGAATTGGCAATAATTAATAGTGATCATGGATACCTATCAAAGCACCATCGCAACCTTTACTAAAACAGCACAGCAGTATCAAGATAAATTTATGAACGCTACTGTGTATCATCATAGTTACAAAAAGCTCTTAGCTCATATCGACACGAAGCATACCGATGTATTAGACGTAGCCTATGGCTCCGGAAATATAACTCGCTATTTATTGCACAGTAGGAAAGATCTTTCAATTGTTGGTGTAGACACTTCTGAAAAGATGATTGAGTTCGCTCGAAATAACAACCAGATGGGTACCCTTAAAACTCTTGACTGTAGAGATATTAAAACCTTACGTCAAAAATTTGATGTTATCCTTTTTGGTTTTTGCTTTCCCTATATTTCTAAAGAGGATGCTCTTCAACTAATTGATGATTCGTATGAGCTACTTTATAAAAATGGTGTACTTTTCACAAGTACAATGACGGGGAACTATCAAAAAGATACTGATTTTAGGTATAGCTCTGATGGGAATAGTACAATGTTTATCCATTATCACCATGTTGATTATTTAGTAAAAGGGCTATATAACAACAATTTCAAAGTATTAGAAAATTACACAAAACAATATCAAGAAGGATCTGAAACCTCAGATATCGACTTGTTTTTAATTGGAAAAAAATGAATTCTATAAAAATATTTGCTCCTGCTACGGTAGCTAACGTTTCTTGTGGTTTTGATTCTATGGGATTTGCTATTGACACCATGGGAGATGAAATGACGTTTACAAAAACTGCTGATAAATCCGTTACCATTACACAGATTACAGGAGCGACTGGTTTAACCTTAGATCCTACCAAAAATGCAGCTGGGGTAGTCGCCTTAGCTATGTTAGAAAAACATACTGTTGATTTCGGTATTGACATTACGATGCATAAAGGTTTTGCTCCCGGAAGTGGTTTAGGTAGTAGCGCTGCCAGTGCTGGAGGTGCCGCTTTTGGTGTGAACGAGTTACTTAACAAACCTTTTTCTGCACTCGAACTAACAAAATTCGCTATGCTAGGTGAAGAGGCTGCTTGTGGCACTCCAATCGCTGATAATGTCGCTGCCGCTATTTTCGGTGGGTTCGTACTCATTAGAAATTACGATCCTTTGGACGTTGTGAGCCTTCCTGTTCCTGATGAGCTCAGACTGGTTGCGATTCATCCGCAGATAGAGGTAAAAACAAAAGACGCTCGTGAGGTGCTACCAACACATATACCTTTACAAAGTGCTATTACGCAATGGGCCAATGTTGGTGGCTTAGTAAGTGGTTTATTTACGAATGATTATCAATTAATTGCCAACTCTTTAACCGATGTTATTGTAGAGCCTGCCCGTAAACACTTAATTCCACATTTTGATATGGTGAAAAGTGAAGCGCTTAAAGCGGGGGCCTTAGGTGCTGGAATTTCTGGTTCTGGTCCTACCATTTTTGCTTTATGTAAAGGAGATAAAGTTGCCCAAAAGGTGCACCAAGCCATAGAAAATGCCTATACTGGTAAGAATATCAAATTTCATGTTTTTTCATCAAAAATAAATACGCAAGGTGTTCGCATTATAGCTTCATCATAAAAAACAACACACAAAATGAATTATTATAGTTTACATAAAAAATCACCTAAGGTTAGCTTCCAAGAAGCGGTAGTTAATGGTCTAGCTCCTGACAGAGGTTTGTATTTTCCAGAGAACATTACACCTCTTCCTAAAGAGTTTATCGACACTATTAGTGAGTACTCACATCAAGAAATCGCTTACCAGGTGATTAAACAGTTTGTGGGTGATGAAATTCCTACAAGTGTTTTACAAGATATCATTAATGAAACCTTGTCTTTTGACTTTCCATTGGTTAGTATTGAAGAAAATATACGTACACTAGAGCTTTTTCATGGGCCTACCATGGCTTTTAAAGATGTTGGCGCGCGTTTTATGGCTCGATGTTTAGGGTATTTTAATAGAAATAACAACAATAAAGTAACGGTATTGGTGGCTACTTCAGGTGATACAGGAGGTGCTGTTGCTCATGGTTTCTTGGGGGTGAAAGGTGTTGATGTTGTTATCTTATATCCCAATGGTAAAGTAAGTGATATTCAAGAAAAACAGCTAACGACTTTAGGACAAAATATTACTGCCTTAAAAGTAGACGGCGTTTTCGACGATTGTCAAGACATGGTTAAAACGGCATTTTTAGATCGTGATATCGACCGTGTTTTAACCTCTGCTAATTCAATAAATATTGCTCGTTGGTTGCCACAAATGTTCTACTTTTTCTTTGCTTATAAACAGGTTCATAAGCAACAAAAAGAAGTTGTTTTTTCGGTACCTAGCGGTAATTTCGGGAATATTTGCGCAGGGATTTTGGCGCAAAAGTTAGGCTTACCTATTAAGCATTTTGTCGCCGCAACGAATAGCAATGATACCGTTCCTAATTATTTAGAAAGCGGTGTGTACGCTCCTAAACCTTCAAAAGCGACAATTTCAAATGCCATGGATGTAGGAAACCCAAGTAATTTTATTCGTATTCAAGAACTATACAACCACGACATAGCAACGCTAAAAAATTCTTTTTCTTCTTATTCTTATACTGATGATGAAACTCGTGAAGCCATGAAAACCATTTACGACAAAAGTGGTTATATCGCTGATCCACATGGAGCTGTAGGTTATTTGGGAGTCAAAGAATACCAAAAAAACAATCCAACTGCACTTGGTATATTTTTAGAAACAGCTCACCCTATAAAGTTTTTAGATATTGTAGAAACGGTATTAGAGGTTGATATAGCCATTCCTGAGCAAATTAAATCGGTATTAGAAAAGGAAAAGAAGGCTACTGATATCAAATCATATGACGACTTAAAAGCGTTTTTAAATTTTCAAAAAATACCCTTGTAATAGGTTTCTGATTTGAAATTCCTGTATCAGAAAAATGATGATTTTTTCTTTACGAAAATTAAACATAGCTTTAGTTTATGGTTTCTATTTCTAATGAAGAAGAAGAAGAAGAAGAAAGGAAAAAAGGGTGTTTTACACCATCTTTAGGTTTAGTTACACAAGCATTTCTTTACAGTCATGTTTGTGTTTTATGCCGATTGGAATTTGAAGTCACTTCTTAATTTCTTTTCACTTATTAAAAGGCTTCATAATGACCTGTTCAACATTTTATGTTATTTTATTTCGAAATCAGGTTATTGTGTATTAATCATCCAGTAAAGTAAATAGTAATTCTGTATTATACACTTTTGCTTGTCGCAATAATGAAAGTCCTTCAATTTTTATTTGACAAGGAATATTTTCTAGTTGCCCGTTACCTTCAAAAAAATTAATATCATAATTCTGAACTTGTTGGTATTGTATACCACCCACAGTTGTATTACTATAATTACTACTACCAGATCCTGTTCTACGGATATATACTTTTAGGTTACTATCCCATTCAAAATCTGTCTTTTTTATATCAATATGCCATGAACGATAGATAGAATTCTGTACGTTATTTGGCAGGAAATTGATCGAAATTAAAACTGCATCGGCAGACGATATTATTTCAAATTGCATATCTTCTCCTGCTATCAAACTTTCACTATTACTTCCTGAAAATCCAAATCCATTTGTTTCAACCAGCATTTGAGATTGCATGCTCATTACCAAAAAGAAACTTAAAAAAATAGGTGTATTTAGTAATCGTTTTTGCTTCATTATTTACTTTTTAATTCGAAATAAGCATCATTATTTTCACTAATCATCTGATAACGTAAAAATCACAGTTAATACAGTACTATCTTCAAAACTCAATAAATCATAATTCGTAATTTTTAAATTATATTCCAATTGATGGCCATTTCCTACGCCTACATTCGTGTAGGCACCACCAATATTAGTCAATATCGTTTGAGGATATGTTTTCAAGGAAATAGTACTATTTGGTGTACCATGCTGTCCTGCTCCAGACCCAATATAACTCCCTACCAGAAGTTCCACAATTGTACCTAAAGGCACGTTACCTGAGGTGATTTGCACAGATAAACTTCTCGACGAATTGGCATCAGCAATTGATGAAGAATAATTGATCCATTTACCATCATTTACTGAAGAAGCAACAGAAATAGCTCCACCAGCACTTGTAACGGTCTCTACATTTAAAATAATAGTTTCATTACTTGGTTCTATTGCTACCAATGCAATTTCAGGTACTTCTATAGATATGGGCAACGATTCTACTTGAGTAGTTTGTGCTTCTATGCTAAATAGTTCAACAAAAAAAATAAAAATTATCAATTGTTTCATTACTCCGATTTTAGTTTTATTCTTTTCTTTTTTATATTTATTTTTCTCTCTTTATCTCTAACCTCAAAATTTACCACTTGTTTTTCGCCACTTGTCAAAGAAAGTTGTTGTCTTTTTTTAGGAAAAAAAAACTTTTTCTCATACCCCTTAGTTACAATAATTACCTCCCAATTACCCGGTTTTATTTCACTGAATGAAAAATATCCTTTGTCATTAATCATAGTATACAATACTTCTTTTCCTCTTTGTAATTTTACAATTAATTGTGGAAATTTATTCTGAAATTCTTTTGATTGAATTTGTTGGGTTCGTTTATACGTTATTCTTCCTTCGATTTTAGCAGGTTGTATTATCGTAAGGTGTGCTTCTGCTTTTTTTTGAGTAATAATCATTACTTCTACTGGGAGGTCTTCTGCTACAATTTGATTAAATTTCAAACTGGATTGATCTATGGTTAAATAATGTTTTCCTGCTGCTATATCATTAAATTCAAAATTACCATTGCTATCTGTTATCACAGAATAACCATCAAGATTAACAATAACCCCTTCCATAATCTCTGATTTTATAGAATTTATTTTCCCTAATATTCCCCCCATGTTTTTATCCTTCGATAAATGAAGATCAAAATTAAATCGATAACCTATAGAAAAATTATAGTCTTTATAACTTTCCGTTCCAGAGGGCGTGTTATAATTTCCTAAAACCTTAATAGAGTGTACCGAATTTATTCTATATCGTGCATTGAGATGTAAGAGACTCTTTTTTTTATACCTATCTTCTAGAACATAATTATTTCGAAAGCCTAAATTTATACTAAGTCTATTTTTTAATTTGTAAGTAAATTGACCACCATAAAAAAAATAACCTACACTTCCCATAGAATACCTATTAGTTTTAAAATATTCAAGAGTTCCACTAACATGAAGATTATTAAAAACATCATACTTACCATATAAAGAGGTTTCATAAGAAATACCTTTCTGGTTTTCTCTTGTTACTAGTTGGTTTGTAGAATACGATAAGGCTCCAGAAACCCATAAAAACAAGGCGTTTGTTTTATGCCTATAATTATAACGTGCAATATTTTCTTTAAAATGAAATTTTTGAATACTACTTCTATCTTTTCTATAACGATAACCTACTTTTAAACTATGTTTTTGTCTAGATTTTCTAAAATAATGTAATGTCGTATAATAGTTTTGTTGAAAGGGAGCCACTTGTAAAATTATTTCATCGGTTCCTGGATTAATAAAGCTATAGTTAGCTGAGCTAGAAACAACTAGCTTCTTACCTAGCCTAAGCAATATAGAAGACTTCAAATAGGTACTGTTACTAAAATATCCTTCAAACCCCGCTTCTGTAAATATAAAATCACTGTAAACCTCATATTTCGGTTTCTTATATAAACCATTTAACATTACTCCAATTCCTCTTTCGGCTCCTTTAAAACTTATTGCCGACTCTCCATTTAAAAACAAATACCTCTGCTTATAGTTTGCCGAGATACTACTTGCCATTGAGTTTTCACTGGAGATTACATATTCTCTATAAATAACTCCAAACTTAGTGTTCAAATAATCGGAGAATTTGTATCCTATAGCTGCCCCAAATTGACTCTTTGTTTTAGGAAAAAAAATAGGATTGTTGTAAAATGATTCGATTTTAAGACGCCCCAATTTTCTTTTATAGTAAACCCCTTTACCTAAGCGGTTCTGTTCCAGTAGTCTCGAAAACCTGAGTGCAAAATCCCCCAAACAAACTTCATTTTTCCCATACCTATAACGAATGGAGTGTCTCTTATAATTTTCAAACCTTATTAAATCAGGTTTATTGGTTCCTTTTGCTACTATTTCGATAAAGTGTTTTTCATATTTATCAATATAGCCTGTACTTGTGAAGTCGTACTGAATTACATTAAATGATTCTACACTATTGTTAAATGAAGCATAGGATATACCACCCTCAACAGGATATTTATGATATAAATTAGATCGTTTGGTAGTGCTGGGGTATACCATGATAGGTGTACTTTTAGTATAACTAATTTCTATTTCTTCTACGGTAACGACAAGATCATTAACCACTAATTTTGGCTTAATTAACTTTTCAGAAACATATTGCTCTACAGTTACGATGGATATAGAATCTATTGGTATAGTAAACTCTACTTTTCCTAAAACAATTCCTTCTCTTGATGACAACAATATGGTTTCATCAACATTCCCTCTATTATTTATTAGGTATTTACATGTAAAAGTGCTTCCAGCTCTTAAATATTTTGGTTTTTTATACAATTTCACATGAATATCATGAATTTTTTTTATAGTAACCTCATATGTTTTCGTGATCAAATTTTCCCCTAAATCGTAAACACTTATCTTCATATTTTTTTTTCCATATGTTGCTTTTAACGGCAAGGAGACCGTAAATATCATTCGTGATGCTTTTCTACTCGATAAAACAACAATAGGAGGCTTGGTAACTAGCCTCCATCCTTCAGGTAAGTCAATTTTTAACTTTGGTTTAATAGGGTACGCGTTTTTATTGGTTACTTTAAGGATAATTATATGGTGCTTTCCCGGAATAAATTCTTCGGGCATTTTTAAAATCTCTAAGCCAATATTTGTTTGCCAAAAATTAACAAATAACAACAAGCATAATAATTCTAAGAACATACAAAAATTTTATACCGCTAGTTATCTTTTACATCAACAGTTATATTAATTCCATATATATCACCTCCATAATCGGCTACCAATATACCTTCATAAGATCCTGTAGGAATATTGGTAAATTCAATTATAAAATCTTTACAACTGTGAGGATATACTTTTTTGAATACAGCTTCTGTTTTTAAAACCCTTTCTCCTTCGTCGTCAAACAACTCTAGTATAAGGGCTGGTCTCACCATGAAAATACCTTTATTCTCAAGTATTATGTTTATGACATAGCTCTTATCTTTCCATTTCTTTAATGATATCATCTTAAATTCAATTTCTGGGTTTATACGCTGACCAACGTTGGCAATAAGCTGAATACCATATCGTATTTTTGAATTAATTTGCACACCTAGCTGCTTTTCTTCACTAATTGGCTTAACCACTTCAATCATAATTACTCCCCAGAACGATCCACTATCTTCACTTATTTCATCCAAAACTTCTGGGACTTCTATTCTATAACTAAGTGTAAATTTTTCTTCAGGATCTAACACCTTTTCAGCGGTGTTGAAAGTAACCCATTTCCCAAGAGACCTGGCTAACTTTCCAATTTCCATATAGCCTGATTTTCCATCACAATTTTGAAGTAAATCCTTAAGATATATGACAATCCGTTCTTGATTATCTTTCCCTGTATTTTTTATAATGATTTCGCCAGTAATAATGGTTCCTTTATCCACGTTATGTATATGTGTTAGACCATTTAAGATACTAACACCTGCTCGACTTACATGTATGGTTAACAGCAAAACAACGGCTACAACCATGAATCTCTTAAAAATCATATGATGTGTTTTTTGGATAGTTAAATGTTTCAAAAAAAGAGTTAAATATTAATTCTGATTTGAAATTACTATAAAAGAAAATCATGTTTTTTCTTTATTCAAATTTTAAAAATTAAGCATAGCCTTAGTTGATACTTTCTTTTTCTAATTAGAAAGAAAGGGAAAAAGGGCATTTTATTACGGTAATTTTAATTTGTAAATGGTATACGTTTAATTTTAAATCAACAACTGATGTATTTCGCCCTTGTTTTGTCAGCAAAACAATGTAGTTTTCTGATATTATGAAAAAAATACTAGGAAAAAAAATAGAGACCTAAACTGACTGCCTTCAAGGTCTCTTTTCTCATTTACTTCATTCTGTTTAATTTTAATTGTCAGTAAAAGTATAGGTAATCACAAGGGTATTACTGGCATCAAAATCTAACAGTGCATACGACCCTGCAGCTGCCAAAAGCGCTAAGGTGTAGGTTAAATTATGACCTTTACTAACGCCATCACCAGTATATGAACTACCAATTCCTGTGATTAAATTCTGTGCAGATCCAGATAATGTAACTGCAGCTGTTGGCGCGCCCATTGTTCCATCTCCTGCTGCTGCATCAGATGAGGCTAATATGGTAATTGAAGTACCCGCAGGAACAGTCCCTGAAGTTATTTGAACAGTTATATCTCTCGATGGTTCTGTTGTAGTACCAACAATAGACGAATAGTTCAACCAAATAGTACTATCAGCGTCATCAGTTACCGCTGCTACCCCTGCTTCTGTAGGTGCTGTTGCTGCTAAAGCAATTGCAGTTCCTGTGGTGGATTCTAAGTCTAACAATGCAACTTCTGGAATAGTAACTGCAATGTTATGTGTGTCAACGTTATCTTCTTGGGCTTGAGTGTGCTCTATAGACCCAAAAAAGACAAACAAAAATGCTACTAATAATTTAATGTTTTTCATAATGCTCTATAATTATAGTTAATATGTTCTTCCAATATCCACTATAATACACCTTAATCCCATAAGTATTAGTCTAAGCACGATTTAACTATGTTGAATCACTTCTATTCACTGTTAATCTGAACCACATCAATAAAACACTATTTCACAGGTTTTTTATAACTTTAAATTAATCTAATCAGAAACTCAAAAACTACGCTTCATACCGATTTTAAAATAAAGTTACACAAGCATTTCCTTGCAGTCATGATCATATATCACCTATAGATCGGCATTTACGATAAACAATTATGGTCGGTAAATTAACATGAGAAATGGTATAAGTTTCTTAGCTACTTTACTTTTTCATACTTCAATGTATTACCTCTACCTACATATGAGAGTTCTAGTTGATGTTCGTTTACAGAAATAAGGTACCAACACATTTCAGATTTTGGACATGAAATATAGCGTCCGTTTTTGTTTATCATAGTCTGAGCTTGTTGAGATGCTGCAACGCAATTATCGGATACTATAAATTCTTCCTTGTTCCAGCTTACCATTCCGTTAGCATACTCTTTTCTCTGATTTCCATCAAACCACAAAATAACTGATTGATCACTCACAGATCGCCACTTTCCTTGCAATAAATCATACAGTGTTGTTTCTTCCTTTTTCTTTCTGACTTCCCTATTTCGTAACAACCATACATTCAATTTTTCAAGCGCTGTTAACTGAATATTCTTGCTTTTCGCATTGGGTGTATACCAGTTCTTAGCTCCAAAATGAGATTGAAGGTCTTTACTTTTAAATGAATGCCCGTATCTTGCAAAGATTTCATTTCTTATTAATCTCAGTTCTTTGGAGGTGTAATACGCCAAAATATTATCTAGCAAAGGTACCGTCGACGCAAAGGTATAATCGCCTTGAAGGTTTGTACTTGTGATTGGGTAGGCTTCAACTAACAAAAGTTCTAATTGCGTGCCTATATTTGAATCTGTAGTTAGCTCTTTTTCATAGAAAGTAAGGCTACGTGTTCCTTTTTTATAAGCATATCGTTTCTTTCCGATAGTTAGAACGTCTATCGGGTATTCGTATTCAAACTCAAATGCATAGGTGTTTCCTCCTTCTAAACCTGTCACATTTGGGGTGTTAGCCGCGAAAGAAATCGTGTTATTTGTTCCTTTTACCTGGTACTTTCCAGCTAGTTGATGATTAATTTTGTTTGTTACATGCATTTTATAAAGATCTGTACTCTTTTGAAGCACTCCTTTAATAGTATTATTTCTGTCTTTTAAAATAAGTAGCTCGAATCCATCCATATTCTTATATTCAAGTACATCTCCTACCTTACCAAAAGTAGGCGGAAAGTTAGTGTTTGGTGAGCTTCCTATGATCCTTGCTTTATTTTTTGTGATCCGTTTGGTGTAAAACATGGCTCCTCCTTCGTGAAGTGATCCTCCTTCAAACTGAATAGTTTCATTTGTGGTAAAACGCGATGCAAATATTTGATCTCCATCTGTCCAAGTACCTTTGAAAACTTGCGCAGATCCTAACGAAAAACAGCTAGCAAACACCATCAATAAAAGTTTTCTCATGTTTTTATTAAAATTTTGGTTATGCTTACAAGATACTAATTTTAAGGAAATATCACCTATTTTTCAAGAGGACCAACTCATCATAGCAGGACATTATTTACTATAATCAATAGATAACGAAACACATCCTTTGGTGTTTTATGTAGTAAGAAATGGCTTTTACTATAGGTATTGATCAAAACATTTGCTTTTCATATTTTTACATCATAAGAAATTCCATCTCATTAAACGATATAAAAATGAATAGGTTAACATCTTCTCTGCTCTCGACCCCAAATAGTATTTTCAAAAATAATGGCCTGTTTACATTGGTTGTTTGCTGTTTATTATTGTCGTGTGCTAAAGACAGTGCAACAAGTTTAGAATCTTCGACACCTAATACCCCTGGGTTATATACGCAAACATTAAGTTATGGTGGCGTAACTAGAGAATATCTGTTATACCTACCTACATCATATCAGCAAAACGATAGTAGCTTATATCCCCTAATGTTGAATTTTCACGGTTTTGGCTCTAGTGCGAAAGATCATCTTACCAATGCCGATATGCGTTCGTTAGCCGATTCTGAGAATTTTTTACTTGTATACCCTCAAGGAACTCTTTTAGATGGCTATCCTCATTGGAATGCAGGTCTAGATACTCCCGATAACAAGAGTAATGCCGATGATTTTGGTTTTATAGAAGCTCTCTTAAACAAGCTATCCGATGCATATACTGTAGATTCAAAAAGGATTTATGCATGTGGCTATTCAAATGGTGCTTTTTTTAGCTATGCGCTCGCCTGCTATCACAGTCATAAAATAGCAGCGATAGGTTCCGTTTCAGGAACAATGCTTGATGAGACACTCAGCAACTGTAACCCTACCCACCCTACTCCCATGGTTAACATTCACGGAACTTCTGACTTTGTGGTTCCGTACAATGGAGGTACCGGTTTAAAAGCCATTCCTGATGTTTTGAACTACTGGATAAATTATAACAATACAGCAACCGTTCCTATACTAAATACTGTGAATACTACTGGTACTACCATTGAAGAATACAAATACGGTAATGGCAATAACGGAACTAGTGTTATTCATTATAAAGTGATGAACGGAGGTCATGATTGGTTTGACCTGAATTTTAATGGCTCAAATACGAATAGTTTAATTTGGGACTTCGTTTCACAATACACAATAGACGGGCTTATTCCTTAATAATATTGTAAGCATAGCAAGATTCGAACTCTTAGGTAACTCTTGGTACCATCTATTTTTAATATGAGATCGAGTGCAGTTAAGACTTTATGGTCATTGATGATTTATACGATATATAAATAAATATTTCGCATATCTATTATTTCTTTTGTAGCTATTTTTGCGTTATAAAACTTAACCATAGCTTGGCTATGCTAAAGTTTTATGCCTTAAACTAACTTAAAATAATTCAATACCTGTATACGAAATATTTATTTATAAATCGTATTAGGCATAAACAACCTATTATTCAAAGCGATAGTATTTATTATTCTAAAATCCTTTTATTTACTCTTATTTTATCATTGGTTTACTTAATTTTTGACACTATAAACCACCTTTAAAAAAGATGGTTTTTGATAAGATTAATTACGTTGTTTTGATTTATGCCAACAATTACTAGAACGTTTTTAATCCAGGCCTTCAGCAACTATACTTGCGATTTTTCTAGTAATACTAGTAGGTGAGTTACACCAACAATTGGTTAAAGCTATCACATATATATCTTCATCAGGAAGATAAATCCCCATAGATTTAAAACCAAATATAGCTCCCCCATGCTGATAACTGAGATTCTCATTTAATCTTTTAATGTGCCACCCATACCCATAATTTATATGGTCTCCATTGTTTACATTATAATTTGTGAATGCTTTTTTTGTAGTTTTTTCATTAATCAAAGCGTGATCCTTTATCCCCTCTTGCCATTTAAACATATCGTCAACCGATGACATTAGTGAACCTGAAGAGAAAGGAATAGAGAAACTTATGTGTCGATTATTTAAATATTGGTCATTTTTTTGATTATAACCATATGCTCTATTTGGTATAATGTTTCGATGACTTGCATAAAATGAATTGCTCATATTTAACTTGTTGAAAATATGCTGTGTTACAAATTCACTATAGCTTTTTTCTGATACCAACTCAATAATATAACCAAGCAGAATGTAACCCGCATTGTTATATTCAAACTTTTCTCCAGGTTGAAAACTCACGGGTTCGTTCTTGAAAAAATTCACCATTTCTTTGGCTGTTAATTCCTTTTTCGCAATTTCATTTAATCCTTTTACTCTCGTAAAGTCTTTTATTCCAGAAGTGTGAGTTAACAAATGATGAAGAGTAATTTTATCCCCATTTGGATAATCTGGAATATATGTACTTATAGTATCGTCTACTTTAATTTTTCCTTGTTCTTCGAGTATTAAAATAGAGATAGCCGTAAACTGTTTGGTGATAGAACCTATTTCAAATATATTTTCAACTTTCATTGGTGTATTTAATTCTAGGTTTGATAATCCAAAAGCTTTTTTATAGATTGGTTTTCCTTTCCTTGAAACAAAATACACACCTCCTGTAGAATTATTAGAGTATTTTTTATTGAGTAAACTGTCAATTTTAATCTCTATTGATTGAGCATAAAATTTCGATTGTAAAATCATAGCAGCACATACAATTATTAGCTTGCTGTTTTTTAATGAATATAGTTTTTGTATCATCTTATAAAATTTGTTTACAAGACAGCTATACTGAAAATAATGTTACACAAATGGGCAAAATTTTACAATGTTGTATATGCTATACAAAGTGTATTTATATACCAAATGCATCGTTACAGGCTCAAAAAAAAACCACATAATCAACACATTATAATCAAATTTGCATTTCCAAAAAGCATATTCTTCATCTAGTTTAAAATCACAGATACAAGACTATTTTCTATTTAGTTATACAATTTACAAATTAAAATTACTGTAATAAAACGCCCTTTTCTCCTTTCTTCAACATTAGAAAAAAACTAACTATTTTGATCTCTATAAACTAAGACTGCGCTTAATTTCTATTAAGGGAAGGCTATACATTGGAAATAAAAAAAACACCTTGAAAAAAGTGTTTTTTGGTAAATGTCTATTATATACTTTATTCCTTATGTGTACAACAATCATATAGCGTTGCCCTATCGGCATGCGATATGCTTATTTATTAATTTTTTATAAGATCATAGATTATATATTTTTTGTTTTTGAGGTCAAAATTCACAAATCTAATCTTATTTTTTTGAGGTATTAGAAAATGTTTGGCTAACTTAAAATATTTTTCTAACCTTACTGTATAACCTTTAGAATCAAAATTATAGTATTTTAATTCTTTAATTTTATTTATAGGTTTTAATTCAGAATTTAGGTGCAATTCAAAAAAATTGCCCCTTCTTTTATTCTTTGACGCAGCATTAAAAAATAACATTGCCGTACCTGATAAATTAAATCCACCTGTAAAATTACCATTACTAATATTATAATTTAAATTAAACGGATTAGTATTCCACCAAAAATGACCTGAATTAGAGTTCCTAAATGTATTTTTATCAACATGTCCTATTTGTAAGACATAATCATTGTCAATAGTTTTATTCACGCCAATATATAGTTCAGCATTATAAGTTGAACCGATTACTTGAGGAAAAAAACTTTTGAAAAATTTTTTAGGCTTAAAACTACTTGTTTTATTAAATCCGTTTTGTACTACTTTGTTAACCATTCCAAAGTCAACAGTATTATATTTAAAATTTTTTATGATTTTAAAAGTTTTTAAATCATAAATATTTAAATCAGCTGTTTTGCTTTCCATGCTATATACAAATAGCAAATTATCCTTAATAAAGGAATTTAATTTTTTTATTTTTTTTTTGTTTTTTAAGTTAATTTGTTTAATCGTTGCATAGGAGTCAGGGTCAATTTTATATAACGTTATTGTTTTTCTAATTTTATTTTCTTTTACGAACATTAAATTATTATCTACATAATAAGCTCTAATTTTATTAATAAACCCTTTCTTAATGAAATTTGTATTGTCTACAAAATCTGTGTTTTTATTGTTTAAGTTATAGAGAAATTGCTTATCTTCTTCTGATAAAAACTTATAGCTGTTTATTTTAAAATTATTAGATGATTTAACGAAAGCTATTTCTAATATATTAGTGTTTTTGTTCAAAACAATAAATGTCATTTTATTATGAGAGAATATTGATTTAGGTGAGGAATCTAAAGTATTTGAAACAACTTTTTCACTAAAATAGTTAATGTCTTGTATTAATGTTTTATTTCTCCTTCGACTTATTAATGTAATTACATCATTATTTGTATGAAAAGCCAAATAGTTTGGTTTTTTTTTGGTGTTTTCTATTTTAAAACTTTTAGTAAATTTCTTCTCATTAAAAAAGTAAATGTTAGTTTGGTAAGCTTTTTCATGTATGTTTTTTTTATTAATAATTAAATGGAAAGTAATAGAATCGTTTAATGCTCCAGATAAATTAGTAATGTTCTTATAATTTTCCTCAATTTTAATTTCTCCAATTTTTTCTTGACTATTAATAGTTTTTAGATTAAAAAATAGAAATAAAAAAAATAAAAATTTTATTATAATATTGTTCTTCATAGTTTGTTAATTACTGTGTAAATTAGAGCCTAATGGGCTTCTCTATATTTTTGTTTTTCTTGTTTTACCAAATATACAAAAACACACCCCGCTTAGTCGTCTTAACTTTTTTAATAACAAACAATTTTGCGTTTTCATTCCCATAGAGTCCTCAAAATGAATGCCTTTTAAAACATTAAATCGACAATAAAACAAGATAAACCGGGTGTTAATTTCATAAAACAGTCAATTATAGATGTTACCCGTATTTGTAAACCCTACTACTTTAACACAAAAAAAGTAATTGTTCTCGGACCAAACCAGGTAACTCTTACTTCCTAGGTTGGTATAATAACAGACTTGTATTTGAAAAACGAAATCATAGCTACTGGTGATCCAAATAGACCTATGGAGTTCAATACTAGTTTAGTTATTGCTCTAATCATATTTATTCTATTGTCTTTCTTTATTAGAAAAATCGATTCTTAACCTGAATGATTACATCAATTGATTCCATTTACCATAATAAAACGTCCTTTTTCCCTTTCTATTTCAATATAAAAGATAGAGGTCAGTAGTTAGTTATTTATTAATTTTTCTATCTTATATAAAGAAAAAAACACTCATTTTCTTTTACAGTAAATTCAAACAACAACTGGTATTAGATTCTAATATTGATATGTTTATTCGTGGTTTTTGATTTAATTGTTGCCAACTTGAGTCTACGTAAAAACTCTATTTTTATTCATAACTAGAGCACATAGGGTCTAATGCGATTTACAACTAAATATTTCGCATATCTATTATTTCTTTTGTAGCTATTTTTGCGTTATAAAACTTAACCATAGCTTGGTTATGCTAAAGTTTTATGCCTTAAACTAACTTAAAATAATTCAATACCTGAATACGAAATATTTATCTGTAAATCGTATACTTACTATTTATAATTTAAAATTATAAACGATATAAATATGCGAAACTACTCTAGGCAATTGAAAATGAGATTGTGATAACTTGTAGTTTTTATTTTCAATATAAGTAAGTTTTAAAAACGATAAAAATGACAATCTTATAATATCGTTTCTGGTGTTAATTCATCGACTATACTTGGTATGATAAATGCCGATCTATAGGAAAGACATAAGCATGTCTTCAAGGAAATGATTGAATAATTTTACCCATGAATCGGCATAACAACCAACGCAAAAGCAAGATCTATTTGTAGCCTTCCCTACACCTTACTAATTCAGGATCTAGCAACACGACATATATACTTTACCTATCCGAAGTCTATATGATTAGATATTACTTGCAGTTACAAAATTGATTATTCTGTTCAATTTTCTTACCGCTATTAATTTTTAACGTACTTTTTTTCAATTTAAAACTTTCAAAATCAACTTCAAAGGTTTGATCAAGTTCCTTATCTCCGTCCCAAACAGGTGAATAATATATATCATTATGATAATACCAACCTCCCAGATATACATCTAATTCATCTTTGTATCTAATTTGTTTATTCTCTAAATCATAAATAGTCAAACCACTAATATCAGAACTCCAATCCGATATTAAATATTTCCCATTATTTGTAACAAAATATTGCCCGCCTTCGAAGCTTGAAACATTTCCTTCTGAATCAATTATTATAATTTCTCCATTATAATCTCCAAATTTTGATGCAATAAATAAATCAGGATGATTTTGTTTTTTAGAAAATGTAATTCCATAATGACTCCCAACTGGTTCAATTTCTTCATAATATATTTTATCAAAAAGTTTATTAAATTTGATAGTTCTTATTAAACCCTTACAACTAAAATCATAATTATTATCTTCAGCTTTTAATTGAAAAATAACAATTGAAATTTCTTTTAAATCATGTTTGTAAAATGATAGATTTATATTTCTATCCAAAAGTTGCCCTTTATGGAAATAGCCTTTCTTTATAAAAGAGATTCGACCTTTATGGACATAACCAATTAAACCCGATTTTAATTCTACTGTCCACCAATTTGAAACGTTGTCTTCAAAATAATTAAAATACTCTTTCTCAAAGATTTTACTTATTATTTGACTTTTAATTGATTTTTCTATACGTACATTTACAAAACCATCTTTATCATTAATTACACCTATTCTTGATTGTGAAAAACAAAATAAAGAGTTTAGCAATAGCGTTAGAAGTAATCTTTGATTTAACTTTTTCATATTACTTTTTTTACCAAATATACAAAAACAACTATTTCAACACAGATTAAAACTTTAACAACAAACAATTTAACACCTTCTTGAATTTACTCACCACAATTATGTCAAAGAACTTTTCCGTTTTTTAGGTATTGGAGAATCTACTGTTTTACTTTATTTTGTTTACTATATTTGCTCCATGATTAAGAAAATTCTAAAAATTATCTCCGGATTAATTGCCTTTATAATTTTAATAGTAAATTTAGGTCAACTCCCCAAAACCCTTATCATCTTATCTTCGCCTAATGGAATTGGTTACAAAGCAGGTTATCTTTCCGTTGCTGTATTTTTTTTTGCCCTATGTTTTTTCCTTTTTAAATTTAGTTTCAGCTCAAAGGAGTAACTACTCTTATTTTATAATTCGTTTATTAAATCTTGAACATAAAAAAACACCTTGAAAAAGGTGTTTGTGGTAAGTATATTATATGTTTTATTCCTTATGTGCCCAACAAATCATATAGCGTTAGTCTATCGGCACTCCATATACTTAGTTATTGTATACTATACTTAATAGTTTCTATTCCAGATTCCTGCGTACAATTTCTCTTCCTACTTCTCCAAAATATTCGGAGATGATTTTCTGCCATAGAACCATTCCATTTTCAGAATTAGAAAACAAAACCAATGCTCTTTTTGTTTTAGGAAGAGCTATTGCAATAGCTTTTGTTCCAAAATCACCCCCCGTATGCATAATCGCAATTTCATTATTTGGTAAGCTCGATAATAATTGCATTCCTAGATTACGGTCAATTCCTTTTTTTTCATTCACCTGAGTCTTTAAAAATTCTGAATATAAGTTGTCAGATAAACCCGCACCATTTATAATATGAATCAACAATTTTGAATAGTCATTAACCGTAGTCATAAGGTTTGCCGCAGTATTTGTCGTATAATATTTTTCAAGTTGAATACCTTTTCCATTTTCATCATGCTCAAACGCATAATCATTCTCGTTTATTTCTGGAGTCCAGTAAAAATGTGTGTCATTCATTCCAAGAGGTCTGAACAAAAGTTCTATAGCAATTTGTTTAAAAGGCTTTTTTAATTTGGTTTCAATTATTTTTCTTAAATACTCAAATCCTTCTCCCGAATACTGGAACTTAGTTCCTGGCTCAAATTCAAACGTCAATTTGCTTGATTCAGTTAGATACCTCCAATTTGGAAATCCAGATTGTTGGGATAAAATATGTCTTGTAGTAAGTTTGTTTAAAAAACGATGATTTTTAATATCTGGGTCTATGTAGTATTTTGAGATAGGCTCATCTAATTGTAAATCTCCATTTTCAATTAATTTTAAAGCTACGATTGCTGTCACTGGTTTTGTAAGAGATGCAACCTTGTAAATACTATTAGTAGAGGCAGGAACGCTTTGTTTTTGAACACCAAATGAACGCACTTGTTTTAATTTTCCTTCTTGAATATAACCAATAGAAATTGAAGGTATTTTATGTTGCTTGAGTAGGTTTTCTATTTTGATATCCTTGTCAAATAATGCCAATGGGTAATTTGCATCAAATTTTTGACCATAATCTTTATTCGGTTCTTTATGGTCGTAGCTTAAAACTCTAGATAGTTGCCACTTACCGTTGTCTAAATTCCAGAGAGATGTAAACTTAGCAATGTTTGTTAAGTATAATTCTTTGTTTGGTTCTTTGATATAAAATAAGTGAATTCCTTTTTGTATAGCTCCATAAATTTCGCCATTGTTTTTTAATGGATACACCTCTAAACTTTCTTCTACTACTTTTCTAATGGGTTTTCTATTTATATTGGAGCAAAGACTTTCTTTAAATGAGGTAAAAAATTGTTTTCTGTTTTGAATGCCATTTATATCGTGATAAAATTCAAAGTCATTAGGTATATAGGTTTCTAACAATTGAAAATTACATTTATTAAAACACTCCTCAAAAAACAAACTATCTGTTTTTTTTAATTGAATAAAAAGATCTGAATCTTTAGAAATTTGGGCATTACTAATATTAGAAAAAAGAACAAGAACGAGTGTACAAAGTAAATTTATTTGTTTCATTATTATTAATTATAATTAAGTATTAAATAATGATGCAATACTCTGAAAGTATTTGAGAATAGCGAGTGTAAATTACCTGACAATTAAGTGACAATATCCCGACACAATTATAAGAAACTGAAATTCAATTTTATACGCAAATTAGCTTTTTGGTCTAATGAAATTGTATTGAGTAGTATCATAAAAATGTTTACCAAAATAGAAGCTATTAAAACTAGCAATGTCAATTTGTTTTGTAATGAAAATAATCTACCAACAAACGGACTTAAAAGAAAAAAAACTGTGGATACGATTGTCCACAAAATTTGAACAGAAACAACTTGTTTGGTTAATGAATTAACTTCTTTTTTGTAATACATTATAAGAAGTGGTATCGCAATATTTGCAAGCGGAATAACAACAAAAGGCAAAGATGAGAGGTTTATCAATTTTATGAGTTTATAATTAAAAGAAGGTTCATCTATCTCATTTATTAACTGTTCTTTGCTCAAATTTAAAGCTTGTGCAAGCACATTTAAACTATGTCCTTTTGGTTTTGAACCAGCTTCAATTCGTTGAATTGTTCTAACCGAGAGACCTGTTTTGTTAGCTAACTCATCTTGAGTTAAATTCAATTTTGTTCTATATTTCGTTAGTTTAGACATTATTCGGTTAAAGAATAAATTTGGTAATTGATTTTCTTGTACTGCATTGTGGAATAGCCCCTAATAACCATCTCTATATTTTTGTGTTCTTTGTTCTATCAAATATACAAAAACAAAATAGCTATCAGTGCCTCCTTCATCAAACCGTACGTAAAGTTTTCCTGAATACGACTTACCCAATAGAGTTCTTCTTTGCTTTTCAAAAGTTAAAAAGGTAATTAAAGGATGCTTTTTACAAACCTAAACTCCATATAAAACAACATAAAAAGTCCGTAAAACAGATCATTACGGAGTTTTTGAGGCTGAAGTAATCATTTCATGTACAGAAACTACCACAAAAACTCCATTTCCTACAATTCTGATGTAAATCACCGATTATAATTGTTTATGGCAAATGCCGGTCTATAGATAAGCAGAACTTCAAGGAAATGGTATAACTATACCTAAGATACGGTAGGATTGAATAATTTCACTTAAGAATAGGCATAGCAACCAATGCAAAAGCAAGATCTATTTGTAGTCTTCCTTTCACCACTTACTAATTCCAGATCTAGCAACACCACATATAGCATTGACCTATCCGAAGTCTATATGATTAGATATTAGCTACCGTTTTTTTATTAATTCTTTCTTATATAAATATAGTGCTATACATAGCAATGAAATAAATATTAATACCAATGGTATCCAAGGTAACTCTACCCATAACCAACGGACTTCATTTTCATTACCGCTAAATGGAATACAAATGATTATTAAAAACATTGCGAAGTATAATAAATTACTTTTCATCTTAATATAGTTTTGATTAAAATGTGTTGTTAGCAATTTCACTATAAGTATCAGTTTGAGCAAGTAATTTAGGGTTGATAAAAGGTTGATTTTACAACCAAGCACTGACTATCAACTCTATATTTCTGATTTTAAGTCACTCCTACTTTTAATATCTAGCTTTCTATATATTTGATTAATGTGTGATTTCAGAGTGCTTTGTTCGATAAATAGTTCGGCTCTTATTTCTTTATTAGTCTTTCCCGAAATTATTAAATCATAAACTTCTTTTTGTCTCACAGTCAATCCATTTAGTAGAGAGCTAATTTCTTTACTTTCAATTTTAGACTGACTATTAATTTGATTAGAAAGTTTTGTGATTTTTCTTTTATTTATTTGAATATAGATCACAATTAAGAATGAACTAATTACTACCATTAAAAAAATAACTATCGGGTAATTGTGTAAGATTAAATTAACTTTTTCATCACTTGACCTTATTGAAACTGCTATAGATGATAATACAATAGCAGTTCCAAGAAAATAATTTTGATATTTTGATAGTATGTCTTTTAACTTCATCGCTATGACTGCGTAGAGCGGCCCCTAATAGCCATCTCTATATTTTTGTGTGTCTTGTTTTACCAAATATACAAAAACAACTATTTCAACACAGGTTAAAAATTTAACAACAAACAATTTTACACCTTCTTGAATTTACTTACCACAATTATGTCAAAGAACTTTTCCGTTTTAAGGTTTCGAAAACATAGTGATTTTCAGGTTGCTCATGGGCGTTGTACATATTTATTAAAATCTAATTTCTCATGTGAATATTTTCATCACAAGTAAATAGTGAATAATTTAGCCCCCAATAAGTTCGGAGTGTTCTTTTAAATTTCAAACTAATATATTTGAGATATGAAATACAAGAAATGGAGTTTAGCTCAGAAGTTGGAAATACTATCTAGTTCAGAAGAGATAGGTATAGTAGAAGCTTGTCGAAAGTATGGAGTTAGTACAGGTACTTTTTATAGTTGGAGAAAGAAGTTTGACCACCAAGGAGAAGCAGGTTTAAAAGTTACTTATGAGACTAAGAGTAAAGAATTAAGAGCTGCAGAAGAAGAGAATCGAGTACTCCGTAAATTACTTAGCGATAGAGAGATTGAACTAGAAGTGCAACGAGAACTTTTAAAAAAAAAGTTTGGGACGTCAGATCCAAGAAAGATTTAGTAGATCTTACTTATAAAAAGCATAAGTGTAGTAAAACTAAAATCATTAAAATGGTTGGTATGGTAGAGAGTAGTTATTATAGAGCATCTAGTGGTGGTAAGAAAGGAAATAAACCTTCTAAACTTACTTATCATAACACTAAAGGGCTGGTAGACCAAGCAGACGTTATAACTTCAATTAAAAATATTTTAAGTCATGAATTTATAGACTGTGGATATCGATTAATGTGTTCTTATTTAAAGAAAGAAGGCTATATAATAAATCATAAAAAGCTGTATCGAATAATGAAACAAGCTAATATGTTAAAATTAGAACACAGAATAAACAGAAGTGGTTCTGGTCGGAAGTTTGTGAAATATAGAAAAGTAATGACCTCACGTCCAATGGAGTGTTTAGAAATGGATATAAAGATGGTATGGATTCCTAGTGTAGGTAAAAATGCTTATTTACTCTCGATAATTGATGTACATACTCGTAGAATCTTAAAAGACTATTTTTCTTTTTCTATAAAACAACAACAAGTAATAACACTCCTTTCCCTTATGCTTGAGCAACACCAATATCCTGAAAATATTGTTATTAGAAGTGATAATGGAAGTCAATTTATAGCTAAAAGTGTTCGTGAGTACTTAGAATTAATAGGTGTGAGCCAGGAGTTTACTCATGTAGCTACACCAGAAGAAAATGCACATGTAGAAGCGTATCATGGAATACTGAAAAAAGAAGTCTTTCAACGATTTGAGTATAGAACTTTCGGAGAAATAGAACAAATACTAAAAAGGTACGTGATTTTCTATAACAACACAAGGCACCATGGGTTATTAGGAAGAATAACTCCTATGGAAAAATGGAACCAAGACAAACGCTTAATTTTAATGCAAAAAACAGTAGCTTAATTAATAATCGAAATTTAAAAGATTACTCTTGTTTTATAGGGGTCAAAACACTTACCTTTAAATCTATCCGGGGGGTTCTTATGTGGGGAATTACTGGCAACGGTTTGTGTATGGTTAGTTGCGTGTTTAAATGTACAATTTTTTCAGCTAAACAATAGCTTTATAAAAAATCACTTACCTTTGATTTAGCAAGGAATAGCAATTAACTATACGCTTTGTTACCACACGTATTTTAATTCAGTCCTATTAGTTTTTTCGTGAAATATGATTTTCAATATTTTATCGTCTAATGGCATATATAGAAATTCAATTTTCTTTTCAATAACTTCGTATTCAAATCCACCTTTAGCTTGTCCATCTCGTATTTCGCAGAGCAATTCCTCACAATTTTCCAAGGAATCACAGTTTTTTCGAATTTTTGATACTGCAATGGAATAAATATTCGGACTCATAGCGCTTCTACAAATTTCATTTATGTGATTTTCAACATTGTCTTTTTTGAGTAATATTCCTGTTTCGCCTAAAGTTCCTAGATATATATCATTTTCGTCCTTTTTAGAAATCTCAAATATTATATCTCTACTCAATTTGCCTTTATTTTCCTTACGCACATTAAATCCACCACAACAAGTATTGTATTCAAACGAAAATTTACTAGCTTCTGATATATTACAAATTATTAAATCATATTTTGAATTCGAACTATTACGAAAGAGAATGGTGTCAATCTTTTTTTCATTAGGAATAACTTTAATTGGTTTAGAACCGAAAAATAGTTTTTTTCCGTTTATAATCCATTCCATTTCCAGAGCCTTTTTATAAACTTTCTCATTATTTCCAGTTCTTTTTTTTAGGCTTGTAGTATCAGCTCTAAATTCAGCTGTTTGACTAAACAACGAAATTGAAAATAGTAGATTGAATATTATTAAAAGACTTTTTTTCATATGTGTGCTAACGGTCTAGTATAACCGTCAGTTACGGGTTTATATGCGTTAATTTTCGGTTTGGCACGGACTTTTGCAATTCCGAGTGGATTCGAACGAAGTCTAATCCGCCGTAATTGCGGTTATACATTGTTGTACATAGTGCTTTTTTCATTTTTCAAATTCCCAATACGAAGGGTTTTTTCCCTTTTGTCGCAGTTTTTAATTCCGCAGGTATTTCCCAAATATCCAATTCCGTTTTCCAATCAGTTTTATATCCTTCTCCTATTGGATCAAATTTTAGTTTTTTATTCTTAAATCCGTTTTCCTTAAATTTTTTCACAATCTTTTGCAATAAATTCCAAACAGGTTTTTCATAATCTTCGATTGTTTTCGCTGTATAGTCAAAATAGAAGTCAGGTTCCGCTCTCCAGAATATTAATGAAGCAGTTCCTTTGTCACATTTTGGGCTGTCAATTATCCAGTCCAATACAATTGTTCCATCGTCCCAGTTATAATTGTCAGCAAGGAAATATTGTTCTGCTGAATTCAGAGTTTTAAATTTCTCAAAATCAGGCATTACTTCTACATCATCATCTTCGCTCTCATTGAATGAGAATTCGATGAAATTTTTCTTAATCAGCAATATTTTATGTGGTCGGACTATCATTTTTTCCGCATTATGTACAACTAGTGTATATGCACAATTGCGCATATCTACCTTTCAAATATAAGTAAATAGGGCTGAGATTAAAATTGTTTTTAGGGTTGATTGTATATCTAGGTTTAAGTTTAACATCTAATTACTAAAATTTCATTGATTTCCCCTGTGTTTATACTTCTATATGAAATAAGTATGAATATCATCTCAAAGAATGTATCATGTTAAAAGATAATAATATGTTTACAAATAACCGTTTTATAAACGTTTATAGACGTTTATTGTAATTTACTTACCACAATTATGTCCAAGAACTTTTCCGCTTTTAAGGTATCGGAGAACCTGCTCTTTATTTATAATTTGTTTACGTGAATCTTGGACATAAAAAAACACCTCGAAAAAGGTGTTTTGTGGTAAGTGTAATTATATGTTTTATTCCTTATGTGTCCAACAATCATATAGCATTAGCCTATCGGCACGCCATATGCATAGTTATTGGGCATAGTTACTTTGATTCAAATAGTTTATTATTAGTAAATATAGATATTGATTGAATTAAAAGCTCGATTTCTTTTTGTTTTGGCTTATCAAATTGGTTTTTATACTTTTCAAATTTCTTTTGAATTTCTAAAAAAAACCGTTTTAATTCTAACATATTTTTAAACTGATATTCAGCTATAAAATCTCCAAATGGATTTTTAATTATACCGTCTAATTGTTGTTCAGCATAATACTTAGCGCCCTGAGAAAGAGTTCTATCTCTTACATTGTAGAAAATACTTGTGTGTGGTTTTGTGAATTTTCTTATGCTATCATAGTTATCATATAATTTAGGAGGTAATTCTATTATTCGATTACCTGCTTTAAGAAAAATCTTTTTCTTTACTTCCTTTACTATAAAAGGGGCTCTATATGGGGTTTTAAGTATGGAATATAGAATTTCAGTATTATTTTTTTTACTCTGAAAAGGAAGTGTTCCCTTGGTAAAAGGAGTTGTAAATCTAGCGTTTGATACTAAAGTACTATCAATTAAAATATCAATTTTTTTATTCAAATTTTTTGTTGAGAGTATTTCTAATTGCTCTTTATTCTTAAATTTAATATTAATTTGAGGGCCTAAAAAACCGTTATCCAAAAAGAATCCTTCAATAAAATCATTTTTGAAGTAGTTAGCTTCATCAAGAATAGTTATTTTTCCTTTAGTAAATAGTAATTCATCCAATTCGTTATTTTTTAGAACAAAAGGTAATTTAACTGTAAAAATGTTTTTGTCTTCTGACGTGTTAAGTTCGAATGATTTTGTTTTAGCGTAAGTTTCTAGTCTAGACTTTAATTTTTTTAATAAGCTCCCATCTTTCGGAGCTAATTTCAAACTAATAATTATTCCTCCGTTTTCATCAAACATTGTTTTAGGAGCAGGTTGAGAACAAGAGTGTAAAGTTGATAAAATAAAGAGAAATATAGTAATTTTAATAGTCATTTTTTAATTTTGTGTTTCAAATTGGTAAACTTAACTGTTTTGACCCTTATAAAACAAGAGTAATCTTTTAAATTTCGATTATTAATTAAGCTACTGTTTTTTGCATTAAAATTAAGCGTTTGTCTTGGTGCCATTTTTCCATAGGAGCTATTCTTTCTAATAGCCCATGGTGCCTTGTATTGTTATAGAAAATCATATACCTTTTTAGTATTTGGTCTATTTCTCCGAAAGTTCTATACTCAAATCGTTGAAAGACTTCTTTTATCAGTATTCCATGATACGCTTCTACATATGCATTTTCTTCTGGTGTAGCTACATGAGTAAACTCCTGATCTAAACTCCATTTCTTGTATTTCATATCTCAAATATATTAGTTTGAAATTTAAAAGAACACTCGGAACTTATTGGGGGCTAAACTAATTAGTACGTTATCAACAATCTAGATAAACAACATAAAACTGACATGTAAAATGATTTGATTTTTTCATAGTTTAAACAGTCTTAGCAATTAATTTTATACGCTGTGATGTATGTAAAGCCACACGTTCCAATTTGCACCAAAGACATACCTTACTTTCTTTTTATTCACAATTAAACCCTACATTAAAGCAAAGCTAAAGCACTTCAAAACAAGATCTTAACACCTAAAATATAGGGGACTATTTTTATTATACCGATTCCAAGGGAAAGGTGCTCGATCATACCGTATCTTAGATAAAATTGCCCTCCATAATTATATATCGGCATTTATCATAAATCATTATGATGCGTAAATTAACATCAGAAATCGTATTACCCTAAAAAACTCTGAAAAAAAGACTTAACCTGCATCTTTTTAAATCAAATCTCAATATTTCTAAGACTTCTGTGGAAATAAAATAAATCGAACTCAGAGTATTAGTTTATACCTGTTTTTTCTTTTTGGATGTAAGTACTTTCTTTATCTTAGAAAATGTGTAGTAAAATATACCTATTACAATTCCTATACAAAAATCATCCAACATCATTTGATAAGCGTCATCTCTTCCAATAATATCACTAAAGAAAATCAAGTCAAACCCTGTGTGAATAACTCCAACAGCAACCATTATTATTATAGCTAATGCTAAGCTATTTAAAAAACTTACTTTTATATTATGTTTTATAAAAAATTGATGAAATAGATAAAAAATTATGGGGATTAACATAGTACCAAAAATATTACCATACCATTGATTTTCCAATAAAGCTTTCATTGAATCAGAGATAGTATAAAAAATCCCTAGAATGATAATGATTTTAACGAAATGTCTGTTTTTTTTGCTCATGATATATATTCTTTTCCATTAGACGAAGCAAAAAGAGTTTTGTTACTGATTATGTTTTAATTAGCTGTTAAATTAATTCATTTTTTGTGCAATTTTCATCATTTTTCATGTTTAACCCGCATTATTCAATAGAAAATCCATTACAAGATGAAAACACCTTAAAATCAAGTGCTTCGATCTACTTTTTTCGTTTACCTCTCTCATAACGACGTTCTATTGCATACTTCCGGTTTACACTACTTTATCTGCACAAGATGAACTTGCAAACGCATAAGGTTTAGCTTTAAATTCAAAGCCCATACCCAAAATATACCCCATAGCTTCTTTAAGCGCTACATTTGATTGAAACTTAGGATCTGTATTAATATCCGCATGAACCTCTAAAGCCACATCGTACTTATCTAGTATATTACAGATTGCGTATGCTACTTCAACAGACATCGTAACTTCCTTTAACATACGCTCTTTAATGCGTATGTTTTTTGTTCCCTTGTAAGTTCTAATAAACATAAAACCACCTTTACCCTCTCTTAGAAACACAATAACCGTAGCATAGGCTATATAAGATTTATAAGCTTGAGAGTCTGAACCTACACAAACTTTTAATCGATAACCTAATTTTTGCTCTTTTTTAATAGCGTTTTCTATGACTTTCGTAATTGGCTGATCAAATACTTTACCGCCAAAACTCTTCCATTTTTGTTGTGCAATTTTCATCATTTTCTCTTATGTAATTAATTATTAATGCTCAAGAATAAGACATTGATGTTATATCTTCAAGGCTTCAACCTATCATATTAAACAGCTTTACCTGTATTCCTTAATTTGGGTGACTTCGGGGATCGAACCCTGTTCTCCTTATCCACAATAAGGTGTTTTACCAAATAAACTAAAGCCACCATACACACTCCTTTCTAAACATTGTCTGGAAAGCAGGATTCGAACCTACAAATTTTCCGATATTCGGAATAAACAACCAATCGTTATCTTCCCAGTTTTGCAGTACTGACGGGATTCGAACCCGCAACCTTCCGAGAGACAGTCGGACGCGCTAGCCGTTGCGCTACAGTACTATTTCTACGCCATCTTAGATTCAAATTAAGAATCATCATGATTTAAACACCTACTTCGTTCGTGCTTTCGCAAAAACAATGCTTTTGTTACCCCATCTTTGTTAATTGGGTTCGCGGCGCATTCGTGGAAGTGATAGGACTCGAACCTACATGCTTATGAAGACCAGATTTACAGTCTGGCGAGCCAACCAATTGCTCAACACTTCCTTATATCATTATTTCATTCATTAGACAAGGATGAGATCGCTGCACTTTCTTATCTAGCCTAGAATATGGATTTGCGTAATTTTCAAACAAGTTTGATTTACGCCAATCATCGAGACAAGGATGAGAATCGAACTCATAAAAAACGGATTTGCAATCCGTTGCCTTCACCTTTCAGCCACCTTGTCTTTTTTGCGGAACATAAAGGAATCAAATCATTATCATTGTTTCATGAACTTCTTCAGTCCTAAAACCTATCATACCTCTATCTACCTTTACTCCTTTCTTTAATTTGAATCATAAAAAAAGCATCTCGTTGTTAAGGAGATGCTTTTAAGCTTTTACTATGAGTTTATAATTAACTTATATCTACATATATCTCCTTTTTAAAAATGAATTGCTCATCACTACATAACAGTACATCATTTTTCGGCGAACGAAATTCGAAATGATAAGCTATAATATAGTGTGAATACTGTTTCATCTTTATTCTTTTTAAATATCTATTCTTGTGTTGTTTTAACATGGCAAAGATGACATATATTTTTTAGCTACACAAGAAATTATTTACTTTATTTCACTAAAAATCAGGTGGTTATCTTGTTTTTAAACACTAAAAACCCTGTCCGTTTTTTAACGGATTTTAAACATAATTACAAAAGTCTGTCTCTCAATTGTTTTCAGTTTTTATGGCTTTATTTTAGGTGTTTTTAGTTCAGCATTTTTAGTTACATTTTTTCATAAAAAAAGCGTCCAATGTATATTGGACGCTTGTATTTGTATTTAATTTAGTTATAATTTATTTAAAATCATTGTTGAAATTGATATACATAGCATCCTTTTCGCTTAAAATTCGGGCGAAGATCATACGAACAAAGTTCTAACTGCTTACTATGTGTGCTTTGTAAAATCATTTTTACAATTATAATTTAAATAATTTAATTTTTCTCAAAAATTCTTGTAAAACTATCTTTTTCCAATATTTCTAGTGAAAAATCATGTGTAGCTTCACCTGGTTCTTCAACAATTTCAGCACCTAATAATTCAATAATCATTTTGAATGATAATGGATTCCTCCATTGTTGATATAAAGCTCTTGTAGCCAAATTCGATATCTCTGAGTTTCCTGAAACTCTGGTGTGACCAGCTCCGAAATTTAACAATACAAACGATTGTTTTTTTCCGTCAGGTAAAAGCATTCCTAAAATTGTTTGTTTTTGAACCGATTTACATTGTATTTCGGCAAATACCTTGTTTGGGTTCATCATAAATTTCTTATCGATATCACTTCCTTTACCTATGTTTATTTTGTATTCACAGTCAGCCGATCCAAAATACACATTATTGCTCACTAAAGTAGGTACGTTTAAACCTTTACTCACATGTAAATACTCAACAGCACCAGATGGTGCCGCCGTTACATCTCCTGAATACATCAAACTCCCTTCTTCCTGTGCATAACTAGCGTTCCATCCAACTTTACCGCCAATATTTACTGCTGAAAGATCTAAATCGGTAGCTCCCCAAGAATTCTTCCAGTATATTCCCACAGCCAGTTGTTCTCCAAAGAATTTTGTTCCAGTAGGTATATTTCCTATATACATTTTCTCCGAAGTGGGTAAAGCATAATCTACATCTTCTGGTATGAATACTTTTTTATCAGACAAATCAAACCTTTGCTTTAAATAATCTAATAAAAAAAAGAAATTCATTTCATTTACATACGAAGCATCACTTTTCTTTACCCATGACTTTCCGTTTCTAACTCTATACAAAAATGCATCTTGACCATTTTTCCTTATATAACACGCATTTAATGCTTTGAATAAAGCAAATGGAGTTGCATTATTTAACCAATATATATCACCATTAGTTAACATAGTAAATGTAACTTCATTTAATGCATTTGATATCATTGGTTTGTGGTGTACTTTAGATAGCTTACTTATTTTATTAATGGTTTTTGATGCTCTATTCTTATAAGCTAAAAACAAGGGTTTAAATCTATTAAAAACTTGAGCCAATTTTTCTAATCCATATTGATTGAAAGCTTTCGATGGATTATAAGAACTGTTTTTTATTGTTTCAATTAACTCATCATTCTTTATCAGTAAAGTTGTATCTGTAGTTTTGTATAGTATGTATCTAAAAAACTCAACTACATTTTCTGGATAAACATTATATAAATCAGCAATTTTAACTATTGCTTCTTTATTTTTAATATGTGCCTTACCTGTAAAATGGTACCCGAGTTCTTCAACCAATATGGATAATACATCATCAATAGTTTCTTCTTTTAGAGCTATCCCTGACTGCAATAATGCTAAACATTTTTTTAGCATGGCATCTTTCGTATATGCCTTAATTACTTTATACGTTAACTTTATATCTGTAATAGTCAAAACCTCTGAAGGTATATAGATTTCATTCTTAAAATCACTACCATAGGTAGAGATATAATGCTTTATTTGTTCCTGAATTAAATCAAATCTTGAACTATTTTTAATTATACTCCATGACTTATGAAATGTTTTATTCAAATCATTACCATTAAGTTTATCTCTTTCGTAATAAACGCTGATTAAATCTTTTGCCCAAAGTGCATTTTTCTCTATAATAAAACCAGTTTTTGATATATAGGGTGCCGATTGTGTTTCTTTTGCTATTACTGCATTGAATAGTTTTAATGTTTTCATTTTTCATAGTTTTTGTAATTAAGGTGTTTTTTATAGCATAGGAACACCATTTACCTATTTAATTTTTAAAAGACGAAGAGTAAATAACCCATCGAGTTTGGAGTCGAACCAAAAATAGGAACTCTTTTTGTCTTTTTTACCAACGGAAAGTATGTTCGCAAGATGAATTGTATAGGAACTTTCTTTGTCGGTTATATTAGTACTTCTATTTACAAATTGAAATTCCCTCAATAAAATGCCCTTTTGCCCTTTCAACTTCCTTAGAAAAAGAAACCTTAAGCTAAGACTTATGCTGAATTCGTATAAATCATCATTTTCCTTTACATCAACTTCAAATCATAAATAATATAATAGTTCGGACAGGATTCGAACCTGCGACACACAGCTTGGACGCCTATAGGAACCATTTGTGCTCTTTAATTGCGAATAGTAATTTCTGTTGCTCTACCCACTGAGCTACCGCACTATTATGTATTTTATTAATGAACTTTTTAATATTGCCTCATCATACTCCACGTTATAATGAGGCTTTTTCTTATCATAATTTCCCCACGCAACTACTACCATTTACAAATTAACATTGTCGTAATAAAACCTCTTTTTTTTCATTTCTTCTTCATTAGAAAAAGAAACCATAAACTAAGGCTATCCTTGCTTTGTATAAAGAATAAAATGATTCTCCTTTACCGTAATTTCAAGTGATAATTAAATATAATGTCTCTTTCATAACTACACTGCAAATATTCCACAGTATTGCGCAGTCTTTTTGCGCAGTTGAAATTATTTAGACTTTTTCTTACTTTTTTCGCTTTTCTTTTTTGATACTGCCTTCTTTTTAGGCAATTTTCTTTTAATACGCTTCTCTTCTTCATCTAGGTTGTACATAAAGTCATTATTGTATACGTGCAAACGAGCTTTAGCAATATTTTTTAATGCCTTTTTATATTTCTTTTTTTGTTCGTATAAAATTGCTTTTTTTAAATATAATAAGGCTTTATCAGCTCCTTTTAAACCCAAGCCAAAATCAATTAGTTTTTCTGCTTGAATATAGTCTTCGTTCCATAGTAATACATTAATGTAATTTGGATAGATAGTAAAAGCATGGATGTTTTCTGCTAAGGCTTCTTCGTAGTATCCTTTTGCTTTTTCATAATCGCATAATTGTTCAGCATAAATACGTCCCATTAAACCCAAGGCTATTGTGTTCTTTTCATCATAGGCTAAAGCATAGGTCAATGCTTCTATCGCTTCTTCTAAATCATACGGATAAGCATCTAATGCTTTGAATATGTAATTGTTTGCTAATGTTCCCATTTTATTTTAATTGTTTCCGTAAGTCGTTTTTTAAGTGACTCCGTTTTGTTTTATACTTTTTATTTTTCTTTTCAAGTTTAAAGTCTGTTCCAGTGAACAGTTGTACTGGATGCCCTCTCTCTAAATTCAAATGATTTTTCCATCCTTGTTTCATTGTGTTTTGTAATTCCACTAAATTAAAACTTGCTACTTGCTCTTTCAGTCGTTTAACGGCAATCTTCTTGTTTTGATGCTGTGATCGACTTTCTGAAACTAACACCTGAACACTAGTGGGTATATGTTTAGCTCGTATTGCTGAGCTTACTTTATTCACATGCTGCCCACCTGGCCCTGAGCTTCTAATGGCTTGAAACTCGATGTCTTTTTCATAGATGACTAGCTCATTACTCAAAGGCAATTCAAAACAACCGATAAACCAGTTTTTTCGTTTATGGTATTTTCTAAATGTTGATTTTCCAATCCATTGGATAGTGCCTAACCAATTCTTTAAAAACAAGGATACATTTTTTCCTTTCAGTTGAATGGTGACAGATTCAATAGTACCATTTTCAATACCATTTTCTTTGTGAATTATCGTATAATCTATCTTTTCTTCAACACTTTTATGAATGAATTTATTGAGTACTTTTGCTACTACCCAAGCACATTCTGCAGGACCACGACCTGCGGTAAATTGAATTATTTTTGTTTCCATTTATTTTTTATTCCTATCATTACAAGTAAAACGAAACACTGTTTTCTCTGTGGTATATAATACCCATTTAACTCTAATGACGTATCATTAAATTAAATTGTTACTACTTCTTCCTTTCATTGCGTTTCATTCATCATAATGACAACTACTATTTTATCAATTGTACTCGATACAATTTTTATTTGTTTCTCTTTAAAAATCCACGCTGAACATATTTTGCGTTAAGGATTGAAACGACATCCTTTTTTGGCTCTTCTAAAAGAGGGGCATTACCACTATTTACAAAAAAGTAACCTTCGCAATGACCGCCAAAAAAGATATAGTGTAAAGCCTGACCCTTTGGGGAACGCCCAAGAAATACTATCTATCCATTCTTACAATTTTCGGAGTAAATGTTCCGACAACCTCCACCAGTTCTTGTTGATTACCCATCACTTTCTTAATGTTTTTATACGCCATTGGAGCTTCATCTACTCCACCGCCAATAAGATGTACTCCATTCATGTTTAATTGATGTTTAATATCACTTTTCGTAAACTTTTCTTTACATTTTCTACGTGAATGTTTTCTTCCTGCCCCGTGAGAAGCCGACTGTAAACTTTCATTATTCCCTAATCCTCTAACAATATATCCTGCGGCTGTCATAGAACCAGGAATAATTCCTAGTTCACCTTTACTGGCTGGTGTTGCACCTTTTCTATGGACAATTCGCTCTATACCATTTACCTGTTCTTTCCAAGCAAAATTGTGATGATTTTCAATTTTTGTAATCGCTTTTACTCCTAATAACTTTCCAATTCGTTTATGAATATTATCGTGACACGCCTTTGCATAATCACCCGCTAAATTCATTGCTAACCAATATTCTTGTCCGTCATGCGTATTCAAATCTAACCATGCTAAATGTTGAACATTTTTTGGCAACGGACATTGCTTGGTTGCTAAATAGGTATAGTGTTTGGCAATATTTGCCCCTAATCCGCGACTTCCGCTATGTGTTAATAAACCAATATACTCACCAATAGGTAGCTTAAATTCATTGTTTTCATCAGTTATGTTTACAATTCCGAATTCTACAAAGTGATTGCCACCCCCTGAGGTTCCTAATTGATTATATGCTTTCATTTTTAAGCGTTTTAACAATGGAATATCTTGAAACTCGCTACGTTCAAATATTTCATGATCTTGCTTTTTAGCATGTGTTTCATACATTCCGAATTTGGTATGCTCAGACAGTATATTTACCATTTGATGTTGTTTACCTTTCATATAAGATACTTTCATTGGAAATATACTAAGGGCCATTCTACAGCCAATATCTAATCCTACTCCATACGGAATTACGGCATTCTCTGTGGCTAAAACACCCCCTATGGGCAAACCATACCCTGAATGTGCATCTGGCATTAATGCGCCTTGCACTGCTATTGGTAATTTTAAAGCATCATACAATTGATATTTTGCTAAATCATCAATTTCATTTTCTCCATAAATACAAAACGGAGCTCTGGTATTACGCAATTGATGCATTTTAACTTCTACAGGTTTTACCAAACCTTCTGCAACTTTCCCCCAAATCGCATTTCCTTTGTATTTCTCAGGATGAAGCAATACGTCTTTTGCTTCTTCTAAAATGCGTTCTTTATTTTCTCTTTTCCTATATCGGTTAATTTGCCCTAAGGCGATGTTTATGCTATTGTTTTTGGGAAATCCTACATTGATTAGGTCTTTTCCCTTTAATTTTTTTCCCATATTATTTAAATTTAGTCAGTACGTTTTTTAATACCATTAACAAATTAGAAATGGTATGGCTGTAATTTTCGCATACAGCACAAGACTTAAAGTATATAACTTTATTGATAGCTCCAGAAATTGAAAACTAAACGGGAATGAATAGCATAAAAAAATCCGAAACTTTTTGGCTTCGGACTTTTCATATATAAGATCGTTATTTTTCTATGTATGAAGTAAGTCTCGAAGCATGTGTACATAAGAACCTGGTTCTATTCCTGTACTTATGTTTACTTGGTATTTGAACATGTTACTTCGGTTTAAAATGGTTTTGTTGCATAATTGCGGTGCAAACTTAGAATGTATTTTTGAATTACACAAATAAAATTTACATTTATTTAATTGACTATCAATATTTTAATTTAGAAATAAGCAATAGTAAACCTGTCCACTTTTTGTAGATGTATTAATTAACTCATACTTTGTTATGTACATTTTGCACTACACGATTCAAAGTGGGTTTCAGGTTTTATTTTTTTTATAAAAAAAAGCGTCCAAAAATTAATTTTTGGACGCTTTTACTTTTTATACTGTGAATTTCTACCTAAAAAACAACTCACGAAGTCGCTTACTTGCGTCCTGATATGTGAATTTCAGTATTGTCATAGGTTTAAATTTTGTTTTATTCTTGTATTTATAAAATATAATTGAGCGTTTTAGCTCATTGTAATCTTGTTCTTATTAGGAATGCCTATGGCATTGTAAGTATTTCTACTACTATTCCATACACATTTTTAGTCCATCCGTTAATTCTATCATGATTATTACCAATCAATAGCCCTCTTTTATCGTTTTTACCTTTTACAAGGTGTGTAAAGCAGTTTCCACGAACTTTACAATATACAATATCTCCAACTTTACATGCTGACCAATGTATTGGTTTTAGCTTTACTGGTTGTTTAGATTTTAAAAGAGGTAACATAGAATTACCTGGTTCTTTAGAAATAATGGTTTCTCCATTAGTCAATTTTTGAATTTTCCAATTCATATTACTATATTTTATAAATTATGTAACGCATTATTGTGTTACATATCTTATAAATTGATAGAAGAACCTGTCAATGAACTACTGCAAAGATGCATGAAATTTCACTAAACTTCCAAATTTTGATGATAAAACTTAGTTCTTATCGCAACTAATAACTTGTTTACCTCCTGTAAATTGGGTTGTTCTTGTAAATCGGAAGTTTCATAAACAACGTCTAAATTGGTTTTTATTTCTTCTGCTTTACGCACTAAAGTATCATATTCATGTTCAGCCTTTTTTATTGAAAGTAAAAACTCCCTGTCTTTTCGCTCAACATTTATGGTTCTTGTTTCACCTATTTCTTTTGCCATTAACAATAATCGAAAAGTATGCATCATATTTTTTGTATCGTAATTTTTATCATGTGATATATTGTTTTGATAACGTTCATCATTTCGTTTAGCTACCCAATTCCAATATTCTTTATACTTTTTGCAGTAAGATGAATATCCCTCTGCATTAAAATATAATAAGCCTATCGGTTTTTCTTCTTTAGGAATAGAACTCATGCATACTTCATTAGCATTTGATCTTGCTATTCCTTGATAAGCTAACGTTTCGTTATAAAACAAGTTATAACAGTTTTTCATTTTTGGAATTTTAGCCAATCCGCATTGGGTTTTGTCTATTGACTTTTTTGCTAAAAACGATGTTAAACTAATAGACTCTTTATCTATTCGAACAATACAAAAGTCTTCCACTGTTTTACGCTCTTTATCAACCGGGTTTACAATTTTTTTATTTAAACCTCTAGCCTTTTTTATTTGCGTAAATGCATAATTGGCAAAAGTATTTTTACATAATTTAGATAAAAAAATCTCTTTTGTCACCTCATCAAATAAGGAATGCTTATACAAAACACAATCTTCAGGAACATTCAACAACTCTAATATATTCGGATTGTTCTTTACACATAATTCAATAAATTTACGCAATTCGTAATACACAATATCATTAGTTTCATTGTTAATTTGACCTATATAATCCAATGAATAGAATTGCTCTTTAGGTAAAATAAACACCCCTCTGATATCGGTATCTGAAGTAGGTGTTTGTAAGCCATAAGCTCGACTACCACTAATACATTCAAAAATAATATGATCTGATTTTTTTAATGCTTCTAGTGTCATTTTTAAATATGTTTTAAGAAAAAGGTATTAAATTCTTCTTGATTTGCTTTGTTATTCTCTAATTCGTGCTTCAAATCGTTATTTTCTTCAATAATATATTTTACGAGCTGAATTAATTGACCACTTACTTCTTCTGTACTTTTTTCAATTTGCTTACTCTTTACTTGAATCAAATCATTAATTATATCATAATACTCAACATCAATTAACGGATACAATTCTTTAAAATATACAGGCGGTATCGTTTTCTTTTTAAGAATCCAATTTGCACACATCGCGGTACGAATTGTATAAAAAAAACTCTTAAGGGTCATTTCTTTAGTTCCCAAAGTTTCTTCAAACCCCTTGTTCATAGAATGAAAATGGTGAAATCCTGCAATAGGATTGAAGTTGTCATTCGCTAAGGTTTTCATTCCGTTTAAAAACTCTTTATCTGCTCTGTATATTTTAGGTGAGAATAACCAACCTGTGAAAGATGCATTTGACTTAGCTAATAGTCGTAAAGCCTTTCTGATATCCCAACCTGAACCGTCTAAATCATCTTGCGTCATAAATTCAATAGTATCTTTAGTTTCCCATAGATTTAGATACCAATCTCTTTTATGCTTGTATACAAAACGTATGTCATAATCGGAGTCTGGAGATGCAAAGCCCCAAGCTCTGCTCCCCGATTCCACGGCGAATAAGATATCGATATCTTTTTCACGCTCTAGGTTTAATAAGTATTCCAAAATTTTTCTTTTCATTATTTTTAATTTTAATATTCCCACCAAAGTGTTTTTCTATAGAGTGGAAACTCTATTTTATAGTTTTCAACTTGTTTTATTAAAACAGTTTTACATTTTATTATGTATTATTATCTTAAAAACCCTCTGTGCTCCCAACTATTACTTTTCCAATAAATTTTAACTGATTTTGTGCGTGTTTCTCTTACTAGATTTTGTGAAACTATAATACTTCTTGTTTGTGTATCATTTCATTTTATATTAAGTTTTTTGTTTGTTTTTAATGTATCCCTGAAGTATTTTTAATGAGTTAATCACTTTACTACATAAACTTTTATGTTGTTGTATTGGAATATGACTAGATTTTATAACTTGACTTCTATCTTCCTCTTTTTCAATTATACAATTTAAAAACCCATACCAATCTTCATTTTCTTTATAAAAATTAAATTTTGATATAACTTTTTCTGAATATATTTTAGCTTTAGTTATTACTTCTTCTTCTGTTAGATTATAATAATGGTAACTATCTGAAAGCATTCCTTCATTCAACATATAAAAATTATATAATAAATCGTATTGATAGTCCGTTTTGACATTTAGCTTAGAAATCAATTCAATTAATTGTAAAACAACTATATTGTTTTCATTTTTTAATATATTCTTTGAAGTCGAGTATATCTCTAAACAAAGTAGCTCATCATCAGAACAATTATCTTCCAATAAATCAACGATTTCCTTACTATAACCAGCTGATTTATAATCGACATTCACTAAGTCAAACAAAAGTGAATCACTTTTGAAGTCAGTCTTTTCAACCAATGCATATAGATATTTCTCAAAAGTAGCCACGTCAATTCCGTCTGTTAAAACTTGATATGCTTTTTGTTTTAGTTCTTGGTTCATTTTTAGTAGTTTCTACACGATTTACTTTCTAACTTAGGGTTATGTTTTCTACACATTACTTCTTGTTCATGTTTGAGAATACTATTTTCTTTATATATCGCTTCAATAGAACACGATAAAGGTATTATTTCATAATTTTCATTAATGGTTCTATACTTCTGTTTAATAAAAATATTTACACTTGAAATATCTGCTTCAGATAAACCTGAATTCTCTATTTTACTTGTCAATTTTTTGCTGTAATCATTAATTAAAACACTAAAACCAAAACTTTCTGGTTTTAGTGTTTTTTCTAATAAGTTTATTCTTACTTCTAAACAATTATTATCTATCATTAAAGCGTATAACCTACCAATACCCCAGTATCCATCAACATCATTGTTTCTACTAATAAAGGAATTTAACAATCCTGAAATTATGTTTTTAAATTGCCTTTTCATTTTAATTTTTTATTCCTTCTTTTATTCTTCCAAGGCGCATTCTTTTGCCAGTCACCTGCCATGATACACCCATACGGTAGTACCTCATCAATAACTTCTCCTAAATCAAACTCTTCCATTTGCCTTCTTACCGTTGCTGCATTTTTATAAGCAGAAGGCAGCTCAGTAATATCAATTTCATTAGAAAAAAAACGTATATCTAAGCCTTGAGTTTCTTCAACAAAAATTTCTTCAGTAGTTCCTGTTTTACGCTTTCTATGTTGAGTTCTACTTATATTTCTTCCTGCTCCATGTGGGGCAAACCCTAAATTGGTTTCCGTTGTTTTTCCTTCAACGATCAATACAGGTTCGCTCATGTTTAATGGAATTAAACGAGGGCCCGTAATATCAGGCATAAACTTCGGATCTAATGGAGTAGCTCCTTTCGCATGGTAAAATAAATCGCCGTCTTTAAATACAAAATTATGTTCATTCCAAAACCTATTTTCTTTTTCAACACCTAATTTTTCTAAGGTAGCATCATGTAAAACTTCATGATTCTTTTTGGTCCATTTTCTAATAATTTGTAAGGCTTCCCAATAGGCTTGTCCTTCTTCCGTATCAAACGGAATCCAAGCATTCTGTTTTAAGGTTTGTGGTGATAATTCTTTTCTAAAACGCTCCGCAACATACATGCCTCTAGTATATAAATTGGCGCCAAAACCTCTGCTTCCATGATGTGTAACCAACATGGTATTTCCGGTTTTTTTCGAAGTTCCTACAAACAAAAAATGATTTCCATCTCCTTGTGTTCCTAAATGTGATCGTGCTGATGCTATTGCTTTTTGATTGTTCAAATAGGGATTTGCTTCTATTTCTGACAGTAAATCCATCGGAAATCGAAATTGCGTATTCCTATCTCTTCCTCCTGGTCCAAAATGTGTAATGCTATGTGCCGCATCTAATACGTCTTTCGGATTGGCTTTTCCAAAATCAGTTAGCATTACCGAGCAGCAAATATCGGCACTATGCATACCTGGATGAATGGCATTTTTAGCCACTACTACGCCACCTACAGGGATAATTCCTACTGGTCCTGTAGGACAAGCATCTGGCATAATCGCGCCATTTACTAAGGTTGGTGTTTTCATTAACACTTCCATAGTTTCAATTACGGTATTCACATTGGTTTCTTCTAATTCATTTTCAGCTTTAATATTAATACTAAAATTGGCTGGATTCTCTGCTAAAGGAATTTCAGGTGCTGGTCTGAATGATTCTAAATATTCCAATACTTCTTGCTTGGTCAATTCTCTTGAATTTACATATTCAATAGCTTCTGGAAACCATTTTCCTGATTTGAAACCCATTTCGATTAGCATTTTCCCGTTGATTTTCATTTTCTTTAATTTTTAAATTGTTATACTTTTCTTTTTCTACATTTCCCCACATAAACGACGCCTTTTTCTTAATCACACTGCAAATATTTCATGCTATTGCGCAATGTTTTTGCGTAATAGAAAATATTTCCTCATTTTTATACAAAAAGATTATGGCTGCAAATAAAAACGCATTAATACGCTATAAAACTATTGATCAATGTTTACGAAATACCATGCGAAAATGGACATTAGGTGACTTAATAGATGCCTGTTCTGATGCTTTGTATGAATATGAGGACAAAGATATCTATGTTAGTAAAAGAACGGTACAGTTGGATATTCAAATGATGCGTAGTGATAAATTAGGATATAATGCTCCCATCGAAGTGTATGAGCGTAAATATTATCGGTATGCCGAAGAAGGTTATTCTATTATGAATATTCCTGTTACCGAAAATGACGTAAAAATAATGAATGATGCTATTCAAGTGTTGCGTCAGTTTAAAGATTTTTCACTGTTTAAAGAAATGGATGGGGTTTTACAGCGTTTAGAAGATTCAGTGTATTCTTCTCAAAAAAATAAACGTGCTATTATTCATTTGGATAAAAACGAGCGGTTAAAAGGATTGCATTTTATTGATCAATTATACGCTGCCATTCAACAAAAAAAAGTGCTCGACATTACCTATAAATCATTCAAGGCTCGGCAAGAGAGTCATTTTCTGGTGCATCCTCAACTACTAAAAGAATTCAATAACAGATGGTTCTTAATCGTTTATCATAAAAACGATTACATGAACTTGGCTTTGGATAGAATTATTGATATTGTAGTAAAAGAGGATGTAATTTATCTTGATAAAGATGTAGATGGTGATGAATATTTTAAAAATGTTATTGGGGTTACCGTGTCTAATTCTCGCCCCAAAAGAGTGGAGTTTTGGATCGAAAAACGTTTAGCTCCCTATGTTATTACGAAGCCTTTTCATCATACACAGCGTTTGATAAGAGAAACTGAAGACGGTGTTATTTTTAATGTTTTGGTGCAAATAAATTTTGAATTAGAACGTGTTTTGTTGGGTTATGGTGAATCTATTGAAGTATTAAAGCCTGAAAAACTAAGAATGCAGATGCATAAAAAGTTATCGGTTGCATATTCAAGATATTGTCGTACCGATTCTTAGGTAACGTACACAATCATTTCCTTCCAGTCATGCTTGTTTATATACCATCAATGGGAATAGAGAAAAGTCAGTATTAAAAATACTCTCACCTATAGATGCATTGGCATTTACCATAAACAATTATGGTCGGTGAATTAACATCAGAATTCATATTACAAATGGTTAATTCCAGAAACTGTTGAATGACAAACTTAAATTTATAATCCAGTTTAGCAAGACAGACTGTGGTTCTTTTTTAATATTATCAACTGTACAACTGTTAATTAGAGCTACTTACTCATACTCCCCTCTCATGAGGACACGATCGGTAGCCGTTACTTTGGTATTCGCTAGGGATCAAAGGCTCGTAAACCACCTTAGAAATAATATTAATTCAAAAAAAAGACTGTCTAAAAAGACAGCCTATACTTTATTTAATATTTTGGTATGGTCTATGCATATTCAAAAACACCATGTTCACTTTTGATAGTAAGCTTTTTAGTTTCCGAAGCCTCTACTTTTCCAATAATTTGAGCATCTACATGATATGATTTAGAAATTGCTATAATGTCTTCTGCCACTTCTGGCGACACATACAACTCCATTCTGTGACCACAATTAAACACCTGGTACATTTCCTTCCAATCCGTTTTTGATTGTTCTTGTATCAGTTTAAACAATGGTGGTACAGCAAACATATCATCTTTTACAATATGGTTTTTATCGATAAAGTGCAACACTTTAGTTTGTGCGCCTCCTGAGCAATGTACCATTCCATGTATAGTGTCTGATTGGTACTTTGATAAAATTTCCTTTATAATTGGCGCATAGGTTCGGGTTGGTGATAGCACCAGTTTACCAGCATCGATAGATACATTTTCAACACGGTCGGTTAACTTTGTATTTCCAGAATACACTAATTCTGATGGTACCGAAGCATCAAAACTCTCCGGGTATTTTTCTGCTAAATATTTAGCAAATACATCATGACGCGCAGAGGTCAACCCGTTACTACCCATTCCGCCATTGTATTCTTTTTCATAAGTAGCTTGTCCGAAAGAAGCCAAACCAACAATCACATCTCCTGCCTGTATATTGGCATTGTCAATAACATCTTTTCGTTTCATTCTGGCAGTTACGGTAGAATCTACTATAATGGTACGAACTAAATCACCTACATCAGCTGTTTCTCCACCAGTAGCATGAATGGTAACTCCAAATTCTTTTAATTCTTTAATTAATTCTTCTGTTCCATTAATGATATTGGAAATTACTTCCCCCGGAATCACATTTTTATTACGTCCAATTGTAGAAGACAACATGATATTATCGGTGGCTCCAACACATAGAAGATCGTCAATATTCATAATTAACGCATCTTGTGCTATTCCTTTCCAAACAGAAGCATCGCCTGTTTCCTTCCAATACATATAGGCTAAAGAACTTTTTGTTCCAGCACCATCGGCATGCATGATTAAGCAATAGTCTTCATCCTGGGTTAAATAATCTGGTACTATTTTACAAAATGCTTTTGGAAATAAGCCTTTATCAATGTTTTTAATAGCATTGTGTACATCTTCTTTAGATGCCGAAACTCCACGTTGCTCGTATCTTTTAGAAACTTCTTGACTCATGTAGTGTGTTGTTGTTTTATTGGTTGCGAAATTACTTTAAAAACAGGAAACTATCAAAGCAATTAGAATTTTAATATTTCACGGTCCTTACTCCAAAAATATTCATGAGATTCAAATAATAACTGGTAGAAGGTTATCATTACACCTCTACATGGTTTCTTTTCAGTTTTCGTGTAAAATCTTTGTAAAACATATACTTGAATCAACATCTTTATATGGCTCGTAATTCGAAATAACAGTGTACTTGTTTTTTCTATAAAGGTGAATGGCAGGGCGCATTGTTGTACTTGTTTCTAAGACAATATGATTAAACCCTAGTTCTTTAGCCCATTTTTCGAGTTCTTTTAGTATGTGTGTGGCTATATTGTTTCCTCTATATTCAGGTGTCACATACATACGTTTTATTTCTACGGTGTCTTCTGAAACGATTTTTAAAGCGCCGCAGCCTATGGGAGCTGTACCAGCATAGCATACAATTACATAGGGTAGTTTTTCTACTTTGTTAAATTGCCTAAAAAAAGCATCATCGTCGCCATTAACTCCAGAAAGGTAGGCATCGAGGTTTTTCACCAAACTAACAAAATTCTCATCAAGTGCATTGGTTCTTAAAAGTTGTATTTGGGTTGCCATCACCTGATAAATAACAATTCTCTATACTTGGTTAATGGCCATAAATTATCATCTACAAGGAGCTCTAATTTATCAGCATGGTAACGTATTTCCTCAAAATAAGGTTTTACTTTATAACAGTAGGCATCTGCGTTTTTTTGCCCGATTTGCGTATTGGCTTTTTTACGTTCTTCGGTCATTTCTTCAATTTTCGAATTGATTTCCGCAATATGATTCGATATTTTTTTGATCAAATCTATTTGTTCTTTTGCGTAAGCTTCGTAATGCTCTTCAAAAATTTCTTTGAGCCCTTTCACATTTTTAATCAACGTGTTTTGATATTGTATAGCCGTCGGTATCACATGATTTCTAGCAATATCTGCCAATACTCTACTTTCAATTTGAATACGTTTTACATACTCTTCCAGTTCTATTTCATGGCGCGCCTCTACTTCTACCCTGTTCATTACTTTCATTTCTTCAAAAAGAGAAACATTCTTTGCTGCTATTTTTGCTTTTAAGGCTTCAGGCGTTACTTTATTATTGCTCAAACCTCGCTTTTTGGCTTCTTTTTCCCAAGATTCACCATAGCCATCTCCTTCAAAACGTATTTTTTTAGATGCTTTAATGTATTCACGTAATACGTTAAACACCGCCTCATCTTTCTTTAGTTTTTTAGTTTCAACGAGTTTATCTACCTCGTTTTTAAAGTCTTTTAATTGCTTTGCTATAATCGTATTCAAAACCGTCATAGGACCTGCACAATTAGACCATGAGCCAACTGCTCTTAATTCAAATTTATTTCCGGTAAAAGCAAAAGGAGAGGTTCTATTTCTATCGGTGTTATCTAACAAGATTTCAGGAATTTTCCCAACTATATTGAGTTTTAAATCTGTTTTTTCTTGTGGTGATAGCTTTCCTTTTGTTACATTTTCTAGCTCATCAAGTACCTGCGAAAGTTGCGATCCAATAAATACCGATATAATTGCTGGAGGTGCTTCATTAGCCCCTAATCTATGATCATTACTAGCACTTGCTATAGAAGCTCTTACGAGTTCTTCGTAATCATGAACGGCTTTAATTGTGTTCACAAAAAATGTTAGGAATTGTAAATTTTTCGTAGGTGTTTTTCCAGGGCTTAAAAGGTTAACACCGGTATTGGTAGCTAGGCTCCAATTGTTGTGTTTTCCTGAACCATTAATTCCCTCAAAAGGTTTCTCATGAAATAATACCTTAAAGTGATGACGTTGCGATACCTTCTCCATAACATCCATCAATAAAGAATTGTGATCTACTGCTAGATTAGCTTCTTCAAAAATAGGTGCCAGTTCAAATTGATTGGGTGCTACTTCGTTGTGTCTGGTTTTTACAGGAATCCCCAATAACATACACTCTTGCTCTAAATCACGCATAAAGTTCATTACTCTTGATGGAATAGTTCCAAAATAATGATCATCGAGTTGTTGGCCTTTAGCCGATGAATGGCCTAAGAGGGTTCTTCCCGTCATCATGATATCGGGCCGAGTGGCTGCCAAGGCTTTGTCTATTAAAAAATATTCTTGCTCCCAACCTAAGGTTGCGTTCACCTTGGTTACGTTTTTATCAAAATACTTACATACAGCAGTAGCTGCCTCATCAACAGCCTGTAACGCTCTTAGCAATGGTGCTTTATTATCTAAAGCTTCTCCTGTGTAAGCTACAAATACCGTAGGAATACATAAAGTGGTACCATAAATAAAAGCAGGTGATGTTGGATCCCAAGCTGTATACCCTCTGGCTTCAAAGGTATTTCTAATGCCTCCATGAGGAAATGAAGAAGCATCCGGTTCTTGCTGTACTAACTGCCCTCCGTCAAATCGTTCCATAGCTCCACCACCGTCAATGGTTTCAAAAAAAGCATCGTGCTTCTCCGCGGTCGCTCCTGTTAAAGGTTGAAACCAGTGCGTATAATGAGTAGCTCCTTTAGAAAGTGCCCAATCTTTCATGCTTGTTGCAATTTGATCCGCCACTTTTCTGTCTATTTTAACACCAAATTCAATAGCATCCATCACACTTACATAGGCCTCTTTTGTCATATACTGACGCATTGTTTGCCCATTAAATACATTTTGTGCGAAAAGCTCTGAACGCCTTTTCTTTTCTTCTATAGCAATTGAACTTCTATTAAGTGCTTCCTGCAAAGCATTAAAACGAATAGCCGACATAATAATAGATTTATTTCTGAGTTCAAAAATAACAATTAAAAACAAACACCCCCTAAAAAAACACCCTTAAAACACGTTTTAACTATTTTTTTAAAAATTTACCCCTTAAAAATTTGGGGGTCATTAAAAAAATAGTGATTTTTGTACCAGATAACAACACAATACGATTATAAAAAACATATAAATCATGAATAGATCTAAATTAGAGTACATATGGCTAGATGGCTACTATCCAACTCAAAACATGAGAAGTAAAACAAAAGTTGTGGCCGACTTTAGTGGAAAATTAGAAGATTGCCCAATTTGGTCTTTCGACGGTTCTTCTACTAAACAAGCTGAAGGTGGTGATTCTGACTGCCTATTAAAGCCTGTAGCTATTTATCCAGATCCTGCTCGCGAAAATGGTTTCTTAGTAATGACGGAGGTTTTAAATGTTGACGGTGCTCCTCACCCAACAAACGCACGTGCAAAGATTGACGATAATGATAATGATTTCTGGTTTGGTTTTGAACAAGAATATTTTATCATGGATACAGATACGCAATTACCTCTAGGATTTCCTATCGGTGGATACCCAGGACCACAAGGTATGTATTACTGTTCTGTAGGGGGTAGAAATACTCATGGTAGAGATTTCGTTGAAGAGCATGCCGATTTATGTATCTCTGCAGGATTAACTTTTGAAGGAATCAACCAAGAGGTTGCTTCAGGTCAATGGGAATTCCAATTGTTCGCCAAAGGTGCTAAAAAAGCAGGTGATGAAATTTGGATTGCTCGTTACTTATTAGATCGATTGACTGAAAAATATGGTTATTATATTGAATACCACCCAAAACCAGTAAAAGGTGATTGGAATGGTTCTGGTATGCATGCGAACTTTTCAAATACTTTATTAAGAACTTGTGGTAGTAGAGAGGTTTATGAAAAAGTTTGTGAAGCTTTCCGCCCGGTAACAAAAGAACATATAGAAGTTTATGGCCAATTCAACGACCAACGTTTAACTGGTTTGCATGAAACTGCTTCAATTCACGACTTTAGTTATGGTATTTCTGATCGTGGTGCTTCAATACGTATTCCTATTATTACGGTTGAGCAAGGATGGAAAGGTTGGTTAGAAGACAGAAGACCTGCTTCTAATGCTGATCCTTATAAAGTAGCTGGTATAATTGTAGAAACGGTAAAAAAAGCTGAAGTATATAGTGAAAACACAAATGCATAACGCATGTAAACTAAGTATAACTTAGGCTTTTTTAAAGTATAAAAAATGAATCTGAATTATGCATTAGAAAATCTGTTATTTCTAAAAATAATTTGAAATTCCAATACATAACTCGGGTTAAAAAGAGACTGTGCACTGTACAGTCTTTTTTCTATTTGGCTTTATTTGTAATGATGGCACTATTCCAAAACCTGTACCTGTTCTGATGTAAAACAACACCAATGTAAAGCATGTATATTTTGTTTAGACCCCAAAGAAAAGTAAGACGTAATATACGGTATAATACGATTTATAGATAAATATTTCGTGTATAGGTATTGAATTATTTTAAGTTAGTTTAAGGCATAAAACTTTAGCATAGCCAAGCTATGGTTAAGTTTTATAACGCAAAAATAGCTACAAAAGAAATAATAGATATGCGAAATATTTATTTGTAAATCGTATAACTCCTCTTTACCTTGGAGCATACGTGAAAAACAATCGTTTTTAGTAGATACGTTTATGTTGACAAGAAATACATCAACCCTACATTGAAGACACCAGTAGCATATTCAGTGATTCATATCTGCAAAACAACATCACCTATTCAAAGGTTTCAAATCAGCATTCGTTATATAAAGTAATAGACGAAATTTAAGTTTAAACAACCGTCTAGACATAACACCTATCTCTTTAGATTACAGTATCGCAAAATATATAAATACGATATACGAAGCTAATAACAAAATACCATTAGCTCTCCCCAAACGCATTCTTTTAGGAATAAATACTAAAGGTAATATAACAAATGAGATCGCTAGCATCCAATAAATATCTTTATGTATGAGACTATACGATTCTGGTAACAATTCTACCGGAGTAATCATTGCCGTGATGCCTAATACCGCTAAAATATTAAACACATTTGACCCAATTAAATTCCCTAAAGAAATTGCTTTCTCTTTCTTTAAAACCGCTATAATAGATGCTGCTAACTCAGGTATACTGGTTCCTATTGACACCACAGTAACTCCAATAACCGCATCACTAACCCCTAGGCTTTTTGCCAAGGTTTTGGCGCCTTCAATCAACAACTCCGAACCTCCCCATAATCCAACACCTCCAATGACTAAAAACAAGATGATTTTATACACTGATAGACCATCATCTTCTTCAGGAATATCTTCTACCTCTGTGTGCTTTTGAAAACGTAATAAATAAACCAAAAAAACCACTAGTGTCACAAAAAACAATAAGCCTTCATAGAATTCTATTACTTGATCATTCACCACAAAAAAATACAGCATTACCGATGCGAGCATCATTACAGGCCAATCTGTTTTATAAAAACTCTTTTCTACATCTATAGGTGATAAAATGATGGTAATCCCTAATACCAATGCTAGGTTGGCAATATTAGACCCTATCACATTTCCTAATGCCAAGCCTGTTGCACCATCTAGCGCTGCATTCACACTTACGATTAATTCAGGAGTAGAGGTGGCAAATGAAACCACTGTCATACCAATCACAATTTTAGGAATGTTTAGTTTTAATGACAATCCTACTGCTGCCTTTAAAAGCCAGTTTCCTCCTAAAACCAGTAACACCAACCCTATAATGATATACAGAATACTCATAAATGATTATTTTTTTGCGAAGATAGGGTTTTGATACGTAAATTTATAGCTCTATTTTGTCTTAAAAGCGCATCGTTTGTTTTACTTTTTCAGCACTAATTCATCTATTTATTTTTTAGCATAAAAAATCAAAAGTGTCTTTAGACAGGCATTTTTTAACGCTATTTCCTTTACTTTTCCTAAACGCCAAAAAACCGCCCATTACTTCATTACATTTTAAAACAATAAACCAAAATAACACTAACAAAAACAAACCAAATTTAAGCAAAGAAGGTTACACTTTAAAACAAATTCCACTACATAACCTATATTTCTAAATTCAATCACATTAAATCCATTCAAAACTTTTGGTACTAATATTCCCTTTATCATATATTGAAAAAACAATTCTAGAATTCATCAATTATTATAACCAAAAACACCAGAAAAACGAATGATCACAATCATACTAAATTTAATAATACTTGCTGTAAAACTAACAACTACTATTATTAATTATCTTTTTTAATCAACTATTTAAAACCCTATTGTTATGTTAACATTTATTGGAATTTTGTTCATTATTATCGGTATCGCCACCACTATTGCCAACACTGTGATAAAAAACAATATCTATCTCAACTGGTTTACTAGAACGAGAAGTATTCAATTCACAATTATAGGCGTTATCATGAGTATTTTTACAGGTATTTTCTTTTACGCAGAACCCGGTACAGCATATGCTGTTCAATATCCTTGGGGCGACCAAAAAGCGGTTTTCAGACAAGGTATAAACACCAAAATATGGGGGCGTTTAATTCCTATTCAGTTTGAGATGCCTATCAAATATGTCATTCCTAATGACGATGGAAATCTAGGAGATCAAAGTAAATATGCTTATGTCGATAGCGCTCGTCAATGGGAATTTAACGATGCGGTAAAGGGAGAAATTGCTACTTCAATTGTTATTAGTATAGACATTTCGGATGAGACGCAATTTTTATCCGTTGCCGACAGAAATAAAACAGAAAAAAACCTGATCCGTTCTCGTATTATTCCCAATATAGACCAGTCTATAAAAAACACCTGTAAACTGATGGCCGCTCAAGATTATATTTCAGGTCAAGCGGCTGATTTTGATAGATATTTTCAAGATCAATTAGAAAACGGGATGTATGTTTTGGAAGAGTATAGAGAGAGTGAAAATCCTGAAATAATTGGCGATAGTACCGTTGTTAGAACGATACGCAACAAAGATTCTCGACAAAAACGATTCAGAATCAAGAAAAAGAATGGTGAACCCGTACGAGTACGAGGCAATTCATTAAAATCGTATGGTTTAACGGTGGTACAAGCCGTAGTTACAGAAATAGACTGGGAAGAGACTTTTGACAATCGTTTGCAATTGCAAAAGGAAGAGGTTGCGCAAACCCAGCTAGAAAAACAACAAGCCGAACGTGAATTTTACAGAGCTCAAAAAGAAAAAGCAAAAGGAGAAGCTGAAAAAGCAAAAGAACGCGCAAGGTTAGAAAAAGCACAAATACAACAAACCATTGCCGCTGAAACAGAAGCAAAAGTTGCAGAGTTTAATTTAACTAAAGAGAAAAAACAATTTGAGGTTGAGCAATACAAAGCGAAGAGTAAAAAAGTAGCTGCTGACGCTCAATACTATGAAAATGCCAAGTTAGTTAGCGCTGGATTAACCCCTCAGGAACGTGCTGAGTGGGAATATAAAACTGCCGTGGGAGTTGCTAAAGAATTGAAAGATTTAAAATTACCTTCAACATATATTGAAGGGAGTAAAACCGGAAACAGTGGGAATTTGCTACAATCATTAATTGGCGCTGAATTAGCGAAGAAAATGATGGAAAAGAAAAAATAAAAAGAGAAAGGTTTATTGCAAATGACAGAGTGATTAATTCACTCTGTTATTTATACGTTTTTTTTCGTTATTTTTGATTATAAACCAAGATTATAATGACAAGACCATTTTTTAAATTACTGGCTAAACTTAACAAAGCTCTTTTACCATCTTTCACCAAAAGAAAGCTGGATATCGCGAAAGCTTCCAAAACACAATTGGCCCTTATCGGCTGGAAAGCTTTTATTACTAAAAATTCATTAAAATAATTAAAACTGTTCCTCATGGAAGATTATATAAAAATATTTACCGGATCGGCTATTTTAGTTGATAGACTTTCTTTCTTATTAAAAGAACAAAATATCCCTTTTCTTGTTAAGAATGAAAAAGAATCAGGGCGCTTGGCTGGTTTTGGCACCACAGGTGACGCTGTAGAACTTCATATTTTTAACACTGATATAGAGCCTTCTAAATCGATCGTTGAAAATTTTAAAAAAGAAATTGAAAAATAATTTTTCAAAATTGAAAAATAGACATATATTTGCACCCGCAAAACAATGGCCTCGTAGCATAACTGAATAGTGCACTTGATTACGGCTCAAGAGGTTGCAGGTTTGAATCCTGCCGAGGTCACAAAAAACCCTTTAAAACACTGATTTTAAAGGGTTTTTATTTTTTTACTCTGCTAATATGCCGACGGAAATATCCAATATTGAATCCTAATTTTGTGTAATACATTTGTAAGTCAACACTTTTCTAACACTACGTTATGATTAGTTTGCTCTTTTCCAAACGTCTTTACCTGGGCTGACACCCCCAAACCCTCCGTTCAGATCATCGTCTGTTTATCTAAACGCCATTTCTTGTATTCCATATCTAAAATATATTAGTTTGAAATTTAAAAGAACACTCCGAACTTATTGGAGCCTACCCTTACTTTATATTTAGGTACTCGGGTGAGAGCAGGGATCTGAAATCCTATTACTCTGCAACGTCAATTATATCAAAGGTTTCAATATAAATAAAATTAGATTTAAAATTCAACATACTACTTCCACGCCTCACTTCTTAAAGCACCGATTTTAAAAGGTTTCTTTTTTTGGGTTAACACAATTATTGCTATTCTGTTTTAGATAGTACTACCTTAAAATTTTGCATAGACCTCCCCAAGTGATCCACTACTATTACATCCTCACACTTTTTTAAGATATCTTGTTCTTTTTTCTTTTTGTTTTTTACTTGTCGTTCGCTATTTCTCTAAACACATTAAGCATCGTTTCTTTTTTATCTGGCTTAGAATTTCTTAAACCTAATCTTGCAATAAAAAACATTTGTTCTCTTAGTTTCGTTATACGATCTTTATTATACTTGGTAAAAATCCCTATCCCAACAGTTAATAATGAAGCTGAAAATATTGTAGCCAAGAAATATTCAAAATCACTCAAATCTTGAAATGTATTCAAAGCCCAATAGAGATTAAATATTCCAACAGATAAAACAGATGTATGGAACACCTTAATCGATATATTTTTACGCTCATAATGAAAAGAACGAACTAAATTAAACAACGAAGGTATTACCAATAAAAATGTTACCCCTAAATGTGCTAAGTAATGCTGAAACGTTCTAAACCCCATAAACTTAAGATTACTTCTTTCTTTTTTAAATTCAGACCAAACCATCTCAGTCTGCTCCTTAATTTTAATATAAACTAAAGCAGATTCAAGGTCACTAGGAGTTTCTTTAAAAACTCCATAAGCTAAATTTCTTTTCTTTTTTAGTTCTGTATGTTCCTTTTTCAACTTGTAATATTCGCTACTATAGGACTTAGCAAATTTATGGACATAAAAAGTCAACCCACATATCAAAGAAATTAAGTAAATAAAAACAGTTTTAATATTCGTCGTCCGAATCCTCTTCATCTTCTCCTCTAAGAGTATTGTTACCTTTGTCAATTGATTGTGTATTTGCTTTAAGTAATTCTTCATGTTCTGCTGTATTATCGGTACAAGAAACAAAAGCGAAGTTCACCACGAATAATAATAAAAGTAATTTTTTCATTTTTAATGAGTTTTTAAATTAGCTCATAAAAATAAGAAAGCTATTCTTTTGTTTATGTTAATTTCATGTGTTATTTTACTTTTTACACTTAAAAACCAATAACTTAGCTAGCTCTACATTACTATTCACTCCTAATTTATCACGTATCCTAGCAAAAGTATTAACTACTGTTTTGTATGCTATTTCTTTGTTTTCAGAAATTTCCGTAAAAGTATATTCTGAAAATAAAAGGATCAAGGCCTTCTCTGCTTCCGTTAATTTTTCTTCAATCATTTTCTGCTTAATATACAGAGTCTCCATATTTTCCAAAATCGGCATTTGACTAAAATAAGTACCTCCTCCAAATATTTCAATTACCCCTTCTGTTAATTCTAAGTGACAATAAGCCTTCGTTATAAAGCCTTTAATATTTAGTTTATTCTTACAAGCTTCGATAAACGAATGTGTGTAGTGAGCTGAGACAACTAATATTTTATAATCCATATTGTTTCTAACAAAATACTTCGCTACCTCTATACCATCCATTTTCGACATCTCAATATCCAACACTATTACGTCTACATCGTTATATTTTAACCATTCGATTAGCTCCACACCATCACTTACAATTCCAACAACAGACAAACCGTCCGTTTCCAAATTTCTTTTATATGCTTCCGCTGAAACCTGATGGTCTTCTGCAATTACCACTTTAATTTCCTCCATGCTACAAATATATTTTAATAGTTTAACAGTTCCGTAGTCCAAACCCTGAGTTAAAATGTTAAAAAACAGGATATTCACCACTCTTTCTAGATCAATTACAATTATCTGTCTATGAAAATCAAATGAAGTACTTTTTTCAGGGTACATATTCACCATACCCAATCGGGTACCTATTATTTTGTCGGAGGTACTACCATTTACCATTTGAATTTACTTTAGAAAAAAATACTCGTTTTTTCTAAAGTAAATTCAAACAATAACTAATATCAATTATTAAAAAGTTAATCAAACATCCTACCGAAAATACTCGCTAATTTTAAAGGTATAGCTACTTTGTAAGATAATACATAACTAATACTCTTTTAATGACACATGTGTCATATTCTGACAGCATTGAATTAGATAACTTTGGAAAGCTTAAGAATTTACCCTCTTAAGTTCTTTTTGATAGCAATTTTCCCGTTCAATCTTTGAGCGGTTTTTTTTATTATATTAGGAAAATGACTGAATACTGTAAAAATTGCGCACCCAAATACAGTATGAACCCTTAATTACCTCTCCTACTTTGACAAGGTTGTGAAAAAAAATTTAAAAAAACATCATTCTTAAAAACTTTAAACAGAATGCTATCAACTGTAGCAAGGAGTAACTGACGCTCTTGTTAATTTTGCAACATGTACCTTAAATATTTCGCCCAAGTCCTAAAGAACGTAGGAGTGCCACATTTGAATAATGACCAATGGCGCAGATTTCAGAATATATCAGCTATAGAGTATCATATTAGTAAGATCGAGACATTAAAACATCTTAGCTCTACTGTGTTTATAGAATACAATAAAGAAAGGTCTAAACTAGATAAGCTAACTAAAAAGCTACCTCCTGAAGAATTACTCCAAGAAATGATTGAGCTTTCAAATAGTTAAGCGCCTAACAATTGCAACCTACTCTTATTTTATAATTCGTTTATTAAATCTTGAACATAAAAAAACACCTTGAAAAAGGGGTTTGTGGTAAGTATATTATATGTTTTATTCCTTATGTGCCCAACAAATCATATAGCGTTAGCCTATCGGCACGTCATATGCTTAGTTATTGTAGGTTGTTTTCTATATTAATCCTAGCTGAATAGATTCAAATACAATCTATCTCATCTCCATTTTCATCCCAACATTTTTCAGAGATAACTTTATTATTTTTCCAACTATTTTCTCTGCGCAATTGTCCATTCTCATGATATGTTTTCAAGACTCCCAACTGTTCACCCATTTTAAAATATACTTCTGCGTATAAATTTCCATCCTCAACACCGTAAACTTTCCACACCCCATGTCTTTTATCCTCTTTCATGGGTCCTTCTCCAGCTAAATGTCCTTTGGCATGATACCATTTCATTAATCCATTTGCTTTGCTATTCTTATAATATCCCTCAGTAATTAATAGATTGTTTTCATCAAACTCCCTCCATAATCCATCTTTTTTACCATCGATATATTTATTATAAACTACACTATCTTTTTGGGTTGAATTATTTACTAAAAAATTTGTATCAACAATGTCCATTTTAAAACTGGAGGTTTCTTCAGTTTTTACAACTTCAAGCAATTTTGATGACTCATTCTCTGTAGAATCTATTTGCCCTCCGCAACCAAAACAATTCATTATAACTATTGTCAAGATTTTGAAAGTATTCAGCTGACCTTTATTCATACTTAGTTTATTAATTACCGAGTAGAGCCTGATAGCTATCTCTATATTTTTGTATTACTTGTTTTACCAAATATACAAAAACAGCACAAACTTATCGTTTACCCCCTTATTATCAAATGATCAGTCAACAGGGCATATAGGGTTAGCCTATTGGGACGCCATATGCTTAGTTACCACTAAACGTTATTTAGTCACGATATATCATTATTCTTACTAATCTCATTTCATTATTTTTCATTGGCTTTATGTCAGATTCAGAGGTTTTTAGAAACAGAGGCAAAATACCATATGTTGTTGTAACTGGTTTTCCAAAATAGTATAGATCGAACTCCGTATTAATAGCAACGGGTTTTATATTCATCTTTGAGGCATCAATTTTATTTTTAGCATAAACTAATTGTTGTGATATTTCCCTGTTGATATTTCCTTTTGGATCAATTTCTTGTATCCAAACTACTTTTCCGTTATTCTTCTTTTTAGTTGTATAAAGTTTTATAAATCCAAATCCAGTTTCACTAACTTTAAACTGTTTAGGTTTATCTAAAAGAAAAGGATCTAAAAGAACTACAGTTAATACCTCTCCAGTTTTAAAATCATTATATTGAACGATTCCGTTGGATAAGTAGGAGTTTACGGCTTGTTTTTTGGGATAATCAAGTGCAAAACCTTTTTTACCATATGGATATATTTGAATTACTCTATTCTCCTCCACTTTTATTAAGCAAGGCACCTCGGTAACAAGTTCTTGATCTCTTGAAAAAGAATATTTTTTTCTAACAAAAAGATGAGCTTGAAAAAGACCATTAATAATTTTTTTAAAGTTTACATCAGGTATTTGATTATATAAACTATCAATCTGTTTAACACGTTTATTATTTCTTTTATGAAAATTTTCGGCAACTATTCTCCTTCTTTGTATTTCGTTTATAATATCATACTTCGTGATTTTTGGAAGAGATCCTGATGCCCTATCTAACTTATTAGTTTCTTTTGAATTCATTTGAAACATAGTTAGCTGCCCATTAGAATTGCTTCTAGAGCTATTTGAAGTCATGTTCTGGTTTGAATATACACTTTCCGTTCTTTCGCTTTTGTTCAACAAATATCTAGAAGTTAACTTGGTATAATCACTTACGATACCTTTTGGGTTTTGAGAATAAATAGCAGAACAAACTAGAAGTATCAAAAAAAAATAAAGTATTCTCATAGCTGTATTTAATATTTTCATAGAGTAGAACCTGATAGCCATCTCTATATTTTTTGTATTACTTGTTTTACCAAATATACAAAAAACAACCTCGTAAACACACCATAAAACCCTAAAAGCAAACATTTTAACATCTAAGTTATTTTACATAACACAATTACATTAAAAACTTTCCTGTTATTTAGGTATCCGGGTACCAACTCTTACTTTATAATTCGTTTACTTAAATCTATGACATAAAAACACACCTTGATTAAGGTGTTTGTGGTAAGTTTAATTATATGTTTAATTCCTTATGTGCCCTACAATCATATAAAGTTAGCCTATTGGAACGCCATATGCTTAGTTATTGGCTGCTGTTATTTGTCATACTATTTTTTCTACAATAATTCCTAATAATACAATCACTATCATAAAAGTTATCATACCTAAAAAGTAACTCAAAATACCTTTTAAATAATTCAATTTTTTCTTACCATTAAAAAACTGTCCGATTGTCCAAGCAGTATATATTATGGCAATGTTCGCACCATATTGTAAAACAGGATAATTACTTACCGCTTCTATAATACCAAATAATGAAAATATTAACATTGAAATCCCCATTGTGAAACATAGTAGAATGAAAATTTCATAGTAATTGTATTCGTACTTTCTAAAAAATATTTTAATCCACATAGTTATGAAAACAGCCATTAAAATATTGGCATAACCATAATTTTTTGAAATCCAATTAAACAGTTTTCCAATGACTCTATCATTCCAGTCATCAAAACGCATGTTGATATAGCCGTCCTCAAAATTCAAAAACTGTTGAGCTATTGTGTATACTACTGAGCATACAATTAAAAAAAGTATTGGTTTGACTAGCCTTTTTCTATCCTCAAGAATGAACGCCTTAACAGCACTACCTGGTCTTAAAAGTAGTTCCTTAATTGTATAAAAGATTCCTTTATCAAAATTGATAACACTACTGATTTCATTAAAAAGATATTCTCTGTCAATCCTTTTCAGTTTTCTAGGAAATCCACAGTTTGAACAAAAATCTCCATTTAATTCAGTATTACAGTGCTTACAAAGACTCACAATTCTTATTTTAAGTTTCGTTCTTTAAGAAGATTCTCAATTTCTGATTTTTTGTATTTGTCCTTGTTTACCAATTTATAAATCGCATACAAAAGAATTATTCCAAAAAAGTAACTAAAGTTACCAGCTGTAATACTGTAAATAAAAATACCTATCAAAATTCCAATTAAAGTTGCATCAATAATCTGGGTCGATTTTATTTTTTTAGATTCCTTTAATAACTCCTCGTCAGTTAATTTATTTAATTGTTTTTTATTCATTCAAATTTTGTTTGTTCTAATAGCAGCTAACTAGTATATATGTGCAATTGCGTATATTTACCTTTCAAATATATAAAAAACAGGACTGAGATTAAAAGTATTTTTAAGGTTGGCGGTATATCTAGTTTTAAGTATAATACGATTTAAGATCAAACCTTAAAAAGTTTTGTTTAATTACTTAAAACCCTATTGTCTCACAATCGTAATTATATCAACGGTTTTATCTTCCTAATCTAAAGTAAATAATATCTGAACCAGCAACGCAGTACCTATACCCTATTCGAATATGATTTGCTGTTGGAAACTGAAAAGGATTGTTTGCTCTTCGCTTAAAACAATTAAAAAAAAGAATTGTACTATTTATTTACTTGAGCATCTCCAAAAGTTTTACATCCAACGGTAAATCCTGAATACATCTTACAAATACGCAAGTATTGAAACGAACCAAGGCTTTCTATTTAACGGTTAACAGATGTTGACACTATACTATAAGGCAGAATGGTGAATATGATTAAAAAGACAAAAGCAAACAGTTCAAAAACACTTAATATACCTGAAAAACATCAAGGAGTTGATCGGTAATCGATAATTTTACCCTAAAACTATTGTGAAATTAAGGAATATATTTAAATTTGACTTCAGAAGATTTCTATTTGGAAAGTACTAAAAAACATATTGCTGTATGCTACTTGATATTTTTTATCAGTATAAAAACTATTGGTTTACATACATTTACTCATTATGAAAACAATCAGGATACTGATTGTGAACTTTGTGAATATGTTATTACGGCCAACAAAATTTCTTTTGTAACGAATGAATCTACTTTTGTTGAGTTAGCACTTCATCTTTATTCTAAAGAACAGTTGTTTTATACGTACCCTTATCAATTTGAACCAAACCAAATAGACAGTGTTCTTTTTTGCAGGCCCCCTCCAATTGGATAAAAACTACAATCTCATTTTTTAAAATACAGCTATCGAAACTTGACCCTTTTGATGGCATTAATATACATAGCATTTTTACAATGGATGTCTATTATTAATTTGTAAACCATCAACTATACTATGATAACAACGAAAAACATCACCAAAAAATATGGTGATTTTACAGCGGTAAACAACCTGTCTTTTACTGTAAAAGAAGGAGAAGTATTATGTTTACTAGGAGCAAATGGTGCAGGAAAGTCAACTACCATAAATATGTTATTGAACTTTATTCAACCAACCTCAGGAATTGCAGAAATAAACAAACTAGATGTTGTTAAAAACCCCATTAAAACAAAGAGTTTTTTAACCTATATTCCTGAAAATTTGATGTTATATCCGACATTGAGTGCGATTGAAAATTTAGATTATTTCACCAAGCTCTCAGGAAAAAAATTCGATCCGAAAGAATTGGGCTTGTATTTATCGGAAGCAGGCCTAGAAGAAGAAGCACACAAAAGACATGTAAACACCTTTTCAAAAGGTATGCGCCAAAAGGTTGGAATTGCTTTAGCCATTGCAAAAGAGTCTAAAATTTTATTGTTAGATGAGCCTACCTCTGGATTAGACCCAAAATCGAGTAACGAGTTTATCACATTACTTAGCAAAATGAAAAATGATGGAGTAGCAATACTCATGACAACGCACGATTTATTTAGAGCGAAAGAAGTAAGTACACACATAGGCATTATGCGTTCGGGCGTAATGGAAAACTACTCAAACTCTTCCGAACTTTCATTAAAAGAGTTAGAAACCATTTACCTTGATATTATGAACTTTAAAAATGTAAGTTAATTATGATAAACATAATTTTTAAAGAACTGAAAGAGCTAACGAGAGACGGTCGTTTTAAAATAACGGTGGGTATTTCTATGCTTTTATTGGTAATTGCTGCCATTACAAGCATAAATCAATATCAAAAAAACAATCGGCAATATATAGAGTCGGTTTCCAAAGAACGTACCGTTTGGGAAACACAAGGTGCGAAAAACCCACATTCGGCAGCACACTACGGAACGTATGCTTTCAAACCCCAATTTGCCTTATCATTATTTGATTATGGTGTTACCAAATACACAGGAAATTCTATTTTTTTAGAAGCCCATAACAGAAATGAAGCCTCGTTTAGTGAAGCGAGTGATCAAACCAGTTTAGCGCGTTTCGGTACCCTTTCTATCAACTTTGTACTGATTTATCTATTTCCGCTAATCATTATTTTAATGGGGTATAATTCATACACCAAAGAAGTAGAACACCAAACATTTATACTGCTAAAAAGTCAAGGTGTGCATCCCGTAAAATTGGCTTTAGGAAAGTGGTTAGCTATCTTTATTCCTATTAAAATTTTAGTTTTAATTATCTTTTTAATTATCGGCATTGTACTATCAAGTTTAGAAAATTTGGCATTTTTTAGCTGGAGTAGCTTACTTACACTTTTCATTTTGTATGTACTGTATTACTTAATCATTACAACCATTACAGTATTGATTTCTATGTGGTGTAAATCTTCTGGAATCTCATTGGTAAGTAGTTTAGTAATTTGGATTTTATTTAGTTTTATTACGCCTAAAATCGCCACAAATTTTGCAAACGAAAGCCATCCTTACCCATCTAAATCAGAATTTAACGCACGGATTGCCAAAGACAAGAAAAATGGATTAGATGGTCATAACCCCTGGAATAAAGCCGCTAAACAATTAGAATTAGCAACCTTACAGGAATACGGAGTAGACAATATTCGTCAATTACCATTTAACTATGCAGGTTATCGAATGCAAAAAGGCGAAGAACATGAGGCAAATATTTATAAAAAACACTATACTATTTTAAATGAAATAGCTACCAAACAAAATGATACCTATAAAAAATTATCGTTTTTATCGCCATTTATTCCTGTTCGATTTTTATCAATGGATATTGCCAATACAAGTGATAACTTGCACTGGAAGTTTACCAAATCTGCCGAAAAGTATCGTATTAAAAAGCAGCAGTTTTTAAATTATGATATTAAAGATAATTCAAAATTTGGTGAACGCGGTTACAAAATGAGTGCAGAAAAATTTAAAAATCTACCCAAATTTAATTTTACTCCTCCTACTCTTTCAGAAATACTAAAAGAGAACATGCAAAACGTAGTGGTTTTAATGCTTTGGTTAGTAATTCCGTTTGTAACTTTAATAATCTCTTCAAAAAGAACATAAGATATGTTTTCTAACAATTTAATATACGAAATAAAATTACTAGTAAGAAGCAATTGGCTGTTGGTTTTGCTTATCAGTATTGGTTTATTATTTGCATTTGCTACTTTCAACGGAAGGAAAAATGTAGAAAAAAGGCTTCATGACATCGCTAAAATGCAAGAAGAATTGCATAAAAAAGACAGCACAATGTTAGTGAACCTCACCAAAATTAAAGAAGGTGAAAAAGTAAATATTCCATATTGGCAATTACCATCTGAACCCATGACCATAGGTTATCGTCATCCTCGTTTGGCAATAATGCAACCTGAACCTTTATCGTTTTTAGCTACTGGACAAAGCGATATGTATACGCATTTTAAAAGCCCAACTGTTTATGGAAATAACTTTGCTTTAGATTATTCCGAAATGGTAAATCCTGTACAATTATTGTTCGGGACTTTCGATTTAGCTTTTGCTATTATCTACATTCTTCCCTTACTTATTATTGCCTTTACTTTTAATGTTTTATCTAAAGAAAAAGAATTAGGAACCTTACGATTATTGAGTGCACACCCTATTTCTGTAATTGCTTGGTTTTTGCAAAAAATGACTATTCGTTATCTTATTTTCACAGTAATTACTGTACTTACATTACTCATTAGTATTACCGTTTTTTCTTCAGATGCTTTTATGGCTACCCGTAATTTGATAAGCCTGTTTTTTTTAATTGCTGGCTATAGTTTGTTTTGGTTTGTACTAGTGTGTATTGTAAACATAAAAATTAACAACTCTTCAAAAAATGCCTTAACGTTAATTGGTCTTTGGTTACTTATCGTATTGGTACTACCTGCTACCATTAATCAAATTGGGAATTCTTTATACCCAACGCCATCACGTTTAAAAATGATTAATGAAATTCGTTTGATCAAAAAAGAAAATGAAGAAAAACAAAACGAAATTATGAGTGCGTATTTGCGAAATCATCCTGAGTTAGCACACGAAAACGACAAAGAAAAGTATGGCTTTTGGCATAATTACTTTGCGTCTCAAAAAGTGATGGAAGAAAAAACCAAGCCTTTATTGGCAGAATATGACTTACAATTGAAAAAACAACAAGAATTAGTTACCATCTTTGAGTTTTTATCACCTGCAATACTAATGCAACAATCATTGAACAAGATTGCAGGTACCTCTGAAAAACATTATAACGATTATAAAAAGCAAGTATTTGAATTTTCTGATCAATGGCGAAACTACTTAGTACCCATGTTATTTAAGCAACAAAAGTTTACGGTTAAAAACTATAAAGAGCTGCCAAAATTCATATATAAAAATAGAATTGAAAACGATGTTTGGTTAAGTATGTCCGTGATTGTTTTGATCAGTGGAGCGATATTCTTTTTATTTACAGGTAAAAAATTAAAAGATAGATCTGTACAAAAATTTGTAAGCTAAAAAATATAAGAACCATTGAATAATGAGTCGTAGCCAGTTTCATATTTCCCTTGAATTAATATTTATGAAACTGCTACCTCTTAATTAGAATGGGTATAGTTGTAGCTAAGCAAGCTTCTTTACAATAATTAACACACTGAAAACAACTACACAAATATATTATACGATTTACAAATGTTTACTTCCATAAATGAATGCAAAACTACATCGTATTCAAGTATATCTAATACCAGTTATTGTTTGAATTTAATGTCAAAGAAAATGGCAAATGGTATAAGTCTCATTAAATAGTAGTATTATAAAGCTTTAAATTTGGGGATTTCATTCTCTCTCCTATAAAAATTCATTTAGCCCTTTTTTTAGGTTCATGCAATTATACCGATTCTTAGGTAAAGTTACATAACCATTTCCTTTCAGTCATGCTTATATCTTATCTATGACTCGGCATTTACCATAAACAATTATCCTCGGCAAATTAACATCAGACGGTATTATCCCTCAACAAAAGATCCTCTTCATATACTTCTCATAGCAGAAAATTATTACAACTGAGTTGCAATAAAATTAAAATATCTATATTTGCAACTCAGTTGCATTAATAAAAGTAAATAATGACGTTGATTTTTAACAAACCTGATACTTTTAGAACATTAATTAGTGTATTATGTATGCTACCGTGTATTGTAATTCCATTACTTTCTTTGGCTATAGCAAACGAGGCATTAAAGTGGGTTTTATTACCTGTATACTTCATATTTGCATCAGCTATAGCACACATAATCATACATCAAAATTATGATCAATGCAACACCGATAAATCATGCATCAATTATGAATAAAGAACACATAGATTTTATAGGAGATAACCATATCTCTACTGACATAGAAACGCCACTAGTTCCGGATGCTTTTAAAAAATCTGATGATGAAAAAATCAAAACTATTCAACATCATTTTGGAAAAATAATGGAAGAGCTTGGTCTTGATATAACCGATGATAGTTTATCTGGCACCCCTTATCGTTTTGCTAAAATGTATGTGAAAGAATTATTTTATGGTTTAAACCCAAAGCATAAACCTAAACTCTCAACCTTCGAAAACAAGTATGGGTACCAGAAAATGCTAGTTGAACAGAATATCAATATTGACTCTGCTTGCGAGCATCATTTTTTACCTATAACAGGGCACGCTCATATCGCTTATATCCCTAAACATAAAGTAATTGGGCTTTCAAAAATAAATCGCTTGGTAGATTATTATTCTCATCGTCCTCAAGTGCAGGAAAGATTATCATTACAAATTTTTAAAGACTTACAAAATACATTAGACACAGAAGATGTCATTGTAATGATTTCTGCTAAACATTTGTGTGTTTCTTCAAGAGGAATAAAAGATAAAAATAGTTTTACTACCACAATAGAATATGGAGGGTGCTTTAATGATGAACAAATTCGAGGTGAATTTATAAACATAATTAATAATCAAAAATTAGAAAAATGATCACAAAAGAACAAGTAGTAAATGCACAAAACACGTGGGGAGAAGGCGTGGTAAAAATCGGGTCTCTAAAAAACAACAGACCTGAATGTGAAGAGTTTGCTAACGAATTTCTAGACAGACTCTATTCTTTTGAAGCTGGCACGGTTTTATTTAAACCAACCAAATGTGAAATAGAACAATTTAGACCTACCAAACTAGAGGCGTTGTCTTATTTTATAGCAGGTGAAGATAGAGCTTGTGCAGAAGACAAAGGTTTTGCCATACAACCTTGGACAAAAGTTCGATTTGAAAATGCAGGGATAATTTTAGAGGAAAATCGTGCTATTGCCATGGGAAATTACTTTTTTACCGATGTAGAAGGTAACGACGCTAAAGTAGAATACACTTTTGGTTACAAATTAATGGACGGAAAATTAAAAATTGACTTGCATCATTCTTCATTTCCGTTTACCAATCCAAATGCTGTGGTATAATGCGTAAGGCTCTTTTTCTTTTATGCCCAACAGACTGTTTAGAAGTAACTGTTAATCGCGCTTTCGAGTGTGAAAACTATTTTTATACCTCTCTTGGTAATTCATTTGTGTCTGATATGAAAACAGTAGGGTGCTTAAAAGAATTAATTATAGACCATAATATCAAGAACATCTATTTTGTCCTTTCCAATGATAACAAAATTATTTTAGATGCACTGGGAGGACAAATGTTCTCTGACATTAGAGGCTTAAAAGGAGTGTATAGAGAAATATCTAAGCAAAAGAGGCATTCCGAAATAATGTGGTTAGCAACGAATAATCAGGATTCAATCATCTCCTATTTCCTTAACCATAAAATAAAAGAATTACAGCTTCAATTAGCTAATCTACAAAACCGTTCTATAAAAATAAGAGGTGTCATTTACAACAGACCTGAAAACACCTTTAAAGATATCTATTCGAGTTTAACCTGTCTCGAGAAGCATTGCTTAAATTAAAATAGTAGAGAATAACGTCAAAAAACGTTTATTCTCTTTTAAGAAAAATTAAGTTTACACAGTTGGGTTTAACCAATTCTTAGGTAATATAAATCAATCATTTACTAACATTCATGTTTGTTTTTACCTAGAATTGGTTTTTTAAACAAAAAAGCTCTGATCGGTGAATTAACGTCCGAAATAGTATAGCATTCAATATTTTAGAAGCTTTTTTAAAATAGGATTCACTTAGTTTTATCTGATCTTTTAAATCGTAATCTAGTTTTTGATATAAGGTCATGCCCTCCCTGTTCTTGTCCAAATAAATAAGAAAACCCGTCAAAGGGATTTAACCTCAAAATAGTTCGAAGAGCTATTCTTCCTATACTCGGTTTTAAATTATTTATATCAACAACTGTCGTTCGTGTAATTAGTTTTCCAATTGTCTGACCTTTATAAGATTCTAATATAAAATAGTAGGTTAAGTAAACAGAATAATAAACAGTGTAAAAACCAACATTTAAAAAAATCAAAAAAAACAGAGTGTTAATAATGTGAGATATGATACTGACGACTATAATATCAACTATAAAATTTATAATTCTAATTCCTTTATTGATTTCACTCATAGCTTTATTTTACAGTGTATTTAAAAACCTCGCCTGAAGTTACATTTATGATGTCGTAACAACCCTAATAAATAACTATACATTTATTAAGTATATAGTTGCAAATTTTAAACAATACTCGAAACATATTATTGGCTAAACCAAGTACAAGTACTTAGTAAAACAAAGATATGGGAAACTATTACTTTATAAAAAATATTTTTTTCTGACTATTGTAAATCATCCACTTATTCCATTTAAAATTTAAAATCACCCTAATAAAACACCCTTTTTCCTTTCTTCTTCTTCATTAGAAAAAGAAACCTTAAACTAAGACTATGCTTAATTTTTAAAAAGATAAAACAATCATTTTCTTTTACAGTAATTTAAAAACATAAATGCCATTACCTATTTTGTAAAAAGTGTTTTTGAACCAAGGTTAAATAGGGTGAAAGATCAACAAGAATTGATAAAAATCTTGGATTTAAACGAGTATAATTATCATCTAATCTCTACGTTAACTCCAGAAACCCAAGTTTTAAACTCATCTCCGTAATACAAATAAGTTGTGCTAGCTGGAGCCTGATAACTCCCAGAAATATCTGCCTTTAAATCTAAGCGTATAGTCTTGACTTCTTGAGGCTTGAAAGACCTCCAATAAAAGACTACATAGTTATCTAGTATTTCATAGAAAGCAATCCTGTTTTGCTCAACAAGTTCTTTTAGTTGCCAAGGTTGTGGAGTCGTGCCTGATGGGATTCCTATTACAGAAGTAACCATTCCTAAATTTTCATTCTTTTTATTGCTTACATTAACCGTCATACTAACATTGTCACCAACTTTATAGGCTTTATCAATTATTAATGTTTCTAACCCTAAAAGAGACTTTGAAGAAGACTCTGGTAAAAAACTATCATAGGTAATATTTAATGAATACGGGAACGTAATTTCAGGATTAGAAAATTTGACCGCTAAGCGTTGGTTACCTTCGGTTATGTATGATTCTAAATTTTCTAGTAAGATTTTTCCATTTTCAGAAATACTTAATTCTTTATTCAAATTCTTACCATTAATTGTTAACTCTATAGAAGTACCTTTAGCTAATAATTTAGTTTTCTGAATTTTTGTGTATTCAATGAGCGCTTTAAGAGCCATTGATGTAGCTTGCGTAGCACCAAACCTATTATGTTTTCGCTTACCTACTAAATATTCAACGCCTTGTGATACTAAAAATTCATCAGAGTTGTTGTCTTTAATTAATGCTAATAAAGTAAAAGCAACGGTTTCTATATTCTTTGAGTCTCCATAGGAACGTGTAATAGTGTTATTCACAGGTAAATTTGAAAAGCTATACTCTTCAATATTTTCCTTTATTTTACCCATTAGTTTTTGAGCATTATCCTTTTTACCAAAATTAAAACTAGCACAAGCCATAAGAGCCATTTTATAGGTATCATTACTCATTAAAGCATCCTTAAAGGAATGTTTGTACTCTTTTTCAATATCTACATGTATTCCTGATTCACTGATAGCATATACAATATAAGCATTGGCTACATCATTCGGTGAACTGGCAAAACTATCATACCCCTTAGTACTTCTATGAAAGCCACCTTTTCCATTTCGTCTACTCAATAACCAATCCATAGTTCTGTCAATCATTTTTTGATCAACACCATTATATACGTCCTTCATCTCAGTAAACTCCAAAAGCCCATAAGCTGTTAGAGTTTCGTGAGGAGGTATGTGCCCAAACCATTCAAAACCTCCTTTTTTTGTTTCAAAACCAATCAATCTTTTATACCCTTCTTTAATGAAATTCAATGCTCTTTTTTCAATCTCAGGATTACTTCTATTAGTTTCTTTAAGGTATTTTAAAACCATAATATTAGGGTAAGTAGCTGATGACGTTTGCTCAAAACAACCGTATGGCTGTCTTATCATTCCTTCTATCCCATCCATAACATCTCCAATTATATCCGTATATATCGTAAAACCTGCTTTAATACTTCCTTTAACAGGATGGTCTATTGAAAATTCATGCGACTGTGATTTTGATCCGGATACTGAAACCTCTATGGGAAAATAAGGACTTAAAACAGTAGCTTCTCTTTCTACAAAATCATTTAATGTAGTAGACGTTAAACCAAGTCTAATTACTATCTTTTCCGCTTTCTTAATAGGTACTACTTTTATGTTCTGAACAATGGAACTATTGGCTTTTACAAAAAGTTCTTTACTGTAAGGCTCCTGTAATTTCAGTTCTTCCGGGAGTACTATATGTAACCTAGAGTTAATACTCTGATTAGTTTCATTGCTAACGGTAACTGGTAAGGTGATTGTATCATTTAGCACCATATAATTTGGCGACTTAAAATCAACATTCAATAGTTTTTTTGTTGCATATTCCTTTTTTTGTCGGCCTATCAAACCATTATATCCTATTCCTTCAGCAATAATTTGAAAAGAGGTAATGGCATCAGAATTGTAAAAATCTAACACTACTTTTCCATTCTCATCCGTTTGCACTATGGGATTCCAATAAATGGTTTGTCTAAAATCACTGCGCTCTTCGGGCAACTCCTTACCTTCATACTTCGGCAAATAAAACTGTTTTGCATAATACAGGTTAGTAGGATTATAACTGTAAAATGTCTCCATAGCATAATTATTATACTTTGCATTGTTCAATTTCTTTTTACCCCAATTGTTGTAGAAACTTTGATTTTTTGTAGTAATGATGATAACACCATAAGAGGCTGCACTACCATATAATGTCGTGGCTGCCGCATTTTTCAAAACAGTAACTTCATCTACTTCGTTAGTATTTAAATTGGAAAGTATTCTTCGGTCATAAGGTACGCCATCAACAATTATCAAAGGTTGGTTGTTCCCTGATATTGAACTTGACCCCCTGATTGAAATATTTTCTCCATTACCATAAATCGAATTACTTTTAACAACTTTTACTCCCGCCACCCTACCTAGTAATAGTTGATTAACTGACTCATTACCAACAATTTTTTGTGATTTAATTATTGCAACTGAAGTACCAACTAATTTTCTTTTAGCCATACTGCCATATGCAATAACAACAACTTCCTCTAAATTTGTACCATTATCAGATAATGAAACAGAAGCTCTTGCTTTCTTTTTAATACTTTGCTGTGTAGGATTATTAAATTTAGAAGGCGTATTGTTTGTTAATCTTTGATTTCGATATTTATTTGTCGCACTATTATTAATAAATCCATTAATCCTAGCTCTTTTAATAATTTTAATTTTTCTTCCATCCTCAGCATATGCAATTAAAGTAAGACTTTTAGCCTTGTCAAACTTAAAAGAGAAATTACCATTTTTATCACTTTTAAAAACCAATACTCTATTTCCATTTTGGTCAAATAGCAATACTATTGCTTCTACAGGATTCCCTTTTTTGTCAACAATTGTACCTGATTGAGTTGCTAATTGCTCAGGTTTGTATTGTGCTTCTTTGGTTGAGATGTATTTTAAAAGATAATCTCTCCAACCGTGTGTAAGCATTACATAATCTAGTGCTTCATACGATTTTTTTTCTTCAGGGTTGAAATAAAAATTAGGTTCGTGTATTTTACCTTTGAGTTCAGATGACAATAACAAATAAGATAGAATATGATCTTGTTTGTCATCTGCAAATGACAACAATTTATTGTCTGCAACCGCTACGGATAAGTTGGAAGGAACAGGATTATTATCTTTATCTTTTGTAGTTATGGTTACCTTTACTTTTTCGCGGGTTTGATAAATTTCTTTATCCAGTTTTACATCAATAACAAGCTGTTTGTGAGCATTTATAAAGACTAATCTTTCAGCCAATGGTATTCGATTTAGAGTTGTTATTCTAAATTTTGTTAAACCAATAGGGAATTTTCTGGTATCTATATTGATCGTATTTTGATTTGTATCGATACTTTGTTTTAACACTGTTTTTTGAGCATTCAAAACTTCCAAATACAGTGGTTTATGAATTGAAGAATACCACTTGATTTTTGCAGATAAACTATCCACTTCTACGCTAAAAACCACACCTTCTTCATGTGTCTTTGGCAGTAATATTTTTTTCTCTGAATGAAAAGGAATTTTTATTGTGGCATAATATTTTTTACGGGAAACAGGATCTAAATTAAAACTCCCCATACCATCATGAAAACTACTAAAAGAGGTAATTAATCTTCCGCTTTCATCTATAATTTCACCTTGAACATCGACTGGTTTACCGAATTCATCAATAGCTTTAAAGGCAACTCGGTTTTCTACTCCTTCTAATAGTTTTCCGCTTTCTGGAAAAAACTGCAGATCTATAGTATCCAAAACCACAGGAACACTTCTAGAAATAGATTCGGTTGTACCTTTATGTGATATTAATACATTAAGCACTACATCACGTGTAGTTAAATTGTTAGGAAGTTGAAACTTTAAATCAGCGTTTCCTTCTGCATCAGTTTTACCTTTTTTAGTTATCACAATTTCTCCTTTAATTGAAACTTCGTAAGAAATCTCAGTACCACTAATAGGCTTGTTTTTTAAATTTTTTACTTTAAAGTTGGCAGTGACCAAAGACAATTTCCCATAGCCCTCTTTTTCATATTTCAAGGATAATAACACATTAGGTTTTACAATCTTTTGAATTGTAATTTTCTTTGTAAAAGAAGCTTCGTCACCATAATTACGCATCCAATTTGTAAACATTTTTATTTTATAAACACCGCCAACCCAATCTTTATCTATGGTAAAATCACCATAAGCACAACCTTGATTAATAGCTAATTTTATGGTCTTTACAGTACTACCTTGGGGAGAAATTAATTCAGCATGCACAATATCACTTAATGTCGAAATAGTGTTATTTGCATTTACAATATAAGATTTGAACCAAATGGTTTCTCCAGGAAAATAAAATGGTCTGTCTGTCTGGGTATAGATTTTTTCTAAGGTATCATTTGCCGCTTGAGCATGTAACTTTATAGATACAAAAACTGTTAGAAACACTATAAATACTAATTTCAAATGATTGTCTTTTAATTCTCTCATAGCTTATATTTTTATATTTAATGTCAACCCTACTTCGCTTAAAAGCGGTCTATTAAAGAAGTTAAGTTCTTGTCCTGAACTATTCCCGTATAATGCTCCATATGGAGAGTTTCCTCTAAATTCAGACCAAGTGAATATATTTTTAGCGTATACACCTAATTTACATTCTCTAAAAAAAGTTTTATTGTTATAATCATTTATAAAGGAATATGAAATATCAATAGATTTAATATTGATGTAGCTTGCATCTTCTATGGCATCTTCAGCAACGCCTTCAAAGCCATAACGGACAAATCTATTTTCTAAAATAGAATTATTAGGATTGTAAAAATCAACAGGAATAGTATTTGTGTTTCCTTCTTGATTTATACCGTTAAAAACAAAATTGGTAATATCTCTTTCTATAGCAGATTGTTGAGAAGCCCCTAAATAGTTAAGAACATTTTGAGTTCCGTTCCAAATATCGCCGCCCTTTTGAATATCTATTACAATATTTAACTCAAGGTTATTCCATTCAAAACTATTACTTAAACCAATAGTATAATCGGGTATAGGATTACCAATAATTTGTGGAGTTTCATTAACTAGAGGAAAACCATCTTCTCCAATAACAGTATTATTCTGTTCATCTTTTAAATAGGCTGAACCGACAATTACACCAGCTGGTTGCCCTGCTATTAAATTCTTAGAGGTAGTTGAAAATCCAGCAATTGGAACTTGTTCTTCATCATTTAAAAGTTTTAACACCTCTGTCTTATAAGTAGAGAAAGATATACTTGGTTTATAATAAAATTCATCAGCTACTCTGACTCTTGAGTCCATACTAAATTCAAAACCTGAATTCCCTATATCCGCAACATTATTCAACACAAAAACTCCATCATTAATGATAGGAAAAACACTTCCTCTAGTTGTTGAATTGTAGTATGTACAGTTGAAATTGGTAGTACCTCCAAGTAAATACAGTTCTAAAGAAGTATTTATTTCACAGTTCTCTATTTCCTCAAGTTCAATAGAAGAGTTAATAAACAAATCATTATTAGCAGTATAATGTAAACTTTCTTGAGGCGACAATACTAAACTATTATGATTTAAATTATTATAATACAGCGGTACATCATTGACATCTAAAGAAAAACTTGATGATACCGTAAACTTGTTTATTGCCCCATAAACATCAAATAGTTTCTGCAAATTTACTTTCGCATATAAAGATGGCAACAACCATTTATCATTCTGAATAGATGAATAATAAGAATTATTTGTGAGCTTTAATTCTAAACGATTATCGAATTCGTAGTTGAATTGATTACGTAATCGTAAAACACTTCTCAATCTTGACTGACTTCTTTCTGAATTATTTAGAGCATTAACAAATGAAAACTGAGAAAACCCAGAAGATTCTTTCAATGAAAAATCTAAATCACTATGTGTATAATTCACTACTGACTTTACTCCTATCTTGTTTTCTCTTTTGCGTTTAGTATATTCAAGGTTTAAAACACCGTTTATATGATTTCCTTTACTATTTTTATCACTTACATAACCCTCTTCAAAACCAGCGGTACCGCTTATTAATCCAAACTTCTGTTGATTGTCATTATATCTATAACTGAACTTACCTTTTAATTCCATATAATCAGTAATATCAATCTCATATTGAGCACTCGCTACAAAGGATTTCGTTTTAATCGAATTTCTATTATTGTGTAGTAACCATTCTGGATTATTAAATTGTGAGCTGAAACGCCTTTGAGTATTATCTGGTAAAACGGTTCCTTGTTGATTGCTGAATGAAATAGGTGTCGCCCAAAGATTGAGGAGTAAATTATTTTGAAAACCATTAATATTAGGTTGATTATCTTTTTCTATTTGGTAAATCATAAATGCCTTCCATCCTAATTTATTACCTCGTTTATTTTTCTTATAATTTACGGTAAACTTGTTGTTAAAACTTCGTTCTCTATGGTATATATCTTGGTGATTTTGATTAAAAAAATCAAAACCAAATAACTCTAAGTCGGTTGAAATATTAAAATAAAGGTAATTAGAATTGACTATCACATTTTCAAATAGCGTATTGTTATAAATAGTAGCTGCAACGCCATTACCGTTCCCTTGAGTTACTAATTGTCCATTGACATCATAAACATAATTGTTACCATCAAATTCAAGAGAGCTTAGTGCGGGTCCATAAGAATATATATTTCCTGTTTCTGCTCCCTGAAAAGTTAGTTCACCAGAAACTGGAAGCCCTTGACTGAAGGAGTTCTGGAGTGCTGGTAGATTTTCATCTCTGAAAAACTGAATCCCCAGACTTGAATTATACCCAGCCTCAACATATATATCTGGACTAAAATAGCTTAGCTTAACTCTATTTTCCTGAACTTCTATTTCTTTAATCCTATTGTATTGAAAATAGGTGTTGTTTTTATTATATGTTCTTTTTGCTGTTCCAAAGTTTATAACGGAATCCACTTTCTTTTTGAGCCCTTTTATCCCTTTGGTATAGGCATCTGAACGTATTACTTTTACAGGAATATACTCAATATTTTTACCTGAATATTGTCCGAACATTTCAGAAGTAACAAGTACCTCTTTTGTTTCCATTCCTACAAATGTAAATACTAGAACATCTCCAACATTGCATGATATACTATAATTGCCATCAAAATCAGTTTCAGTTCCATTAGAAGTTCCCTTGACTACAATAGTAACACCTGGTAAAGGAATCTCGGCATTATCAGATAAAACTCCTGTAACAACTCCTTGCTGTGCGAGTGATACTGATGATATTGATAGACTTATCAATAATATTATTATTTCCTTCTTCATAGGTATGGTTACTTTAATGCTATTCAAATTTCTCAACTGATTTGTCAAATATATCAACACATTTTAACTCTATAAATCGAGAATTAGTTAACGAGGCTGTTTATTGAGTAAAGTATACCAGATTGTAAATTATAGAAAATATAATGGGGTCAAAACACAACATTCCAACCTCTCCAATTTAATTTCCATTCCGAACTTCTACTAAAAGGTTGTGAGTGGTAGTTCATTCACATTAGTCTAAAACATAAAAGAATCCCAATAGCTTTTTTTATTTTTAGGCAACCTGAAGGATGCAATAGAACTTCGTCATGAGAGAGGTAAGCGCAATAAAAGAAAGAGCTTTCTCAATTCAAGGATAGCATCGTTTAAATTTAAAAACACAACGAAGTGATTGATCTTACAGTAGTTTCATCTTGTAATGAGTTTTCTATTGCATAATTCAGGTTAAAGCTTGCGCACCAAAGAATGTTAACATTTATTGGGTGTTATAAATACCAAATTTAACCCATAAATCCCCCAATAAAAAATCCTTTCCGATTTTCACTAGTAAGCTTTTATGAGCAGTGCATTCACAAAATAGTTAACATCTTATTTTTTATGCCTTCGCCATTTCTTGTTCTACCGATATTATTATAAATTCAGCAGGACGTACAACGGCTACTTTTACGGATACCCTCAAAATTCCATTCAAGATATCCTCAGCCGTCATAGTAGACCCCAAGCCGCATGCTACTGCAAAAGCATCTTCCGCCGTAGTTCCTTGCAATCCTCCTTCTTTCCACAAAGAGTTTAAAAAACTAGCAACCATACTCATAACTCCTTCCCATGTATTACGATCATTGGGTTCAAATAGATATGGTTTTATGGCTTGTTTCACTGATTGTTCTATAAAATTCACTGTTCTTCTTACAGAGAGATACTCCCAATCTTCACTATTTCCGTCAAGTGTATTAGCGCCCCATATCAATATTCCCTGTCCGTTGAAAAACCGAATTGCATTAATTGATTTTCCGGAAGTGGCATTATCGCCTAAATAGGCCAGCTGAGCAGTAGATAATCGTATCGGAAGTGATGACGCTCCAATGATTCCAATATTGGTAGGAGCACACCAAACCCCCTCTGTAGCATCATTAGTTACCATTACTCCTGCAATGGCGCCACTTGGAGGAAGTGTATTTGCATCATTAAAAACATGTTGCATTATCGTGCTATATATTTTACTAGCATTCATTAATGCTGCATTGTATTGAGCTACAGTTAAAGGCTTTGCTGGTGGTTCTTCAATGATTGATATAATCTCAGCGGCAGCCGGATTAGGAGCTTCTGGAGAACTCAATAATGGCAGTAATTGTTTGATATCTCCACCAAAAAGATTCGTGTAATCAAGGTCCATAGTTTGCATTATCGTAGTGGTAATAAATGGATAATAGGCCGTTGCGAACTCTAGTCCTTGCACCCCTACATTACTCCTAAATACATCAATATCATTTGTATACGTTTTTTGACTTGGTTTTCTCCCTCCAATAATATCCAAGATACATATCGTAGTCGTCATTTTTTTACTTTGTAGAAGCATAGACTCCATTAGCGTACTATTGTTAGCTTCTGACATTAATGTCGCTTCCGGACAAATATACATAGTTGGTTCTTCTTCACTTTCTAACATTGCCAGCCCTTTCTGTAAATCTGCCAGTTGTACATTGGTATTTATAATGTGACCTGGTGCCGTCATTGGTTTTCCTGATGCTGCTCCGTATGTACCTACTGATACGATGTAAGCATCCCCTCCTCCATTGTTATAAAATAATCGAATGCTATTGTATAGGTAATAAATGGTATTTGGATCTGGTACAATGGTATAAAAACTTTCATCTATTTGTACATAATCCCCATTTTCTGGTTTACTTTTCTCTTTTATCAAATAATACTCTGGGGAATATTGTTTAGTAGGCGCTGCTGGTGATGGTGGATTTGGTAAGCAAAAGATAGCTTCAAATTCTGCAAACGAACGTATTTTTATAGGTTTATTATAATACGACTTCCCTTCATAAGAGGCTTGCGGAGTATACCCAATAAAGGCAGGTATAGCTGTTGCCACAGGCACTACTGAATTTGGAAAAGTATTATTTTTTTCAATATTATCTTCTGATGTTTGCGTAATTGATAAATTCATATCTTAGTTTTTAGTTAGGTTTTACTCGGTTGCTTATTACTAGCCACAATTTAATAAATTAAAGCTTAATTCTTGGAGCTATCAAAATTCTCTTCTCAAAGAAACACCTTCTGGCACTAAATTCTTTGTTCTATTTGACCTCTAAATTTTTTGTTGCTTTTAATTTCTGCACCTTTCTATGCATAGCCTAATTATTTACCTACTAGTACATCATTCGGGTAAACAAATCGTCCAATAACCTCACCATAGCTCAATACTCAATTTTAAAATGATATTTGTGCTCCAATGACAATTCCTATACTATTAGCTTCTCTTACGCTATGAGTTTCGCCAGGCGGGAATGGTTCAAAGTCACTACTTCCGCTAATAAAGCTTAAAGGAACATAACCTTCAGTTCGGAATACTTCTACAAACAGCTTTGCCGATTGTTTGATTAGACTTGCAAATCCGAATACTAGTTGGTTTTGTCGTTCCCATGGCGCTCCATCAGCTCCTGCTCTAAAATTTGAAAACTCTCCAGAAACAGTATATTTTATATTATCACTTCTATTCAAATCATATTTAGCGCCCAAATCTAAAGAGCTTACTTTGACTGCGCCAAAAACATCTAATGGAGGGGTTGGATTAAAGGTTCCTTTCCATACTTCTATTGTTTTTGCAAAGCCTCCTTTAACCATCAAACGTTTATTAATATGTAAGGCTCCGTAATATGTATAGGCCGGATTATTTTCTTGACATGAAGCAAAATGAGTAACAGGAAAATCTTGACAATATGCGCTACCCTTCAAGTACGATGCTCCAACTAATAATGATAGATTATCTAGTATATTGAAGGTGTAATTTAGATCTAATACATAATTATTGATCTTTGAAGGAACATTGGTTCCGTCTCCCACCGGTGTGTGCATTGCGCGGAATTGTGCTCCGCCTTGCACAGCCATAAATTTAGCGTGTAAACCTCCTTTTTTAAATCCAATTTGTGCACCATACCCTAAACCACCAAATGCATGCCACATGGTTGTATTTGTATACGGACTAACACTTCCTATTTGCCCAAAAGGCGCATCCATTTTTCCGAGTGCTCCATACACTGGAAACTGGTTTAAATCTCCAATCAGCACAAAACCTTTTCTTAGTTGAAGTTGATTTCTACCTAATGCAGTAATGGTTCCAACCCCAAAACTTTGCTCAGGATTATACAATATTTCCGCATGGGTACTTAACCAACTGTTCACTGTTGCCGTAATGGATATTTGGAAAGAATGAATAACCGCTTCACTAACCTCTTTTCCGATTTGATTGCTTGATGTTGGATGCCTCATAAGATATGCAAACTTAGAATCGGTATTTGAACGCTGATAATCAAAAATAGAAATCAATGAAGTGCCTATAATTAGACTATTATTCTTTATCGTACCATTGTTCTTTTCTTCCAGAAGAATATTGACTTTTCGTAAATCTTGATTTTGATCGAGCATTTTGTACGTAAACTCAGAATTAAAACCAACTGTTTTAATGGTTATTATGTCGTTTTGAGAGAATGCATAATTTCCAATTAGAAGTAAAGCAAAATATATTTTGTTCATAGTTAGTAGCGATGTTATGGCCGATTATTTATAGATTCCTATGCCTATACTTCATTAGGTAATACCATTTTGAATTTACCGCAATAAAAAGTTGTATGAATAGGATTCTTACCTTTGATATTGTTGTAACGTTAACGTTTGCTCGATAATAAAATATTAGTCTACTATTTATTTTTTAGCAACTAATACGATTTACAAATAAATATTTCGCATAGCCTTAGTTTATGATTTCTTTTTTATGAAGAGGAAAGGATAAAAGAGCGTTTTACTACGGTAATTTTAGTTTGGCATTATCATACGAAAACTTCCATGAACTACCCCAAAACCTCGTGGAGGTTTCTGGTAAATACTAATGTAATATACAAAATACCATAAACCATCTAGTGTGAAGTAAACGTTTAACTCTCTAATTTAAGCTGTAAAGAATCTTTTATCATTCTTATCTACTTTTATAATATTTACTTTATTGGGGGTTATTGACTTTTCCATATAATTTCTTTCTTTTAAAAACTCCAACAATTTAGTAAGAATTTTAAATGAATCAGCGCTTTTCTCATCAATCTCTATACATGTTTCTTGAGTTCGTCTTTTTCTTTTTTCTTCAGTTTTATCTGGTGAATACCAAAGTTCATTGATAGAATGGAGTACCGTAGAAGCCTGATCATCAAAACTATCTAAACTAATTTGCAATGATTCTATATGAGTATTTAACTCTTGATCTGACATTTTATACTCTAGTAAACGTGATTTATTACAAAAATCAATAATTCGATGCATAGCGGTTTTTTCATAACCATACCAAGAATTTCGTTCAACAATTTGCCCTTGAAAAAGCGTTACGTCTAAGGTATCTAAAAGGTCTTTAATTCTAACTTTATCGCTTTCTTTTGGAATTATAATCAAAAGATCATTCACTTTTTGTAGCTTCCATAATTCATATGATAATATTGAAACGGATATCAATAAAGTTGCAATAATCGTATAATTCCAATCTTGGAATACCATTGGTAAGTCTAATATAATGGCTGTTATAATCATTAATGTTGGAGTTATAACTAATCCAGCATACAATAAGTTGGTTACTTTTTTCATTATTATATTTTTAGTATTATATATTAATAGTAGTGGTGGTAGTAGTAGTAGTAGTAGTAGGAATAAATTCCTATGTATTTAAAAGAGTCTATTTACCAGTGAAAAGTTTCTAATTCGTTGATTAAAAAAAAGTAATTGCCAACTAGATGAAGTCTACGGCATACCCTAAAAGTTTATTGGGTATCTAATACAGTATCAACGTTTTGATAAATTGTAGCTATGTTTTTGTACTAAAGCTTTTAAAAATCAAAATTACTGAAACTACATTCGAAACACCAATAAAACACGCTAAGAGCTGTGTATTTGGGTATAGGCGTACGGAAATAGAGTATATACGTAATTCACACAGAGACTCAAAAAGAAACATCCCTTAAAACTCCATTGTAACGTGCTTACCAATATGATTATTTAACTCTAAAAAAAGCTTCACCTAAACAACCTAAACCACTTATTATAAACTTTTTAAACAGATTCTACCTACTTGACATTTATGGCATATTTATATCAGTTGTTGTTTGAATTTACTGTAAAAGAAAATGGTAAATGGTAAATGGTATTAACTTCAACAAATCCACTAAAAAATCTCCTCTAAGCACCATGAAAAAACCAATTTAAATACCCTAGGAAATAAAAGTTTTAATCCCTGATACGATATAAATTTAGGACTCAAACTTGTGGGCTAGATTTAAATATTTTCTTTAAGTTCTTACCTAATTTTAGAATACGTCTCTTGTTTTTTAGTTTCATACCCTTCATATAATTTCTCTCATCTAAAAACATCAATAGCTTAATGAGAATTTTAAATGAATCAGCACTTTTTTTATTTATTTCAGTGCATATCTCTTGTGTTCTTTTTACTTTGTTTTCGTCAGATCTATCTGGTGCGTACCAAAGCTGATTGATAGAACGAAGCACTGTGGATGCTTCATCATCTAATATATCTAAACTAATTCGCAATGCTTCTATATGATTATTCAGTTCTTCATCTGCCATTTTATATTCTATTAAACGTGATTTATTACAAAAATCAATAATTCGATGTATGGCTGATTTTTCATAACCATACCAAGAATTCCGTTCAACAATTTGCCCTTGGAACAACGTTACGTCCAAGGTTTCTAAAAGATCTTTAATTCTAATTTTATCGCTTTCTTTTGGAATTATAATCAATAGCTCATTTACTCTTTCTAGTTTACGCAATTCATACATAAGTATGAAACTGGTTATTGACAGCAATGCCATAATAGTATAATTCCAATCTTGGAATGCCATTGGTAAATCTAATATACGGGCTGATATATTCATTAATACTGGGACTATAATGAATGTAGCGTACCATATGTTGACTATATTTTTCATTATTTTATTTTTAGTATTGTATAGTAGTAGTAGTAAATTCCTTTGTATTTAAAAGTTTCGAATTCGTTGATTTAAAAAGTAATCACCAACTAGATGAAGCCTCCGGCACGCCCTAAAAGCTCATTAAATACGCATCACATTATCAAGGCTTTAGAAAATCGTAGTAGTATTTTTATACTAAAGCTTTTAAAAAAGAAAGCTAGTAAAACTATACACGAAACACCTATAAAACACGCTAAAAGCCGTGTATTTTGACATAAGTGCATGAAAACAGGGTATAACCGCAGGTGTTTTCGTAAAAACAATAAAAAAACCTCTTAAAACCCTAGTATAAAGCACATATTTATGTCATTTTTTAACGCTAAAAGATTTAACTGAATAATATCCTGAAATCCCAAACATAATAGAGCAGAAAAGAAGTACGAAAACATGGCTGTTTTTTCTAATATCATTATGAGTTAAAAACAAGAGGTGAATTAATTAGTAAAAAGAACTAATAACACCTGTTACAGGTATAAACTGATATTTAAAAGAACCTCCTTTCAGCACATCAGTATACAAAGATTTATAACTAAAAAAAGCAATGCACTAACCAAGCCAAAAAGAAACAACCAAAAATGAATGTTCTTTGTTCCTCTAAAGGAATATTGTTTTTCCAAAATTTTCTTTTTCTTCGCATATAATCTGAGTATATATCTAGATAACCTATAATGTTCTTTGTAATCAGTTACTAATTGATTCGATAAAATTAATACTGAATCTCTATTAGTGTTGTTGTTTAATGCCATATTTAAATAACTAAATAATTTAATAGTATTGGAATCGCGTTTCTTAATAATTACTTTATAGGTTTTTCTATGAGCTAAATATTCCTTTGAATAAGGTGAAAAAAAATAGATAAAAAAGTGACATTGTTACCATCAAAAAAAGCAATGACGATAAAGAGACCTTCTTTTAATTTGAATTTCATTAACATAGTATTGAGGGAGCGTTTAGAAGGGGTTAATAAAGTGAAGGGCATTTAAGAATTTTGAGTTAATTTACTGTTCGAAATATATCGTATTAAAAATATTTACCTAGTGCTTTCCATGACTAATAATGGTCTAAATTTTACAATTATCGCCTTAGCTACTATTAGCATTCGTATTCAGCACTTTACAAAGTTGGATCCGAAGTATTCTAAAAATAGTTAAAACCCGTTTATAACACCCAAGTAACAAGAGATGTCTTTTATTATTCCACCTGTACCATCTTATTGGATTCAAATAAGCCATATAGTTTAGTTTAGCTACTGTAGATTGCTTATAAACGATCTCTTTTATTGAATTTTATACTAAAACAATTAGAAAAAATGGAAATACTAACATTTGTAGAGCAAAAAATTAACAAGTACTCTAAAGCACTGGCAAACAACAATGATGAATTTAGTGAATATGCCTATGGTGAACTGCGTTTTTATGTGGCATTAAGAAGATTTCTTATCAACGAAGAAACCATAGATGACATCGGGTTTATGGATGCCATAAATGACGTTTTACAGGAAGTAAATATTATCGACGAAAAGGAAACTTTTTTACAAAAGCTGCGATAAACATCATTAATACCGATTCTTAGGTAAAGTTACACAACCATTTCCTTGCTGTCATGCTTGTGTGTTACCTATAGATCGGTATTGACCATAACAATTACGGACCGTAAATTAACAATCAGAATCGTATAAAGCTACAAACATGCTACTAAAGCAATTACCATAGCATTGATTAATCAAAACATCTCTTATACCATTTACCATTTGAATTTACTGTAAAAGAAAATGGCAACTGGTAAAGGCATGGTCGTATCTATGCAAAAGTTGGTATATCCCTATTAAAATTTTTTTTTTATATTAGCTAAGTCAGAACAAAACTCTCGCACATATCCCTCCCCACCAGTACTTTAAGAAAATATTGGTTCTAAATCAATTAAATCAACGGGGGAAGCCGAAAACCGATTTAGAGTAGGCATAAAATCATATTTTATAACATGAGCGAACAGTTAGCTAAAATTACAAAAACACATTGTGAACACCCACCCGCGAAGTACAACGATTTAAAGGTGTTGTTCCTCAATTGTACACTAAACAGAACACCGGTTCTTTCGCATACCGAAGGATTGATAAAAGTTGCTCAAAAAATATTTGAAGCCAATGGAGCTTCTACAAAAATCATCAGACCCGTAGATTATGACATCCCTGCAGGTCTAGGATTAGACATGTCTAAAACACCTGAATGGGAAAAAGATGATTGGCCTATCATTCAAAAAGAGGTAGACGCTTGTGATATTCTTATTCTTTGCACCTCAGTTTGGTTGGGTGAAAAATCATCTGTTTGCAACCGTACTCTCGAAAGAATGTATGGCTATACCCATCAATTCAATCAAAAAGGTCAATACCGCGATTACGGTAAAGTGGGTGCCACTTTAATTACGGGTAACGAAGATGGTGTAAAGCACTGCGCCATGAACATCCTCTTTTCTTTATCTCACATAGGCTATACCGTTCCTCCACAAGCCGATGCAGGTTGGATGGGAGAAGCCGGTCCGGGTCCATCTTATATGGATGAAAACTCTGGTGGCCCCGAAAATGATTTTACCAACCGTAACACCACTTTTTTGGTTTGGAATTGTTTGCATCTAGCCAGAATGCTTAAAGATAACGGAGGAGTGCCTGCTTATGGTAATTTACCTGACGAATGGCAAGCTGGATGTAAAGCAGGATTTGATAGTCCTGAGCACAAAAGATAACTTACTAAAATCACAAAAAATATGTTTAATTTTTGTGAAAGAGGAATACAAAACAGGAGGTAAAACCTTTTAAAAACCTTATCTCCTGTTTAAACAATCAATCTCCAAATACACCCATGGTAATCAAAAATATATTTACAGTTATTGCAGATGGTATAGACATCATAGGTATTATCATATTAGTTTATGGATTTACAAAACTACTGATTACCTATTTTTTTAGTGAATTTATCCATAAACCCTTCAAAACCTCCATAAGGCGAATACAAGAAATCCGATGCCAACTAGGATTGTATGTTCTTTTAGCATTAGATTTTTTAATCGCTTCTGATATCATTAACACCATAATGAACATCAGCACGAAACAACTCTTTGAGTTATCCGTAGTAATCGTGCTACGAACCGGTATAAGCTATTTTCTAGGAAAGGAAATTGAAGATATCCATTCAAAAAAATCAAATTCCAACACCGGAAAAGACAAAAACATTAGAAGCAATTAACAGCTCCTAGTAGCAAGAATAAATGTTTTTTGTACCTTTGTAATTGTATATGAGAGACCTATTTCACAAAATAGCGGCATTTATGATGGCTTTCGTAGTGCTATTATCTACGATGTCAATTCCTATTGACATGCATTTTTGTGGAAACACACTGATAGACACCGCACTTTTTAAAAAGGCAGAGACTTGTGGAATGGAAAAAGCTCAATCAAACACTTTACAAGAGTGCTCTTTTACCAAGAAGAATTGCTGTACCGATATACAAATTGTTGTTGAAGGGCAAGATGAGCTCATCACAGCTTTAGATCAATTACCAAGTAATCAGCTTCTATTTTTTGCTTCATTTGTTTACACGTATCATAATTTATTAGAAGAATTATACGATACCGTAATTCCTTTTGAGCACTACTCACCTCCTCTAATCGTCAAAAACATCCAAGTATTAGACGAAGTATTTTTAATTTGATTTTAGATACTAAACAGTAATATATCCTTTACCCAAAGTATTGGACATATGTATTCTGTATATGTACTTTAAAAAGTACCATACACCACGTTTAATTATTTAAAATCATATGAATATGCTCAATAAAAGCATTCAGTTTTTAATAGAGAATAAGTTTATAGCTGTTTTGACGATCTCACTTTTTATAGGATGGGGTATCATAACCGCTCCTTTTAACTGGGATAACGGATTTCTCCCTAGTAACCCTGTTCCTGTAGATGCCATTCCTGATATTGGAGAAAATCAACAGATTGTTTTTACCCAATGGAATGGGAAATCTCCGCAAGACATTGAAGATCAAATAACCTATCCTCTTACCTCTGCCCTACTCGGAATTCCCGGTGTAAAAACCATACGCAGTAGTTCAATGTTCGGTTTCTCGAGTATATACATCATTTTTGAAGAAAATATCGAGTTCTATTGGAGTCGTTCTCGCATTCTAGAAAAATTGAACTCACTTCCAAGAAATTTACTACCCGATGGCGTAAACCCAACACTTGGTCCAGACGCTACCGGCTTGGGACAAATATTTTGGTACACATTAGAAGGAAGAGACGAACAAGGAAATGTCACAGGAGGTTGGGACCTACATGAACTGCGTAGTATACAAGATTATTATGTTAAGTACGCATTATCGTCAGCAAGTGGTGTATCAGAAGTCGCGTCAATTGGCGGCTATGTTCAAGAGTATCAAATAGACGTGAATCCAGAATTACTTCGACAATACAACATAAGCCTACAACAAGTTGTGACTGCTGTAAAACAAAGCAATCAAGACATCGGAGCTCAAACCATAGAAATTAATCAAGCAGAATACTTAGTTCGTGGCTTGGGCTATATAAAATCTATAGCTGATATTGAAAACTCGGTAGTTACTTCAGAAAAATATAGCTCCATAAAAATTAAAGATATTGCAAAAGTTACCATCGGAGCCATGGCTCGTAGAGGAATTTTAGACAAAGAAGGTGCCGAAGTGGTTGGTGGAGTTGTTGTTGCTCGTTACGGAGCAAACCCTTTAGAAGTTATTACCAATGTGAAACAAAAAATTAGTGAAATAGCCTCTGGACTTCCAAGTAAAACCCTAAAAGATGGACGCGTTTCTCAACTAACACTTATTCCATTTTATGATCGTACCGAATTAATTAATGAAACCTTAGGAACACTTAATAAAGCGCTATCCTTAGAAATTCTAATTACTATTTTAGTTATTGTAGTCATGGTATTTAACTTAAGAGCTTCGGCATTAATAGCAGGCTTATTACCTGCCGCGGTTCTCATGGTGTTTATCGCCATGAAAACTTTCGGAGTCGATGCGAATATAGTGGCCCTGTCTGGTATTGCGATTGCCATAGGCACCATGGTAGATGTAGGTGTGATTTTGTCAGAAAACATCATTCGTCATTTAGAACGTAACAAAGGTACATTAGCTATTAATGATTTAGTGTACAAGGCAACTTCAGAAGTATCAGGAGCCATTCTAACAGCGGTAATGACCACCATTATAAGTTTTATTCCAGTATTCACCATGATCGGTGCTGAAGGGAAATTATTTCGTCCATTAGCCTTTACCAAAACCTTTGCTCTCATTGCTTCTATCATCATAGCACTATTTATCATCCCTCCATTCGCTGCCTATATTTTCAAAAGAAAATCTATGACAGAACACGTAAAATATACAATCCATGGAGCACTTGTTTTGATGGGGCTTTTCGGACTGTTTTATGCCAATTGGTTGTCTGTTATACTTATCAGTTTTGGTACTGTTGGCTTGCTCGTACAATTGAATATAGTAACTTTGAAAAAAGGAAAGCTAGTCAATATCATTATAGTTGCCCTCGTCATTGTAGGTTTGCTAACTGAACACTGGCGTCCTTTAGGAGTTGATAGCAGTATTTTTGTAAACCTACTATTTGTAGGAGCTATTTGTTTTGGAATCTTAGGCATTTTTAGTTTATTTCAAAAGTATTACACGCCTATTTTACATTGGGCATTACACAATAAATTACTTTTTTTAAGCATTCCTCTTACCATTTTAGTTTGTGGAACACTCATTTTTAAAAATATAGGTAAGGAATTTATGCCTTCATTAAATGAGGGTGCCTTTTTACTAATGCCAACCTCTATGCCGCATTCGGGTGTTGAAGAAAACAAACGGGTACTACAACAATTAGACATGGCAGTAGCCAATATCCCGGAAATAAAAACAGTAGTAGGAAAAGCAGGACGAACGGATTCAGCTCTTGATCCAGCTCCTATGTCTATGTATGAAAACATAATTTTATACAAAACAGAATATGCTTTAAACGCTGAGGGAAAACGCCAAACATATCGTGTAAATGACCAAGGTTTGTTCGTTCTCAAAAACGGAAAAACAGTAGCTAACCCCAATAACAAAGGAACTGAATCATCATCTCTGGCATTCTCTCAACTATCACCTGATCAATTAATAGAAGATACTCGAGGTGAATTTTACAGAAACTGGCGCCCTAGTATTACATCTCCTGATGATATATGGAATGAAATTGTAAGGGTTACCCAATTACCTGGTGTTACTTCAGCCCCAAAATTACAACCTATTGAAACTAGATTGGTCATGCTACAAACAGGCATGCGATCACCTATGGGTATCAAAGTAAAAGGTCAGAACTTAAAAGATATCGAAGCTTTTGGAATAGAATTAGAACATGTGTTAAAAGAAGTTGAAGGAGTAAAAAAGGAAACTGTTTTTGCAGATAGAATTGTAGGTAAACCTTATTTATTAATTGACATTGATAGAGTCAAAATTGCTCGATATGGTGTATCTATTCAGGAAGTACAAAATGTATTAAAGGTTGCTGTTGGAGGAATACAACTTACGCAAACAGTTGAAGGAAGAGAACGTTATGGTATTCGAGTACGGTATCCAAGATCGTTGCGCTCAAGCCCCAGCGATTTGGAAAACATCTATATTCCTGTTTCCCATGGAAATCCAATTCCCTTAAGTGAATTGGCTTCCATTCGTTACGAACGTGGACCACAAGTCATCAAAAGTGAAGATACCTTTTTAATAGGGTATGTACTATTTGATAAGCTTGTTGATTTTGCTGAAGTAACTGTCGTTGAAACCGCTCAAAAAGCAATTCAACATAAAATTAATACAGGAGAATTAGTAGTTCCGAAGGGAGTATCTTACCAATTTACTGGTACCTATGAAAATCAATTAAGAGCAGAAAAAACCCTTACTGTAATCGTACCCTTAGCTTTGTTACTTATATTTCTAATATTGTATCTTCAATTTCGTTCGGTTATGACCTCTTTCATGGTATTTACTGGTATTGCTGTAGCCTTTGCTGGTGGTTTTATTATGATTTGGTTATACGGCCAAGAGTGGTTTTTAAATTTTAGTGTTTTTGGTAAAAATTTCAGAGAGCTATTTCAAATGCATCCCATAAATTTAAGTGTCGCCGTTTGGGTAGGTTTTATTGCCCTGTTTGGAATTGCTACAGACGATGGTGTTGTAATGGCAACCTACTTGAAACAATCTTTTGATAAACAACAACCACAAACGATACAAGCGATTAGACAATCAGCTCTGCATGCAGGTAAGAAACGTATTCGAGCCTGTTTAATGACCACCGCTACTACTATTTTAGCACTACTTCCGATATTAACCTCAACAGGTAGAGGAAGTGATATCATGATTCCTATGGCCATACCCTGTTTTGGAGGCATGATTATAGACATTACATCCTACTTTATTGTACCTGTGTTGTATAGCTGGCGAGAAGAATTTCGATTACATAAAAAGCAACATAGAGAATTAAAAATTGAAACCCAATGAGCATGAACATAAATTATACGGTTATATTGATATGTGGTTTTTTGTTTTTTATGCAACCTACAAAAGCACAGAAATTACAAGTGCTTATAGAAGAGGGCTTACAAAACAACCCTAAAATACAAGAATATAACACGAGGTACACGCGAATTTCAGAGCGAAAAAACGAAGTAAATACGTTACCAAACACAGCATTCGCTTTTGGTGTTTTTACGAGTGAACCTGAAACTAGAACAGGAGCACAACGTTTTAAAATATCCGTTAAGCAAATGATTCCTTGGTTTGGTACAATCACAGCAAAAGAAAATTACATCACATCATTAGCAACTATTAATTATCAGGATATCATTATCGCTAAACGTGAATTGATACGCTCTGTATCACAGTCGTATTATAGACTGTATGAAATCACTCATAAACAACAAGTTCTGAACAAAAATATTCAATTATTAAAAGTGTATGAAAAATTAGCCTTGACCTCTCTAGAAGTTGGCAAAGCATCGTCTGTAGATGTGCTTAAAATACAAATTAGACAAAATGAAATCACACAACAAAAAAGAGGATTTGAAGAACAACTTTTAGCGGAGCAAACCACCTTGAATAAATTATTAAATAGAGATGCTAATACCCCTATTTCCTTAGAAGATCAATTAGTAATTCCAAAAGAAGTAGTTACTGTAAAAACAGGTCGTTTGGAGATCCATCCAGAGTTGATAAAATATGATAAACTATACCACTCGGTAGTACAATTAGAACGCGTAAATCGAAAAGAAGAAAAACCTTCCTTAGGCTTGGGTATTGATTATATTAATGTTGGCGAAAGACCAGACATGAATTTTAACGATAATGGAAAAGATATTGTAATGCCCATGATATCATTGTCTATCCCTCTTTTCAATACAAAACACACATCACTAAGTAAACAGCATGCACTAAAACAAAAAGAAATTTTATCTCAAAAACAACAACGATTAAATCTACTCGAAACACTATTGAAAAAAACCATTGCCAATCGAAATACTTCTATTATAATGCACCAAACACAACTGAAAAATATGCAACATATAGCAAGTGCAACACAGATAATGCTAAAAACTTATGAAACAGGAACTGTAGATTTTAATGATGTCTTAGCGATTCATGAACTACAACTAAAATTTGAATTGAATATGATTACATCAGTGGTCAATTATTATACAGAAAGTACCACTATTAATTATTTAATTAAATAAGATGAAACACGTATATACCATACATGGGATGAGTTGCAACGGATGTCGAAATCATGTAACGCAACTGTTATCAAAAGTAGCAGGCGTTTCTAAAGTGGCAGTCAATTTAGAAAAGGCAGAAGCAACTATAGAAATGAAAACTCCCATCCAAATTAAAGAATTTCAAGAGATTTTACAAAACAATGGGAACTCATATACTATTCATAAACTAGGAGAACATCCTCCCATCACTTCCCAAGAAAAAACACCAAAAGAGAAAGGTACTGGTATATTTTATTGCCCAATGCACTGTGAAGGCAACACAACGTATCCTCAGGCAAGAGACTGCCCAGTTTGTGGAATGGATTTGGTAGAAGAACAAAACCTATTCGCCACGGATACACAATTTACCTGTCCGATGCATCCTGAGATCATAACAGACGAACCTGGTTCTTGTTCTATCTGCGGAATGGATTTAATCCCTATACAAACAACGCTTTTAGAAGAAGATAAGACCTATAAAAAGCTATTAAAAAAATTCTGGGTTGCAGTAGTTTTTACCATCCCCATTTTTTTAATAGCCATGTCTGAGATGATTCCTAAAAACCCCTTATTCCAAGTGGCAGATCAAACAACATGGAATTGGATTCAATTTGTGCTCTCTATTCCGGTTGTGTTTTATGCAACGTGGATCTATTTTAAACGTGCTTGGACCTCCATTAAAACCGCCCAGTTAAACATGTTTACTTTAATCGGTATTGGAGCGGGTATCGCTTGGGTTTTTAGTGTATTCGCCTTGCTTTACCCTACTGTTTTTCCTAGCGATTTTAAAACAGCTGAAGGAACTGTATTCCTATATTTTGAGGCTGCAACAGTTATTCTAACACTCGTTTTATTGGGCCAGTTATTAGAAGCAAAAGCCCATAGCAAAACGAATGGGGCTATTAAAGAATTATTAAAATTAGCACCGGCAACTGCAACATTATTCAACAATGGTGAAGACAGTGTTATCTCCATTGATAAGATTAAAAAAGGAGATTTACTAAGAGTAAAACCAGGCGAAAAAATACCCGTTGACGGAAGTATTGTTCAAGGTCATAGTAGCATAGACGAATCTATGATTACAGGAGAGTCTATTCCTGTCGATAAAGAAGTTAATAGCAAAGTGAGCGCTGGAACCATTAACGGAACTACTTCTTTTATCATGAAAGCTGAGAAAGTAGGTTCAGAAACTTTGTTGTCTCAAATTATTCAAATGGTAAACAATGCGAGTCGTTCTAAAGCACCCATTCAAAAGTTAGCCGATAAAATAGCCAAATATTTTGTTCCAATAGTCTTGCTTGTTTCCGGAATAACATTCGCCATTTGGGCAATTTTTGGACCCGAACCCACTTTTGTATATGCTTTTGTCAATGCCATTTCGGTATTAATTATCGCATGCCCTTGTGCTTTAGGTTTAGCTACCCCTATGTCAGTTATGGTGGGTGTAGGTCGAGGCGCACAATCAGGTATCCTTATTAAAAATGCCAAAGCTTTAGAACAAATGAATACGGTTGATACCCTTATTATAGATAAAACGGGCACTATAACAGAAGGAAAACCATCTGTTGAAGAAATGGTAACAATCAGTGATCTTGATAAAATGATCCTATTACACTATACTACTTCTCTTAGTTTACAGAGCGAACACCCGCTAGCTGAAGCTATAGTTCGTTATGGAAAACTCCAAAACGCATCCATATCAAAAGTTGATGATTTTGTATCAATTACTGGCAAAGGAGTTACAGGGTGTATTGATGGTAAAAAAATAGCTGTAGGTAATACCAAACTATTAGCGCAACTGGGTATTTCTGTTTCTCCGAAATTACAAGAAACAGTGCATGCCATACAAGAAAAAGGAAGAACGGTTTCTTATATTGCAGTAGATGATAAAACTGCAGGGTTTGTGACTATTTTCGATGCCATAAAAACTACAAGTTATAAAGCAATTGCAGACTTGCAACGAAGTGGCATAGAGGTAATCATGTTAACAGGTGATACTAAGGCTACTGCGAAAGCTGTTGCCGAACAATTAAATCTACCACGATTTAAAGCCGAATGCTTGCCTGAAGACAAGCTCAGCGAAGTGACCATACTACAACAAAAAAACAAGGTAGTAGCCATGGCAGGTGATGGCATTAACGATGCTCCAAGCTTAGCGCAAGCAGATATAGGTATTGCTATGGGAACCGGCACAGACGTGGCAATAGAAAGTGCTTCAATAACTTTAGTCAAAGGAGATTTACAAGGAATTCTAAAGGCTAAAAAACTAAGTAATCGTGTCGTAAAAAACATCAAACAAAACTTACTTTTTGCTTTTATTTATAATGTGTTGGGTATCCCTATAGCCGCCGGTATTCTATACCCAATATTCGGTATGCTATTGTCTCCTATGATCGCAGCTTTAGCCATGAGTTTTAGCTCTGTTTCTGTAATAACAAATTCATTACGATTAAGAAATATAAAATTATAAAAAATGAAAAAATATATCCTTTATGTGCTATTATTAGCTACTGGGCTACTTTTAGGATGGTTCTTGTTTGGTGATAGTTCTGCCAAAGACAACCATACACATAAAACCGAAACATCGTTGCAAAAACAATCATGGACATGTTCTATGCATCCACAAATACAGCAAACTGAATTTGGTGACTGCCCTATATGTGGTATGGATTTGATTCCAGCTAAAATGACGATAGATGGTCTTTCAGCTGATCAATTTAAACTAACAAAAAATGCCATCGCATTAGCGAATATTCAAACGACCGCTGTAGGTACTTCAAACAACCTAGATAATACCATTACTGTTTCAGGAAAAATTGCAGAAAATGAAGAAACAAAAAGTGTCCAGACAAGCTATTTTACAGGTAGAATAGAACGACTACATATTACATTTACAGGAGAAACTATTAAAAAAGGACAATTACTAGCGACCCTATATTCGCCAGAATTAATAAAAGCTCAACAAGAGCTTATCACGACTTTTCCTTTAAAAGAGACACAGCCAATGTTGTACAAAGCTGTTCAGAACAAACTCAAATTATGGAAGATTTCTGAGCTTCAAATCACCCAAATTGAAACTTCAAAAACGGTAAACGAATATTTTCCGATATATGCAACAACTTCAGGAACTGTATCTGAGAAATTAGTGACCCAAGGAGATTATGTAACCCAAGGCCAAGCCTTATTTAAAATAGCGAAACTTAGTTCTGTCTGGGCACATTTCGATATCTATGAAAATCAAATTCCTTATTTTAAAAAAGGACAGGTTATAACCATTAGCTCAAACGCATACCCCACTGATATTTTTGAGGCAAAGGTTTCATTTATAGATCCAGTATTAAATCCACAAACCCGAATCGTTACTATGCGCGCAGTTTTAGAAAATCGCAATAAAAAATTAAAACCGGGTATGTTTGTACGTGGAAAAATAAAGAGTGATTTACAAAGCGAACAGCAAGAATTAACGATACCTGCTTCTGCAATCTTATGGACAGGCAAACGCTCAATTGTTTATGTTAAAGCACAAACAAATGAATCTGTTTTTGAAATGAGAGAGGTGCTTTTAGGAAAGCAATTTGGCAACAAATATCAAATCATGGGAGGGTTAAAAGCAGGCGAAGAAATTGTAACGAATGGTGTATTTACGATCGATGCATCAGCGCAACTACAAGGTAAAAAGTCCATGATGAACTCCACTAAAAGTGATGTTTTTATCGTTCCAGAAAAATTCAAAGAACAACTCCAAAAAGCTTATAATGGTTATATCAGTTTAAAAAACACATTGGTCGAAACAAATGCTACTAAAGCAAAAAAACAGGCCGAGTTATTGAGTGATCTGCTACAGCAAATCAACATCAAACTTTTGCATGAAGATGCCGCTCATAAGCAATGGATGCCCCTTTCGAAAACATTAAATTTAGCCAGTAATGCCATTGCCAACACGTCAAACATAGTACAACAACGAAAAGAGTTCAAAACTCTATCTAACCACCTTATAGTAGCGGTGCAATCATTTGGGATTTTAGAAAAAACCTATATGCAATTCTGCCCCATGGTCGATAACAACAAAGGAGCATATTGGCTGAGCAAAGAAAAACAAATAGTAAACCCATACTATGGAGACAAGATGTTAAGATGTGGAAAGGTCAAACAAGAAATAATTAATCAATAAATTTTAAATCATGAAAAATTTGATACGTTACATAAGTATCCTAACCATCGTTGGGTTGATCAGTTGTAAGCATACAATAAATCAAGAAACCACATCGAACGATACCCCTACACAAAAAGAAATCGCAATGACAAATACAATCTTTGGTGTTCGAGGTAATTGCGGAATGTGCAAAAACACCATTGAAAGAGCCGTAAATACCCTAGAAGGTGTTTCAGAAGCAGATTGGAACCAAGAAAAAAAACAAATCCATATTTCTTACGATAGCTCAAAAACAGCGTTGGAAGATCTTCATAAAGCAATTGCCACTTCAGGGTATGACACTGATAAATTTTCCGGAAATGAAGAAATGTATAAAAAACTACCTATATGCTGTCAATATGATCACACTATGAAAATGGGTATTCAGGAATTCGGTAATTAATCTTGACTATCATGTTGTCATGGTAGTTTCAATTTATTTGAGATAATGCATACGATATTACCAACTATTATTTTAAGGTAGTACTCTTTATAGCTCGAATTTATACCATTTACATCATCCTGAAGTTAATTTACCGACCATAATTATTCATGGTAAATGCCCATCTATAAGTAAAACACAGGCATGACTGGAAAGCAATGATTCTGTTTTACTTATAGATCGATATTACAAATTTAAATTACCGTAATAAAACGCTCTTTTATCCTTTTTTCCTATTTTGTAAGTATCCCAAAACGAAAACTATTTAACCAAACAATTGTAGAAGACATACCTATTGAGTTAAAACACTTCACTAGCAATTGCTTTAATATTACTCGATTTACCCATTGAATAATAGTGAACAACTGGAACCCCTGCCTGCACTAATTCTTTACTTTGCTGAATTCCCCATTCAATTCCTACTTGTCTTATCTCCTTATTGTTTTTACAACTCTCTACTGCATTAATAAGGTCTTGCGGTAAATCTAAGCGGAAAATTTGAGGCAAAATTTTCAAGTGTCTTTTAACTGCCAAAGGTTTTATTCCTGGTATAATAGGCACATTGATTCCTATCTCTCTTGCGCATTTAACAAAATTAAAATACTTACTATTATCAAAAAACATCTGAGTCACCACATAATCTGCCCCTGCATCTACTTTTTCTTTTAACCGTTTTAAATCACTCTCTAAGCTAGGTGATTCAAGATGTTTTTCTGGATATCCAGCAACACCAATACAGAAATTTGACTTGTTGGGTGTTTCTATAATTTCATGTAGGTATTTGCCTTTATTTAAATCACTAATTTGTTTGACCAAATCAGAAGCATAATGATTGCCTCCATTAGACGCTGTAAAATACTGTTGATCTTTTCTTGCATCTCCTCGTAAGGCCATCACATTATCCAAGCCCAGATAATGGCAATCTACCAATACATATTCGGTTTCCTCTTTGGTAAACCCCCCACATAGAACATGCGGTATTGCATCAATATTATATTTATACTTTAACGAAGCACAAATCCCTACTGTTCCCGGGCGCATACGTGTTATCTTTTTTTCTAACAAACCCTTTTCTTTAGGGATATAAATATACTCTTCTCTGGAAGTTGTTACATCAATAAATGGCGGATTAAACTCCATTAATGGATCAATATTATTGTACAATTCTAGTATGTTCTGCCCTTTTTGAGGCGGTATAATCTCAAACGAAAATAAGGTTTTTCCTTTGGCGTTTTGTATGTGTTCTGTTACTTTCATTCGTCTATTTCTATAAAAGAATTAATCATTTAATACTCTTTTTTCAATATGTATTTTAGTATAGGTAGTCCCTGTCTATTTTCCGAATACCTATTAATTATCGGCTATATTAGGGTGCAACCATTTTCTTGCTTTTTCTAAAAGTATGTTCTTTCTAGCGGCATAATCTCTTACTTGATCATCTGTTATTTTTCCTAAACCAAAATATTTAGCTTCTTCATTAGCAAAATAATAGCCAGAAACTGCGGCTGAAGGCCACATAGCCATACTTTCTGTAAGTGTTACCCCTATATTCTTTTCTACTTCTAATAACTGCCAAATAGTTTCTTTTTCTAAATGATCAGGACATGCTGGATACCCTGGTGCCGGCCGTATTCCTTTATAGCTTTCCATAATCAATTCATCATTGGTTAAATTCTCTTTAACCGCGTATCCCCAATGCTTGGTTCTAATTCGATAATGTACATATTCCGCAAAAGCCTCTGCAAAACGATCAGCAATTGCCTGAACCATAATAGCGTTATAATCGTCATGTGTATCCTTGTATTTTTGCGCAAGCTCATCTGCTCCAAAAATAGCCGTACAAAAACACCCCATATAATCTTGTTTTCCTGTTGTTTCCGGCGCTATAAAATCTGCTAAAGCAAAACTTGCTTTACCCTCACGTTTTTTTAATTGTTGGCGCAGTGTTCTAAACACAGCTACTTCCTTCCCTTTTCTCTGAATAGAAATATCATCGTCATTAATGGTATTCGCTTCAAACAATCCAAATATTGCTTTCGGTTTCAACCATTGTTTTTCTATAATTTGTTGCAGTATTTTTTGAGCATCTGTATATAAACTATGGGCTTGTTCACCAACGATTTCATCATCTAAAATGTTTGGAAACTTTCCATGCAAATCCCAAGATCTAAAAAATGGACTCCAATCAAAAAATGGCACTAAATCTTTCAAACTAACCTGCTCTAGTTTTTGAACGCCTAGTTCTTTCGGTTTCATTATTTTTGTAGTATTCCAATCTATTTTAAATTTGCGATTTCGTGCTTGATCAATCGTTATATACCTTTTTTCTTTGCCCCTTTTTAAAAACTTATCTCGAAACTCTTCATAATCTTTTTTAAGTTTAGCTACGTATTCATTTTTAGTATTTCTATTTAACAAATCTCCCACTACTGTTACCGCCCTAGATGCATCATTCACGTGCACCACTGCATTTTTGTATTGTGTATCTATTTTTACCGCTGTGTGCGCTTTAGAAGTTGTAGCTCCACCGATTAACAATGGAATTTCAAAATTCTGACGCTCCATTTCTTTGGCCAGATATACCATTTCATCTAAAGAAGGCGTAATCAGTCCGCTTAAGCCAATAGCATCAACATTTTTTTCTTTCGCTATTTGAATGATTTTCTCTGGAGGTACCATCACTCCTAAATCGATAATTTCATAGTTATTACATCCTAAAACAACACTTACAATGTTTTTACCTATATCATGCACATCACCTTTCACGGTTGCCATTAATATCCTTCCAAGCGCCCTTTGCGCTTCACTCTTTTCAGCTTCTATAAACGGATTTAAATACGCTACTGCTTTTTTCATAACACGAGCAGATTTTACTACTTGTGGTAAAAACATTTTTCCTTCTCCAAATAAATCACCTACAACATTCATTCCTGCCATTAAATGCCCTTCTATCACCTCAATTGGGCTTTTTACACTTACTCTAGCCTCTTCTGCGTCATTTTCAATAAAGGCATCTATTCCCTTTACCAATGAATGGGTTATACGTTCTTGCAACGGCAAATTTCTCCATTCTAACACCTTTTCATCATCTTCTTTTTTCTTTCCTTTTACGGTATCTGCAAACTCTAACAAACGTTCTGTAGCATCATCCTTCCTATCTAATACTACGTCTTCTATACGCTCTAAAAGGTCTTTAGGAATATCATCATACACTTCTAACATAGCAGGGTTTACTATTCCTATATTCATTCCTGCTTGAATAGCATAATATAAAAACACCGAATGCATGGCTTCTCGCACTACATTGTTTCCTCTAAACGAAAAAGAAACATTACTAACGCCTCCACTAACACTTACATGTGGCAGGTTTTTACGAACCCATCGTGTTGCCTCAATAAAGTCTATGGCATTTTTACGGTGTTCTTCCATTCCTGTTGCCACCGGAAATATATTTAGGTCAAAAATGATGTCTTCTGGAGGAAATTCTACTTTATCTACTAAAACCCGATACGAGCGTTCTGCTATTTCTATTCTTCTCTTATATGTATCTGCTTGCCCCGTTTCATCAAAAGCCATGACGATCACAGCTGCCCCATATCTCTTTATTTGCGTAGCTTCCCAAATAAATTTTTCTTCACCTTCCTTTAGGGAGATAGAATTAACGACGGATTTACCTTGAACCACTTGCAAGCCCGCCTCAATAATTTCCCATTTTGAGCTGTCAATCATAATAGGGACTCTTGCTATATCAGGTTCGGCCGCTATCAAGTTTAAAAAACGAATCATGGCTTCTTTTCCATCAATTAAACCATCATCCATATTTATATCGATAATCTGAGCCCCTCCATCAACTTGGTGCCTTGCAATTGCCAGTGCTTCGTCAAATTCCTCTTCTTTTATTAATCGAAGAAATTTTCTAGAGCCTGCTACATTCGTACGCTCACCTACATTGATAAAATTACTTTCTGGTGTTATAATCAACGGTTCTAACCCAGCTAATTTCATGTATTTTCTTTCTTCATTCATTTGTTCCTGTATTAATTCTCAAAGGGCTCAAATTAATTTTTCTTGGCTGATACCTACCTGCTACCTCAGCAATTGCTTTAATATGCGCCGGTCTTGTGCCGCAGCAGCCTCCTACTATATTAATGAGGTTCTTTTTTAAATACTCTTCTATTTGAGAAGCCGTTTCATCAGGTGTTTCATCATATTCACCAAAAGCATTTGGCAACCCGGCATTGGGATGCGCAGAAATGGCAAATTTTGTTCTAGAGGCAATTGCTTCTAAATGCGGCTGTAATAGGTTTGCTCCTAGAGCACAATTAAAGCCAACTGATAATAAGGAAATATGTGAGATAGAAATTAAAAAAGCTTCTGCTGTTTGGCCCGATAATGTTCTCCCTGAAGCATCGGTTATGGTACCAGAAACCATGACGGGAACACTTATCTTTCGTTCCTCTTTAACCTCCTCAATAGCAAATAAGGCTGCTTTTGCGTTCAACGTATCAAATACTGTTTCAACTAATAGCAAATCAACACCGCCATCTAATAAGGCCTCTACTTGTTCTTTATACGCTATACGCAACTCATCAAATGTCACTGCTCTATACCCTGGATCATTTACATCAGGAGACATACTTGCTGTACGATTGGTTGGCCCAATAGACCCTGCTACAAACCTTGGTTTGTGGGGCTCTTTTAGGGTAAATTCATCCGCTGCTTCTTTGGCTATTTTTGCCGATTGATAATTTAGTTCATATACCAAATTTTCCATTTGGTAATCTGCCATAGCAATGGTGGTACCAGAAAACGTATTTGTTTCTACAATATCTGCGCCTGCTGCAAAATATTTTCGATGTACTTCTTTTACCGCTTCTGGTTGTGTAATCGATAATAAATCGTTATTTCCTTGTAATGAGCTTGGGTAGTTTTTAAACCGTTCTCCACGAAAATCCTCTTCCGAAAATTTGTATTCCTGAAGCATGGTACCCATAGCACCGTCTAGTACTAATATTCTCTTTTGTATTTCTGTGTATATGTTGTGCATTCCTGACAATTAAAATGGTTTTGTTATCAGGAAAAGAGGAAGTAAAATTCTTTTCGTTATCTCTCTGTATTACAGTAGAACGTAGCACCTTCTTTGTTTTTACAAACAAAGGGTTGCCAAGGTTTCAAAGGGTCTATTCCCTCCACCTTTCTTGATAACATCAATTAAGTTAATGAACTATGGTGCAAAGTTATTAGATTATTTATTAATCTACAATGTTTATATCCTTTAATTTTGATATAATATATTTACCATTTGAATTTATAGTACTAAAACGTCCTTTTTCCCTTTCTATTTCAATAAAAAAAGAAATCATAGCTACTGCTAGTATTGATTTTTCTATCTTATATAAAGAAAAAAACACTCATTTTCTTTTACAGTAAATTCAAACAATAACTGGTATAATTCTATGGGTATCATTAAGAACTTGATATCACAGATGGTATCATTATGGCAAATGAACACACGATATCGCATTACTCTTATCTATACAACAGACATCTATAGCTCAGGAATATCGGTATTCAGTGTTATTGGAGCTGTATAGTTTTTTATGAATTTCTCGAATCTTAATTTCTTTTACCCCGTATCCAGCAGTAGATATTTTTATTTTATTTTGGTCGTCATTCACGGTAAAACAATTAGATAATGCAAAGGAAGAAAAAGGTATAAACTTTAATTCCGAAACCTTTAATTCGTTCAATCTAAAAATTGTTTTTGTTGACGCTTTGAAAATTCTAAACTGGATGATAATTATTTTTTTTTCGTCTTCATCAAAACTAATACTTTCCAAATGTTTTCTAGAAACAAGTACTATTATTTTAATTATCATAATAATTTCAAAAAACAAAATGTACCTGAATATTTCATTCAATTCTGGTTCTGTCCAAGTAATTAAACTTAACCATAAACCCCATAAAATAGCTGTAATTGGCACAATTACAAATACACTCCTTATTATATCATTGCAATTAATCCTCCGTTTTTTATTTTCAAATAATATTTCCATCAAAATTACACGTAACTTATTTATATGAATGTAAAACACATTATTATACTGCTAAAGTAAATCAAATACAAACATCATCAAAAGTTTAGTCCCTATAAGTACGGAGTGCTTTTTTAAATTTCAACCCTGTGTTTATATTGACTCCTCGATAAAATTATCCTATCATTTCCTTGCATTCACGTCTGAGTTATGATCGATTAACTAATACATTTACCATTTGATTTTATAGTACTAAAACGTCGTTTTTCCCTTTCTATTTCAATAAAAAAAGAAATCATAGCTACTGCTAGTATTGATTTTTCTATCTTATATAAAGAAAAAACACTCATTTTCTTTTACAGTAAATTCAAACAATAACTGGCATTACATCCGGAATGGTATAATATCAGAGATGGCATTTCTTTTTCGTTTGTATAAATTTTTGACATAAAAAACACCTTATAAAAGGGGCTTGTGATAAGTTCAATTATATGTTTTATCCATATGTGTACAACAGAGATATAACCTTAACTTATCGACATACCGTATAGTTAGCAAGACGTAGTTTTTTATATCAATATTTCTTTCTGTTTTTCCATGTGTACTTTTCTTTCATTGACAAATTCGATACTTCCAAATCTGAAAGCATTTTATCAATTTTTTCTCTATCACACCAAATTCCATTAACAAATACACCATTGATAGCTCTTGTATTTTTTATGTCTTCAAGAGGGTTCGCTTCTAATAAAATAAGGTCTGCATATTTATCTACTTCGATAGTTCCGACATTGTTCTCAATTTCTAACCATTGAGCAGGTAATCGTGTTGCGGAAATTAAAGCCTCTTCATTTGTTAAACCAGCTTCAACCAATAACTCTAACTCGTCGTGAAGTGAGAAACCGGTTACTATACCAGAAGTACCTGCATCAGTTCCAGCAAGCATAGGCACTCCGGCATTTTTAAAAGCCACGACTATTTCTTTATGAAATGTAATTATGCTGTCTAAATAATTGATAAATTTTGGACTTGCATCTTTATGATAATTGTTCGATGTTACCCATTTATCTTGTAAAAGTGGATGTACGTACTTTAACGTTTTCATTAATCGAATCGAATCGAGCGATTGAACTTGATCTCTTATCTTAACGATAGCTATCAAATTAGGGATTAACCAGGTATTATTTTCTTTTGCTAATTGGGCAAAATATTGAGCATCTTTTTTTGTCTTAGTTTGTTTTCTTATCTGTTTAGAAAACTCCTCTGCGTGGGCAACTAATCCAAAATGAGGAATAAAAGCTTCTTCTGTTTGCCCCTTAAAGGCATCTGGAATATGTCCGACTACTTTTAGTTCTTGTTTTTTAGCTTCATCTACAAGTGCTTTGAAAGACTCTATAGTTAAATGAGAATACGTTTTTATAAAATTGTACCCTTCTGCTTTTGCACTTCTAACAGCTTGTCGTGCATCTGCGGCTGTGTTAACGATTCTTCTACCATTATTGGATTCGCCTCCGTTTATAATCGGTGCTATTGCCATCCGAGGCCCTATGACTTTTCCTTTTGCAATTTCATTTCTTTGTCCAAAATGTTCAACTCGTCCTCCAAGTTCAAATATAGTTGTAACACCATTGGTTATATATGTTGTCATCACCTCTTGTGTATCCATAAAAAAAGTAGCACCTTGAGTAGGCGCGTTTTCTCTGAAGTTTAAATCTGCATTGGTGTGAACGTGCATATCAATGAGCCCTGGGATTAACCATTTTCCAGTTCCATCTATTGTTTTTCCATTCGTTGGAATGGTATCATTAATGGCTATAATCTTTTTGTTTTTAATGACAATAGTAGCATTTTCTATAACTTCATTTTTCAGTGTCATAGGTATTAAATTCACATTTTGAATTATATAAGTACTATTTCTATATTGCTTGTTTTCTGGTTGTGAACTGTTCTTTCTATTTTCTTTGCAGCTATAGATTATTGCTATAAAAGTCAATAGAATGATTACAAATTCTCTTTTCATAGTTCCTGTATTTAATAATTGTATTAAAGTACGCCTTACTCTCACTTGCTTGGTTCTTTATGCAAATTCCTATTGTTGGTTGTTTTTAATTTCTTTCTCACTCTTAGTAGGTTTACACATAGTTAAGTCTGGCATAACTCCGTTGTAAACCTTACTACTTTCGTTCTTATTTTATAACTCCTTTATTTTTTTCATTCGGTTCAATCAAGTCCCACATATTTCCATATAAATCTTCAAACACAGCAACCATTCCATATTCAAATTCGGTTGGAGGTCTTACAAAGTTTATCTTTCTATCACTCATTTTATTATAATCTCTCCAAAAATCATCTGTAAAAAGGAAAAAGCCAACTCTTCCTCCTGTTTGGTTTCCTATACTTTTATTTTGTTTGTCGTTAGCCGCTTTCGCAAGTAGCAAACAACATTCTTTTGCGCCAGGAGGCGCCACCATCACCCATCTCTTGTTTTTATCAATTATTGTATCTTCAAGAAGTGTGAAATCCAATTTTTTAGTATAAAATTCAATTGCCTCATCGTAATCTTTAACTACTAGAGCAATATGAGCTATTCGCTGATACATTAATTTTTCGTTCGTTTTAATTTAATACCATTTACTAATTAAAATTACCGTAATAAAACGTCCTTTTTTCGTTTTTACTTACTAGTAAATTAAATCATAAAACACACAATTACAACGCTTTGCATATAACCCCATTTCCGAATGACTTGTGAGAATATCATCCCGTAATTAACGATCATAGTTGCTATCTTTACTAGCCTATAAAAGTACGAATAATCCAAAAACAAAACCTGATGAACTAAAATTAAATATAAAGGAATTTGTTTTATGACTGCCTTTACCATCAGATTCTAGTGAAGTATAATCATAACCAAGAGCACCAAAATTGGCTTGAAGCACTCTATTTTTAGACAAACTATAATTAATGCCAGATCTCATTCCAATAAAAAATGATTTCGTTCTAGATTCCTTTTTCTATTGAAAATTTATCACGGTTATCTTCTCCAAAAAATAAACTTATAACTGAAATTGATAATAAGATAAACGACTATTTCACCTTAGTTAATTTTAACCCGAATTGCATAGTATAATTTATAATACAGTAAAGACAGCGGATAAATAATTCATCATAGACTGATTCATTTTGATGTAATACGATTTACAAATAAATATTTCGTATCCAGGTATTGAATTATTTTAAGTTAGTTTAAGGCATAAAACTTTAGCATAGCCAAGCTATAGTTAAGTTTTATAACGCAAAAATAGCCACAAAAGAAACAATAGATATGCGAAATATTTATTTGTAAATCGTATAATATGACTACAAAAATATATTCATCTTAAAATGAACGTTTTTTGCCTTTTTAGTCATATTCAAATGGGTTATTTTTTGAATTTATAGGCTGTTAGAAAAACAAAAGTAAGGTTGAACCTTACTAAAAGTAGGGCTCATACTTACCTGTTTTGGTTTTTAGTGACTTATTTTTACCAGACTTTACAAAGAAGTACGGCAAATACATTCTAGAGAGTTGTTTATCTGACCTTTTAAAGTTATTATTTCGATAAATTTTAAATATATAAATTGGGGATAGCTATATGGCAATTAATTCAAATAGGAATACTCTTTTTATAGATTTTATCCTAGTCAAAATTTATCAAAAAATTAAAAGTAAAGAGTAATATCATTTACCATTTGAATTGACCGTAATAATTACCATCAATAAATTAACATCAGCAATGGTGTTGTTCCTTTTGTGATTTGAAAACATTATGTGTTCCGTAATGAACAGCTCTGTTTTTCATAACACAAAAAAGTTTTTATCGGTTTATCTGTTATAAATCAAATAACTCCGATGACAAGTACCTATCCCCTCGATCGCAAACAATGGCTACAATAACACCTTTATCTATTTCTTTAGCTACTTGTAGTGCTACTTGCAAAGCCCCACCACTGCTCATACCTGCCATTATTCCCTCTTCTTTCGCCAGTCTGCGTGTCATTTCTGTAGCTTCGTCTTTACTTACCTCATAGGTTTTATCTACTTTATTTTTATCAAAAATTTTAGGTAGGTATTCAGGTGACCATCTTCTTATCCCTGGAATACTAGACCCTTCTTTAGGTTGCGCTCCTATAATTTGAATAGCTGGATTCTTTTCTTTTAAATAGGTAGAGACTCCCATTATTGTTCCAGTAGTGCCCATTGCCGACACAAAGTGCGTTACTTCTCCTTCCGTATCTTTCCATATTTCAGGACCGGTAGTTTTATAATGAGCCTTCCAATTATCATTATTTTCAAACTGGTTCAACATAAAATACCCTTTTTTATAACGAAGTTCCATTGCTTTATCACGTGACCCTTCAATTCCTTTACTTGCTGGTGTTAAAATGACTTCTGCTCCGTACGATTTCATTGTTTTGACACGTTCTTCTGTCGCATTCTCAGGCATAATCAAAACCATATTCACCCCTAACACTTTTGCCATCAAGGCTAAAGCTATCCCTGTATTTCCACTAGTTGCTTCAACCAGATAATCTCCAGGTCTTATATTTTTTCTTTTGATTGCGGCGGCAATCATGTTATAAGCAGCTCTATCTTTAACACTTCCTCCCGGATTGTTCCCCTCGAGTTTCAGCAATAATCGTACTCCTTTTTTATTTAATATTGATGATATTTCTATCAGCGGAGTATTCCCTATGCTATCAGTTATTGTCATAGTTTTCATTAGTTCCTTGTTTAAAGAAAATCATCTTGCATATGATTTCCTATGAGTTATTTTATTTTCAGATTCATACATAACAATAGATCCTTCTGAAACGGATTCAGTTACACACACATTGGCTCCAATAATAGTATCTCTGCCTATGACTACTCTCCCTCCAAGGATGGTTGCATTGGCATAAATCGTTACATTATTTTCTATGGTTGGGTGTCTTTTAGTGGATGCTAATTCTTTCTTTACTTGGATTCCACCTAGAGTAACTCCTTGATAGATTTTAACATTGTTCTTTATAACCGTAGTTTCTCCAATTACAATTCCCGTAGCATGATCTATAAAAAATGATTCTCCAATTATTGCACCTGGATGTATATCTGTTCCTGTCAATCCATGAGCGTACTCACTCATCATTCTAGGTAAAATAGGAATGTTCATTATATACAATGTATGACTTAACCTATGTACTGCGATTGCATGAAAACCAGGATATGCCAAATACACTTCTTTTAAGCTTTTACAAGCCGGATCAGCATTTTCAAATGCCCGTGCATCTAAATCTAGCATCGCTCTTGTAGCCTGAAAAGATTCTTGAAATAATTTCCAAACATTATTTCCTCCTTCCACATGTAGGTCCTTTAAAATATGAGAAAACCTCTCCCTTAGTTGCTTGTTATTTCCTTGACATGCATTGTTAAACAACGCATATAACAGGTGCTTTGTAAATAGCTCTACATCGTCTTTTAATGATAAATTGTAGCTTTTGAATTGCATTGTACTGTTCCCTGTTTTTTATAAATAATACCGTTTTAACTTTAAATTTCCTTCTACTACAGCGATGGTATAATCCCGATGATTTGAAACCTTTTAATGAATGAACCGAACTCAAAGGATACTTTCAAGATTCAGTCGATATCATTAACTTTCCGGTGCTAACTCAACTTCCAACCCCTCTAATTGGTGAGTGATTTGAATTTGACATCCTAAGCGACTGTTCTCCTGTACGTCAAATGCCTCAGCTAACATCGCGTCTTCATCATCAGACATATCAGGTAAGTCATGTTCCGAATTTACATAACACTGACATGAAGCACACATGGCCATGCCTCCACAAATACCAATCGTTCCTTCTGGGGCTAATTCATAAGAACGAACCACCTCCATCAAGTTCATTGCCATATCCGTAGGCGCTATAATTTCATGTAACACACCTTCACGGTCCGTTATTTTTATTGTAACATCTTGTTCCATTATTCAATTGCCTTTACTACAGCTTTAGGTGCTTCTTTTTTTGTACCATCAAACCCTTCAACACCACCTACCGTGGTGTATTTCATCACGTACTTTTTATCTGGGTGAATACGTTGGTACGCACTTTGACACATTAACGTTGCTTCATGGAACCCACATAGAATTAATTTTAATTTTCCTGGATATGTGTTGACATCTCCAATAGCATAAATTCCGGGGATATTTGTCTGGTAATCTAGCGCATTATTTACTTTGATCGCATTCTTCTCTATCGCTAAACCCCAATTAGCAATGGGACCTAGTTTGGGTGCTAATCCGAATAAGGGAATAAAATGATCGGCATCCACAATAAAAGGTTCTTTATTTTTTTGTTCTACCGCAACCCCTGTCACGTGATCTTCTCCTAAAATACCTTTAACCTCAGCAGGAGTTATTAGGGTAATTTTACCAATATTTTTTAATTCTTGAACTTTTTCAACAGAGTCTAAAGCACCACGAAATTCATTTCTTCTGTGAATTAAAGTAACCGATTTAGCTATATCCGCTAAATAAATAGACCAGTCTAGAGCAGAGTCTCCTCCACCAGCAATTACTATTTCTTTGTCGCGATATAATTCAGGTTCTTTTATCATGTATTCTACCCCGTGATCTTCAAATTTTACTATATTTTCAATTTGAGGTTTTCGTGGTTCAAAACTTCCCAAACCACCGGCAATCGCCACCACTGGTGCCTGATGTTTTGTTCCTTTATTGGTAATTACAACAAAGGTTCCGTCATCTTGTTTCTCAATAGTCTCAGCTCTTTCCCCTAGGGTAAACCCAGGTTCAAACTGTTTTATTTGCTCCATCAAATTCCTTGTTAGATCTCCCGCCAATATTTCAGGGTATGCTGGTATATCATAAATTGGTTTTTTAGGATATATTTCTGAGCATTGCCCCCCTGGTTGTGGTAAAGCATCAATAAGGTGACAACGTAATTTTAATAATCCTGCTTCAAATACGGTAAATAACCCTGTTGGTCCTGCTCCTATAATTAATATGTCTGTCTTTATCATTTTTTATAGTTTAACTAAACTTTCAGTTAGTTTATTCAATGTTTGTACTTTTTTCGCAAAGTTTCCTTTAATTGTTTGCCTGTAACTATGTAGGTTTTGAACTAATTGATTGATATCTTCTGGCACTACTTCTTCAAAAAATTGACGTAATCGCTTAGCCGTAGTTGGCGATTTTCCATTTGTAGAAATAGCCACTTTCACATTTCCTTTGGTTACGATACCTCCCATGAAAAAATCACAATATGGTGGGTTATCAGCTACATTTATCAATTTGCTCTGCTTTCTACAATCTTTATAAATTTCTCTATTTACTGCTGAGTTATCAGTCGTTGCAATGACCATATGCTTCCTCTTTAAATAGTCACTTTTATACACATCAGTAATCATGAGTACATTTGCTTTTTCAGCTTCTTTTATAGTTCCTTTTCTGAATAATGGAGACACCATAGTTACTTTTGCATTAGGACTAGATTTTAGTAAAAAAGCTAGCTTTTCTTCTGCCACATAACCGCCTCCAACAATTAAAATCTCCAGTTCTTTTACTTTTAAAAATACAGGGTACAGATTATTTCTTTCTTCCGTCATCATAAACTACTATTTCTGATATTAATTTATCGATCTTTTTATTTATTTGAATACTAATCTATAGCTAAAACACAAGCATCTGCTCTAGTAAATGATTGTGTACTTCTAACTAAATATCGGTATCACTTCTTTTTGTACTGCTTCTCTTTGTAACTCCAATAATTCATTGCGATGATTCACCACAGTTCCCAAAACGATTATGGCTGGATTACTTAATGATTTTTCATCAACAATTCGTTCTATTGTATTCACAGTTCCTATTCCCACCTTTTCTTCTGGTGTCGTTCCATTTTGGATAATCGCTACGGGTACATCATTTTTATTCTCCTTTTTAAATAATCCTATGATCTCTGATAATTTACCCATACCCATTAAAATTACTACGGTCGCAGTAGATTTTGCTGCTAGTGCTACATCATTAGATAGTACATGCTCTTTTGTCGTTCCTGTAATTACCCAAAAACTTTCTGAACTCCCTCTTTTGGTTAGAGGTATGTTTTGGTATGCTGGTACGGCAAAAGAAGATGAAATTCCTGGGACAACGGCTACTTCTAACCCCTGTTTGGCTGCATATTCCATTTCTTCAGCTCCTCTTCCAAAAATAAAAGGATCCCCTCCTTTTAAGCGTACAACATGACCATGAGAATGACCGCGAGCCACAATTAATTCATTTATTTGTTCTTGTTGATACCGATAACAACCTTTTCGTTTACCTACAAAAATCACCTCTGCCTCAGGCTGTATATAGGTTAAAAGTTCTGGAGCTACCAAAGCATCGTATAAAACAACATCCGCGCACTTTAACGTTTTTATAGCTTTCAGAGTGATTAACTCTACGTCACCTGGTCCGGCTCCTACCACTGTTAATTTAGGTTGCTTATTCATGTTCGTTTTTTTTAGTTTTCAACAATGACTTTTCTAAAAGCATCTATGGTTTTATAAAATGTTTTTGCTTCTTGAAGGTATTTCTCTGCAAACACTTCCGTGGGGTCGTTTCTATTTATTTGATGTACGAATTCTGAAAATGTCGTGGGTAGCACTATTTTGTTCGTGTTAATAAAGGCTTCATCAAAATTTTTAATAATTCCTGCTTGTGTATTTGTTTTTGCACCTTCTGAGGTTAATAATGCCTTTGCGGTATTTATGATGGCAGCGTATGCATAATAAATACTATCTGCCCATTGTTTTTCTTTGAAAGCCTCCTCTGCAGCGTTCAACTTTTCTTCACTTTCAAACAGTAAGGTTGCAATTAAGTCAATGACTACTCCTGCACATTCCCCTACTCCAATAGCCTTTACATAGTTTTTATCGTGCCCCCAATCAATGAAATCGTCTTCCTTTAAATTAGACGTATCAGATAAGTGCTTTAAAATACCATAAAAGTACGCCTTCCCCTTTGTATCATAATAGCTCAAAAAAGTATCCTTTTCCTCTTTATGAGTTTCGTAATCCTGTAATAAAGTTCGCAGCGCTTCTGGTCCTTTTTTACTCGGTATTTTCACTAACTTATCTGAGAACCGTCCTTGTCCGTTTCCTACAACTCCACCTCCAATTAATACCTGTAAAGCCGGCGCTAAAAGGTTTCCTACTTTAATAGACATCCCTTGAAACCCAATATGAGCCATATTGTGTTGTCCACAGGCATTCATACAACCACTAATTTTAATTGCTATTTCCTTATTGTGTATATATTGCGGATACTCAGTTTTTAGCACACGCTCTAACTCTGTGGCTATCCCTGTACTACTGGCTATTCCTAAATTACAGGTATCTGTTCCTGGGCAAGCTGTGATATCAACAGTACTGTTATACCCTAATTCTGTAAACCCAAGCTTTTCTAGCGCTGTGTAAAACAACGGTAAAAATTCTTCACGAACATGACGGATCAGTATGTTTTGACGTAACGTAAATCGCAATTCATTTGCGGCATATTTTTTTATTAAATCTGCCAGAAGCCTCGCTTTATCCGTATAAAAATCTCCCAAATGAACCTTTATCCCCACCGCATAAAGGCCTTCTTGTTTTTGTTGAATTACATTTGTTTTTTTCCAGTTTAGGTAAGATTCTTCGTCTTTAATTAGTACCGATGGCACCGTTGTTGTTTCGAATTTAATTTCTTGTTCAAATACTGATGCGTCAATGGGATATGACTGATATGCCAATGCTTTTCTTTCTTCGTTAACTAACGTCAAAAATCCATCTAACTTTATATCTTTAACTAAAAATTTCAGTCTTGCCTTTGCTCTTTTAGCACGCTCTCCATATCGATCAAATACTCGTAAAACCCCCTCTATTGTAGGAATCAACAAATCAGCTTCTAAAAACTCATACATTACATCTGCTTGGCGAGGTTGCGATCCAAGTCCACCAGCTAATAACACCTTAAACCCTTTTATTTGTTTGCCATTTACCACTTTGATTTTGGCGATAAATCCTAAATCATGCATAAAACTTAATGCCGTATCATCATCTGTTGAAGAGAATGATATTTTAAACTTTCTTCCCATTTCTTGACATACTGGATTACGCAAAAAGAATTCAAAGGTTGTATGTGCATATGGAGTCACGTCAAAAGGTTCTTTGGGGTCAATTCCTGCGGTTTCTGAAGCTGTCACATTACGAACGGCATTACCACATGCTTCACGTAAGGTAATATCATCTTTCTCTAACTGTGCCCATAACTCAGGAGTTCTATCTAAACTCACATGGTGAATCTGAATATCTTGACGAGTGGTAATATGTAAACGTCCTCGTGAGTACTCATCAGAAACATCTGCTATTCTATGCAATTGCTGGCTTGTAATTTTACCATAGGGCAACTTAATACGTATCATTTGCACACCAAACTGACGCTGACCGTATACTCCTCTGGCCAAACGCAAGCTTCTAAAACGCTCTTCGTCTATTTTTCCTTCTTTAAATAAACGTATTTTACGTTCTAATTCTAGAATATCTTTTTCTACAACTGGGTTTTCTATTTCTGATCTAAAACTTTGCATGATTTCTCCTAATTTGCTTTTAAAAGCATTAATACTAATTGTGCAAGAGCACCTGTTTTGCTAGTAACTCTTCTTCACTTTCTTCATGGTCATCATCTGGAATACAACAATCTACAGGACACACTGCTGCACATTGTGGTTCTTCATGAAATCCTTTACATTCTGTACACTTGTCCGGTACGATAAAATAATACTCGTCTGATATAGGTTCTTGAGATACATCTGCATCAATACTATGACCATTCGGTAACTCTAGCACTCCTTCAAGAGAAGTTCCCTCACTATACTTCCAATCATCAGCTCCTTCATAAATTGCTGTATTTGGGCATTCTGGTTCGCATGCTCCACAGTTTATACACTCGTCTGTTATTATAATTGCCATTGTGTCCTCTTTTTTAACCCGAATTATCCATTAGGAAATCTATGTTACCATGAAAAAACCTCAACTTCAAAAACTTCATTGTGTTTTTTCATTTTACCATAAATGCTATTAACAAGAAACTAATCGTTTTTTTACTCTTTTAAACCTTATTTCTAAGCTCCATGACATTATTCGGAATTCATTACTTTATAAAACCAATTCCTGCTGTATTATTTGTTTTTGGATTGATTAATATGAATACTCCATTCGCTTTGTTTTTCTGATAACTATCTACAAATAATGGTTTACTTACTTTTAGAGAAGCCTCTCCTATTTCGTTTAATGCTAATTGAGAAGGGTCTTCATCTTTTCCAGAAAAATCTGTATGTATTAATGATGTTATGCTGGTTATTTTAACCTGTGCATCATTGACACCATGTTTGATATGGTACTTTTGTGACACTTGCAAAGGAGTCTTATCCATCCAACAGATCGTCGCTTCAATCTGCTTACGTACTTGAGGTTCCTCTCCCTTTTTCACCAACATATCTCCTCTACTAATATCAACATCGTCTGCAAGCGTAAGACTGATAGAACTTCCTCTTTTCGCTTCTTGATAATTTTTATCGAAAAAATGAATACTTTTTATGGTAGAATTTCGAGTAGAAGGAAGAATCGTTACGTCATCTCCTACCGACAAATCTCCGCCATACAACTTACCTGCATAGCCTCTGAAATCGTGATACTCGGCGGTTTTAGGTCGTATTACATTTTGAATTGGAAAACGGACTTGTGAAATTTCTTGTACATCTTCTGACTCTAAGCTCTCTAAGTGACTTAGTAAGCTCTCTCCTTTATACCAAGTAATCCTCTCTGATTTTTTGACCACGTTATCTCCGTGTAATGCAGAGATGGGAATATATGTTATCTGTTGATTATGATACCCGCTCTTTTGCGCTAAATGTTCAATTTCTCCTTTAATTTGACGAAATTTTTCCTCAGAATAATTCACCAAATCCATTTTGTTTACGGCAATAACTATGTCTTTTACTCTTAATAAATTATTAATAAAGAAATGACGATATGTTTGTTCTACAACCCCGTTTCTTGCATCTACTAAAACTATTGACGCCTGCGAATTTGATGCGCCAGTAACCATGTTTCTAGTGTATTCAATATGACCTGGTGTATCAGCAATGATAAAACTAGTTTTGGACGTTGAAAAGTAAATATGGGCTACGTCAATAGTAATTCCTTGTTCACGTTCGGCCACTAAGCCATCCGTTGCTAATGAAAAGTCCAAGTAGTCAAAGCCACGTTGCTTACTTTTTTCTTCTATCGCTTGTAATTTATCTTCGGTTAGTGATTTCGTGTCGTATAAAATACGTCCTATTAAAGTACTCTTTCCATCATCTACACTTCCCGCTGTTGCTATTTTTAGTACGTTCATCTTCGTATATTGTTTTTACCATGAGTCTTATACCACCCAATGGTTTATTGTTTATGTGTATTCTTATCTAGAAATATCCCTGCTGCTTTCTCTTTTCCATGGCTGCTTCCGATCTCTTATCATCTATCCTTGCGCCTCTTTCTGATATAGTAGCTACCCTAATTTCATCTACAACCGTATCAATGTCAGTAGCTTTTGATAAAACTGCCGCTGTACAACTCATATCGCCAACGGTTCGAAAACGAACTGTTCTCTCTGTTACTTCTTCATCATCTTCTCGGTATACAACCTCGTCATTTACCGACCAAATAAGACCATCACGAATAAACGTTTCTCTTTTGTGTGCAAAATATATAGATGGAATTTCTATCTCTTCTTGTTGAATATATGACCAAACATCAAGCTCTGTCCAGTTAGAAATCGGAAAAACCCGTACATTCTGCCCTAAATCTATTCGTCCGTTTAACATATCAAACAACTCTGGTCGTTGATTTTTTTCGTCCCATTGGCCAAAATCATCTCTTACAGAAAAAATACGTTCTTTAGCTCTTGCTTTTTCTTCATCTCTTCGTGCTCCTCCGATGCAAGCATCAAAACCAAACTCTTCTATGGCATCTAATAAGGTTTCTGTTTGCAGCATATTTCTACTTGCATACTTTCCTGTTTCTTCTCTTACCTTACCTGCATCTATATTGTCTTGTACCTTACGTACAATTAATTCAACGCCTAACTCTTTTACCAACAGATCTCTGAATTCTATCGTTTCTATAAAATTATGCCCAGTATCAATATGCATTAACGGAAATGGAATTTTTGCTGGATAAAATGCTTTTTGAGCAAGTCGTACCAAGGTTATACTATCTTTCCCTCCCGAAAACAACAGTACTGGTTTCTCAAATTGTGAGACTACTTCTCTTAAAATATAGATAGCTTCGCTTTCTAGGGCACCCACTTTTATAATGTTCGTATTCATAATCATGTTTTTTAAATATGTAAACCACATTCTCTAGTACTTTCCACTTTTGTTGGATCGAAGTATTTATGTTCATTTGGCAAACCATATTCTTCCAAATACTCGTTTAATTCCTCATCTGACCAATGATAAAAAGGGCTTACTTTCAGTATTCCGTCTTTACTTCTTGACACAATATCTATGCTATTTCTAAAGGCAGTTTGCCCTTTACGCAGATTCGTAAACCAAACATCTGGCTGATGCTCATTCATCGCTCTTTTGAATGGTTCTAATTTTACCTGCTCTGTAAATACCGAATGACTAGGGTCATCAACTGTTGGTAAACCTAAGATTGAATTTCGGTGCGCCACGGTTTGTTTTGGAACATATAAATGCACATTTAGCTTCAGTTCATGAATCAATTGTTCCGCATGCTTATAGGTTTGTGTTGTATTGTAACCTGTATCGCACCAAATAACACTAATTTCCTTATCTGAGGAAGTTATCAAGTGTAAAATAGCACTCTCATAAGGTCTAAAATTAGTGGTAACTACAGGGTTACTGGCAATATCAAGCGCCCACATTACAATATCTTGTGGGCTTTTATTCTTTAACTTCTTATTTACTTCTTTTAAATCAATCATTTCTAAATTCATTTTTACCCCATTTTATATTGTTCCATGCTCTTTCGTGAAAAAAATACAACACCATTTTTGTAACCAACTCAATTGCGCCTATAGAAAAGGCTGTTCTTACTTGTCCTGTAATTACCCAAGAAATGAGAATTGTATCGATAGTACCAACTACCCTCCAACTTATAGATTTCGCAATGCTTCTAATTGGTTTTTCAGCATGCTTATCTATTTTATAATTTGTTTTATTTTCTAGTATCTGCTCTATAATCATTTTTAAAACACATTTACCCTATCGGATTAGTAGGTTTTAGAATGCGCAAATATAAACACTCTTTATTCATATGAAAGAAAAAATTAAAAAATTAACAATAAAACATCAATCTGTTGAATTAAACTAGGTCTGCTAACGTAGTATTTCTGAGGACTTTCAAGGTATTATCTCTCACTTGAATCATTAACTTGTGAACCGAGCAGGCCTCTTCATCTGGGCAGTCATCACATTTTTCATAAAAATTCAAACTAACACAAGGCACCATGGCTATTGGTCCTTCAAGCGTTCTAATAACTTCCGTCATTTTAATCTCACTGGACTCTTTAAGTAAATAATAACCTCCTCCTTTTCCTTTCTTCGCTCCTAACAAGCCTGCTTTGCGCAATGTAAGTAGTATACTCTCCAAAAACTTATGTGATATATTTTCTCGTTCGGAAATTGTTGCTATTTGCACTTTGGTTCCTTTATCTTGTTTCGCTATAAAGGTTAGTGCTTTAATTCCATATTTAGTTTTTTTCGAAAGCATATCACAAATATATGGGTTTTCCCTTTTAAAGGTTTCATATTAATTCATTGAATACTCTCACTTTCTATTTGATCACTTCCTATTACCGACAACATATGCAGTTTGCATATTTAGAATTTCACTTAGGCAACGTCATACTCTACGCTCAACATTACTAAACTAAAATATCTATATATTTGTGTATTAGACAAACATTGCAACTGTATAAAAACAGATATGGGATTTGGATTTAACCTAGGAATGATTTTTATCATACTTCCTTTAACATTACTACTATTTCTACTAGGAAGCTTTACTAAAAAAGATGTATTCTTTAAAGCTATAGGTTGCATTTGGGTCCCTATATTTATTCTGATTGGACTTTCATTAATCGCGAGCTTAATTCCTGACAATGTTCTTAAAAAAGAAGATTATTATGGTGAGTACATCATTGATCGAAATTTTTTTAAAGGAAAGCAAGCTGATTGGCAATACAATCATTATAAAATAAAAATAACCGACAATGACTCCATATTTCTCTATACCATGGAAAACGGAAATGTAGTATCTATCAACAAAGGAATCATAACCACCGTAAAGCCATACAATTCTGAAAGATTAGTGTTAAAAATGACTAGCCCAAATCATCATATTACGGAAACGAATCCAACAACTTATAGAGAATCTTGGTGGAACTTCTATTTAGTTTTTACATCTAAAAAATTCCATAATATGTATTTTAGAAAAGGTAAATGGAAACCAATACAAAACCAATAAAAGTGCTTTACAGTAGTAAAGGCTTGTTTTAGCATCTTATCAAAAACCTCGTGAAAATCTAGATAGAAAACAGGTCATCTATCAATATTGACGATCTCTAAAACCTGTTCGTAAATAACAACCTTAATCTACTCTTTTATTTTTTCTTATTTATACTTAAATCTATACAATGTAAACTAAAACCATATATACCATTTATACCGATTCTTAAGTGAAATTACGCAATCATTTCCATGCAGTCATGCTTGTTGTTTTATACCCTCCAATTCAATGTACAATAGCATCACCTATAGACGGTATTTACCATAACAACTATGGTCGGTACATTAACATCTCAAATGGTACAAAAAGCACAACTACCTTAAAAACAAACATGTAATTTCAACTTTATGCTACTTACTTCTCTCATAACGAAATTAAATTCCATGATTCAGCTTAAGTGTGCCATTCACTACTAACCTGAAATCAATTTATCTTATAATCTGCAGTTAATCTTGAGTTTCTTAGGCTAGGTATGTTTTGAAGGACTATATATACCTCAAAAAATTATAACAACGCATAAGAAGACACAAAGTTTATGCATACAAAGCGTTTATGTCAGTTGAAGTTATTAGATTGATTGCATTTTCATATTGTATACGATCAAATTCAAAAGTCAAAGCCTCGTAATTAAAATTATTATTTACTAATGTAGAGTAGTTTGTAAAATTAGACCATCTAACAGTATTTGTATAAATATCAATATTGCAAGCAACAGTATGGTCTCCCGGTACTCCGGAGTTAGCATATTCTAATAACGTGTGTTTGTTATCAACATGTACATATTCATTAATCGTGTCTTTTAAAAAATGATTATGCATATGAAAGGCTATAAAAGGAGAAATACCTTCGTATGCCCCAACAATATATTCATCGTCTTTATGCTTTAATTGCTTTTGTTCTATTTCTGCGAGTATGCCTTTTAAATCGAATCCATTGATAAAAATTGATGTGGTTAAATAGTCTTCAACTCTTGAATTTACAAGTGAGAATGAAATAATATCCATGTTTAAACTTTTTCGTAAAATTAACTATTTATAACTATTCTAAATAATTTTATTTTAAAAAAGTTAGCTCGAAATACTGAGTATCATAACTTAATATTGAATTTACAGAAACAGAATTAGGAAATTGATATTGACAGTAGTGAAAAACATTAGACTAGAAGAATACAAAAAACGCCAACTATTCAAAAAAGCAATACATTTATGTTTTAATTTAAAGATCCTATTTAGTGTATTATAGCATACCAATTCAACTAAACAAAGTTAATTGGTTACTTTTTTTTGGAATAGTTCTTAAAATATACAGAAATTTGAGTTTAAAAAAAGCTCCGTTAGGAGCTAATAAAAAGGGGAACAATAAATATTATATTACTACAAAAGTAGTAAACAAAACAACAAAAAAAGTTATAAAAAAAGGAGTAATACTTATGAAAAAGAGACCATTAACTATAAAAACATCTTTACCATCATGGAGGTAACTAAAAACAAGAGTCACAAAAGCTATAAAGTTGTTGTTATGGTTAAGGTATTTGAATTATTTTAGCAGTATAAAGCTGTATTTTAAATCTTTACACACACATTACCAACAATTATGAGAAAACTACATCACATGAAACAGCTTTTGATATTAATTGCATTTTATTCCTTCTCTCTATCATATTCTCAATCTCAAGAAAACCAAAAGAATACTCCCAAAAAACCCATTGTAATTGGAAGTTGCAAAGACGGAATAAAACGTGCAATTAAAGACGCAAAAAATAAAATATATAAATCATACTCTTACGGGCTGATTGTAAAAACGAAAGATGAATGGGAATTTAGCAAATTCTATCAAAATTATATGAAATCTAAATACGGAATCCTAATTAAAGAGGGAGGTTGCGTTATAACAGCGGAATCAAAATGTTACTCAAAAAAAATGAACGAACTAATTAAAAGTGAATTCGGAAAAAATATACTTAAACGAACAAGAAAGGAAGCAAAAAAAACCTATAAAAATCGAAATTAAGAAAAATGTGACCGAAATAATAAAAAAGCGGAGCTAAACATTACTTTGAATACATCCAACCCTATGGCATTCCAACAAGCCAAATCTATATTCCCTATTGAGGGATCCAATCATCGTTATAAGAAAAATGACAGGTTTGATTTATTTCAAAAGTGAAGATCTTGGGTTCTAACAGGCATTTAGTTCTTTTTTAGTGATAAATTTAGTGCTTATATACTATTACTAAGATCAATTTACCAATACTAGTATACGATAACAGTTATATCAAAAATGACATAATTTAGAACTGTCATTGTGGTATTATTTCTTGCTGAGCTATTTTATTAAACCTTCAATATGAGCACAAAATAGATGTTTTTTATTATATTTGTTTTCAAAAAAATGAGAAAGCTTCTATTCATATTATTCATAATTCAACTTACTTCTTGTGACAAAACTGTAGAAATTCCAGACGAAAATTTTAAAAAATGCCTAGTAAACAATCCAGAGATTAACACGAATGGTGATTTTGAAATACAATTAAGTGAAGCCAGATCGTATACAAAAACTATTAACTGTAAATCTAAAAATATAAAATCTCTTAAAGGAATTCAAGCTTTTACCTCTTTGAAGGAGTTAATTTGTAGTGATAATGAAATTTCATCGATTGATTTAACCAATAATAAAGAACTAGAATATTTATACTGCTGGGATAATTTATTGACTAATGTAGACGTATCTAAAAACTTGAAATTAAAAACTTTGTGGTGTTCTAACAATAAAGTATCACGTTTAGATTTAACAAAAAACAGGAGTCTGGAACATGTATATTGTTTTGATAATCAAATACGATATTTAAATATACGAAATGGTAATAACTATAATTTAAAAACACTGTTCACTTATAAAAACAAACACTTAACTAGTATCAAATTAGACGATGGAAACAGTTACGAAACATATTCCAAGTTAATGATTGAAGAAAAGTATTGGCTACCCCATAAATGGATTAAAGATCCCTTTACCGTATTCGAATTTGAATAGATATTATTAAAATAAAGTTTATGCAAAGAGTCACGTTAGACACAAGTACTAATGAGAAAAGTATTTAGAGAGCCATATTTAATATTTTGGGGGATAATTCCTATAGTTTCTTAGTTGGATTTCTAAGTACAGATGAACCATTTGATGTAAATGTACATGACATATATTTTGTAATATATCACCACCATTTATCTTATTGGATTTCTATATATTTTTTGATAGTTGGATTAGGGTATTTCATTGTTAAAAAACTTAATAACAACCATTTAAGATGGATGACTAACACGCATACAACAATTACTATAATTCGTCTTTTTATTTTAAAATTTCTTATTTCTATAATCAATAATAGATCAATTCAACCGCGTAAATATCAAGAAACCGAATTTATATATCTCGAATATGTAACTATCAGTATTTTTATTTTATTTCTTTTGATCTCAATTGTTCAATTTATTTTCTTTATAAATATTAGTATCGATATTATAGCGGGCTTGAAAAAAGCAGTAAACAATCGACTAGCCAACTATCCTCATAATGAAGGAGAGTGATACCGCCATACGTACCGTTATCCTTTGCGTCGGTTCGTAAATATCGTTGTATACAAACCCTTTTCAACTTAGATACTAGCCTCTAATTGAAGTATAAGCTTCATCTAATGTCCTATACGGATGTAGCTATGATAATATGTTCTGTTCCTTCTTTGTGTTCCTGTTTATGCAGTATGATGGCGATTTATAGGTAAAACACAAGTGCGAATCATCAAAATAATTGTTTATCTAAAAATTGGTGTAATTAACACTAACCATTCAAAGCTTGTTCTAAATCGGCAATTACGTCTTCAACATTTTCTAAACCTATAGAGCACCTCACCAAACCATCTGTAATTCCAACTTCTAATCTATCCCATTCACTTAATTTACTATGAGTGGTTGATGCAGGATAGGTTACAATGGTTCTAGTATCTCCTAAATTCGCCGACAAAGAGCACATTTTTATCGAATTTAAAAACGAACGACCAGCACTTATTCCTCAGTTAATCTCGAAGGCTACAATATTGCCTCCTAAACGCATTTGTTTTTTGGCAACATCATATTGCGGATGTGATTTTAAGAAAGGATATTTAACAAAGTTAACTTTCGGGTGTTCTTCTAAAAACTTTGCTACTTTTAATGCATTTTCACAGTGCTTTTCTACTCTTAATGCTAGTGCTTCAAGACTCTTTGATAGTACCCATGCATTAAATAGCGACATTGCAGGACCGGTATTAAGAAAGGTGTAACCGAACTAATGAAAAAATGGGAATGAAAATTATACCCAATAACCAACTATATGTCATCCAAATAGACCTAGGTATTATACTTTTTACACATATTAAAAACAACAATTACCGGAAATCCCTTTTAAAAGGTAAGTTTTATGCAAAACCTTGAGTAAATGACATAGATATTAATACTAACTTTTCAACTATTTATAAAACTTATAAGTTAATCGGTATTGATGTTAGCAACTCTATTATTGAGACTTTATTCTTAGAAAATTGTTTTTTTGCGTTTTTAAGGCCTTTTTATGTTGAAAACAAAAAATCACGTTGACATACCCCATTTTTCCATTGCTTAAAATCATTTATCTTTGAATCCTGCGTGTAGCAGTTATGAAGAAAAGGAGTGTTTACACAGACTCCCGTTGTGTTCATAAGACCAACCTCTGACTCAAAAGAAAATATATGTCCAAATTAGCAGAATATAGAGAAAAGCAAAACTTAACTCAGGAAGAGCTTTCAAAAAAATCAGGAGTCTCCGTAAGAACTATTCAGCGAATAGAATCAGGAATTGACCCAAAAGGTTATACTTTGAAAGCTTTAACGAAAGCATTAAGTATAAGCGAAATAGACCTTATCAAAAAAGACACCTCAATTGAGGCGTTCAATACTACCTTAGTTAATTTAATCAATCTCTCTTCTTTAATTGTTGTCTTTATTCCAGTTCTAAATTTTGTATTACCATTGACGATCACTCTCATCAAAAAACAATTAAATGCTATAACCAAACAGATCATTACAATTCAAATACTATGGGCTTTTATAATGATATCGGTATACTTAATTGGAATGATTCTCAATTTAGGAGAGTTTGGTCGTAATATTGTAGTTGGACTTCTACTGGTTCTGGTGATTGCTAATGTTTTGGTCATCATCATAAACAGTATTGTACTTAACAAACAACACAAACTTTATTTTAACTTAACGTTTAGCATTATCTAGGTTTCCTCTAGTATTGGCGGTTGTTGTCGGCTTTTTGGCGGGTTTATTTTTTTTGATTTTTTTATTAATTATTGATTTTTGCCTCAGATAATAAACGTAATTATGAGATCAAAAAATCATCATTTAATCATTTACCTTTTTTCTTTTTTGTCAACAGTACCTTCAGCCAAACTAGTCAAGAACAACTTCGAAAATTAGACAGCATATTTGCGACTTGGAATGCACCTAATCATCCCGGAGGTTCTATAATGATAACCCAAAATGGAAAAACTATTTTTTCAAAGGCTTATGGGTTAGCTAACATTGAATACACCGTGCCTAACTCAAATAATACCCTTTTTAATATTGGCTCCATATCTAAGCAATTTACTGCTATGGGGATAGTGTTGTTAGAAGAGCAAAACAAACTCTCTTTTGACGATAGTATAGAAAAACACATTCCTGAATTTCCAAATTTTGGAGAAACAATAACCATACGTCACCTTTTACAACACACAAGTGGCTTAAGAGATAGTCACGGGTTATTAGCATTAGCAGGCTGGAGAACAGGTGATATAGAAACAAACGAAGACCTTTATAGAATTGTTGAGAACCAAAAAGAACTCAATTTCAAGCCTGGAGATGAATTTTTGTATTGCAATACAGGATATATACTTTTAGCTAAAATTATTGAAAATGTAACCCAAGCAACATTTAACCAATGGATGAAGAAAAATATATTTAATCCTCTTGGTATGAAAAACACATATGTTAAGACTCATACAGGGCATATTGTTCCAAATAATGCTACATCATACTATGGAAGTAAGGAGTTTAAACGAGTTATGGAATATTGGGAATACTTTGGGTCTGGAAATATGTACTCAATAACAAAAGATCTTAACCTATGGCTTGAAAATTTTATAAATCCTCAAAAAAAATGGAAAAGGTCTTTTAATAAATTATTATCAACCACGCCACTTAACAATGGTTTTACAACGAATTATGGTTTTGGTGTACGAATTGAAAGCTATTCAGATAGGAAGGTAATACAACATGGAGGAGCTGTTGGTGGGTTCAGAGCGATTGTAAGAACTTATCCTGAAGAAAAACTGAATATTATAATTCTATCTAATTTTTCAGAAAGTAATATTGGATTAAAGGTTAATAGAATTTCTACAATTATATTAGGTGATCATAAAAAAACAGAACTGAAAAGCACACCTAAAAAGCTTCCAAAACCGGATAATTTTATTAAGTTTTCAACCGAAATACTTAAACAATTTGAAGGCGTTTATTGGAGCGATGAAGAGAAAATTGGGCGAAAGGTATATGTAAAAACTGACACCCTACGATACGCAAGCTCAGCGACTACTGAATGGGCTTTATTACCCATAGAAAAGAATACTTTTAGAATGATAAACTCGCCCGTGAAGCCTACTGTAAAATTTAATAGCGAAACACACCAAATGATTATTACGACTGAAAATAATATACCTGGAGTATTTACTTTTCTTCAAAATAATATAAACAAAAACACAAATAACTTTAAAATGCTTGTTGGCACTTATTATAGCTCAGAATTAAAAACAACCTATTCTATTTCTATATTAGAATCCAATATCTATATAGAACATGCAAAACACGGAAAAATTAAACTAAAGCAGTTATATAACACCATTTTTTCGGGTAATTGGCCAATCGGTATTGTTGAAATAAAAACAAGTAAAAAAGGTAAAGTTATAGGTTTAAAAATATCCAATGGTAGAACAAGAAACGTATATTTCAAAAAAATAACTTAGTTTGAACATAAAACACAAGTTCGTACACCCCAATTTTCCGTTGCTTAAAATCATTTATCTTTAAATCCTATATGTAGCAGTTATAAAAAAAACAAAGTTTATGCAAAGAGTCACGTTAGACACAAGTACGAATCATCGAAATAATTGTTTATCTAAAAATTGGTGTAATTAACACTAACCATTCAAAGCTTGTTCTAAATCGGCAATTACGTCTTCAACATTTTCTAAACCTATAGAGCACCTCACCAAACCGTCTGTAATTCCAACTTCTAATCTATCTGTTTCGCTTAATTTACTATGGGTGGTAGATGCAGGATGGGTTACAATGGTTCTAGTATCTCCTAAATTCGCCGACAATGAGCACATTTTTATCGAATTTAAAAACGAACGACCAGCACTTATTCCTCCGTTAATCTCAAAGGCTACAATATTGCCTCCTAAACGCATTTGTTTTTTAGCAACATCATATTGCGGATGTGATTTTAAGAAAGGATATTTAACAAGGTCAACTTTCGGGTGTTCTTCTAAAAACTTTGCTACTTTTAATGCATTTTCACAATGCTTTTCTACTCTTAATGCTAGTGTTTCAAGACTCTTTGATAGTACCCATGCATTAAATGGCGACATTGCAGGACCGGTATTCCTCGAAAAAAGGTATATCTCCCTAATCAAGTCTGCTTTCCCTACGGTTACCCCACCTAAAACTCTTCCTTGACCATCAATTAGTTTTGTCGCCGAATGAATCACCAAGTCTGCACCAAACTCTATTGGATTTTGTAAATACGGAGTGGCAAAACAATTGTCTATCACCAACAATAAATTATGCTTCTTAGCTATACGTCCAAGTAATTCCAAATCAAGAATATCAACAGCTGGGTTTGTTGGTGTTTCTGCGTATAAAATTTTGGTGTTCGGTTGAATTAAACGCTCAATTGTATCAGGTTCATTTACCTTGAAATAACTGGTTTCAATATTCCACTTCGGAAAATATTTTGTAAATAAACTATGCGTTGATCCAAAAACTGAACGTGAAGAAACAATATGATCACCAGCATTTAACAATGCAGCAAAGGTCGAAAAAACGGCCGCCATTCCAGTGGCAAAAGCATAGCCAGATTCTGCGCCTTCCATCGCTACAATTTTAGTTACAAATTCTGTTGTATTTGGATTAGAAAATCGACTGTACAAGTTTTTCTCTTTTTCCTCTGCAAACGAAGCTCTCATATCTTCCGCATCGTCAAACACAAAACTTGACGTCAAGTATAAGGGTGTTGAATGTTCAGAAAATTGCGTGCGTTCTGTCTGTGTTCTTATGGCTATTGTTTCAAAGTTTTTATTCATGTTTTTTTGATTTCTAGTTTAGGTTTTGACTAATCGTATGGTATGCTCTTTTAGCGCTGAATCTTCTCTAATACTATTATAATATTATGCTTATGAGTATTAAACTCTATTAATAAGTGAAACTATAGTATACCTATTAAAGGTAATACCAACTCACAAATGATATTAATTGGTGTTTTTTGCTAATCGTAAAATGTCTCCAAACACGCCCCTTGCGGTAACTTTTGCTCCTGCTCCTGCTCCTTGAATAACAATAGGTTGTTCTCCATACGATTCGGTATAGATTTCAAATATTGCATCCGATCCTTTCAAACTCCCTAAAGGAGAATTTATGGGTACAGAAACCAACTTCACATCTAACACACCTTTTGACTGTTGCAAATCCCCATGTAAGTCTCCAATATAACGCAACACATGATTCGGTTTTTGTACATTTTTTTGTAGCTGAAACGGCACATCTAACTTCTTTAAATCGGCTAAAAAACCTTCCGAAGAAATATTTCTAAACTCCCTTGGTATTAAATTTTCTATTTCTATATCTTCGAATTCATTTTCCAAATCTAACTCACGTGCCAAAATCAACAATTTTCTGGCAACGTCATTTCCGCATAAATCCTCTCGCGGATCGGGTTCTGTAAATCCTTTATCAATGGCTTCTTGTAACACTGTTGAAAAAGAAACCTCATCAGCCGAAAAACGATTAAATAAGTAGCTCAATGAACCAGAAAAAACACCTCTAATTCTCGTTATATTTTCACCAGAATCATGGAGAAGTTTAATAGTATCAATAAGCGGAAGTCCGGCACCTACATTTGTTTCATACAAATAACTCTTCTTATTTTCTTCTAAGGTAGCTCGTAACTCTTTATAAAAACTATACGAAACAGTATTCGCTATTTTATTTGATGACACTAAATCAAACCCTGATTTTACCAACGATTGGTAGTTATTAATAAAATCGACACTCGCTGTGTTATCAACAGCAATTAAATTCTCTAGATGGTGTTCCTTAGCATAGGCTATAACACTTTCTACAATGGTTTTAGTATCATCACTGTGCTGTAATTCTTCAGCCCAACTTTTTGTTACTCCCTGTTTATTCAATAATACTTTGGATGAATTTGCAATGGCAAATACATTCAATTGAATTTTACGTCTTTCTAAAATTGACTGAGTACTATCTAAAATTTGCTCTATCAATGTTCCTCCAACAAGCCCTTTTCCAAATACAGCAATATTGATTTTTTTAGCCACTCCAAATACTTGCCCATGAATTACATTCAATGCTTTATGCAATTGTTGTTTTCTAACAACTAAACTCACATTTTTACCTGAAATGGTATTATTAAATAATAATGGGACTATTTGATTCTTTATTAATGCATTAAAAGGCTGATGGAACTCACTTAAATCCTGCCCAATAATGGATATTACTGACACATCATCAATTATTGAAATTTTATTAACGTCTTTGGTATAAAAATCATTTTCAAATTCGTGTTCTAGTGCTTTGACAGCTTCTTCTGCTCTCCCTTTATCAACCACCAATCCAATTCCTCTCTCAGAAGATCCTTGCGAAATAATACTCACACTAATTTCTCGATTACTTAAGGTTCTAAAAATACGGGCATCTACCCCTACTTTACCAAGCAACCCTCTACCTTCAAAATTAAGCAAAGCAACATTGTCCAAAACAGAAAGTGACTTAATCCCTTTAGAGGTAGATTTCGCTGTGATTAAAGTTCCTTTATCATGGCTATTAAAAGTATTTAGAATACGTAAATTAATATTTTTTTCCAATAGAGGAATAATCGTTTTAGCATGTAAAATATTGGCGCCAAAATTTGCCAATTCATTGGCTTCTGAAAACGATAGTTTCTCTATTTTCTTTGCGTCAGCAACTAAATCTGGGTTCGCTGTAAAGATACCGTCAACATGCGTGTAGTTTTGTAGTTCTTCAGCATCTAAATAATTTGCCAATAATGAGGCTGTATAATTACTCCCATTTCTTCCTAATGTTGTTGTTTCATCTTTTAAGGTAGAAGCTATAAACCCCGTAACCACATTTACCGTATCTCCATTATATTTTTCAAAATAGTTACTCACATTTTCTTTAGAAACATCAATAATTGGATGTGCATTACCAAAGTTTTCATCTGTTTTAAACAGTTCTCTAGCGTCCGTTGCTTTTGCATTTATCCCTTTTTGTTCTAATAAATCGGTCACTGTTTTTATGGCTAACAACTCTCCTTGAGCCAATACCTCATCTTTAATTTTTTGACTATAATCGCCTAACAGGCTTACCCCTTCTAATAATTTTTCTAAACGATTAAACTCATTCGAATAATCAATTAAAGGTGTAATTTGAGTTTGCTCATATTTGAACTGTTCCAATTGCTGCCCGTAAATTTCATTATTAGCCGCTTTTTCTAGTATCTTTTCTAACGCATCGGTGGCATTTCCTCTTGCTGAAACCACCACGGCTATTTTCTCACCTTCATTTATTTTTTGCTCTATTATTGAAATTACCTGGTGTATTCCTATATTGGATAGTGATTTTCCTCCAAATTTTAAAACTTTCATCTTTTTATGCTTAGAATTTTTATTGAATATTGGTTCAATTATTTTTTTTAATTGTTCGTGCTCTATCAAAAAAGCATCGTGTCCATGAACAGAATTTATTTCGTTATAGGTCACATTAGGATGCACAGTTGCCAATTCTTTATGAGTCTCTCTATTTTCCTCAGCAGTAAAAAACAAATCAGAATTAACACCAATAATATGGATATCAGCTTCGATTGTTTCTAGTACGTTGAGTTCTTCTCTTCCTTTGGTTACGTCAATTGTTTTTAACAACTGATTCATCAATTTGTAAGAAGCCAACTGATAACGTTCTTGTAATTTTTTACCATGATGTAGCAACCAACTTTCTACATTGAAAATTTGTAGTTTCTCATTTTTAGTGCGTTGAAAACGCTTTTTAAAAGACTCTGGTGTACGGTAGCATAGCATAGCATGCATACGTGCATCGTGTACCGGGTTGCTTGAATTTACAAGAAATTGCTCTTGTATTTGACAATTGGCTATTAACCAATCCGTCGATTTCCAATCAGTAGCAACAGGAATTAAATGCTTTGTAATACTCGGGTTTAACACCACCATTTCCCATGCTATACCACCGCCTAAAGAGCCTCCTATTAACGCAAAAAGTGTATCAATTTTAAGTGCTTCTAAGCCTAGTAAAAATATATTCGCTATATCGCGAGCCACAAAACTTTTGTAATTATCAATTAAGAAATCATCAAACCCATTACCAGGAATATTAAAACACAATACTGAGTATTTCAAGGTATCAATAACGTTATTTTCTCCTACTAAATCTGACCACCAACCAGCATCACCTCCAACATTACTGTTACCTGTTAGCGCATGATTTATTAAAACTACAGGAGCAGTGCCTAATTCCTTGCCAAACAACTGATAACTTAACGGTAAATTCGTATACTGAATATTACTTTCTGTAGTATAACTAGGAACCGTTATCTTTTTTAATTTTTCGTTAAAACTCATGATACATTTTAAAATGATGTTAGGCTAAAATTTCTTGGGTAATCGATGAAAAAGCTTCTTTTAAATCGGTTTTTAAATCATCTATATTTTCTAAACCAACAGACAATCGAATTAGGTCTTTGGTTACTCCGGCATTTTCTTGAGCTTTATCATTTAACTGCTGATGTGTTGTACTAGCAGGATGAATTATTAACGATTTGGTATCTCCAATATTTGCAAGTAGTGAAAACAATTTTGTATTGTTAACAATCTTTTTTGCAGCTTCGTATCCTCCTTTTGCACCAAAAGTTACAATACCACTTTGCCCTTTACTCAAATATAAATCTGCTAATTGTTTATACTTACTACTTTGAAGCCCGGGGTAATTAACCCATGTTACTTCTTCTTGTTGTTCTAGCCATGTGGCTATTGCCAATGCATTCTCACTATGTTTTTGAATTCTAACTTCTAGTGTTTCCAACCCTTGAATAATTTGAAATGCATTTGTAGGGCTCAAAGCACCTCCAAAGTCTCTTAAGCCTTCTAATATCAATTTAAATGTATACGATGCTGCTCCAAGAGTTTCATAGTATTTTAATCCATGATATCCTGCTGAAGGCTCCGTAAATTCTGGGAATTTGCCATTCGCCCAATTAAAATTCCCTGCATCAACAATGGCTCCACCTAGAGAATTTCCCTGACCTCCAATATATTTGGTTAATGAGTGAATAACAATGTTTGCTCCATATTCAATGGGATTAAGCAAGGCAGGAGTAGCTACCGTATTATCAACTATAAATGGTATGTTGGCCTTTTTTGCCTCGGCAGAAATCGCCTTTAGGTCTAGCACATCTAGTTTTGGATTCCCTAACGATTCGACAAAGATAGCTCTAGTATTTTCTTGAATCGCCTCTCCAAAATTATCAGGATTTGATGCATCAACAAAAGTAGTGGTAATTCCTAATCTAGGTAGCGTAACATTTAATAAGTTATAGGTTCCGCCGTATAAACTGCTAGAAGCTACAATATGATCTCCTGCTTTTAATAAGGTCAGTAATCCTGTTGAAATAGCTGCTGTTCCTGAGGCAAATACAACTGCTCCAACACCTCCCTCTAAAGCTGCTAAGCGTTCTTGTAAAATTTGATTGGTTGGGTTATTTAATCGTGTATAAATAAAACCTAACTCTTTTAGTGAAAACAAATTTGCCGCATGATCGGCATCGTTAAAAACATACGATGTCGTTTGATAAATCGGAACAGCTCTGGTTCCTGCTGTTTGTGTAACGTCGTGCCCTGCATGCAACGCATTTGTTGCGAATTTTTGTGTACTCATTTTTCTTGTTTTTGAGTTAATTAATAATTAAACCAAAAGCCAAAACACATCTTATTAGATGTCGCTTACTAGAAAAATGTTATTAAGAAATTAGAAGTTGTTTCTATAGATTTAAGAAACTTCTTTGGGTTATCTATCCTAAAGTAAAAAACTTTGGTAGAATTTAGCACCTTCTTTGCATGAAAATAGCAAAGGGTTGCTAAGGCTTCGCAGGGTCTAATCCCTCCACCTTTCTTGATAACATGGTCAATAAGTTTTTGAACTTTTACGAATACAAATATTTAGAAATAAATTCTTAACATCCTAATATTATTTCACTTTTTTTCAAAACTCAAGTGTTTTAGGTACTTTCAGTAACTCTCAGGTGACGTTACACAATCATATACTTGCATTCATATTTGTATTTTACCTATAGGTTAGTACTCACAATGAATACTATGATCTATAATGAACCTCCCGAAAACGTATTATTTAAATTTAAATTTCATTTCAACAGGCAAATGATCCGAGGCTTCTCCGAAGCTTTTTAATACCTCACCCCCCACATACTCTATAGAGTTTTTAGTATAAAAAATATAGTCTAGACGTTCAAAAGGTTCTTTGGTATCAAAAGTCAAGTCATAATTTGTGTCTGAAAAAGCAGCACTCCCCACACCTGGTAGTTCAAAAACTTGGCTAATTGCAGGTTCTTTATATGTTGGGTCACTATTAAAGTCGCCCAATAAAATAGTTGGTGTTGTTTTGGAAAATTCTAAAAACAAACGGACCACTTCCTGTAATTGCTTTACTCTAGTAAGTTTATCAAAAGCCTCTAGATGCACATTCATCACCACTACTTCTTTCCCTTCTAAAACTACCGTAACCACTTGTAACAACCTGTCTAAGTAAAAAGCATCTCTATAAAAAGGATTATTCGGCACTCTTTCTAAAACAATTCTTTTATGCTTTTTTAACGGATATTTACTCAATATTGATTGCCCTGAAACAACTTTACCAAAATGCATACTTGGAGGCCAATAAGGAAAAGGTAAATAGCGTTCATCCCAGTTAATGCCTCTTGCTATATGATTATATCCTAATTTTGCTATTTCTTCTTCTTGATTGACTTCATAAGAACGTGATGCGTCATAATCTATTTCTTGAAATGCAATAATATCTGGATTCGTTATTCTTATTTCTCCTGTAACTTTTTTCAAATTAGCATCAAATAATTCTTTTGGTTTAGCTACTGCTCTATTATTGGTCATTCCGCTTAAATACCCTATGTTATAGGTTACGATACTGTATATGGAATCATTGTCTATTGATGTTTTATATTCTTTTAACAATAATTCTGAATATGCTGATTTTTCAAGGGTTGCAGAAGAAGCCCAATAAAAAAAAACTACTGAAAGGATACTGATTAGCAATACTAGTTTTAGGAGTGTGGGTAAAAAACGTTTCATCAATTTTATGTTATTAATTAAGTAGACCTACTTGCTGTTTTAAGCCGCCTCTTTTTGGCGCTGTATCTAGTTTATTAAAGTCTTAAAAAGTGTTAATTTCTCTTTCAAATTTAAACCTTTTTTAGTTTGTATTGTCATAGATATGTAATTAAAATATAAAAATAAGATGAAAAAAATAATTGGTTTAGTATTGTTTGCTTTAAGTATTTCAGCTTCAATATCAGCTCAAGATGGCAAAAAAGAAAAAATGACTGTAGCCCAACAAGCTGAGATAACGGTCAAGAAAATGACGTTAAAATTAGATTTAACTGCCTCTCAACAAGAAAAGATTATGCCTTTACTAAGTGAACGAATTGCTGAAAGAGAGCAAATGCGTTCAAAAAGGAAAACCATGAAAGAAAATGGTAAAAAACTAACTGCTGATGAGCGTTATGCAATGACGAATGCTAAACTAGACAACCAAATTGCTTTTAAAGCTGATATGAAAAGTATCTTAGATGTGCAGCAATATGAAAAATTTGAAAAAATGCAGGCTAAAAAAATGCATAAAACAAAAAAGAAAACTAAGCATAGAAAAAATCGTAAAATGAATACGCGAAAAGAAGAGTAAAAAGATCAGAAATAATACCTAGTCAATGGTGATGAATTAGTTGATTCAAAATTCAATTAAATAGTAGATTGTTTTTCAAAAACCTCGGTTCGTAATGAATCGAGGTTTTGTTTTATACCATTTATTTATGAAAAACTGATTTCTAAATTTGTTAAATGATCATAATGTTGATTACTTTCATGTTGAACTGTATGTGGTTATTGGAAACCTTTTAACCAGAATTATGCCATAGGAAATAATTGCGTAGTGTTACTTAAACAGCGGTATTAGCAATCATTTTGTTGGTGTTTTATTCTTTAAACCATCCCGAATATGTCACATAATTCGTTGCAATTCTATCTATTTCACCTGAAATCAGTTCTGACGAAATGTCTTTTACTTTTTTGGCAGGAACCCCAGCGTATATACTACCGCTTTCTACTACCGTGTTTTTAGTCACGACAGCGCCCGCAGCAATAATAGTATTCGATTCAACTACGCAATCATCCATAATGATACTTCCCATCCCCACCAAAACATTATCGTGAATAGTGCAACCATGAACAATTGCATTATGTCCGATAGACACATTATTTCCAATATTTGTTGGTGATTTTTGATAGGTTGCATGAATCACTGCTCCATCTTGAACATTTACTTTATTCCCCATTTTGATATAATGCACATCACCACGAATTACCGCGTTAAACCACACACTACATTCATTCCCCATTACAACATCTCCCACAATTGTTGCATTTTCAGCGACATAACAATTCTCTGGAATTTGCGGGTGTTTACCGTTTACTGATTTGATTACTTTCATTTATTTAAAATATGATAATAAATTTGCTTTTTTCGTTGCAGACACCATGATCTCTTTTCCATTTGATAGCACAATACTTCCTCCTTTGCCCCTCTTATATTTAACGATCATATTTACATTCACTAAATATGATTTATGAACTCTAGCAAAAGTATATTCTTTCAATATATCTTCGAAATGTTTTAGCGTTTTACTGACTAATTTTTTAGTATTCGTAAAATAGATTTCTGTATAATTATCATCTGCCTTACAAAACAATATATCATTTACATTTATTACCTCAAAACCATTTTGTTGCGGTATGGTTATTTTACCAGATTTAACAATTTCTTTAGGTGTTAAAATGCTGTTTTCTAGTTTTACCTCTCTTTCTTTGATCTCAGTAACATGGTTTACTGATTTTATCAACTCGTCAATTGATATTGGTTTTAACAAATAATACGACGCTTGATTGTTTAGTGCTTCTATTGCATAATGGTCATAGGCCGTAACAAAAATAGTTTCAAACGTCCTTTCTCCAACTCTTTCTAATAAATCGAAAGCGTTTCCATAAGGCATTTCTACGTCTAAAAACACCAAGTCTAACGCATTTTTTTGCAGTAATTTATATCCTTCTTCTATATTACTCGCCTCTCCTAAGACCTCAACATTGGGGCAATATTTAGCTATATAATTTTTTAAAATATCTCTACTTATAGCCTCATCTTCTACAATTATTGCTTTTATTTTCATCCGCTTATTTTTTTAAATATAATTCTACTTTAGTTCCCTTACCATCGTCAAAAGCATCCGATACCTTTACTGAAATTTTATCTTGATACATCTGGTTAAGAATATTAATTCTACTGGTAATTGTGCTCATTCCTTTTGACTTTTGTTTTAGCTGATTTTTTGTTTTCAGTTCTGTCGATTTTTGTCGTCCTATTCCATTGTCTTCTATAACGATTACGACAATATCCTCAGATTTTTGTCTCATTGAAATCGTTAGGTATCCTTTTTCCTTTCGATAGCGAAGTCCGTGCCATATGGCATTTTCAATATATGGTTGTAAAAGCATTGGAGGGATCGTATACACGTCTAAAGATATTTTTTCATCGATAGAAATTGTATAATCAAATTTATCCTGAAATCTGTTATGCTCTAGCTTTACATACAATTGTAACAATTCTATTTCTTTTGAAAGCGGAATAAAATCTTCATCTGAATTTTCAAGAACAGAACGCATCAATATGGAAAATTCAGATAAGTATCTGTTAGCACTTCGTTCATCGTTCACAGCAATAAAGCTATTCACAGAGTTTAACGCATTAAATATAAAATGCGGATTCATTTGTGAACGCATTGATTTTAACGCTAGTAAATTATTGGCTAATTTTTGCTGCTTTATATTTCTATACATAAAGTACACCAATAAACTAATCAGTAATATGCCGCCTAGTAGCGAGTAAATTATAATTTCTTGTCGTTTATTATTTTCTCGAACCAGTTGTTGATCTTTATATGCCAAGTTTATTTTGCTTTCCGAAAGCAATTTATCTTTTTCTAAACTGGCTATTCTGTTCTGGTTATCGGAAATACGTTTGCTAATTCTTTTTGTTCGCTGTATTTCTTGTTCCTTTTTAGAATACAAGGCATCCACTAATTTCACATAATTCTGATAACTTTCTAGTGCTTTTGTATAATCTCCTACCGTTTCATAAACCTCTGACAATTTTCTTGTAGCATCTTTTTGAATGATCAGATCGTCATTTTTATTAGCGTCATCAATACTTTTTTCAAAGAATGGAATCGCTTTCTTATAGGCTTCTTTTTGCAGGTAGGCATTTCCTATTTTATAGTTAATTTTTTGGCTAGTAATCGAATCAACCAGCGTTTCTGTATCATCAGCTTCAACAACGATTTCATTCGCTTTTCTTAAGCTTCTTTTACGCAACTGAATTTCTTCATCAAATCTTTTTGAGGTATTAAAATAATCAGCTACTTTTTGTTCTTCTTTTAATGATCGTCGGATATTTTCTTTATTCGCTAACTCTAAAGAATTCTTAAACAACGAATCAGCTTCCGTCACCCTTCCTAATTTTGCATAAACTTCTGCCAATTTTGAATTTAGGTCTGTTATTTTAGGAGTAATTATATTCTCTCTAGCAATTGAGAGAGCTGCCTTATAATTCAACTGTGCCTTTGGCAACATATTTTGTGCTTTGGATACATCTCCCAATCCTTCAAATAACAAGAGCCTTTCATAATTTGCAAGCTTGCCTTTCATGCACCGAATATAAGATTGTTCACTTTCTTTATAAGAACCATATAAAAATTGTGTTTTAGCCAATTTCAAACGAATTTTCGGAACATCTTTTTGTTGTAAAGATGCCTTGTAATTTTCTATAGCCAAATCGTATTGTTTCCAATAAAAATATACATCTGCTAACACCTCAAAAGAAGCAGATCTTCTGGTTCTTGTAGATGTTTCTTTTAGCGTTTTTTCAATGAATGATAGACTTTTATCAAGGTTTGTTTTCTTGTAAAATTTGGCTGAATCTAAGTATTCATGGAATAGGTCTTTCTTTTTTCTTACGCTATTACCACTTATATAGTGTGTTTTTTTTAGTTTTGATTTACTAGAGAGCTTCCTATTTTGTAGTGTTTCTTCTACTTCTATACGAATATCCTCATCAGTTTTGATGGTATAGAATACCGTTTGAAAATCAGGATGACGCACTACTAGCTCGTCGTCTTTTTTGGCCTTTATTTCATATCTATCAAAAATAGGTGAGTAATCAAAATAAAATCCATTGACAGACACATCCGCATTCCCTATTGAGTTTTTAGTTTCCTTATTTACAATCTTTAGCTTGATGGACAATTCGGTATGGTCACGAGACTCCTGAGACATCAGTATTTGAGTCATTATAAAAAAGCAACCTATTTGTATTTTTCTCAGCATTATCGTCTATTTTCTTTTTTCTAAAGATATTTAAAATGATTCAATGTCAACTCGAACGGAGCCGAGAGTTTATTGACATGGAGGATTTTGGCATAAACAAGCGTTCAGTTACGCTCGAATATCATTTTTATCAACTAGACAAGTCACTAATTTACAACTATTCTAGTGGTACTTTCTTCATTATTGACTTACATTCATTCTATAAGTACCGAACCTCATAGATGAAATTATCAATTTTATCAGTGTAAACATATCATCAAAAAACCAATAAAAAAAACTCAGTTTTTACTTACGGTTCTTTTTTTGCACTCGTTTTTACTTGATAACTCAAGTAAACCAATGATTTACTCATTGAAACTCCCCATTGACTCATTATCGGTTTTTTAAAAAGAAAGATGTCCCTAGTTTTACCATATAATCAACCCTAATATTTGACATGAAAAATAGTTACTTTTTTTTACTTGTTATTAGTTTCACTACTTGTTTTGGACAAACGAGCTTCTCTGAACTAGCACAAATTGATGTTCAAGGAAGAGCCGAATTGACGCTTAGTCCGGATGAGATTTATATAGATCTTTGCTTACAAGAACGAATGGAAAATGGTAAAAAAGTTACTCTAAACGACCTAGAGAATTCTTTATCAAAAGAATTACTGGCCATAGGTATCTCTAGTGATCATTTATTTATTTCAGAAATCAACTCTATTATTGCCAAAACCGGCTGGTGGCATAAAGAGATGCTTTCGTTTGGTAAATATTCTCTAAAAATCGATCAACCTAAAAAATTACTAAAGCTTTTCAATATTTTTGAAAAGCTACAAATTACCGATGCGACGATAACAAAAGCAACACACTCTAAACTTTCCGCTTATAAAAAGAAAAATAGAATCGCTGCCATCAAAGCAGCAAAAGAGAAAGCGGATTACTTGCTTCATGCAATCCATGCAAAAACCGGTAACCCTTTAAAAGTAGTTGAAATTGAACAGCGTTTAGAAGACTTTTCTTCAATTAATTATGTTGGAAACACCAATTTATACCAATCGGGTATTTCAAAAGTAAAACGTTTAAAAACAGCTCCTATTCAATTTGAAAACATCAAACTGACTGCTACCATTCATGTCATTTTTGAGATTAAACACTAAATATACAACACCAAACTTTCAATGATTGTATAACCTAAAAACAAAAAATATGAGAACTTGTGTATTACAAACGGCCATTATGCTTTTCTTTTTAACAAGTAATATGTGTATTACGGCTAAGAATCCCATAAAAACATCTAACAAACAAACCATAAAAGTTGCATTGCTACTGGATACAAGTAGCAGCATGGACGGACTCATCAACCAAGCCAAAGCACAATTATGGGAAATCATTAATGAACTATCGTATGCGAAATGTAACGGAAAAACACCAAGTTTAAAAATTGCCCTTTATGAATATGGAAATGATCGATTGTCTGCTGAAAGCGGGTATATAAAGCAAGTATCTAAATTCACAAGCGACTTAGATGAAATTTCAGAAGATCTTTTTTCTTTAACGACTAATGGAGGTAGTGAATATTGTGGTAAAGTCATTCAAAGCTCTGTAAATCAATTGAAATGGGGCACTAACAAGCGTGATTTAAAAATGATATTTATTGCAGGCAATGAACCCTTTACACAAGGCAGTCTTTATTTTAAAGATGCTATTACGAATGCAAAAGAAAAAGGTATTACTGTAAATACTATATTTTGTGGAAACTATAATCAAGGAGTTTCAGGAAGTTGGCGAGATGGAGCTCATTTTGGCGGTGGAGATTATATGACCATCAATCATACTAAAAATATGGTACACATCGTAACGCCTTATGATAATGATATTATCATCTTAAACAAAAAACTAAATAAAACCTATTTATATTACGGTAATCAAGGGGCTTCTAAATATAAAAAGCAGGCACTTCAAGATGCTAATGCTGAAGCACTAGATGAAGTTGTGGCTGTAAAAAGGGCGATCACCAAAAGTTCAAAATTATATGATAACGCTACTTGGGATTTAGTGGATGCCTCTAAAAAAAGAAAAATCTCCTATAAAAAACTACAAAAGAAACAATTACCAAAGGTTTTACAAAACAAATCGGATTCAGAAATTAAAATTTACGTCAAAAAACAACTTATTGAACGTGATAAAATTCAAAGACAAATTCAAGAATTAACGGAAAGAAGAAAGAAATACATTGTCAAAACTAAACACACTAAAACAAAAAGTAACGATTTAGAAAACGCAATACTACATGCCATAAAAAAACAGGCTACAAAGAAAAACTACTCTTGGTAATATCTATAATATGTTTTTTTAGAAAAGCGAAGTGCACACTTTGCTTTTCTACTTATAGAAGTAACTGCTGGCCAATCATTATGGCATTACTTTTAAGCCCATTCGCCACTTTTAACTGCTTCACACTCATATTAAATCTTTTTGCAATTGAATACAAGGTATCACCTTTTTTAACTTTGTAATAGCTTCTTCCAGATTTTACCACATTGTTTCTATTTCGTAATCTCATACGGTCGTATCTGGTAAGATTATATTTTTTAATAATTGCTATTAACTTTTGAGGATATTTTCGATCAGTAGCATACCCCGCTCTTTTTAACCCATATGCCCATCCTTTGTAATCTGTATGCTTTAATCTAAATAAGCTAGCATAACGTTTACGAGATATCAAAAATTTTGAATGATCTTCATAAGAAGTTTCAGGGTATTCATATTTTCTAAAGCATTCTCCTTTCTCATCGTCATCATGTGTTACACTCTTCCCTTTCCATCCTCGGTGGCATTTTATCCCAAAATGGTTATTTGAACGTATTGCTAAGTCACTTCTTCCACTACCCGACTCTAATACTCCTTGGGCAAGAGTTATACTCGCAGGAATATTATATTCATGCATTTTTTTTACCGCAATAGGAGCAAATTTTTCTATATACGCTACCGTATTATTCGTGGTAATCTTTTTGGGTTTTGTAATTTGTTCTAACTGTGGTATGTGAGGCTTCGTTTCTTTATTTTCAATGGTTACCACCTCTTTATGTGAACTTACAACCCTCTTATTTGAACCACAACTTGTGATCAAAAGAAAACCCACAATAACAATAATACTTGCTCTTACATTCATTTCTTTACTAAACGTCTTTATTTATTAGTGTTAGCTTTTTCCTTTTTAATTTTTCATTTACTCCATCAATTCCCTGCAATCCACCAGTATGTATGATCAATATCTTGGTATTCATGGGGAATTTATCTTTAGCAATCATATCTATAACTCCATATACCATTTTCCCTGTGTATATTGGGTCTAAAAGAATGTTTGTTTCGTCTTTAAAATGATTCATAGATCGAATCAATTCATCATTAAACTTTGCATATCCACCAAAATGATAATCTAATTGTAATTCCCAATTATCATCTCTCTTTGATAAATTAGCGATCTCTTCATGTAAGAAATTTCCTTTCAACGCGGGAAACCCGATTACTTTTTGATGTTTATACGCTGTATTTATCAATCCAGATATGGTGCCTCCTGTACCTACTGAGCAACAAATATAATCGAATTTTTTATCTTCAGGAATCAATATTTCTTCACATCCTTTGATTGCCAAGTCGTTCGTTCCTCCTTCTGGAACCAAATAGAAATCACCAAATTCATCTTTTAGGCTATTTAAAAAAGATTTTTCATTTTTACTTCGATACAGTTCCCTAGAAATAAACTTAAACTGCATACCGCACTCGTGGGCGTGTTTTAAGGTTGGATTTGTTTGTATGACTTCGCCAAAATTAATCGCTAACTCATCTCCTCTAATTATTCCAATAGTTTTTATGCCTGCAATCATACCTGCGGAAGCAGTTGCCGCAATATGATTTGAAAATGCCCCTCCAAAAGTTAGCAAAACGTCTTTATCAAGTCTTTTTGCTTCTAGAATATTATATTTTAATTTTCTGAATTTATTTCCGGATACAAAAGGATGAATTTTATCTTCTCTTTTTATAAACAGTTGGATCTTCTTTTCTTTTAGCAAAGAAAAATCAACTTGTTCATTGTTAGAAGTAACATTCACCTTAAACATACTATTTACTTAAAATTAGCTATTTTATCTTCTACTATTTCCCAATCTTCCATCAATTGGTCTACTTTCGCCTTTTTAGCTTTGTAGGTTTCAAAGAAATTGGGTTGCGATGAGACTTCGTCATAATTTTGAGCTAACGCCAGATCTATTTTTTCAATCTCTAACTCCAAGTCAGCTATTTGAGTTTCAATTCTACTCAATTTATTCTTTAATTTTTTTATCTCCTTTTCTTCTTCTTTTGATAATTTATAAGCTTCTTTTTTTGATCCATCTTTAGTTCCTTTTACAACAGTTCTCTTTTCTGCTTCACGCAAATTATCAATTTGGTGCTGTTCTAAGAAATAATCAATATCACCTAAATACTCTTTAATTTCTCGATCTTTAAAGCCATAAACTGTCGTTGTTAAGCCCTGGAGGAAATCACGATCATGAGATACAATAATCAAGGTTCCATTAAAATTCTGTAACGCTTGTTTTAAAACATTTTTTGATGCTATATCTAAGTGATTCGTTGGCTCATCTAAGATCAATACGTTAAACGGGCTCAATAGTAACTTACATAAAGCCAAACGATTTCGTTCTCCTCCTGATAATACTTTCGCTTTTTTATCTACCGCTTCACCTCCGAACAAAAATGACCCTAGCATATCTCTCACCTTGTTTCTGTTACCATCATTCGCCGCCTCTTCCATTATTTCTAAGACCGTTTTTTCTGGAGGAAGGTATTCTGATTGATTCTGAGCAAAATAGCCTACTTCAACATTGTGTCCTAATTTTAGATTGCCTTCATATGGAATTTCTCCCACAATCATTTTTGCGAGTGTAGATTTTCCTTGGCCATTCTGCCCTACAAAAGCTATTTTACTATTACGATCGATAAGTAAATTAACATTCTGTAGCACTTCTTTATCTCCGTAATTTTTAGCTAAACCTTCAGCTTCTACGATAATTTTACCCGGTTCTTTTGATATTTCAAAACGAATATTCATAGTTGCTTTATCGTCTTGATCTACTTCAATTCGCTCCACTTTATCTAACTTTTTAATAAGTGATTGCGCCATGGAAGCTTTGCTCGCTTTTGCCCTAAATTTCTCTATTAGTTTTTGGGTATTTTCTATTTCCTTTTCTTGATTTTTTTGTGCTTGTAATTGCTTCTCTTTTATTTCAGCTCGTAGCTCTAAAAACTGTGAATAAGGTTTCTTATAATCGTAAATTTGACCTAAAGAAATTTCAATCGTTCTATTGGTCACATTGTCTAAAAACATTTTATCGTGTGACACCAAAACAATAGCACCTGAATAATTTCGCAAGAAACTTTCTAACCAAATAATAGATTCTATATCTAAATGGTTCGTTGGCTCATCTAGTAACAGAATATCATTATTTTGTAATAACAGCTTTGCCAATTCAATTCGCATACGCCAACCACCAGAAAAAGTATCGGTAAGTTTATCAAAATCTTCACGTTGAAAACCTAGGCCTTGTAATATTTTTTCTGTATTTCCTTGGTAATTATACCCTCCTAAAAGTTCATACCTTTCAGTTTTATCATTCAGATCAATAATTAATTGATTGTAGCCTTCACTTTCATAATCTGTTCTTTCTGCCAACTGATTATTAATCTCGTCAAGTTCTAGTTCAATTTCTTTGATCTCCGTAAATGCCTGATAAGCTTCTTCTAAAATGGTTCGTCCATGAACAAAATCAATATCCTGACGTAAAAAACCCATACGGACATCTTTATCAAAGGCCATTGTACCGCCACTACTCTCAATATCTTTTGATAGTATTTTTAATAGGGTAGATTTCCCTGCTCCATTTTTTCCTATCAACCCAATTCTATCTCCTTTATTTAACTTAAAAGTAATTCCGGAAAATAAATCAGTTCCCATAAAAGAAACTGTTAAATTATGTACGTTCAGCATATATATATTAACTAATTACTGTAAATTTGTAACAGTTGTTACAAGTTAATTCTTTGTTTTGTTCAACTTTTGTACAAACTTACAAAAACGAAATAGTTATTTAAGCTTAAAAGGTCTAAGATATGTTTGGAAAAGGTTATAAGTTATACAGTATTTTTAAAAATAAATGCCCTCGTTGCCATGAAGGTGAATTCTTTAAGTACAGGGTTTCATTAAACCCTAAAAAAATCACCAAACTCTACGACAATTGTCCTAAATGTAATTTAAAATATATGATGGAACCTTCTTTCTATTTTGGCGCCATGTATGTTAATTACGGTATAGCCGTCGCTCTATTTGTAAGTGTTTTTATTATCTCTAAACTATTTTTAGAGTTTTCTATTTTACAGAGTTTTATTACAGTTATTGTCGTTTCTTTGTTGTTAACTCCATTTAGTTTACGTTTATCTCGTATTATTTGGATCAATATTTTTGTTTCGTATAACAAAAAAGAATAAGGGTTTAAAAAGCGGAAAAATTACGTAAACCTAGCGATATCAATTTCTTTATCGAGTATACTATTGTTTTCTAGGTGATCGAATAATTCTTTGGCTACCGTTGGTGCTATCATAACACCACGCGTTCCTAATCCATTCAACACGGCTAAACTATTGTATTTAGGGTGCTTACCAACCAAGGGTCTTCTGTCTGTAACAGTAGGTCGAATTCCAGCCGATTGATTGGTGATGGTATATGGAACAGAAATGACTTTATTAAGCTTTTCAATGAGTTCTAAACGACCTTCTTTCGTTGGTAAAGAGGTTTTATCAGTATGGCTGAACGTTGCTCCTACTCTATAATTATGCTCTCCTAATGGCATTACAAATACCGCCGATTTTAATAAGAAATTAATATTTAGATTGGGAGCATGTATAGTTAAGGTTTCTCCTTTGGTACCATTTAATGGTAAATAGTTAAAAAACGGGTTTTTCTTGATTCCAAAACCTTCACAAAAAATAATTTTATCTGCTTTTATATTTTTATACCTAAGTTCATTTTCTTGAATAATAAGTGTATCGTATTCAAAACTTTCTTCGTTAATACTTTCCTTTCTCCTAAGGTGTTTTTTATAGGCCGTTATAAGTTTCTCTGTCTCTATTCTACCGGTTCCGTTCAATACTCCAAAACCATAATCACCGATAATTCCATCGATTTTCTCATGTACAATAGCTGGTTCCATATAGTTCGACAAAAAAGGCTTATCTAAGCCGACAAACCAATTATTTTGATCCTTTACCGAGTTAAATACTTTTTTGGTTTGAAACTTGGTATCGATACAAACTTGTAACTTATTTGCTATTTCTTCATAACATGGTAATGCATATTCTATCTGTTGATGACCATTCCAAGCCGGTGTAAATCTTTTAAGAATGACGGGGTTATAAACACCACCGGCAACAATGGAGGAGGTTTGAGACCTGTCTTCATAAACCATAAAACTCTTCTGATTCTTTACTAATATTTCCGCAAAAGCTAAACCAGCTAAGCCCATACCAACAATGATATAATCAACCTCTTTAATCATAAGGCAAAGGTAGTAAGAAAGTATCTGTTAGAAACAAAAAAAGCGTTTGCTAATGCAAACGCTTTTTTATTTGTATGTTATATATTATTAATAATTCCACATATCCATTTCTCTATCACGTATTCCTTCTTTAATTCTATTAGCTTCTAATAGTTGGAACAATGAATTACCACGAACATAATCATTAATTTTCCTATCTCCATAAAGGTTTTCTTCTCTTTCAATGGTAGAATTAAACCTGCGAGCATTTAATAAGTTATCGTACGATATAGGTTGTGTCGAATTTAGAGGATTGAACACTTTCGACTTATGTAAGATTGCTCTTGCATCAGGAAAGAAGACCCAAAAAATTGGATACACATTATCCTTATCATCTATGTCTGTCCCTAAAACCTGAACATCTGGTCCCATAGGGGCAATACCTAATAAACGATATTTTAATTCACCCTGTCGCTTATCAAAATACCAAATTCCTTTAATCATGTAACCTTTCACTAACTCAGATTTAATGGTATACACATCAATATTTCCATAACCATCATCTTTTCTGTTTTCAGTGGCTTGCTTTATTTCTTGCATTCCTATTTTTGACGTAAAATAAGAATCATCATATACTTCAGTAATCTCTCCACTACTAATTCCTTTGAGTAAGGTATCAAAAAGAGATCGTCTGTTATTACCAGCACTTACAGTATCAATCGGGTAATAATAAGGTAAATTAATTTTTTGGTTCAAATCGATATATTCCCAAACTACCTTTGACCAAAGGACATCTCTGTCTGTAATATGACCATAAGGCAACGGTTTATTATCTTCAGAGGCAATTTGAGCCTCTGACTTAACTCCAATTTCGCCTACCTTTTTAGCATTTAAAAGGTTTGCTTGGGCACTTGTATAACTTGTAACTACAAGTGTTAATACAACCAAATAAAAACGCTTCCAATTCATACTCTTCTGTTTTACTTATTAATTTGTAACTTCAATATTTACAGGTAACACTCTCTTGATCTTATAATTAGATCCTGAAACAGATGCTTTAATATCAAAAATAGATATTACATCATTTCTTCTCGCTTTCTGTAAAGACTTTTTTGCTCTTGCATTCAAACGTGAACCAGTAACGGGTACTGTTATCTGACCCGGTACCTTTATTTTAAAGCTAGACACGTTCAATTTTAAATCGAATAAAAAATCAGGTAATCCTGCGGCTACTGAAATCTTAGCCACACTCGATTTAGGCATTTTTACCGTTCCATATTGATTTCTTACCATACCTACAGCATGCGGTATATCTTTAATTCTAAACTTTCTATTCGAACTTACAGGCTTTCCGTCAGGTAACTTTCCATTTACTCTAATAGTTACTTCATTACCAGCGCCTGGTCTAATAATATAACTATTACCTGTAGTTCTTTTTAAACCAGGGGCACTCGCCACTACCTTATTACCAGGTATTCCAGGAATGGAAATCGTTAAGGGGTTTTCTAAACCTCGATATACCACATTCATTTTATCAGCAGAAATAACCGCTTCGTTCGGTTTTGGTATTACCGCGTAGGTACTCTCAAAAGGCACTGGTATTTCCTCACCTTTCTCAGTAAAGTAAATTGTTCCTTTGATCTTTTTATCACCAACAGAACCTGCTGGCATATCAACAATTACTCTTCCGTCCTTGAATTTCTTATAATTCTTATTTCCATTAAATTCGACTCTTGTAGGCTTCAAAGTAGCATCATATCGTCCTAAAACAACAGATCCGGTAACCTTTTCTCCTGGATAAAAAGCATTTTTATCCAATGCTACAATACCATTATAATTACTCATTGAAACCTCCGTTTCCATCTGCCCACCCACTAATGCCGAATATATTTCAGCTTCAGTAGTTCTAATATCTCCCTGAATTTGACTAATATTAGCAATAGATGTAATCAAAGGCATTCCTTCATACCTACTCTTTAACCAAGGGATCGCTTGACCTTCTGCAGATGTATCAGGATTTGTATTGAACCTTTTATCAATATTCCTCAAAATTTCCTCTGAGGCCTTAGCTCCTAATATATTCTTTACTTGCTCATTATACTTATTAATTCCAGAAATAAACGTATCTCCTTCTTCTGTAAACTTATCAGCACTAAAGAACAACTCATCAACCTTATCAGGGCTTTTCTGTGATTCGTAATTCGTTTTGTCCTCTTCTTTTATATCTACAGACATTTTTTCTTTTAACGACTCTAAATAGTCAAAAAAGCTATTTGATATTTCATTGACTTGTTTAGCCTTTTCATTCAACTCTCCAAACTTCTCAGGCTGTTCGCTAGCCTTAGTTGCTAACCCCTGAAGAGAATTTGCATTATTTGATGAAGCTATACTATTAGATTCTTCAATTTTTTCTTTCATGAAACCAAAAGACGATAATACTTTCTTATCCATCTGCATTGCTAGCATTGCTAAAAATACAAGATACATAAGGTTAATCATCTTCTGTCTTGGTGATAATTTTCCTCCTGCCATGTGACTTATTATATTTTAATTAATAATTAGTATTATAAATCTAATTATTTGTTAGACATTGCAGATAACATACCACCATACACTCCATTTAATGAAGATAAATTTGTAGTTAATGAATCCATTTGTTCTTGTAAACGCTGAGAGTTTTCCACCAATGTAGTGTTCAAATCAGCTTGCTTGCTTGCATTCTCTACTTGAGAAGCATACGCAGTATTTAAGGTTTCCAATTTTGCAGCTGCCATTGACATTTGCTCATTGTATTGATTTGTTGAAGAAATCGTAGCCGTTGTAGATGATAAACCTTCTGCAGCTCCTTGGAAATTTTTAATGCTATCTCCTAAACTAGAGATTAAATCAGCATCTAACCTAGCTTCTCTTAGGATATCATCTAGTTTTTGTGATAACATGCTCTGTGCATCTTCAGGTGTACCATCCTCTTTCACACCTAAAGAAGGGCCGCCTGATAGTTCAGGATACACTTTGGTCCAATCCAAGTCATCCTCTACTGGTTCAAATGCGGATAACGCAAATACTAATGCTTCTACTGCCATACCTATAGTCAACATTAGACCACCAGTTAAAAAACCGAACTTAAAATGCATGATTTTAAATAAAGCTCCTACGATTACAATAGCCGCACCTAGACCATAGGCCATGTTAAATAATTTTTTTGTTGATTTTGATTGTGCCATAATTTTTACTTTTTAAGGGAAGTTAATCTTATTATTTAATATAATTATTGATTTCGGGTTCTAATTTTATTGACTTTTGTTAGTTCCTAAATAATCTTGTACCGTTCTAAATCCAATATAGCTACGTGCGGTGTCTGCATATTCCCAATCTCTTGAACTAACTTCTAAGAAATATGCTACATCTTTCCATGAACCACCTCTGATTATCTTTTTTCTATTTTCTCTATTTTCTACATTAGGATTCATAGTTGATCCCATGTAATATGACATTTGATTGTACGCCGTATTTGTCCATTCAGCAACGTTTCCTGCCATATTGTATAAACCATATTCATTTGGGTTGTACGAAACAGCTTCTATAGTATAAAGCGCTCCATCAGCTGCATAATCACCACGAACGGGTTTAAAGTTTGCTAAAAAACATCCTCTATCACTAGTTGTATTTGGACCACCCCAAGGGTATTTAGCATAATTCAAGCCTCCACGTGCTGCGTATTCCCATTCTGCCTCAGTTGGTAATCTAAATGCTGGAACTAAACCTAGTTTCTTCTTTGAGCGTTGGTAGCTATTTTTATTTTGTGTTCTCCAGTGACAAAATGCCTTCGCTTGATTCCAATTAAGCCCAACTACTGGGTAATTTTCATATGCTTTGTGTGCAAAATATTCTTGATGCATTGGATCATTATACGAATAATTAAAATCCTTTATCCAAACGGTAGTATCCGGATAAATATTGATTACTTCATTTTTCATAAAGTCTTTTCTATTCTTACCAGATCTTGCCGCTTTTTCATTGTCAAACCAGTAATACCTGTAATTCAACAACTTCGTATTAAAAGTTCTTATTCCATTGAGTGCTTCATCTTTCTTTATATAAAGAGAATCCATCACTTCTACATAATCTGTATCTGGATATTCATTTGGTTCCCACATAATTTCCTCTTCCCAATTTAATGGTTTCAAAGAATCCATGCCTTCCCCTAATTCATAATAATTCTCACGCATATATTTTTCATAAGGTGACTCATTCACTGTATCTTTTGATGCAAACGCATACAACTGAATACCATCTGCCTTGCCACCTGCCTCATCATCCGGTGACGATGTTAGCTCTGCTTGATATGCTAATTTTGTTCGAGTAACTGAATCTCTAACCCAGTGTACAAACTGTTTATATTCACTATTGGTAATTTCGGATTCATCCATATAAAAAGGCTGTACCGTCACTGTCTTAGTAGGGGCATTCATTGCTCCTAATGGGTCTTCATCTTGCTTACCCATAGTAAAAGAACCACCGGGTATCTTAGCCATTCCATAGGGCTTTTCTGCGAACCATTTTCTTTTCGACTTTACTCCTGTTAACTCTCCTCTATCACCACTAGAACCACAAGCGTAAACGATAGACACTAATAATGCAAATACTGCTAATTTCTTCATACTTTATTCTTTCTTATAAAAAGAGGCGTAAACCTATTATTTTTTTTATTAAAAAACAATTACGAATTACAAAAAATCTCATTTAATAGATAACCTTCTACTACGCAAGCTTTTGCAATGCCTTAAACCATCTTTTAGGGATTTTACGATTTAATGCTTGCTCATAATCTCGATAGCTACATGGTATTAACGCATGTCTTTTGTGTTTATTATTCGATATTAAATTTATTTCCATCCACCAACGCCCACTTTTATCACTTTTATAAAAGTTCATCGGATCATCATCTTCTAATACTACTGTATATTTTTCATAACTTTCTTTCGTTGCATATGGGTAATCATCCGCTCTATAATTAACCCCTTCCATAAAGTACCATATAATTTGGGCTATTAATTTAGCCGTTTGGTTATTGATATCTAAGGTACTACAATATTCATAGACCCCAAAAGAAGTTACTTTGTCACTTATACCTGCATACCTAGAAATCGCACAGGCATCGTCTCCATAAAAACCGTTAGGTGAGGCGTTGTTATTTCCTGGAGCCTCACTTTGCCTTATACTTCCGATATCAAAACTCACAATATCAGAATCTCTCAATATAGGCTCTACTAGCGATATATCTTTTACTTCTCCTAATCGGTAAGCATCAAAATACAGCTTATCTAATAAATCTATTTCTTCTTGAGCATTGAAATAGGTTTGGTATCCAATATTACTGTAATTAAACAGATTGTTTGGACGATCCATTATGACTTTACTTAAAAAAGTTCTAGAGGGTATGTTTTCTTCCGAAATTCCAAGATCAAATCTACTGTCAATGGAGGTCAGATTAACGGTTTGTTCTAACGAATCGTAAGCTCTGTAGTTAGCGTATGTTATATCCTGACTTCCACCAATAATAACAGGAATAATATTTAGTTTTAACAAAGTACTTATAGCTTCAGACACCGCAAAATAGGTGTCTTCAACGGTGTTTCCTTGTTCTATATTTCCTAAATCAGCTATTTTTGCACTCCACTTACCTGAATACAACTGGTATAATTCCTTCCTTATATGATACAATCCTTCTGAGCAGTCATATTGATCCGCTCCTCTTCCATCAGCTACTCCAACAATTGCTATTCTAACTTTTGATAGATCCGGAAAACCTTCTTTTTCTGTATGAAGACTAATATTTTTACCTAACACCGTTGATGGCTGCGACGATATGTACGCAACTACCGAATTATTTACCGGTGAGAAGAATTCGATATTCATTTATTTAAGGGGATTAAAAGGTATTGCAATATACTAAAAAAACTATCTTTTACTAAAATTACTTTATTTCTTTTTTTTCACAACACGTTTCTTAGGTGTTTTCGCTGCTATTATTTTAACAGCCTCCTCTTGTGTAAGCTTTTCAATTTCAGTTGTTTTTGGAAGCTCAACTTTGATCTTCCCTTTAATAACATTAAATCGACCCCAACGAGCTTTTTCAACACGAATTCCTACTTCTTGAAAATCATGGATTAACTTTTCTCTTTCTTTTCGCTTTTTATCTTCAATTAATTCTTCAAGATCTGCTTGCGAAAGATTGTCGAAATCGTATTTCTTATTTACGTTTATAAAAATAGAATTCCATTTGATAAATGGTCCAAATCGTCCCACTCCTTTTTGAATAGGCATTCCTTCATATTCACCAATTGGAGCATCCGCTTTTCGTTTAACTTCTATTAACTCAATAGCTCTTTCCATATCAACAGACATCGGGTTTTCTCCTTTATCTAGTGAAACGTACTTTCCATCAAATTTGATATAGGGACCAAAACGTCCATTTGCAACGACCACTTCTTTATCTTCATAGGCTCCTAATGTTTTAGGTAGCTTAAACAAATCCATTGCTTCTTCGTACGTAATAGAACTCATCGTTTGTTCTCCTTGAAGGCTAGCAAACTTTGGTTTCTCTTCATCTGTAGCTTCTCCTATTTGTACCATTGCTCCGAAACGACCCAAACGCACATATACGTTCTTACCGCTTTCTGGATCTACACCTAATAAACGCTGACCACTTGCTCGATCAGCATTCGCTGCTACATCTTCAACATTGATATGAAAATCTTTATAGAAATCTTTAATCATAGCGGTCCAATCTTCTTTACCAGAAGCTATTTCATCGAACTCATTCTCTACTTTAGCTGTAAATCCATAATCTAAAATTGTTTCAAAGTTTTTCACTAAGAAATCATTTACAATATTCCCTATATCCGTTGGTACTAATTTACCTTTATCCGAACCAATTTTTTCTGTCAGTTCTTTTTCAGAAACGGTTCCAGATTGTAAACTTAGTTTTATGTACGTTCTATCTTTACCTTCTACAGAACCTTTTTCTACATATTCTCTTTTTTGAATCGTAGAAATTGTAGGGGCGTATGTGGACGGACGTCCGATGCCCAGTTCTTCTAAGCGCTTCACCAAAGCAGCTTCTGTAAATCTTGCCGCTGGTCGTGTATATCTTTCTGTTGCTGTGATATACTCACTCTCCAAAACTTCATTTTTCTGCATCATAGGCAGCATACCTGCTTGCTCTTCTTCTTCATTATCGGTACCTTCTAAGTATACCTTTAGAAAACCTTCAAAAGTAATAACCTCTCCATTGGCTACAAACACCTTTTGGTTTTGGTCATTTTCTACTTTCACCACAGTTCTTTCTAGCTCTGCATCACTCATCTGAGAAGCGATGGTACGCTTCCATATTAAACTATAAAGACGGTCTTGATCATAATCTACTGACACCTCATGACGAGTCATATCTGTAGGACGAATTGCCTCATGAGCTTCCTGCGCTCCTTTCGATTTAGTTGAGTAGTTACGTGGTTTACTGTATTCAGCACCGTAATAATTGACAACCTCTTCTTTTGCCGCGTTTTTAGCATCTTCTGACAAGTTAACGCTATCTGTTCTCATATAGGTTATCAACCCCGCTTCATACAAACGTTGAGCCATCATCATAGTTTTAGCAACTGGAAAGCCAAGTTTCCTAGAAGCTTCCTGTTGCAGTGTAGATGTCGTAAAAGGTGCTGTTGGCGATTTTTTCGCTGGTTTCTTTTGTAAATCTGCTACCGAAAAAATTGCTCCAATACACGAATTTAAAAACTCCTCTGCCTCTTTTTTAGTTGGAAAATTCTTCCCTAACTTGGCTTTAAACTTCTTTCCTCCTTCATTTAAAAATTCTGCATCAACCCTGTAAGAAGGAACGGGGGTGAAGTTTTCTATTTCCCTTTCTCTTTCTACAATCAGCCTTACTGCTACCGATTGCACTCTTCCTGCAGACAAGCCTCCTTTTACTTTCCTCCATAAAACTGGAGACAGTTCATACCCTACTAATCTATCAAGTATTCTTCGAGCTTGTTGTGCATTGACAAGATTGTAATTAATATCTCTTGGATTATCAACAGCTCTTAATATCGCCTTCTTTGTTATTTCATGAAAAACAATACGTTTGGTATTATCTTCCTTAAGTTTTAGCTGTTCTGATAGATGCCAAGCAATAGCTTCTCCCTCTCGGTCTTCATCGGATGCTAACCAAACCGTTTCAGCCTTCTTCGCTAAATCTTTTAATTTCTTTACGATTGCCTTTTTATCGGTAGAAACAATATACTTAGGTTTAAAATCACCTTCAACATCCACTCCTAATTCTTTCGATGGTAAATCAGCTATATGTCCAAAACTAGACTCTACTTGAAAATCTTTTCCTAAAAACTTTTCGATGGTTTTTGCCTTTGCAGGTGACTCAACTATTACTAAATTCTTTGCCATATTTCTTACTCTTAATCTCAACTACACCCTAAATGAATGTAGCTTTTTCAGTTTGCAAAAGTAGCCACTTTTTTTTTATTAGGCCTTGGTTTCATTAATTTTACTTTTTTTTAAGACTTTCTTTGCATAATTTATTCTGTCATCTTGTCATATTTTATAGTTTTTGGTTGTATCTTTGCAATCTATTTTTTTATCACGATATAAGGATTTTATGGAACAAGTTGAGAAAATAATTGATGAAAGGAAGCAGGGTAAACCCTTATTAACAGACCAGAAAGAAGGCAACGGTAAAAAGCTTTTTATTGAAAGTTATGGTTGCCAAATGAATATGAACGACAGCGAAATTGTTGCGGCAATTCTTGCGGAACAAGGTTTTAATACTACTGGAAACATTGAGGAAGCTGATTTGGTGCTAGTAAACACCTGTTCTATCCGTGAAAAAGCAGAGCAAACTGTACGTAATCGACTACAAAAATACAACCATGTTAAAAAAAGCAACCCAAAAATGAAAGTGGGTGTTTTGGGGTGCATGGCTGAAAGGTTAAAAGCAAAGTTTTTAGAAGAAGAGAAAATTGTAGATCTTGTTGTGGGACCAGACGCCTATAGAGATTTACCCAATTTAGTAGAGGAAGTTGAAGCAGGAAGGGATGCTGTAAATGTTATTCTGTCAAAAGAAGAAACCTATGCGGATGTATCGCCTGTAAGACTAAACTCTAATGGTGTATCTGCTTTTGTTTCTATAACACGAGGATGTGATAACATGTGTACGTTTTGCGTGGTTCCGTTTACCCGTGGTAGAGAGCGAAGTAGAGACCCTCAAAGTATTATTGGCGAAGTTCGTTCAATGCACAACAAGGGATTTAAGGAAATTACGCTTCTCGGACAAAACGTTGATTCGTACCTGTGGTATGGAGGTGGTCTGAAAAAAGATTTCAAAAAGGCTTCTGAAATGGCTAAAGCCACAGCTGTAGACTTTGCTCAACTGTTAGATATGTGTGCTAACGAGTTCCCTAAAATGCGTTTTAGATTTTCTACATCTAACCCTCAAGACATGACCTTAGATGTAATACACGTGATGGCAAAACATAAAAATATTTGCAAGTATATCCACCTACCTATTCAAAGTGGAAGTAATGCCATGTTAAAAGCTATGAATAGACAGCACACTAGAGAAGAATATTTAGATTTAGTTGAAAATATTTATCGTCTTATTCCTGAAATGCATTTAAGTCAAGACATGATTGCAGGTTTCTGCGGTGAAACAGAAGAAGATCATAAAGATACTCTTGACTTAATGGAAAAGGTAAAATACAGTTTTGGGTTTATGTTCGCTTATTCTGAGCGACCAGGAACGCTAGCTGCCAAAAAAATGGAAGATGATATTCCATTAGCTATTAAAAAACGTCGTTTACAGGAAATCATTAATTTACAACAAAAACATAGCTTATACAGAGCTCAAGAACAAGTAGGTGATATACAAGAAGTATTGATTGAAGGAACTTCTAAAAAATCAGATGCTCATTGGAAAGGACGAAATACACAAAACACCGTAGTAGTTTTCCCAAAAGAAAATTACAAAATGGGCGATTTTGTGAATGTGAAAGTTGAAGATTGTACTTCAACTACTTTGATCGGAACTGCTGTTGGATATTCTGACAATAGTTTATAAGAAGAACTAAACTATAGAAATCAAGATCTTTTTACAATTCAATAAATAATCTTGAACTAAAAATATATGGAAAATTTACAAGCTACGAAACAACGTTTTGGTATTATTGGTAACGATTTACAACTCAATAGAGCTATAGAAAAAGCCATTCGAGTTTCACCTACCGATATTTCAGTTTTAGTTGTTGGTGAAAGTGGTGTTGGTAAGGAAAGTATTCCCAAAATTATTCATCAATTATCTCACAGAAAACACGCTAAATACATCGCTGTAAATTGTGGCGCAATACCTGAAGGAACTATTGATAGTGAACTTTTCGGACACGAAAAAGGAGCGTTTACTGGAGCGACGGCTACAAGAAAAGGATATTTTGAAGTTGCCGACGGAGGTACTATTTTTTTGGATGAAGTTGGAGAGCTACCCTTAACAACTCAAGTACGTTTATTGCGTGTTTTAGAAAACGGTGAGTTTATTAAGGTAGGATCTTCTCAAGTGCAAAAAACAAATGTTCGTATCGTAGCTGCAACAAATGTAAACATGCATGAAGCTATTTCGAAAGAAAAATTCCGTGAAGATTTATATTACAGGCTAAGCACAATTGAAATCCCGCTACCTCCCCTTAGACAACGTGAAGAAGACATTCATCTATTGTTCAGGAAGTTTGCATCAGATTTTGCTCAAAAATACCGTATGCCTACGATAAGACTGGATGAAGCTGCTGTTAAAATACTTTTGAATTATAGTTTTCCAGGAAATATTCGACAATTGAGAAATATTGCAGAACAAATTTCTGTGGTAGAAGAAAACAGACTTATTACCACCGAAAAATTAGTTCAATATTTACCTAATATACGGGGAAATTTACCTGCTGTTGTTAATAGTAGTGATAGTAGCAAAAGTGATTTTGCAAACGAACGAGATATTATGTATAAAATCTTGTTCGACATGCGAAATGACATCAATGATTTGAAAAAGCTAACACTAGATTTATTGAAAGATGGTAATTCAAAGGAGGTTCAAGAAGAAAACCACAGATTGATACAAAAAATTTATCAAGAACAGCAAGTCGAGTCTCCTAAAGTTGAAGTGGTTCAAATGCCACAGCCTTCAAATCAAAATAATTACGATTTTATAGAAACCATTGAAGAAGATGAAAATTTATCTTTACAAGAAAAAGAGATTGAAATGATCAAAAAATCTCTTGAAAAAAACAATGGTAAACGTAAATTGGCAGCCAAAGAATTAGGTATTTCAGAAAGAACATTATACCGCAAAATTAAGCAGTACGATTTATAAATAATTTTACTACCGTTTTGTTTATATTTACACAACTAGATTAATTACATGAAGAACTTTATATCCATTTTACTTTTTGTATTTGCCACGCTCATATTTGTTGCTTGTGGTACTTATTCTTTTACTGGTGGTAATACAAATGCGAAAACAATTCAAATTGATTTTTTCCAAAATCAAGCCCCTATAATAGAACCTACCTTAAGTCAACGTTTTACCCAAGATTTGCAAGACCTATTTACACGTCAAACCAACTTAACTTTGGTTAGAACTAATGGTGAATTGCATTTTGAAGGAGAAATTACAGATTATCGTATTACCCCTATGAGTGCTACGGCAAACCAAACAGCTGCACAAAACAGACTTACGATAGTAGTGAATGTTCGTTTCGTTAATAACTTAGAAGAGAAAGATAATTTTGAAAAACAATTTTCATTTTATCATGACTATGGTGCTTCTGAACAACTAATAGGTTCAGTATTAGATAGCGCATTAGAAGAAATTCTAGAGCGTATTACTCAAGATATTTTTAACGCTTCGGTTGCTAAATGGTAAACTTCTAAATTGATAACAAGTGATGACATACAATTTTTAGCAAATTCCGATAAGTTTCGGGAAGAAGATATCAATACGTTAAAATCCGTCATTGAAAAATACCCTTATTTCCAATTAGCTAGAGTATTGCACTTAAAGTTTTTAAAAAGTGATGAAAGCTACAAATATAATAGTGAGTTAAAAGTAACAGCTGCTTATACAACCGACAGGGCCGTATTATTTGACTTTATTACCTCTAAAGATTTTCTTAAAACAACTCCTATTGAAGAAAAGCGTAATCTAAAAGACATTATTCTTTCAAAAACCAAGGCTTCAGAAAGTAAAAACATAAAAAAACAGCTGGCTATTGGCGCTCCTTTAGCGTTTTCTAAACGTGAATCTTTTTCTTTTAATCAATGGTTAGAACTCTCTTCAACGAAAGTTATTCAAAGAGATTCTTTAAAAACCACAAAACCAGAAAAAGATGCTATTATCACAAATTTCATAGAAACCAACCCTAAAATAAGTAGACCTACCAAAGGAGTAGTTACAAGTTTTAAAGTTTCAGAAAATCCACAGAACAACCATCAATTAATGACTGAAACTTTGGCTAAAGTTTACCTCGAACAAAAAAAATACGATAGTGCCATCAAAGCTTATACAATATTAAGTTTGAAATATCCAGAAAAAAGTGGTTTCTTTGCAGACCAAATTAAAAGAATTAAAATTTTACAAACCAATAAATAATGACAACATATACTTTACTTTTAGTTTTAATTTTGATAGTTGCAATAGCATTGATTTTAATTGTGATGGTGCAGAACCCTAAAGGTGGAGGTTTGTCTTCTTCATTTGGTGGTGGCGGAGCTCAAAATATCGGTGGAGTGCAAAATACTAACACTTTCTTAGACAAAACTACTTGGACTTTGGCCATAACAATGTTTGCTTTAATATTAATTGCAAACTTTGCGATACCAAGAGGAAACGCTGGAAATGCGCCTCAATTAGACAATACATTAAACGAAATAGAAACGACAAGTACAACTAGTGAAAGTCCGGCTTCAAGCACAACTAAAGACAGTGTTCAATAATCATTGATCAAATATTTAGAAAAAATGTCAACGTGTCATTAACGTTGACATTTTTTTTTACAAATATCTCAACTCATTGAAAAAGTGTCAGCATTAAAACAATGGCACAGTTTCTGTCTAAATTTGACACATTAAATAACATAACAACTTACTAAAAAATTATAGTATGGGATTAAATATTCAACCTTTAGCAGACAGAGTTCTTGTAGAACCAGCTGCAGCAGAGACTACCACCGCATCGGGAATCATTATTCCAGATAATGCTAAGGAGAAACCACAAAAAGGAACTATCGTAGCCATTGGAACTGGAACGAAAGACGAACCTTTAACCGTAAAAGTTGGTGATACTGTTCTGTATGGTAAGTACGCTGGTACAGAATTAAAATTAGACGGTAAAGATTATTTAATTATGAGAGAAAACGATGTTTTCGCTATCATCTAAATAAACTAAAAAATCAAGTAATTTAAACAATTATCCCTGATTAGCTCGCTAAACTAGGGAACCAAAAATTAGAAAAAATGGCAAAAGATATAAAATTTGATGTTGACGCTCGCGAAGGATTAAAACGCGGAGTTGACGCTTTAGCTAACGCTGTAAAAGTAACATTAGGTCCAAAAGGACGTAACGTAATTGTTTCAAGATCATTCGGAGCTCCTTCTGTAACAAAAGATGGAGTATCTGTAGCAAAGGAAGTAGAATTAGAAGATCCTCTTGAAAATATGGGAGCTCAAATGGTAAAAGAAGTTGCTTCTAAAACAAATGATTTAGCCGGTGATGGTACTACTACCGCAACGGTTTTAGCACAATCAATTGTAAAAGAAGGGTTGAAAAATGTTGCTGCAGGAGCAAATCCAATGGATTTAAAACGTGGTATTGACAAAGCGGTAAATGCTATTACTAAAGATTTAACAAAACAAGCCAAAGAAGTAGGAGACTCTTCAGAAAAAATTCAACAAGTTGCTTCTATCTCAGCTAATAACGATGTTGTTATTGGTAACTTAATTTCCGATGCTTTTGGTAAAGTAGGAAAAGAAGGTGTTATTACTGTAGAAGAGGCAAAAGGTACAGATACCTACGTTGATGTTGTTGAAGGAATGCAATTCGATAGAGGATATTTGTCTCCTTATTTTGTTACAGATACTGATAAAATGATTGCCGATTTAGACAATCCTTATATTTTATTATTTGATAAAAAAATATCAAACTTACAAGAGATTCTTCCCATATTAGAGCCGGTAGCTCAATCAGGAAAGCCTTTGTTAATTATCGCAGAAGATGTAGATGGCCAAGCTTTAGCTACCCTAGTGGTAAATAAGCTACGTGGAGGATTAAAAATCGCAGCTGTTAAAGCTCCAGGATTTGGAGACCGTAGAAAAGCAATGTTAGAAGACATCGCTATTTTAACTGGTGGTACTGTTATTTCTGAAGAAAGAGGCTTCTCATTAGAAAATGCTACTTTAGACTTATTAGGAACTGCTGAAACAGTTACTATTGATAAAGATAACACAACAATTGTTAATGGATCTGGAGACGAAGGATTGATAAAAGCTCGTGTAAACCAAATTAAAACGCAAGTTGAAACAACTACTTCTGATTACGATCGTGAAAAGTTACAAGAACGTTTAGCGAAGTTAGCAGGTGGTGTTGCTGTTTTATATGTAGGTGCTGCTTCTGAAGTAGAAATGAAAGAAAAGAAAGACAGAGTTGATGACGCCTTACATGCAACAAGAGCTGCTGTAGAGGAAGGAATTGTAGCAGGTGGTGGTGTTGCTTTGGTTAGAGCTAAACAAGTTTTAGAGACCTTAGCTACAGAAAACTTAGATGAAACAACAGGTGTTCAAATAGTAAACAGAGCAATCGAAGCTCCATTGAGAACTATTGTTGAAAATGCTGGAGGAGAAGGTTCTGTTGTTATCAACAAAGTATTAGAAGGTGATAAAGATTTTGGATACAATGCTAAAACTGAAACCTATGTAAACATGCTTGAAGCTGGTATTATTGACCCTAAAAAAGTAACACGTGTAGCACTAGAAAATGCTGCCTCAGTAGCAGGAATGATTCTAACTACCGAGTGTGCTTTAGTTGACATCAAAGAAGATGCACCAGCTGGTGCTGGAATGCCTCCAATGGGTGGTGGTATGCCAGGAATGATGTAATTGAAAAAATATATATTTTATACTATTATTCAAAAGCCTTGAGTTCGCTCAAGGCTTTTTTATTACCCATTTATATAGCCTTACGCACATTACTCATAACGATTAGGCAATACCATTTACCACAACAACTATCGTAGGTAAATTAACCTCAGACATAGAATACCATATAAAAACAAACCCATCATGAAGTTATTCATGATGGGGTATAGCTTGAACAAATACAGCTTTATTTTATCTCATAAAGAAATGGCATTCTAGCTTGTATTCCTTTTAAATTTCTTACCTGATTCATTGCTTCATACAATTTATAGCCTTCAGTACCCAAGGCATCTTTTAACAAGTCATCCTTTGAAATGTTAGCAAAAGGTAAGCCTTTAAACATCTTCTTTAAATCCATATTATAACTCGGGTAATTTCGAACTCTATAGACATCAACTTCTGCCAAATTTGCGGCAATCTTAACAGCATCTTCTAAACTCCCTAATTCATCAATCAATCCCTTTTTTAACGCTTCTTTTCCTGTCCAAACCCTACCTTGAGCTATTTCATTTACCTCCTCATACGTCATTCGTCTTCCTTCAGCAACACGATTAACAAAAGTGCTATACACTTGCTCTACACCTTCTTTTGTAACTTGGTAAAACTTTTTATCCATTGGTTCGAAAACACTATAATTAGCACTAGTATTCGTAGCTACTTGTTCCGCATTTATTCCGATATGATCCGCAAATTTTTTAACATTCGGAATCAACCCAAACACACCGATAGATCCAGTAATCGTAGTTGGTTCCGCCACAATTTTATCAGCGTTGCAAGCAATATAATATCCTCCAGAAGCTGCTAAATTCCCCATAGACACAACTAGAGGTTTCTCTTTCTTTAAAAGAGCTAACTCTCTCCAAATTAACTCAGACGCTAAAGCGCTTCCTCCAGGAGAATTAACTCGTAAAACAACTGCTTTAACGTTCTTATCTTTTTTCGCTTTCTTTATTGCCTTATTAATAAGCCCCTGACCAATAACATCTTCATCTCCTTCTCCATATATAATCTGACCCTGAGCGTAAATTACTGCAATTTTATTTTTCGAAAGTGAATTTTTCTTTCCTTTACCAGATTCAATATAATCTTGAAGACTTATAAAAGAAACTTTTTCTCCAACAGTCAATTTCAATTTATCTATATACTCATCTTCATAAATAACGTCATCAATTAACCTATTCTCTTTAGCCAATTCAGCATTTCTACCATTGGAGTTATCTGCAATTTCATTCAGTTCTTCTACGGAAATCGTTCGATTCTCACTAATTTCATTGGTCATTTCTAACCAAATTGATTGTAAAAATGAAGTAGTTTGTTCTCGATTTGCAACACTCATTTTATTCGTTAAGTATGGCTCTGCCGCACTTTTATACTTTCCGTGTCGTATGACTTCCATTTTCACACCGTATTTATCTTGAAAATCTTTGTAATACAATATTTCTGTAGACAATCCTTTAAAATCGATTGCTCCTTGCGGATTTACAAAAACACTATCTGCTACTGAACTTAAATAGTAGTTTTTTTGTTGATAAAAATCATTATAGGCATATACAAATTTCCCGCTTTGTTTAAAGTCCTTTATCTTATTTCTAATTGCTTGAGTTTGCGATATACCGGCGTTTATATATGATGATTTTATACTAATTCCATGAATATTATCATCTCTTTTTGCATTATCAATTGCATTGATAATCGTATTTAAGGCTAGCTTTTCCTCTGTCAACTCTAATCTCTCAGCCAATGGGTTTGTATCCTTTGGTGCATAGTCTTTTATGGAAGTTGTCAAATCAAGCTCTAAAACTGAATTAGATTTAACGGTAATTTCCTTCGATGAACTCATTATGGAAGCCATAAAAACGAAAAAAACAAAAATTAGAAAAGCAGCAATAAAAAAACCTAAAATAGACGCTAATAAATTTCGTAAAAATTTCATATCAAATGATTATATTTTTGCCACAAAGATACATTATTAGTAGTAATCACCTATCGCAATCTTATTCTATATTTACGTTGGGCGAATTCAAAATAATTAAACAATTGATAATTTACCTCATACCCATAGTTCACATTCGGGTCATAGGTAATTATGTTTTCATAAATATTTGGATTGTATAGGCTAGGACTATTCACTCTCATATTCCATATAGGAACATACAATCTATTTCTTATTTCTAAATACGTTTGAGAATGATATCCTCTCGCTCTAGCCACTGAATTCAAATACGCAGTAAATCCTGGATCAATAATTGTTATTTCATACTCCAAACTATCATTTGCAATTACCACGGGCTCCTCTTTAACCTCAGATGCATTCTTGACCATAGACGAGCTACATGCAAAAAAAACGAAACCGAAAGCAACAGTGGTAAGCAGGTATTTTAAAAATCTCATAATCAACCATATTTCATTCTTATAAAATTGCGAAAATTATTTTTATTATAGGTGTTTTTAACAGTATTTTTAAACTTTAAAATAAGAAACCGTGAAGAATAGATGTTTTTGGGTAAGTAACGATCCATTGTATATTGAATATCATGACAATGAATGGGGTATTCCTGTGCACGATGATCATCAACTATTTGAATTCCTAATATTAGAAACTTTTCAAGCAGGCTTGAGTTGGGTTACAGTATTAAAAAAAAGAGAAAACTTTAGAAAAGCGTTTGATGATTTTAACTACAAAAAAATAGCTTGTTATGAAGAAAACAAAATAAATGAACTAATGCAAAACACTGGTATTATAAGACATAAACTCAAAATAAAAGCCGCTATATCCAATGCACAAGCCTATATAAAAATACAGGAAGAATTTAATTCTTTTTCAAAATATATTTGGGGTTTTGTTAATCATAAACCTATTAAAAATACTTTTAAAACGAAAGAAGAAGTACCCGCAACAACTAAACTTTCAGACAACGTATCCAAAGATTTAAAGAAACGTGGATTTAAATTTGTAGGATCAACAACCATGTATGCCTATATGCAAGCTACCGGCATGGTTAATGACCATACAACGGACTGTTTTAGATACCAAGAAATTTAAATTTTGTACTTTTAGCACTCAAATAAAATAAAATCAAACTAAAAATTATATAAATGAAATTAAAACAAGTGCTTTTTGCTATCGTTGCTGCAAGTATTTTATTTTCTTGTAATGTTGACGTTAAAAAAGAAACAAAAATAACCGATACTAAGCCTGAAAAATTTGAATACGCCGTTGAACAATTTGCCGATATTAAAGTTTTACGCTACCAAATCCCTGGGTTTAATGAATTAACTGTTAAAGAAAAAAAGTTAGTATACTGCCTAACGCAAGCTGGATTAGCTGGTCGTGATATTATGTGGGATCAAAACTACCGTCACAACCTGGAAATCAGAAGAGCTTTAGAGAATGTGAACAACAATTTTACAGGAAACAAAGAAAGCGATGATTTTAAAGCTTTTAAAACCTATCTGAAACGTGTTTGGTTTTCCAATGGAATTCACCATCACTACTCTAATGATAAAATTAAACCCGAATTTTCAAAAGAATACCTAGAAAGTCTATTGAAGGATACCAATACTGCTATTTCTTCTGAGGCACTAAATGTTATTTTTAATGATAAAGATGCCAAAAAAGTAAACAAAAAAGCAGGTGTTGATAATGTACTGGCCTCAGCAGTTAATTTTTATGATCCTGATATAACGAGCGAAGATGTAGAAAACTTCTATGCTAAAGCCTACAAAGGTCCGAAAGAACAACCTATTGAAGCTGGTTTAAACTCGAAATTAGTTCGTGAAAACGGGAAGATCGTTGAAAAAGTATGGAAGTCTGGTGGAATGTACGGCCAAGCGATCGATCAAATCATATTTTGGTTAGAAAAAGCTAAAGAAGTGGCTGAAAACGAAAAACAAGGAAAAACGTTAGAGCTGTTAATAGAATATTATAAAACTGGAAGTCTAGATGTTTGGGATCGATATGCCGTTTCTTGGGTTGAATCAACAGAAGGAAACATTGATTGGATTAACGGATTTATTGAAGTATACAACGACCCTAAAGGATACAGAGGTTCTTACGAAACCATCGTTCAGTTAAAAGACTTTGATATGTCTAAAAAGATGAAAGTTTTGTCTGATAACGCTCAATGGTTTGAAGATAATGCACCATTAGACCCTGCACATAAAAAGAAAAATGTAGTGGGCGTTTCTTACAAAACAGTAAACGTTGCAGGTGAAGCAGGTGATGCCTCTCCAAGTACACCAATTGGTGTAAATTTACCCAATAACAACTGGATTCGTCAACAGCATGGTTCTAAATCAGTTTCTTTAGGGAATATTATTGGTGCTTACAACAATGCTGGTGGAAGCGGTAGATTGGAAGAATTTGCTCATGATGCTGAAGAAATTGAACTAGAGAAAAAATACGGAAAATTAGCTGATAAATTACATACGGCATTGCACGAAGTAATTGGGCATGCTTCTGGTCAAATTAATAAAGGTATTGGGCAACCAAAAGAAACCTTAAAAAATTATGCTTCTACCATGGAAGAAGGAAGAGCCGATTTAGTTGGGCTGTATTATTTAATGGATCCTAAATTGCAAGAATTAGGCTTGGTTGATGATTGGCAAAAAGTTGGTAAAGCCGCTTATGATGGTTATATAAGAAACGGTTTAATGACTCAATTAATTAGAATTAACCTAGGCGATGACATTGAAGAAGATCATATGGTGAATCGTCAATGGGTATCGGCTTGGTCATTTGAGCAAGGAAAAAAAGACAATGTAATTGAAAAAGTTACGAAAAATGGTAAAACATACTTTGTTGTCAATGACTATATGAAACTTCGCGAAATTTTCGGTCGTTTATTGAAAGAAACACAACGTATAAAGTCAGAAGGAGATTTTGAAGCAGCCAAAGCTTTAGTTGAAGGTTATGGTGTAAAAGTAGATCAGGAACTTCATAAAGAAGTACTTAAACGCAACGAACAATTCAAATCAGCTCCTTATAGCGGATTTGTAAACCCTGTGTTAACCCCGGTAAAGGATGATGCTGGAAACATTACTGATATCGAAATCAAGCAACCTTCTTCTTTTGAAGAGCAAATGAATTTTTATAGTAAAAACCATAGCTTTTTATCTGATAAAAATTAGAAATAATTTCATCTGAATTTCACAAACCGATTCTGTTTAGAATCGGTTTTGTATTTTTAATCCTTAAAAATATACTAATGATTAAAAAAGCAAAAGATCCAGGGTTTGGGTATAATTCACAAAAAAATATTCGTGGCATTATTAATAAAGACGGAAGCTCTAACGTAATACATATCAATAAAAAATTCAATATTGATGATTTGTATACCTATTTCATAGAATTATCTTGGTATCGTTTTTTCTTGTTGGTTTTTCTTGGGTATGTTTTGTTAAATATTGTTTTTGGCTTCCTTTATAATTTTATAGGTATTGAAGAAATCACCCCCTCAAAAGGAAATTTTTTAGAGGATTTTCTAAATGGGTTCTTCTTTAGCGCACAAACACTAACCACTGTAGGATATGGAGGTATTGCTCCAAAGGGAATTACGGCTAATATCATCGCTGCTTTTGAAGCAATGATAGGCTTACTTTCTTTTTCTTTTATTACAGGGCTTTTATACGGAAGGTTTTCAAAACCAAGAGCCGCCATCCGATTTAGTGAAAATCTTATTTTAAGGCATTTCAAAGACGGTCAAGCGATTATGTTTCGACTTATGAACAGCAGAAAAACAATCATGATTGAACCTGAAATCACAGTTACCTTATCGGTAAATGAAAAGGATACAAAAGGCAATTACAACCGTAATTACTACGTATTAAGCTTAGAAAGAGATAAAATAATGTATTTACCGACAGTTTGGACTATAGTCCATGAAATTGACACCAAAAGTCCATTACAAAAATACTCTACTTCTGAAATTGAGAATTTAGATGCTAAAATCTACATATTACTAAAATATCATGAAGAATCATTTGGTCAAACTGTATATCAGGCCACCTCTTACGACTTTTCAGATATCCAAACAGATGTAAAATACCAGCCCTCAACTACCTTGAATAATGAAGGGTATACAATTTTAGATCATCATAAATTAAGCGATGTAGGAAACACTAATTAATGCTTACTTATATATTTAAACAAAAACAACAATAAGATTGTTACAATAATCGTTATTGCAACATACAAAGCTCCGTTTTGATAATACTTCTTATTTCTTTTTGCATCTTTTTTATAACTAATCACCATAGCTACTGCAAAAACAACGACAAATAAACTTGCAAAAATAATTCGACCAGGAGTAAACATAAAATTGTATTTTTAGCAAAGTTAAAGAATGATTTTATATTGATGAAAACTAAAACAGCAATTGTTTTTGGGGCAACCTCTGGTATTGGAAAAAGACTCACAGAACTATTGCTGCAAGATAATTACTTCGTAGCGATTACCGGTAGAAGGTTAGATAAGTTAAAAGAAATAAAGAATCAGTACCCTTCACAAATCATTTACAAGCAAAATGACATTCAACAAGTTGACCATGTTGAACAGATATTTACTGAAATTGTAGATGAACTTGGTGAAGTCGATCTAGTGATACAATCATCTGGTATTGGTTTTGCCAACACAAAATTACACTGGGAAAAAGAAAACACCACCATACAAACTAACGTAGTAGGCGTTACTAAGTTGTATGATTTGGCATATCAATTATTTAAACAACAACAGTTCGGACATTTAGTTGGTATTTCATCAATTGCATCCTTGCGAGGAAACCGCTTTGCTCCGGCTTACTTTGCTTCAAAAGCCTATCAAAAAGTATATTTAGAAAGTTTATACATTAAAACAAAATCCATCCCTTCTAAAAAAGTGTTTATTACTGACATACGACCTGGTTATGTAAATACAGAAATGGCTTTAGGTGATCGTGTTTTTTGGCTCACTTCACTTGAAAAAGCAAGTACACAAATTTATACTGCTATAAAAAGAAAAAAAAGAGTTGCCTACATTTCAAAGCGCTGGAGAATGATTGCATGGGTACTCACATTAGTGCCTTCTAAAATATTAAAACTTGCCACTTAGATAATGACCAAAAAAAATCTTATCATACTAGATATTGACGATACACTTACAAAAAGTGAAGAAAAACATATTGACTCTTTACTTTTTGCTATGAAACATTTCGGAATTACGGAGGTCGACACGAATTGGAAGAACTATAAAAACGCTACAGATAGTTATATTTTGCGTGTCAATTATGAAAAAACTCATCAAGAGAAGTTTAATTTGAATCTTATTCCAGAATTTGAACACATAATGACACAACGTTTCTTATCATTTCCTGACACCCATGAAATTAAAGGCGCTCATAATATGGTTCAATACATTCTAAATGAAACGAACTATGCCATTTGTTTTGCGACCGGTTCTATTTTACAACCCGCCATTTTAAAATTACAACAAGCAGATATTCCTGTTATACACGAGGTTTTAGAATCGTCAAATACTATATTTACTAGAGAAGCAATCGTAACTTCTGCTATGGAAAAGGCTAAAAAATATTACCAAATCACCAATTTCGAGCATATTATTTCATTCGGTGATGGCTTATGGGATGTTACTACTGCGGCAAATTTAGGAATTCATTTTGTTGGCGTCAACAATAAAAACCGTTCAGATTTCAAAAAGATGAGTGTAAAGCATCACATTAAAGACTGGACCGAATTTAACCTAACTGAGACTGAAACAAAATTAGGCATACACTAATTATATATAAAACAATTCGATATGAAGGACAAAATAAATGCAGTTTATAAATTTCATTCAACTTTTGGTTTGGGCATTAAAAATGAACCAACCGCTAATATTGGTACAGAAAGAAACTTACTTCGATACAACCTTATGAAAGAAGAAAATGAGGAATATTTAGAAGCAACAGAAACCAATAATTTAGTAGAAGTTGCCGATGCACTTGGCGATATGTTATACATCTTATGCGGAACCATCATAGAACATGGAATGCAACATAAAATCGAGGAAGTTTTTAATGAAATACAACGAAGTAATATGAGTAAATTAGGAGACGATGGGAATCCTATTTATCGAGAAGACGGAAAAGTCTTGAAAGGGCCAAACTACTTCAAACCCAATATCGAAAAAATATTAAAGCCCTAATCTAACATGGAGTTTACCTTATAATTCTCTGTAATTCAGAAGCTAATGTACGGACATTATTAACCATTTTAATAATTGTGCCATTACTATCAACAATAAGGTGTGTAGGGTATTGTTTTACTTTCAGTTTCTTAGAAATATACACTTTCTGGGAAGGAATCGTTACATATTTAAATGGTTTCGTTTTAAAAAACGGAACCAGCTTATCCTTTCCTTCAAAAGCTAAACTAATAAAGACTATTTTTTTGTTTTTATATTTTTCAACTAGTTTGTTAAGTTCTGGAAGCTCTGCTACACAAGGTCCACTTTTAATTGACCAGCATTTTAACACCAGTAACTTTCCTCTCAAATCTTTTGGATTGTAAGAAACACCGCTTAAATCAACAAAATCATGTGTAGGTAATTTTTTGCCCTCCATTCTATGGTAAGCAAAAGCAATCTTGGCCATTTTCTTGATGGATTCTTTTATTTTCGGATCTACATTTTCTCCTATCGGAACCAATCGGTATATAAGATCTCCTGCTCTCTGCTCCTTTTTAGGGTAGTAGGCACCGGTTCTTAGTAAATTTAAAAAGATCGTTCTTCCAATATTACCCCCTTTTTCATCAAGAGCTTTATAGAAAGACATTAAATCTATATTCCCTTTTGAATATGAGTTCCAGTCCTCAAAACTATCCATATAAGACGATGATTCTACATCGACCTTAGTATTGTTACTTTCTTCTATTAATTCTGAGTCGTTTTCTATTTCATTAATTTTTAAATAAGCTGATATCCCTATAACGCTTATTCCGAAACCAACTACAACAGCGACTATCGCTACTACTACTATGTTCTTCATTTTTCCCTTCTGTAATTTTATTGATTACAACAAACTAACTCTAAATTTAGGGAATTTATTTTAATAATCTAAATTTTAACTCTCCAATTATGCACATCCTCTTCCTTGTTATATTGTATGTTTAGTAGTTTACTCTTAAAAAAGTCAGCATATGAGTTTTCTATAATTGGTAATTCATATACATCATCACGATGTTTGAACCCTTTGATCGCAGTAATGACTGCGGCTGTTCCCGAACCAAAAATCTCTTTCAACTCTCCATTCGCTGCGGCCAATTTTATCTCTTTTACTTTTATATTTCTTACCTCAAGGTCTATATTATTATCTTTTGCCAACTGAACAATAGACTTCCTTGTTATACCATCTAAAATCCTATCACTTGTTGGAGCAGTTATCAATCGATCTCCTATTCTGAAAAAAACGTTCATTGTGCCCGCTTCTTCTAGGTATTCATGCGTATTAGCATCCGTCCAAATGATTTGTTGATACCCTTCTTTATGGGCTAAACTCGTCGGATAAAATTGTGCTGCATAATTACCCGCCGCCTTTGCATATCCGACTCCGCCATTAGCAGACCTACTGTATTTCTCAGATATAATCACTCTTACGTCACCAGCATAGTACGATTGCGCTGGAGAACATATAATCATAAATTTATACGTCTCTGCTGGAGAAGCCGCAATAGCTCCTTCAGTAGCAATAATAAATGGACGTATATACAAAGAATTACCAAAACCTTTCTTTATCCACTCAGTATCTAGATGTAATAATTTCTTTAAACCTTCTAAGAAAAAATCTTCCGGTAACGCAGGTATTGCCAATCTTTCAGCAGATTTATTAAGTCTCTTAACACTTTGATCTGGTCTAAATAAAAAGATATCATCATTAGCATCCTTATATGCTTTCATTCCTTCAAAAACAGCCTGACCGTAATGAAAAACTCTTGCCGAAGGTTCAAAAAGAATAGGTCCATAGGGCACAATTTCAGGATTTTTCCACTCACCATTTGAGTAATCACATACAAACATATGATCGGTAAAAACATGTCCAAAAGACAAATTACTAAAATCTACATCATTTATTTTAGAAGTTTCAATCGGTTGAATTTTTATATCCATAAAAAAAGTTTTTTAAAATGAAACAAAGTTACAAAAACAACTACTATCAATGGCAAATACTTTAAGAATCAAACAAATATATCTATCTTTGTTTTGTTATTTACTATAAACTACTGATTATGAAAAAACTACTGATAATAACACTTATTTCTACAAACTTGCTTTTAAGTTGCAAAACAAACAAAGATGAAAAAGTAGATCAGAAAAGTATTGAGGAAACTGAATATACTTCATTTGGAAAGAAAATTTCTTCTGATAATACCTTAAATAAGTCTGAAATGTTTTCGAAATTTAAACACCTAAAAACAGGTGATACATTAAGCTTAAAATTCTCTTCAACCATTAATAGCGTATGTAAGAAAAAAGGTTGTTGGATGAAATTAGATTTAGGAAACGAAAACGAATCAATGGTTCGTTTTAAAGATTATGGTTTTTTTATGCCTCTAAATTCAGATAAGAAAGACGTTATTGTAAGTGGTAAAGCTTTTGTTACGACTACCTCGGTTGAAGAATTGCAACATTATGCTAAAGATGCAGGGAAATCTGATGAAGAAATAGCTGAAATTACCGAACCAAAATATACCTATGCATTTGAAGCAGATGGTGTATTATTAAAAAAATAATGAAACACTTTGTTCTATTTTTTTCTGTAGTGTTGTTTTCATGTAAAACGGAACGAAAAAAAGACATTGACCTAATTATGTACAAGCAGTCAGAAATGGCTGCTTTAATGAACGAGATGTATTACCGCCACACTCAGTTAAAAGAAAAAATTTTGCAAGATACAGATCTTGGCATTTTTCCGCAGAGGTATTTAAATATAAATACAGCAATGTTAACTGATTCTAGCGATAGAACTCCTAGTTTCGAAGAATTTTCTAAACTATATTTGCAAAATATAAAAAAGGTGTACAGCAGTTCAAAAGATTCAGTTAAAATAAACTTTAATAAGGCAATCAACAGCTGTATTACCTGCCATCAAACAACCTGTATAGGACCGATCCAAAGAATTAAAAAATTATTAATCCATTAATTTGAAAAGAGAAATCATTATTACATCCGATGGTTCCAACACCATTCACCTGCCAGAATGGAATGAGCAGTACCATTCTAAACATGGAGCAATTCAAGAAGCTTACCATGTTTTTATTAAAAACGGATTAGATATACTTGATATAGATCCTCTCTCCATTCTTGAAATAGGTTTTGGTACTGGCTTAAATTGTTTTATTACTTTTCTGGAGGCAAATCGTACCATTGATTACGTTGGCGTAGAGGCCTACCCAGTTGGTATTGATGAAATTGAACAGCTAAATTACACCTCTTTGTTAAAGGCTGAAAACAAGGCTAACATTTTTAACAAAATACATACCTATTCATGGGAAGAAAAGCATCAAATTTCAACTAATTTTGCAATCACAAAACAACAAAAGTTCTTTTCTGAAATCAATGATAAAAACACCTATCATTTAATTTATTTTGATGCTTTTGGAGCAAGAGTTCAACCAGAACTATGGACTGAAGACATTTTCAAAAAGATGTACCTAGCACTTAAAGACAACGGTGTTTTAGTGACCTATTCTGCCAAAGGAAGTACTCGAAGAGCCATGCAAGCAGTTGGCTTTTCGGTAGAACGATTGCCAGGACCACCAGGAAAAAGAGAAATGTTAAGAGCAACAAAAACTAAAACATAAAGAAATGAAATTTCAAAGAAGATTTGGAAATAATAGAAAACCAAACTCTAAACGCGGACTACTGCTAGTCGTTTTATTGATTGTTGTTATCATGCTTTGGTACAATGCCGAAAAAATAATTAGCCGTATTTTATAATTTAATACATGAAACCGTTTCAATTTAAAGAATTTACCATAGAACAAGATAAATCTGCCATGAAAATCGGTACAGATGCAGTTCTTTTGGGCGCTTGGTGCTCATTAAAAGAATATCCAGACACCATTTTAGATATCGGATCGGGAACTGGAATACTATCGTTAATGCTGGCACAAAGATGCAATGCCTCTACCATTGATGCTGTCGAAATCGATGGGCAAGCTTACGAACAATCGGTACAAAATTTTGAACAATCTGATTGGGGAGACCGTCTTTTTTGTTACCATGTTTCCTTTAATGAATTTGCCAACGAAATAAGTCAGGAAGAAGAAACCTACGATCTAATTATTTCAAACCCTCCTTTCTATAAAGATGAATACCAAACAAAAGACGAGGCTAGAAATAAGGCTCGGTTTACCACTTCATTAAATTTTGAAGAGCTTCTAAAAGATGTAAGTGCTATTTTGAGTAAACAAGGAGTTTTTGCTGTAATCATTCCGTTTAAAGAAGAAAATGACTTTATCACATTAGCTAGCAATAACAACCTTTATGTAAACAGAGTATGCCATATAAAAGGCAACTGTAATTCAGCTATCAAACGAAGTTTATTAGAGTTCTCTTTTACGAGAACATCGATTCAAAAAGAAGAATTAATTATCGAGAAAGAAAGACATCAATACACGGATGCCTACATAAACCTTACGAAAGATTTTTATTTGAAAATGTAAAAAAATGGTGTTAGTAGTTTTAAGATACTACCGATCTAGTGATAACTAATTAGCTGTTTTAATACTACTTACAGACATCATAGGTTTTCTAAGATATAATGCACGTGAAACTAAAAAGGTTGAGCTTAACGCTCAACCTATATTTTATCCCTTTACACTATCTGGGTTATACCCCAAATAAGGCACTTCCTTTTCCACAAAGGTTATCCCGTAATCTTCTAACTCTTTTAAAATAGGCATATAAACTTCTTTACTAATTGGTATCTGAACACCAGGTGTGGTAATATCTCCATTTAATATTCGTAATGTAGCCATCGCAACTGGGAGCCCAACGGTCTTTGCCATTGCTGTATAGGTTTGATCATCTCCTTTGATCACCATACTACTTTCAATTTGTTTCTTCTTCCCGTCTTTCTCATATCCAAAAATATGATGCATAACAATCATATCCTTATCCTCTGATTCCAATGTCCAAGAATCTATCAATATTTTTTGTAAAATTTGTGCTGGTGTAGCATTTTTTAACCCTACCTTTTTATGAGGATTAAAGAGGCCTATCTCTTCAAATTTATCCCACATGACATCATCTTGGTCAATTTTCAGATACGATCTAAATTTTAACTCTACCGAATCACTCGGAGAATACGCTAAAAACAAGTTTGTAAAATCACGATAACTCATATGTTCTGAATTTTCAATAGAATACGAATCATCGGTCATTCCTAATTGTACAAAAACGTTCCAAGCTCTTGAGAAACCAACTTTTCTTATGGTTCCTCGATACATCGTTTTTATATCTTTTAAACCATATATACTAAGGTATTTTAACGAATCTCGGTTTGCATAAGCTTCGAACTTACCACTTCCATTAATCGTCAAAAATTCAGTTCTTCTAAAAAGTTTATGATACGGTATGTACTTGTACGTCCCTTCCTGTAAAAACATAGACGCTCCACCTTGCCCTGCCATAACCACATTTCTTGGATTCCAGGTAAACTTATAATTCCATAAATTTGTATCACTCTCAGGAGCTACCAAACCACCACAAAAAGATTCAAACAACAACATTTTTCCATTGGCGTCTTTAATTCTATCAATCACTTGCATAGCACTCATGTGGTCAATTCCTGGATCCAATCCAATCTCATTCATAAAAACCAACCCCTTTGATATAGCCTCCTCATTCAGCATATTCATCTCCTTTGATATGTAGGACGCTGTAACCATATGTTTGCTAAAAGTAAGGCAGTCTTTTGCCACTTGTAAATGAAAACGAGCAGGCAACATCGATATTACGATATCTGCCATTTTAATAGCTTCTTCTCTTTCTTCTTTATTAAACACATCTAACTGAATGGCAGCTGCATTTTTATGCCCATTTATGTTTGATAGGGCATTTTCCCTAGATACATCACCAATAGTGATATATAAAGACTCATCCGAAGATTTATCTAATAAATATTTTATAAGCGAAGAGCTTGATCTTCCAGCACCAATAATCAATATTTTTCTCATCTATAAATTGTACTTTTATTGTCATTTATTTACGGATAGCAATATCGTTAAAAAAAAGTTTAATTCTAAACAAAAATATTAAAAATGTATAAAAATTTAACAATAATTTCTATTTTAGGAGCGCTGGCAGTGGTGCTCGGTGCTTTCGGAGCACATCTTCTAAAAGATAAATTAACGCCAGATGCTTTTGAAAGTTTTGAAACAGCTGTTCGATACCAAATGTTTCACGTATTATTTCTTTTGTTTATCAATACCAACGTTCAAATATCAGACACCTTCAAAAAAAAGATAAGTTGGCTGGTCATAGTCGGCATTGTACTATTTTCTGGATCCATTTATGCAATACAACTATTACAAGTTCCAGCTAAACTGATTTGGTTTATAACACCATTAGGTGGAATATTCCTAATTCTAGGGTGGTCATTAGTAGCATTTTATTTCTTAAAAAAGTTATCAAAAGAGAATAGTTAATAAAATTTACCTATGTTTAATCTGTTTTAACAAAAAGAACTATTTTTGTCAAAAATAAAACACAACTAAAATTTTTTAGGATGACAAATCTTGATACGAAAACGATTTCGATAGACGACTTAGGAATTAAGGATGCTACCGTTCGTTATCAATTGACTTCAGACGAGTTGCATGATATTACCATTGAAAAAGAACAAGGAGAAAACACTAGTTTTGGAGCGATCGCTGTTAAAACAGGTGAATTTACAGGTCGCTCCCCTATGGATCGTTTCATTGTTAAAGACGATATCACCAAAGATGAAATTTGGTGGGGAGACATCAACATCCCTTTTGATTCAGAAAAGTTTGACAAATTATACGATAAGGTTACAGAATATCTTTCAAACAAAGAAGTTTTCGTGCGAGATTGTTATGCTTGTGCTGATGAAAATTATAAGTTAAACATTAGAGTAGTCAATGAATACCCATGGAGTAACATGTTTGCACATAACATGTTTTTGCGCCCTACCAAAGAAGAATTAAAAGGTTTTTCTTCTGAATGGACGGTTGTCAATGCTCCTGGCTTTATGGCAAACCCTGAGATAGACGGCACACGTCAACACAATTTTGCGATCTTAAACTTTTCTAGGAAAGTCGCATTAATTGGAGGAACAGGATATACAGGAGAAATAAAGAAAGGAATCTTTTCAGCATTAAACTTTATTCTACCTGTATATAAAAACACCTTACCAATGCATTGCTCTGCAAATGTTGGAAAAGATGGAGATACCGCTATTTTCTTTGGTTTATCTGGGACAGGAAAAACCACCTTATCAACAGATCCGAATCGTAGTTTAATTGGAGATGATGAGCACGGTTGGACTTCTGAAAACTCAGTTTTTAATTTTGAAGGTGGTTGTTACGCCAAAGTAATCGACTTATCTCAAGATAAAGAACCTGAAATTTATGCAGCTATTAAGCGTGGCGCTATTTTAGAAAACGTTGTAATGGATAAGGCAGGAAATGTTGATTTCGCTGATACCTCTATAACACAAAATACGCGTGTAAGCTACCCTATTCACCATATTGAAAATATTAGAATTCCTTCTACAGGAAGTAATCCTAAGAATATATTTTTCTTAACGGCCGATGCATTTGGAGTATTACCTCCGATATCTAAATTAACACCTGGCCAAGCCGCTTATCATTTTATTTCTGGGTACACTGCAAAAGTAGCCGGTACAGAAGCCGGAGTTACTGAGCCTTTACCAAGTTTTTCAGCTTGTTTTGGAGCTCCTTTTATGCCTTTACACCCAACTCGCTATGCCGAAATGCTAAGCGAAAAAATGAAAGAAACTAAGGTAAACGTTTGGTTAATTAACACCGGGTGGTTTGCCGGACCTTACGGAGTAGGAAATAGAATGAAATTGAAATACACGCGTGCTATGATTAATGCTGCGTTAAATGGTGAACTAGGTGAAATAACACATGAAAACTACCATATACATTCAGTATTTGGTTTAGCACAGCCACGAAAATGCCCTGGCGTTCCAACTGAGTTATTAAGTCAACGTAAAGCTTGGAATAACGATGAGGGATACTATAAAACAGCGCACAAATTGGCAGATTCTTTTAGAGAAAACTTCAAGAAGTATAAAGACTATGCTAATGAGGAAATTTTAGCTGGTGGGCCACCAATCATAAAAAAATAACACTTTTAGAAAGCATCCTTAACGGATGCTTTTTTTATGAAAAAATACTGATTATTTTAGCAAAAAAAAATAACATGACGGTACGAGGTAATATAGTTGATATTATAAACAGAAACATCTTTAAAGGGGAGATAGAAATCAAAAATGGAAAAATAACATCTGTAAGAGCTATAGATCATACTTGCGAAAGTTATATTCTACCGGGCTTTATTGATGCACATATCCACATTGAAAGCTCTATGCTGGTACCTTCAGAATTTGCGAAAATTGCCGTAAAGCACGGTACTGTAGCAACAGTTTCGGACCCTCATGAGATCGCCAATGTTTTAGGTGTTAAAGGGGTTGACTTTATGATTGAAAACGGAAAAAAAGTACCTTTTAAATTCAATTTTGGCGCACCATCTTGCGTACCAGCTACTTCTTTTGAAAATGCAGGTGCCATCATTGACTCAGATGATATTCAACAAATGATGGCCAACCCCGATATTAAGTACTTAGCCGAAATGATGAACTATCCAGGTGTTATTTATGATGATGAAGAGGTGTTAAAAAAAATTGCTTGGGCGAAACATTACCATAAACCAGTAGACGGCCATGCGCCAGGCCTGAGAGGTGATGATCTTACCAAATATATCGCGGCAGGAATTTATACCGATCACGAGTGTTTTACCTATGACGAAGCGTTAGAAAAGCTCCAAAAAGGAATGAAAGTAATCATCCGAGAAGGAAGTGCTGCAAAAAATTTTGAAGCGCTAATTGACCTTCTTCCTGAACACTATGAAAACATAATGTTCTGCTCGGATGACAAACACCCCGATGATTTGTTAGTTGGTCATATAAACCAACTTTGTGAACGTGCCGTAGCCAAAGGAATTGACATTTTCAAAATATTACAAGCAGCCTGTGTAAATCCAGTGAACCACTATAATTTAGACGTGGGCTTGTTAAAAGAAGGTGATCCTGCTGATTTTATCATTACCAAAAGTTTAGAAACCTTTAAAATAGCACAAACCTACATCGATGGTCAATTAGTTGCTGAAAATGGAGTTTCTTTTATAAAACCAGTTGGTTTTGACGTATTAAATAACTTTAATACGGATACAAAAAACGTTGAAGATTTCGAATTTTATTCAGCATCAGAAAAAATACGAGTAATTGAGGCCCTCGATGGTGAATTGGTTACAAATAATATAGAGTTGCCTTCCTTAATTGAAAATGGAAACTTAATATCAGATACATCCAATGATATTTTAAAAATGACGGTAGTTAACCGCTATCAAAACACAACTCCTTCCATTGCTTTTATTAAAAATTTCGGACTAACAGAGGGAGCTATTGCAAGTTCTGTTGGGCATGATTCCCATAATATCATAGCGGTAGGAGCTACTGATGAAATGATTTGTAAAGCAGTGAACCTTCTCATTGAAAATAAAGGAGGAATTTGCGCAGTTACTAAAGAAACTAGTAAAGTGGTAGCGTTACCAGTAGCTGGAATAATGAGTGATAAACCTGCAGAAGAGATTGGTAAAGCTTATGCCGAATTAGACGCCATGGCTAAAAGCATGGGAAGCACGCTTAGAGCCCCCTATATGACCCTATCTTTTATGGCATTATTAGTAATCCCTTCCTTAAAACTTTCTGATAAAGGATTGTTTGATGGAAATTCATTTCAATTCACCTCAGTAGAAATAAAGTAACACCATATCTTAGATATACGTTACACAACCATTTCCTTGCAGTCATGCTGATACGTTATACCATGGAAATAACAAACTAAAGTCTGTATAAAATATGATCATCTATAGATCGGTATTTACCATAAACAATTACGATCGTTAAATTAACATCAGATGGTATTATTATATAATGCCACTATGTTTTTACCCTATAAAAAAAGCCTCATCAATTTGCATTGATGAGGCCTTTTAATACATTTATAATACCATTTACCTATTAAAATTCCCGTAATAAAACGCTCCTTTCAAATTACACATGGTAGTATTCACCTTTATTCTATAATCATTTTTTTGGTCGCTACCTTATGACTGTTGATATAAAGTGTGTAATAGTACACCCCAGAAGCTAGTGATGCGCTGTTAAAATACAACTCTTGCTCGCCTAGTTCAGTTAAATGTACCGTATCTATTATTTGCCCTGTCGTATTGCTAAATACAATGGCTGCTTTTTCATAGTCCACTGGCACATAGTACTTAATAGACGTTGTTCCGTTAAATGGATTGGGTATGTTTTGGTATAAAATTGGTCGTTCATTTTTAGGAACTTCCCCACTCGTATTTAAGGTACCTTCACAAGCACAGGCTTCTATTGCTCCTACTCTAGAAATCAAATCGTCTATTTGTGACTGTTGAGCTGAAGTTTGAGATTCTACACTTGTTAAAATAGACGATAAATCAACATTCACTGACCCTCCATTTTCAATAGCTATGGTTAAAGTATTCCCAGAAAGTGTTGCTGAAGTTAAACTCTGATTGTCAGAATTTGCATAGGCTGATAAATCTATCGTGTTACCGTTGGTAATGGTTAAATTATCGCCAGATAATGCTAATGTTTGACTGTCAGTTCCTGTACCGTCTTGTAAGCTCGATAAGTCAACACTGTTTCCGTTAGCGATGCTTAAACTCGTTCCTGTTAAGCTTAGGTTTTGTGCATCCGTATTATCTAGGTATTCTGATAAATCAACCGTAGTACCATCATTGGTTAAGCTTAAGGTATTTCCACTTAAATCTAAATCCTGATTATCCGTTCCCGTACCATCTTGCAAACTTGATAAATCAACACTGTTTCCGTTAGCAATGCTTAAACTAGTTCCAGTTAAGCTTAGGTTTTGTGCATCCGTATTATCTAGGTATCCTGATAAATCAACCGTAGTACCATCATTGGTTAAGCTTAAGGTATTTCCACTTAAATCTAAATCCTGATTATCCGTTCCTGTACCATCTTGTAAGCTTGATAAGTCAACACTATTTCCGTTAGCAATGCTTAAGCTCGTTCCCGTAAAACTTAAACTTTGTGCATCCGTATTATCCAAATACCCAGATAAATCAACCGTAGTACCGTCGTTGGTTAAGCTTAGCGTATTTCCACTTAAATCTAAATCCTGATTATCCGTTCCTGTACCATCTTGTAAGCTTGATAAGTCAACACTATTTCCGTTAGCAATGCTTAAGCTCGTTCCCGTAAAACTTAAACTTTGTGCATCCGTATTATCCAAATACCCAGATAAATCAACCGTAGTACCGTCGTTGGTTAAGCTTAGCGTATTTCCGGTTAAATCTAAGTCTTGCGCATCCGTATTGTCCAAATATCCTGATAAATCAACCGTAGTACCATCATTGGTTAAGCTTAAGGTATTTCCACTTAAATCTAAATCCTGATTATCCGTTCCCGTACCATCTTGCAAACTTGATAAATCAACACTGTTTCCGTTAGCAATGCTTAAGCTAGTTCCTGTGAAGTTTAAACTTTGAGCATCCGTATTGTCTAGGTATCCTGATAAATCAACCGTAGTACCATCATTGGTTAAACTTAAGGTGTTTACAGTTAAATCTAAATCCTGATTATCCGTTCCCGTACCATCTTGTAAGCTTGATAAATCAACACTGTTCCCATTAGCGATACTTAAGCTCGTTCCCGTAAAACTTAAACTTTGTGCATCCGTATTGTCTAAATACCCCGATAAATCAACCGTAGTACCATCATTCGTTAAACTTAAGGTATTTACAGTTAAATCTAAATCTTGCGCATCCGTATTATCTAAATACCCCGATAAATCAACCGTAGTACCATCATTCGTTAAACTCAAGGTATTTACAGTTAAATCTAAGTCCTGATTATCCGTTCCCGTACCATCTTGTAAGCTTGATAAATCAACACTGTTCCCGTTAGCGATACTTAAGCTCGTTCTCGTAAAACTTAAACTTTGTGCATCCGTATTGTCTAAATACCCCGATAAATCAACCGTAGTACCATCATTGGTTAAACTCAAGATATTTACAGTTAAATCTAAGTCCTGATTATCCGTTCCCGTACCATCTTGTAAGCTCGATAAATCAACACTGTTTCCGTTAGCGATACTTAAACTCGTTCCGGTAAAACTTAAACTTTGTGCATCCGTATTGTCTAGGTATCCTGATAAATCAACCGTACTACCATCATTCGTTAAACTCAAGGTATTTCCACTTAAATCTAAATCTTGCGCATCCGTATTGTCCAAATACCCCGATAAATCAACCGTAGTACCATCATTGGTTAAACTTAAGGTGTTTACAGTTAAATCTAAATCCTGATTATCCGTTCCCGTACCATCTTGTAAGCTCGATAAATCAACACTGTTTCCATTAGCGATGCTTAAACTCGTTCCGGTAAACGTTAAGTTTTGAGCATCCGTATTGTCTAAATACCCCGATAAATCAACCGTAGTACCATCATTCGTTAAACTTAAGGTGTTTACAGTTAAATCTAAATCCTGATTATCCGTTCCCGTACCGTCTTGTAAGCTTGATAAATCAACGCTGTTTCCATTAGCGATGCTTAAACTCGTTCCGGTAAACGTTAAGTTTTGAGCATCCGTATTGTCTAAATACCCCGATAAATCAACCGTAGTACCATCATTCGTTAAACTTAAGGTGTTTACAGTTAAATCTAAATCCTGATTATCCGTTCCCGTACCATCTTGTAAACTCGATAAATCAACACTGTTTCCGTTAGCGATGCTTAAACTAGTTCCGGTAAACGTTAAGTTTTGAGCATCCGTATTGTCTAAATACCCCGATAAATCAACCGTAGTACCATCATTCGTTAAACTTAAGGTGTTTACAGTTAAATCTAAATCCTGATTATCCGTTCCCGTACCGTCTTGTAAGCTTGATAAATCAACGCTGTTTCCATTAGCGATGCTTAAACTCGTTCCGGTAAACGTTAAGTTTTGAGCATCCGTATTGTCTAAATACCCCGATAAATCAACCGTAGTACCATCATTCGTTAAACTTAAGGTGTTTACAGTTAAATCTAAATCCTGATTATCCGTTCCCGTACCATCTTGTAAACTCGATAAATCAACACTGTTTCCGTTAGCGATGCTTAAACTAGTTCCGGTAAACGTTAAGTTTTGAGCATCCGTATTGTCTAAATACCCCGATAAATCAACCGTAGTACCATCATTCGTTAAACTTAAGGTGTTTACAGTTAAATCTAAATCTTGCGCATCCGTATCTGCCTCAGAGGCAATCCATTGAGTACCATCCCATGAAAAAGGAGAATTTAAATCTACATCATATACAAACAACCCTTTTTCTGAAGCTGCTAAACTTGTTTGCAAAGTTGTTCTTTCCGCTGTAGTTAATCTATTTAGCAGTAAGCCTTTGTTGGCACCTGTTAAATCTAAAGACGCATTGGAATTAGGAGTATTCGTTCCAATACCCACACTTAACGGATTAGTTTCACCTCCTAAAACCATGGTGTTTTCATTCGCTGCTGTAGCCGCATTCCCTATTGCTATAGCATTATTACCAGTTACCACAGCATTGTAGCCTATGGCGATATTATTGGTTGCCGTACCTCCTGTATCATTCGAAGCCGCTCCATAGCCTATTACGATGGCACCGTCATTTTGCACAACAGATCCAGAACCAACTGCTACAGCTTGCGTATTATCTATATCAACACTATTTCCTATACCCACTGCATACGATTGTGAAATGTTTATTTGATCTCCAAGACCCACAGAATAGTCGGCATTTGCGTTCATATTAAAATCATTTCCTATACCAACAGCTCTTGTTCCTCGCATATCATGTAACTGACCAACGGAAATACTATACTGGCCTGTATTATAACCAAGATACCCCATCATAATCACATCATTATTACCAACTGTCATGTCTGCCCCTATAAAAACAGTTCTACTTCGGTTGGTATTGGTATAATTAGATAAAGCTCCCATACCTACATTATCTTGCCCTTCTCTATTGGTAAACCCTGTATAATAACCAACATAGGTATTTCTATTTGCGTTGGCAGTCGAGTTAGTTCTGTTATTGTCCCAACCAGACATCGCACCCACAAAAGTATTATAATCTGCATATTCAGTAGCTGGCCCTGCTGCTGCTCCTATAAACGTATTATAAATACCATCTCCTACATCTATCCCTGAAGAATCTCCCAAAGCCGTGTTATGATGACCCTCATCTACATCACTCATTGATTCACTACCTACTGCTGTATTTCTATACCCTACACCAGCACTAATTCCTGCCTCATTACCTATAAATGTATTTCTATACCCAGTGGTATTACTAAAACCAGCATCCTCTCCTATAAATGTATTTTCATACCCTGTGGTATTCAGAGTTCCAGATTCTTCTCCAACAAAGGTATTGTCGTAACCCGTTGTATTGCGCTCCCCAGATTCTGTACCAATAAACGTATTGTCACCACCATTAATATTAGAATATCCAGCTTGCCAGCCAATAAAAGTATTATCGAATCCTGTGGTATTGCTATATCCAGCTTGGTAGCCAATGGCTACCCCTTCACTAGTTGTCCAGGAACGACCTGCTTGATAGCCTAAAAATGTATTATAATGTCCTGATGTAATATTAGAACCAGTGCTGTCTCCATACATGGTGTTGTAGTCTCCTGTGGTTATACTTACCCCAGAACCTGTTCCGGAAGTTTCATTAAGTGTTTGGGCATGCACTCCTATAAAGCTAAGCAGCAAAATACCCAGTAGTACTCTTTTTATTGTATTCATAAGTAGTAGGTTTTATATTAATTAGTTGTTGTTTTGTGTTACGCAGTAGTTTATCTACGTAGCTATTGTTTTTGTGTTTAAAAAATTATTTTTATTGTTTTTTTTATATCCTTAGTACTATATTTGTACTAGATTTTTGCACCTATATTTCTTTAAAAAATATTGTTTTGCTTAATAAATTCGAAGTTTTCCTTGATGATTGCATTCCTATTAGGATCTGAAAAAACAGCACACGCGATAGTGCGCGAGCTATTCAATTTTCTTATTATAAAAATCAAAGGATCCAATGGAGTATTTAACGGGATTGCTTAATACCCATGCTTAGGTAAAAGTTACACAAGCATTTACTTCCAGTCATGCTTATATATTATTCTATATATCAGCATTTACCATAAACAATCATGTTCGGTAAATTAACATCAGAAATGGCATAACACTTGGGAAAGCGAAAGTTAAAACTACCCATTGGTAGATTCTACATCATAAATATCAATGCGTTTTGGGGAAAACTTCTTAACAGACGATAGTTATCATATTTTTTTACTAAACAAAAGAACGTAAACTTACTAAACTATTAGATTTAAATTGTGGGTTTTAAGGTTTTGCTTTGCAAACCTATTATTTTTTTTCTTAAAATAACGAAAAAATTAAATAAATACTAAAAAATCGAAGTTATTTTTAGGATTTTCGCAAAACACACCATAAAGCCTAACTAAAAAAAATACTTGCTGGAGCTTTTTAGTTTACTCTATCGCATCATATCTCACAGACTTATTAACAACTCATGAGGCAAAATACATTCATCGTTTTTGTTTTAAATTTTCTTCTATTACGTTTTATATCCCATTATGATTTTATCCCTATAAAAAAGCTTCATCAATACAAATTGATGAAGCTTTTCAATACATTTATTAATACCATTTATATATTAAAATTACCGTAATAAAACGCTCCTTTCAAATTACACATGGTAGTATTCACCTTTATTCTATAATCATTTTTTTGGTCGCTACCTTATGACTGTTGATATAAAGTGTGTAATAGTACACCCCAGAAGCTAGTGATGCGCTGTTAAAATACAACTCTTGCTCGCCTAGTTCAGTTAAATGTACCGTATCTATTATTTGCCCTGTCGTATTGCTAAATACAATGGCTGCTTTTTCATAGGTCACTGGTACATAGTACTTAATAGACGTTGTTCCGTTAAATGGATTCGGTATGTTTTGGTATAAAATTGGTCGTTCATTTTTAGGAACTTCCCCACTCGTATTTAAGGTACCTTCACAAGCACAGCTCTCCACGATATCTAAGCGATCTAACACAGTTGTCATTTGTGATTCAAGCGTTGCTACTTTTGTTTCAGCTGCACTTAAATCTGACTGCAATGTTCCGATTAATGGAGATAAATCAACACTAACTGAAGCTCCATTTTCTATCTCAATAATTAAATTTTGACCCGATAAAGTAGCTGAAGTCAGATCTTGATTTCCTGAATTTATAAAACTAGAAAGATCTATCGTATTCCCATTACTTATACTTAACGTACTTCCTGTTAAGTTTAAACTTTGAGCATCCGTATTGTCTAAATAGCCTGATAAATCAACCGTAGTACCATCATTGGTTAAGCTTAAGGTATTTCCACTTAAATCTAAATCCTGATTATCCGTTCCCGTACCATCTTGTAAGCTTGATAAATCAACACTGTTTCCGTTAGCAATGCTTAAGTTAGTTCCTGTAAAAGTTAAATTCTGCGCATCCGTATTATCCAAATACCCCGATAAATCAACCGTAGTACCATCGTTGGTTAAACTCAAGGTATTTCCAGTTAAATCTAAATCCTGATTATCCGTTCCTGTACCATCTTGTAAGCTTGATAAATCAACGCTGTTTCCGTTAGCGATGCTTAAACTAGTTCCGGTAAACGTTAAATTCTGCGCATCCGTATTGTCTAAATACCCCGATAAATCAACCGTAGTACCATCGTTCGTTAAGCTTAAGGTGTTTCCTGATAAGTCTAAATCCTGATTATCCGTTCCTGTACCATCTTGTAAGCTTGATAAGTCAACACTATTTCCGTTAGCAATGCTTAAGCTCGTTCCCGTAAAACTTAAACTTTGTGCATCCGTATTATCCAAATACCCAGATAAATCAACCGTAGTACCGTCGTTGGTTAAGCTTAGCGTATTTCCGGTTAAATCTAAGTCTTGCGCATCCGTATTGTCCAAATATCCTGATAAATCAACCGTAGTACCATCATTGGTTAAGCTTAAGGTATTTCCACTTAAATCTAAATCCTGATTATCCGTTCCCGTACCATCTTGCAAACTTGATAAATCAACACTGTTTCCGTTAGCAATGCTTAAGCTAGTTCCTGTGAAGTTTAAACTTTGAGCATCCGTATTGTCTAGGTATCCTGATAAATCAACCGTAGTACCATCATTGGTTAAACTTAAGGTGTTTACAGTTAAATCTAAATCCTGATTATCCGTTCCCGTACCATCTTGTAAGCTTGATAAATCAACACTGTTCCCATTAGCGATACTTAAGCTCGTTCCCGTAAAACTTAAACTTTGTGCATCCGTATTGTCTAAATACCCCGATAAATCAACCGTAGTACCATCATTCGTTAAACTTAAGGTATTTACAGTTAAATCTAAATCTTGCGCATCCGTATTATCTAAATACCCCGATAAATCAACCGTAGTACCATCATTCGTTAAACTCAAGGTATTTACAGTTAAATCTAAGTCCTGATTATCCGTTCCCGTACCATCTTGTAAGCTTGATAAATCAACACTGTTCCCGTTAGCGATACTTAAGCTCGTTCCGGTAAAACTTAAACTTTGTGCATCCGTATTGTCTAAATACCCCGATAAATCAACCGTAGTACCATCATTGGTTAAACTCAAGATATTTACAGTTAAATCTAAGTCCTGATTATCCGTTCCCGTACCATCTTGTAAGCTCGATAAATCAACACTGTTTCCGTTAGCGATACTTAAACTCGTTCCGGTAAAACTTAAACTTTGTGCATCCGTATTGTCTAGGTATCCTGATAAATCAACCGTACTACCATCATTCGTTAAACTCAAGGTATTTCCACTTAAATCTAAATCTTGCGCATCCGTATTGTCCAAATACCCCGATAAATCAACCGTAGTACCATCATTGGTTAAACTTAAGGTGTTTACAGTTAAATCTAAATCCTGATTATCCGTTCCCGTACCATCTTGTAAGCTCGATAAATCAACACTGTTTCCATTAGCGATGCTTAAACTCGTTCCGGTAAACGTTAAGTTTTGAGCATCCGTATTGTCTAAATACCCCGATAAATCAACCGTAGTACCATCATTGGTTAAACTTAAGGTGTTTACAGTTAAATCTAAATCCTGATTATCCGTTCCCGTACCGTCTTGTAAGCTTGATAAATCAACACTGTTTCCATTAGCGATGCTTAAACTCGTTCCGGTAAACGTTAAGTTTTGAGCATCCGTATTGTCTAAATACCCCGATAAATCAACCGTAGTACCATCATTCGTTAAACTTAAGGTGTTTACAGTTAAATCTAAATCCTGATTATCCGTTCCTGTACCATCTTGTAAACTCGATAAATCAACACTGTTTCCGTTAGCGATGCTTAAACTCGTTCCGGTAAACGTTAAGTTTTGAGCATCCGTATTGTCTAAATACCCCGATAAATCAACCGTAGTACCATCATTGGTTAAGCTTAAGGTATTTCCTGATAAATCTAAATCTTGCGCATCCGTATCTGCCTCAGAGGCAATCCATTGAGTACCATCCCATGAAAAAGGAGAATTTAAATCTACATCATATACAAACAATCCTTTTTCTGAAGCTGCTAAACTTGTTTGCAAAGTTGTTCTTTCCGCTGTGGTTAATCTATTTAGCAGTAAGCCTTTGTTGGCACCTGTTAAATCTAAAGACGCATTGGAATTAGGAGTATTCGTTCCAATACCCACACTTAACGGATTAGTTTCACCTCCTAAAACCATGGTGTTTTCATTCGCTGCTGTAGCCGCATTCCCTATTGCTATAGCATTATTACCAGTTACCACAGCATTGTAGCCTATGGCGATATTATTGGTTGCCGTACCTCCTGTATCATTCGAAGCCGCTCCATAGCCTATTACGATGGCACCGTCATTTTGTACAACAGATCCAGAACCAACTGCTACAGCTTGCGTATTATCTATATCAACACTATTTCCTATACCCACTGCATACGATTGTGAAATATTTATTTGATCTCCAAGACCCACAGAATAGTCGGCATCTGCGTTCATATTAAAATCATTTCCTATACCAACAGCTCTTGTTCCTCGCATATCATGTAACTGACCAACGGAAATACTATACTGACCTGTATTATAACCAAGATACCCCATCATAATAACATCATTATTACCAACTGTCATGTCTGCCCCTATAAAAACAGTTCTACTTCGGTTGGTATTGGTATAATTAGATAAAGCTCCCATACCTACATTATCTTGCCCTTCTCTATTGGTAAACCCTGTATAATAACCAACATAGGTATTTCTATTTGCGTTGGCAGTCGAGTTAGTTCTGTTATTGTCCCAGCCAGACATCGCACCCACAAAGGTATTATAATCTGCCCATTCAGTAGCTACCCCTGCTGCTGCTCCTATAAACGTATTATAAATACCATCTCCTACATCTATCCCTGAAGAATCTCCCAAAGCCGTGTTATGATGACCGTCATCTACATCACTCATTGATTCACTACCTACTGCTGTATTTCTATACCCTACATTAGCACTAATTCCTGCCTCATTACCTATAAAAACATTTTTATACCCTGTAGTATTATACATACCAGCATCCTCCCCTATAAATGTGTTTTCATACCCTGTGGTATTGCTATATCCAGATTCTTCTCCAACAAAGGTATTGTCGTAACCCGTTGTATTGAACTCCCCAGATTCTGTACCAATAAACGTATTGTCACCACCATTAATATTAGAATACCCAGCTTGCGCGCCAATAAAAATATTATCGAATCCTGTGGTATTGCTATATCCAGCTTGGTAGCCAATGGCTATCCCTTCACTAGTTGTCCAGGAACGACCTGCTTGATAGCCTAAAAATGTATTTTGACTTCCTGATGTAATATTAGAACCAGTGCTGTCTCCATACATGGTGTTGTAGTCTCCTGTGGTTATACTTACCCCAGAACCTGTTCCAGAAGTTTCATTAAGTGTTTGTGCATGCACTCCTATAAAGCTAAGCAGTAAAATACCCAGTAGTACTCTTTTTATTGTATTCATAAGTAGTAGGTTTTATATTAATTAGTTGTTGTTTTGTGTTACGCAGTAGTTTATCTACGCAGTCATTATTTTCGTGTTAAAAAAAATCTTTTGCTATTTTTTTCACATTGCTAGTATTAAGCTTATCCTAACTTTTCCTACCTATATCTCCTTTAGATTTTAAAAAAATGCTTGTTTTATCTAATAGACTGGACGTTTTTCTAAGTGATTACATTAATTTTAGTAGCTAAAAAACAGCATACTAAATTTGTAAGATATTCAGTTTTCTTATTACAAAAAACCAAAGAATTCTATAAAGCACTTAACCGAAGCCTTTAACACTTGGGAAAACGTAATTTAAAAACAACCTCCATCAGTAGGTTCTAAAGCACAAACATCACTGTAATTGGGTAAATTGTCTACAACTAATGTAATTCGTTCTATAAATAGTTTCATAGTAGTAGATTTGTTCTTGGATTAATTCGAAAGAAAAATAAACCATATTTGCTTTTTTGAGATCAAATATACTTTAAGCGTTGAAAATTAACCCATAAGCGTTTATAACTGTACCTTAAGTGCTAAAAATATTATTCTACCTATACTATGAAACAGTACCATCTATTTTTAAAGCTTGATTAAACCAGAATTATGCATTAGGAAATGATTTATATCATTTACCATTTGAATTTACCGTAATAAAAAAGCTATTTTCTTCGTTTCCTCTTCATTATAAAAGAATCATCTTATTCTTTTATCTTAATTTCAACACACATGTATTTATACTAAAGCATCTACCTCAAAAAAAGAGATTTCAAGTGCATTTACTTTCACCGGGTCTAAAGAGACTTGTACCGCAGAAAAGCGATCTGAATACGCAAAATTGTAGGCTTGAGATAAGCCCTGTAAGGTTTCTGCATATTGATTATAGAAAGAGTCATTACTTTGAAGATTGCTAAACAAAGAAGTGTTGGGTATTTTGCTAAACCAATCACTACTTTTCATCGCCCCTACTACTACTCCTTTTATTACAGTAGTCGACCCAATAGCACCTATATTAAAACCTGCCAATAAATCTCCTGTCACCCAACCGTAAACATCATTTTCTGGGCTCTGCTTTGCACCGCCATTTAAAGAAAACATGGCATTCGCTCCATAAATTCCATCAGGATTAATTAAATCTTCCTTTTTATACACCATCTTTGTTGGCGTCCCTCCTACTTTTCCTGTTAAGGTTACATCAAGTTTGTCGTTAATTGTTGCTGTTACATCATAATCTTGAGCACTCTGAGGTCCCGACGAAGGAACATTGGGTCCTACCCCATTAAAATGACCTGAAACGTGAGCTATTATACCTTTTCCTAATCCCTTAATAGCCACTTTATTCTTCTTTGAATCATCACCAAAATTCTCGAATAAATAATGTAAATATGATTTAAAAAGATGATATGGCATTACTGGCAACGCTTTTATAGGAGGGTATGAAGACGGCCCTATTATTCTGGCAAAACCAGATCCTGGCTGGTTGGAATGTTGCGCAAAATCACCAGGCACTAAAGCCGGTATAGCATTTGACAATCCTGATTTTGGAGATTGTGTAAGCTTTTTTAATGCTTTATATACTTGATTTGAGGTTACTCCTTGTTTTAATCCATAATCAGTTTGAACAGGAACCCCATCAAAAGAAGTTGCTAGCTTCATTGGAATACTCCAATAATCAATACTCGTTAAATCAGCAACATCCGCAGAATCCCCGTTAAATGTAAGCTCCATTTTATCATATCTTAAAAAGAAATTTTGATCTATAACATTTTGAGCTGGCTCATAATATGCGTCTAAAACCTCCCAAGGTTGTCCGTAGCAGATGTAAATTCTTCCGCTAAAATGGGTTATCTGCACTCCATTTTCCAACTCTTCATACCTATACCAATTTCCTTTACCTTTCGTGGCATTTAACGGCAACACATCAACCTGTAGGGGTTCAAACTCTCCAGCTTGATAACTAATATCAACTTGTTCGAGAGTACTTCCAGGCACAAAGCCAATAAATATATCTTTATGAGCAACATCATTTCCTTTTACAAATTTTACAGTTAATGGGTTCATTATCTTTTAGTAGTTTTGATTAGTTAATAGTAAAAAATAAGCGCTATGCTCATGTTAATCGCATAGCGCTTACCTTAGAATTAAGCTGTAACTTAGTTATCTTTAGTATTAAACTTAGCCAACTGACAGCTTTGAAAGTATTTGACTTATAGCTTTTATAATTGAAACATATCAGCAGATACTGGTACTTTCTCTTCGTGCTCTCCTTGAAAAGTAAAGCCTCCAGTACCATTCCAATCAGCTTTTAAAGCCATATTTGCTTCAAAAGGAAATTGAAGTGGAGTAAATTTGTTATCAGAAGGAATGCTTCCTCTTAAGCTAATTACTCTAACAATGTCTCGGTAACCAGTTGCGTAAACAGTGCCTGTAACTTTTCCTTTATAAACTTTTTTATCAGTACCTACATTAATTTCTACGGTTCCACTTACCGTATGTTCAGTTGAGTCTACTAGTAGTGAAAAATTAACAATAGTTGCTAAAAGATTAGGAGCATCTCCCATCGTTCCTTTAAAATATACTGTTTCTACTGCTGTATTTGTTGCTGTTGTCATGATAAATTATTTTTAGGTTGTTATACGTTTTAATTATACAGTTGCTTCTTCCTTTACATTAAACTCAATAGTATCTAAATTTCCTAAAGCCCAAACAACCCCTGATAAAGCTTTCTTAGGATTGTTTAATAATTTATATGGTTGACCACCGTTTACATCAAATTCGAAGTTATAAGGTCCACCCCAGTTTATCCCGGCGTATACTAAAGAATAGTTTCCTTCAGGAACTTTTATAGTGTATGTTCCTGATAAATCTTTTTGAAGTCCATTTAATGTGATTGTATCTGAAGGTGTAGTAGCTTCTTCAATATTGATTTTAACGTTTACTGTATTGAAGTTCCCGCTAACAATGTTACAAATTTCTACAGTGTCATTTGTATTACTGCGATTCACTGCAATTAAAATTAATTGATTGTCGCACTTGGTTATGTTAATAGTGTTTGTCATGATTTCTATGTTTATAGTTAGTTAAATTATTTTATAAACAAATAGGTATGCTAGCATTATTTGTGATATAAAACTACTGAACAAATCAGTCTAACATTGTAAAAATGGAATGAGCGATGTTTTCTTTTCTATAAATACAGGAAAATATGGAACGAAACAATAACTCAATTAACCACTCATTATCAATACTTTGATCTTTTGAAGCTGGTGCATTTTTCATGAGAAGAACATTGACTAAAAGAACCTCAACGTTTTCTGCCCAAATATTAAATACAAACCGACCCTTTCCATTGCAATATGGGTACTCCTATTCCGTTTTGTTCAAACTAAATCTTTCTCCTGTGTATCTATCCCACAACCACGTTCTATCAATTGATAAAAAACAATCGCTTTATTCGTTGTCCTTTATTTTAGCTAATACCACTTACCATTTGAATTTACCTATCATGATTGTTTATGGTAAATACCGATTCTTAAGTAAAACTCAAACATAACTGCAAGGAAATGATTGAATAATTTTACCTAAGAACCGGTATAACTATAATAATTCTAAAATTCTATATGTTTACTATTTTTTCAATTTCAATGAATCTCTATAAATTAAATTACCTTGTACACTCCAAGCAAAATCTAGCACTACTGTGTTTTTAAAATAAGGAGCCTCTAAATCGTAATATTGATCGGTAATATAGTATTGGAAAGCATCTTTTATAGTAGGAACATCATACAATCTAGCTTGTCCATGACAACTCATACAATTCGTTTCGATACCCACTTTATTTAATTTACCTCCTACATAAATCTTTTCACTTATTCTTTTCGCGCCAACTTTCTGATACCCTTCGTTGTAATATTTTCTAATAGTATCATTCCCTCCAGAATTATTTGGATTCTGTTTCGTAGCGGCAACATCAAAAGTGGCGGCATTGAATCCTGCTTCTAAATATGGATTGAAAGCATAAATCGATTCTTTTTTATCTTCTTTTTTTGTTAATGCATTAGAACCACCTGTGTTATGCTGTGCAGGACTAATCATATTATAGGCTAAGGCCATGCTATAATGTTTAGCCGAATTGTCTAGCGTTTTAGGTTTGTGAGTAGCTATCAATGTTGAACTTGGGCTTTGCGGAGCTTCAGGATTTTCAGCCCACCAGAAAGTTTGCCATGTCCACCTTCTATTTTCTCTTGTATTTACATGCATTCCTGCTAATACTGCATAATCACCTGCTTTAGCTTTTCCTGTCCCAAAAATATTGATGATGTTTTCGGCTTGTTCTTTATCTAACTTAAAATGAATAAAATCATTAATAGAGAAAACTTTATTTTCTGTATCTGTTGCTCCTTTCGTAGTAATGGTAATATCATTATTCCATGAACCTGGTCCAAACCCATCTTTAATCACCGAATCCATAGGTATTTGATTGTGATATCCCGGCCATGCAGGGAAACTGTATGTATCTGATCCAGGAGAATCCTCCTTTATTAAAGGATAGAAAACAGGTTTTATCAATACACTAGAAGCTGGAAACGCAGGGATATTTGCTATTTCCCCTGGCTTAATCATACTTTTTAATACTTCAAAATAATACAATTCATTATTATAAATATGATTTGCAGCCGATGGATCACATTTTACAAAACCTACAACATTAGCATCTTCTACCTCAATACCATGCTGACTTTGATGAGGAACTTCTAAGGATCCAGTATGAGATCTATCTAAATTTTCTAGTGTGTAAGCACTGTTAGACACTTTTGACTTTAACGCTGTTTTGATATCTCCTGGTGTATACCAAGTTTCAAATACTCTTAATTTCTGACCATTGTTTTTTTGAGCTGTATAAGTAGTTAGCGCGTCCCAAATATCCCAACCATGTGTAATAATGTCCTTATTAGTTTCAAGGTTATTTTTTACATGGCTTTTCTTCACCCAATTATTTATAGTCTCAGAAGGTGTAGGGAATTTTTGACCCGAATTTAATACTGATGGCATAGGAACAGCAGTAATAGATTGGAAAGAAACGACTTTCTCTTTGTCACTTTTTTCATGACTACATGCCAGTAGCGCTAACGCTATACAAGCACAAATAAGATAATTTTTCATGTATTTATAGTTTTTGTTTGATACTCGGAATAAATGGTTTATACTAGTATTGCACGCACTAAGGGAATCTATTTTCATATTCAAGCTCTATTCATTGCTCCTTTGTGCTTTGCGTTTGTTGCCAGTTTCATAATATAGGCTGGCAAAATACTTTTTGGATATTTCCTCCTCCACTAAAATTCAACCTTTATGCAACTTGCCATATCATTTCTGATGTTAATTTACCGAACATAATTGTTATGGTAAATGCCGATCTATACGTAAAACACAAACATGACTGCAAGGAAATGATGGAGTAATTTTACCTGAGAATCGGTATAATCTTTCTGTATCGACACCAAATTATTATCACTTGACATGATACTGTATTTGATTTATTTACATAAAATAGACGGTGACAAGAAACTTATTAGATTGTCAAACAGAAGTACCCCTACTACTGTTTTATAAAATTTATGATATCAGATTTTAAATAGAAAAGCTCCATATTGTGAATATAAAGCTTTTTTCTATTAAACAACTTCCCCGTTTCCATGCATCCTAGGGTTTAATACCCCTGCTGTAATCGTATAAATTAATCCATTAGGTCCTTCTTGAGCAAATCCAAAAATCCCATCCGCTCCTTCTTGGTATATTTGATTTTCTCTTTCATTAAAAGGAACTACCGCCCATGCTTCAACGTCTGATGCTTTTACAGTAATCTTTCTTGTTGAATACTTGGCATCCGTTGGACAAAAAACTTCTAATTCAAAAGCCATTGCACTCAAATTTTCAGTTGATACTAAAAACCATGTAGGCGTTGGTTCAGAGCCATGCTGACCGGGTGGCACTGGTAAATGTACATTTTCGTTAATTGGAAAAGACCCTTCTCTTAAGGTTCCTCCAGTAACTTTAGTTAGGTTACAATATAATTTGGCTCCATCTGTCGCCATTGGATCATTTTGACTTAAAGCAGATAATTGAAATACTTTATTTGACATCATAAATAGTTTTAACATTCCTACTCTCCAGCTTTTCGGATTCCGCCTTGTTTTTTTTCGCGGGTATTACTCCACTTTTATTTTTAAGAAAGTGACAAGATTGATTGGGTAACTTTCTCTAAAATGAAGAATCTTGGATTTCTTTTATGAATTAAAAGTACCTCTGGTTTAGATGCAATTCGTTTAAAATGGAATAAGATGGGGTTTGTTTTCCACGAAACTGGAAAAACGTAGAACGAAGTAATAGCATTAACCATTTGGATTTACCGTATATTCAAACAATAACTGGTGTAATACGATTTACAAATATTGAGTTTTCCTTATTATTGAAATAACTAAAGATTAAACCAAATCTATCTGTTATTTGGAGTAAGGGATACGACTGAAGAATTGCAACACTATTTGTGATGTGAACACACATAAAACGCAATAGCAAGGAAAAACCACGAAGCAATACAAAATTTAAAAATTCTCATATATACTTCGGAAGTAATAATATCTATTGTTAACATAACAAGATTACTTCACATAGTGTCATTCGTAATATCGTTATTAAAAAATGTAATGAATTTTACCCTCAGATCGAAATGTTTGACGGTTTTATAACAACAATTTGTTAGAGCTTATTTTTTATGAGTACTACTTTAAAGTTCTTACTTTCTTTATGATATCTTTATAACCATCACTTAAGGTTACTTTATGGTTTCCTGACACTAAAATTAGATTGTCGGACGGCACTATTTCTGTGATTTTGTCTAAGTTTACAATAAAATTTCGATGAGTGCGGAAAAAAATCGAATTATCAAGAAGTGCCAACAACTTTGTTAGGGATATCAGTATCACAAATTTTTCTTTTTCTGTAATTATATTGCAATATTTCTCTTCGACCTCAATATAAATAATTTCATGAATGTGAACTTTTTTAAGAGCTTTCCCTTTTTTAATAAACAGATATTCATCACTTACTACAGTATCTTCCCCTTCTCCCAAAAAGACATGCGTTTGTTCATAAAATTTTTCAACCGCTACCTCGAGTGCATACAATACCTCCAGTTCATTAAATGGCTTCATTAAATAACTAAAAGACTTGGTCAATTTCGCTCGCTCAAATAGTTGACGATCAATTGAACTCGTAAGAAAAACAAAAGGTTTCATCGCTTCAGGAACTATACTAATGGTTTCTGCAAAGGAAATACCATCAGGTGCTCCGTTTAAAAAAATATCAATGATAACTATGTCAATTTTTAATTGATAAAACTTGGTAAGTGCTTCTTTAAAGTTTCTGGCAACTCCAGTGACGGTATAGTTGTTCTCCTCTAGTACTTTTATCAGTTTATCGCTTTCTGAAGGAATATCTTCTATAATAAAAACATTAATAGTATCCATGGAGTTCGTTTTTAATATTTGGTTGAATATAAATCTCACTAAAGAGACATCAATAAAAATAGTTCACCTCTTATTCTACAGGTAAAGATACAATCATTTTTGTTCCTTTTCCTAATTCACTTTCTATAGAGAACTTCCCTTTATTCTTTTTAACCATGGATTTACATAATTGCACTCCTAATCCTGTACCTATAATTTTCTCATGTTCTTTTTTATGAAGTAATACTGTGTCATTTAACAATTCTAATCGAGTCTCTTCACTCATTCCTATTCCAGTATCTGAGATGACCAAATCACAATAGCCATCGTGAATATTATCTATATAAATAGAAATAGCTCCTCCTTCCTCAGTAAACTTAATAGCATTATCCAATACATTCCGAAGAATAATTTTCAACGATTCTTGATCAGCTAACACCACCTCCTTTTTACTGACTTGTGCATCAAATTTTATATTTTTACCCATCAACAAGGCTTTATAATTAAAAGCGACTTGCTCAATAATAAAAAACAAGCGTAATGAGGTAATTTTAAAATACCCTTGTTTTGTTTGTAATAGTGCCCAATGCAATAAATTATCCAATAAACCATAAGCTCCATTTACTATGGCACTATTGTTTTGTAATAAACTCTTTAAATTCTCAAGTTTTTTGTTTTCTAAGTTTTCTTGTAAGGTAACATTACTTGTTTTTAACGCATTTACTGAAGAACGTAAGTCATGACTCACAATAGAAAAAAGTTTGTCTTTTGTGGCATTTAACTCATCTAAAGTTTCTTTTTGCTTTGCTATTATTTTAGTTGTTTTTATTTTTTCCCGATAAGAAAAAAAACCTATTCCTAAAAGCACAAGTAAGCCAATAGCAAAATATAAAAAGATATTCCGCTGCGCCTCTTTTAGCTCATTTTGTACTTGTAAAACATCTACTTCTTTTTGTTTTTGTTTAACTGCAAATTCCTTTTCAAGTTTAGCAACTTCATAAATTTTATTCTGATCATTCAAAGAATCTTTCCAACGTTGTGATTCCTTTCTGTACTTTAATGCCTTTTCAAAATTTTTTCGGTTTTCTTCTACCACCGACATGTTTTTAGACGTAGACCTTCTAAGATCAAAATCATTAGTTTTCTTTGCCAACTCATAGGCTTTTATAAAATATGGAATGGCTAATTCATCTTTATATTGTTCATAATACAACGTTGCCATATCTCCATAACACCCTACAAGTTTTAAAGTATCATGAGTTTTTTCTCCAAACATTACACTTTGAATGAGGTGGCTTTCTGCATCATCAAATTTTCTAAGATGTAAATAAGACAACCCTAAGTTGTGAGTTAGAGAATTTTTATTAAAAAAATAATTTTTGTTTTTTGGGAGATTAAGAACTCCTTCAAAATAAGTTATCGCTTTATTATATCTATTTTGCACAAGATGTAACTCCCCTAAATATGTTTGAATCAAATTATAAAGCTTAAAATCTTCAGATATTTGAAGATATTCTTTTTCAGCTTCTTTAAAAATATTCATTTGGTTGAAGCTAAACCCACGTAGAAAGTGAGAATAGTTTTTTAGTGGCTGTCTTTGCGATGAAGCCAAATGCTTTTGAGTATAAATCAGCGTAGAATCCCATTTTTTTTGACAAAAAAAAGTAGAAGCTTTTTTAAAAAACAATTCAGTTTCAAATAAATCAGAAACTTGGTTAATCTCGTTATCTAACTTTTCCTTATAATCTTGTTGAGATTGAATTTGTAAGAAAGAAAAAAAAAACAGTAAGCTTAGTTTGATAGAAAAATCCATTTTTTTATAATCGACATCACAAATCTATCAAAAAAAACCTACTCTTTTATAATTTTGTTTGAAACATCCAATTACCCTCCAGTTGTCTGAACCGTAGTCTCTGTTCCTCTCGATCCTTCTGGATCATCATCCCAAGTATAAACCTTAACTTTAGTAATCCCTAATTTTTGATAATTGATTCCGGAGGTTGAAAACGAAATCCCATAAGGGTATAAGGTTGCTGATCCTTTTGGCTTAGCATCATGTGATATATAAAATGCTAATTTATTAGAATTTGTTTCTAAAATATTAATCGTAAAATCTAATGGTTCGCCATTATTTGCATTTGGTATATAAATAAAAGCAGAAACATTGATATTCCCATCAGCATCAAAACATGCCATTGCTAATGGCGCTAAAGGCCTTGAAGTAGCAGTGAAACTCGATAAACCTGCTCCGAATTCTATCCTAGCCCCTATATTAGTAAGCTGAGATTTTGTAGTTAATTTTTCTCCAGGAATTGGAATTTTCGTAATAGTGCTCATAACTAAAAATTTAAAATGGTTAGTAATTCTTTTATTGTTATCTTTTCAAAGAAAACAATAAAATAATTAGTAAAACAATATTTTAGTTATGAAATCAAAAATAATTGGAACAAAATTGTGTTTTTTAAGAACTAATAATTGGAAACTTCGTCTAAACAGGTCCTTTCAAATAACCTCAAAAAATCTCGACATTTAACCCAATAAGTATAATTACAAATAGCTAGATGATCGATAGCATTATTCCAGTGTCGAATACTAGATACTATCTTCTGTAATATTATAATCCCATTTATAAATTAAAATTACCGCTATCAAACGTCTTTTTCTCATTTCATCTTCATTAAAAAAAGAAACCATAAACAAAGACTAGGTTTTATTTTTATAATTTATATACAGAAAAATCATCATGTTATTTTATAGCAATTTCAACTCATAAATGAGATAACAACCTTATGTTGAGAGATAGAAAATAAATGGTTTAATTGAATTCCTGATGTTCGTAATAAATTTCAATCCAAAAAAGACTGTATAAACAATTCACAATCATTCATGTTTTTACAAACTATTTGGTTTAGTCTTAGCGTAAATGATCATCAGGAGCCTTGAAGTTCTTGGTCATAACAAGGTAATTAAGGATATATTTGATTAGTTTTGTCTCAGTTCAAAGTACACAAATTTGAAGACGGAAAGAATCATATTAGGTATTGATCCAGGAACCACCATCATGGGATTTGGAATTATTAAAGTTGTTGGTAAAAAAATGGAGTTTGTTCAGATGAATGAACTACTACTAAAAAAATATGAAGACCCATATTTAAAATTGAAACTTATATTTGAGCGTACCATTGAACTTATAGATACGTATAACCCGGATGAAATAGCTTTAGAAGCTCCTTTCTTTGGTAAAAATGTGCAATCCATGTTGAAACTAGGACGTGCGCAAGGTGTTGCCATGGCTGCTGGACTGTCTCGTCAAATTCCTGTTACTGAGTATTTGCCTAAAAAAATTAAAATGGCCATTACTGGTAATGGAAATGCTAGTAAAGAGCAAGTTGCGCTAATGCTCAAATCGTTGTTAAGTTTAAAAGTATTGCCTAAAAACCTTGACGCTACTGATGGTTTAGCTGCCGCCGTTTGTCATTATTACAATTCAGGTGCTAAAATAGGTGGTAAAAATTACACGGGTTGGGCCGCATTTGTAAAACAGAACCCGAAGAAAATTAAATAACAGTGATCAATTATCAGTGGACAATGATCAATTATCAGTGATCAGTAGACAGTGATCAATTAGCAATAGTCTATGAACAGTGATCAGTAGACAGTGATCATTGGACGGTTGACAGTGATGAATTGTCGGCGATAAATTACTTGGAACTGGTTATTTTAATTAAAAAATATATATTTACTTTTAAATCAATAAATGCTATGAAATTAAAAGATAATCCTTTGCAAAACAAATCCTATGATTTTGCTTTGGAAATAGTTCAACTAAGCAAAACTCTAATGAAAGATCAAAAAGAATACATTCTTTCTAAACAAATATTGAAAAGTGGAACCTCCATTGGAGCTAATATTGTGGAAGCAAATGGTGCTATTTCAAAAGCCGATTTTTCTTCTAAATTATCCATTTCTTATAAAGAGTGTTTGGAAACAAAATATTGGTTGTCATTATTAAAAGATAGTGGAGATTTAGATATCAATAAATTTCAATTATTGTTTGATAAAGCCGATGAAATAGGGAAAATTTTGTTTTCAATTCTAAAAACAACTAGGATTAATAAACAGTGAACAATTAGCAATGAACAGTGATCAGTGAACAATGATCAGTAGTCAATGAACAGTGAACAATTAGCAATGAACAGTGATCAGTGAACAATGATCAGTAGTCAATGATCAGTGAACAATTAGCAATGAACATCTGTCGATGGCTAAGGATATGGGAAAAGATAACTAATAACTGAACACTGATAACTGATAATTGAACACCGATAACTGAAAAAAGATAACTGATAACTGAACACCGATAACTGAAAAAAGATAACTGACAACTGAACACTAATAACTGAACACTGATAACTGAAAAAAGATAATTGATAATTGACAACTGAAAAAAGATAACTGATAACTGACAACTGAACACTAATAACCGAACACTGATAATTGAAAAAAGATAATTGATAATTGACAACTGAAAAAAGATAACTAATAACTGAACACCGATAACTGAAAAAAGATAACTGATAACTGACAACTGAACACTAATAACCGAACACCGATAACTGAAAAAAGATAATTGACAACTGAAAAAAGATAACTGATAACTGACAACTGAAAAAAGATAACTAATAACTGAAAAAAGACAACTGATAATTGAACACCGATAACTGAAAAAAGATAACTGATAACTGACAACTGAACACTAATAACCGAACACTGATCACTGAAAAAAGATAACTGATAATTGACAACTGAAAAAAGATAACCGATAACTGAACACTGATCACTGAAAAAAGATAAATGGCAGGAATTTACATACATATCCCATTTTGCAAGCAAGCTTGCTACTATTGTGATTTTCATTTTTCTACTTCCTTAAAAAAGAAAGATGACTTAATCACTTGCTTAGTACATGAATTGAAGCTGCGCAAAGAAGAGCTTCAAAACGACACTATAGAAACCATTTATTTTGGTGGTGGTACTCCTAGCCTTTTAACTAAAGAAGAACTACAATTAATTCTGGATGTTATTTCTAACAACTATACCGTAGCTCCTACACCAGAAATCACACTTGAAGCCAACCCGGATGATTTATCTGAAGAAAAAATAAACGAATTAGCAGCATCGCCGATTAATCGATTAAGCATTGGTATTCAGTCTTTTTTTGAAGAAGATTTACAAATGATGAATCGTGCACATAATTCTCAAGAAGCAAAAGATTGTTTGTCAGTAGCTACTAGGCATTTTGATAATATTACCATTGATCTTATCTATGGGATTCCAAACATGAGCAATAACCGTTGGAAAGAAAACCTAAACATTGCATTTAATTTTGGTATCAATCACATCTCATCGTATGCCTTAACAGTTGAATCCAAAACTGTTTTAGATAGTTTTATACGCAGTGGGAAATATCCTTCTTTAGATGAAACACAAGCGAAAGAACATTTTGATGTTTTAGTTACTGAAACGGCTAAGAATGGATTTGTTCATTATGAAATTTCTAATTTTGGTAAGCCTAGTTATTTTTCAAAGCACAACACAAGTTATTGGCTAGGTAAAAAATACATAGGAATAGGACCGTCGGCGCATTCTTTTAATGGAACACATCGAAGTTGGAATATTGCCAATAACTCTACATACATAAAAAAACTTCAAAACAACGAATTGCCTAACGAAATTGAACAACTCACTAAAAAAGATCAATTCAATGAATATTTAATGACAGGACTCAGAACTATTTGGGGAGTTTCACTATCCAAAATAAAACAAGATTTTGGAGAATCATTTTATTGTAAACTACTAACAAACGTCCAAAGATTCATCGACGAAAAGCTAGTATTAATAACTACCGCTACAAACGGAGAACAGCATTTAAAAACCACTAATAAAGGAAAATTTTTAGCAGATGGATTGGCTAGCGACTTATTTATAATTTAAGTATTTTTAGCTCATGATTGCAACCATTACACATTTAGGCAGAAAATATACTATTGACTTATCTAAACCTATTGACATATCAATTCCAATTGATCTATCCAAGCAAAATATTAATGCTTGGTATTTGGATGACCCTCAGATATCTCCAGTTACTTTAGGTGATTGGACTGGCAGTGTTGCTCAGGGTGCTGATGTTAACTTTAACAATATTGCTTTTAATCCGCACGCACATATTACTCATACCGAATGTGTGGGTCATATTACGAAAGAGGTATATTCTGTTAATAAAAACTTAGCTCAATTCTTTTTTTTAGCAGTAGTTGTAAGCATTCATCCCTTAAAAACAGAGACTAATGATTCGATTATTACCAAAGAACAATTAGAAGCAGTAATAGACAATAATTCATGTGAAGCTATTGTAATACGAACGCTTCCAAACACAGAAAGTAAAAAACATGCACAATATTCCAATACCAACCCCCCTTTTTTATTAGAAGAAGCGGCCACTTATTTAAAGGAAAAAGGTATTAAACATCTATTAATAGACCTTCCTTCTGTTGATAAGGAAAAAGACAATGGTCAGTTACTCGCACACAATGCCTTTTGGAATACCCAAGGCGATATTCGATTTGATGCCACTATTACAGAATTCATTTATGTTCCTGATCGTATAAAAGATGGTTTCTATTTTTTAAATCTGATGATTGCGCCTTTTGAAAATGATGCAACACCAAGCAAGCCTATACTGTACAAAATAGTTGAATAATGACTGAGTACATTGCAAATAGCATTATTTAAATCCAATATAAAAAACAATAATATTGCTGTTTTTTGTAAAACCTATTTATTTTTTTTATAAGTTTGAGCCTTACTTAAACAAAAAAATGACAAATTTTAATACATATAATAAACAGTGTACTTGGTCTTATTCATTGAGACGCAGTCACGTTCGGATTATTTATGTATTATGATTATTTAAAAATAAACTATAACTATTATAAAAAGTCCGACTTCACAGTCGGACTTTTTACTTTTATATCACAGCCAAATCAATCACTTAATAAAAAAACGATGAAAAAACTCTATTTAAACTACTTAAAAACTTTTAAAGGGCTCTCAAAAGAGGTCTGGTGGCTAGCCCTAATTACGCTAATTAACAGAGCCGGTACCATGGTAATTCCTTTTCTTTCTTTATACTTAACAAAGAGTCTTGATTTTACCTTAAAAGATGTTGCCTGGATCATGACTTGCTTTGGCATCGGATCTGTTATAGGCTCTTGGTTAGGAGGTAAACTAACCGATAGAATCGGATTTTACAAAGTAATGAAAATAAGCCTATTTCTAACAGGAGTGCTATTTATTGCCTTACAATTTGTAAGCACCTTTGCCGGATTCTGCTTAGGTATTTTCTTGGTAATGCTTGTAGCTGATACTTTTAGACCCGCCATGTTTGTTGCCTTAAGTTCATATAGTAAACCTGAAAACAAAACACGTTCTATTACCTTAATTCGTTTGGCTATCAACCTTGGGTTTTCCGCAGGGCCTGCGGTAGGTGGAATCATCATTACCACAATAGGATATAGTGGTTTATTCTGGATTGATGGAGTTACATGTATACTAGCAACCTTTTTACTTATAAAGGTTTTACATCCTAAAAAATCGAAGATCGTAGATGATCTTAAAGTTGAGAACCCAATTTCCGTGTTCTCTGATAGAGCTTTCTGGGTCTTTTTTGTAGGTATGTTTATATTTGGGTTTATTTTTCTTCAATACTTTTCAACCATCCCTTTGTACTATAAAGACGGTCATCATTTATCAGAATTTGAAATAGGTCTTTTAATGGGACTGAATGGTTTTATCATATTTGCACTTGAAATGCCTTTGATTAAATGGTTAGAAGAAAGTAAGTATTCTAAAGAGTTCTTAATCTTCTTCGGATTGCTCCTTACAGGATTAAGCTTTTTAGTCCTAAATTTATCAGGATGGACCGCTATTTTAGTTATAGGAATGCTATTTATGACGGTAGGAGAGATGATTGCGTTTCCTTTTTCAAATGCCTTTGTTATAGAACGAGCCAAAAAAGGAAATCAAGGTGAATACATGGCGTATTATAGTATTGCTTTTTCAGCATCTCATATTTTCGCACATAATTCAGGAATGCAATTAATCGATGCTTTTGGTTTCGATACTACTTGGAATATTATGCTCATTCTTTCTGTGGTCGGTATGCTTTCACTTTTGATTTTAATGCGTGTACTAAAAAAAGAAAAAATATGAATTTAAATCAAGTAACAATACCATCAACTAATATTGAAAACTCGGTGTTATTTTACAAAAAACTAGGCTTGCATCTCATTGTTGATGCAAGCCCTAGTTATGTCCGATTTACAGTACCAGACGGTGACAGTACCTTTTCAATTCATCATGTTGACACACTTCCAATTGAAAGTACTATAACCCTGTATTTCGAAGATGAAAACCTTGATGAATTGGTGAAATCATTACAAAATAAAGGTATCCAGTTTTCCTTATTACCAACAGATCAATCGTGGTTATGGAGGGAAGCTCGTTTAAAAGATCCTGATGGAAACAAACTAATTTTATACAAAGCGGGAAAAAACAGAAAAAATCCACCTTGGAGAATTAATTAGCTAGAATAAATTTTATATTTGACTACATAAAACATATGATCAAAAAAACGTTTAATGAATATACAAGACGCACAAAAACAAGTTGATGATTGGATAAAAAATCACGGAGTTCGCTATTTTAATGAATTAACCAATATGGCACAATTAACTGAAGAAGTAGGTGAAGTAGCAAGAATTATAGCGCGTCGTTATGGAGAACAAAGTGAAAAAGAAAGTGACAAAGAAAAGGATTTAGGTGAAGAATTGGCCGATGTTATGTTTGTTGTTCTTTGCTTAGCCAATCAAACTGGAGTAAACCTTCAAGAAGCTTTTGATAAAAAACTGGACATCAAAACAAAACGCGATCATGATCGCCATCACAATAATGAAAAATTAAAATAAATGAGTTTCTTTAAAAAACTACAAAAACCCCTATTCTGGAAAAACGTTGCCAAAGTTGCCATCCCATTTTTTATTGTGGTCACTATCATTATATTATTTATGAATAGTTGGCGTGATCTGTTTGCAGGAAATTTTGATCTTGTCAATGACACCCATTTTTCTAATGGAAAATGGATTCGTTTTTGGAGTACTAAAATCGTGGTAAGCCTTTTCTACGGACTATGGGTTACTAATAAAAAAATGGCGTAAAACCATGAACTTACAACTAAGTACTAACACCTCAGCATGCAACGCTGAAATTACTATTTCTGGTTCAAAAAGTGAATCAAATAGATTACTCATATTACAGCAACTGTATCCAAATATACGTATTGAAAACCTATCAGACTCTGACGATTCACACCATCTTCAAGAAGCTCTTTCTTCAAGCAGTGATACTGCAGACATAGGTCATGCAGGTACTGCCATGCGGTTTTTAACCGCTTTTTTTGCTTCTCAAAAAGGGGAGACAAAAATTTTACAGGGTTCTGAAAGAATGCACAACAGGCCTATTCAAATTCTCGTTGAAGCTCTACAAACCCTAGGTGCCAATATAGTGTACTTAGCAAAGGAAGGCTATCCACCCTTAAAAATAGTAGGGCAAGAATTAACACAAGATAAAGTAGCCATTAATGGGAATGTAAGCAGTCAGTATATTTCTGCCTTGATGCTTATTGCCCCAAGCCTAAAAAACGGATTGAAAATTGAGTTGATAGGAGAAATTACTTCCATTCCTTATATTAACATGACGCTTTCGTTATTGCATCAACTTGGAATCGAAGCTGCTTTTAATGAGCAAACCATACGAATAAAAGCAAAACCAAGTGTTAAAGACCAAACAATTGTAGTTGAATCTGACTGGAGTTCTGCTTCATACTTCTACTCATTAATTGCCCTAAGTGAAATCAATTCAAAGGTAAAACTAAGGGCCTACAAAAAAGACAGCTTACAAGGTGACAGCTCTTTAGTTTCTATCTACCAACATTTTGGAGTTACCACTAGTTTCGAAGAAAATCAAATTGTATTAACCAAAACCTCACAGCATCATACAGCTACCTTAGTACAAGATTTAAAAAACGCTCCGGATATTGCACAAACTATTGCTGTTACGTGTTTTGGTTTAGGGATACCTTGTGATTTAACAGGTTTACACACCTTAAAGATAAAAGAAACTGATAGGTTAGAAGCATTGAGAGAAGAGCTCACTAAACTTGGAGCTACGATTACTGTTACCGAAAAAAGCTTACATCTAGAACCAGCTACTTTGATCAACAAAAACATAACTATAACCACCTATAACGATCATAGAATGGCCATGGCTTTTGCTCCATTAGCCCTTAAAACACGTATTGAAATAGAAGATGCAAATGTGGTGACAAAATCATACCGAGACTTCTGGAAAGACATGACCAAAATAGGTCTTGAAATACAAGAACCACAAAATAAAACACCAATAGCTTGACAATGGCTATTTTGATATTGTATATTTGCCCTCGTTTAGAAAATTTTACAGATGAAATTATCAAATTTTGATTTTGAACTGCCAAAAGAATTATTGGCTGAATATCCTTCAGAGCACAGAGATGAAGCTCGTTTAATGGTATTACACCGAGACACTCAAAAAATTGAACATAAACTATTTAAAGATTTAATAGACTATTTTGATGAAGGAGATGTAATGATGTTAAACAATACGAAAGTTTTTCCTGCCCGTATGTTCGGAAATAAGGAAAAAACAGGTGCTCGTATTGAAGTGTTTTTATTACGTGAATTAAACGCTGAAAATCGTTTGTGGGATGTATTAGTTGACCCAGCTCGTAAAATCAGAATTGGAAATAAATTATTTTTTGGTGAAGATGACAGCTTGGTTGCAGAAGTAATTGATAATACAACGTCTAGAGGTAGAACATTGCGCTTTTTATTTGATGGTTCATATGAAGAGTTTCGTACAAAGTTAATCCAACTAGGAGAAACTCCTCTTCCAAAATATATCAAACGTGAAGTAGAACCAGAAGATGAACAACGCTACCAAACAATTTTCGCAAAACACGAAGGTGCAGTTGCCGCTCCCACGGCTGGTTTACACTTTTCTAAGCATTTAATGAAGCGTTTAGAAATCAAGGGAATAGATTTTGCTGAAATGACACTTCATGTTGGTTTAGGAACTTTCAATCCAGTAGAAGTAGAAGATTTGTCTAAACACAAAATGGACTCAGAACGAATAGTGATTCCTGAAGAAAGCACGGAAACCATAAATAACGCTTTACAAACCAAGAAAAAGATTTGTGCTATTGGAACCACCGTGATGCGTACGGTAGAATCATCGGTGTCTGCAAATAGCAAGTTAAATCCTTATGACGGATGGACCAATAAATTTATTTTCCCTCCATACGACTTTAGCATTGCAAATTGTATGGTAACGAATTTCCATACGCCTAAATCTACTTTATTAATGATGGTTTCAGCTTTTGCTGGGCATGATTTTATGATGGAAGCATATAACGAAGCTATTAAAGAAAAATACAAATTTTACTCATACGGAGATGCTATGTTAATTCTATAACATACGCTAAAACACATATAACAAACTGGTAGTCATTTCAATGACTACCAGTTTGTCATTTTATCTTTGTAATTTTGCGTTAATTATAAATTTCAATCTAACATCTTGAATAAAAAAAAAGACATACGAGCATTAACTAAAGATCAGCTACGTAACTTTTTCGTAGGAAACAACGACAAAGCTTTCCGAGGAAACCAAGTATACGAATGGCTATGGCAGAAAGCAGCTCACTCTTTTGACGACATGACAAACTTATCAAAAGGAACTCGTCAGATGCTTGATGAACATTTTGTAATCAATCATGTTGAAGTTGATGCTATGCAACGTAGTAATGATGGCACCATTAAAAACGCCATAAAGTTACATGATGGTTTAGTTGTTGAGTCTGTTTTAATTCCAACAGAAACCAGAACTACGGCATGTGTTTCTAGCCAGGTTGGATGTAGTCTTGACTGCAAGTTTTGCGCTACAGCTCGCTTAAAACGAATGCGTAATTTACATCCTGATGAGATTTATGATCAAGTTGTTGCTATTGATAAGCAAAGTAGATTATACCATAATCATAAATTATCAAATATTGTATTTATGGGAATGGGAGAACCTCTAATGAATTACAACAATGTTTTAAAAGCTATAGATAAAATCACCTCTCCTGAAGGCTTAGGAATGTCCGCAAAAAGAATCACCGTATCTACTTCTGGTGTTCCTAAAATGATCAAAAAACTAGCAGACGATGAAGTCCGTTTTAATCTGGCTGTATCATTGCACTCGGCTATTGACGAAGTAAGAACTTCAATTATGCCTTTCAATACCCGCTTTCCTTTAAACGATTTAAGAGAAGCCTTAGAATACTGGTATGACAAAACCAAACGAAAAATAACGTACGAATATATCGTTTGGAATGGCATTAACGATCGAAAAGAAGATATCGATGCTCTTGTACAGTTTTGTAAATACGTTCCTTGCAAAGTCAATTTAATAGAGTACAACCCAATTGATGATGGTGAATTTCAACAAGCCTCAGACAGAGCTCTTAACAACTATATTTCTAATCTAGAAATGCATGATATCGTAATTAATGTACGTCGCTCAAGAGGAAAGGATATTGATGCTGCTTGCGGACAATTAGCCAATAAATCGTAATCAAAGTAGATCATTTGTCGGGCTACTGCAAAGCAGTATATAGGTACTAAAAACCTGCAAGAAACGCAAATCCCCTTATTTCTCATAAGTTCATTTGTCATGACAAATGTTAAAGAGACCACTACCTTAAAGTTTTTCTATTCATAGGTTATAAAAGTATTATTTATATCTTACTTTTGTTTTTCATATATGAAGCCTGTAGAGCAAATAAAAATCCCTATAACTAAAGAAATAGAGCACTTTGAAACAAAATTCAAAGACGCTATGTTGTCCAAAGTTCCACTATTAAACCGTATAACATATTATATTGTTAGACGGAAAGGGAAACAAATGCGTCCTATGTTTGTGTTTTTGGTAGCCAAAATGGTTTCCGATGGTGGTTTTGATGAACGCACCTATAGGGGTGCCTCCGTAGTAGAATTAATTCACACGGCAACCTTAGTACACGACGACGTAGTTGATGATAGTAATCGCCGTAGAGGCTTCTTTTCTATCAATGCTTTATGGAAAAATAAAATAGCTGTATTGGTTGGTGATTTTTTACTCTCTAAAGGCTTATTACTTTCTATTGATAATGAAGATTTTGATATTTTAAAGCTCATCTCTATTGCAGTAAGAGAAATGAGTGAAGGTGAACTATTACAAATTGAAAAAGCACGAAAACTTGATATCACTGAAGAAATCTATTTTGAAATTATTCGTCAAAAAACAGCTACTTTAATCGCCGCTTGTTGTGGTATTGGCGCTGCTTCTGTAGGAGCTAGTAACAATACTGTGCAACAAATGCGTAAATTCGGAGAATATATTGGTGTTGCTTTCCAAATTAAAGACGATTTGTTTGATTATACAGATGATAAAATAGGGAAACCGACAGGAATTGATATTAAAGAACAAAAAATGACCTTACCATTAATTTACACCCTTAATAATTGTTCTAAAGAGGATAAAAAATGGTTGATTAATTCGGTTAAAAAGCATAATAAAAACAAAAAAAGAGTTAGAGAAGTCATTGCTTTTGTAAAACAAAATGGTGGGTTGGAATATACCCATGTTAAAATGTATGATTACAAAAACAAGGCACTAGCTATTCTAAATAACTTCCCAGAATCTCCTTATAAAAGTTCTCTAGTACAAATGATCAACTACGTAGTTGAGCGTAAAATTTAAGGCTCTATTAATCTGGTTTCTATAAAAAACAGGTTATTACGAAACCTTTTTCAGACTGAAGTAATCGTTTGGCTTGATGTGAATGCCACAAAAAATCCGTTTCACTACATTTTTTCACAGTGATTGCTTGAATTTTAGAAAGACATAGTATACAATTACATCAAACTCACATTATATTAAATACCTGGATTACCATTAATAGCTATGTTTTTGATTGATTCAGTTACAAAATTGGCACACTCATACCTGTACTACTTCTATACTGCCCCCTTCTTACTACCTTTTATCTGCATTCTTTCTATCAATTTACCAACGGTTAAACCCTGAAAAATAATAGAGAATACTACAATAACATAGGTCATTACTAAAAATAAATCTCGATGCATAGCCCCTGTTAAGCTTAGCGCTAATGCAATTGAAATTCCTCCTCGTAAACCTCCCCAGGTCATAATAATATTGGTATGCGGAACAAACTGTAATTTTTTAGCATAAAATGCAATAGGTAGCATTAATGATAAATAGCGCGACATTAGCAATAACGGAATTGTCAATACCCCTGCTAAAATATAAGAACCTTCATAAGTTAGCACCAATAACTCCATACCGATCATCACAAACAGTATTGTATTTAATAGTACATCTATCAATTCCCAAAACTTGTCAACGTATTGCTCTGTTATTTCACTCATAGAATTTTGTCTGACGGTATCATTACCAACAATAAGCCCAGCAGTTACCATAGCTAAAGGTGCAGATACATGCAATTCCTGAGCTAATAGGGTACCTCCCATTACAGTTGCAATGGTTATAATTACTTCGGTATCATAATCATCAATAGATTTTAACAACTTATAGGTAAGATATCCTAGACCAAAACCAAGCCCTAAGCCTCCCAATACTTCCACGATAAACAACTCTCCTACATGTAATAGAGAAAAACTTTCGCCTCCAGAGGCTATTTCAAAAATAGTCATAAAGATAACAACCCCTACCCCATCATTAAACAACGATTCTCCAACTATATTTGTTTCTAATTGTTTGGGAGCACCTACTTTTTTAAGAATACCTAATACTGCTATTGGATCCGTGGGTGATATTAATGCCCCAAACAGCAAACAATAAATAAAGGAAACCTCCAACCCAATTATACCCAACATGAAATAACTGAGCGTAGCAATAATAAAAGTAGATAGTAAAGTTCCTATAGTAGCAAAAACCAACACTGGTTTACGTTGTAGTTTTAATTGCTGAAAATTAGTATGTAACGCCCCCGCAAAAAGCAAAAAACTAAGCATTACATCTAACAAAACCGTTTGAAAATCAATGGAAGAAATCAATAATCGTTCTTTTTCCAACAAGGTATCATCAAAACTACTTATACCCAGCACTACCAGTGTGAATAAAATACTTACAAACATCAAACCAATGGTGTTGGGTAGTTTAATAAACTTTACATTAACATATCCAAAAGCTGCTGCTAAAACTACAAGTACTGTAATAATGAAAAAAATATTCATAGGAATTGATTTTTTAAAGTAAAAACTTGTTTGATTATCTCAAAAACAAATATATAATACCTTTTTCAATTTGCTTTTAGTTTATACGCTATTATGTAAAAAATATCCAGCCAGTAGAAAGTTTCATCATTGGCACTGCGAAATTCCCTAATGTCACATTCGTAATTCCTCTCTTAAAACATCATTACGAGGAAGCACAACAAACTTGTCTTAAATAAAAAAGGAAAGGCTAAAAACACCTTTCCTCTATTCTATATGTATTTACAATATATATAACTATAAGCTAAAACTCTCCTTTACCTTAGCTACATAATCTAATTTTTCCCAAGTAAACAACTCTACATCCATTGTTTTGCGCTCACCATTGGGTTGGCTAAAACTTTTTGAAACCACCTCGTTTACACGACCCATATGACCATATGCTGCGGTTTCACTATACATCGGAGTCCGTAATTTTAAACGTTTTTCAATAGCATTTGGACGCATATCAAAAATTGCAGTAACTTTTTGAGCAATCTCCCCGTCAGTTAAGGCTACTTTTGATGTTCCATAAGTATCTACAAAAATTCCCATTGGCTCTACAACACCAATCGCATACGATACCTGTACAAGTACTTCATCTGCTACCCCTGCTGCGACTAAATTTTTTGCAATATGACGTGTAGCATAAGCTGCTGACCTATCCACCTTACTTGGATCTTTTCCTGAAAAAGCACCACCTCCGTGAGCCCCTTTCCCTCCGTAAGTATCAACGATAATTTTCCTTCCTGTTAATCCGGTATCTCCATGCGGGCCACCAATAACAAACTTCCCTGTAGGGTTGATATGGTATTTTATATCATCATTAAACAACGTCTGAATATTAGCTGGCAATGTTGCTTTTACTCTTGGTATTAAAATCTGCACGATATCCTTTCTAATTTTAGCCAACATTTCATCATCAGAACCAAAATCGTCATGCTGTGTAGAAACAACAATTGCTTCAATACGCTGAGGTACATTATCATCAGAATATTCAATGGTAACTTGACTTTTAGCATCAGGTCGTAAATAGGTTATTTCCTTATTTTCTCTACGAAGTACAGCCAGTTCTTTTAAAATTAAATGGGATAAATCTAATGCTAACGGCATGTAATTCTCCGTTTCTTTGGTAGCATATCCAAACATCATCCCTTGATCACCCGCCCCTTGCTCTTCTTTGTTCTCTCTATCTACACCACGGTTAATATCGTCAGACTGCTCATGAATCGCTGATAAAACACCGCATGAGTTTCCATCAAACATATATTCACTTTTTGTATATCCGATTTTATTAATTACATCACGTGCAATTTTCTGAACATCGAGGTAGGTATTGGATTTTACTTCACCTGCAAGCACTACTTGACCAGTAGTTACTAGGGTTTCACATGCAACTTTAGAATCTGCATCAAAAGCTAAAAAGTTGTCTATTAAAGCGTCAGATATTTGATCTGCTACTTTATCTGGGTGTCCTTCTGAAACACTTTCAGAAGTGAAAAAATATGGCATAGTTTACTTTTTTAAAATTTAAAACGAGGTAGACTCAGGTCGACTGCTGCAAAAAGAAGTACAAAAATACTGCTTTAGCATTTTTTTATGAGGTTGCAATCAGACAAATTTCTCCTCTTAATATCAGTGAACAAAAATATAGATTATTTTATATACTAAAAAACAAAGCAGTAATAAAAACAATTGATGCTATGATAATAAAAACTAATTTTCATAAAATTGTAATGGGAAAATATTTGTTTACATTTGTATTTACAAAAATAAGAATTTAAACAAAATTTAAAATATAAGTAAGATGGCATTAGAAATTACAGATGCTTCTTTTGAAGAAGTAGTATTAAAATCAGATAAACCAGTATTAGTTGACTTTTGGGCAGCTTGGTGCGGACCTTGTAGAATGGTAGCTCCGATTGTGGATGAAATTAGTTCTGAATATGAAGGTAAAGCAGTTATTGGTAAAGTTGATGTTGATGCCAACCAAGAATTTGCTGCTAAATATGGAGTGCGAAATATTCCTACTGTTTTAATATTTAAAAACGGAGAAGTAGTTGACAAGCAAGTAGGGGCTGCTCCGAAAAAAACGTATACGGATAAAATCGATGCTGCACTATAGTCATTGATTTTGAACATTATAATCTTTAAAGGTTTAGCAATTGCTAAACCTTTTTTTATACTTTTAACTTTCATAAATTTACACAAACAACTAAAGTCATGAATAAGTATATCTTCTTTTTTTGCTTCCTAATCGGTATTTCTTGTAAAAAAGAACACCTTTCGCAACCTATTACTGCCAAAGGAATTTCTTTTGACTTAGCTACTCTTCGAAAACAACAACTACAGCATGTAACATATAATCTAACGTTTAACATCCCTAAAACTAAAGAAGAACCCATTCCTTCGAAACTTTCCTTACAAGTTGATATCAACACAATAGAAAATGATCTGATATTAGATTTTAACGAGCAGACGAATCATCTTAAGAAAATGGTCGTAAATAATAAATCTACTCAGATACATCATGAAAAAGAACATATTATTATCGATAAGCAATTTCTAAAACTAGGCACCAACAATATCGATATCGAATTCAATGCTGGAGAGCTTTCTTTAAACAGAAATGACGAGTATCTATACACGCTGCTTGTACCCGACAGGGCCAGTACATTGTTTCCTTGTTTTGACCAACCCGATATCAAGGCCCATTACAGCCTCATCATAACAGCCCCTAAAAACTGGAAAGTATTGTGCGGTGCTTTTAAAAAAGAACAAATTGATAAAGGTGATTTCATTCAACATAATTTTCAGAAAACAGATAAAATGAGCACCTATCTATTCTCTTTTGTTGCTGGTATATTTAATGAAAAAGTGAACAATCCAGGAGCTTTTGATATGCGTTTTCTGTATCGAGAAACTGATTCTATAAAAATCAAGGAAAGCTTAGAAGCCATATATAGTATTCATCAAAGCTCTCTTGAGTTTCTCGAAAAATATACCCAATATGATTTCCCTTTTCAAAAGATGGACTTCGCAACACTCCCTCCCTTTCAGTACGGTGGTATGGAGCATACAGGAGCCATTCAATATCGAGAGAATTTATTATTTTTAGATCAAAACGCAACCCAAACCCGAAAATTGCGACGTGCCAAATTAATAGCACACGAAACCTCTCATATGTGGTTTGGTAATTTAGTTACTATGCGCTGGTTTAACGATGTATGGATGAAAGAGGTATTTGCCAATTTTATGGCTGATAAAATTATGAATCCGGTATTTCCTGAGGTAAATCACGATTTGAATTTCATGATGTCTCATTATCCTAGTGCCTATTCAGAAGATAGAACCAAAGGCACGAACCCTATAAGGCAGCCTTTAGATAACTTAAAAAATGCTGGCTCTTTATACGGCAGAATTATTTATAACAAAGCCCCAATAATGATGCGCCAATTAGAACTCTTATTAGGGAAAGAAAACTTTCAAAAGGGACTTCAAAAATACATTGCTACCTATGCCGATGACAATGCCGATTGGAATGAGCTGGTTTCTATTTTTGATATGACTACAACAACAAACATCAAACAATGGAGTCAAATTTGGGTACATTCTCCAAGTCGCCCTATTATAACAGATGGCATTAATTATAAAGATGGAAAAATTCACTCATTTACTCTACAACAAAAGGCCGAAGATGGGTCCACTAATCTATGGGAGCAGTTATTCTCTATTGGTTTAGTATATGGACATGAAACCAAAACAATTTCTGTTAACTTAAACAGTTCTTCCATACAAATTGACAAAGCAATAGGACTGCCGAAACCTGATGAAATTATATACAATTACAATGGGTATGGCTACGGGGTATTTCCTATTCATATTGAAGCTATTCACAAAATTAAAAATGACGTTGCTAGAGGTCATAGCTATATCAATTTGTATGAAAACATGCTTTTAGGTAAAATCCCTGTGATTGAAACCATGCACAAGTTCGTTGCTGGCTTAAGAACAGAAAAGAATGAACTCATTCTGCAATATATTACCAACAGTATTGATCATATCTTCTGGAAATTCTTAAACGATACAGAGCGACGTAAAATAGCGTTAAATTTGGATAAAATAATTACTGCAACCTTATCAAAAGCTAACGCTAAAAACATTCAAAAAACACTGTATAACTTATTAACAAAAGTTGCTTATCACGAACGGGGTATTCAGGTATTATTTAATCTATGGGATGGAAAAACCAAGACACCTAATTTAACGTTAAACGAAACTGATTTAACGAATCTTGCCATGAAACTGGCCATCTACAAACATCCAAGAACAGAAGAAATTATAGCTAATCAGCTTGAAAACATAAGCAATAAAGACAAAAAAGAACGTTTCCAATGGCTGCTCCCTACCCTCTCACAAAATGAAAAAATTCGCGATAATTTTATGCAGTCACTAAAGGCCCCTAAAAACAGAGAAAAAGAATCATGGGTAGTAATTGCCTTAAGTAATATTCACCACCCACTTCGTCATGATTCTTCGACAAAACATGTAAGCTTGTGTTTAGATCTATTGGAAGAGATTCAACTTACGGGCGACATCTTTTTCCCTAAGCGATGGTTAACGAACTCCGTTGGTAATTATACATCGAAAGACGCCTATACCCTCGTACAAGACTTTTTGAGTAAAAATCCTAATTTTAATCCGATTCTACTCAAAAAACTATTGATTGTAACGGATAACTTGGAACGAGCTCAAACAATTAAACAACACTAAAAAGACTGACTCTTAACTTTATCATATTAAAAGGTTTGGCAATTGCTAAACCTTTTGTACTTTCGGTACCTATGATTGATTTAAACAACTCTTTATCTTCTGATATAAAAAACCTTGAGCTCTATGCGAAGCAGGTCGTAGAGGGCTTTATTACGGGGATGCATAAAAGTCCGTTTCATGGATTTTCGGTAGAATTCTCGGAACATAAATTATACAATAAAGGCGAAAGCACTCGACATATTGATTGGAAATTATTTGCAAAAACGGAAAAACTATACACCAAAAAATATGAAGAAGAAACAAATTTAAGATGTCATATTATAATTGACAATTCGGCATCTATGCACTACCCTACGGTTAAAAATCAAACATTGAATACATTAAACAAAGTTGGTTTTTCAGCAGTGGCCTCGGCATGCTTGATGGAAATATTAAAAAAACAACGAGATGCTGTTGGTTTAAGTGTTTATTCCGATTCTTATGAATACTATGCCCCTGAAAAAGGAAGTGAACGCCATAGGAAAATGATTTTAAACCAACTAGAGCAAGTAATTCTATCCAAATCAAAAGCAGCCACACAAACCTATGAGTATTTGCATGAAATAGCCGAAAAAATTCATCAACGTTCGTTAATCTTTTTGTTTACTGATATGTTTCAAACAACCAAAAGAGAAGATGAGCTTTTTGACGCTTTAAGGCATTTAAAATACAACAAGCACGAAGTAATTCTATTTCATACTTACGATAAAGAACTTGAATTTCTATTCAACTTCGACAATTCTCCAAAAAAATTTATAGATGTAGAAACTGGTGAAGAAATAAATTTATATGCAGAAAATATACAACAACAATATACGGAGCTCACCAACAACTTCTTTAAAAAACTAAAAAACAAATGCTTACAGTATAAAATTGAATATGTCCCTGTAAATATCCATGAAGGGTACAATGACATATTAACATCATACTTAATTAGCCGAAGAAGATTTTTATAAAAACTTCCTTTTATAATTAAAAAAAAGTTATATATTTGCATCCGCTTAACGCAACGGTCTGGTAGTTCAGCTGGTTAGAATACATGCCTGTCACGCATGGGGTCGCGGGTTCGAGTCCCGTCCAGACCGCGAAAAGCCTCTCAAAAATAGAGAAGTTTTTTTTATCAAATTATAGTGCAAATACAAAAAACAATTTTATATTTGCGAACGCTTTAAAAGCAACGGTCTGGTAGTTCAGCTGGTTAGAATACATGCCTGTCACGCATGGGGTCGCGGGTTCGAGTCCCGTCCAGACCGCAAAAAGCCTCTCAATTTTTGAGAGGCTTTTTCTTTTCCTGTCTTAGTTCTTTAAAAGGATCAAGAACAATTGTTATGAGTGAATTAAAACAGATGACTAATTTTTACGGAGAAATTAGAATACTAAAAGAACAAGGCTCCTCCCCTCTTTATATAATACCAATCTATTGGAGGAATTGGCAAACAATACCCCCCTCTTCCTTTCATCTCTCCCAAAGCTCTCAAAATCATCATTCAGTTTAATTTTCTAATATATTGGGCTTTACTTCATGTCAGAATCAACATTTCTTTCATTTGATGCATGAAATGTAGCATTCAGTACCATATATAAATCCTAGTTTTATGAGTTTAAAACAAGAACCGTTATGAAGTTTCATTCGTGTACGAAACAGAAATTTTGCATTGCCCAAAATGTATATTTTAAAACAACGAACGATTCTTATATCATAACTAACGAAGAATATTAAATAAAACAACTTATGAATAAAACAGGATTTCTAATTTTAATAACATCTATTACAGCATTAGGAGGTTTGCTGTTTGGATATGATACAGGCGTTATAAATGGAGCACAATTTTATCTAACAAAATATTTCATGCTGAATGCCAGCTCACAAGGTTGGGTAGTTGGAAGCGCTTTGTTAGGGTGTTTGTTTGGAGCCATATTTGCGGGCCCTCTAAGTATCAAAATCGGAAGAAAAAACTCTTTGGTCATCTCTGCTATTTTATTTAGTATTTCCGCATGGGGCTCTGGTTTACCAGCGTTTTTACCCGAATCTATTTCATTATTAGTTTTTTTCAGAATTATCGGTGGTTTAGGAATCGGAATTGCATCCATGAATGCACCTATGTATATAGCTGAAATAGCTCCAGCCGAAAAAAGAGGTAATCTAGTAACATACTATCAGTTGGCAATTGTTATCGGTTTTTTTGTGGTGTTTTTAGTTACCTATTTTATAGGAAATAGTTTAACGGAATCACAAAACTTAGAATATGGATGGCGACAAATGTTTTGGTCTGAATTGATACCAAGTTGCGTGTTTTTAATCGCACTGTTTTTCGTGCCAAAAAGCCCTAGATGGCTGGTTTTAAAAGAAAAAGAAAAAGAAGCATTAGCCATTTTAGAAAAGATTCATGGTGAAGAGAAAGCCCATATACAAATAACAGAAATAAAAGAGTCAATCAAAAACGAAACGACCAAAACTAGTGTAAATTATTTCTCTAAAGGAATCCTTAGCATCATTATAATTGGATCTGTGTTTTCAATTCTACAACAATTCACAGGAATCAATGCAGTATTGTACTATGGAGCAGATATTTTTGAAAAAGCTTTAGGCTTTGGAAAAGATGATGTTTTAAAACAACAAGTATTACTGGCCTTCGTAAACTTAGTTTTCACTTTCGTTGCCATGGTTACTATTGATAGGTTCGGAAGAAAGCCACTGGTATATATCGGTTCTATAGGCATGCTTATAGGTTTTTTAATCCTCGGATGCACGATTCAACAACAAACCATAGGAATACTATCGCTAATAGGAGTTCTTATATTTATAGGATCATTTGCCTTATCAATGGGACCTGTTGTTTGGGTTGTCTTATCTGAAATGTTCCCTAATAAGATTAGAAGTGTTGCTATGTCTGTTGCCGTTGCAGTTCAATGGGGAGGGAATTATATTGTTTCACAATCTTTCCCTATGGTTACAGCTAGTGAACTAAATAACAATACTTTTTGGAATGGCTCATTACCCTATTTTATTTTTTCAGCCTTTATTGCCCTAATTATTATTTTTACTTATATATTTATACCTGAAACCAAAGGAAAATCATTAGAGGAAATAGAGCAAGTTTGGGACAAAGTCAAGTAATAATTGTTCGTTTTTTTTAATTTAGACCCAATGAGTTTTTACTAATGAAGAAACTTTTATTTGTTTTTTATCTACTAATGACCTCAAGTAATTGGGCTCAGGAAATAGCATCTGATTATCAATTTGTTAATATTAGAGAGGGCATTTCTAAAGTAGGGATTTCAAGTATTATTCAAGATCATGAAGGATTTATTTGGATAGCAACAGAAGGTGCTGGCTTGTACAAATTTGACGGAATAGAATATACTTCCTACCAACATAAATTAAAAGACCCTACAGCATTGAGCAGCAGTCGGGTCAAATACTCCTATTTAGATCACAAGAACAGACTGTGGATAGGTACAGAAAATGGACTCAACTTATACGATAGAGATTTAGATCAGTTCAAAAGAATCCCCTTAAACAAAGAAAGTCCCTACAAAGACCACATATTGTCCATCCAAGAAGATCCAGATAATAATTTGTTGGTAGGCACCAATGGTTTTGGTTTATTTAAAATAGAATTAGCTAGTTTAGGAGTTGAAAAAATATCGAACTCTACTACCAATAAAGACAAGCAGCCCATTATAATTAATATTATAAAACGCACCAAGCAAGGTAAAGTTTTTGTAGGGACAAATTTTGGATTAAAAGAGGTTGATCTAAAAAACAATAAATTAATAAACTCTAGGCTATTTTTAGACAAAAAGGATTCCTTTAACATTGGAATCGAAACGTTGTTTATCGATAAAAATAACCATCTTTGGATAGGTTCATTAAACAACAAAGGGGTCTATAAATGTGTTTTAAGCGATGATGGAAACAACAACATCATCGAAATGAAGCATTTACCTTTTTCAAATAAAAAAATCATGACCATTGTCCAATTATCAGATAACACAATGATGATTGGAACAGAAAATGATGGCTTATTTCATTTAGATGAAAACGATCAAATAATCAAAAATTATATAGCTAATAATCAAGAAGAGAATAGCATCTTACACAATTCTATCTGGGAATTATTTGTAGACAAAGACAATAGATTATGGCTAGGTTATTATAATAGTGGCGTTGCTGTCAGTGACGAACTTTACGATAAGTTTTTGAATATAGAAAGTATCCCAAATAATGATAACTCGTTAAAAATATCTTCAGTGAAAGGTCTTGTTAAAGATGATTTTGATGATTTATGGATAGCAACCGATGGTGGAGGAATTGATGTTTACAATCCAAAAACGGCAAAAATAACACATATAAACACCAATAATAACTCAAAATACAAAGGACTTACTTCTGATTATTTTGTTACACTAAACACCGATTCGAAAGGAAATATATGGGCTGGCAGTTGGGATGGAGGTATTTATCTTTTAGAAAAAGGACGAAAAAAATTCATTAATTACAATATCGAAAATACAAAAGGTACTTTAAAATCTAATACGATTCAAAGTTTTTCTGAAGATTCTAAAGGGCTCATTTGGATAGCTGCTTTCATGCAAGGAATTCAATCTTTTAACCCTAAAACAAAACAGTTTCAAGAATATGATTTAACCCGTTTTTTAGGGCATAATTTCGTGAACATTCAGGTACGAAAAATCTTAGTAGATTCTGATGACAACATCTGGGTAGGAACAACAGATGGAGCCTTTTTAATAAAGAGAAAAAACGGAGTTATTAACGACGTTATTTCACTAAGTAGTCGAATGATTGAAGGATTCAATAATTCATCAGATGCCAATCACATACTAACTATTTACCAAGATAGTAATAACAACATATGGTTAGGAACCCGAGGAGCTGGTCTTTGCTTGTTTGATATAAAAAATGATACGCTAGTTTGGTTCAATGAAACAAAAGGGTTACACGAAAAAAACGTATCAGCTATTATAGAAGATGATGACCGTAACTTATGGATTAGTGGAAACTCAGGTTTAACCAAAATGAATTTGAATGATCTATCGTTTACCAATTATACCTCTAACGATGGATTATTGTCAAATGATTTTAATTTCGGCGTAGCCTTAAAAGACAAAGAAGGCATCTTGTATTTTGGCAATTTTAAAGGAGTTGATTATTTCAATCCTAAACGAATTAAAACAAACTCAAAGGTCCCTAAACTTCACTTAACAGGTTTTAAATTATTCAACGAAAGTATCCTCCCTCTTCAAGATGGTTCTCCACTAAAAAAAGTGATTTCCGAAACCGATAGTATAACGTTATCTTCCAAACAATCTGTCTTTACAATAGAATATACAGGAATTAATTTTACTAGACCTGAGAAGAATAGTTACGCATATTACCTAGAGGGGTATGAATCCACTTGGAATTATGTAGGACAAAAAAGAAGTGCTACTTACACAAATTTAGATCAGGGAAACTATGTATTCAAATTAAAAGCTGCAAATAACGATGGCATCTGGAACGAGACTCCATTAGCGCTTAAAATTAGTGTTTTACCCCCTTGGTGGAAAAGTCACTGGGCCATTTCGGCCTATATTTTGGTATTTCTAATAGGCGTGTTTCTATTGAATTTTTTAACTCAACGAAGAATTAGAGAAAAAGAACTTATTAAAACCGAACGTTTCCAACAGGTACAAAAAGATGAATTAAATCAAAAGAAAATTCAATTCTTCACGAATATTTCTCATGAATTCAGAACACCGTTAACACTCATAATAAATCCATTAAAGGACATTATTAACAATAAAGAAATACAGCTTCCGTTAGAGGTAAAAAACAAACACACCGTTATTTATAAAAACACCGAAAGACTTTATAGGTTAATTAATGAGCTCATGGATTTAAGGAAGCTTGAACTTCATAAAATGAAAGTCAGAGCAGAAAAAATCAACCTCATAAGTTTTTCCAAAAACATCCTTAATTATTTTCAAGAAGAAGCATCTAGTAAAAACATTCTCCTAAGCTTAGATGCCGATATTTCAAATATAGAGGTTTGGGCAGATACTAAAATGTTAGAAAAAATTATTTTTAATCTATTATCTAACGCAATTAAAGTGACTCCTTATGGAGGCGCTATCAATATAGAGCTTTTATCATCAGATAAAACACATCATTTACCGTTACTAAACAATAACGAATTAGTCAATGCAATTGAGATTGTTATTTCAGATACTGGCCCAGGATTAGACGATAACGAAGTTGAAAAAATCTTTGAAAGGTTTTACCAAGTAGAAGGTCAAAACAAAACATATTTCGGAGGCACAGGTATTGGCTTAGAAGTAGTGCAAAGTTTTGTAAAGCTCCACAAAGGCAAAATAGAAGTAAAAAGTAAAGTAAAAGAAGGAACTACTTTTAAAGTCATTTTACCAATTGGCAACAAGCACTTCAGCGCAGGTACTATAATTTTAGAAGAAAAAGACTTGCTTCAGAAAAAAGAAGACTTTCTAACAATTCCAGTCTTGGAAACCACCAACAATGAGCCTTACCCAGAAAACAATAAAGAACAAAATTTTCGCACGATACTAATCGTAGAAGACAATATTGAATTACGAGATTATTTAGAATTAGAACTTAAGAGTCAATACAAAATATTGTTAGCAGGAAATGGTAAAGAAGGGATAAAAATTGCACAAGAAACATTTCCTGATTTAATCATCTCAGATGTAATTATGCCAGAAATGAATGGTTTTGATTTTTGTAAAATTATAAAAACAGATGCCTCTACCAGTCACATTCCATTATTAATGCTAACGGCCAAAGCGACCATCGAAAATAGAATTGAAGGAATAGAAACTGGTGCAGATGCATATATGGTCAAACCATTTGATTTAAAACTCCTAAAGCTTCGTGTATCACAATTAATAAAAAGTAGACAATTGATTTTTGACAAGTACTTTGCAGCCATAAGTGGTAAAAATGACAACAGTAATAGCAGCTCTATAGATAAAGTATTTATACAAAAAATGTTAAATCACATCAATGATAACATAAATAATTCCAATCTTAGCGTAGAAGAATTAGCTTCAAAATTGAACCTCAGCAGGAGTCAATTATATCGTAAAATAAAAGCACTTACAGGGCAAACCGTTAATGAATTCATTAGAAGAATTCGATTAGAAAGAGCAAAACAAATTTTAGAAAAAGGAAATGCAAATATTAGTGAAACTTGCTATAGTGTAGGCTTTGCTTCCCCCTCTTATTTCTCAAAATGCTTTAAAGCCCATTTCGGGGTACTTCCAACAGAAATAGAGGTCAAAAAAAATGAATAGTATAACATTGATACTGTTACTCATTTTTATAATATCAAACCTCAATTAATACTATTTCTAATGGTAATTTACCAACCATGATTTTTTATGGTAAATACTGATCTATAGTTCAAATACAAGTATGAGCGTAAAGAAGTATTTGAACAATTTCATCAATAAATCGGTATCACAAAAATTATGCTAGATATATTGTTTTTGTTATGCACAATTCATTCAAAGATTTTGGAGAAAATAAGATAATTTCGTAACTTTTTTTCATGAAACTACTACCCTATCGAAATTCAGCAGATCGCACTGCATATATGTATTATCACGAAATTAAACCACCTACTTTTAGCTCCAAAAACACCTTTCCAAATTGGTTATTAATCATGAATAATTTAAAAAAACTTAGCACAAATAAAATACGATTGGCAAATTTAACGACAGTAAATTGCTATTTATTTCAAATTTGAAGGTAGTACCTAATCCGAGTTTAGGTAGTAATACTTCGAAATTAAGCTTGAAATAACAATAGAACCAAGTATTTCTTTCTTTAGGAAAGGAGTCTATTCAACTTATTCTCTTTGTTGATAGTAAATGCTGATCTATAGTTAATACAGAAGCCTAAGGAAGTGGTTCCGTAATTTCATCTAAGAATCTGGTATTACAGTGGAAATAAAATATAAATCTACATACGTACACCTAATGACATAAAAAGAAGAATATCACAAAAAATCAATTAAATAATATAAATAACACTTTACTAGATTCTCAAGTCTTCTATCTCAGAACTAATGTTGCAAAACGTAGAACGAATGTTGAATAAACGCTGCCAAAATTTTAAAACGCTACAAATGTATTACGTTTTGCTTTTTATGTTTCATATCGGAAGTGAATTCCAAATTAGATTTATAACCAAATTAAATAATACTTACAAACTTTTGCAAAAACAAGATAAACCACATAAAAACTCTAAGAAGGGGCTAATATTGGAAGTAATAGTAGTAGGTATAATGATATTATCAGTAGTATTAATACTTTTCAATATTTAGATTTTAAAAACATTTATTAACTAACTAAAACTCTATTCATGATAGAAAAATTTAAAGTGATAATTCTTGTATGCATCTTAACATGTGTACAAAGTATTTTTTCACAGAGTAAAACTGTTACTGGAAAAATAACAGACTCTTCCGGTATTCCGTTGCTAGGAGTTTCCGTTGTTGTTAAAGGAACAACAACTGGAATAAATTCAGACGAAAATGGTAACTATACCATAACAAATATTGTTTCTACTAATGAATTGTTATTTTCTTTTGTAGGAATGAAAAATCAAACAATCTTGGTTGGAGACCAAACAACGATAGATGTAATACTCCAAGATGACGCTGAAAGCTTGGATGAGATTGTTATTGTTGGGTATGGTAAGAGCTCAAGACGAACAGTTACAGGAGCTATCTCTTCAATCAATGCGGCCGATATTACTAAAACACCAGTAGTTTCAGCTGATCAAGCTTTACAAGGAAACGTATCGGGTGTTACAGTAACAAGTGCAGGGTCTCCAGGTACCAGTCCGCAAGTACAAATTCGTGGATTAGGAACTTTCGGTAACAGCCAACCCTTATATGTAATTGACGGAGTAGTTTCTGGAGGTCTAAATGAAGTAAACCCTAACGATATTGCTTCAATAGATGTTTTAAAAGATGCTTCTACAGCAGCTATTTATGGTTCAAGGGCTTCTAATGGTGTTGTTATAATTACCACTAAAAAAGGTAAGTCAGGAAAAACGAAAATCACCGTAGATTCGTATACCTCAGTACAGTCAGTACCAAAAACATTAGATTTATTAAATTCTAATCAATTTAGAGATTTTGCAAGTGAAACCTATGGTTTACCCAATAGATACACTGTAGATCCTGCATCCACAGAATTGAATACCGATTGGCAAGATGCAGTATTTCAAACAGGAGTTATGAATAATGTAAATGTAGGTGTATCTGGTGGTGGTGAGAATTCGATTTTTAACTTATCCGCAGGCTATTTAGATCAGAAAGGAACCATTATAGAAACTGGATTCAAAAGAGCCTCTTTAAGAGTAAATAGCGAATTTGAACTAGGCGAGAAATTTAAAATAGGAGAAACATTGTCTATTGCAGATTCTTTTAGAGAAAATGAAGAATCAAGCGGAGGCAGAACTTTAATAGAACATATGATTAAGTCTCTTCCTTACACACCAGTATATGACTCAAACAACCCAGGTGGTTTTGGAGGTACAGATACAACCCTCGATAATGGTTCGGATGCAGAAAACCCTGTTAGATTACAAGAATTACAAACAAACGAAACAGATGTTATAAAAATTCTAGGATCATTTTATACGTCATACGAAATACTCAATGGTTTAACCTATAAGTTTCAATATGGTTTCGATAGATCGACAAGTGAACAGAAAATATTTAGACCAACATTTGATGAAGGAATTAATCAAAGAGATGCCGCATTCATACAACAAGGAACATCTGTGTTTAGTTCAAATACATTTACCAATACATTAAACTACTCAAAAACTTTCAATGACGTTCATAATTTAGATGTAGTGTTAATTGGAGAAAAATTTGAATCTACAGTAAAAAACAATAATTCTCAGATAACCAATCCACTTACAGACGCTATAGAATTAGTGCAAGGAAATGGGCAGATCACCAACCAACTATATGAATATGCTTTAATCTCTTATGCAGGAAGAGTAAATTATAATTATAACGATAAGTATTTGTTTTCTGCCTCTATTAGACGTGATGGATCATCAAGATTTGGATCAAATAATAGGTGGGGTACTTTTTCAGCAGTATCGTTAGGATGGGTTTTAAGTGAAGAAGATTTCTTAAAAGAGTCTGAATTTATTGACAACTTAAAAGTAAGAGCATCTTTAGGTACAACAGGTAATGATGGTTCTAATGACTACGTTTTCCAAGCAGGTCTTATTCAAGGCTTTAATTATTCTGGATTTAACAACTCTACTGGAATCTCAAATTTCGGAAGTGCAAACCCAGATTTAAAATGGGAAGAAGCAACGCAATTGAATATAGGATTTGATCTTGCCATGCTTGACAATAGCCTAAATGTTTCTTTGGAATATTTTGATATTGACAACAAAGACCTTATTGTACCGATCCCAAATGTAGCATCAGATGGTTTAGCCGCTGGATTCACGCAGCGTAATGCCGCTAGCAGCAGCACCAATGGTATAGAGATGAGTATTGGATATAATCATGACAAAGGAGGAGCATTTCGTTGGGCTGCCAACTTAAATTTTGGAACAGCTAATAACAAAGTTACCGACTTAGGAAACTTAGATTTTATCGAAAGCTCAACGTTTGAAGGTGAAAATTTATCAAGAATTACAGAAGGAGAGTCATTATTTTATTTTTACGGATTACAAACTAATGGATTATTTCAAGAAGGAGATGATACCAGTGCTCAACCAAATGCAGCACCAGGGGATATTCGTTTTGTAGATCAAAATAACGACGGTATTATTGATAGCAATGACAATGTGAAAATTGGAGATCCATTCCCTGATTTTACCTTTGGATTAAATTTATCGGCTAATTATAAACAATTTGACTTTTCAGTATTCTTTAGCGGTGTTGTAGGTAACGATATATACAATACAAACATATATGACTTGGAAGGAATGACTAGACTGTTTAATGCCGGAACATCAGTATTAAATAGATGGACACCAACAAATACAAACGCCACGGTTCCAAGATTTACATCAGATCATTCAGAAAATGTAAATCGTTCTGATCGTTTTGTTGAAAATGGATCTTATGCGAAGTTACGAAGCTTATCTCTTGGTTATACTTTTAGTGATGCTAGCCTTAATAAAATAGCTAAAGGAGCATTATCAAACCTACGATTTTATATCTCAGGTCAAAATTTGTTTACCATAACAGACTACTCTGGTTATGATCCTGAAATAGGTGGAAGTACAGTTCAAGTAAATCAACTATCTGGTGCAGGTGGTATAGGAATAGACAGAGGTAATTATCCACAACCTAGAACTATTTTGGCTGGTTTACAATTTGCATTTTAATTAAATTACAATACAGACATGAAAAAAATACCAATTATTTTAATAGGGCTTGTATTAACGACACGATTGTTTTTATCTTGCAGTAAATCTGACCTAGAGTTAAACAACCCCAACCAATTATCACCGAGTACTTTCTTTAAATCAAGTACGCAATTAGAATCTGCTGTCAATTCAGCATATGCTTTTCTTCAGGATGTAGGGAATTATGGAAGGTATCAATTCTATATAAACGACAACATTGCTGGTGAAAATTATGCTGCAGGAAACTTAGAGGCAGATAAGGTTCAAATGATTAACCTTGATGTTGATGAAGCAAATAATGGAAATAACCAATATTGGCAACATAATTATCAAGGCATCGGAAAAGCGAATTTTGTTATAGATAATGAAGTCAATTTTGAAAATATTGACGCTAGCGAAGCTGCGCAAAGACTTGGAGAGGTACGATTTTTAAGAGCACTTTATTATTTTAACATTGTCACTAAATATGGTGAAGCTCCTTTAAATTTATCTACAGAAACGGTTGAAGGTGGAAGACCAAAATCTAGCATTGCTGCTATATACTCAGCTATCATTGCTGACTTAGAATTTGCTACCACCAACTTACCTTCGAAAGTTGATCAAGAAGTTGGTAGAGCCACTTCTGGTGCAGCATGGGCTTTATTAGGAAAAGTACTCCTACAAAATAATGATGCCGCTGGAGCAAAAGCAGCCCTAGCAAATGTTACAGGCTATTCCTTAGCTGCAGATTATAGAGAAAACTTTACCATCGCCGGAGAGCATAATGATGAGTCTATTTTTGAAGTTAATTACGATGAATCAACTGGGGCCGGAGATTCTTGGAATCAAAACGGACAAGGAAACTCAGAAACTACCTTTAGAGCTCAAGAATACTCAGGATGGTATAATGTAAAACCTAGTCAAGATCTTTTAGATGAGTATGAAGATGGAGACACAAGGTATGCTGCTAATTTTTACTCTATAGACGCAAGCGATAATGGTACAATGACCAATACGTACAACAATGGTACATCGACATTCGTATCGGGAGGAATAGGCCCTGATGACAATCCTGCATGGAGAAAATATCAAAACTTAGACAATAGAGCTAGTGAAACCCCGGATAGTGGAATTAATGCGAGAGTATTACGCTACGCAGACGTTCTTTTAATGAAAGCTGAAGCAGAAATTAGATCGGGTGGCTCAGAAGTTATTGCTCTTGGATTTATTAACGAGGTTAGAAATAGACCTTCGGTAACACTTCCACCAGTTACAGCTTCAGGTACACAAGCTATTCTAGATGCAATAGAACACGAAAGAATGGTAGAACTTGCTGGAGAGCAATCTAGATATCTAGATAAACAACGTTTCCATGGGTTTTCATACTTAATGCCAATTCCAAATATAGAATTGCAAGCTAATAGCAATTTATAAGTTATAATTATTTGAATACATTGTTAGTTGTAATGTGATTTGAAACCTAAAACATTGTGAAGTTCTATGCTTCACAATGTTTTTATAATTAAATTTAACCAGTTATTAATTACATAGATATGCGTATTTATATTTTTTTGCTATTTCTGACCATTTTTTCTTCGTGTTCAAACATACACAAAGAGCAAAAACAGTTTTCGATACTAAACGCTAAAAAATCTAATATTAACTTTGTAAACGCGCTTACCGAATCTGATACTCTTAACTATTTTAACTATCCTTATATTTATATGGGAGGTGGTGTTGCTATAGGTGATTTTAATAATGATAGCTTACAAGATCTATACTTTACTGGGAATATGGTTGCTAACAAACTCTATTTAAATGAAGGTAATTTATCTTTTAAAGACGTCAGCGAAGAAGCCAATGTTGCTATGGGCGAAGAGTGGTTTTTAGGAGTCACTACGGTTGATATTAACAATGATGGTTGGTTAGATATGTATTTAAGTGTTTCAGGAAAAAACCAAGAAACACCGAATAAATTATTAATAAATAAAGGAATTGATGAAAAGGGACATTTAAAATTCGAAGAACAAGCAGCACAGTACGGAATTGCCGATAGCGGACATTCTACCCAAAGCACTTTTTTCGACTATGATAATGATGGTGATCTTGACTTATACGTTGCCAATTACCCTATAACACCATTTAAAACAGCACCCTACACCTTTCAGAAGCTGATTGAACATGCTACTCCAATTCATTCAAATCATCTTTATAAAAACAACGGAGATGGTACATTTACAGATATCACAAAAGAAGCTGGGTTGCTTTCTTATAGTTTGTCTTTAAGTGCTACTGTAAGTGATTTAAACAACGATGGCTTAAAAGATCTTTATGTAAGTAATGATTTTGCAAGTGCTGATTTTTGTTATATCAATAATGGCGATGGTACCTTTAGAAATACTATAGAACAATCTACAAAACACAATGCTCTTTATGGAATGGGAGCCGATATCGCCGATTTTAATAATGATGGTCTTTTAGATATTTTTCAGGTAGATATGGATGCATCTACCAACAAACGTTCTAAAGCCAACATGGCTAGCATGAACACTAACGTGTTTTGGGATACTTATAATGCTGGACTTTATTATCAGTATATGCACAATTGTTTGCAACTAAATACAGGAATTCTTACCCCCGAGTCTAATCCATTATTTAATAATATTTCTAGAATTGCAAATGTTTCCTCTACCGATTGGAGTTGGGGACCGATTTTTGCAGATTTAGACAATGATGGATGGAAAGACATATATGTATCGAATGGTACCCGAAGAGAAATTAATAATACCGATTTTTTTAACGAGATAAAAAAAGAAAAGACCTATTTTACCAAAAAGACAAAAAACAACGGTCTAAAGAATACGCTTAAAATGCCCTCAGAAAAAACCGACAATTTTGCTTTTAGAAACTCAAAAGATTTGACCTTTGAGAAAATAAATACTGACTGGGGCCTTGAGTTTAAAGGATTCTCTAATGGAGTTGCCTATGCTGATCTAGACAATGATGGTGATTTAGAAATCATTTTAAATAACATTGATGATAAAGCCGTAATTTTTATAAATAACAACCCCTTAAAAAACAATTACCTATCTCTCGATTTTAAGGGACCAAAAAACAACCCAAGAGGAATAGGTGTTAAGTGCACAGTAACTTCAGGAGAAATCTCTCAATTCCAAGAGCTAACAATAGAACGTGGATATCTTTCTGCGATGGCCCCCATCTTACATTTTGGATTGGGAACGAATTCTAACATCGATTCTTTAAAAATTGAATGGCCAAACGGGAATATTCAACTGCTAAAAAATATTACTGCAAATCAAAAAATCTCAATCAATCATACGGAAGCATCCCTAGCTAAATCAACAAAAAAAGACACAAAGAAAAGATTATTTGATTCCACTAAAAATAAATTAAGCAACCTATTTAAACATATTGAAAACGACTATAACGATTATCAGAAAGAAATCCTATTACCTCATAAAACATCTATGTTTGGTCCTTATATTTCAGTGGGAGACGTAAATAATGATGGTTTAGATGATTTTTATTGTAGTGGAGCTGCAAATCAAAATGGAGGTCTCTTTTATCAAACCCAAAACGGAAGTTTTGAAAAGAAAAACTTTACCAAAGACAACGAAGCCCAGCAAGAAGATATGGGTTCACTTATATTTGATGCAGATAACGATGGAGATTTAGACTTATATGTTGTAAGTGGGGGCAATGAATTTGAGCCAAACTCAGAACTTTTACAAGATAGATTGTACAAAAATGACGGGAAAGGAAACCTAAACCTTATAAAAACAGCATTACCCAAAATAACAACCAGTGGTTCTAGGGTTTATCCTTTTGATTTTGACAAGGATGGAGATCAAGACCTTTTGATTTGTGGTCGTTTGGTTCCAGGAAATTATCCATCACCAGCAAAAACCTACATCTTAGAAAATAAAAGTTCAAAAAACGAATTAAAATTTGAAGATAGTACTCAAAAAATTATTCCAGATTTCGAAAAATTAGGTCTAGCGACTGCTGCGAGTATTGAAGATATAGACAATGATGGCTATGATGATATTGTAATTTTAGGAGAATGGATGCCTATCAAAGTGTTTAAAAACAATCAAGGGAAAAACTTTTCAGAAATCTCTAAAAACTTGGGACTTGAAAACACTACAGGGTGGTGGTTTAGTATAGCAAGTGGTGATTTCGATAAGGATGGAGATATTGATTTTGTAGCAGGAAACCTTGGGTTAAATTATAAATACAAATCTTCAAAAAACGAAACCTTTGACATTTACTTCAACGATTTTGACAACAATAGTAAAAAAGATATTGTTCTAAGCTACTATAATGAAGGCAAAAAATTTCCTGTTCGAGGACGCTCTTGCTCTTCTTCACAAATAGGCGAAATAAAAGAAAAATTTAAAACATATAACGAATATGCAGAAGCCACATTAGTTGATGTTTACGGAGAAGACAAACTTGAAAACTCCCTTCATTACCAAGTAAATACATTTGCTACAACATACATTGAAAATAACAATGGAAAATTTATACTACACACATTACCTAATGAAGCACAATTGTCAAGTAGCAATCAAATTTTAGTAGAAGATTTTAATCATGATGGGAATTTAGACATCTTACTAGCCGGGAACTTATATGCCTCTGAAATAGAAACACCTAGAAACGACGCCGGAACTGGAATCTTTTTATCAGGAAATGGCAATGGAAAATTTAACGCTACAACCGTTAATGAAAGTGGATTCTACGTACCTCATGATGTAAAAGATATGGCAAAAATAAAAGTAGGAAATACTCCCCGAATTTTAGTGGCTAATAATAATGATTATTTACAATTTATAGCCATTCAAAAAACCAAAAAGTAACCATGTACAACACCCGGATCTTACATTACCTTGTGATTATAACCTTAGGCTTTCTGGTTTCTTGTAAAAAGAACGCTCGTAATAAGGTTATAAAAAACACCCCCAAAGAAACTCTTTTCACCAAGATAACTGCTTCCGAAAGCGGTGTTACTTTTAACAATAAAATTTCCGAAAGCCTAAACAACTTCTTTATGGTTTTTAATTACGCCTACAACGGAGGCGGTGTTGCTATTGGAGACATCAATAATGATGGTCTACCAGATATTTATTTCACAGGAAACCAAGTACCCAATAAACTGTATTTGAACACAGGGAATTTTCAATTTAAAGATATTACCAAAAGTGCTGGCGTGGCAGGAAGATTTGGGTGGAATAACGGAGTTGTAATGGTGGACATAAATGGAGATTCATTACTCGATATTTACGTGTGCAGAGGAGGTTGGAAAGGATCAAATAAAGAACGTGCCAATTTATTATTTATCAATAACGGTAATGCTACATTTACAGAAAAAGCAAAAGCTTATGGAATTGCAGATATCGGTTTTTCTATGATGGCTTCTTTTTTTGATTTTGACAACGATAACGATCTCGACTTATACCTTGTTAACAGACCTCAAAAATTTAACCTATCACATCATGGAGTTGCCAAAGGAAGAAAAGATCAACACCCACTTTTCAGACACAAACTCTTTGAAAATAAAAATGGACTCTACAAAGAAGTTGGTCTAGAATCTGGAATAGACCAAACATTTTCTTATGGTTTAGGCTTGATTACCTCAGATCTTAACAATGATGGTTTCCAAGATATTTATGTAGCCAATGACTATTTTGAAAGCGACTATTTTTTTAAAAATAACGGAAATAAAACATTCACACAGAACATCAAAAACATAACCAACCATGTAGCCTTTTACGGGATGGGGGTTGACGTTGTCGATTTCAATAACGATGGATATGAAGACCTCGTGGAACTTGAAATGACTCCATCAGACCATGAAAGAGCAAAGGTAAATATGGCTAGCATGAATGTAGATGGATACCAAAGAATTTTGGCACAAGGAAATCATTATCAATACATGCACAACATGCTACAAATAAATAATGGAAATGGTTTCTTTAGTGAAATAAGTCAACAAGCAGGAGTGGCAAAAACAGATTGGAGCTGGTCTTGCTTAGGAAGTGATTTTGACAATGACGGAAACAGAGACTTATTCATTTCTAATGGTTTTAGACGTGATGTTTTTGATAAAGATGCCTCTAAAGAATTTACAAAATACATAGCTTCTGAGGAAAAGAAAAACAGATCGAAGCTTGAAAACTTAAAGCATATTGTTAACATCTTCAAAGAAAATAAAATTGCTAATTATATCTATAAAAATGAAGGCGATTTGAAATTCTCTTCAAAAGGAAAAGATTGGGGTTTAGAAGAACTAAGCTTCTCTAATGGAGCAGCCGTTGGTGATTTAGATAATGATGGCGATTTAGATTTGGTGGTAAACAACATCAACGACCCTGCATTTATCTACAGGAACAATGCTGAAAAAAACAACAATAATTACCTTAAAATAAAACTCCACGGCCCTAAAAAAAACACGCTTGGCTTAGGAGCCAAAATAACACTATACCACAAAGATCATATCCAATATCATGAAATGAAAAATGTTAGAGGGTATTTATCTTCTGTTGACCCAGTTGCACATTTTGGTTTAAAAAACAAAATTAACTTAGATTCTATAAAAGTGATTTGGCCCGATGGGAAAAAGAATCTTCTGACAAAGGTAAAATCCAATACAACCATACAGATTAATTACACCAATGCTTTTAACTCAAACTCTAAAAGTACTAAAAAACATAAAGAATCTATTTTTACGGATATCACCAAAAAAGCCTTTCCAAAGCAGACGGCAAACCATATCGAAAATTCGTTTAATGATTATAAAGATCAAATACTACTCCCACATAAATTATCAGCAGAAGGCCCAACAATTGCTGTTGCAGATGTAAACAACGATGGTTTAGAAGATTTTTATTTAGGAGCTTCCACAAGTTTTTCAGGCAAACTATTTATTCAACAAGAAAACAACTCTTTTATCGAATCTCGTCAAGAAAGCTTTTTAAATGATACCGCATTCGAAGATACAGCATCTTTATTTTTTGATGCCAATAGTGACGGGTTTATAGACTTGTACGTAGTAAGTGGGAGTAACGAATATCCAGAAAATTCCGCAATGCATCAAGACAGACTCTATTTAAATAATGGAGAGGGTGAATTTAAAAAATCCAACAACTTACCTGTTATCCGTTCTAGTGGTGGTACTATTGTTCCTTTAGATTATGACAATGATGGTGATCTTGATTTATTTGTTGGAGGAAGAGTTGTTCCTGGAAAATATCTAAAATCTCCACGAAGTTTACTACTAAACAATTCCAATGGCATATTCTCTGATGTTACTTCAACAGTAGCTTCAGATATAGCGTATTTAGGAATGATTACGGATGCTACATGGAATGACATTGATGGAGACCATCAAAAAGAGTTACTTATTGTTGGTGATTGGATGCCAATTACGATGGCATCCTTTGAAAATGGTATTTTTAAAACAAGGGTTCCTCCGTCTCTAAAAAACACCAGTGGTTGGTGGAACACTATCACAGCAAAAGACATAGACAACGACGGGGATATAGATTTCTTAGCGGGAAATTTGGGAGAGAATTATAAATTTAAAGCCTCCGAAGAAAATCCATTCTACGCATATGTTTCTGACTATGATAATAACGGTACCAATGACGTATTTTTGGCTAAAACCTACAAAAATAAAATCGTCCCTATACGCGGTAAAGAGTGCTCTACCCAACAGCTTCCAGTGCTATCTGAAAAATTTAAAACCTATACAGCATTTGCTAAGGCAGACATCGGAACCATTTTAAGTAATTCAAATAACGATTCTCAAAAACATGAAGCACAAATGTTTCAAAGTGTCTTGTTAAAAAATAATAATGGCGTATTATCTGTTGAACCACTCCCCTACCAATCACAGTTTTCTACAATTCAAGACATTTTAGTTCAGGATTTTAATAAAGATGGAATTGAAGATATACTGCTAGCAGGAAATAAATTCAATGTAGAGATTGAAACGACAAGAGCAGACGCTTCTATCGGTTTACTGTTAAACGGACAACCTGATTTTAGTTATAAAGTTTGCCCAACCAATAAAAGTGGCGTCTTTTTACCTTGGAATGTAAAAGAATTAAAAACCATTCAACTAGGTAAAACTGGAAAAAATGAAACCAACGGAATTTTAGTCGGAATAAATAATGAGCATGTACGTCTTCTTTCAGAAATCCGAAAATAATGAACCCTTAAAACAATGACAAATATCATAACAGTAATAGAGAAATTCAACGTTAAACTAGTATAAGTTATATCGCTACCAGAATACTCGGAAACACAAGGTACAAATGTAATGTCTACCCCATAATTTTTATTAAAAAACGATCAAGTAGATACGATTTCACAAAATCAATTACGAGTACCAACAAATGATACCAGTTATTGTTTGAATTTACTGTAAAAGAAAATAAGTGTTTTTTTCTTTATATAAGATAGAAAAATCAATAACAGCAATAGCTATGATTTGTTTTTATATTGAAGCAGAAAGGGAAAAAGAACGTTTTATTACGGTAGATTCAAATGGTAAATGGTATGAGTATCTAAAAACCTCCCTGATTTATTAGGAATGGACATCTGTTGGTCGTTCTAATGACCAATACTAAAATAAACACTAACTACAATATAAATAATTCATTCAAATGAACATCAGTCTAAGTAAATTAAGTATCCTTATTACCGTCATTTCGTTAATAACTAATTGCACGTCACCTGTTAAAAACGATTCTAAATCGATTGTTGATAAAAAGGTAGATTCATTATTAACTATAATGACATTAGAAGAAAAAGTAGGGCAAATGAACCAATATAATGGATTTTGGGATGTTACTGGACCAATCCCAAAGACTGGAGATGCCGCAAAGAAATATGATCATCTTCGAAAAGGCTGGGTAGGCTCCATGCTTAATGTCAAAGGGGTAAAAAACGTAATTGAAGTTCAGAAAATAGCTACTGAAGAAACGCGTTTAGGCATTCCATTAATTATAGGTTTTGACGTCATCCACGGTTACAAAACTATCAGTCCAATTCCCTTAGCCGAATCTGCTAGTTGGGATTTAAAAGCGATACAAAAATCAGCGGCAGTAGCGGCAGATGAAGCTGCTGCTGCTGGTATTAACTGGACTTTTGCCCCTATGGTTGATATATCAAGAGATCCTCGTTGGGGTCGCGTTATGGAAGGCGCAGGTGAAGACCCTTTTTTAGCTGCTAAAATCGCAGAAGCCAGAGTTAATGGTTTTCAGGGAGAAGATCTTTCAGCGAATAACACTATTGCTGCTTGTGCAAAACATTTTGCGGCATACGGTTTCGCAGAAGCCGGCAGAGATTATAATACGGTTGATATTGGAACATCTACCCTATACAACCATGTATTACCACCATTTAAAGCAGCTTCTGATGCCGGTGTAAAAACATTTATGAATGCTTTCAATATTTTAAATGGGATTCCTGCTACAGGAAACACATTCTTACAACGTGCCATTTTAAAAGACAAATGGAACTTTAAAGGGTTTGTGGTTTCTGACTGGGGCTCTCTGAAAGAAATGATTCCTCATGGCTACGCAAAAAATTTAAAAGAGGCAGCAGCCATAGCCGTTAACGCAGGTTCTGATATGGATATGGAATCTTATGCGTATGTTAAAGAATTAGTGAAATTGGTGAAAGATGGAGTCGTTAAGGAATCAGTAGTAGATGATGCCGTAAAACGAATATTAAAAGTAAAATTTGAACTCGGGCTATTTGAAGACCCCTATAAATATTGCTCTTTAGAGCGTGAAAAAAGTATTGGAAAACCAGAACATCAACAAGCAGCATTAGATATAGCTAAAAAATCTATTGTTTTACTAAAAAACGAACAGCAATTACTTCCTCTAAAAAAAGAAGGTCTTAAAATTGCCTTGATAGGTAGCTTAGCCGCGGATAAAGATAGCCCGATAGGAAGTTGGCGAGGTGCGGCAGAAGCCAACTCTGCTATTTCTGTTTTAGAAGGGCTACAGGAATATTCGAATAATATAATCATGTATAAAAAAGGAACTCCGGTACTTAAACAAAACCCTGGATTTCTCAATGAAGCTGAAGTAAGCTATGATAAGCGTGAATTCAAAGAAGCTATTTCAACAGCTAAACATGCAGATGTTGTAGTGATTGTTCTTGGAGAACATGGGTTTCAAAGTGGAGAAGGGAGAAGCAGAACACAATTAGGACTGCCCGGAGTACAGCAGGAGTTACTAGAAGAAATTTATAAGGTTAATAAAAAAGTGGTGTTGGTTCTTAATAACGGTAGACCTTTGGCTATTCCATGGGCGGCGCAAAATATACCGTCAATAGTTGAAGCCTGGCAACTAGGAACACAAAGCGGTAACGCTATTGCAGAGGTGCTATTTGGAGATTATAACCCAAGCGGAAAATTAACCATGTCTTTTCCTAGATCAGTAGGTCAAATACCTATTATGTATAACAGATACAATACTGGAAGACCTGTTAATGTAGAAGGAAATGTATTTTGGTCACATTACTCCGACGAGAAAAATGAACCATTATTTCCTTTTGGTCATGGTCTTAGTTATTCAAAATTCAACTATGAAAACATAGAAGTATCCATAAATCCAAATCAAGAAATAGCTGTTTTGGTTGATGTTACAAACACCAGTAATACAAAAGGCAAAGAAATTGTACAGCTGTATATTCGTGACATGGTTGCCAGTGTTGTTCGACCAATAAAAGAACTGAAAGGATTTGAACTGATTGAATTAAAACCCAATGAAACTAAAAAAGTAACTTTCACTATTGGAGAAAAAGAACTCGGTTTTTATGATACTAAAGGGGAATGGCAATATGAATATGGGGACTTTAAAATATTTGTAGGAGGGAGTTCTAAAACAACGCTAGAAGCGAATTACTCATACACGAAACAACCGTAATAACAATTTAACTATCTACAATTACGGTATAAGAATCACAAAATATAAGTTCTATTTTACACCATAAAATCACTAAAAATATTACTATACAAAGCACCCCCTTTTCCGAACAAAAAAGTCTAAAAAGGGGGTGTAAAATACTCTTTGTAAAATTGGGTAAAATTACTCTTTCAATTTAAAGAAACTCGTATTTACTCCTTTTACACCTGGAGTAACTTTAAAAACAGACCCTGCTAAAGGGTATTTTTCCAGTTCTTTTTGAGTCATATCAATTCTTGCTGTGGTGATATAAAGAGTGTCTAAATTTTCACCCCCAAACGCACATGAAGTGACATTATGAGCAGGAACTGGTAGTTTTGTGATTATCTTCCCTGTTTTAGGGTTGAATCGTATAACAGCATTTCCATTCCACATACCTACCCAAACCATATCTTCACTATCAATTGCCATACCGTCAGGAAATCCAAGCTCTTTCGGAATCTGAACAGCAACAGTAGGGTTAGAAATAGCTCCAGTCATATTATCATAATCATATCTTAAAATACGTAAGGTTGGCGTATCTATATAATACATTGTTTTTTTATCAGATGTCCAAACAATTCCATTAGAAATAGTGACACCCTCAACTTTTTTGGTTAAATTTTCTTGATCGCTTAAGCAATATAAATTGGCCTTACCCTTTAATTGCTGCAAGTGCATAGACCCTACCCAAAAACGACCGGCAGGATCACATTTACCATCGTTTAACCTACTATCAACAAGGATATCTTTCATACCATAAAATAAAGAGCTATCCTCCGTATTAATATTTAGCCTATACACGCCATCTTCAAGAGCAACTAACACTTCAAAATTATTAATAGGTACAACGGTACCTATTCTAGACGTGGTACTAATTGTTTTATTTTGTTTGGTTCTTGGATTGTATACATGGAGTTCCTTCTTTTCAATGTCTATCCAGTATAACAAACCCAGCTTGTGATTCCATATTGCGCCTTCTCCAAGCATAGCATTAGCCTTATAGGCTAATGACACTTTTGAAATAGAATTCTTCTCAGGATGGAAACCACATTTTCCAAATAAAACAATAAGAAGCAAAAGACCTACGATTTTTTTAAACATATGTAAAAGTAAAACAAACAGTAAAGTAACTTTACTGTTTATTTATAAATTATTGATTTATAAAATTTTGATATTAATTTATCAATTATAATTATGTAGCATGAATGCCGATCTATAGGTAAAATAGAAGTATGAACCCAAGAAAATGATTGAATAATTTCACCTACGGATCGGTATTAGCACTTATTCTATTTCAATTTTTAATTCTTTTGAAATGTTGTTTGATGCATTTCCAACATAAATTATATAGGTTCCTTTTTCTACTGTCCAATCAGAAATCTCTTCATTATAGTACGCTAATCTTGAAACATCAATAGCTATGTTCGTTGTTTTTTTGTCTCCTTTATTAAGATGAATTTTAGAAAACCCTTTAAGTTCTTTTGTGGCTCTTTTTACTTTTGAATCCTCTTTGCCAATATACACCTGAACCACTTCCGCTCCTTCACGACTTCCTGTATTTACTACTTCACAGCTAACCTCTATTTTATCTTTTAAAGTGTATGTTTCTTTATTTGTTTCTATACCCGACAATTCAAAATTTGTATATGAAATCCCATAACCAAAAGCATATTGAGGCTGAATATTTTTAGTGTCATGCCAACGATAACCAACTAAAATGTCTTCTTTATACTCTTGTGAAAAATTTACCCCAGGATACGAAGTTTTCCCAAAAGAAATAGCTCCATTATCTTCTAGCTTCTTTGGAAAGGAGAAAGGCAATTTTCCGGAAGGATTAACATCTCCGCTAACGATATCAGCAATAGCAGCTCCTGCCATGCTACCCAAATACCAAGTTTGCAACAAACCTTTTACTTGTGGTAGCCAATTCATTTCAACCGCATTACCCGTAAGCAACAACATACCTAGGTTTGAATTTACTTTTTTAAGATCGTTAATAAGACGCTCTTGATGGTATGGCAGTTCATACGATTGTCTATCATCTCCTTCACAATCCTGTAAATGACTCTTATTTAAACCTCCAACATATAAAACTATATCTGCTCTTTTAGCTGTCTGAATTGCCGCGACTCTTAAAGAATCTTGATTCAATTTTGCAGGCATGATGACATCATATACAGAGGGTCCTGTTTCATATCCCATAGAATAAATAATAGTTGCATTTTTATATCTTTTTTTGATTCCTTCTAACGGCGAAATTTCAAATTTGGGTTTCAATTCTGATGATCCTCCTCCAGCAGTCATTGAACGTTTTGCATTTTCACCAATCACAGCAATCGTTATGCCTTTTTTATCTTTAATAGGGAAAAAATTATTCTCATTCTTAAGCAATACAATTCCTTCAGTAGCCACTTTTCTTGCTACGTTATGATGCGCTTTGGTATTTATATTACCTAAAGGTCTATTTTTTTTCATGTTTGTTCTAAACATTAATCGCAAAATTCTTCGCACTTTATCATCAAGTAAACCTTCACTAAGTTCCCCTTTCTTTATAGCTTCTAAAAACGGATTTGCTAAAAAATACTTATCATAATGATTCGACGTTGTCGTTCCAAGACCATCCGTACCAGTACCCATTTCTATATCTAATCCATATAAAGCCGCTTCTTTGGTACTATGAGCAGAACTCCAGTCACTAATAACAACACCGTCATAATTCCAATCTTGCTTTAGTATTTTTGTTGTTAGTAATTCATGATGGGTAGTGTATTGTCCACGAAATTTATTATAAGCTCCCATCATAGACCAAACACCTGCCTCTTCAACAGAAGCTTTAAAAGCTGGTAAATAAATCTCATGTAAAGCTCTATCACTAACTTCAACATTAATTTCACTTCTCCACTTTTCTTGATTATTTAAGGCATAATGCTTTACACAGGCTGCAACTCCATTTTCCTGAACTCCTTTTATATAAGGCACCACCATGGTAGACGCTAAAAACGGGTCTTCTCCTAGGTACTCAAAATTCCTTCCATTTAGTGGCATTCTATAGATATTTACACCGGGTCCTAATAGTACATCTTTCTTTCTATAGCGCGCTTCTTCACCAATGCTAAAACCCAATTCTCCTGCCAAGTTTGGACTAAAAGATGCCGCTAAACAAGTTAGCGCAGGAAAAGCGGTAATAGAATCATTTGTCCAGCCTGCATAATCCCACGAATCCCAACTAATCTCTGCTCTCACTCCATGAGGCCCATCAGCCATCCATATTTCTGGAATCCCCAATCTGCCAACACCTTTTGTGCTAAATTTAGACTGCGCATGTGTCATTGCAACTTTCTCTTCAAGTGTTAACATCCCTAATATGCTATCTATTTTATGCTCCATTTCAGATGAAGATAACGGATTTTCGTTTTGATGTTTTTTAGGTGAACATGAGCCAAACACGAACAATGTTAGGATAAATGCAAAAATTAATATACTATTGGTAAAACTTGTTTTCATGTATTACGTTTATTATAGATTTAATTGTTATAATTTTAGTTGAACATAAAAGTACTTTTTGGGGAGCTATCTTAATAAAACGATTGTGTCGAAGGCTAAAACAATTGTTGCAATACATACGAAAAGCCCAGAAACACTGTAAAAAAGTATCCTACGGCAGCATCTTTCAAGACAAAAACCATAACAATAAGTAACTAATACCAGTTATTGTTTGAATTTACTATAAAAGAAAATGAGTATTTTTTTCTTTATAAAAGATAGAAAAATCAATAATAACAGTAGCTATGATTTCTTTTTAAATTAAAATAGAAAGGGAAAAAGGACGTTTTATTACGGTAAATTCTAATGGTAAATGGTATAATGATCTTTCACTAATAATTGCTACTTTTACAAACATCATATACTTTAATTAAAGCCTAATACGTTGAATTCATTTTTCAAAATAATAGTTTTCATTTTTTTTCTTTCTTTTTTGTTTAGCTGTAGCGTAACAAATTCAAAAAAATCCAACGACTTAATCAAGGAAACAAGTCCGTATTTATTACAACATGCATACAACCCAGTGAACTGGAGAGCTTGGAATGATAACACCCTAGAGTTGGCAAAAAAACAAAACAAACTAATGATTATCTCCATCGGATATTCTGCCTGTCATTGGTGTCATGTCATGGAAGAAGAGAGTTTTGAAAATGATTCCATAGCGCAAATCATGAATGATCATTTTATCAATATTAAAGTCGATCGAGAAGAACGCCCTGATGTTGACAAGACCTATATGACTGCAGTTCAATTAATGACTGGACGCGGAGGATGGCCATTGAACTGCATTACACTTCCAGATGGTAGACCCATTTTTGGAGGCACTTATTTTCCTAAAAAACAATGGAAAAAAATCCTGTTAGATATCGTAAAACTCTATAAAGATGATCCAGAAAAAGTTATTGGTTTTGCCGAACGACTCACGAAAGGAATGAAAGATACCGATTTGATTACGGTAAACAGAGAAACTACTAATTTTAAGGAAAACATGGTAAAAGCAGCTGTAGACTCGTTAAAAATGCAACTAGACTTTAAAAATGGTGGTTTTTTACGAACACAAAAATTCCCACTTCCCAATGTATTAGATCTTTTACTACGCTATGACTATCAATTTAAAAATGACACTATCAATACCTATGTGAACACTACGCTTACTAAAATGGCTTATGGAGGTATTTACGATCATATCGGTGGTGGCTTTTCACGATATTCCGTTGATCCACAATGGCACGTTCCTCATTTCGAAAAAATGTTGTACGACAATGGTCAACTCGTTAGTTTATATTCCAAAGCCTATCAAAAAGAGAAAAACGAGCTTTATAAAAAAGTGGTGGTTGAAACCTTAAACTTTATAAGTCAAGAAATGACTACAGAAAACGGTGCTTTCTACTCTTCGTTAGACGCCGATAGTAAAAACATTCATGGCGAGATGGAAGAAGGTGCTTTTTACGGCTGGCAACAAAAAGAATTAAAAACCTTGTTAGGAAAAGATTTTAATCTTTTCCAAAAATATTACAACATTAACGAGAAGGGATTATGGGAAAACAACACCTATGTTCTAATTCGAAACGAATCAGATACCCAATTTGCTAAAAAACATGGATTGACCATCGAAACATTAACGTCCAAAGTTGCTGATTGGAAATCGATACTACATAAAGCTAGATCACAACGAGTTCCACCTAATACAGATGATAAAATACTTACTTCTTGGAATGCATTAATGTTACAAGGTTATGCAGACGCCTACCGTGCTTTTGGAGATGAGGCTTACCTAAAAATCGCCATCAAAAATGCAAGGTTTTTACTCAAACATCAAGTACAAAAAGACGGGCGTTTGTTCCGAAATCACAAGAATGGAAAGAGCTCCATTAATGGTTATGCCCAAGATTACGCCACCGTAATAGAAGCCTTTATCTCTTTGTATGAAGTAAGTCTTGATGAAAAATGGTTACTCAAAGCCAAGGAGATTTTAGACTATGCCCTAGATCATTTCTTTGACAAACAAACAGGGATGTTCTTTTTTACTTCCGACGAAGACACTAGTTTAATTTCTAGAAAGAGGGAAGTAACTGATGGCGTGATATCTTCATCAAACTCTATCTTGGCAAAAAGCCTTTTTAAACTAGGGCACTATTTTTCAGACTCTACCATGAACCAACTAGCAGAGCAAATGCTGAAAAACATGCAGCATAATATGTCGAAAACACCCTCCAGTTTTTCCAATTGGTTTCATCTACTAACAAACTATACCAGACCCTATTATGAAGTGGCAATTGCTGGAGAAAATGCCAACGCTGTAAACAAAGAGCTTTTACAACAATATATTCCGAACATCATCATTGCTGGAACAACACAAAACACGAGTCAACTACCTTTATTGGCAAATAAGTTCGTTGAGAAAGTAACCTTTGTTTATGTTTGCACCAATGGTACCTGTAAAATGCCACAAACAGAAATAACCAAGGCTCTTAAATTGATTGAGAAGTAATTTTTATTGGAGAGGCAATATGGATTGTTTCAAAAAAAATAATATTACACATACGTTATTTTACAAGTTGTCGATAGCTTTTTATCACTGCTATCATAATTGCATACAATTCAGTTATAATTTTGATATTGTTTAATTAATGATTATACAACCCTATTTAAAATCAACACTTTAACATAAACTCAACATCTTCAAGAGCTCAAAAAAAACATCGGGTTTTAAAGATTTATTTTTTTTTCACAAAAGTTTGGTTATATCAAATTAATTTCTAAGATTTGTCAGGAATAAACAAAACAAGATAACGGATGTTACAAAACGTATGGCAAGGTTTCTATTTTTACTTTTACTTTTTTAGTAAGAGAAGAGACTTTATACCATATTGTTAACTAACGTAAAAAATAATATAAATGTAAAGTCTCGATAACATCGAGGCTTTTTTTTTACACTAAAATGAAGAAAATAGCCATCCAAGGAATTCAAGGAAGTAATCATCATATTGTTGCACAAAATTATTATGGTAAAAACATTACCATTAATGAGTGTTTATCTTTTGACATTTTAACCGATAGTTTATTAGCTAATAAATCTGATGAAGCTATCATGGCAATAGAAAACACTATTGCTGGGTCGATTATTCCTAATTACGCACTAATAGACAAGAACAACCTACATATAGCTGGAGAGTACTATTTGCCTATTCACCATCATTTAATGGCTTTGCCCAATCAAAGTATTGAAGATATCACAGAAGTTTGTTCGCACCCTATGGCACTATTGCAATGTAAAGATTTTTTAAAAAAGCATCCGTTCATTAAAGTAGTGGAAGACGTTGATACTTCAGCCGTTGCAAAAACAATTTCGGAACAAAAGATAAAAGGTGTGGCTGCTATAGCTCCTAAAATAGCCGCTGAAATTTTTGGTTTAGAAGTACTTGAAGATGAAATTCAAACGATAAAAAATAACGAAACTCGTTTTGTAATTCTTCAAACCGAAAAACCTGAAAATGGTATCGACAATATAAACAAAGCTTCGTTGCGATTTGAACTAGATCATAAAAGAGGTAGTTTAGCAACAATGCTCAATGTAATGAGCGACTGCAAGCTGAATCTTACTAAAATTCAATCATTACCTATCGTCGAAACTCCATGGAAGTATGCTTTTTTTGTCGATGTCACTTTCGATGCTTACAAAGACTATAAAAAAGTGAAATCTATTATAGAAATTATGGCCAATGACTTTAAAATACTTGGTGAATATAAAAACGGAAGATCATGATAACGTTTGCAAATCGTTTACAAACCATACAAGAATACTACTTCTCTAAAAAATTAAAGGAAGTACGGCAATTAGCTGCTTCAGGAAAGCCCATTATTAACATGGGTATCGGAAGTCCAGATTTGCCCCCGCCTAAATCAGTTATAGAAGCCATTCAAAATAGCTTAACAGATGTAGGCGCTCATAGATATCAAAGTTATCAAGGGTTACCTGAGTTCAGAAATGCCATAGCTAATTTTTACAACGAGAAATACAACGTCGTTATAGATCCTGATAACGAAATTCTCCCTTTAATGGGAAGTAAAGAAGGGATTATGCATATTTCTTTGGCTTTTTTAAATGAAGGTGATGAAGTTTTAATTCCAAATCCTGGATATCCAACCTATAGTTCGGTTACTAATTTAATAGGAGCTCAATCTGTTTTCTACAATCTCGATGCTAGTCACAATTGGCAACCAAATTTTGACGAGCTAGAAAAGCTCGACTTAACCAAAGTAAAGTTAATGTGGGTAAATTATCCGCATATGCCAACAGGAACAAGAGCTTTGAACGAAACATATGAACGATTGATTCAATTTGGAAAAAAACACCACATCGTTATCGTAAATGATAATCCGTATAGTTTTATATTGAATGATCAACCGAAAAGTATTTTGCAAATTGACGGAGCAAAAGAAGTAGCTCTAGAACTCAATTCTCTAAGCAAATCTTTCAACATGGCAGGATGGCGTGTTGGTAAATTAATAGGAAATCAATATTTTATAAAGGAGGTTTTAAAAGTAAAAACACAGATGGATTCAGGAATGTTTTATGCGATTCAAAAAGGAGCCATTAAAGCACTAGAAATGGGTAATGACTGGTTTGCTGAACAAAACAAAATATACCAATCTAGACAAAAATTACTATTTAAGTTAGCTGATATTTTAGATTGCTCATACAGCAAAGATGCCACTGGTATGTTTATTTGGGCAAAATTAGCAAAGGGGCTAGCGTCGGAAAAAGTAGTTGACGACTTGTTATACAACAAACACATATTTGTAGCACCAGGAACTATTTTTGGCAGTCAGGGTGAAGGTTATATCAGGTTTTCGTTATGTGTTCCAGAAGACAAAATTAAAGAAGCAATAACACGATTTTAAATGAATGTATTTGTAATAGGTTTAGGATTGATAGGCGGAAGTTTAGCGCTCGATATCCAACGAGAATTTGACAATAGTACCCTATACGGTATCGATTCGAATGAAGATCACTTGAAAGAAGGTCTATCGATGGGGATAATTCAACACAGCGCTACTTTTAACGATTTAATACATGCTGATGTAGTTATCATCTCAGTTCCGGTAGATACTTCTTTAAAACTAACCATCAAGGTATTAGATATCATTTCTGAAAACACCTTAGTATTTGATGTAGGATCGACAAAAGAAGATATTTGTAAAGCCATCGAAAGCCACCCCAACAGAAGAAATTTTTTAGCAACACATCCGATTGCTGGAACCGAATTTTCAGGACCAAAAGCAGCACTCGCAAATTTATACAGAGGCAAAACAAATATACTCTGTGAAGTAGAAAAAACGGCCTTTAAACTTCAAGAAAAAGCTTTAGAAATTTTTTCAAAAATTGGAATGCGCATTCGCTATATGGATCCTAAATCTCACGACAAACATATTGCATATGTTTCACATTTATCTCATATCAGTTCTTTTATGCTAGGAAAAACAGTTATTGAAAAAGAAAAAAATGAACGCGATATTTTTGATATGGCCGGCAGTGGCTTTGCTTCCACTGTTCGTTTAGCAAAGAGTTCACCAGCCATGTGGACTCCAATTTTCAAACAAAACAAAGAAAATGTAGTGGAAATTTTAGAAGAATACATTACTAATTTACAACGATTCAGAGAACTAATGCTTGACAATAATTTCGAGGAAATTTATCAAGAAATGGAAAACACAAACTATATAAAACAAATTTTAAACGGCATTCTTGTAGAAGAGGCCTAATTTCAGAAACAACATGGAGAATTCTAAAGAACTCAGAACGTGGTTAAATGATATGAACTTATCACACCCACTAGTAATCGCAGGGCCTTGCAGCGCAGAAACTGAAGATCAGGTTTTAAAAATAGCGCATGAATTAAAAGATTCGGATGTGAATTATTACCGTGCAGGCATATGGAAACCAAGAACTAGACCTGGTAATTTCGAAGGCGTTGGTGCACTAGGATTAAAATGGTTGCAAAAAGTCAAGGAAGAAACAGGTTTAAAAACCTGTACGGAAGTAGCCAATGCTACTCATGTAAAATTAGCAATAGAACATGATGTTGATCTGTTATGGATCGGAGCACGCTCAACCGTTAGTCCATTTATTATGCAAGAAATTGCAGATGCATTAGAAGGTACAGACAAAATTGTATTAGTTAAAAATCCTGTAAACCCAGATTTAGCTTTATGGCTAGGAGGTATTGAAAGATTATATTCAAAAGGCATCAAAAAACTGGGCGCAATTCATAGAGGTTTTTCTACCTATGAAAAATCAAAGTACAGAAACATTCCTGAATGGCAATTGGCTATTGAATTTCAAAACAAGTTTCCAGACCTACCATTAATCTGTGATCCCTCTCATATTACTGGTAAAAGAGATATGGTATTTGATGTTTCTCAAACTGCTTTAGATTTAAATTATGACGGACTTATGATTGAAACACATATAGACCCAGACAATGCATGGAGTGACGCTGCTCAGCAAGTAACTCCAAATGCGTTAAAACAAATGATGACTGACCTTAAAGTAAGAAAAGAGACAACATCGGATCAGAAATATAGAGAATCTCTTGATAACTTGAGAGCTCAGATTAACATTACCGATAACCTACTGATTGAAACATTAGGGAAAAGAATGAAAATAGCCGATAAAATTGGTGTGCTTAAAAAAGATAAAAATGTTGCTGTACTTCAATCTAAACGATGGAATGAAATTTTAGGAAATATGATTTTGGAAGGTGAACGAAAAGGCCTGAGTGAAGAATTTGTTCTAAAGATGTTTAAAGCTATTCACCAAGAAAGTATAAATCATCAAGAGAAAATTATCAATAATTAAAGTACCACCCATAGTTGTAAATTCGATTTACAAAACACTTTTGACCAAGAAAAAACCTCATTTTATAGTTATAAAATGAGGTTTTTTCTGGCTTAAAATAGGTGCAAAATTTCGTTTTTTACTTCCTGTTTTTAATTTATTGTTTTGCTCTTCTAAAAATAAATCGAGTAACAAAAATTCCATTCTTATCGCCTTTACCACCATAACTTTCAGTTCCACTATTAACAAAAGCTAAATCCCATCCTTCTTCAACCATAGTATTGATTTTCGAAGTAATAATGGCATCATTTGCAACAATGTTCTGAAACCTAATACCTCCTATATTAAAAAAGTTTAACAATTTTGTTTCATCAAAATTTTTAACTCTAATCTCTGATCTACTAGATTTATTTCTTTTATCTTTTTCTTCAGATCGAGTTGAGGTATAATCCTTGTAGTTTCTTGATTCATTCGTTGACATTAACCTTGATCTACCAAGTCCGTTAGGTACAATTGACTCTACGCTTGTTATAATCTTATACTCATACTTTTGAGCTTTTAAAGAAAACACCACAAATAAAACGAAAACTAAGGCTACTAGATTTTTTTTCATAATATAATTTTTTTAATATGAGAAGCGAATGTATAAAAATAATTTAAGTATAATTATTTTTTAACATTTTATGTTGTTATCACAGTAAACATAGCGTCATTCACTATCAAGTCAATAAATCTAGTGAAACCCTTGATCAATAACAATAATAGACAGGATCCCTTCATTATTCATATGATGTATCACTAAAAACAGCATTATACGATACAGTTGTAAAATGATTTATAACTTGAAATTTTAACCATTGAGAACCAATGATGTATTCTATGTCATTTTAGCACTCAACAATTCCATTCTATCAACAATAAACCATACTTATTGTTTTCATTTACAATACCACAAAAAAGGCTATCTCATCAATACAATTAGGGATTTACGTGAAAAATATGATCTTAACATTCAAATTTTATTCTCATCTTTGTTATATGATTGGAACGGTATATAAATCAACAGGAAGCTGGTATTGGGTAAAATCAGAAAACAATTTCTACAAGTGTAGAATCAAAGGAAAATTCAGAATGCAAGGTATTAAAAGTACCAACCCTATTACTGTAGGAGATATTGTTGAATTTGAAATAGAAACAAAAACTGATGATGAAACAGGAGTGATTACAGAAATTCAAGAACGTAAAAACTTTATCGTACGTAAGTCGGTTAACCTTTCAAAACAGACTCATATTATTGCTGCCAATATAGATCAAGTTTTTCTGCTAATTACCATTAATAACCCTCCTACGTTTACCACTTTTATAGATCGTTTTTTGGTAACCGCAAAAGCTTATTCTGTTGATGTTGTATTAGTTTTTAATAAAATTGACTCTTACGAAATTGATCAAAAGGCTGAAATTTTATACCTTAAAGACATTTACGAAGCAATAGGTTATTCATGCATAGAAGTATCTGCTATTGAAAACAAAAATATTAACATTATCAAAGAATTAATGGTTAATAAAGTAAGTATGTTTGCTGGTCATTCAGGAGTAGGAAAAACAACTTTAGTGAATGCGATTGAACCACACTTAAACTTAAAAACAAAAGAAATTTCTGAGCAACATAAACAAGGCCAACATACCACAACTTTTGCAGAAATGTTTGATCTTAGTTTTAATGCAAAAATCATCGACACTCCAGGAATCAAAGGTTTTGGTGTTGTTGATATGGACAAAGACGAGCTAGGAGATTATTTTCCTGAGTTTTTTGCCCTTAAACAACACTGTAAATTTAACAACTGTATCCATATAAATGAACCCAACTGCGCTGTAAAAGAAGCTCTAGAAAATGATGAGGTTTCTTGGTCACGATATAAAAGTTATCTGCAGATTTTAGAAGGAGAAGAAGAAAATTACAGAACGGATATTTGGAAGTAATTAATCTAAACATTCACTATTAAACTATGAAAGCTGTAATACAAAGAGTCAGTGAAGCTAGCGTAACAATTAATCATCAAAAAGTAGCACACATAAAAAAGGGGTTACTTATTTTACTGGGTATTGTCGATGAAGATACCACTGAAGATATTAGTTGGCTATCTAAGAAAATCACAAATCTTAGAATATTTAACGATGAAAACGGAATAATGAACAAATCTGTTCTTGATATTCAAGGAGAGATAATAGTAGTTAGTCAGTTTACATTACATGCGTCAACCAAAAAAGGGAATCGCCCTAGTTATATAAAAGCTGCTAAACCAGAAATAGCTATTCCTATCTACGAGCAATTCATACAGCAAATCGAAACTGATTTGAATACAAAAATACAAACTGGTGAGTTTGGTGCCGACATGAAGATAGCACTGCTAAATGATGGCCCTGTAACTATCATCATTGATTCTAAAAACAAAGAGTAAAAACGCATATGTTATACCATGATGTTTACTGATGCTCATACCCATTACAAGCAAGAACGTCCGAATATTATTGCTATAACCAATACATTTCCTGATTCAGAAGAAATCAATACCCCGTTCTCCATTGGAATCCATCCTTGGTATATTTTAGAAGAAAAAATAACTGTAGCCATTGAAAAATTAGAACAAAAATTAAATTTAAAAAATTGTGTTGCGGTTGGAGAATGTGGTTTAGATAAACTTTCAAACGTCAATTATAACGTACAAATTGACGTATTTAAAAAACAGATACAGCTATCAGAAAACTATAAGAAACCCTTAATTATACATTGTGTAAAAGGCTTTAATGACCTTATTAATTTAAAGAAAGAATTAAATCCAACACAATCATGGGTATTGCATGGTTTTACTAAAAACCTTCAGATTGCAAAAGATTTAATCAAGCATAATATTACACTATCTATAGGAGCTAATATACTAACAAACGATAAACTTCAAAATCTTATTAAAGAAATACCCTTAGAGAATTTTTTATTGGAAACTGATAATTCTAATGAAGGTATTAAAGACATTTACAATAAATTTGCTACAATTAAACAAACAGACATTACATTAATCCAAGAAAAAATAAATCAAAACTTTAATAGAATATTTACGTTATGAGTTGGTTAGAACGCACCGAACTACTAGTGCAAAAAGAAGGTATTGAAAAAATTAAAAACGCAAACATTTTAATTGTTGGTTTAGGAGGTGTTGGTTCCTATGCTGCAGAATTTATTGCCAGAGCAGGCATACAAAAGATGACCATCGTTGATGGAGACGCTTTTGATATAACCAATAAAAATCGTCAATTACCTGCACTAGACAGTACTATAGGTAAATCAAAAGCTCAGGTGATGGCAGATAGAATACGGGATATTAATTCAGAAATAGAGCTCACCGTCTTTGAAGAGTTCCTTTCCCCTGAACGCGCTTTTGAAATCATAAACCCTAAATTTGATTATATATTAGATTGTATTGATAGTATTACACCTAAACTAAATTTAATCGTAGCGGCTAGACGAAAAAAAGTTAAAATAGTAAGCTCAATGGGCGCTGGAGGAAAACTCGATGCCTCAAAGGTGAAAGTAAAAGATATCAGTAAAACCAAAAACTGTAAAATGGCTAGAACCCTTCGCAAGCGTCTGAAAGAATTAAAAGTTGATAAAGGTGTTCGAGCAGTATATTCTGAAGAAATTCAAAGATCTAATAGTTTAAAACTAACAGATGGAACCAACTATAAAAAATCATATTACGGAACCATTAGTTATATGCCAGCTGCTTTTGGATTGCAAGCAGCTTCCTATGTTATCAATCAGTTATTAAAAAGAAAATAATTTCCAAGGAAACTATTTTTTATTTACATTTGTTGAAACTAGAAATACGTATTCAATTATTAAAAATCATACATATTATGAAAAAATCAATTATAGCAATTGCCTTTATAGCATTAACTGCTGTTTCTTGTAAAAATGATAAAAACAAGGTTGCAGTAAAAGAGGAAGTTAAAGACGTAAAAAAGGTAGAGAATGTAATTAATTCTTATAAAGCAAACGTAGCTGAATCTTCACTTACTTGGAAAGGTTCAAAACCAACTGGATCACATAACGGAATTATGACCCTAGAAAATGGTGCACTAGAAATAGAAAATGGAATCATTACAGCTGGTGAATTTACCGTAAACATGAATTCTATCGTTTGTACTGACTTAGAAGGTAAAGGCAAAGATAATTTAGAGAAACACTTAAAATCTGCTGACTTTTTTGATGTTGAAAAATTTCCAACCACCAAGTTTATGGTTGCGAGTTCTGAAATTAAGGAAGGAAAGCTATACGTTACAGGGAACTTAACTATTAGAGATATCACTAAAAGTGTTACCATTCCAGCAACCGTTACTGAAGATAATGAAGCTGTTACTTTCAAAAGTGATAACTTTAGTATTGATCGTACCGAATTCGGTGTTGAATACAAATCAAAGAAAATTTTTGAGAATTTAAAAGATAAATTTATCAATGATTTAGTTGAATTGTCTTTTGAAGTAAAAGCAAAGAGATAATAACCAGTATAGCTAATCACATAAAAAGAGGTTGATTGTCAACCTCTTTTTTTATACAATAAATTCTTTTACTTCGAATAAGATTTTAAAATGCTTTAAAATTTTCTCTTTTACTTCTTCTTCAGAAATCTTTTTACCTAATTCAACTTCCATCGAGGTAACTGCTTTTCCTCTAATTCCACAAGGAATAATATGATCAAAATAACCAAGATCAGCGTTTACATTTAAAGCAAATCCATGCATGGTAACCCATCTACTCGCTCTTATGCCCATAGCGCAAATTTTTCTAGCAAACGGAGTTCCTGCATCTAACCAAACTCCTGTTTCACCTTCACTCCTTCCTGCCTTTATGCCATAATCACTTAAGGTTAAAATAATGGTTTCTTCTAACAATCTCAAATATTTATGAATATCCGTGAAGAAATTCTCTAAGTCTAAAATTGGGTATCCTACTATTTGCCCAGGCCCGTGATACGTTATATCACCACCTCTATTAATTTTATAAAAAGAAGCTCCTTTTTCTTTTAATTGTTCCTCATTAATTAGAAGATTACTTAGATCACCCGATTTCCCCAAGGTATATACATGTGGGTGTTCGACAAATAAAAAATAATTAGGAGTCTGTTTATCAACACCTTCCAGCCTATTCGCTCTTTTTAATTTCACGATTTTTTCCAACAATTCAGTTTGCAAGTCCCATGTCTCTTTGAAATCTTTTTGAGACAAATTTTTAAGTTTTATATTTTTATTCATACTTTTATACCCTAGAATCCCCAACTTCTATTGAGAATTCAGTTTTTAAAATACTATTAACTATTATACATTTTACAAATGAAGAAAACAACCCTTCTCCTATTTTTGGTATTTACCACCTTGGTTAATGCACAAAATTACTGGAAAAAATTAGAATCAGCCAACCAAAAAATTAAAACTGTAACTTATCAAAGAAATAACGTTCCTGCTAAGTATGAACTTTTTTCTTTAGACATCCAAAGTTTCTCGTCTCATCTAATTTCTCAATCAAAAACAGCTTCGAGCATTATTGAACTTCCAACTATCGATGGTAAATTGGCCAAATTTAACGTACAGGAAACCTCTGTATTTGAAGAACAATTAGCTCAAAAATTTCAGAGTATCAAATCTTTCTCTGCACAAGGCATAGAAGACCCTTCTGCCGTAGCTAAAATAAGTATTGGTGGTGATGGAGTTCATGTTATGATAACCTCTGGACACCATAAAACATTATATCTAGATCCATATACGAAAGATAATAAAACGTATATGTTGTACAAAAAATCTGATTTATCTAAAAAGGAAAATGATTTTGAATGCAAAGTAGATGAGCTAAAAAACAATCTTTCTTTTTCAAATAAAGTATCGGCAAGAAATGCTAATGATGGAAAATTAAGAACTTTTAGAATTGCTATTGCTTGTACTGGTGAGTATTCTCAGTTTCAGATTCAAAATCAAGGTGTGGCTTCTACAGCTACTGATGAAACCAAAAAAGCAGCAATTTTGTCGGCAATGAACACTACTATGACTCGAGTAAATGGTGTTTATGAAAGAGATCTAGCGGCAACCATGGTTATTGTAAATGACAATGATCAAATTATTTTCTTAGACCCTACCACTGATAACCTTTCAAATAGTAATGCAGGTTCTTTGATTAACGAAAGTCAAACTGTTTGTGATAACATCATTAGAACAGAGAACTATGATATTGGACATACCTTCAGTACTGGTGGAGGTGGTTTAGCTGGATTAGGCGTTGTTTGCGTTAATGGTTCAAAAGCAAGAGGAATTACAGGTAGATCACAACCTATTGGAGATGCTTATGATATCGATTACGTTGCTCATGAAATCGGTCATCAATTTGGAGCAACACATACATTTAATAATTCTTGTAGTGGTAATAGAACCAACAGTACTGCAGTAGAACCAGGAAGTGGATCTACAATTATGGCATACGCTGGTATTTGCTCACCAAACGTTCAAAGTAACAGTGATGATCATTTTCACGCTGTGAGTATAGCGCAAATGTGGGACAAAATACAATCAACCGCGAACTGTGCGGCTGAAACCAATACAAATAATAACGCACCTACTGCCAATGCTGGTGACCAGGTGAGTATTCCTAAATCTACGCCTTTTGTTCTGCGAGGAGAAGCTACTGATGCAGATGGTACGTCATCATTAACCTATAACTGGGAGCAAATAGATAACGAAATAGCAGCTAATCCACCGGTTAGTACGAACACAGGAGGTCCTTTATTTAGATCTTTAGCTTCTAAAACTTCTCCTAATAGATATTTTCCTGATTTTAATACTATTCTTGCAGGTAATACCTCAACTACTTGGGAAGTTTTACCATCAGTTGCCAGAGAGATGAACTTTTCATTTACGGTTAGAGATAATCATGCTGGAGGTGGCTCTAGCGCGCGAGACGATATAAAAGTAACCGTTACTGACAGCCCTGCTTTTACTGTTAATAATCAAGCTACTTGGGCTCAGGACACAACTAGAGACATTACATGGAATGTAGCACAAACCAATGTAGCTCCGATCAATTGTCAAAAAGTTACTATTACATTATCTACTGACGGTGGTGCTACTTTTGCATATACTTTAGCTACCGATACGGATAATGATGGATCAGAATCTATCACCCTACCAGCCAGTATTGCAGATACGGAGAATGCGATACTAATGATTGAAGCTACCGATAATATTTTTTATAATATAACTGAAAAATTCACCATTAGCTCTTCTCCTGATTTTGCCATCGTAAATGAAACTGGTGATGCTTCTGTGTGTAGTTCTAAAGCTGATGAGTATTCTTTTGATCTTAAGTATATAACTTCTAATGGATTTTCTGAAAATGTAACATTTTCTGTTAGTGGTGTTCCAAGTGGAGCTTCTAGTTCATTTGATCCAAGCACAATCAGTTCAGACGGAAATACTACCTTAAAAATAAGCAACTTAAACACAGTTGCTATAGGAGAATATACATTAACAGTAACCGCTGAAAGCAACTCTCTTACTAAAACCCTAACTCTGAAGTTGAACATAACTACTCATTGTGAATCATCAGGAAACACCCAATATCAAACAAGTACTACCTTCGTTAGTTTTAATACTATAAACAAATCAACACCTAGTAAAATAGAAGGTTACAGCGATTATAGATCAATCTCAACCACGGTAGATAGAGGTGAAACGTACCCATTAACCGTTAATACCAACACTGATGGCAATTATATGACTAAAACCTTTGGATGGATAGACTGGAATCAAAATTGTCAGTTTGATAGTAACGAAAAATTTGATTTGGGTACCGTGAGTAACAATTCTAACGGACAAACGAGTCTTAGTCCATTAGATATCACTATCCCTTCAGATGCTGAATTAGGTTCTACAATTATGCGAATTTCAACAAAATATGCAGACGATGGTGATCCTTTAAATTGTGAAACTGATTTTGATGGAGAGGTTGAAGATTACACCATTGTTATAAACGACACAACTGCATCTACGGAAGATTTTACATTTGATAACTTTAACTTGCATCCTAATCCTTCAAACGGAACATTTAGACTGACTTTTGAAACAAAAAACACTAGCAATATTTCATTAATGTTATTTGATATCAGAGGTCGATTAATTGACTCTAAAAAGTTTTCTGGAGCCTCATCAATGTTTTCAGAAGACATAACCTTCGATCGTGTAAAAACGGGTCTGTATTTATTACAAATTAGAAATGGTGGCTTACAAACAACTAAGAAGTTAATGATCCATTAAAGAGTATACAATAATACTAGTAAAAAGGTGAGCAAATATGCTCACCTTTTTTTATTCAAATAATTATAAATTATACTTAATACTTAGTACTGCTATTCTTGGTTGAATTACATAAGTGCTAGTGCTCACATAAATATCGTTACTGCTATTTCGATTGAGTCCAGCTGAGTTTAATATATTGGTTACACGAAGTATATACTCCCATTGACTATCTTTTTTTTGATATGATAAATCCGCTCTTAAAAACCCATAACTATCAATTGTTTCTCCATCATTAACAACCTGATTATATGTATATTTAGACGTAAAACTAAATTGTTTTAAGAAAAAAATATCCAAATCTATATATGGGCTATGTGTAGTGAATGTGTTCTTTACTCCAGCAATATTAGAGGCGTTTATATTTACGTTATACCCCACATCAAAATTTGGTGCATCTCTGAAGTTAGAACTGAATTTAGATCGATAGTTTTGAGAAAAGCTCTTAGCTAAACGATTTGTAACCTCATTGGCAAGCCCATCCAAGATTAAAGTATTAGATTTGGTATAAGTTACCTCTCCTCCCAAGCTTACTTTAAACTTCCTATACTTCTTCTCAAAATTAAGCCTTGCAAATGCAGTCTCATCTGGGAATAATGAATTAATCGAACTTCTTAGCTGATTTATTCCTAAAAACTGAGTACTTGAATTAATATCTTTAATCGTTTTACTATAATTCAAAACACCAAAAACATTGGTATAGTCAAACATATTAAAACTATGGTAATTCAGATTAATATTGTGAGACAATGAATTTTCTAATTCTCTATTCCCTGAATACAAGCTATTGTAATTGTTAAATACATACCCCTTAGCTAACTGATTAACGTCTGTAAAATTAGTTTCCATACTATATCGAATATCCAATGCTTCTGACTCCTTTAACTTAACCTTTATGGAGACATCTGGTAAAAATTTTGTAAAACTATTTTTAATTTCGGATCCCAACTGAGTATTCTCAGCAATATACTTATGTAAGGTAAACCCCTGGTTGAATGTAAAAACACCGGTAATAAACTTGTAATGTATCCCTCCATATACGTCGCTAAATAAAAAACCAACATCATTAATTGTGCTGCTATCGGTTATCTGGTGTCTATCTCCATTTAGGATTTCAAAAATCCCCGAATTAAATTGTTGTGTGCTGAAAATCGTTCCGAAACTAACCTTTATATTACGTTTAGGATTTAGCAAATAATAGTAATCTAAATTTGCATTAAATTTATTCGTTTTAATTCTTTTATCCTGTTCTACGTTAAAAGGGCTAGCCGATGGATTTAACCCTATTACATTTGAAAAGGCCAATTTTTCTAATTCCGCATTGTAAAAAGGATCTTCATCTTGCCACAAGTGCCTTGCGTCAAGTGATATAATATTTTTATCATTTAACGTATGATAATAACTCAGATTTTGATTGATAGAATATGGACTCTGTTTTGATAATTGATTAATAGGCACAATTTCTTCATCCGCATTAAGATAAGTTCTTTTCGATATCGTAAAATCCCTTTGTTCTTGGCTTGAAACTTTGGCAAAAATATCATAATCTAATTGATGGTCACTATCTGGTTTGTAACGAGAACTCAACTTAAACAACCCTAAATCACTATATTGATTTGTGCTATTTTCCGTAGTTTCTGCATCAATTATCTCCAGAGAAGAAGGTGACAAATTATTTCTATCAACATCGAGGTTAGCGTATATTCTTTCAGTAAACTGTTCCATTTCTATATCATTTCCTGAATAAATGGCAAAACCACTAATATTCCAGGTTTTTTTTACAGAATAACTAAAATTTATCGCTCCGAATCTTGCCTCTATCTCTTTGGCTCTATTATTTCTTAGTGTTAAAAATGACATATCATTCGAACCAACATTAAAATTTGTACCATAATTACCTCCTGTACTTCTGAATCCTCCAGTAAATTTGAAATAATCTCTCCATGTAAAAGGCACACTTCCTATGTTATTGGCATCCGTAATAATGTTTATACTATATTTTGGACTGTAATAAAATAATTTTGGATGCACTATATAACGTTCTTGATTCGCAGCAACACCAGCGCCTGCCCCTACTTCACCAAACCAAAAACTCTTTTTCCCTTCTTTAAGCTTTAAATTAATCACGACATTATCTTCATTATCTGTAACTCCACTAAGCTGATCTACTTCACTATGATTCTTTAATACCTCAACCTTATCAATAGCATCCGCAGGTATGTTTTTTGTAGCTAATTTACTATCTCCATCAAAAAAATCTTTTCCTTCAACCATGACCTTTCTAACATCTTTTCCTTGAACTTTTATTTCGCCATCCTCATTCACTTCTATTCCCGGTAGTTTTTTAAGGATATCCCCCAGTTTTTTTTCTCTTCCGGTAGTAAAACTATCCGCATCATACACAATGGTATCTCCTTTTATTGAAACTGGCATTTTATAAGTTATATTAACCTCATCTAAGCTATCATCCGTTAACAATCGTATCTCTTTAACGACATCTCTATCTTTGGTTGTCAAGGCTATATCTGAGCTTTTCTTTCCGATATAACTAGCTTTAATACTATACACACTATTCTTTTTTAGATACAATTTATAATTCCCGTTACTATCGGTAAAACCATAAGAATCTAGTTTCTTTGTTTCTTTGTTAATAGCTATAATATTTGCCATTTCTAGTGGACTCCCAATACTATCTTTAACAACTCCTTTAAGTGTAATTTGGGCCATAGATGCCCAGGCAGTCAAAAAAATGACCACCATTAATATTTTTCTCATCTTAGTTTATTGTATTTGCGAACTTAAAAAGACGCTGTTTTTTAGCTCTTAACTCTTTGTTTAGTTATTTAAAATAACATCATCTGTCTGAAATGAAAAGCTAAGAATACTCAATCATTACCTTACACTCATTCTTGTGTTTTATACCGATTGAAATTTGAAGTTAGCTTTTGACTTTGCTTCACTTATTAAATAGTTTCAAATAATCACTGGTATGACACCAGTGAAATAATAGAAAAAATTCAGGGTTAAAGTTGTAACACCTATTGATAGCCATTTACTATAAACAATTATGATCGGTAAATTAACGTCAACCATGTTATAAACTGTACCATTTTAGAGGTAGTACACAATTCATGCTTCTAAAATCACTTAGAACGAAAATCATTCGAACCTTTTCTTTGATTCTTAAAGCGTTCGTTACTTTCCTTCACGTGCTCTTTCATAATATTTTGAAACTTTTCTTGTGTCACTTTTTTGCCCTTAGTCGGTTCTTTAATTTCAATCTTCTCTGATGGGTTTAACACTATTTCCGAGCAAACAACAGTATAATCGTCCTTTTGAATTTCAAGAATTAGCCCTGGTAATCCCCAGTAAAGATCTGGGCCAATACTTACAGGAATCTGTGGTGTATACCAAGCTACTATTTCCACCTCAACTGTTTCCGTTTTTGTTTCCAATTTACCATCTGTCATATTAGTGGTAGTTCGTGTTTCTTCTTTCGTTCTAGTTGCTTTATAACAGGTGTAATTACCTATTTTTTTTGTCTCTCCTGACATTTCCCAATCAAACTTCTCTAGTTCATCTTTAATTAAAAACCGTTTACCACTAATTTCAGTTTTTTTAACGAATCTCTCCTCTGCGATATTTTTGTATAAAATATCTGTTCCACTGCCACCCCCACCTATAAGCATTATTTGAACTCCTTCATTATTTTGTTCAGGACCTGATAATTCTTCATTTTGTGTATATACAGATTCCTTTTTAGTGAAATTTAACGTATATGTTTTTTGAAACTTCTTTTTCATCTGTGCATATACCGCATCTTTAATGGCTGAATTTTCAATTTGACTCAAAATCTTTTTGTCTACCTTCCTATGCGTTTTATAGGTTGCTTTTCCTTGAAATTCTTGAGCTTTTAAAAAAAAATTACTTAATAATAACGCGATAAATAATATTGTTTTCATTGTTTTATACATTTATGTTTTATATTTTTATTTTGAGCCAATTTGACATAACTATTTTAGTATGTAAATACTGTTTTCAATAGTCTTCTCTTTGTCTTAGTTTCTTTTGGTTGAAACGAAGAATTCTTATATCCCTATTCTATCTCAATAAATTTCCAACCTATCCAATCTGTGCATTATAGTCATCGATCTTTTAAAAAAATATTCGTTGTTTACTCGTGGTTAACCTACCACCTCTAACATGGTAGTTCTTGTATTCCTAGCTGCTTTATTATGACACATTAATAATAGATTATGATTGGTATTTATACTTTGATTTTACAAATATGATTGATTTGCACATTGAAATCAGTTAACTTGTGTTAACTTGTGTTAACGGAAAAGATTTGTTCTATTTACTCATTATCTTTGGAGTATGAACAATAAAAAACAGCGTTGGATACTCTATTTAATTACGATAACGATTGTAACTACAATTGCTGTCCAACTATACTGGAATTATCAAAATTACGAACGCAACAAACAATATGTAATTAATGAAATTCAAGAAAGTTTAGATAGTTCAATTGAAGAATACTTTTTCAAACTTACGAAAGAAAATGTATTTACTATTATTGACCCAAACAACCCTGACAAAAGTGGGCACAGGACAAAAGAGAAGATTTTGGACTCTATACTATATCCTTATCGAAAGGCGCAATCTAACAATAAAGATGGTTCTGCACCAGCAGCATTAAAAATGGCAATTAAGAGCATAACAAAAACAACAGATTCCATTTTTTCTGATTTTATTACTAAAAGCTATTCTCATTCTAAGGATAATAAAACATCAAAAACTCAAAATTTAACACAGGTTTCTATCAATAGAAATCATCACTATAAATCCAAAGACCACTCTAAAGATTGTACGACACCTAAATTTTCAGGTAAAAAAATAACCGATAGTTTAAATTTAGCCAAATCTTTACAAACTATTTTTGTTTCTATAATACAAGATACCATTAATCATCACGATGTTGATTCTATTATGGCTAATACCCTACATAACAAAGGTATTAATAGCTCATTTTATTTACGCCATACTAAAAATGATTCGTTAATATTCACTAATAAACAGAGTTCACAATCATCTTATCACCTTTCTGCACAGGCAAAATCAACTTATTTAGGCTTGGGTGAAAAACTAACACTCTTTTATAACAGCCCTACATACGAAGCTTTAAAAAGAAGTTTTACAGGAATTTTATTATCTTTTATCTTATCCATGGCGGTCATTGCTAGCCTTTTTCTTCTTTTAAGAATTATCAATAAACAAAAAGAATTGGCAGCAATAAAAAATGATTTGATCAGTAATATTACACACGAATTCAAAACTCCGATTACCACCGTTTCTGCTGCCATAGAAGCCATTCGTGATTTTAATATCATTGATGACAAGCAAAAAACGAAAAACTACCTTTCAATTTCATCTATCCAAATAAAAAAACTACATCTAATGGTTGAAAAGCTATTGGAAACAGCGACACTAGATAGCGAGAATTTATTATTAAAAAAAGAAGGTGTTAATATTATCGAATTAATTGCGAAAACAACCGACAAACATCAAGAAATAGCAAGTAAGAAAACTATTTCTTTTTCTTCGAGTATCCCTAAACACACCCTTGAACTTGATATTTTTCATTTTGAAAATGCTATTTCAAACCTTATAGACAACGCCATTAAATATGGTGGAGATCTTATTGAGGTTACTATCCACAATGTTTTAAATACTTTTGAAATTTCTGTAACTGACAACGGAAAAGGAATCGATAAAGACCAACAGGAACGCATTTTTGAGAAATTTTATAGAGTTCCGAAAGGAAACACTCATGATGTAAAAGGGTTTGGCATAGGGTTGTATTACACCAAAGAAATTATCGAAAAACACGGTGGAAACATGCTGTTAATTTCTAATGCAAAACACACCATATTTAAAATTAGTTTGCCTTATGACAACACCAATAAAACTTCTATTAGCTGAAGACGAACCTAGTTTAGGACAAATAATTAAAGAGAGCTTAGAAACCCGAAACTTCGAAGTTCATCATGTTCATAATGGGCAGGAAGCTCTTACTCTCTATTACGAGATACAACCCGATGTTTTAGTTTTAGATGTTATGATGCCCCTAAAAGATGGTTTTACAGTAGCGAAAGAAATACGACAGCAAAATAAACAAGTACCCATTATCTTTTTAACCGCAAAATCACAGACTAAAGATGTAATAGAAGGCTTTAATCACGGAGGTAATGATTACCTTAAAAAACCCTTTTCTATGGAAGAGCTAATCGTAAGGGTTAACGGTTTACTTGATAGAATCGTTTTAAAAATCGATCATGAAAACATCAATATCGGCAATTATAAATTCAACTATATTAAACAAACTCTAGATTTACAGAATACTTCAATCCAATTAACACATCGAGAGGCTGAATTACTCTTTCATTTATCTCAAAAAAGAAATGAAGTTCTTGATCGATCTTTTATCTTAAAAAAGCTTTGGGGCGGCGATGATTTTTTTAATGCAAGAAGTATGGATGTGTTTATTTCTAAACTCAGAAAAAAACTAGAGAAAGACACGGATATACAAATTATAAACATTAGAGGGTATGGTTATAAATTGATTTGTTAAATTGCTTTCAAAATCTTTTTTTTATGTAAGTTTACATATTGAAACTTTAAATTATGCATGTAGCTATTGCTGGCAACATTGGTGCTGGAAAAACAACTCTAACTAAATTATTAGCAAAACATTATAACTGGGATCCTCATTTTGAATCAGTAGACGAGAATCCGTATTTAGATGATTTTTATGCTGAAATGGAACGCTGGTCTTTCAATTTACAAGTATATTTCCTTAATAGTCGCTTTCGTCAGATTTTAGAATTACGTAAAACAGGAAAGAATATCATTCAAGATAGAACCATTTATGAAGATGCTCATATTTTTGCACCGAACCTTCATGCTATGGGATTAATGACTAATAGAGATTATAGCAATTACAGCTCTTTATTTGAGTTGATGGAAAATTTAGTAACACCTCCCGATTTACTCATTTATTTACGTGCAGATATTTCTACCCTAGTTGGACAAATTCATAAGAGAGGCCGAGAGTATGAAAACTCAATAAGTATAGACTATTTGAGTAGGTTAAATGAACGCTATGAAGCTTGGATAAGCACCTATAATAAAGGAAAACTTTTAGTGATTGATGTTGACAACCTAGACTTTGTTGAAAATCAGGAAGATTTAGGTTTTATTATTGACAAAATTGACGCACAAATAAACGGTTTATTTTAACTTATAACCGTAAAGCCTCACATTTTTAGTGTTTATTGCTCTTCTTCGAGCTTTTACTTCTGATAAAGAGACTTGTACACTCTTAATACGATTTACAGATACATATTTCGTATATAGGTATTGAATTATTTTAAGTTAGTTTAAGGCATATAACATTAGCATAGCCAAGCTATGGTTAAGTTTTATAACGCAAAAACAGCTACAAAAGAAATAATAGATATGCGAAATAGTTATTTGTAAATTGTATAAAACATCTTTATACCTGTTCTTAGGTAAAATTATACCGTTTTACCTAAGTGTTTTATTCTATTATACCTATTCTTAGATAAAGCTATACAACCATATACCTGTAACCTATGTACTAACTATAGGTCGACATGTACCATAACAACTATAGTTGGTAAATTAACATCCTGATGTTAATTTACCATAATAAAACGTCCTTTTTCCTTTCTATTTCAATATAAAGAAAAAAACACTCATTTTCTTTTACAGTAAATTCAAACAATAATTGGTATAAGGCCTACTTTCCTTAAGCTTTCTCCGATAACATTTGAAAATCAAAAGCGTCTAAGACAACATCATTGATAAAGTTTTATATGCCAGTAGGTATAATTCTATGATTTCTTCAAAAAAAGATATACTGATGGGTAACAAAAATAGCTAGTAGACACTTCACTATAACATCGATAACATAGAAAAATTTAAAATCATGATAAAAGTAACCTTATTTGAAACCCTAAACAACCATGTGATGGAACTCATAAAATGAGGTACAGCTACCTCTAACGTAAAAAAAAGGAATGCCTGATGTTATTAATCTTGACGATAAAGATAATGAGAATATTACTCTCCCTAAAGGAACAACCATTTCAAATAGTAATATAGCAAGTACTATGAGACCATAACCGTTAAAATTATGTGCTGGTACACATAAACTACAAATCGTAGGATGACTAATTACCAGATTAGCTATACTACGTTATCATAGATCTGTAGGTAACCGAAAATGCAGATAATATCGATACAATAAGACTATAAAAGAGTAGGTAACGAATAAATCAAATATTCATGAAATCTTTTAAAAAATTTACAAACGAAAAAACAACCTTAAACAATGTTCAAGGAGGGATACCAAATTATGAAGTAACTCAAGGCCAAAATCCAGATGGTACTATTACATCAGATTTAGCTGGTAGATGTTTTGGAAACAACCCCAATAATGGTACTTATTATGATGTATACAGAAGTAGATAACTGAACATCGTGATTAACTTGTTAACCACCGTTTTCAACAACGGTGGTTTTCCATCTATATAAAACTTATACCATTTACAGATTAAAATTACCGTAATAAAACGCCTTTTTTGCTTTTTTATTCAGTAGAAAAAGAAACCATAAACTACGGGTACATATAATTTTTATAAAGAAAAAAACATCATTGTCTTTTACCCTAATTTCAAACCATAAATGGTATTACTAACAATTATTACGTAATGAAAACACCAGAGATTCTTATCATTTCATCTGAAAAAGATAGTAATTATAAAGCTATTACTGAATGGCTTTCCTTTTTTAATGCGAACTTTTTTTGTATCAATAATTACAGAGATGTTATAAGTATCGATGATTATGATATGCAATCAAAAAAACTTGTGCTGACCGTTAGCAGTAATATTGAACAACATACAATATCTCTTGAAAATTTAAAAACAGTTTTTATCAGAAATGGAGCCTTAAAATTTAAAGTTAACCCCATCTCCAAATACGCACAACATCAAGAAGCTATACAAGATTACGTGTATCATTACGAAAAAACATTAGATGGTTTTCTAGAATATTTTCTCCTACAGAACTTCAATGTTATTGGTTTATGGCGTCATGCTTTTATAAACAAACTCATTGTTTTAGAAGAAGCCATTAAAGTGGGATTTAAAATTCCTGACACTTATTTAAAAACAACTGTAAATACGCTAGACACAGACAACTCTTACATCTCTAAAACGCTTGGAGCGCCTTTAATCATTGAATCTGAAACACAAAAATTCATGACTTATACAGATAGAGTGAACGCTACCCTGTACGAAAACAATATAATGACATCACTTGTTCAAAAAGAAATCAAAAAATTATTTGAAGTACGTGTATTTGTGTTTTTAAAAAAAGTGTATGCAATGGCTATTTTTTCTCAGATGAATAAAGAGTCTGCTGTTGATTATCGTGTTTATAACAATGAAAATCCATATTTAGACGAACCTTATAACATCCCAGAATTTTTAAAGACTAAAATTTTTGAATTAATGAATGTTTTAAAACTAAACACAGGATCTTTTGACTTTATGTATACAAACGAGGGAGAATATTATTTTCTAGAAGTCAATCCTATTGGTCAATTTGGATATTTAGGAAGCGTTTGTGGTGTTAATCTGGATAAAGTCATCGCCAAAGAAATCATCAACTTATGAAAAACATTGAAGACTATAAAAAAACGATGCGTGAAAGCGAATTTCCTGCTGACGTTCTTAATGTAAAATCATTTCCAAAAAAGAATTTTAAAAAAAGAGAGAACAAGCTATTTTACTCAAAAATTAGCAGAGCTCATTGGAGTTATTTTATTGTTCCTAATAAAAAAATCATTTAATTATGTATGGAATCTCGAGCACTATTACATTCACTGAAGGACATCTAAAAAGTATTCTGGCTAATCTCAAAAGCGGAGATATATTTCACATTGACAATTCAGAAACGCACGAAATCAATCAACTGATTAGACAACGATTTTTCCATAAAAACGAGGTGTCTACATCGCTATTTCAATTTTTGTTTGAACATCGGATGATCTATAAAATTCATTCGAATATTACTGAGTTTTTCCCTCCTCAAAAACGACGCTATGAATCTAGGCACCGTATAGAGTATTTAATTTTAGACTATTCTACCTCTTCCAGTTTACAAAAAGCACTCGAAATTTGTTCGTACTTTAAAATCCCGAACCTAGTACTGCTATTACAAGTAGATATCATCAATCACTTAAACACCCAATTAGAAAGCACTTCATATCCAGAATCTGTTACCATAATAACAGACAACGAAGCACTTCTTAAAAAAAAGAATAACTTCCGTGTTCTGGTATCTAAAAAAGACCATAGACCCTTTGTAAATAGAGATGCCATGGAACTAAACCATCATTTATTTATTGAATCGCACTTTTATCACAACTACTTTCACAAAAAACTATGTATCACAATAAATGGTAATATTAAAAATACGCCCGAATCACAAGAATCGTTTGGTAACATCAATGATTCCCATTTAATAAAAACGGTTGAAAAAGCAATTACTAATCCAAAATTTCAAAAATACTGGAATATACATAAAGACGTATGTGAAGTTTGTAAAAGCTGTGAATTTAGATATATGTGTGTGGACAATCGAATTCCTTATAAACGAACGAATGATGAATGGTATCATAAAGCCACATGTGATTACAATCCTTTCATTGCGAAATGGAAAGACGAAAAAGGGTATGCTGCTTATGAAAGATTACTAAAACCAGAAAAAACACCTCTTTTATAATCTCATTTTACCAAATAACCCAAAAACCAATAGCCAATCAATGAGTAAATTCCCATTTTATAAACAACCTGATCAAATGGACTGCGGTCCAACTTGTTTACGTATGCTAGCCAAGTTTTACGGAAGAAATATCTCTTTAACCAAACTTCGCACGCTATCAGAAACAACCAGACAAGGTAGTAGTTTGCGAAATATTGCTGATTCTGCTGAAAAAATTGGGTTTAGAACACTGGGTGTTAAAATTGACTTTCAAAAACTAGAAAAAGAAGCCCCTCTACCTTGTATTGTACATTGGGATCAAACGCATTTCGTAATTGTATATGCCATAAAGAAGGACATTGTTTTTGTGGCAGATCCGGGTCATGGGTTATTAAAGTTCAATTCTAAGGATTTTCTTGGGCATTGGATTGACCTCAGTGCAACTAAAACAACCAAAGAAGGAATTGCATTGCTTATAGAACCTACACCGAAGCTACGTCAAACTGAAGAGGATGATACTCTTGAGTCCAGTAAAGGCTTCGCTTTTTTGTACCGCTATTTATTTCGGTATAAAAGCTATTTATTTCAACTCATCATAGGTTTATTAGCTGGTAGTTTATTACAATTGATATTCCCTTTTTTAACCCAAAGCATTGTCGATGTCGGAATTCAAAATCAAGACATCAATTTTATTTACCTTGTTTTAATTGCACAATTATTCTTATTTATCGGTAAAATTGGCATCGAATTCATAAGAAGCTGGATATTGCTGCATCTCAGTACTCGTATCAATATTTCGCTAGTATCTGACTTTTTTATCAAACTTATGAATCTCCCGATTGCTTTCTTCGATTCGAAGATGACAGGTGATATTATGCAACGCATCAATGATCATCAACGTATTGAGAGGTTGCTCACCAGTACATCATTGAGCGTTTTATTTTCAATGTTTAACCTGATCATATTTGGTGGGGTGTTGGCTTGGTACAACATAAATATATTTATAATTTTCTTTATAGGAAGTATTGTTTACTTTACCTGGATACTACTTTTCTTAAAAAAACGAAAAGATCTAGATTATAAGCGTTTTTCACAAATGGGTGATGAACAAAGTAAAATTATGGAACTCATTAACGGGATGCAAGAAATAAAACTTTGCAATGCCGAACGTCAAAAAAGATGGAGCTGGGAATATTTACAAGCACGATTGTTTAAGATAGAAATAAAAAGTTTAACCCTTGAGCAAACTCAAAATATAGGGTCCAATTTTATTAATGAATTTAAAAATATTTTAATCACCATTTTTTCGGCTAAACTCGTTATTGACGGTCAACTTACCCTTGGAATGATGTTATCAATTTCATATATTATTGGTCAACTTAACAGTCCTATATTAAAAATTATAGGCTTTATACACTCAGCACAAGATGCCAAGATTGCACTAGAGAGGTTATCAGAAATTCATAATAAAGACAACGAAGAAGACCCAAATGAACCTAGAGTTTATGAAATACCCAACAACGGTGCCCTTACTTTAAAAAATGTTCACTTTAAATACAAAGGGAGCTTTGAAGAAGTACTAAAAGGAATAAACCTAGTTATCCCTGCCAATAAAGTCACCGCCATTGTTGGTGCTAGTGGAAGTGGTAAAACTACTTTGATGAAATTACTCTTAAAATTTTATCCTCCATGCCAAGGAGAACTGACTATTGGTCAACATCAACTCCATACACTTTCACACGAAACCTGGAGAGCTTGCAGTGGTGTTGTTATGCAAGATGGATATATATTTAATGACACTATTGCTAACAACATTGCCGTTGGAGAAGATTTTGTTGATCAACAAAAATTAAAAAAAGCAGTAGAAATAGCCAATATAAAAGATTATATAGACACGTTACCTTTAGGTTTCAATACTAAAATTGGTATGGAAGGACTTGGTTTAAGTGGTGGACAAAAACAACGGTTATTTATTGCTAGAGCGATTTACAAAAACCCTCAGTATATATTTTTCGATGAAGCTACTAGCGCATTAGATGCTAACAACGAAAAGATTATCATGGGTAACCTCAACAATTTTTTTAAAGAACGAACCGCTATTGTCATTGCACATCGATTAAGTACCGTTAAAAATGCTGATCAAATTGTGGTACTTAACGATGGGAAAATTATTGAAATAGGAAACCATTATCAGCTCATAGAAGCAAAAGGTAGTTATTACAATTTAGTGAAAAATCAACTAGAATTAGAACGATTACATGCATAACAACCATAAAACATCATCAGACATTAAACAACACGAATCTCCCATAAAAGAAACTTCTTCTCAAAAGAGTCACACAAAAAGACACGAAGTTCAAATTCGGAGTGAAGAAGTTCAAGAAATACTATCACGTACCCCTCAATGGATGGTACGCTGGGGAATAACTTTAATTTTTGGCATCATTTTGATGTTATTATTATTATCATGGTTCATAAAATACCCAGACATTATTTCTTCTGAAGCGCTTATTACTACGAAAATTCCACCCCAAAAAGAGTTCGCTAAAGTACACGGGAAGTTTGACACCATTTTTGTAAAAAACAATCAAAAAGTAACTAAAAACCAGCCTTTAGCTATCATAGAGAATACCGCCAATTATAGTGATATGTTCTTTTTAAAATCTATCATAGATACGATACACATAAGCAAAACTTCATTTCAATTTCCAATAAATACAATTCCTATGTTGTTTTTAGGTGATGTAGAATCAAGTTTTTCTTCATTTGAAACCCATTACCTTCAATATATTCTAAATAAAGAACTCCAACCTTTTTCAAACGAAACCCTCACCAACAAAATTTCTATTGCCGAAATGCATAGAAGACTAAACAACTTACAAACGCAAAAAGAATTAAATACCAAAGAATTAGAATTCAAACAAAAAGATCTAGAAAGAAGTAAAACACTTTTTAACAAAGGTGTGATTTCCGAAAAAAATTACGAAACCAAGCAGTTGGAATATTTACAATCAACAAGAAATTTTCAAAACATCAACGCATCCATCTCTCAACTGAGAGGAGCTATTCATACTAGTAACAAAACATTAAAAAGCACCGAAATTTCTCGAATACGAGAAGAAATGAAACTACTTAAAAATGTACTTCAATCATTCAATCAATTAAAAAAAAGTATTAAAAATTGGGAAATGAATTATGTTCTTTCGTCAAAAATAAATGGTACTGTATCATTCTTAAATTATTGGAATAAAAACCAAACAGTGAATCAAGGAGACCTATTGTTTACCATTATCCCCAGTAAAACCTCTTCTTTAATAGCTAAACTCAAAACTCCAGCTCAAAATTTAGGTAAAATTGAAATTGGTCAAAAAGTAAATATTCGATTACAAAATTACCCAAGTCATGAATTTGGTGTCATTAAAGGAAACGTAACCAATATTTCAGAAATATCAAATAAAGATGGATTTTATATTATCAATGCCTCACTGCCTAAAAAACTAATAACCTCCTATCAAAAGAAAATAGCCTTCAAACAAGAAATGCGTGGAACCGCTGATATCGTTACAGAAGATCTGCGTCTTATGCAACGCTTTTTTTATCAGTTTAATAAAATTCTAAATTAACTACTGCTACTGTTATAATGCTCCATTTTAACATAATACTACTCTATCCTTTCTTTTTCTAATCAAAAGGAAAGGTGTTTTATTACATAATTTTAAGTTGTCAATGGTTATGACCTTGAGTTCTATTTATATGACTTGTTCAAAAACTTTATCAATAGTGAGATTTCATTTAACCCCGAATTATAAATAGCCCTTCAACCCCAAGTCTAACCACAGAAAATCAAAATTAACCGAACGTATAAACACATAGGTATCAAGTTATAATTACTGCACCCCTCTTTTAAACTCACTCAATAAAATAGCGGTAGCCGTAGCAACGTTTAAACTTTCCGTTTCTTGAATTTTTCCAAAACGAGGAATCGCTAGTGTATTTTTAATACTATTTTTAATTTCTTCTGATATTCCGTTAGCTTCATTTCCCATAACAATTATGGCTTTTTCTGGCAACGAGCTTTTGTAAACATTTTCTCCATCCATATCGGCGGTAAACACGGGTAAATCAGTATCCTTTAAAAACTCAGGCAAATCCGTGTATGTTATTTGCACTCTTCCTAAGGACCCCATGGTCGCTTGAACTACCTTTTGGTTATAACAATCAACAGTGTTTTTCGAGCACACCAATTGCGCCACACCAAACCAATCGCATAAACGAATAATAGTACCGAGGTTTCCAGGATCGTTAACACCATCTAAGGCCACTATAAAATGGTTCATAGAAACAAGTGCGTCTTCCGCTATTTTAAAAAGCGCCAAAACCTTATTAGGTGCTTTTAGCGTACTTATTTTTTTTAATTCAAATTCAGAGACAACAACAACATCATCAGTCGACATGGTTTTAAAACGCAATGATTCATCGGAACAAAATATCCGATATACCTCTAAATTAGAAGCTAATAATTCATTTACCACTTTAATTCCTTCCGCAACAAATAATTTATGCTTCTGCCTATACTTTTTTTGTTGTAAACTAGTTATTAGTTTTATATTGTTTTTAGATAAGCTCATTAAATTATATTTAACGCTTTAAACCACCAAAAAAATAGTATTTTTGATAATTAATATGCGGCGTAAAGTTAATGAAAAAACTTTCTTTTTATTTCTTATTGTTGGTTCTATTCAATTCTTGTAGTACGATAAAATACGTTAAAGAAAACGAACTACTCCTCACAAAAAACACGCTCTATGTTGATAGTGTAAAAACATCGAATGAAAAATTAAATGAACTCTTAATACAACGTCCAAACGTTAAAACCTTAGGCTTGCCTTTGGCCCTATCTTTTTACAACATAGGAAATCCTGACGGCCCAAAAACGCCCAGTGAATGGGGAGAGAAGCACCCTAAAACCTATTCTTTTTTTAAAAAAACGTTTTCAGAAAAACAAAGTATCTCTGTTGCCAAGTCTGCTATTAAATTTAACAATTGGTTTCTCCAAAGCGGGCAAGCTCCCATTATTATCGATGATAAAAAAACAAAAAACACTTTAAAAAACTTAAAAACATACTATCAAAACCAAGGCTACTTTAAAACGAAAATCACTTCTCAAAAAGATACCATAGCCTTTAAAAAAGGAAAAATTACCTATCATATAAATAAAGGAGCTCCTTTATTTTTAGACACCATCTATCGAGAAATTAAATCTCCGGTTTTAGATTCTATTTACAAACTAAACAAGCACCAACGCTTTCTAGAAACCAAACAACGATATCAAGATCAGAATTTTATTAACGAAGCAAATAGACTTACTAAATTATTCAGGAATAGTGGTATTTTCCATTTTGTTAAAAATGAGAGTATTGCTTTTTATGTAGTGGATACGACACGTCTTAAAACCAATGTTGAGCTTGTCATTTCAGATCGCATCGTCGAGAAAAACGGAAAATATGTATCAAAACCATACAAAGTTCAAAAAATAAAAAAAATCAATATTCTTACTGATTACTCCTATAACTTAAAAGATACCCCATACAAAGATTCAACGACTTATAAAGGTGTTCAGTTTTTTGCTCATAAAAAATTAAGGTACAATCCAAAATTCCTGTCACAATCATTATTTATCAAACCGAACAGTATTTACAGTGACACCTTACGAAACTTAACAAGAACGCACCTTAGAGGTTTAAAAAACTTTAAATCAACTTCTATTCGTTTTCAAGAGCTAAACGATCACGAATTAGAGGCAAACATTTTTTTAACCCCCATTGAAAAATATACCTTAGGATTTGATACCGAACTATCACGCTCTAACATTCGAAATTTCGATATCTCTGGGAAATTTTCTCTTATCAATAGAAACACATTCAAAGGTGCTGAAATTTTTAAAATATCTGCCCTTGGTTCTTATTTTAACTCTAACAACGGCCCTGGTTGGGAAATTGGAGCAGATGTTTCGCTTGAAGTACCACGTTTTATGGCACCATTTGGTTTCCATAAACTGGTTCCCAAAAGAATGTTTCCTAAAACAAAATTCTACGCTGGAACCAATATTCAAAAAAACATAGGGTTAGACAAACAAAATATCACGGTAGGAATCGATTATAAATGGAAGTTTGATTCTCAAAAAACAATTCAATTAGAATTGTTAAACGCACAATATATACGTAACTTGAATGTACAGAATTATTTTTCTATTTACAATTCTGAGTACAACAAACTTAAAGGCATTTACAACCTATTCAACCCCAGCGGTGATTTTCCAGAAAACACAATTGACAATTTTTATTCCATAGCAAATAGCGTAGCAGAAATACTTGAAAGTGAATCATTTCCGAACTCAAACCCTTCGGCATATTTACAAACGTTTAACAGTTATAATAGATATTTAATTATCACCTCTGATTTCTTAATTCCTGAAATAGCCTATAGCTTCACTTTTAATAATCAACAAAACAGTAAAGATCAAAGTTTTTCTTATTTTAAAATTCGTATTGCTAACTCAGGCAATATCATGGGTGTTTTATCTAGGCAAACTAATAGTTTAGATCAAAAAACCGTTTTTAAAATTCCGGTCGCTCAATATTTTAAAACGGATATTGAATATAAAAAATATTGGAGTTTAGGAGGGAACTCTGTACTGGCTCATCGAACGTTTTTAGGAGCTATTATTACCTACAACGACTCAGGTATTCCTTTTTCTAGAAGTTATTTTGCTGGTGGGTCAAATGATATCAGAGCATGGAGAACCTATGATCTTGGACCAGGAACAAGATCTCCTGGATTAGAGTATAATATTGGAAGTTTAAAGTTTTTAACTAGTTTTGAGTACAGGTTTGATGTATTAGCTTCTTTAAAAGGAGCGTTGTTTGTTGATGCTGGAAATATTTGGGATATTAACAATACAAACTTTGCTGATTCTTCTGAAAAACTTAATAGTTTTGAGTCACTAAAAGATATGGCTGTGGGCGGTGGTTTTGGCCTAAGGTATGACCTCAAGTTTTTAGTCGCTCGCCTTGATTTAGGATTCAAAATGCGTGAGCCATACCGGGTAAACAATCCGTGGTTTAAGAACTTTAATTTCTCTAGTTCAGTACTAAACATAGGTATCAATTATCCTTTTTAACAAAAACGTTATCGTAAAAAAATTCATCATACTTGGTTAAAAAAGTGTAGATTTGTCAATCAAAACAACCAAAAATAAAAAACAAAACAATGATAAAAGCTGGAGTTGCCACTGGTAAAGAAGTTCAAGAAATTTTTAAATTAGCAAAAGAAAAAAGCTTTGCATTACCCGCAGTAAATGTTGTAGGATCTAACACTATCAACACTGTTTTAGAAGCTGCAAAAGAACTAAACTCACCTGTAATTATTCAATTTTCAAATGGGGGTGCGCAATTCAATGCTGGTAAAGGATTATCGAATGAAAACCAAAAAGCAGCAATAGCAGGGGCAGTTGCTGGGGCAAAACACATACATTTATTAGCGGAAGCTTATGGCATTCCTGTAATATTACACACTGATCATGCTGCTAAAAAATTATTGCCTTGGATTGATGGTTTATTAGATGCTAGTGAGCAATTTTTTGCAGAAACAGGAAAGTCTCTATACAGTTCTCATATGATTGATTTAAGTGAAGAACCCATAGAAGAAAATATTGAAATTTGTAAAAAATACCTCTCTCGTATGAGTAAGATGGGTATGACCTTAGAAATTGAATTAGGAATTACTGGTGGTGAAGAAGATGGTGTTGACAATACTGATATTGATAGTTCAAAATTATATACACAACCAGAAGAAGTTGCCTATGCCTATGAAGAGCTAATGAAAATAAGCGACCAGTTTACCATAGCTGCTGCTTTCGGTAACGTTCATGGGGTGTATAAACCTGGAAATGTAAAATTGACTCCAAAAATATTAAAAAACTCTCAAGAGTATATTTCTAAAAAATACGAGGTACCACATAACACTATTGACTTTGTATTTCACGGAGGATCAGGCTCTACGCTAGAAGAAATTCGTGAAGCTATAAGTTATGGAGTTATCAAAATGAATATAGATACTGACCTTCAATATGCATTTACTGAAGGTATTCGTGATTATATCACAGAAAAATCCGCATATTTGCAATCTCAAATAGGTAACCCTGAAGGAAATGATATTCCTAACAAAAAATATTATGATCCTAGAAAGTGGTTACGTGAAGGAGAACAAACATTTAAAGCAAGATTAAAAAAGGCTTTTGAAGATTTAAATAATGTAAACACATTATAATCAAGTGCCCTTTTTAATAGTGATTAAGAGAAACTATTTACCCGATTACAAAAAATTACTGAAGAAGAAAACCAAATACTAATAACAATTACAAAAGGCAAATTATTATGGCTTGGTTTAAACGTAAAGACAAAGGAATTCAAACTCCTACAGAAGAAAAAAAAGACACACCTAAAGGCTTGTGGTATAAAACCCCTAGCGGAAAGGTAATCGATACGGAAGAATTAAAAAAGAACCTGTATGTGAGTCCGGAAGATGGATATCACGTACGTATTGGTAGCAAGGAATACTTTGAGTTATTCTTTGACAACAATGAATTTGAAGAATTGAACCCGAAATTAACGGCTAAGGATCCTTTAAAATTTGAAGACACAAAAAAGTACCCTGAGCGTTTAAAAGAAGCTCAAAAGAAAACAGGCTTGAAAGATGCTGTTCGAACAGCTATCGGAAAGTCTATGGGTAAAGACCTGGTTGTGGCGTCAATGGATTTTGCCTTTATTGGTGGTTCTATGGGAAGTGTTGTTGGAGAAAAAATAGCACGAGCTATTGATTACTCTATCAGTAATAACATTCCTTTCTTAATGGTCTCAAAATCGGGAGGAGCCCGTATGATGGAAGCATCCTTATCATTAATGCAATTGGTTAAAACTTCGGCTAAACTAGCTCAACTAGCAGATGCAAAAATACCGTACATCTCATTATGTACGGATCCTACTACAGGAGGAACTACGGCTTCATTTGCTATGTTAGGTGACATTAATATTGCAGAACCAAATGCTTTAATTGCTTTTGCAGGCCCTCGTGTTGTAAAAGATACTACTGGTAAAGAATTGCCAGAAGGCTTCCAACGCTCTGAGTTTGTTTTAGAACACGGGTTCTTGGATGCGATTTACGAAAGAAAAAATTTAAAAAAACAGATTAATTTGTATATAGACTTGATACAAAACCAACCTATAAGAGCATAAATGAAAAGCCAGCCTATAACCGCTGGCTTTTTTTATTTTTATTTTGCAATTGGCAATACAACTGCTTTTACAATTTTTACTTTCTACCTTACTAATAGTAGTTTAGCTATTTAAAATCCATTGAAGAATTTTTGCAATATTTTTTGCGTCATCCACTCCTCGGTGGTGGGTTCCTTCTAATGTCAGGTTCAGTATTTCTAAAGCTCCTGCCATTCCTTGTTCACGTGCTAGTTTTTTTTTCAATGCAAATACCGATTTCACATTGATATGAGATGGTCCAAAAGGGTATCCTCTGTTCAGTGCCACACACTGACGCTGAAACATTTTTAAATCATAGGCTCCGTAACTGGCCCATACCCTGCTTTGGCTGTCATATTCCTTTTTTAATATGCGAAGGGCTTCCTGAAAGGGAATTCCTTCTTTTGCCACCATTTCTGGTGTTAGTGTGGTTAGTTCTGTACAAAAGTTACTTACTTCTGAACGTTCTGGACTTACAATTATACCTCGGTTATCTGTTATTTCACCTGTGTTTACATCTAATAAGCATACCCCTATTTCAATAATATCACTTTCCATACCTGCCGGAGGAGCACCCTCCCAACAAGTGGCTTCAATATCTACTACTACTATTTTATCTAGTTTCTTCGCCATTTTTTATACTTTTTACTTTTTCTTGTGTTTCTTTTTATAGCTCCGAAAAGCCTCCTGACTTAACGACAATTCCCCCTCTGTTACCCTCTGCTAGCCCCCGCTACCGCTAGTCTGTGACTAGTGGCGTACTTGATTAATAAGTCCATATAAAAGCCCATCATTATCTATTTCCAATACTGTTTGATCTTCCGCATAATTTCTAGCACTACTATATTTCCAATCTACGGGGTTGGTTACAAAACCACTCGATACTGGATTATTATGTATATAATCTATCTTTTGTTGTATTACTTCATTTGTCCATAATTCTATTGGTTTATTATGTTGTTGCCAAAATTGTCTATTGGTTACTGTTGCATTCTTCTTACCTGCTTTTTCAAACATCCAAAGCATCCATTCTTTTCTGCTTTCTTGAGGGTTTTCTTCTATAGCCTTTATTACTTTTTTTGCTGTAAACTTTTTAAAATCTCTTAGCAATCCCGACGGATTATCACTCCCTGATCGAAAAATAAAATGAATATGACTAGGCATAAAACAATAGGCATATACTTCCATTTGTTTGTTTGCTCTGCAATAAGAAACACTCTCTGAAAGAATGGTATAATACGCTTCCCTAACAAAAACATCTATCCAATATACTGTGGCAAAACTCACAAAATACAATCCCGAACTGTTATGAAATTTATAGTTTCTACTCATTTTCTGTTTTCTTAATCCATCTCTTTTTATTAATCTTTTCTTTTATTGTTTATACTTTATCTTATATCCTCTAAATGCTAAAACTAACTATCCCTGAGCTACGTTGATGCCACTAGTCACAGACTAGCGGGAGCGGGGGTGATCTTTTCTTTTATTGTTTATGCTTTATCTTACATCCTCTAAATGCTAAAACTAACTATCCCTGAGCTACGTTGATGCCACTAGTCGCAGACTAGCGGTAGCGGGGGCTTTTTATTCATCTTTTCTTTTCTTGTTTATGCTTTATTTTATATCCTCTAAATTCTAAACTTAACTATCCCTGAGCTACGTTGATGCCACTAGTCACAGACTAGCGGGAGCGGGGGCTTTTTATTCATCTTTTCTTTTATTGTTTATGCTTTATTTTATATCCTCTAAATTCTAAACTTAACTAACCCTGAGCTACGTTGATGCCACTAGTCACAGACTAGCGGGAGCGGGGGTATCGTCTGTGCTACCTTCATTACTAGCTCTAAGCTTAAATTCAAATACCATTGTTTTTATTAATCATCTACTTCGATAAAATCTTCTAAGAATTGACTAAAGTTAGGAGACATGTTTATAATGTCTCCTTCGGAAAACATTACTTCAATATTTCCATAAGTTTCATTATTTTCAAGAGACATTAATATTGTACCACCTCCTCTCGTTCTGCCTATTGGTATATAATTACTAGGCAAAGCAGAACTTAAAGCATTCATTTTGTTTAAAATCGTACTTTTACTATGACTAATAGGGTATAAACCTAGTAAGCCATAATCAGAATGTTCTGGAAAATTGACATGTTCCAAATTATATTGATGTACTCCTCCCCCATTCCAATTAAGCATGTGTTGCTTATAATCGTCTGGTAATACCTTTCCTATTTGTGTTTCAAAATCACTTATATCAGCTGGCGATGGTTTTTGATTTGTTTTTAAATAAAATTCAATAATCATGTTTTACTTTTTAATTATTAATAATATAATCTAAAAATTTATTATATAAATTATGATTCCCTGTATGTGTTTTCGTTACTAAATGGATATCGTCAGCTGCTAACTGCAATCTTCCTTCAATAAAACCATCAGGATTAAAAGTCATATCAGTTCTCCACTTTTTCTTATCTGTAATTCATTTAAATCTCTCATATTTTAAAAGTTCAAAAAAATTATTCTTCATCAGGTATTTCCTCCAAACCATCTATAAAAGCCTCAAAAGATGGAGCAAGATAAGTCGGTTCATCATCACTTTGATAAATGTAATAAATCTTAAAATCGTTTTTACCAATACAATAAAATCCCCCCCCCACTCAGCAAAAGGATATAAATTAGATGTAATATTATCTACAAGCTCAGGATGTTCCAATATTGAGCGAACACTTGGTACTTTACCATCTCTTACGCCTAGAGGTGTGATTTCTCCAATTCGATAAAAATCTTCAATGGAGTGTCCAAAGTTTAAAGCTCCACCGTCATAACTATCCACACGAGCCCCCCCCATTTTTAAATAGTATAAATTCTTTATAGGACTGTGGTAAAGTAAGATTATACTCTATTAAAAAGGCTTCATACTGCTCTTCAGTAAGCTGTTCCCCATTTCTCCTCAATTGTAATTCATTTAAATCTCTCATATCTTAACTATAATAATTAATTTATAACTTCAATAATTCGTTGAGTCCCCCCGCTACCGCTAGTCTGTGACTAGTGGCGTACTTGATTAATAAGTCCATATAAAAGTCCATCATTATCTATTTCCAATACTGTTTGATCTTCCGCATAATTTCTAGCACTACTATATTTCCAATCTACGGGGTTGGTTACAAAACCACTCGATACTGGATTATTATGTATATAATCTATCTTTTGTTGTATTACTTCATTTGTCCATAATTCTATTGGTTTATTATGTTGTTGCCAAAATTGTCTATTGGTTACTGTTGCATTCTTCTTACCTGCTTTTTCAAACATCCAAAGCATCCATTCTTTTCGGCTTTCTTGAGGGTTTTCTTCTATAGCCTCTATTACTTTTTTTGCTGTAAACTTTTTAAAATCTCTTAGCAGTCCCGACGGATTATCAATCCCTGATCGAAAAATAAAATGAATATGACTAGGCATAAAACAATAGGCATATACTTCCATTTGTTTGTTTGCTCTGCAATAAGAAACACTCTCTGAAAGAATGGTATAATACGCTTCCCTAACAAAAACATCTATCCAATATACTGTGGCAAAACTCACAAAATACAATCCCGAACTGTTATGAAATTTATAGTTTCTACTCATTTTCTGTTTTCTTAATCCATCTCTTTTTGTTAATCTTTTATTTTATTGTTTATACTTTATCTTATATTCTCTAAATGCTAAGCCTAACTTTCCCTGAGCTACTTTGATGCCACTAGTCGCAGACTAGCGGTAGCGGGGGTATTTGGTTGCAATTCCTTTTCATCACCTGAACTACATGATAATAAACTGGTTATAATAATAAAACTTGCTAGTATTCTTTTTACTTTTTTCATTCTTAATTAGTTTGATTTATTATTTATTTCTATAATTTTTTGTTCGTTTTTTTAACCAGTTTTGGTAAACGTTTGTTTAAATCTTTTAGTAAACGCTCCATAGCACTTTCGCACATAGGCAATAGTTTTTTTGGCTCTATCACTGGAATTCCTGCAACCATAGCTCCTGTTTTTTTAGATTGTGCACTTTCATTGATCGCTAAAATTTGTTTTCCTTCATTATTCAAAAGTGCTATTCTAGCATATACTCTCATTTTTACACTACCTGTTCCGCCAATTCCAAAACCTTTTACCAAATCAAAATGAATTCTAACGTACATAGTTCCGTTGGCTTTATCTTTGAAAATAGCTGTCATCGCTTTTTCACCATCAGTTTTAAACCAAGATTCACTGATATATTTATAACCATCGTAAATCTCATAATTGTCAAGCATTACAGCTCGTTCTTCAATCTTACTCAAGTCATAGTTTTTATAGGCTTCATTTTCTAAAACTTCTTGTTCTCTCAACAATTCGAATGGAAATTTTTTCGAGTATTCATTAAAAAATTTGTGATGAAATTTTTCTAAAATAGGTTTAAGATTAAAGTCTGGACTGTTTTTTAAATCGGCAATTTTGGTGGCTAGTATTTCGTTTCCTTTTCCTACAAGGTCACTAAATCCAATCATTTTATCAGAATAAAAGGTAACTACGGCTACTTTTTTTTCTTGTGCTATTAATATTACACTAAACAATAATGCAATTAGAAATGTTAGTTGTTTTTTCATAATTTTTAGTTGTCTTTTTGTTTTTTATAGTTGATTTAAATTTTTCTAATTAGTTGTTGCCCCCTCTGTTACAACACTCTGGTGCTCGTTTGTAACGAGTACCCCCTATTACTGCAGCCCAACAAGCCTACCATAAAGCATTTACATTAACATGACTCATTTCTTTGTTATCTTCTTCATAAACTGCATAACTACTATTTACCCAATCGCTTTCATGGTAGATAAATCCTGCTGTTTTTGGATTATTATGTATGTAGTTTACTCGCTGTTCTATTTTCGTAATAGTATCTAAAAGTACTGGATGGAAACCGTCTTGCCATACTTTATAATTCTTTGCTCTTTGGGTTCTTTTTGCCTCATATCTAAACTTGTTTAATAACCATTCTCTTCTGCTTTCACGGTGTTCTTTTATTATTTTTATTAATTCTTTTGCCGTAAATTTTTTAAAATCTCTTACTATATTTTGTAACTCTTCCGTTACTGAGGACACAATTTTAAGGTTATAAAAGTGGGCTTGGAACTATCTATTATTTTGTATTTCTCTGACATTGCTTTTCTTTTAATTTTTATTGGCGTTGCAAACGCTATCTAGGTTAGTCACTCGTTATAAACGAGCGCCAGTGGGGTATACTATTATCCCTTAATATTTCTGGTAATTTTTTACCCTATTTTTATTTTTATCAGGACTATTAACCCTATAATATTTAAAGGCAATAACCACCAAATCCATTTGGTATTATTGTTGCCAAATACGGTTTCGGTGATAAAACCATCCATTTTAGTATAAAGCTTAGTACTTGCCTCGGCTTTATTTCCTGTAACAATATCTTCTTTTAACTCTGTAAGCATTCCTACCAGCGGAATTTTATTAAGAATTAACACAATGCCCTTTCTTAAAAAACTAGGCAGTCCGCTATAAGTTTGGTGTACTGTTTTTCCTAAATCTATCGCTTTTGAAAATTGTTGGGAGTTTAGGTTTACTTTTCCATCAAAAACAGCTTCGGTTTTGTCTACTAGTAAATCCGTTAATTTTTTAAACAAGTTGGCTAGGTTTTCATAAATTACACGAATGGTATCTATAACAACGTACTGGTAGGTTTTATAACTTGCAAAAACAGTCAGTGCTACACCAATTATAAATACTAAAAACACAAATGCTAATTTTCCAAAAGCAAAACCCGAGCTAAAAAGTGTGGCTAAAGCATAAAAAAACAGTATTGTATTGCAAGCCCCAAATAAAAACAACACGGTAAAAAAGCGCTTTACACTGTTTACACCAAACTTACCGCCGTTTTTGATTAATTGCCATGGGCTATTGAGTAACTTTAAAAGCTGTGCTGTGTTTTCTTCTTTTTCAGGAGAATTGTTATATGTTATCTCAAAATCTTTTTCTGAGTTATCTCCTACTTGATAGGTACCTGAAAAGGTTTGTTTTTCTTTCATAATTTTTTATTAATTGGTGCCTTATTCTTTCTCTTCTTTATAATATTCAAGTATTCTTTTTCCTGTACCGAAAGGTTTTTTACTATCTTTTAAATACACGAAAAACCCCGTCCAATTATCGTATTCATCATATCCAAAGTATTCAAAACGATACCAAAGGTGTACCGTTTTGCCATCGTTTTCAAAGGTGGTTACTTTAGCTACTTCTCCTTTTTTATTGAATTCTAAATCATTAATCAATTTAAAATGATTTCCATATACAAAAGTTGCCCATTTTCTTTTCCATATTAAATTGTTTTGCTCGTTGTATTTATATTCTTCTTTTGCAACTATTCTTCTTTTACTTTTATCTTCATCGGTATATAAGCGAAATGACGTTAAATTACCTCTCTCATCATAAGTATATGCTTCAAAAGGAGTTTTATACCCTGTATCATAAAATTCAGCATCATGGTCAGGAAAATATGGCACATGAGCCAGCTCACTATAGTTTTTACTGATTAATTGGTTCTTTTCATTATAATTATAAGTTGCCTTAAAGTTTAGAGTTTCTTTTTCAGCAATACCATCTAAGTTTCTATCCCACAAAGTTACCCCAATCTCTTGCGTTATCACTCCTTCACTATTTAGATTATAGCTATACGCTCTAGCTTGCATTTTTGCCGTACTATCTTTTTTTACATAAAAATGATAGGGTTGGTATGAATAATTGTTTAAATACACTCTATAAGGGTTAAATACATGTTTTTTTAAAGGAAACTGTTGCCTGTATTCTACCTTTTTCGTTACATCTTCTCTAAAATATTTTTCTATATATACATATATATTTCCGTCTTTATGTTTTACTACAGCAGAATCATAAGGAATAGAAAGATTCAATTGTCCTCTTAAAGGATGAAATTTAGTTGTAATACCGTATTTATCATATTCACGATAACCAAAATCCCCCACGGGTAACACACTAAAACCTGCCTTAAACATTTGTAAGCTATCTTTTGGTATTGTTTCCCAAGGTTTATAAAAATTACATACTTGGCGTTGCATGTTAATAGGTCCATTTAAATATTGCTCTTGCCAAGTATTTTTAAGATAACTAGCATACTTGCCTTTTTGTTGCTGGGAAGTACAAGAAGAAAATATGAGTAATGATAATAAACTAAAGGCCACCGTATGTTTCATATGTTTAGTTTTATAATAATGATACGTTATTTATCTGTTCATTAGCTAGGTAGGGTAATCATAGATTGACGAATACCTCTCGGTTTCGTATCCTCTCCATCAAAATCAATTAATGTTCCTAATTGCTCAAATAGGCTCTTTTCAGGATCAAGATCCTCCAAAGCTATGATGTTGTTTTTCTCCATAATTATGGGTCTAAATACCACCGCCCCCCGCTACCGCTAGTCTGTGACTAGTGGCGTACTTGATTAATAAGTCCATATAAAAGTCCATCATTATCTATTTCCAATACTGTTTGATCTTCCGCATAATTTCTAGCACTACTATATTTCCAATCTACGGGGTTGGTTACAAAACCACTCGATACTGGATTATTATGTATATAATCTATCTTTTGTTGTATTACTTCATTTCTCCATAATTCTATTGGTTTATTATGTTGTTGCCAAAATTGTCTATTGGTTACTGTTGCATTCTTCTTACCTGCTTTTTCAAACATCCAAAGCATCCATTCTTTTCTGCTTTCTTGAGGGTTTTCTTCTATAGCCTCTATTACTTTTTTTGCTGTAAACTTTTTAAAATCTCTTAGCAATCCCGACGGATTATCAATCCCTGATCGAAAAATAAAATGAATATGACTAGGCATAAAACAATAGGCATATACTTCCATTTGTTTGTTTGCTCTGCAATAAGAAACACTCTCTGAAAGAATGGTATAATACGCTTCCCTAACAAAAACATCTATCCAATATACTGTGGCAAAACTCACAAAATACAATCCCGAACTGTTATGAAATTTATAGTTTCTACTCATTTCTGTTTTCTTAATCCATCTCTTTTTGTTAATCTTTTATTTTATTGTTTATACTTTATCTTATATCCTCTAAATGCTAAACCTAACTAACCCTGAGCTACTTTGATGCCACTAGTCGCAGACTAGCGGGAGCGGGGGCTCTTTTTGTGGTTGTACAAAAACGGTTTCTTTGCATATAGCGTATACTGTTTTTTCACCAGTGAACGATATGGTACTTGTGGTTCTAAACTCACTTTCAGAAATAACTCCAAAAACGCTGATTTTCTGTTTGAGTAAAATTGGCATCTTCCACGAAAAAATGTGATTTGGGTTGTAATAAAGGCATTACATTTTTGCCTTCTTGTGAACTCGTAAGTTCCTGGTATTGGTTGTTTTCAATTAATGTAGCCATAACTATTTTTTCTTTTTTACTTTCTTATTTTCTGCAATTTTTACTTACATGCAGCATATTCATCTACAATTTGAATTAAATTATTCTCTTTTTTCACGTCGAATGCGCCTTTTTGAATTTCTTTAGAAAGTTCAAGACATTCTTGTAAGTATACTGCCAATTTCTCCGCTAATTTTTCTTCCGATCGTTCGTCTAACATTTGACCTTTTTTGGCATGATCAATTTTTATAACATACTTTTCTTTCTCTACTGGGTCTTGTAACAACATGATGTTTTTCTTTTCTTTTACTAATTGATAATAGTAAGCGTTGTTAAACTTAAAAGAACCTATGTTTTGCATTTTTTTTCCCATTTCTCCTTTGGTTCTTATACCGTAGAAGCACTTTTCTTTTTTAGAGCTATCCACACAGAAATAATTATTGTTTTTTGCATCAAAGCTTTTTTGTCGCGGTCTTCCTTTTGCATTTTTGTAGTATACATATACTTTTTGTCCGTAACTATCTGGTCCGTATACTGGAAAATTATTACCTGTTTGATGAATATCTAATTTTTCAAATAGCACGGTAATGTCTCCTAGGTATTTTTGTCCCGATTTATCGATTACATAGCCTGATTGCTTGTATATATTTATACTATTTTCTTTTGCCAATGTCACCTTTGCCTTATACAGTTTGTTTTGTTTTATAGCTATTTGATGTTCTAATTTATATCCTTTGAGTAGTAGGCTAATAATGAGTTCTTGAAAAAAAGCATAATTGTCTTTGCTATAATAGCGTTTCGCTGAAAACTCAAAATTATTCCCATCCCATGTTTGTACTGGATAGTTTTTCGAGGCTATCTTTGCATGGGTCGTATTTAATAGAGCTACTTCATTACCATCTAAATCTACCACCTGTATTTTTGCTTCGAGTCTTGAAATAGGGTATACTCGAACCTGCCCTACGATACGCATTTTACCCCTTTGCGTAAACGTGATCGTTTTATTGCTTTGTACTTGTGGGTAATATTGATTTCGTATTTGTATTTCTCGTTGGGCATTCTCTGTGTCTTGTTGCTTGGATTTTACTACTATTGCTTGGTATTTTCCTTGCAAATCTTCTTGATTTTCTTTAAAAAGTTTGGCTATGGCTTCTTCTTTGATCCCTTTTTCTGTTAACACGTTATATTTTACAGCCAATAAATGAGAAATTATACGGCTTACCTTAAAGGAGGTTATCAACACTTCATATTCTAATTGTGCCTTTTGACTTCCGTCTGGCAACTTCACCTCTAAAAAGTGATATATTTCTTGCGTACCGTTAGAGGTACCTTTTAAACTAACTTCTAGCTTTCCTTCTCCTGCAAGTGTTGACAATAGATAATGATCTTGATAGGGTTCAGAAATTAAAGCTACTGGTTGTTTATTATACAGTACTTTTCCTTTTTTTACCTTAATGGTTTGTGCATAAACGGAGGACACCTCGCCTAGCCACAACCCTAAAAAAACAAGTGAACAAATGGTTTTACTTTTCATAATATGGTATCATAATCATTGTTAAAAATCGCATAATTCTAAGGTGAAATTCCCATTGATAGTGCTTCCTTTTTGCCCTGTTGCAATAATTCTGCCGCTAATTGTATCATTATTAAATTCTGTTATTTCCAATGTCCCGCAGGTAGCTAATTCTGCATCTGTATAATTGCTATTTGCGCTACTATCATAATGAATGGCATTAAAATTTAAGGTATTCTCTATAGTTCCTCCAGCGTCAGCGATGTCTGAAAAAGTAATGGTTTGTGGCTTTAGTTCCTTTAACCCAAACAAAATTTTAACTTCTCGAAGCTCTTCGCTAAAGGGATCAAGTTCAGGAAAAAGACAAGAGCCCCCAGTTGCTTGTTTTGTTCGAATAGCACAATGGTATTCTCCATTTGACAGTAAGGTATAGACACCTCCTTGGTTGGTAAAATCAAAGCCTTTTACGGTTCCTTTAGCTTCCTGATTTATAAAATCACCACAATTTTCTGAAGGGTTATTATCATCACCTGAACTACATGATAATAAACTGGTTATAATAATAAAACTTGCTAGTATTCTTTTTATCTTTTTCATTTTTAATTAGTTTATAGTGTTTCTACAATTTTTTCTATATTCCTTTTTATGTGATATTTCTCTTATTTTTTCGTTGTTATCATTCGTTTAGCTAGCCCCAACAGCCATGTACTATACCAACTGATAAACAACTCCTTAACCTCCGTAACCCCAAACCACCACCAAAAAACTATATTGATGATCCTACGTATTACTTTCACTAAACCCTACACCTATCTAGGCAGGAATTTAACACCTCTATACCAATACTGAAACCAAGTTAATCAACCACTAATTAGAACCTCTAAGGAGCCTTCGTGAAATCAACGTTGTTAGCCACTTTGCAAACACGTAAGTGTTATTATTCTATAAAAAATAAAATTTCATAATAGCAATATTTACTATACGCTTCGCAGACCAACATATATCTGGTAACCGTAACTATTCATAAACTTGTTTCGTAAAAAAAAGAAAAATTCCGATAGCAACATCAAAAGCATTCCTCCTTTTCCCTCTTAGCACCAGTAAGTTACAAATAAGTTTTATTTTTTTTGGGCTATTTTTATTTTTTTAAATAACTTTAACAGTATTCAACTAATTTTAACTATTTCCTGTTTTTTTTGTAAATATTAGGCTTAGAAAGCATGTACTACCATAAAATCTTGACTCCGCTGTATTGAAAATGGGTTTGATAATTTTTGTGATACACTATAAATATATAGCTAGGTTGTTTTACATACTGCTCTAGTAAAATCACATCATTTATGATGTTAATTTATAGATCGTACTTGTTAATGACAGATGCCGATCTACAAGTGATGCAATTTTAACGTTATATGGCCTCTACTACTTCGCTGTTATACTGCCGAGGATTATTTGAAACCTTTTAATCAGTGAAGCGAAATAAAAAAGTTACATCAAATTCCAATCCATATAAACAACAAGCATCACTGTAAGCAAATGGCTACGTCACTTTTTATACTACCATTTACCATTTGAAGATACGGCACCAATAGCATGATCATTGCATATATTCTCTATGGAAATGGGAAAAGAAGTAAAAGAAACAATGCCTAAAAATCAAAAGCCAGCGAATACGCTGGCTTTCTTTAGCCCCAAAAGACATCACCTCGATCGAAAAACCAAGGTAATTTTGTCAATATTGATAGTAGTAGTAGCTAGTATCTATAGTATTATCCTTTGGATCCTTTTAGTAAGACTGTTGTTTTTCAAAAAGGTTTAATCCGTTTCAAAAAAAATATTATTTTACAGTTCTAAGCTTCCTTAAAAAAAATCATTGTATATTTGCAGCTTCAATGTAAAAAACATTGAATACATAATAATCATTTAAATAATATTGGCATGTATTTAACAAAAGAAGTAAAACAAGAAATTTTTTCTAAACACGGAAAAGCGAACAATGACACTGGAACAGCAGAAGGACAGATCGCTTTATTCACATTTAGAATTAACCATCTAACTGGACACTTAAAAACAAATCGTAAAGATTATAACACCGAGCGTTCATTGGTTAAAATGGTAGGTAAACGTAGAAGTTTATTAGACTATTTAAAAAAGAAAGATATTAGCAGATATCGTGCAATTATCAAAGAATTAGGTATTAGAAAATAATCCTTTTAAGAGGCAGGAATTTCCTGCCTCTTTTTTATTGCTTTAAATTCAATAAATTTCACTACTTTTAACTACGTCTTAATTCAATAAGATATAAAAAGTATTTATTATACTTCCATTGAAACAACAAACACAACACAACAACACAAAAACGAATTAAAGAATTTTAGAAAAACATTTTATGATTCCAAAAGTATTTAACCAAGTAATAGAACTTGGAGATGGGAGAACCATTACATTAGAAACCGGAAAATTAGCAAAACAAGCAGACGGTTCCGTTGTTGTTAGAATGGGAGACACTATGTTGCTTGCTACAGTTGTATCAGCAAGAAGTGCAAGTCCTGGTATTGATTTTTTACCGTTAACAGTAGATTATAGAGAAAAATTTGCTGCCTCTGGTCGTTATCCAGGAGGGTTTATGAAACGAGAAGCAAGACCTAGCAATGATGAAATTTTAACAATGCGTTTAGTTGACCGTGTTCTACGTCCGCTATTCCCAAAAGATTATCATGCAGAAACCCAAATAATGATTCAATTAATGTCTCATGATGAGAATGTAATGCCTGATGCGTTAGCTGGTTTAGCTGCTTCAACAGCCTTACAATTATCAGACATTCCTTTTGAAACAGCCATTTCAGAAGTGCGTGTTGCGAGAATTAATGGCAGTTTTGTCATTAACCCAAGCTATGCACAATTAAAAGAAGCCGACATTGACATGATGATTGGAGCTTCTGCTGATTCGGTTGCTATGGTAGAAGGAGAAATGGACGAGGTTTCTGAAGAAGAAATGGCTGAAGCTATTAAATTTGCTCACGAAGCTATTAAAGTACAATGTGCTGCTCAGGTTGCCTTAGCAGAAGCTGTTGGTAAAAAAGAAGTACGTGACTATGACGGTGAAAGAGAAGATGAAGAAGTCGCTGTAAAAATACACGATGCTGCTTACCAGAAGTGTTACGATATTGCTAAACAAGGAACTTCAAAACAAGAAAGAGGCTTAGCTTTCTCTGAGGTAAAAGATGAAGTTATCGCTATGTTTAGTGAAGAAGAATTAGAAGAGTATGATGATCTAATAGGTAAATATTTTGCTAAAGCGCATAAAGCAGCCGTTAGAGATTTAGTTTTAAGTGAAGGATTACGTTTAGATGGACGTACTACTACTGATATCAGACCTATTTGGTGTGAGGTAGATTATTTACCAAGAACACATGGTTCATCAATCTTTACTCGTGGAGAAACACAAGCCTTAGCTACGGTAACTCTAGGAACGTCAAGAGATGCTAATATGATAGATTCTCCTACGGTTCAAGGTGAAGAGCGTTTTTATTTACATTATAACTTCCCTCCATTTTCAACAGGAGAAGCGCGCCCATTAAGAGGTACTTCTCGTCGTGAAATTGGTCATGGAAACTTAGCGCAACGTGCGTTAAAAGGAATGATTCCTGAAGATTGCCCATATACACTACGTGTGGTATCAGAAGTATTAGAATCAAATGGTTCTTCTTCTATGGCTACGGTTTGTTCTGGTACTATGGCGCTAATGGATGCTGGTGTTCAACTGAAAAAACCTGTTTCTGGTATTGCCATGGGATTGATTTCTGATGGAGACCGTTTCGCTGTATTATCTGATATTTTAGGAGATGAAGATCACTTAGGTGATATGGACTTCAAAGTAACGGGTACTGCTGATGGTATCACCGCTTGCCAAATGGATATTAAGATCAAAGGTTTATCATATGAAATATTAGTAAAAGCGTTGAAACAAGCACGTGATGGCCGCTTACATATATTAGAGAAGTTGACAGATACCATTGCAACGCCTAATATGGATGTTAAAACGCATGCACCTAAAATGGTGAATAGAGTAATTCCTAATGATTTAATCGGGGCATTTATTGGACCTGGTGGAAAACATATACAAGAACTTCAAAAAGAAACTGAAACTACTATTGTTATCAATGAAGATCCAGTTACCGAAGAAGGTATTGTTGAAATTTTAGGAACCAACCAAGAAGGTATTGACAAGGTTCTTGCTCGTATCGAATCTATGATGTTTAAACCTGAAAGAGGTTCTGTATACGAAGTTAAGGTTGTTAAATTACTAGATTTCGGTGCTGTTGTAGAGTATATTGAAGCACCTGGTAATGAAGTTTTACTGCATGTAAGTGAATTGGCTTGGGAACGTACCAACAATGTAACTGACGTAGTTAATTTAGGAGATGTTTTAGATATCAAATATTTTGGAATAGATCCAAAAACTCGTAAGGAAAAAGTTTCTAGAAAAGCATTGTTACCGAAACCTGAAGGTTATGTTTCAAAACCAAGAAACAACGATAATAAAGGTAGAGATAATCGCCGTGATAGTCGTCGTGATGATAGAAAACCTAGACAAGAGAAAAAAGAAGCTTAAAAACTTCTTTACCATATAAAAGTGAAAAGGCTACCAATTTGGTAGCCTTTTCTAGTTAAGAGATTTTGTGTGTAATTAAGATCATAATTCCCCAATTATGATCTTGCAAAAACCTTACTCTATTAAGAAATTCGATTATAGAACATTTCAAAAATAAAATACCCTACTTTTAAAATAAAAAAAATGACTTTTATGCTCAAAATGCCGCTGTTTTATTTTTCTTTGCATTCTATAAATGAAAATACAACGAATCACATACCTTTCACTAGGAACGAACCAAGGGAATAAGTTAAAAAACCTTCAAGATGCAATTAATTTAATTGCCTCTAAAGTAGGTTCCGTACTTAAAGTTGCTTCCGTTTATGAAACTTCTTCTTGGGGCTTTAACAGCCATAATTTTTTCAATACTTGTATAAAAGTATCTACCTATTTACCGCCTGAAACTCTTATTAGCTCCTTGCTATCGATTGAGAAGGAATTAGGGAGGGTTAGAAATGAATCAGCAAATTACGTGGATAGAATTATTGATATTGACATTATGCTGTTTGACGATGAAATTATCTTTTCAAAAGATTTAATCGTTCCACACCCAAGGATGTTAGCTCGTAAATTTACTTTAGTTCCCTTGGTAGAAATAGCCAGTGATATCATTCATCCTATTGAAAAAACTAAACTAGCAACTTGCTTAGAAAACTGTGATGATGATTCGACACTCAACGTTATCAACGACTCTTTATCTCGACCGATTCCTATTACTGAAAAGTATAATTATATTGCCATTGAAGGAAATATCGGTGCAGGAAAAACTTCGTTAACAAAAATGATGGAAGATGAGTTTAATGCAAAAATAGTGTTAGAGCGTTTTGCAGATAATCCGTTTTTACCTAAATTCTACCATGATAAAGAACGATATGCTTTTCCGTTAGAAATGAGTTTTCTCGCAGATAGATATCAACAACTTTCCGATGATTTAGCACAATTTGATCTGTTTAAAAACTTCTTAGTTTCTGATTACTACATTTTTAAATCACTCATTTTTGCTCAAATTACCTTGCAAAAAGATGAGTATATCATCTATAGAAAGATGTTCGATTTAATGTATAAAGAGATCACAAAACCTGATTTATATGTTTATTTGTACCAAAACACAGATCGTTTATTGCAAAATATAAAAAAGAGAGGCCGTGATTACGAACAAAATATTGAAGCTGGTTACTTACAACAAATACATGATGGTTATAGTAACTTTATAAAAACACAGCAACAGAATTTAAATGTGCTAATTATAGACATTTCTGATCTTGATTTTGTACATCGTACGGAAGATTATGATCATGTTATGAACTTGATTAAAACGCATTAAAAAAGCTATCATAAATGATAGCTTTTATTTTTTATACCAATTCTTAGATAAAATCATCCAATCATGGTTTGTGCTTATGTTTGTTTTACCTAAAAAATTGACATGATGCAATAGTCGTTATAATAGATATTTCAAAGTTATACATATATTACTTCTTAATTAGTTCTAATTTTTCTGCAAAATAATCACAAAAGTCACGCATTGTTGCACTCATTTTTTCATCATCAGTGGCTCTTTCAAAGGTATTCGCCATTGACACAAGTGTTTGATGAAAAAATTGTTTCATATCATCAACAGGCATATCTTTGGTCCACAAATCCATACGTAACGTATCTTTTTTCTTATGATCCCAAACAGATAGCATTATGGCTTTAGATGCTTCATTTTTGATGCCACCATCTTCAGCATTCCAATAAATTTCTTCTGGAATTCTGTTTTCATCCAACTCAACGGTAAATGTAATTTCCGATTTATGTGCTACACTCATTATCTTCTTGGTTTGTATTTAGATTTCTTGAAAATTGTTTCTTCGTTCGTTTTTATTAAGTCGTGCAAAGATACGTCATTATTTTTCATATATGATCTTACTATTTGCCAACCAACCCACTCTCCTATTCTTCCCGGAGTTAAATTATCTTCTCCTATATAAAATTTAGAAAAAGGAGCTATATCTAAAAATCTTCTGTCTAAACTCTTCTCAGTACTAAACAACAAATTCTTTTCAATGAAATACTTCCATATTGGTTCTTCATTGCTTAGTGCCCAATTGTATTTTTTTTCTGAATATCCAATTTTTTCACGATCCGCAACCGTTGGCAAATAGCAATCTAACAGGTATAATTTCTTACCTCTAACAATCATTTTATCAATAAAAGTTCTAGGCGTACCTACTTGTATTTGTTTGTTTATAATCGCATTTGCCACATCAACCACTATATGTTCCTTTTTGTTGTTTTGCTTAACATAAGCAGGATAATCTCCATAAAACGGATGTGTAGGCCCTAAATACGCATCTAACGAAATAAACAACAAACTATCAGCGTACATTACTCGACTATCATAATCTATATTGGTGAGCATTGTTATTACTCGAGGGCTTTTATAACGACTGTTATAGTGTTTTATGTGTTTAAACAAAGACGTGAGTTCTGATGTCAATTCATCTAAATTTGAGTACACCTTTTGGGTTTCTTCAAACAGCTCTAATTCATCTGGATCTTTCCTTTTCTGTATCCAAATACTATCAGGTTCATTTTTAGGAAATAACAGTGGGTACTGCCCCTTTAAGTGTTCTAAACTTTTAGTTTTAGAATCATAAAAATCAACATCAAATCTATCCAAATTTACATCAACCATGATATCAGATACATCTATCTGCGTTGCTTTTTGATTTTTACATGAAAAAAACAAGGTGACTACTAAAAAAAGGAGTGGAATTTTTTGCATTAACTTTAGTATATTTACATTCAAATTTTACAACGTCGAAATTACTAAAATAGTTTTATCATACCGACTGGAATTTGAAATTACCTTTAATTTCGTTTGACTCATTAAAAAATTTCAAATAACCATCGTATTATACCATAAAAGTACTAACGAAACTTCCACGTTAACATAGTATCAAATAAATAAGTTATACCTAATAAATAGTGACATAATGAATACACCTAAAGTAGCTGAACATATTATAAAATGGTTAAAAGATTACGCTGTTAATGCAAAAGTTAACGGTTTTGTTGTGGGAATTTCAGGGGGGATAGATAGTGCAGTAACCTCTACATTATGTGCTGAAACGGGTTTACCAACTTTATGTGTTGAACTGCCAATACATCAGGCAAAAAGCCAAGTTAACAGAGCTAATGAACATATAAAACAATTGAAGGAACGCTTTGATAATGTAAGTGAAGCTGAAGTAAACTTAACCAGTACTTTTGAGAATTTTAAGCAAGTCGTTCCTGAAACAGAAGTTTCGCCAAAATTAGATTTAGCCTTAGCAAACACACGTGCTCGCCTACGAATGACTACTTTGTATTATTTTGCTGGACTACGCGGTTTGTTGGTTGCTGGAACGGGTAATAAAGTTGAAGATTTTGGAGTAGGCTTTTTTACTAAATACGGTGATGGAGGTGTTGATTTAAGCCCTATTGCTGACTTGGTTAAATCTGAAGTATATATGCTAGCGAAATACTTAAGCGTTCCTGAATCTATACAACAGGCACAACCAACTGACGGTCTGTTCGGAGATAGTCGAACCGACGAAGATCAAATAGGTGCTTCTTATGATGAATTAGAATGGGCTATGGACATGCAACACCAAGGAAAAGTAATTACTGATTTTTCTGGAAGAGCGCTTGAGGTATATAAAATATACACCAGACTTAACGGTATTAATCAGCATAAAATGATAGCGATTCCTGTTTGCGAGATACCAAAAGAGCTAAAGTAAATTAACAGATATCATCTGTTGTTTAATTCTCTTATACGCCCTTTTCTTTTGGCCATTCGAAATTTTGAATGGTAGCAATATGATCAACCTAATTAGCTCAAAAATTTGGAGTAATTTTAACATCACAAATATTTTCTTGTTCTTTTACGTCGAGCAAAATACAAAAAAATAAAAACACTTTATTTTTTCAGTAAGGAGAAAATCACCCTTTTTTGATAGGTAAATAACTAAACCACTCTGTTGAGTTTCTCAAATAATAGCTTTTTTAACTCGGTATAATTACCAATTTCCTCTAAATCAGGTACAATTTGATTGGTTTGCATATCATGCATAATACCTTGTATTTTTTTCTCTATTAAAACACGTCGAAGATTTAAAATAGCATCCGTTACTAATTTGGGTAATATTTTCACCGTTTCGGTTACGAATACCTCTTTTCTCTCCCAGCTACTCAATGTATATTTCTCTTCATCCATTAAAATATTGGTCACTAAATTCGAAATCTCCGTATTTTCATGCATCACCAATTGATCTATGACTATTTTTTCTCTTTGATTTAATTGATTCACTAATTCATAATAGGTAAGACGAAATAATTCATTTGTAAACTCAATTTCATCTTCTTGAAGGTTTAAATACAATTCATTTGACACTGTATTTTGATACTCTTCTTTCTCTAAAATTGGCCGTCCGTGCTTATCAAAAACGTCTACCCAATTTACAAAATTGACGATCTCATTTCCATAGAGTAATAATATTCTTAAAATTTCTTTTTCAAGAATACTTAGCTGATCTATCTTAGGGCTAGTTTTTCCAGTAAGCTTTCCTTTTACCAACTCCATCGATCGTTGCTCTTTACCATGCAAATTATCAGATGAAGAATTCGTAGCCCCGGTATTTTGCCTATTCCTGGCAGTACCCTTATTTATAAGTTGTGCTAATTCACTGAACAGTACCCGTTCTGAGATATCCATAATTCTGGCACATTCTTGAACATATACTTCACGTTGAATTCCGTCAGGTATTTTGGAAATACTAGTTACAATATCACGAATTAATCCTGCTTTCTTTATAGGATCATTCTGAGCATCTTGCATCAACAATGACACTTTAAACTCAATAAAATCTTGTGCTTTTTCTTCTAAGTATTTCTTTAGCTCGGCATTAGAATGTGCTTTGGCAAAGCTATCTGGATCTTCTCCTTCCGGAAAAGAAACCACTTTTACGTTCAATCCTTGTTCAAGTATCAAATCTATACCACGAATAGATGCTCTTATACCTGCTGCATCTCCGTCAAAAAGAACAGTAATATTTTTCGTTAATCTATTGATCAATCGTATTTGATCAGGTGTTAACGCCGTACCAGATGAGGCTACTACATTTTCTATTCCAGATTGATGAAATGATATAACATCGGTATACCCTTCTACTAAAAAGCAATTATCTTGTTTGGCAATTTCCTTTTTAGCATGATAAAGACCGTAAAGAATTTTACTTTTATAATAAATTTCACTCTCTGGAGAGTTTAAATATTTAGCGGCTTTTTTGTCATTGGTTAAAATCCGTCCTCCGAATCCTAAAATCCTCCCAGACATACTGTGAATAGGAAACATGACACGCCCCTTAAAACGATCAAATTTCTTAGCTTCACCAGTTCCTTCTTTTACAATGGTTAACCCAGTGCCTTTCAGATACTTTAAATCGTATCCTTTTGCTAACGCCGCCTTTGTAAAATTATCCCATTCATCTTTACAATATCCTAAATCGAACTTTTCAATAGTATCTTCTCTAAAACCTCTTTCTTTAAAATAAGACAGACCAATAGCTCTTCCTTTTTGTGTATTCATCAATACATCATGAAAGTAATCTTTAGCAAACTTAGAGACCAAAAACATACTTTCTCTTTCGTTTATCTGTTCCTTTTGCTGATCAGTTTGCTCTGTTTCTTCAATTTCAATATTGTATTTTTTCGCTAGCCAGCGCAAGGCTTCTGGATAGGTATAATGTTCGTGTTCCATTAAAAATGAAATCGAATTCCCTCCTTTTCCAGTACTAAAATCTTTCCATATTTGTTTTACAGGTGATACTACAAATGATGGTGTTTTTTCATCTGTAAACGGACTCAATCCTTTAAAATTACTTCCTGCTTTTTTAAGCTGAACAAACTCACCTATTACCTCTTCTACGCGAGCTGCTTCAAAAACTTTGTCTATGGTTTGTTGGGTTATCATATGGTATAAAATACAGTTTGCAAAGATACGAGATTTAATTATCCTTCTATTTTAAAATACCTCTCCTTTGTTTTTAATTGGCTAAGTGCATATAAATATATAAATTTGGGATAAACTCCCCAATTATGAAACTAGCCAATACTCTTTATGTTATTCTACTATTTACAACGAATATTTTTTCTCAAGAAACAATTGCCATCCCTGATATTGGCCTTGAAGAGGCGCTAATTGATTTGAACATTGACTCCAATGGGCTTAATGGAAACATCCTTGTAAGTGATGCTAAATATGTGGTAAACCTTAACATTAACGACCCCTTGAACAACAAACTTTTACCTAATGTCTATTCCAAAATAAAAGACTTAACGGGTATAGAGCATTTCATCAACTTAAAAAGACTCGATTGTTACGGGAATGACATAACCAAAATAGACTTATCTTTAAATCGGAATATCACCTTTTTAAACTGTGCCTACAACAAAATAGAACAATTAGACTTGCGTAATAATGATCATTTAGTCTCTGTAAGCTGTGATAATAATAACATAAAAGAGTTACTTATTGGCAATAAACCTCAACTCAGAGATTTATATTGTAACAACAACAACATAACAGAGCTAACCATAAACAATTGCAATGTTTTAGAGAATTTTGATGCTAGTGAAAACACTATTAAACATATTTATATCAACCAAAAGCTGTACGACAAAAATGGTGAAGGTTGGTACAAAGATGATCATACAATCTACAAACATGGCATGATCAGTACTTCTTCTGAAGTAATTGATTCCCAAGGGAACTTGAGTAAAATTAAGAACAAACAAATCTTACATAAAGAAGACGCAGTTAAAAATTACAACGAAAACTTTAAACGATTGATAGTTGCTGAATACGAAAACATTGTTTTAAATGAAGCCTACCTTCAAACTAAAAAAGAAGAAGTTCAATACAAATATAACTTAAATGATACACTATTGACAAACTGGATTAAAACCTACAGTAAACTTAACACCATCAAAAATAACGATCATAACAAGGGCCTATCGAAAAAATAGTTTAACCCAAAATTATCATGTACCATTTGAATTTACCGTAAATTCAAACAATAACTGGTATTATACGATTTATAGATAAATATTTCGTGTATAGGTATTGAATTATTTTAAGTTAGTTTAAGGCATAAAACTTTAGCATAGCCAAGCTATGGTTAAGTTTTATAACGCAAAAATAGCTACAAAAGAAATAATAGATATGCGAAATATTTATTTGTAAATCGTATTATATACTATTAAGTAACTAGTAGTATTTATATAAAAAAGCCTCATTTAATCAAAAATGAGGCTTTTTTATAATTACTTAATATGTTATTTTCATTATGAAGCTGCTCTAAGTTTAGTCAACGCATTTTTAGTGAGCTTACTTTCCGCATAATCTCTATCCACCTCAAATTCCTTATCATCTCCACTTGGTAGCTCAAACATAGCATCCGTTAAAATCGCTTCACATAAAGAACGTAATCCACGCGCTCCTAACTTGTATTCTACGGCTTTTCCTACAATAAATTGCAAGGCCTCTTCTGTCATTGTAAACTCAACATCATCCATTGCAAACAATTTCACATATTGTTTAATAATAGAATTCTTAGGCTCCGTTAGAATAGCTCTTAATGTTTTGGCATCTAATGGATTCATATAACTTAGCACAGGTAAACGACCAATAATTTCAGGAATCAACCCAAAGTTTTTTAAATCTGAAGGGATGATATATTGTAACAAATTATTTTCGTCAATTTTATCTTCATCAATCGATGCACTGTAGCCTACTGCTTGCATATTCAAACGCCTGCTAATGATTCGATCAATACCTGAAAAAGCTCCTCCTGCGATAAACAGAATATCTTTTGTGTTTACCTCGATAAATTTTTGCTCTGGGTGCTTTCTACCACCTTTAGGAGCTACATTAACTACGGCTCCTTCTAGTAGTTTTAGCAAGGCTTGTTGAACACCTTCTCCTGATACATCTCTGGTAATTGATGGATTGTCTCCTTTACGGGCGATTTTATCTATTTCATCAATAAAAACGATCCCTCTTTCTGCTTTATCAACATCGTAATCAGCTGCCTGTAATAACCTACTTAGAATACTTTCAACATCTTCACCGACATAACCTGCCTGAGTTAATACCGTTGCATCAACTATAGAGAAAGGAACATTTAACATTTTTGCAATGGTACGCGCTACTAAGGTTTTACCTGTTCCTGTTTCTCCTACAAGAATTATGTTTGACTTTTCTATTTCTACTTCATTTTCATCATCTTTCGTTTGCAACAATCTTTTGTAATGATTGTACACTGCTACTGACATTGCCTTTTTAGTTTGATCTTGCCCAATAATATAATCATCTAAAAAACCTTTTATTTCTTTCGGCTTCTTTAATGTTAAATCACTCGATAAACTACTTGTTTTTGCCTCTGCAATTTCCTCCTCTACAATTCCGTAAGCTTGTTCAATACATTTGTCACAAATATGAGCATCTAAACCAGCAATTAATAAATCGGTTTCCGGTTTTTTTCGCCCACAAAATGAACATTGCAAATTTTCTTCTTTCGACATGTTATCCACTTTTAACTAATGATGTAAGTCATCAGTTGTTAATTTATTTTCTACTTAAAATTTCATCAACCATTCCGTAAGCTTTTGCTTCTTCTGCCTTCATCCAATAATCTCTATCAGAATCTTCATGTACCTTGTCGTAAGACTGGCCAGAATGATTTGCAATAATATTATATAATTCTGTTTTGAGCTTCCCTATCTCTTTTACCGTTATTTCCATATCAGAAGCTTGCCCTTGCGCACCTCCTAAAGGTTGGTGAATCATAATACGAGAATGTGGTAATGCCGATCTCTTTCCTTTTTCACCAGCACACATTAACACGGCTCCCATAGAGGCTGCCATACCAGTACATATAGTAGCTACATCAGGTTTTATAAACTGCATTGTATCATAAATTCCTAAGCCGGCATATACACCACCTCCTGGTGAATTTATATATATTGAGATATCTTTACTAGCGTCTACACTCTCTAAAAACAATAATTGCGCTTGAATTATATTCGCCACTTGATCATTGATTCCAGTACCTAAAAATATAATTCTATCCATCATTAAACGTGAAAAAACATCCATTTGCGTGATATTTAATTGACGTTCTTCCATTATGTATGGCGTTAGACTGCTGGTTATTTCCCCAAAATAAGTACTACTTATTCCATGATGTTTCGTTGCGTATTTTTCAAACTCTTTTCCGTAATCCATTGTTTAAGTTATTTCTTAATTATGATGTAAATATAAGAACAATTACATAAATATGATCGATGCCCTTGTAGCAAAAAAAACCTGAACTATAGTTCAGGTTCTTCTTAAAAATATTTTTATTACTTTCCGTCTACTTTGTAAACCTCTTTGATAAAGTCTTCGTACGAAACTTCTTTTACATCAAACTTCATGTTTTCCTTAAAGAAGCCTATCAGTTTTTGCGACATTAATTGATCTTGCAAACGACGAGCTTCCTCTTCGTTAGATAAGATTCTACCGGCAATTTCGTCTAACTCTTTTTCTTCAGGATTCAAATTTCCAAATTGAGCCATTTGAGATTTGATAAAGCCTTTAGCGTATTCCGTTAACTCTTTATAATCTAACTGAATATCGTTATCTTTCATGATTCTTCCCTCAATTAATTGATAACGCAATCCTTTTTCAGATTTTTCGTATTCTGCCGCTGCTTCTTCAGCTGTTAATTCTTTCTCTCCCGCAGTTTGCAACCATTTTTCTAAAAAATCTCTTGGTAAATCAAATTTCGTATTTTCAACCAATGATTCAGTAACTGCATTTAACAATTGTTGATCTGCTTGTTGTTGAAATTGTTTTTCTGCATCTTCTTTGATCTTATCTTTCAATTCAGTTACCGTTGTAACACTACCATCGGTAAATAATTTATCAAACAGTTCTTGATCTAAGGTTGCCTTTTCAGTTTTATTAACTTCTTCAATTGTTAAAGTAACTTTCACCTCTAAATCTTGTGCCTCATCATGCGAAAGACCTAAAAGATTTTGTAGCTTGTGATCGTCTTCAAAAAGTTTTTTTGTATCTAGTTCAACCACATCTCCTACTTTGGCTCCTAGTAACTTCTTTTCGTTTTTCTTTCCTTTCAATTCGTTTAAAGAAAAGGTTGATTTCTTATTGATTTCCTTTTCTTCGTTGCTAAAAGTTCCAGTAATACTGGCATCTTCTTCCGCTTCTTCTAAGGTAATTAATTTCCCATAACGGTTCTGAATATTCTCAAGTTCTTTGTCGATTAACTCATCAGTAGCAACAATATTATATTGCTTTACTTTGTTCGACTTTAAGTCTACATCAAATTCTGGAGCTAATCCTAATTCAAATTCGAAAGATAATTTTTCAGTATCCCAAGAAAAATTTTCACTTACTTTTGGTAATGGATTCCCAAGAATATCTAACTTCTCCTCTACTAAGAACTTATTTAACGACTCTTGTAAAAGCTTATTTACCTCATCAATCATTACTGCTTTACCATATTGCTTTTTCACCATTCCCATTGGTACGTGCCCTTTTCTAAATCCAGGAATATTGGCAGTTTTACGGTAATCATTTAATACTTTTGTTACTTTCTCTTTATAATCATCTGCAACAATATCGACTTTCACAATTGCATTTAATGCATCTACGTTTTCTTTTGTTATGTTCATCTTAAAATCTGTTTCTTTAAAACCGGGGGCAAAATTACTACTTTTCTTATTGAGAACCAAGACTTTTAGGTAGAAGTAGTAATATAGGCCTCTTTTGTTTTATCTTTTTAATTGTTAAACACTTATATAAGTGTTTTATTTATGTTTAATTTTTATCTTCTTTTAGTAGAGACAACAAAACCCCTCTAAATATTGACAACAACACACTAAAAACAAGTGCGGTAAAAAATCCACTAACAGCAAATCCTGCTACTAATTTCCCAGCAAGTAGTATTATTACGGCATTGATAACAAACAAAAATAACCCGAGTGTTACAATTGTGGCGGGTAACGTAAAAAAAATGAGTAACGGTCTTACAAATAGATTTAGTAAGGATATCGTCACCGCTACTATAATTGCTGTTACGTAATTTGTAACCGCGACTCCAGGTAATATGTTCGCCAGTATAATTACAGCCAAGGCTGTTAGTAATAATTTTAAAAATATTTTCATCTTCTTTGTTTTTAATTCTAAAAACACCTCTTACAAAGGATGCATTCATATAATCTACAACTGTACCAAATTAAAAAAACTGCTGTTTTGTCAGATAGTACATTTTTTATAGTGTGTATATATATGATACCAGAAATAATGCCTTAAGCCATTTTAGAAATTCGCCAGATGATTTACTTTATACCGATTCTTAGGTAAAATCTCACCATCAATTCCTTATGGTAGTGTTCGTGTTTTATATCCATGAAGTAATAGAGAAAATTCAGCACTAAAAATGCATCACCTATAGATCGGCATGTATCATAAACAGTTATGGTCGGTAAATTAACATTAGAAATGGCACCACCTATTTCCTCCTTATCTACAGGCGCTTACGATTTAAACAACTAAAAAAAGGTAGCAATGATTTAAAAGGATGAATGTATTGGTTAGCGATAGATGTTTTAAATCTTTTAACTTTTTATTATCCTATCTATTTGTAATGATAAAGCTGTTTTAACCTCATTGTCATCTAAAAGCAACTCTATAAGGTTTGCTTTTATTTGACTGCTTAATTTTATGGCTTGGTATTTTGAGTTAGGTTCGTTCAGGGTCTGTTTTATTTCATTAGCTTCGAACATTTCTCCCTTTCCTGTTAACAGCCATGTAGGATTTATTTCTGGGAAAGAATTTAGAATTTTGTTTAATACATTACTTTTAAATGATGCTTTTCTTCTAATTGCAGTACCAATGGAATTATTAGAAACAGCGATCCTTTCTTCAAAAGACCTAATATTAAGGTTGTTATATTTAATTATTTGGTCTACTCTTTTATATGTTTCGTCGATATAATCGCTCATTAAAAATAACTATTTTCTAAAATTATTTCAATTTTGTTTTCTTATTTATAAATTTGTTTGTATTTTTGTAGTGTCATAAGTACAAAACACGTACAAATATAAATTAAAAGTGCTATCTTTTACTAAAAACAAGTATAGTTTTTATGATAACAATAATGCAACGAAAAGAATTAGAAAAAATTAAGCCTCCTAAGTATAGAGAGAAAGTTCAGGAATATTTAACACAAAATGGTCATAGCTTCTCGTTAGAAACCATTCAAAAGGTATATTCTGGAAAAAGAAACAACATAACTGTTGCTCAAGCGATTATAACAGTTTTCAACGATTACTATCTGGAAAAAAAATTGATCAACTCAAAAATATCCAACATCATTAATAAAATTAGCAGAGACCCTCTTGAATAAAATGATAGTGATATTCCTTTTATTTTCACCGACGGCGAGGAGAGGGGGCCGTCAACGGGGTAGGGAAATTTTAATTTCCTGCCTCGTTTTTAGTTAAAACTAACAAAATCCTAAAAAAACATCGATATCTCTAATCGAATTGTATCTATAGACAATTATCACGACCTAAAAGCACCAGAAATAACTCCATACTAAACTAGTATTTCACTTGACTACTGTAGGGGTTAAAACCATATACCTCCTTCTTACAAAGGAAAATAATTAAGCAACGTTAATCACAAATCAACAGTAATAAAGCGTATTACTTTTTCATAAAATTCTTCTGGTTTTTCGGCATGCAACCAGTGCCCTGCTTTCTGCACTGTTCTTAGTATAGAATTTGGGAAGTGTTTTTGCATTAAAGGCCTGTCTTCTTCCGTAATATATCCAGATTTCCCACCTGACAGAAATATGGTTTCTCCTTTAAAAACAGCTAAAGAAGGTAGCGCTACTCCTACTTCTTTGTTATTCTGTGTCAAAGACTTTAAGTTAAACCTAAAATCTAAGATTCCCTTTTCTCTCCAATATACACTTTTTAACAAAAACTGCCTAACTCCAACTTCAGGTATCCATTCAGCTAACTTTTTATCTACTAGTTTCCTCGAGTTCTGTACCGTAAAATCAACCGCGTTCAATGCTGCCAAAATATCATGATGGTGTGGAGCGTACATTCTAGGTGAAATATCGGCTATCACCAACTTACGTATCCATCCAGGATACTTCGTTGCAAATAACATAGCTACCTTACCCCCCATAGAATGCCCTAAAAGATGTGCTTTTTCAATTGTATGATACTTCATATACTCATGTAAATCACCAACCATTAATTCATAATTAAAAGCATCAGCATGAAAACTTCTTCCATGATTTCGTAAATCTATCAAATGCACTTCAAAACCGTCATCAACAAATGAATTAGCATGACTCCTCCAATTATCACCCATGCCAAAATATCCGTGAAGAATTAACAAGGGCTCCCCTTCACCTACAATTCTAGAATGTAACACTTTCATATACTTATTTCTTTATTATTTTTTAATTATGCCGCACCCTTTATAATCACTTTAATCGATGAAGATACATATTAACAACGTTTTGAATACCCAAATAAATACTCTCTGAGATTAAGGCATGCCCTATTGATACCTCAGCTAAGTTTGGAATGTTTTGTTTAAAAAACTCAATATTTTCGAGATTTAAATCATGACCTGCATTGATACCTAAACCTAATTCATGCGCCAAAACTGCCGCTGCTGCATAGGGTTTAATTGCTTCTTTGTTACCTTTTTCAAACTCACTAGCAAAGTTCTCTGTATATAATTCAATTCTATCAGCTCCTGTTTTCGCTGCTGCCTCTATCAAGGCTAAATCAGTATCAATAAATATAGAGGTTCTAATTCCAGCATTTTTAAACTCTGTTATTACTTCCTGCAAATACGACTGATGAACAAGGGTATTCCAACCAGCGTTTGATGTAAGCACATCATCACCATCAGGCACTAAAGTTACTTGTGTTGGCTTAATAGCTAGCACCAAATCCATAAATTTTTTAATTGGATTTCCCTCGATATTATACTCAGTAGTTACAATGGGTTTTAAATCATAAGCATCTTGATAACGTATATGGCGTTCATCTGGTCTAGGATGAATAGTAACACCTTCTGCACCAAACTCTTGAATATCTTCCGCTACTTTCAATAAATTTGGAACATTTCCGCCTCTTGAGTTTCGTAGCGTTGCTATTTTATTTATATTTACACTTAACTTTGTCATCAATATATGTTTACTTTTTAGTGAGTTTTAAAGCTATTATAATAACGACAAAAGTAATTCATTAAATCATTTTAACCTATATTCGTACAAATGAATATTAACGATTTTATACTCAACGATATTGACGAACTAAGTTTAGAGCATAGCATTGCTTCAGCTCAAGAACTTTGTGAAAACTTACCAATTACCCATATACCCGTTGTTAAAAATAGAAAGCTTGTTGGCTGCTTACCTGAAAGAGATATTCAAACTATTGATGATAAAGATGGTGTCATAAAAGATTATGATTATTTATTAGATCATTTTTACACATCAGTAAAAGCTACTTTGCTGGATTTGGTAGCGCTATTTGCCGATAACGATTGTAATTTAATCCCTGTTTTAGATGAAGAGTTAAATTATATTGGGTATTATGAATTAGGAGATATTTTAGATGCATTTGCAGACAGCCCTTTTTTACATATCGAAAGTGAAACCTTAATTATTCAAAAAAACAAAAATGACCACTCAATGAGTCAAATTTCTCAGATAGTGGAGAGTAACAAAGCAAAGTTGTTAGGAATGTATATTTCACATGAAGGACAAGATGACATCCAAGTTACTTTAAAGGTATCAACAGAAACCATAAATGAAATAATTCAAACTTTTAGAAGATACGATTACACAGTTATAACGCAGCATCATGATGATGATTATTTAGAAGAACTTAAAGATAGAGCTAGGTATCTAAGAAAATACCTAGGTATGTAAAAAACTATTTTTCTTAACCTTTTAACAATACAATTTAAAGTGAAAAAAGTAGCCATATACGGACAAGCTTACACGATTTATGCTGAGAAAGAGATCAAAATATTACTCACTGTTCTAAAAAAGTACAACATCGTAGTTTTTTTTGAAAAAGAATTCTATGATTTACTAACTAACAAAGAGGTTCTTGACAAAAAGTACCCTACATTCTCTCACTTTAACGACTTGTCCAATTCATTTGATCTATTGTTTACAATGGGAGGAGATGGCACCATACTTCGAGCCATTACTTTCGTGCGTAATTTAGATATTCCGATAATGGGAATTAATACAGGTAGACTGGGGTTTCTTGCAACCGTTCAAAAAGACCAAATAGAAGAAGCCATTGAACTATTACTAAAAAAAGAATATGCTATTCAAGAAAGAACACTACTTCAAATTGAATCAGAACCCACCATTAAAGAGTTTTCGGAAGTAAATTTTGCACTTAACGAAATAACCATTGCTCGTCGCAACACAACCTCTATGATTGGTATTAAAACTTTTTTAAACAATGAATATTTGACCAACTATTGGGCGGATGGACTCATTATTGCCACTCCTACTGGTTCTACGGGCTATTCCTTAAGCTGCGATGGCCCTGTTATTTTACCCAACTCAAAAAGCTTCGTGATAACTCCTATCGCACCCCATAACCTGAGTGCTCGTCCGATGGTAATACCTGATGATACCTCAATACAATTAGAAGTGAGCGCGCGAGAAAAAAAATTCTTAATCACCTTAGATTCTCGAATTGCTACTGTAAATAAGCAAACAAAAATACGTATTCGTAAAGCTCCTTTTACCATTAAAAGTATTTTACCCAAAAACCAATCTTACTTAAAAACACTTAGAAGTAAACTACTGTGGGGAGAAGACACAAGGAATGAATCATTATAAAAGGTATCAACTACAATAAATTAGTAAAAATAAAGTTAATCAAAAAAGACAGATTATTAACTTTTTAAAGCAAATCCAAATCGCTATATTTGCACGCTATTTTATAATGGGAAAATATTTTATATTCATATTGTTTTTAATTACTTCAATCCTTTCAAAGGCTCAAAGCCACGAAATCGGTTTAATGTTAGGTGGCTCAAACTATATAGGAGATATCGGCAGAACAAATTATATTTACCCAAATAAAGTAGCTGGTGGATTAATTTACAAATTCAATATAAACCCGAGAATTGCCTTAAGAGGATCTTATTTGTACATCCCTGTGTCAGGAAGTGATTCTGATTCGGGTAATGAATTTAGACAATTACAAGGTAGAACCTTTAATAATACAATACATGAATTTGCCGCTGGGGTTGAATTCAATTTTTATGATTACAATATAAGTAGTTACAAAACTACTTACACTCCCTACATATTTTCAGAATTAGCAGTTTTTAATTATAAAAGCCCATCTGATTTAATTTCAAACAATCTAATTCGACTAGAAAGCAAATTCTCCCTATCTCTTCCAGTAGGAATTGGTATAAAAGGATTATTATTTGATAATTTAGCTATTGCTTTTGAAGTTGGTGCTAGATACACTTTAGTTGATGACATCGATTATAGTACTCCAAAAATAAACACTCTTGACTTTGGCGGAAACGGGAATGATTGGTATACCTTTACAGGTTTATCAATTGTTTACACCTTTGGCAGACCACAGTGTTTTAGCGGATTAACAAACTAAAAATATGGAAGAAAAACTACGAAGCATTAATTTATACAAAAAGCCAAATCATATTGCCATAATAATGGATGGTAACGGTAGATGGGCAAAAGGTAAAGGAATGCAACGAGTTTATGGGCATAGAAACGCCTTAAAAGCGATTAGAGAAACTACCGATGCTGCAGGTAAATTGGATATAAAATTCTTAACTCTTTACGCGTTTTCTACAGAAAATTGGAATAGGCCCAAACTAGAAGTAGATGCATTAATGAGTTTATTAGTAACTACCTTAAAAAAAGAGCTTCCTGAATTTCTTAAAAAGGGTGTTAAAATAAATGCTATTGGTAATTTAAATAGTTTACCTAAAAATGCTCAGAAAGTTTTAGCCCATGTAATTGAAAAAACTAAAAACAACGAAAAAATCACCCTGACTTTTGCCTTAAGTTATGGTTCAAGAGAGGAAATTGTTAACGCTATTAGAAACATATCTAAAAAAGTTGTTAATAATGAAATCGAAATTGAAAAAATTAACGATAAAATTATAAATAGTCATTTATATACATTTAATTTGCCTGACGTTGATTTGATGATACGTACAAGTGGAGAACAAAGAATTAGTAATTTTTTACTATGGCAAATGGCGTATGCAGAACTTTATTTCACCAAAGTTCTCTGGCCAGATTTCAGAAAAGAGCATCTTTTTGATGCCATATTAGATTATCAAAACAGGGAAAGACGATTTGGAAAAACAAGTGAACAGATTGATACCAATGAATAAATATTCATATTTAGCAGTACTACTTATTACGGCTCTTATTACAGTTAATACGCAAGCTCAGGATGTAGTTAAAGACAGTATTAAAACCAATAACAGCAAAATCATTCCTTATGAAAAAGGTAAAGAATATGTTCTAGGAGGCATCACCGTAACAGGGCTTCAAAAATTTAGCGAAGAAACGGTTAAGGTTTACACAGGTTTAATTAGCGGGCAACCCATCAAATTACCAGGAGATAAGCTCACGAGTGCGATAAAAAAATTATATGAGAGTAAGCAATTTAGTGAGGTTGATGTATATCTGTCTAAACTAGATGGCAATACAGCCTATCTTCGGTTTAATGTAACTGAGCTACCCCGATTACTAAACATTACCATTACTGGGGTAAGTAAATCAAAGGCAAAAGACTTACAAAAAGAGACCGAATTAAAGAAAGGTTCAATGGTTACCGACAACCTCATTGTAACCACTCGTAATTATATTAAGAAAAAATATACCGATAAAGGATTCTTAAAAACAAAGGTTTCTCTTGACACTAAAAAGGATTCATCAGATATCAATGCAGTTAGTATGAGCATTTTTATTGACAAAGGAAATCGTATAAAGATCAAAGAAATAAACTTTGTTGGAAACAAAGCTATGTCTGATGGTGCTCTAAGAGGTGCTATGAAAAACACGAAACGTAAATTTTTCGGACGTTTTTGGAAATCGTCTAAATACATCTTAGAAGACTATAAAGAGGATCTTGAAAATATTCTTGAAAAATACAGTGAAAAAGGATATCGAGATGCAAGAATACTTTCTGATAAAGTTACTTGGAACGATGACGATACTATAAACCTTGAAATCGAATTAGAAGAAGGTCGTCAATATCGTTTTGGTGATATTTTATTTGTAGGAAATAAAAATTACACTGACGCACAACTCCAGATTTTACTAGGAATTGGCAAAGGAGATATCTACAACGGTAAAATTTTAAAAGAACGTATTTCTGGAGATGGAACTCCAAATTCTCAAGATATTCAAACCCTTTATCACAATAATGGGTATTTATTTTCACAAGTTAATGCCGTCGAAACTAGAGTAAAAAATGATTCTATTACTGTAGAAGTTCGTATTCGAGAAGATGAGCAGGCAACGATAAAAAAAGTTACCGTTGTCGGGAATGATAAAACAAATGATCATGTTATTTTTAGAGAACTTCGCGTAAAGCCAGGTGATTTATTTAGTCGTCAAAATATTATACGATCTATACGTGAAATAGGTCAATTAGGATTTTTCGATGCCAACGTAACACCAGATGTTAGACCAAATTACCAAGATAAAACCGCTGATATTGAATTTTCAGTCGTAGAAAAAGGTGGTAGCCAAATAGAATTGCAAGGTGGTTATGGTGGAGGTTCTTTCATTGGTACACTGGGTTTATCTTTTAATAATTTTTCTATTGGAAATATTTTTAATAAAGAAGCCTATAGACCATTGCCAATGGGTGATGGCCAGGCATTATCATTGCGTTTACAAGCGAGTAGAACCTATAATACCTATAGCTTCTCTTTTACAGAACCTTGGTTAGGAGGTAAAACACCGCAATCATTATCGTTTTCAGTATACTATTCAAATCAATATCGTTTCGACTTTTTAACGAATACAGTTAACAAAGATCAAAACTTAGGCATTATTGGTGCTCAAATTGGTTTAGGAAAACGCTTGAGATGGCCAGATGATTATTTTACACTTTCTCAATCTATCAGTTACCAACGTATAGAGTTAGAAAACTATGGTTATAATGTTGGATCGTCTAGAGATGTTTTAAGTCAAGGAGATTTAAATAACCTATCGTATTCTATAGCATTAAAACGAAATTCAGCAGGGCCAAGTTTAATATTTCCAACCTATGGGTCGGAGTTTACCATAAATGCGAAGGCTACTTTCCCGTACTCTTTATTTAATGGTAGAGATTATAAAAGACCTTCTGATTTACTCCCTGGTTCTCCGGAAGAACAAGAGTATTTTGCCGAAAAATACAAATGGTTAGAATATTATAAAATTTCCGCTAAAGGAAAATGGTATACAGAATTAGCCAAAAAACTTGTGTTAATGTCTAATTTTGAACTAGGATATTTAGGATTTTATAATGACGATTTAGGCTTAACACCCGTTGAACGTTATTTCGTTGGTGGAGATGGTATTGCTCAGGGTCAATTAGATGGACGAGAAACCATTGGTCTTAGAGGTTATGAAAACAATCGAATCTCTTCCATTGATGGTGGTTCTATATATAATAAATTTCAGTTAGAATTACGTTATTCTATAACCGATAAACCTTCAGCATCTATATATACTTTAGGATTTTTAGAAGCGGGAAATTCTTATAACAATTTTAACAGTTTTAATCCGTTTAGGTTAAAGCGTTCAGCTGGTTTGGGTGTGCGTATATTTATGCCTGCCTTCGGTTTATTAGGAATAGATTTCGCTCATGGTTTTGATCCATTACCAGGATTAGAAGACTCTATTAACCCAGAAAAATCTGGCTGGCAAACACATTTTATCATTGGAAGACAGTTCTAAAACCTTACATTTGTAATGTGTCTGGTTTTTTGGCACGGTTTTTTCTAAACACATTATACAAAATGAAAAAAAGCATTCTATCAGTCGTTCTTTTATTTACAGTAACCGCATTCTTTTCGCAAAAAAGTCAACGTATTGGTTATATTGATATGGAGTACATTCTTCAAAGCATTCCAGAGTATATTGAAGCTCAAAACTCTTTGGGAGCAAAAGTTGAAAAATGGAAAGCCAATTTAGATAAAGAGGCTCGTAACATTGAAGTTTTAAAAACTGATTTAGTTAATGAAAAGGCCATTTTAACCAAAGATTTGATTGAAGAACGCGAAGAAGATATCAAGATAAAGCAAGAATCGTTACGACGTTTGGAATCGTTGTATTTTGGACCTAGAGGTGACATGTTTAATCTACGAATGCAATTAGTGAAACCTGTGCAAGATCAAGTTTACAATGCAGTTCAGACTATCGCTTCAAGAAAGAAATATGATTTTGTTTTTGACAAATCGTCTGATTTAGTAATGTTATATTCTAACAAAAAACACGATATTAGCGATCTCGTTGTAAAAATGATTAATATTGATCAAAAGCAACAAGCGAAAAAAGACAAAATAGCCGCCAAGAAGGCATTACTTAAAAACGGTGATTTAAGTGATAAGCAAAAAGAAACCTTAGCTAAAAAAGAAGCGCTGAGACTAAAAAAATTAGCAGAAAGAGAAGCTAAATTAAAAAAACTTGAAGAGAAAAGACAAGCACGTCTAAAAGCACAAGCTGATAGAAAAAAGCTCTTACAGGAAAAAAGAGACGCTTTAAAAAAGACTAAAGAAGAAAAAAAGAAAGTAGAAGATAAAGAATAATAAGAATCAAGAATAAAGACTATAATTAAAATCAAAACAACAAAGATGAAACATTTAAAAACGTTATTATTAGTTGCACTTTTTACAGTTGGATTAGGAGGGGTTGCTAACGCTCAAAAAACTGCACATATTAATACTGATAAATTGTTAGCTGAAATGCCTGATACTAAAACAATGAGGGCTGAACTAGATAAGTTAAAGAAAACTTATTTTGATGATATTGAGGCTATGTACAAGCAATTAGAAGCAAAAATTAAAAAGTACGAAGCTGAAGGAAAAACCCAAACGCAAGAGATTAACCAAAAAAGAGCGGTAGAAGTTCAGCAAGATCGTTTAAAAATTAGTCAAGCAGAACAAGCTGCTTCACAAGATATGCAAAAGAAATATCAAGAAAAAACACTTCCTATTCTTAAGAAAGCTGAAGAAGCTATTAAGGCTGTAGCTTCAGAGAAAGGAATTACTTACGTTTTTGACGCTGCACCAGGTAAAGGTTTAATCGTTTACGATAAAGGAGTAGATATTTACAACGAGGTAAAAACTAAATTAGGCTTCTAAACTAAATTTAAGAAAAGATAAACTCATAAAAACCTGCTTTACTAAAGCGGGTTTTTTACTTTTGTCCATATGATAGCAAAAACTACAAAACCTATCGGTATTTTTGACTCTGGAATTGGCGGTACTTCTATTTGGAAAGAAATTCAACAATTATTACCTAATGAGAATACCTTATATCTATCTGATAGTAAAAATGCTCCATACGGACGCAAATCACGAGAACAAATAATTCAGTTATCAATTAAAAATACTGAATTTCTACTAGAGCAAGGCTGTAAAATCATCGTTGTTGCGTGTAATACCGCTACTGCCAATGCTATAAAAACATTAAGAAAGTTGTATCCTAATGTCCCGTTAGTTGGTATTGAACCAGCCATAAAACCCGCATCCATACAAACCAAAACAAATGTTATAGGTGTATTGGCAACCAAGGGTACTTTAAACAGTGAATTATTTGAAAAGACATCGTCCAATTTAGAGAACAATCCTGCTATTATTGAACAAATAGGCGAGGGTTTAGTTGACCTTATAGAAAGGGGTGATATACATTCTTTAAAAATGAAAGAGTTGTTAAAACAATATTTAACGCCAATGATTAAAGCTAATGCGGACTGTATTGTGTTGGGATGCACTCACTACCCATACTTAAAAGATCAAATAATAGATATTGTTGGTGATTCGGTAAAAATTATTGATTCGGGACATGCCGTAGCCATTCAAACCAAGTATGTTCTAAACCAACACCATCTATTATCTACAGACCATAGTACTCCTATACATACGTTCTTATCAAACAAAGATAAAACAGTTTTAACAGATATACTAAAAGAGTATCCCGCTTGTATTATCAAAGAAATTAACTTTTAGAAGAAACTACCATTTATATTTGGACAAGCCGCCGCTCTTCTCTTTCTACACAACACATTAATTCCAAGAGAAATTTGATGAAAATTACCATTTGAAAAAACAAGATCTCCTGTTTGTTTGGTAAAAGTATAGGCTATCATGTACTGTTTATAGTTAATTCCTAGTATAGGCGATACATATGCAGCGTCTCCAAAAGTACGACCATCAAAACTTCTTCTATATGAAATAGCAGCCCATAACTGTGTATTAGACATCTTCTTATACGCTTTCAAATTTATATCTGAAATTTTTTCACCTGTCTGCTCCTTATATTGAAACATGACAGAAGGTTCAAACTGGAATTTGTCTTCATCACCAAAGAAATAACTTCCTCCAAAGACGTAATTTCTGAGGTTTAGCGATTCAAAAGATGAGTTTAAGCTATTCTTTGCTGATAATAATATGTTTTTTATGGTGAAATATGACGCAAATCCTTTATAATGGTAGGCCATTCCAAAATCTGCATTAAAATAAAGTGTACTTTCAATAACTTGACTCACTTGAGGATCGTTAAAAAAACCCGTTTGATCTACTTGATTCTGTACCGCAGACATTGACAGCCCGAAAGACAATTGATTAAAAAGATTTTCATTTCCTAAATCCAAATGATACGCATAGCTTCCTTGTAACGCCTTTTGTGAGTGGTAACCATTTTTATCATTGAACAACACGATACCATAACCAGCTTTAGACTCCTCACTTGTTTTTGAATGGAAACTTAAAGTTTGCAATTCTGGTGCGTTCTGAATTCCGACCCATTGTTGACGTGCAGTTAATCTAACTTTTGCGCACTCTCCTATACCAGCTGCCGCTGGATGGATTAAAAATATGTTATCAGACAAGTAGTCAAAATATATAGGTAATGTCTCTTGTGCCGTAGCTTTATTATCTATTAAAAGTATAGATAATAAGATAAATATAGTATATTTTTTCATAAAATCTGCAATAGAAACCCCAAATATAAACAACAGTGAGTTAATTTGTGTTAATTTTTGTTAAAATCGATTACTCTTTCTATGTATCTTCATGTGTTGACCTATATTCAGAAGGTGTCATACCTTTGATTTCCTTAAACTTTCGATTAAAATTAGAAATATTTTTAAATCCTGATTTTTCAGATATCTCCGTTATTAAACTTTCTTCTTTTAGCAACAATTTACATGCTCTTTCAATCCTAATCTCACTTAAAAATGTAAAGTAGGTTTTATTGGTTCTTTGTTTAAAGTATCTACAAAAAGCATTCGGTGTCATGTTTGCAGCTTCTGACACCTCTTCCAAGCCAATTTTTCGATCAAAATTAGTCAAGGTATAATCCATTATTTTCCCCATTCTTCTTCCTTCATTATCGGTATACCTTTTAGTATATAAAAAGGTAGATAACCTCTTAATATCCGACTGTATAAGAAGTCTTAATATGTTAAAAAAACTAATAAACCTTTCCAAATCACTTTGTTCTGATAATCCATTTAAATACGTTATTAACCTCTCCTTATTATTTACTACTTTAAAACTTGTTTTTGCGTTTTGAAAAAATAAACTCAATCCTTTAACATCATCCAACTTAAAAAACTCCTCTCCAAATGATTCTTTGGTAAAAAATAACGAAATCATAAACGAGTCTTTAATTCTTGTTGCATTACTTTTAAAAACATGGGGCTGGTTACCTCCGATAACTAAAATATCATCCGATGTGTACTCATTCACTAAATCTCCCACAATAACCGTCCCTTCACCTCTTACTATATACGATATTTGAATTTCATCATGTTGATGTAATTTATCGTAAAAAAAAGCACCTCTGTCTTCTTGGTAGATCAAACCTAAGTTTTTAGATTTTGGTATTTTGAAGGGTAATACTCTCATGTTTTTTTATCAAAGCTATCAAATATACACCAAAAATAAGCATAATTAATATTTATAAGGTAATATAGTATCAATATAAGGTAATAGGGCAGATAATCAATCTTGTATTTAAACCTAACTTTGTAAAAAAACAATTATCATGAACATCCAATGGAAAGGCGTTATGCCAGCAGTTACCACAAAATTCACTCATGAAGATGCATTAGACCTAGCAATGTTTGAAGTCAATATCAAAGCCCAATTAGAGGCCGGGGTACATGGAATAATTTTAGGTGGAACTTTAGGAGAAGCTTCTACTTTGTCAGAGAACGAAAAAAGTATCTTGTTAAAAGAAACTGTCCGGATTGTTAATGGAGCTGTTCCCGTTATAATGAATGTTGCAGAACAAACTACTAAAAACGCAATAAAAGCTGCTAATAACGCCCAAGATGATGGCGCATCCGCTTTAATGATGTTACCTCCCATGCGTTACAAAGCCGATGCAAGAGAAACGATGGAATATTTTAAACAAACAGCCAGTTCTACGGATTTACCTATCATGGTTTATAATAACCCTATAGACTATGGTATTGAGGTAACCTTAGCTATGTTTGAAGAACTTTTAGACTGTTGTCCAAATATTCAAGCGGTTAAAGAATCAACAAGGGATATTTCAAATGTTACCAGACTAAAAAATCGTTTTGGAGATAGATTGGCCATTTTAAGTGGTGTAGATACACTAGCATTGGAAAGCTTAGTACTTGGCGCAGAAGGTTGGGTAGCTGGACTCGTTTGTGCATTTCCCGCTGAAACAGTAGCAATATACACGTTAATAAAAGCCGGTAGAATTACTGAAGCCTTAGCAATATATCGTTGGTTTTTACCTTTGCTAGAATTAGATATTAATACTAAATTAGTACAAAACATTAAATTAGCAGAAGTAGCTACCGGAATAGGCACTGAAAACGTAAGAGCTCCTAGACTTTCGTTAATAGGAGAAGAACGTGAGTTAGTTTTACAAATCATCGAAACAGGGGTGAAAAACCGCCCTGCCCTACCCGATTATAAAAAACTACAACTCGCTCTATAAATTATAAAGGCATTACAAAACCAAGGTCGGTAATACCTTCATTTCTTAACAAATAGTATTACTAAAAACAACTGAATTATGATTGCTACCAACACCCATGAAATAACAGGAAAAAATTATATAGGTACAAACACCTCAGCAAGCGGGACTATAACCTATAAAACATTCAATCCTGAAACAAACAAAGATAATCTACCTGTTTTTTTTGAAGCATCAGATGAAGAAATACAGGCAGCCGTTTCATTGGCTTCCAATGCTTTTGAGGCATACAAAACAATTTCAGGTAAAAGAAAAGCCGAGTTTTTACATTGTATAGCAGATGAAATAGAAAACCTAGGTGATGTTCTCATTAAAACATATTGTTCTGAAACCGGGCTGCCAGAAGGCCGTGCTAATGGTGAAAAAGGTAGAACCGTATTTCAGCTTAGGTCTTTTGCCGATTTGGTAAAGGAAGGAAATTGGGTAGAAGCTAGTATTGATACAGCCATTCCTGATAGGATCCCCGTTGCTAAACCTGATGTAAGGAAAATGAACATTCCTATCGGACCCGTTGTTGTATTTGGTGCCAGTAATTTTCCATTGGCATACTCAACTGCAGGTGGAGATACGGCATCTGCTTTAGCGGCTGGATGCCCTGTTATTGTAAAATCTCATCCTATGCATTCAGGAACAGGAGAACTAGTTGCTTCGGCTATTATAAAAGCAGCTAAAAAAACAAACATGCCAAATGGAGTATTCTCTAATTTGAATTCAAGTGGCATCACAGTTGGGCAACAATTGGTAAAACATCCTAAAGTAAAGGCCGTAGGTTTTACAGGAAGTATTCAGGGTGGACGAGCTCTTTTGGATCTCGCTTCAAAAAGAGAGGTTCCTATACCAATTTTTGCAGAGATGGGAAGTATTAACCCTGTGATTATTTTACCGGATGCTATAAAGACTAGAGGAAAAGAACTTGCCAAAACTTACGCAAATTCAATTACCGTAGGTACAGGTCAATTTTGTACGAATCCAGGATTATTATTAGGTATAGAAAACGAAGATTTCACCAAATTTATAGACCATTTATCCACAGAAATCATCGCTATTGATCCTACTTGTATGTTGCATCCAAAAATAATGGAGGCTTATCAAAAAAATAAAGAAACCATTCTCAATCAAAGCAGCGTTCATGTTACTGCTACTTACACAAAGAATATTCCACAAAATTATGGTAACCAAACTATAACCACGGTAAGTGGAGAAGAATTTATAAATAACCTTTCGTTGCATCAAGAAGTTTTTGGTCCTTTCTCATTAATCGTTAAATGTAAAGACAAAAACGAGCTTGAAAAGGTAGTTTCCAGCCTCGAAGGACAACTAACCGGCACAGTCATAGGAAATTTTTCTGAAATAACAGAGTATAAAAATTTAATTTCAGTCTTATCTTCTATAGTAGGGCGAATTATTTTCAACGGAGTTCCAACAGGTGTTGAAGTATGTGCTTCAATGGTTCATGGTGGTCCGTATCCCGCATCAACAGATTCTAGGTTTTCTGCTGTTGGTACAAGTTCTATAAAAAGATGGGTCAGACCATTTAGCTATCAAAATTGGCCGAATGAGTTGTTACCAGACGAATTAAAAAATGAAAATTCATTAGGTATATTACGTTTAGTTAACCACAAATTAACTAGTAATAAACTATAATACACTAATCTACTCCTCTCCTATAAGGGTAAGCTTAGAAGGGTGCTTCCCCTTAAGGAGTGGATAGGTTATCAGTTCATATCCTATGAAGAAAACATTTTTTTGTATAGACGCCCACACCTGCGGTAATCCCGTAAGAGTTGTCGCTTCTGGAGGCCCTAATTTAAATGGCGCAACCATGAGTGAAAAACGCCAACATTTTCTTAATAAATACGATTGGATTCGAAAAGGATTAATGTTCGAGCCAAGAGGGCATGATATGATGAGTGGTTCGATATTATTTCCTCCTCACCATCCGGATAATGATTTTGCTATTCTATTTATTGAAACATCAGGATGCCTTCCTATGTGTGGTCATGGAACTATAGGCACCATCACTATCGCTATTGAAGAAGGCTTAGTAACTCCCAAAATTCCGGGAAAAATAAGAATGGAAGCTCCTGCTGGGTTAGTAGAAATTGAATATCAACAAACAGGAAAAAAAGTAGACTGGGTTCGTCTGACCAATGTTAAAAGCTTTTTAGCTGCAGAAAACCTAACGGTCGATTGTCCTCAGTTAGGAGAAATAACTTTTGATGTGGCTTACGGAGGCAATTATTATGCTATCGTTGATCCGCAACAAAACTTTAGTGGAATTCATAATTTTACAGCCACTAATATTATTCAATTTTCTCAAATAACTCGTTCTAAAATTAATGAAAAATATCCTAATATGTTTGTTCATCCAGAGGATGAAACCATAAAAGACGTTACTCATATGCTATGGACAGGAGATCCACTTGACCAAAATTCTTCAGGAAGAAATGCTGTTTTTTATGGAAATAAAGCCATTGACAGAAGTCCTTGTGGTACGGGAACCTCTGCAAGAATGGCACAACTTCACGCCAAAGGTAAACTAAAAGCCAATGAAGATTTTATTCATGAAAGTTTTATTGGCAGTAAATTTATTGGACGTATTGTTGAAGAAACAACGCTACACGGTACGAAAGCAATCATTCCTAGCATACAAGGATGGGCAAAAATATACGGATATAATCATATTATTATTGATGAGCAAGATGATCCTTATGCTCATGGTTTTCAAGTTATTTAGTATATGGAAAAAAATGTACTCGTTATAGGAGGTGGTATCATAGGGCTATGTTCTGCTTATTATTTACTAAAGGAAGGACACCAAGTTACCGTGATTGACAAATCTGACATGAAAAGCGGAGCTTCTCATGTAAATGCCGGAATAATTACGCCAAGTCATATTATTTCATTAGCTGCTCCTGGTATGATTAACAAAGGAATTAAATGGATGTTTAACGCTAAAAGTCCTTTATCTATTAAACCTCGATTAGATATGGATTTTTTACACTGGTCTTGGCTATTTAAAAAAGCATCAACACAGTTCAACGTTGAAAAATCAATACCGATCATTAAAAATATTAATCTTTTCAGTAAAGATTTATATGAAGACATAAAAGCATCTGGTGATTTCAACTTCTACTACCAAGATAAAGGATTGATGATGTATTATCAAACGGACAAAATGGGAGAAGAAGAATGGGAAGTTGGTAAAAAAGCTATTAAAGAAGGCCTAAAAGTCGAAAACTTAACATCAGCACAAGTTAAAGAACTGGAGCCTAAGGTTAATTTAAACATAAAAGGAGCTATATATTATCATTCTGATGCTCACATGACACCTTCAGAATTCATGCTACAAATGAAAAATTATTTGATTCAAAACAATGTATCTATTATTCAAAATGAAGAGGTCATTAGTTTTATATCGCAATCAAATAAAATTACAGGTATACAAACACCTTCGAGAGAAATTTTAGCCGATGAACTCGTGCTAGCTTCAGGCTCTTGGACCCAAAAGTTAGCCAAACAACTAAACACTAAAATCCCCATCCAAGCAGGTAAAGGATATCGAATAAATGCTACGGAAGAAACAGGTATTACTATACCTTCAATTCTTACAGAAGCCAAAGTCGCGGTAACCCCAATGAACGGGTTTACCCGATTTGCAGGAACTATGGAAATCGCAGGTATAAATACTAAAATCAATCGCAGCAGAGTTACTACCATTGCTAGAAATGCTGAGAACTATTATAAGGGACTTCACATTTCACCCGAAGAAATTGAAAATGCTAGTTATGGCCTCCGCCCTTGTTCTCCTGATGGGCTACCTTATATTGGTAAGTTAGCTAAACATAAGAACATTACCATTGCTACTGGTCACGCAATGATGGGATGGAGTTTAGGCCCTGCCACAGGAAAATTAGTTTCTGAATTGATTTCTGAAAAGAAAACAAGCGTAAATCTATCTCCTTTTCACGTAGAAAGATATCACTAATCATTTTTGTTCCACAACAATATTGGGACCTAACAACATAACACCATGCGCAAGCTTTTTAAATGACTAATACGATTTAGAAATAACTATTTCGTATATAGGTATTGAATTATTTTAAGTTAGTTTAAGGCATAAAACGTTAGCGTAGCCAAGCTATGGTTAAGTTTTATAACGCAAAAATAGCTACAAAAGAAATAATAGATATGCGAAATATTTATTTGTAAATCGTATTACATAAAAAAACAACCATCGACATTAACAGAAACATTAAAAATTGTGGATCTAAAAAAAGAAAATTTTGGATATGTCAAAAAAAATAGTTTATTGGATGCAGTTAATGATCGTGAACTTCAAAAAAAATGTGACATCTAAAAAAAGAGGTTATTAAAGTATGATAGGACTGTGAATTTAGCTATATATGTACTGATTGAAGAATTTTTACAAAAGATAAAGATAAATGTTTATTCGAAACCTGAAAAGTGTAGTTACACCCCATCTACAAATGCTTGGAATCAGTAGTATTCCAATAGACTTAATTGCAAATTGCACTTCTGATAGGATAGCTGTTTTAGGTGATCTGATCGAAAAAAAAGAAAAATTAGATCGTTTTTTTGCTTTTAGAAGTGAAAACTATACGTCTAATATTTTGTTTTCCTTAATTTATATTGATGGAAGACCTCATTGGATGCATCGTAAGTCAAAAAAAGCATATCCGCTTCCAAAAAAGCTTATAGAAAAATATAAAAATCATTTAGTAATTGTTAGCCCCTTTCAAGAACCATTTAATTGAAAACCCAATATAACAGTTCGTTATTAATGAAAAGAGAACGCTAATTTTACCTTAAAGAGAATTTATAATTAATATCATTGATTGTAATCAGTTTATAAAGGCAACACTAACCATTACTGCTACTTAAAATTATGCCAAAATTCCCCCATTACAAACAGTATGACAATAAAGACTGTGGACCAACATGTCTTAAAATAATTTCTAAACACTATAAAAGGATCATCCCTTTAGAACATCTTCGTGGATTAAGCGAAACGACAAGAGAAGGAAGCAGGTTACACAATTTAAGCGACGCCGCAGAAAAAATAGGCTTTCGAAGTTTAGGGGTTAAAATACCACTAGAGCAATTATACGAAGTCCCCCTACCTTCTATTTTACATTGGAATAAAAATCATTTTGTTGTTTTATACAAAATAACAACTCCCTCTTTCCAAAAAGGGAAAAAACAGGTGAGTTTTCACATTTCTGATCCAGCACACGGATTGCTCAAATACACGAAAGAGGAACTTTTAAAATATTGGATTGGTAACAATGTGAACGATCAAACAAATGAAGGTATTGCCCTATTACTAGAAACAACTCCTCAGTTTTATGGCACTGATATTGAGAACGAAAAAGAAGAAGAGCAAAAATTAGGTCTGTCATTTATCTCTAAATATGTTTATCGATATAAGAATTTTTTATGGCAACTAATCATCGGGTTAATTGTTTCCAGTTTATTACAACTTATTTTTCCTTTTCTTACCCAAAGTGTTGTTGATATTGGGATCAAAAATCAAGATATCAATTTTATTTACCTTATCCTCTTTGCGCAATTGGCTTTGTTTATAGGAAGAACAGCCGTTGAAGTTATACGTAGTTGGATCCTATTGCATTTGAGTACCCGGATCAATATCTCATTGATATCAGATTTCTTTATCAAACTGATGAATCTTCCGATTTCTTATTTTGACACTCGAATAACGGGTGATATTCTTCAGCGTATTAATGACCATAGACGTATTGAACATGTGTTAACGTCATCTTCTTTAAATGTTTTGTTTTCCATCGTTAATCTACTGGTATTCAGTATAGTACTAATATACTACAACCTATCTATTTTTGGAATATTTGCCTTAGGAAGCTTTCTGTATTTTGTATGGATCGCTATTTTCCTAAAAAAACGTGCAGATTTGGATTATAAACTTTTTTCTCAAGTAAGCCAGGAACAAAGTAAAGTTATTGAGCTCATAAGTGGCATGCAAGAAATTAAATTGCATAACGCAGAAAAGAAAAAACGCTGGGGCTGGGAGTTTTTACAGGCTAGGTTATTCAAAATATCCATTGAAGGCTTAGCTTTAGAACAATATCAAAGTGTTGGTTCTGGTTTTATAAATGAGTTTAAAAATATTTTGATTACCATTTTATCTGCGATTTTAGTCATAGATGGAGAAATTACCTTAGGTATGATGTTGTCTATTAGCTATATCGTAGGACAGTTAAACTCTCCGATATCTCAATTAATTAATTTTGTTAGAGAACTTCAGGACGCGAGAATTTCTTTAGATCGACTGTCAGAAATACATAATAAGGAAGATGAAGAAAAGCTAAATGACCAAAAAATTGTTGACGTTTCAAAAGATTCAGATTTCAAACTTGATAAGGTATCCTTTAAATATCTTGGAACAGACCAGCTAGTTTTAAAAGATTTAGATTTAAACATTCCTCCTAATAAAATTACAGCCATTGTTGGCACAAGTGGTAGTGGTAAAACAACTCTAATGAAGCTATTACTCAAGTTTTACGAACCTAATACCGGTGAAATAAAATTTGGACATCACCAATTACAAAATATTTCACAAAAAACATGGAGAGAAGAATGTGGTGTGGTAATGCAGGAAGGTTATATTTTTAGTGATACCATTGCAAATAATATTGCTGTAGGTGTCGATTATATCGATAAAAAGAAATTGGCGCATGCCGTGGACATTGCCAATATTACAGAATTTATTGAAAGCTTACCATTATCCTATAACACCAAAATCGGTGCTGAGGGTATCGGATTAAGCACAGGACAAAAACAACGACTCCTTATAGCAAGAGCCGTATATAAAAATCCTAACTTTTTGTTTTTTGATGAAGCTACCTCTGCCCTAGATGCCAATAACGAACGGGTAATTATAGAAAAACTAAATACCTTTTTTAAAAATAAAACCGTGGTTATCATTGCGCACAGGTTAAGTACCGTGAAAAATGCAGATCAAATTGTAGTACTAGAGCAAGGAAAAATTATCGAAGTAGGTAATCATAATGCCTTAGTAAAGAAAAAAGGTGATTATTATAATTTAGTAAAAAACCAATTAGAACTAGGAAATTAATATGTCAGAAAAATTAGAAGATATAGAATTAAGAAGCGAAGAGGTACAAGAAATACTTACTAAAGTACCTCACTGGATGATACGTAGGGGAAACTCTTTGTTTCTACTGTTAGTTTTAATGTTACTATTACTATCATGGTTTATAAAATATCCAGACGTCATTGTTTCAGAAACTACCGTAACTACCAAAATACCGCCTCAAAAAGAGTATGCGAGAGTTACAGGGAAAATAGACACCATTTTGGTAAAAGACAATGAGAGGGTAACAGTAAACAGCCCTATAGCTCTCATTGAAAATACCGCAAAATATGAAGATATCCTCTTCCTTAAATCTGTTATCGACACCATTACAGCAAATAAAAAAACATTTTCTTTTCCTCTTGAAGAAATGCCTGTATTGTTTCTAGGAGAGATCGAAAATGCCTATGCTGATTTTGAGAACAACTATCTTCAATACATCTTAAACAAACAATTACAACCCTATGCTAACGAAAAAATTGCAAACACCATAACCGCTTCTGAGTTAAAAAGGCGATTACAAAATTTACAGTCACAAAAAAGCATCAATAAAACAGAATTAACCTTTAAAAAGAGCGACCTAAACAGAAATAAAATATTATTTGACAAAGGTGTTATCTCGGAAAGAGAGCATGAAACAAAGCAGTTAGAGTATTTACAATCCGAACGTAACTACCAAAGTATGAGTGCTTCCATTTCTCAACTTCGAGAGGCCATTGCCAATAGCACAAAAACGATAAAAGGATCTGAAATCGCTCAAATACGTGAAGAAGTCACCTTGTTAAAAAATACCATTCAGTCGTTTAACCTACTAAAAAAAGCTATTAAAGATTGGGAATTACAATATGCTTTTATTTCAAAAATAAATGGAACTGTTTCTTATTTAAATTATTGGAATGAAAACCAAACCGTAACTCATGGAGATTTAGTTTTTACCATTATTCCTTCTGAGTATTCTTCTTATATTGCTAAATTACAAACACCGCCACAAAACTCAGGGAAAATTAAAATTGGACAACGAGTTCATATTAAATTACAAAACTTTCCTGATTATGAGTTTGGTGTATTAAAAGGAATTGTAGAAAGTATCTCTGTCATTCCAGATAAAAAAGGATTTTATACAGTTAGTGTGCTTTTACCTGAGGAGCTTATTACTTCGTATAACAAAAAAATAGACTTTAAACATGAAATGCGTGGAACAGCGGAAATTATTACAGAAGATTTGCGCTTAATTGAACGTTTCTTTTATCAATTTAAAAAAGCGCTAGATCGGTAATGAGTTTGTAGGATAGAATTTATTAGGATCCCTATAAATTCAATGCACTATTTTTATACCATCTTGATGTTAATTTACCAACCATAATTATTATCGTAAATGCCGATCTATAGATGGTACTATTGTATGTTGAATTTTCGCTATTACTTCAATAATATAACACTAGCATGATTGTAAGAAAATGGTTGTGTAACTTTACCTCAGTGCGGTAGTAAGCGTAGAAACAAAACTTCCTAATATCGTAAGATATATCAAGGCAAACCTCTCATTTGGTATTTCATATCTCAACTATATTGGTTTGAAATTAAAAAAAAAAATTCGAACTTGTTGGGGGCTAAACTAGTAAAAACGTTAAAAACGAGATTGAAAGACCTTGTTTTGGAATTAAGAGCGATGATGTAGTCATTTTAAACCAATTTTATCTATAAAATAGAAAATCACAAATAACCAGAAACCATTTTTCAATTGCCTAAAATCTCGTATATTTAAGCCTTATGCGCTATCGTTATGAAAAAAATAGAGTTTTTGCGCAGACTCACCTTAAGCATAAATTCTAAATTGAATGTACCACTATATATGAAATTACCTTTAAATTGTGAAGCCAATTATTTCGCTAACTTTTTAAGCCAAGAAGAATCAAACAAACTATATAATACCTTAATTGAGACGTATAAATTAGATCAAGCAAGAATCATTATAAATGCTGGGGGCGAACTAATTAAAACAGATAGCTTTAAAGTTATATTTACAAGTGAGAGACTTATTAACGAAAATAGATATCCAGAAGAAGTTCATGGAAAATCATTTTTATGGACTGGGGTATTGAAGCAATTAAAAGAAAAAGTTGAAGCCTTTCTGGATAAGGAGTTTGAAGTTGCCATGTGTCTTTACTATCCCGACGGAAATTATTTTGCTCCTTATCATAGTGATCAAGAAACCTCAGGGTTTAATACGATTTTGCCTTCTATTAGTTTGGGTGAAGTACGCGAGTTTAGTTTTAGTGAAAAAACCAGTAATGAATTATATAACTTAGATTTAGCCAATGGAAGCTTATTGGTGATGAGAGCTCATTGTCAATCAAGATATACTCACAGTTTATTACAAAACTCAGCATATAAAAAAGGAAGAATAAATATAACCTTTAGGGAACCAAACTTCCAATAAATAAAACATTGACTACTCACTAAGTATACGGTGTACCAATAATCAAACACTATATGATTGTTGTATATGAAAGAACACACTTACCACAACGCACCTTTTACGAGGTGTTTTTTATGTCCAAAATTTATGTAAACGAATTACAAAAAGTGTAAGTTATCGGATACCTAAAAACCGGAAAAGTTCTTTGATATAATTGTGGTAAGTGAATTACAATAAACGTTTATAAAATGGTTATTCGTGAACATATTATTATCTTTTAGCATGATAAATTACTTGGGATTCTACTCATGTTCCTTTCAAATAGAAGTATAAACACAGGGGAAATCAATGAAATTTCAGTAATTAGATGTTATACTTAAAACTAGATATACAACCAACCCTAAAAATACTTTTAATCTCAGCTCTATTTACTTATATTTGAAAGGTAAATATGCGCAATTGCGTATATACACTAGTTGTGTTTCATTCAATAGAACTTCAATAAATAAATTAATTGAATTGTAGTCAAGATATTTTAGATACGATAATTAGCTTTCTTAATTCAATCAACATAGAGGTTGTTGAGAATAAATTAAATGGTGATACTTTTCTACCTGGCTTAGAAATTCAAAAAGGAGTTCTTAATTATGATAGACAAAAATTAAAATATCCTGGGGATATGTTACATGAAGCTGGACATATTGCTGTCACAGAACAACCGATTAGACATCTTATCGGAACAAAACAAATGTACCAAAATTGGCCATCTGATAGTGAAGAGATTGCTGCAATTTTGTGGTTCTATGCTGCTGCTTATCATTTAAAAATTGATTTAGATGTGGTATTTCATCCAAATGGATATAAAAATGAATCGGAATGGTTAATTAAACAATTCACGCAAAAGAATTATATTGGGTTACCTCTTTTAATGTCATTGTGTGAAAAGAATGAATTCCCTAAAATGTCTAAGTGGTTAAGGTGATTAAATGAAAACACACCAACGTTTATAATACAAAATATAAAAATTCGGCTCTGTGTTAATCCGAAAAATTAGCGTCTTTTTACACGCTACGTCTCATACACAAGACCGTTGTGGTACATTCAACCGAATAATCACAATAATTCAACATAAAACACTAAAAAAACAACCTATGAATAAAAAATTAATAGCATTACCTGCCGAAGGCGTTATGGTTCCAAATGCTGGTTTGGTATTACTGAACTCTTATTTTTTAATGCTACTCGAACGTTTGGGAATTGTTGCTGATAAAGCTTTTGTCTCTGAAGATGGACAATTGGACGCTGTACATTATTTACAATACATCGTTACAGGATTGACACAAACAGACGAATTTTTATTAGTTTTAAACAAAGTACTTTGTGGCCTTTCGCCAGATACGCCTGTGAGAGATTCCATAGAAATGACACAAGACCAAAAACAACTAATCGATGGATTGGTTCAGCTTGCTATTGGCTATTGGAGTGCTATTGGAAAAACATCTATCAATGGGTTTCGAGGAAATTGGTTGGTACGAGACGGAATTTTAAGAGAAACCGAAGAACGCTGGGAATTGACTGTTGAAAAAAGAGCGTATGATATATTATTGATGAAATCACCTTTTTCATTCTCAATCATAAAACTACCATGGATGGAAAAACCATTACACGTAACCTGGCCATATTAAAATGACACCACAACAAAATGTATAATCAATTGCTTAGTTCAGGTTATTTTAGAATAGTATTTGCTGAAAATTAAAACAGGAAAATTTAGTTACTTTTGGTAAAAAACAACGCAACGATTCTTAGCCGAGACGTTATCCCCATACCCAATTAGAAAAATTATGAGTAAAGTTAAGTTTATTAAGAACGAAATTAATTCAGTAAAAACTCAAACGGACAATTTAATAGCTGATATAGCATCGAATTTATGGACTTATACGATTTACAAATAAATATTTCGCATATCTATTATTTCTTTTGTAGCTATTTTTGCGTTATAAAACTTAACCATAGCTTGGCTATGCTAAAGTTTTATGCCTTAAACTAACTTAAAATAATTCAATACCTACAAAGGAAATATTTATCTGTAAATCGTATTATAATCCAACAGTTATTAATACAAATTTAAACTGGCAAATAGGACACGTTTTTTTAGCAAACTATCTACACGGCATAACTTCAATACATGGTATTAATGAGGATATTAGAAATATGATTAATGTTCAAGATTATATTAAACTCTACGGAATGAAATCTAATCCATTAGAACATAGAAAAGATAAACCATCAAAAGAGGAATTACTCAAAATGTACGAATTCGGATTTGAGCTAATAAATGAAGGGCTTGACACACTAAATGAATCAGATTTAGATAAACCAACTAAAATTCCAAATCCTGCGGTCAAAACAAAATATCAAGCTTTAATGTGGCTATTTAAACACCAATCTTGGCATAATGGACAAATAGCAATGATAAAAAGGATATTGAACGAAAACAGCGTATCATAACATCATATATAAGTGCCTACTCTTCAGAATAGGCACCATATACTAAACGTCAGGCTTTGTGCATTAACCTGATCATTTTTAAAAACTTAACTTAAAAAACATATTCTTTTGTGTTGTACTAATTAAATTGAAGTGTAAAAACAACAATTTCATGGAACACATTCAAGGTAGTTTAGCCCCCAATAAGCTCCGGAGTGTTCTTTTAAGTTTCAAACTAATATCTTCCAGGTATGAAATATAAAAAATGAAGTTTATACCATTTGCTATTTGAATTTACTGTAAAAGAAAATGAGTGTCTTTTTCTTTATATAGGATAGAAAAAGAAAAAGGACGTTTTATTACGGTAAATTCAAATGGTAAATATATTAGATCAGAATCGGTATAAGATACTTTCAGAGAATAATGACCTACATGTATCTCTCTTCTAACTCAGGAAATTTTAGGGTGACAAAAATCAGTTAATTTTCTTGAGATATGAAAAAATGGTAACTCAATTAATTTTATTTGAGAAGACTTTAATTTTCGCTCGCCTTTATGCTTCTTATAGGCGAGCGCTATTTTATATTGCGTATTTAATTCAATTTTTTCTACAAAAAAGGTGTCGTTGTGAACTTTTGTACTGTTATTGTATATTTCAAACGATTTTAAAGGAATAAGCAAACCATTTCCGTGCGCTTTTAAAATGGCTTCTTTTTGTGTCCAATATTCATAAAAAGCAGTTTTTTGACAAGCAACTTGCTGAAGTTTTCCCCACTCATACACAGTCATCTGGTTTTTAAGACTTTCGATTTCGATATCTTTCATAAACTCAACATCAATACCAATATCAAAGTTTTCAGAAATGGCACATATAACCATATCTGCCGAATGTGAAATGTTGAACTTTAAGTCTGAGTTAAGAAAAATCGGTTTACCATAATCTAAATATTCTAACTGAAAGCCTTCAATTTTCTTGTTTAAATCTCTCATTCCGCAAAAAAGCAATAACCTTCCTAATAGCGATAGTTGTGCATCTTGCCACCGACGATATCGTAAGATTTTTCGCTGATATTCTTTTGGGAATTTTGGCAAAAATTCTTGAATTAAATTATTATGATTTTCATCATTGATATGTGTGTAATAAATGTAAATCACTATAATATTCCTATTTAAGAGGGTCGCTTTCATATACAATTGCTTCTACAGCTCCTGTTGCAGAATTAATGACGCCTATATCATTTACTACTTCTGACATTCGAACCCAAACACCACCATATTTTTTACCAAATCCAAATGCACCCCAAATTAATTTATGTGGAGTCCATTCATTGTTTTTGTTAGGTGCATTGTATATGACAGAATCGCTAAATTCTTGAGCAATAAAGTTTTTATTGCTCATCGCTAATTGTAGTGCTTCCTTCCATTCTGCATCTGTTGAAAATTTCCCGATAAAAACATCTTTTCCTTGAAATCCTTGAGCAGCTTTTACAACCATCTCATCTTTATGTTGTGTCAGAATTTCTGTGATATGCCTATCTTTCCCTTTATATATACAAGTCGTATCTTTAATTTCTTTTGTCCAAGGAATTCCGTTTAGCACCAATTCATTTTCTTCTGGTGTAAATTTTTGATGTTCTGCTAGTTCTCGTAACAAGCCTAAATTCCGTTTATCTCCATATATATCTGTTGCTAAATAGTCTGGAAAGTAAACCTTCCCCATCATAAATGCTCTAAACACATCTGGAGGTATTCCTTCTTTATCTAAACTAATAGCCAGTACAGTATGCATCTCTTCATTTTTATAGGTCAATGCATTTTCGTGTAAAATCAACTCGGAAAATTCACCAACAAAAGATTTCCCTCTATATCTTTTTTCTTTTAGTGCATCTTCTAACAATGCATCAAAAAAGTCAGTTATGTTTTCTGTTATTATATCTTCTGGAAGATTCCCAAACCCAATAAATACATTAATATCTGTATCTATTGAAGGGACATATTCAATTATTTTATCTATTAAGAAATTAATATAATTTGATTGTGTGTTTTGTGTTTGAAAATTTTGATCAAGTTCTGGATGATTCTTTCTAATGAGACACTCAAAACTCTGCACTTGCCAGCCACCAATTGAAGATCCTACATTTACTTCTAATATTTTGAATCCATCTGAAGATAACGATAAATCCAAACGGCAGCCAATTTCTATTTGTTTATTGTGACAAAGTAAGGCAAATTGAGTGATCATTTCGTTACCTTGAAAATAGAAGTTTGCTATTTTTTTCGGATCGTTTCCAAAGTACATAGCTGGTATTTTTGTCAGTAACTGAGGGATTTTGACAGAAAGCTCCTCTAATTTTCTTGCGTTATTCTTATCTATAATAACTGGCCAAGAAGATATTGGATATTCGTAACCGTATAACAGATTTGGCACGCCCTCTGAGGTTGGGTCAATTAACGGTGGGATGTTTTTAGTAGCATCATCAGTAAAATTCACATATTCTTTATCTAAAATTGTACGCAATATTTCTTTTTTATTTTTTTGCTTTTGCTTTTGCTTTGGTTTTGCAATTACATCTGTAGTACCTTCATAAACAATTGCTTCTATTGCTCCTGTTGCAGAATTAATTACACCAACGCTGTTTTCTAGAGTAGACATTCTTACCCAAGCACCACCATACGTGTCTCCAAATCCAAAAGCGCCCCAAACTAATGTGTGAGGCGTCCATAAATTAGCTTTATTGGGTGCTAATACATTCTCGGAAACAATAAATTCTTGTACTAAATAGTTCTTTGCTTCTAATGCCTTTTTTATTGCAGCAGACCATGCTTCTTCAGATAAAAACTTCCCTACAAAGACATCATTTCCTTGTAATCCATCGGCAACTTTAATTACAAAATTGTCTTTTTTGTTAGTTAATAACGTAATTAAATTGCTTGTTTGACCTTGATACGAAACTGTTGTTTCTTCCATCAACACAGACCAAGGAATGAATTTTAGCAGTTGTTCATTTTCTTCAGTACTAAATTTTCCGGCAGTTGCCAATTCTCTAAGTAATGCTAAGTTTCGCTTGTCTCGCAACATTCCAACGGCTAAATGGTCTGGAAAATAAATTGCATTCATTACAAACGCTCTAAACACATCTGGAGAGACATCTTTTAGACCAAAATTTGATACTAATACTGCATGTATACGTTTATCATTATAAGTAAGTATATTATTTTCTAATTTTACAGCAGACATGTTATCTATAGTAACACTTCCCTTTTTTCCATATTTAACAATTTCAACATTCAGTACTTCATTGTAAAAGTCTTCTATCTCTTTAAATTTGCCTTTATCTTGATCATTCGAAATCATTTCTGCCATAAAAATATTGATCTCTTCTGTATCCTTAGAAACATATTCTATCACTTTTTGGATAATAAAATCAATATAAATTTTCTGGGTTCTACGGATTTCTACACCGGATGCTTTATCAACCAATTCTGGATGTATCTCGTTGATAATTGGTTCAAAATTTTGAAATTCCATTCCACCAATAGATGAACCTGCATTTACTTCTAAAACTTTAAACCCAGAAGCTTCCTGAATTAAATCTAAACGACAACTTACATCTACTTTTTTATTAGCACAAATACTGGTAAATTGTGCCAGCATCTGATCCCCTTCAAAATAAAAGTCGGCTATTTTCTTGAGATCATTTTGAAAGAATAATTCTGGGATTTTTTGTAGTAGTTTTGGAATCAGTGCGCAACAACTAGCCAATTCTTTCGCCATATCTTCTGGTAAAATTATTGGCCAAGAAGATATGGGGTAATTAAAATCTCTCAGTATTTCCGGAACCTTAGGTGAATTTGTATTAATTAATGCCGGAATCGAGGCTTTTGTGTCTATATTAATAAGGTCGTGATGATTGAATAGAATGGTTTTCTTCATGTTTCTCTGAAAATTTTTTGATTCATAGAAGTATTATTTATTGAATTACGGCTTTTATACTTTTTGTTAAAATTGAATGATTTCCCAAAACAAAAAGTAAACCGCTATTAGTAGATTCGAAAATACGATTGAAAATAAAATACTTCGTTCCGTTATTTTTTTAATTCGTATAAAGTAATAACATATTGTTATTAGTAATACTAGTAAAAACACCCACATAAACATATATAAATAGTTATATGCATTAGGTAAACCGAATGCTAATATGTAATAGTTTTGATCTGCTATTGTTCGTAATGCATTTACAAATCCAATTAAGCTAATAATGCCAAGTATAGAGGTAACTAAACATAAGATTCGAATGATCTTGTCCGATTGTTTTTGATATTTTCTCCTAATTAATTTAATTCCGTGTGCAATTATAAAGGCAATTGCCACTCCTAATGCAATAAGTAATGGAATCAAAAACATTGGATCTTGTTCATTGAGACTATTTCCCATTTTTGATACGCCCCCATTTATGGTTATCGAGTTTACAATTTGTAATTTTGGCACTTTTCTGAACACTTCGTTTTCTGGCAATTCGTTTTTGCTTACGAATGCAGTTACAATTTCTTCACCTACCGCTGTAAAACTTGGTACGTGCCCATAAGTATATGCAGTTATAGCAGTTGCATTTTTAAATAAACCAGCCGTTTTCTCTGCATTTTTTTCAGGTGTAATCGGGTCAAATTCTCCTCCTAAAACTAATACTGGCATGTTACTTTCTTTTAGCGTATTTAAGTTTTGGTGAATCAAAGAATCTTTTTGAATATTCCAGTCATTACATATCGTAAAGTCCGATTTATAAAATGAAAGTGGTCCTTTTAATCCTTTATAACGAGTTGATGTTTCCTGAAGTTCATTCAAATCGTTTAATGGCAAGGCTTCATTGCAACTCACACAATAGTATACACCATAATCCATATTCAATAAACTTGAAAACGCCGGAACCAAACTCCCTAGAGCTTTTTTGTTTCGGGCTCGAAATTCATATATAAGTAATGGAATAACCTCTACCAATTGTTTGTTATACAATGCTTGCTGCACTGCCACTTTGAAATCTTCCGCATTAAACGTAAACGACTCTGATTCAATTAAAGATTTATCAACCTCAACAGTTATTGGATTGTCTTGTAAATCAGCTATAACTTCATAATAAACGCTTTCAATGTTTGGATAACTGTTAGTACTATTTTCGTCAGCTTCACATGCTTTAAATACTTTTTGTAAACTGGTTATATAGTTTGTTGTATTCTCCGTATAATATTTTGAAATATTTGCAATAGAAGAATCTAGAATAAGTTTACTAATATCTTCTGGAAACAAATTTGCATATACTTGCGCCATATATGTTCCGTAAGAAGCTCCATAAACATTCCATTTTTCATATCCCAAACTATTTTTAAGTGCATGTAAATCTTTTGCTACAGAAGTACTCTGATATGCTTCCACATTTATTCCTTTTTTTATTAAATCAGATTTACATGCCAAAGTTGCATTTGCTTTTTGCTCTTCATCTTTGGATGGAGATTGATTTTTTGCTAGGATTTTTAAAAATTCTTTCCCTAAATCAGGACATAATCGAGGTTCTGAATATCCAGTACCTCTGGTATCAAACAATACGATATCATAGTTATTTCTTAACGTATGATTTTGCCAAGACCAGATAGCATCAATACTAGGAGCTCCAGGGCCACCTTGGATAAACACTAATGCTTCTGCACTTGGGTTTTCTTGTTTGCTTTTTAATACAGATACTGCTATTTTAATGGAATCTCCTTTTGTTTCATTCCAATCTTCTGGAATCGATAAATAACCCCAAGTAATTTCATCATTTTTTAGATACTCGGCATATCTATGAAATGAATCAACTTTTTCAAAAACACCTTCTTGTGCATGCAACACTGAGAATGTCATGAAAAAAATAAGTGCTTTAAAAATATTTTGTGTGTTTACTATCATAATTGTAAAGTCTAAAAATTAAAATCTATGTCTATTACAGACGATGTTTCTTGATATAATTGGATGTTTAAATCTTCCAACTTGGTTGATTCAGTTGCTCGTACAGCGCTTTTTAACAGTTTCTCAAAACGCATGCATAGTAGTGATATACTATCGGCATCAAACAATTCTGTATTATAATTTAGGTTAAGTGATAATGATTCCGAAATTGTAAAATTTAATAGCAATGGCAGTCTACTATAACGTGATACAACCTCATGAGAAGTGAATAAAAGAGTGTCAGTTACGTTAATTTTCTCATAATTAAACGACTGGTTTTGTATCACCAGTAATACATCCCAAAGGAATTCTTTTCTAACTTCTAAAGGAATATCTTGATGTTTATCAAAGTCCAATATAGTTATATGTGTTTCCTTTAATAATGAAAATAATGTTTGCGTATTATCATATTTGGTGCGTAATGGTAGCGTTTTCACAAACATTCCTATTTGTGATAGTAAGCTTGGATGACTTCTACCTGAATTGATCGTTCCTATACAAACCTCATCATGTTTGTAATTCTTTAATAGCAAAACACTAAAAATAGTCGTTAAAAATGTATGTAACGTAATGTTTTGTTGGAGTATAAAATTAGTTATTTGACTCCACAACTCCTTATCATAATGTAGTTGCATAGATGCTCCTAGATGCGTATTATTTTGTGTATCTCTATCGGGATTTAAAATTTTCTTCCACGTATATCCATCCATATATGAAGTCCAAAACTCATTATGTTTTACCTTTGTTTTTTGAGATTGCCATACCGCATAATCTTTAAATTGAAGTTGTGTGTTATTTACATTATTTGGAATTACTTCTAATTTATATAAACGAACAATTTCTTGAATTAATAGCTCTAAAGACCAACCATCCATAATAATGTGATGTGTTTTGAATACTAAAAATGTTTCTAAATTACTTTTATAAACAATGACTTTACACAGTGTGTTATTTACTAAATCAAAAGCTTTATGCACTTCCTCCTGAATTTTAGTTTCAATATTATCATCTTCACATATAATTTCTTCTATTTGAAAGTTGGTAACATCTTTATTTATTTTTTGCTGAGCTATTCCTTCATTTTCAATAAAATTAGTTCTTAAAATTTCATGTTTTAAAATTAAATGTTCAAATATAGACTGCAACTTTTCTATGCATATTGTTCCTGCTACTTTATAAACAGCAAACATATTGTAGGAAATAGAATGATTATGATTTTGTGATGCCACCCATATTTCTTCCTGAGGCTCTGTGATTGGATAATGCTTTTGTATTGTTACCTTTGGTATTGTTTCGTTTTGAACAATAGTTGGGTTATTCTGTATATAATTAACTAACTCAGCAACCGTAGGGTGATCAAATAATATTCGTAGACTTAATGAATAGTATAACTTTGTTTCTACAGTGCTAACCAATTTTACAGCATTCAATGAATGCCCTCCATGTTCAAAGAAATTATCGGAGAGCCCTATTTGGTATTCAGAATTTAGCACCTCTTGAAATAGCTTACACATTTCTTTTTCTAAAAGAGTTGTTGCCTTATGAAAGGTGTTTTCTGTTGTTGGTGTATTTTTCAATTGATACGCTACCAATGCTTTCCTATCTACTTTTTTATTAGGAGTCAATGGCAAAGCATCTATAACCACTATTTGACTCGGAATCATATACTTAGGTAACTGTTGCTTTATTGTATTTCTGATTTCATCTACTTCAATACGAGAATCATCTACTACAAGAAAAGCGACCAAGTATGCTTCTTGATTTTTTTGCTTCTTGGCCACAACAACTGCCTCCTTTATAGTTGGAATTTTATGAAATTTGGTTTCAATATCTGCCAGTTCAATACGGTAGCCACGTATTTTCACTTGAAAGTCTTCTCTTCCTAAAAACTCTACCTCTCCTTTATCATTCCATTTTGCTATATCACCTGTATTATATATACGTTTTTGTAACTGTTTGTGTGTTATAAAACGTTCTTCTGTCAAAATAGTGTTTTTATAATACCCTTTTGCCAAACCATCACCACCTATATAAACTGTACCAATACTGTGTTTTGGCAACACTTGTAAGGTTTCATCTAATATATATATTTGTGTGTTATGAATAGGAGTTCCAATATTAGCTGCTTCTGATGGCTTTGTAATATGCTTACACGTAGACCAAATTGTAGTTTCTGTTGGGCCATACATATTCCACAAATCTTTACCACCACTCAACAGCCTCTCAGCCAGTGCTTTACTCAATAAATCTCCTCCACATAAAATTTTAAGTTCAGAATTTCCTTCCCAACCAGCATTGAATAGTAATTGATAAAAACTTGGAGTTGCTTGAATAATAGTTGGTTTTACTTCCTTTATTTCGTCCATCAATACGAAAGGATTCGCTAATGTAGTAGGATCTGCAATATAAATTGAGCCCCCTGCCAATAAAGGAGTTAAAAATTCCAAGATGGAGATATCAAATGATTGCGTTGTTACAGAATATAATAAATCATTTTGTTCAACTCCTGGGCGTTTTTCCATACTTAAAAGAAAGTTTAACAACCCTTGATGCCCTATTTCTACGCCTTTGGGGCTTCCTGTTGTTCCAGAAGTATATATGATATATGCTGAGCTTTCTGCCATTACTTGTGGTAATTCAATAGAGAAGTCTAGTGATTTAGATATGGAATCAATGTCTATAACATGATCATGTTTTATAGTATTTAACTCAGTTGATGATGTTATAATTAGCGTAGTTTCACTATGTGATATTATGTATTCCAAACGATCATTTGGAAAGTCAGGATCTAAAGGAATAAATGGTCTCCCAGCCTTCATAACGCCTAAAATCCCCACAACAAGTTTTGCCGAACGGGGCATTAAAATCGCTATAGGCGTATTTGATGGTACTTTTAAATTTGCTATTACTTGCTTGGCTATATTATCTGATAGCCTATCTAATTCTTGATAAGTATATGAATTATTTTTGTCTGTTATAACGGTTTTCTCAGGTTGAATTTTAGCTTTCTCTCTAAAGTAATTCAACACTGTTAATTGTTTGTGATATTCATACTGTGTTTGATTGTAAGTATGAAATACATCTTTTTTCTCACTTGATGTGAGGTACGAGTAGGTATGTATCTTTTTTTCAGGATTTTGTATGACTTCCGTCAATAACTCTTCAAAATGTGCTGTTATTTGTGTAATTGATGCCTCATCAAAATATGATGTATTATAGTCAAAATCAATAATTACATCTTCCATTGGATCAAACTCTCGAATATATAAAGCTAAAGGTGTACGTTCCGCTTGATGTGTTAATGGAATAACTGTTGTTTTGGTTTTTAAAAAATGGTCTGCATAATTTTGTTTTTCATAAGACAATGTTATATCAAATAAGCGGCTATTCTTACTAAATACATCTAACTCCTGAATTAATTTCCCTAATGGGAAACGTTGATAGCGATAATCTAGTCTAAGTTGCTGACGTATTCTCGCTAAAAAAGATAAAAATGTATCTTCTTTTTCCAGTTGTATACGTAATGCAGAAATCCCCATAAATAGTCCTACTGTTTTTTTAAATGAGGCCTTTCTTCTATTTAATACTGGTAAGCCTATAGCAAAATCATCATTCCTTTGTTTTCTACCAAAATATAAATAGATCAATCCTAAAATAGCATGAAAGGTTGTGCTTTTACTAGCTTTTGCTAGGGCTTCCAATTCATTGTATATCTTACGTTTTATAGTAATTGTCTGACGTTGACTTTTATGGTGTACTAATTCTCCTCTAATTGGCTGAAAAAGTGGCTCAGGTAAACTATTGAATCTGGATTTCCAATAAATTTTATCTTTTTCATAAGATTGTGATTGTTGGTATTGTAAATCATCTTTAACAAAGGCATCATAATGATATGGATATTCTGAAACCACGCTTCCTTCAGCTGAAATTTCATTATAATTGGTTACCAAACGTTGAAACATTAACGATGTTCCCCATCCATCAGTGATTATATGATGATATACTGAAAATAAATAATGATAATCTGCTTGGACTTTTATTAAAATAAATTTATGCAATAATGAAGCTGTATTGAGATCAAAAGGTTTTATAAAGCGTTTATACATAAATACATTTGCTTTTGCATTTGCATTAACTTCATTTGAAAAATCCACTACTTCTAGACGATCGTCATAGTTTTCTAATTCAATAAACGAAATCGCATCGTTCTTATGTGCAATAGTACTTCGGTAAGTCTTATGCTGCCGCAATAAAGTTTTATAAGCATTTTGCATTATTTTGACATCTATAGTTCCTTCAATTTTAATCTTTGCTCCTATATTATAGATAGGAGCATTTGGGAACAATAGTTGTTCAAAGTATACATCTTGCTGTGGTAATGTTAATTGTATCATTTCTAACATAACACTTTAGTTATAAAAGTATAGGTAATACCAGTTATTGTTTGAATTTATTGTAAAAGAAAATGAGTGTTTTCTTCTTTCTATTTCAATAGAAAGGGAAAAAGGACGTTTTATTACGGTAAATTCAAATGGTAAATGGTATCAGTAAAAAACGATGATGAAAATCGTTTTCATTAAATTATTAAATTTCTATAGATTAGGTTGCCTAGATGCCCTTTAAGGCGTCGCTGTATTGCAACATGTCTAACATTCTTTTCCGTTAGGGTCTAAATCATTTTTACTAGTTTCCCCCTTCAGCTTTTCCTTCTCTTATCTTGTGAGAACTTAATCACTCATACATTTTTGATAATTGTATGAATTATTTTATACCCAAAAATCTCTCATACTGCTTTCGTATGAACGTATATCAACATCTTTTATGATTTTACCATAATCAAATTTTATCACACGATCTGCTTGGTTAAAATAGGCATCGTCATGGGTTACCGCAATTATAGTTTTACCTTCAGCTTTTAATTTAGGTATTAATACTTCATAAAAATATTTACGGAAGTGCGGATCTTGGTCAGCTGCCCATTCATCTAATACGAGTAATGGTTTCTCTTCTAATAAGGCTAGTATTAAAGAAACACGTTTACTTTGCCCTTTAGAAAATTGTCTTCGAATTGATTTTTCATCATCATCTTTTATGATGTGATCTAATTCCATTGTTTCAATTAATTCTTTATAACGCTTATTATTTTTTAATTCAAAATTATCATAGTTATTAGAAAAGATATGATTGTCCGTAAATACTGCCGCGGTCATATCTTGCAAACTTCTATTTGATTTTTCTTTTATAGAATTATTAACGACAATCGCTCCTGCTGATATTGAATATAATCCTGTTAATGCTTTTATAAATGTACTCTTCCCCGAGCCATTTCCTCCGACAACAAATATGACTTCTCCTTTGTTTACATTAAGATTTAAGGGGCCTAGTGCAAAAGGTTTAGACTTTTCATCCAATTCATCTGTAGGGTATGTAAATGCTACATTATCAAGCTGAAGTGTATCAAATGCATTTACGGTTTGTTTCTTTTCTGTTTTTTCATCATTTACAATTTCAAAGTCTGCAATAAAATTTTTGATTCTCGTATTTGCGACCATAAACCTTGTGTACATCTGTTGTAAATTGATAAGGTTGTTTATTGGTCCTGAAATGAACAAGATAATTACCACATACGCTATGACATCTTCATGAGATAACAATCCAAATTCAGGTAATACAAATAGAATTACTGCTACAACAAAATACAATCCGTATTGACTGATTAAATTAATAGATAGAAAAACATAATTAATTTCGAAATCCAAGGCCATAGCCTTGTCTCTATTCGGAGTTAAGAAATCATTCATTAGGCTACCTCTTCGGAAGAAACTTAATTTCAACTCCTTAAACCCTTTCATTACATCATCTACATACTTATAATAATATTCATTGTATTCTCTTAGTATAGCCACTTGTTTAGACATTGTATTGACTACAGCAAAGTAACATACTGCTACGAGAGCAATCAGAATGATTACAATTATTGCCGATGTCATAGAAAGTGTAAACATATAAACCAAACAAAGAACTAGCATCAATACTGAATTTACTGTATGTGTAACTGTATATGGCAAAAAGGAAAATGTTCTTAAGTCTTCTACAGCAGTAAAGAAGCGCTGTGAACCTAATTTTTCTAACTTAATTAATGGTGCTTTTAAAATCTGACCAAAGATTTTCTTTTCATTTTCGTAGAGTAAATTGAAAGCATATTTGTTGAGGCGTTTTTGGAAAATAATATTAAGTAAATAGGTATATACCACGATTGTAGCAAACACAATTCCCATATATTTTTTGGTAAACATTTCATTTCCCGCCATTACATTGTTAATTATGTATATGATAGCAAAACTTAAAATAGTGTTTGGTAATGCATACAAAACGAGATAAATAATATTCTTGGACTGTAGTTTTAACATTTGTTTTTTTTTAATTGATTACTTTGTCAAAAGACTTTTCTACTATTGTTACTAAAGCTTCTGGGTGATCATATATGAAAAAATGATTTCCTTCCCATACTTCGTAATTACAATAACTTGCCGTAAATTTTTTCCAGTTATCTAGACGACCATTGAATTTTTCTTCAGATCCCATAAAAGCATTAATAGGGGTTTTTATAACGATCTTTTCATTATCAAAACCTTGTTCTATAACTTGAAAGTCTGCACGAATGAGTGGGCTAAAAAAATCGTAAAGCTCTTCGTTTTCCAGAACTTCATCTGGCACACCTCCTAGTCTACGCAATTCATTTTTAAAATCTTCGTCATTCATCATGTAACGTTTTCCTTTTTTAATTTCTTCTTCATCTGTAACTCCTAACCCAGGAGTTCCAGTTGTAATTAAGCGTTCAGGAAAATCAGCAAAACTCTCTAATTTTTCAGTCACAAACAGCCCCAAAGTAGCCCCCATACTATGCCCATAAATAATAAATGGTTCGTTATTTCTTTTGGCCCGAATTTGATCAACATAATAATCAACGGCTTCCGTACTGCTTGTTATTAAATCTTCTTTATAACGTTTTCCCCTACCTGGAAGTTCCAACGAATGAACTTCAAAGGTATTGGGTATTTTATCCTTCAAAAATGCAAACGAACGCGAACTTCCCCCTGCAAAATGTAACATAAATATTTGCGGTTTTTGATGTATCATTAATTTTGTTTATTTTAATTAGAATATCAATTCTTCTATTAAGAAATTTCTTTGATTTTATGCATCCATTAAATTTAATTGTTCTTCAGGCTTGAAAAAATTCATTTTCAAACAGTACTCAATAATTTTTGAATAGTACATAGCGTCAGGCTGAAACTTAAAGCCTATACGATTTAAAAATTTAGTTGTCTTTTTGGTCTGAATGTGATAATGCGTATATGCATCCAAATTTTGTTCTCTTTGTTGTGCTATACCAAAGAATGGTATCTTATTGGAATGTGTATCTGAAATCACACTTGCTATGCGTTCTTCGAAAATGGCGTGATCTACTGGATGTACCGTAATATTATTATGCTGAAAAGCTTCAATTACATTTGCCAAAGTGAGATTTTCAAATTTATACAAATGAAATGTTTGCAATATATTTTTGGTATGTGTTGAAATTAAATGTATCGATTTAGCAATTTGGTCTACAGGTGAAATCTCTATATTCCTTTCATAATCAACAGGGTAAATACCTGAGTTATACAACGATTTAAAAAGCAAGTATACTATATTGTTTTCTATATTTTTCTGGAAATTTCCCCGAATGCTATCACCTCCTAAATTACCTAATCTCAAAATATTAATAGACATCAAGTCATTTTTGTTTTCATGTAAAAACACTTCTGCTTTAAATTTGGAAGAACTGTATATATATGTTCCAAATTCCTGTCCTAAATCAAGGTCAGTTTCATTATAATTTATTTCATCTATTTTGTCAATGTATGAGCCAGATACTGCTACCGACGAAATGTGATTGAAATTAGGAATATTATTAGCTTTAGCCCATTCAAAAACATGTTTAGTACCGTGATAGTTAATCAATTCAGACCTTTCCTTTTTTCCATAATGATTTACAGCCGCTGCCGTATGGTATACTACATCTATTTGTTCTACTATGGATGGTATCGATGTTTTAATTCCTAAACCTGAAATAGTAATATCTCCTTCTAAGACATTGATTCTACTTTTATATATTTCAGTAAGTGAATTGTTCCCAAAGTAAGATTCATAACATTGAAAGCATCTTTCAGTAACAGTAATATCATCCTTTGATTTTCTTACCATGCAAATAATAGTAGCTTCTGTATTTTCTAACAATTCCTTTAGTAAGTATACTCCTAAAAAACCAGTTGCTCCTGTTATGAAAATCTTCTTAAAAGTCTTTCTTACCAGTAACTCTGTTTCTACTTCTTGAATTGCCTCTTCATATTTATCTTCCTTATCAACTTCAGGTACGTTTTTTATTGGCTCTGCTATTCTAATTTCTGTAGTCTCCGATTGTAACTTACTTTCTATAAATAAGGATAACTTTTGAATAGTATCTTGTTCAAAGATATTCTGATACTCCATATGAATACCAAAAGTTTTTTCTATTTCCATCATGATATCTAACCCTAGAAGTGAACCTCCTCCAATTTCAAAAAAACTATCCTGAGTGTCTATCTTTTCAATTTGCAAAGTTTTTCGCCAAATAGTATCGATATGATTGACAATTTGTGATTTACTAAATTTATATTCTTTTTGTGTATTAGTATTGTTTTGAATTACTTGCTCTAACTCAGGTGTGTCAAGAAGTATTCCATGTACCCAATGACGTTTTGATAAAAATACAGGGAGTTTTAGCGTTTGAATAAACTGTCTGTTTTCAAAAGATGCATTTATATTAAAACCTTGCTCAAAAAGATGCTTCTGCATTTCTATATAACCCGAAATGTTTTTATTCATGTAAAACTTATGTAAATACTGCTCTTTACTTTTGCTTTGAAACGCTTCAAGCATTTTTCCATTATCTCCAATTACATAAAAAATAGTTTCAGAAAGCTTATCAAGGTTATTGAGGTAATTTAAAAAGGAAGTTGTTTTAAAATCTTTCGAACTATTTTCTGTTATGGTATTTAAATACACTTCCTTTTCATCTGGATTGTTTATTGATAGTAATTGTTGAACTATTTTTCCTTGTCCTCCAAATAAAACTTGAGCTGAAAAATCCTTGGTTGCCAAAAAACTTCTCAAAATTCCATATTGTACCAATATGTTTTTCGCAAAATCGTTTTTCACTAAATATCTTTCGAGTACTATACTTTTTTGAATTTCATCCCATACTTCAGGATATTCCGTTAAAAAAGCAGTTCTTTCATTTTCACTCCAATTATAAATACCTGGCAATAAAACTATCACATTCTTTTGCGTCTCCTCTTTTTTATGCCCCTCTTTATGCCTTTGCAATCCTTTTATAAGCTCTTCTCTATTTTTAAACAATAACGAGTATTTTACAGCTTTTTCAGCATCGTATATTTTATTCAGAGAGTACCCAAAATCATTCAAATTTAGCGTTGGGTTATTTTCTATAAATGATACTAAATAATTTTGAGTTTCTTGCATCGATTCATCACTGATAGCAGATAATCGTATGAAGTGAAGTGTTTTTTCGCTAGTTTTTTCTTGATTATTTGGAGATCTATATTCTTTCAGAATCATATGTACGTTTGTACCTGTAAGACCAAAAGAGCTTACTCCTAACATTCTTTCCTTATCTGATTTCCAATCCTCTGTCCGATCTTGGATATAAACATTTGATAATTCTTTACGTATGTGTGAATTTAAACGTTGAAATCCTTGTTGTTTTGGTTTTATGTGATATTTTAAACTAACAAGCCCCCTTATAATCCCTGCCAACCCAGACATTGCATCAAGATGTCCAACTTGCCCTTTAGCCGAGCTTATTCCACAATTATTAGTTTTATTTTTTTCTTTAAATGCTAGCTGAATCCCTTCAAATTCTATAGGATCACCTAACTCGGTTCCTGTTCCATGGGCTTCAATAAAGCCAATATCTTCAGCAGAGACATTACTTTTTTCCCATGCTCTAATTAGTACTTCTTTTTGAGCCAAAGGACTAGGAGCTGTTATATTTTGAATACGTTCACCCCCATGATTGATGGCACCGCCTTTAATAACACCATAAATAGTATCATTATCTTTCTCAGCCTTATCTAGTGTTTTTATTAATAAACAAATAGCTCCTTCACCAGGTACAGTTCCATCTGCCGCTTCGTCAAAAGGTAAGCATTTTCCAGAATTTGAATATATGGGCGCTGCAACTTTTTGTGCATGTGCTACCCCCAGATTTACTCCTCCAACAAAGGCATATTCACAATCTTCGGTATATAAACTTTGACATGCATAATATAAAGCCACTAATGAAGAAGAACAAGTAGTATCATATCCTACTACCGGACCTTTTAGCCCAAGGTGCTTTGCTACTTTAGTTCCGATCATTCCAGACATGTGTGATGTTAATGACAGATTAGAAATGTCATCAAAAAAATAGCGGTATGAAGAATGGTAATAGGTATGAAAAAATCCTGTTCGATCATTTGCTACTTCTTTTCTTGTATATCCTGCATTATATAATGCTTTTACCGAATGTTCAAGCATTAAACGTTGTTCAGGATCCATACGAATTGCTTCCCCTTTGGTAATTCCAAAATATTTTTCATCAAATAAATCTATACGATCTAAATATCCCGCATGTCCAATATCTTGTGGACCAAATCTAGCCTCAACATCTTCTTTTCTGATATTGGGGATCTCTTTAATTTTTTGTGTTTCATTTATAATATCATCGTAATATTCCTGCAAATTATTTATCCCAGATATAGAAAAAGAAACACCAATTATAGCAACATCTAAACTCATTAATTTTTATTTTTTTCTTTATTATTTTTACGGGTAGCTACATTGAATTTAATAGCACTGTCAAAAAATATTGTATGGTTTGCTTTTGTGAAATCCAAATCATCTGCTTTATAGATATTTGGTATATACTTTTGAGGGTTTCTATCTAGATAAGGAAAATAACTATTCTGAATTTGAATCATAATTTTATGTCCTTTTTTGAAGGTATGCATTACGTCTAGCATATCTAATTTTACCATAGTTTTTTTATTTGGTGTAAAAGGTTTTGGCTTCTCAAAACTCTCCCTGAATCGTCCTCTTATAACATCCCATCGAACGATACGCTCATACCCTTCCATGAGTATCTCTTTGTTAAATTTCAAACTATCTGGAATTTGCTGCGGATATACATCTATTACTTTAACAATCCAGTCAGCATCTGTTTGGTCTGTAGCTACTTGAAGTGTTGCTTCTATTTCTCCATAAATTTGCACATCACTTTGTAACGTTTCACTAGAGAATGTTATAACATCTGGCCTTGAGCTTGAGAACCTCTGATCTTCTGAGATAAATAATTTTGGAGAATATTTCTGTAATTTTCGATCTGCAGAATATGGAATAGGTGCGTTTGGATCACTCACATAGCTAATCCCTTTAGCACCCGATTCAGTATTATTGCCATTTCGACTCAATTTTCCTTTTTCACTAGTGTAATAGGTGAATGTGTTTTCGGGAGTTGCTTTTGGGTATGTATCAAAATGTTTCCATTGTAAAGACCCTGTATCAAATAAAGTAACTCTTGGAATTTTTGTTTTTACTCCTTCATTTTTTAAATAATGTTTAAAGAAAGGAGCTTCTATTTTTTCTTGAAAGTAAGTGCTTAAATTTTCTCCAAAATATATATTTCCTATTGAATATTTTCCTTTTTCATATCTGTAATCACCGTGTACCCAAGGCCCTATGACTAGATATGGTTGTATATTTGTGTTTTGTTTACTTATAGCCTCATAGAACCCTAAAGTTCCATATAAATCTTCAGAGTCATTCCATCCTCCTACAACCAGTACTTCACAGTTTATATTTTTCATGTGAGGTAACGGATTCCTACGTTGCCAAAAAGAATCATAATTAGGGTGCTCTACAATTTGTTTCCAAAGGAAATTTTCGGGGTTCATATACTGTTCAGCGTTTTTTAAGCTTCCTAAGTCATTTAGGTAAAAGTCGTAGCCATCTTTATTAGTTACCTTCGAAAGATTATACATCTTCCACCACTTATCTGTTTCATTGGGCGTTTGAATTCCTATTGCGTCTAATGAAGGCCAGAAGTAAATTCCGAATGCTCCATTTCGATGTATGTCATCAAAAAACAAATCACAAACAGGCGCTTGAGGAGAAACTGCTTTAATTGCTGGATGCCCTGATATAGCGCTTAACGCGGCATAAAAACCAGGATAAGAAGTACCAATAACTCCCACATTACCATTGTTGTTGTTCACATTTTTAATCAACCAATCAACAGAATCATAAGTATCTGTTAATTCATCTACCGCATTCGAATTCAGATTAGAAACTATTGGACGTGTATTGTCAAAATCTCCTTCACTCATAAATCTTCCTCTAACATCCTGATGAACGAACACGTATCCTTCAGCTAATAAGGTCTTATTATAGGAAATAAATCTATGTTTTTTATCTTTTCCATATGGTCTATTTCCCCATGTTGTTCTTGATAAAATAATTGGGTATTGTTTTGTGTTGTCTTTAGGTGTATAAATTGCGGTATACAGCTTGACTCCATCTCTCATTGTTATGTATACTTCCTTTTTTGTATAATCATCTTTGGTGAGGTTTTGAGCTATACAGTTTTGAATTATGCTACATCCAATTAGTATAAGAAGTTTGAATCTAATATTGTTATTTTTCATGATAATTTACTTTGTATATTTTTAAAATCCAATCAATGTATCGTCATTGGATACTGTTATTTCTTCTTTTACAAGATGTTTTTCAATTTCCTTAACAAGGTCATTGAGTGTTTGTAACATAAATAATTGAGCTACAGATATGTCAACATTCCATATTTCCTTTATTTTTTGATGCATTACTATGATATTCAAAGAGTTTCCTCCTAGCTCAAAATAGTTACTATCTAAATCTATTTGATCTTTATCAAAGAAATCCATCCATAATCTACTTAATTCATGTACTACATTTTTTTTACTCAAACTGTCAAATGTTATATTCTCTGAATGGGATGTAGCTGGAGTCAATTGAATTTTTTCAACTATTCTTTTTGCCAACGTATCGCGTTCAAAAATGTCACTTATAGAAACAATCCATTGATATTCATCTTTATTGTTGAGTGTAATTTCAAATACATCTACTAACTGTTCTTCTTTTATATATTTATCATCTTCTCCAAATGACAAACCATCAAGATTCACGGAAACCCATTTTTGAGTTGTTTCTGAACGTGATGCCAGTACAAAATGATCCATAAAGCTATTAGCTGAGGCATAAGAACCATAAGTAAGGCCCCCTAAAACTGATGATAAACTGGAAGTGGTCCAAACGAAATCTATTTTCAAGTTTTTGGTAACCTCATAGAGATTAATAATTCCATTTACCTTAGGAGCAAATTGTGCTTTTACATTTACAGGCTGTATATTTTCTACTAATTCATAAGTTCTTTTATCAATATTCCCAGCCGTGTGTATTATCCCATTTAATTGACCATACTCATTTTCGATATGAGAAACCACTACTTTTATATCTTGTAATTGTGCGATATCAGCTCTAAGATAGTGTAAGGATTTCCTGTATTTTTTTGCCAATTTTACATACCGTACTTTTTTTTCAAGTTTCTGTGCTGTAATTTCATGATAAGACATATTCAATAGTTGTTCCCAGTTTTCTTCTTCAGGTATATCTGACCTACCTATAAGGAAAACTTTTGCTTGATATTTATCCAACAGGTGTGTTGCCAAGGTAAGTGCCGCATTACCAACCCCGCCTGTAATGATGTATATTCCATTCTCTTTGACTTTAGGTGTTGATTTTATCGTATTCAACCTTATAGGCTCATATATTCTTAGCCAACGGATTTCATTTCGATACGCGATTCGTAAATCCTCCAGATTATATAAAATATCATCTACTATTTTTTCTGCTATTTGTTCATCATTTTTATCTATGTCTATGGTACAATTAAACCCTTTTAAATTTTCTTGCATGGCAACATAAAGTAGTGTTGCTACAGTTGCCGAAACAAAGTCCTTTTTTTCATTTTTATGAATGTTTACTTCTTGCTGCGTAAGCAGTGTAAGTTTATGTCGGTGGCGAGTTTGTTGAAGTTTAAAAGCCTGTATAATGTATAAGCATGCATAAAAATCTTCGTGTAATTGATCTAAATTTTCAACATCTAGTTTAGAAATAGATTTTTCACAGTTCGTAAGTGACCAGCCGTAAACATAATGATCAACTTTACCACTAACAACCTCAATATCATTATAAAGAAGATTGAAGTCTGATAATTTGTTTGGGCAAACAATGTATTCATTTTCCGAAATACAAGCGTAGTTTGTTCCCTTCTTAACAAGAATGACATTTTTTCCTTGTGCTACAAAAATTTGCTGTAGGCTTTCAAAGAAAATATCATTATCTGAAAATAGTAAAATAGTATTTGTTTCCGAAAATACTTCATCTGATTTTTTTATATGTGAAAGTTTCCAGTTTGTCGTATAAAACCAATCTTCAAATGGTTTTTTATTTCCCTTTTTCCCAAAATCAAACTCTTTATTTAATTCTTCAAAGACATCAATTTTATATGGAAACGAAACATCGTCAAAAGCATACGATGGTAACTTTGTTTTGTCTTTTACATTTGTTTTTATAAACTTATTCCATTGCGGATGTATTCCATAGCTCCATAATCTTCCCAATTGCTTCATAAAAAATACCGCTTCATTTTGAGTATTTTTTGAGTCTTTAAGTAAGCTCAGTACTTTAGCCGATTGATTTGTTTTGTTTCGATAGAAAAGATTTTTTAGAATATCCCCAGGGCCTACTTCTAAATACACGTTATGATTAGATGCTTCTAGGTGTTTAATTCCTTTAGTGAATTGAACCGAGTTGCGTAAATGTTCTACCCAGTATTTTGGAGATAGAGCTTCTGCGTTTGTTATTGTCTTTCCAGTAAGGTTAGATATGAATGGAATCTTAGGTTCGTGTAATGTAATAGATGTTACCTTTTTCAAAAAATCGTCTAGAATTGGATCCATCAGGCAAGAGTGAAAACCTCTAGAACTCCCTAGTTGTATGGTAGCAATACGCACCGACTTTAAAATATTTTCTATATTTTCTATGGCTGCAACTGCACCTGATAGTACAATGGCATTGGGAGCATTTACAGCGGCTATGCTTACATCTGACTCTAAATAAAGTTCTATCTCTTCTTTAGAACAATTTACACTTATCATTTTACCTTGTTCAGTATTCTCCATGAGGTCAGCCCTACACACAAGAAGTTTTAAAGCGTCTTCAAATGAGAAAACCCCAGAAAGACATGCAGCTACATATTCTCCTAAGCTGTGGCCTATCATTGCCGTAGGCTGAATTCCAATATTTATAAGTAATCTTGCTAAGGCATATTCAATTAAAAAGACTAAAGGTTGCGTATATTGTGTTGTATTCAATAATCTTGAAGTCTCTGTATTTGTTAATGTTGAGAATACTATTTTTTTATACTCTTTTCCGCCAATACGTGATAGCTTTTCAAGTCCTTCATCAATAATAGATGCAAAAAAAGAATTTTCCTTATAGAGGTCATATGCCATATTTTCATATTGACTTCCTTGACCAGGAAACATAAATACTATTTTTTGTTTAGTATTATCGAAATCACAATATTCTATGTGTTCTGAGGTCAATACGTTCAACTGTTCTATAAGCTCCTCATTATTTCTAACTACTAAAGAAATCTTGTGATAAAAAATTGGTTTTTCCAATAGAGCATTAAAAATACTACTGGTGCTAAGAGAAGAGTTATTTTTTAAATGGAGTATGAGTTCTTCTTTATACTTCATCAATGAAGACTCGCTATTAGCTGATAAGAGTATCGGTATATAGTTTTCATTATTATCCAACGTATGCTCTTTTTTATCGATGAATTCTTCCAAAACTACGTGCGCATTTGTACCTCCAATTCCAAAGGAACTAACTCCAGCTCGCAAAGGAACTTCTGGTTGCATTCGATGATAAGTTTTCAGTGCTGTGTTTACATAAAAAGGACCTTCATCAAAATTCACCTTTGGGTTTGGTTTTTTAAAATGTAAACTTGGCGGAATTTGTTTATGATGTAATGTCAATACCGTTTTTATAAATCCAGTAATTCCAGCAGCCGCATCTAAATGCCCTACATTAGATTTTATGCTTCCTATTGCACAATGTTTATGCTTATTTTTTTGGAAAGCTATATTGAGTGCTTCAAGCTCTATGGGATCTCCTATTTGTGTAGCTGTGCCGTGTGTTTCAACATATCCAATTGTCTCTGGAGTTACATTGGCTATTCGATGCGCTAAACCTACGCAACTAGCTTGTCCATCGATACTCGGTGCTGTGTAACCAACTTTGTTGCTCCCATCATTATTAGTAGCAGACCCTCTTATTACAGCATATATAGAATCTCCATCTTGAATTGCATCTTCTAATCGTTTTAATACTACAGTTCCTGTTCCTTCTCCTAAAAAAGTACCAGAGGCGTCTTTATCAAAAGGTTTACACAACCCATCTTTTGAAGAAATCATACCTTCTTGATAATAATAGCCGTGAGAAGCTCGTGAATTCAAAGAAACACTACTGACTACATACAAGGAAGCTTCTTTCATCAGTAATTGACGAGTTGCCATATGTATTCCTGCTAGCGAGCTTGAACAAGCTGTGTCTATAAAATAACTAGGACCTCTAAGATTTAATTTGTATGATATTAAGGTGTTACTAAATTTCACATTGCTAATTTGTCTTCTGTAATAAGGGCTTACATTGGAGCTTGTATTATTTTGAGCATATACTTTCCAATCTAAATTTTCGGAAGCACTAACAATCAACCCTATTTTTTTACCATAGGTAAAAGGATCATATTTTGCATCTTCAAGAGCTAGCCAAACTTCTTCATGAAGCACTCTAGTTTGTGGATCCATACATTTTGCTTCACTTTTCGTGTATCCGAAAAATGCAGGATCAAAAGTTTCTGCCTCTTTTATGGTTGTATTAATTTTGATGAATGTATCATCTTGAATTTGGCTTTCTTTTAGTCCTTCTTCTCTCAACTTTTCATCAGTATGCCAATTATATAAAGGTGCTCCTTGTTTTAATTTTTCCCAAAAAACATCTAGGTTCTTCGCATTAGGAAATCTTCCAGATAACCCGACAACAGCTATGCTTTTTCTTATTGTTTTTTCATCCATTTGCATAAATCATTTATTTAAATACTCATCTCAAAAATTATTCACTAAAAATATCGTAGATATTATCATCTACCACACTTTCTTCTACCTCATCTAAAATTTGAACGAGATGTTTTTCTTCGTTAGCAGTGATTGCTTCAGCGAGGCTTTCAACCGTTGGGAATTGAAATATTGTTGGCAACTTTAAATTGATATTCAACGCTGTATTTATTTCATATAATAATTTAATTAGTATAATTGAGTTAGCTCCTAAATCAAAAAAACTGCTTTTAAGTGAGATTTTCTCAACTCCTAACTCCTTTTTTAGCAATGAAACCAACACTTCTTCTATGTGATTACCTGCTTCAAAAACTTGATCCGGTGCCGAATTAATGGTAATATCTTTAGCATAAAGAGCTTTTCTATCTACTTTTCCATTCGCATTGAGAGGCATATCTTCCAATATTATAAAAGAGTCTGGCATCATATAATCAGGTAATGTTTTCTGTAGCGCTCTTCTTAGCTCTGTTTCATTAAAGTTGATATTGTTATGCGTTACTATAAACGCAATTAAACTTTGATGGCCATTGCGCTCTCTTAGCTGTACAGCTACTTTTTGCACAGTGTCCCTATTTGATGATAATACCTGTTCTATTTCTTCTAATTCTACTCTGTATCCTCTAATTTTTATTTGATTATCTTTTCGTCCAATGTACATTATTGTACCATCAGGTAACCTTTTACCTAAATCACCTGTTTTAAAGATTTTTTTTGAAAGTTTCTTGTGAGTTACAAATTTCTCGTTGGTAAGGTTTTTTAAATTTAGATAACCATCTGATAATTGCGGTCCTGAAACACATATTTCTCCAATGATATTGTCTCCACAAAGTTCTTGATTTGAATCCAAAATTAGTACCTGTGTGTTATCAACAGGTTTTCCTATGACCATGTTTTCTTCAAATTCTCTTATATTTTCTTTGCTTACCGCATGAGTACAAACACCAATGGTTGTTTCTGTAGGCCCATAATGATTTAGAAATATTTTCTCTGCTTCTACCACTCTTCTTGCATCTTCATAAATTGGCTTTTCCCCTCCACAAACCACTAAACGCAATGAAAGAGAACTTAAAATATTTTCTTTTACATTTAACAAAGCATTCAAATACATCGGCGTAGTTTTTATAAAGGTAATTTTACGCTCTATGATATATTTTGATATTTCACTCAAGTCACTAATTAAATGCTCTGGTGGCACATATAAGGTTGCTCCAGAGACAAGGCAACCAAAAACACTGGTGTAAATCAAATCAAATGTATGTGCAGAAAGCACAATTGAACGATCACCTGCTGTTATATTATGGGAGCCTTTAAACCAATCTACATAATTTACTAAGGCCTTATTTGATATTAAAACCCCTTTAGGTTTACCTGTAGTTCCTGAAGTATATATGATATAAGCTGGTGTATTGTTTGATGGCTTTGGTATTGATAACGTTTCTTTTTTAGTATGTTCCAAAGTAAATTGCTCAATAACAACGTTATCAATTGTTAGCACACTGCTACAATCACCTCTTATATATGCCATGCGCTCACTTGGCGTATCTGTAGCAACTGGCACAAATGTACAGTCTAATTTTAATACACTTAACATAGCAACAAACACCCATTCATTTCGCTCTAAAAAGATAATCACATTACTTTCAGGAAGTACATTATATGTTGTTTTTAAATAACTAGCTAGTTCATCAGATAAGGTATCTAACTCTTTATATGTTAATGTTTTTTTATTTCCTATTAATGCATCATGTGTTCCAAATTCTTCTACCGATTTTTTAAATAGCGTAATAATCGTTTCATCTTTAGTTTCTACATTCTTCTGTTGCCTTGCAGGTCTTAAAATACGTTGCCTCTCAGATGCTGATAAATAATTTAACTCAATTATTGGTGTTTTAGGTTTTTGAACTGCTTGATGAAGTACTGTTTCTAAATGAACTGCTACCTGACGAATATAGGGTTTCGAATAAATATCAGAGTTAAATTCTAATAAGAGATGTATTCTATTATTATATTCCTGAAAAACAAATTTTAGATCAAACATGCTCAATTTCCGAGCATTTCCTGAATATGTACTAACGGTAAGATCTGTATTGTATTTAGTTTCTTCAACAATTGTATTTTGAAAGTTTTGTAGCACTACTAAGATATCAAATAGTGGTGATCTACTAAGATCTCTTTCTAGTTTTAGTTTGTCTACAAGCTTATCAAAAGGATATAATTGGTTTGAATAGGTTTTTGATAATTCTTCTTTCATCAGTGCTGTTAAACCAGCAAAGCTAATTTCTTTATCAAACTGAGCTCTAATGGCCAACGTATTTAAGTAAAGTCCTAGCTGATTTTCTAATTGCTCGTGTATTCTACCCGCTGTCGGTGTTCCAACAATGATATCGGTTTGATTCGTATATCTAAACAATAACGTATTTATTCCTGATAAAAGAGTCATGAAAAGCGTCGATTCACTCACCAACATATATTGTTTTATGCTTTCAGATAGTTCTTTTGAAAAAGTTATTGAGACACTATCACCATTGTATGTTTTTAAAGCAGGACGTTTTTTTGAAGTAGGAAATTCGATACGCGGTATGGTGCCTTTAAATTTATCCAACCAATACTCTTCTTCTTTTCCTATTTGTTTTTGTTGATTAGTCATTGTTAACCAAGCAACATAATCTTTATATTGAATTGTGAGTTCAGGTTGAGCTTTTAATGTATTTTCATTTCGTAAGTAATGGTAATTCGCTAGTACTTCTTTCGCTAAAATCTGCATCGACCAACCATCACAAATTATATGGTGTATTGTAAGTATGAGAATGTGTTGTTGTTCGGATATCTTGACAATGGTAATGTTCCACAATGGCCCTTTTTCCAAATCAAACACTGTTCTATACCTGTTTTCTATGATTTCATCAATAGCTAATGGAGTCGTATGACTTAAGTATTCTATATTAAAACGGAATTGCTCTATTGAACTAAAAAACTGACATACATCATTTTTCTCATCAATTACAAATTGTGTTCTAAGAACTTCATGTCGTTCAACGGCTTTTATAATAGCCTTTTCTAAAAGGTCTTTATCTAAATCACCTCTAAACTCAAAAGCTTGAACAATATTATGTGCTCGATCTGCATTTTCAAATTGACTTAAAGTCCACATTCTCAATTGTGATGAGCTCAAAGGATATTTGTCTTTTAGTGTTGTTTTTGGGATTTTGTTTTGTTGATTACCCTTTGCTTTGGAAACGATTAATTTAGCATGCGCCTTGACTGTTGCATTGTAAAATAATTCTCTAAAAGAGACATCTACTTTAAAGTGCTTGGAGTATCTTCCCGCCAATTGTATGAATTGTAAGCTATGGCCTCCTAAGTTTAAAAAGTTATCTAGCACTGTAAGAGTATTTACTTGTAAAATATCTTTCCAAATTCCAATTATTTTTTCTTCTTCCTCTGTCGGTAATACTTCTTTGGTATTAGTAACGATATTAGAAGTATAATTATTTATAAGCTCTTTTTTATCAACTTTACCATTATGTGTCATAGGAAATGCATCCAGACAAATAATTGATGTTGGTATCATATAATGTGGTAAATGATCATTTAAATGAGCGAATAACTGAGCCTCATCAAAAGCATCATCAGCTATTAAAAAAGCTAATAATTTCTGAACAGAAGTTGATTCATCATATAATATTACAACTGCCTCTTTTACTGATACATTTTGCAATATGATAGATGCTATTTCATCTAACTCAATTCGGTATCCTCTATATTTTATTTGGTCGTCTATTCTTCCTAGATAATGAATAGAATTATCGGTATGTATGTATGCTTTATCTCCAGTCCGATAATATATTTCTCCATTTATAGTAACAAACTTTTCTTTTGTGAGTTCATTATTATTCACGTAACCTTTCCCCAAAGATTTCCCTTTAACTAATAATTGTCCGACAGCTCCTTTAGCTAGTATTTTATTAGTATTTGACATGATATAAACAGACGTGTTTTGAACGGGTGATCCGATTGCTGGGATTTTATCAATTGCTGTTTCTTTGTTTATTGTTAACGCTGTTATAACATGGGTTTCAGAAGGCCCATAATGATTGTGTAATCGAATAGTATGAGCTAATAGAAATTCTTTCAAATACATATTTATAATCAACCGTTCTCCTGCAACAATAATATCATTTACGCAAGTTGGAAATTTGTATAATACCTCCTTAGAATTACTTATATATTTTAAATAAGAGGTTGGTAAAAACAATGTGTTTATTTGGTGCTTTTGTACAAACTGAAATAATGCTTCAACATTGTATCGTATTGTTTCATGAATTAAAAACAAATTCCCTCCTCGCAAATGTGTAACAAAAATTTCCTGAAAAGAAACATCGAATACTAGCGGAGCAAATTGCAAAACTTTCGAAAGTTCAATTGTTGTTGTATCATGAAAATCAATCAAATTAATCAAATTTTCATGGGTCAGCATCGTGCCATTAGGTTTTCCTGTAGTTCCTGATGTATATATTATATAACATATTGAATTGCTATCGGGACCGTTAAACAACATAGTAGTTTCGATAGCTACTTCCTGATTATCATTCCATGTTGCCATCAAAGATTCATCAATAGTACAAGTTGCCTCAGAATCATTTAAAATATATTCTTTTCGCCGTTGAGGATAATTTAGATCCATAGGAACAATTGTTGCACCAAGTTTTAAAACACTCCATACAGCAATGATCATTCTTTCTGACCTTTCCAAGGCTATAACTACACGATCTCCTTTTTGAACTTTATGTTTTTGTTGTAAGAATTGGGCAAAAGAATCCGATAATTCATGAATTGTTCGATAGGTAAATTCTTGATCATTTTGAGTAACTGCAATTTTATTTGGGAATTTTTTTACGATTTCACTCCAATACGTTACCAAAGAATGATGTTGAATTTCTTTCTTTACTCCGTGAACCACGGCTAGATTTTCTTTTTTAGCTAAAGAAACCGTTGTCATTTTTTCATCCTGACCTTCAACGATTTGACGCATTACATTTTTAATGTAATCACCAATAACCTCAATATCTTTGATATTTATTAATGAGGCGTTGTATAAAAATTTAAATTCAACTTGTTCATTTTTCTTTGCTATAATGTTAAAATTATAATTTGTTTGATCGAAAACTTGACTATTTTCTAAACGCAAATTCAATGATTTTAATTCATCTGCATTGGAAAGGTCTTCTATACTCTTAGGGTAATTTTCAAAAATGAATATATGGTCAATTAAGTTTCTAGACCGTTCTGATTGCGACTGAATATCAGCCAATTGCACATAGCTATAATTCTGAATTACATTTATTTTTTCAAAAGACTGTTTGAGTACTTCACGTATTGTTGAGTTTTCATTCCAAGAAATTCGAATAGGGAGTGTGTTTATAAATAATCCCAAAATTTTATCTGAATCAGCTATTTCAGGTGGTCTTCCAGAAGAAACCACACCAAAAACAATATCAGAAACGCCGTTTATTTTAGCCAGTACAATAGCCCATAGCAATTGACACACCGCATTTAAAGTGATCTCATTTTCTTTAGCAATAGCAACAAGATTCTCTGTTAGATAACTTCCAAAAGAAATGGTATGATTTTCAAACTTATAAGGAAGGTTATTTTGTTGTTTTAAAAATGGTATTTTAAGTTGATTTTGGTACCCATTTAAATAGTCTTTCCAAAACTTTGTTGCTGTTGACATATCTTGCCTGTCCAACCAATGTATATAGGATTCATAATCAGAGGTAGGTTTTTTGGGTGCCTCTAAATTTAATGTACGAGTTGCATAACAAGCCATAAAATCGTTGATGATAATGCTATTACACCAGCCATCCATTATAATATGATGAAATGTAAAAATACAAGCATAGGAAGTATCATTTTCTTTTACTAATTGCAACCTGACACAAGGGGTTTTATCTATTTGGAAGCCTTTTTCTAGGTCAGTCTCTAATAGTTCTTCTATTGTTATGGTTGGACTAACCATCAAATTGGTATACCTAAATTCAGGAGTAACGTCTTTTAATACAACCTGAATTGGATAATCAGTTGTTTTTTGTACAAAAACTGTTCTTAAAACATCATATCTTTTACAAACATCATTAAATGCTTCTCTAAAATTGATTAATTGTATTTCTCCTTTAAGTGTAAAGTAATATTGTACAATATGTTGTTTTGACGTAGGGTTCAACTTATGCAAAAAGAACATACCTTTCTGCATAGGAGAGCATTTAAATATTCGTTTTATATTTTTTTTATGTAGCATATATAATTCAATTTTTTATAAAGATCTATTTTGTTCGGGCATTAAAAGAGCGCTTCAAAATCATCCAAACTAAGGTCATTTTCTCCTAAATCACTTGGTGTAACTACAGTATCTTCCGTACGTTCAAATAAGAATATTAATTCTTCTAAGAGCTCAGAGATACTGGTTTTAAGTTGATGAATCGTTTCATTATGGAATCGGGTTGTATTAAAGTTGATTGTCATCTGAATTTGCCCGTTTACAGTTACATTTCTTATATACAAATCGTATACTATTGGACGATTTTCAGATATCCCTACTCCTGTATAATCTTGCGAAACGGTAATTTTGTTATAAGACATTTGTTCAGACTCAGTATCAAAACTCCCTAAGTTATTATACATAATCATAATTTCTTCTCGAACTGATTTTGGTTTCATCAAATCATGATAAATACCGTACCCTATTCCTAAGTTTGGCACTTTTCGAAGTACTTCTTTGGTATGAACTAGTGTTTGTTCCAAATTATACTGAGGTGTTAATAATACCGGGTATTTACAAGTAAACCAGCCAACAGTTTCACTAACATCAATATCTTCTAATAGCTCTGCCCGACCATGACTTTCCATATGAATTTTAGCGTTATTTGCATTAAACACTTTTTGTAAAGCAACACTTAAAACAGTAAGAATAACGTCATCCGTTCTACAAGCATAAATTTGGTTCGCTTTGGTTAATAACGTTTCTGTTTGAGTTTCTGACAATGTCAATGCCATAGCGGTTTGATGAGATGTTGAACGATCTCCTTCTGGAACATCAGGTACTATCTGTGATGTTTTTTGTTCTGAAACTTCCTGCCAATAAGAAAATTCTTTTTGAAATATGTGACTCTCACCATATAGTTTTAATTGTTTTACCCAGTTGCTATAAGGATATTTTTTTTCTTCTAGTTTTAATTCCTTTCCTTCTACTTGTAGTCTCTTTAATTTTAATATATCTTTTATAAGAATTCTCCAAGAAATCACATCTATAACAAAATGGTGAATTACAATGACTAATCTACTTTCATCATCAAAATCAAAGATGGCTGTTTTTATCAACGGTCCTTGATCAATATCCAATGTTTTGTGAAGCTTTGATGTAGCTTCACTATGCATTTTTTCTAAACTCCCTTTTCCTTCTCTATAATCAAAGTATAAAGGTTTTTCTATATGTATTGTTTTATCATAAAACATGTGCCAATCATCATTTTCTTTCTTGAAATTTTGTTGTAAAGCATCATGTTGCTGTATTAATATTCCCAATAAATGTTGTACTTCCTCTGCAAACCATCTATCATCAATATCTTTATTAACCAATGAAACCGCAAGATTGAACTGAGAAGGAATACCTCCATATCTATCAACAAACTCTGTTTGAATAGGTAGTAATTCAGATTTCACTTCAACTTTGTGATTAGAAGACAACTTGTTTCTATGCTCTAATTGAAATGCCTGTTCTCTTAGTGTTGGCGCCGTCAAAACCTTCGTAATACTGATGTGGTATTTTAGTTTTTTTAATTTAGAAACTACCAACATGGACTTTATTGAATCACCTCCAAGTTCATAAAAATTGTCATCTAATGACATATCTTTTGAGGTACGCAATACTTCTTTCCAAACAATAGCCAAGGCTTTTTCCTTTTCCGTTTCTGGTAGATTTACAACTTCAGTTTTTCCTTTTTTACGAGACAGATTTTTTATTCTTTTTCTATCTATTTTATTATTTGGGGTGAGTGGTATTTCATCAATTACTTCTATTCTTGTAGGAATCATATATGATGGCAACTGATTCTTTGTATAAACTAAAATATCTTCCACATCTAACGATTGTTCTTCTGAAAGTTCTACAAACGCCATTAAACGTTCATCATTATTAGATACTACAGCTCTTCTAATCAATACATGTGTTTCTAAAATAGCTTCAATCTCCGTAAGTTCTACCCTAAAACCTCTTATTTTAACTTGATGATCATTTCTGCCTAGAAATTCCAACTCTCCATTAGGCAACCATTTTCCTAAATCCCCTGTTTTGTATATAACTTCATTATTTTTATAAGGATGCTTTACAAACTTTTGTTTTGTCTTCTCTGTGTCATTATAGTAACCTAGAGAAACTCCTGTACCTCCAATAACAATTTCTCCAACAATTCCAATGGGTAATAATTTGTCATTCTTATCCAAGATTAGAATTTCCATATTATCAATTGGTTTACCTATCGATATTTCTGATGAAGGTTTCATTTCTTTATAAGTAGCACAAACAGCTGTTTCTGTTGGTCCATATTCATTAAACAATCTTACGCTTGGAAGTTTTGAAAAATGTTTATCTAAAACAGTTTGCGTTAATGCTTCTCCTGCTACTGTAACAGTTTTTAAATGAAGATTTTTATTTTTTAAATCGTCCAGTATAACTTCATAAAAAGTTGGTACTGCAATGAAATTTGTTATTTTTTTGTCTTCTATATATTTCGAAAGATAATCTGTATCTAATATTTTATTTTGATCTGGAATACATAACGTAGCTCCTGATCGCAACGCTCCAAAAATATCTTCTACAGAAGCATCAAAATGAAAAGAAGGGATACTCAAAATACAATCCTCATTTGAAAAGGAATATACTCTTTCTCTCCATTTCAATGTATTGATAATGCTTTTATGAGTCACGCTTACACCTTTAGATTCCCCAGTAGTTCCAGAAGTAAATATCATATAAGCTGGATCTAAGGCATTGATTTCTCTATTTACGCTTTCGGTCGGTTGTTTATCTATGACATTCTTTCCATGTTGATGTTTCAAAGGGCTTTTAACAGCTTCTGACCGTAGCGTTCCCAATTCAAAAATTACATCATATCGATACTTTGTCAATTCGTTTGCTACTGAATGTTTTTTAGCGGAAACTATAGGTGATCTTTGCATTTCATTCTGAATAGAAAAATCAATGAAAAAATTAGGAGCTACAAATAATTCTGTGTCAAATGTTAATTTTGTCTTAGCTTTTTTATGCTCTTGTTGATACAACCTCAGGTCGTTTAACATAGTTTGCTTTAACTCATGATTCATGATATCTCCTAAAAATAAGACTCCGTCTTTAGAAATGATACGACATGATTTTTTAAGAATATCACGTAAATAGTTCAATCCTGGAAAACATTGTATCACACTATTTATAATAATAATATCAAAAGTTCCTAAATCTAATGAATCAATTTCAGCCGCTGACTTCACATAACATGAAACATTATCTACACCTTCTCGTTTTATCTTATTAACATTTTTATTGATGACTTCTGAAGAGATATCTAAACCTACATATTCTTTTACATGAGGTGCAATGGCAAACATTGTTATTCCAGAAGCACATCCAACCTCTAAAACACGTTTTTCTTTATTTAAATATGGGCGTATTTTATAGAGAATGTTTTCAGAGTACTCTTTCATTTCTAATTCAGAAAATGGTATTCCTGTAAAACTACTTACCCAACCTCCTGCTTCAATTTCATCTTTAGCAGTAGTAGCAATGTGATTCCATAATTCTTCCGACATTAACGGGCTTTCTTCTTCTACTATTGTATATGGTTCTTCCGTATCTACACATACATACGTTTGAAGTCTAGCACATTCCCATTGTAATATATTGGCCACACCAATTTCTGAAGTACTTATAAAAACTAATGGAATTTCGGCCTGGTTTAAAACTTCTTTTTTTCTTTTTAACGGCCATTTTACATCGAGTGGTACATAAGAACATCCTGCCTTTAAAATTCCTACAATTAACGCTATGTATGTAGACGATTTATGATAAAGTATTCCAATGTTTCTTCCTTTTGGTATATTATTCTCTATAAGGTAATTACTTACTTTGGATGATAATTGATCCAGTTCGGAATATGTTAATATACTTTCATTATCAATAACTGCATTTTTATTTGGTAATGTAGTCGCATAATTAGAAATAAGAGATACCAATGTATCTTCTGTTTCTAGTTCATTTTGAAGACCTTTGAATTCAGATAATAATTGTTGTTTTTCTTGCGGTGTTACTATATCAATTTCCGACGCGGAGAGTGTAGGGTCTTTTATTATCTGTTGAATACAATTTTTAAGATGACGTTCTATTTTTTGCAAATCAGATTTTGAAAATAAATTTGCATCAAAAGAAAATCCGAAATGCAACTCAGTTCCAGGCATTACAATAAATGCGAAATTGTAATTGGATTGTTCGTAGACCTCGAAATCTAAAAACTCAAAATCTAGATTCTTTTTATTTTCATTTAATGAATTTAGACTTGGGTAATTCTCAAACACATATAAATGATTTATCAAGCGGTCTTTTAGATGAGAATTTGCCTGAATTTCGGACAATTGCAAATAATGATGTTCTTGTGAATCAATCCAAAATTGCTGGTGATTTTTAACTACATTTTCAAAGGAATCATTTTCAAAACATATACGAACAGGAATCGTATTTATAAACAATCCAACCATGTTTTCTACATGTTGTAAATCTCCTGGTCGTCCAGAAACTACAGCTCCAAAAACAACATCGTTTGTATCATTATATTTTGCTAGAAGCATGCCCCATATACAAGAAACTAGGGTATTTAATGTAATCCTGTTTTTATTTGCTAAATGCTGTAAGGCAACCGTTTCTTCTTCACTAATATGAAATGAATAACGATCATGTGATTTACTAACGTCTTCTACTAGGCTATTTTTTTCATAAGGAACTTTTACTCCTTGCTCGTAATCAAATAATAATTGTTTCCAATAAGTTACTGCTTTAGAGTTATTCCTTTTAGTTAACCAATTTATATAGTTTGAGAATGGAATTTCTGTACCAATATCAATCCTATTATTCTGTAACAATTGAATATAAGCTCTAAAGAAATCATTAAAAATGATGCTATTACACCAACCATCAAAAAGGATATGGTGATGACTTAAACAGAACTCAAAAACTGTACTACTTAATTTAAATAAATGAAGTCGTATGAGTATCCCATTTTCTAAATCAAAGCCGTTTTCTATATCTTTCTTTTTAATTGTTTCAAGCCTTTCTTTCCTGGTTTTTTCGGATAGATGAGATATATCATGATACGCAAAGTTCAATTTTTGATATCCCTTAACCACTTGTAATAAATCGCCTCCTATATCATCTGTGAAAGATGTTCTTAAGATAGCGTATTTATTAAGTACAACCTGAAAAGCTTCCTCCACTTTATCTGCAATAAAATTCCCTTTAAGTCTGAAGTTTTTCTGTTCAAAATATGCCTTACTAGTTTTATTCCTCTTATAGTGATAAAAAATTCCCTTTTGTAATAAACTCATTGGTAATACATCTACTACATTATCATTGACAAATATTTCAGAATCTGCCATTTCAGTAATACCAAAATCAGAGAACGTAAAATCTGAGGGTGTATATTTTTGTTGTTCCAAAATTTGACAGTGTGAAATGATAGCATAACACTGCTGTTCATAATTCGATAACAATGTTGTTATTTTTGATTCAGAGAAAAAATGTTTTGGATAGTAACATTGCACATATAGTTTTCCATCTTGTATTCTTGCTTGAATATCTATTAGGTAATCACGTGTCCTTTTTTCAGATATAGGATTTACCCCAGGTTTCATAACTAGAAAACCATCCTCCATTGTATTAGAGTCAATATTTCCGATATAATTAATTCTAAGCTCAGGCTTAACTATTTCTTTTGAAGATTTTGACAAATACTTATGCATTCCGAAACCAACACCTTTATTTGGCACTTTTCTCAGTGTTTCTTTCGTATGCATTATCCGTTCGCTAAGAGTTTTATGTACATGTAATTGTACTGGATATATTGAAGTAAACCATCCAACAGTGCGACTAACATCTATATTATCTAAAGTCTCATGCCTTCCATGACTTTCTATATCTATTAAAACCTCTTCAGACCCGAAAGTTTTAGAGAACGCATCTAAAAATGCTGTCACTAATACTTCTTCGATATTAATATTATACTTTTTTTGAGGCAATTCTTGAAACATTAATGTTTCTTTCTCTGAAAATATAAACGTAGATACATGCTGATTTTCATATGTATTAATCAGTTGATCTGTATTTTTAAATAGAGATGTATGCAACGCTATATTAAATTGTTTCCAATATGCTACATCTTTTTGAAAACGTTCTGTTTTTATCTTTTCTAGTTGTTGATTCATCCAATACAAATACGAATCTGTTTTCTTTGGCAATACAACCGGTTTGTTATCACTCAAACTTAGATATATATTTTCAAAATCTTCTTTTATTATATACCATGAAATAATATCTATGATAAGATGGTGAAAAGAAAAGAAAAGCAATGATTTTTGATCCGTTTTGAAGAGAGCTATTCCTATCAATGTATCTGTTACATTAGTACATTCTTGAACATACCTTGATTTTTCTAAAACAAAGTCTTGTTCAACATTTTCAAACTCATAAAAATTATAGATCGCATTATTTTCTATCGTTTGTTTCCAGTCGGAATCTATCTTTAAAAATTGTGCTCTTAGTATGTCATGATGCGCTGAGAGTATTTCAAAAGCTTTTTTGATCTTTAACTTTTCCAGTGGTTGTTTACTCTCGTATAAAAAAGAATAATTAAAGAAATGAGGAATGTCTTTCTCATTATTAATAAATCTACGTTGTATTGGACTTAACGGAACTTCTCCAAAAACCTGATCTTGAATGATTTTTCTGTTTTTCACCCTTACAAATGACCCCAATTGTTCTATGGTAGGATATTTCAAAATATCAGTCAAATCGAAAGTCAACCCTTTTTCTCCAACTCTAGATAAAATTTGAATAGCCTTAATAGAGTCACCTCCTAACTCAAAGAATACATCCTTTATTCCGATATTTTCAACTCCTAGTACTTCTTCCCATATAGCTGCCAACATTTTTTCGTTTTCAGAACTTGGAGGTATATACTCTGTGGTATTTTCTTGTTCAATTTCTATGCTCTTTAGCAACTCTTTCTCAATTATTTTCCCATTTTTGTTTATTGGAAATTGATCTAGTAAATAGAATTGTCTTGGCAACATATACTCTGGAAGATACTGACGTAAATACTCTTTTAAATCAGCGATATTTGTTCTTGTACTAAGTACAAAAGCAATTAAATGTTGCTGATCATTATTTTCAACTACTGTAATATGAGCATTTATAATAGCTTTGTGATCAACAAGTAGGTTCTTGATTTCTTGTGTTTCAATCCTATAACCATTAATTTTTAGTTGCTTATCTTTTCTACCTAAAAACTGTATTGTACCATCAGGAAGTGTTTTTCCGTAATCACCTGTTTTATATATTTTTTTAGTAGTTCGGAAAGGATCGGAAATAAACTTTAGGCGTGTTTCTTCTGTTGCTATATATCCTTTAGCCAATCCATTTCCTCCTATAAATAATTCACCGACAACTCCATTAGGAACCATTTCTAATTCAGAATTTAATACATATATGTAACTTCCATAAATTGGTTTCCCAATTACTGGGGTTTGCAGAAAAGCATCAAGATTTTCCTTTGTAATTAGGTGAGCACAACTTCCAATCGTTGCCTCTGTAGGTCCGTAATGATTTAATACAGAAATTCCTGTATCTACAATTTTTTCAATGTCACTAAGTATTGGTGATTCTCCACCACTTACAATTAATCTTAGCTTTGAATCGTGCTTGAGGATGTTTTGAGAAACATCGAGTAAAACATTAAGGTATGATGGTGTTACTTTAATGTATGAAATTTGATAATCCTTTATAATGTTGGTAATATCTAGGATAGTTTTTGCCTGGGAAGTTTTAGGTACAAAAATAGTTGCCCCAGAAAGTAAACAAGGAAAAACACTAGTGTAAATAAGATCAAATGCTAAACTTGATAGAACAATAGAACTATCCTCAGCAGTTATTTCATTTGTTGTAATAAACCAATTTGAATAATTCAAAACAGCTTCATGAGTAATTAAAACTCCTTTAGGTTTCCCTGTAGTACCCGAAGTATAAATACTATAACATGTAGTATTTGATTGTATTTCTTTCACTTCAAAGTCTCTCGAATAATCATTTTGATGATTTCTGAATTTTGAAATTATCGTGCTATCTACACACGTTTTACTCTTGCTGTTTTTGGTTATATATGCAATCCTTTTTTCAGGGAACTCCAAATCAACAGGAATAAAAAAGCATCCCATTTTAAGAATACCAATTATGGTAATGAAAAACCACTCGTCTTTTTCTAGTCTTACAACAATACCATCTCCAGCGACAATACCGTGCTCTTTTTTAAGATAATCTGCAAACTGATTACCAAGAATATTTAATTCTTTGTACGTAACTTTTGTATAACATGTTTCTAGAGCGATATTCTCTGGATAATTATGTACAATATTTTGAAATCTGGAAACAATAGAATCATTCAGGTTCGTTGTAACCTCTTTTCTCTGTGAGGCCTTTATATATGATTGTTGTTCAAATTCTGACAGAACAGATATTTCTCTTATTGGGAGATTCTTATTTGAAACTAGTCTTGGAATGAAGGCTTTAAAGTGATGTAAAAATTGTTTCATCGTAGTTTCTTCATAAATATCTGGATTAAAATTAGCGCTAAGAACAATCTTGTTATTACTTTCATAATAACTTAAATTTAAGTCAAATTTAGATTTTACATTATCGCTGCTTATAATTTCATCCTCAGAAGGAATTCTATTATCTACAATCGCAGATTCAAAATTTTGAGAAGTGAATAATATATCAAAAATAGGACTTCTACTTCTATCTCTTTCTACATTCATTTTTTTCAATAGCGCATCCAAAGAGTATTCTTCATATTTAAAAGCTTCTAAGGTATTGAGCTTAACTAGAGAAAATACTTCTTCAAAATTTTTATGTGGTGAAATTGTATCTCGTAAAGCTATCGTATTGATATATGGTCCTATTTGGTTTTCTAATTCTTTTGATTTTCTAAGTGCTACAGGGCTCCCTATAATAATATCCTCTAAACCAGTATATTTATGAAGTAACACCTTCCAACAAGATAATAAAGTGATAAATAAACTTCCGCCATTAGACTTTGAAAACGATTGTAATAACTTTGAAGTAGACTCTGGTAATGAGGTTTTTAAAATTTTTCCTGAATATGTTTTAATTTTAGGACGTATTTTTGTTCTTGGTAAATCGATTAAAGGAAGCTCACCAGAAAGCTTTTCTTCCCAAAACTTTTCATGTTTTTTAAAGGTTAAATCTGAAGTTATTTTTCTTTCCCACTCAGCATAATCTTTATATTGTAATGACAAAGGAGCAAATTCATGAGTTGTACTGCTTTTTATAGCTTCATAACATTCAAATAGTTCTTTTAATACTAACTGTATCGACCATCCATCAGAAATTATATGATGTAGTTTTAAATAAAAAACACTCTTGTTTTCAGGAATATTAAATAGCGCGTAATGCAGTAAAGGACCTTCTTCCAAGTTAAACAATGTTTTATTTTTAACTTTTATATATTCATGTATCAAAAAATCCGCTTGATCATTTTCGGAATAATCAAAAAAATCATAACTATGAGTTACCTCTTTTGGTCTTAGAATCCATTGTTTAATATCTGATTTTTCATCCTTTCTAAAAACTGTCCTCAAAATTTCATGTCGTTCAATAATACGATCTACCGCCGCATATAACACATTAATTTGATATGTATCAGATAGTTCTATTACCATAGGCATATGATATGCTATAGAACCCTCAGGTATTTGGCTTTCGATCCAAATTCGTTGTTGAATATTTGATAATGAATAATTAGCTTTAGTTTCGGTAGCTGATATTATTTTACTATCATCATCAGAAATATGTCCGGAAATACTTATAATTGTTGGAAAAAGAAAGATATCCCTCATCCCCAAGTTACTTCCAAATTCAGTATTTATTTGGTTTACCAGCTGCATCGCTTTCATACTATGCCCACCCAATTCAAAAAAATTGTTTGTAACCCCAATTTGTTCAGTTTCTAAAATGTCACTCCAAATTTTAACCAGTTTTTCTTGAATGATAGTTTTGGGAGCTACATATTCAGTTTGAACCATGTCTTCCAAATTAACTTCTGGAAGTTTTTTTCGATCAATTTTTCCATTAATTGTTATCGGGAGTTTCGGAACTTGGACAAAAAAACCAGGAATCATGTAATACGGAATTTTCTCTTGAAGATGTTCACGAGCAAATCCTTTATGTAGCTTTTTATCACTTATATAATATGCAACTAAATGTTTTTCGTTTTTGTGCGATTGTATGTCTATATACGCTACCTCTATAGGTGAATCTTTTGTTAGAGCTACTTCTATTTCTCCTAACTCAATACGATGGCCTCGGATTTTTATTTGCCTGTCTCCCCTTCCCATAAACTCGATGTTTCCGTCTGGTAGTTTTCTGGCTAAATCACCTGTTTTATACAATATTTCACCTTCTATAAATGGATGTGCGATATACTTTTCGGCGGTTAATTCTGGAGCATTTAAATACCCTCTTCCAACACCATCACCAGAAATACATAGTTCTCCTATAATACCATCTGGTTGCAGTGTATTGTATAAGCCATCAATAATAAAAACCTGATAATTAGCAATTGGTTTTCCTATTGGTATGTTGGGGGTTACTATGCTTTCAATACTTTTTACTTCATAAGCTGTAGCACATATTGTAGTTTCTGAGGGTCCATAAGCATTTATAACTTTTATATTGTTCGCTAAGTACCAAGTAACTGCTTCTGTTTTTATGGGTTCAACACCAAGAAGTACTTTTTTAAGATATATACTTTCATAAGTACTTAATGTTTTAGCTATTTGGAGCACATGCATTGGATGAATATAGCAATGTGAGATACGATTATCATAAAGAAATTTGGCATAAGCATCTGGACTAAAAGTTATTTCTTCTTTAGCAATAAACAATGTGCTACCTGATGTTAATGCTGTAAAAATTTCCATTACAGAAGTATCAAAAATTGGTTTACATGTAAGTGAAATATGGTGAACCTCCATGTTATAGTAAAACATGAAATTAACACAGTTTTTATGCGTTATCATCACTCCCTTTGGCGTTCCAGTAGTTCCCGAAGTGTAAATCACATAGGCTAGGTTTTCAGGTGTAGTATGACGCTGCAACGTTTTATTTTCAAACCTCGATGCAGTTTCTAGAAAAGTAGTTAATTCTTCCTTATCAATAACTGCTTTACACTTAGTATCATTAAGTATATAGTCTATTCTACTCTGCGGATAATCTAATACCATAGGCACATAAGCTGCACCTGATTTTAGAATTCCTAAAATCGAGATAATTAACCATTCGCTTCGCTCTAATAATACACCAATTAAATCATCTGGATGGGTATCATACTTTTCTTTTATATAGCATGCAAGTTGGTTGGATTTTTCATGAAGTTGCTGATATGTTAAGGTGTTTTCTCCAAAATTTACAGCAACGACATTAGGAGTTTGCTTTGCCTGATCTTCAAATAAATCTATTAATGTTTTGTGCCTGGGATATGTAAGATCTGTATTATTATAAATTTCTAATTGTTCTTGACTGTCTTTTTCTAAAATATAATCGATTTTACGAATAGGTGTGTATAAATCATTCGTAATAACCTTTTGCATGAAATTTTCAAAATGAAGCAGAAGTTTATCAATAAAGCTAGACTCATAAACATCATTATTATAATTTAACGTTAACTTTAGACCATCAGTTTCTACAAACATAAAGCTCAGATCAAACATTGCCATAGTTGAGTCTATTTGACATGAATATGTTTCTAGTCCTTCAAAAAAATTATCTGTCGCTAATGTATCTACCTGTGTTTGACTTTGTAGCACAACCATAACATCAAACAGTGCTGATCGAGAAATGTCTCTTTTTAAATTAAGCTTGTCTATCAGTTCATCAAAGGGATATGTTTGATGTTCGTAAGCCTCAAATAGGTTTTCTTTTTCACGATTTAATACTGTTTTAAAGGTATCATCCGATAAAATTTGTGTGCGAATTGCAATCGTATTTATAAAGAGTCCTATTTGATTTTGTAAGTCAGGGTGCTCTCTTCCTGCCACCGGCGTACCTAAAATGATATCACTTTCATCTGTATAACGAGACAAAAAAGCATTCATTCCTGCTAAAAGTGTTACAAACAACGTAACCCCTTCATTTTTTGATAATTGAATAATATCACTATGAAACTCTTTTGAAAACTTAAAATGGATTGTTTTTCCATTGTATGTTTTAATCGATGGACGTTTTTTAAAACTTGGCAAATTCAGCTTAGGGAGATCTCCTTGAAATTTCTGTACCCAAAACTGTTCTGCCTTTTTGTGTTTTTGTTCTGTTGCTAATGAGTTTTTCCATACGGTATAATCTGTATATTGTACGGATAACTCTGGAAGTTTTAGTGTGTTTTTTTTGAAATAGGCATTATAAGAAATTACTAACTCTCTTGAAAAAACCTCAAGAGACCAACCATCTCCAATACTATGATGTAGTGCACATACTAAAATATGATTTGTTTCAGATAATTTAATTAACCTAGCTCCAAGCAAAGGGGCTACCGTCAAATCAAAATCAAATTCACAAAATTGATTTATATCTACAGAGTCATTATGAGTCTGATCAACATATTCTATTGAAAAAGAAATATCATTTGGAGGTGTAATTTGTTGAAATACTTCGCCATTTTTTTCCACAAAAGATGTTCTTAGACTCTCGTGTCTTCTAACCACATAAAGAAAGGCATTTTCCAAGGCGTCCATCTTAAGAACACCTTCCATTTTGTAAGCTACCACTATATTGTATGCTTTATTAGCATTTTCAAACTGGCTCAACATCCAAATACGTTTTTGGGCTGAGGTTAATGGGTAGTACGTTTGTTTAGGTGACTTAGGAATTTTGGAAGTGGCCTGAGAGCTCAATAGTGCAACTAAATCCTCTTTATATCTCTTTATCTCCTTTATATGTGATGATGTTAAGACACCTTGAGGAGCTTTAATTTTTAGATCGTTATCCTTTACTTCTAAACGAACTCCCAATTTGTATAATTTATCTAATAGATACTTCATATTAACAATAAATGCTATTGATTTTTGTGACAATATTTTTAAAAATTACTATTTACAATTCCCCGTCTATGCTAAAAATATCACGGTTTTGTATTTCCGTATATACCTTTATTATTATTCGAAACATAGCTTAGTTTACATTCTCATGCTGCATATAGTATACCTTCTTCAAAGAAGTGTATAAATCGTTCTATATATCCATTTTGGATTGGTTTACCCTCTTTTGCCTCCATACAAATTCCAAGTCGGCAAAACTCACTAACTAAATACTTCACAGGTTTTTAAAGGTTTTTATGTTATATTACAAATTCATCAAAATTACCCTCCAAATCTTCTCCTTCACCACTAATAACAACTATCAATTGTGCCATACTTTCTACAGTATTGTTCATAAATAGATTTTTAATTTGTAAGGAAACCGTTTCAAATTCTTTATTAACTTCATTCACAATTGCAATCGCAAGTAAACTATGCCCTCCTAATTCAAAGAAATCGTGCTTGACACCGACTTTTTCTATTCCTAAAATTCGTTGCCAGATTTCTGCTAGTTTCTCTTCTATAGAATTTCTTGGGGCTATATATTCTTTTACGATCAACCCTTCATCCAAATTAAACTCAGGTAATCCTTTTCTATCGAGTTTACCATGTCTATTTAACGGTATACTTTTCAATCTTACATAATAGGAAGGAATCATATATGGTGGTAGTTTTTCCGCTAAAACATCTCTAATTTCTTCTTTTCTTGGGCCATTTTCCGTTTCTACCCAATACAGTACAATAACTGATTGATCATTCACCTTTTTTAGACTTACAACAGCTTTACTAATATGTTCTATCTGTTGTGCTACTTGTTCAATTTCCTCTAACTCTATACGATATCCTCGTAATTTTACTTGTGTATCTTTTCTTCCTGTAAAAACAAGGTTTCCATCAGGAAGCCATTTCGCTAAATCGCCAGTTCTGTATAAAGTCACTCCTTTTTTAAATGGATGCGGAATGAATTTTTCTTTGGTTAGTCTTTCGTTTCCTAAATATCCTTGTGTCAATCCTAAACCAGAAATACACAATTCACCTGGAACATCTATAGGCATTAAATGCGTTCCATCTGTAGCCAATACATAAACCTGTCTATTTTCTATTGGTTTTCCTATCGGAATTATATTTTCGTTTCCTGTTACTTTATAATACGTGGCACAAACCGTACTTTCTGTAGGTCCGTACGTATTGTATATTAAAATATGTTGACAGATTGAATCAATATAATCCATACGTAACGTATCGCCTCCACTAATCAACGCTCGTAGATTCAGGTTAAAATCTTGATAGTTTTGATTAAGGTATTGTAATGCATATGGGTTGGTACTAAGTAAAGTCACTTGATGCTTTTCACAAAGGTTATATAAGGCTTTGAAATCTGTTTTTTCTTCATGGAAAATTAATGTTCCGCCACTGATAAGTATCGGATATATTTCTTCAATAGAGGTGTCAAACGAAATACTGGCTTGTTGTACTATACTATCTATTGATGTGATGTTGAAATACGTTGAAAACGTTGTTGCATACTCTACTAATGACGCATGTGTAATTGGAATCCCTTTCGGTTTTCCGGTAGAACCAGATGTAAATATCACATATGCTATATCTTCTTGCGCAGTTTTAGAAACATATTGATTACTGTAATCTTGAAACGTTTCTTTTATAATGCTCAACATTGATTCATCAATCACTTTTTTACATTTGCTAGTAGTTTTAATGTACTCTTTTCTTGCTACTGGATAATTTGGATCAATCGGAATATAAGTGGCTCCCAATTTCATAACTCCGAAAATAGTCATAATTGTCCACGGAGTTCCATCGAGTTCAATTCCAATAAAATCACCTTTTTTAAGTTGTTGCGTTTCTTCTAAATAGTTTGCGATTTGATTGCTTATTTGATCAAGCTCTTGATATGTTTTAATCTCATTTTTAGCAATAAATGCTTTCTTACTTGGGTTGCTTACGGCTTTTTCGGCAATATACTCAACGACCGTTTTTGTATGCTTTAGTGGTTTGTTTTCGTGATTGAATTCGTTACAAATCATTTCTACTTCAGTAGCATCAATCAATGTAATATCTTCTAGTGAAGTTTCAGGCTTTTGTATCCCTTCAGATAGAAATTTTTCAAAATATGTTAAGAGACGTGAAATAAACTCAGTATCATATATATCTGTATTAAATTCTACACTAAGTGTAAGATTTTCTTTTCGTTCAACAAACACAAAACTCATGTCCAATTGACTCCCTTTCTTTGCTACCTCATCATATTCTGACATTCTTAAATGATCGATTTCATTTTGATCATCTAAATGTAAAGTTTGATGATTCTGTAATAATACCATGATGTCAAATAAAGGAGACCTACTCGCATCATTTGGAATACTAAGATGATTCAATAACTTCGTAAACGGATATTCTTTGTTTTCGTAGGTTTGTAATAATGTTTGCTTTTGCACTGTTAAGAATTCCAAAAATGTTTGCGATTTTTCAAACTGTGTTCGAATTGCAAGTGCATTTGAATATAAGCCTATTTGATCTTCTAAATCTGGATGCTCTCTTCCAGCAACTGTAGTTCCTAATGTAATATCAAATTGATTCGCATATTTAGAAAACACACCATTTAACCCGCCTAATAACACCATAAACAGTGTCATTTGATGTTTTTTAGCAAACGAATGAAGTTGCTCTGTAAATTCAGAAGAAAAATCGTGATGCGCTAATGTTCCGTTATACGTTCGCACTGCAGGTCGTTCTGTACTATTGAGTATTAGTGGCGTAGAGAATGTTTCAAATTGTGTTTTCCAAAAGTTTAGCTTCTCCTCATATGCTTCACTTTCTAATTGTGCATTCAGCCATTCGCTATAATCTTTATATTGTAGTAATATCGGTTCATCTATAGTAACTTCACCCAAAACAAGGCTACGGTATTCCGTAATTATTTCTTTAATGAAAACTTGCAACGACCAACCATCACTAATGATATGATGCATTACAAATAGTAAAACATGTACATCTTTCTCCGTTTTGAATACACTTGCTTTTACTAATAAATCCTTTTCAAGGTCAAAAGGTGTTTGCTGCTTTTCATCTAACCGTTCATGCAATGCTACTGTAGGCTTATCGATATAATCTTCAACTGCTAAAGTAAAATTGACAGCAGCTATAGGAATGATTTGCTGTTGTACATTTCCCTCTTGTTTTTTAACAAATTGTGTACGTAAAGATTCGTGTTTTGCTATAATTTTTGCAAAAGCATTTTGCAAAACTTCCGTATGAAAATTTCCTTCTATTTTTAATGTCGCTGTTAAGTTATATGCTGTATCTCCACCCAAGTGTTCATGAATAAACCATAATGAATATTGTGTTGGACTTAGTGCATAATCTTTTGCTTCTATAGCTTTCGGGATTTTGATATTGCTTCCTAAAAGCTTTAATAGGTATGGTTTATGTTCGTTGATCTCTGCAATTAACGATTTTGTCAACACACCTTTGGGCGCATTCACTTTAAGAGCTCCATTTACGTTTTGAAGGTTAATATTTAATGCTAGTAATCTATGTAATAACTCTTTTTCCAATTGTTTCCCTTTTTATAAAATAACTTCGTCCATTTCTTCTAAAGTATCATTAGTCTGCTGCTTTTGTAATACAGAAAAACTGACCACTTCTGATAGCGCTTTAATCGTTAATGTTTCATATAAATTCTCAATAGATAAAGCCATATCGTATGTTCTATTTATTGTATTGATAATCATCACTGCTTGTAAACTATTTCCTCCTATCTCGAAAAAGTTATCCAAAACTCCAAGTGATTCATAAGCTATATCGAGTTGAGTTGACCATATGGTAGTCAATTCTTTTTCAATGTCACTTTCTGGAGCTTTATACACGTCTGTTTTTATGTCTTTTTGTTGTGGCATTGGAAATACTTTTCGATCAATTTTTCCTGTTCGAGTTTCTGGAAATGTAGATAACTGCATGTAAATTGCAGGAATCATATAGTTTGGCAATCGATCTTTCAATGCTGTTTTGAAAAGATTTACATCTATCTCTTTTCCTGTATAATAACAGGTTATATATTTATTTTGATCAAGTGTTTGCAATAATACAACTGCTTTTGTTACATTTTCTAGCTGTGCTACTTGGTATTCTATTTCGGAAAGCTCTATACGTAATCCGTTTATTTTTAATTGAGAATCTTTCCTTCCCAAAAATTCAATGGTACCATTTGGCAAACGTTTTCCTAGATCTCCTGAACAATAACTTCTCTTATCAGAGTTTATGGTTTTTTGCGTAAATACTTCTTTTGTTTTTTCTTCTAGATGTAAATAACCAAGCGAAATATATTCACTCGTAAACATAATTTCACCTTCTTGGTATGTTTTTACTTCATTTCCTTGTTCATCGACAATAGAAATTTCAGTTTCAAGTACATTCGCACCTAAATGCAAGTCATTTTTATTAACTTCAGTAGCATGATTCAAAAAATACTGTGACACAATCGTAGCTTCTGTAGGACCATAATCATTCACGAAAAAGGCAGTTTTCGGAAAGTGTTTCTTGAACAATTCAAAATCCGATTTATATGATGCTTCTCCTCCTAAATCTAACAACCTGACCGTTTCTACGACTTCACCTTCCCGTAAACCTGATATAAAATAACGATAAATTGTTGGTACCATATGTAAGATAGAAATCTGCTCACGACGCAACCAATCTGACAAATCAATCAAACCTTTTTCTGGTATATAATAGAATTTTACTGTTGCTCCATTTAAAATAGCGCCATAAATATCTTTTACAGATGCATCAAAACTATAGGTAGAAAGCACACTTAAATTATCTGTATTTGAGATACTTATATTATTCGTATATACACGAATGTAATGCAATACGTTTTTTTGTATTTGAACGACTCCTTTTGGATTTCCAGTAGAACCCGACGTATATAACACATAGGCTTCATCTGTTGGTTTCGTCTTAATTTCAGGATTTGGTATTGTGAGTGATTGATTGGTTTCTGATAATTTAATTAACGCTAATTTCGGTTGCTCTTTTAGAAGCGATAATGCTTTTTCTTCAGTCGTTTCTTCATACACTAACATATTACATTCTGAATCTTCCAACATGAAATGAATTCGCTGTATTGGATTTTCTAAATCGATCGGCACATAGGAATGACCTGATTTTAATACCCCTAACATTCCAATTACTGCTGCTTTATTATGTGGTAATAACAAGGCAACTCTTTTTGTTTTTTGTACTTGACTGCCTATTTGTTGCGCTAATTGATTCGCATCATTATTAATGGTTTGGTAGGTAAATTTTTTATCGTTTGCAACCACAGCAGTTTTATTTGCGTATGCCTTAACTTGTTTTTCAAAGCGTGCTACAATAGATTGATTTATTTCTTCCGCTTCAAAAGTTGCAAAATCATTTTGAGGTAATTCTTGCTTAAATGCATTTAAGGTTTCGAATGCAGAAATTGCAGCAATCGACTTTGTGATTTCACCTGTTACTTGACTTAAAATGTCTACGTATGTATGCATCCAAAGCATTATGGTTTCCTGTGAAAACAGTTGACTATCATACACACAATCAATGGTAAATCCGTTCGTATAACTTTTGATATAACATTCCATGTCAAATTTTGGAGGAACCGATAAAGATTCAGAATACGCGTCAAACGATCTCAGTTCTTCTTTTGCAACATCAAAATCTACCATATTTAAAAACACTGGACTCATCGGAAACTTATCTGTTGGTTGTATTTGTAAGCTATCCAATAGATTCTCAAACGAATAATTTTGATATGTCAAACCTTTTGTCAGTGTTTGATGTACTCTCTTTACCCAAGTTTTAAATGGTAGTTCTTCTTCAATAGTATCACGCAACATCAATGTATTTAAAAAACATCCTGCTAAATCATTGAGTTGATAGTGATCTCTGTTCGCTACGGGAACCCCTACAATACTGTCTTTTTCGTACGTGAGCTTATATATTAATATTTTAAACACTGCCATAAACGTAGCAAATAAGCTCACCCCTTCTTTTTGAGACAACTGTATAATTTTTTCTTGTAATTCAGGTTGAATAGCCACCGTATAACTGGAAGCTGTTGTTTTAACCGTTTTTGAATAATCTGTTGGTAATTGCAAATACGCTAATGGTTGTTGCAATTGTTTTTCCCAATATGCTTTTTGATATTGAAATTCTCCCGAACTTTCCTTTTCTTTTTGCCAAGCAGCATATTCTTTATATTGAATTGGCAAAGCTGGAAGTTTCAATTCTTCCTGTGTTTTTTCTGCCTGATAGAAAGTCATTAAATCACGATATAACAGATGTACTGACCAACCATCGCAAATACTGTGATGAATGTTAAAATACAATTGTTCATTCGTCACAGCAATTCTGAATAATGGGTAAGTATTTAACTCAAAAACATGATCAAAAGCATACGATATTGCTACTGCTTTTGTCGAAGCATATTTTAGTGTATATTCATTCTCTTTTTGTATTTTTTGTTTCGGAATACCGTCAATATCTACAAAAGTTGTACGCAAAGTTTCATGTCGTGCTATTAGCTTTGATAGTGCTTTTTCTAGTAGTTTTCGATCTATATTTTCAGGAAGCTCAAACGTATTTATAATATTGAATTCTTTCGATTTTCCTTTTACCTTATCAATTAACCAATATCTCAATTGCGCAGCAGAGACATCGTAATGTGACTGTGCTTCCAATTGTGGAATGTCAAGTGTTTGTTGTTTTTCTTGCGCTAAGAGCTCTGCATGACCTTCTAATCGTGTATTTTCATACAAACTCGACAAACTAATCGACACTTTAAAATTCTCTTGATACTTCGCTATGAGTTTCATTAACACTAAACTATGACCTCCAAGTTCAAAGAAATTATCTGTAACTCCTATTCTCTCTATTCCTAATACATTTTGCCATATCTCTACTAATTGTTTTTCTATTTCATTACGAGGGGCTACATACTCATTTTGAGTAAGAGACTCTGAAGTAACTTCTGGAAGTGATTTTTTATCTATCTTCCCATGAGCCGTTAATGGTATTGTTTCTAATTCCATATAATAGCTTGGAACCATATAAAATGGTAAGCACTCTTGAAGAAAAGCCCTTAATTCAGATTTTTCTATACCTGATTTTGTAATATAATATGCAACTAATTCTTTTTCCGTTTCATTTGCCTTTACATCCAATACAACTTCTTGGATCTCGTTCGAAAACCGAACTATGGCCTTTTCTATTTCTTCTAACTCTATACGATGACCTCGTATTTTTACTTGGCTATCCTTTCTACCCAAAAACTCAATATTTCCGTCAGGTAACCATTTAGCAATATCTCCGGTATCATACATACGAACTCCTGCTAGAAAAGGATTCGTAATGAATCGTTTTACTGTTAGCTCTGGTTTGTTTAGATACCCCCTGGCTACACCTGCTCCTGATACATATAACTTGCCTGATATACCTATTGGTAATGGCTCTAAATTGTTGTCTAAAATATAACAACTCGTGTTTGATATAGGTTTGCCAATTGGAACTGATACATCAAACCCTTGTTGAAGATTAAATGACGTTGTTACAACTGTATTTTCAGTTGGCCCATAATTATTATATAACCTAAACTTTGGCTCTTTATTTATTTTTAAAGTATCACCGCCAGTTAAAATTATAATATCATCTGATTCAAAATTGCTATTTACCAATTCTTGGGTTATGCTTGTTGGTAAATATGAGTGAGTAATACTATGTTCTTTAAAAAATAATTTCAGCTTATTAAGGTCTAAACGAGTGGTTTGATCTGGAATTGGGTATAACGTTGCTCCAGCTAACAAACAAGGGCCAATCTCCCATATAGACGCATCAAAAGCTATTCCTGAATACAATGTTCCTCCGCTAGACTCATTAACTTCATATTCATTATTATGCCAACAACATAAATTGAGTAAATTTTTATGCTCAATCAATATTCCTTTAGGTGTTCCTGTAGTTCCTGAAGTATAAATAACATACGCTAAATTAGTACTCGCTATTTTTACAGAGGGTAATGTTGTACGTTGATTCTTATTCTTCTCAAATTCTGAAATGATTGAATCATCTATAATTATTTTACATTGGCTGTCTGATTCAATAAAAGTAATGCGTTCTTTTGGGTATTCTACATCTATTGGTAAGTAGGCGCCTCCTGTTTTTAGAATCGCTAAAAAAGAAACTATCAGCCAATCACTTCTTTCTAATTTAACTCCAATAAAATCTTCTAAAATAACATTATAATTATCGATTAAATAATGAGCTAACTCATTCGATAATACATCTAATTCTCTATATGTTACGCTCTTTTCTCCAAATACAATAGCAATGTTTTCTGGAGTCCTTTTTACCTGTTCTTCAAAGACATCTATATAAGTCTTTTCTCCACATTTATAATCTATTTTGCTATTGTTAAACCCTTCAACTAATGTCGTCTTTTCTTTAACTGTTAAATAAGGTACTGAATCAATAGTCAATTCTGGGTTCTCGATAACCCTTTTAAATATCACTTCTAGATGATCTGTAATTCGAGTTACAAAATCTTCAGTATAAACATCCGTATTATACGTTAGAAATAAATGACTCCCGTTTTTTCCTTCTCTAAAAGCAAATTCTAAATCAAATTTACTTGTTGTATCAGCAAGAGGGATTTCTTCAATAACTAAATCTCTAATTAGATTAAATTTATCAGAATGTTCTTCTTGAGTATCTACTGTAAGAACAATATCAAATAACGGATTACGGCTTCGATCATTCTTTACATCTAAATTTTTGACTAATTCATCAAATGGGTAATTCTGATGCTTGTATGCTTTTAAAGTTGTACTTTTAATTTGATTCAAAAGTGTCTTAAAAGTATCTTTCTTTTTAAATGAACTTCTTAAACCCACTGTGTTTACATAAATACCAAGTTGATTTTGAAGTTCCGTACGTTCTCTTCCCGCAAAAGGACTTCCTATAACAATATCGGTTTGATTGGTGTATTTATACAATAATAGCTTAATCGCAGATAATAAGCCCATAAATAAAGTTGCGCCTTGGTCTTGACATACCTGCTTTAAACCTTGGATGGTGTTTGTCTCAAAACGCTGTTCAATCGTTTTTCCTTTGTATGTTTTTATAGACGGTCTTAGTTTATACGTTGGTATATCTAATACTGGAACTTCTTCTTTAAATTGATCTAGCCAATACTCTTTATCTTTATTTATAGAATCTCTATCTAAAGTAGATTGCTGCCATTCTGCAAAATCCTTATATTGAATTGTCAAAGGATCAAGCTCGATTTCTTCACCTTTCGTTATTGATTGGTATATCGAAAATAAATCCGAAATCATTATCGAAGAAGACCATCCATCACTAATAATATGATGCATTACTGAGGTTAAGATGTAATTATCATTTGACTTTTTTATTAAAGAAACTCGTATTAAAGCATCAGATGCTAAATCAAAATTATAGTTAACCTCTTTTTTTAGTATCGTTTGAAGTTTCTTGGATACATTCTTGTCTTTTGATACATCAATAGATTCTAATTTAAAATTGTTAGTGTTAACCGATATAATTTGTTTTGGAACTCCTATTTCTTTCTCTAAAATTATATTAGTTCTTAATATCTCGTGCCGCTCTATAAGTTTTAAAAAGGCTTTTTCTAAATCTTGAATATTTACAGACCCTGTTAATGAAAAAAGGCTTGGCATATTATATGCATGATTAGTACCCTCTATTTGATGTAATAACCATAATCTATATTGTGATGATGATAGTACATAACTTGATTTATCAGATGCTTTTGGTATTACAATATTAGCAGCATGTTCAAGCTTATATTCTGACATGAAAGATACTAGAGCTTCTTTATGCTCTTTAATCTCAGATAACAACGCTGTAGTCATAGCTCCCTTAGGCGCCTTGATATCTAATTGATTATCAACCAAACTAATAGTTATATTTTTATTATACAACTTTTTTAATAAATCGTTCATTATGTCAAAGAAGTCTTTTCTACCCACTTAATATACCTGTATGTTAAGGGCAGTATTTATAATTTTAAAAGGTAGTGTGTTAAATCTCTAATGGATATTTCTAGTTACCAGTACGTCCTTTTTCATCTGAATTTCCTGTTCGATGCCTTTTAGCACTAATATTTCTATTACCAAATTTATAACTTATAGATACTTGAAAGGATCTACTATCAAAGTAATATCTTGATGTTTGAAACACGCCATTAACTGTAGCACTAGTTCTTTCCAATGAAGTTTTAAAGAGGTCATTTCCTCTCAAGGTAATATTCAAATTTTTATTTAATACTAAATATTGCAAGGATAAAGATAAAGAGCTCGCAGATTTGGTATCAAAAATACCATCCACACCAGGAAAACTATACCAATAGTTAACTCCCATAAGTAATGTTTTGTCTTCATTTAAATTAAAATCATTATAGGTTGAAATAGTTGCGTTGAACCCTTCTTGATCTTCCTGATTTTCCTCTAAATTAAATTTGGATTTAGAATAGTTTATATTCAAACTATTATTACTACTCCACCATTTAATTTTATCAAAAGTGTAATTTTCAGATATCCCTAAACGTTGGGTATCTATAAAGTTTTTACTTGTAAAACGAATGATATTCGTTGTGGCATCTGGCAGTGGTACTTGTGAAAATAAATTATCCTCGTAACTATAGTATACTTTTGTGATAAATTTTTTATAGGTATTTGTTAATTCTAAATTATCAATAAAAGATGGCTGTAAAAACGCATTTCCTTCAACTAGTTGAAATGGATTAGAAAAATAAGTATTCGGATTTAATTGAAAAAAATTTGGTCTTTGAATACGCTTGCTGTAATTACATGAAAAATTCGAGTTCTCTGTGGCATTGTATGATAGATAAAACGTTGGAAACAACTTTGTATAATCATTAGTTGTTTCCAAATTCAGGTTATTAGATCTAGAATCAGTTTGTGTAGCTTCCATTCGTAGTCCTAGCTGTGAACTCCATTTATCATTGAACTTTTTATTAGCTGAAATATATACTGCTTGAATATCTTCTTTATATTCAAAATCATTCTGAGACAATGGTACATCTGTAACTGGATTATCTACCAAACCACTATTAAAGAATAAAATGTTATTCAATGATTTAGAGTTCGATATTTTACCTCCGAAATCTAAATCTATCCAACTCAATGGATATTCAATATCTATTTTTACCGATACGTTAGTTACATCTTGCTTATTCGTGTTTGTTCCTCTATAAAATTGTTCAGAAAATGGATTTTGTATGGTTGAAACTCCATTATATGTTTTAGTATCAGGATTGTTATAGGTGAAATAGTCCAAATTCAATGATATTTTTCGACCTAAAGTATCTATAGCTACTTCATTGTTATAGTTTATAGAATGGATTTCAGGTCTAAAATCCATTGTACCATCAGACTGAAGTGATCTTATAATTTCATTTGTATCGTAATCAAAAACTGGCGTGAAAGGCGCATCTGTTACATAAAAATTTGTTTTATTATATAAATATTGTCCGCCCATAGACCATTTGGGGGTTATTTGATAATTAATATCTATTCGCCCATTTAATCTTTTCATATCAACATTAATAGGAGAAAACGTATACCAAAGTCCATCAGAAAAATACGCATAATCTTCTAGTTCTTCAAAATATGTTCCATCACTATAATTAAGTGAGGTTGCTATACTAAATTTATCTTTATTAAAATTAAAACTTCCTCCAACGGAACCTGTAGGGTAAAGACGTTGTCTATACGACGATTTCAATTGTGCATTCCATGAATCTTTTTTAGCTTCTTTCAAGATTATATTTACCAAACCACTATTTCCTGAAGCTTCATATTTTGCTGGTGGTGTTGTAATGACTTCTATATTCTTAATATTTTCTGATGCTATTGACTTTAAAAAACTGGCTAAATCTTCAGCAGATAATTGTACTGCCTTATCATTAATCATGACTTGAAGATTACTTTTCCCTATCATTGTAATTCTATCATTTTGCACACGCACTCCAGGGGTTACCCGTAAAACCTCAAAAGCATCTCCTTCTGAAGCTTTTGATGAATTTTCCACATTAAACACTAAACGGTCTATTTTTCGTTCAATCAACTTCTTTTTTGCCGCAATAACCACCTCATCTAATTCTTGAGCATTTTCAATTTCTAAAACTCCCAAATTAATAGCCTTTTTGGCTGCAGCTACTTTTTTACTGTAAAGGGTTTGACCGATGTAAGTAACTTGCAATGTATAGTTTCCTTGTTTAGTGTTTAACTTAAACACTCCATTAGCATCAGTAACAACACCTGTGATAATTGAAGAATCATTTGACAGCAAAATTACTTCAGCAAATTCTAAAGGTTTTTGAGATTCTTTTTCTAAAATACTACCTGTTATTTCGGTTTGAGCGGTTACTATAAAACTTGATAGTAGTATTAAAAAGGGTATGATTTTCTTCATTTAATTATGTTCCTAATTTTTAGCTTTATAGACTTGGGTTAAATAAAGAAATTTTCAAATTCAATTTTTTCATCTTGATTGCGATTGTGTTGACCAACAAGTTCTGTGTTTTCAATGAAACGTGATTGATTTAGTATACTTTATTTATACTGTTTTTTAACTGATTTCTAATTATGTCAGCTATATCGTTAACATGTGGAGTTTTCAACATTGTTTGATGATTACCTCCAACAGTAAATACATCTATCTTTTCAGCTGCTAAATCAGACCATCCGAAATCGAAAGTATCAAAAATAGCCTTCTGTTTTTCAGTTATTTCAGAAGCTTCTTTATCTGATTTTATTAAAGAAATAGGAACCGAAACCTTATCCTCTATTTGTATCTCATATTCCATAGCAGCCGTTACATTGGCAATATATACTTTAATAAAACCAATAACTTCTTGTTCTGAGAAACTTAGTCCAGCTTCTTCTACTTTCTTATAGACTGCATAAAATTGTTGTTCTTCCGTCATATTCTCCAATTCTTCTTTTTCAATGGATACATCAAAATTATTAACACCTAATAATGCTTGAATACTATTAACAATTTTCTCTGGAAGAGGAGCATTTCTTTGGAAAAAATTAAAAGCTTTTTTATGTGGTGCTTCTATATCCAAAATAATTAGATGCGCTATTTTTTTATTCTTTTGGAGGAGTTGCTGCACCATTTCGTAAGCCACAAAACCACCAAATGAATAGCCCAAAATCACACAAGACTCAATGTTTTCTGTTCTTAATTCCAACTCCTTAATATACTTCTTAGCCAAATCTTTAACACTATCTAATGGAGTCGCGTTTCCATCCAGTCCCATCGTGACAAATCCATTCAAAAAGTATTCTTTATCTAATAATTTGCCCAATTCATATAAAGATAAAGGAGACCCTCCTAAACCAGAGACACAAAATATTTCTGGAAAATCGCCTTGTTCATTTAAAGGAGTCAATACGTTTTCATCTAATTGACTTTTTTGCTTTGACAATGCTTCATCAGAAACCACTGAAGTGATATCTATTAGAAGTGATTTAAAATTTTCTATCAAAGAAAGAATAGTTCCTTCTTTATATTCTTTAGTAGAATAATTCCATTCAACTGTATACTGACCATCGCTTATGTAGCTATTTATTTCAAACTTGCAATCAATTGGAAAATTTTCAGAAATATCATCGCCTTTATTCTCACCTGCAAATCCAAATTTACTATCCTTATCTTGTGTATTATCAAATTGACCTAAGTAATTAAATACTACATCCCAACAATCTTCTTGTTTACCCAATGAATTATTGGTACTATTTAGAATGTATTCGTGAATACAATATCCTATGCCTTCGTTTGGAATTTGGTCTTGTTGTTCTTTGATAGATTTCACCAACTCTGTAACACTCTCATTTTCTTTCATTTTAACTAAAAAAGGATACAAAGTAGTAAACCAACCTATCGTTTCAGTAATATCAATAGTATTAGAAAAATCACCTCTTCCGTGTCCTTCCATACCTATAGTAACCTGATTAAGTTGCGACCAGTTTTTAATTGTCTTTACAAGTGCAGCTATTAAAAGACTATTGATATTGGCTTCATAAAATTCATTAGCCAGAAGTAAACGATTTGTCTCACTTTTGTTTAAGCTTACAGAACAAATGGCAATGTCTTTTCTCAAGGAAGGAGATGTACTAACAATATCTGTTGGTAAAGGTTGATATTGCGTCATTATTGCTTCCCAATAAGACTGTTCTTTTTTTATTTCTTCTGTATTAGAGAAATTGATTAATTCATTAACCCATTCTCTGTAAGAAGTACCTTTTAATCCTAAGTCTGGCATTTCTCCTTTAATCATACCTTGGGTTAACAAGTTTACCTGATCTAAAAGAATACGCCAAGATACACCATCAAAAATCAAGTGATTTGCTACGACAAAAATTCTATTTTGAGAGATAGATTTAGGTGAAGATATGTAAACAAATTTTATCAAATTATCAGAATTAGTTCCTACTTGTTTCTGATAATAATTACATGTTTTAGTGAGTTCTATTGAAAATTCATCTTCGGGTAGATGAGATAAATCTATTTTCTCCAAATAATTACCTGAATCTGCATAATACTGAATCCAGCCTTCTTCTTCTTTTTTAAATCTAAGTCGCAGAGAATCATTATAACTTATAACTTTTTCAATTATAGGTATAAACATATCATATTTCAACTCCTTAGGCATATTAAATAATAATGATTGATTAAAATGATACCCTTCCTTATAATCGAAAGAAAAAAACCTTCTTTGAATAGGAGATAAAGGAGAAATTCCGGTTAATAGCCCTTGCTCACCATAAATTAATTTGGTTCTCATTTTTTCAATATTACTGGATAGATCAGCAATCGTTTGATAAGCAAAAATATCTGTGAGCCTAATTTGATATCCTATTTGCTTCATTTTAGCCATCATCTGAATACTTAAAATAGAATCACCTCCAATATCAAAAAAGTTATCCATAATCCCGACTCTTTCTAAACCTAACAACCCTTCCCACATTTCAACAAGTATTTTTTCTAATTTGGTTTTAGGAGGGAGGTATTTTTTGGAGGATACAGAAAATAACTCAGGAATAGGTAACGCTTGGTAATCAATCTTACCATTAGCCGTAAATGGGATAGCCTCCAATTTAATATATACCTGTGGCATCATGAATAAAGGTAACTTCGATTTCAAGTACTCTTGCATTACATCCCACTCTAATTCTTTATCTGCTAAATAATAAGCAATCAATCGCTTATTACTTTTTATATCTTCTTTAAGTACTACTATAGCTTGATTGATTTCCTCTAATTGCTGCAGTTGATAAGCTATTTCTTCTAACTCTATTCGGTGTCCTCTCAGTTTTATTTGGGTGTCTTTTCTACCAAAATATTCAATATCACCATCCGGCAAACGCCTCCCTAAATCACCAGATCTATATAATCTCTTGCTTTCCATTGAAGGATGTTTGATAAATTTTTCGTCAGTTAAATCTGGTCGGTTTAAATAACCTCTGGCCAATCCTGCTCCTCCTACACAAATTTCACCGATTACTCCTATTGGAACGACCTCTAATTGTTCATTTAAAATATCAACTGTCAACGTTGGCAACGGGCGACCAATATTGGACAAGCCTTTTCCTGCATCTAAAAAATCAATTTCATTATACGTAACGTGAACGGTAGTCTCTGTTATCCCATACATATTAATTAATTTAACTTTAGGATAGCGCCTATGCCAATTTTCCAACTGTCTAGGATGTAAAACTTCTCCACCAAAAATCACATAACGCAAGCATAAATTCTCGTTGTATAACTGTTCCTCTACTCCAATCAGGTTTTTAAATGCAGTTGGAGTTTGGTTTAATATAGTCACTTTTTCTTCGACCAGAAGATTTAAAAAACCTATTGGATCTTTTACAATCATCTTTGGTACAACTATTAACTTTGCGCCATATAGTAAAGCTCCAAATATTTCCCAAACTGAAAAATCAAAACAGAAGGAATGAAAGAGAGTCCAAACATCTTTATCATTAAAATCAAAAAGAGAATTTTCCTTAGATAACAATTGTACTACATTTCTGTGTTCTATCATTACTCCTTTGGGTTTCCCTGTAGTTCCTGAAGTATAGATGATATACGCCAAATCATCCGGTTGCATATTGCATAAAACAGTCTTTGTACTATAGGTATCGCGCTCTAATAAGAATTCTTGATACAACTTCGAGTCTATGCATACGTTGCATTTACTATCTTTCTCAATATAAATAATTCGCTCTTCTGGATAAGAAGGATCAATAGGTACATAAGCACCTCCGGATTTTAGTACAGCTATTATTGAGACTATCATCGCCTCACTTCTTTCTAGTTTTACTCCAATTAAATCATTGTTCTGAATAGAAAATTGTTCTTTTAAATAATGAGCTAATTGATTCGATCTGTTATCTAGTTCTTTATAACTCAATTCCTGTCCCTCAAAAGCAAGGGCAATTGCGTTTGGATTCTTTTGTACTTGCTTTGTAAATAAAGAAATTATGGTTTCTTCTTGTGGATAATCAACTACAGTATCATTAAATTTATGTAACAACTGTTTTTCCTTGGATGTCAACATAGAAATTTCCGCCAAATTCTGAAAAGGGTTTGAGACTATCGAAGATAACAAGCTTTCATAATGCGTAAACAATCGATCTATAGTAGATTTTTCAAATAAATCTGTACTATATTCTACGGAAACAAACAACCCTTTTTCTGTTTCTGCTAATTCAAAAGTTACATCAAATTTAGCCGTTTTATGCTCATAATCTTGTTCTTCTACGATGGTATCCCCAAGTGATGTCTCAGATATATCAGTGTTGTTTTGTAACACAAACATAACCTGAAACAAAGGAGTTCTACTAATATCTCTTTCCTTCGAAATCACATCAACCACCTTCTCAAAAGGAACATCTTGATGAGCAAAGGCCGATAAGGTTGTTGCCTTTACTTGATCTAATAATTCTTTAAAAGTATTTATTTTAGCGAAATCACTACGTAAAACCAAGGTGTTTACGAAATAGCCAATCAAATTAGATAAGTTAGCACTTTGCCGGTTGGCTACTGGGCTACCCACACTAATATCATCTTGTCTACTATATTTATGTAACAATAGTTTGAACACACTAAGTAATAGCATGTACATTGTAACCCCTTCTTTACGAGACAAACCAACCAAGCCTTCTTTTAGTTCCTCCTTAATTTCATAATATGCCATAGCCCCTTCGCCACTAGGACGAGAAGGTCGAGGATAATCAGTAGGTAAATCAAGAGGAGATAGCCCTGAGAGTCGTTCTTGCCAATAGCCTAATTTTTTTGCAAAAAATTCACCTTGTAGTTGGCGATGTTGCCATACTGCATAATCAGCGTATTGTATATCTAAGGTCGCTAAATTTGATGGAATACCTTCTTGCTTCGACTGATATAAAGTGGTAAGCTCGTCTACCAATATCGGCATCGACCAACCATCAGAAGCAATATGATGCAGTACTATAATTAATATATGCCCATCAACTCGTTTCACCAAACTCGCACGAAGCATAAGATCTCTTGAAAGATCAAAAGGTTTATGAATCTCTTGATCAATAAACGATTTTAATGAGGTACCTAAACTGGTTTCATTTCTATAATTTAAAGACCATTCGGATACAGATACTTGTTCTTGATAAACTTTTCCTATCTCTTCTTTAAATATGGTACGAAGTGATTCATGACGTTCTAATATTTCTAAAAAACATGTGTTTAGAAACTCTAATTCAATATCTCTAGGCAATGTTAAAATCATAGGAATATGATAATTCACACTTCCTTGTAAACGATCTAAAAACCATAACCGCTCTTGATTAAAAGATAAAGGAACTTTTTCTGGGCGCTCCTCTTTTTGAATTCTCGTTATAGTATTCTGACCTTGAATCATCTGAGCTTTTTGACTCAAGAACACTAATATTTCTTCTTTTTGTTCTTTTACTAATTCTAGTATCTCAGCGTCTACCTCTCTTCCTTTGTCCAGTTTGAATTTTAGTTTTTCATCTTTATAAAAAACATGAATACCTTTATTTTTAGCTTTCAATAGCAAATCAACAACATGATTATTATACATATATAAATCGTATTAAATTTATAAATCAAATTCTTCTATTTCTATTTCTGTTTCTTCTTGTTCTTGTTCTTCTAATTGTTGTAAAGCTATATAATTGGCAATATCAATAATCTTTACTAATTGGAATAGTAAGTCTAATGGAATACTAGTTTCTAGTTTACTTTCTATTTGGGACTGTATTTTCATAGCAAACAAGGAATGACCACCTATGTCAAAGAAGTTGTCTTGAACTCCTATTCCTTGTATTCCTAATACTTCTTCCCAAATAGAGGTCAATTCTTCCTCAATTTTATTTTTAGGTGCTACATATGTTTTCTCAATAATACTATTATGATCAACTTCTGGTAATGCTTTTCTATCTATTTTACCATTGAAGGTCAAAGGCATAGTTTCTAGTCTAATAAAATAACTAGGAATCATATAATCTGGAAGCTGCTTTTTTAAATGATCTTTCAGGCTTTTCTTATCTAAAAGATCACTAGCAACTACATACGCTACTACTATTTTATCTTTTTTATGTTCTTTAACTTCCACAACAACTTGCTTCACCTGTTTTTCTGATGCTAAACAAAGTTCAATCTCCGACAATTCTATACGATATCCTCGTATTTTTACTTGAGTATCTTTTCTGCCAATATATTCGATATTACCATCGGGTTGCCATAAAGCCAAATCACCTGTACGATAGTATTTTTGTTCTTGTTCTTGATAAAAAAGATCTTCAATAAATTTTTCTCTCGTTAAGGTGTCTAAATTTAAATATCCTGGAGAGACTTGCTTACCACTAATGCAAAGTTCTCCTATTACCCCTATTCCAGTATGATTTCCTTCTTCATTTAGAATATATATTTTGGTATTACTAACCGGTTTACCTATTGATATTTTCGTTATTGGATTGGGAGAAGATAGCGGCACTTGCCAGCAAGTTACATCTATTGCCGCTTCAGTTGGTCCATACAAATTAAACAAAGACACACTATCTTTAAAAATTGCTTTGAACTTGTTAGCTTGATAAGGCATTAACTCTTCTCCACTACACAAAACACGTTGTAATGAAGGATAGTGCGAAATCTTAGAATTTAATAAAAACATTTCGAGCATAGAAGGCACAAAATGTATCGTCGTAATTCCTGTTTCTCTAATTAGATGAGAAAGGTAGTCAATATCTTTATGTCCATCTGGTCGAGCTACAACTAACTTTACACCAGTAATAAGAGGCCAGAAAAACTCCCACACAGATACATCAAAGCAAAAATTTGTTTTTTGTAAAACTACATCTTCTTCTGGTTTTAAAACAAAATAGTCTTGTGCCCATAATAATCGGTTTAATAAAGCTCCATGCGTATTTTTTACTCCTTTGGGTTTCCCCGTAGTTCCTGAAGTATAGATGATATACGCCCAATCATCCGATTGCATATTGCATAAAACAGCCTTTGTACTATGCGTATCTTGTTCTAATAAGAATTCTTGATACAACTTCGAATCTATACATACCTTGCATTCACTATCTTTCTCAATATAAATAATTCGTTCTTCCGGATAAGAAGGATCAATAGGTACATAAGCTCCTCCCGTTTTTAGTACCGCTACTATTGAGACTATCATCGCCTCACTTCTTTCTAGTTTTACTCCAATTAAATCATTGTTCTGAACAGAAAATTGTTCTTTTAAATAATGAGCTAATTGATTCGATCTGTTATCTAGTTCTTTATAACTCAATTCTTGTCCCTCAAAAACAAGGGCAATTGCGTTTGGATTCTTTTGTACTTGCTTTGTAAATAAAGAAATTATGGTTTCTTCTTGAGGATAATCAACTACGGTATCATTAAATTTATGCAATAACTGTTTTTCCTTGGATGACAACATGGAAATTTCTCCAAAATTCTGAAAAGGATTTGAGACTATCGAAGATAACAAGCTTTCATAGTGCGTAAACAAACGATCTATGGTAGATTTATCAAATAAATCTGTACTATATTCTACGGAAACAAACAACCCTCTTTCTGTTTCTGTTAATTCAAAGGTTACATCAAACTTGGCCGTTTTATGTTCATAATCTTCTATTTCTACCAAGGTATCTCCTAATGACATCTCCGATATATTGGTGTTATTTTGTAAAACAAACATCACCTGAAATAAAGGAGTTCTACTCATATCTCTATCCTTCGAAACCACATCAACCACCTTCTCAAAAGGAACATCTTGATGAGCAAAGGCCGATAAGGTTGTTGCTTTTACTTGATCCAATAATTCTTTAAACGTATTAATTTTAGTGAAATTACTGCGCAGCACCAACGTGTTTACAAAATAGCCAATCAAATTAGATAAGCTCGCATTTTGACGATTCGCTATTGGGCTACCTACACTAATATCTTCTTGTCTACTATATTTGTGCAACAATAGCTTAAACACACTAAGTAATAGCATATACATTGTAACACTTTCTTTACGAGACAAATCAACCAAGGCTTCTTTTAGTTCCTTATTAATTTCATAATATACCATGGCTCCTTTACCACTGTGACGAGAAGGTCGAGGATAATCAGTAGGTAAATTAAGAGGAGATGTCCCTGAGAGTTGCTCTTCCCAATAGCTTAGTTTCTTTGCTAAAAATTCGCCTTGTAATTGGCGATGTTGCCATAAGGCATAATCAGCATATTGTATATCTAAGGTTGGTAAATTTGATGGAACACCTTCTTGCTTGGAGTGATATAGAGTGGTAAGTTCCTCCACTAATATCGGCATTGACCAACCATCAGAAGCAATATGGTGCAATACTACAATCAATACATTTCCCTTAACTTGTTTCACCAAACTCGCACGAAACATGAGATCTCTTGAAAGATTAAAAGGTCTGTGAATCTCTTGATCAATAAAAGTTTTTAATGGTGTGTCCAAACTTGTTTCATCCCTATAATTTAAAGACCAATCAGATATAGATAATTGTTCTTGATAAACGTCTCCTGACTCTTCTTTAAATACAGTTCGAAGTGATTCATGACGTTCTAATATTTCTAAAAAGCAAGCATTTAAACAATCTACCTGAATATCTTCAGGTAATGTTAAAACAATTGGAATATGATAATCTACACTTCCTTGTAAACGATCTAAAAACCATAACCGCTCTTGATTAAAAGATAAAGGAACTCTTTCTGGACGTTCTCCTTTTTGAATATCTGGTAAATCTGAAACTTTTTGCTCTCGAAACATATATTCAGACAGTTCTAATATTGTTCCATGATCAAACATATTATCGACACTAATTTCTAGACCTAACTCTTTACGAATAGAGCCTATTACTTTAGTTGCCATTAATGAATCTCCTCCCAAATCAAAAAAATCATCCTCTAGCCCTATAGAATCAAAACCTAAGTGCGATTCCCACAATTTTTTAAGTTTTTCTTGAATATTTTTTTGATTTAAATTTTGAACAGGAATCTTTTGTGGTTCACTATCTGTTATTTTATTTATAATTTCTCCTATTTTTTTGGAAACCAATCCTACCTCAATATTCCTATCCAAATTATTACTTTCAATTGCTTTGAGAAGAAAATTCATATTATAAAAATTTTGATACTCCTCATTATCAGTAGTAGAAGCACCCCAAAAGAAAATAATTTTCAAATCGTTTTTTATAGTATTCCCAAGAGTTTTAAGAAGTGTATCATAGTCTTCATAGATATCTTTGTTAATAACGTACTTGTTATCTGATTCCTTAAGAAAAATATCTCCCGCACTAACATTGAATAAATGACTATTTTGTTTTAAAATAAAACTTGAAAATTCATCCGTAATAGGATTGTTATAATTAAAAAGCACATAAACACTTTTATCATTTACAGTCTTGCTTTCTTTTTTCCAAAAGGCATGAAAAGTCCATTCAACATGAACATTCTCAGCAGCAGAAACTGTAGTTTCCTCTAACCAGTGTTTTTTCTTCTCCATAGGATAAGATGGTAGCAAACTTCGTTTTCTATTTTCATGCTGATACAGTAAATTCCAATGCAGATGTACATTTGACAACCAAAATTGAGCTAAGTTATATAAAAACACATATTGATTATCGGTTTTTAATGACTGTTCCAAATCGGAATCTAGCAAGTATTTATGCTTATTGGCGATTTTTTTAAGTCTTTTGTTTAAGCTTTCAAATTCTTCTTCTTTAAACAAATATTGATTTTCTTCTAAGCTGTTATTTACATCAATAGACAACTCTATTATGTCAACATTTTCAGTGTTTATAAATTCACTATTCACAGAGAGGCTATCATCAACCAGTGCCGCTTTAAGTTGTTCTTTATTATTGACAATAAATGCTTTTTTATAACTATAAGCCTTTCTACCTACTTGAAGTGTAAAACAAATATCCGCTAATGATTGTTCTGGATAATTCTCTAAATTAACCCTTAAATCTTCTTGCATTTGTTGCAAAGCAGTATTACTCTTTGCCGATAACAAAATGACAAACCAGTTATAATTACTAGCATGAGATATTGGTTCTGGGGCTTCTTCAAGAATAAAATGTGCATTAACACCACCGATACCAAAGGAACTCACACCCGCCTTTCTGCTACCTTCTTCTACAACCCAATCTTTCAATTCAGTATTTATATAAAAAGGGCTGTTTTCCAAATCAATAAAACTATTGGGTTTCTTATAATGCAACGTTGGAGGTAGTTGCTTGTGATAAAGTGATAAAACCGTTTTTAGTAAACCTGCAGCTCCTGATGCGGTATCCGTATGACCAATATTTGTTTTTACAGAGCCTAATGCGCAGAATTTATGTTCTCCCGAGTATTCATGAAATACCTGATTAAGTGCAGAAAACTCAATAGGATCACCTAATTTAGTACCTGTACCGTGAGTTTCTATATAGGTAAGTTCGTTAGGGTTGATATCTGCAATTTCAAGAGCTTCTTCTATTACCTTTTTTTGCCCCTTAATACTTGGAGCAGTAAAACCAGCCTTGTTACTACCGTCATTATTGATAGCAGATTGCTTTATAACTCCATAAATTTGATCTCCATCTTCAATAGCGCGTTCTAATACTTTTAATAACACCACAACACTGCCGTCACTTCCTACTGTTCCATCTGCTTTTTCATCGAAAGCTCGGCAAAACCCATCAGATGAACCAATCATTCCTTCCTCATAAAGATACCCTACTTTATTGGGCACTGCGATTGAAATACCTCCAGCCAAAGCAAGATCACTCTCTCCATTTAATAAACTCTGACAAGCATGATGTATAGATACCAAAGATGTTGAGCAGGCAGTTTGAACGGTAGAAACGGGCCCACGCAGATTCAATTTATATGCCACTCGAGATGTCAAAAAATCATTACTGTTTAACAACCCAATGTTATAAGCACCTACTCGCTCTTGTAGCGACTCATTTCCAACAATATATCGTAAAAAATATTGATTAAACCCACAACCAGCGAACAATCCTATCAACCCTTCATAATCATAACTATTGTATCCTGCATTTGAAATTGCTTCATAGCAACATTCCATAAAGATACGGGTCTGTGGATCCATAACTTCAGCCTCTGCTGGTGAAATTCCAAAAAATTCGGCATCAAAGTGATCAATATTCTCAAGGACACCTCTACGCCTAACATACTTCAAATCAGCGATTAAATCCTTCGAAACATTAGAAGCTATCAAGTCTTCCTCTGTCAAGTCCGTAATACAATCTACTCCTGCTTTAAGATTTCCCCAAAACTCTTCAACAGAATTGCTTTTAGGCAAACGGCAAGACATTCCAATAATTGCTATATCTGTTTTGTTTACGCTCATTATCTTCTATTATTTTTTATTTTCCTCCTTTTATTTTTTAATGTCTCCTCAACTTTAAATTGAGGTTTACTTGTTACCTCTGATTCGTTTGCGTAGCTATTTTTAATATAACCCGCTAATTCTTCAATATTTGTAAATTGAAAAAGATCTACTACTTTTACAGTAGTGGTAAAACTCTTATTGATTTGAGCCAATACTTTAATGGCTAAAAATGAATCTCCACCCAATTCAAAGAAATTATCTTGAACTCCAATTTGTTCCAGATTTAGAAGATTTTGCCATATGGCAACCAACTTTTCTTCCACTTCATTACGAGGATGGATATATCCTTTTTTAATAATATCTGTTTCTTGTATATCGGGAAGTAATGCTCTATTTACCTTTCCATTGTTTGTCAATGGCATAAATTCTAACAATATGAAATAAGCTGGTATCATATATTTTGGCAACTTCTCCTTTAGGCCTTTCCAAATGCCTTCTTTTTCGGATTCATCTACACCTACAAAATATGCAACCAATACCTCTTCTCCATTTCGTTCTTTTAGCTCTACTACTACTTCACGTATACTTTTTTCTAACGATAAAATAGTAGCTTCAATCTCCTCCAATTCTATTCTAAATCCACGTATTTTTACTTGATTGTCTTTTCTACCTATGTAAGAAATATTCCCGTCTTCTTGCCATTTTACTATATCTCCTGTCTTATATAAAATTGATTCTTCTTGGAATGGGTTTTTTATAAATTTCTTTTGAGTTAAGTTCAAATCATTCAAATATCCTCTAGCCAATACTGCACCTGAAATACATAACTCCCCTGGCACACCAATAGGTACTAAATGATTTTTATCATCTAAAATTAATGCTTGACAATTAGCTATAGGCTTCCCAATAGTAATCGGTTGATCACTCATTTTTGCACTCAAAACATCTATAGTTGTCTCAGTAGGCCCGTAATTATTGTATAATTCATAGCCTACTGAACGTATTCCTTCTTTTACTCTTACTGACATTTTTTCGCCACCAGCAATTACACATTCAATAGAATCTATCTTAGCTTGTCCAGCTAATAATTCATATAAGTATTGAGGAACATAATTTATTATCGTGATTTTTTCTCTACGAAGGTATTCTCGTAGTTTTTGAACATCAAATAATAGTTCACGACTAATTATATGATAAGTTCCTCCTTTAACCAAAGTTCCGAAAATTTCTTCCAAACTAGGATCAAAAGTAAAATCTGTCAACTGGATAGCAACGGTAGTATTAGAAATAGTATAACGATCGGTAAACCAATATATCAAATTAGTTAAACTTGCATGCTCTACCATTACACCTTTGGGCTTACCTGTTGTACCTGAAGTATAAATTACATACGCTAGGTCATTGGTTTCTATCGAAGCCTCACTTGTTACTTTGGAATATTTAGATTGTTCTAAACTAAATTCCTTAAATAATTCTTGATCAATACAAACCTCACACTGACTATCCTTTTCCATATAGGCAATTCTCTCTTCTGGGTAAGTAGGGTCTATAGGAACATACGCACAGCCTGATTTTAACACCGCTAACAAGGATATAATCATCGCTTCACTTCTTTCTAACTTTACTCCAATTAAGTGGCTTTTCTGAATTGTATATTTTTCCCTTAAATAATGCACCAATTGATTTGACCAATCTTCCACTTCTTGATATGTCCATTTGGTTTCTCCAAAAACCAAAGCAATACTATTTGGAGTCTTCTTTACTTGTTCTGTAAATAACGAAACAATTGTTTGATTTTTAGGGTAATCTACCTTAGTATCATTAAATACCTGGATTATTTGATTATTTTCTTGTTCTGTTAACATGGATATTTCTTCCAAGTTTTGTGAACAATCAGCAGTTACTCCAGCCAGTAAACGCTCGTAATGTCCAAGCATCCTATTAATGGTAGTTTTCTCAAATAAATCTGTGCTGTATTCTGCGGTTATGTATAAACTTTCGTCTAATTCATATAGTTCAAATGAAAGATCAAACTTAGCCGTTTTATGTTCATATCCCCGAACATTTACAGCTATATCGCCTAACGACATTTGAGAAATGTTGGTGTTATTTTGTAAAGCAAACATCACTTGAAATAAAGGGCTTCTACTCATATCTCGGTATTCCGAAACCTGTTCCACAACCTTTTCAAAAGGAACATTCTGGTGCGCATAGGCCGCTAATGTTGTCGTTTTAACTTGATTCAATAATTCTCTAAAAGTATCAATCCCCCTAAAATCGCTTCTCAATACTAGTGTATTTACAAAATAACCTATCAAATTGGATAAAGCAGAATCTTCTCTATTTGCAATTGGACTACCTACAGAAACATCTTCTTGGCCACTGTATTTATGAAGTAATAATTTAAAGGCACTCAACAATAACATATACAGCGTAACTCCTTCCTGTTTTCCTAGATCTACTAAAGCATTTTTCAACTCCTTTCCAATTTCGTAATGCAACAAAGCCCCTTCTCCACTTTGTCGAGCAGGTCGCTTATAATCTGTAGGTAACTCTAAAGTAGACAGCCCAGATAATTGATTCTTCCAATACATCAGTTTATCTGACAAAAAGTCTCCTTGGAGGTTTTTATGTTGCCATAAAGCATAGTCTGCATATTGGATGGTCAAAGGAGGTAAGTTAGCTAATGATCCTTTCAGTTTCGCACTATACAAAGCAGTGAATTCTTGTACCAAGATTGGCATAGACCAACCATCTGAAGCTATATGGTGCATCACCAATATTAAAATATATGAATTTACCTGTTTCTGTCTCACCAAGCTTCCTCGGAGCATTATATCTTTAGAAAGATCAAAGGGTCTGTTAATTTCTTGATCGATAAAAATATCTAAAGGGAGGTTTAACTCCGAACTATCATATTGATTTAAAGACCAATTAATATAAGAAAGTTGCTCTTGATAAACATCTCCTGACTCTTCTTTATAGACCGTTCGAAGTGATTCATGACGATTTATTATCTCTCTAAAACAAGCTTCAAGATAATCAATATGAACTCCTTCTGAAAATTCTAAGACTATCGGAATATGATAACTCACACTTCCTTGTAAGCGATCAAGAAACCATAGTCGTTCTTGATTATAAGAGAGTGGGGTTTTCAAAGGACGTTCTTCTTTTCGAACTTCAGGTAACATAGCCGTTTTTTGCTCAGAGAACATGTAATCAGACAATTCTGCAATCGTCCCATAATCAAACATATCATCTATACTGATTTCTAACCCTAACTCTTTACGTGTTAAAGCAATCACTTTAGCTGCTAACAAAGAATCGCCACCGATATCAAAAAAATCATCCTCCAATTCAATCGTTTCAAATCCTAGATGTGTTTTCCATATTTCTTTTAATTTATTTTGAATATCTATTTTTTCCAGTCTTTGAGATATATTAATATGCTCATCATTGTCAAGAGTATTGGATTCTAATTCCATGTAAAAACTCTTTTTCAATTGAAGAAACTTATCTTTTTGCTGATGTAATGGCATTTTGGAGATTAGCACTTGAGATAGTGAGTTTTGTAATACCCTTTCAAAAATCTCAATTCCTTCACTTGGAAGCAATCCTTGATTGGTCCCTATCAAATCTTGTCTAGCAGCCATTCCTATTTCCTGCCAAGCATCCCAATTTATAGTTTTGACGACCGTTTTAACCATACCCGAGTAAGTGAAAGCATCTAAAAAGCTATTTGCGGCAATGTAACCTAATTGCCCACCCATACCATAAATACTAGAAATGGAAGAACAGGAAATAAAGAAATCCATTTCATCTGAAATTAAAGTATTCAATAGAATAGTTCCATGTACTTTGGCCCTGAGAACTGCTTCCATCTTTGCTTTAGTCTGCCCGATAATTAAATTTTCATCTGGTACTCCGGCTGCATGTACAACTCCATCTATTTTTAAATACGTTCTTTTTATCTTCGACATAGCGGCTTCCATTTGACTTATATCTCCAACATCAGCAGACAATGCTAAAACTTCAGAACCTTCTTTTTCAATTGCCTGTATTTTCTTTATTTTCTCTGATAATTCATTCCCTTCTTCAGATTCTACAACCAATTGCTGCCATTCTTTTCTGTCTGGAAAAACGGATCTTCCAAGTACTATAATTTTAGCCTTTACTTGTTTAGCTATATAATGCGCAATACTTAAACCAATACCTCCAAAACCACCAGTGATTAAATAGACTCCATCATTTTTCAAAACGGTCATCCCTTCTTTACTATTTAATTCTACTTGTTCATAAGTGAGAACCCATTTATATTGATCTCTCAATGCTAAAATATTATCTGTTGCAGTAAAATCTAGCTCAACAGTTAATTGCTTAATTAAAGTAGTAGTTTCATGAAGAGTCGTGGGTAATTTAACATCAATGGATTTACAATTTAAATGATCATATTCTTGCGGTGCTACTTTTACCAAGGCCAATAAAGTAGCTTTAGCTGGATGGGTTACTTCTGCAGGAATAACAGCCTGTACTTCATTAGAAACAATAATTAACTCCTGTTTATTTTCTCTTTTAAATTTACCTAAAGCTTTAGTCAAAAACAACAGACTATACAATCCAATTTCTTGAGTAGAGTCTAATGTGTTTATCGTAAAATCTCTAGTGTTAATAGGAATACTGAGTGTCCATAAATGAATAATCTTATGTGGAAAAGGATGGTCTTTTAACAGTTGTTCTAATAATTCTTTATAATCTCCAGGCTCAGAAGGGTTGATTATGTATTCGAGAGTGCTTTTCTTCTGAAAAGTAGTACCGCTCTTTACTCGAATCAAGACATTACCTTCTTCAACTAGCGCACTTATAAAGTCTTGACTAAACTCTAAACTATTTTCAAATACCAAATAGGTATTTTCTTTTTTATATGTATTAAGACTTGTGAGCTCAAAAGAACCTTTTTTCCAAATGGGTTGATAAGTATATTCTGTTGCTTTTTCTGTTTTCGAAAAATCAGAATTCGATTCTAACCCCTTTTCAACCTTGATAGGGTCTAACCAATATCGCTTTTTCTCCTGTGGATGAATAGGTAATAAAAGACGCTGTCGAGCTTCATTTATATACAACAATGACCAGTTAATATTAATGTTTGCTTCCCAGAGTTCCTGCAAATAAAAATTAAATAGCTCTTCCGCATGTAGATCAGTTTTAATCAATCTTATCCTTATCTCATAATTTTCCAATATATTTTTAAAGGAGCTATTCAATTCTGTATATTCTCTATTTTTTAGTGCTTTTCGTTGTTCTCTCAGTACTTTATTTATTTCCTTTTCTAAGGCATTAATATTGATATCTTTATTTTCAATAGTAAATGCTAAAGACCTTGGAAGGTTTCCCTCTTTATCTAGTAATAAAGTAGACAACCCCTCTCTATTTTGCGCTACAAATACTTTTCTATGCGCATATCCCTTTCTACCTAGCTGTAAGGTATAGGAGATGTCCGCTAGAGATTGTTCTGGGTGGTTTTCTAAATGTAGCTTTAGATCTGCTTGCATTCTTTTTAATGAAGATTCTTTCTTGGCAGATAATGGAACGAGATACCATGTTTTCTGACTTAACTCTCTTTTTTGCTGAGGAGCTTCTTCCAAAACAACATGGGCATTAACTCCTCCAATTCCAAAAGAACTCACTCCTGCTTTCAAACTCCCATTATTAGCCTCCCAATCTTTAAATTCTGTATTTACATAGAAAGGACTATTATTCAAATCAATATACTTATTAGGTAGTGTATAATTTAAAGTTGGTAACAGTTTCTTATGATGAAGTGATAAGACGGCTTTAAGTAAACCAGCGGCCCCTGAAGCGATATCAGTATGCCCTATGTTAGTTTTGACAGAGCCTAGAGCACAAAAATTATTCTCATTGGTATATTTTCTAAACACTTGATTAAGTGCTGAAAACTCAATCGGATCTCCTAACTTGGTGCCCGTTCCATGGGCTTCGATATAGCTCAACTCCGAAGGATTGATCCCTGCCTTTGTCAAAGTTTTTTCTATAACTCTTTTTTGTCCTTCTATGCTTGGAGCTGTATAACCAGTTTTGTTACTTCCGTCATTATTAATAGAACTTTGTTTGATTACTGCATAGACTTGGTCTCCATCTTCAATTGCTCGATCCAACATTTTCATCATCAATACAACACAGCCATCACTACCTACAGTACCATCTGCTTTTTCATCAAAAGCACGACAAAAACCATCTGAAGAACCAATCATTCCTTCTTCAAAAAAGTATCCTTTTTGATTGGGAATGGCCAAACTAATTCCTCCCGCCAAGACCATGTCTGTATCTCCATTAAGTAAACTTTGACAGGCATGGTGTACAGCCACCAAAGACGTAGAACAAGCAGTTTGAATGGTCGAAACAGGTCCTTTAAGGTTTAATTTATAGGCTACCCGAGACGCTAGAAAGTCATTACTATTCAATAACCCTAAAGCATAATCGCCAACTCGTTCTTGAATTTTTTTATTAGGTAAGATATTCTTTAAAAAGTATTGGTTATATCCACTACCAGCAAATAATCCAATTAAATTTTCATCATCATGGCTATTGTATCCAGCTTTAGAAATGACCTCATTACAGCATTCCAAAAAAATACGACTTTGTGGATCCATGATCTCTGCTTCAGCAGGTGGAATTCCAAAAAACTCTGCATCAAACAAATCAATATCTTCTATAAATCCACGTCGTTTTATATAATTAGGATTGCGAAAATCTTCCTCTGGAATCCCTGATTTCTTTAAGTCTTCTTCCGAAATATTCGTGATACAATCTATCCCATTTTTTAAATTTTCCCAAAAGTCTTCTACAGAACTACTTTTAGGTAGACGGCATGACATCCCAATAATAGCAATATCTTTTCCCCTGACTTCTCGGTTATTCTCTTCAATAGAAGATGTAACTTTTATTAAATCTCCTTGTAGCTGCTCATCAATAAAGTTTCCTAATTTATGAATAGTTGTGTACTGAAAAAGATCTGTAATGTCTAGTTTTATAGTAAACTCTTTATTGATTTTAGGTAAGATCCGAATCGCTATTAAAGAATGACCTCCTAAATCAAAAAACGAATCGTAAATATCAATGACCTCAACGGTCAAAAATTCTTTCCATATTTTCAATAAAGTACTTTCGGTTAAACTTCTTGGAGTATTTACTTTTTTCTCTATCAAATTTTTTGGTGAAAAATTCAATAAAGCAACTTTATCTACCTTTCCATTTGGTGTTAGCGGAAATTTCAACAGATTATTAATCGACGTTGGGATCATATAGTTTGGTAAACTTCTTTGCAAGTAATCTTTAAATTCAGTTTTATCATAATTCTTTTTTGATACAACAAAAGCGGTTAAATAATCACTCTTAAATTTATCTTGCTTTACCAAAGTAATTGCCTGCTCAACGTCTGGGTACATTTCCATGACATTGTTAATCTCGGATAATTCAATGCGAAACCCTCTGACCTTAACTTGATCATCTTTTCTTCCTGTAAACTCTATATTTCCATCTAAAGATCTTTTGCCAAAATCACCTGTTCGATACATTATTTCACCTGAAACAAAAGGGTTTTTCACAAATTTCTCTGATGTTAACTCTGTGCGATTTAAATAGCCTTTGGCAATACCTTTTCCAGCCAAATAAATTTCACCACTTACACCATAAGGACTTAAACCTCCCTGTCTGTCTACTATATAAATTTGAGTATCATCAATTGCTTTACCGATAGGAACAGGGAAAGGTATTTTTTCTTTCTTTAAATCAATCTTATAGCAACTACTATAAATTGTATCTTCTGATGGGCCATATAAATTTCTGAATTCTAAATGACTATACTTAGACAGCCTTTCCGCTAATTTATAAGGGATTGCCTCCCCTGCTAAATTAAGCGCCACTACATTTTCCAAAGAGACTCCTTGATCTAACAAGGCATCTAGAGCTGAAGGAACCGTATTTAAAAAAATATTTTGATCTGTTAAGATATACTCATCGATCTCAATACCCGATCTTATAATTCTCATTCCCTTGCCCACAATCAATGGGTAAAACATTTCGAAAATAGAAATATCAAAGCTATGAGAAGTAGCAGCATAAATGGTATCGAAATTCACATTTCGAAATTCTTTTATACTCCAAGATAAAAAGCTTCCTAAATTACCATGGCTCACCATAACTCCTTTCGGTTTCCCTGTAGATCCAGACGTATAAATGATGTATGCTAAATCTTCTGAATTCAATTCAACTTCAATATTATTGTTAGGGTAATTATCTTGATATTTTAAAAATTCATCTAAGATATCTTGATCTAAGATCAGCTTACAATTGCTGTCTTCAACTATATATGAAATTCTTGATTCTGGATAATTCTTGTCTAAAGGCACATAAATCCCACCCAGTTTTAGGGTAGCTAATAAGGAGATTATTAAATACTCTGAACGCTCTAATTTTATTCCTACATAATTCCCTTTGGTTATATCACAATGATGCTTTAAATAATACGCCATTTTATTTGACAGAAGATCTAATTCATTGTAAGTAATTCTTTTCCCCCCAACCAAAAGAGCAATTTTATTTGGACTGAGTAATGCTTGTTTTTGAAAAAATTGAAGAATCGTTTCTTCTTCATGTTGTGTTTTTAGATCGTTTGAAGAACGAGAAGAAATTGTCGTTTTCTCTGCAGCAGTAAGAAACTCTAAATTTGTTAATTCAGTTACTTCATTAAGTACAATGCTTTCAACGACTTCCTTAAAATGATCTTTAATTTTATTAACATAAGACTCTTCTAGTAAGTTTTTATGTTTAAATCTGATTTCCAATTCATCTCCAATAACAACGATAATAGTTAATAAGTAATTTGTTTCCTCCTTTAAAAAAACGGTATCTACATTTAAAGAACTTTCATGACTTAAAACTTCTGATATTGGATAATTTTCAAAAACTAATATGCTATCAAAAAGATCTTGATTAATTCCTGTAATGTCTTTGATTAAACCAAGGGAATTGTATTGAAAATCTCTTGCGATAGAATGAGTTAATTGCAAGTTTGATAACCACGATACGATATTTTGATCGTCATCTAAATTTGCCCTGAATGGAATCGTATTAATGTACAAACCAATTCTTTGTTCTGAATGGTTTAAATCGGCTGGTCTCCCAGAAACAGTAACTCCATAAACAACATCAGCTTTGTTTGTATATTTTGATACTAAAAACGCCCAAATTCCTTGAATAAATGTATTTACAGTTAAATGGTTTTTTTGCGCATAGTTTTTAACCTTAGCGGTTGTTTTTTCATCAAAAAATAATGTCGTTGAGTTAAAAGTACCTGAACTTTTATTTCTCCCTAACGTATCTTTAATAAATGGCAACAAACTTGGGCTTTCAAAACCACTCAAATACTCATCCCAAAAAGCTCGCTCCTCTACCAAGTCTTTTTGTTGGATATAATCAATATAATCTTTGTACCTGTCTTTTTTTATTGGTAAAAGTTGTTCTCCATTTAAAAGCTTTTCATACAGGTTAATAAATTCTTCCATCATAACAGGAAGCGACCAACCGTCCATAATAATATGATGGAAACTAAATATCATTTTATGCTCTTCTCCAAAATCAAATACAGTAATTCGAAACAGCGGTGCCTGATTAAAATCGAATCCTCTCTTTTGATCATTCAGTAAAAAATCTTCAATCAATTTCTTTTTGGATAACCCCGTACCTGGATTATCTTTTATAATTTCAAAAGGAACCGTAATTTTATGATGAACCACTTGCATTGGTCTGCTAAATTGCTCATAAACAATGTTAGTTCTTAAAATTGAATGTTGTTTCACCAATTCAATCCATGCCTTCTCAAATACGTTTATGTCTACTTTACCTGTAAAATTAATAATTAACTGCTCTAGGTAACTGCTATTATCTTTATCATATAATTTATGAAATAGAATCCCTTCTTGTAAGGGGCTCAAAGGGTATAAACTCTCTATTTTCTCTGAGTTAATTCCATTAAAAAATTTATCCAATTCAGAAGTTGACACCTCATTTTGCAATCCGAAATCGGAAGGTGTTTTCTCTTTAACATCCTTTGAAACACAATACGTTACAACAGCCTCCAAATAATAAACAAAAGAAGTCATCAGTTTCTCCATAGTTTCTGTATGATATTCTTTAGAACTAAAGTTACATATAAACGTTAGGCTATTTTGTTCTAAAACACCATTGATTTCTAATGTTTGTGCTACTGGGGAATCTTCTGAAATTAACGATCCCATAGTTTCGTTTGACAATGAGAAATTTCGACTATCAATCTGGTTCACAGCATCTATCCTCCCTAGATAATTGAAAATAATTTGCCAGGGATTAGTTGGTAGGGTTGCTTCATCAGTTAAGTATTGTAAGCATCCATAACCAATACCTTTGGTTGGAATGCTTCGTAACAATTCTTTTGTTTCTTTTATAAGATTCCCTAAATCATCTTTATTTTCCACCGAAAGTTTTACAGGGTATAATGCTGTAAACCATCCTATGGTTTCTGTTACATCAATTTCTGTTCTATCTGTTTCTCTTCCGTGTCCTTCCAACCCAATAACATGAGACGTATTTCCTGTCCATTGCTGAAGTGTTAATGCTAATGCACTTACTAATAAATCATTTATAGTGGTATTGAATGTTTCGTTTGATTTTTTAAGCAGGTTTTCAGTGACTTCTTCACTTAGTGTAACACTTGTATGGGTAATTGTATTTCTTGTTCGTTTTTCTATAGAAAAGTCTACAGGTAAAACGTTTGTGCTTTTTGTCATTTCCGACCAAAAACCGACTTCATTTGTGGCTAAAACGTTTTCCGTATGTGTATGCAATTGCGTTCCCCATTCGCGATACGAGCTACTTTTTTCTGGCAATGTATATGCCTTATTTTTTGAACGTTTTTCAGTGTTTTGAATCAATGCATTTAATAGAATTCGCCAAGAGACTCCATCTATAACAAGATGATGAGCGACAATTAGCAGCCGATTATTTTGCTCATAACTAGGTGTTTTCAGCAAGACAAAGACTACTACTTTTCCCTTTTCAATCGCTAAACTTCTTTGAAATTTATCACATACGCTTGTGAGTACTTTTTGAAAGTTCCCCGACACATCTTCCGGAATTGTCACAACTTCTAAAGTTTCCGTACGTTCACTATAATATTGTTTCCATTTATTATTTTCACGAACAAATTGCATTCGTAATGCATCATGATGTTCGTAAAGCTCTGAAACAACTACTTCTATGTCTTCTTTTGCTATTTCTTTGTTTATTTCTAGTAAAACGGATTGATTGAAATGCGAAGGGTTTTCAATATTTTTTGCTAAAAAATATTGTTGAATTGGAAGTAGTGGAACTTCTCCAGTTAATATACCTTGTTCTGCTGAAATTTTACGCTGTTCTGTTTTTAATATGCATGCCAATGCTTGAATCGTTTGATTGACAAACATATCTCTAGGGTGAATGTAATATCCTTCACTTTTGAGTCTACTCACTACTTGAATCACCATAATAGAATCACCTCCTAATTCAAAGAAATTATCATTGATTCCAATCTTTTTTATAGTGAGAATTTGTTTCCAAATTTCTATTAATATTTTTTCTTCTCTTGTACTAGCAGCTTCAAATTCTTTCTGGATACGAGCATTTTGATCAATTTCAGGTAATGCATTTTTATTTAGTTTTCCATTAGCTGTGAGTGGAATTTCATCAATCAAAATGAAAAAATGAGGTACCATATAATCTGGTAACAACTGTGTTAACTTTACCCGTATATCTTGTTTGTCTATTTCATCAGTTTTGGAAACAATATAGGCTACTAATACTTTACGATCATTGTATGTTTTAGCAATTACTTCAGCTTGTTGGATCTCTTCCAATCCAAGTATTACTTTTTTAATTTCGCCTAATTCAATTCTATTTCCACGAATTTTAACTTGATCATCATTTCTACCAATGTATTCAATTGTTCCATCTGGTAACCATCGGGCAATATCTCCTGTTTTGTATGCTTTCCCCAACGATTTCCCATTAAGTAGTACATCAACAAAACGTTCTTTTGTTAACGTTGGACGATTTAAGTATCCGTTTGCTACTTGCGCTCCTGTTATGGTTAATTCACCTAAAACACCTATTCCACAAGTATTTCCAACCTTATCTAAAATGTGAATTTGTGTATTACTTACTGGACTTCCAATTACAACTGTCGATTTTTCATTAAAATCAACTAACGGAACTTTCCAACATGTAACATCTATAGCCGCTTCCGTAGGTCCATATAAATTAAATAACTCTGTTTTTTGTGTTCCTAGTTTTTCTTGAAATAATTGAATTTGATGCTTCTCTAATGCTTCTCCACTACAAAGTATTCTTGTCGGAACATGTTTGGCAAATGGATTCCAATCCATTAGAAAAGTCTCCAACATTGAAGGCACAAAGTGTAACGTAGTGATATTTTCTTTGGCTATTATATTTTGCAAATATTCATTATCGCGATGACCATCAGGTGTTGCTAAAACTAACCGAATTCCTTTCGCTAAAGCCCAAAAGAATTCCCAAACAGAAACATCAAAGCAAAATGTTGTTTTTTGTAATATTACATCTTTTTCAGGTACTAGTTGAAAATAGTTTTGCGCCCATTCCAATCTATTTAGTAAACCACCATGCGAATTGATCACTCCTTTTGGCGTTCCTGTTGTTCCGGAAGTATAAATAATGTATGCCGTGTCTGTTAATTCTATTGTAGGAAGCGGTCTATTACTTGTTGTCGCTTTTTGAGTGATACACTCTTGAATCATTTTTACCGCACCCGTAATTGCTGTAAACGATGTATGAGTGATTTCATCGGTAAGTACAATTTCTATATTAGCATCATTCACAATGAATTCTTTTCTAATCATTGGATATTCAGGATCAATAGGTATGTACACGCAACCAGCCTTTAAGATCCCTAATAATCCGATTACCATATCTAATGAACGTTCCAAACAGATTCCTATAGGTACTTTTTCTGAATGAATCGTTGTCATAATCTCATATGCAACTGCATCTGAATATGTATCGAGTTCTTTGTATGTTATATGTTTACCTTGAAAAGTAAGCGCGTTACGGTTTGGGTGTTGTTTCGCATTCTCTATAAACTGCGTAACAATATCTTTTTGTTTTGCATAATCAACAAACGTTTCATTAAATATCGCTATTTGTTGTTTTTCATCATTAGAAACCATTGTATATGAACCAATTGTTTCTTCTGTGTTTTTTAAAACATGTTGAATTAATGTATAATAATGATCAAATAGTTGCTTTATAGAACTCTCTTTGTATAAATCGGTACAGTACTCTAATTCTATCTCTAATCCTGCATCACTTTCAGACACATTACAACTCAAATCAAATTTGGTTACATTTCGATCTAAAGCTTCCGAAGTAATGGTAATATCTGGTAAATTAACCGTGATTTCTTGTTTGTAGTTTTGAAATGCAAACATCACCTGAAATATCGGATTTCGACTTAAATCTCTTGAAGTTACTATTTCATTTACTATTTTTTCAAATGGAACATCTTCATTTTCAAAACCTAACATCACTGTTTCTTTAACCTTTTTTATAAGGCTTGAAAACTCCATTTCAGGATCAATTTGTGTTCGCAACGCCAATGTATTTACAAAATACCCAATGAGTCCTTCGGTATTTTTGTAAGCTCTGTTGGCAACTGGAGTTCCAATACAGATATCTTCTTGCTTTGTATATTTATGCAATACTATTTTAAAAATCGTCAATAGTACTACATAAATAGTCGTTCCATAGTGTTTTGCAAAATCTTTTAATTGTACTGTAATTGTTCTATCTAATGAAAAAGAAATACTGCTTCCTTTTGTACTTTGAATTTTAGGACGTGGAAAATCGGTTTGTAATTCCAAAGGGGCAACTCCTAGAAGCTGATCTTTCCAATACGCTAATTTTTTGGGTAAAATATTCTTTTGAAAATCTTCTTTTTCCCAGATAGCGTAATCTGAGAATTGTATAGGCAACTCAACAATAGAAGGTTTTGTATTTTCGATCTGACTTTTGTAAAGCGTTGCAAATTCATTGATAAATATTGGAACAGACCAACCATCTGAAGCAATGTGATGCATAACGATAATTAGCATATGCTCGTTTTCATCCAAACGAAGTACACCAATACGTAACATGTGGTCTTGAGACAAGTTAAAAGGCTTTGCAATTGCTTCTTGAATATTACTTGTATCGTATTGAGAAACCTCTCTGAAAAAGTCAAAACTCCAACGGTTTTGAGGCATAACTTCTTGATGTGAAATTCCATTTTCTTCTAAGTAAATCGTTCGTAAAATCTCATGTCGATTCACAATTGTACGAAATACATTTTCTAATATCTCAAGCTGTAATGTTCCTTTTAACTTAATGACTGAAGCCAAATGATAATTCACCGTTCCGTGTAATTTATCCAAAAACCAAAGTCGATCTTGATTAAACGAAAGTGGAATTCTAGATGGCTTTTTTTGCGCAGAAATTTCAAAAACATTCTGATGCTCCATCCGTTCTTTTAGATATACTACAATTTGTTGCTTACGCAATTTCAATTCTTGTAATAATTCATCAGGTAAATCTTTTCCATCAAAACGCACATCTATATCGTTTCCGTTTAACGTAATGTGAATGCGTGCTTCTTTAAGCTTCTTTAGTAGGTTTTCCATTGCTAAATGGTTATTTTATTAGTATACTCTTTTTCATCTTTGAACCAAATCAAGTTTTCAATTTCATGAGAAAGGTCAATCAAAGCTGAGTTTTTAAAGAATACTTTAATCTGAATTTTAATTTTATAGCGTTCATTTAATATTTTAATCATGGTGAGCGCTTTTAAAGAATCGCCTCCAAATTCAAAGAAATCCATTTCCATATCTACTTCTTCAATGCCAAAAAAGAGTTTCCATATTTCGATGAGTTCTTCTCGTAGTTTTGACTCAGTAGCATCTTTCGCATCAAATTCTTCTTTATCTAAAAAGAAGGTATTGACTTTATCAAAATAGACTGTCTCTGGTTTTCCGCCACTTATTGCCTGGGCTAGCTTATTCACATCTATATAGGTTGGATATTCAACACGATTAAAAGCATACGTAGGCAAGGAAGTTTTTTTACCCAAAGAAACATCTTTTAAACCATCCCTATTATTAAGCGCATTACAACTCCATAATTCCCCTAAAGCCTCTTGCGTGTAACCTTCTTTTTCTTGCTTCGTTAGTTCATCAAAACCATTTTTTACAATGTTTACAGAGATGTTTGAACTTCCTGCAGTTTTATTTTGTTTGTATAGTCGAACTAAAGAATCTCCTGGTCCAATTTCTATAAACACCAAGTTTTCATGTTTATCTAACGATTGTATTCCTTTAGAAAAGTTAACCGTATTTCGTAGATGTTCGCACCAATAATCAGCAGTTTTTCCTTCCTTATTTTTAATAAGCTCCCCTGTAATATTTGAAACAAAAGGAATTGTTGCCTCTCCAAACGTAAAGGTTTTTAAAAAACTTTTGTATTCTTCCAAAATATGTTCGATCATATAAGAATGTGACGCAAACGAAATTTTCAAAAGTCTGTGCTTAATTTCTTTTTCCTCAAAAACTTCCATCACTTTTAAAATGGCTTCCTTTTCACCTGAAAGTATGCATTGATTAGGCGTATTTATAGAAGCTATGGAAAGTTTATCATTTAAAAAAGGGGCAACCTCTATTGCACCTAAAGAAACGCCTAACATTCGTCCTTCAGGCAGCTTTTCCATTAAAGCACCTCTCTTTATCAAGATTTTTAAAGTATCTTCATACGATAAAACACCGCTTAAACAAGCTGCTGTATATTCTCCAAAACTATGTCCGATAAAATACGAAGGTGTTAGGCTTATGGATTTTAAATAGTGTGCTAAGGCGTATTGAAATACAAATAATACAGGTTGTGTGTATTTTGTATCGTGTAACATTTCCTCTTTTGATGCATCACTAAACAAAATATTTTTGAAATCAATTTGCATCAATTCATTTAGAAGTTTGAAACCTTTGTCCATTTCTAAACGGAAAACAACAGAATTTTCATAGAGTTCTTTCCCCATAGAAACATATTGTACGCCTTGCCCAGGAAACATATACACTAATTCCTTAACTGATTTCTGAATCGGTTTAACTCGATTAATCTTTGAAATTTTCTGTCTAATTTTTTGTTGTAATTCTTCTATACTTTTTGCTGTGACAAACGTTCTATATCTAAATGATTTTCTTCCATATTGTAATGTGTATGCAATATTTTCTAACGAAATTTGCGCACTTGAATTTTCAATATATTGTTGAAAGTCTTTTAAGTACTGTTTTAAACTTTCATTATTTTTTGCTGAAAACTGAAAGATTAATGGCTGTTTTAATGGGACTTCCTCCTCCTCCTGATTTATATATTCTTCTAAAATTATATGTGCGTTTGTTCCGCCAATTCCAAATGAACTTACCCCAGCGCGTAATGGAAATTTTGAGTCTTCAGGGAAACTTGTTAAACGATTAACAACTCTAAAAGGTCCTTTACTAAAAGGAATTTTTGGATTTGGTGTTGTGTAATGAAGTGATTCAGGTATTTCTTTATTTTTTAATGCAAGTACCGTTTTTATCACCCCTGCTATTCCAGATGCCGCGCCTAAATGTCCCAGATTTGACTTTATCGATCCTATATAACATTTGTCTTTTGAGAATGTACTAAAAGCGTTATTTAATGCTTCTATTTCAATAGGGTCTCCTAATTTGGTTCCTGTTCCATGGGCTTCAATATATGCGATAGAATTGATATCAATCTTACTTGTTTTATGGGCTCTTTTAATACATTTCACTTGGCCTTCTATACTTGGCGCTGTATATCCTATTTTTAAATTCCCATCATTGTTAACTGCAGAGCCTTTAATAATTCCGTAGATATGATCTTTATCTTTCTTTGCTTTGTCGAGTCGTTTTAATACGATTGCAGCTCCACCATTTGTAAAAACAGTTCCATCAGAAGACGCGTCAAATGTTTTGGTATGACCGTCTGATGAAAAAATCATGTTTTCGGCGTATTTATACCCTGGCATTGCTTGAGACGAAATTGCAATTCCACCTGCGATTGCAATGTCACATTCACCAGTTAATAAAGCCCTACATGCGGTGTGAATTGCCACTAATGATGTAGAACAGCCAGTTCGCATAAATAACGAAGGTCCATTCAGGTTTAGCTTGTATGATATTAATGTGGAAAGACGGTCTTTATCACAAAGTAAACTAGACATAAAATCGGTGACTAGCGGGTTTCTGTTTAAAAAGGAATTGTAAGCTTTCCATACAATATTATCACTTGCACCCGCATACAATCCAATGTTATTATGTTTATCTGGTATAATTCCAGCATCTTCAATAGCAGACCAAACTATTTCATGAAATACTCTGATTTGCGGATCCATATGTGCAGCTTCTGCTGGCTGATAGTTAAAAAATGAAGCATCAAAATATACTTCATCTTCAAAACTTCCATATGCATCAATATGATCAGCATCTTTGTATTGTGATACATTAATGTCTCTTTTTTCATAGTGGTCGTCTGTTGCATATTGAATAAGCTCTTCCCCCTTTTTCAATTTTTCCCATAATTCATTAACATTTGCTGCCTTAGGGAATTTACCTGACATTCCAACAATGGCTATTTCGAGCCCAGTTGTTTCTGTTTTTTTTGAATTCATGTTAGTTGTCATTAAATAAGCTTATTCCTTGATCAAAAATATCTAATGAATCATCTTTTATTTCTTCTACTATTTCGCTTTCATCATCATCATTCCAATGTTCACAAAGACTTTTTATGTTGGGGTATTTGAACAAGTCTAACATTTCGATTTCTTTGTTCAATTGCGTTTTAATTTCATTACTCATTGTTACCAAAGCCATACTGTGACCTCCTAATTCAAAGAAATTATCTTCTATTCCTATTTCATTTTCAGGAAGTTCTAAAATCTTGCTCCATATGGCAACTAGTACTTTTTCTTCTTGAGAACTTGGCTTGCTATATGCCTTTTTATTTTCTTTCAAAACGGTTTCAAACTCTTTCTCAAGTACAAGCCTATTTATCTTTCCATTTCCATTTAATGGTAATTCCGTTTTTTGAAGTATCGTTTGCGGAACCATATACATTTCTAATTTCGTAAATAGTTCTTCTTTGATTTCTTTGATAGAAATTATTTCTTCTGCGACAATAAATCCCGCTAATTGTTTAAACTTTTCATTGTATACAACAGCGGCGTTCTTTATCGTTGTATTTTGTAAAAAAGCACTTTCAATCGCGCCCAGTTCTATACGTTTTCCATTGAGCTTTATTTGAAAGTCTTTACGTCCTGAAAACATAAAATCCCCTGCTTCATCCATAAATGCAAAATCGCCTGTTTTGTATAAGATAGCATTTGGCAGCATCGGATGTGTGCTGAACTTTTCTTTTGTTAACGCTTCATTTTTGTAATATCCTAACGATCTGTATCCTGTTTTTATATGAATTTCTCCTACCGTTCCCTTGGGGCAAGGGTTCAAATTCTCATCTAGTAAAATTGCTTTAGCACCATCTATTGGTTTTCCTAAAGAAACGATTCCTTTTTGTTGTGTTTCCTTTGGAATTTGATATGCGAATTTTGCCAAACTTGTCTCAGATGGTCCATAGATATTGACCAATGTAGCCGTTTTACCAAAATCTTCTTCCCATTTTGAAACATCTTCCCAAAATAATTTTTCTCCCGCCAAGAGTATGTATTTTACAGTCAAAAACGTGTGCTTATTTTTCGCCAAATGCATGATTTCTCTAAATAAAGTAGGAACACAATGCACCAAATTGATTTCATTTTTTTCCAACCAAGCTGGAATTTTTTCAACTTCCAATAGGCCATTTTTCATTGGTGGAATGTAGATGGTTCCACCTGAACATAATGCTACAAATGTATCTCTCAAAAATACATCGAACGAATGTGGAGCAAACGCAGCTACTTTTATGGGTTCTTGAATTTTTAAAAACTGTAATTCCCAATCTATGTAATGATTTATTCCACGATATGCTCCTAAAACACCTTTGGATTTTCCTGTAGAACCCGATGTAAAGTATACATAACAAGGGTCATCAGGATGTAATTCTATTTTATCTAAAGAGGTTACTTTCGTTGTAACTTCATTTGCTTTCTGCTGTAAAACTCCGTCTGATAAAATGATATTTGTTTTTTCAGATGCTTTCGATATCCCTTCAATTTCCTTCCAATCAACAATACTTTCATTATCACAAATAATCCAGTCTGGTTGATAATCTGCAACCATTTCTGAGAGTATTCCGGCATTCATTTTACTATTGACCGGAATGAATATTTTTTTCGATTTATAAATCGCCAACATGGCAATAATGGCAGTTATTGGAGATGTTGTAAACACAAAACAAGTTTCAAATTCTTTGGCTGTAAACATGTGTAATTGTTTTGCCAATACAATTGATTTTGAATTTAAACCACTGTAAGTCAAAGTTCTTCCTTCATGAACAACAGCATCAACATCAGGGTTTTGCGTTGCCAAGGTTTCAAAAATATGTACTATATTTTTCATCTGTTAATATTTATTGCTTTTTAATAGTCAGATAGAATTTGCCGATAATCATCTTGGTAGGTACTTAGATTTGTAATGATGCCTTTACCATTTGAATTTATCGCAAATTCAAACAATAACCGGTATAACTAATTTTTTAATCCATTTTTAGTCAAGCATACCTTCCCACAAATTTTCTTGTGTTTTAGAAGTTGCTTTTTGCTTACTGATCTTTTTGATGTCTATCTCAGGATTCGATACTATGTTGTATACTATTTCTGTATACTCTTCTTTAATAGTTTCTATAAACGCAACATCAAACAGTGCTGTATTGTATACCAATTCTAGTTGTAATTCTTGTTGATTGTTTACATACAGTGTCATATCATACTTATTGTTATCCCATTTCCCTTCATAGATTTCAGCATCTAGCGCACGACTTGTTTTTCTCAGTTCGGGAAGATGCACCATGTTGAAAAGAATTTGAAAAATGGGATGCTTTCCAACTACCCGTGTAGGATTTACAATTCGTACCATTTCTTCAAAAGGCAAATATTTGTGTAAAAAGGCTTCTAACACTGTCGTTTTAACCTCTTTTAAATATGACTTAAATGATTGTTGGGTGTCACATAATGTACGCATTGGGAGTACATTTAAAAAACAGCCAACTACAGATTCGTATTCCAATTGATCTCGTAATGAAATTGGTGTTCCAATACAGATGTCTTTTTGATCGCTCAGCTTCGCTATAACGATTTTAAAAATAGTTAACAATACAATGTATAATGTGGTTTCTTCTTGTATACATAGGGTTTTCAATTGTTTTTTTATTGATGAATTAAAAGAAAAACATACTGTATTCGTATTATTTACCTGTTTTTCTTGAGCGATTTTTTCCTTTACAGGAAGCTCTAAGTTTTGAAAGTTTTTTAATTTTTCTTTCCAATACGTTTCATAAATTTCTCTTTTACTTTGTGCTTGATGTTCGTAGGTTATAAAATCCTGATAAAATACATTAGGGATTTTTTTATCACTTAAAACTTCATCCGCTAGATAGTTTTGCAACAGTGAATTTAGAATTAGTTGTACCGACCAACCATCAACAGCAATGTGATGCATGACAATGATGAGTGTGCTTTGAGCTGTATTCTTTTTCTGAAGAAAAGCCCGTAACGGGTAATTTTTTTTCAAGTCGAAAGGCATTGAGAATACCTGCTGTAAAACTTTATCTGTTAATATTATTTCCGACCTTATACTTCCAAGTTTCCAATCATCAACGTTTAAAATTCTTGTCATAACAACACCTCTTTTCTCTGCATAAACAGTTCGTAACATCTCATACTTTTCTAAAAGTGCTATAAAACTTTGTTGCAAGCGGTCTCTGTTTATGTTTTCTTTCAGGTTTAGTACAATTGGAATGTAATAACTGTTTTTTGATTCTAATTGCTGTAATAACCAAATCCTTTTTTGAGCAGAAGAAATATATTTCTTTACCCTTGTATTTCCTTCTTTTTGAGAAGAAATTTGTTGTTGATTCTTTATAATTTCATGCAACGCAGAAATATTCGTGCTTTCAAATATATGATGCAAATTTATTGACCTGTTGAATGTTTTATGAACCTCAGATATAATTTGCATTGCTTTTAAGCTATGACCTCCAAGTTCAAAGAAATTATCTGTAACTCCTATTCTCTCTATTCCTAATACATTTTGCCATATCTCTACTAATTGTTTTTCTATTTCATTACGAGGGGCTATGTACTCATTTTGAGTAAGAGACTCTGAAGTAACTTCTGGAAGTGATTTTTTATCTATCTTCCCATGAGCCGTTAATGGTATTGTTTCTAAGTCCATATAATAGCTTGGAACCATATAAAATGGTAAGCGCTCTTGAAGAAAAGCCCTTAATTCAGATTTTTCTATACCTGATTTTGTAATATAATATGCAACTAATTCTTTTTCCGTTTCATTTGCCTTTACATCCAATACAGCTTCTTGGATCTCGTTCGAAAACCGAACTATGGCCTTTTCTATTTCTTCTAACTCTATACGATGACCTCGTATTTTTACTTGGCTATCCTTTCTGCCCAAAAACTCAATATTTCCGTCAGGTAACCATTTAGCCATATCTCCGGTATCATACATACGAACTCCTGCTAGAAAAGGATTCGTAATGAATCGTTTTACTGTTAGCTCTGGTTTGTTTAGATACCCCCTGGCTACACCTGCTCCTGATACATATAACTTGCCTGATATACCTATTGGTAATGGCTCTAAATTGTTGTCTAAAATATAACAACTCGTGTTTGATATAGGTTTGCCAATTGGAACTGATACATCAAACCCTTGTTGAAGATTAAATGACGTTGTTACAACTGTATTTTCAGTTGGCCCATAATTATTATATAACCTAAACTTTGGCTCTTTATTTATTTTTAAAGTATCACCGCCAGTTAAAATTATAATATCATCTGATTCAAAATTGCTATTTACCAATTCTTGGGTTATGCTTGTTGGTAAATATGAGTGAGTAATACTATGTTCTTTAAAAAATAATTTCAGCTTATTAAGGTCTAAACGAGTGGTTTGATCTGGAATTGGGTATAACGTTGCTCCAGCTAACAAACAAGGGCCAATCTCCCATATAGACGCATCAAAAGCTATTCCTGAATACAATGTTCCTCCGCTAGACTCATTAACTTCATATTCATTATTATGCCAACAACATAAATTGAGTAAATTTTTATGCTCAATCAATGTTCCTTTAGGTGTTCCTGTAGTTCCTGAAGTATAAATAACATACGCTAAATTAGTACTCGCTATTCTTACAGAGGGTAATGTTGTACGTTGATTCTTATTCTTCTCAAATTCTGAAATGATTGAATCATCTATAATTATTTTACATTGGCTGTCTGATTCAATAAAAGTAATGCGTTCTTTTGGGTATTCTACATCTATTGGTAAGTAGGCGCCTCCTGTTTTTAGAATCGCTAAAAAAGAAACTATCAGCCAATCACTTCTTTCTAATTTAACTCCAATAAAATCTTCTAAAATAACATTATAATTATCGATTAAATAATGAGCTAACTCATTCGATAATACATCTAATTCTCTATATGTTACGCTCTTTTCTCCAAATACAATAGCAATGTTTTCTGGAGTCCTTTTTACCTGTTCTTCAAAGACATCTATATAAGTCTTTTCTCCACATTTATAATCTATTTTGCTATTGTTAAACCCTTCAACTAATGTCGTCTTTTCTTTAACTGTTAAATAAGGTACTGAATCAATAGTCAATTCTGGGTTCTCGATAACCCTTTTAAATATCACTTCTAGATGATCTGTAATTCGAGTTACAAAATCTTCAGTATAAACATCCGTATTATACGTTAGAAATAAATGACTCCCGTTTTTTCCTTCTCTAAAAGCAAATTCTAAATCAAATTTACTTGTTGTATCAGCAAGAGGGATTTCTTCAATAACTAAATCTCTAATTAGATTAAATTTATCAGAATGTTCTTCTTGAGTATCTACTGTAAGAACAATATCAAATAACGGATTACGGCTTCGATCATTCTTTACATCTAAATTTTTGACTAATTCATCAAATGGGTAATTCTGATGCTTGTATGCTTTTAAAGTTGTACTTTTAATTTGATTCAAAAGTGTCTTAAAAGTATCTTTCTTTTTAAATGAACTTCTTAAACCCACTGTGTTTACATAAATACCAAGTTGATTTTGAAGTTCCGTACGTTCTCTTCCCGCAAAAGGACTTCCTATAACAATATCGGTTTGATTGGTGTATTTATACAATAATAGCTTAATCGCAGATAATAAGCCCATAAATAAAGTTGCGCCTTGGTCTTGACATACCTGCTTTAAACCTTGGATGGTGTTTGTCTCAAAACGCTGTTCAATCGTTTTTCCTTTGTATGTTTTTATAGACGGTCTTAGTTTATACGTTGGTATATCTAATACTGGAACTTCTTCTTTAAATTGATCTAGCCAATACTCTTTATCTTTATTTATAGAATCTCTATCTAAAGTAGATTGCTGCCATTCTGCAAAATCCTTATATTGAATTGTCAAAGGATCAAGCTCGATTTCTTCACCTTTCGTTATTGATTGGTATATCGAAAATAAATCCGAAATCATTATCGAAGAAGACCATCCATCACTAATAATATGATGCATTACTGAGGTTAAGATGTAATTATCATTTGACTTTTTTATTAAAGAAACTCGTATTAAAGCATCAGATGCTAAATCAAAATTATAGTTAACCTCTTTTTTTAGTATCGTTTGAAGTTTCTTGGATACATTCTTGTCTTTTGATACATCAATAGATTCTAATTTAAAATTGTTAGTGTTAACCGATATAATTTGTTTTGGAACTCCTATTTCTTTTTCTAAAATTATATTAGTTCTTAATATCTCGTGCCGCTCTATAAGTTTTAAAAAGGCTTTTTCTAAATCTTGAATATTTACAAACCCTGTTAATGAAAAAAGGCTTGGCATATTATATGCATGATTAGCACCCTCTATTTGATGTAATAACCATAATCTATATTGTGATGATGATAGTACATAACTTGATTTATCAGATGCTTTTGGTATTACAATATTAGCAGCATGTTCAAGCTTATATTCTGACATGAAAGATACTAGAGCTTCTTTATGCTCTTTAATCTCAGATAACAACGCTGAAGTCATAGCTCCCTTAGGCGCCTTGATATCTAATTGATTATCAACCAAACTAATAGTTATATTTTTATTATACAACTTTTTTAATAAATCGTTCATTATGTCAAAGAAATATTTCCTACCCGCTTAATATACCTGTATGTTAAGGGCAGTATTTATACTATCATTTACCATTTGAATTTACCGTAATAAGACGTTCTTTTCCCCCTTCTATTTCAATATAAAAAGAAATCATAGCTACTGCTATTATTGATTTTTCTATCTTATATAAAGAAAAAAACACTCATTTTCTTTTACAGTAAATTCAAACAATATCTGGTATAATCTTAAAAAACTGTGTGTTAAATCTGTAATGGATATTGCTAGTTCCCTGTACGCCCTTTTTCATCTGAATTTCCTGTTCGATGCCTTTTAGCACTAATATTTCTATTACCAAATTTATAACTTATAGATACCTGAAAAGATCTACTATCATAGTAATACCTTGCCGTTTGAAACACGCCATTAACTGTAGTACTAGTTCTTTCCGCTGAAGTTTTAAAGAGGTCATTTCCTCTCAGGGTAATATTCAAATTTTTATTTAATACTAAATATTGCAAGGATAAAGATAAAGAGCTCGCAGATTTGGTGTCAAAAATACCATCCACACCAGGAAAACTATACCAATAGTTAACTCCCATAAGTAATGTTTTGTCTTCGTTCAAATTAAAATCATTATAGGTTGAAATAGTTGCGTTGAACCCTTCTTGATCTTCCTGATTTTCCTCTAAATTAAATTTGGATTTAGAATAGTTTATATTCAAACTATTACTACTACTCCACCATTTAATTTTATCAAAAGTGTAATTTTCAGATATCCCTAAACGTTGGGTATCTATAAAATTTTCATTAGTAAAACGTATGATATTTGTTGTAGCATCTGGCAGTGGTACTTGTGAAAATAAATTATCCTCGTAACTATAATATAGTTTAGTTACAAAATTTTTATAGGTGTTTGTTAATTCTAAATTATCTACAAAAGATGGCTGTAAAAACGCATTCCCTTCAATGGTTTGAAATGGATTGATGAAATAGATATTTGGATTTAATTCAAAAAAGCTTGGTCTTTGAATACGCTTGCTGTAATTAAATGAAAAATTCGAGTTCTCTGTGGCATTGTATGATAAATAAAACGTTGGAAACAACTTTGTATAATCATTAGTTGTTTCCAAATTCAGGTTATTAGATCTAGAATCAGTTTGTGTAGCTTCCATTCGTAGTCCTAGCTGTGAACTCCATTTATCATTGAACTTTTTATTAGCTGAAATATATACTGCTTGAATATCTTCTTTATATTCAAAATCATTCTGAGACAATGGTACATCTGTAACTGGATTATCTACCAAACCACTATTAAAGAATAAAATGTTATTCAATGATTTAGAGTTCGATATTTTACCTCCGAAATCTAAATCTATCCAACTCAATGGATATTCAATATCTATTTTTACCGATACGTTAGTTACATCTTGCTTATTCGTGTTTGTTCCTCTATAAAATTGTTCAGAAAATGGATTTTGTATGGTTGAAACTCCATTATATGTTTTAATATCAGGATTATTATAGGTAAAATAGTCCAAATTCAATGATATTTTTCGCCCTAAAGTATCTATAGCTACTTCATTATTATAATTTATAGAATGGATTTCAGGGCTCAAATCCATTGTACCATCAGACTGAAGTGATCTTATAATTTCATTTGTATCATAATCAAAAACTGGCGTGAAAGGCGCATCTGTTACACCAAAATTTGTTCCATTATATAAATACTGCCCACCCATAGACCATTTGGAGGTTATTTGATAATTAACATCTATTCGCCCATTTAATCCGGTAATATGGGCTCTAAAAGGAGATATGGTATGCCATAACCCATCAGGAAAATAAGCATAATCATCTTGCTCTTGAAAATAAATCCCATTACGATAGTTTACAGAAGAAGCAATACTGAATTTATCTTTATTAAAATTAAAACTTCCTCCAACGGAACCTGTAGGGTAAAGACGTTGTCTATACGACGATTTCAATTGCGCATTCCATGAATCTTTTTTAGCTTCTTTCAAGATTATATTTATCAAACCACTATTTCCTGAAGCTTCATATTTTGCTGGTGGTGTTGTAATGACTTCTATATTCTTAATATTTTCTGATGCTATTGACTTTAAAAAACTGGCTAAATCTTCAGCAGATAATTGTACTGCCTTATCATTAATCATGACTTGAAGATTACTTTTCCCTATCATTGTAATTCTATCATTTTGCACACGTACTCCAGGGGTTACCCGTAACACCTCAAAAGCATCTCCTTCTGAAGCTTTTGATGAATTTTCCACATTAAACACTAAACGGTCTATTTTTCGTTCAATCAACTTCTTTTTTGCCGCAATAACCACCTCATCTAATTCTTGAGCATTTTCAATTTCTAAAACTCCCAAATTAATAGCCTTTTTGGCTGCAGCTACTTTTTTACTGTAAAGGGTTTGACCGATATAAGTAACTTGCAATGTATAGTTTCCTTGTTTAGTGTTTAATTTAAACACTCCATTAGCATCAGTAACAACACCTGTGATAATTGAAGAATCATTTGACAGCAAAATTACTTCAGCAAACTCTAAAGGTTTTTGCGATTCTTTTTCTAAAATACTACCTGTTATTTCGGTTTGAGCTGTTACTATAAAACTTGATAATAGTATTAAAAAGGGTATGATTTTCTTCATTTGAATGTTTTGTTGATTTTTATTTATAGGTTTGGATTAAATAGAGAAATTTTCAAATTCAACTTCCTCATCTTGATTACGATTATGTTGACTAACAAGTTGTATATTTTCAATGAAACGTGATTGATCTTCTAAAACAGGATGTTCAAAAATATTATTTAGAGATATTTTAATAACGAATTCCCTTTGAACACAAGCTACTAATTTGGTTACACTTAGACTATGACCACCCAAGTCGAAAAAATCATCTTTTAATCCAATTCGTTCGACTCCTAAAATTTCTTTCCACAATACCGCTAATTTTTTTTCCGTTTCAGTGTTTGGAGGCAGGTATTCTTTAGTCGATATTATATTTAAATCATCTAAATCAATTAATGCCTTTCGATTAATTTTTTTGTTTGACGTTAATGGAAAATCATCTAAAATTATAAATTGAGATGGAATCATATAATAAGGGAGTACTTCTTTAAGTTGAAAACGTAAACTATCAATTTCTAAATTATTTTCACTTGTAAAATAAGTAACTAGTATACTATTTCTGGAAACGTCTTCTTTAGCCACAACAATAGCCGCCTCAACCTCCTGAATTTCATTCATTTTAGCTTCTACTTCCCCCAATTCTATACGATATCCTCTAATTTTAACCTGATTGTCATTTCGTCCTAAGAAGACAAGTTCATCATTATCATTCCACTTTACAACATCTCCTGTTTCATATATAAGCCCCTCTTTAAAAGGATTTTTTACAAATCGTTGTGCTGTTAATTCATCTTGTTTGTAATATCCTTTTGCTAAACCATCCCCTCCAATAAATAGGTTACCTGAACTTCCCTTAGGGCGTAATTTTAAGAAATCATCTAAAACATATATGGAGGTATTAGCAATGGGTTTTCCAATAATATTAGCTTGATTTGGTTGTTCAACCTTTTTAATAGTTGACCAAATAGTTGTTTCCGTTGGGCCATACATATTCCAGAGTTCTGAACTAGATTTTAATAATTGACTAGCTAGAGATACACTTAGTTCATCTCCGCCGCATAATATTTTTAACTGGTTACCACCATTCCATCCCGCACTAAATAGTTGTTGATAAAAGCTTGGTGTAGCCTGAATTATTGTAGGTTTTACGTTTTCTAATAACTGTATTGTTTCGTATGGGTCAGACAAAGTTTTATCGCTCACAACATAAACACTTGCTCCTGAAATTAAAGGAGTGAAAAACTCAAGAATAGAGATATCAAAAGAGTAAGTGGTCACAGCAAAGAAAGTATCTGTGTTTTTTATTCCTGGCTCGTTTTTGATACTTAATAAAAAATTCAATAATGAACGATGCCCTATCTCAACACCTTTAGGCTTTCCTGTTGACCCAGATGTATAAATAACATATGCGGTATCATTTCCTGTTGGATAAGATTCAATGTCCTCTTTTAAATCATCACTTTTTGACAAAATTTCACTTGCAGTTGTAACAATTAGTTTATCTGTTGCCATTTCAGCCAACTCTTTAGAACTTATAAGTACTTTTAATTGGCTATGTTCAATAATGTATTTTAATCGCTCAACTGGAAATGTTGGATCCAAAGGAATATATGCTCTTCCTGATTTTAGTATTCCTAATAATACTGCTATTGTTATAGCTGAACGATCTAGCATAACACCTATAGCTTCTTCATCTTTTTCAAAATTTGTATTTATATAGACCGAAACTTGCTTTGAAAGTGAATCTAATTCTTTATACGTAAATCGCTGTTCTTCATCAATAATAGCTACTGCATCCGGCTGATTCTTAACTTGTTCTTTAAAAAGCTCCAAAAATGTATACTCACTATTATAATTTTGAGAAGTATCATTTAATTTATGAATTAATTCTTTTTCTTCTTTCGATGTTAGAAAAGGAAGTTTATAGAGCGACTCTTTAGGTGTTTTAATACAATTTTCAATTGCACCATTTAAATGTGATTGAACATTCTCTATAAATTTAGTATCAAAAATATCTGAGTTATATACCACTCCTACCTCTAATTCATTATCCCTTTCTTCAAATATAAACTCTAAATCAAACTTACTCATGACAACATCTGAACTCACATACTCACGTATTTGTAAGCCCTCTATTGTGTTCGTATTTGGTGTACTGTTATCAGTATTCTGCAATGTTACCATTACATCAAATAATGGGTTTCTACTTAAATCTTGTTGTAACGATAGATCACTAACTAGTTTGTCAAAAGGATAAAATTGATGTTCATAAGCATTTAATGTAGTTTCTTTTACTTTTTCAAGCAGAGTTTCAAAATTATCATCTCCTTTAAATTTTGTTCTCAAAGCCAATGTATTAATATATACACCTACTTGATTTTGTAACAAAGTATGCTCTCTGCCTGCTATTGGAGTACCAATGATAATATCTTTTTGATTACTATATTTATATAAAAGATAGTTAACTACTGCTACCAAGCCCATAAATAATGTGCTGTTATTTGATTGACAGAGTAATTTAAACTTGTTTAGTACATTTTTGGTAAGTTTTTTTGTGGTAATTTTACCTGAATATGTTTTGTACCGTGGGCGATTTTTATTGGTAGAAAGCTCTAAAACAGGAATATCTTCTTTAAACTGTTCTTCCCAGTATTTTTTTGATTCCGTTGCCTTATCTGATGATAATTGATTTTTTTCCCATGAAGCGTATTCTTTATACTGTATCGTTAAAGGTTGTAAATTAAGAGTTTCATTTTTCAAGAACGCATTGTAAAATTGAAATAATTCATTTGTAATAATTTCTAAAGACCAACCATCACTTATAATATGATGTATTACAAAAATTAAAAGTGCTTTTTTATCTCCTGTCTTTATTAGTTTAGCTCTTAATAAACTTTCTTTAGATAAATCAAAACTGTAATTGCTTTCAATGTCAATAAGTTGTTTTATAGTGTCATCTGAAGCATTCAAAAAACTTGTAGCCTCATATAGAAATTCAAAATTATTTTCTTCTTTCGAGCATATACTCTGTCTAATATCACCAGTAATAGCATCTTCTTTAAATCTAGTTTTTAATACCTCATGTCGTTCTATAAGTGCATGAAATGCCTTTTTCATTACTTGAATCTCTATAATTCCTTCAAGGAGAAAAACCCCAGGCATGTTATAAGCAATATTTCCGCCTTCAAATTGACTTAGTATCCATATTCTTTGCTGCGAAGATGATAATGGATAACTATCTTGTTTTGGTAAGAGTGGAATATTTTCATATATAGATTTAGTACTTGCTTTTATAAGTTTTGCTTGACTTTCAATTGTGCTTTCAATAAAAAAGTCATTGAAACTTATGGTTGTATTAAACTTTTTATTGACGAGATTTCTAAGCTTGGTAATTTTTAAACTATGCCCTCCCAATTCAAAGAAATTATCTGTAATCCCAATTTTTTCTATTCCAAGAACTTCTTCCCATATAGAAACTAATTGTTTTTCATTTTTTTCTTTAGGTGAAATATATGTTTTCCGGACACTGTCTTCTCCTGAAATATTTGGTAAAACTTTTCTGTCTATTTTGCCGTTTGGCGTAAGTTTGAAACTATCTAATTGCAGATAGAAATCAGGAATCATATACGCTGGTAGTTTCTTTTGTAAAAATGTTTTTATACGTGATTTATCAATAATAGCATTTGATATAAAATAACTGATTAATACTTTTTCTTGATTTATATTTTTGACAATAACGACAACGTTCTCAATTTCTTCAGAATACTGTTTTATTGCTGTTTCAATTTCACCTAATTCAATTCTATATCCACGCAACTTAACTTGATGATCATTTCTCCCCAAAAACTCAATATTTCCATCGGGCATCCATCGAGCTAAATCTCCTGTTGAATACACATTTTCATTTTGATATGGGATTTTAATAAACTTTGAAGCAGTAAGTGCTGATTTATTATAATAACCCCGACTAACACCGGCCCCACCAATATAAATTGTTCCAAAAACTCCTGTTGATACTAATTGTTCATTTTTATTTAAAATGTATATATTGGTATTTGAAAATGGCTTTCCTATTGGTGTTGTTCCTAAAAAAGTAGCATTACAGTCATCATAATAAGAGGAATCTATAGTAGCTTCTGTAACACCATAACTATTTACCACTTTTATACTATTGCCAAAGGTATCTCTAATGGCATTAAAATTCTGATTATTAAAGCTGTCCGATCCAAATATTATTAACTTCAGAAAACTATAATCCTTATTATTATCTTTAATATAATTCAGTAAAGGAAGTAATAATCCGGGGGTTCCCTCGAATAAAGACACCTGATGTTTTTCCATTAAGCTATATAACTCTTTTGGATTTAGCTTAGTATTATCTGATGGTAACACCATTTTTCCTCCATTTAGTAAGGAACGACAAATATCTCCAACAAACACATCGAAAGAAACACTGGCTAATTGCAATAGGCTAATAGTAAACTGATCTAATTCATATTGTTTCTTCCAATCAGAATAAATACTAACAACATTTCTATGCTCTACCATTACTCCTTTAGGTTTCCCTGTAGTTCCTGAAGTGTAGATTATATAAGCTAAATGATTGGGCTTTGTAAAACTTTTTAAGTTTTCAAAACTATAGTTGTCTTTTACTACGTTAAATTTTTTAAATTCTTCTTTATCTATAACAACCTTACAATTACTATCTTGTTCAGTATAAGTGATGCGGTCTTGCGGATAATTAATATCCATTGGCACATAAGCTGCTCCTGATTTTAAGATTCCAAAAATAGCTACTAATAATTGTTCACTTCTTTCTAATTTTACTCCTATTACATCATCAGGCTCAATCGTGTAGGTGTCTCTAATGTATTCTGCCAACTGATTGGATTGTTCATTAAGTTCTGTATACGTTAGATTTTCTTCCTCAAATACTACTGCAATGTGATTAGGTGTTTTTTCTACTTGATCTTCAAATAAATCAACCATTGTTTTATCTTTAGGATAATCTACTCTAGTATCATTAAACTCTTCAAGTAATTGTTTCTTTTCTTTTTCAGTAATATACTCTACCGATATTATAGGCTCCTCTGGATTATCTATAACTTCACTCAATAAATTCTCATAATGCGTAAACATTCGTTCTATTAAAAAGTCATCATAGATATCAGTATTATATTCTATACTAAGCTCTAGTTTTCCTTCTCTTTCTGCAAACGTATAACTTATATCAAATTGAGAAGTACTTCTACTTACTTCAAAATCTTCAACTTGTATACCCTCTATATCATGATCTGCTGTTATAGTAGGAAGCTGTTCTTGATTTTGTAAAACTACCATCACATCAAACAATACAGAACGCGATGTATCTCTTGGAACATTTAGTTTATTAACCAATTCATCAAAAGGATAACTTTGATGCTCATATGCTGATAGTAAGGTTTGTTTTTGATGGTCTAGTATGTTTACAAAACTATCTTTTTCTTCTATTCTTGTTCGTATAGCTAAGGTATTTAAATACAAGCCTATCTGTCCTTCTAAATCAGGATGTTCCCTTCCTACTATTGGCGTACCTACAATAATATCATTTTGATTGGTATAACGATATAATAAAGCGTTAATCCCTGACATTAAAGTCATAAATAATGTAGCACTTTTAGATTTTGAAAATAATTTTAGCTTCTCTAAAAAGGATACTGAAAAACTATGGGTTAACGTCTTTCCGTTATACGTTTGTACTTTTGGTCTGTTTTTAAAACTCGGAAGATTCAAAATTGGCAGTTCTCCTTGAAATTGAGAAAGCCAATACGTTTGAGCCTTCTTGAAACCTGATTTAGTTAGTTCAGCTTCTAACCAAACTACATAATCTTTGTATTGAATCTCTAGTTTTGGCAAAGTATATGCCTTGTTTTTCACTAAATTATTATATATCGAAATGACTTCTGATATTAATAGTTTCATAGACCAACCATCACCAATAATATGATGCATGGTTAATGAGAAGATATGCTCTTGATTTCGCGTTTTTAATAAGGTTGCTCTTAATAATAAATGATCTTCCAAATGAAATGCAGTAGCGTGTTCTTCTTCTAAAAACAACATGATCTCTTCTTTGGTTTGACTTGTAACATCTTTTTCTAAAAGAGTAAACTCAAAAGTATCTTCTCCTGTTATATATTGACGTATTTGTCCTGATTCATTAACTTTAAAATTGGTTCTTAGTATTTCATGGCGTTTTATTAAAAGTTTAAAAGCTTCTTCAAATTTTAAAACATCTAAATCTCCTCTTAATGTAACTGCTCCTGGCATATTGTATGCCAAATTCCCTCCTTCTAATTGACTTAACACCCATATTCTATGTTGAGATGTTGTGAGTGGGTAATGTGCTGCAGTTTCTATTTTTGGAATGGCATGGTAAACGTTATTTGAAAATCCTTTGTTCAATGCTTTAATGGTTGGATTTTCAAAAAAGAACGTAAACGTGATACTTTTATTTAGTTCTTTATAAATTCGGTTTATTATAGCGCCAACTAATAAACTATGCCCTCCAAGTTCAAAGAAATTATCCGTGATTCCAATTCGTTCTACAGCTAATACTTCTTGCCAAATCTTTACTAATTCTAGTTCTATTTTATTCCTTGGAGCCACATACTCTTTTTGAATAAGAGACTCTGAAGTTATTTCTGGAAGTGCTTTTTTATTTATTTTCCCATTCGGAGTTAATGGAATTGTATCTAATTCTAGATAATAGTTCGGTACCATATAAGATGGCAGTCTTTCTTGAAGAAAATCTTTTAATGCTGGCTTTTCTATCTCTGATTTTGAAATATAATAAGCTACTAATTCTTTTTTCTTTTCAGTACCCTTTACACATAATACCGCTTGTTGAATATCTTCTGAAAACTGAACTATCGTACTTTCAATTTCTTGTAATTCTACACGATAGCCACGTATTTTTACTTGATTGTCTTTACGTCCTAAAAACTCAATATTACCATCAGGAAGCCATTTGGCTAAATCTCCTGTATTATACATACGTTCTCCTTTTACAAAAGGATTTGCTATAAACTTTTCTGATGTTAACTCCGGTTTATTTAAATAGCCTTGTGCTACACCTGCTCCTGATAAATATAACACCCCCGATATACCTATTGGCAATGGTTCTAAATACTCATCTAATATATAACAATTTGTATTTGATATAGGCTTCCCTATAGGAACAGAAACTTCAAAGTTTTCATTAGAAGATAATTTATACGTGGTACTATACGTGGTATCTTCAGAGGGGCCATATAGATTTCTGATTTCTGTGTTGGAAGCGAGCAATTTATTTGCTATCTCTACAGGAAATTGTTCTCCTGCTAAATTAATAACTGTTGCATTTTCTAAACTAACACCACTTTCAATAATACTTCTTATACTTGACGGAACAGTGTTAATTAATACTTTTTTATCAAATTGTAATTCTTCTCCAACTGCTAAAGAATTTTCTAATAGTTTTATTTTTTTTCCTTCAATTAAAGGGTAAAACATCTCGTATATAGAAAGATCAAAACAATGTGATGTCGTAGCGTAAACCACTTCAAATGTATTGGAATCAAATTCTTTTTGAGCCCAATCTAACATTGCCACTGTATTTCGTTGCAATATCACCACGCCTTTAGGTTTTCCAGTGGTACCAGACGTATAAATCACATAAGCTATGTGATTTGGCTTAGTGACTTTTTGAGGGTTTTCAACACTATATTCATTTTTAACCGCTTTAAACCTCCCTATCTCTTCTTGATCTACGACAACCTTACAATTACTATCTTGTTCAATATAATTGATACGCTCCTTAGGAAAATTAATATCTATAGGTACATAAGCAGCTCCTGATTTTAATACTCCAAATATTGCTACCAACAATTGCTCACTCCTCTCTAATTTTATTCCTATTAAATCATCAGGTTGAATAGAATACGTTTCTCTAAGATACCTTGCTAACTGATTTGAGTGCTCATTAAGTTCTTTATACGTTAACGCCTTATTTTCAAAAGCTATGGCAATATTACTGGGTGTCTTTTTTACTTGCTCTTCAAATAAATCAACAATCGTTTTATCTTTTGGGCAACCAACCTTGGCAGTATTAAATAAAAATAAGACTTCCTCTTTTTCTTGCTCAGTTATAATTGATATTTTGTTTACCTCTTCATTTATATGATTTTCAAGATTTAGCAGCCATCTTTTTATATTTTGCAAAAAATGATTGGCAATATAATCTGTTACAAAACTCTGATCATAAGAAATAGAAATAATAATCCCTTCTTCTTTTTTATCTATATTTACATAAAAAGGAAACTTATTCTTTTCATAACTCAAATTACCATTATATGAAAAGCCAAAACAAGTGTAATTATAAAATGGTTTCTTATTTATTAAACCTTTATTAAAATTAGAATACTTAAATACCTCTTGAATTTCTTCTTTAACTTCATTAAGGGATTGTTTAAGCCTTTTTCCCTTTTTTGAAGGGAATTTATATAACAGTGTTTGTTCACTATTGGTTACTCCAGATGAAGCAATAAAATGTACAGATTCAAAATAACGTTGTACTAAAATAGAATAAATTGTGAGAAGAACTGTAAACTCTACCACGTCATTATTGGCCGTGAGCTTATTAAAATATAATAATTCTTCTTTTTTAACAATACGTTCTTGGGTCTGTACTAATGTTAATGGCCTATCATTAACAACAGGACATAACTTTATCTTATTAATCCAATAATTTGACGCTAATTTATTTTCTAAACTTGTATTCAAGGTTGTACCAAACTTTTTAATATACGTTTAATTCTTCAAAATAATATGAAGGAATACTGGCAGTAATATTTTGCTGTAATGAATCTATTTGTACAATCACTTTATTGACATTGCCTACTTTTAGAACTTCGCATTCTAACCCACTTAATGGACCGTGAGCAATTTTTTTTATGTCCCCAACTTTTAAGTGTTCTGAATGTAATCCAATATCTAGAATATCTACATCGTCAACTAATAACTTAAGTTGCTTAATTTCTTTTTCTGACACTCGCGCATACTCCTTACTAAAACGAATATAAGCACATGCCCCATTTACTGATAATGCTTGATAAAATTCTAAAGAAGAATTAATATTCACGAAGACATAAGATGGAAAAAGCGGTTTAAAAATTGTTTTTTTTCTATCACTCCATTGTCGAATTGTTTTAACCTGTGGTAAAAACGGTTCTAAAGAAATGTCTTTTAGAGATTCATATACTTTTTTCTCCCAACGAGATTTTACATACAATGCATACCACCCTTTTTTAAAACTCATAGTAGTCAATAGTTTAGTTAATTTTTGAGCACAGCTTCGCTACCATCACACACACGAAGTCGTTGTCACGAGGCTTATATATTGAAAAAATAAACAGCTAAATTCAGCGTTCTTATCTAAAAACCATGTTGAATATCACTAGTTTAATCCTGTTTTTGTGTAACAAGGAATATCTATAACCCAAATTACATTCATTCTATACTAGACAAGTGTTAATGTTTTTGATTTATTACCCATCTAACAATGAATATTTACAGATAGTGTAGAATTTTAAAAACATTACCCTTGTTAATGAACGCAACACGCAAGTATATATGGTTTAAAAACAAAGTGAAAGGATTATTATTTCTGTTTTCGCACAGCTTCGCATTCCTTGGTCACATTACGTCCGTGACAAAAAGAGTCTCTGAAGGAAAATATATGAAATAAATTTAGCAATTTTTTTGCAACACATTATTTCTTCATGGCTAATTTAAAAATAATTTTATAAAAAATAAAAACTTAATTTGTTAAAAAAAAATTATATTCACACTAATTAATCTAAAATACTAAACAATAACCATTTATATACGTGTTTTTTTTTAATATGAGATTCAAATAATGGATTCACAACCGTATCATTTTTCTTTACTAGTGTAAAAAACTGATATTTTGAAAGTTTTTTGACATCTCCTTTTAGAAGCTCCATCTATTTCATAATCAATAAACACATTTCGATGTAAATCTTTTGTGAGTTTATTTTGAGCTACCTAGTAAATTTGGCAGATGTAATGAGACGCTCCCCTTATTGTATCTCTAAAAACAAATCACACTCAAAAACCACGAATTACTCGCCTAAAGAAAACAGAAGTTACCAATACACCTTTGTATTATACCAGTTATTGTTTGAATTTACAGTAAAAGAAAATGAGTGTCTTTTTCTTTATATAAGATAGAAAAATAAGTACTTTTGAAACTGAAAGTTCTTAAAAACGGAGAGCTAAATATAAAACAAAAGGATTATACAAAGCCTTCTTTGTGTAATTTCTCTAAAAATTAAAAAATCTTATGAAAAAATTATTACCTGTTTTAGGTTTATTGTTTGTTAGTTTCGCTTTTAATTCTTGTACTGAAGAAGAACCCTGTAAAGGAGAGGTTACCACTTTTACTTTACCAGATGGAACTACTAGAACGATAGAGCAACCTTGCTTTGACTAACTTTAAAAAGATAAAGTTCTCTACTTAGAGAGCTTTTCTGGTTTTTATGCCATAGCTCCTTGAGCATTAATTACTATAACCTCTTTATACACCACCAATTTCATTATATTTTACATACCATTTCAATCGTTTTTTACCAAGAAAGAAATGTAAAATATCTTCTTCTTCTAATCTATCTAAAACACCATAAATAATTATTTTATTAAATTTAAAATCAAACTAATCACAGAAATTACCTCGAAGAACTGTTTTTAAACGTATTAAACCAAACAAACTTAACGCAACTGAGTTGCATTAATAAATATTAGCTTTATATTTACCAATCAGTTTATTAATGATTTTTCATGATATTAACAAGTCAAAGACCAGACAATATAGGCGCCATTGCAAGTACTTTATGCCTTATACATTGTATTGCTACTCCCTTTATATTTATAGCACAAAGTTGCTCAATAACATGTTGTAGCACAACACCCATTTGGTGGAAATCTATAGACTATCTTTTCTTGATAATTTCTTTTTTTGCCATTTATCGCTCTACACAAACAACGGCTAGTGCTTGGATGAAATCATTTTTTTGGTTAAGCTGGTTTCTATTGTTCTTAATTATAATAAACGAAAAAGCCGGATGGATTCCCTTACATGAGAAGTTAATATATTTTCCAGCAATATCATTAATAATACTACACCTATACAACAAAAAGTATTGCCAATGTAATACGACTAAATACCGTACAAATGAAGAATAAAGAACAAAGTAACTTTACAAGGATTTTAGAATACAGAGGTTGTTTTTTAGAAACGGCAACTACAACTAGTAATTCATTCTTTAAAAGAATAACACAATAAAAAATATAAAAATGATCATTAAAGAATAAAAGGTACGTTCAAAAATGTCATTTCAAAGCGGTAATCGTAAATCCATAATTCTTTTGCTATTATTTGAATAAAAAATTGAAATTACCATTAACTAATTCATCAAAAGAGCCAATTAAAATAATTGGTAAAACATACAATAGAAATCAGGATACATTCATTCATATATATTCTGATTTAGTTTGTTTAGAGAAGTATCATTTAAATTAAAAATAGAATCACTAATTATTTTTAGATGTAAACTATTATCAACAAATACATTATGGAGTATAATCGAAGAAAATTTATTTCCTTTATAGGAAAAGCAGGCTTAGGGGCTGTTATTATGCCTCAATTTTTAATACGTTGTGGCAACACAACTACACCAACAAATGGTTTTAGTACAATTTCTAAAAAAAGACTTCAGCTACTTAAAGACCTTGTTTTAGAAGGCTTAGTTCCTTCAGATAAAGATGATTTAGTATTAACCAATGGATTAAATTATCATACCATCATAAAGTGGGGAGATAAAATTAGTGATACAGACACCTTTGGATTCAATAACGATTTTACCTGCTTCATTCCTTTTGATGATGATAATCCAAAAGATGGTTTATTATGGGTAAATCATGAATATACTAATCCACTTTTTATTTCTGATTTTAATTACAGAGATTATGAAAATCCAGCACAACATCGCACTAAAAAGCAAGTTGATAAGGAAATGTATAATGTTGGAGGAACCATTGTACGAATTAAAGAAAAAAATGGACTTTGGAAAGTTGTTGAAAACGACCCACATAATAGACGTATTACTGCAAAAACCCCAATAAAACTCAACTGGGACACACCTATTAAAGGAGTAACTAGTGTCATTGGAACAAATAGTAATTGCTCAGGTGGCATTACACCATGGAAAACGTTTATCACTTGCGAAGAAAACTATGATGGCTTTTTCGGAGAAACCGAATACAATGAAAATAATGTAGCTAGCCACAAACCTAGTAGGCAAGGATGGGAAAAATTTTACAATTACCCACCAGAACATTATGGTTGGGTGGTAGAAATAAACCCAAAAGATGGAACAGCCCAAAAACATATTGCTTTAGGTAGGTTTGCACACGAATGTTGTACATTATATGAACTTGATGATAAACGAATAGTTGCCTATACAGGAGATGATCATACTGATGAACATTTGTACAAATTTATTTCTTCAAAACCTAGCTCGCTAAAGGAAGGAACTTTGTATGTAGCCGACACTATTCATGGAAAATGGCTTGCTTTAGATTGGGAAAACCAACCTGTTTTAAAAAATAAATTTAAAAACCAAACAGAAGTATTAATTAGAGCAAGAGAAGCTGCAAAACTATTAGGTGCAACACCCTTAAATCGTCCTGAAGATATTGAAATTGACCCTATAACAGGACACCTATTTGTTTCGTTAACCAATAACAAAAGTAAAAAAGATTTTCATGGCTCAATTCTAAAGATTGAAGAAGCTAATGGCGCATTTGATGCTTTAACCTTTAAAGCTTCTACATACAAAGCAGGTGGAGAAACAAACGGTTTTTCTTGTCCTGATAATTTAGCATTTGATCTAGCAGGAAACCTTTGGATGACCTCAGATATATCTGGAGGTGCTATGAACAGAACAGACAAACCCTATATGCCTTTTAAAAATAATAGCCTCTTTGTAATTCCACGACATGGAAAAGATAAAGGAAAAGTAATTCGAGTGGCATCAGCACCAAAAGATGCAGAACTTACGGGACCTTGGTTTTCACCAGACGGAAAAACCTTATTTTTAAGTGTCCAACACCCAGGAGAACAAACCAAAGATGTGAAGAATCCAACCAGTAAATGGCCTTTTGACAAAGACAATATTCCAAAACCTGCTGTTGTTGCAATTACCGGAGACTTAATCGAAAAAATGAATAAACTAAATCAAATCGAAATATAACTCTTATCTGTTTTAAATACAATGAAAAAACTACCTGTAACTGTATTAAGTGGTTTTCTGGGAGCTGGAAAAACGACATTACTAAACCACGTACTCCATAACAAAGAAGGCCTAAGAGTGGCTGTAATTGTAAATGACATGAGTGAAGTTAACATTGATGCTCAATTCATTAAAAGCGAAAACACACTCTCAAGAACTGAAGAAAAATTAGTAGAAATGTCTAATGGTTGTATTTGTTGTACACTTCGTGAAGACCTTATGATTGAAGTAGAAAAGCTAGCATTGCAAAACAAATTCGATTATTTATTAATTGAAAGTACTGGTATAAGTGAGCCCATTCCTGTGGCGCAAACTTTTACTTTTGAAAGTGAAGACGGCAAAATAGATTTGAGTCGATTTAGTTATATAGATACTATGATAACAGTAGTCGATGCTTTTAATTTCTTAAAAGATTTTTCAAGTTCGGATTATTTAACAACAAGAGAACTTACCAATATAGAAGGTGATGACAGAACTATTGTTAATTTATTGACAGATCAAATTGAATTTGCCAACGTTATCATCATCAATAAAATTGATTTGGTTTCTGAAGATAAAGTTGAAGAACTTCGCGCCATTATTCACAAACTAAATCCAGAAGCTCATATTATTACTGCTACCGAATCTAAAGTTGAACTAAAAAATGTACTCAATACAGGTTTGTTTGAATATGAAAAAGCAGAAGCTTCAGCAGGATGGCTAAAAGAATTAGAAAACGAGCATACACCTGAAACAGAGGAGTATGGAATAAGCTCTTTTGTGTTTCGAAGTAAAAAACCATTTCATCCAACACGTTTTCTAAATTATTTAAACGAACGTTTTCCGCAAAACATTATTAGAAGTAAAGGTTTATTTTGGTTGGCGTCAAGATCTAATCAAGCGCTACTATGGAGTTCTGCAGGAGGTTCTTGTAAAGCAGATTCTGCTGGAGTTTGGTGGGCTTCTATGTCTTTTTCAGAACGAATAAATTATGCTACATTTGCTGAAAACAAAGATCAAATTGAGTCTGATTGGGATTCCATATTTGGCGATAGAAAAATAGAATTGGTCTTTATTGGTCAACACTTAAGTAAAGAAAAAATGATAGCCGAGCTAGAAGATTGTTTAATTACAGAGCAGGAAACCCAAATATGGAAAAATCAATTATTCCCTACACAAGACCAATGGCCAATAGCCGTTTAAAAAAGAGATTATATTTTACGTTTTATGATTTAACTCTACTGATTTTTATATATTAAAAACATCAATTCAATGAAACCATTACATTTTATTTACCTTTTCCTGTTATTTACTTCATGTAAAATGACAGATAGAAGCCTCACTAAAATCACAGCAAAAACAATTGCTATCGATACTACAATTAGGTCTTCTACAAAAATAGACAGCATTGTTGCGCCTTATAAAGAGAAATTGATAAACGAAATGGAAAAGGTCTTGAGCTATACCCCAAAAGATTTAACCAAAAAAAGTACTGGAATGCAGAGTACTTTGGGCAATTTAATGGCAGATATGTGTTATGAAATGGCGAATCCTATTTTTAAAGAGAAAATGAATGTATCTATTGATTTTGCTATGTTTAATAATGGAGGGTTACGTGCTCCAATTCCTGCAGGAAACGTAACAAAAGAACACGCATTTAAATTAATGCCTTTTGAAAATAAACTTGTTGTTGTAAATCTTTCAGGTGACAAAGTAATAGAATTGGTGAATTATTTTATTAGAAATAAAAAAGCACATCCCTTATCAAAAAATGTATCCTTACTCATTAAAGACAATGATTATGTACTAAATATTAATGGTAAGAAATTCCAAAAAAACAGCACCTATTCAGTGGTAACATCTGATTATTTGCAAGGTGGAGGAGATAGAATGCATTTCTTTAAAAATCCAGAAAAGCTAATAAAATTAGACTATAAAGTAAGAGATGCTATTATCGATTATTTTAAAAAAACAGATACCTTAAAAGCAACTATTGATAAACGTGTAATAATCAAATAATGAAAAGAAGAAATTTTATAAAGCAAATAGGAGGTGCATCTGCACTTGCAATGGTTGGCGGGTTAACATTACCTCCTCTTATGAACAAGGGAAAACGTCATATTACGATTTTACACACTAATGATACCCACAGTCATATAGAACCTTTTAAGGCAAACCATAGCAGAAATGCCAACAGAGGAGGCGTTGCTAGAAGAGCCACATTGATTGAACAAATACGAAAAGAAAATCAAAACACGTTATTATTAGATGCTGGCGATATTTTTCAAGGAACACCTTATTTCAATTATTTTGAAGGGGAGCTTGAATTTAAACTGATGAGTATGTTAAAATATGATGTAGCAACTATTGGTAATCACGATTTCGACAACTCTATAGAAGGTTTATTTAAGCAATTGCCAAATGCAAAATTCGATTTTGTTGCTGCCAACTACAATTTTAAAAATACGGTTTTAGACACACACGTCAAACCTTATAAAATAATCATTAAAGACGGTATTAAAATCGGCATATTTGGTCTAGGTATAGAACTAGAAGGACTAGTAAATAAAAAACTGTACAAAGAAACAGCGTACTTAAATCCAGTAGAAATAACTCAAGATATTACCCATAAACTAAAAAATGAAGAAAAATGTGATTTGATTATCTGCCTATCGCATTTGGGGTATTATTACAAAAATAATCCAAATAAGATCTCTGATTTAAATTTAGCGAAAACCACTAAAAATATTGATTTGATTATTGGTGGCCATACACATACATTTTTACCAAAACCAACCATTATCAAAAATATCGATGAAAAAAATATGTTGGTAAATCAAGTTGGTGCTTATGGTTTAAATTTAGGTAGAATTGATTTTTATTTTGATGAAGAGAACAATAAAACCTCAACAGGTACAACAATTTTAGTATAGTTTTTAAATGTAACTTTTATAGCAATAAATTGCTATGTAATAAGTGAGGTAACACTATCCATTTTTAATCATAAGAATACTAAAAATACATTTCACTTACAACTATCAACTAAAAGAATATATCAAAAAACACCCATTCGTAAAATGGGGGTTAACTCATAATACTTTTTATTTACCTTTTTCTAAAGAAAATACAAACAACTTATACATTTACAGATATTTAATAAAAAAACACAAAGTTCATTATAAAGAATTTCTATTCGAAGGGGTAAGAGATAAACAATACAACTCCTCTAGTATAGCAAACGTACTTATGAAAACAGTTATACCATTTGAATTTACCATAATAAAACGTCCTTTTTCCCTTTCTATTTCAATATAAAGAAAAAAACACTCATTTTCTTTTACAGTAAATTCAAACAATAACTGGCAGTAATAAATTCAGTACTATTAAAAAACCTTTTAGATTCTTAGTGTAATTATGTACTTTTACAATGGACATAATAACACTTGTTATTATGCCTCCGTTACCCATAATTAGCAGAACGCATTGAAAAAAAAATCATTAATAGTATTTGATATTGACGGAACACTTACTGATAGTGTAATTCAACATCAAAAAGCCTTCACAGAGACATTGTTGGAAATTGGAGTGAGTGAAATTAATTCTGAATACAAGTCTTTCAAGCATCATACAGATAGTTTCATTGCAAAAGAAATCTATGAAAAAAATCAAAATAAACCGTTTACAAAAGAGAAAATACAACAATTTGAAAATGGCTTAACTGAAAGGATAAATCTTCTCAATTTCAAAGAGATTAAAGGGGCAAAAGAACTCATAGAGAAACTTCAAAAAGAAACTGAATTCGGAGTTTGTTATGCAACCGGCTCTTTACGAAAACCTGCAGAACACAAACTAAACTCAATCGGACTAGATTTTAAAGAATGGCAATTAGTGGCATCAGACCAAATCTACGAAAGAGAGAACATTGTTGAAAAAGCCATTAAATACTCTTGTGAAAATTATGATGTTGACACGTTCAAAAGAATAATTTCAGTCGGTGATGGTTTATGGGATTTAGTAACGGCTGAGAATCTAAAGTTGGAATTTATAGGTGTAGGAAAAAAAAACAAAGAGTTATTAATTCAAGAAGGAGCCATTACAGTGGTTCAAGATTTGACCGAATTTGAAATTGAAGGAATAAAATATAGGTAACACTGAATATAGCAAACAGGGTGTACAGTGATATACGAAAGTAACGTGCTATTTAACAAGACCGTCAAATCGTTGATTTGGCGTTTAAGAATGAATAAATTAATAACAAAATAAAAAGTTTTGGCTAAGTGCTTAATCGAAAGTTCACTACTTTTAATTCCCGTACTAACCATAGCCGAGACGTTGGCAATAATTTAAAATGAATATCAAAAAAAAACATATATATAAGTATTTAATTGAAATAATAATCATTGTTATTGGTGTTTTAATTGCATTTTATTTATCAAATTGGGGAAATGAAATCGAGAAAAGAAAAACTGAAGGTGAAATCCTATCTCAAATATACTTTGAGCTAAATGACAATCTTGTTGATTTAAAAAATGATATAGAAATTCATAAAAATTCATTAAGGAGTCAATTAAAAATTAAAAACTTTCTAGATAGTGATATCAATAATGTTGATTCATTAATGATGGATTTTTATTGGGCATCAAAAGATGAATATATTTTTCCAAATATATCTGCTTTTGAAAACTTAAAAAGTAATGGTATGAGTATTGTCAAGAATGACTCATTACGAAATTTAATTACTTTGGTTTATAACAACTATTTTCCAAGAATATCAAAAGGGAATAATTTACACCCTGATATAACAGACTATTTACATCCTTTTTTAATCAAAAATTTCAAAATTAATAGAAATCCTGATATTAAGTATAATCTTTATCTAGGAGACTCTTTGAAAATTAGTTATCCACGAGATTTTGGAAATGGAATAAAACAAATCATAGGCTATATACCTTTGGATGTAAGAAAATTAAAGAAAGATGAGAAGTTTAGATTTTTAATTTCAGAGATCTTTTGGTTTAGACTTTATAAGATTAATTATTATCAACTTTCAATAACGAATACTGAAAAAATACTGAAACTAATAGAAACTGAATACCCAAAAACTATTGCCAATCGAGTAGACGGCTCTCCTCGTTAAAGAAGAGAGTGCGCCTCTCACACCACCGTACATACGGCGGTTCATTATATCAGCACTTTACTTTATAGTAATACCCTAACAAAACATATAATACACTTACCAGAAAGCACCTTTTTTTAAGGTGTTTTTTTACGTCTAAAATTTAAATAACCGAATTACAAATTAACAGTAGGTTCTCGGATACCTAAAAAACGAAAAAGTTCTTTGACATAATTGTGGTAAGTGGAAAATATACTAGTATTTATATTTCCTATATTTGAAAGGTAAATATGCGCAATTGCGCATATACACAAGTTGGCAATAATTATGACCTACTCAATGATGTATTAGTACGATTGAAAAAATATAACTAAAAAATTAGTTTAAACTAATTTTTTAGTTATATTTGAATTTATTCAATCATATTAAATATGAAATTCTTAAGCTTAATATTTTGTTTTATAATAACAACTTCTTTGTTTTCGCAAACAAGAACACAATATAAAACCCTCACCAAATACCAATTAGATTCGTTAAAAACCGAATTAGACACGATATTTATGAAAGACCAAACTTTCAGACGTATCTATAAAGAAGCAGAAGAAAAACTTGGAAAAGATTCAGAAGCCTATGAGTACTTTTGGGAAGTGGTTGAAGCCCAAGATAAAATTCTTGAAAAAGAAGTTTCTAACATTATAGATAAATACGGTTGGTTAGGAATTTCTCAAATTGGAAGATTGGCTAATACAACTCTATGGGTTGTTTTACAACACGGAAGTGTTACTACAAAAGAAAAATACGCACCTTTATTAAAAGCTTCCGTTCTAAAAGGAGAATCACAAGCGATACATTATGCCAGATTAATTGACAGAATGCTTATTAATTCTGACAAACCACAACTATACGGAACACAATATACTTATGACAATCCACCAGTTTTCTTTGAAATAGAAGAACCTGAACTAATCAATAAGAGAAGAAAAGAATTAGGATTAAATTCCATACAAGAATTTGCACAATCAATAAACATTGAATGGAATATAAAACAAAAACAATGAAAATAGTAACGCTACTGCTATGTCTTGGGATTAGTATTTCGTCCTTTGCTCAAAATACTAAATATTATAGGCAATTAAGATACAATCACGTTTCACCGTTTATAGAAATTACAGGAGTTCATCCTATCGATAGCACTACTGCCAGCAAGACTTCTCACTATATTTTTAAGTATGGCAATTTAGGTAGAATATCTGAAATAATAAATAATCATTATCATACAGAAAAAGTACATCCATTAGCTTCGCTAGGCGCTTATAAGGTTATTTTTACCTATAAAGAAAACAAAGAAATTAGAACATTTTATGATCCAAATAATAAAAGAATTACAAATGATAGAAATGTATATAAAGAAATCTATCTAATGGATAATAACAATGTAAAAAAACAACTTAACTTTTATGATTTAAATGATAAGCCTATAGAATCTAATTGGGAAATCGCAGAATATAAATGACTACAAACAGAAAAATACATAGTAGAAAAAAGATATAATTTACAAAAAGAGTTAGTGAACTTATCACCTTATTTTGAATTTGGTATTACAGGAATTATAATTGACACAAATGGGATGCCAAAGGGACATTATAACTTGAACGAAAAATTAGAAGTCATTGATAATTATTATGGTACTGCTTCCTATCAAGACACTTATGATGACTCAGGAAATCATATAAAATATACCTATCACAACAAGAATAATGAACTTGTCATGAATCAATGGAATTACGCTATTGGTGAAAAGATATATGATAAACTAGGTAATAACATTCAACTCAATCTTTACGACACCAAAAATAAAATCCTTGATACTCGCCATATATATTCTAATGCTTCTATAAAAGAAAGTTCAATTGCTACTAAAAAAGATTCGTTAGAGATAAAGAAAATATCTCTTGGTTATCTTGAGGCCTTACAGCAACTAAAACCAGAATTAATGGATACGGTTTTAAATAATAATTTAAACAAAATAACTATTGGTTATGATAGAAACGAAATGAAGCAATTTGGAAGAGCAAGTACTAAAGCGCAAATGATAGAATTTGCAAAAAACTGGAATAAAACTGGCACAAGATTTCCTTTTAACCCAGAAAACCAAATTAAAATTTTAGATATCTACAATAGAATAGCAACAATTAAATTGATTTCTGATAACTGGGTTGAATATCTACAATTAATAAAATTAGACGGTAATTGGGAAATAATGAATTTAATCTGGCAATATAGAGATGTAAAAATGTATAAGGAATAAATAACTATTACCAATCGAGTAGACGGCTCTCCTCGTTAAAGAAGAGAGTGCGCCTCTGACACCACCGTACATACGGCGGTTCGTATATCAGTACTTTACTTTATGGTAATACCCTAACAAAACATATAATACACTTACCAGAAAGCACCTTTTTTTAAGGTGTTTTTTTACATCTAAAATTTAAATAACCGAATTACGAATTAACAGTAGGTTCTCGGATACCTAAAAAACGAAAAAGTTCTTTGACATAATTGTGGTGAGTGAATTACAATAAAGACTCTATAAATTAGATAATACTAGCACTATAAATTTTATTCTATTTCAATGATTCAAAATATTTAAGCACTGATAATCAATTACATATAAGTCATTTGTATGTATAGAAGGTTTGAAAGATGCTTTTAAATTACTACCTTTAGGGGCGATGTATGTGAAGTTCCTATGTATACTTACGCTGCCCTATATTGAAAACAATTAACTAAAGGGAGGGATGCAAAAAAAAGTACTTACTCGGATGAAAAGAAGATTGACTATGATAGCGGACGCAATACGATGATATGTTTTTATAAAAATATTTTTACTTTTTTTTAGGCACTATAGTTTTACATTTTAATAATTTAGACTTGGTGCAGTGTGAAAATTAAATTGCAAATAGAAAGAAATTAACGTGTGTATTTTACCATAAAGTAGAACGTGTCGCTTTACATACATTACAACGTATAAAATTAATTGCTAAGACTGTTTTTGATATCAAAAATCAAACTATTTTCTATTTTAGTTTTATGTTGTTTATTTAGATTAGTGATAACGCAACTAATATTATACGAAACGTTGGCAACAAGGCTAGAGCAACAGAAACGAAAAAACAAAATGAAAAGAAAACACATAAACATATTGATTTTAGTGCTAGTTATTGCAGTTTTTGGACTTCAATACTATTTGATAACCTATTATATTGATGGAATATTTCAAAACACATCGGTTGAAGTAAGAAATGCAGCTATGAATAATGAGTTAGAAAGTTTCAAAATGTACTTAATTGAAAGTTTTGTCTTTTTATTCTTACAAAGTGTAGGAATGTTATTATGTTTAAATATTGGTTTTCTATACTTTAAAATTAAAGTAAGTTTTAAAAACACTCTCAATTTGATTGTTTTAAGTTTAGTTGCTGTAATAATACAGCAATTATTACTCATAGCTATTGTAAGGTTTAACAATTGGACAACTTTATTAAATTCAATTAAATCTGCTTCTGAAAAATTAAATTTAGGGAATTATATAGATGTAGAAAAAACAGCATCTTGGATTGAATTATCATTAATAAGTATAAGCTTGGAACAAATATTAGTTTTAATGTTATTGACAATTGGAATACATAAAATTATAAAAATTAATTACAGAAGAGCATTTTCAATTACAGTAAGAACTTATGGCTTAGGTATTTTATTATGGTTTGTATTTGCCATGGTTATGGAAATGAATTTTAGCTAGCTATCAATTGACGTCTAGATAGAAAAGGTTTATTTATTTATCCTTTACAAAAAAATGAGACTAATTATTTTTTAACTTTTAAATTCTATAAAAATGAAAGAATTAAATGTAAATCAATTAGAAAACCTTGAAGGAGGTCGATTTTGGGGAACTGACTGTAGTGGCGCTACTTGGGGACATCTTGGAGGAGGTTGCTATGTTAGAACTTGTAAGAAAAAAGCTTTTTGGATTTCTTACGCCAGTGTTCAACAATTTACAGGTAATTGTCACAATTAATTATTACCTAAGGGTGCTTTAATAAGCACCCTTTTAAAAAACATTAAATATGAAAATAAAAATTCTATTCTTTTTTATGCTTTTATTCATTATAGAGGCAAATTCACAAGATGTTATAGTTTTAGATTGTAAAACAAAAAAAGGAATATCATATGTTACAATATTTAATACAAAAAATAAAATTGGTTTTTACACTAATGAGAAAGGTTCGTTTTCTTTAACAGATGTTAAAAGTGACAGTCTATGTATTTCTCATATAAGTTATAAAACCTTAAATTTAAAAACATCTGAAATAAAAGATACAATCTTTTTAAATCCTAATTCAGAAATTTTAGATGAGATTAAGATTGTTTCAGGAAAATCTAAAGCAAAAACAATTGGCTATATCAAAAAAACAAAAACTTTAGCTTGGAACATAAAAGAAAAAACAGAACTAGCTACATTAATAAATTACAAGAAAAAATATAAATCTGCTTATATAAAAAAAATTTATTTGCCAATTGGAAAATTGCAACTTGACCTTATAGATAATAAAGTTAAAGAATCATACCCTAATTTTAATAGTATTATTAGAATTCATATTTATTCTAACTCAAATGGAAGCCCTGGAGTTGAAATATTAGATAAACCTTTCGTAATTGAATGTAATGAAAAATCCTTAGATATTATCGAAATAAATATTTCAGATAAATTTATTAAATTACCACAAAATGGCGTCTTTATAGGTATTGAGATGATAGGAGAATTAGATAGTGCAAGAAATTTACTTGATAAAAAAGGTAAGTTAATTTTACCTTCATTTCTATTTACAAAGAAAAAGAAAAATAATATTTTATCAGAAACCTATATAAAAACAATTATTGATAATGGTAAATGGAGAAGTACAAAACAACATAATAAATCAATTAGAAACTTTTCAAAATATAATATGGCGATAAGTTTAGATTTAAGTATTTATGACTAAAAGTAATTTCCAAAAAAAACACACCCAACACCAAGACCAGTCCGATTGTGGTGTTGTTTGTTTACAAACTATCCTTAAACATTATAATAGTTATATTTCTTTAGAAAAATTAAGAGAACAAAGTGGTACATCAAAACAAGGTACAACTATGTTAGGTCTTATGCAATGTGGCAATAAAGTAGGTTTAGAAGTAAAAGGTTACGAATCTACCATAGAAGCACTTAAAGAAAATAAAACTCCTGCTATTTTACATACTGTTTTTGAAGAGAATCTTCAACATTATATTGTTTCTTTTGGTTTTGATAATAAAAAAGAAAAGTTTATTGTAAGCAATCCTACAAATTCAAAAATTGAATATATCAATGAAAAAGAATTAAAAATTATTTGGCAATCCAAAGCGTTATTACTTTGTAAAGAAACAGATAAACTAATAAAGAAAAAAGCAGAAAACAAACAAAAATGGCAATGGATTTATAAATACATCAAAGAAGATATAAATTTACTTTCAATGTCTTTGTTTTTAGGAATTATATTAGCAGTTTTAAGTTTAGCAACTGCGGTATATTCTCAAAAACTAATAGATATTTTATTGCCTTCAAAAGATACGTTTAAGATTATTGCAAGTATTTGTTTATTATTTTTTTTATTTACAATACAAATCTTTTTCGGATATTTAAGAAATTTATTTTTAATTCGTCAAACAAAAAACTATAACACAAGAGTCATTCACTTTTTTTACAATAACCTACTAAAACTTCCAAAATCATTTTTTGATACTAGAAAAATTGGAGATATGGTTGCTAGAATGAACGATACAAGTAGAATTCAAAGAACTATTTCTAAAATTATAGGAAGTATTGTTATAGATATATTATTAGTAATAGTAATTTCAATTGCTATATTTAGTTACAATCAAACTTTAGGTTTCATTACTTTATTATGGATTCCTCTACTTACAATAGTTGTGCTTGTTTTTAGTCCGAAAATCAAAGAACAACAAAAAGAAGTAATGCAATCTTACGCTAGAAATGAAAGTAATTATATAGATACTATTAAAGGAGTTGAAACCATTAAGAATAATAATAAAGAAACATTTTTTGCAAAAGAAACCAATTCAATTTATAAACTATTTCAAAAAGCTGTCTATGATTTAGGTCTTATAGGCCTAAACTATGCTACTATTAATGAATTAATTTCAAATATTTTTATCACAGGAACATTAGGTTATAGTGTTTATTTAGTATTAAATAAACAATTAACTGCGGGTGTAATCATTGCAATTTTACAATTAGTGGGTATGCTAATGTCATCAACTTCAAATTTAGCCTTAGTTAATATTGAAATTCAAGAAGCCAAAGTAGCATTTAACAGAATGTATGAGTTTACTTCTATTGAAGCAGAAAATAAAGGAGATGTAGAGTTAACACAATTTAATTCTTTAGAAATTAAAAATCTTTCATTTCGTTTTGCTGGTAGAAAAAAACTCTTTAAAAACATTAATATCTCTGTAAATAAAAATGAATGTATTGCTATTGTTGGAGAAAGTGGGAGTGGTAAAAGTACATTAGGGCAAGTATTACAAAAGTTCTATACTTTTGAAAATGGTGAGATACTAATCAACAATAAACATCTTTTAAAAGATATTAACACAAAAGATTGGCGAAATGTAATAGGTATCATTCCACAAGATATTACTATTTTTAGCGGTAATGTAATAACAAATATTTTATTATGCAAAGAAGATACTCCACAAGACATAGAAAACTTTTGTAAAGAATATGGCTTTACAGATTTTATAAATAGCTTACCACAAGGCTTTGCAACCATTTTAGGAGAAGAGGGCATTAATCTATCTGGCGGACAAAAACAAATCATTGCTTTAATGCGAGTTTTATATAAAAAACCACAATTATTACTATTAGATGAATTTACTTCAGCAATGGACAGAAAAACTGAAAAGTTTGTGTTAAACTTATTGAAGAAATTAAAATCTGAATTAACTATTATTTTCATTTCTCATAGATTACATTCTTTACCTCAAATTGCAAATACTATCTATGTATTAGAAAATGGAGTAATCTCAAATTTTGGAACTCACAAAAAACTTATGGAATCAAAGAACTTTTATAGTGAATTTTGGACTGAATTTGAACTTAAAATACAAACCGAATAACGCTCAATAGCCAATCGAGTAGACGGCTCTCCTCGTTAAAGAAGAGAGTGCGCCTCTCACACCACCGTACATACGGCGGTTCGTATATCATCACTTTACTTTATGGTAACGCCCTAACAAAATATATAATACACTTACCAGAAAGCACCTTTTTTTAAGGTGTTTTTTTACGTCTAAAATTTAAATAACCGAATTACAAATTAACAGTAGGTTCTCGGATACCTAAAAAACGGAAAAGTTCTTTGACATAATTGTGGTGAGTGGAAAATATACTAGTATTTATATTTCCTATATTTGAAAGGTAAATATGCGCAATTGCGCATATACACAAGTTACCTGCAATTAATAATGAAGAAAACTAAGTATATAGAAAAAGGGACTCCGTATGAATGGCTAGACTGTGCTTCTGACTTGTGGTATGGAGCACAATCATTATGGAAGAATGAATCTAAAGTCCATAAACTAGAACTTGATTTTGACAATGATTGGGAATCACATTTTGACCATGTTATAACTAGACCATATTTTCTTCTTACTTCGTTGTGCTTTGAAAACTTACTTAAAGGAATAGTTATTTCAGAAAATCCTAACTTGTTAGAGGATGGAAAACTAAACCAGACTTTATCAACTCATAATCTTCCCAAACTAGCAAAAATGGCAGAATCAATCTCATTAAGAGCTAATGATTGGGACTTGTTGGAACTGTCAACAATTGCAATTTTATCAGCGGGAAGGTATCCAATTTCAAAAAGCAGTCAATCAGAATTTAGAAAATTGGATTTGAAAGATAGCATACGAAAAGAACTGACTTTTTTATATGAAAATCTATCAAATTGTTTGTTGGTTAAGATTGAAAAAGGTTGGAATGGGCCTGAAAACGTCAGAATGTTGCCAATTTATTTACCAACTTTGGAAAGTATTCCTGAGAACATGAAGGATATGCCTCTAAGTAAATTTTTGGAAAAGCAAAGAAAAGTTATTTTGAAACCCTATATAAAAATCGAAAAAAGCTGAGAACACTGTATATAAAATCATAGCACCCTTCGGGATGCTACGCTTCATATACTAACGTTGTAGCCAAATAATTACTTCTTGGAAACGTTTTACGGAAAAAATTGAATAAATTCGTTACAGTGAACAAAGCGTGAAAACCCCTATGTTTACTGAACTTTCAAAAAACGTTACTCAGAATTAAAATCACACGCCTTAATATGTTGTAACAAATATTTTTTTCAACGACCTATAGAGTATGAACATAAACAAGACCATTGAATTATTAAACTCTTTACTATCTCAATCGGATAAAAAAACTGAAAAAAAAGTTTATAACTGCTTTATCCAAACATTATCCTCTTTAAAGAATAAAGATTTAACTGAAAATCAGTCGCAAATAATACAAGACAAACTTTCTTCCTTGAATTTAAAGGCAACAACTGAAAATAGAAAAAAATTCTACAAACAGAAACTTTCTGAATTTAAAACATTTCTGAAAAATGAATTTTCTTTCACAACTGAAAACTATTATACAGAATTAGGTATGATTTATGGAATGAGTTTGGGAACAGGAATTGGCATATCAATTGGAGTTGCCATTAATCCCGCTATAGGAACAAGTATTGGATTGTCCATTGGAACTGGTCTTGGAATGGTGCTAGGAATGTTATTTGGCGCAACAAAAGATACCGAAGCTAAAAGACAAGGAAGAGTTATTTAAAAGAATATTGCGAATAAAAAACTGACCACAATAACTAAGCATATGGCGTGCCGATAGGCTAACGCTATATGCCTTGTTGACTGATTTGCCGCTAATAAGTAATGAAAACGTTAAAAAAGAGGTTGAAAAATCTTGTTTTGGAATTAAGAGTGATGATGCACTCGTTTTTAGTCATTTTAAACCAATTTCATCTAAAAAATAGGAAATCATAAATTTATAGCATACATTTTTTAGTCGCCTAAAATCGATTATATTTATGCTATATGTGCAATAGTTATGAAAAAATAGAATTTTTGCGTAGACTCACGATGTAAACCATTAGAACAAAAATCAAACTATGAAAAAAAAACCAAAATTATTTTCAATCTTAATCACTTTAATTGTCTCTGCAATTTTAGGATATATTGAAATTGGAGTTTTTAAAGAATATGGATGGACTGTATTTATTTTCATTCCTTTTATAATCGGATTTCTTCCTCCATTTATAAATGGAAAATTAACTGAAATATCAAGAAATGAAAGCTATCAATTAAGTTTCCTAACTCTTGGAATAGTTTTAATTGGACTTTTAGTCTTTGCAATTGAAGGAATAATTTGTATTGCAATGTCTCTACCGTTAATTGCTTTACTTGTTTGGCTTGGTTCTTATCTTGGGTTTAAAGCAAATACTGGAAAATGGACAAATCCAACTAATACTACAATTGGGCTTTTTATAATTAGTATTTGTTCAATGAGTTTTGACTACATCAATGAACCTGAAAACCTGATTGCTGTGAGAACAAAAGTTATCATTAATTCAAATATTGAGAATGTTTGGAAAAACGTTGTGACTTTTAACAAAATAGACGAGCCAACTGACTGGATTTTTAAAACTGGGATTTCTTATCCTACAGACGCTACGATTAAAGGAACCGGAGTTGGAGCAATAAGATACTGTAATTTTACAACTGGAAGTTTTGTTGAACCAATTACAACTTGGAACGAACCTAATCTATTACAATTTGATGTAAAAGAACAACCAATTCCTATGAATGAATTTAATCCATTTTGGGATATTCATCCACCACATTTGAATGGTTATTTCAAATCGTATAAAGGCCAATTTAAACTAACTAAAATCAGAGAAAATAAAACGGTATTAGAAGGAACAACTTGGTATAAAGTGGATATTACACCACAGGTATATTGGAAAGCATGGTCTGGTTTTATTATTCATCGAATACACGAAAGAGTTTTGAACCATATAAAAATAGAAGCTGAAAAAAATAACGCTTTACAATAACTAAACATATGGCGTGCCGATAGGCTAACGCTATATGCCTTGTTGCATACATAAAGCAAAACATATAATTCAACTTACCACAAAGCACCATAATCAAGGGTGTTTTTTTATGTCCGAGATTTAGTAAACGAATTATAAAATAAGAGTAGGTTCTGCGATACCTAAAAAACGGAAAAGTTCTTTGATATAATTGTGGTGAGTATATTACAATAACCGTTTTGTAAACATATTATTATCTTTTAACATGATAAATTCTTTGGGATTATACCCATGTTTATTTCATATATAAGTACAAAGACAGGGGTAGTCAATTAAATATTAGTAATTAGATGTTAAACTTAAAACTAGATATACAATCAACCCTAAAAACACTTTTAATCTCAGCCCTATTTACTTATATTTGAAAGGTAAATATGCGCAATTGCGCATATACACTAGTTACCTTTCATTATTAAGAAAAATTGAAAATTCACTAATTAAACACAATAAATCGGTTTATTATACTCTAACATTAAAAGGAGTAATAAAAGATCTCCCTTATATTTTATGAAATCAAACTATAAAGACATTACCTATTTTGAAGACAGCTCAATAAAAGTCAATTGTCAGAATTACAAAGAAATCAAAGCGATATGCTTCCGCATGACCATGACTATTTAACAGTTAGCTTATTACTTACTGGAAGTCTTATGGAGCACACTTCTATTGGAACTAAAATTGTAAAAGCAGGAAGTGTTTTAATCAAACCTTCTGGACTAATTCATGGAGATATTTTTACTGAAAACTGCACATTTTTATCTTTAAAAATATATGATTGGGATTATTATAGATTCGACTTTAAAAATTGGGAAATAATTCAACAAAACATATTGTTAAAGAGTTTTTTAAAAATTATAACAAGCAAAAATAAAAAAGAAAGCCTCAACCAACTTAAAGCCGATATAGCGTTAATAACAAATAAAACCGATATCAACAAAACCGTCCCCGATAAAATTAAACACATCCGAACATTAATTGACTCACATTTTTCAGAGACTCTACAAATCAAACAACTGGCAAAAGAAGTAAATATGCACCCTGTACATTTGGGTAGAACATTTAAAGCGTATTACAAAATTGATATTAAAACTTATCAGCAACAACTGCGAACACATTTTGCAGTTTCCGAAATGGTTGCAAAAAATAATAATCTCACTCAAATTGCCTATGCTACTGGCTATGCTGATCAGAGTCATTTTTCTAGAGAGTTTAAAAAATCTACCAATTTTTCTCCCAAAAAAATAATCACTTCATTGAATGTTTAATTTGTTCAAGTTTTTAAATTTAACATCCAATAAATTTGGGCCCCAATTAAAACATTTAAATAAGCCAACACCTATGAAAATAACAAGAATACTGCTCTTATCTATAATCTTATTCTCTTCTTGTGCAAAAACAGAGAAACCCAACTATTCTGAATTCAATAAAGCCTATACTAATTTCATTGAATTAGCTACAAACGAATTTGGAGCAAAATATGGAATGGCTATATCGGTAGTAAAAGACGACCGTATCATATTTGAGAAATACCTCGGAATGGCTGATGTAGATAAAAACATAAAGGTTAGCAAAAACACTCTTTTTTACATCGCTTCAATCACCAAATCTTTTACTGCAATGGCGGCCTTACGTCTTGAAGCTAAAGGAAAACTTAACTTTGACAAATCACTTGCTGAATTCTTTCCAGAGATTGACTTTGATCCAAAACTTAAAGCAGACAGCATCACCATTCCGCATTTAATGGCACATACCTCTGGAATAGAAAATAACCCAATAGGAATTGTATCCGCCTATACTGGTTTTCACGACAGGGAGAAACTACTTGCTGAACTTGCGCAATTCACCGTAGTAAACACCAATGCTACCTTTGGTGAATTTGAATACACCAATCTGGGATACATCATCTTAGGAATGATTATAGAAAGAGAATTAGGAGCTGATTGGAAATCGTTGGTTGCGCAAGAAGTATTGCAACCCTTAAAAATGAACCATACGAGTACCCGAATGTCTACTGCTTTAAAACAAGGATGGGAAATTGCAAAACCGCATTCTCAAAATAATGATGAAAATAAATTAGTCCGTCTTTTTTTAGAAAAAAAGGATAATACAATGCATGCCGCTGGGGGGATACTATCAACTGCTGAAGATATGGCTAGATATATGGTCGTTGCGTTAAACAATGGTAAAATCGATGGAGAACAAGTAATTGACTCAAATTTAGTTAAGGATAGCCAGTTAAAACATGCTAGGCAGAATAGAATGTGGCATGATCTTAAACGATTTGGTTATGGTTACGGTTGGAACATCGCGACAACTCCGTTAGGGGACACACTAGTGCACCATTTTGGCAGTTTTACGGGTATGCATCCTCAATTCTCATTCGTGCGAGAAACCGGAGTAGGTGTTGTTATAATGGCAAATGAAGGAAAAATTAGTTATGATCTTAATATGCTCCTTAGTGCGTATGTATTTGATTATTTCTCTAAACGAGAAAACCTCGATACTCACTATAAAGATAAACTAAAAGAATATCACGAAAACTACACTAAAAAGAGAAAATCAGATACTGAATATAGGATTAAAATGGCGAAAAGAACTTGGAAACTTGACCTGCCTTTTTCTTTATATGCTGGAACCTATACAAGTGATTTATTTGGTACACTAATAGTAAAAGAAGTTAAAGAAAATAAATTCGTCGTTACCATTGGAAACCTTAAATCTGATATAGCAACACCACACAGAACTAATGCTATTAGAGTTGTTATGGGGGGGGATGGTTCAGTAGTCCAATTTGGAGTAAACGATGGTAAGGTAGAAAAAGCTATCTGGAAAGGACTAACATTTACCAAAATGATACGTTAAAAACAACGAAAAGGTAATCGAGTAGACGGCTCTCCTCGTTAAAGAAGAGAGTCCGCCTCTCACACCACCGTACATACGGATCTCGTATACGGCGGTTCGTATATCATCACATTAAAGCTATTTTCACCTTTAACGTTATCCTTTAATAGTACCGAGTTTTGCAGTCTCGCTTCCTTCAGATAAATCCTCACGGATTCCACCCTTGCGACTTGCTAATGGTTATGGGCGTTACCCCAACCCATAAGGGACTTGTACCCTCTAGATTAATATTTTATCTTGCGATAAAATAAAGATGCCCATGCTGGGCACACACAATATGTAAAACCAATGCCTGCCTTTGCGCGCTAAGTTCCAGCCGCATTTTACGGCACTGCTACTGCACAAACGTTAGATGCAAGCTGCATACACTTTACGAAAATTAATAAAAAGACCTATTAAAATGACAATAAAACATCTTTTAGTTTTCTCACTTCTATTTTTTTCATCCTCTCTATTCGCACAAACATACATTACCAATGTTACGGTAACAGATGTAGAAAAACAAAAATTAGTACCTAATCAGACTGTCACTATTACAAATGACTTAATTTCAAATATTCAAAAAAATAATAAAATAAAGATTCCTGAAAATGCTACTCTAATTGATGGATCAGGCAAATTTCTCGTTCCAGGGTTAGTAGATTCGCACATTCATTTCTTCCAAAACGGGGGTTTATATACTCGTCCAGATGCTATTGATTTAGTGAAATACAAAAGCTATGATAAAGAAATTGCTTTAGCAAAAACCGATATGGAATCTAAATTAAGGAGGTATCTAAAAAACGGAATTACTACTGTAATTGATGTAGGAGCCAATTATTATTTCCTTAATCAACGTAATGACTTTTTAGATAAAAAGTATTCACCTGAAATTTTTATAACCGGTCCTTTATTGACTACTTATGAACCAAAAACCTATAAGAATCTAGGGGAAAATGAACCTTTTTTCCTAACAAAATCAGTTGAGGATGGTATTAAAGGAGTTAAAGAACAACTGCTTTATAATCCCGATTTTATCAAAATTTGGTATATCGCTGGAGCAGACGGCTTAGGTATAGAGGAAAGTGCACGCAAAAACCTACCCATTATAAAAGCTATAATAAATGAATCTCATAAAAACAATTTAAACGTTGCAGTGCACGCAACTCAAAGAATAACGGCACAATTGGCCATTGAAAATGGTGCTGATTTTTTGGTACATAGTGTGGACGATGAGATAATAAAGGACGATTTTGTAGAATTAATGAAAAAGAACAAAACAATACTTTGTCCAACATTAATAGTTCACAGTGGGTATATGAAGACATTTGGTCAAAAACACTCATTTAGTAATTATGAATTAAAAAAAGCTGACCCATTTCAACTAGGCTCTCTATTAGATTTAAAACATTTGTCCGACACTTTGATCGTTGAGAATTACAAGAAATTTGCAAACTCTCAAAAAAGTATTTCGGACTTAAAAAAGGCTGATTCTATTAGTATAGCTAATCTCAAAATACTATCTGACGCCGGAATATTGATTGCTACCGGCACTGATGCTGGAAACATTGGGACTTTACACGCTTCATCCTATTTAGCAGAATTAAAAGCAATGCAAAAAAGCGGGATGAGTAACTGGCAAATTATTCAAGCGTCAACAATAAACGGTGCAAAAATATTTGATAAGGAAAATGAACTTGGAACAGTAAGCATTGGCAAAAAAGCTAATCTTATTCTATTAGATGCTAATCCAATTGAAAATATTGAAAACCTTACCAAAATAAATACTGTTATAAATAAAGGCGCTGTTTTTAAACCAAGAGAATTACTTAAAGACTCACCTGCAGATTTAGCACAACGACAATTAAATGCGTATAACCTTAGAAATATTGAGGCATTTTTAGAACCTTATGCTGATGATGTAGAAGTATATAATTTCCCGGAAAAATTACAATTTGAAGGAAAAGAAGCAATGAGAAAAGGGTATGCACAAATGTTTAAAAATGTATTGAATCTACATTGTGAATTAAAAGAAAGAATTGTTCTAGGCAATATGGTAATTGACAAAGAACGAGTACAGTTTGGAAATGAAATAATTGAAGCCGTAGCAATATATCACATTGAAAACAATAAAATTAAAAAGGTATATTTTATTCAGTAAAAAGGCCAGCACCTAATAACTAAGTATATGGCGTGCCGATAGGCTAACGCTATATCCCCTGTTGACTGATCCGTTGACAGTAAGGGGTAAAACGATAAGTTAATGCTGTTTTTGTATATTTGGTAAAACAAGTAATACAAAAATATAGAGATAGCTATCAGGCTCTACTCTACCCACACATTTAAAAAAACTATGAGAACCAATTTAACTTTTACATTTTTAATATTATTTGTATTCCAGATTAGCGCTCAATCTCTTGATGAAAAAATAGAGAACTTATTAGAATTAGATGGAACTATAAGAAATATCGAAAATCTCATTACTCAAACAATCGATCACCAAAAACAAAATAATTTTGGAATTTCAGATAATTATTGGGAAGCCTTAGAACAAAAAGTAACTAAAAAATCACTTGCAGAACTTAAAACGTTAGTAAAACCTATATACTCTAAAAACTACACCGAATCAGAAATTGACAACCTTACAACTTTCTACAGCTCACAAACAGGAAAATTGGTTACGGAAAAACAACCGATTATAATCGAAGAATTAAATTTACCTTTAATACAGTGGTCGCAAAATTTGGGTTCTTATGTAATTGAAGAAATTGAAAACAGAGGTAAAAACGAATCAACATCTGACGAAAAAGAAAAATTTAAAACCGAATTTAAAGAAAAATACGGCTTGCAAATACTCAATCTTACTGACCTTGCAATAGACAAAGAAAATAATATTGGAGACTTATTAGTCGATTTTGGAAAAACAGATGGTAAAAAAGACGTGACCAAGATAATTCGTGTAAAAAATAATTCAAATAAGGAAATTGAATTTCAAGAACCAAAATTTTTGAGCAACGAAGTTATAAAATTTGATTTAGGAGATAAACCTCTTGGAGTTGGAGAAACTAGGGATTTAAAAATTACTTTAATCGCTGAATTAGCGGAAAACAAAAGTTACTCAATGTCAAGTATTAATTACAATAATGGAAGTAGAATCCAATTCGGAATTAAATATGATGCGCCTGCCAAGGAAATTAGTTTTGAGATTTCTGATAGAAAATTGACTTTAAAAAAACTAAAGCAGGACTTTTCTAAACCTTACGTTTTCATCTTAAAAAATACAGGTAAAAAAGAGTTTTATATTTCTGATATAAAGTTAGATAAACAAATAGCTTACTTGAACTGGAACAAAGAAACGGTTAAATCAAATGAAGAAACTGAAATTAGAGTAGTTTTTTCAAAACAATTAATTTCAAAACAGAAAAATACAGATTCGAATTTGAAATTGGAAGTCGATTTAACGAAAGGAGAAAAAGGAGGTTTTTCAAGTTTTGCTAATGAAACGATTGAATTAATATTTGAATAAAAAACGTGTGGTAATCGAGTAGACGACTCTCCTCGTTAAAGAAGAGAGTCCGCCTCTCACACCACCGTACATACAGATCTCGTATGCGACTTCATTATATTCGAAATTTGCTTTATGGTAATACCCTAACAAAACATATAATACACTTACCAGAAAGCACCTTTTTTTAAGATGTTTTTTTTACGTCTATAATTTAAATAACCGAATTACGACTTAACAGTAGGTTCTCGGATACCTAAAAAACGAAAAAGTTCTTTGACATAATTGTGGTAAGTGGAAAATATACTAGTATTTATATTTCCTATATTTGAAAGGTAAATATGCGCAATTGCGCATATACACAAGTTGTAGCCAATTAATTACTTCTTGGAAACGTTTTACGGAAAAAATTGAATAAATTCGTTACAGTGAACAAAGCGTGAAAACCCCTATGTTTACTGAACTTTCAAAAAACGTTACTCAGAATTCCTTCCATTTCGGAAAAAAATTAATCTCTTTAAGCTAACGTTTTGCGAAGGAAAAAGGAGAAAAAACACATCCGAAAACCAGAATCTCTAACCGCTGTCTTTCAGCACATTATAGAACCGTTAGTCAAAACCTAAAAAAACGAAATGACACATTTAATTACTAAAGGATTCTTACTCATTTTAGCTTTGACAATTGTTTCTTGTAGTGGACAGAATATAAAACAGAATGAGAAAACTATTTCAAGTCAAATAATAGAAAATGATAGTGTTGTCAAAATTCCACTTCCCGAAAAAGGATTTTATTGTGGATTAACAGATAGTAAAGGGAACTTATGGTTTGGAAGTAGAGGAAACGGAGTTTTTAAATACGATGGTAAATCAGTTGAAAACTACACAACGGATAATGGACTTTGCGAAAATGACATATCCTGCATTATTGAAGATAATGAAGGAAATTTGTGGTTTGGCACAACAAGTGGAATTTGCAAATTTGATGGAAAGCAATTTAAAGAACTAAAAATTCCATACACCGATACTTCTACTTCTTGGCTCGATGATGTTTATCCTGTAGTAAACCCAAACCAAGTAATGTCAATCTACGAAGACATAAACGGAGACTTTTGGCTCGGAACAAATGGCGCTGGAGTCTACCAATACAACGGGAAAACATTTAAACAACACCTCTCTGATGTTGGTATGATTTACGATGACGGTTTATACCATAATATCATTTTAAGTATAATCGAAGATAAAAAAGGAAATATTTGGTTTTCTTCTTTAAGCCACGGTGGTGTTAGTGTTTATGATGGTGAAAATTTTACACATTATACCAGTGAACTAAGTGATGATTTTATACGTGTTGTCTTTTGTGATTCAAAAGGAAAAGTTTGGATTGGTACACACGGAACTAACGACGGTGGACTTGATAAATTTGATGGAAAACAGTTTACAGCATTTTATAAAACGGATAATGGTTTAAGTCATAATAATGTTAGGTCCATTTTTGAAGACAAATCAGGATTGCTTTGGTTAGCAAGTGGCACAACAGAATTAAGCATTTTTGATGGCAAAAAGTTTAAAATTTTCAAGGATAATGAAGGAAACACATATGATAAAATAACTTTTATTATTGCAGACACAAAAGATAATATTTGGTTTGGGAACAGATTCGGACTATGGAAATATGACGGGGAAAAAGTATATGAAATGACAATAAACTAAAACAAAATGACAGCAGCTAATCGAGTAGACAGCTCCCCTCGTTAAAGAAGAGAGTGCGCCTCTCACACCACCATACATACGGATCTCGTATACGGTGGTTCATTATATCAGAACTTTACTTTATGGTAATACCCTAACATGCTTTGACACCCTTTTTGTGTTAAGCGTTTTTCCGTTATAGTCGTTCGTAGATTAGGACTTTGTGCTACTGCCCATCCTCCCAATCGTGTCCGAATCTAGGCATACGCTTGGGTTGGCTGGACTACCTAGTAAATTTGGTGCAAATACCTTAAGTCTAAAACGGTTTTTAGTTGACGATAAAATTATGCTCAGGAACTCGTGAGCTTAATACAAAGTTGGTAAACAATGCCAGTTATTGTTTGAATTTACTGTAAAAGAAAATAAGTGTTTTTTTCTTTATACAAGATAGAAAAATCAATAATAGCAGTAGTTATGATTTCTTTTTCTATTAAAATAGAAAGGAAAAAATGACGTTTTATTCCGATAAATTCAAATGGTAAATGGTATAACTTCTATTGATATATCTTTTAAATTACACTTTTAAAAACACAATTTCTTATGCCTTTATTTTCCACTTACTTTTATTACTGAGTTGTGCAACAAGCACAAAGCCAAAAGAAATTGCTTACTGATTTATCAATTTGTGAAATTCATATAGTAAAATGGTTTAGGTATATTTATAAAATAAAATAAAAACCAACGCAACATTTCTTAGCCAACGCGCAGGCATTCATTAAAACCAGAACCAATGAAAAAAATACTACTCACATTTTGCATTTCAATATCTATAAGTTCTTGGAGTCAAGAATTAGAAATAGGCAAATCATTTCCAAAAATAGAAATTATTGAAATTGATGAAGAAAACCAACCCAATTTTGTGAAATATGGGCAGTTTCAAATTGAAATCCCATTACGCAAAGATGATAAAACAGGGCTCTATTTAATTAAAAACCCGAAAGAACATTCAATTAAAATAGTATCATTAATTAAAAAAAGTATAGAAAATAATATTAACGTTTTAATTTTCCCTGAATTAGCCAGTAGTCTTCCTTCTAAAGAAAGAGATAAATTAGAAAAAGAAGTCCTAAGTCTAGCAAAAGAAAATAATTTATTCGTAATACTTGGAAGCTATTATGATGAAAATAAAAATAGTAGAATATTAGTAATAACTTCTAAAGGGATTTACAGAAGTTATAAAATAAAATCATCAAGATTTGAAGCTTCTCCAATAAAAGGAAAAGGAATGAATCTTGGAGACACTTTATTAGTCTTTCAAACAAAATACGGTAACATTTTACCTATAACTTGCGTTGACTTAATATCAGATGACATTCAATATATTGCAAGGTACTTAAGTAATAATGAAGTAATTGAAGTATTAGTAAACATTAACTGGAATCCCGCAACTTGGGAATTTATGAGAGAAGTTTCTGGAATTGTAAATAGACATTCCTTATTTGCAAGTATTACAAACAATATTGTTGATTCAACAAAAATTAAAGATTGGAAATCTAAACCTTACTCAAGTAAATGTGATTTTTCTGGATATGGTGATTACGGAAATACCTCTCTTTTTGGGTCAATGAGAGAAGACCAACGTGAAAAATTATTTCCGTACATTTCAAATTGTTTTAAACACCCTGAAAAAGAAACTCTACTCCCAAGCTATCAAAATTTAATATATAATCTTGAGCCTGGAATAGAATCAATATTAGTGTATGAATTAAACTTAAGAGTTATTAGACTTCCAAATAAAACACAAGCACCTGACCAAGGGTATCCATTGGTAAGAAATATTGAAGTTATCGAATTGGAAAAATAACGAAATTTAATAACCAAGCATATGGCGTGCCGATAGGCTAACGCAATGTATCTTCTTGTAAAACTATAACAAAACTTACCATAAGCACCTTATAATCAAGGTGTTTTTTACACCCAAGATTTACGTAAACAAATTATGAAATAATAGTAGGTTTTTAGATCCTAAAAATGGACAAATTCTTTGACATAATTGTGGTAAGTGGAAAGTATATTAGTATTTATATTTTCATATATTTGAAAGGTAAATATGCGAAATTGCTTATATACATAAGTTAGCTACAATTAGAAATGAATTTAATTCAGGAAAACACAAAGGATGATCAATGGTTCACCAGCCTGCGAGAGGTTGAAAAGCGGATGGAAATTAACCTTGAAGATTATGATTGGCATTTTTCTGATGTTAAAGGCGGATGGATTCTATTAGAAGACCCAAGATGGGTAACTGGACGAGAATTGAAATCAAAAATTAATGAATTTGATTACCAATTTATTTGAGCGGTAATTTCAGCATTCCCGTCAGGTTCTCAACCTAAATTAAGTAAAGAACCTTATGCAGACGGTAATCCAGATTTTTGGAAAGGAATTCCAGAAAAACAGCTCAAGGATGCTCTTTTTGAAATAGTTTGCTGGGATAGTAGTGCCACCCTCTGGATTGGTTTGCCTGATGAACTTGGAATCAAAGCATTAAAAAATGCACCAGGCATTGAAGATTTAGATGAATTCAATAAAAAAAGTAGCTAATACCACCTAAACTGCATTAAAAAGCAGTTTAACCAAAACGTTACTCAAAATAAACACAAAATTATTTTAAATAAAATGAAATTATTAATTTCCATATTAACAGGCTGTATTTTATCTTCATATTCTCTATCTTCTAAAGATTATGATTACAAGTCTTTAGCTCAATCCTACGTTTTAAATGAAATTGATAAATTTATCGATGATTACTCCTCTGGATTAACAAACCCTTTATTTGTTCACCCAAAACTAAAACCATCATCTAAGGTGTTGTCAGAAATTATTGTGATAAAATGCCCTTCAAATTATATTTGGTGGACAGTCAAAGATAAATTTGACGAACTCCAAAAAAAGGATGATTGGAAAAACATAATTAAAGAAACTAGAGATAGTTATCCAATTACTTACTACTTTAATAATAAGAATCATATAGATAGTATTAATCAAGGAAACAACAAATATGTTTTTAAATACACTTCAACTAAAGAGGTAATTAGAAACTTATACTCAGAAGGAGTATTGGAGAATATTGCGGAATTTAAATATAACAAATCAAGTCAACTGATAAGCTATTCTCTTAAAGATAAAAACAATAAGCCTATTGAAAAAAGAAAATATCATTATGATAATCAAGGAATAATTCAAAAAATAGAATCTTTCGACTCAAGATGGGAATATGCTAACTATATATGGGATTTCACATATAACGACATGGACAATTCTTTAACTGTTATTGAAACAAAGAACAATTTAAAATCAACATATGTCCATATTAAAATAAAGTCTTCTAAAGAGTATTATTATGAATATTTCTCTAAACCAAAATATTTATATTTAAAATCTACAATAATATTGGACGAAAATGGAAATATTAGTCAAAAAAATATTAATCGCAATAATGAAATTCTTAGGTATTCTGATAGAAAAACAATTGATAACTGGGAACAGGTTAAAATTAGGAAAGAACCCTATAAAAATGGATACAAATTATTAGAAAGTGTCAATGGCAAAAAGGATATCTCAATAACTAAAAAATTATTTAATGACAATCACGATTTAATTTTTGAATCTTACAGTAATAATTTTAGTTTTCCAGAAAATGAACCTGAAGTTAAACGAGCTAAATATAAGTTTTACAATTATAAATAACTACTGCTAATAACTAAGCATATGGCGTGCCGATAGGCTAACGCAATGTGTCTTGTTGTACAATCATAAGAAAACTTACCACAAAGCGCCTTTTTTTAAGGTGTTTTTTTATGTCTAAGATGTACGTAAACGAATTATAAAACAATAATAGCTTCTCCGATACCTAAAAAACGGAAAAATTCTTTGACATAATTGTGGTGAGTATATTACGATAACCACTTGTAAATGTTTACATTCATTTGTAAATGTATGTTTTTTGTTAAATGGATAATCCCTATAAAGTTACTGTTATTTTGTTGCATGCACACCGTAAATAACTTGTTTTCAATGAATTAAACTCAATTAGTTACGTGGGGATTTTTGTAACTTTGTGTAAAAAAGATGAATATGCGTAATTGCATATATACACTAGTTGTAGGTAATTTAGATTAATGAAATCAATAATAGAAACAAAAAGATTAATTCTTAGAGAGTTTACAAAAGATGATTTTGAAGCAGTTTATGAGTTTAATTCCAATACTGATATTCATAAATATACAGGAGATGAAGTAATTAATACACCGAAAAGGGCACAAGAGATAATTGAACAGATTTGGTTAAAAGATTATGATATGTATGGTTATGGAAGATGGGCTGCTGTATACAAACCAGATAATAAAATAATAGGTTTTGCAGGTCTTAAATATCTTCCTGAAATAAATGAAACTGACATTGGTTATAGGTTTCTTCCTGAATATTGGGGTATGGGAATCGCCTCTGAGGTATCAGAAAAAATATTGGGATATGGTTTTGAAAAACTTAATCTTGAAAGAATAATTGGAATCGCTATGCCTGAGAATATAGGTTCTTGGAAAGTTCTTGAAAAAATAGGTTTAATCTTATACAAAATTGATGAATATAATGGTGACGGAAAAAAGTATAATTGGTATAAAATAAATAGAACTATCTACAATCAAGTAGACGTCTCTCCTCGTTAAAGAAGAGAGTGCGCCTCTCACACCACCGTACATACGGGTCTCGTAAATGGTTATGGGCACTACCCCACCCCATAAGGGACTTGCACCCTCTAGATTAATATTTTATCTTGCGATAAAATAAAGATGCCCATGCTGGGCACACACACGGTATAAAAATAATAGCGGCTTAATCGCTAAAATGAAATTAAATAATTATAAGAAGAACTATTCCAAATCGAAAATTAGTGTTTTAAATCCAATACTATTATTATACTAAACTCCTCATATACTAGACGGTTGTAGCTAATTTAAACGACTCATCACCTAAAAACAACAATTGAGTGAGTAAAATTAGATCTAATAATTTTTATTATTGAATTTTATCTCGGAAAACAAAAATCTTGTAATAATGAAAACAGCAGGCAATTCATCCTCCAAATTTTCTAAAACTAAATCTCATCCATTTTGGAGATGGTTCTGGCTCACTTTTCTTGTAGTCTCTCTTGCTTATGCTTGGTATTCTTTTTATGTGCCATCCAATGATATAAATGGGCAAAAAATATTACTTCTGCTCAAAAACTCACCAACTATTCTGACAAAAACACACTTCTTTTTTTCACTGGTAAATGGTGTGTACCTTGCCGAATTATGAAGCGTGAAGTTTTTGCAGATAAAGAAGTTACAAAGGTCATCAATTCGCAAATTACACCAGTAATGATTGACATTGACAACCCAAATACCAAAGAACTAGTTAAGCAATATAAGGTTAGCGCAACACCAACAACAATTATTATTGATTCCGAAGGAAAAGTAATTGATTACATTGTGGGAAAAATTGAAAAAAATAAATTCCTTGAAATGTTTGGTAATCTTCAACCTAATAAATAATAAGCACATATCCTGATGAACAAACAAAAAACCATAATACTTAGAGTAATTTTACTTGTCGGAACAATAATCTCATTGTTTTTTGTGCCATGGCTATTGGTAAAAGCGTGGATTCTTCCTTTACCAAATACGGTTCAGGAACAATTAGATGAGGCCATTGGTCATGGATTTGATGGAATGATTGTTTACGTAGACCAAGCAAACAAACCAGCTCAGTTTTATGCTTCCGGTTGGCATAATCGAGAATTCAAGACACCTGCTAAACCAGACGCACTATTTAAGATTGCTAGTATTAGTAAACTATATGATGCTGTAGCTGTTACCAAACTGGTTAGTGATGGAAAACTTTCATTAGATAAAACAATAGCTGATTATTTACCAAAACTAGTGGGAAGAATTGAAAACGCAGAAAAAATAACCTTGAGGTTAATGATACAGCATAGAAGCGGTATTCCCAATTTTACAAATACCCCAAATTTCTGGGGAAGTCCAACGCAAACTTATGAAGAAAGTCTCGCCTTGATTTTAGATAAACCAGCCAATTTTGAACCTGATGGAGATTATGAATATTGCAACACAAATTACCTTTTAATTAATAAGATAATGGATGATGTATTAGGTTATAATAACTTTCAATTCATTCGAGAAGAAATTCTTATACCACTAAATCTTAACAATACCTTCGGCTCGTTAAGTGATGTAAATATAGACGATGTAATGAGTGGTTATCATGTAGGGTATCCGTTTGATTTAAAGGAAGACGAACATGGTATGGTTGCTACTGCAGAAGACGTGGCCACATTCTTAAGAGCATTGAATGATGGCTCGTTATTTGAACAGGGAGAAAAGGAGATATATGATTCTATATATGAATATGAACATTCTGGTTGGGTTCCAGGATATCAGAGTTTTGCCAAATATCACAAAGACCTTGATGCTGTAGTTGTTCAATTCTACAGTACAACCGATGCAAAACTGTACAATTGGAATTTATCAGAAATCATAAATAACAGAATTAGAAATATAATCAGAAATAAAAATTAGCCACAATAACTAAGCATATGCCGTGCCGATAGGCTGACGCAATGTATCTTCTTGTAAAATTATAATAAAACTTACCATAAGCACCTTATCATCAAGGTGTTTTTTACACCCAAGATTTACGTAAACAAATTATGAAATAATAGTAGGTTTTTAGATCCTAAAAATGGACAAATTCTTTGACATAATTGTGGTGAGTATTACGATAACCACTTGTAAACGTTTACATCCTTTTGTAGTATATTTTTTGTTAAATGGATAATCCCTATAAAATTACTGTTGTTTTATAGGGGTCAAAACAGTTTTGTCACACCCACACTGTAAAGTATTTGTTTTCAATAAATTAAATTCAATTAGTTACGTGGGGATTTTTGTAATTTTGTGTAAAAAAAGATGAATATGCGTAATTGCGTATATACACTAGTTAGGCAAAATTAAAACTGATATGAATATTGAATATTATTCTGAATTTGATGATACTAATTTTCCAATAGTTGAGAAGTTAGAAATTGAAATTGATGAGACCTCACCTATAATAGAATTACTTGAATCAATTCACCAACTTACTGAAATACCAAAATATAGAGAGATAAAATGGGATGGAAAAGTGGAAAAAATTGCTTGTTCTTATTTTTTTAAGAAATCTCAAGAATCGTATGATTTTGAAATGGTAGAGGATTTAAATAGACAAATACTCGAATTTCCTAAAAATGGTTCAAATGGAGAATTAAGTTTATTCATTGACAAAAATACTGGACTTGTTAACTAAGTATAATTTTGAAAAAGGATTAGTTTTCCAACAAGTTATTGAAGACTTAAGAAAGGGAAATAATATCATTCACATTGAGAATTATCCGGTTTCAGACAATGAATTAAGTACATTTATCACTAAAATTGGTATTCCCTTTTATGAATACAGAAATAATAATCAAAAAGCTGTTTTTGATGTAGAAATTTCTAAACAGAATAATTATTTTAAATCTATTGCAAACTCAAATTTAGCTTTTCCTTTACATACAGATTGTGCAGATTTTGAATCTGTCCCAAATTGTATAGGATTATTATGTATTGAACCAGCATTAAATATGGGAGGGAAAAGCAGATTTTCATCTTTAAAAGATTTTTTGCAAAAATTGTCGGATAACAAATTCAATGAACTGACAACTAAAAACTGGAAATTTAGAAACCAACTAAAACCCATCATTCGAAAAAACAAAGAAGACATAACTGTATGTTATGACAGAATTACAATTGAATCATTTTCTAAAATTAATAATGATGAAATCGAAAAACTTAATAAATTAGATGAATTATTTAAAGATAAGTCGTTTGAATTTATGCTTAAAAAAGGGGATTTAGTATTGTTTAGAAATGATTTGTTCTTACACGGAAGAAGTGGTTTTGAAGAAAATTCAAAGAGATTGATTAAAAGAATAAGATTTGATATAAAATAACTTTGCCCAATAACTAAGCATATGGCGTGCCGATAGGCTAACGCTATATGCCCTGTTGACTGATCCGTTGACAGTAAGGGGTAAAACGATAATTTTGTATTATTTTAGTAAGTGAATGTTGGTTAGTTTCTAGTGGGGGTTTAGTTTTTTTTAGAGTCCTTAGTTTATAATTTGTTACTTTTTCTTTCTGATTGTAAAATTCATAGCTTAATCTGCTTGTTTATTTGGTTTTTTCATAAGTCCCTCTTACTACTAAAGACATTATAAATTCGGATAAAGGTTTATTTAATTATGGAAATCTAATATCGTTAAAAGCTTCTGATACATTAGAAAAGTATCGAAATAAAACAATAATAACTACTTTTTTATTTACGGGAATGAGATTTAACGAGCTTAGAAATTTAAAAGTTGAAGATTAAAATACTCTCAAATTTTTTAAGTATGTTTTAGGTAAAAAATCAAAAAAGACTTCCAAATAATTGAAAGTCTTTAGTGTTTTAGTAGCGGGAACAGGACTCGAACCTGTGACCTTCGGGTTATGAGCCCGACGAGCTACCTACTGCTCTATCCCGCGATTTGCGGTTGCAAAACTACAAACTTTTATTGAATTAAAAAAACAAAAAAGATATTTATTTCCATAATCATGACAGCTAGGAGGTTTCATTCCAATAGCAAATTAAAAACAAGCTATATCTAGGTATAATACCTCCACTAATGTTAATTTAAGAATTCTAAAAAATATCAAAACCAAAAAGGTGTTCTAAAATATTTAAAGTGATTGGTGTTATACGATTTATAGATATATATTTCGTGTATAGGTATTGAATTATTTTAAGTTAGTTTAAGGCATAAAACTTTAGCATAGCCAAGCTATGGTTAAGTTTTATAACGCAAAAATAGCTACAAAAGAAATAATAGATATGCGAAATATTTATTTGTAAATCGTATTAAACCCGAATTATGCAATAGAACTTCGTAATGAAAGAGGCAAGCAAGCGCAATAAAACCAAATGCTTTCTCAATTTTAACATAGTCCCCTATGGTTAAAAGTAAAACGAGATGGATGCTTTTAAAGTGGTTTTTATCTTATAATAAATATTCTATGGCATAATTCGCGTTAAATATACCGAATACCAATTGGAATTTGAAGTTACGCTTAATTTCGTCCCACTCATTAAAGGTTTTAAATAACCATCAGCATGATACCATGAAAATACTACACCTATAGATCGGTTTTTACCATAAACAATTTTGGTCGGCACATTAACACCAAATGGTATACAATTTTTTAAAAACCTAAAAACAACTAAGAATTACCATTTACTTACGTTGACATTGCAAAAAGTTATTCATGTTTACAAAAACAGAAAATACTTCTATCTAGTTAAACTTCGAGTATTTCTTGTAATTTTACAGTGTAATAAATCGTTTATAAAACACTACACATATGAGCACTTATAAAACAGCATATATCGCAGGAGGATGTTTCTGGGGAATGGAGGATTTATTTAGAAAACGCCCTGGTATAAAAGATACTGAAGTAGGGTATATCGGAGGGCAAAATGATTTTCCTACCTACAAAAACCACCCTGGTCATGCTGAAGGAATTGAACTTATCTATGATCCTTCTGAAACTTCCTTCAGAGAGATCTTAGACTATTTCTATAGAGTTCATGATCCAACAACCATTGATCGTCAGGGAAACGATTTAGGCGCAAGTTATCGTTCGTCTATATTTTTCCAAAATGAGGAAGAAAAGAAAATCGCTAAAGAGTTTATTAAAATCGTTGACGATTCAGGTAGATGGTCAAGCAAAGTTGTCACAACTTTAGAGCCGTACACTAAATTTTGGCCAGCCGAAGAGTATCATCAAGATTATTTGCTAAAAAAACCGAACGGTTACACCTGTCATTTTGAAAGGTTTGATACTTTTTTATAAAAATAAAATGATACCATTTGCAAAGTGAAATTACCTTCAAAGAAAAAAAGTAGGTTATTATGGTTGTTTCAAATTGTAATGGTATCATAAATTATTAAATCCGAATTAGGTATTATACCATTTACCATTTGAATTTACTGTAAAAGAAAACTCAAACAATAACTGGTATTAGTATTTCAATACTGAATGTTTTACTGTTTTTTTTCAGCATAGCGACGCTACACTAATACCAAGAAAACGCCTGTTTTTCATGGATATTTCAAATCTAATTTGAAAATTCTAATATAGAACTAGGGATAAAACTGATTTTATGTCATCTAATATCTAAAAAATAAACGTATTCGTTTTTATAGTTAAAACTCCTTACAGCAGTCATAAATCTCTCTTTTTATTCATATTAAAAGGTTCCATAAAAGTCCTTAAAACCATTATTTACAGAGCATATCATCTTACGATACTAGATACTAATCTTCTAAAGATACAATTTCAAGGACTATAATACAAAACGACTTCAATTTTACATTAATATTTTTACATAATTACTACATCTTAAGTATAATAAACTCAGATCTTCTATTCATCTGGTGCTCTTGTTGTGAGCAAGGAACATTATCTTTACATTTATTAATTAATTGAGACTCACCATACCCAATTGCACTTTCTATTCTGCTAGGAACAATGCCTTGACTGATAAGATAATCTCTCGTTGCTTTTGCCCTTCTGTCCGACAGGTTTACATTATAAGTACTCGTATTTCTAGCATCTGTATGAGATTCAATTTTTATGATCATTTTAGGATATTGTCTCATTAACACCACAATTTTATTCAACTCTATTCCAGCGTCATTTCTAATGAATGATTTATCTAAATCAAAATAAATGATCCCTATCTTAATTTTAAGGAGTCCTTGATCTTCAATAATTAACTCATTAAGTGTTTCTAATCCAAGAGCCACCACAGTCTCTCCATTTTCATTTTCGGTGATAAACCGTTTTTCTTTAATCTGATAGCCTGCTTTTGATACTTCTACCCTGTGTTTTACTTCACAATTAAGCAACGTATTAAACCTATAGGCTCCATTCAAATTGGTTACTGTTGTTTCCAACTTTTGACCGTTCTCATTAAATAAACTTACGGTTGCCTTTGCAATTCTCTCGCCTGTAATCGTATTAGAAACATAGCCGCGAACCATCTGTTCACATAGTGATTTTTCAGTATTTTTGGGCATTCTTACAAACGAATAAATATCATCATCTCCTTTTCCTGAAAGTCGATTTGAAGCAACAAACCCAGTATTTTTATCTTCTTTGATAATCAAAGAAAAATCATCCAACTCACTGTTCAGAGGCGTACCTAAGTTCACTGGCTTTTCAAAGACATCTTTAGACCTTGCGCTCCTGAAAACATCTAAACCTCCCAATCCTAAATGACCATCAGAGGCGAAATACAACGCTTTATCCGTAACGTACGGAAACATTTCACGTCCTGCAGTATTCACATTCTTTCCTAAGTTTCTAGGTTTAGAATAGCCACTGAATGTCTTATCAGATGCTTCACCTACCTCCTTTTCATCAAGAATATCAACAACAAAAATATCTGTACTTCCAATCGAGCCCGGCATGTCAGAAACAAAATACAACAACTTCCCATCATTACTTACAGATGGATGACCTACAGAATACGCGTCACTATTAAAAGGGAGTTCTTTAACATTTTGCCATGTTGCCATAGTATCTCCTTCTGACTTAATTAAATCTGCACTATATAATTTCAAGTGGTTGGTTCCTGCATCATCTCTACCTAGTTCTCCATTATAATTATTTCTTGTAAAATAAATTCTCTTATTATCGGGAGAAAATGCTAATGTAGCCTCGTGATATTTTGTGTTTAAATTTTCAGAAAACTCTCCAATTTCTTCCACATCCGATTCAATTTCGTTAAGATTACTGATATACATATTCAGAAAAGGTTGTTGATTCCATTGGTAAATTCGCGTATGATAATAAGACGAATCTACTGCTGAGGAATAGATTAATTTATCATTATAATACATAGGACCGAAATCTGAATTCTTAGTATTAATAGATAAATTATGCAACACAAACTGAGGTTCGATATCAAAAATATCATCGATAGCCATCTTTTCTTGATTTAGATTATTTGATCTATCATCAACATTTTTTGTTCTTTTTGCAAATTCTTTCATCCATCTTTTTGCTTCTCTGTGTTTTCCTACTCCTTCTAAACTATGCGCATATCTGAAAATATATTCAGCTTCAATACTGGTAAAATAATCTGAAACTAATTTATTATATAAACGGTACGAATTTTTCATATCTGTATTAAAGAAATAAGAGTCTCCTGCATTTTTAAGAGTTTTGACATACTCTTCTATCTCTTTGTTGGACTTGTTATCTTTCTTTGCTAATTTATTAAGCTCCAACTCATATTGGGCTGCTGCTTCTTTATACCACATTTTTTCAAATAACTTATCCGCTTTAGAAATAGGTTTTTGAGCATAAGAAAAGCTGGTTGTTAACCCTACTATGATTACTATAATTATTTTTTTCATGACTTACATAAATTTTTAAAAGAAGCGGGGTGATTTTAATTGACTTTCTTTTGTGATTAACTCATAACGCAACATTACCTCATGGGTACCAGAATTGAAATCTCCCAAACGAGTTGTTGTTAAATCATAAGCATAGCCTAATAATAATTTCGGGCTTAGTTGTAACCCTAGTAAACCGCTTACGGAATCATCCCAACGATAAGCAACTCCTAGTCTTAAATTATTATGAAACATAAAATTGGCTGAGATATCCGCAATAATTGGGGCTCCATCAGTAAATTTCCCTAAAAACGCAGGTTTAAACTTTATAGATTCACTTAAATCAAAAACCTTCCCTGCAATAAAAAAGTAATGCAACCTCTCTTCGCTAATATCATTAATATCACGATCGTAATGAGTGTTCGTTAAAAAATTTGGAACAGATACACCAAAATAACTCTTTTCATTTCGCCAATAAACCCCAGCACCAATTGTTGGTAAAAACTTATTATTAATCGACGCTACATCAGATTGCTGTTGAAACCCATCAAATAAATCGACATTTAACATCCTTCCTCCTCCTTTCATTCCGAATGATAGTTTACTGTTATTACTAAGTCGGATTGTATACGATACGTTCGCATCTAAATATAGTTCCTTAGAAGGGCCTAATTTATCATGAACAAATGAAATACCTAATCCTAAGTTTTTCCCTATGGGAGATTCTACACTCAGAGATTGTGTTTGAGGAGCTCCTTCAATACCTACCCATTGCGTTCTATGCAAAGCCGTAATTGATAAATGACCTCGCGAGCCCGCATATGCAGAATTGACAGACAATGTATTAAACATATAGTTTGTGTACTGAGGGTCTTGCTGAGCCTGAATATTTAGACTCAACAAGACGAACACAAATACAATTGATATTTTAAATTTTAAATACATTTTAACGTTTTTTATATCCTTATTAATAATTTTATTACCTAACAATGTACAACCATCCTACTTTGGCATCATTTCCGTCTCCTAAATCTAAAACGTAATAATATGTTCCAACTGGTAACTTTTCATCTTTATTCAATACTGCTCTACCATTAGAAACACCTCCGAAAGTATTATCATATCCCTCCTTTGAGTAAACAATATTTCCCCATCTATTATAAATTTCCAATTTATTATTTGGGTAATTGCTAATACAATCTATGTAAAACACTTCATTTTCAGCATTTCCGTTAGGAGAAAACTTAGGGTGAATTGTTAAACATACAGGCGAGATAGAAGCACTGTTTGTATCATTAGTACCATCAGAATCAATCTGATCTAATGAATTTAATGAGGCTGTATTTAGATAATCATTAATATCTAACACTTTAACCGTTACTTCTAACATCTCAATAGCCCCAGAACTGACGGTAGAAATACTCCAAACACCAGAGTCTTGATCATAAGTACCAACCGTAGCAACAGATGATATAAATTCATATCCTGTTGGAAGAACATCAAGAATTTCGACAGAGGTTGCGTCTGCACTTCCTTCATTGACTATCGTTATGGTAAAGGTTATCACATCGCCTATCGAAGGTTCAAGTACATCAACTTCTTTTTCAACAGCAATATCAGCTGTAGGAGTCATGATTGAAGTACCCGATTCATCATTTTCACTTTGATCACCATCATCATTACGTGGAGAACTATTCGGGTCAAACTGATTACTAGCGGTAATCTCAGCAATATTAAGATACTCTCCTTCTTGAAGAGTAGGTGCATTTACTGTCGCATCATACGTAATAGTCAATCCCGTTAAAGGCACATTTATATTAGACCAAGTAATCTTATTATCTATTAGCACCCCTTCATGACTTATATTAGAAATATTACCATAACCAATAGGCAAATTATCTTCTAAAGCAACGCCTGTAGCCATATCAGGACCAGTGTTATTTATTTGCAGTGTAAAGGTTATTACATCCCCCACATTTGCAATCGTATTACTAACAGACTTTTGTAATTCTAAGTCAGCTATCTCTACTAAAACGGTAAAACTAGCCTCATCATCATCTGTTATACCGTCTCCTAAGTCATCAACAGAGCTATCACCTAACACATCGCTATCAGGATCTATTTGATCACTTGCTATAATTTCTACATTATTAACAAACTCTCCGGTTGTATTACTTGGAGTATTGACTATTACATCAATGAACAACGTTTGAGAACCATTCACCGGAATGTCATCTACAGTCCACAAACCAGTTGCTGAATGATAAATTCCAGACGTTGTACTAAATTGCTGATAAATAAATCCAGCTGGTAATAAATCTTCAACTTCAACATTAGTTGCATGATCTGGCCCAGCATTACTTACTGTTATTTGAAAACGTAAAGGATCCCCCGGTAGCGCATTCGTAACACCACCAACAGTGGTCTTACTTATAGATAAATCTGCTACTGCCTGTATTGGCGTGGTTATGGCCTCCCCATAATCATCTTCGGAAGCAATTCCATTGCCTGGTGTTGAATCAATATCAACTACATTTGAAGCTGAGACTTCAGCTGTATTTAAATAGTCTCCTGTAGGGTTAACCTTTACATCAATTAAAAGTGTTTCAACATGGCCATTCTCTAAATTTCCTATAGTCCAAACTCCAGACACTTCATCATAACTACCTGTAGAAGAACTAAATGTTAAGAAATTATATCCTGAAGGTAATACATCTACCACTTCAACTCCTGTTGCCATTTGGGGGCCATCATTTCTAACCGATATTTCAAAAGTAATCTCCTGCCCGACCAATGGCGTTATATCTCCATCTACTACCTCTTTGGTTAACGATAAATCTGCCATCGGAACCACTGGTGTAACCTCTGCATTATCTTCATCATCTTCACTTTGATCTCCACTATCGTTATTTGGTGTCGAGTCAATATCAAAAACATCAGATGCTATTACTTGGGCTACATTCAAATAATTTCCTGTAGGATTCACCAGCACATCAACTAATAATGTTTGAGATTCACCGACTGGGATACTTCCAACCTGCCATATTCCGGTGGTTTCATCATAAACCCCAGCTGTAGAACTGTACAAGACAAAATCGTATCCCGACGGTAATAGATCTAATACTTCTACACCTGTTGCATCATTTGGTCCATCATTAAAAATTCTAATTTCAAAAGTTATTTCTGTCCCTACTAACGGTGTAGCATCACCATCAACCACAATCTTTGTCAATGATAAGTCTGACTGGTTTACAGCAGGAGCTATACTAGTTTCATCATCATCTGATATACCATCTCCATGATCATCGGTAGTATTATCTACTGTCGGATCACTATCTGGATCGTATTGATCACTCGAACTTATCGATGCTGTATTCGTATAACTTACACCTGAACCTGGGGCTAATACTGTAGCCTCATAACTAACGCTTATACTTCCATTATTACTTGGAACAGTCAATCCTGTCCAGTTTATAGTACTACCCATAGCAACACCTGAATCATGTATGGTTCCTATACTATATCCATTGGGTACAATATCGCTAATACTTACCCCAGTTCCTACATTCGGACCTGCATTGTTAACCGTGACCGTAAACGTAACAACGTCGCCTACATTAGGACTCATATCACTAATGGCTTTCTCAATACTTAAATCTGCTTGTTGAGGAACTACAAATACTTCATCCTCATCATCATCAGCTATTCCATCTCCTTTATCATCAACTGTGGCATCACTACTAGGATCACTATCTGGATCATATTGATCACTTGCTGTTATTTCAGCACTATTGGTATATTCTCCTGCGGCTCCTGTTGGCGCCTCTACTGTAGCCTCAAAAGTCAACGCTAGTGAATCGCCATCGGCAACAGATAAACCATTCCAAGTAACAGTGTTTCCTGTTGCACTTCCTCCATTACTGATACTAGTAATAGTACTATAACCAACAGGAACTACATCACTTACACTCAACCCAGTAGCATCACCTGAACCCGAATTACTTAGCGTAATTGTAAAGGTTACTGCATCGCCTACATTGGGCGTTGAATTACTTACTTCTTTTACTAAACTTAAATCAGATGTTTGTAGCGTAATTTCAAAGCTTGACTCATCATCTTCACTCGGAGTTCCATTACCATTTCCAGGGATACTATTCGGATCATATTGATCGCTTCCTGTTATTTGGGCACTATTTAAATACTCCCCTGTAACACCTAAAGGCGCTAAAACAGTAACATCATAAGTCAAGGTGATACTTCCCATTACCGTAGTAACACTTAAACCACTCCAATCAATCGTATTACCGGTTAATGTACCTCCATTACTAATATTAGTAATAATACCATAACCTGACGGTACTATATCTTCTATGCTTATTCCTGTCGCATCATTTGGCCCGTCATTTGCTAAAACAATTTCAAATGTAATTACATCACCTACATTAGGAGGTAAGACTACTCCAGCATTTTGAACTCCTTTTACTAAGCTTAAATTTGCCTGTGCCGGAATTACTGTAACAGCAGACTCATCATCTTCACTTGGCATTCCATTTCCTGGGGTACTATCAGGATCGTATTGATCACTTCCCGTTATCTGAGCTGTATTGGTGTATTCTCCAGACGCCCCTGTAGGAGTATTGACCATAACATCATAGGTTAGCGTTACTCCTGCTAATGGAACATTCGATAAACTCCAATTAATTGTGGTAGCTCCAGTATTATACATTCCTCCATCACTAACACTTCCTGGCACCAAACTAAAACCTATAGGAAGAACATCTTCAATAGCGACATTGGTGGCTATATCCGATCCTGCATTGGTGATCTTTAAACTAAACCTTAATACATCACCTATATTTACTGGCGAACCATTAATGTCAGAAAAACTCTTAGTAAGTGCTAAATCAGATGTCATTGGGGTAACTACAAAATTAGCTTCATCATCATCTGCTACTCCATCTGTATTATCATCTACCGTAGCATCTTCTGTTGGATCACTATCCGGATCATATTGATCACTTCCTGTTATTTGGGTACTGTTTAAGTACTCATCGGCAGCTCCTGTTGGCGCATTTACACCAGCGGTATATGTTACCGTTATACTGCTATTTGACGGTACAAATAAATTACTCCAACTTGCCGTATTACCTGAGGATGTTCCCGAACCGTTAACCGTTCCTAAAGTTAATCCTACTGGTAAAACATCTTCAACACTTACGCCTGTAGCATCGTTTGGTCCTGCATTTGTTATTGTCAATTGAAACGTTAATACATCCCCTACATTAGGACTTGAACTTCCTGAAGCTAATCCTTTTTTGATACTTAAATCCGATTGCTCTATTACTGGGGTTACACTAGTTTCATCATCATCTGATATACCATCTCCATGATCATCGGTAGTATTATCTACTGTCGGATCACTATCTGGATCGTATTGATCACTCGAACTTATCGATGCTGTATTCGTATAACTTACGCCTGAACCTGGGGCTAATACTGTAGCCTCATAACTAACGCTTATACTTCCATTATTACTTGGAACAGTCAATCCTGTCCAGTTTATAGTACTACCCATAGCAACACCTGAATCATGTATGGTTCCTATACTATATCCATTGGGTACAATATCGCTAATACTTACCCCAGTTCCTACATTCGGACCTGCATTGTTAACCGTGACCGTAAACGTAACAACGTCGCCTACATTAGGACTCATATCACTAATGGCTTTCTCAATACTTAAATCTGCTTGTTGAGGAACTACAAATACCTCATCCTCATCATCGTCAGCTATTCCATCTCCTTTATCATCAACTGTGGCATCACTACTAGGATCACTATCCGGATCATATTGATCACTTGCTGTTATCTCAGCACTATTGGTATATTCTCCAGATGCTCCTGTTGGCGCTTCTACTGTAGCCTCGAAAGTCAACGCTAGTGAATCGCCATCGGCAACAGATAAACCATTCCAAGTAACAGTGTTTCCTGTTGCACTTCCTCCATTACTGATACTAGTAATACTACTATAACCAACAGGAACTACATCACTCACACTCACCCCAGTAGCATCACCTGAACCCGAATTACTTAGCGTAATTGTAAAGGTTACTGCATCGCCTACATTGGGCGTTGAATTACTTACTTCTTTTACTAAACTTAAATCAGATGCTTGTAGCGTAACTTCATAGCTTGACTCATCATCTTCATTCGGAGTTCCACTACCATTTCCAGGGATACTATTCGGATCATATTGATCACTCCCCATTATCTGAGCACTATTTAAATACTCACCTGTAACACCTGAAGGTGCTAAAACAGTAACATCATAAGTCAAGGTGATACTTCCCATTACCGTAGTAACACTTAAACCACTCCAATCAATTGTATTACCGGTTAATGTACCTCCATTACTAATATTAGTAATAGTACCATAACCTGACGGTACTATATCTTCTATGCTTATTCCTGTCGCATCATTTGGCCCGTCATTTGCTAAAACAATTTCAAATGTAATTACATCACCTACATTAGGAGGTAAAACTACTCCTGCATTTTGAACTCCTTTTACTAAGCTTAAATTTGCCTGTGCCGGAACCACTGTAACAGCAGACTCATCATCTTCACTTGGCATTCCATTTCCTGGAGTACTATCAGGATCGTATTGATCACTTCCCGTTATCTGAGCTGTATTGGTGTATTCTCCAGATGCCCCTGTAGGAGTATTGACCATAACATCATAGGTTAGCGTTACTCCTGCTAATGGAACATTCGATAAACTCCAATTAATTGTGGTAGCTCCAGTATTATACATTCCTCCATCACTAATACTTCCTGGCACCAAACTAAAACCTATAGGAAGAACATCTTCAATAGCGACATTGGTGGCTATATCCGATCCTGCATTGGTGATCTTTAAACTAAACCTTAATACATCACCTATATTTACTGGCGAACCATTAATGTCAGAAAAACTCTTAGTAAGTGCTAAATCAGATGTCATTGGGGTAACTACAAAATTAGCTTCATCATCATCTGCTACTCCATCTGTATTATCATCTACCGTAGCATCTTCTGTTGGATCACTATCCGGATCATATTGATCACTTCCTGTTATTTGGGTACTGTTTAAGTACTCATCAGCAGCTCCTGTTGGCGCATTTACACCAGCGGTATATGTTACCGTTATACTGCTATTTGACGGTACAAATAAATTACTCCAACTTGCCGTATTACCTGAGGATGTTCCCGAACCGTTAACCGTTCCTAAAGTTAATCCTACTGGTAAAACATCTTCAACACTTACGCCTGTAGCATCGTTTGGTCCTGCATTTGTTATTGTCAATTGAAACGTTAATACATCCCCTACATTAGGACTTGAACTTCCTGAAGCTAATCCTTTTTTGATACTTAAATCCGATTGCTCTATTACTGGGGTTACACTAGTTTCATCATCATCTGATATACCATCTCCATGATCATCGGTAGTATTATCTACTGTCGGATCACTATCTGGATCGTATTGATCACTCGAACTTATCGATGCTGTATTCGTATAACTTACGCCTGAACCTGGGGCTAATACTGTAGCCTCATAACTAACGCTTATACTTCCATTATTACTTGGAACAGTCAATCCTGTCCAGTTTATAGTACTACCTGCAGCAACGCCTGAATCATGTATGCTTCCTATACTATATCCATTGGGTACAATATCGCTAATACTTACCCCAGTTCCTACATTCGGACCTGCATTGTTAACCGTGATCGTAAACGTAACAACGTCGCCTACATTAGGACTCATATCACTAATCGCTTTCTCAATACTTAAATCTGCTTGTTGAGGAACTACAAATACCTCATCCTCATCATCATCAGCTATTCCATCTCCTTTATCATCAACTGTGGCATCACTACTAGGATCACTATCCGGATCATATTGATCACTTGCTGTTATCTCAGCACTATTGCTATATTCTCCTGTGGCTCCTGTTGGCGCTTCTACTGTAGCCTCAAAAGTCAACGCTAGTGAATCGCCATCGGCAACAGATAAACCATTCCAAGTAACAGTGTTTCCTGTTGCACTTCCTCCATTACTGATACTAGTAATAGTACTATAACCAACAGGAACTACATCACTTACACTCACCCCAGTAGCATCACCTGAACCCGAATTACTTATCGTAATTGTAAAGGTTACTGCATCACCCACATTAGGCGTTGAATTACTTACTTCTTTTACTAAACTTAAATCAGATGCTTGTAGCGTAACTTCATAGCTTGACTCATCATCTTCATTCGGAGTTCCACTACCATTTCCAGGGATACTATTCGGATCATATTGATCACTCCCCATTATCTGAGCACTATTTAAATACTCACCTGTAACACCTGAAGGTGCTAAAACAGTAACATCATAAGTCAAAGTGATACTTCCCATTACCGTAGTAACACTTAAACCACTCCAATCAATTGTATTACCGGTTAATGTACCTCCATTACTAATATTAGTAATAGTACCATAACCTGACGGTACTATATCTTCTATGCTTATTCCTGTCGCATCATTTGGCCCGTCATTTGCTAAAACAATTTCAAATGTAATTACATCACCTACATTAGGAGGTAAAACTACTCCTGCATTTTGAACTCCTTTTACTAAGCTTAAATTTGCCTGTGCCGGAACCACTGTAACAGCAGACTCATCATCTTCACTTGGCATTCCATTTCCTGGGGTACTATCAGGATCGTATTGATCACTCCCCGTTATCTGAGCTGTATTGGTGTATTCTCCAGATGCCCCTGTAGGAGTATTGACCATAACATCATAAGTTAGCGTTACTCCTGCTAATGGAACATTCGATAAACTCCAATTAATTGTGGTAGCTCCAGTATTATACATTCCTCCACCACTAATACTTCCTGGCACCAAACTGTAACCTATAGGAAGAACATCTTCAATAGCGACATTGGTGGCTATATCCGACCCTGCATTGGTGATCTTTAAACTAAACCTTAATACATCACCTATATTAACTAGTGAGCCATTGATATCTACAAAGCTCTTGGTAAGTGCTAGATCAGATGTCATTGGGGTAACTACAAAATTAGCTTCATCATCATCTGCTACTCCATCTGAATTATCATCTACCGTAGCATCTTCTGTTGGATCGCTATCCGGATCATATTGATCACTTCCTGTTATTTGGGTACTGTTTAAGTACTCATCGGCAGCTCCTGTTGGCGCATTTACACCAGCGGTATATGTTACCGTTATACTGCCATTTGATGGCACAAATAAATCATTCCAACTTGCCGTATTACCTGAGGATATTCCCGAACCGTTAACCGTTCCTAAAGTTAATCCTACTGGTAAAACATCTTCAACACTTACGCCTGTAGCATCGTTTGGCCCTGTATTTGTTATTATCAATTCAAACGTTAATACATCCCCTACATTAGGACTTGAACTTCCTGAAGCTAATCCTTTGCTGATACTTAAATCCGATTGCTCTATTACTGGGGTTACACTAGTTTCATCATCATCTGATATACCATCTCCATGATCATCGGTAGTATTGTCTACTGTCGGATCACTATCTGGATCGTATTGATCACTCGAACTTATCGATGCTGTATTCGTATAACTAACACCTGAACCTGGAGCTAATACTGTAGCCTCATAACTAACGCTTATACTTCCGTTATTACTTGGAACAGTCAATCCTGTCCAGTTTATAGTACTACCTGCAGCAACGCCTGAATCATGTATGGTTTCTATACTATACCCATTGGGTACAATATCGCTAATACTTACCCCAGTTCCTGCATCTGGACCTGCATTGTTAACCGTGATCGTAAACGTAACAACGTCCCCTACATTAGGACTCATATCACTAATGGTTTTCTCAATACTTAAGTCTGCTTGTTGAGGAACTACAAATACCTCATCCTCATCATCATCAGCTAATTTATCTCCTTTATCATCAACTGTGGCATCACTATTCGGATCACTATCCGGATCGTATTGATCACTTGCTGTTATCTCAGCACTATTGGTATATTCTCCAGAGGCTCCTGTTGGCGCTTCTACTGTAGCCTCGAAAGTCAACGCTAATGAACCGCCATCGGCAACAGATAAACCATTCCAACTAACAGTGTTTCCTGTTGCACTTCCTCCATTGCTGATACTAGTAATACTACTATAACCACTAGGAACTGCATCACTTACACTCACCCCAGTAGCATCACTTGAACCTGAATTACTTAGCGTAATAGTAAAGGTTACTACATCGCCTACATTAGGCGTTGAATTACTTACTTCTTTTACTAAACTTAAATCAGAAACTTCCGGTGCAGCAATAGTTACTGTATCTTCATCATCATCATCTGGGTTACCATCATTATTTTCATCAACTGTGTGATCTGTACTTGGGTCACTATCAGGATCAAACTGATCACTTTCCGTTATTTGAACATTATTAGTATATTCTCCCGCTACATCCGTTGGAGCATCCACTGTAACATCATACGACAATGTAACACTCCCTGTATTTACAACACTTAAACCACTCCAATCAATTGTATTACCAGTTAATGTACCTCCATTACTAATATTAGTAATAGCACTATAACCTGACGGCACAATATCTTCTATGCTAATTCCTGTGGCATCATTTGGCCCATCATTCGCTAGAACAATTTCAAATGTAATTATGTCTCCAACGTTTGCTGGCAATACATTACTAGCGTTTTGAACACTTTTCGCCAAACTCAGATCAGCAGACTGTATTGTCACCTCCGCACTATCTTCATCATCATCATCTGGGTTTCCATCACTATTTTCATCAACTGTATCATCTGTACCAGGGTCACTATCTGGATCATGTTGATCACTCTTAATTATCTGAGCGCTATTAGCATAAGAACCTGTTTCATTTACAACCGCATCAAACATTAAATGTAAGGTAGCTCCATTTGCAATGCTTAAGTCTGACCATAATAAAGATTGGTTCGCGGCATCGAACGCCCCACCGCTACTCACTGTTCCTTGAACCAATGAATACCCCATTGGTATTACATCTTGAACACTTACTCCGGTGGCATCTCTATTTGTAGAAAGAGCATCATTATTGACTATTGAAATTGTAAACGTAACGGTATCACCTACATTCACTGAGCTAGGGTTTACCGATTTAGTAAGTTCAAGATCTGCGTTCGCTCTTATTTCAATGGTAACTTGATCAGTAACTGGAGAACAAGTACCATTGTCTATTCTCCATTCAAAAACATATACTCCTACATTTGCTCCTGTTACCGAAGTATTTGGATCATTAACATCTATAAAATTAACCGTAGAAGGCCCAGAAATTTGAGACCAAGCACCTACATCATCTGCTGCAGGAGTAGCGTCAAGTACTAAGGGTGAAAACTCTGGAATATTCTGATTGGGTCCTGCTTCAGCAACTATCGGATCTGACAGGATCTCTATCCTGACGGTGTCTTCAAATGAACAACCATTATCACCTACCGTGGTTGTTTTCCATTTAAACTCATAAACTCCAGTTGTAAGCCCTAATAATAAACTATTAGAATTGTTTGGTGAAGTGATTGTAGGACTATTAGGGCCAGATACTAATGACCAAGTACCCAATCCTGACGTTACTGGTGTCGCTCCTAAATTTGTTTGAATAGCATCACATAAAATCTGATCGGGTCCTGCTTCTGCCTCAGTTGGCGGTATATCGTTAAATGTGATCGTAACAGTATCTGATTGCGGTTCACAAAGTGAAATAGGCACAAAAGGCCCGCTAGATACCGTCCATGTAAGTTCATAAGTACCAACTTCAATATTAGACAAACTAGTCATTGGATTATTGGGGCTGTCGATCGTTGTCGAAGATCCTAATGGAGCATTCGTAATAGTCCATATTCCTAATCCGACTGTAGGAGTTGTAGCATTTGTTTGAAAATCTAATTGACAAGCATTTGGCTGATCTGCCCCTGCCTCAATAGGTTCTGGCGCTGCGAAAACTTCAATTCTTACAACATCCGCTAACTTTACACAGTTATTATTGCTAAAAGTCCATTCAAGCACGTAAATACCAGGAGTATCTAAATTTGTTACTTGAGCATTTGGTGAGGTAGCATTAACTAATCCTGCTCCGTGACCTGATGGGCCAAAAGTAATAACCCATTCCGCTGTTGTACCATCCAATGGCGGTGCATTACCTGCCATTGTAGCTATCATTGTATCTGCCATACATATATCTTGATCTGGTCCTGCTGTTGGATCAGCACTTGGCGTAGCGCTTATTACAACCTGAACTGTATCTGTTCCTGACGAACAATTTACCCCAGAGGCAAATGTATGCGCATCCGTTTGATACTGAAACTCATAAGTACCAGGTCCCGACATTGACACATCTACATTTGCGACGTATCCACCTGCTGGAGATTGTGTTATCACGGCACCTGCAGGTCCTGAGACTTGGCTCCAGGTACCTCTTGAATTTTCAGTGCCTCGAAGAAGAACGCTACTTACATCACATAATTGCTTGTTTGCTCCCGCTTCTGCAGGAGCATATACCTCTACAACTACATCATCAAAAGACTTAGGACATAGAGGGTTTGCTATTGCTGAAACCGTCCATCTGAATGTATATACTCCCGTTACCAAACCAGTTACATTTGTGTTTGGATCATTAGCATTAGCTATCATAGGCACGTTAGGTGCTCCAGAAATTAAAGACCATGTTCCTATTTCTTTAGTCGAATCATATGTATTCCCTGCCAGTATAGCATCTATACTTCCACAAACCTCTTGATCAACACCAGCGTTTGCTATTGTTGGTGGAATTCCTACATCAATAGTAACCTGATCCGAATCTGTAGAGCAGCTTCCGGCAGAAACTGTCCATTCAAATACATAAGTACCACTGAACGTGAAATTAATAGTTGTATTAGAATCTTTGATATCGTCAAATGAAAAACCTCCTGGCCCAGACACATATGACCAAACTCCTGTTGCTCCGCTAGATGCAGTAGCTGCCATAACTGCAGAATTTTCACAGATTGTTTGATCAGAACCAGCAGAAGCCAATGCTGTTTCAGCAATGACAATTGCTACATCGTCCATTGTAGTGCCACAAGTACCTGAATCATCTGAAATACTCCATGTAAACGTATAAGCATCATCACTCGTAACTCCAGCAACCGCATTAGGATCATTAGCACTTGGTGTAAAGGTAACCCCAGTACTTGGAACAACCGACCATGTGCCTGTTTCACCAACCGCTGGTGTGTTAGCCGCCAAGGAAATACTTGTTGTTCCTGAAGGTGCGCATTGATCAGATCCTGCATCGGCTACTGTAGGTGTTTCCGTCGATGAAGTTATTATATTAACACTAGCTGTAGACGCCATAGAACATCCCATAGCCCCAGGATTACTATAATCTATGGTCCATGTTAATGTATATGTGCTTGAAGGACTGGATAGTCCTGTTATAATAGCATTAGGATCATGTATATCGGAAATCATCACTACATTTGGGTTACTTGGATCTTGCGTCCATGTCCCTATCTCCCCTAAAACCGGCTGATTAGCTGCCATATAAGCTGGTGAGTTGAAACAAACCGTTTGATCGGCTCCTGTTGCAGCTGTAGTTAGCATACTATTAGACACATTAACCATTACGGTATCAGGGCTAATTGGACAAGAAGTACCCCCACCTTGAAATACATATTGAAATTCATATGTACCAGCAACCAATCCAGTAATGTCTGTTGTTGTCATATAAGGGTCTGCGAATGTTACCGTACTTGGTCCACTAACTTGGCTCCAAACAGAAGTTCCAGCCGCAGGTGTTGGTAAATTTCCAATGAGAGTTGCCGAAGTAACTCCACAATCCAAACTAATATCTTCACCCGCATTTGGCGAATTGGTGTTTGCAGAAACTGTTACGTTGATAGTATCAAACCCATCAGTACATCCTAATGGTAAATTCCCTTTTTCTGACCTAACAAATTCAAACACATACGTCCCCGCCTCCTCTAAATCAATATTTAAATTTCCTGGAGTATTCCTAAAAATAGTTGGAAAAGGCCCAATATCTGAATCACTTGGTCCACTAACTAGTCTATACGAATTGGAACCAGAACCTACAGTTGCTATAGGAATAGTAAAATTTGTTTGTCCACAGTCTCCATAAATATCATCTCCTCCATTAGCTTCTATAGTTCTGGAACTCCCATTAAAACCAACTCTGTACTGCCTAGATGAAGTACAACCCGTATTTGTATTTAACAAAGTATATCTGAAGATATACGGTGCTCCCGAAGGAGAAAGGTTCTCTATTAAGGTACTAGAACTATTAGGAGACTGAATTGAAGCCATCCCGCCAGAAATTAGTTCCCAAGACACCTCTTCTCCAACAAATTGAGGTTGAGTTCCTGTCAATGTAATACTTGAAATTTGGTCATCACATATAAAATAATCTCGACGGTTGCCACCTACATCTGTAACATCTTGTGTTGCCGCAGGTACGGTAATCATAACATCATCGGTTCCTACAGAACATGGCCCACCAACACTCCAACGCATCACATATACCCCTTCTATCAATCCATTTATTTTAGTTCCAGAATCGTTAACATCTTCAATACTGGGAATATTTGGACCACTTACAAAACTCCATTCTCCTATCTGACCGTTGAGACCACAACCTCCAAAAGTTCCATTTAAAGAAGTTTCTGTTGTTGTTGTATAACAATTACTTAATATTTGATCCGGTCCAGCTTCAATAGGCTGAACACCTCCATAGTTCGTTACCACAATGTCTGATTGTGACCTACACCTTAGTCCCGGTGCATACTCTGGCCCTTCTATTACCCAAGAAATTGTTGTGGAACCACAACTTGTACTAGGTAATTTTAGTGTAGTGGTTTCTGAATTGGGAAAATCAATAATTACTCCTGCATCATTAGTACTAGAAATTTCCCATTTGCCAATCTCACCTGGATTTAATGGTGTGTTTCCTGTTACCATTACATTACCCGTTATATCCGGGCAATACTCAATATCCCCATCCGTATCGGCAATTGTAATAGGCACCACAGTAACGGTAACTTCTTGAGTTGCCGGAGTACAGTTTGCTGCAAAACTAAACACATATGTGTTACCTCCTACCATTCCAAAAACAGCAGATTGGGGGTCATTCACATCATCAATCGCAACCGAAGGACCTGAGATCTGCGTCCATGTCGTTTGATTAGGTGGAGCTAAAGCTTGCCCCGTGAAACTAAAAGAAGTTCCTTCACAGATGGTAAATTTTAAATCTCCCGCATTAATAGTACATGACTGAGCTTTTAAATCATTTACACAAAACACACAAAGAAATGCCAAGAAACATATAAATTTACTGTAGAGTAAATTTATAATAACTGCGTATTTATTTTTCATTTAAAAAAATTTTATTGAGTTATTAAATCATAAATATTTTAGAGAATGGCCATCTAGTGACCGGATACTTTTATCAAAAAAGTATGGAAGTAAAATGCAAAAAATTCAAAAACTTGATTTAGGGGACCTAATATAAACATAACTAATAATTTTAAATTATACTTAATTAAAATAATTAGTAGTTAAGAAGTTATTTAGTTTGGTTTGTTAGTTATTAAATCGAATAATAGTGTTATCCAATTCTCTGTAAATTTAATACTTTTTATTGAATTTTTTGAAATTTTAGTGCTTTATTCTCTTAATTTAAGTTAATTTTTGATGAAAAACCGAAAATAACTGCCATTTTTTTACTACTTAAGCATTTTTTTTAACCTAATAAATTAAAAAACCTGTCTAATAAAAGCTCATTTTTTTTGATTTCACATAGTGCGTTTTATCAGAATACAACATTTCAATAGCAGCCAGAAATCTTCACATTTGAGAACATAACAAGAAGCTTTTCCTTGAATAAAAAAGTTATCTAAGTAGATTCGAGCAATACCATTCTCATATCAATTTACCAACCATAATTGTTTATCATAAATGCCAATCTATAGGTGTAGTATTTTAATCCTAACACCAGTTATTATTTGCCCGCAAACTCCAATCAGTATAAAACACAAGCATGGCTGCAAGGGAATGTCCGTGGAACTTTACCTAAGAATCGGTATAATGGAATAACATTCGTTTTTAAATCATTCATCCTTTTCATAGTCATCATACTGAAATGATCATTTGATAACAGAAAAAAACAAATACCAACCTAAAAATCCAAGCATAAAAAAAAGCTTTCAATTTCTTGAAAGCCTTGCGAATTTTAGTAGCGGGAACAGGACTCGAACCTGTGACCTTCGGGTTATGAGCCCGACGAGCTACCTACTGCTCTATCCCGCGATTTGTGGTTACAAAGATACGGCTTTTTCTATCCTACATACAAATAAAAACTCCTTTTTATTAGCAATTAACTTAATCAAAACATTAACAGTATATTAAAAATAGTTTTCTTTTTTAAAAAGCGCGTATCTTTGCAATATGACACACAAAGCAGGATTTGTAAACATTATAGGAAACCCTAATGTTGGAAAATCAACCTTAATGAACGCCCTTATTGGCGAAAAATTATCAATAATAACCTCCAAAGCACAAACTACTAGGCATCGTATTTTAGGTATTGTAAATAATGACGATTATCAAATCGTATTTTCGGATACTCCAGGTATTATAAAACCAGCGTATGAATTACAAGAATCTATGATGGATTTTGTCAAATCTGCTTTTGATGATGCTGATGTATTGATATATATGGTAGAAGTTGGAGAAAAGGAGCTTAAAAATGAAGCTTTCTTTACTAAAATAATAAATAGTAAAATCCCAGTAATTTTACTACTGAACAAAATAGATAAATCTACCCAAAAGGAAGTAGAAGATAAAATTGATTATTGGAAAAAGAAAGTTCCTAATTCTTTTGTCTATGTAATATCAGCTTTGGAGAAGTTCAATGTTGAATCTGTGTTTTACAAAATAATTGAACTTTTACCAGAAGGACCTCCTTTCTACCCAAAAGATCAGTTAACTGACAAACCCGAACGCTTCTTTGTCAATGAAACAATTAGAGAAAAAATATTACAACAATACAAAAAAGAAATTCCATATTCGGTTGAGGTTGAAACGGAAAGTTTTGTAGAAGAAGAAGGTATTATAAAAATTCGTTCTGTAATTATGGTTGAACGAGAAACTCAAAAAGGAATCATTATTGGTCATAAAGGAAGTGCTATAAAACGAGTTGGCACAGACGCAAGAAAAGATTTACAGCATTTTTTCGATAAAAAAGTATTTCTTGACTTGTACGTTAAAGTTAATAAAAACTGGCGATCAAATGAACGACAATTAAAACGTTTCGGTTATAAAGATTGAGAATTTTCAATATTCTTTAAAAGTCGTTTCGCGAATTCTTTGAGTTCCTGCATTTGCTTTTTACCTGTTGCTTTTCCAATACTACCTACAACATACAATATCACCCATAATAAAGGTAAAACATATAGCATCGCAACAGGTAGAAACATATTCTTTTCTAAGGTCCAGTTATTACAGGCAATGATGGCAAAAATTAAAAATGCCATCGCAACCATAAAGTGAATAAGCATAAATAGGGTCCATACTCTTGGTTTGGGGCCAAATACCCCTTTTATTTTACTCGTATGTTCAGTCAATTCTTCTATTTCGATTTGTAATTGTGGTGACCAATAACGGTTTTCTTTTTCAGGAATATCTATAACGATATGATCATCGACAATCTTAACATCGTACTGTTGTTCCTTATTCATATTTTCCCATATTTTATGTAATAAAAAATCAGCTCTAGTATTAATATTAATCTGAAATCTAGGCTTTAAGAAGATTTGGTTATATAAATTGTCATCCATAATTATACTAATTGTTTACAATTTACAATTTATAAACGAGCTAAAAGCAATTATAACATACACTTTTCTTTCCACTAACCTTTAGGTTAAAATCAAACTTAAAATTTGTCAAAAATCTAAAAAAATGAAGAATCTATTAAAATGCATCACAGCATTATACGTTCTATTAATTACAAGCTGTAAAGATGACTCACCTAGTGAAGTTCCGATCAATACTGAAGTGAATTTCAAGTATAAAACCACGATCAATGTTGGCGGAGAAGGAGCTACAGAAATAACAGCTTATGATTCAGAAACTAAAAAATTATTTATTGTAAACGTTGAAAAAAATGAAATATCAGTATACAGCATTCGTAATATAGACACCCCAATAAAGGAAACTTCTATTACTTTAGCATCTGGATCCCCTAATAGCGTTAGCACCTATGGCGGTAAACTTGCTATAGCCTTAGAAGATGAAACAAAACAAAACAATGGTAAAGTGCTAGTTTACAACACTAAAAATCAAGTTTTGGAAAACACTTTTACCGTAGGAGCTCTACCCGATATGGTTACCTTCTCTAAAGACGGAAAACTAATTATTTGTGCAAATGAAGGAGAGCCAAATAAAGATTACACCAATGACCCTATGGGTAGCATAAGTATTATTTCAATGGAAAACCAACAAGTTACAACGTTAGATTTTTCAGCATTTAATTCACAAGAATCAACCTTAGAAAGTCAAGGTTTTAGAGTATTTGGTCCGAATGCTACTTTAGCAATGGATGTAGAACCTGAGTACATTACAATTTCTGATGATTCAAAAACAGCCTGGGTTTCCTTGCAAGAAAACAATGGTATCGCCAAAATAAATTTAACAACGAAGACAATTGACGCTATTTACCCATTAGGGTATAAAGATTATAGTAAACCAGAAAACTATATTGATCCTAGTGATAAAGATGATAAAAAGGAATTAAGAAGTGTTCCGGTATATGGAATGTACCAACCAGACGCCATCGCCTATGTGAATATAAAAGGTACTGGTTATATTATTTCTGCAAACGAAGGTGATTCAAGAGAGTATGAGGGAACGCCAGGATTTATTAATGAAGAAAGAGTTAAAAAAATAGAGCTAGACCCTACGGTATTTCCTAATTCAGATAATTATAAAAATGAAGCTAATCTGGGCAGATTAAAAATTGCTTTAGATTTAGGAGATACTGACAATGATAGTGATTATGAAAAGTTATATTCGTATGGAGCTCGTTCTTATAGCGTTTGGTCTGAAGACGGAAATTTAGTATATGATAGTGGCAATACTATTGCAAAAGAATTACTAGCAAGAACGGAAGGCAGGTTTAATGACGATGATGGAAGAAGTGATGATAAAGGTGCAGAACCGGAAAGTGTTGAAATTCTAAATATGAACAACCAACGTTATATTTTATTCGTCGGATTAGAGCGCACGGATCAGGTATTAGTTTATGACATTACCACGCCTACATCTCCTCTTTTTTTAGACATACTCTCTCATCAAGCGGATGAGGCCCCCGAAGGTTTACTCGCTATTCCTTCGAGTGAAAGCCCTAACGGTAATGATTTACTTATTGTGTCAAATGAAGATAGTGGGACGGTAAGTATTTATGAAAATATAAAATAACATCATTTCTCATGTTATTTTACCGACCATAATTGTTTTCCTAAATACCAATCTATAGGTAAAGCACAAGTATGACTACGAGGAAATAATTTGGTAATTTTACCTAAGAATCGGTATAACACCATCTATCACTAGAAATTACCAATGATATAAATCATAAAAAGATACTAAGAAACAATTATTGATCTTTCATCAATAGTTGTTTTGTTTTACAGAAACACTACCTTTGCAAAATGAGTGATATTATAGCTATAGTAGGAAGACCGAACGTAGGGAAATCTACCTTATTTAACCGTTTAGTGAAACGTCGTGAGGCGATTGTTGATTCAGTCAGTGGTGTAACTAGAGATAGGCACTACGGAAAATCAGAATGGAATGGTAAAGAATTTTCTGTAATTGATACAGGAGGATACGTAATCGGATCCGATGATGTTTTTGAAAGTGAAATCAGAAAACAAGTACAATTAGCGATCGATGAGGCTGATATCATTGTTTTCGTAGTCGATGTTGAGCAAGGTATTACTCCTATGGATGATGAAGTAGCAAAAATATTACGCCAAGTTAAAAAGCCAATTTTTATGGCTGTTAATAAGGTTGATAACGCCATGCGCGACGCTGATGCCGTTGAGTTTTACAATTTAGGATTAGGAGATTATTATACGATATCATCAATAAACGGAAGTGGAACAGGAGAGTTATTAGACGCTGTTGCAGCTATTATTCCGGAACCTTTGAACGATGAAGACGCCGATAATGAACTTCCGCGTTTTGCCGTTGTTGGACGCCCAAATGCAGGGAAATCGTCATTTATCAACGCCCTTATCGGAGAAGACAGAAACATCGTAACCGATATAGCCGGTACCACACGTGATTCTATCGATACTAAATACAACCGTTTTGGGTTTGAATTTAATTTGGTTGATACTGCCGGAATTAGAAAAAAATCAAAAGTAAAAGAAGATCTTGAATTTTATTCTGTCATGCGTGCAGTAAGAGCCATTGAACATTGTGATGTTGCTATTCTAGTTGTTGATGCTACCAGAGATTTCGAAGGTCAGGATGAAAAAATATTCTGGCTCGCCGAAAAGAATCGAAAAGGTGTTGTTATCTTAGTCAATAAATGGGATTTAGTCGAAAAACAGACCAATACGATGCGAGATTTTGAAGCACAAATTCGCAAAAAAATTGCCCCGTTTGCAGATGTTCATATCGTATTCATCTCTGTATTGACAAAACAACGAATTTTCAAAGCTATTGAAACCGCTGTTGAAGTTTTTGAAAACAGAAAACGACGCATTCAAACAAGCAAGTTAAATGAAACCATGTTGGAGATTATGGAGCATTATCCACCTCCAGCAACTAAAGGAAAATACATAAAAATAAAGTACTGTATGCAATTGCCAACGCATACACCACAGTTCGCTTTCTTTGCTAATTTACCTCAGTATATAAGAGAACCTTACAAACGTTTTGTAGAGAATAAATTACGCGAACATTACGATTATACAGGAGTTCCTATTAGTATTTATTTCCGACAAAAATAAATTTAACTCCTCTTTATCATACCACATTCACTCTTTGCACGAATTTTGAATCTTTACATAAGAAAAAGACAAAATTCGTGCAAAGAGTATTATTATACCAATTCTTAGGCAAAATTACTCAATCATTCCCCTACAGTCATCCTTACTATTATCTATAGATCGGGATCTATCATAAACGACTCCAATGGATACATTAACGTCAGAAATGTCATTATTTCATTCATAACACCAGTTATTGTTTTAATTTACTGCAAAAGAAAATGAGTGTTTTTTTCTTTATATAAAATAGAAAGAAAAAAAGGACGTTTTATGACCATAAATTCAAATGGTAAATGGTATAATTATACCATTCGTGATTTTTTTTCGTTATTTGCCAAACAAGCTATCCCATTGAATGACTATGAAAAAACTATTTATTATTTTCCCCTTATTTTGTTGTATACAAATTTTTTCGCAGCACTACGCGTTCAAAATAACTGGTAAAATTGACACTAAAAAAGGAAATAATATAGTGGAGGCAGCTACTATACATCTGGAAAAAGCTAAAGACAGTAGTGTTGTATCCTATACCATTTCTGATGATAAGGGCCAATTTTCTTTAGAAGGCAAATCATTTCACAAAGACCTCAAACTTTTTGTTTCATTCGTAGGAATGCAAAATTACACTAAGGGCATAAACTTGGATACAAAATCAATTTTTAACCTAGGCACCATCTCTTTAAAAGAAGAAACTCTTTTAAATGAAGTAATTATAAAATCAAGGGCGCCGATTACTGTAAAAAGAGATACCCTAGAATTTAATGTTACGTCTTTTAAAACAAAAAAAGACGCCAATGTTGAGGATTTACTAAAAAAACTTCCAGGTGTCGAGGTAGATGAACAAGGAAAAATTACGGTAAATGGAAAACCGGTAAATAAACTATTAGTGAATGGAAAACCTTTCTTTGGCAATGATCCTACCATTACTACCAAAAACTTATCGAAAGAAATTATAGAAAAAGTTCAAATTACGGACACTAAAACAAAATCCGAAGCATTTAATGGAGAAACTGGTGACAGCACAAACAAAACAATCAATCTAACGATAAAAAAAGAGAATAATAAAGGCTGGTTTGGACGAGTTTCAGCAGGAAGTGGTACCAACAAAAGGTATGAAGGAGCCACCATGATAAACCGGTTTAATAATGAGCGCCGCGCGAGTGTGCTTGTCGGTGCTAATAATATCAACTCTCCTGGTTTTAGTTTTGGTGAAATTCAAAAAATGTTTGGCGGTGGCGGTAACATTTGGCTTAATAGTAGTGGGGGTTTTGGCATGAACGGAAGAAGATTCGGAGGAGGGCAAGGTGTTATTAAATCAAAAACAGCAGGCGTAACATACGCCGATACTTATAATAAAAAACTGGACGTTAACTTAAATTACTTTTATTCAGGAAGTAAATCGAACAACGACTCAAAAAAAGATAGAGAAAATATCTTACCAGATGAGACATATTTTTCTAGCGCTAGCACCTCTTCATTTGATGAAAATGACAACCACAATATAGATGTCGATTTTGACATTAAAATTGATTCTACTTTCTTAATTAATATTAGTCCAAGATTCATTGCAAATAATAGAGAAGGCAACTATAATAGCTTAGAAGAATCATTTGATAATGATAGGGTATTAGCCAATGTATCAACGATAACTTCAAGATCTAAATCAAGTGCTAGAAATTTCGAAAATGACATTGACATTTCAAAACGTTTAAACAACAAAGGGTCTTTTATAAAAGCCTCTATCATTAATCAAATTGACAGAACAAACACGGAGGATTATAACATTTCTAGTATCGAGGTTTTTGGAACTACTCCATCTGTTGACAATAGAAATCAGTTTAGCGATAGTAATAATAAGGTAACAAGTTTTCGAACACGTGTTAATTATAGATATGCAATTATTTCAAAAAAAATGTTTTTAGAATTTCAATACAGATACAGAACGTATGAAAGAGAAAACGTTAAAAACACCTTTGATTTTGAAGAAAACTCTAATGAATATACTACATTCAACAAAGATTTAAGCGCTAACTTTACATCAACCGATATTACTAAAACTCCATCTATTGAGTTTAGTTATAAGACCAAAAAATGGCGTTTTAACATTGAGGCTGGTCATATACTAAGAACTTTAAAAAACAACGATGAGTTACGACCAGAATTAACCTTTAAAAAAGACTTTAATGCTTTACAACTAGGGAGTAGCTTCCGGTATAGTTTTGACTCGAAAGCCTCTATTTACCTGAATTACAACGTAGAAAATGATGCCCCTAGTATTCGGCAATTACAACCGTTTACAGATATCAGTAACCCTTTAAATATCGTTACAGGTAATCCATTTTTAAAACCAATTGAAAGACACAGAGGGTATGTTAATTTTAATAAATACAATTGGCAAAAAAGAACTGGTTTGTATGTCTATGCAGGAGGTAATTTAACGAACAATGACGTTGTAGCTAAAAGCATAATAGACGACAATTTCATACGAACAACTACGTACGAAAATGTAAAAGGGGCCTATCGTTTATGGGGAGGGGCAACTTATAGCAAGCAAATAAGAATCGATTCAATTAACGCTGTAAAGTTGAAGACTACGCTTAGAGTGAACAATCAAAGAAATATTAATTACTTTAATAGTGAAAAATACAAATCAACAACAAATTCTGTTTCTCCTGGTATTGGATTTACATTTAATTGGAACAAGGTTGTCATGATTGAGCCAGAATATGGTATTTCATTGACGAATACAAAATATGACTTGGATAATTTTAATGCTCAAAACTTTACCAGACATGAGTTGAAAATTAAAACAAAAACTAATTTTCCTGAAAAGTTAGAATGGAGAAATGATGTTCGATATAACTATAACCCTAATGTTATTGGATTTAATCAATCGGCTTGGTTCTGGAACGCAACATTAGCATATTCAGTTCTCAAGGACAAAGGAACTATTACACTAAAAGCATATGATATATTAAACCAAAATAATAATGTAAGACGAAGAGCTACCGCTAATTATATCGAAGACTCCGAAGGTACTGTTTTACAACAATATTTTATGTTAGCTTTTAGTTGGAAATTTAATAGTTTAGGAAAGAAAGGAAAAATAAAAGCCCATAATTTCGATTTCTAAATATAAAAAACATTCCTTACAAATGATGGCTCTTTTTATAATCATTGCCTAAGGTTACCCACTAAGTAATACTAGAGTAAAACGACTATACCACCAGTATTTCGTAACTTTGCCAAAGAAAAATAGTGATAATGGAAATTAGAAACATAAAGGAAACTCAAAACATTGAGCTTCCCGTACAGCTTCAAATTAGTTTTAGAAAGGTTTTTGAAATTTTTCAAAAATATGCAAGTGAGCCTTTAATTAACCATCCTTTTCATCAATCATCGAAAGTAATGATTACTGAAATTGAAAAACATCCCGAACTCATTCATGGTTTTTCTGATTTTTCATTATTACATAAACATAGCCATACAATTAGTTTACTCTTAGATGCTTTATTTCCAGAGATTTTAACAACTAATGAAATAAAAACAGCTACAATACCCTTCTCTTTTGTCTCCTTTAAATTCACGGAAAGATTTAAAAATATTCTTAAAAATGCAGGGGATGACTACATACTAAAAATCAGAAATTTTGAGAATGATGCTATGTACATTTTTGCATGTACACTTATTTTAGATGTTGTATACAACTATTCAGTAGATTTAAAAAGGCCTTTTTATTTTGATATCCCGGACAAAAATCTTGGAGTTACTAAACATTACAGGGTAGCTACTAACATTGATTTTATAGAGGTTATACCCACAGATGATGCTCCTGTAATTACCAATGAAGACATTAAACTATTATTAGATAATTTTGAAAACATTGATATTTGGAGAGAAAAATTCCCACCCAATTCTTACATTTTAAAAGGGTTTGCTATCCTAAACTTATTTGATGTAACGGTGGATGAAACATTAACGGCAATCAGAACAAATCTACTTCAAAAAGATGATGGAAATATTGTTGAAAAACTAAGAACAAACTTAAGTGAGTTCTACGCCATCAAAAACTTAAAGATTGGGTTTTCTGTATTCGATGTAAGCAATTTGGAAGTGCAAGCACCAAGAGTAAAAAAGTCAGAAAGTATTTTAATTGAAGAAGGAACCCCAATAACTTGTTCTGATTTTTTCTGTGATTTTATAGTCTCTAAAGTATTCAAACAAAATGAAGATGCTGTCATTTCAGATGTAGAAAAATACGGTAAAAACTCAAACAAGAATAATTTTTATCAACAGTTAGTCAAAAATAACATCGGAAGCATTGTTTTAATCCCAATTAAAACTCCGAATAAAAAAGATTTAGTGCTGTTAGAAATAGCATCCCCTAAACCTTATGAACTAAATTCGGTTAACAAACAAAAATTAAAAGACATTATTCCTGTCTTTGAAGCTGCTGCCGAAAGGAATTCTGAGGAATTTTTAAATATTTTAGAAGCTACTATTCAAGAACATTACACCTCTATTCATCCTTCGGTTAAATGGAAGTTTTATGAAGCTGCTGAAAACTACCAAAGCGCCTTATATTCAAAAGAAGAAAATGTCAAAATAGAAGAAATTATTTTTGATGATGTATATCCGCTTTATGGTCAAATAGATATAAAAGGATCTTCTGTCGCGAGAAACAAAGCCATTAAAGACGATCTAATAGCACAATTAAATCTTGCTACAAATGTATTAAATGAAGCCTGTAAAATTGAAAAACTACCCATTTATGATGAATTAATCTTTAGAGTATCCAGGTATTTACAAGAGGTTAAAAAAGGATTAAAGGCTGGGGACGAAATAGGAATATTGGATTTTTTAAAGCATGATATTCACCCTGTTTTTAATCATATCAAAAAGATCAACCCTAACCTAAATGCCCGTGTTGAATCATATACTAATAGCTTAGATAAAAACCTTCATGTCATATACGACAAACGAAAATCTTATGAAGAAAGCGTAACAAAACTAAATGATAAGCTTGCACGATACCTTGATAGTAAGCAAGAAGAAGCTCAAGCGATGTTCCCACACTATTTTGAACGCTACAAAACAGATGGCGTTGAGTACAATATGTATATAGGGCAGGCTTTAACAAAGTTAAAAAAATTCGATAATTTATTCTTACACAACTTAAAATTGTGGCAGTTACAAACGATGTGTGAAATGGAAAATCTTGCTAACACAACAAGAAAAAAACTAACACACGATCTAGAAGTAGCCTCGCTTATTTTGGTACATAGCAACTCCCTAGCCATAAAGTTTCGAATGGATGAAAAACAGTTTGATGTTGATGGCGCCTATAATATTCGTTATGAAATAATAAAAAAACGAATAGATAAAGTACATATAAAAAACACGAGCAAGAGATTAACCGTGCCTGGTAAAATAGCTATTGTATATTCACAAGACAAAGACGCCCAAGAGTACTTGAAATATATAAAATATTTACAATCTAAAAACCTACTTGGGGGTATCGAAAAGTTAGAATTAGAAGACTTACAAGGTGTTTCTGGTTTAAAGGCCCTGCGTGTTGAAGTTAGGTATCAAGAAGAATTTTCTGAAGATCAAACCATCACGATAGATCAATTATTGAATGAATTTAAAAAATAACACTACCATTTAACCCGAATTCTGAAATAGAAAATTTATTATACCGATTCTTAGCTAAGAAGACTCAATCCTTTTCTTACAATCATGCCTGTGTTTTGCCTATAGATCGGCATTTACTATAATAATGATGTCTGGTAAATTAACACCGGAAATAATATTACAAGATAAAACCACTGTGAAATAAAACGTCCTTATTTTTTTTATGCCATTTTCAATTCATAATGATATAGCTTATGATAATGGTGGTGTATTACTTTGTAAGTAAAAAGCAATCATAAAAGATAAAACACTAATAATAATGCCAATCATAAAAACGGTATACGTTGTTCTTAACAATCCATATTTTCTATTTAAAACCACCCCTAAGAAGTACAAATCTTTAGTTAGTGAACCGTATAAATAATCGCGGTCTTTCAACATTTCATCCATTGCCCATTCAAATTCTTCTAAACTCATTTTATGAAAGTTCCCGAAAAAAATAAGATTTACTTTCTTCTCTGCTACATCTTTTTTGGTAAACTTTCCTTGTGTTATATTAGGTCTGGTTGCCAATATGGAAAGTATCATAGATGTTACCGTAAAAGCAATAAAAACGACAGATGGAATCACAAGATAACTATTGGAAGGATTGTCTAACTTTGGAATCAACGTAGAAAGTGCCATTGAAATTATGATAGCATTCACAGACAACAAAATGTTTGCTTTGGTATCAGCAATATCACTAAGTGTAATATGATTTCTTAGGGCTACCCTAAACATAGTTTCAATTCCGCGTTCTGGAAGCTCTATTTTACTCTTCTTAAATGCTAATTCCTCTTCTTTTTGTTTTGTTTTTACGAGCTCTTGTTTTACTTTCTTTTCATTTTTCAGCAACTGAGCCAAATTCTTTCCTTTTTGCTTCCCCCAAACCTTAACAGCGCTTGTAGAATAAAATTGATGCTCTTTCGTTAGGAAATTAATAGTATCACTAAACCAATCAAGATCAGAGATCGTAACTCCTTTAACCAACTCAAGTTCCTTTCGAAGTAATTGAGAAAATTCATCATAATTTTTACTCCCAACATGAGAGCAATCGGCATCTCTTAATAACCTCTCTAATAACGTAGTGGGCTTCTCTTTCATTCTTGTAGCCAAAATCACTTCAGACACCTCCTTGATAAGCACATCTGCTCCTTGTTCCTTTAAAAACTGGGAAGCTATTTTAACACTCTCCTCTTCATGATTATCAGCATTCACCACATAACCCACATCATGAAACCAAGCCGCTATCAATAATGTTTGAAGATCTTTCTCGCTCAAATTTTCTAATACAGCTAACTCTTTTGCTTTCTCCACAACACGTTGTGTATGAGCTACACTATGATACACAAACCTTCTTTCTAAACCTGTATTTAAAAAATTTAGAACATAATCCGCTGTTTTTTCAACTAAATTACTCATGAATTAGCTATTTTTATTGCGTAAAAATAATGAAATTTTGTAATTTTCAATACTCATATAATTACAACACGCTAAATTAATTAGAAGCTTTCTTAAAAAACAGATAAAATGCTCACTTGGAAAAACATTATTAGTTTCGCAGTAAACGGAAACCCCACTCCTTCTTCGAGAGTAGAAAAAACGGATGCCGAATGGAAAAAAATACTCCCTTTTAAAGTTTACTCTATTACACGATTAAAAGGAACTGAGCAACCTTTCAGTGGTGAACATTGTACTGCTTTTTCAGAAGGCAAGTATAATTGCATATGTTGCAATGCACCATTATTTGATTCAAGCATTAAATATGAATCCAACTCTGGTTGGCCAAGTTTTACGCAACCAGTAAAAGAAAATGCTATTAGATACCATAAAGACACTTCACATGGTATGGTTAGAGTTGAAGTTTTATGCAATACCTGTGATGCACATTTAGGACATGTTTTTCCTGATGGACCAAAACCAAGTGGTTTGCGTTACTGTGTAAATGCAACCTCTCTAAAATTAGAAAGCAGCAATGAATCCATTTTATAACTTGAAGCAATTTATAAAAAAAGCCAGTCTTTGTACATAGTTGAAAAAGATGAAGTATAACAAATCAGAATTCTTTCAGACTAATTATTACAGGATTCATCAAAATTATCTAAGAAAACAAGTAGCCAATAAATAGTTTAGAGTCCTTCTTTTTCACTTGTAATTTTTTAGTTAATTTTACGACTAAAATCAGACGGATAGCTGATCCAAAATCACCATGAAATTTAACATCAACAATACCTTCACCAAAGAATTACCAGCAGATAAAAATTTAGAAAATACTCGCAGGCAAGTTTTTGATTCTTGTTTTTCATATGTAAGTCCTAAAAAAACAATAAAACCATCATTGATTCATACCTCGGATGAGATGTTAACTGAATTGGGCTTGACAAAAAAAGATTCGAAAACACCCAAATTTCTAAATATTTTTACTGGAAATGAGGTTTTAGAGAACACCCACCCATATGCTATGTGTTATGGAGGGCATCAATTTGGTAATTGGGCAGGACAATTAGGAGATGGTAGAGCTATTAATTTGATGGAACTAGTTCATAAGAAAAAGCGTTGGGCCCTACAACTGAAGGGTGCTGGTGAAACTCCTTATTCTAGAACTGCCGACGGATTGGCTGTTTTACGCTCATCAATACGAGAATATTTATGCAGTGAGGCAATGCATCATTTAGGGGTACCTACCACTAGAGCTTTGTCGTTAAGTTTAACAGGAGATCAAGTATTACGAGATGTTATGTATAACGGAAATGCGGCCTACGAAAAAGGAGCCGTTGTTTGCAGGCTTGCTCCTAGCTTTATTCGTTTTGGTTCTTTTGAAATTTTTGCCGCAAGAAAGAATTATACAGCACTTCAACAATTAATAGATTACACCATTCAGTATTTTTATCCTGAAATAACATCAGAAGGAAAAAGCAAATACCTAGATTTCTTCACATTAGTTCGAGACAAGACCATTGAAATGATTATACATTGGCAACGTGTAGGTTTTGTACATGGGGTAATGAATACTGATAACATGTCTATTTTAGGATTGACTATAGATTACGGACCATATGGTTGGTTAGAAGGTTATGATTTTAATTGGACTCCCAATACTACTGATGCTCAACATAAACGATATAGATTCGGCAATCAGTCATATATCGGCCTATGGAATTTATTTCAACTAGCAAATGCCTTGTATTCTTTAATAGAAGATCCAGAACCTATTCAGCAAATATTAAATGATTACAATGATTTGTACATCAAAGGATATAATACTATGATGAAAAACAAATTAGGATTGTATGAAACAAATGAAAAGGATCAGCAACTTATTGAACAACTTGAAGAAACACTTCAACTTAGTGAAACGGATATGACCCTTTTCTTCAGAAACCTCTCTGGAATCACAAAGGAAGACACAACCTTGTCAGCCTTTAAAAAAGTTACTGAAGCTTTTTACCAACCATCTGAACTAAAGGATGACCTAAAAAAACATTGGGAAAACTGGTTTGCTCAATATATTTCTAGACTGCAACAAGAGACGCAACCCCTAGCAAAACGCAAGCAGCAAATGAATGCAGTAAACCCGAAATACGTACTAAGGAATTATATGGCACAATTAGCCATTGATAAAGCGAACAAAGACGATTACAGCTTAATTGAAGAGTTTTATCAACTGTTAAAACATCCTTATAACGAACAACCTCAACATCAAAAATGGTTTGCTAAACGTCCTGAATGGGCTCGTCATAAAGTGGGTTGCTCTATGTTGTCATGCAGTTCATAAAATTTATTCGTTTTTCTAATTTTGAAGGAAAATAACTTTGCTTAGTAAAAGAATATCAGAACAATAATTATCTAAGGAGAATAATAATCATACTGAAAAAAGTAATTAAACAGCTCCCTTAAGTTCCCTGTTTTATCTTTTAGCAAAATTCTAAAAAAACCATAAAATCTCATTCTGAAAAACCTGCTTCTCGTTACAAAAATTCAATAACAAAGGCTTTTTAAAACATCTTTATATCGATTCTTAGATAACGTTACACAACCATTTCCTTACAGCCATGCTTGCGTAGTACCGATGGATCGGTATTTATCATAAATAATTATGATCTCCAAGTTACTATCAGAAATGTTACTCTACCACATTAATCCCCTTTAACTTAGGGAATATTTCATCTCTTTATCTAGCCTATAGCACTACTATAAAACAATGGAACAAGTCACTCATTTTCAACAAGTTAAATATATAGTTGCATATTTGTCATTTTTTATTTAAGTTAATTTTACGTAATTTGCGCCCGTTTTATTTTGTTTTTTTTTCTTTTTAAAAAACTATATCTACATGAAAAAACTAACCACTTTTATACTCATCTTATGCCTATCTGCATTACAGTCACAGGTGAAAAAGAGTTACAATATCGGTGTACTTCTAGACTATCATACTTCAGAAGTCGATCCATTACTGAATCAATTAAAAAGTCAAATTAAAGCTATTGTAGGTGAAGATGCCATCATCAATTTCCCTGATAATAGTCTTCTAATTAACAATTATGATTTAAATAAGGCACAACAAAACTACCAAACCCTATTAAACAACAATTTAACCGATATCATTTTGGCCTTTGGCATCGTGAATAGTGAGGTTGTTGAAAATCAAAAAAACTATCCTAAACCTACTATTTTATTTGGTGCAGTAAACAGAGATTTTAACAAGATTGATCTTTCCAAAACTAGCTCAAACACACCAAATTTCACCTATTTAATCAACTCGCAATCGTATTTAGACGATTTAAAAAAATTAAAAGAACTTACTGATTTTAAAAACGTAGGAATTATAATTGAAGCTCCTTTTGTAAACATTCTACCTTTGAAGGAGACCTTTGACAAAGATTTAAGAGAAACCGGAGCGAATTACAAACTAATACCATTCGAAAACACCAATGACATTATTTCAAACCTCAGCGGAGTTGATGCTGTATATATTGCCGGTGGTTTCTTCTTAACGGATGAAGAAACCAAGCTATTAGCAAACACATTCATTGATAAAAAGCTACCCTCTTTTACGATAAACAACATAAAAGATGTACGAAATGGAATTATGGCTACCAATCAGTCCGAAAACAGTCTTGATCAATTTATACGCCGAGTTTCATTAACTGTTGAAAACTACGTCAACGGAGCTCCATTATCTGAAATGCCTGTTTATATCGAATACAGTCCTCGTTTAACTATTAATTATAATACGGCAAAAACAATTGGAGTTCCCATCAAATACAGTCTGCTAAATAGCACTGATTTTATAGGTGAGATGAAAAACATAAATGCCCAAAAAACATACGACCTAGAAACAGTAATACAACAGGTGTTAGGAAAGAACCTAAGCTTGATCGCTAGTCAGAAAAACATAGACATTAGTAACCAAAATATAAAAAGCGCCAAAAGTAATTACTTACCAAGTATTACCGGTGCTGCAACGAGTACCTATATTGACCCTCGTTTAGCAGAAATCAGCAATGGTCAAAACCCTGAATTCTCAACTTCTGGAAATATAACCTTACAACAAACCTTATTTTCACCTGCGGCAAGTGCAAATATTACTATTCAAAAAAATTTAAAGAAAGCACAAGAAGAAAGTTATAATATTGACGAACTAAACACCGTTTTTAATGCATCAAACGCCTATTTCAATGTCTTAATTTTAAAAGCTAATGCCAAAGTTAGAATGAGGAACTTAGAGCTTACTAAAAAAAACCTAGCAATAGCAACACAAAATTTTGAAGCAGGCGAGTCTGGAAAGTCGGACGTATTGCGTTTTCGTAGTGAATTAGCACAAAATACGCAAGCAATGATTGAAGCAATCAATCAATTGCAACAAGGCCAAATCAATTTAAATCAATTACTCAATAATCCCATAGAAATGGAGATTGATGTTAACGATGCTGTATTAGACAAAGGGCTTTACAAAGATTACAATTATAGCCAATTAACAGAGTTATTAGATAATCCAACCACCCGTGAACCTTTTATTTCTTTTTTAATTGAGGAAGCAAAAAAAAATGCACCAGAATTAAAATCTCTTGACTATAATTTAAAAGCAACTGAACGCAATATTAAGTTAAGTGGTAGCAATAGGTTTATCCCTACAATCGCACTACAAGGACAATATAATCATACTTTTACCAGAAAAGGTGCAGGAAGCACTCCGCCCCCAGGCTTTTCTTTGATCGATAACAATTACAATGTTGGCGTCAACTTGTCACTTCCTATCTTCAATAGAAACCAAAACAATATTGATAAGCAGACGGCGATGATTCAAAAAGACCAAATAGAAACCAATCGTCTTAACAGCGAATTAAATATTACCTCTAATGTGCGCAGAGATGTATATAATCTAATCAATCAAATTTCTAATATTGAGCTTTCAAAAGTTTCTGAACAAACAGCAAAAGAAGTATTAGAGCTAACCCAATCTTCATATCAGGAAGGTGCTGTGAATTTCGTACAGTTAATAGATGCTCAAAACAATTACATCACTGCACAATTATCAAGAGCCAATGCCGTCTATAATTTTTTTATTAACGCACTGCAATTAGAGCGTAATATCGGGTATTTCTTCCTTTTACATACTCAAGCTGAAAACGATAAATTCAGACAACGTTTTCAACAATACTTATTAACTAAAAAATAAAGCCTCAATTCAACTATTAAAAACTTCAGAATGATGAAATCTATAATTCAACTTTTCGTAGGTACCTTCTCCTTACTATTTTTAATTTCTTGTGGAAAAGAGAAAAAAGAAACTGTAAAATTAATCCGCCCTGTAGAATTCAAAACAGTAGGGTACTACGAAGGAGGTAAAATTCGATCATTTAGTGGAACTTCCCGCACGGGTAAAATCATAAAACTTAGTTTTAGAAGCTCAGGTATTATTACTTCATTCGATATCAAAATTGGACAAAAAGTTCGCAAGGGTCAGCAATTAGCAACTTTAGATAACGTACAAGCTCGTTTAAATTATCAGAGTACAATATCGAATCTTAATAGTGCCGAATCGGCAATGAACACTGCAAAACTAAGCTTAGACAGAAACCGTAAGCTTTTCGAAAAAGGAAGTGTTTCTTTAAGTAATTACGAAGCTGCCAAAAACCAACACACCTCTTCTAAAAACTCTTATAACTCTGCCAAACAAAGTGTTGCGCTACAACAAGAACAAATTCGATTTGGTTATGTAATTGCCCCAGAAAATGGTGTTATTTCATCTGTGGCTGCTGAAATCGATGAAAACATAAGCCCAGGTCAAACTATAGCAACGTTAAACGCAGGTACCGATATGGAAATTTCATTAGGTATACCAGAAAGTATCATTAACATTGTTAAAGAAAACATGTCGGTTCAAGTTTCTTTTTCATCTATTCCAAATAAACTGTTTCAAGGAAAAGTAACTGAAGTATCTCCATCAGTTGATAGTAATACAGCTACGTATCCTGTTCGAATTGCATTAATAAATCCGTCGAAAGAAGTTAAAAGTGGTATGGCAGCGAATGTTGTGTTTCAGTTGGAAGATACCAACAAGACCACTAAAAAAGAAATAGTTGCCCCAGCGCATGCGGTTGGAGAAGATAGTAATGGAAACTTCGTGTTTTTAATTAAAGAAGAAGGTCAAAATGCAAAAGTATTTAAACAAAAAGTGGTTATAGGCGAATTAACACCTAAAGGCTTTATTATTAATTCGGGGCTATTACCAGGACAAAAAATTGCAACAGCTGGTTTGCAAACTTTATTAAACGGACAAGAGGTAAAACTTCAATAACCTTAAAGCAACTTACCACATGAACTTAGCAAAATTTTCAATCGACAAAAACCGAATAACCTTTACGGTACTTGCCACTATAATTATCATGGGACTCATCATGTATTCTAGTTTGTCACGTGATAGTATGCCTCCGTATACCGTAAGAGCTGCCAGTATAGTATCTTCTTTTCCTGGTGCAAGTCCTGAGCGTGTTGAGCAGTTAGTTAGTGATAAAATTGAAAAAATAGTACAAGAATTACCAGAACTTAAAAATGTCTCTAGCACCTCTCGAACTGGTTTATCAATTGTTTCCGTTACATTAAAAGACGAAGTACCTAAACATAAGATGCAATCCGTTTGGGATCGTTTGAGAAGGAAACTTAACGCCATGAAGGGGTTACCACAAGGAGTTAATCCTAACTTAAATGACGATGGCATTGGAGACGTTTATGGAATAGTGGTAGGCTTAACCTCTGATGGTTTCTCATATGCCCAATTAAAAGAGTATGCTGATGATATAAAAGATGATTTAATAAAACTACCAGATGCTGCTAAAGTAACACTTGGTGGTGTGCAAGATGAACGCGTATTTATAGAATTTGATAATACCAGGCTTAAAGAATATGGTTTATCATCATCAAAGCTTCAACAATTTATATCAAATACTAATATTTTAATTTCTGGAGGCCAGGTGAACGTAGGTGATGAAAGAATTATCCTGGAACCTACTGGAAATTTCAACTCTATTAAAGACATTAATGATTTGTTGATTCCCGTGGGTAAAGGAGGCGCACAATTAATTAAACTAGGAGATATAACCACGATAAAAAAAGGATATATAGATCCCTCAAAACAACTTGTAAAAGTCAATGGAAAAACTGCCATTTCAATACATGTTAACTTAAAAAAAGGAGCCAATATAATACAATTGGGAGAAGTTGTTAATTCTGTCGTAAACAAATGGCAAGTAAAATTACCAATAGGGTTAGAATTGACACGTGTATCATCACTAGACTCATATATCGATGCTAAAATAGATTCGTTTATCTCCAACTTATTGCAATCAATAAGTATTGTTTTAGTTGTTATGCTGATCTTTTTAGGAATCAGAACAGGATTTGTTATTGCTAGTTTGATCCCTATTGTTACAATTATGACTCTTATGATTATGGGGTTAATCGATATGGGATTGAACCAGGTAACACTGGCTGCCTTGATCATGGCACTTGGAATGTTAGTTGATAATGCAATTGTAGTTGCTGAAACCATCATGGTTAAAATGGAACAAGGTGTAAAAAGATTTGAGGCTGCCACGCAAGCTTTTTCTGAGTTATGGATGCCTTTACTTATCTCAACTTTAACCACATCCGCTGCTTTTTTAGCTTTTTATTTGTCGCCAACAACGATGGGAGATATTGTAGGGCCTATTTTTGTGGTAATCACGATTGCTTTGTTATCATCTTGGATCATTGCTCTTACTGTCATAACAATGTTTTGTTATCTGTTTTTAAATATACAACCAAAGGGTACTAAAAAACCAAGTATTATTGATAAGAGCATAGATGCATTGAAAGTGTATTACAAAAACCTAATTTTAATTGCCCTTACGAACAAATGGAAAGTCACTATTGGCATTTTTATCGCTTTCTTTTTATCATTGTACGGGTTTACCAAAGTTAACTTTGTTTTCTTTCCAGATAGTGATCGTAATATGATCACTATTGATGTAAACCTCCCACTAGGCACTAAAATTGAGCGCACACAACAAATTGTTTCATCGATAGAACAATTTATGTTAGATTCTTTAAAAACCACAAAAAGCAACCCCAAAGGTATTCTTAGCTGGTCTTCATATATTGGACAAGGTCCAGAATCATATGATTTAGGATATAGTCAAGATGAAGCGAATTCAAGTTATGCTCATATTTTAGTCAATACTTCTTCATTTAATGAAAATAAAGAGATGATTGCTAAATTAGATAAATACGGTTTCAAAAACTTCCCAAATGCCGACATTAAAGTAGGTGCTTTAGGTGCTGGAGGCGGAGGTAATCCTATTGAAGTAAAAATTTCAGGCCCCAACCCTGGTGAATTAGCCAAAATAGCGGAAACAGTAAAAGCAAAACTCTTCTCTATTGCTGGCGCCAAGAACATTAAAGATGACTGGGGACCAAAAAGTAAAAAATTCCTTATTAAAATCGATCAAAACAGAGCACAAACAGCAGGTATTTCTAGTCAAGATATTGCTATTTCCTTGCAAACGGTTTTAGATGGTTTCAATACTGGTGAATACAGAGAAGACAATAAATCAATTCCTATCTTATTACGTAGTGATGATAGTCAGCAACAAACCTTAGCATCATTAGAAACCCTTAACGTTTTTGCACAATCAACAGGTAAAAGTATCCCATTACTACAAGTAGCTAATATCATTCCGCTCTGGCAATATTCAAAAATCAAACGTCTTAACTTACGAAAAACCATCAATATTTCGTCCAAGCTTCGTGAAGGAGGTAACGCAAGTGCTATCATGGCAGAAGTAACTCCTTGGTTACAAGAAGAAGTTAAAAATTGGCCTAAAGGATATACCTACGAACTAGGTGGAGACGCAGAGCGCTCAGCAGAAAGTATGGGTTCTGTAATTCAATATTTACCTTTATCAGGGTTTATCATTGTACTATTGTTAATAATACAGTTTAATTCCTTCAGAAAAATGGGAATGGTGCTACTAACCATACCTTTAGGAATTATAGGTGTTGTAATTGGCTTACTTACCTTTGGAGAGCCTTTTGGTTTCATGCCTTTCTTAGGAGTTATCTCTTTAGCAGGAATTGTAATTAATAACGCTATCGTACTGATTGACCGAATGGAAGTTGAGCAAAGCCTTGGCAAATCAACGGAAGATGCCGTTATCGCTGCTTGCTTACAAAGGTTCCGCCCTATTCTGTTAGCTACCTTTACCACAGTGCTAGGATTAATTCCATTGTATCTATCTGGAGGTGAAATGTGGGAAGGAATGGCAGTAAGTATTATGATAGGTTTACTTTTTGGTACCGTTATCACCTTACTTTTTATACCATCGCTATATAGTATTCTATTCAAGATAAATTATAAAAATTACTCTTTTAACGAAGCCCTATTAGCCGATTAACATGAAAGTAATCGTTTACATTTTTAATTTGTTATTCGTAATCTCTTGTGTACCGAGTAAAAAAGTAAGCGAGAAGATGATATGGGTGAATAGCTCCAAAGTTCCATGTACTGGCGCATCTTCCAAACAATGCATGCAAGTGCAAACTGGAGAGCGACTCAAGCCTGATCAATGGACTTCTTTTTATGACACCATTAGAGGATTTGACTATAGACCAGGTACTATTTATAAATTAAAAGTTTCTATCGAAAGCCTAAAACTTGTAAAAACATATCATCTACTAGAAATTGTATCCGAAATGCCTGATGCAACATTGAACTTAAATGATCTCTGGGTATTAACCCATATTAATGGTAGTGAAATCAAAATTGACCATTCGCATGAAAGACCTCGTTTAGAAATAAAACCATCTGAAAAAAAGATTTTTGGAAAAGGCGTTTGCAATCGTTTTTCAGGTACTATCAAAAATATAAGTAACGGTTATATTGAATTTAATGAGGATATAAACAGTACACGAATGATGTGTAATAACATACAATTAGAACATCTATTTTTTAACACCTTAACTAAAACCAAAAAATATATTATTGAAAATAACCAATTATCTCTAACAAATAACACGCAAGAGGAAGTGTTGCGTTTTAAAAAAATAGACTAATTTTCTTATGAGACAACGGTATGTATCTCTATATGAACATCGATTCGAATTATTTCTAATTGTTCAACTATTCATCCTTTTTGGGTCGTTAGTGTTTCCTGTTAAATTTTTCGAATCTATTATTTTACCTGTATTATACTCTTTGAGTTCTCTGACAGGTATTTTAATTCTTTCTAAAGTTAAAAGAGTCATGTGGGTTTCCTTCATTTTATTTATCATATCACTACTCATGTTCGGAGGAGATGTAGTTGCTTACAGGAATATGTCAGGTGATTATCTCTTAGTAAGGTTTTCGATGTACTTCACCATCACCACCCTTGTCACTTTCCATACTATAAAGCAAGTATGGAGAGAAAATAAAGTTGACCGAAAAGTTATCTTTGGGCTTATTAGCGGTTATATTTCACTTGGTTTTTTAGGTTTTTTATTATTTGTATCAATAGATTTAGTCTATGATAATGCCTTTACAGGGCTTCTCGTTGATCAAAGTGTAAATTACAAATCTCACAGTGAAAATTTATTATATTTTTCTTTTATAACTTTGCTAACAATTGGATACGGCGATATAACACCTGCCATTCCTATTGCTCAGAAGGCAACCATTTTGGTGGGGCTTGTTGGGCAATTTTACGTTACCATTGTTATAGCCATAATCGTTAGCAAGTATATTAATTATTCTATCATTAATTTTGAAAAGTAACCGTATGAGAAACAGTTATATTTATGTATTATTATCAGTTTTATTAAGCTCATGTGCTGTTTATAAGGCTCAATATGCTGATAAGCATGCTCCAAGAACAATCACAGTTACCAAAGAACTATCGCATTCTTTTTATTTGATTGGCGATGCTGGTTATGTAGATATAGGTAAAACCTTGCCCTCGTTAAACTATTTTCAAAAGGACCTAGAAACAGCACCAAAAAATAGTACAGCCTTGTTTTTGGGAGATAATATTTATCCGGTCGGAATGCCCAAAAAACAGGATACTGAAAGAGCCTTGGCTGAGCATCGTTTACAAATTCAAATAGACGCAGTAAAAAATTATAAAGGCAACCCTGTTTTTATTCCTGGAAATCACGATTGGTATAGCGGTATAAAAGGCTTAAAGCGTCAGGAAAAAGTCGTAGAAAAAGCCTTAGGTAAAAACTCTTTTCTGCCTCAAAATGGTTGTGGTCTTAAAAAGATAGACATTAATGATGACTTAACTCTTATTATTATAGATAGTAAATGGTTTATCACTGACTGGAACGATCATCAAACCATTAATGAAGATTGTGATATTAAAACTCGTGAGCGTTTTATAGACGAACTCTGGGGCTTATTCAAAAAGAATCGCTACAAAAACGTAGTAGTTGCCATGCACCATCCATTATATAGCAATGGCCCTCACGGAGGAAGTTTCTCCTTTAAAGATCATATGTCACCCTTTCCAGTATTGGGAACCTTTAAAAATATGTTACGTGCTCATGCAGGAATTCAAACGGACAACTTTAACAAAAATTATACAAACTTCATTCAAGAGATAGAAGCAATTGCAGAAGATTTTAAAAATAACATTGTATTTGTAAGTGGTCATGAACACAACCTTCAATACATAGAAAATGATGGCTTTAAACAGGTAGTTAGCGGTGCTGGTTCAAAACAATCTCCTGCACTTGCCGGTTACGGAGCACCTTTTACTTACGGAAATCACGGATATGCCAAACTAAACTTTTATAAAGATGGATCCGCTGTAATTGAATACTATGCTGCCAACGATAAAGATAAAAACAATTTGTTATTTAGTAAGGAAATTATTGCTCCTAAAACGGTAAACGGAAACTATGATTTTAGTGAGTTTAACACCCATAATAAATTTGTTCAAACATCTATTTACCCTACTGAAGACACACAAGTTAGCGGCTTCCATAAATTTATGTGGGGTGATTTGCATCGAGATAAATATGGTGAAAAAATTAACGTACCCGTATTAGAATTAGACGCTGTTTTCGGTGGATTAAAACCTATTAGGCGTGGAGGAGGAAACCAAACCAATTCTCTTCGTTTAGAAAATGCTAACGGAAAACAGTATGTATTACGCTCCATGTTTAAAGATGGTAGCCGTATTATGGGAGGTATTTTAAAAGGTACCATCTTAATTGATGTGATTCAAGATATTTTTACCATGTCACATCCGTATGCTGCCTTTGTAATTCCTGATATGGCTCAAGCGGTGAATATCTATCATACGAATCCGAAATTGTATTATATGCCTAAACAACCTGCCTTAGGAAAATACAATGATGTTTTCGGTGGAGAGCTATATCTATTAGAAGAACGCCCTGCTGGAAACAGAGAGGATATCGCTAGCTTTGGGAACTCAACAAAAATCATAAGTACTTTCGATGTTTTAGAGAAACTTCGCAAAAATGGCAAACATACTATCGACCAAGAATGGGCCGTACGTTCGCGTTTATTTGATATGGTAATTGGCGACTGGGATAGACATGAAGATCAATGGCGCTGGGCTTCTTTTAAAACAGCAAGCGGAAAAACATACTATCGTCCTATACCAAGAGATCGAGATCAGCCCTTTTCTAAATTTGATGGACTAATGATTCCTTTGTTTCAACAATTTTTCCCGTTGGTGAAAAACATGCAAACTTTTGAAAACGATATAAAGGATATGAAATGGTTTAATAACTATCCGCGTTTTTTCGATGCAGAATTTTTGAATGAGCTCACATTAGAAGATTGGTTGACCCAGGCAACCTATATTCAAAAACATTTAACAGACGAAATCATCGAGTCATCTATCAAAAAATTCCCTAAAAAGATTTATGATATTGATGGCGCTGAAACCATTGCTAAAATTAAAGCTCGTAGAGATCTTTTAAAGAATATTACGCGTAGGTATTATAAAAAATATGCTAAAACGGTTTACATAACAGGAACCGATAAGGATGATGCTTTTACTATTGAGCGTTTAAATGACACAGACACCAAAGTGACTGTTACACGCAAGGATCAAGTTATTTATGAGCGTACATTTACCACTAAAGAGACCAAAGAAATTCAAATTTACGGATTGAACGGTGACGATACTTTTCATATTTCAGGAAAGGTAAAGAATGGTATTTTACTTCGTTTGATTGGTGGTCAAGATCATGATGTATATACCGATAAATCATCAGTGGCTGGTTGGGGTAAGAAAACAAAAATTTACGATTATAAGTCGAAGAAAAACACACTACATAGCAGCAATGAAACCGCTGATTTACGATCAGACAATTATCTTAAAAACACCTATAACCACCGAGACATAGAAAACAATACGACTATCGTGTTTCCAAGTGTTGGGAGCAACCCTGATGATGGTTTCTTTTTTGGAGCATCCTTAACGCATACACGTCATGGCTTCAAAAAACAACCGTTTGCAAGTCAACATATTATTTCAGCAAATTATTTTACTGCCACTAATGGTTTTGATACAGAATACAATGGTGAATTTACAGAGTTTCTTGGAAACTGGAGTTTAGCGATTAAAGCAAAAGCAACCAGTGATAATTATTCTATTAACTTTTTTGGCTGGGGAAATCAGACAATTTTTAATCAAAACTTCGATTTAGATCATTATCGTGTCAAAAAGAGTGAATTAAGCTTTACACCGGCTCTTTTAAGACGCTATAGAGGTGGTAATATTCTTAAGTTTTCTTCTTCCATCGAAGGAATTAAAGTGCAAAATACCCCTAACAGGAATATTACTAATTACAACAAAAGTGTTGTCGATATTTTTGATACAAACTACTTTGTCGGAGGAGAAATTAGCTTAACGCACAATAGACTTGACAATAGTAGCTTCCCTACAAAGGGGATGAATTTTGAAGTAGCTGTAGGCGCCAAATCAAACATGAATGATTTTAACAGGCGTTTTGGCTACATTAAAAGTGCTCTAGCCATTTATCAAAACTTAGTACACAATCGTTCGTTCGTATTTGCATCTGAAATAGGTACTCATATTAATGTTGGCAATCGTTTCGAATTCTATCAAGCTGCGACGTTAGGTGGTGATCGAAGTTTACGAGGATTTAATCGTCAACGATTTACAGGTACGGAAAGTTTTTACCACAGTAATGATTTACGCCTGCGTTTTGGAGAAATTAAAACATCCATACTTCCCATAAAAGTTGGGATTTCTGCTGGATTCGATTACGGTCGTGTTTGGAGTCCGAAACAAGCTAAAAATGCCGTATGGCACACCAGTTACGGAGGTTCATTATGGTTAAGTGGAATTGATATACTTACAGTAAACCTTTCTTATTTCCAAGGAAACACAGATGAAAAAAGAATTGCCTTTGGCTTAGGTTTTTCCTTCTAATCAATAAAAAACAAAGACTTTACGATGTATATTTGTAAAGTCTTTTTTCATTACTTATGATACAAACAATCTTAATTTTTGGTGCTTTATACGGTATGCTCTCTGTGATTTTTGGAGCTTTCGGCGCGCACGCCTTAAAAAAAATATTGACAGAAAACCAACTAAAATCAGTTGAAACAGGTGTTAAATATCAAATGTATCACGCCATTGTATTATTGCTCATTGGTTTTAACATAGAGCACCCAGGTTTTGCCATGGGCTGGAGTTTTATACTAGGAATCTTTTTATTTTCATTTAGTATTTACGGACTTATACTATCGGAAGCCAGTGGCAAAAAACTACGATTTCTTGGCCCTGTAACTCCTTTAGGCGGGCTGATGTTAATTATAGGATGGGTACTTCTCTTGTACGATATAATACTTTTTACAAAGTAAAATTATCTACTAAAAAACGGTTATTCTTTATGGATAGAAAATTCATAGAGATTCCCTCCCGATCCATGGGATTGCTCGTCAGTAATATAAAGTGTATTAATATCTTTAAAAGTAATGCCTTCTTTTTGCGACGTATGTCCCAAGTTATATTGGGTTAAGGTTCCATTAAAGAAATTATCATCTTTAAAATCAGTAAACACAAAAACTGTATTGTGATTTAACAAAGCCACTTGGGTCTGGTCTGGTGACATACTTGCTGCGGTAATCCAACAACTCAATTTATCATTACATGTTTCAAAACTATCAATATACTCAGCGATATGTTTTCCAGGAGAAGCCGGTATTTTGTATAGTTTCGTCTTTCCAAAAGATTTTTTCACTCTACTCTTGGTGAAAATATACAAATAGTTGTTATAGTATAACAACGATTCTGCATCAAAAAATCGATCCTTCTTTTTGGGAGGAAACTTCGTTTGATCAGGATACCTAAACCTTATTTTATCAAATTCTACATGACCTCCCTTCAATAAATGTTGTTTATTAATTTTATAAATCACCAAATTTTTTCGTTTATTATCGTTGTTTCCAATATCAGCAATGTATAAATTACCCTGTTCATCTGAAGTTATATCTTCCCAGTCTCTATTTTTGACATCTAGCTTTACTTTTTCTTGAATCTCCCCCTTTATATTGACTCCATAAACTATTGGTTTATTTCCACTATCATTCAGCATCCATAACAGATCAGAACCTTTTATTTTCTCAACTCCAGAAACTTCTTCCAAAGTACTGGGCATATCCGCAACTACAGTTAACTGGCCATAATTAGTACAACTCAAAAAGAAGAATGCACTTAAAAAGACTATTGTTTTTTTCATTTAGATATTCGTTTTTTTGGTTGATAAAGATACTAAATACAGATAATCTCCTAAAATACAGCGCGTAAAAATTTTATAGAATCTAAATAGAACTAAGAATGATATAGAATCTCATATTATGCTTTCCTTAAAATTCCTTAAAAACTCCTTCGAAATTAAAATTTTACATGACATCTTCCGACGCCGAAAACACATACCAACCCACCTCATTAAAAAGTTAAAATTCACGAAGTTTCTTTCCGTATTAAACTAAGTATATTTCAGATAGCCTATAGGGCATTTAATAAAACCAATTACGATTGGTAAATTATCATCAAGGTAGTATAAATAGCAAACCACAACATCCATAAGATGCTGTGGTTTTTTCGCAGTAATTAGTGTATACTACATTTGGTTATCGTATATATCGTTAACTTTTTTAGTGGTACATTATGGTTAGTTAATGTTTTTTACTTATAGTAAGTTACTATTCGATACCAAAGTTTGATAATCCAAATATAAAAAAGCAACACACTTAAATAATAAAAAAAATCATAAGCGGTAGTAAATCGGGTATAAGCGTGTCAATTTCGCAGATAATGCCATAAACAAGGAATAAGTGATAGTTTAAAAAGTAGAAATTTCCTTAATTTCACAAAAAAAGTCATGAAAATGATATACTCAATACATCTACAAACTACATTTTAGGAGATGAAAAAGTATTCGATTCCGCCAATTTTAAGGTATAAAGAGAATCTATTCCATAAAGTTTATTTTAATATATCCCCTATAAATTATGGTGTAAACAATTGAATCGTATGCGTTAATAAATCAGCACCTCCCTCTTTCCCATGACCAGGAATTATCCACAATACTTCTGGATACATGTCTTGTACATTAGCAACAGTGGTAGCCCATGCATTAACATTAGCATCTGCTAAATTTCCTTTCTTTGCTTTCAATGCTTTTAATAAACACCCACCAAACAACACTCTATCCTTAGGGTAATAAGCTACTATATTATCTTTGGTATGGCCTTCTCCTAAAAACTCACAAATAACTTTTTCTTCGCCAACATCTAGTGCTAGATGATTATTAAAAGTTACCGCAGATTGAATCTCGTGATTTAACATTTTAGTGCGTTCATTGGCATATACTAGTATTCCTTTCTTACGGAAAGCAACTATCCCTCCTACACAATCTACGTGAAAATGTGATGGAACCACTGCTTTTACCTTTGATTTACAAGTTTTTTCAATCCAATCAATTAATTCAAAGGAGGCGTTTATGTTAGTGGGGGTGTCAAATACAAGGGCTTCGTGTTTATCAATAACAATCATACCATTGCACGAAACCTTTCCCCATTTTTCAGTATCTAAATACGAAATATGGATATAAACATGCTCCGAAAGTTGCTTTATCAAAAGGTTTTCAGAGCTATAGACTTCTCCGAATTTTTGACCACAACCGAAAAGATAGAACGTTATGAATAAGCCACCAACTAGATTCCAGTAATTTTTCATTGATATTTGTTTTTATGGCAAAACGGCTAACCTCATTATTTCCTTCTAATATTTCTACATATAGGTGGTTGTTTCTATTGCTTTTGAATATCATCCAATTTTAAACTCTGAGGATTGATGTTTTCCCTTTTCTATAGCTTATGTAAACAATACTACCATTATTTTAACTAATTATCGTTAAGCCTTAGTTATGCATTAGCATCCTATATACTTCCCAAACTCAGCTATCCTATTTCCTTTTAAAAAAATTTAATGTCTGCACTTACGGTTTCAAAATATCGCTAGAATTATCAAATACGCTGTCAAAAACATGGTATGAAAACAATTGGTCTTATACCGTTTACCATTTGAATTTACAGTAAATTCAAACAATAACTGGTATTAAACTAAAAAACCACTGAAAACACAGCGGTTATTATTACGATATGTTCTCGAAAATTCTCTAGTGAACTTACCAACTACCACCAGCACCACCTCCACTAAAGCCTCCGCCTCCGCCGAAACCACCAAAACCTCCACCAGAGGATCCTCCAAAGCTTCCACCGCTACCGAAACCACCTCTACCAGAATTACTGAGAATAATGGTTTCTAAAAGACCACGAGAGCCTGATCGATAACCTCCTCCTCTATTGTTTCTATTTCCATTAGAGATAATCATAAAGAAAACAACAAGAATGACAATAAAAATGATAAAACCAGCGTCAAAGCCATCTTTTTTATCTTTCTTTTGTCTCTTATAAAGCCCTTTTAAAACCTCAAAAACAGCATCAACCCCCTTGTCTAATCCAGCGTAATAATCACCTCTTTTAAATTCAGGAATTATAACATTTCTAGTAAGCTCTCCAACTACACCTGCAGTTAATTTATGTTCTACTCCATAACCCGGTGCTATCCAAATTTTCCGATCATCTTTTGCTAGCAATATAAAAACTCCATTGTCTTCTCTCTCCTGGCCTATCCCCCATTTATGAGCCCATCTCGGTGCTAAAATCCCGATAGATTCACCCTTTGTACTAGAAATAATTGCTACTGCAATTTCTGTAGAAGTTGAATCACTATAAATTTTAAGCTTATTATAAAGTCTATTGTACTGGTCTTTAGTTAATAAATCAAGACTATCTATAACAGGTGGAATAAATTTAGGTTTTTCAGAAATTTCAAATTGCCCGAAACTTACTTGAACAAAACATAAAAAAGCAATAAACAGTACCTTGTATGAAAAATTTTTGATATTCATTAGCCTTTTGATATTTCATTAGACAATTCATCTTCATCATCAACTTGCCAAGGAAAATGGGTCTTTAACTCTTCACCAGCCTTCAAAACCCCATTAATTATTCCTTGCTTAAAATTGCCTTGTTTAAATTGCTCTTGCATTACATTTTTAGTGGTATCCCAAAAATTCTCGGGCACTACGTCATTAATACCTTTGTCACCGTAAATAACAAATTTATGATCTTCCACCGCCACGTAAATCAGTACTGCATTCTGATGTTGGGTATTAAACATCTTTAGCATATGAAAAACTTGTAATGCTCGATCAAAATGAGGTAATGATGAACTCTTCTCCATATGAATTCTAATCTCACCAGAAGTATTTAATTCAGCCTGCCTAATAGCTGCTACAATTTCTTGTTCTTCAGAATATGATAAAAACTTTTCTACTTCAGACATCTTATTTTTTATTCCCAAAATCAAAATCTATATCCGGTGCCTTTTCAGCACCAATCTCGGCATCAAAATAAGGTTTTGGTTCAAAATTAAACCATCCCGCAAAAACAGAATTCGGGAATATTTTTACATGATTATTATAAGGCTTAATAGCCTCATTAAAACGTGTTCTTGATGTTAATATTTGATTTTCAGTACTTGCAAGTTCATCTTGTAATTTTAAAAAATTTTGATTAGATTTCAATTCCGGATACCTCTCTACAGTCACTAATAAGCTTTTTAAAGCCCCACTTAAACCACCTTGTACTTTATTGAATTGTGCTAATTGCTCTGGAGTCACTTTTGAAGCATCAATATTCATTGAAGTGGCCCTTGCTCTCGCATTAATTACTTCTGTTAATGTTGATTTTTCGAAATCAGCAGCCCCTTGTACTGTTTTTACTAAATTCCCAATTAAATCATTTCTCCTTTGATACGTCGTCTCGACATTTCCCCATGCTTCCGCAACATTTTCATTCAATCTAACAGCTGTGTTATTAAACCCTACAGTCCATCGGTACAAACCGAATACGATAACTCCTAAAACAATTATTGGTACTAACCATTTTTTCATCATTATTATTTTTTTTGTTTATAATTGATTTTTTATTTTTATTAATGCTGCTTTCACAGCCTCTAATCTACTAATTATTTCGTGATTGCTTATTACTTCATCAGGATTTTTCTTTAGCCTTTGCTTTGCTCCTTCTAAAGTAAATCCTCTTTCTTTTACCAAATTATAAATAAGCTTAAAATTCTCAATGTCTTCTTTGGTAAACAACCTATTCCCTTTGGCATTCTTTTTAGGTTTGATCACATCAAATTCTTTTTCCCAAAAACGTACCAACGACGTATTTACCCCGAAAGCTTTCGCTACCTCTCCTATTTTATAATATCTCTTTTCAGGTAAATCTACGTACATTTTTAAGGCTTAATCATATGATTGTCCCTTTTGCTGAGACGCTTTTTGCATGGCTATAAATTCTTCAGGAGATAAATCGCCGTAATAAAAATATATAGGATTTACGGGGCGTCCATTCTTGTGCACTTCATAATGCAAATGAGGTGCTGCTGAACGTCCTGTATTTCCCACGTATCCAATCAAATCGCCACGTTTTACCTTCTGTCCTACTTTTGCCGCTATTTTGCTCATATGCGCATAAATAGTTTTATAACTGTACCCGTGATCAATATACACCACGTTTCCAAAAGTTGAACTTCTATGTGCTTTGATAACTTTACCGTTTCCTGAGGCAAAAATTGGTGTTCCAGTAGGTGCTGTAAAATCCATTCCGTTATGCATACGCCACGACTTTAATATCGGGTGTAAACGCATACCATAACCAGAAGCCATCCTTGTTAAATCTTCATTCTTCACTGGTTGTATGGCGGGTATTGAAGCTAACATTTTCTCTTTTTCTTTTGCCAAACTAACAATCTCGTCTAATGATTTTGATTGCACCACCATTTGTTTAGACAACACATCTAACTGCTTCGTTACATTGGTGATCATGTTGCTATTTTCAAAACCATCTAAGCTTTTATATCTGTTCACCCCTCCAAATCCTGCTCTTCTTTGCTCCTCGGCAATGGGTGTTGCTTCAAAATACGTTCTATATATATTATTATCTCTTTCTTGTAACTCTGTCAATATTTTTGAACTTTCATCCATTCTTTTAGAGAGCAGTTCATAGTGTAATTTCAAGTTCTCAAGTTCTCTTTTTTGAGCTCGTTCTTTTGGTGTCAGTAAAAATTGGCTAAAACCTATAAATCCTAAAAAAGCAATTAAAGAAATTCCTGTGATTCCTAAAAAGGCTTTTTTATACTTTTCACTTCTTTTACTTTCTATTTTCCTGTAGGATAATGTGTCCGGATCATAATAATATTTTACTTTCGCCATAATGCTAAATATACTACTTTTGTGCTCTTTAAAAGAGCAACTTTATTTAAGGGGTTAATATTTGGTAAGTCGCAAATTTACAAAATGTTTTAAAACTACTTTTTTAAAGCTATTTTTTAATTAAAAATTAACAATAATTAAGATACTGGAGTGGTATGAAATCTCAAGAAATTAGAGCACAATTTTTAGATTATTTTAAATCAAAGCAACATGATATTGTTCCTTCTGCACCAATGGTGCTAAAGAACGACCCTACCTTAATGTTTACCAACTCTGGTATGGCGCCTTTTAAGGAATACTTTCTTGGAAATGCCACCCCTAAGAACAACAGAATATCCGACTCTCAAAAATGTTTACGGGTTTCTGGTAAACACAACGATTTAGAGGAAGTAGGCTATGACACCTATCACCATACCATGTTTGAAATGCTAGGTAATTGGAGTTTTGGTGATTATTTTAAAAAAGAAGCTATCGCTTGGGCATGGGAATTACTTACCAAAGTATACAAAATAGACAAAAATATTTTATACGTAACTGTTTTTGAAGGTGATGACAAAGACGGTACTAAAATGGATCAAGAAGCCTATGATTTTTGGAAACAAATTGTTTCTGAAGATCATATTTTAATGGGGAATAAAAAAGATAACTTTTGGGAAATGGGTGAGCAAGGCCCTTGTGGTCCTTGTTCTGAAATTCACGTAGACATTCGTTCAGCTGAAGAAAAAGCCAAGGTTGACGGGAAATCGTTAGTGAATAAAGACCATCCTCAGGTAGTAGAAATCTGGAACCTTGTTTTTATGCAATACAATCGCAAGGCAGACGGCTCTTTAGAAGAACTGCCTTCTAAGCATATTGATACAGGTATGGGCTTTGAACGTTTATGTATGGTTTTACAAGGAGTTCAATCAAACTACGACACCGATGTTTTTACGCCGTTAATTAGAGAGATCGAAACAATTACGGGGGCTTCTTACGGAAAAAACGAAAAAATTGATATTGCCATTCGAGTAATAGCAGATCACGTTCGTGCTGTAGCTTTTGCTATTGCCGACGGTCAGTTACCTAGTAATAACGGAGCTGGTTATGTTATTCGTAGAATTTTACGTAGAGCTATTCGTTACGGATTTACATTCTTACAGCAAAAAGAGCCCTTTATCTATAAGTTAGCCGAAACATTATCACACCAGATGGGTGAAGCTTTTCCGGAAATTAAAAAACAAGATACGTTAGTACATAATGTTATCAAAGAAGAGGAGCAATCATTTTTACGTGCCTTAGATCAAGGATTACTGCTGTTAGATAAGGTTATTGAAACAACCGAAGGAACCGTTATTTCAGGAAAAAGAGCTTTTGAACTCTATGACACTTATGGTTTTCCTTTAGATTTAACCCAGTTAATCGCTCGTGAAAAAGGATATACGGTTAATGAAGATGAATTCAACGCTGGTATGAAAGCTCAAAAAGACCGCTCTCGTGCAGCTTCTGTTAGTGAAACGGGTGATTGGGTTGTTTTAATTGATGATGAAATAGAAGAATTTGTAGGTTATGACACCCTGAACGCAAATGTAAAACTCACACGTTACCGAAAAGTTACCAGTAAAAAAGACGGTGAACAATATCAATTAGTCTTTAATTTAACTCCGTTCTATCCTGAAGGAGGGGGACAAGTAGGTGACAGGGGAGCTATTGAAACACCAAATGGTGATGTTATCTATATAACAGATACCAAAAAAGAGAACAATGTAATTATTCATTACGCAAAAAATTTACCAGAAAACCTGCATGAAACTTTTAAAGCAGTGGTAAATGACGAATTTAGAAGATTATCAGCGAGTAATCATTCAGCTACTCACCTATTGCACCAAGCTTTACGAGCAGTGTTAGGTGACCACGTTGAACAAAAAGGGTCGTTAGTAAACCCTAAGCATTTACGATTTGATTTTTCGCACTTTTCTAAAGTAGACAAAGATCAATTACAAGAAATCGAAGCATTTGTCAATGCTCGTATTCGTGAAAACCTTTCGTTAGAAGAAAAACGAAACATTCCAATGCAACAAGCTATTGATGAAGGTGCTATCGCTTTATTTGGCGAAAAATATGGGGATAGTGTCCGTACAATTCGTTTTGGCCAATCGATGGAATTATGTGGAGGTACCCATGTACAGCGAACAGGTGAAATTTGGTATTTTAAAATCAAATCAGAAGGAGCCGTTGCAGCTGGTATTCGTCGTATTGAAGCAATTACCAATATTGCTGTGGGCGACTATTTTGAAGAGGTAGAACACAAGTACAATTCAGTAAAAAAATTACTGAAAAACCCAAAAGACATTACCAAATCGGTAAGCTCTTTACAAGATGAAAACAGCAGTTTAAAGAAACAAATTGAACAACTGTTAAAAGACAAAGCTAAAAACTTAAAAGGAGACATTAAAAACCAACTAAAAGAAGTTAATGGAGTACACTTTTTGGCAACTAAAGTTGATTTAGACCCTGGTAGTATAAAATCTTTATTATTTGAACTAGGTGGAGAAATAGACAATTTATTTTTGTTATTCGCTGCTTCTCCTTCCGCTGAAAAGGTCATATTAACCTGTTATATCTCCAAAGATTTAGCCAATGATCGTGGTTATGATGCGGGTAAGGTAGTTAGAGAATTAGGAAAATATATTCATGGTGGCGGAGGTGGTCAAAACTTCTTTGCTACCGCAGGAGGTAAAAACCCAGGAGGAATTCCAAAAGTATTAGATAAGGCTATTGAGTATATCGTATAAAGAGGAACGATATAGCATCGTGTTTTTTCTTTTCTCACTTTTGTTTACATCCAAAATATAATAAAAGGTTCAAAGACCCTTACTTTTTGAACCTTTTTTAGTTTATAAAAAACTATGAAAAATGAAGCTTCTTATGTATCTCTTTTAAAAAAAAGTATACCTTTTATTCTTTTATTGATTCTAAAAATAGTGTTCGGATTTGATATTAGCGATTATCTTAATTCCATCCCTAAACAATATGTGACAATCGGATTGTCATTGATACTATTATTAAGTATTCTAAATCTATTCCGAAAAAAAAGAAATAACCGCGAAGACACCTTGTTTCTGGCTAGTCAAAATGACTATAGTAATACCATTTACCATTTGAGTTTATCGTAATAAAACGTCCTTTTTCCCTTTCTATTTCAATATAAAAAGAAATCATAGCTACTGCTATTATTGATTTTTCTATCTTATATAAAGAAAAAATTATTCATTTTCTTTTACAGTAAACTCAAACAATAACTGGTATAACAAAGACGGATCCATCATATTTAGTACTTTTATTGTGATTGGAATATGTTTTTATACCCTTACTTTTAAAAACCACGATATAAATACAATTCTTTTATTAACCATCCTCCTATTTTGGTCAATTAACGGAAGTTTTTTAAGTAAAACCGCATTTTTTAAACTAGCAGATGATACATTGTACTTTAAAAACCAAAAAGAAAACCGCATCTTTAACATAAATGAAATCCGAGAAATCGTAGTTTCTCAGAAGGAAATAAAAGTCATCTACACAGACTCAGAAAAATTAATCTCCTTTTTAGAAATTAAAGAAAAAGACTACCAAGATTTTAAATGTTGGATGCAACGAAAAAACCCTAATATGCAAGTTAAAAAAGACTATTTATAAAATTATCATAGGCCCTACCAAACACATAACTAACAACCCCTAACAGGCGTTCTCTTTTTGTGTTTATTTTAATGAAAATCAACCCTATATAGAGCTACAGTACGTAAACAAAAAACCAAGCCATTAACTCAAATCAACGCAGTATGGTTATGGTTACATCTAAAAGTTGAACATTTAAGTTAAAGATAATACTCGTTTCTAAATAGCGAATAGAACCCACAAAGCCTAGCTGGCAATCCTCTTAATAAATTCCTTCTTCCCTTTTAAATCAATCATAGGAGTTTAATCAATTATTCACTAATTTTACTTCTTAGAAAAGATCCTTTTGTATATACAATAAATAATTCCTTTTCCTACTTTAGTTGAATTAGCCCACTATGAACTTACAAACACAAATACCATTAAAACCTCAACAAGAAAACCAAATAGGCTATCCTTCCCAACTACTATTATTAGGCTCTTGTTTTTCAGAAAATATAGGAAATAAATTGTCGTATTATAAATTTCAGGCTATTCAAAACCCTTTTGGTATTTTGTTTCATCCTAAAGCCATAGAACAACTAATCAAAAACGCGATCGATAAGAAAATATACACAGAAGAAGATGTCTTTTTTCATAATGAACGATGGCATGCCTTTGAGGCACATTCTTCTTTAAGCGCAACAAGTGCAGCTCAAATAGTACACCATTTAAATCACCATATAGCTTCAACCCTCAAACAACTAAAAAACGCCACGCATATTTTGATAACCTTAGGTACTTCGTGGGTGTATCGTTTTATCGAAACAGACACTATTGTTGCAAACTGCCATAAGGTTCCTCAAAAAAAATTCGTCAAAGAAATCTTATCTATTGAAGAAATTTCTGAAAGTTTATATACGATAAACTCCCTTATAAGATCCATTAATAAAAATGCATCTATAATTTATACCGTATCACCAGTTAGGCATCTAAAAGATGGCTTTATACAAAACCAACAAAGCAAAGCTCACCTATTAAGCTCTATACACCAAACAGTTAGTGGAAATAAAAACAATTATTATTTTCCTTCTTATGAAATTATGATGGATGAACTGCGTGATTACCGTTTTTATTCAGAAGATATGATTCACCCAAATACAACAGCGATCACCTATATTTGGGAAAAATTTAAACAGGTATGGATTGCTGAAAACGCACAAAAAACCATGCAAGAAATAGCAACAATACAGAAAGGATTACAACATAAACCATTTAATTCAAGCTCAGAGCAACATCAGCTTTTTCTAAAAAAACTAACTCAAAAAAAGGAAACACTTCAAAAAGTATTTCCTTTTATTAGGTTTTAACACCAATTATATTTTGAAGTTACCGTAAAAGAAAATGATGTTATTTTCTTTATAAAAATTAAGCACCCCTTAGTTTATTTCTTTTTCTAATGAAGAAGAATGTGTAAAAGGATGTTTTATTATCGTAATTTCAATTTATAAATAAATAATATAACATTGAATTTTTCTATAAATATTGATCCACATTTTGCCAAGGACCCCCATTAATAACATCAACTCCTTGCTGTACCAAAAATTCAGTTGCTTGTGCGCTTCTTCCTCCGCTTCTACAAACAGCAATTACTGAGGTATTCCAAGACTTTATTTCTTCAACTTGTTCGGGTATCGTATTCAACACTATATGCTTCGCCACCTCAGAATGGCCTTCATTCCATTCCGCCAGTGTTCTCACATCTAGTATTACCGCTCCTTTTTCTAAGTATTCTTTAATTTGGTTATCCATATTTTTCTTTCTAAATAAATTAAATAGTCCCATATTAGGCTTGTTGCAAATTCTTCAGCAAAAATAGCCCGTTTTCTATTAATTTACTGTATTCTTCATTACTTTTAAGTGTTTCCAAATACTTTTTGAGTTCCGTTTGTATCGAAAACCCATTACTCAAAGCAAGCTCTAACAACTCAAGAGGCAGTAACCAATCATTTTTAAACTTCATTTGTAGTTGCTCAAAAATTAGTTTTATCTTTTCTTCAGAAGCTGTATTACCTTCTCTCATTGTTCTTGCCAACTCATAAAGTGAATACAACTCTTTATCTGAAGTAGAATAATCAATTTTATGAGTTTTAGTTTCAGAAACCTTACCCAAATCTCCAAATGAACTTACATCTGCTGGTCCTGCATAAGCAGAGACAACCTCAACTCCTACTGCCATATCATAAATTCCCCAATTTGGATGAAATAACACTTTATCTCCATAGGTAACCATACAGTTCTTAAAAGAAATTAACAAAATTCTACCCCGTAAATCCCTTGTTCCTGTGATCACTTCACCAACTACTTTTATTCCTCCTTCAAACTCTAAAGTTACCTGTTTACCTTCATAAATACCATAGGCATCAAGATCTCTCGGACTCATGTTTTCAATAGGTATATTAATTCCTCTTAATTTTCCTATCGGACTTCCAAATCCTTCAGCATGATGTGTAACCCCATGACCTATAAGCTCCTTATCTCTACTAGACAAGGCTGTATTTCCGGTAGTTTGTATGTATATAGGTCGGTTTTTTTCATCAGAAATCACATTGCTAAAAATACCTGAAATTTGAATCCCAGTACTTAACTCAATAGTTCCTAGATTTTTAGATGCGATCAGTTTTTGAACCCCATTAAGACCACCTGTTCGAATGGCCATTTTATTAGCAAACTGCTCTAAAACTAAACTCAAATGTGCAAAATCAGGGGTCACAAATAATTGTGGCTGAGGCTTTGTAATATCAAAACTAACGGTAGCCGTATCTACCGAATACGGTAGCTTTTTAACATCTTTTTGCATACACCATTTACTCTCTCCAATTGAAGACAGCAATCCTGCTCCGTAAATCTTAGGATTTTCAACAGTACCTATCAACCCATACTCTACGGTCCACCAATGTAAATTTCTTATTTGAGCCATCTCAGACAGGTCTCCTAAATTATCTTGTAACCATTCAACCTTCTCTTGCGCCTCCTTAATCGATTTTTTACTTGAACTTGGATCTTCTTTTAAAATAGACAATAATCTCACTGCTTCATACATTTCATAATCCTTTGCTGAAGATATTGCCTTGGCTCCTATTTCTCCAAAACGACGCAAGTATTCGGCATATTCCGGATTAGCAATAATAGGTGCATGCCCAGCAGCTTCATGAATAATGTCAGGGGCAGGTGTATATTGAATATGATCAATGGTTCTCATATCCGAGGCTATAACCAATACATTATACGCTTGAAATTCCATAAAAGCATTTGGCGGAATAAACCCATCAACTGATACGGCAGCCCAACCAATTTCTTTCAAAATTCGATTCATCCCTGCCATATAAGGAATATGCTCTACTGAAATACCCGTTTTGTTCAACCCATCTAAATAGGAGCTGTGAGCTACTCTACTCAAATAATCTACATTCATTCGCATCACATAACGCCACACCGCCTGATTCTGTGCTGTATAATCGTCATAAGGTTGTTTTACTATAAATTTATGTAAATGTTTTGGTAACTTTTTAGTTACCTCATTCAATTCCAACTGAGTTTCCATGAAATGCTATTTTAACAGTGTAAATTTAGTTTTTTTATACTTCACAAAAAATCGATATCCGTTAAAATATATATTTTGTATATTTACCTGTAACGCTAAAAATGGCTTATAAAATGAGAAGAGGTGGGTTTAAGGTTCGTTTATTTATCGGTCTAATTATTATTGCCTTTGCTTATTTAAAAAAATGTAGTCAACAAACGGAAAACCCCTACACTGGTAAAACCCAATCCATCAGTCTCTCCCCTCGACAAGAAATCGCAATTGGTTTACAACAGGCACCTTCAATGGTACAACAACACGGAGGGCTTCATCCAGATAATAGATACCAACAACTAGTTGATCAGATTGGTAAAAACCTAGTAAATAATACCGTTGCAAAACAATCTGGCTATCAATATGATTTTCATTTATTAAAAGACGACAGAGCTATTAATGCTTTTGCTTTGCCGGGTGGTCAAATTTTTATTACCTATGCCCTGTTTTCAAAATTAACAGATAACAGCGGACGTCTCAACGAAAATATGCTTGCTGGTGTTTTAGGACATGAAATTGGGCATGTTTTAGGGAAGCATTCCAATGAAAGAATCACAGAAGCAAATTTTTGGAAATTATTAACCATGGGCGCTTCTGTAGGAGCCGACTTGGGGCAATTAGCCAATAATATCGGACAACAAACTTTATTAAAAAACGGGCGTGGTGACGAATTAGAAAGCGACGAATTAGGCGTTCGATTGATGATTAATGCAGGGTATGACCCTCGGTATTTGATCAATGTAATGGAAATTTTAAAAGCAGCTGCCGGTGCGAATAGAGTTCCGGAATTTCAAAGCACACATCCTGACCCTGAAAACAGAATTGACAAAATAAAACAAGCTATAAAAAAATATAGCAACTCAAATTATATACAACATAACTAACTGTAAATAAAAACCCTAAAGCACACCTTAGAAATACTTTAAAGTATGTTGCGTTTGTAACATTTTCATGATTCTCGGTACTAATACTATAAAAACACGTGAGAGGAAGAAATTTTAACGCAATAGCAAGTTTGACTGGTCTAAAATCCAATATAGGATCCAGTATGATTACCCGTTTAAATAATAATACACGAAGAAGGGAACCTAATTACCCGAAGAAAGGCTTCGGAAATATGATCTCTAAAAATATTGTATTCAATAAAAAGGCTACGCCTAAACAACTAAAAAGAATTCGCGAAAATTTGCAACGAGAAAACAGAAAACAAATTATAATCAATCTTTTATTGTTTACTACTGTTTTCATTGTACTCCTATCCTTAATCGGTTTCGTTATTTTTTAATAATTCACCAGAAATCTTTCTTATTTTTACGGTTCAATTTTTAGAGAATGAACAAGAAAGTAATTTTAATGATTTTAGATGGTTGGGGGATTACTCAAGACCCTAAAGTATCTGCCATATTCAATGCTAAAACACCTTATATTAATTCATTGTACCACAAATTCCCAAATGCAGAGTTACGGACTGATGGTGAACATGTTGGACTACCAGAAGGACAAATGGGAAATTCTGAAGTTGGGCATATGAATTTAGGTGCTGGTAGAATTGTATATCAAAATCTTGCGAAGATTAACAAAGCGGTTACAGAAGGAACCTTGGCTAAAGAACCTGAATTATTAAAAGCTTTCGAGTATGCCAAAGCAGCCAATAAAAAAGTTCATTTTTTAGGTTTGGTTTCTAACGGTGGTATTCATTCTCATATCAACCACTTAAAAGGCTTGCTCAGCGCAGCTGACCAATACGGGCTTGAAAATGTTTATTTACATGCGTTCACTGATGGACGAGATTGTGACCCTAAATCTGGCAAGTTCTTTATCAATGACATTCAAGAGCATATGAAAAATACCACAGGGGCTTTAGCTACTATCACTGGGCGTTACTTTGCAATGGATAGAGACAATCGTTGGGAAAGAATTGCACTAGCTTACAACGCTTTAATCCATGGAACTGGAAAGGCTTCTAAAAACGCCGAAGAAGCCATTCAAGAAAGCTATGACAAGCAGGTGTCAGACGAGTTTATCAAGCCGATCATTATGGTTGATGATAACAACGAACCTAAAGCAACAATTCAGTCTGATGACGTGGTTATCTTTTTCAACTTTAGAACAGATAGAGGTCGACAATTAACAGAGGTACTAAGTCAAAAAGATTTCCCAGAGTATCAAATGAAAAAATTACCATTGTACTTTGTTACATTGACAAACTATGATGATCGATTCTCCAATATTGACGTTGTTTACGATACTAAAAATATCGAAAATACGCTTGGTGAGGTCTTACAAAAAGCAAACAAAACGCAAATTAGAATCGCTGAAACAGAAAAATACCCACATGTCACTTTCTTTTTCTCTGGAGGTAGAGAAAAAGAGTTTGTTGGAGAAAACAGATTATTATGTCCTTCTCCCAAAGTAGCTACTTACGATTTAAAACCGGAGATGAGTGCTTACGATATTCGTGATGCTATAATTCCTGAACTCGAAAAAGGAAACGTTGATTTTGTTTGTTTAAATTTTGCCAATGGTGATATGGTAGGACATACAGGTGTATTTGAAGCGGCCGTTAAAGCCTGTGAAACTGTAGACCATTGTGTTCAGGATGTGGTAACAACAGCTCTTGACAATGATTACACGACTATTTTAATAGCAGATCACGGAAACTGTGAGACCATGATGAACCCAGATGGAACGCCTCATACTTCACATACTACAAACCCGGTTCCAATGATTTTAATCGATAATAACTTAAAGTCGATAAAAAGTGGTATTTTGGGCGATATTGCCCCTACTGTTTTACATTTGATGGGAGTGGAACAACCTATCGAAATGACACAACAATCGCTTATCTAAAAATATATTTATCATTATGAAAAACATACTTTTTATAATATCTATTGCACTATTTGCCTCTTGTGCTACTGTAAAAAAAGTCCCTGCAACAAAAAACAATAATGGCGATCTAATTGGTGTTGCTACCAAAAAGGATTTTCAACAAGAACCTTACGGAAGTGAATGGTTTAATGATTTCTACGGTTACTACGAGGTGAACAAACAAACGAGCGCACAATTAAAAAAGTATTTAAAAAACATTACTATAAAAGGGTTTATGGGAACTTGGTGTGGTGACAGTAAACGTGAGATTCCTAACTTTTATAAGCTTCTAGACGAAGTTGATTTTAATTATAAAAATTTAGAATTAGTTACCGTAAACAGAAAAAAAGAAGCCCATGGTTTAGAGAAAGGATTCAATATCATAAGAGTCCCTACTTTTATATTTTACAAAAAAGGGAAAGAAATAGGTCGTTTTGTTGAACATCCACTTGATGGATCGAGTATTGAAAAGGATATATTAAAAATTGTTTCAGGGCAACCTTATACACATCCATATCAAAAATAATCGTAATTTTGCGCTTCAAAATTTTCAATATGATCAAGCCAAAAACTAAAGAAGAAATAGAACTCATGCGCGAAAGCGCTTTAGTAGTCTCAAGAACATTAGGTATGTTGGCCAAAGAGGTTAAACCCGGAGTAACCACCCTATACCTTGACAAACTAGCGGAAGAATTTATCCGTGAACAAGGAGCTATTCCTGGCTTTTTAGGCTTATATGATTTCCCGAACACATTATGTGTAAGTCCTAACTCGCAAATAGTGCATGGGATCCCTAATGACACACCACTGAAGGAAGGAGATATTATTTCTATTGACTGCGGTGCTTTAAAAAATAAGTTTTATGGAGATCACGCCTATACCTTTGCTGTTGGAGAAATAACTCCTGAAACACAAAAATTACTTGAGATCACCAAAGAAAGTTTATACGTCGGAATTCGAGAGTTTAAAGCTGGAAATCGTGTTGGAGATGTTGGTTTTGCTATTCAAAATTTTACAGAAAAACATGGATTTGGAGTTGTTAGAGAGTTGGTAGGCCATGGGTTGGGGGAAAAAATGCACGAAGATCCAGAAATGCCAAACTACGGACGCAGAGGTCGTGGTAAAAAATTTGTGGAAGGTATGGTAGTAGCCATTGAACCTATGATTAATATGGGTACACACAAAATTTTCCAGCATAAAGATGGCTGGACAATCACTACTCTAGATAATAAACCAAGTGCTCATTTTGAACACGACATAGCCATCGTTGATGGTAAGCCAGAACTACTTTCTACTTTTCAATACATATACGAAGCTTTAGGTATTGAAAGTAATGAAGAAAATGAATTTAGACAACAACCTTTAGCTTTATAGATGTGTCACTTTTTAAAACAATTTTAAACACTATTCCTAGGCCTTTTTTAATAAAGGCAGGCTACTGGGTACGCCCAGCTATTGCTTGGTGGTTAAAAGGTGATAATTATACTGACCCGATAGATGGGAGGTCTTTTACTCAATTCCTATCCTATGGGTATGGAAGCCAGCGGAAAAACGCATTGTCTCCTTCCACTTTTTCTTTAGAGAGGCACCGTTTATTATGGTTGTTTTTAAAAAACGAAACAGAGTTCTTCTCCTCAAAAAAAAAGTTAAAAGTACTTCATATTGCACCCGAACAATGTTTCTTAGATGTTTTCAAAAAACAAAAAAACTTAATATATATCACTTCAGATATAGAGTCACCTATTGCAGATATTAAAGCTGATATTTGTAACCTGCCTTTTAAAGAGAATGAGTTTGATATTGTGTTATGCAATCATGTGTTAGAACACATAGCTGATGACACCAAAGCAATGCAAGAATTATACAGAGTCATCAAACCAAATGGTTTCGGTATTTTTCAAATTCCGCAAGACATGAATAGAAAAATCACCTTCGAAGATGACTCTATTACAGACCCTAAAGAACGTGCTGCCATTTTTGGTCAATACGACCATGTAAGAATTTATGGGGTAGATTACTTTGACAAACTACGCTCTATTGGTTTTACAGTAGATGAAGTTGACTACACAAAAAAAATGCCTCCTGCATTAGTGGAGCGATGTGCTTTAATAGAGGGAGAAATTTTACCTGTTTGCCATAAGTATTAACAAAAGCTACGAATCACTTTTTTACTGAGTACTCGCGAACCTTTAAACCTAATATTTATAAACATTTACGGCGTAAAATTACGATAATTACATTTTTGTAACTTTTACTTTTATCTATTATACGATTTACAAATTAAAATTCCTGCAATAAAACACCCAATTTAAACTTCTATAACCTACCTAAAAAATGATCATTTTACGGCTAAAACCGAAAGATTACTTAACGCGTTAGTTATGAATAACATACGCTTATACCTAAAATCCCATGCTTTAAGGAAATCACGAGTTATTTAAAGTCATTCTAAAAGTGTGTAAACACAGTACTTTAGCTTGTATAAATCTAGAAATGTTCATTTTACATACAAATCGCTAAGGAATTCAATCTCATTTCACATTATTAATTCTCTATTTTTACTAGAACTAACCAAACTAAAAACAATATGAGAGCACGAAACCAAGAAAGTGGTGTTTCTTTGCATGTCATAGCTGGAACACATGTGGTGTTACTTTGCTTAGATGTAGAAACAAATGCAAGAAAAAAACTACTAGGGTTTATCCTAAAACGAAAAGACATTACTACAGGAGAAACAACTAATTTACAAGGATTTAAAGAATTCAAAGAACATAAAAAAGATAACGATAGAAGTATTATTCAAGCCTTTCTTTGGGGTGATTACAATGCCAATCCTAACACTCAGTACCAATATTCAGCAACCCCCGTATACGGTAAACCAAATAAAAGAAGAAACGGAAATGAGATTTTGGTAAATATCACTACTGAAAATCCTGATTCTGGCACACATGGTGTCTATTTTAATAGAGGCACAGTAGGCCAAGCTTATGCTAGAAAATTTGACAATAAAAATCCAGATAAAGTACCAAACAATAAAGCCTACAAATGGTTATCAAGAGGTTTAGAAGAGGCATTACTAGCCTTTATTGCTGAAGCCAAAGGAACAGATTATTCATTACGAGTTGCTGCCTATGAGTTTGATTACGTACCTGTTATTCAAGCTTTATACGATGCATCAACAACGGGTGCTGATGTTAAAATTTTATACGATCATTCATCAAGAGGTCCATGGGAAAACACGAGCAAAGCAATTGCTAAAGTTCCAGGTATAGAAAAACTAATGACCCCGAGATCTGCCAATTCTTCTATCAAACACAACAAATACATTATCCTGTTATACAAAGGATTACCTATAGAGGTATGGACGGGCTCTACTAATTTCACCAAAGGTGGAATATTTGGACAATCTAATGTTGGTCATATTGTTAGGGATATTAAAACTGCTTCAGAATATATGGAATACTGGGCACGTCTTTCAAAGAATCCTCAAATGAAAGAAATACGTCCTGAAAATGACAAACACACCCCAACACCTAAAGGTAAAGCAAGCAAAGGGATTACCCCAATATTTAGCCCAAGAGAAGATTTAAGCGTTCTTGAGTGGTATGGCGAACAAATTAAAACAGCAAAACAATCAATCGGCTTTACAGCCGCATTTGGTGTCAATCAGGATTTTGCAGAGATCATAAGCAAAGAAGACGATTCCCTTCGATATATTTTATTGGAGCATGAGGGCAATACATTTGACGACTTTAAAAACACTCCAAACAACAGAATTGCCTTGGGAGCCCTTCTTAATAAAGAAGAAATTAAAGAAGAGGAACTAAAAAACTGGGAGGAAGAGCATCTTACAGGTTTAAATGATCACGTTAAATATTTACATACAAAATACCTTTTCTTAGATCCGTTAACAGACGACCCAGTATTGATCACTGGCTCTGCTAATTTCTCTAAAGCATCTACCCAAAATAACGATGAAAACATGATCATTATTCGTGGTAACTCTAATGTTGTTGATGTATACCTTACCGAATTTACGCGTCTTTTTGGTCATTATAAATTTAGAGATCAGATGTCTGATAACGGTTTAGATGAAACTTATTTTAGCGATTATCTAGCAACCGATAATTCTTGGACCAACATCTATTTTAAAGAAGGAACTCAACATTTAATGGAGCGTAAATTATTTCGTTAATACAACTAACTAACAAAAACTAACAAAACTATTTACACATTATGATTGGAGGTCCAGTATGTAATGAGAAACTTCCTGCAAATTTAATTTTTGCTGAAGGTCAACATCTCACACACCAAAACAAAGAAGGTTTATGGGAAATTTTTGAAGCAATAGGTATCAATTGGTCAAATACCCTTTACGATTCTAATAACCAACGTAGTTCTTGGTACGAAATGCTAAAAGCCAAAACAGAAAACGCGCCGAATTATACCGGAGAATATGTGAACGCTATCTACGTAATTAATGAACTTAAAGCCATCTATGGAAAAGGAGGTGCTTATAAGAAATTGTTCTTTGAGAGCGGTATTGACAACGATGCTCCACCAACTACAAGACTAGCACATTGCAAATACTATGTTGTTAACGAATTTATCCGAATGCAAATTACCGCAGGCGGCTTTAAAAGCTGGGGCACAAAACACGGAGGAGAACAAGCCAAAAACTACCATGGTTTCTTGGGAGGAACGCGCTACAATCGTATTTCGAGAGTGCGTGCCTACGAACCTAATTCCGATAATTTAAAAAACGACAACGCATGAAAGAACAATTTGACTACGTAATTGTTGGCGGTGGAGTTGCTGCTGCAACAATTGCCAAAAACTTGCTCGAACACAACAATGATACTTCTATAGTAATTTTAGAAGCAGGTCCTGAAATTATCGCTAAAGACAGGCGTTTTTGGTGGGATTATATAACGCGTGATGAAAGACCGTATACTTTTACTTACGATCAAAAATTCGAAGCAGACTCAACAGGTAACATTGATTACCAAACCGATGGAGTAAGGGTAAAAGCTTACGGAGGCTCGACCATGCATTGGGGAGCATGGTGTTTACGATTTAGGCCAGAAGATTTCAACCTCTTTTCTAATACGGGTGAAGGGGCCGATTGGCCAATTAACTATAACGACATAGAAACCTATTACAACGATGCCGAAGCTTTCTTATCTGTTTGTGGTGATAACAACGCGAATTGGATTCCTAGATCAAAACCGTATTCGGTTCCTTCTTTTGAATGGACTGCTGCCGATGGAGAAATGATCAAAGCATGGGAACAATTAGATGTAGTATATCAAGAAGGCGATACAAACCCCGGAACAAACAGTAAAATAAAATCAGGTAAAATGCCCATAGCGCGCTATAGAAAATGCATGACTACCGGTACCTGTAAATACTGCCCTATTGGAGGTCGATTTAGCGCGCAATATGTATTAGATGATTTAAAAACTGACCCTAGATTTGTGAATTTTGAGGTTCGTGTAAATTCACCTGTACATAAAGTAAACGCTCTAAGTAAATCAAAAATGGAGTCCGTTACATATATCGATAATTTAACAGGAAAAGAACATATCATAAAAGGAGGTAGCATCATTTTAGCTTCTGGTGCCTATAATGTTCCTAAACTATTAAGAGCTTCTAAAAATAACTTTTGGAAAGACGGTATCGGTAACGATCATGACTTGGTAGGGAGGTTTGTAGTATCGCACTCTATGTTGAAAGTTACAGGAAAAGCAAAGTCAAATCCGAACGGATGGTTTCAAGAATATGATTTCCCGACCCTAATGTCTCATAGTTATAATACAAAAGAACATCAGAAAAAAGGAAAAATTTTTATGTTTAAAAATCGAACTACCCCTAATACAGACATTGCCAAATTAATGATCGAAGGTAAAACCAGAAAAGAAATTGATGCTATTATTTATGGAGAAATGACAATTGAAATTCAAGCTTTTTTAGAAGAAAAGGGAAAACATAGTAATCGTTTAGAAGCAAAACCAGGAGTAGACCGCTTCGGCTTGCCACAAACTACAGTACATTTCAGTAGAACAGACGAAGAAATGAAAAATGCTCATGACCGTTTGAAGTTATTAAAAGAAATCATTGAAAAAATGGGCTTAGAAGTAATCTCATCGAGTGTTGACAATCCCGGCGGACATCATACCACTGGAACCGCTCGTATGGGAACCAACCCCACAAATAGTGTTACTGATAAATTCATGAAAGTACATCATACTGACAATTTATATGTATGTTCTAATGCTGCTTTTCCAACGGGAAGTGCCGTAAACCCCACTCTTACCCTAACAGCTATGGCTTTTAGACTGGCACATCATTTGAACCAAAAAGAACTAACAAAAACGAACCAAAAGAATGTCTACGAAAACAATACAATTAAAGAACTCATTTCAACAGAAAACCTCTAACATCACCAATGTACAAGAGCTAATTCAGCACTCTAAATCGGTACAAGATAAAAGAGATGGCCAATTACACGTTCTTAAAGAACTATTAAATTGTGCAGTAATCTTAGAGTTTGCCACCATTCCTATATACTTACAAGCAATGTGGAGTATCAAAGACAACAACTGTGAAGTAGCAAAGTCTATCCGAAATATTTTTCAAGAAGAAATGTTACATATGGCAATGGTGTGCAACATGATTGCAGGGATTGGTGGAGAACCTAAAATATACAATACAAAAAACGGACTTACCTTTCCTTCTGGGCTACCTGGGGGGGTGCATCCAGAACTATTTTTGTATCTGGAAGGGTTAAATGATTGCTCACTTAGAAACTTTATGGAAATAGAACTGCCTGAAAAAATTGCTAAAATTTACGACTACGATACCGATGAACTAGTCAGCATAGGCGGGTTATGTGACAAAGATGGAAAGACCAGTACCAAGGCTCATATTCAAAGTTTCGAGCATAACAACACTATTGGCGAACTATATGATCGAATTAATGAATTGTTTCAAGAGCTACAACCCAAAATGGATGTAGAACGTCAGTTGACAGGGCCCTTATCTTGGTGGGTTATGGCAGACGCTGAAAGCGTTTCTAAGGCGATTGACATGATTAAAGAACAAGGGGAAGGCGCTGCCCCCTCTAACATGGTTAAGGAGCAAGAAACAAGCCCTGAAGATGTATCTCCAATCGTTGAAGGTGATGATTTAGCACATTTCTATCGTTTTTGGGAAGTGTATTACCAAAAACGAATTGTTCAAGAAGGTAACAAATATTACTTTAAAGACCCAATGACAAGGCCAGAAACGTACAATATTGCGCGTATTCCTGAAGGTGGTTACCAAAAAGAAGACGTAGCCCCAGAAGTATGGCACCTAACCAATGAGTTTGACAAAGCATATACAGACTTGGTGAAATTATTACAAGACGCTTGGGCTATTGATGGCAGAGGGCAAGCCTCTCTAGTCAATGCTATTGAAGTCATGTTTAAGTTAGAACGATACGCCTTACCCTTGATAAAAACTCCGATTCCAGGAAACAAAAACGGACAACATTACGGTCCTTGTTTTAGAATGTTATAAACAAAAAATATTAGTATGAATAACAAAGAATATAAAGATTGGCGAGTAATTACAGTATGTGAATTGAATGCACCAGCAGCCACAGTATGGAATATGGTAGGTGGATTTTACAACATCAACCAATGGCATCCAGATATTGCTGTTTCTGAAGTACCAGAAGAGCAATACAAAGACCGAAACATTCGTAGAAAATTAACATTTCCAGGGCAACCGCCCACGTGGGAAGAGTTGGTATCTATCGACAATGAAAACATGTTTTATAAATACAAATGGCATAAAGGTAAATGGGGTGAAATGATTCAAAAGTATCACGCTCAAATACAAGTAATAGAAAAGGATTTAGACAAAACTTGCCTCCTACAGTGGTCTTCAACATTTTATTATCCTGAAGACGGTCTCACTGAATTCTATCATAATGGCTTTGATGGATTAATAAAAATGTACGGAGGAAAATATTAACTAACATAAAAATTTAAAACATTATAAAAATGGGAAGTTTCGTAGAAATTAATGACACCCTTGAATTAACCGCAGACCAAGGGTTTCCAGTAGATATTTTCAATATAGAAAAACACAGGAGTAATCCTTTAACATTAAAAGATGTAGAAGGCAAGGTTTTTGAATTTAAAAACAAGCCGAGCCCACGTATTTTTCAACTAGATCCAGTTAGGGTATATTATGTTCATAATATCGATGGCAAGTGGTTATTTTGGGGTCGAGTATTAATCCAATCACAAAAAATAGAAAAACAATTGGATGACAAGGGTATTTGGGATGGTCAATCATGGAAAACCTCTGGAACTTATACGATATTGAACGTATATAATCCAAAGTACCAACAGGAATTCACACTGGATGAAGCCCCTAATGGCAGAAATTATTTCAAATAAACTTTTAAACCTTGAGTTCGATTATTAGTATGATGCACTGGTACGAAGTTGTTATAATTACTACGGTAATCATGGCATACTCTTCTGTTAATTACAACAGTTTCAAAATGTATTTACTCAGTAATACTAAATCTCCCTAAAGTAGATGAAAAGATCATCATTTGGTGATTGTTTCAAGCAATCGAGCTCAGGGTTATACTAAAACTCATCTATATAAACACCATTATTTAGAGAGGTAATTACCTAATTCACCCTCTTAATCCCGATAAACAAATGACCTCAAAAAGATTAGAAGCTTTTAGTGATGGCGTTCTTGCCATTATAATCACCATAATGGTTTTAGAACTGAATTCACCAAACGAAACAACACTCAAAGCATTGTATGCAACATTTCCTGTTTTTATCAGCTATTTAGTTAGTTTTTTATACATAAGTATTTACTGGAATCATCACCATCAATTATTTAAAATAGCCGATAAAATAAACGGAAACATTCTCTGGGCCAACTTACATTTATTGTTTTGGCTATCTCTTATTCCGTTTACCACTTCATGGATAGGTGACAATCATGTAGAAGACATTCCTGTAACACTCTACGGTATCGTTCTTATAATGAGCGAACTTTCTCTACTTATACTAAAAACTAGCATTATTAAACTTCATGGAAAATCATCAAAAGTTAGTGAACGTTTGAGCATGAGCAAAAAAAACATGCTCTTCTTTGGTATTCATATAGTCGGTTTATCTCTCATGTCTATTAATGACTATATTCCTTTGGTATGCTTTTTAATTGCCGGGCTTGTTAAAGTTGCTGAACTAAAAAAAGTATATGATCATATGCATGCCCATGAATAGAATAAATTTCATTAAAAATCACATCAGAATTAATGGGGTGATATCTTTTCACCTAACTTCTAAATTAGAAACCCATATCCATTTTTCAATTAAAAATTTTTCAGAATGTAGCATACTCGTTTGTTATCTTAAGATCCGAAAAATAATGAACTTTTAGATATATAATACCTAACCTTACACCATTATATTTAAGCATAAATAACACAATTGTCCGTACTAAAAGTCACTTGTCATGAAAGTAATAGCATTTACCGTATTAAACGTCCTTTTTCCATTTCTATTTCAATATAAAAAGAAATCATAGTTCCTGCTATTATTGATTTTTCTATCTTATATAAATAAAAAATCACTCATTTTATTTTACAGTAAATTCAAACAACAATTGGTATAACATCTCCTTTTGTAAGTTCGAATTATACGATTTACAGATAAATATTTCGCATATAGGTATTGAATTATTTTAAGTTAGTTTAAGGCCTAAAACTTTAGCATAGCCAAGCTATGATTAAGTTTTATAACGCAAAAATAGCTACAAAAGAAATAATAGATATGCGAAATATTTATCTGTAAATCGTATTGATACTTTAATCAACATAAAACACCCTTATCTTGCATACTTAGTAATATTGTAAAACATTCTATATATTTGCCTAACCACAACTAAACTACTTTAAACTAACGCATTACACGAAATGTATTAAAATGCGATATTTGGTATATTTTACTACTACCTTCTTAATACTAAACATCACTGGCTAATGAGTATAAGATTATACTATGCCCAAAATATTTTATACAAGATGAAAAAAAATATACAAGACATTTCAGAAACCGCATTTTGGGTTGCACAATATAGAGTTAATGAAAGCAAAAGAAAAGATGCAATATTCAAAGACCCATATGCAGAAATACTAGCTGGAGAAAAAGGAGAATCAATATTTAATGCAATACCGCATAGTAAATCACAATCTTGGGTGTTTGTTACAAGAACTTATTTGTTTGATGAATTTATCAAACAGTGTATTACTGAACATAACATTACTTCTGTTATTAATTTGGCTGCTGGCCTAGATACTAGACCTTACCGATTACCAATACCTGTAGATATTGAATGGGTTGAAGTAGACTTTAAAGAAATTATAGATTTAAAAGAGAATTTATTAAAAGACAAAGAAGCGAACTGTAAACTTACGAGGATAGCTTGTGATTTATCAGACAAAACCGAAAGAACATCATTATTTGAAAACCTGAAAAACATTTGTAAAAACTCTCTAGTAATCACAGAAGGGTTATTGATTTATTTAACAAATGACGAAGTTTCTAACTTAGCACAAGAACTTACAGAACAACCATATATTTATTTTTATGCTACCGATATAATTTCCATCGCATTAAAAAAACAGATGTTAAAAAAACAAGGTAACAACTTCAATTTCACTAACAATATTATAAAATTTGCTCCGGAAAACGGCCCATATTTTTTTGAAAAGTTTGGATGGAAGCCCCTTAAAATTAGATCTATGCTCAAAACCGCTGCAAAACTAAAAAGATTATCATTATTTCATAGAGTTTTGGCTTTATTACCCGATTCGAAGGGGGAAAAACCAACTATTCCATGGGTAGGAGTTTGTTTATATATAAAAGACAAGTATACCTCTACATAACACGTATTAGTATAACCTATAGATACACAAAACGGAAGAATAATTATTACTTTCTAGAAAATAAATGGAATCCAATAGTGAAATATTATGCCTAAATAAAATATTATATTTAAAACTAATATTACAGAAAATAATAAAAAGTCTATTGTATATTCTAATTTCATCTTATACTTCCTTAAAAACTGAACAAATAGCCAAGCTCCTTTTTTCACGAAATAAAGAGGCTCATAACCCAATAGGTCTTTTGCAATATAAAATCCATCCGTTTTTCCAATTAAAGGATTTATATTAATCAGAGTTCTATAGGCAGTAAGAATTAGGTAATACGGGTCGAAATTTAAAACAATCATTCCTATAAAGAGTATCAAATCAATAACAATTCCACCAGAAGAAACAAAAACCTTTTCCCACTTTCTGAAATGTATAATTAATAAATCGTAGCAATACATCATAGGATAAACGTAAAAGAAAAGACCCCCACCAATTTTTCCACCTTGCCCTTTTAATAACTTATAAATTATGAGATGACCTAATTCATGTGCTGCAGTTGACAGCAGCACAAAGGGCAAAAACAAAATCACATAACTAAAGAAAATACTATTACTTTCACCCACTAAATAATTAATAGCATATAACCCTGAGAAAATAACAATTAAAGCTGTAAAAGAAACACTCAAAACTCTCTTAGAATTCACAGTAACGCTTACAAATTGAAAAATTCGATTCTTTTTAATTACCTGAAATTTAACTGTAAAAAGTGGAGATAACCAAAACAACAAGCTATTGAATTTAAACGACAAATAATTTGAAGGTAAATTATCCTCTAATTGATCTAGCACGAGCAACTCCATTTTTTTTGCTCTAGACACAATCTCAAAAATAATTTCTTCATTAGCCAACTCATACTTATCTTTAAAAAATAAAAAGCAGTCTTTTATATTGTTAAGCTGAACATATTTTTCAATAACGTCCATTTCAGCTCTCGATAATGTAACAATTTTACCGTTTTTCTCATTAAAAATAACTACGGAATCTTTGTTATGAATATTCTGTATATCTAAATACTGATTATCTAACACATATTTCATTCTTTCCCGATTAACATTGTCGTTACCACATTATGGTACCATGCTTTTAAATCCAGTGCCTTTTCAAACATTTCGTCATTATATCCTCCGCAAGCCACGCACCCTATATTTAACGCTGCTGCCGTTAACCATAAATTATTCAATATAGCGCCTGTATCTATATACGTTAATTTTAAACCGAAATCATTATATTTAAAAGATGCTTTATTTACAATACCAATAAAAACAATAATTCCTGAGGCATCGTGATAATCTATGTCATCCTTATAATCAGTGAAATACGCTTTTTTCATAAAATCCATCATATCCCTTTTATCCATTTTATTAAGAAGATCTAAAGATTCTCTTTGCACGTTGTAATGATAAAGTCCCTTTGGCAAACCAATGGTAGAAATATTAAAATAAAACAGTTCTATTGGATAAATTCCTCCACCAGAGGCAATATTCCTTTTCTTTCTACCTTCTTTTGTGATATGCTGAAAATAAGCCCCTTTTAAAAGAGTAAACAATTCTTTTTTATTCATTTTTTTCGAGAAAACCCGTGTACTTTTTCTCTTTTTCATTATGTTCTCCAACGCGTTAACCTCTTCGTTATTTTCAATTTTATCAACTTTAAAAGACTTCTCCACTCTACCTATCTCAAAGCTAGAATTAATAATTAAATCTTTATAAGCAGGATTTTTATTTACAATAGCAATTTTATCATTAAAATTATTACTCATTACCTGGAATGGTCTAAGTTTCATGCTTTCTATAAAATTGTACGCATGTTCTGTTAAACCTACACTAAAAACCAAGTTTTCAAGTTTATCTCTTTTTGTAATCATTTCTTTAAAATTTAATTATACTATTTATATATTCACTAGTAGGATAAAATTTCAACGCCTCCTCTTTATACTGATTATAGGAATTAGTGTCTTCATTTCTCTTATAAAACAGTAATAGGAACGCATAACACCAATCTTCGCCCCATTTTACCGGATTTTGAGCGTCTAGCTCGCTCCTGATTATTTCAATAGCATCTCGAAGGTAGTCTATCGATTTTTTATAGTCAGTATTTCTATTCAACTCCATGTGCACCACAGCAAGTGCATAGTGCGCCCTGATGTTGAACTTATTTAAACTTAATGAAGCGGAAGCAAACATCTTTGTTTTTGTAATAATGTTTTTGTGCAAATTCAGTGCCCTTTGCCCTTTTAGAGTTATTCCATAGAAAAGAGCCAATAAAGCGAAGTCTTCTGAGTTTTTCTTTTCTTGCCTTTCTAACACTTTGATTGCATTATCAACAATACTTCTATTTTGATTAATGCTGTTATATCTCATTACAAGAAGTCCTGTAAACAAATCAAAAACCATTTGGTAATAGGGGCTTAATTTGTCTTTGTCTTTAAAATTCAGCAGCATGTTCTCATCTTCTTTTATTAATGCCGCGTTAAACAGCTTATAAATAATATTTTCTTGATCGTTCATAATTATTATTTTTAAGGAAAAAAATGTGGCATTTCAAGAAACAGGTTTCTTCCTTTAAACAAATCATAATTTATATAAGGAATGGCGTGATTTCCTGTTAACAGTACCAAATCAGGTGTTAAAACTCGACAAACATAATAACCAAGCTCTGCTATATCTGGATCCGTAAAATCTATAACTATTAAATTTTCTACACCAGAATGCACTTTAAATGTTTCAAAATCTTTTATTATTAGATCACTGTGATCTATAACTGGCGAGTAATTATCTTTTTTAAGTTCATTAAAAATAGGAACAAATTTTCTTTGTGATGGGTAAGCATGGTAAAACCAAAAATGTTTATTAAACTGGTTCAGTGTTTTTTTAAGATTCATAAATCTAAGAGGTTTTCTCTCCTCTTTGAACCTCTGTTTTAAGATGTACCCATAACCAATTCCTTGATAAGCCTCTAAACCAGCTTTTATAAGCGCTTCCTCTTGTGTAAATCTAGAAGCACATCCCAAACTATATTCGTATTTCCCTTGATAATGGTATTCAACAAACACAAAATAAGTAGGCGTATAAGTGAACTCTGTTAAATCAAAAATGGTATGTTTAACACGTTTATTATCAAAAATAGCTTTTATCTTTTTATTGTTTGGAAAAAAATCCAACACCATTTGTGCACTATGCTTTTTAAATTTTATTTCCTTTTGGAGATACCAAAATTGTGAGAATCCATGCCTTTCGATAGCCTCTAACAATGCACCGTTTTTTGCATCTTCAAATGTTGCACCAGCAGCCATTCCAGTAGTGGTAGAATAAAAATATCGTTCCAAAGAATGGTTTGAAAACCCTGCAACCTGCTCTGGAACTAAAATCTCTTTTTGAGTGATATGATCAAAACCCTCTACCCAATACATATCTGTATCAGAATTAACTCGAGGTATAGATATGCTTTCCGAATCATGAATGGCTTCATCAAAATATTGAAATTTTTTAGGATTTATGATGTTATATTTATCCCTAAACTGATTATAACTACCGAAATAGGTTGGGTTTTTAGGTATTTGTGAGCAATACCTTTCAAATATTTCCCCAAAAGCTGCTCTAAAAGCATGTTCTTGCCCAAAACCAATAGCGTTACCATCTAGTTCTTCAAAACCATATAAACCAATGTAATGCAAATTATCTCCTTTTACCGAGGCTGTACTTAATTCTTTGGGTAGAAAAAATTTATTACCTGGTAATATTATGGTTCCATTTAATAAACCAGCTGTTCTGTTCGCTAGGTTGTAAAAATCTTTTAAACGTAACATATTAGTTGAAAGGTGTTATAATTGGTGTTTCTTCGTAACTTAAATTATATGCTTTTAACACAATGCTTTTACTCATTTCAAGAGTATATATATCCAATTGGAAATTAGCTCCGAGTAAATTAGAGAAGTTCTCTGTATAATAATTGTTTAATTCTCTTTTTAAAAGATTAACACCGATCTTTTGGGTTACCGTTGATATTGGTTTTTTGGTTGTTGTTTTGTCTAATGCAATAACATTTAGAAATAAATCCGGATTTTGTAAATTAGAAACCTTTCGCTTCATAAAAGATTCTAAACAAGGTGTTTGAATATGTTTTTTACAAATGGGTCCTATTTCAATTATCGCTTGTCTATCAAGAGAGAAATAGGCTAAAGTCACATCTTCATTGTATAATACGGAGTTGATTTCTATAAGCTTTTCGCTATTTTCAATCAAATCTCCATCGAATATTACTAGATCTTGTTTTTTTAATTCCTCCAGATCATAATTATCGTAGTCATAGGTATTGGTATGGTTATAAGTAACAATAGATTCGTTACTCTCTGTCTCATTCAAGACATCAATCAAAACTTCATTTTGATAATTTCCAACAACACTATAATTAACGTTTATATTACTTTTATCTGTTTCTTTTAAAATAAACATATCTTTCAGGAAAGAGAATATTTTTCGAAGTTTGTTTTTTGAATATTTATTCTTGAAATGCTCAAAAACTTCATCTTCTCCCTTCTGACCTTCCTTAAGGAATTCTATTACTTCTAGGACTATTTTTGAATCTTTACCGATTAACTCGAACAAAAATAGATCATCTACGAATACATAATTCTTACCTTGACCTTTATAAATTTTGAACGAATTGGTATTATATTGTTTCATAATAACGAATTAATTTTATTAATGTAAAGTAGCTTGTCTCAGTACTAGGTACTATCTTACTTATATGATCTTGTTCAACGTATTTTATATTATTAATGTAGAACATTCTAAATCAAACAAATCTTTTGTCTCCTAAAACTATATTTAAATCAGACACTGAAGGCTAAACAATTATGTTTCGATAGATCACTCTAATGGTTACTTTTTATTTATTGATTTGTAATTGTATTTAAGATTTAAATACACTAGTAAAATACCCATCTAAAAGAATGTTTTCCTAAATATGTTAATGTCTAAGAAAACATTCTTATAGTAACTATCTACAAACATCTTAGCTATAATCTTTGAATTAGTAAAACTAATGGTGGTACTAAACAAAGATTACCTCAGACTACCAAGAACAAGTTGAACTTGTACTACATGATGTAGACAATGAAGTTAGCTGAAAAGTTTTTTCAGCACCCATGGCAGCACCTAAACCTGTTGCTGAGGGCAAACTTCTGTTTTCTACTTCTCTGATGGTAACATTAAGTTTTTTCATAATGTGTAAAAATTTGTTTTATATATTATCATTATCATAGTTTAAATTTTCATTAAACATACATTTTAACCATTTATATACTTATATAGTAAACACATAAACATTAAATAAAGAATCAAATTCTAGTCTCTTATAATCTTGAGTTCTAAAAAAGCTTTCGAATCTTTAACTCAGAACATCAATATCCTAAAAGACTAAAATTTTACCAAGAGCAAGAGCTGGTTGTGCTACATGATGTAGACAATGAGGTTAACTGAAAAGTTTTTTCAGCCCCCATAGCAGCACCTAAACCTGTTGCTGAGGGCAAACTTCTATTTTCTACTTCTCTGATGGTAACATTAAGTTTTTTCATAATGTGTAAAAATTTGATTTATATATATTGTCATAGTTTAAATTATTATTAAACACACATTTTAATTATTTACATATCAAAACATTGCATACATAAATATTAAATAAAGAATCAAATTCTAGTCTTTGTTTTAATCTTGAGTTCTAAAAAAATTTCGAATATTTAACTCAGAACATCAATATCATAAAAGACCAAAATTTTACCAAGTACAAGAACTTGTTGTACTACATGATGTAGACAATGAAGTTAACTGAAAAGTTTTTTCAGCACCCATGGCAGCACCTAAACCTGTTACTGAGGGCAAACTTCTGTTTTCTACTTCTCTGATAGTTACATTAAGTTTCTTCATAGTTTATAAAATTTAGAATTATTAGTATTTAAGTTTAACTGACTTGTTAAACACACATTTCAATATTTTTTACATTTAATAGGTTAAATACAAAAAGTATTAAATGAAGTATCAAATTTGAATCTTTTCTAATCATTGGCTCTAATAAAATCTTTCGAATCTCTAGCTCAGAATACCATTGTTACAAAAGGCTAAAATTTACCAACTACAGGTCGAAGAACAAGTACATGATGTGGATAATGAAGTTAACTGAAAAGTTTTCTCCGCTCCCATCGCAATACCCAAACCACTTGCAGAAGGTAAACTTCTATTTTCTACCTCCTTGATCGTTATTTTTAATTTGCTCATAAAAAATTGAATTAATTAGTTGTTAATTGATTAATATTACTGCATTTTACTAGTGTATACATTTGTTATATAAATTGTTTAATTAAAAACTTAAAATCACTCCAAAATACGTGTTAAACCCCTGGTAGTGATCAAATTCAGACTGACTAAAATCTTTATTAAAAAAAATATTTCTTTGATTTTCTCTATCAAACACGTTATTAAAAGACACAAAACTTATTATCCTTAATTTTTTCATAAAAATCATGTGGTTAACATTAATATTTAATATGCTATAATCAGAAAATTTACGATTGTTTGGTTCCGTATTGAAAATTGGTTTATAAGCATCAAGGTCAGCTATATAATCTACTCCTTCAACACTAGTGTAGTGTGTCCCATCTTTCAAATTATAAAGCGCAGAAAATGTAAACTTATCTAACTTATATATGAGAGAAAACTTAAAATTATAATTCATATTATTTTCTCCAGGATAGTCAGAAATAAACTCAGTCATATTACTAATCGAAGCCGTACTGTAAGAAAAATAGGTGTCTAGCCGGTTATCAAAAAAACTCTTTCTTATGTAATATTCAAAACCAAGAATATTTATGGAAACATCCTCAGAATCCACTAAACTCACAAAGTCATTTTTACCCAAATCACTTTCCGTATCTTTCTTATAAAACAAAGCCGATGCTATTTCTAATCGATCATTTTTAAAACCATAATCTAAGCTCAATTGTTTAGATTGATAAAATTTCAGGTTTCTATTAAGTATATTCGGTTCACTTAAACTATTATATTTCCCACCCGAAAACGCAATACTATGATTTCCTGTTTTATGTTTCAAATTAACCTGATAGCTCAGATAATCCTCTTTAATAGTCCTCCCCAAAACATCCCAATTACTTGGGATATTTTTTCTCAACCCGACAGACATATTAGTGTTTTTCAATTTCCATCTAGCTCTTAAAAACGCCTCATACATTGTTACATCAATGGAGCTATCGAAGGTTTCTGTTGGGTACTCCTCAGCTATTGTATAATGAAAAAATGGCCTTTCACCGGAATAAGAGTATTTTTTCAACAAAGCACTAACACCAGTATAAATCTTATGTGCTATTGGGCTTTTAAATTCTGTTTCTAACGAGTAAGAGTAATTACTATTTTCATTAGCAATGTCGTAACCTCCTAATTTAGTTGTACCTTCTGTGTAATCGTGCCCTAAATTACCGGTAATTTTCACATTATCACTGGTCTCATACACAAGATTTGTAATATTAAATAATCGTTTATTTCGAGACGTATTAGCTTCTAATGAATTTAACAAATTAATATCGCTATCAATATTCTCTCCAATACCGTAAGTAAAGCTATTCATGTAAAATTGTGATGTGAACCTATAATTAAAATTAAAGCCGGCATCTGTACTCTCAAAACTATCAATGTTATCAAAAGCATTTTTATTCACTGTTAAATAAGCATCAGAAAATTGATAATTGCCGTAGACCTGAAAAAAAGCTTTCTCATTTATTTTATCTGAATAAAAAAAACCAATATTTGCTAAAGTTAGCGAGAGGCTAAAAAACTTATCTACCTCCCTGACTGTAGACAGGTCAATTACCCCTCCACTAGAATTACCATAGTTTAATGGTGGGTTACTAGGATAAATAAACTCTTTGTCAATTAATTCTAAATTAAAAATACTAAAACTACCTATACCTGTAAGCTGATTATTTCTAACTGGGTTACTTACCAAAACATTGTTTAAGTATACCATATTCTGGCTAGGATTACTTCCTCGTAATGCCGGATTAGCAACTTCCAAATTAGCCGTAGAATAAGGAAAAATATTTAAAGCTAATAAGGGATCCGCAGAAGTTCCAGGTATACTATATATGTCCATTTTATTCATTTTTTTCAAGGCAAACACCTCTTCATTACCACTTATTGGTTTGAGAACTACTTCAGACAAAATGTTTTCATTTAACTCAAGATATATTTCTAAAAACGATGTATTAACCTCGACAACCTTCTTTTTATACCCTAAAAAATGAACTATAAGCGACATTTTATTCTTAAATAGATTTTCTGGTATTTCTATCCTAAACTTTCCATTGTCATTTGAAATAGCTGCCAGTGTGGGCATCCCTTTAACTAGTATTTCTGCATACATCAAAGGCTGCATTGTTTCGTCATAAATCACTCCAGAAACGGTCCTATCTTGACTGTAAACAGAATTATTATTAAATAAAACAAGTATGTAGATTCCTAATGAATGTATATAAATACACTCACTGAAAGTTTTAAAAAACATAACTATTATTATTAAATTGAAACTACCTTATAAACAAAATCTCTTTTGTTTACATACTATAATCATTATCCACTTTTAAATAAATTTTTTTGCCAATTGCCCAATTCTATATTCATTAGGGTATTTTGACAAAGCTTCTTTGTAGTAACGTTTGGCTTTAGTAACTTGATTTTCTTTTAAATTATGATCCACTAATAATTCATAAATATCAATACGCCCCCAAGAAGGCATTACGGGACTATCTATCGTTTTGTCATTACAAGCTAAACCTTTTTCCAAAATTTCATTAACTTTTTTTCCTCCACCGTATTTTTTCGGGGTATAAAAATCAAGTCTTGCTAAACCCAGATATGCTCTAAGATTCTTATTGTTTAGTGCTAACGATTTTTTAAAATATTTTTCCGTATTCTTCACAACAATCATTTTTTTTAGATTTGTTTGAAAATCAATACTCAAAGAGGTTAAAGTAGCCAAAAGGGCATACGACTCTGATGATTTAGAATCATTTTTCAGAATATGAATACCTTCTTCTACATTCTCTTTAATTATAAATTCATCAGGTAGCGGATCGTTCTGCGTAATCACCAATCCGTAGATAGCTTTTTGATAACAAATATACGCTTTCCAGTATTTTTCAAGAGGGGTCTTTGCCTCTGAAAACTCTTTGTATAGGTTGTTTAGTGGATTAATTTTTTTTTGAACAATAGCAACGGTTAAAGAATCTGTAATTCTTTTCTCTATATTTTCAAGTTTGACTTTGTTAGTCCCTGAATCCAAGAAAAACGTAGTAGAGATATCTGATTTTCCGTTACTTCCATAACAATTCTTCAAAGTTGAAAAACCCGCAGTTCCCATTAAAACAATTAAGATTAAAAAAAGTAATTTTTTCTTCATTTTTTCTTAAAATTAAATTAAATGTGTATGTTTAAGTAAATACTTCAAATCCTCTCCCACTGGGATAGATTTTTCAGATATCTGATTCCATGTATTTTTATTAAAATTCCATAAATCAGGTGCGTAAGGTTTAAGTTCTTTAAATTTATTTGGAATTAAACCTAAACCCAGAAGAATAACATCAATCCCAAGAAACCCCCAATTATTATCCACCACATATTTCGTTAAATTATCTTTAAGTTCTGTACTAAGAATAGAGAAAGGACCTTCTTCTTTATAAATATCTATTAAAAACTCAAACTCATGAACGTTAATATTCGTGTTACAATCATTCCAAAATTCCGTATTTAACTTTGTATTATATTTAAAATGAATAGACAAAAACCATTTCAAATAATCCCATCGACTAGCAACACTTTCATTAATTACCTTAGAGACAACACAATATCCTTTTGGTTTTATAGCGTCAATGTTTTCAACCATTTCTTTTATATGCCTAATAATCATATGGATACCTGTTGACTCAAGAGGCTCTACAAAACCGTAGGAATTTCCTATAAAAAAAGTATTCGCAACTATAAACTTATCTCTTCTTCCTGATTGAAACTTTAAAAATCTGTACTCTTCATTCAAGTATGGATACTTGTTTTTGAGCTCAATAAGAGCTTCTTCTTTACTACAATATTTATCTGAAAACACATACCCAACATGATTTTCATGCCTTAGAGAAATATCCCAACACCAACCATTATTCATTGTTATAGCAGAGGTATAAGGAGTTATGTTCCCATTATTTTTATACGCACTTACTATAGCAGAATTTGTAAACAAGCAATCATCGAAGCTATAAAATTGATTATCTAGTTCTTTTGAAAACAACGATTTAAAACCAGTACAATCAACATAAAAATCCTCGTAATATTGTAAACCTTTTTCATCTTTAATATACTCAACTCCTCTAGAATCTTTATTGAGTGAAATTTCGTTTATTGTACCATATTTAATTTCAATACCTCTTTCTAAGAGTAGTTTTCTAAGGAAACTAACAAACAGTTTATTATCTAAATGATAGGCATGTTTAATGCTATTTGTTTTTGAAAAAGAATTGAATTTACCTGCTTCATTTTTCCAAATAAATGATTTTTCTTTTTCCATCAATATTGAAGTTAACGACCCCTGATTTACATCTCCATGTACTTTAGCACTAACAATATCGTGTATTCCAAAAGGGTAATTGAATCCTTTTTCATTGCTTCCCCAAAAATATTTTATACCTAATTTCCATGTAGGTCTAACATCTTGAAAAAAATCAACCTTATTAATATCCAAATAATTAAAAAGAAAATCAATTATATCTGGAGTGGTAGCTTCTCCTACACCTATGATTGGTATTTTTTCAGATTCAATAACTTTAACATGAAAATGAGGCATTTTTTTCTTAAGTGCTAAGGCTGCTAAATAACCAGATGTACCTCCTCCAACTACAGCAATACTCTGGTTGTCCTTAATTTTGCCTACATAATTATAGGCATTATCCTTTGATATATCATCTACTAAACGAAAATTAAAACCTGTATCTTTAAAAACAGAAGCTGTGTCTTCAAGTATAGGATATATTTTTTTTGAAAAAGTCTTATGGTTTGAAATGTTAATTCTTTCGATTCTATTAACGAACTCCCCTCCTTCGTTACCTTCAATTTTGAAGTCAACAAATTCCTTAATTAATCTATTCAAAATAGTCGTATAATTTTCTTCCAAAAAATCATCGGTGAGAATATCATCAAAACTAGAAAGGTTAATTTCTTTAAAATCTTTATCTTCTAGCCCTCCTTTAAGTAAACTAAAATGGTAGTACAGGTAAGAATCAACCCCAGCGCTTTTAGAAGGCTTGTAATTAGGCCCTAACACAAGAGTAGTGTCATCAAGGGCAGTTATAAACATAACATTACCCGTCAATTTAGTTCTAAAATAGAAGCAATAATCTAAAGCTGTTTTAAGATTGTCTTTCTCTAAAAAAAAGTAGCTAAATGAATCACCATTAGGCTCATCTAGATCTCCACTAGAAATATCTACCTTAAAAAAACTCTTTAGATCTTTCCTTATTCTCTCTGTAATTTTACTTTCTCCAAAAACAAAAATGTTTTCGGCCCCCCTGTAAATTTCCATGACTCTAACCTAAATTAAACGATACATTGTTGACTAACAGATCTTTACCGTTTTGTTGACGCTAAACTATAAAAAAAAATTAATTTATCAAACTTTTAACTTTTTTTATTTATTTAATTAATTAAAAATTAAAAAAAATTAAAAATTAATCAATAAAAAGCATAATTTAATAAGTATATCGCAAAAATAAGACGAAAGAAACTTCATGTATTGAACCTCTCACAATGATGTTTTCAAAATTTTAGATTAAATAATTAAAATATATGACAAAATTTTCGTCTCAACAAAGCTTATTTTACTTGAAACAACAACATAAACAACTAAATAACAACAAAGTAACTCTTTTAAAAGAAAGAAAGAAAGAAAGAAAGAAAGAAACATTACATCTAAAAACATACAATACAGTAAATTACTTACCATGCTACCATTTTAATAAGCGTAAATTTTCACTAGTACATCATTATTTGCATGCACTAATAAAAAATATCATATTGTTAACAACAATAACAAACTTTGAGAGGATTGGTTTTTCATTTTAATTAGAAAAATCTCTAATGAACCCCTCTTCATCCAAATACATCAAAACCACTTTTAGTTCAGGGTGTTGTTGCAGAAACTCTTTAGATTTTTCCAATCCCATAGCCATAAAAGCCGTGGCATAAGCATCAACATCCGCACAATCCATCGTACCGTAAACGGTAGCACTTAACAAATTACTTTCAATAGCAAAACCAGTTTTAGGGTTAATGGTATGTACATATTTTTTTCCATCCTCTCCTATTCTGTATTTACGATAGTTCCCTGAGCCTGCCATCGACTGATTGTCCAACTCTAATAATTTCGAATAACTTCGAGTACCATCTGTATTAGGGTCATCAACTCCAACTGCCCATAACTTGCCATTATGCTTTTTCCCTCTTGCTCGAATCTCTCCTCCTATTTCTATAAGGTAGTTGGAGATATTTTTACTCTCCAAAAACCGTCCAACAACATCAACACCGAAACCTTTTGCTATTGAATTAAAATCTAAACACACTTCAGGATATTGCTTTTCAATTTTTCTATCAATCATGTTAACTCTATTAAACCCAACAAAAGTCATCAATGCTTTTACTTGAGCACTATCCAAATCATTCTTCTCTTCTTTATAGCCAAAGCCCCAAGCATTAACTAAATTACAAACTGTAGGATCAAAATACCCATCAGTTTCATTATATACACGTTTCGATTTCTGAAAAACTTCAAAAAACAAATCATCTACCACAACCGTTGTGTCCCCTTTATTTACCATTGAAATATCAGAATCAGGCATATACGTTGACAACGATTTATTCATTCGTTGAAATACACTATCAATTGATTTTTGATAATTATTCTCATCTAAATACTTGATCTTATAGTTAGTACCAAAAACAGCACCCTCTAGTTTTGTTATTGCCTTTTCTTTCTCTTGTTTACATCCTACACAAATCAGCAATACCAATACACTTAGATAAAAAAACCTCTTTATTTTCATTTTATTAAATTTGATTGCAAAAATAAAATATTTGATCTTCATAAAAGATTGTTAATTATCTTTTTTGTATGTGCATTTTTATAACTTTGTCGTATATTTTCACTCAGAATAAACTTATTTTAAAATGAAAAAAGCATTTTTATTATTCACACTAACCTTAGTGTTGGGGTCTTGTAGTTCAACCAAAGAGTTGGAGGCTATGAAAGCTAATCACGAAAAAACAAAAAAGGAATTAATCGCTACAAAATCCAACCTAACCAAATGTTTAGTTGAAAAAGAACGCTATCAAGAAAAATCTGCTTTATTGCAAACAACTATTGAAGATTTACGCAAAGACAAAAAGGAGACGTTAAAACAAGTAGGAAACTTAACCGTTTTAACACAAGGAGCTAATGACAATATAAAAGAAACACTTGCTCAGTTAAGTAAAAAAGATAAATACATTAATAAGATCCGAGCTGCTGCTTCGAAAAAAGATTCATTAAACCTAGTCGTTGCTTTCCACCTTAAGAAAGAATTACAGCAAGGAATTGATGATGAAGACATCGAGGTAAATGTTGAGAAAACGGTGGTTTTCATTTCAATATCTGATAAATTACTATTCAAGAGTGGTAGTTACACCGTAAATGACAAAGCATCAAAAGTATTAGAAAAGGTTGCTACTGTTGTAAACGGTCAACCAGAAATGGACGTTATGATAGAAGGGCATACGGATGACACACCTGTAAGCAGTAACTCTAGCCTACAAGATAACTGGGACTTAAGTGTAAAGCGTTCTACTGCTATCGTTCGTGAATTACAAAACAAATACAAGGTTGCACCAAACAGACTCATTGCCGCGGGTAGAAGTAGTTTCATTCCTTTAGTTAAAAATGACACTCCTGCTAATAAAGCAAAAAACCGACGTACTAAAATAATTATTCTTCCTCGTTTAAATCAGTTCTTTGATTTACTTGATCAAAAGGTCGAATAAAGATAAACTTTAAAATTCATCAAATAAAAAACTGCTTTCTAGCAGTTTTTTTTTGTTTTATAAATATTCCCTTTCTTTGCACGATTAACGTTTTAACAATAATATGTTAACAAAAATATTACCTAAACGCTTTGCGCTATTAAAAACATTTGCATTGACAATACTAAGCTTTGCTCTTTTAATCAGATGCTCTTTGTATGCTTTGTCATTAGATACACTAGACTTTTCAATAATAAATCTAATTAAAATAATTTGTATCGGGCTATTTTATGATATCGGTGTACTCTCCTACCTTTTTTTGTTCTATACAATTTACATTTTACTCATTCCTAAAAAATTCCACGGAAGTAGGCTTGACAGAGTAGTAACAAAGTTTTCTTATGGTTTGTTCCTATTTGTTTTTATTTTTTCGTTTTTAGCAGAAATTCCATTTTGGCAAGAATATCAAAGAAGATACAACTTTATTGCTGTAGACTATTTATTGTATACGTATGAAGTCATCGAAAACATACACCAGTCATTTCCTTTACCCTTTTTGATTGGACTTATTATACTTATCGTATTTTTTAGTATAAAATTTGCTAAAAAGAAAAACGCTTACCAACTAACCTTCGATAGTACTGACTCTTTTTTACAAAAGATTCTTCCAGCATCACTCATTGGAATTATCTTTTTATTTTATCATTTCAAAATACAAAATACCGATGCGGAAATATTTTTTAATATAAATGAAAATGAGTTGGCCAAATCAGGCATGTATTCATTTTTCGCAGCATACAAGAGCAATGAATTAAACTACAAAGAATTTTACAATACCATTCCTCAAAAAGAAGCTAACACCATCTTAAGAAAAAACATACAAGAACCAAACACCAACTTTATAGCATCTAGAGGTATTAGAAAATACATATCGAATAAGGGAGTAGAAAACAAACCTAACGTTATATTTATAGGGTTGGAAAGTTTAAACGCTAGGTTCATGACAACCTTTGGTAATGATAAAATATGGACCCCTACTTTAGACTCACTCGTAAAGGAGTCTCTATTCTTTTCTAACATATATGCAACTGGCACTAGAACCATTAGAGGGCTTGAAGCTATTAGTTTATCTATCCCACCAACACCCGGCAGAAGTATTGTGAAACGCACAAACAATGATAACTTATTTACTATAGGTGAGATATTTAAGCAGAAAGGATACTCCCGTACCTTTATTTACGGTGGCGATGGGCATTTTGACAACATGACCAATTATTTTAGCCATAATGGATTTGATGTTGTTGACAGAAGAAAACTTCATCGAATAAACGAAGAACTCCCCACAAAAAGAACCCGTATAGAAGATGATGAAATGACTTTTGAAAATGCATGGGCTGTTTGTGACGGTGATTTATTTAAGAAAGTTTTAAAAACAGCCGACGAACAACATTTGAAACAACAGCCTTTCTTTGATTTTGTTATGACAAGTTCAAACCACAAACCTCACACCTATCCAGAAGACATAGTTGATATACCATCTGGAACAGATATTAGAGGCTCTATGAAATATTTAGATGAAAGTCTTAGACAATTTTTAACGGAAGCGAAAACAAAACCATGGTTTAAAAATACAGTTTTTATTATCATGGCTGACCACTGTGCTTTTAGTGCCGGTAGAACAGAAATAAATGTTGAAAATCATCACATACCTGCATTTATATATAATCTACAAGAAAAGACACCGGAAACCATAGAAAAGTTATGTTCACAAATAGACATATTCCCAACCCTATTTGGCTACCTCAATTGGTCGTATACTTCGAATTTATTCGGAAAAGACATCAATAACATGACTATTAACGAAGAGAGAGCCTTTATTGGTAACCATCGAAAAGTAGGATTATTAAAGCCCGGGAAGCTATTATTACTAGAAACACAAAAAACAAATTCCTTCTACGATTGGAATAAACAAAAAAATGAATTACATCCCATTGAAATAGACAGCACTTATTTAAAAGAAACGGTGTCCTATTACCAGTCTGCCTATGAAGCGTTTAAAAATAATAAACTAAAATTAAACTACCCTAACTATTTGTCAATAAAATAAATAATTGTAATTTTGCAGTCCTTTTTAAAAGGAAAGTAATAATATTAATCATTAGACAAAAACTAATCGTGTAATTATGAACACATTAAGTTACAAAACAGTATCGGCTAACAAAGCTACCGTAAACAAAGAGTGGGTTTTAGTTGATGCGGACGGACAAACATTGGGTCGTTTAGCTTCTAAAGTTGCAAAACTTATAAGAGGTAAGCACAAGCCAAACTTCACTCCTCATGTAGATTGTGGAGACAACGTTGTTATTATCAACGCAGAAAAGATCAATTTAACAGGTAAAAAGTGGACAGATAAGTCATATATCCGCCACACAGGTTATCCAGGAGGTCAAAGATCACTTACTGCTACAGAAATGTTCGATAAAGATCCTACTAGGATTATCGAAAAAGCAGTAAAAGGAATGTTACCTAAGAATAAATTAGGTAGCGCTTTATTCAGAAATTTATATGTATATACAGGTACTGAGCACATGCAAGGAGCTCAAAACCCTAAAGCTATTAACCTTAACGATCTTAAATAATGGAAACTGTACACAAAATAGGTAGAAGAAAAACAGCTGTTGCTCGTGTTTATGTTTCACAAGGAAGTGGAAATATCACTATCAACAAGAGAGAGTTTAAAAACTATTTCACTACGTCAACCTTACAATATAAGGTTCAACAACCTTTAATGTTAACAGAAAACTTAGAAGCATATGACATTAAAGTTAATGTTTTCGGAGGTGGTGTAACTGGACAGGCTGAAGCGATTCGTTTGGCTATTACTAGAGCGCTAGTAAGCATTAACGAAGAACACAAAACTGTCTTAAAACCAGAAGGATTGTTAACTCGTGATCCAAGAATGGTTGAGCGTAAGAAATTCGGTCAAAAGAAAGCACGTAAGAAATTCCAGTTCTCTAAACGTTAATCGTTTATTAGAACTGTTATATAAAATAATATTTTATCAACAGTTTAGTATCTAAATATTTCAGATGTAAGTAACCTACTGAAATATTGCGAAAACAGAACGTAAACACATTTATCAAAATGGCAAACATTCAAGATTTATTAGAAAGTGGCGTACACTTCGGTCACTTAACAAGAAAATGGAACCCAAATATGGCTCCATACATTTATACAGAACGTAATGGTGTTCATATCATTGATTTGTATAAAACATCAGCTAAAATTGACGAGGCTTCTAAAGCTTTGCAAAAAATAGCAAACTCAGGACGTAAAATATTGTTCGTTGCTACCAAAAAGCAAGCAAAAGACATCGTTGCTGAAAAAGCGAAAGCAGTAAACATGCCATATATTACTGAGCGTTGGCCAGGTGGTATGTTAACAAACTTCGTTACTATTAGAAAAGCGGTTAAAAAAATGACTTCTATTGATAGAATGAAGCAAGATGGTTCATTTGATGCTTTATCTAAAAGAGAAAAATTACAAATTAATCGTCAACGTGAAAAATTAGAAAAGAATTTAGGTTCAATTTCTGATATGACTCGTTTACCTGGAGCTCTATTCATCATTGATGTTAAAAAAGAACACATTGCTGTTGCTGAAGCTCAAAAATTGAATATTCCAATTTTTGCTATGGTAGATACAAACTCTGACCCTAGACCAATTGACTTTGTAATTCCTTCAAATGACGATGCTTCTAAATCTATCGATAAAGTATTATCGTATATTACTGACGCTATTGCTGACGGTTTAACTGAAAGAAAAGCCGAAAAAGAAAAATCGAAAGAAGTAAAGGAAGTAAAGGAAGCTAGTACTGAGGCTCCAAAAGCTGAAGAAACAAAAGCTGAAGAAACAAAAGCGGAAGCTCCAAAAGCGGAAGAAACAAAGGAAGCAAAATAATTTTAATTTAAAGGTTTCATTACATTGAAACCTTTAAATTTCTATACCTTGTACAACAAATAATTACAACAAAAAACAACGATAGAAATGTCAGTAAAAATAAGCGCTGCAGACGTAAAGAAATTAAGAGAGAGTACCGGAGCTGGTATGATGGATTGTAAAAATGCATTGGTTGAAGCAGAAGGTAATTTCGATAAAGCCATTGAAATCTTACGTAAAAAAGGACAAAAAATTGCTGCTAAGAGAGCAGATCGTGAGTCAACTGAGGGTGTAGCAATTACTAAAATTAGCGAAGATAATACTTATGGTGTTGCCATTGTATTAGCATGTGAAACAGATTTCGTATCTAAAAATGATTCTTTTAAAGGATTAGCTTCTCAATTTGTTGATATCGCTTTTAACTGTAAAACAAAAGAAGAGTTTTTAGCTGCTGATTTTGGAGGTGTTACAGTTGCTGAAAAATTAATTGAGCAAACTGGAGTTATCGGTGAAAAAATCGATATCACTTCTTTCGAAAGAATTGAAGCACCATATGTAGGCGCTTACACTCACGTTGGTAAAATTGCTGCGATGGTTGGTTTAACAGCTCCTGTAGACAAAGCAGAAGTTTTAACGAAAGACCTAGCTATGCAAGCTGCTTCCATGGGAGCAACTACCTTATCTTATAAAGATTTTGACCCTACCTATGTTTCGGCTGAAACCGAAGCTAGAATCGCTGCAATAATTAAAGATAACGAAGAATTGGTTCGTTTAGGAAAAGCTCTTAAAAACGTACCTCAATTCGTTTCTAGATTACAATTGACTGATGATGCTTTGGCTAAGGCTGAAGAAACTGCAAAAGAGCAATTGAAGGCAGAAGGTAAACCAGAACAAATTTGGGATAAAATTTTACCAGGTAAAATGGAAAGGTTTATTTCTGACAACACTACTTTAGATCAAGAGCAGGCTTTATTAGATCAAAAATTCATTAAAGATGAAAAGAAAACCGTAGCTGAATATGTTCAGTCATTCGGTGATGTTGAAGTTAAAACCTTCGTTCGTGTAACTTTAGGATAATCACGAAAATCCATATAAATAAAAACCATCCAGATCTGGATGGTTTTTTTTGTGACAATAAATAATACTTAATTCCTATTTAATTTATTGGTTTCAATTATATGGAAAAAAAACAAATTGTTTAATGCTATACATCAAATATTACTATCCTAGGCTTTACCTATATTACTACTAATCAGTCATTTTTTCACATCAAATAATTTTTAACTTTACCCTCTATAAAATCGCTATATCTTTAAAAATAGAAAAATGGAGAAAAAACATTTATCTTCAACCTTCGGTGCAAATGGATCCTAAATTAAATAAACGGTATCAAATCATAAATACCCCTTAGGTAAACAATCCGAAACCCTAAATAGTTACAAAATGTATTTTAACCTACTTTCCAATAAAAAAACTTTTCTCTTTCTTTTAGCTACATTCATCCACACCCTTTGTATTGCACAAGAGTTCATTTATGAACAATTAGGAGTAGATGAGGGATTACCAAGTTCACAGATCTATAATGCCTATCAAACTAAAGATGGATACATATGGTTTGCCACAGATAAGGGTATATCTAGGTATAACGGATATGAGTTCGAGAATTTCGATACTAATGATGGCTTAACAGGTAATGTGGTGCTTCGTTTTTATCCTCAAAAAAATGGACAAATATGGTGTTATTCTTTCCATAATAAATCACTTTTCTATTTTGATGAAATTTTTAACGGTTTTAAACCTTATGAACACAATAAGATTCTTCATGAAAATCTAAAAACTGAGAGCATTGTGAAAAGTGTTTATCTAGACTCAGATGACAACTTACATATTGGCGGATATTATATCAATGGACAATTAATTATTGATAAAAAAGGGAACGTAAAAACCAACTATAACCATAATGATTACTTTCTTTCAGTTACAAAATTTGAAAAATCCATTGTTTTACAAAAAGATAATAACCATAGCCACGTTCCATATTTTTTCACCACGATAGATGCTACAAAAATCAATTCATCTATGTCTTCTTCCATTCACAAGACTACCCGCATTATGGCGGATTGGTTAGAGCCAGAAGAAACAGCTGTATTTATGAATGATAGTATGGTGAAAATAGTAAACAACAATCAGCGTACTATCACCATACCGAACAAACACTCGCCTCTAGGAATCAAAATTATTGACAAGGAACATTTTTTTATTGGGTATGAGTTTGGAGGAGGAAAATTCGTAAACAAAAAAGGATCTATTTTAAAGTCGTTTTTATACGGTAAATCTATAACTGACTTGTTAATTGATCATGAGGGAGGCTATTGGTTTACAACCCTAAACTCTGGGATATATTATACTAAAACCCCTCTAATAACCATTCACAAACTCAACAATCAGACTAACAACCACGTTAACAACCTAACGAAAACAAAAAACGGAGAGCTTTTAGTAGGTTGTAACAACGGAAACATAATAAAAATTTTAAAAAACAGAACATTCACTGTAATTGATCAGCCAAAAAATAATATCCGCGCATTTGTTGAAAATGATTCTATATCTAATCACACATATTTGTACAACAATGAAGCTTTAATAAACTATCAAACAAAAGAGACATTACTGGAGCACTATATATTAAAAATATCAGAGCCCATCGACAGTACAATTTTTGTTTCTAGCTTAAGACGATTTAATGTGATTAAGAACAACAAACTCATCACAACACACGACAAATTACCCTTTAGAGTGCATGATGTAACCGTATGGAAGAACGACACCATTTTAGCCACTCCTTTAGGTGTTTTCAAATTTAACAATAACGATATTACTCCGCTATCGAAACAATCGATATTTTTTAATTTCAGGAGTGATGATATCGATATCAGCAAAAACAAAAATATACTATATGTTGCAACTCAAAATGCAGGTTTAGTTATTAATGATGGTCAACATATATACAACATCACTAAAAAAGACGGATTATTCAGTGATATTATAAATGAAATCTCTATAGAAAATGACACTACTATTTGGCTATGCACCAATAAAGGTATAAACAGAGTAGTTTTTAGCAAAACTGATTACCAAATCACAGGTATTAATAAAGAAAACGGTTTATTAAGTAATGAAATTGAAGATCTTGAAATTATAAGTGATACGGTATGGGCAGCAACTAAACAGGGATTATGTTTCTTTCCAAAAAATCAACTTAATCTAAAAAAAACCAACAACCATTACTTTAAGCTAAAGAAAGCATATATAAATAATAACCCAAAACAAAGCATTGAGAACAATGCCAAATTATCTTACAAAGAAAATAAAATTGATTTTATTGTGGAGGGGATATCATTTGCCAATAAAAACAACCTCTATTATCAATATAGATTAAATAATACTAGACTTTGGACTTCTACCAAGGAAAGGAAAATTCACTTTACCTCCCTAGCTCCTAATAATTATACTCTTGAAGTCAAAATGTGTATGGATAATGAGAAGTGTTCTGAGAAAATAATATCCTACTCATTTCGTATTCTTCCTCCATTTTGGAAAACAAACTGGTTTACAAGCATTTGTCTTTTGACTATCTGTTTTTTAATTTATATTTTCTTTAAAACACGAGTACTGTCATACAATAAAGACATTGTTAGGGAATTGTTACGATTATTGATAAAATATATGAAAAGAAAAGAAGAAGTTTCTTTTTGTTTTAAAGAAAACGGAAATTTGGTAAGAGTTAAATCGAAAGACATTTTATATATTAAATCAGCAGGAAACTACATCGAAATTCATACCGAAAGAAAAAAACATACTATCAGAATGAATATCGGAAAAATCTTAGATAGCCTTCCCGATAAACTTGAATATGTAAGAATTCATCGTTCCTATGTAGTTAGAATAGATAAAATAACCGCCAAATCTAAAGAGCAACTAAAAGTTAATGATATAAAACTTCCTGTAAGTCAGAGTTATCTTAAAAACTTACAAAACATTCATTTCTAAACCCATATAATTCACCCCTAAAACCATAGTATCCGTAACACCCCCGTTTTAAACGATAACTATTTCACATATATCGGTAACAAAGGCAAGTAAAGCTTGTGCTCAATTTTTATAATTAGAATAGATTTGAAGTACTAATTATACAAAAATCTAATTATGAAAAAAATACTTTTAACGATTATTCTCATTACAACTTGGACTCATTCATATAGTCAACTCAATTGTTGTGAGAATGGTAATTTAATTAAAAATGGTCAATTCGAATTAACGGCAACTCCCCCAACTAACATAAACAACACCATTCAATTAGCGTTATTTTGGAATCCTATATGGGGTAACCTGGGTACTGGAAGTCAAGCAGATTTATACGATCAAAATCATTCTCCTTTTATTTCTTTGCCAAACCCTACAGATGGAAATTATGGGTCTTGCTGGATTGATAATAGATTAGTTGAGAATCCATCTATGAGAGAAGGTATGAAAGTAAAGCTAGGTGATTCAAATACGCCAATTACAATTTCTCCTAATTCAGGAAATTATAATTTGTCATTTGAAATTGCTTGTTTAGGAGGTTGGGGAGCATCAGAAATAGGTATTTACGGGTTGTACAATTCTACAAACCCAACACCCTACCACCCTATGTCCTCTCATAATCCAACCAATTTAGAATTATATGGAATAAATAACACTGTATTACTAGGTACTATTTCAGTTCCGAATACTACAAATGGAACTAAACAACAAGAAATTATAACATTTTCATCTAGTTCCCCTGATTTTCCCGCTAATGGAATAGATCATATTTTCATAACCAGGAGCAGCACAGTTTTACATGGTAGTCGCTATGTTGCTTTTGATAATTTTTGCCTTTATGAGAAAACAACCACAATCACTGATTATGAAATACTAATGTGTAGTGGATTTGAGGCAATTTGCGGCCCAATGGCTCCCATTGACTCCACGTACAACTACCAATGGTACGGTCCAGATCATGATCCAACTTCGATTATTCTTTTAGGAGAAGACATTTGTTTTACCCCATCACAAACAGGAAACTATACTTTAATCATTACAGATGAAAATGGGTGCACAGCTAATCAGATCTATACAATATTAGATGAAATTCCTCAACCAAATTTAGGCAATGATATTTATATAGAATGCGAACAAAACCCCGTTGGAAATATTAACATATTAAACCAAGGTTTTGATAATTCAAATTATACAATTACCTGGTATCATAATAGTCAAATCATACAACAAGGCGGAGAAACATTGATGACCTCAATTGCTGAAGGTGAAGTTACTGTCGTTATTTCTGTAGAAGGATGCGAGTCTGTATCAGATACTATAATGATTACCAAAAAGTATTGCTGTCCAGAGGATTTAAAATTGGTAATGGACTGCGAAACAAAAGAACTGCGGATAGAAAACCTTCCAAATGATATAACAATCGACACTATTTTCTGGGATTTAAATAATCAGACAATACCAAATGCCAATAGCACAACACTCCAAGTAACCGAAGAGGGCACATACTCTTTCGGTATTATCTTTACCTTTCCTGATGGAACAGAATGCCATCATTATATTCATTTTGAATACAGAGAAGATTATTGCTGCGATATTACCGGTTCCCAAGCCGCAGTAAGTATGTTAAATGTAAATATTTATTACAATGTGCCAAATACGCCATATGGCTCTATGAATATACCGGTAATGTGTGAAAGAGTAGCTCTCGATGGATCATTAAGCATATGTGAGGAAGGCTATTTTATCTCTGTAACTCCGTTTAACCCATATTCATGGAGTAATACAGATATTCCTATTTATGAAGGCTGGACATTAGGACAGGCACCTAATAATATAGATTTAACGCAGTCTCCTTTTAATTTAACATTTGATAATCAAACATTTTATATAATACAATTTGCTGTAGGACCAAATTGGGATGCCGAATATATTTTGTTCTATTACAATTGCGATGTAAAAAAAGAAATGATCATTGCACCCAACCCAACCCAAGGTGAATTTAAAGTTTCAATGACTAATAATAAAGAAAAAGGAATCTTAGAAGTTTTAGATATAGGAGGAAATGTAATCCAGAAAAGAAGCATAGTAGGTGAAATACCAACTAAAATAAATATTTCTAGAGTAAAACCTGGGGTCTACGTTGTAAAAGTTTATATAAATGAAAAAGTGTATTCAGAAAAGGTCATAAAAGAATAATGAAAACGATTGAAAAAGAAAAGATAGTCATAATTTAATCATGTTTGTTCTATCTAAACACAATATCAAAACCATCCTGATCAGGATGGTTTTTGTTATACATAAAAGTATAGTCAAAAAAAATCCTTAATTTTGCCCAACTTTCAATAAAATTATGCAATACAAAAGAATTCTTTTAAAATTAAGCGGTGAAGCTTTAATGGGTGAACGTCAATATGGTATTGATCCGAAAAGGCTTAAGGAATACGCACAAGAAATAAAACAGGTAGTTGAAAAAGGTATCGAAATAGCCATTGTTATTGGCGGTGGAAATATTTTTAGAGGCGTTGCAGGAGAATTAAATGGAATGGATAGAGTTCAAGGAGATCATATGGGAATGCTAGCCACATGTATAAATGGATTAGCCTTACAAAGCGCTCTTGAAGACGAAGGCGTTCAAACCAGGTTACAAACAGCTATCGAAATAAAAGAAATTGCCGAACCTTATATTAAACGAAGAGCTAATCGCCATTTAGAAAAGGGACGTGTTGTTATTTTTGGAGCTGGTACTGGTAATCCTTATTTTACAACGGACACGGCAGCTGTTTTAAGGGCCATTGAAATTAATGCTGATGCCATTTTAAAAGGAACACGCGTGGATGGAATTTACACAGCCGATCCTGAAAAACACAAAGACGCCATTAAATTTAATACTATTACCTTTAAAGACGTCATTGAAAAAGGTTTAAAAGTTATGGATATGACAGCCTTTACATTAAGTGAAGAAAACAAGTTACCTATCATTGTTTTTGACATGAATAAAACCGGAAATTTATTGAAGCTTATCTCTGGTGAGCAAATCGGTACAGTAGTTGATAACCAATAAAAAATAATCACCTCATAATAGAATAAGAGGTTTCTAAATAGTAACAAAATGAATGAAGAGATTGATTTTATTTTAGATTCAGCCAAAGAGGCTATGAACAAGGCAATAGATCATTTAGTACAGGAACTAAGAAGCATTAGAGCAGGTAAAGCATCTCCCGCCATGTTAGCCAATGTTCAGGTTGACTATTATGGGGCAGCTACCCCATTAAGTCAAGTAGCGAATGTCAATACTCCTGATGCACGTACAATTTCCATTCAACCATGGGAAAAGAACATGTTACAAGAAATTGAAAAGGCAATAATGATCGCGAACCTTGGTTTCAACCCAATGAATAATGGGGAAAATATCATTATAAGTGTACCACCTTTAACTGAAGAGCGCCGTAAAGACTTAGTAAAACAGGCTAAGGCTGAAGCAGAACATGCAAAAGTAGGTATTCGTAATGCTCGTAAAGAAGCTAATAACGAGATTAAGAAAACTGAAATTTCAGATGATATGAAAAAAATCGCTGAGGATAATATTCAAAATTTGACTGACCAATTTGTAAAAGAAATTGATGATAAACTAGCAGTCAAAGAGAAAGAAATTATGACGGTATAATTGGCTCCTAGCTTAAAAATTTTAAAGAGTGTTTAATACACTCTTTTTTTTATATTTATTACACTCATTTAACTACCTTTGTTAAAATTTTTTTTGGATGACTTTCTGGACAAAAATCGCAGGCTTTATATTGCGTAACCGTTACTTAGTTTTAGTTTTTATCGCTGTTATTACTGGGCTTTTAGTCACTCAAATGAAACATATGCGCTTCTCTTATACTGAAGCAAATCTTCTACCTTCTGACCATGAGGCTAACCTAGAATACAATCAGTTTTTAAAGATTTTTGGGGAAGAAGGGAACCTTATCATTCTTGGGGTTAAAGACAGCACTATTTTTTCTCCAAAAAAATTCAATGCTTGGAACCAATTAACAAAGTCATTTGATAGTATTTCTCAAGTTGATTTTACTGTTTCTATATCTGATGTTCAGCAATTAAAAGCTGACAGAAAAAAAAGAAAATTTATCATTGAACCTCTTTTCAATGTCCCTCCTAAAACAAAAGAGGAAGTGGATAAAATAAAAGAACAACTTTTCGAAAAACTACCTTTCTACGAAAATCTTCTTTACAATGAAAAAGGGGTATTACAAACAGCTATTTATTTAAATAAAGATATTATAAACTCACCAGCGAGAGCTGATTTTATTACGGAAATTTTAATTCCAAAAATAGATGCCTTTAAAAAGCAACAGGGTATTAACGTTCGTGTTTCAGGAATGCCATATATACGCACCCTTAATTCATTAAACATTACGAGAGAAATGGGAATCTTTGTGCTAGGAGCGTTACTCATTACAGCCTTAATTTTCTTTTTCTTTTTCCGTTCATTTAGAGCTACATTTATTACACTCCTTGTAGTAGGTATAGGCGTAGTTTGGGCATTTGGCTTTATTGGATGGTTTCGTTACGAAATCACTATTCTTTCTGCTTTAATTCCACCTTTGATTATTGTTATCGGGGTGCCAAACGCCGTTTTCCTTATCAACAAATACCAACAGGAAGTCAAAAAACATGGTAATCAGGCAAAATCATTACAACGTGTAATTTCAAAGATTGGTAATGCTACCTTAATGACCAATATTACCACCGCTTCCGGTTTCGCAACTTTTGTTTTTGTAAAAAGTCAACTTTTACGCGAATTCGGAATTCTTGCATCGGTAAATATCATAAGTATTTTTATCCTCGCTCTTTTAATTATTCCGATTATTTACAGTTTTATGCCTCTTCCAGAAAAAAAACACCTAGGGCACCTAGAAAAAAGATGGATTGAAGACGTTGTAAACTGGATGGAGCATACGGTTAAAACACAAAGAATCGCTATCTACATCACCACTGTTGTAGTCATTATTCTTGGTATAATTGGGGTATATCAAATAAGAGTTTCAGGTAGCCTAATTGAAGATATGCCTAAAGGTAAGCAGTTTTATAAAGACATCAAATTCTTTGAAAGAGAGTTTGGAGGCATCATGCCTTTGGAAATTTTAGTTGACACTAAAAAAGAAAAAGGGGTCATGAAACTATCTACCCTTAAAAAAATTGAAAAACTCAACGAAACAATTGAAACCTTTCCGGAGTTATCTAAACCTATCTCTATCACAAATTTAGTTAAATACTCTAAACAAGCTTATTACAACGGAAACCCTAAATACTATCAATTACCCACCAGCCAAGAGAAGAGTTATATATTTTCATACACAAAAAACTCGGGTACCAATGCTGGCATGTTAAAAAACTTTGTTGATTCAACTGGTAGATATGCTAGAATTACCACTTTTATGAAAGATATTGGTACGGATAAAATGGATATTATTCAGGAACGTCTTCAGGCTGTGATTAAAAAAGAATTTCCAGAGGAAAAATTTAAGGTATCAATGACGGGAAAAGCCTTGGTTTTCTTGAAAGGCACCAACTATCTTATTAGAAACCTTGTTATTTCCTTATCACTAGCCATATTGCTAATTTCAATTTTTATGGCTTGGATGTTCAGATCGCCACAAATGATCTTGATTTCTTTGATTCCTAATATGCTTCCACTACTGATAACAGCTGGTTTAATGGGGTATTTTGGCATTGCTATAAAGCCTTCCACTATTCTTGTTTTTAGTATTGCTTTCGGTATTTCTGTAGATGACACCATTCATTTTTTGGCGAAATATCGACAAGAGCTTCTGGCGAACAAATGGAAAATAAAACCTGCTGTATATGCCGCTCTAAGAGAAACAGGAGTAAGTATGTTTTATACTTCAATAGTACTGTTCTTCGGCTTTTTAGTCTTTACCATCTCTAGTTTTGGTGGTACAATAGCCTTAGGAGGTTTAGTTTCAGTGACGCTACTTTTAGCTATGGTTTCCAATTTATTATTACTTCCATCTTTATTACTGTCTTTTGAAAAAAAGATCGCTAATAAAAAAGTACTTAAAGAAACTAACTTTAAAATATTACCTCCGAAAGATGAAGACAAATAAAAATCGACTTTACGTCGATTTTTATTGTGCTCTTTTTCGAATTCTCCCCCCCGGTTCGTAATTCTTTCTCTTTCCCTGCTAATATAAAAATTTAGCTTGTCAAATATAATTTAGGAAATTTAATTTGACATTTTTATATTTTTTTTCTACTTTGTCATAAAAAATTTTAGGTAAAGATAACGGTAAGTTATTATATTTTCAACTGTGTTTTTTCGCAGGTTTACTATTTAAAAGAAATTGCTATATGAAAAATAATAAGTACGGGGAGTATACTCGCCAAAAAGTATCAGACATTCCAATAAATAAAGAAAGTGAATCTTATAAATATTACAAAAAAACACTCCCAAATTTTACAGGAGAAGCAGTATATATATACTCGTTTAAAGAAAATAGAATGATCTATGCTCATGGTTGGGAGAGTTTATTGGGCTATCCAGATGATGAAATCACTATGTTAACTATTGTTAGTATAACTTCTCCGAGACATTTCAATTTTTCAAACGAATTCAATGATAAAGCTCTTCTCTTCATCAATACTAAGACCGAAAATTTAGAAAAATATAGTTTCACGCTAGAAGTAGAAAAAATTCACAAAAACGGCAGTATAGTCCCCTTATTTTCCAGAGTTGGTGTTTTAAAAGCAGCTAATGGAGAAATTGAAGAAATTATTGGAACCTCTCAAACGATCAAATCAATTAAATATGGTGATATAGTTCAATACGGAGTTTATGGTCCAGATAAATCTGACTTTGAAGAAACTTTAAGTAAAATATTATTTAATCATTTGGGCATTTCCACAAAAGAAAAGGAAGCATTAACTTTAGCCTCTAAGGGTTTTACTTTTAAAGAAATCGCCGATCAATTAGCTGTGAGTCAATCTGCGATCGAAAAAAGAATCATTCCCTTATATAAAAGATTTAATGTCAAAAGTTTACCGCATTTAATAAGTTTTGCATACGATAATCATATTTTATAAGTAATCATCTAAATTAAGTAGGGCTATTTTACGTGGATCCACCCCTATTTCAATTAGCATCTTTCTCCAACTGGATTTCTCTTTATCATATTCCCCCAGTATCCAAACTATATTCTTATTCACCAATTTATCGCAAACATCTTCATTAGCCTTTCCTGTATTTGTAGGGTCTAAAAATCGTAAAAATTGTGTAGCGTCTACGAAATCATTTTTCAACGGACTCCCCGGATTAATATCATCAATAACCATATAGTTTACATCTTTCCATGTCCAAATTTTAGGAGCTTTAAATAAGATTCTGTCTTCAATAAAAAACAAAGGGTATAACTTCATTGCACTGACATACAAACACAATTTATGCTTTATAGAAAGTTCATTCAATATTCCAACCCCAAGGCTTGTCTTTCCAGAATATTGAGATCCATATAATAAAAGATGATTCCCATTATATTTTGATTTGATAAAGTGATATACTTTTAATTTATCACTTTCATTTATTGGATAATTCCATTGACTTAATCTAAACTGAAATGGATAATTAGCGTGATGTTGATACATTTTTGTCAAGAACCAATGCTTTGAAGCGATAAATAAAAACAAACTAAACGCAAGAATAATAATTAAGCAATAAAGATCGTTGGCCCCATTAGTATACAGAGAAAAGCTAAACGCTCCAAGTCCGAAAAATAGTATGTCTGTTACGGTATCATAAGCAATATTACTCCATCTAGGCTGAAACGTATATTTATCTTTTTTGGCATAAAAATAATGCTGCTTAACGACATTTTACAGGTTAGTAATGGCCCTAAAAAATTATATAATTCAAACACAAACCAAAAAGAGAATACCATAAAGCTCGAGATTATCGGATTTTCATAGCCCACATTTTTCTTCAAATTATCAAACACAAAAAATGTCGGGATAAAACCTAAAGAAAAATGCCCAAATTGATTGGCTAACCAAGCATAGCTAAGCGTTATTCCTCTATAGGAATCCTTACCTATTAAATCCAATTTCACTTGATCTAAAATTCGCTGTTCACTAATTCGCATTAAAATAAACCTATAGATTATTGACTAACAAATTTATAATATAATTCCTAATTGCTCAATTAGTCTCAAAAAAGTATCTTTGCTTGTTTTTATACAAGAATTTGAGAAATAATGAATAGAAGTAGCGTAAAAGAACTATTACAGTCAGATAAGTTTTTACAAGAAGTACATGTAAAGGGATGGGTTAGAACCTTTAGAAGCAATCGTTTTATTGCCTTAAATGATGGTTCTACCATTAACAACATTCAATGTGTAGTAAATTTTGAAAATACTGACGAGGCTTTATTGAAAAGAATTACCACAGGTGCTGCCGTTAGCATAACAGGTTGTTTGGTTGAAAGTCAAGGAAAAGGTCAAACCGTAGAAGTTCAAGTTACGAACATAGAAATATTGGGTGATGCAGATCCTGATGAAGTTTCTAAAACCATATTGCAACCAAAAAGGCATTCTTTAGAAAAACTAAGAGAACAAGCACATTTACGTATTCGTACCAATACATTTAGTGCCGTAATGCGTGTTCGTTCGGCTTTATCTTTTGCCGTACATCAATATTTTCAACAAAATGGCTTTTACTATGTAAATACACCGATAATTACGGGTTCTGATGCAGAGGGTGCAGGTGAAATATTTAAAGTAACCAATTTTGAAGCTAATAAAGCTCCTCTAACTGAAGAAGGCGATATTGATTATAGTCAAGATTTTTTTGGAAAAGAAACCAATCTAACAGTGTCTGGTCAGTTAGAAGCTGAAACCTATGCAATGGCTTTAGGAAAAGTATATACTTTTGGACCAACGTTTAGAGCTGAAAACTCAAACACTACACGCCATTTAGCAGAATTCTGGATGATTGAACCAGAGGTTGCTTTTAATGATTTAGATGCCAATATGGATTTATCTGAAGATTTTATAAAATATGTACTACAATATGTCCTAGATAATTGTGAAGATGATTTAAAATTCTTAGATAACAGATTAACACAAGAAGACAAAACGAAACCTCAAGCAGAAAGGAGTGACATGTCGTTAATAGAAAAACTACACTTTGTAGCTGACAATAACTTCAAAAGAGTTTCCTATACTGAAGCAATTGACATTTTACGTAATTCAAAACCTAATAAAAAGAAGAAATTCCAATTCCCTATTAATGAATGGGGTGTTGACTTACAATCGGAACACGAACGCTATTTGGTAGAAAAGCACTTTAAATGTCCAGTAATATTATTTGATTATCCAGCCAATATTAAAGCATTTTATATGCGTTTAAATGAAGATGGTAAAACGGTAAGAGCTATGGACGTTTTATTTCCTGGAATTGGTGAAATGGTTGGAGGATCACAGAGAGAAGAGCGCTTAGATGTTTTAAAAGAAAAAATGGCTGCTTTAGGTATTGAAGAAGAAGAATTATGGTGGTATTTAGACACACGTAAATTCGGTACGGCAGTGCATTCTGGATTTGGTTTAGGTTTTGAGCGTTTGGTATTATTCACCACAGGGATGAGTAATATTAGAGACGTAATACCCTTCCCTAGAACACCTCAAAACGCGGAGTTTTAAAAAAAACACAGCATCGTAAATATACAGTCGTCATTCCTTAAAGAATGGCGATTTTGTTTTACTCAAATTCATATCTTTGTAAATATGTTAAAACAAAGTTTACATCAAAAATTACTTCAAAAATTATCTCCTCAGCAAATACAGTTGATGAAACTAATTCAGTTGCCTACACAAGCTTTTGAAGAGCGATTAAAGCAGGAAATTGAAGAAAACCCAGCATTGGATACAGGTAAAGAAGAAGAAGATACAAATATTGATGAGACGCTTACCAATGATCTTGAATATGATGATACTGGTAATGAAAAGATAGATACTGACGACATTAATATTGATGAGTATTTAAGTGATGATGAATACCCTAGTTACAAAACCCATGCAAATAATTATTCAGCGGATGATGAAGAAAAACAAATACCTTACGCAGCAGGAACCTCTTTTCATCAATCATTAAAAAACCAATTAAGTACTTTCAGAATTAATGATGAAGAGAAAGCTATTGCTGAATTTTTAGTTGGAAGTATAGATGATAGTGGCTATATACGAAGAGAAATTATAGATCTAGTGGATGATTTAGCGTTCACTCAAAATGTTTTCACAACTGAAGACAAAGTAAGAACTGTGCTCACTAAAGTAGTACAGAATCTTGACCCAATAGGTGTTGGTGCTTTAAATTTAAAAGACTGTCTAATCATCCAATTAAAAGCTAAATCGGAAAAAGAAAATACCGCTTTAGCAATAAGAATACTAGAAGAAGCTTTTGACCATTTCGTAAAAAAGCACTTTCAAAAGCTTTTGGAAAAATTTAATATTTCTGAAGAACAGCTAAAAGAAGTCATCAATGAGATCGGAAAGCTCAACCCAAAACCAGGTAGTTCATATGCTGGTAATAATAAAATTGCAGAACAAATAGTTCCTGACTTTACCATTAGAATTATTGAGGGGGAATTAGAACTTGTTTTAAACTCACGTAATGCACCTGAACTTCATGTTTCCAGGGAGTATAATAATATGTTAAGAGGCTATCAAGATTCTAAAGATAAAAGTAAATCACAAAAAGACGCCGTATTATTTATAAAACAGAAGCTAGATGCCGCTAAATGGTTTATTGACGCTATAAAGCAACGCCAACAAACTTTATTGGTAACTATGAGTTCAATTATGCACTACCAAAAAGAATATTTTTTAACAGGTGATGAGCGTAAATTAAAACCAATGATTTTAAAAGATATTGCAGATGAAATAAACATGGATGTATCCACAGTCTCAAGAGTTGCTAATAGTAAATATGTTTCTACACCGTATGGAACAAAATTGATTAAAGAATTCTTCTCAGAATCAATGAAAAACGATCAAGGAGAAGACGTTTCAACACGAGAAATAAAAAAAATTTTAGAAACTGTCATTACTGACGAAGACAAGCGCAAGCCTCTTACTGATGAAAAACTTTCTAAGCTTCTTAAAGAGAAAGGCTACCCTATTGCAAGACGAACGGTAGCAAAATATAGAGAACAATTGGATATTCCTGTTGCTCGTCTAAGAAAAGAAATTTAATGCGTTGGCAAAAATTTATATCCGCGATTTTACATCCAATTGTAATTCCTACTATTGGCATTTTTTTGTATCTAATTTTTTCTCCAATTACGCTTAATCAACAACAACAGTTAACAGTTCTAGGCATTGTTTTTATTTCTACTTATGTTATACCTTTGTTACTTTTAGTGGTGCTTAAAGCCACTGGTTACATAAATTCATATAGTGTTTTTAGTATTAAAGAAAGAAAACTCCCTTTATTTTTAATGATCACCCTTCTTTACTTCTTAGCCCAATTATTTCAAAAATTAAGTATGGTAAGAGATTTAAGCTTTCTCTTTTACGGTATCGTATTGGCTTTGATTATTACGTATATTTTATTTTTCACCAAACTAAAGTCAAGCTTACACCTGCTATCTATGGGGGGAGCAATAGGATATTTTCTTATTTTTCAACAGATTCATAATGTACGCATATTACCAATTATAATGGCTCTTATTGTGCTTTCTGGTCTTTTAGCCTCTTCACGATTACATCTAAAAGCTCACACTCCTACAGAAGTATATTCCGGCTTTTTTCTGGGTTTCATCTCTCAATTTATTGTCTATTTTTATTTCTTATAAGAGATAGAAACTTAACCCGAGTTTATAGATTTTCGTATTTATTGGGTTTGTAGTATTTATCAAGGCATTTTTGAATATAGGTGACAGTCCATAATAAAGATGAAAATTAAATGCTCCATACCCTGCAGAAATAGTAAGTCCCGTTTGCCATTTATTGAAAACATGAATATTTTTAAAATTCACCATATTTTCATCTTCTGTATAGCTAAATTCATTACTAAAGTTATACGTAAGCTTACAGCCTATATAGAGCCTCCAAAACGAATATTTATTGACTTCTGAATCTCTTACCCTAATTTGTAAAGGTATTTCAAGATTATGCGCTATAAATGCGTTGTCTATTATATTATCAATTGCTGTTTCGAACATGAGATCGCCATCTGTATCCGTTATTTTTAAACCATGACTAAACGCATCATACCCATACCCTAGTCCAACTGCTAACGCAAACCTTCCGCTATCAGCTAAGGGTATATCTCTCATATAACCTGCAGAGACACCATAAGAAAAACCACTAGCATTGGCCTCGTCTGGTTGATGGAATAATACATTATAAGTTACTTCTAAATATAACTGATCTTCAAAATAGGTATCTCCAATTTGCAATGAATCTTTTTGACCAAAAAGACAGGTAGTGCAAGTTATTAAAATCAGTAAGAATATATTTTTTAAATAGTTATACATGAAATTTGTATTGATTTCTTGTTTGTTTCGATTACCATCAAGTATCTATTCGCCAATTAATGTAATAATAAAAAAGGATAAAATAAATTCTATTATATAAAAAGAGTGCAATCTTGACGACTGCACTCTTTTTTATATCATTAAATACGTGTACTTACTTTTTTATTGCGCTCCCTTTATGGGTTGACAAACTTAATTTAAGGGCATTTACATCTCTTAATTTTTCACGAATATCGGCTAATGTACCTACACTCGATTGTTTATCTGCTTTAATAGAAGTAGTCATAAATGGAATTTCAGCTTCAGAAATATTACTTCTTTCTAAAAAAATAAAAGAAGGTACATCTTCAGGTGTAGCTATCTTATCATTTAACTGAATTCTGTTATAACCTGTACCATATTTCACATCTTTCGCTTTACCAACGTAAATTGTACTTACTAAGCTTTTACGCTCCAACTTTTTCACCTCAGTAGAACTAGGTAAACTAGGTGCATCAATTAGTAAGTCCGTTTCTCTCATCGTAGTTGTTACCATGAAAAAGAATAATAACATAAAAACAATATCTGGTAAAGACGCCGTTGATACCGCAGGCAAACCTTTTTTCTTCTTTCTAAATTTAGACATAATTCTTGCTTTTAATTATTATTGAACATTAGTTGGCTCGGTATCAGTAATTACTTGAGGATACCTATCTTTTATATACTTTACCTTTTCCTTCAAATCTAAGTCCTTTCTAGCACTATCCTTAAAGGCTTGTTCAAGCTCTGTAAAACTAATTCCGTACTTCTCTTGAGACAATTTGTTACGTAACTCTGTATAAGCTCTTAACAACTCATTCTGCACGGTTACATAAGTTCCATATTCAGTACCTCTATCACTCTCTACAGCAATAATAGCTTTATTAGGGTGGTCTGAAGACTCAGGATCTCTACTACCTTTACAATAGTCACATGCTTGTGGATCACCTTCACCTCCGATCGGGTTTCCTTTGCCACCGCCATTGTCTATGAACTTAACTGCAGCATCTTTTAAGTCTTTTAATTCTAAAATATCGCCTTCTACAAAAAGTTGATTATTTCGGTTAATACTAACTTGAAAGATGTTTTTCTCTTTTACAATCGGTGGTTTAACATCCGTTTTTTCAGCCAACTTTTTAGGAATACCTGAATCGACATCCATCGTAGTTGTTACAAGGAAAAAGATAAGTAGCAAGAAGGCAATATCTGCCATTGAGCCTGCATTAATTTCTGGGTTTTCTCTTCTTGCCATACTATACTATGATTTAATTAAACCCTTCAGGAGGTCATATACAAAAAATGATCCTGCTATCACTACTAAAATGATGCTATACCAAATACCAGTACTTGAAAATTTAGAAACATTACTATCAGCAACTGCAATAACTCTTTCATTAGCATCTATCACCTCAGATCCACTAGAGAAAATATAAGACACTACAAATAAAACAGCCAATACTACTAGACCTAATAATGATTTTTTTAGCGCACTAGAATTTTTAAACAAACTCCACAGTGATGCCAATACTGTTACTGCAACCGTTAGGCCCAAAAGCACTAACGAAAAAGTAACCAAAGGCGAAACCGCTCCTGACATTTCTTGAGAATTTCCTTCATCAACTCCCATAACTCTAGCGAAAAAGATTATGCCGACAAGTGAAAGTAATGCTACAATTATTGTTATTAATTTATTATTCATAATGAGCTCCTATTTTTTATATTTAGCTAACAAATCAATTAAAGAAATTGAAGCATCTTCCATATTGTTTACGATACTATCAACTTTAGAAATGATATAGTTATAAAAAATTTGTAATATAATAGCTACTACTAAACCGAATACTGTTGTTAAAAGTGCTACTTTAATACCTCCTGCTACTACCGCTGGAGAAATATCGTTTGCAACAGCAATTGCATCAAACGCTCCAATCATACCAATTACAGTTCCCATGAAACCTAACATCGGTGCTAATGCGATAAACAAAGAAATCCAAGAAATATTCTTTTCTAATAAGCCCATTTGTACTCCACCGTATCCAACTACAGCTTTTTCAGCAGCATCTAACCCTTCATCAGTTCTTTCTAAACCTTGATAAAATATTGAAGCAACTGGCCCTTTTGTATTTCTACAAACTTCCTTAGCAGCTTCAACTCCACCAGAACTCAATGCTTCATCTACTTTCGCTACTAACTTCTTAGTATTTGTTGTAGCCATGTTTAAATATATAATTCTTTCAATTGCAATAGCTAAACCTAAAATTAAAGCTACCAATACGATTCCCATAAAGCCTGGACCCCCTTCGATGAAATATCTTTTTAATATTTGATGAAAAGTTTCACTTTTTTCAGCTGCTGCTTCCTGAGCGTACGTTGATTGAATAGCTCCTAAAAACATAAATCCTGCTATAGTTAGGATATTTACTACTTTTTTCATTTTGTTATAATTAATTTTAAATAGTTAACGGGTTAAAAATACAAATTTTACTATGATTTTAATACAAAAACGCTAACAAGTAATAGTTTTGAGTGCACTTATTGCATTTTTATATTTCAGACTGGCAAGTAACAAAAAAATGTTGGTTCTTAAAAAAAAAATAACGATTTTATATATTAACATTACTAAAACGTCCTTTTTTCAAGAATTTCAGGCATTTATACATCCTAAAATAAGCCCATTTTTAAGTTATTCACTAATCTCTCCTCTCAAAGACATCTCGAAATAATCTTTAAATTGTTCTTTTGTCAAGTTTTCACCTAACAAATACATCATTTTTGCTACCGCAGTTTCGGTGGTTATATCTTTACCATCAATAATACCAATCCGTTTCAAATTAGTACTAGTTTCATAGTGACCTAAAATAACACTCCCTCCTGAACATTGAGTCACATTTACAACGTGACCTCCCTGTTTTATAAAATCTTCTAGTAGGTTTACAAACCATTCTTTTGTTGGCGCGTTTCCTGCTCCGTAAGTTTCTAAAATGACTCCTCTTAACCCTTCTATTTTCAAATAACTCCTTACTACAACTTCAGTTATCCCAGGAAATAATTTCAAAATAACAATATTACTATCTAATTTTTTTCTAAAAATTAACTTTTCTTCTTTATTATATTTTCTAAGTAATATAGGATAGTTAAAATTCAAGTGTACACCACTCTCTACTAAGGGCGGATAATTCATTGACGAAAAAGCCTCAAATTGTTCTGCGCTAATTTTTGTGGTTCTATTCGCTCTGTACAACTTATATTCAAAATACAATCCGACCTCTTGAATTACGGGCTCATTATTTTCTAAGGTAGACGCTATTTCAATAGAGGTTATTAAGTTTTCCTTTGCATCGGTGCGCAAATCTCCAATTGGCAATTGAGATCCTGTAAAAATTACTGGTTTTTGTAGGTTTTCAAACATAAAACTAATAGCCGAAGACACATAAGACATAGTATCAGAACCGGTCAAAACAACAAAGCCATCAAATTTGGTGTAATTATCAGCAATTATTTCGGCTATTTCAATATAATAGCCAACATTCATATTTGACGAATCTATCGGCTCCTTAAATGAAATAGTTTCTATATCACAATGTAACTGTTGCAATTCAGGAATCTTATTTGAGATTTGACTAAAATCAAATGCTTTCAAAGCCTTGGTTTTATAATCTTTGACCATTCCGATGGTTCCTCCTGTATATACGATAAGTATTTTTGGTTTTATTGCCATTTTGACATATAATTATTAGTTGTTATATTATGGAATAATTTATGCGGTAAATTTATTAAACAAAATCGACACAAAATTTAAACTTTAGAGAATATGTTAGGATTTTATTTATTAATGGGAATTATTTCTCTTTTCAGTTGGATGGTAAGCAATACTTTAAAGAGAAAATTTAAAAAATACTCTCAAATACATCTTAGAAATGGGATGAGTGGTGCTGAAATCGCTGAAAAAATGTTACACGATCACGGTATTTACGACGTTAAAATCATTTCAACTCCAGGGATGTTAACGGATCACTATAACCCTAGAAACAAAACTGTTAATTTGAGCGAAAGTGTCTATAACCAACGTAATGCTTCGGCGGCTGCAGTTGCTGCTCACGAGGTAGGACACGCGGTTCAACATGCAAAAGCATATAAATGGTTGGAAATGCGTTCGAAATTGGTGCCTGTGGTTAGTATATCTTCACGTTTTTCACAATGGATGATTATCGGGGGTATAATGATTGCCTTAGGCTCTGGTGCTCCGCAAATTGGTATGGCTATTGGTTATGCGGGTCTTGTTTTTATGGGCCTTGGTACTTTATTTAGCTTTATCACCTTACCTGTTGAATATGATGCTAGTAATAGAGCACTAGCTTGGTTAGAAAACAAACATATAGTTACAAGAGAAGAGTTATCTGGTTCAAAAGACGCCTTGAAATGGGCGGCTAGAACTTATCTGGTAGCTGCTCTTGGATCATTAGCAATGCTACTTTACTGGGCATTTCGCTTAATGGCTGCTAGTAGAGATTAATAACCAAATATTCACACTGAAAAAGGTCTGTATTTTCCATACAGGCCTTTTTTAGTGTTTGAGAGATTATCCCACGTCCTAAATCACCTAAAAACATTCAAGAATTAAACTGGAAATATTCAATAGAAAAGAAACCATAAGCTACGGCTATACTTAATTTTTAAAAGAAAAAAAATAGTCATTTTCTTTTACCCTGATTTCAAGCCATAAATGGTATAACAATAAAAAGAATGTTTTTATCGTAAAATTACCCCACCTCATCAGAATTTGATTTTAATCTAAGGTCATTATATCCATTTTTGTACTCAGTTCATCAAAAAAAAACTATGAAATATCTAAATACGCTATTCATCATGTGCTTTGGCATTTTTGCATGTTATGCTCAATATTCCGTATCGGGCAAAATAATCGACGAAAACAGCCAACCTATTCCTTTTGCCAATGTAATTTTACATTCAACAAAAGCAAACAGTTCGCCTATTGGTGAAATCACCAACAATGAAGGGGAATTTATATTTTCAAAGATAAATGAAGCTTTCTACCATATTGAAGTTTCCGTTTTAGGATTTGAAATAGAAAAAACCAAGGCATTTGAATTATCAAAAAATAAGACTATAAATTTCACTTTAAAAGAAAAAAATCAAACCTTAAATGAAGTTGAAATTAAAGCAAAACGACCAGTAATAAAACAAACTGCTGAAAAACTCATCGTTGACTTAGAACAATCCGAAATGAAAAACTCGAACTTACAAGATGTTATGAAACGAGTTCCCGGAATTATCGTTTCCAATAATGGAATCAATTTTGCTGGCAGAAGTGATGTCAGGATTCTAATTAATGGTAAGACCACTGATTATATGGATATAGACACGTTATTAAGAGACATGCCTGCCGATAATATCGCAAGAGTGGAATTAATAGAGCAACCCGGATCTGAATTTGATGCAGAAGGTTCTGGCCCTTTGATAAATATCATTTTAAAGAAAAACATTACACTAGGAACTCATGGAAACATTTCCGCTTGGATTGGAGAAGATCAAGGTCTTGAATACGGCACAAGTGCAGCAATTTCAAGTTATAAAAACAAATTAAACTGGCAAATAAGTATAGGACATTCAAGCCCTACTTGGCGAGAAGATCTTTTTATAAAACGTACTATAAAAGATACCATTTACGATCAAGCCACAAAAGAGCCATACAATCCGAAAAGGTTCCGAGTTGGAGCCAACATCGATTATTATATTCATGATCATCATTCTATCGGAATCGGACTACAACGCAATGCTACCAAATCGGACAGAACTTCTAATAGTACGACATATATCACTAAACCGACACTATTAAACACCCTACGTTCAGAAAATAATTTTGACAGAGATCAGATTGTATACAATATTAATCCTTTTTACCAATTCTTAAATGACAAGCACAAATTGGTAGCTGATTTTAATTATGTTGATTACAGTAACGACAACGTTAACAACCTATACAAAACTAGTGGGAATCTAGATATCACCAACCGACGCTATCTACAAAATGGAAAATATCAGATAAAAGCCTTTAAAGTTGACTATACCAGAACTTTTTCCGAAGATATTAAACTACATTTCGGGAGTAAGATTGCCTTGGTCGACACCGAAAATGACCTTGAATCATTTATTGAGAATAACTCTGGGGCATTCGATTATCAGCCTACTGAAAGTAATCGTTTTTTAGTAGATGAAAACATCATTGCCTTCTATACTAAACTAAACTACGCTAAAGGGAAATGGTCTTTTTCTGGTGGGTTACGTTTCGAAAAAAGCGACACCAAAGGGACTTCAACTCACGATAATGAAACCAAAAGCAACGTAATTTCTAAACTGTTCCCAAGTATTTCATTTAGTAGAAAACTAACAAAATCATTAGGCGCAACCCTATCATATAGTTATCGAATCAGAAGACCCAATTACAATACGTTAAATTCTTTTGTAACCTACTATGATCCACTTTCTTCAGAAATAGGAAATGAAAATTTAAAGCCGTCTTTTACAGACAATTTTCAATTCAACCTAACCTTTGATGAGCAACCTTTTTTTACTATTGGATATAGTGAAACCCAGAACTCTATGTTTAAATACATTTCTCAAAATGATGCTACCGCCGAAATTAACAGAACTACGATTAATTTAGATGACAGGAAACACTGGAATTTCAGGTTATTTGGCCCTTTAAACTTTATCGATGGCCTTGAAGGGTACACTGGAGCAATAGTAGGATATAATAATTTCACCTCTTTTCAATATAATTTAGATCTTTCAAAATGGAATTTAATCTGGTTTCTGAATGCAAGCTATGAATTACCTTGGAAAATAAATGCCGAAATAAATGGTAGTTATGGTACTGGAACGCTGGAAGGTAACATGGATGTGAAATGGTTTGCCGACGCAAATCTTTCATTAGGAAAAAATTTTATGAATGACAAATTAAAAGTAAATTTAGGGCTTTATAAAATCCTAAATAGAGGATATGTTGGTTCTATCAATCAAAATAATTTAAACGCCCAAGTAGAGAGCAACCAATCTAGGCAAAATATTCAGTTACGATTGATATATAGTTTTGGTTCAAAATTCGGAAAAAAGAAATCGGAACGGAACTCATCAAAAGAAGAAGAGAATAGAATAAATGACAATAATTAAACCCATAGAAAATAACTAACCAAACAGCACTCATTGCTGGTTAAATCCTTGAAATAATTGAATCATTTTTATTGACAAAAAGAAGGGTTATTTAAAAAAGCACTTTTAATGAACACCAAACTAAATAAATCTGACATTTATATTTTAATTGTATACTTTGTTGTTTCCTTTTCCATCCAAGGGAAAGATTATTACCAAAGAGAAGCCCTTCTACGAGAATATTTTATAGATTTTCCTATTGAACTTCTTTGTGTATGCGGTATTATTTTTGTTTTTGTTTATTGGTTAATCCCGAAAGTAGTTAGAGAAAAGAAATACTTATTTTTCACCATTACAGGTATCATCATTATGGTATCGTTAACAGCCATAGATTATACGATCGGTTTTTGGTCAGGAAACAACTCATGGAAATACTACCCCAAAGGATTGGATTTTGTATTAGAAATGTTAGACAAAGGGGCAAGTGAAACTTCTTTTCCTTTTGCCTTATTGTTAACCAAGAAATTCTACGAAGGTAAAAATCAATATCTACAGATTGAGAAACAACAAAAAGAAAATGAACTAAAACTGTTACGTTCTCAGATCGACCCTCACTTTTTATTCAACAATTTAAACACCTTAGACTCTTTAATAGATAGTGACCCAGAAAAATCAAAAGAATATATCCATAGATTATCGTTAATCTACAGATACCTAATTCAAACGAAAGATAGTGAAGTAATGGAACTAAACATGGAACTCAGTTTAGCTGAAAATTATATTTTCCTAATAAAAACAAGGTTTGAAGACGATTATTTATTTACTATTGACACTGCGATAAAAACAAAAGACATGTTTCTTCCAACAGGAGCTGTTCAAACCTTACTAGAAAATGTAGTAAAACACAACAAACCCAATGAAGACCCCATTCAAGTGAATATTACTATGCATAAGGGATACCTAATTATTGCTAATACTAGATCCACTCTTAAAACTAAAAGTGTATCCTTTGGCACAGGCTTAGATAATTTAAAAACCCGTTACGGTCATCTATCCAATAAAAAAGTAATTATTCATGATACTAAAGATCAATTTAAAGTAATGATCCCTGTAATAAAATTGACTGACTAACCTTAAACACAAAAATGAGTATGACCATTTTAGTTTTAGAAGACGAGATTCCAGCTTATAAAAAATTAAGTTCTTATATCGAAGAGTTTTTCAAAAACGACTGCGAGCATCACTGGGCTCGATCTATAAAAGAAGGGATGAAGTTTATAAAAGAAAACACGTATGACTTTATTATTTCTGATATACAATTATTAGATGGAATTTCATTTGATTTATTTGAAGAATCCCCCATAAATTGCCCTATAATCTTCTGTTCAGCTCATGATGACTATTTATTTAAAGCTTTTAACACTAACGGAATTGCATATATTTTAAAACCCTACACTAAAACAGATTTTACCAAAGCTATAGAAAAATACAAAACCCTATTTCAACAAGGAACTTACAACTCTTTAAACAGCGAAACAATTCACAGCTTAAAATCAGCGTTACATCAAGAAAACACAAATTATAAAAAGAGGTTTGTAATTAAAAAAGCTAGCGGGATTCAGCTTCTAAACATAAGTGATATTAGTTTAATTGAAGCCTCCGGAGATTTTTGCATTGCTATTGATCATAATGGCAAGCGCCATATAATAAACCAAAATTTAGGATCAATAAGTAAACAACTAAATCCTTATAAATTTTTCAAAATAAACAGAAGTGAGATTGTTAATATCAATTATATAGAGCACATCGAAAGTCATTTTAAAAACCGTCTATTAATAACGATTACAGGTGGAAAAGAAAAGGTAATGACGAGCTCTTCTACAACATCAGACTTTAGAAAATGGTTGGAGAATTAATAAAAAACTCCCTTGATGTGTAATTCAAGAGAGTTTATTATATAAATTATTACAATTCTGTTTAATCATTTAATTTAAGAACTGCCATAAACGCTTGCTGTGGTATTTCTACATTACCAACTTGACGCATACGTTTTTTTCCTTTCTTTTGCTTTTCTAAAAGCTTACGTTTACGAGATATATCACCTCCATAACATTTAGCTGTTACATCTTTACGCAATGCTTTCACGGTTTCACGAGCTATAATCTTCGCCCCTATGGCAGCTTGAATAGGAATATCAAATTGCTGACGTGGAATCAATTCTTTTAATTTTTCACAAATACGTTTTCCTATACCATAGGCATTATCAGCATGTAATAACGCTGAAAGTGCATCTACAATTTGACCATTTAAGAGCATATCAACTCGCACCAGTTTCGATTTTTTCATACCAATTGGATGGTAATCAAAAGAGGCATATCCCTTAGAAACTGTTTTTAAGCGGTCATAGAAATCAAATACAATTTCAGCTAACGGCATTTCAAAAATTAGCTCAACACGCTCTGGTGTTAAATACGTCTGATTTATAATTTGCCCTCGTTTTTCAATACATAAACCCATTACTTGTCCGACGAAATCGGATTTTGTAATGATTGCAGCTTTAATGAATGGCTCTTCTACTCTATCCAATTTAGATGGATCTGGCAAATCCGTTGGATTATTTACGATAATAATTTCGTCTACATATTTCTTTGTAAAGGCATGGTATGATACGTTAGGAACCGTTGTAATAACGGTCATATCAAACTCACGTTCTAAACGTTCTTGTATAATTTCCATGTGCAGCATTCCTAAAAAACCACAACGAAATCCAAATCCAAGTGCTGCAGAACTTTCTGGCTGAAAAACCAACGAAGCATCATTTAGCTGTAACTTCTCCATAGAGTTACGTAACTCCTCGTAATCTTCAGTATCAACAGGGTATATACCAGCAAAAACCATCGGTTTTACATCTTCAAAACCTTCAATATTTTTCGCCGTAGGGTTTTTAAAATCAGTAATTGTATCTCCTACTTTCACCTCTTTAGCCGCTTTAATACCTGTTATCAAGTACCCTACATCACCTGTTTTTATCTCTTCCTTTACAACTTGCTGTAATTTCAAAGTTCCTACTTCATCAGCACCATAGTCTTTTCCAGTTGCCATGAATTTAATTTGTTGGTTCTTTTTAATAGAACCATCCATTACCCTAAAATAGGTTTCAATTCCTCTATAAGAATTGTAAACACTATCAAAAATTAAAGCTTTCAACGGTGCATTTGGGTCACCAGAAGGTGCCGGTATTTTAGCTATAATGGCTTCTAATATCTTATCAACTCCAAAACCAGTTTTTCCACTAGCCGGTATTACATCCTCTGCATTACACCCAAGTAAATCAACAATATCATCTGTTACTTCTTCTGGACTTGCACTTGGTAAATCAACCTTATTTAATACTGGTATAATTTCTAAATCATTCTCTAAAGCCAAATACAAATTAGAAATTGTTTGTGCCTGGATACTTTGAGCAGCATCAACGATTAACAAAGCTCCTTCGCAAGCTGCAATTGAACGAGACACTTCATACGAAAAATCAACATGTCCTGGCGTATCTATTAAGTTCAAAATATAAGGCTCTCCATTGTGAATATAGTCCATCTGAATGGCATGAGATTTTATGGTAATACCACGCTCACGCTCTAAATCCATATTGTCTAATAATTGATCTTGCTTCTCCCGCTCAGTAACGGCTCCTGTAAAATCCAACAATCTATCCGCCAATGTACTTTTCCCATGGTCAATATGCGCAATGATGCAAAAATTTCTAATGTTTTTCATGTACCTAATTCTATCTACTGATGACCGACAAAGATACGTTATTTAAAGCCGTAAGCAAATAAAAAGTAAGGCTTAGATATAAAAAAAAGAAACCATCTTCTTCATTTACCTAAACGAAATAATATTCGATATTTCAACACAAAAAAAGTCCCGTTTAGACCATATTTTTCCCTTTTATCTAGCTTTTATACCCTTTTAACGAGTTTAACAATATATAAATCCACAATTATTCCTTACTTTACCTGAACAAACCTAAAAATAACAAATAAAAAAGTAAGAAAATCGCAATAAAAGCGACTTTTACATAACACAAAAACAACAATTCAATGAAAACGTTAACAAAAACAACCGTGCTTTTAGCCTTAAGTCTATTTTTTTACCAATGTTCATCATCGGAAATAGACGATACTAGCGACCCAACCCCACCACCAACATCTTCAAAAACAACCTATGATCAAGATGTGAAAACATTGATCAATAATAGTTGCACAGCATCTGCTTGTCATGATTCAGTTGACCCAAAGGAAGGACTACCTTTAACAAATTACACTGAGGTAAAAAACGCGGCTGAAAACGGCAATCTTATTGCGCGAATTAATAGCAGCTCTAACCCTATGCCACCATCGGGTCAAAATAGTTCAATTATTTCTATTATAGAAAAATGGAAAAATGACGGTTACCTTGAAAATTAATACCAATGAAATTCACTTTATTTCTATTACTAATTTCTCAAATAGTCTTTTCTCAAAAACTATACACAAGAACTGGTACAACGGAGTTCAAAGCATCAATAGATGCTTTTGAACCTGTTGAAGCTATCAATAAGAGTACTTCTGTTATCTTAACAAAAAACGGAAATATTGCTTCTCAACTTTTTATTAGTGCCTTTCATTTTAAAGTAGCATTAATGCAAGAACACTTTAATGAAAACTATATGGATTCCAACCAGTACCCAAAAGCAATCTTCAGAGGAAAAATAAATAACTTTGATCTAGCAAACATTGGTAATGAAAACAATTTTAACATCAATGGAGACCTTACAATCAAAGGCGTTACAAAACAAATTTCATTTCCCATAAAAATACTCAAAACGAAAGATAACAAGCTAGAAGTGACAGGTGATTTTTCCGTAAATCCGAGTGATTTTCAAATCAAAATCCCTAATATTGTGAGAAATAAAATCGCTGATCAGATTGTGATTAGTATTCATTATGAACTCTTTGAAAAAAAATAAATGGTTATTATTGGTACTTGCCATACTGCTGCTGTTGGTTGGTGTCGCCAATATTTACAAACAGATTTATAAACCTCATCAAACTACTGAGGAAAAGGATGCTCTTTATACGGGAGGCTCTGAGAATTTCATCATTGAACTTCAAAAAGACCCAAATAACTGGAACCATAAAACAGTGGTATTAAACGGTATGATTACAGACATTGTAACGGGTGGACTAATTATAGATGGCTTTATTTTCTGTCAATTGAGAGGAGATATTATGATCACCCAAAATAAAAATGAACAAATAACTATTAAAGGGGTTGTAATTGGCTATGATGACCTCCTTAATGAATTAAAACTTAACCAATGTATTTTACAGTAACCCTTTTAAAAAAAGCAACGGTTCTTTTACTATTACTAAAAGCATCATCACTTACGCTATTTGCTCAAGATGATTTATTAAAAGAACTAGACAGTATTACAACCGAACACCTGTATGAATTACCTGCCTTTAAAACTTTAAAAATTGGCAATTTACAATCAACTAAAATTGCTGATAAAGGTGATTTGTACCTATTTGTCTCACATCGATTTGGCCCTCTTAAAGACGGATTCGATACGTTTTTAGGTCTCGATAATGCAAATACTAAAATTGAGTTACTCTACAGTTTTTGGAAAGGTGTTCAATTTAGTTTAAGTAGGGAATCTTTTGATAAGACATATACGTTTGCTACCAAATTTGGAATTACCCAACAATCATTAAAGTTCCCTATAAACCTAGTTGGTTTTGCTTCCATCAACAGAAATACTTTAATTAATAAAACTACCTTTCCGGAATTAAAAGATTCAGACAGGTATAGTTATGCACTGCAATTACTAGCTTCTAGAAGAATGTCTAAGAATTTTTCTATTGAACTAGCCCCTACTTTTATACGTGAAAATTTACAAAATCTCAACAACACCATCACACCCAATAACAATCAATTTGCCATAGGCATAGGAGGCAGATATAAGTTAAGTAAAAGAGTAAGTTTAAATGCCGAATATGCACACAATTTTAATCGTCATAAAAACTCAAAATTTACAGACCCATATACTTTTGGGGTTGATATTGAAACAGGAGGACATGTATTTCAACTCTTATTTACCAACTCCCAATCTGCCAATGAACCAGGATATATCAGTAAAACAGAAGGAGATATTGCTTTCGGATTCAATATTGTCAGGGTGTTTTAAAAACAAATATACTTAGGCAGTTACCATTATTTACCTTAGGACGTGATAGTAATTCACGAAACTCCTTTTAATATCAAGTCGAGCACAGTTCTCGACTGTTATTGATAATTTTAGTAAACATAACCTATCGAATACACTTCCACAGATACTCTAGTTTATTAACTAAAAAATGATTTGCATAGAGCTTGTACCAGTTATTGTTTGAATTTACTGTAAAAGAAAATGAGTCTTTTTTCTTTTTATAAGATAGAAAAATCAATAATAGCAGTAGCTATAATTTCTTGTTATACCGAAATAGAAAGGGAAAAAGACGTTTTATTGCGGTAAATTCAAATGGTAAATAGTATTACATTCTTATATGATGTTAATTTACCACTCGCATTGGTTTACTATAAACACCATCTATAGAAAAACAAAAGCACGAGTGAAAAAATGATTGAATCATATATTCAAAAAAAAGTATCAACGACCGTTATTTTATTAAATCTGCCACTATTCTTCAATTATTTACATTAATTTTTGTTTAAAATCCGATACACTTACTTTCCTATAAGAAACCTTTTTTGTAGCTAAAAAATAAAGCCTAAATTTGCCAAAATTTTTAGGTTTGGTTAAGATTGATAAAATACAGCTCCCAGATTTCCCTTTGCTGCTAGCTCCAATGGAAGATGTAAGCGATCCTCCTTTCAGAGCTTTATGCAAAGAGAATGGTGCTGATATGGTGTATACAGAGTTTATTTCTTCAGAAGGTTTGATTCGTGATGCTGCGAAGAGCGTTATGAAATTAGATATTTATGAGAAAGAAAGACCTGTAGGGATTCAAATTTTTGGAGCGAATTTAGACTCTATGTTACGTTCGGTTGAAATCGTAGAAAAAACCAAGCCTGATGTTATTGATATTAATTTTGGTTGCCCTGTAAAAAAAGTAGTTTCTAAAGGAGCTGGTGCTGGGATACTAAAAGATATTGATTTAATGGTAAAGCTTACTGAAGCAATGGTAAAACATACGAGCTTACCGATTACCGTAAAAACTCGTTTAGGTTGGGATCACGATTCTATCCGGATAGTAGAAGTTGCTGAACGACTGCAGGATGTTGGTTGTAAAGCGATTTCAATTCACGGTCGTACACGAGCACAAATGTATAAGGGGAATGCAGATTGGGCACCTATAGCCGAGGTAAAGAATAACCCCAGAATGCATATACCTGTTTTTGGTAACGGTGATGTTGATTCTCCTGAAAGAGCGCTAGAAATGCGCGACAAGTATGGATTGGATGGATGCATGATAGGTAGAGCCTCTATAGGTTACCCTTGGTTTTTCAATGAGGTTAAGCATTATTTCAAAACAGGAGAACACTTACCAAAACCAACCATTACTGAACGTGCTGAAATGGCTCGTCGTCACTTAGAAATGGCCATTGATTGGAAAGGTGAACATTTGGGTGTTGTTGAAACAAGAAGACATTACACCAATTATTTTAAAGGAATCCCTCATTTTAAGGAATACCGTTTAAAAATGGTTACTAGTGATGACCCAAAAGATGTTTTTGAAACGTTTGAATTCGTTAAAGAAAAATTCGGGAATCTTTAACTGAGACAAAGCTGTTCTGAACAAACCTTTTACGCTATTTATTTATAAAATTTTCGGAAATTCTAGAACTTGCAATCTTTGCGGAAAGATAGCCAAGTACACTAATAGTTGCAAAAACCACCCATACATTAAACCACCTAAACTCAACTGGATAAGGCAAGTTGTACGTGATCATAAATATACCATAATGGAGCTGTAACAATACCAATACTATACCGAGCACTAATCCAATCACCATTCCAATGATCACCAATAAAAACCCTTGATAAATAAAAACTCCCTTAATTTCCTTAAGCCCTGCACCCAGATTTAGCAATGTCTTTAGGTTCTTTCTTTTATCAATAATCATCATTATTATAGATCCTATTACATTAAATAAGGCAATGATTATTATTAATGTAAAAATGAGGTATGAAATAAAATTTTCAGTATTCACAACCTTATAATACAGTGCATTTAACTCCTTCTTCGTTTTCACAACATACTCATCTCCTAAACTATGTTGCAACTCATCTCTAAGCTCATCATTATCGAAAGACTTTTTTGATTTTATTTCAATACCAGTAACTGTATTCTGATCGTAATTCAACAATTCTCTAGCTAGTGCTATATTGGTAAAAACATATTTATTTTGAAATTCTTCTGATCCAGTATAAATACCAACAATTTGTGTATCCACCGAGTTAAAGGCTTTCTTAAAACTCCTGATAAATCTTGTTCCCGGTTTTGGAACAAAAACCTGCAACATTTCACCAAAGTTATAGGCACTAAGTGATAGTTTATACGAAATTCCATAACCAATAACAGCAGTGTTTTTATATTCTTTATCCAGCCAGACCCCAACATTCAAAGCACTATCTATAGGAACAATTTGATTATAATACTCATCTACCCCCTTAATATAAGCAATATGGTTTTTATCTTTATATTTTAATGAAACCCGTTCTTCAATTACTTTCGAAAAAGCTTTTACTCCTTTATTTTCAGCAATAATTTCTTCCACCTTATCGGTAAACAAAAAGGTTTTTCCTTTGGCTGCAGTTATCCTTATGGGAGGATCTGAGGCCCTGAGTAAGGAATCACTAAAGTTACGTAAGCCAGAGAAACCTGATAAGACAACAAACAAAGCCATGGTTCCTACAACAACTCCGAATGTTGCAATAAACGTAATTATGTTTATTGCATTAGTACCACTTTTTGAAAACAAATACCTTTTGGCTATGTATAAAGGAAAGTTCAATAGATCATTTAGAATTTATTCAATTCAAAAATAGGTGTTTTTTTATACCTCCGCAACCTACTAACGTTTTTGACGTTTTGGAAGAATATCCGGGTTTTTAATAGGGTTACCATCTTTCCCTTTCAACGAATTGTCTATTTCCTCTATATAGTCTAAACTATCATCTCCAAAAAACAACAACTCAGGCATCCTTCTTAATTGATTTCTAGTACGTTGCGCTAATTCATGGCGAATTAACGGTGTATTTGATTTTACTCCCTCAATAATTTCATCCCTTTTTTCAGAAGGAAATACACTCAAGTATATTTTTGCCACACCTAAGTCTGCCGTTACCGATACTTTCGATACAGATATTATGACCCCTCTCATCCCATCTTGAGCGGCTCGTTGCAAAACGTCTACCAAATCCTGTTGCAGTACGCCAGCAATTTTACGCTGTCTATTCGTTTCTTCCATACTGCAAATTTACGGATTATTTTCTTCTTGATGTCAGGTTTTAAGGAGTATAAATTTTGTTTTTTATAGCATACATCACCAATCCTACCCTATTTCTAACATCTAATTTTGTGAATAAAGTATCTCTATAGCCATCAATTGTTTTGGGACTTAAAAACATTTTTTCAGCAATTTCCTTGTATGTCAACTCAGAACAAGCCAGTCTCATAAAAGTTAGTTCATTATCTTTAAACTGAATAGTTGCTCTTCCGTTTTTACCTGAAACAGAATCTAGCAATAAATTAGTCACTTCTTTTGTGTGGAAAAAACCATTTTCCAACAATTCTAGCAATGCTTTTTCCAATATTTCCTTTTGAGCATCTTTCAACAAATACCCTACCGCTCCGGCTTTTAACATTTTTAAAATGGTAACATCTGCATCTTCTACTGATAAGGCTAAAACATGAACTTTGGGATAATTTTCTACAATCCATTGCGTTGTTTCTATGCCATTCATAACGGGCATATTCACATCCACAAGTACTATATCTGGTACATTTTTAGGTGAACCTAAAAATTTCCCTGATAATTCCTTTCCGTTTTTACAGGTGTATAGAACTTTAAATTTATCAAAGGTATTTACCATACCTTCAATTGCTTGCGACAACAACGTATGGTCGTCTACAACAACTACTGAATATTTCATAATATAGTAAGGTTAGATTACATTACACTTTATATTTGCATTCTGGGGAAAGTTTAAAGATAATACTTTATTATTAAAGTTGTGCCTTTTTGAGATTCCGATTTTAACATTATTTTAGCATTTACCAGCTTTATTCTCGCTTTTATATTTTGCAGACCAATGCCTTTTACGGGTATTTTATCTACTTCAAAACCTATACCATTATCCCTTGCAACAATTTCTAAAACACCTTCTTCAAACTTCAAAAACACCTCTAAATCAGTAGCTTTAGAATGTTTTATAGTATTAGAAAAGAACTCCTGTAACACTCTAAAAATGATAATTCCATGCTTTTGATTTATCTCTTTCTCCTCTCCTAAAACAGTTAAACTTGCATTAATATAATTCAACCTATTAAACCGTTCAACTTCCAGTTTTACGGCCTCCATAAACTTAATATTGTTAATAAACTCAGGATTTATTGATCTTGATAAGGCCCGTATTTCGGCAAGACTCTTCGCTATTGTTTCTGTGACATCCTCTAAATTATCCGCAGAAACTTGTTGTAATTGTATTTTGGCTAAGGCAAGAAGTTGCCCTATATTATCGTGTAACTCCCAGCTTATATTTCGCAATGTTTCCTCTCGTATCTCTATTTGTGTTTCAGCAAGTTCTTTTTCAAAATTCTTTTTAATCTCTTCCCGTTCTAATAACAATTTGTTTTTACGACGTTGAAATACCGTAAATAAGATTACAAGAAAAACAACTATAATTACAATAATTACAGTTGTTACAATCAGTACTTCTCCTCCTTCTTGCTGCATATTAAGCCATATATAATTATGAGGTTCATAAATATAATCAATATATTTAACACAAAAAACAAACCTCTTGTTTTCATGTAATTAAGCATACTAAAAAACGGTACGGAAGGTAGATAAAACACTAAAAACCCAACTGATACCCAAAAAGGTAATAATTTCTTATAATTTAAAATTCTATCAGAAATTAATAATTCTCTGAGATAAACAAAAACATAAATACTAGTATTAAATGACCCGATAATAATTAAATAGCTTATAGAAATATAACTACCAATGAATAATACAATACCTGTATTAAAAAAGACACTCAACGCGACGATTAACCTAACCTTCCATTTTAACTTTAGCACCACAAAATAGAAGGTAGAAATTAAATTAAAAAGCAAAAAACTATAAATAAGGTATAAATTAGATCCCGACTTCCCTATTTTAACGTTATAGTACCCCAAGAATTCAACCACAGCTGTCACGCCTAAAATAGAGAGAAGGATATAATAATATTGTATTTTATACTTATTCAAATAAGAAAAGCTGAACAAAGCAGTAACTACTTGAACGAAAAGAGAAAGGAGAATAAGTTCATTTTGCATAAAATAATTAATTATATGGAGGTGTAATATTTCCAAAATTACCAGCACCACTAGTATCGCTAAAACCATCATCGGAAATCAAAGACTTCGCAACAGTTTGCTTTTCTAGCAATTGTGAACTATAGTTATTGTTTTTTCTTTTTTCTTGCGCATACTTTTCTGCGGTATCATAAATCCAATTATACCCATACTTTTCAAGCATTTCCTTAAAGGTTACCACCTTACCTTGTTTAGCAGATTGCACAGGGTCAAATAGCACCTCATTTCCGTCAACAAGAGTACTTGGCATATATATTAAACTAGTATATTGTTTTCCATCTATATCCTGAGCTTTTACCCCAGCAATAAAGCTTATTCCTGATATTCGAATATGTGTCTTTTTACTCAAATTTTCAATATGCCCTAAATACTTCTTAAATTGATTAAAATCAAAGGTGTTTATTCGAGTATCTTCATGGCCCAACGCTCTTTCCATCGGTTCTATTCTTGTAGTATCATAACTTTTTAGCATTTCAATAATCTCTGAGTAGCTCAACATCTCTTTTGTTCTTCCTTCATCCTTATAACAAAAAACACCTTGATCACCTCCTTGCTCTAGACACTCTTTACACGCATTTTTCTTATTAAATAAACCCATTAACTGATCTATAAACTTGTTTAAAAAATTATTTTTTTTCATGATAGTTGGCTTTTATTTCGTTCAAATATACATTCTTGTTCTTTGTAAAAACAAATCATTTTTAGCCTTACCATAGCAAATCAAGGACTTACGTTTAATTAACAGGGAAAACACCCTAAAACCAATAGTACTTAACCTCAGAAATTATACAGTCTTCTACTCTTGTTTTAAAAAATCAAGCATTAAACAAAAAAATACTTCGTCGTAACCTCCCCAAAATGAAGAATAGAACACAAAACAACCTCTATTCTTCTTCGCAAATATATACCTCCATTATGCCCCCTCTAAACCACGCTGCGCCTCACAGGTAAAACACTACCAAAAACTACAGTATATCACACTGATATACTAGCCAATACACTAGCCAACAGATCAATTGTTTATCTCAATTTTGTCATTAGTTATTTCAAATCACAAAGGGCGTAAACCGAAAAGCCTTAAAAGAGTAGGTACCAAAAAAAACATAATAATATGCCTAATTTAGTTCCAGAGTTAAACAGTTTAGACTTCAATGTATATATTGGAGGCCCATTACAAGCAGCTATACAAGCACAAACCGCCGCATCTATGTCAACCGTAAACTTTATTAAAGAAGTTGGTTTTGAAGATGATGGAGACCCAGCAACCGTAGATTCACTTCGCTACGTAGATTTTCAATACAAAAAATCGGTACCAAATCCACACTTAGGAAAAACCGCTCAACAGCTATCTGATGAAGGTCTTCCAGCCTCTACTGACACCACCAATACATTTTTAGAAAATGAAGTAGAAATAAAGGTGCCATTTTTAACCATGCTAACCATTCCTTCGATCCGTATTGACGAAGTTAATATTGATTTCAATGCTAGATTGAGCTCAACAGAAACACGTAATATCTCTTCGGAGTTTGCCGCAAGCGCAGAGCTAGGGATAAACTATAAAATGGTAAACTTTAAAGCCTCTGCCTCTTATAAAAGAAACACCTCACAAGGTGTGAAAGTTGACAAAACTTACAATTTAGGAGTTAAAGTAAAAGCCGTTAATGATGAGCTTCCTGAAGGGTTAAGTAGAATATTAGACATGCTTGAAGACAGCATCGCTGCTATTGCTTAATTTATAAATAACTAAAGAGGTTACCACTGAATTAGCTCCAGTGTAACCTCTTTCAAAATAACAAACTATTATGGTAAACTTACATGAATATCTAGGTGGTATTGCCACAAGTATCTCTGAAGCACGACTGATGTCTGACCTAAAATCATTAGAGATTGCAGAAAAATTTTCAAAACACGAATTATTAAAACATTTTTCAATACCAAGGTTCAAAGCACAAAACGTAGAATTAACAATACCTGTTGCGATAGCAGAAGTTGAAAAGAATTACGAGAAAGACTATGAACCTATTAATAATATAGAATTTAACTCACAAGCCTATAATATTTTAAAAGACATTTCAAAAACAAGTGCTTTCAGTAGAAAAATTTCAAATACAATTCGTTCATTTATTGCTGAGGAAACAGACTTATTAGAGAAAAACATCAAAGCATCAGAACATAAAGACCAATCTTTACAACAATTTTCAGAAAGAGTTACTGAAAGATTCATTGCTATATTTAATCAAAAAATTGATTTTAAACTACTAACACTCCATTTGTTTTCAGAACTGAAGCCTCTAATCAAAGAAAAGGCACTCATACAACAAAATACTAAAGTAATTGTGGAAGCCCATAAGCTACAGGAAATAAGGCCAGAAAATATGGTGCAAATTAAAATGACTTTGAATGAAGAGGGTTTAGAATGGTATACTTCTGAAAATAACGACGGAGAAAGAGAATCAAAATTATTACCTGAGTAAACATGAGAAAATCTGTTACTAAAATCACTAACAATTTACAAGAGCAATTATCAGAAATCCATTCTATTGTTAATCAGATAGAAAAAAAGAGTTCGCAAAGCATACGAAATTTCGGGACCTGGTTACTGGCTACGGAGCAAGTATACCAAGAACTCAACTTACCTGAAGCTTCAAAGTTTTCTGTTAAAAGAAGTGAACTCTCTTCTTTTATTCCCTCAAGCAATGGAAATAAGAGAAAAGAACACCTTCAACTGGCTGCTTCGCTTTTAACACAAGCACAACAAGACCTATGGGAAACTTATTCATTATATACTAAAAAGATTGAAAATGCTACCACGGGCATACAACAACTGTTGGGGCTGATTTACCAAACAAAAGAATTTAAATATGATCCTAATGAGGATTTTACACTTTTCTTAAATCAAATTTGGAGTTTCTGCTGCAACCACGAACAATTAAGAGCTATTACTATTCAGATCTCCTCAGAAATAAACAGATCAGATATAATGATGATATTGGCAGACAAAATAGCTTTAGAAAACCTATAATAATACGGTATATTTTATATTTTTACCCTATGAATAAAATAGAACACATAGGGATTGCTGTGAAAGATTTAGAGAAATCTAATCAGCTATTTACTTCTCTTTTGGGAGTACCACATTATAAAACCGAAACAGTAGAAAGCGAAGGAGTAAAAACTTCATTTTTTAAAACAGGTCCAAACAAAATTGAACTGTTAGAAGCAACTAAACCCGATAGCCCTATTGCAAAATTCATTGAGAAAAAAGGGGAAGGCATTCATCATATTGCCTTTGATGTAGACAATATTGAACAAGAAATTAAACGTTTGCAAAAAGAAGGATTTACCGTTTTAAATGAAACCCCTAAGAAGGGAGCTGACAATAAATTGGTTGCTTTTTTACACCCTAAAACAACCAATGGTGTACTCATAGAGCTTTGCCAAGAGATTTAGAAAGAAATAAACGTCTATTGAAAAATATGCAGTAATAAACAACAGCTGACAATTGATAATTGATTACTGGCAACTATTTATTATCTTGCGGCGTTAAATACAGCTTGTAAAAAAATGACTACATCTTTTGATTCTTTTCAAAAACGACGCTTGCAATCTTCTTACGTTTCTGTGGTAGTAAGTATTTCACTGGTTCTTTTTATGATGGGGATTCTCGGTTTGATCTTACTAAAATCAAACAAAGTAGCGAATCATTTTAAAGAAAAGGTAGTGATGACCCTTTTTTTAAAAGATAACTTATCAAAGAAACAATTAGAACAATTTAAAGCTAGTATACAAAAAGAGAATCACACAAAACGACTTTTCTATATAACCAAAACAGCAGCAGCCAAAACTTATAAAAAAGATTTAGGCGAAGATTTTTTACAATTCTTAGGAGACAATCCTTTAAAAAATGGTTTAGACATCTACTTAAACGCTGATTATGTTACTCCGGAAAAAATGGCTGCAATTGAGAAAAAATATGAAAAAAACAATTTTGTGGCAGATGTTCACTACGATAAATCTTTGGTTCAATTATTAACAAAAAACATTCAACGAATCAGTTTTTGGCTATTAGTGCTAAGTGGCTTTTTTGGGTTGGTAGCTATCATTTTAATAAATAGCTCTATCAGACTAGCGATCTATTCTAAACGTTTTAATATAAAAACAATGCAAATGGTAGGCGCTACCAAGCACTTTATAAGAAGACCTTTTATTTGGCAGAGTATTAAACTTGGATTGTTAGGAGCTGTAATTGCCTTAGTTGGCTTATTTATATTAATTTATTATGTCGATAAGTACATCCCGACTATTGAATTGATCAGAGATTACATTTCTTTAATTTATGTTGTTTGTGGTGTATTTTTAATAGCTTTTGTTATTACTTGGATAAGCACCTTTTTTGCTACCCAACGTTTTTTAAACCTTCAAACAAACGATTTATATTATTAAAAACAATAAGCTTTGATGTATCCTAATTTTATCAATAGCATATAAAACCTTACTATCAATGAAAAACGATAAGAAAACGAAACAAGAATTTTTATTTGGTAAACGAAATTATTTGATCATGCTTATTGGGCTAGCTATAATTGCTCTTGGTTTTATCTTAATGGCAGGCGGCGGCAGTGACGATCCTGCAATTTTTAATCCAGATATATATAGTTGGCGTCGAATTCGTTTAGCACCTGCATTAGTAATTATTGGACTTGGGATAGAAATTTATGCTATTTTAGCAAATCCAAAAAAATAAAACATGGACTTATTAGAGGCTATTATACTTGGAATTATTCAGGGTTTAACTGAATTTTTACCCGTATCATCGAGTGGTCATTTAGAGTTAGCAAAGGCATTATTTGGAGATACTTCGGTACCTGAAGAAAGTCTAACGTTTACCGTGGTGCTTCATGCTGCCACAGCGCTAAGTACAGTGATCTATTTTAGAAAAGAAATTGTTCAAATACTCAAAGGGCTTTTTCAATTCACTTGGAATGAAGAAATGCAATTTTCAGTAAAAATTATTCTTTCAATGCTTCCTGCCGTTGTTATTGGACTTCTCTTTGAAAAACAGCTAGAGAGTTTTTTTGGAGGCAGAATATTATTTGTTGGTTGTATGCTTTTAGTTACAGCCCTATTATTATTATTGGCTGATAAGGCAAAAAACACTCATAAAAGTGTATCATTCTCAAGCGCAGTTCTTATTGGTATTTCACAAGCCATAGCCATGTTACCAGGTATATCACGTTCAGGAGCTACAATTTCAACTTCTGTTTTACTAGGTGTTGATCGAACCAAAGCGGCACGTTTTTCTTTTTTAATGGTCGTTCCTTTAATATTTGGTAAAGTAGCGAAAGACCTATTAGGAGGAGAGATTAGCTTCCAAAATACTGAGATAATTCCATTATCGGCTGGTTTTGTAGCGGCTTTTATTGCTGGCTTATTAGCGTGTAACTGGATGATTACTCTAGTGAAAAAAAGTAAATTATCATACTTTTCAATGTATTGTGCTATCGTAGGTTTAATTGCCATAGGGTATTCTTTATTTTCTTAAATGACAGCTGAAGATTTTAAAAACGGACAGGTTTTACTAATTGATAAACCTTTAGAATGGACTTCCTTCCAAGTGGTTAATAAACTTCGTTGGAACATTCGTAAACAATTTAATATTAAAAAAATTAAAGTGGGTCATGCTGGTACTTTAGATCCCTTGGCTACTGGGTTGCTAATTATTTGTACAGGAAAACAAACGAAAAGTATAGACACATATCAAGGCCAAATAAAAGAATATACTGGAACTTTTGTTTTAGGAGCTACCACTCCAAGTTATGATTTAGAAACAGGCATAGACAATACCTACCCAATTGATCATATCACAGAAGAATTAATACACACATCAGCAACGCGATTTATTGGTAAAATACAACAAAAACCCCCAATCTTTTCAGCTATTAAAAAAGATGGAAAAAGATTGTATGAATTGGCCAGAGCAGGTAAAACCACAGAAATAAAGTCTAGAGAAATAGAAATTACTGAGTTTGAAATTACTAAAATTACGTTGCCAGAAGTTCATTTTAGGGTTGTTTGCAGCAAAGGAACCTACATCAGGTCCTTAGCGCATGACTTCGGCGTGTCATTAACATCAGGAGCTCATTTATCTTCTTTAAGACGCACCAAAATTGGAAATTATTCTGTAGACAACGCCCAAAGTATTGATGGATTTATCAACGCTTTAACAAACGAATAAGTTCGTTATACTTTTCATCTTACAGAAGCCTTTGACGTAGTTCCCTCTAATCATGTCTTTCTATTTATTATACTAATTCTTAGGTAAAGTTACCCAACAACATCCTTGGCACCATGTTTTTCTTTTACCTATGGATGCGTTTTCACCATAAACAGTTACGATCGATAAATTAATCTCTAAAATGATATTAACACCATTTACCATTTGAATTTACCATAATAAAACATCCTTTTTTTCCCTTTCTATTTCAATGCAAAAAGAAATCATAACTACTGCTATTATTCTATTAATACGATTTACAGATACATATTTCGTATATAGGTATTGAATTATTTTAAGTTAGTTTAAGGCATAAAACTTTAGCATAGCCAAGCTATGGTTAAGTTTTATAACGCAAAAATAGCTACAAAACAAATAATAGATATGCGAAATATTTATTTGTAAATTGTATAATTCCATACCAGCCCATGCCAGTTTGCGATACCATATTAGCGCTAAAACTAGTAAAGCTTTTTTTATTGAAACCAGTTATGATAAAATGTTTCGTTTATCGACAAAATTCTACAACGGGAACTACTACAAAACAGCAGTTAACCTTCTCTCTTTAGGTGATAATCGTTGGAACGGAATACTGCGGTTACATTTTAATCGAAAGAAAATAGCGGAGTTCAAAATTGGTAATCTTGACAGTATTGCTATCGGAATTGGTTTTTCTTTATTCTAAGCTCTTATAAAAATCGATTATACCAACTTTCAGTAATAGGTACTTCCCAATAATTTTCAAGCTCATACTTAGTTTGAATCAAACTGTCAAAAACAACCGTTTTTGGTGAAACCGCTTTACTCTTTAGCATTTTTTTAAAAGCCTTTAGATCCTTGTACTGTACAAATTCTCCTTGCTTAAAACACACATTCATTTTATCAAGAAGTTGAACATTGTATGTATTCTGCAACTCTAAAATAAAACCTACTTGCTGATCAATATCCGAATTGGTTAATTGTACATTTTCTTCAGCGTATACAATCACAAATCGATCATACAATAATTTATAAGAGGCCTTAAAGTCACTATCCTCTGCTTTCCACTGCGCAATAAAACTTTCCGTCTTATTTTTCAACTCATCTATCTCCTGAACATAAAACTTTCTACTCGAAGGATACACCCAAACTCTCGCATTATCAGACAATAAATCACTATCTACAAACATGTTGTTTTTTTCGCAAAGATACCAAAAGAAAAACCCCATTAACCATATTGATCAAATAGATTTTAAATTAATTATCGCAACAATAGCACTAGCTCCTCTTCTATATTCTTGCCTTTGTTCTTATTGTACCAAATTTGCAAATCTTTTTTGAACTCTGCATCCAATGCCCCTTTTTTCTCTTTGTATTCTTTTACCATTTGTGTTGCTTCAGAAGGTCTTGGCCCCCATGTTCCTATCACTTTATTTTCTTCGTCCAAAGCAATCAATTTTGGGATAGACTTATTCCCATTGGTTAAAAATTGATCCATGAGTTCTACATTCTCATCTCTTAAAACCAAAGTAAGGTTTATATAGGGACTTTCCATTGCAATTTTATTTATAACAGGCAAACTGTGAGCAGCATCTCCACACCAGCCTTCTGTCAGAACCAACCAAGTCTGCTGTTTATTCATTTTTTTTACTCCTTCTAAAACCTCCTCAGATATCGTAATTTTTTTATCTAAACGACTCATTCTCCTATCGTTTAGCACACTATAATTCAACAGTTCTTCCGATTGCCTTTCTCCTGTAGATTTACCTTCTGCTACAAGTGAGCTTACTAAAAACCTATATGCGTCATACGAAATCCCTTTGTGTAATGATTTTTCTATAATTTCTTTCATCTAACTATTCTTTTATCAAAAGCAACCTATCAAAAACAGCTGCCTATTCGGTATATTTTACTTAGACGTGGTTTTCATAGTTACTTACACATGTAAATCTTTATGCTCTTTAAGCTTGGTAATAATTTCTTCTGTCATTGAAGCTAAGTTGTATGTATGCTCCCATCCCCAATCTTTTCTAGCTTTCGAATCGTCAATAATTCTCGGCCATGAATTGGCTATTTCTTGCCTAAAATCAGGATTATATGTAATTGAAAAATTAGGCACATGTTTTCTTATTTCATCAGCAATTTCTTTTGGAGTAAAACTTATTGCCGCTAAATTATACGATGTTCTTATTTTAATTTTATGAGCTTCGGCCCGCATGATATTAATCGTAGCATTGATAGCATCCTCCATATACATCATAGGGAGTCTTGTGTCTTCACTTAAAAAGCATTCAAACTCACCTTTTTTCAATGCTTCAAAATAAATATCAACGGCATAATCAGTTGTCCCTCCTCCTGGTAAAGTTTTCCAACTAATTATTCCTGGATAGCGAATGCTTCGTACATCAACTCCATATTTTTCATGGTAGTAGTTACACCAATGTTCTCCAGCAACTTTACTTATACCATAAACTGTTGATGGTTCCATAACCGTTTGCTGTGGTGTATTTATTTTTGGTGAAGTGCTGCCAAATACAGCCATCGAACTTGGCCAATAAACTTTCTCAATGTGTTTCTCTTTTGCCAGGTCTAATACCGCTAATAATGAGGTCATATTTAGATCCCACGCCTTTCGTGGATATTTTTCAGCAGTAGCCGACAACATGGCTGCCATTAAATACACAACATTAACGTTGTATTTTTTTATAACTTCTAAGATTCGATCTTTATCCACTGCATCGACAATCTCAAAAGGTCCAGAAGCAATAAAATCCTCACTTCCTTCTCTAATATCGGAAGCAATTACAGATTGTTCTCCATAAACCACTCTAAGCCTTTCAGTTAATTCTGTACCGATCTGACCACAGGCACCAATTATTAATATCGTATCACTCATTATCAAAAATTCAAAAAGATAGGCTTACAAAAGTATTAAATTTAACATTTGATAAAACAAAAATATTGCTTTTTAAATATTAATAAAATTAAATTACAGTTTGTACGTCTGCTATAAATATGTAATTTTACCCTATGATGTATTTTAAACGACTTTTAGTTAAGTGCTTCCACCTATTTTTCATAACCGCTTTGTTGTTGAGCTGTTCTCCCAAGGAAAATAAGACCCAAAAAAACAATTTGAAGTATAATGGTATGAGTATCGTAAACTCATATCAATACAAAGAGCTGGACGGTTCATCACTCAAAAAAATAGCTGAATGGGCTGAATATTTTGATTTGAAAAACTTTCTTGATGAATACACTGAAATATCAGCTCGAGAGGCGCTAAATAATGCTTTAGAGTTAAAAGGTTTAACAAAAAAAGCAAAAAGCAGTAATAAAGTAAAAATTTTGCAAACAGACGCTTTTAAAGCTAGAATCAATGTTTTTGAAAACGAAGTTTTACGATTAGCCGATATGACATATATCCCTTCTATAACCTCACATCAAGTAAACAAACAAATAGCCAAAATTTTCACCACCTTTAATAGCCTTAACTCGAAAATCAACGCAATCTATAGAAAAAAGATCATTAACAGCTCTGTTAAAATTGACAGTATTTTTAAGAAAATACAGAAATAATGCAAAAAAAAAACACTATCGTTTAAGGTTAAATACAATTAAACATATTAAATTTGTGTTATAACTATGTTAATTTGACATAATAATACTAACTATTACAATTTTTTTAGGATGAAAAAAACAATTACCCTATTATTTTTCATGCTGTCCTTATGTTTTTATGGGCAGATCCAGAAAAATAGTCCTTGGATGCAAGAAAACAACGAATTATCTAAAAAACAATCAATTACCTTAAAAGATGTTTCTAAAGCAGCTGAAGCCTATTTTGAAACGTTAGACCGCACTAAAAAAGGTAGCGGATTCAAACCATTTAAAAGATGGGAATACCATTGGTCTCACTACTTGAGACCTGACGGAACTATTGCCCCTGCTTCTGATTTATGGGATGCTTGGAGACAAAAAAAAGAATTAAGTGCTCAAAACAAAACGAACAATGGTGAATGGTTACCTTTAGGGCCTTTCGAAAATTCAAACAGATACAGTGCTTATAATTTTAAACAAACCGGACAAGGTCGTGTAAATGCCATTGCTGTAGACCCAAGTAATTCTAATACTTATTACGTTGGATCACCAGCCGGTGGTATTTGGAAATCTACAGATGCAGGTTTGAACTGGGAGCCTTTGACCGATTATTTACCTCAAATTGGTGTGTCTGGTATTGCTGTTCACCCAACCGACTCAAAGACCATATATATCGCAACAGGTGACGACGATGCTACTGACTCTTACGCTGTTGGTGTATGGAAATCAACTGATGGGGGTGCTACTTGGAACAATACAGGTGCTATACCAGGAAACCCTGGTTCTATGAATGAAATTTACATCAACCCGAACTCGACTGAGACTGTCTTAGTGGCAACGAGCTCAGGGGTTCAAAAAACGACCAATGGCGGTACTTCATGGACTACAAAACTTAGTGGGAATATTTTAGACATTAAAATGAAGCCAGGTGACTCAAACATTTGGTATGCATTGAGTCGTGATAAATTCTACAAATCAACTAATGGAGGAGAAAGTTTCACAGAAAAAACTGTAACAGGATTGAGTAATTCTTCAAGAATGACTATGGATGTAACTATTGCAGACCCAAGTGTTGTTTACCTTGTTAGTGCAGGTACTAGTAATAGTAATTTTAACGGGATATACAAATCAACAAATAGCGGTGATTCTTTTACCAAAACAACCGAAACTAATAATATCTTTGGTAGCTCACAGGCATGGTTCGATTTAGCAATAACAGTATCAGCTAACAATGCAAATATTGTTTATGTAGGTGTACTTGATGTTTGGAAGTCTACGAACGGAGGAAATTCTTTTTCAAAACTTAATAATTGGGCAGACCCAAATACTACTTCATATACGCACGCTGACATACACTTTTTAAGATTTATTGACGGCAAGTTCTTTGCAGGTACCGATGGAGGAATTTACATGTCTACAGATGAAGGAGTTAATTTTACAGACCTTACCAAAAAGATCGCTATTAGTCAATTTTACAGAATTTCAGTATCTCAACAAAAAGCCGACGCTATTGCTGGTGGACTTCAAGATAACGGAGGTTTTGGTTTAACCGATGAAAATTGGTATAATTATCATGGTGGCGATGGTATGGAAGGAGTTGTGGATGTGAATAATGCGAATATCTATTATGGTTTCACTCAATACGGAGGACGATTAAATGTTTCTGAGGATGGTGGAGTAAGCCAGGCCTATTCAGTGGTTGCACCAGCAGCTGAACGAGGCGTAAATGACTCAGGAGGTAAATGGATTACACCTATGTCTATGAACAGCTCAGGAGAACTATATTCAGGTTATAGTCAAGTATATAAGCTAGAAAACAAAGACTGGGTACAAGTATCGAATAACGCTCCATTTGGTGGAGATTTAGACAACTTAGAAATAGACCCGAATGATGATAATTTCATGCTAGCCTCAACAGGCTTTAGTTTGTATAAAACAACGGACAAAGGGGTTAATTTCACGAAAATTCCTGCAGCCTTAGGAGAAATACAATCTATCGAAATTAGTAATACTGATTCGAATACGGTATGGATCGCTACATCTACTAGTGTTTTTAAATCAACCAACATTAAAAGTGCTTCACCTACGTTTACTAACATTACTGGAAACTTGCCTTCTGAGTCTAAAACAGTAATAAAACACCATGAAAGAAGTGGTAACAATACTGTATATTTAGGAACAACACTAGGTGTATACTATATCAATGATGACGAAAGCGAATGGCTAACTTATGATAGTGGATTACCCAACACGAAAATTAGAGATCTAGATATCAACGAAGAAGAATCAACATTATATGCCGCAACTTATGGTAGAGGTATTTTTTCTACGGATATCCCTAGACAATTACCTGCAACTGATGTTCGATTAGTATCAATTCTAGCTCCTTCTGGTGCAATCATAAACACCTCCGGAGATATCCAGCCTAGCATAAAAGTAAAAAACCAAGGAACTGAAACTATTTCTGACATTGCTATTGAATATCAATTCAATAGCGGAACCGTAAAAACTCAAAATTGGAGTGGAAGTTTAGCTTCAGAAGATGAATTACAAATAGATCTTCAAGCCGAAACACTATCGCTAGGAAAATATGTATTAAGTGTTACAACTACCACCAATAATGATACCTATGTATCAAACAACACTACTGACATTTCATTTATGGTCAATAATTTTGATAGTACACCAACTACAATTAACTCTTTTGAAAATGCAGAAGATGCATTACTCACTGAAAATGACATGTGGGAGCTTGGTAATGTAAATAAAGTATTATTAAAAACTCCTAGCGGGTCAAATGCGTACGCTACAAAGCTAGTAGGCAATCATCCTGATCAGACTACAGGATATCTTTATACACGATACTATAATTTAACAGAAATTACCAATCCTGTATTAAGGTTTAAAATGGCTTTTGATATTGAGAACGAATGGGATCATATGTATGTTGAATACTCAAATGACAAAGGAATTAATTGGACTATTTTAGGTACGGCAAACGACAGCAATTGGTATAATAGCGGCGCTACTTCAACACCTATTTTTACACCATTACCAGGTAAACAATGGACTGGAGAAGGGGAAAACAATAATCCTTTAGGAGGCACGAATGCCACGGTGCATGATTATAGCTACGATTTAGCTGCCCTACAAGGTGAATCAGAAATTCTTTTCAGATTTGTATTTGTTGCTGACCAAGCTACAAATGAAGAAGGCGCAGTTATTGATGACCTTGTAATTGAAGGAACCCTGTCGAATACTGACATAACATTTTTAGACGCTATTTTAGTTTCGCCAAATCCATCTAAAGACATTTTTAACTTACAGTGGAAATCACAAGGAGATGTTATGAATCTTTCGGTTTTTGATGTTACCGGTAAAAAAGTATTCTCGAAGAAAAAGATCCAAGAAGACAGTTTCAAGCTAGATATGACTAGCTTTACTAGTGGTATTTATTTCTTAAACATGAATACAAATGGAAAATTTGCTACTAAAAAACTAGTTTTACAATAGTTAAAAACCACATAAAACTGAAAAGCTTCCTGATTACATCAGGAAGCTTTTTTAGCTAAAATCATAAGTATTGAGAACCTTCATAATCAAATCACTTTCAAAACCTTTATATTTCAAAAAGTCATAAAGTTTCTTCTTACGCTTATAAAGGTCTATTTCTTTTAATAGTACCTTCTTTTTTTCTAACAATGTATGTATGGTATCAAGGTAATCATCCGAATCGATCTCTTTAAGGGCTTGTTTTATATTATAAACAGAGATATCTCTAAGCTTCAACTCTCTGACTATTCTTTCTCTACCCCATTTTTTTATTCTAAACTTACCCCTTGCAAAACTTTTGGAAAATCGCTCTTCATTCAAAAAATCATCTTGTAACAAGTGTAATAAAATATAATCTCTCGCTTCTGGTATTAAATCAAAGTCGTTAAGTTTCTTTTCCACCTCTTTATGACACCGATCTTGGTATACACAATACTGTTCAATCTTTCTTTTAACTTCATTTACCGTAAACACTTTTTTCTTCATGAATTAACACTTAACAACTTCTCAAAATCTCTCATACCGATTTTAGTTAGATTTACTCAATCATTTCCTTGTAATCAAGCTTTTATGCTATCTATAGATCGGCATTTACCATAAACAATTATGAACGATAAATTTACATCAGAAATGTTATAAGATTCTAACCTTAGGAAGCAAAGATATTTCAAACCATTAAAACCAAGAAAGAACAGTTACCTAATTTTACTCAAAAATCGTTTTATCTTTTATCTTATACAGGTTCATAGGCAAAAACACTCAATCATTTCCTGGCAGTCATACTTGTCTTTTATACCGATTGGAATTTGAAACTACCTCTTAATTTCATTTTAATCATTAAAAGATTCCAAATAACGAACAGCATTACCTCCTCAAAGTAGAGGAATATCAGTGCATAATAGTATCATATAAAGACCGGCATTTACCATAAAATTATGATCGGTAAATTAACAATAGAAATGGTATCACTAGATCATCTGGGTGCATTGCCATCATAAAAAAAAGGCTAAAGATTCAGTATCTTTAGCCTTTAATAGTTAACAAATAAATCAATTATACAACACTACGTAACCACATTTTAAACTTTGTGATCAAATAGAATAATATAGGTACTACCACCAACGTTAAGAAGGTAGCTATCAATAATCCATAAATTACGGTCCATGCTAATGGCCCCCAGAAAATCACGTTATCACCACCGATATATATATTAGGATCAAAATCACCAAAAAGGGTAAAGAAATTAATATTAAACCCTGTTGCCAATGGTATTAAACCTAAAATAGTAGTAATTGCAGTTAATAAAACAGGGCGTAAACGGGCTCTTCCTCCTCTAATGATCGCCTCTCTTAACGTAACCACGTCTACAAAGTCATTTGGATCAATATTGTTTTCCACTTTTTTACGATCAATTAACAACTGTGTATAATCTAATAATACCACGCCATTATTTACTACAATACCTGCAAGTGAAATAATTCCCATCATGGTCATCATAATAACAAACGGTTTCGCCGTAATAATTAAGCCTCCAAAAACACCAATTAAGCTCAAGAAAATTGCCAACATAATAATAGCCGGTTTAGACACTGAATTAAATTGGAAAATTAGAATAAAAAATATCAATCCTAAGCCAACAAAGAATGCTCCCATTAAAAAGTTCATTTGTTTCTTTTGTTCTTCAATTTGGCCAGTATAGTCAATTTTCACTGTAGATGGTTGTTCTGTGAACGTTTTCATCTCATTCTTAATCTTTTCTACAATAGCACTTGCGTCTGTATAGCCAGGAGCTAATGCCGAATATACCGTCACAACTCTCTTCGCATATTTATGCTTAATCGCACTAAATCCAGAAGTATTGGTTTGGTTTGCTACTACTGATACAGGAATTGTTTTTATTTGACCATTTGACGGATCTCTAAATGTTATTTTTTGATTGAATAAAGCACTGGTATTATACCTCTCTTCTTTATTAAATCGAACATAAATATCGTAATCTTCGCCATCTTCTTTATAGATTCCTGCTTTTGCTCCGAATATAGCGTTACGTAATTGTTGACCAACTTGTGCAGAGCTTACGCCTAATTCGCCAGCCTTTTTACGATCTACATTCACCAACATTACAGGTTTAGACTTATTTACGTCAATTTTTAATTCATCAATACCCGGAATACTTTTAGAATTGATAAAGTCACGCATTTTTTCTGCAGTATTAATCAATTCACCATAATCTTTCCCTTCCAATTCAACATTAATAGGATATCCGGCTGGTGGCCCAACAGCTTCCTTTTCAACAGAAATAGCCAAACCTGGATAAATTCCTTTCAGAGCTTCCGTTACTTTCTTCTGTAACTCCTTACTATCGGCACCTCTACGATACTTAAACTCTCTCATTGATGCGGTAATTTTACCTCTATGCGGCATTTCTGCAGTAGAGCCTCCATCTGTTTGAGGGTTTCCTGACCCTGCCCCTACCTGAGAAACAGCACTTTCCACTAGAAAATTATAACCGTTATCTAGATATTCAGGAGAGTTCAAGACCTTATAAACACGTTCTTCCAAATCTTTCATGATTGTGTTTGTCTTGCTGATATCTGTTCCCTGCGGATATTCTATATACACAATGATTTGGTTAGGTGTATTATCAGGGAAAAACTCAACTTTTGTTCGTTGACTCTTAATTGACGCACCAAAACCTCCAAAAGCGATGAATAATAACACCACCGTTATTCCTGAAATCACATAGGGCCTGTATCCTTTTAAAACCGTTCGTAACGATTTTTCATAAAAAAGTTCCCAACGTGGTAATATTTTATTTTGAAAAGCATTCGCCCAAGGTCGTAATGCAATTCGGTATACCCATAACATAATTGAGGTAAAAACCATTACCGTTCCTAAGCCTCTGTATTCACCTCCTACGACAACAATTAATAAACCTATCGCGAATAAGATTAAGGACAACGTAATGATACGTTTTAACGGCATATTTTTATCTTCTGTACTCATTAGTTGTGACACCATCACTGAGTTAAAGAAAATAGCTACAAATAGAGAAGACCCAAGAACTACGGATAGTGTTATTGGGAAGTAAATCATAAATTGCCCCATTGTACCTGGCCACATTCCTAAGGGAACAAAAGCCGCTACTGTTGTCAATGTTGAGATAATTATAGGAAAGGCAATTTCTCCAATTCCTTTTTTTGCTGCCTCAATTCTAGGCATTCCCTCGTCCATTAAACGATACACATTTTCAACCACTACAATTCCGTTATCTACTAACATTCCAAGTCCCATAATCAATCCAAAAAGGATCATGGTGTTCATAGTATAACCTAACCAGTTTAAAATCATTAACGACATAAACATCGACATCGGAATGGCAAAACCAACAAATAGCGCATTTTTAAATCCGAGGAAAAACATAAGTACTAACACCACTAATATTACCCCGAAAATAATATTGTTTACTAGATCATCTACTTGACCTATGGTTTTAGATGATTGATCATTGGCTATAGTTACCTTTAAATTGCTAGGTAACACATCAGCTTTCGCATCTTTAACAATTTGCTGAATTTTTTCAGCAGCTTCAACCATGTTTTTACCCGAGCGTTTCTTAACGTCTAACATCACAACTGGGGCACCAAACTCACGTGCGTAAGTGGTCTTATCCTTGTCTTTAAAAGTAACTACAGCTAAATCTTTTAAATAAATTGAATTCCCTTTTTCAGATTTCACTACAAAATTCTGTAATTCTTGTGGTGTTGCTATCTCACCTATAATACGAATGGTACGTCTTTGGCCACTAGCAATCAGATTACCTGCCGACATCGTTAAATTTCCACCATTTACCGCATTGATAATATCTTGGAAACTAACTTTAGCTGCCATCATTTTATAGATATCAACCGCGATTTCTACTTCTTTCTCTTCAGCACCACGAATATCAACCTTTTTTATTTCTGGCAAATTCTCTATTTCTCCCTCTAAATACTCACCATATTCCTTTAATTTATCAACTGGATAGTCACCAGAAATATTTATGTTTAAGATGGGCATTTCTTCAGAAATACTTAATTCAAAAACATTCGGTTCTACTTTGGCACCATTAAAGGTAGGCCAATCCTCTCCCGATGTTTTCTGCTCTATTTCATCCTTTACTTTTTGTTTTGCTTGATCTACACTAATGTTTTCATCAAACTCTACAATAATCATGGAATAATCTTCTTGTGAGGTAGAGTTGATTTTTACCACATTACTTACCGTTTTCAACTTATCTTCTAACGGATCCGTAATTAGTTTCTCTACATCTTCTGCTGTATTTCCTGGGTATATTGAGCTAATATAAATTTTAGTTTCTCTAATCTCAGGAAAATTCTCTCTGGGCATGTTTAAAAAGGCCGAAATTCCTAATATAAGAATAAGGGTAATTAGCACGTAAATGGTCGTTTTATTACCAATTGCCCAAGAAGATAAGCCAAATTCTTTATCGACTTGTTTTTTTTGCTTTTCAGTCATTCGTCTTGATTTTATGATTCTTTAACAACCTTTAATATTTTAACCTCTTGTTGGTCTTTAACACTACGTGCTCCTTCCTGTATTATTTCGGCTCCTGTTTCTATACCAGATAAGACCTCGATAATATCTCCTTGTGTTTTTCCAGTTGTTATAATCACTTGTTTTGCTTTCCCTATATTATTTTTCACATCTTCCACTATATAAACATATTGTTCGCCTTCTGCATTCTCAGAAATAACACTCTGTGGAATTAAAATAGCTTTTGGGTTAGTATAGTCGTTAATTTTCAGTTTAGCTGTTAAATTCGGCTTGATGCTTCTATCCTTATTCGGAACTCCTATTTCTACTTTAAACGTTCTGTTTGCTGGATTTATAAAATTTCCTGCCTGACGAATGGTTGACTTAAGCACCTTATCAAGTATTGGAAATTCCACTTCCACTTCTTTTCCTTTTACAACCGATGTTATATAATTTTCAGGAACATCCGTTTCAATATACATATCTTGCAAATTCACCACTCTGAACACCTCAGCTCCCTGCCCAGGTGCCACAACAGTTCCTTCTTCTTTTATTACATCATCTACAATACCTGTAAAAGGAGCTTTGATCACACTTTTACCCAATTGTTGCTTTAATTGATTCACGGTTCTTGACAATGCCTCATAATTGGTTTTTGTTTGCAAATACTGAATTTCTGAACCAATTTTTTGCTCCCATAGTCTTTTCTGACGATCGTAGGTAGTTTTTGCCAAACTCGCTTGTGCTTCTGCCTGCGCTACTTGTTGACTTAAACCTCCATCATCAATTTGAGCTAATCGTTGCCCTTTAACTACGTATTGTCCTTCTTTTACAAAAATTCTAACCAATTGCCCTGGCATTTCTGGATATACTAACACATTCTTTTTAGTTTGAACATTACCTTGTAAATCTAAACAATGGACAAATGATTTTTCCTGAATCTTAATGGTAGTAATTAACGGTACTTTTTTATTGGTATCTAATTTTGATATCTCTGTATTCAGTAATTTAACTTGAGTAGCTAATTCTTGTTGTTTTTTACTTAACTCGTCTTTTTTAGCACGAATTGTCTTTAAATCTTGGGAGTCTATTACGCTCTCCACTGATTGCTCTTTACTTCCACATGAAGCCAAAAGTGTAACTGATAATATTATGGTTGCAATCCTTCTCATTAATTGTTTATTTAAGCGGTATATTTAATGCGTTTTCTAATTGGGCTTTTTTAGCAATGACGTTTAACATTGACTGTATATAGTTATTTTGTTGCGAGTACAACTGGTTCTGTGCTTGCAACAAATCGAAGCTAGACGAAATTCCTTCAAAAAACTTTATTTGTTGTTTTTTTTCTATACGCTCTGCTAGAGCAAGGTTCTTCTTAGCGGTGTCGTAATTTTCTAGGCTTAATTGGTATTCGCTTTTTGCTGCATTTGCTTCAAGGTTCAACTTTTGTTTTACTTCTTCTTTTTTTATTTCAGAATTTTCCAACTCAATTCTAGCTCTCGCAGTTTTTGAGCGTCTTCCAAAACTACTGAATATGGGCACATTTAAGCTCACACCAAAAACAGACGTAGGAATCCATCGTTGAGATGATTCAAAAAAAGTAAATGTTTCAGAATTTGCGAGGTATGAATAGTTAATAAACGTACTTAAACTCGGTAACGCTTTACTTTGTTCTAATTTCATTAATAACCTTTTACTTTCCTTATCATTCTCGGCCATTCTATAATCAATATGATTTTCAACATTGAAAATCTTAGCCAATAAGGTTAGATCTGTATTTGTTACCACTAAACTATCTAAAGAGTCTGTCAATACTAACTTTCTATCAATTGAATTTCCTAATGCAATATTTAACATTTGATACGCTAACTCTTTCATTCTTTTTGAATTACTCAAATTATTTTCAACATTACCAAGGGTAATTTGTAATTGTTCTACATTTTCCAACTCGGTTAATCCGTTATTATATATTTTTTGAGTTTCGTTTAGATTTTTTTGGAGAACTCTTTTATTATTCTGTAAAATTTCAATTGACTTTTCAGTAACCAGCACATTTCCATACGCATTGATAATAGCTTCTCGTGTTGCTAAGGCCGTCTTCTCTTTTACTTGTTCAGAGATTTTTAAATATGTTTTAGCTGATTGCAGACCTACCAAATAAGAACCATCAAAGATTAATTGTTTTAAGGTCACCGTTGCATTTAACGAATGTCTGGCTCCAAAATCGATAGTTCCATCCTGATTAAAATCAACCCCTGGAAATTGTCTTTTCAAGTTGTTTTGATAATCAACCTTACCGTCAATTTGTGGTAAACCGATAGTCGTTGTTTCCCATTTTCTCTCCTTAGCAGCTTCTATATTTTTCGAAGCAATTTTATTGTCGTAGTTATTTTTCATGGCATACGCTATAGCTCCTTGCATAGATATGCGCATTTCTTTTTCTTGTGCGAGTAAAAAACTCGTAAAAAAGAATACAAATACACTGTAGATGTATTTTCTCATTGGTTATTTATTTTGATTTATGATTTTTAATTGTTTCTCTAATTCTTCTATACCCTTTTCTGTGGCAATTGCTCTAATATGATATTCAAGCACTTCATACTCTATTTTCAGTACTTCCTGCATTTGATCACTGTAAGATTCGCTTTCAAACACACCAAAAATCAATAAAAAATAGAAGTTGCCTATCAGTTCTTTCTTAATGTTCTTTCTATACAATCCCTGCGCTATCCCTTTGGTCAAATTGTCAATATTACAATCTTTAAACATACATACTTCCTTTTCCATAAGTCGTGTGTAGGTTTCTGGATAGTATTTTTTTAATTGATACATGGGAGACGTTTTGGCATTTTTAAACATTTCTTTAAAAATTGCCTTTACCGCAAACTCCTCTTCAATAGCATTGTAATTCTGTTCCTTTATATAGAGTATTGTATTATCTATCTCTCGCTGCACTAATTCGGTTGCCCCATCTACCAAAGAGGCTTTGTTGGAAAAATATTTATACAATGTTTTTTTAGAAATTCCTAATTCATTAGCAATATCGTCCATCGTAATACTTTTAAACCCTAAGTTTAAAAACATCTGTCCTGATTTCTCTAAAATTTTATCTTTCATAATTAATTGCAAATGTACGTCAGGAAACTTTAGAAACAAAAAAAGTTTCCTAAGTTTTAATCTTTTTTTAACATTATGTTATGTTTACATTTTATGTTTACCTTATTTTTACAAAAAATTTCAGATTTGGACTTATTAAAATATCAATCAGACTTTTTAAACTACTTAGAAAAGCAGCGCTTTACCCGAGAACCTAAAAACCTTTATGAACCTATAGATTACATCTTACAATTAGGCGGAAAAAGAATTAGGCCAATGTTGACATTAATTGCCTGCGATGTTTTTTCAGGAAAACATACAAATGCTTTACCAGCAGCGCTTGCGATAGAAGTTTTTCACAACTTCACCTTAGTACATGATGATATTATGGATGATGCGCCTTTGCGAAGAGGTCAACAAACCGTACATGAAAAATGGGACATCAACACAGGTATTTTATCTGGTGACGCAATGCTTATTTTGGCTTACCAGTATTTTGAAAATTATGAACCTGCCATTTTTCAGCAATTAGCTTTGCTCTTTAGTAAAACGGCTCTGGAGGTTTGTGATGGTCAGCAATTAGACGTAGATTTTGAAACTAGAAACGATGTTACGATTGATGAATACATTACAATGATACGTTTAAAAACTTCTGTATTAGTAGGAGCTGCCCTAAAAATGGGAGCTATCGTTGCCAATGCCGATAACGAACAAGCCGATCATTTGTACAATTATGGGTTAAATTTAGGTATCGCATTTCAACTTCAAGACGATTATCTCGACACCTTCGGAAATCCGGAAACCTTTGGAAAACAAGTAGGAGGAGATATCATTGAAAACAAAAAAACATACTTGTATCTAAAATCGCTTGAAATAGCCAATGAAACTGATAAAAAAGAACTTTTAAATTTTTACAATGGGCATGAAAAAAGTATTGAAGAAAAAGTAAAAAACGTTACTTCCATTTTTGAAGCAAATGACATTCCTAATCACACACATCAACTTATTGAGTATTATACAAATAAAGCATTCGAATACTTAGAGCACCTACATATTTCCGATGCTGCGAAGCAGGGACTTCGAGCATTCGGTCATAATTTAATGAGCAGAAAAGTGTAAAAATTGTTTGTTATTTTAAAAAAGTTTTTATCTTTGCACACCCAAAATAACGGGTCCTATAGCTCAGTTGGTTAGAGCACCTGACTCATAATCAGGGGGTCCATGGTTCGAGCCCATGTGGGACCACCATTAAAGCATCAACTTTTGTTGATGCTTTTTTGTTATTAGTACTTAACTACTAAAGTTTTTGCACATACCTTTCAAGATTTCAACTTGAAAATAAAAAAAGGAAATATAACCACCATTATTGGAGAAAGTGGCTGTGGTAAATCTACTTTAATTTCTTTGCTACAAAAAAACATCCTTTACAAAACGTAGACGTTTCAGAACAAGGGAATCATAAAGCATTATATAATAAAAAAGGGCACTTCTTTAAGTCATGGAAACTACAAATACCAACTATAGAATAACAAAAAAATAATTGTCAACAACTAAGCATATGACGTATCGTATTCTATAATTAAAACAAATACAAGTTGTTACAAACCTTTATTCAGTTGCCTAAAATCAAGTATATTTAACCCATAAAATCGGTCATAAAAAAAGGCCGTCAATTAAAAATATAAAAAAGTGATAGAAGACTATTTAAAAAATATAAAAAAGCAATTTGAGTCATATAAACAGGTAGCAGATAAAACAATTTCACAATTAACAGAGAAAGATTTGTATTGGAAATATAATGAGGAAAGTAATGATATCGCGTGTATCATGATCCATGTGTCCGAAAATATGTTATCAAGGTGGACGGATTTTTTTGAAAGCGATGGAGAAAAAGAATGGAGAGATCGAGAAAGTGAGTTTGCAACGCAGCACTTAAGTTCTTCCGAGTTACTTGAAAGATGGGAGAAAGGATGGAATTGTCTTTATAATGCTTTAAATACTATTGACGAAAGTAATTTTGACAAACCCATTTTAATACGAAACAAAAAAGTCAAATTAATTGAGAGTATAACTCGACAAATAGCTCATTATCCATATCATATAGGTCAAATAACTTTTATTGGAAAAATGATTTTGAATACAAAATGGGATTCACCGTCAATACCAAAAGGGAAGTCCAATGAGTATATTCAGTTAGAATTTGAAAAAAATGCTACTAAAAACGAACTATAACAACTATGAACATGGCCTGCCGTTAAGAATTTACGAACACTAACCTAAAGGTATTCTCTGATTAAACAAATAAATACAACTTGTCACAAATCATTTTTAAGTTGCCTAAAATCACATATATTTAAAGTCCATGGGCAATAGTTATGAAAAAGAGATTTTGCTCAAGCCCAGTTAGCAGCAAAATAAAAACCTATTTTAATGAGAAAGAAAATACTGTTTTTTATTAAAAGTTAGCTTGTGATTTTGTTTTTCGGAATTATTTCTTGTGAAGATGATTGCGTACCATTTCCTAACAAATTTAAAATTTCCTCGTTAGGTTTTAATATAATGCAAATTGATATTGTAAATGAAAAACATGAAATTAGATTATCAGAAATTGAGACTAATTCTGTTTCATACAGAGAATACTCGATCATAATAAATGCTCAAATGGAAACATACTTTGCCTACAACAGAAAAAAATGAAAAGTGTTTTTATTGCGAGTTCTCATGCTTGCAATACAGCTCCCCCTAGTACTTATGAAAAAATAACAAATATTGAAATATTCACAAACAATGATTATAATTCATTAAATGAATCAGGGCAAAATATAAATCACTTATTTGATGTTTTAGTATTGAATTATAACAATGTTTTACCATATTATATTAAGTTTGACTTAATAGCGTATATCAACTCGACTCCAAGCATTGCTGATGAATTAATTTTTATTCTAAAAGAAGCTCCCGAAAACACCTCTAGTTTTAAATTTGAAATAAGATATCATCAAGATGGTATAGATTTGAATTATTTATAATTTTGAGACTACAGAAATTGAAATCAGAAACAATTAACAGCAATTTTCAGCAATTTATATACTGAATAAGTAACCTTAGGAATGCAAACACATCATACAAGAGACGTTGTCCGCAAGCAGAGAAAATCAAACATCAAGGTTTAAAATTAACGGAATCGCAAACCATATAGGGTTTTAATAACTGGGGTTATTATGAATCTGACATCAGGAGCTGATTGAATTTATACACGTATCCCATTTACCATTTTAACATACCTTAATAAAACGTCCTTTTTAGCTTTTATTTATTGTCGGTAAGAAGAATTACAATAGTCATTTTTTAAACGTTTAAAAAACGGATGACATTAAGGTTTTGAATACTGTTTTTCTCCATAATATTAAAATCTATAAGGCGAATATTTTAAGTACCTAGCACCAATTATATCCTTAGAAAAACATTTATAACCTACGCTTAAATAATTATATTTGGATATGAAATATATACAATTGCGTATATATGCTAGTTATACAAAACTAAATGAAGATATTCTTAATTACCATTGTTTCATTACTATTATTAACAAGATGCAACCATAATAAAACCGCTGAAAATAAGGATGTACATTTCGTATCAAACAACAGCAATTTTATCAGTCAACGACATTTGCACGAAAAAACATTTGAAGGTTTCAATTTTAAGACAGAGCAGCAATGGGATAGTCTGAACAAAATCCCCCAGAAAAAAACACTTTTCAAAAAAGGAAAAGTTCACCCAGATATCCGAACCTTTGGCTGGCACATATATTCCAATGGTTCTTCATGGAAAAACTACAATTTTTCCATGTTATGGGGTCTTTCTTATTTTTCGTACACGATCGAGCCAGAAACTGGAAACTATAAAAGTATTCATCAATGGAAAACTACTGCTTTGATTGATAGTGCTAAAGCATCTAATTGCAAGGTATTTCTTTCGGTTTCGAATTTTGGACATAACAACAACGCTATTTTTCTCGAAAATCCTAAAGCGCAAAAAACACTCATGGATAGCATTTCAAATTTATTAAAGCTGAGGTCGGCCAATGGTATAAACATTGATTTCGAAGGCGTATCGAAAAATAACAAAAAGAGTTTTACTAAATTTATTGTTGATATTTCAAATAGACTAAAGCAAGACGATCCAAACTACATGATATCTCTTTGCCTTTACGCAGAAGACTGGAACGATATTTTCGATATTCAAGCCATTGACCCCTTTGTAGATTTTTACACCTTAATGGGGTATGATTATTACGGGTCATTTAGCAAAACTACTGGACCAGTAACTCCTTTTAATCAAAGTATAAAATTTGGTAAAGGCCTAAAAAGTTCTATTAACTATTACGAAAACAAAGGAGTAGATCTCCAAAAATTAATAGTTGGACTTCCTTATTACGGTGCACAATGGAATACCAAAAAACCTATCCCAGGAGCCACTGTTTCAAAATTTATAGACCATCCACCCTACAATAGGATTCGGAAGTTCTATATTGACTCATTACAAACTCCAATAAAATTTGATTCCATAAGTGCTTCCTCCTATTTAATTGTTAAAGATCATAACTACGGGTATCGTCAACTCTTTTTCGAAGATAAAAAATCACTTTCGATCAAATATGATTGGATAAAAAAGAATCAAGTAGGAGGTGTGGGAATTTGGGCTCTAGGATATGACAATGGGTATTCAGAGCTATGGAATCTTTTAACTGAGAAGTTTTCAGCAGAACAAAATATAACTTTTCACAATCAAGTAGATAGCTCGCCTCGGTAAAGAAGAGAGTGCGCCTCTCGCACAACGTACATAAAGTTATAGCATGCAGCAGTTCATGCATAATGACACCCAAGTTATTTTCAACTTATATCATTGCCGATAGTTATTTGAAACATTTTAATGAATGAAACGAAATTAGTGAGTAACCTTTTTACCTAAGAATAGGCATCACAAGTTTGTACAAACCATTTTCAAATTGCCTAAAATCACTTATATTTATGCCGTTTATGACTAAAATCTGCATAAAAAAGGGACTTAAATTGGTATTAGGCCCTATGCGCAGTAGTTATGAAAAAAATGGAGTTTGTTCGCAGACTCACGTTAGACTTAGTAAAAAAATAAAACTTATTAAAACAATAAAATGACAAGTAGTTTAAGGATAGTATTAACAATAATAATCGTAGTTTTCTTTCAACAATTTGGAAAAGCTCAAGAAGATCATAATCAACAATATTTGCAAAAAGTTGGGGTTTTAGATAGTGTATATTCCAAAAACCTAAAAGAGCACAGGAAAATTTATGTGCAACTACCTGCAAATTATAATCCAACTACAAACCAAAAATATCCTGTATTATATGTATTGGATGGAGAAGTATTCCTACCCACTGTTACTAATGTTCACAATTTTTATAGTGGTGGCTTTGTACCTGAAATGATTATTATTGGCATTTCTAACAACAGTAACAGAACACGTGACTTAACAACTTCAAAAGTAACGGAGATGTACGGAATGCCTTTTGAACAAGTAAATGGAGAAGCGGCTAATTTCAGTAAATTTATAGAGACTGAACTAATTCCATTTGTAGAAAATAAATATCCCGTTACTAATTTCAGAACTTTAATAGGGCATTCCTATGGAGGTTTATTCACAATTTACACACTGATTAATAATTCACATTTATTTTCAAATTATTTAGCCATTGACCCAAGTCTAGATTGGGATAGTCAAAAATTATTAAACGAAGCAAAAGAAAAACTCGCAAGGAAGAGCTATAAAGGGAAATCCCTCTTTATGTCTTTAGGTGGTCAATTGCATATGCAAAACCCTAAAGTTACTATAGAGAATGTGATGCAAGACACATCAGATTTCACCCTATTTGCAAGATCAAATATTACTTTTTCAAACATAGTAAAACAAAACAAAAACAATGGGTTAGCATTCAAATGGAAGTTCTATCCATATGATTTACACGGGACTATTTCATTTCCATCTATAATGGATGGGTTAATCTTTGATTTTGAATGGTACCAGATGGAAAATACGGACAAATTCAATTCTCCAGAGACTTCAAAAGAAGAATTATTTACTATCATAAACAATCGTGCCGACAAACTTAAAAGTTATTTTGGCTATGCCGTTCCGCCCTACCCACAAGAATTATTGAACATGTCGGGGTACATGAGTTTAGATATGAAGCAATTAGAAAAATCTAAAATGTTTTTTGAATTAGCTATGAAATATTATCCAAATAGCGCCAACGTTTATGATTCTATGGCAGATTATTACGAAAGAAACAATGATTACAAAAATGCTTTGAGTTTTGTAATCAAAGCTTTTAAAATAAGCGGTGAAGAACGTCATAAGCAAAGAATTGAAAACTTAAAAGAGAAAATAGCAGAGACGACTAACAACTAGGAATATGGCTTTCCGTATTCTATGATTAAAATAAATACAATTCAGTACACACCTTTTTCAGTTGCCTTAAATCAAGTGTATTTAAACCCTATGCGCAGTAGTTATGAAAAAACATCGATACCGAATTATATAACTTTCTGTTAAATTCAGCAGAAAAGCTAGCAACTTTATCTGATTCCGAAAAAGAGAAAACACCACTAATTTTTAAGGCTATTGAAAAAATCTTTAATGAATTAGACGATTCAGATAAAATCACTGAAATCTATTTTCACGAAGGTCAGCATGCAAAAACTTCAAGAGAAATACAAGAACCAATTTTACACTTGACTGATTATGGAAAGGATGATATTATTGAAGAGATTCTGGTCAAAAGTGGGCTTTTTGAATACGAAACTAAAAGATCTTGGTGGAAGTTTTGGAAACAAACTATTTCCTGCTAATTATATGACGTGCCGTATTCTATGACTAAGACAAATAAACACCATCAACTATTTTAGAAAAAACTTCCCCTCTTACCCGACTTGACAATCACAAATAACCGAAAACACCAAACTGGTTGATTATTGAATTAGTGAAAAGAAAATGATGTTTTCTTTCTACGAATTATACCTTTTCTGATGTTACACCATTTACCATTTTGAATTTACCGTAAATTCAAACAATAACTGGTATTAATTCCTAAGCGGTTTAAAATACATTTTCATTCCTTCGTGTGATCGCTCGAAACCTAAATCTTTATAAAACCTAATTGCTTCTGGCCTCCTTTTATCGGTGGTCAACTGTAGGAGATGCGCATTCCTTTCTTTAGCCCTAGCAATTGCCCCATCGGAACATTTCTTTTCCAATACCCCGCCCTCTTTTATCCTTTCTAATTCTAACAGCCTGAATTTGCGCCCTAATTCCTCCCCTATAAGTTAGATAGTGTATAAATGATAATTGCAGTGTTCCAATAATCTCCATAGCTTCATTTTCAACAACTATTAATTCTTGATTTTCATCGGAATTTATTTTCTCAAAAGCTTTCATATATTCAGATGGCAAAGGAATTTTAAAATTTTCCCTTGTCTCTCCCAGTTCATCATCCGCAATCATTTTCACAATTATTGAAACATCCTCTTCCCTTGCCTTTCTATAATTCATTTTAGCCTTTTGTGTGTTTATATAATATTACCCATACCAGTAGCAAACTATTACTCCATAAACTTTATACTAAGCAAAAGAACAATCACCATCACCAAAATTAACTCTATAGTTGTCAAAATTAGTTGTATTGTATACTTTTGAAATAATTGATTGTTTGACCTTTTTTCTTTTGTATAAGAAAATAGCAGATTGTTTTAAATGAGCACAAATCGCATCTTCATAACAAATAATCTCTCTCGTATTTTGACTCATAGCTTGTAACTTAATAATGTTTGACATATCTACTCCATGTTTTGACATATCTCCATAGGTATACAGAACTTTACATACATAATTTCTTTTTTGCAATACTAAAAAACCAATACAACTATTTTCTTTCATAATTTTTATCAACGAATATTCAAATTCATTGTCGTACATAGAAAACTCATATTTGTTATTGTTTGTTAAGTGTAATAAAGGCGCTTTTTGAACCCAATTGTACGCTTTTAACCACTCAAAGAACTCTTTATCTTTAATAGCAATATCACTTTTATTATTATGATGAATACAATTTAAGGTATCATCATCAATATAATTTAGATATTCTAGTTGTATGTCTTTTAATTTTCTTGATATTCGTTTCTTTTGAATTTTTAATTTTAAATTAATAAAACCATTAATTAGATGGTCTATTCGATTCAAGGTTCGTGCGATGTTTTTAGTTTTTGGAAACACTATCGGAACCACAAACTGTAAGTTACTTCTCAACACCGCTTTAATCCCTTTACTTTCTTTTAGCGTTGTAAAATACCCCGATTTATCATACACTCTTTTTGCGCTAGGAGTAAACTGAGAAATACCAATCTTACCTTCATTTTCAGTATACATGGTATTTAAAATTTTACGTCCAATGCCCATGCCCTTAGTTTTGGGATGCACCCACCACGTGGATAGCCAACCAATTTTTTCAAAACGATTGTCAATGCGTATTTGATCAACAAACAATCCCATATAGCCAACTAATTCATCGTTTAAGTACGCTAACAACAAAACAATATCATCATCTTCAAGAACAGGATTTTTATAATGCGCAAAAAGTCGATGTTTACTTATAGCTAAAAAAGAAGAATTCCAAAAGGCACTATTTGATAATAATGCTGGAATATCTTTTTTGAATATTTTTTTAATTACACTCATTTTCTTTTAATCTTATATGTACCGATTCCTTTATTGAAATATTTATAAAGGTTTTCGGTAACAAGTTGTTTCTTTGTTTGTTTTTCTGGGTTTTCTAATGAAAATCGTTGGATAATTCTATGGTCAATATCTTTTTTTAACCCCGAATTCCCAAATAACATGATCGTTTTATCATATTCAAATAAGGCTTCTATTAATTTTTTGGAAATAGGTTTGTCTGAAAACGGAAAAGAAAAAAACGAATACTTGATATTAAAATTATCCTTAAGCCATTCCATAGAATCGACGATTTCCTTTTTTTGTTCTTCATGAGATAACTGATTCAAAGGTGGGTGCGCCATGGTATGACCTCCGAAATAATGGCCGTCATTTATCATTTCCTGTATTTGCTCTTTGGTTATATATGGCCTAGACTCTCGCAAATATTTTTTTATATCAATGTTTAACAGCCCTAAAATATCGTTTATTTTATTCCTATCAGAATACTGAATACTTTTAATTTTTTGCTTAAACTCCTCCATTGAATTAAACGTAAAGGATAAATGTCGACTTATTTTTTTTAACATAGCGCGATCAAAATTCTCGCTTTTTAAATGCGTTAGTATGATGCTAATATAATGTTTATACAGCCCTTCATGATTATCAATAAAATTTGGATTGATAAAGAATATAGCTTTGATATTACGTTCTTTTAAAATTGGATAAATTACAGAATACACCTCCTGCAACCCATCATCAAAAGAAATTAAAAATCGATTATTAAAACTTTTATCTTCAAATAAATCACCAGGATTCATAGGTTTGTAATTCTTAGAGAGTATCTCCAAATCATGCAAAAATTGTTTGCGGTTTTTATAAGGATATAAATGTTCTACATGAGCAACTTGATTATCGTTCACTAGGTGGTAATATGGAAAAACACTTTGATTTCTAAAAACGGACAAGAACCTTTCATTGGAAAGTTTGTATAACATATTTTTAACTATACCCATAGATGTATCTTATTTAGAAAAATGTGATTTCAAGTTTTGTTTTACTGCTATTGTACTTTTCAAAAATAAGCACTATTTACTGTTTCCCAAAAAAGCTTTTGTAATGAATTCGTCCAGAAAACATATCCCATCAAAACTACTCTTAATTTATAATTCGATTACTTAAATATTGAACATAAAAAAACACCTCTAAAGATTCTGTTTGTGATAAATCCGTAACTTACTGCCTTCCATCAACTTATAACTCTTCAAAACTCAACAAAAAAGTCAATATACACAGTAGATATTTTTCAAACTACTCACCATAATCCCTAAATGAATCCTATAGCAAATAAGTAACGTCTAATTTTATACGTATTTTTTTACGTATAAATACTTATTTTCATTAACTTGCAAACGTATGACACATCAAAAAACAAAAACCACTTGTTGTTATTGCGGCGTTGGTTGTGGGATAGAGGTTACTAAGAATATACATGGAAAAATTACGGTAGAAGGAGACAAAACCCATCCAGTTAATAAAGGAATGCTATGCTCTAAAGGAATGAACCTACATCATGTAGTCAATGATACTTCTGATCGAATACTTTATCCAGAAATGCGATGGAACAAATCGTACCCCAGAGAAAGAGTCAGTTGGGAAGTAGCTATGAATCGGGCTTCACAAGTATTCAAAACTTTAATTAAACAACATGGCGCTGACAGTGTTGGAATTTATGTTTCTGGTCAATGCCTTACTGAAGAATATTATATTGCTAATAAACTCACAAAAGGTTTTTTAAAAACGAATAATATAGACACAAATTCTAGGCTCTGCATGAGTTCGGCAGTAGTAGGTTACAAAAGCACATTTGGTGAAGATTCCGTTCCTATCAGTTACGATGATATAGAACTAGCTGATTGTTTTTTAATAACCGGAGCTAATCCGGCATGGTGTCACCCCATAGTATTCCGCAGATTAGAAAAACACAAAGAAGAAAACCCTTCTGTCAAAGTAATTGTAGTCGACCCTCGTAAAACAGATACCGCAAAGTTTGCCGACTTGCACTTGCAAATCACCCCGGGTACCGACGTCACTTTATACAATGCCATCGGAAGATATCTAATCGATAAAAGAAAAATAGACACTAAATTCATTAAAAATCATACCGATCATTTTGACGCTTACAAACAACAAGTAAGGAGCACTTCATTGAAAGAGGCTTCAAAGTTATGCGGTGTACCCATCGCTCAAATAAAAAAAGCTGCTTCCTTTATTGGAAATGCCACAGGTTTTATTAGCATGTGGGCCATGGGGCTAAACCAAAGTACTGTTGGTGTCCATAAGAATTATGCCCTGTTAAATCTCTCGTTAATTACAGGTCAGATAGGAAAACCAGGGGCGGGTCCTTTTTCTCTTACCGGTCAACCAAATGCCATGGGAGGCAGAGAGGTTGGAGGCATGGCAAATCTGTTGGCGGTTCACAAGGATTTATCCAATCCTGTACATCGAAAAGAAGTAAGCAATTTTTGGGGTGTCGATTCTATTTCTCCAAATCCCGGGTACACAGCTACTGAGATGTTTGATGCATTAGAAAGTGGAAAAATGAAGGCAATTTGGATCATTTGCACCAATCCGATGGTAAGCATGCCCAATATGCATCGGATCGAAGCTTCTCTAAAGAACGCTAAATTTGTTATTGTACAAGATATTTCAAATCGATCTGATACGTTGGCATATGCCGATTTAGTACTTCCGGCTGCAGGTTGGTTAGAAAAAGAAGGTACAATGACCAATTCAGAAAGACGAATTTCTTACCTCCCCAAGTATATTGATGCACCGGGAGAAGCGCGACCTGACGTTGATATTCTTTGTGATTTTGCACAACGAATGGGATTTAATGGATTCAATTACCCCCAAACGGAAGATATTTATAAAGAATACTGCGCCATGACACGAGGAACCCGTATTGACATCTCCCATCTAAACTATGATCGCTTAAAGAAAGAGGGTACCTTCCAATGGCCTGTTAACTCATATGGCAGTAGAGGCACCGTTCGTCTTTTTGAAGACAACAAGTTTTACACTCCTTCTCAAAAAGCCTCTTTCAATATTCCAGACATCAGTAAAACTAGTTCCGAAAAAACGAATGAACAATACCCTCTGATTCTAACAACAGGCAGAATCAGAGATCAGTGGCACACCATGACTAAAACAGGTAAAGTGGCAAGATTACAAACCCATTACTCTAGCCCTGTCTTAGAAATCAATTTAGTAGATGCTTTTCTCCAAAAAATCAAAGACGGGCAAGTAGTTGAAGTAACTAGTGAAAGTGGAATGGTTCGTCTAAGGGCAAAAGTTACAGAAAACATTAAACAAGGAGTTGTGTTTTTACCCATGCATTGGGGCAAGCAATTGCATAGCGATCTTAACCGTGCTAATAACCTCACAAAAACAGCACTTGATCCTATTTCTAAACAACCCGATTTTAAGCATACCCTAGTTTCGGTATCAAAATATGAAAAAAAACCAGAAAAGATTGTAATCATTGGCGCAGGAGCCGCTGCTTTTCGATTTGTGCAAAATTATAGAGAACATATTGAAAAAGATGAAATACACGTATTTTCTAAAGAAAAGCATTCTTTCTACAACAGAGTTCTTCTTCCAGAGTATGTAACCGACGAATTGTCTTGGGAAGAACTCAAAAAAATAAAGAAACTCACAGCGCTTCGTATTCATATGTACGATGAAACTTTTATTGAACACATACATCGAAACGATAAAATAGTTATCGATAATTTTGGAAACAAACACACCTATGACACCCTTATTTTAGCCACAGGAAGTAGAGCTTTCGTACCCAATGAAGTCCAATTAAATTTACCAGGTCGTTTCACCATAAGAAGCAAAGCGGATGCCGATAAATTCAAAACCTATTTAAAAGGTATACATACCCCTGAACCCAACAAACATGTTACTATCGCAGGAGGAGGGTTGCTGGGACTAGAACTAGCAGCTGCTTTGAGGGAACAAGAAATCAAGGTAAGCATCGTACAACGAAGTTCTCGTTTAATGGAACGCCAACTAGATACTATTGCCAGTAAACTAGTAGCTAGGCATGTGCATGATTTAGGCATTCAAGTGTATTTTTCTAATGAAGTAAGCACTGTATTTGACAGCACTAAATCAGGAATACTAAATATTACCTTAAGAAGCGGACGTTCCTTCCAATCTAATGCTATTGTTTACGCCATTGGAACGGTTCCTAATATTGAAATTGCCAAAACTGCGGGAATTCTGTGCGGTAGAGGTATAAAAGTAAACCAACACTTACAAACCTCTGACCCTAATATCTTTGCTATAGGAGAAATTGCCGAGTTTAGAAGCAAATTACTAGGTATCACCTCAGCAGCCGAGGAACAAGCGGGTATTTTAGCCAATTATTTAGCAGGAGATGTTAGCAGCTTATACAAAGGTTCTGTAGCCATGAATATTCTTAAATTCAAAAACTTAAACCTATGCAGTTTAGGTGAAGTTAATATGCCTGATGATGACCATGAGGAAATCATATTGAAAGATATACATAGGCACTATTACAAAAGATGCATTGTCAAAAATGATCAACTCGTGGGCGCAGTTCTGGTAGGAGACAAGAGTGAATTTGCAGAGTTTAAAACACTCATTGAAGGAAAGGTTGAATTGTCAACGAAACGAGAAACCCTTTTGCGCGGAACAACTTCTGAAACTATAGTTAAAGGAAAGCTAATCTGCTCCTGCAGCCAAGTAGGAAAAGATAATTTAGAAGAAGCCATTACCAATGGCTATACTGACTTTACGGAACTGTGTAACCAAACAGGAGCGGGCCTTGGTTGCGGTAGCTGCAAAACAGAAGTAAAGGAACTCCTTGACATTAAAAAGAACTAATAGCATGAAACAACTAACACGATTAATCATAAAGGGAGGCATACTATCTCCTGGAGAATTGAAATCTATTTGTAACATAGCCGAAAACGCTGGCTTGGATGCTATTTCATTTGGATCAAGGCAAGACATTATCTTTCCCGGAAGTGTTGATGAAAAACAATTGCACTCTTACTCGGATTTTGAGATCATTTCCCCCAGTGATGCTAGAAAACAAAACATCGTATCTTCTTATGTTTCTAGCTATATTTTTCCGTATACGCAATGGCTTACTAGTGATACTTATTTGTATATCTTAGAACAATTTAAGGAAACCCCTATCTTAAAAATTAATATTGTTGATCCAAAACAGCGTTTAATACCACTTTTTACGGGTCACCTCAACTTTGTCGCCTCTGAGCACGAAGATTACTGGTATTTATATGTAAGACTCCCGAAATGGAAAAAGAAATCCCTATATCCGGCGTTAATTTATAGTTGGGATATTGCCAAAGTGGCGTCAGTAATTGAAACTATCTTGATAGAAGAATTGGAAACAATAGACATGGTATTTGACATCGTTAATGACACTATAGATTCTCATAACTTAACCGTAGACAAGCCCTTAAAAATCCCATTTCATCCTTTCCCTTATTACGAAGGCATGAATAGAATTGGCAACGATAAATACTGGTTGGGCTTATACTGGAGAAATAATCGATATGACTTAGATTTTCTACAAGCAATGTGCGACCTGTGCTTGACTTGCGAAATTGGCAAAATATCTATCACACCCTGGAAATCATTTATTGTAAAAGACATCCCTCTTACTTCAAAATTACAATGGGAAAAGTTATTAGGGAAGTACGGTATCAATGTACGGCATTCTTTATTAGAATTGAATTGGCATCTACCTATAGCCGATGAAGAAGCCTTGCAACTTAAAAAGTACCTAGTTTCTTATTTTGATCAAAATGATATTAGCACTTACGGATTGACTTTCGGCATTACACAATATATAAAAACCACGTATTACTTTACGTCTATTGTCATAGAAATAAACCCTGCTCCTACCCTTCAACCTAACAACAAAACCAGACATACCTATAATTTACTATACGCCAAAAATTTTGATCCGAACGAACAAGAATACATCCTATATGTACATGCAGTAGACAAAGTAGAACTCCCTGCACTCCTCATGGAGTTAAGCCGCCTTTATTTTGAGCAATTAGGTGCAGAAAAAGAAGAATCAGAAGAACGCAATACTCCTTCTGAGTCGATAGCGCATGACATCTTTCAGTGTATTGAATGTCTTACTATTTACGACCCTAAACAGGGCGAACCTGCAAAGGACATTCTCCCAAATACTCCTTTTGAAGACTTGCTTGAAAGCTATACTTGCTCTCTTTGCGAGGCCCCAAAAAAGAAGTTAGAACGAAAACTTTCACCGACAAAAGATTTCTCATAGCTAATTTTAAACTATTATGAACAACCATTGAAATTATACGACAACAATACTTGGTTAAAACCAAAAGATAAAGCGGTCTAACTTTACCTAAGAATTGGGATTACTAAGAAGGCTTTTAGTTACCCTATTCATTATAGTAACTTTTTCTTGAAAATCATCCTTTAATGTTCTTCTATAAGAATTGAGATTATTAACCAATTCATGAATATCATTAGGAAGTGTGTCTTCAAAAAGTTGTCGAAGACGTTTTGCCATGGTAGGTGATTTACCATTCGTAGAAATCGCTATTTTAACATTCCCCTTGGTTACAATACCCCCCAAATAAAAATCACATTGATCAGGTGTATCTGCTATGTTCACCAATAAACATTTTGCCTTAGCATCTCTATTGATTTGCAAATTTACCTCCAATTGATCCGTACAACCAATTACCATGTGCTTCCCAAGTAAATCAGACCTATCGTAGGCTTTTTGGGTTAAACTAACCCCAGTGTGTTTCATTGCCAAAACTTTAAGCTTTTCTTGAAAAGAAAGAGCAACTAGCTCTACCTGTGCATTTGGACTCGACTTTAACAAAAACGACAATTTCTCGAGTGCCACATTTCCTCCCCCAACAATTAAAACATTTAATTCATTAACTTTTACAAATATAGGATACAACTCATTGTACTTCATTTTTCTCTATTAAAGGGTTATACCTAAGTTCTGATAAATAAAATCTTCTTCCATAAAGGCATCTGTAAAGTAGGTCAATTTACTTTCATACCCTTTTACCACTTCTCCTATGATAATAATCGCTGGTGAGGAAATTTTCTTACGCGTTACTATCCTCTCTATAGACGCTATAGTACCTACAACTGATTTTTGTTCGTCTTTGGTACCATTTTGAATAACTGCAATAGGAAAATCACTCCTTTTATGATGTGTATATACCGAAACAATTTCCCTCAACTTACTCATTCCCATCAATATGATCACCGTTGCCTGCGAAGTAGCTGCCAAGGCAATATCCTGAGAAATTTTACCTGATGATGTAGTTCCGGTAATGACCCAGAAACTTTCAGCTAACCCTCTTTGAGTTACGGGTATACCTAACGCCCCAGGAACAGCAATCGCCGAAGTAACCCCCGGAACAATGGCGGTTTCTATACCAAAGGACTCCATATAATTGGTTTCTTCTTTTCCTCTTCCAAAAACAAAAGGGTCCCCACCTTTCAATCTTACTACGCAACCATACTCAAAGGCATATTGCACCAAAAGATTATTGATTTCATTTTGTGAAAAATGATGATACCCTTTTCGCTTACCTACAAATACATGTATAGCCTTAGGCGCATACTCTAATATAGATTCATTGACTAAAGCATCATAGAGAACTACTTTGGCTTTTCGTAAAGCATTTATAGCCTTTAGCGTAAGCAATTCAGGATCTCCTGGTCCCGCTCCCACTAGCACCACTTTCGGTGTTTTCATAATTATTTCATTCATGATTTGTATTCATTTTTTAAGTTTCTAAGGCGTTTAATACCATTCCGTATATATTTTTCTCTATATCACAATTACTCCTACTTACCAATGACATTATTTGTCAGCCGCATATTGCAAAGAAGCTTCCATTTCTTTAGCAATAACTTCTTCATCAGCTGTAGAAAATTTAATTACAGAAGCCAAGATTGCAGCCCCCATAATCACCCAGCCAATTATCATATAACCATTAGATACTGCATTTGAAGAAACAGTCGCCTGTAACGCCTGAATAGTTTCCAAACTAACTCCCTTATGAGTAGCAATGACAACCTGTTCTGCCGCTGCCGATTTTGACTTAAGTAATATTGCCGCTAAAAATGCACCAACATTACCACCAGCGCCTACAATTCCAGCTATTGACCCAACAGCTTTCTTGTTAATAAAAGGAACTACTGAAAAAGTAGCACCTTCTGCCATTTGAACTGTTAAACTAAAAGCTATTAAAAACACGATAGCTACTGGTAAGAATGAAATAGTAGAAAATATTGATAACATCATTCCTTCTAAGGCTAAAATAACAGTTAAGAATATTACTCGCCCTCTTAACCCCTTCCTTTCACCAAATTTATCACCGAACGCGCCACCTAGTGTTCTCGCAAATATATTCATCAAAGCAAAGGAAAGAACAATATTACCTGCAGTTACTCTATCTAATTTAAAGGTGTTTTGCAGGTAATCATCCATTGTTCCGTACACGGTTAATTCAATACCAAAACAAGCCGCATACACTATAAATAAAATCCAAACTCTATAATCGTTCAAGACTTCTAGAAAACCAACTTCATCTTTTTTCTCCTGAGGTAATTGTCCTTTTGCTTTCAGTTCTTTATAATTTCCATCTAAGGTGTCTTGCGTAAAGAAATAATAGACCCACCCCATGATAAAGCATACCGCCCCAGCAGTAACCATCGCATAGCGCCAAGCATTCTCTGCCTCAGCAATTCCTAAACTCACCAAAACAGCAGCAACAAGTGGCATTCCTAATCTATTTGCTCCTCCCCCTAAATTACCCCAACCTGCGGAAGTTGCATTCGCTGTACCAATAACATTAGGCGCAAACATAAGGGAAGTATGCACCTGAGTAATGACAAAAGAAGCTCCTATAAAACCTATAAATAACCTACATAGCAAAAACTGTACAGGCGTTTGAACAAACCCAATTAAAATCACTGGGATAGCACCAAGTACTAACAACCAAGTATAACACAAACGTGGTCCGTATTTATCACATAATTTCCCAATTAAAAGTCTAGAAAACACGGTTCCTGACACCGCTAAAACAATGGAGTTCCATTTTTGATCAGGAGTCAAGCCTAAGTCTTTAACTACATCTGGCATAAAGGGTACAATTCCAAACCAAGAGAAAAAACAAAGAAAAAAGGCGATTGATGTTATCCAAAAAGTTCTTATCGATATACTTTTAAAATTCAATAGCGTTAATTTGGTGGCTTTTTGTTTTATTGGTAATTCCATAATATTGTCATTCAATTATGTAAAAAATACGTATTAATACTTATTTTTCAAAAATATAACTCCTCTAGCAAACAAATCATGACAAAAGGTTTAGTTAAACAAGTTTAACACCATATTTTTTCCTGCGATAAAACATCTTTTCCATGTAACGCCTTTTTAATCAGAATAAAAAAACACACACATTACTACACCACAACGATTAAACCTTCTCTTGATTTACCCAAAAGAACAACTAAACACCTAAGAAAAAATTATGTTCAGCAATTTCACGTTTTAACAACTCAACATTCACTATCTTAATTTGCTTACCTTGAGTCGTAATTAATTTTTCTTTTTTTAAAGATGACAAGCCTCTTATAACCTGCTCGTCAGTAGTACCTGCATAATCAGCTATCTCTTTCCTACTTAACTGAATAGCGACAAACCCTTTCTTATTTAAACCAAATTTTCTATAGGCGTACAACAAAGTATCCACAACACGCTCTCTTACGGTCATTTGAGCAAGTTTTTGAACTCTTTCTTCATTGGCATGTAATTCATTAACATAAAATGACATAAATGTATAGGTGAAAACAGCAGTTTTCATAAGAACTTCTTGCAAAAGATGCTTTGAAAAGTAACACAAAACAGCATCATCAAGACTCTCTGCAGTAATTGTATACTCCTCTACAACACCAAAACCTCTATGCCCAATAACCTCCCCATCATTAGCAAATCGAATAATTTGATGTTTACCATTGAGTCCCGTCCTGAAAATTTTTGCTTTTCCTTTTTGCAAAAAAAACAAACCGTTTACTGGCGCCCCCTCTAGGATAAAAGACTGCCCTTTTTTACAGGCAATAATATTTTTTTTCAACGAAATATTTTCAACATCCTTAATTCTGATATTCTGTCTGATTATACAATTCCTATTTAAACAATCTAAACAACCAACCTCGCTTACCTTCATTAGTATTGAATTATAAATTAATGATTCTATTTTTTAAAAGTACGTATTATATATGTAAAAATACTTATATTAAGTAAAAATACTTATATTCGTGTCCGAATATTAAACCAAATTGTATTATGGTTACCATTATAGTAGTAGGAAACGGAATGGTTGGTTGTAAGTTTTGTCAAAAACTCGCACTTCATTCAGAAAATAAAAATTTTAAAGTGATAGTTTTCGGAGAAGAGCCTAGACCTGCTTACGACCGTGTTCATCTAAGTGATTTCTTTGAAGATCAAGACGCAAAAAAACTAGAATTAAAATCCAAAAGCTGGTATGCTGAAAATAACATTGATTTACACATTGATGAGAAAGTAACAAACATTCGAAAGAACACTAAAACGATCACAACGTCTAAAAACAAAGAATACAAATACGATTATTTAGTATTAGCTACAGGCTCTACCCCTTTTGTTCCACCCATACAAGGTACCACTAAAGAAGGTGTGTTTGTCTATAGAACTATAGAAGACCTAGAGAACATGACCTCCTTTGCCCACTCTTTAAAACAGCGAAAAAACAACCCAAAAGCAGCCATTATCGGTGGTGGATTGTTAGGCTTGGAAGCAGCAAAAGCAGTAATGGACATGGGACTAGAGCCCCACATAGTAGAATTTGCCACAAAGCTTATGCCAAGACAACTCGATACTCGAAGCAGTAATATTTTAAGACTAAAGTTAGAGTCTTTGGGCATCCATATACACCTAAACAAATCGACTACCAATATTGCAGGAAATCAATCAATCGAAAAAATTGAATTTGGAGACTACGACGATTTAGCAGTAGACATGTTAATCATTTCAGCCGGCATTAGGCCACGCGACGAATTAGCAACATCTTGCGGATTAAAAACAGGTGTTCGCGGTGGTATCGTTGTCAACCCCAAAATGCAAACTTCTGACCCGTTCATTTACGCCATTGGTGAAGTTGCTTTATATAATGACATGATTTACGGTTTGGTAGCACCAGGCTTTGAAATGGCGGAAGTAGCCGTTGAACAAATTATTGGCGAAGGCGGCAAAGTCATGAGCTCAGATGTTGATATGTCAACCAAATTAAAATTAATAGGAGTAGATGTAGCAAGCTTTGGCGAACCTTATATTTCGGCAGAAAAAGGAAACTCTATTCTATTTGAAAATAAAACAAGCTATCTATACAAACGCATCAATGTTAGTCATGATGGAACAAAATTATTAGGCGGTATTCTCATTGGAGACACTAGCAACTACAGCATGCTCCATCAAATATACCTAAATGGAATGCCATTACCGACTGCCATCGAAGATCTCATTATTCAAGCTAACTCAACCAAAGGAGATTCTTTTGGAAATGTTATGGATCTTCCAGATACAGCCCAAGTATGCTCTTGTGAAAATGTACTTAAAAAAGATATCTGCAACGGTATACAGAAAGGCACTACTCACAGTATCAAAGACATAATTACACAAACCAAGGCAACTACAGGCTGTGGTGGATGTAAGCCCATGGTAACAGAACTGATCAATGAATCTTTAAAATTAACAGGAAAAGAAATAAAAGAAAACATCTGTGAACATTTCAACTATTCACGCCAAGAGCTATACAGTATTATAAAGGTAAAAAGGCTTACCGTATTTAACGAAGTACTTGATAGTTTTGGAAAAGGAGACGGATGTGAAATCTGCAAACCTTTAATTGCATCGATATTTGCAAGCCTATACAATGACACGGCGAACAAAGAAGTAGTTATCCAAGACTCTAACGACCGGTTTTTAGCGAATATACAGCGAAATGGCACCTACTCAGTAGTGCCAAGAATTCCGGGAGGGGAAATCACTCCAGAAAAATTAATTGTACTCGGAAACACAGCAAAGAAATATGATTTATACACCAAAATTACAGGAGGACAGCGCATCGATTTGTTTGGCGCAGAACTACATCAACTCCCTGCTATATGGAAGGAATTAATAACAGCTGGCTTTGAAAGTGGCCATGCCTATGGCAAATCACTCCGCACCGTAAAAAGCTGCGTGGGTTCAACCTGGTGTCGATACGGAATGGATGAAAGCGTGAGCTTTGCCATTGCTTTAGAAAACAGATACAAAGGCTTGCGGTCTCCCCACAAACTCAAAGGAGGGGTTTCAGGATGCATCCGCGAATGTGCCGAAGCTAGAGGAAAAGATTTTGGGGTCATTGCTGTGGAAGGAGGCTGGAACCTATATGTTTGCGGTAATGGTGGAGCTACCCCAAAACACGCTCAGTTATTAGCAGAACGAATAGATAATAAAACCTGCATCAACTATTTAGACAGGTTTTTAATGTATTACATTCGTACAGCAGCCCCTTTGATGAGAACCTCAGCATGGTTGGAAAAACTAGATGGAGGCATCAAACAACTCAAGAATATTGTTATAAAGGATAGCTTACATATTGCTAAGGAATTAGAAGAAGAAATGCAAGAACTCATAAAATCTTATGAATGTGAGTGGACACAAGTAGTCAATGATCCGAAATTACAAGATCGCTTTACACATTTCATCAATTCGGATGAACGTGATGATAACTTAGTTTTTGTTCCTATGAGAGAACAAAAAAAGCCGCAACCATGGTAAACTATTAATAACAATTAAATTATGTCAGTGATAAACTCAATATATAATGCAGTTCACAAAACAGAGGTACAAGTGTGGTTTGAAGTAGGAAAGAAAGATCAATTCCCAGAAAATGGAGGTGTTTGTGTAAAATATAAAAATAAGCAAATCGCTGTGTTTAATTTTACTAGACAAAAAAAATGGTACGCGTGTCAAAACCTTTGCCCTCACAAATTAGAAATGGTACTCTCACGAGGAATAGTAGGAGACGATGGAGGAATTCCAAAAATAGCCTGCCCGATTCATAAGAAAGCTTTTTCACTAGAAACAGGAGAAAACATAAATGACCGCTTGGAAACAATAGCAACCTATCCAGTAAAAATAGAAAACAATATTGTTTATATCGGATTTTCAGAATAGATTTGACCTTATTACACCCGCATCACTATGCTATTAGAACAAGCACTAGAGCTAATCGACAAAAAGAACTCACAAGACCCTAACAAAGAAGTTTTTGAAGGAATGGAACACCCTAAAGAATTATTATATTCTCAACGAATGTATACCCAACTCCACAAACTACACCCACAGGCCTCTGAAGCTTTAAAAATAGCTGTTAGAGCGCAACATATTGGAAGATGGGAGATCCCCAGAAAAACATATCCTACAACAAAAATTGGATATATTACTTGGAGAAATGAATTAAAGATAAGACACGCTTCTTTAACAGCAGAGATTTTAGGAAAAGTAGGATATCCTTTAAATTTCATAAAGAGAGTTTCATTTCTGATCACAAAAAAAGCCTTAAAAAAAGACAAGGACACTCAAAACCTAGAAGACGTAGCTTGTTTAGTGTTTTTGCAATACTATTTTGAAGATTTCTCAAAAAAATACGAAGAAAAAAAAGTACTAGATATCTTAAAAAAAACATGGGGAAAAATGTCTCAAAAAGGACAACAACATGCCTTAGAACAAAAACGATCATCGTCAAGCAAAACTTTAATACGTAAAGCGTTAAAAACTTCATGAAAAAAGCTGGAATTAATAGAAAAAAGCTCCACAAACTAAGCAGACTCTATATTATAGGGTTAAGCACCATAGCGCTATCCGTAATTATTAGTCAACTGATTATTCATAGTCATCTAAAAAATCAACAAACAGATTCCTCTTTAATCAACATCTCCGGAAGGCAACGTATGCTAAGCCAGAAGCTAACCAAAGAAACCTTACTCATTAAGCAAGAAACCACCTCTAAGAATAAAAAACTTTTACTTCATCAATTTGAACAAACTCTTCATCTTTGGCAAAGTTCACATCACAGTCTGTTACGAAGAAACACCAACCCAAATCTAGCCGGAAAAAATAGTCAAGAAGTTAGGGATCTATTTAAAAAAATGACCCCCTACTATGAATCCATTAGCAAAGCCTGTGATCATATTATACAAAACAATATTAATCCTACTTTGGTTCAGTCCATTCTACAAAATGAACCTCTCTTTTTAGAATTAATGAACAAAATCGTCTTTCAATACCATCAGGAAGCACAACAAAAGCTGAAAGACCTAAAAAATGTAGAATTACTATTAATGTCCATTACTTTACTTGTATTATTGATAGAGTTTTTCGTTGTTTTTTGGCCTACAGCTAACGCTATTAACATTACTATTTCTCGACTAACAAATTCTGAAAAAGAAGCAATAGAAATGGCTAAAAAAGCAGATTCATTACGAAAGAGTAAAGAGAACTCCATGCAGGAATTAGTAGAACTCACAAAAGCTATTGATAAAACCCTACTTTTTGCACGGGTCACCTCAGAAGGAAAAATCCTACATTTAGGGGATAATTTTTCAAAACGATTTGCCATCTCTAAATTACATCATTGGACTACTTTCCCTGAAATTATTTCTACCCATAAGGACGAACAAGAAAATCTCAGAAATCTACTACGCTCCTATGCTAAAACCAGCTGGCAAGGAGAAATCAAAGCAACCACCGAATCAGATGAAACCATATGGTTAGAAATGCATATGATTCCTTTTTTCTCCTCAAATAATTCAGATGAGATCATCATCATTTCTTCAGATATTACGCTTCGTAAAAAAGCGAATTTAGAAGTAGAAGCACTTACCAAAAAGAATTTCAAGGAAGAAATGGATCGACAAGGAAATATTTCTGGAAAGATCATCGCCAATCAAGAAAAAGAACAAAGCCGTATTGCCAAAGATATTCATGATGGCATAGGACAAATGCTTACAGGGTTAAAATTCACCTTAGAAAGCGTGGATCTCGAGAACAAAGAATTAACTGAAAAAAAAATAGAGCAACTAAAAACACTTGCTGCTGATATTATTCAAGGAGTTCGCACTGCAACATTTAATCTTACCCCTCCAGAATTAAGTGATTACGGAATTTCTTCTGCCTTATCCAAAATGGCATGGGAACTAAACCGACTGACCGGACAGAATATTTCATTTTTAAACACTTCAAATTTTAATGATCGTTTAGAGCCCCTTAATGAAATCAACATCTACAGAATTGTACAGGAAGCCGTAAATAATGCCATTAAATACGCTAAAGCTTCTCATATTATTATCACACTCGCACACCGGGATCGTATTATGAGCATAACTATTGACGATGACGGAGTTGGTTTGCCTGTTCAAAAAGGTCAACACAAAAAAGAATACGGCGGAATGGGAATGACCTTTATGCAAGAACGAATAAAATTTGTAAAAGGTAGACTTTTCATCAGTTCATCTACTGCTAAAGGTACCCGTATTACTTTAAACATTCCCTTAGATAAAAATTAGGTATATTTACGTAAAAATTCATACTTTGGCTCTATAAAATAAGAGAAGATAGACATGATAAAGATTATGTTAGTTGATGACCATGTATTGGTTCGAGATGGAATCAAAGCATTGCTAGAACACGAAACAAAATTCGAAGTAATCACAGAGGCTTCTAACGGGCAAGAAGCACTAAAATTAATTCCCCTACACTCTCCTGATCTATTAATTGTAGACATAACTATGCCAGAAATGAGCGGAAATGAATTAATTGCTATTACCACAAAACAATACCCTCAAATTAAAACCCTTATTCTTTCGATGCATGATGCTCGCGAATATGTGCTACAATCTATTGAAGCAGGAGCGGATGGATATATGCTGAAAGGAGCAAGCAAACCAGAATTTCTAAAAGCGCTTCAAACCATTGCTACAGGAGGAAAATACTTTTCAGGAGACATCTCTTCCATTTTATTGCACAGTATAAATCCTAAGCAAGAACTACCTGACACTCAAACCATCGAAAATAAATTCAATCTTACCAAAAGAGAAAGACAAGTACTAGCAATTATTTTACAAGGAAAAAACAACAAAGAAATAGGAGAAGTACTCAATGTAAGTAAACGAACGGCCGAAGTACATCGTTACAACCTAATGAAAAAATTAAACGTTAAAAACCTTATTGAACTTGCCAACAAGGCTCGCGAACATAAGCTAACTTAAAACTGGTTTAGGTTCATTTAAAATTTTGGAATATTAAAAATATTTGAGACAATAACATTTTTATCACCACTCAGGAGACACTCGTAAAGAAACGAACCCTTAAAACTCTTCCTTTCTTTTATCAATTAAAAACATGGGGTTTTGTTGAAATTCTTCCCAGAGTAGCATCAACTCATTAAACACCTTTATTTCCGATGCTTTATCTCCATAGATCTTAATCATATGAGCTAATAAGTTATAACATGCCGTATATTCTCCACAAGCAATGATACGATCTAACATATAATCATCTTTGTCTTTTTTCGTAAACCACAACGTAGTACCAAAAGAAGCACTTTTATGAGTGTTTTCAATAATCTTATTACTAATATAACCCGTGTGGTCAACTATCTTGTCCCAATTCTTTTCATTCTCTGGCTTATTCATTTGTTGACCTGAAAAATCTTGACATCTCAATTCATAAACAGTAGACGATATTACCTTATTGGGAAAAGCGTTAAAAATAGCATATGCATGTTGTCGTCTGTCATTTTTAAGAAAAACAACCCCTGCCATTCTTAATAATGACTTCACTCTGTTCATTATAAAGAAACCTACTCTTCTTGGCGGTAAATACAACTTCTGATCTATTCCTGTCTCCTGTTGCATCCATCTGGATAAGGAAAAGAACAATAAATGAACACCTATTAAAAAAGCCAATAGCACTACGCTTATAGTGTATAAAACGAGCCATTTTTTAAGAAAGAAAAAAACTGTAGAGAGCAATACTACTAGCAATGTAAATGCACTTAATATAAAGGACGAATACTTGCTAAACTTACTCTTTGAAGCAAACTCAAAACCTTCTCCTGGATATGGAGAAGACACATCACTTAAAAACAGTAAATCATGCTGTTTTTCTTGATTTCCATTATGAGCATCAGAAACAAACACTGAAGCCCCTTGATTATCAACAATTCCTCCATCCATCAATCCTATCTCACCTAACTCTTTATATTTTGAAGTAAAATCTGATGGAAAACCTATTGGTTCAAAACCTCCAGGAAAAGCAGAGGAAGCCGCAATTATATCACCCAGCTTCACATCGTCTATAACATGTTTGTATGTACTATGTACTTTTGCATTTCCAAATCGCTTCTTGTTACTTTTAACATTTTGAAACCGGAACTGATACGTACTATTAAAATCAGTTGCGTTAAATATAACACGTTCCAAATGCGTTTTGGAGTTTTCATCACTAATCAAATCTTGTATCTGGCCAAGTGTTACATGATTTGTGAAATTATTATACTCAATAGCATACGCATTTATTGGGTTCTTTCGTTTATGCTTGTTCTCAGGTTGATTCCAAATCAAAGACCATCGTAAATGACTTAAGGCATTACTTGTGAGTTCGTCTTTGTTCAACCAGAGATAATAATCCTTAAAAAAAACATCAAATCTTTTTTGTTCTATTTGAGATTGCACATATTTCACACCAGTAATCGTGCCTCCAGACACTGTTGAAATAGCTTTTACATTTTCTAACAACCCCACTCTTTCTAGCAAGGATAACGTACCTAAAGAAAAACACGCAGCCCGATAACCACCTCCTGAAAAGCACAAAGCAATTGACTTAAATAATTCCATAGAAATTAATTTACACGGCTCCTTAAATTAACCTCAACAAGAACAGTAGTTGTGTTCATCCAGTTATTCTTCTTCGTACTAATTTCTAAACCTAATTGTGTGACTTTCTTTTCTATTTGTGTGATCTTGTTCATACTGCAGAAACTAACTAAATTCCTGTAATCTTGCCACATACTTACCTATAACATCAAATTCTAAATTTACAACGGTTCCGTTTTTAAAATTCTTAAATGTTGTATGCTCATATGTATAAGGAATGATTGCTACACTAAATTCATTTGCTTTCGAATTAACCACTGTTAAACTAACGCCGTTTATAGTAATAGATCCTTTTTCAATAGTAATGTTATTTCTTTCCAGATCATACGAAAATGTAAATACCGTACTTCCATCAGCATCTTTTATATGTGTACAAACTCCAGTTCTATCAACATGCCCTTGCACAATATGACCATCTAGTCGATCTCCAAGTTTCATACCTCTCTCCAAATTCACCTCATCTCCAACGTTTAACCTTCCTAAATTTGTTTTTTCCAAAGTTTCATTTATGGCAGTAACAGTATACTCATCATTGGTAATATCAACTACCGTTAAGCAAACTCCATTGTGCGCCACACTTTGGTCTATTTTCAACTCATTTGTAAAATTACTTTTAACCGTTAAGTGCAAATTTCCTTTCTCTTTTTCAATTTTCGTTACAATCCCAAGAGTTTCAATTATTCCCGTAAACATTGTCTAAATTTTAGTTACTTTTGTGAGCATCAAAAATACAATATTACAAAGTATACTATGGATAAATCAAACAAAATTATTGTTGGTATTTCAATTGGAGATGTAAACGGTATTGGTATCGAAATCATTTTAAAAACTTTTGAAGACAAACGAATGCTTGAGTTTTGCACCCCTGTTTTGTTTGCTTCGAACAAAACTATTTCTTACCATAAGAAAGTTTTAAAACTCAACCCCAACGTCCATGGTATTCCTTCTATCGACAAAATTACTCACGGAAAGATCAATATAGTCAATGTTTGGAGAGAAGAAATAAAATTCGAATTAGGCAAAAGCACCTCTATTGGAGGTGATTACGCCTTAAAATCTCTGGAAGCAGCCACTGAAGCGTTAAAGAACGATCAAATTGATGTTATTGTAACCGCTCCTATCAATAAAGAAAACATCCAATCGAAAGACTTTGAGTTCCCTGGTCATACCGAATACTTAGAAGATAACTTCGAAGGAAAGAGCTTAATGATCTTAATGACCGATGAATTACGTATTGGTTTAATTACAGGGCATATTCCTATTTCTAAGGTAGCTGAGACCATTACTTCAGAATTGATTAAAGAGAAGGTTGAAACCATGCACACTTCTTTACAACAAGATTTCAACATCAATAAACCAAAAATTGCCATACTTGCTTTAAATCCGCATTGCGGAGATAAAGGGGTTATAGGCAACGAAGACGACGAAATAATTAGACCTTCCATTAAAGAAATACAAGAAACAGGTAAATTAGTTTTTGGCCCGTATGCTGCTGATGGATTTTTCGGTTCAGAAACCTACACACAATTTGATGGTGTTTTGGCTATGTACCACGATCAAGGTCTGGCACCATTTAAAGCTCTTTCTTTTGGTAAAGGAGTGAATTTTACGGCCGGATTAAATAAAGTACGTACCTCACCAGACCATGGAACCGGGTTTGATATAGCAGGCAAAGGCAAAGCAAACTCTACATCCTTTAAAGAAGCACTATTTACCTCGTTACACATATATAAAAACAGAATGGAACATCAAAACCTTGTTAAAGGTGCATTAAAAACAAAATAGTAAAAAAACATTTTCAAAATTTAAATATAAAAACATTTTTTATATCTTTGCACGCTCAAATTGATATTGTAGATGAAAGACTTAAAAGAATTCACCATCCCTTTTATAGGGTTAAAAGAAGGAAGTCATTTATTTGAATACCATATTAATAAGAAGTTCTTTGAAACTTATAAGTTTGATGATTTTAACGATTGTAACATCAAAGCGACCGTAACTTTTGTAAAAAAGAGCAATTTGATAGAGCTTGATTTTGCTATTAACGGTAGTGTTAATGTTCCATGCGATGTTACAAGCGAGTTATTTGATCAAGAGATAGAAGGCACTTTACATTTAGTGGTAAAGTTTGGTCAAGAATACAATGATGACAATGATGATATACTCATTATTCCACATGATCATTACCAAATAACTATCTCCCAGTACATTTATGAATTGATTGTACTATCGGTTCCTAGTAAAAGAGTGCATCCTAAAGTTGTGGATGGCACGATGGAATCTGAGGCTTTAAAGAAACTTGAAGATTTACTAATAAAAGAAGATAAAATTGTTGCAGAACAAGCAACAGACCCTAGATGGGATAAATTAAAGGATTTACTAACAGATAAATAAGACATAAAATGGCACATCCAAAGAGAAAAATATCTAAAACTAGAAGAGATAAAAGAAGAACTCACTATAAAGCTTCTGTTCCTCAGATTGCTGTTGATCCTACCACTGGCGAAGCTCATTTATACCACAGAGCACACTGGCACGAAGGTAAATTATATTACAGAGGTCAGGTAGTATTAGAATCAGCTGTAGCGGAAGCATAATTTAATAGTTTTAAAAATATTAAAAACCCTCTTTTTTGAGGGTTTTTTTAGTACTTTTAAACCAAAGAAGTAAGTTTTTGCTTCTTTTTCTTTAAAGAAATGAAATAATTTTCATTTCTTTGGAATCTCGTTTTACAACAAAACAAACAACTATGACTAAAATAACTGCAGCTATCACAGCAGTAGGAAAATACGTTCCGGAATACACTCTTACAAACAAAGAGTTGGAAACCATGGTAGACACTAATGATGAGTGGATAACATCCAGAACAGGAATCAAAGAAAGAAGGATCTTGAAAGAGGAAGGTGCTGGCACTTCGTTCATGGCTATTAGGGCTGCTCAAGATTTATTAGAAAAATCAGGAGTAGACGCATCAGAATTAGATTTGGTAATTGTGGCTACTGCCACACCTGATATGCCTGTCGCTTCAACGGCAGCTTATACTGCTTCAAAAATTGGAGCTGTGAATGCCTTTTCTTACGATTTACAAGCCGCTTGTTCGAGTTTTTTATATGGTATGTCAACAGCTTCTAGCTATATTGAAAGTGGTCGTTATAAAAAAGTACTTTTAATAGGGGCCGATAAAATGTCTTCTATTCTTGATTATACGGATAGAGCAACATGTATTATCTTTGGCGATGGAGCTGGAGCGGTTCTTTTCGAACCCAACTCTGAAGAACTAGGTTTGCAAGACGAATACCTGAGAAGTGACGGAGTTGGAAGAGAGTTCTTAAAAATTGATGCTGGCGGATCTATCTTACCCGCTTCTGAAGAAACCCTTCGTAACAAGCAACATTTCGTGCATCAAGAGGGTCGTACAGTGTTCAAATTTGCAGTATCTAACATGGCTGACGTTGCCGAAAAAATGTTAACAAGAAACAGCCTTACAAAAGAGGATATACAATGGTTAGTGCCGCATCAAGCCAATAAAAGAATTATCGAGGCTACAGCAAACAGAGTGGGCTTGGAAGAAGATAAAGTAATGATGAATATTCATAAATATGGAAACACAACTTCTGCCACGCTACCGCTATTACTTGCCGACTATGAAAAAGAATTGAAAAAAGGAGATAATTTAATTTTCGCCGCGTTTGGAGGAGGCTTCACTTGGGGAGCAATCTACCTTAAATGGGCATATAATTCATAAAACAAACAACTTAAATTTTAGGAAAATGGACATTAAAGAAATTCAAAGTCTTATAAAGTTTGTAGCTAAATCTGGTGCAAGCGAAGTAAAGCTAGAAATGGACGATTTAAAAATCACCATTAAGACAGGGAGTGCTACACCTGAAACAACAATCATTCAAGCAGCTCCAGTGGCAGCAGCGCCACAAATGGTAGCAGCGGCTCCAGTGGCTCAGCCTACTGCTCCTGCTCCTGTAGCATCTTCAAACGAAGCTTCTTCTGAAGATGACTCAAAATATATCACTATTAAATCACCTATAATTGGTACTTTCTACAGAAAACCTTCACCAGACAAACCTTCATTTGTTGAAGTAGGTACTGATGTAAAAACAGGCGACACCGTTTGTGTAATTGAAGCAATGAAACTATTTAATGAAATTGAATCTGAGATATCAGGTAAAATAGTTAAAGTGTTAGTAGATGACTCTAGTCCTGTAGAATTTGACCAACCTCTTTTCTTAGTTGACCCATCATAATAGCTATTAGATATTGATTCTATAGAAATTCTATACAATCAATTCTAAGCTCATAACTTTTATATTATGTTTAAAAAGATATTAATTGCCAATAGAGGAGAAATTGCATTACGTGTAATTAGAACCTGTAAGGAGATGGGAATAAAAACCGTAGCCGTTTACTCAAAAGCAGATGCCGAAAGTTTACATGTTCGCTTTGCTGATGAAGCTGTTTGTATTGGCCCTCCTCCTAGTAGTGAATCATACTTGAAAATGGCGAACATTATTGCCGCCGCTGAAATTACCAATGCTGATGCCATTCATCCAGGCTATGGATTCTTATCAGAAAATGCTAAGTTTTCAAAATTATGCGAAGAGCACGATATTAAATTTATAGGTGCCACTGCAGAAATGATTGATCGTATGGGAGACAAAGCCTCTGCGAAATCAACTATGATTGCTGCAGGTGTACCTTGTATTCCTGGGTCTGAAGGGATATTAGATTCATTTGAAGAAACAGAAACTTTAGCCAAAGAAATGGGATATCCTGTAATGCTTAAAGCTACTGCCGGTGGTGGTGGTAAAGGGATGCGAGCTGTATGGAAATCAGAAAACTTACGTGATGCATGGGATTCTGCTCGCATGGAGGCAAAAGCCTCTTTTGGAAATGACGCTATGTACATGGAGAAACTCATTGAAGAACCTCGTCATATAGAAATCCAAATTGTTGGAGATGCTTACGGAAAAGCTTGTCATCTTTCTGAAAGAGACTGTTCGATTCAACGTAGACACCAGAAGTTGACCGAAGAAACGCCTTCTCCATTTATGACGGATGAGTTACGTCACGCCATGGGAGAAGCTGCAGTTAAAGCTTCAGAATATATAAAATATGAAGGTGCTGGTACCGTAGAGTTCTTAGTTGACAAACATCGTAACTTCTACTTTATGGAGATGAATACTCGTATTCAAGTTGAGCATCCGATAACCGAAGAAGTTGTAGATTACGATCTAATTCGTGAACAAATTTTAGTCGCTGCTGGTGTACCTATTTCTGGTAAAAATTACACACCACAGTTGCACTCAATCGAGTGTAGAATTAATGCTGAAGATCCGTATAACGGATTTAGACCAGCACCAGGTAAGATAACCTCTTACCACGCTCCTGGTGGTCATGGTGTGCGCGTAGACACACACGTATATACAGGATATATGATTCCACCAAATTACGATTCTATGATTTCTAAGTTAATCGTTACTGCTCAAACTAGAGAAGAAGCTATTAATAAAATGAAACGTGCCTTAGATGAGTATGTAATTGAAGGTGTAAAAACAACCATTCCATTCCATAGACAGTTAATGGATCACCCAGACTATGTCGCTGGTAATTATACGACCAAGTTTATGGAAGATTTTGAATTAAAATAATTATATTATAAATTTAATTGTATAAAAAATCGGTGAGTTTCTCACTGATTTTTTTATTTCATAACTTTGCATTATGCGTTTTCTTTATAATTCCATTGTACATCTTGTTTATTTTTTATTGCAAATAATCGCTCTTTTTAACAAAAAGATTCATCTATTCGTTGATGGAAGAAAAGATTCCTTTACTAAACTAAAAGCCCTGTCGGAAAAAGACAAGGTACTTTGGATTCACGCAGCCTCTTTAGGAGAATTCGAACAAGGCAGACCTATTATTGAAAAGTTGAAATTCACTTTTCCAAACCATAAGATAGTACTTACTTTCTTTTCTCCTTCTGGCTATGAAGTTAGAAAGGACTATGCCTTTGCCGATGTTATTTGCTATCTACCCTTCGACACCAAGAAAAATGCACAACGATTTATAGAAACCATTCATCCAGAAATAGCCATTATTATTAAATACGAGTTCTGGCCGAATTTACTAGACGAGTTGCATAAAAAACATATCCGAACAATTTTAATTTCTGGTATTTTCCGAAAAAACCAATCCTTTTTTAAGTCTTATGGCAGTTTTATGCGCAAAAAATTACTCGCATTTGATCACTTCTTTGTTCAAAATAAAACTTCTAAAACCCTATTAAACACAATTAACTTACATAATGTCACAGTTAGCGGTGATACTCGTTTCGACAGAGTATATGATATTTTACAACAAGACAATACCTTAGATTTCATTGCGTCATTTAAGCATAAATCATATACCGTTGTTGCTGGTAGCACCTGGAAAGAGGATGAAGAATTACTAGTTGATTATATTAATAATCACGCTACAAATGATGAAAAATTCATCATAGCACCACATATCATTGACTCTAAAAAGATAAAAGAACTCCAAAAATCAATTGTAAAAAAAACAGTAGTATACTCTGAAAAAGAAAACGTACATTTAGAAGAACATCAAGTTTTAATAATTGACACGATTGGTATCTTAACCAAAATATATGCTTATGCTGATGTAGCCTATGTTGGCGGCGGCTTAGCAACAGGGCTTCACAATATCTTAGAGCCTGCTACTTATGGTATTCCGGTTGTATTCGGTGGTAATAAATATCAAAAATTTCAGGAAGCTAAAGACCTGTTAAAATCGAATAGTGTTACCATTGTTACAAATAAAAAGAAAATTTCTCGTATTTTTACAACGTTAAAGGCTGATAAAGAGCTGAGAACACAAATGGGGCGTACCAATCATGACTATATAAAAAGTAATCTTGGTGCAACTGAGAAAATATTAACTTATATAAAAAATCACGTATGATCGATACTATTTTACAACCATGGCCATGGTATGTATCAGGGTTCTTAATTGCGGTAGTGCTTTTTTTAATTTTCTTCTTTGGTAAGAGCTTTGGGGTTTCTTCAAATTTAGAAACTTTGTGCACTATGGCCGGAGCAGGAAAAATCAACAAGTATTTCGATACTGATTGGAGAGATAAAAAATGGTCATTAGTTTTTATTTTAGGTCTAATTATTGGCGGGTTTTTAAGTAGTCAATTTCTAGTTACTACTACTGCTATTGATTTAAATCCAGCAACGATAAACGAGTTAGAGCAATTAGGGTTTGATAACGCTGGCACTTCTTTTGTTCCGGGTGAAATTTTCAGCCTACAAAATATGCTCACTGTCAAAGGCTTTAGCATCTTACTTATTGCAGGTTTTTTAATTGGATTCGGTACGCGATATGCAGGTGGTTGTACATCTGGACATGCCATTACAGGCCTGAGTAGTCTTCAATTCCCTTCTTTAGTTGCGGTAATTGGTTTTTTTATGGGTGGTTTGTTTATGACTTGGGTATTATTCCCTTTAATTTTTGGTTAGTATGAAGCATATAAAATTTTTGTTTATCGGTATCCTGTTCGGAATTATTTTAACAAAATCTGAAGCTATTTCATGGTATAGAATCTATGAAATGTTTAAATTTCAATCGTTTCATATGTATGGCATTATTGGAACGGCAGTCGGTTTATCTACCTTTATCATGTATTTCTTCAAAAAAGAAATTATAAAAGATTACTACGGAAACGCCATTCTAATAAAAGATAAGAAAAAAGGATATATTCGCACCTTAGTTGGCGGCAGTCTCTTTGGTTTAGGATGGGCATTAGCTGGTGTTTGTCCAGCTCCTATTTTCGTATTAGTAGGTCATGGTATTTTTTCAATTCTCCTTGTTTTAGCTGGAGCGCTTTTAGGTACCTTTGCTTACGGTTTATTAAGTAAAAAACTACCCCATTAATCTTTTCCAGACATTGGTTGTGAATGTATAAACAATGAATTGGTATTATCTACCACCTTCCAATTATAGATTTTTGATAATTGATATATTTTAGATAATTCTTCGAATAAGCGATTTTTAGCCTCTTTTTTCAGTGTTGCTATAGCTACGGTGCTCTTTATCTTTTCGATTGCTTTACTACTTAGCTTATTGAGTTCTTCTTTGGAAAATGAATTGAACTTACTTTGTTGCAAATCAAAATATTTAATATCAGGCACTATAACTAAGTGTTCTTTGGGTATTGCGTTTATTATTATTTTCTTCCCTATAGTATCTATTTGAATATCCAATTTTGACAAATCATAACCTACCTCCACTTTGGCATTCACGGATAAAATAGCCTTTTTTTCAAAAGAGAGGTAATCATAGAAATACTTTTTAGTATCAGAAAAGCTATACATTTCAGAAAAATTTGCTTCTGAAACCACTAATTTACTAAGGTTTTGTATCCCGTTTAAAAAAACTTCAATCTCTTCCTTATGATGGCTTGTTTCCTTTTTATCATACCACAATTTCGCAATTAAAAAGCCTAATAAAAAGACCGCTGTATATTTTATAAAACGCATAACAAATGTAAATTTAGGTGAGTCTTAAATTATCAACCAATTTACTAAAAATAGTCAGCATCAGAGAGAATTAATTTTCTTTTGGAAATGCTTGTTTATTAAATATAAAAAGCAACGCTACACCGATGGTAATCCAAGAGTCCGCTCCGTTAAAAATGGCATTAAAAAAAGTAAAACTTTCTCCTTCGTATATAGGAAAATATAGCATATCCACAACTTTTCCATAGAACAATTCTCCATAAGGCTTATCGGCAAACATGGTAGCTATTTTACCATATGAAGAATCAAAAATAACACCGTAAAAAACAGAATCAATTATGTTTCCTACTGCGCCTGCTAAAATTAACGAAATTGCCACAATAACCGCCGTATGTGTTCTCTGTTTTATATTTTGCCATAACCAATAAACAATTCCTGTAACGGCAACTAATCGGAACAGTGTTAAAAATAGCTTCCCTGCTTTACCTCCAAATTCAAAACCCCATGCCATGCCATTGTTTTCTGTAAAATGAATTTTAAACCAATCGCTAAAAACAATTACTTCTTCTCCTAAAGTAAAATGTGTTTTTACATAGATTTTACTTATCTGATCTATTAAAATTGCTAAGATTACTGTTAGAATCGCTATATTTTTTTTTGACATTTTTTTTATTTAATAGCTACAAAAATAAGAAAAGTATTGGTATTCGTTTCCTTGTACTTACTGTTTCTTAATCCTCTTTGTAATCCGTGTTAATCTTTTAGTTTTCCATGGCATATATTCTATTTGAAACCGCACTATCAAATGATAAGTATACGAGCTTAATTTACACTTAATAGATTATTTGTTCACATGTATATATACATGGCCTAAAAAGAGAACTCATTTAAAATCACAGAAATAAAGGATATTTGAACAGATGGATATTGCATAAAAAAAATACCATCCATTTCATCAAAATACGCATTAGAAAATCTATGATCACAGAAGTTGCTTTATTTCACATAATAACATCTAATTCCGTCAAGTAATTAATTTCTGTGATCAAAAGATAATCTAAAAATATTTTATAAATAACACTAAAATTAATACCTTTAAAATTAACAAACGAAGTCGCGTTATTTTTTTATTACCACAATCCATTATCCCGATCGTACTTCGATGAGCCGTAAGTACGTTTAAAAACAATACAGAAAAAGGCTATTCGCTAGCCGAGGTATTTAATGAATCCGTGACTATCCTTATAATAGATAATTTATGCTACCCAATATACCAGAAAATAAGCAGCTTATTATTTTTGACGGGGTTTGTAATCTCTGCAGTTCAAGTGTTCAATTCGTTCTGAAACACGATAAAAAAGAAAAATTTCTTTTTACTTCTTTGCAAGGAAAAACAGGAGTTGGAATTATCAAACACTTTAACATTGATCCAACTAAAACAGATTCTATTTTATTGTATTCGCCTCATAAAAAAGTGTATTCGAGATCAACTGCCGCTTTAATGATTGCTGCCAAATTAGGGCTCCCGATAAGTATCTTGTCTATATTTTTGATAATACCTTCTTTTATAAGAAACATAGTTTACAACTATATAGCTAAACATCGCTACAAATGGTATGGTAAAACAGAAGCTTGCTTCATGCCTACACAAGAATTAAGCTCGAGATTTTTAAGTTAACTCCCATTGTCAAATTAAAAATATGGTATTATCCTTTTACCCATGCATTTCGAAGTTCTTTCTGACTTTGTGTCGCATTTGAAATTTCCTTTAAACTACTTCCAATTGTATACGATTGAGTTAAGGTAGTTTTTATAATGACTTCCTTTCCTTCTCTAACTAATTTTACTTCTACATCGGTTCCTGGCTGCCACATAAACATGGTAGAAAATACTTGATTGGCACTTTCTCTAGAAACTACAACACCATCAACTTCTTTAATTATATCATTCGGTTGAGCACCATTTTCTACCCAAAAACTATTGTTTTTAACTGCCTCGGAAAACCGAATCGTTTTTGTCTTACTATCTGGTCTGACAATTATTGCTCCGTCATTTTGAATATAATTTGTTTTCACTTTAGATTCTTTAATATGTAATCCTGCTTTTCTAAAAAACGTATTATAATCAATAGGTGTATTTCCCACTACATGCGTATTTAAAAACTCTCCAATAGAGGGATAGGTCATTTCTGTAATTTCCTTTATCAAATTGTCATCATTAAAGGGCTTATTTTTTCCGTACTTTAATGACAATTCTTTCATTAAAGATAGCACACCACGATTACCACTACTTTCTTCTCGCATTAAAATATCTATACACATTCCTATCAATGCTCCTTTCTGATAAACATTATAATACTGTGAAGCGTAAGGTTCATCTAAGACATTCTCGCTCATTTCAGTAAAACTCATCGTATCATTCATTGAGGATGCAGCTTTTATCTTCCCCATGATTTTACTATAAAACTCATCTTTTTTAACTAAACCTTGATTTACTTGAAATAAGGTTGCAAAATACTCAGTGATTCCTTCGTACATCCAAAGATGCTTCGAAAAAGTAGGCTGATTATAATCAAAATAATGCACATCTTCTGAATGCACACTTAACGGTGTTACTATGTGAAAAAACTCATGAGAAACCACATCAACCATGCTTTTGGCTAAAGCCTGATCAGACATTGACTCTGGCAATACCACCACGGTAGAGGTATGATGCTCTAAAGCTCCAAAACCTTTTGGAGCTTTTTCAGTTCCATCCGATAAATACAAGTAAATATCATACCGAGCTGTACTATTTATGCTGCCCAAATATTTCTTTTGCGCCTGCATCATTTTCTCCATTACCTCCTTTATTTTTTCTGCAGAATGTTTCTTATTTGGAGAATATACACTTAATACAATTTTTATATCTTCTACCTTAAACTCCTGTACATCGAGTTCTCCGTAAAACATAGGATTATCAGTAATATCAAAATAACGCGGAGCAACATAACTCGCTGTTAATACGGTTCCATCTTCATTTGTGTTTGTAGCTACTTCTTGCAAGGCTGATGTTCTTTTAAATGTAGCAGGAGACATTATATCTAATCGATATTGGTTCTTTTTTAAGGTGTCAAAATAACCTATAAATCCGTGTAGGTTCAATACAAAATTAGTATCTTCTATATTTGTTCCTGCAGGAGAAAAAGGAACATCTCCGCCAATTCCTCCAGAAACCTCCATGTCAAATGTATCATTTACTTCATAAGTTATTTTATCGAGTTTAATAGCATTTGCTATTTCCCAAGTATTCGTATCAATTTTTGTAACAGGTAGCGTATTCCCTTTATAATCTAACGCTTTAAAATTATCAACATATTTACCAAAATCACTAACCGAATAGGTTCCTTGTACAACTCTTGGCAATCTGTAAATAGTTTTTTCAGATGTAAATCGCCCCGGATTTATCGTTACTGGAACTTTGTCATTCTTTACATTGGTAAGATCTAATGTAGTTGATATAGGATTTTGTATGGCTAAATCATTTGTTGTAGTTGTTTTTGAAGAACTACACCCCACTAATAACATAACCGCTATTGCTGCAATAAATATTTTTCTATTCATTATTTTACTGTAATGTGTTTTTTATATGACTATAAAAAACAGCATCTGTTACTTTAATTTTTATAAAATTTAGTTAATTATTCAACCTTAGAGAAATAGCATACGTATCAAAAAACTATTATTTTGACTTCATAATGACATCGGCATGGATAGATTTTACCGTAAATTTCCATAATGAATTCACATGTTTTTTCAACAGAGGGGACATTTTACTTTCTTTATCAAGTGTTATGCCTCCCCTATTGGTTGCAATATTAAGGTCAGTCTTTGATTGTATTGAGGCAGTAATATTGCCCTGAAAAACAACGACTCTCGCAACACCCATTATTGTATTTAAATTGACATTACCCCGATCGATAAATATATTTACATTTCCTTCATAACTATTTGAAATAACTCCCATGGTTTGACCATGAATAGTTACGTTTTTATGTTTAGGAACTTTTATCAATACTCTAGCTCGCTGAAGTCTTTTCGTTATATACTTTTTAAAAATATTTTTCTCATATGTATCCAATGCCAAATCGAAACTGATTTTAGTTATCGATTCCTCTTGTATTATATTTATAGTATGTGAGTTTGGTTTTTCCTCTAATAAAGTAACCTCCAACACATTAGTATCAGAGTTTTCTATTACAACATCATCTAAGCCAAATGCTATAATTTCAACATCGATAGATACTATGTTTACTTTTTTAATCATTTTCCCCTGTGAAAACACAAAAATATTGGTAAACAGAGCCCAAAAAAGAATTTTATACTTCATACAAAAAAGACCCCTCAAGAGGAGGAGTCTTATATTAGTTCTTTTTATTTTACTATATTATTTATAGTTATTGTTTACGTTTTGCTTCAATACTTAACGTTGCATGTGGCACTAACTTTAAACGCTCCTTTTGAATTAATTTACCTGTAACTCGACAGATACCATACGTTTGATTTTCAATACGTATTAAGGCATTGTTTAAATCCCGTATAAATTTCTCTTGTCTAATGGCTAATTGCATGTTTGCCTCCTTGGCCATGGTATCAGAACCCTCTTCAAAAGATTTAAATGTTGGTGACGTATCATCTGTACCGTTGTCAGAACCATTTTTATACGAATCTTGTAACATTTTCAAATCTTTCTCAGCACTCTCAATTTTTTCTAAAATAATTGCTTTAAACTCCTGTAAATCGCTGTCTGAATATCTCGCTTTAACATCATCCATAATGCTATATTTTTTCAATTAACATTCTACTTTTTATGGCATCAAACTCTATATCAATACCATGCTCTAACGCTTCTACAAAAACCAACTCGTTGGTTAGTGTTTCTGCCTTGATGTAAGATTCATTTGCTAATACCGATTCTTGTAGGTCTGTAAAACTTAAGAAAGTTAATTTAATTCTATCTGTTACCTCTAACCCGGTTTCTTTACGCGCGTTTTGAATTCTATTGATCAATTCTCTAGCAACTCCTTCTTTTCGTAAATCATCTGTTATTGTAACATCTAAAGCTACCGTTAATCCTTCTGCATTTGCTACTAACCAGCCTTCGATATCTTTTGATAAAATCTCCACATCGTTGGCCTCTAATTTAATCATTTTCTCATTAATTTCAATAGTTATTCCTCCTTCTTTTTCAAGGGTTGCAATATCTTCTTGCGTAAATAAGTGTATCTTATTAGCAATCAACTTCATATCCTTTCCAAACTTAGGCCCTAAAGCTTTAAAATTTGGTTTGATTTGCTTTACTAGAATACCTGAAGCATCATCTAACAGCTCAATTTCCTTCACATTTACCTCAGATTTTATCAGTTCTGCGACCGCTAAAATCTCTTCCTTTTGAGTTTCATCTAAAACAGGTATCATAATCTTTTGCAATGGTTGACGCACTTTAATTTTTTCTTTGGCTCTTAATGACAAGACCAAAGAAGAAATTGTTTGAGCATTTTCCATTTTACGTTCTAATGATTTATTCACAAAAGAGTGATTATATTCAGGAAATTCTGCTACGTGAACACTTTCATAATTTTCTTTCTGACTTGCTGCGACTAAATCTTTGTATAATCTATCCATAAAGAAAGGGGCTACTGGAGAACCTAACTTAGCTACGGTTAACAGACATGTATACAAAGTTTGGTATGCAGATATTTTATCTTGTGCATATTCTCCTTTCCAAAAACGCCTTCTACATAAGCGTACGTACCAGTTACTAAGGTGGTCTTGTACAAAATCTGATATTGCGCGAGTAGCTCTTGTTGGCTCATATTCTGTGTAAAAAGAATCTACTTTCTTTACTAGGGTATTTAATTCTGATAATATCCAACGATCAATTTCTGGTCTCTCATCAAGTGGTATTTCTTCTTCACTATAGGTAAAATTATCAATATTTGCATACAAGACGAAAAATGAATACGTATTGTAAAGCGTACCAAAGAATTTACGTTTTACCTCACCAATACCTGCAATATCAAACTTTAAATTATCCCAAGGGTTTGCATTTGAAATCATATACCAACGCGTAGCGTCAGGACCATAATCTGCTAATGTTTTAAACGGGTCTACAGCATTTCCTAAACGCTTTGACATTTTTTGCCCGTTTTTATCGAGTACCAATCCATTCGATACCACATTTTTATAGGCTACTGAATCGAATACCATAGTTCCTATGGCGTGCAATGTATAAAACCATCCACGTGTTTGATCAACTCCTTCGGCAATAAAATTGGCTGGATAGCTTTCTTTATTATCTATTAATTCTTTGTTTTCAAACGGATAGTGCCATTGGGCATACGGCATTGAACCTGAGTCAAACCATACATCAATTAAATCCGCTTCTCTGTGCATTGGTTTTCCAGAAGCCGCAACCAAAATAATCTCATCAACCACATTCTTATGCAGGTCTATCTTATCATAATTATCGTCAGACATATTTCCTACTTCAAAATCAGCAAAGATATCCTCCGACATAAGACCCGCATCTACTGATTTTTGTATTTCATCCTTTAATTCAGCAACAGAACCAATACAAAGCTGCTCAGTACCATCTTCTGTTCGCCAAATTGGTAGTGGAATTCCCCAGAAACGAGATCGTGATAAGTTCCAGTCATTCGCATTCTTTAACCAATTTCCAAAACGTCCTTCCCCTGTAGATTTAGGTTTCCAATTTATGGTTTCATTTAGACCAAACATTTTATCCTTAACATCGGTTACTTTAATAAACCAAGAATCTAATGGATAGTATAAAATAGGTTTATCTGTACGCCAACAGTTAGGGTAACTGTGCACATATTTTTCTACTTTAAAAGCCTTGTTTTCAGTTTTAAGTTGAATTGCTAGTTCCACATCAACCGATTTATCTGGAGCTTCGCCATCTGCATAATATTCATTTTTCACGTACTTCCCTGCAAAGGCACCTAGTTCTGGTCTGAATTTACCTTGTAAATCTACTAAAGGAACTGGGTTTTCATTTTCATCTAACACCAACATTGGTGGCACTTCTGGTGTTGCTTGTTTTGCTACTAAAGCATCATCAGCACCAAAAGTTGGCGCCGTATGAACGATTCCTGTACCGTCTTCAGTTGTCACAAAATCACCGGCGATTACTCTAAACGCATTTTCGGGGTTTTGATAGGGTAAAACAAAATCTAATAATTGTTCATAACGTATACCTACCAAGTCTGCTCCTACAAACTCTTTTTCAATCGTATAAGGTATTTTCTTAGCTCCTTTATCATAATTGGCAATATCTTCATCCGATTCTGCTAAGAAAAACTTCCCGCTAAATTGTTTAGCTACTAAATTTTTCGCCAAAACTACTTGAATTGGCTCAAAAGTATATTGATTCACTGTTTTTACTAATACATACGTAATCTTTGGCCCTACGGTTAAAGCGGTATTGCTTGGTAGTGTCCAAGGAGTTGTAGTCCATGCTAAAAAATGAACCTCTCCTTCAACTTGTAAAAAATCAGGTAGTGTTTCTTTAATGGTTTTAAACTGGGCAACGACAGTTGTATCAGTAATATCTTGATATGTTCCTGGTTGATTTAATTCATGTGAACTTAAGCCTGTTCCTGCTTTCGGAGAATAAGGCTGAATGGTGTATCCTTTGTATAGTAAATTCTTCTCATAGATTTGTTTTAACAGCCACCAAACAGACTCCATATATTTGGATTTATAAGTAACATATGGGTTTTCCATATCTACCCAATACCCCATCTTTTGCGTTAAATCATTCCAAATATCCGTATAACGCATAACCGCTTTCTTACAAGCTATATTGTATTCTTCAATGGTAATTTTTGTTCCAATATCTTCTTTGGTAATTCCTAGTTCTTTTTCAACACCAAGTTCAACCGGCAGTCCATGAGTATCCCAACCTGCTTTTCGTTTTACTTGATATCCTTTTTGAGTTTTATAACGACAAAAAATATCTTTAATGGTACGTGCCATTACGTGGTGAATTCCAGGTAAGCCGTTCGCTGAAGGAGGTCCTTCAAAAAACACAAATGGTTCGTTTCCTTCACGACTAGTAATACTTTTTTCAAAGATGTTGTTTTCTTCCCAATAGTTTAATATTTCTTCTGCTACTTTTGGTAAATCCAATCCTTTGTATTCAGTAAACTTTTTACTCATTTTGACATTATATTTATTGAATGTGCGAAATTACGTATTTTCTTGTAATTGTAGTGTTTGACAAACAAAAAAACACCTCTTAAAAGAGGTGTCCGTTCATATATTACCAAATTATTTCTTACTCATTACCTGATTTTACATTGTTTGCTCTGTTTACTATATAAAAATACGATCTTCTATTTTGTTGATGATCTTCCTCACTACATCCTTCTTTACAATCAATTAATGGCTTAGATTCTCCATATCCTATAGCACTGGCTATTCGACTCCCATCAATGCCACGCATCACTATATAATCACGTGTGGCCTTGGCTCTTTTATCTGATAAAATTCTATTGTACGCTTTCAATCCTCTACTATCGGTATGCGATTCTATTTTGATGATCATGTCAGGATATTGTTGCATCACACTCACAATATGTTCTAATTCATACTCGGCATCTTCTCGAATAGTATACAAACCAAAATCAAAATAAATTGGGCTGATCACGATCTGGTCTTCCTCTATCAACGATTCTAAAACGATATCTTTTTTTAGTGTTTTCTTATTTATATCCAATGTCATTTGCTCTTTATGAACTGACTTATAATCATTTTTTGAAGCCACCACTACAAAATTCTTTTCACAATCTAAGGAATCAAAAGTATAAACTCCGTTGCTCTTAGTTACCTGTTCTGATAACGGTTCTCCTTTGTCATTTAACAAACGTACAACCACCTTGTCAATCGGTAATCTTGTTTTTGAATCTGAGATCACTCCTTTGATTATTTCCTTACATCTATAAATCTTAAAACTATAAATATCATCATCGCCTGCACCGCCTTCTCGATTTGATGAAAAATAACCCGCCGTTCTTTCTTCATTAATCACAAATCCAAAATCATCTAAGGGTCCATTTACAGGTGAACCCAAATTCACTGGTTTTAGATAATTATCTCCTTCTAATTTGGTCTCAAAAACATCCAAAGCTCCTAAACCTATATGTCCGTCTGAAGAAAAATACAATCGATCATTCGATCCTACGAACGGAAACATCTCTCTCCCTTCCGTGTTAACAGTATTTCCCAAATTTTCTGGTTCACTATAGGTACCATCAGACAAAATTGAGACCTTGTACAAATCTGTACCTCCATAACCTCCAGGCATATCCGATACAAAATATAATGTCTTCTCATCGGAACTTAAGGCTGGATGCCCAGTAGAATATCCATTATTATTAAAAGGTAACTCCTCAATATCCCCCCAATCTTTATAAAATTTCTTTGCCTTATATATTTTTAAATGTGCTTTATTTTCGTTGGCTCTAATCAATTTGCCAGTATCATAATTGTCTCTAGTAAAATATAGTGTATTGCCATCTTTAGTAATAATGGCATTGGATTCATGATACTTACTACTTAACGAAACAATCTTTTCTGCCGCCTCTACATCTAAGATCATATTCTCCCCTAAACTTACCTCTTTCGATTTATAAATGTTCAAGTATGGCTGCTTGTTCCATTGATACAACTTCTTGTTTTGTGCGTCGGGACGTGTTGACCAAAAATAAAAATATCCTTTATGAATAAAACCTCCAAAATCTGAATACTGGGTATTAACCGATAAATTATGAATATGAACGTAAGTCTTCGGTCTATTCGTATAGGTCACAAAATAATCCTTATTATTTTCCAAGTCTACAGCACGACTATCATCCGCTTTTATCTTCTTTAACTTCAACATCCAAGCATCTGACTCCTTTACCTTTCCATTACTCTTTAACACCTGTGCATATCTAAATAAATGTTCTATAGAAGCAATACCTTCGTATTCCTTCATCAACTCCCCATAGTACTTCTCTGCCTTTTGAAAGGATATGGTATGATAGTAGGAATCTGCCAACCTACTCAAGACTAAATAAGAATCATCATCCTTATCATAAAGTTGTTGATATAATTCTGCCGACTTTTTATATGCATATTCCTTAAAATAGCGATCTGCGGCATACCTGCGCTGTCCGTAACCTATTACAGTAAATAATAATAGTAGTATTAATAGTTTTCTCTTCATATATCTTAGCTTTTATACATTTAAAAAAATCTTGGTGATACCATGGGCTGTCCTTTAGAAATCTCATATCTAAGCATCAATTCATGGGTTCCTGAATTATAATTGCTATAATTCGATGTTGTTAAATCATAGGCATAGCCAATTTGAAATGATCTACTTATTTGAAATCCTAATAATCCACTTATTGAATCGCCCCATCGCCATGCAATTCCTGCTCGAAACTTCTCATGAAATAAAAAATTTGCGGAAACATCTAATGATAAAGGAGCTCCACTTACAATCTTAGCCAACCCTGCTGGTTTAAACTTGATATCCTCGTTCAACTCGAACACATAACCTCCTATTAAGTAATAATGCATACGTTCAGTAGCAACACTTCCGCCACTAATCGAATCATCATAATGTTCTGTCCTTAAAACATTAGGTACTGCCAAACCTAAATACCAATTGTATTTGTGAAAATAAACCCCTGCTCCTATAGTAGGTAAAAACTTATTAATTGGTTCGGACAACTGATTATCTGCCTTATCTCTGTAAATACCTTTACTCCAATCTACATTAAAAAACCTGCCACCAATTCTCATTCCAAAGGCTAAATTACCTTCTTCACTTGTTCGTACCGTATAAGATACATTGGCGTCTAAATAAGTTTCGGTGGAAGGCCCTATAACATCGTTCACAAGATTAACACCTAGCCCCACTCCGCTATAGCCTAAGGGTGTGTCATAACTTAAAGTTTGGGTGTCGGGGGCTCCATCTACTCCTACCCATTGTGTACGGGCTAATACATTAATAACACTATGACCTTTTGATCCTACATAAGCCGGATTCACACTCATCGTATTAAACATATATTGCGTGTATTGCGGATCTTGTTGTGAATACAATTCATTACCAATGATCAGACCACTTAGTACCATTATATACTGTAATATCTTGTTCATTTCTTTCTAAATTTTGGTTAATCTCTATTGATATATATCCAACCTACTTTAGGTTTACTACCATCTCCTAAATTTAACATATAGTAATAGGTTCCTGATGGCAATTGTTCATCTACACGAATATTCATGCGTCCCTTTGAACTACCTCTCCACGTATTATCATACCTTTCTTTACTATACACCAGATTACCCCAACGGTTATATATTTCTAGTTTATTATTCCTATAACGGTCATCTTCTATACAAGATATTACTAGAGTATCGTTATGACCATCGCCATTTGGAGTAAACTCATTATAAACTGTTAAACACTCCAATGTATCTGAGTCTAAATAATCAGGAATACCATCGTCGTCTGTATCTAAAGCATCATTTGGATTTCCATCTCCATTGACATCTGGGTTTTCATCTATAGTCTCAATTCCATCATCATCATCATCCGTATCTAAATAATCTGGAATACCATCACTATCACTATCATCGTTGGTTGGATCTTCATCTCCATCAATATCTTCCTCTGAAGTTAAGATACCATCGCCATCATCATCCGTATCTAAATAATCGGCAATACCATCGTCATCACTATCATCATTCATAGGATCTCCGTTTGCATCAATATCCTCATCGGAAGTTAAAACACCATCACCATCATCATCTATATCCAAATAATCTGGAATGCCATCCCCATCACTATCATCATTCATTGGATCTCCGTTTGTATCAATATCCTCATCGGAGGTTAAAACACCGTCGCCATCATCATCCGTATCTAAATAATCGGCAATACCATCGTCATCACTATCATCATTCATAGGATCTCCGTTTGCATCAATATCCTCATCGGAAGTTAAAACACCATCACCATCATCATCTATATCCAAATAATCTGGAATACCATCGCCATCACTATCGTCGTTCGTTGGATCTCCATCATTATTAATATCTTCATCAGACGTTAAAACACCGTCGCCATCATCATCCGTATCTAAATAATTTGGAATACCATCACCGTCACTATCATCGTTGGTTGGATCTCCATCATTATTAATATCCTCATCAGAATTAAGAACACCGTCGCCATCATCATCCGTATCTAAATAATTTGGAATACCATCACCGTCACTATCGTCGTTGGTTGGATCTCCATCATTATTAATATCCTCATCGGAGGTTAAAATACCGTCGCCATCATCATCCATATCTAATGCATCTATTACACCATCCCCATCTGTATCGTCAGGACCATTTCCATCTCCATTTGCATCATGTTCCGTTCCATTATCTACCCCATCACCATCGCAATCGCCAGTAGCTATAGCAAAAACATCAGGAATACAGGGATCAGTCGGATCAGGATCCACGGTATCACAAACACCATCTCCATCAGCATCAACACTATCTGGAATACAAGGATCAGTCGGATCGGGATCTACAGTATCACAAACACCATCTCCATCAGCATCAACACTATCAGGAATACAGGGATCGGTTGGATCAGGATCTACAGTATCACAAACGCCATCTCCATCGGCATCCGTATTATCTGGAATACAAGGATCAGTCGGATCAGGATCTACGGTATCACAAACACCATCTCCATCAGCATCAACACTATCTGGAATACAAGGATTAGTCGGATCAGGATCTACGGTATCACAAGTACCATCTCCATCAGCATCCGTACTATCAGGAATACAAGGATCAGTCGGATCGGGATCTACGGTATCACAAGTACCATCTCCATCGGCATCCGTATTATCTGGAATACAAGGATCAGTCGGATCAGGATCTACGGTATCACAAGTACCATCTCCATCAGCATCCGTATTATCTGGAATACAAGGATCAGTCGGATCAGGATCTACGGTATCACAAACGCCATCACCGTCAGCGTCAGCACTATCTGGAATACAAGGATCGGTCGGATCAGGATCTACAGTATCACAAGTACCATCTCCATCGGCATCCGTACTATCAGGAATACAAGGATCAGTCGGATCAGGATCTACGGTATCACAAGTACCATCTCCATCGGCATCCGTATTATCTGGAATACAAGGATCAGTCGGATCGGGATCTACAGTATCACAAACACCATCTCCATCAGCATCAACACTATCTGGAATACAGGGATCGGTTGGATCGGGATCTACTGTATCACAAACACCATCTCCATCGGCATCAACACTATCTGGAATACAAGGATCAGTCGGATCAGGATCTACGGTATCACAAACGCCATCTCCATCAGCATCAACACTATCTGGAATACAGGGATCGGTTGGATCGGGATCTACTGTATCACAAACACCATCTCCATCAGCATCAACACTATCTGGAATACAAGGATCGGTTGGATCGGGATCTACGGTATCACAAGTACCATCTCCATCAGCATCCGTATTATCTGGAATACAAGGATCGGTCGGATCAGGATCTACGGTATCACAAGTACCATCTCCATCGGCATCCGTATTATCTGGAATACAAGGATCAGTCGGATCGGGATCTACAGTATCACAAACACCATCTCCATCAGCATCAACACTATCAGGAATACAGGGATCGGTTGGATCGGGATCTACTGTATCACAAACACCATCTCCATCAGCATCAACACTATCTGGAATACAAGGATCGGTTGGATCGGGATCTACGGTATCACAAGTACCATCTCCATCAGCATCAGCACTATCTGGAACACAAGGATCGGTCGGATCAGGATCTACGGTATCACAAACGCCATCTCCATCGGCATCCGTATTATCTGGAATACAAGGATCAGTCGGATCGGGGTCTACAGTATCACAAACACCATCTCCATCAGCATCAACACTATCAGGAATACAGGGATCGGTTGGATCGGGATCTACTGTATCACAAACACCATCTCCATCGGCATCAACACTATCTGGAATACAAGGATCAGTCGGATCAGGATCTACGGTATCACAAACGCCATCTCCATCAGCATCAGCACTATCTGGAATACAAGGATCGGTTGGATCGGGATCTACGGTATCACAAACACCATCTCCATCAGCATCAACACTATCAGGAATACAAGGATCAGTCGGATCAGGATCTACGGTATCACAAACGCCATCTCCATCAGCATCAACACTATCAGGAATACAGGGATCGGTTGGATCGGGATCTACTGTATCACAAACACCATCTCCATCAGCATCAGCACTATCTGGAATACAAGGATCAGTTGGATCGGGATCTACGGTATCACAAACACCATCTCCATCAGCATCAACACTATCTGGAATACAAGGATCAGTCGGATCAGGATCTACTGTATCACAAACGCCATCTCCATCGGCATCCATACTATCAGGAATACAAGGATCAGTCGGATCAGGATCTACTGTATCACAAACGCCATCACCGTCAGCGTCAGCACTATCTGGAATACAAGGATCGGTCGGATCAGGATCTACAGTATCACAAGTACCATCTCCATCGGCATCCGTACTATCAGGAATACAAGGATCAGTCGGATCGGGATCTACAGTATCACAAGTACCATCTCCATCAGCATCAACACTATCTGGACAAGGATCAGTCGGATCAGGATCTACGGTATCACAAGTACCATCTCCATCAGCATCCGTATTATCTGGAATACAGGGATCAGTCGGATCAGGATCTACAGTATCACAAACACCATCTCCATCAGCATCCGTATTATCTGGAATACAGGGATCAGTCGGATCAGGATCTACAGTATCACAAACACCATCTCCGTCAGCATCCGTATTATCTGGAATACAAGGATCGGTCGGATCAGGATCTACGGTATCACAAGTACCATCTCCATCAGCATCCGTACTATCAGGAATACAAGGATCAGTCGGATCGGGATCTACAGTATCACAAACACCATCTCCATCAGCATCGGTACTATCAGGAATACAAGGATCGGTCGGATCAGGATCTACAGTATCACAAGTACCATCTCCATCGGCATCCGTATTATCTGGAATACAAGGATCGGTCGGATCAGGATCTACAGTATCACAAACGCCATCTCCATCGGCATCCGTATTATCTGGAATACAAGGATCGGTCGGATCGGGATCTACAGTATCACAAACGCCATCTCCATCGGCATCCGTATTATCTGGAATACAAGGATCGGTCGGATCGGGATCTACAGTATCACAAACACCATCTCCATCAGCATCCGTATTATCTGGAATACAGGGATCAGTCGGATCAGGATCTACGGTATCACAAGTACCATCTCCATCAGCATCCGTATTATCTGGAATACAAGGATCAGTCGGATCGGGATCTACAGTATCACAAGTACCATCTCCATCAGCGTCAGCACTATCTGGAATACAAGGATCAGTCGGATCAGGATCTACGGTATCACAAGTACCATCTGAATCAGCATCCGTATTATCTGGAATACAAGGATCAGTCGGATCAGGATCTACGGTATCACAAGTACCATCTCCATCGGCATCCGTATTATCTGGAATACAAGGATCAGTCGGATCAGGATCTACGGTATCACAAGTACCATCTCCATCAGCATCCGTATTATCTGGAATACAAGGATCAGTCGGATCAGGATCTACAGTATCACAAGTACCATCTCCATCGGCATCCGTATTATCTGGAATACAGGGATCAGTCGGATCAGGATCTACGGTATCACAAGTACCATCTCCATCAGCATCAACACTATCTGGAATACAAGGATCAGTCGGATCAGGATCTACAGTATCACAAGTACCATCTGAATCAGCATCCGTATTATCTGGAATACAAGGATCAGTCGGATCAGGATCTACGGTATCACAAGTACCATCTCCATCGGCATCCGTATTATCTGGAATACAAGGATCAGTCGGATCAGGATCTACGGTATCACAAGTACCATCTCCATCAGCATCCGTATTATCTGGAATACAAGGATCAGTCGGATCAGGATCTACAGTATCACAAGTACCATCTCCATCGGCATCCGTATTATCTGGAATACAAGGATCGGTCGGATCAGGATCTACGGTATCACAAGTACCATCTCCATCGGCGTCAGCACTATCTGGAATACAAGGATCGGTTGGATCAGGATCTACAGTATCACAAGTACCATCTCCATCGGCATCCGTATTATCTGGAATACAAGGATCAGTCGGATCGGGATCTACAGTATCACAAGTACCATCTCCATCAGCGTCAGCACTATCTGGAATACAAGGATCAGTCGGATCAGGATCTACGGTATCACAAACGCCATCACCGTCAGCGTCAGCACTATCTGGAATACAAGGATCAGTCGGATCAGGATCTACGGTATCACAAGTACCATCTCCATCGGCATCCGTATTATCTGGAATACAAGGATCGGTCGGATCAGGATCTACGGTATCACAAGTACCATCTCCATCGGCATCCGTATTATCAGGAATACAAGGATCAGTCGGATCGGGATCTACGGTATCACAAGTACCATCTCCATCAGCATCCGTACTATCAGGAATACAAGGATCAGTCGGATCAGGATCTACAGTATCACAAGTACCATCACCGTCAGCGTCAGCACTATCTGGAATACAAGGATCAGTCGGATCAGGATCTACCGTATCACAAGTACCATCTCCATCGGCATCCGTATTATCTGGAATACAAGGATCAGTCGGATCAGGATCTACGGTATCACAAGTACCATCTCCATCGGCATCCGTATTATCTGGAATACAAGGATCAGTCGGATCAGGATCTACAGTATCACAAACGCCATCACCGTCAGCGTCAGCACTATCTGGAATACAAGGATCAGTCGGATCAGGATCTACCGTATCACAAGTACCATCTCCATCGGCATCCGTATTATCTGGAATACAAGGATCAGTCGGATCAGGATCTACGGTATCACAAACGCCATCTCCATCAGCATCAACACTATCTGGAATACAAGGATCAGTCGGATCAGGATCTACGGTATCACAAACGCCATCTCCATCGGCATCCGTACTATCAGGAATACAAGGATCAATCGGATCGGGATCTACAGTATCACAAGTACCATCTCCATCGGCGTCAGCACTATCTGGAATACAAGGATCGGTTGGATCAGGATCTACAGTATCACAAGTACCATCTCCATCGGCATCCGTATTATCTGGAATACAAGGATCAGTCGGATCAGGATCTACAGTATCACAAACGCCATCACCGTCAGCGTCAGCACTATCTGGAATACAAGGATCAGTCGGATCAGGATCTACGGTATCACAAACGCCATCTCCATCGGCATCCGTATTATCTGGAATACAAGGATCAGTCGGATCAGGATCTACGGTATCACAAGTACCATCTCCATCGGCATCCGTATTATCTGGAATACAAGGATCGGTCGGATCAGGATCTACGGTATCACAAGTACCATCTCCATCGGCATCCGTATTATCTGGAATACAAGGATCAGTCGGATCGGGATCTACGGTATCACAAGTACCATCTCCATCAGCATCCGTACTATCAGGAATACAAGGATCAGTCGGATCAGGATCTACAGTATCACAAGTACCATCTCCATCGGCGTCAGCACTATCTGGAATACAAGGATCAGTCGGATCAGGATCTACTGTATCACAAACGTCATCTCCATCGGCATCCGTACTATCAGGAATACAGGGATCAATCGGATCGGGATCTACAGTATCACAAGTACCATCTCCATCGGCGTCAGCACTATCTGGAATACAAGGATCGGTCGGATCAGGATCTACAGTATCACAAGTACCATCTCCATCAGCATCAACACTATCTGGAATACAAGGATCAGTCGGATCAGGATCTACGGTATCACAAACGCCATCTCCATCGGCATCCGTATTATCTGGAATACAAGGATCAGTCGGATCGGGATCTACAGTATCACAAGTACCATCTCCATCGGCGTCAGCACTATCTGGAATACAAGGATCGGTTGGATCAGGATCTACAGTATCACAAGTACCATCTCCATCGGCATCCGTATTATCTGGAATACAAGGATCAGTCGGATCAGGATCTACAGTATCACAAACGCCATCACCGTCAGCGTCAGCACTATCTGGAATACAAGGATCAGTCGGATCAGGATCTACCGTATCACAAGTACCATCTCCATCGGCATCCGTATTATCTGGAATACAAGGATCAGTCGGATCAGGATCTACGGTATCACAAGTACCATCTCCATCAGCATCAACACTATCTGGAATACAAGGATCAGTCGGATCAGGATCTACGGTATCACAAACGCCATCTCCATCGGCATCCGTACTATCAGGAATACAAGGATCAATCGGATCGGGATCTACAGTATCACAAGTACCATCTCCATCAGCATCAACACTATCTGGAATACAAGGATCGGTTGGATCAGGATCTACAGTATCACAAGTACCATCTCCATCGGCATCCGTATTATCTGGAATACAAGGATCAGTCGGATCAGGATCTACAGTATCACAAACGCCATCACCGTCAGCATCCGTATTATCTGGAATACAAGGATCAGTCGGATCGGGATCTACAGTATCACAAGTACCATCTCCATCAGCGTCAGCACTATCTGGAATACAAGGATCAGTCGGATCAGGATCTACGGTATCACAAGTACCATCTGAATCAGCATCCGTATTATCTGGAATACAAGGATCAGTCGGATCAGGATCTACGGTATCACAAGTACCATCTCCATCAGCATCAACACTATCTGGAATACAAGGATCAGTCGGATCGGGATCTACAGTATCACAAGTACCATCTCCGTCAGCATCCGTATTATCTGGAATACAAGGATCAGTCGGATCAGGATCTACGGTATCACAAACGCCATCTCCATCGGCATCCGTATTATCAGGAATACAAGGATCAGTCGGATCGGGATCTACGGTATCACAAGTACCATCTCCATCAGCGTCAGCACTATCTGGAATACAAGGATCAGTCGGATCAGGATCTACGGTATCACAAGTACCATCTGAATCAGCATCCGTATTATCTGGAATACAAGGATCAGTCGGATCAGGATCTACGGTATCACAAGTACCATCTCCATCAGCATCAACACTATCTGGAATACAAGGATCAGTCGGATCGGGATCTACAGTATCACAAGTACCATCTCCGTCAGCATCCGTATTATCTGGAATACAAGGATCAGTCGGATCAGGATCTACGGTATCACAAACGCCATCTCCATCGGCATCCGTATTATCAGGAATACAAGGATCAGTCGGATCGGGATCTACGGTATCACAAGTACCATCTCCATCAGCGTCAGCACTATCTGGAATACAAGGATCAGTCGGATCAGGATCTACGGTATCACAAGTACCATCTGAATCAGCATCCGTATTATCTGGAATACAAGGATCAGTCGGATCAGGATCTACGGTATCACAAGCACCATCTCCATCAGCGTCAGCACTATCTGGAATACAAGGATCAGTCGGATCAGGATCTACGGTATCACAAGTACCATCTGAATCAGCATCCGTATTATCTGGAATACAAGGATCAGTCGGATCAGGATCTACGGTATCACAAGTACCATCTCCATCAGCATCAACACTATCTGGAATACAAGGATCAGTCGGATCGGGATCTACAGTATCACAAGTACCATCTCCGTCAGCATCCGTATTATCTGGAATACAAGGATCAGTCGGATCAGGATCTACGGTATCACAAGTACCATCTCCATCGGCATCCGTATTATCTGGAATACAAGGATCAGTCGGATCGGGATCTACAGTATCACAAGTACCATCTCCATCAGCATCGGTACTATCAGGAATACAAGGATCGGTCGGATCAGGATCTACAGTATCACAAGTACCATCTCCATCGGCATCCGTATTATCTGGAATACAAGGATCAGTCGGATCAGGATCTACAGTATCACAAACGCCATCTCCATCGGCATCCGTATTATCTGGAATACAAGGATCAGTCGGATCAGGATCTACGGTATCACAAGTACCATCTCCATCAGCATCAACACTATCTGGAATACAAGGATCAGTCGGATCGGGATCTACAGTATCACAAGTACCATCTCCGTCAGCATCAACACTATCTGGAATACAGGGATCGGTTGGATCGGGATCTACTGTATCACAAACACCATCTCCATCGGCATCAACACTATCTGGAATACAAGGATCAGTCGGATCAGGATCTACGGTATCACAAACGCCATCTCCATCAGCATCGGTACTATCAGGAATACAAGGATCAGTCGGATCAGGATCTACAGTATCACAAACGCCATCTCCATCGGCATCCGTATTATCTGGAATACAAGGATCGGTCGGATCAGGATCTACGGTATCACAAGTACCATCTCCATCAGCATCAACACTATCTGGAATACAAGGATCAGTCGGATCGGGATCTACGGTATCACAAGTACCATCTCCATCAGCATCCGTACTATCAGGAATACAAGGATCAGTCGGATCAGGATCTACAGTATCACAAACGCCATCTCCATCGGCATCCGTATTATCTGGAATACAAGGATCAGTCGGATCGGGATCTACAGTATCACAAGTACCATCTGAATCAGCATCCGTATTATCTGGAATACAAGGATCAGTCGGATCAGGATCTACGGTATCACAAGTACCATCTCCATCAGCATCCGTATTATCTGGAATACAGGGATCAGTCGGATCAGGATCTACGGTATCACAAGTACCATCTCCATCAGCATCCGTATTATCTGGAATACAAGGATCAGTCGGATCAGGATCTACGGTATCACAAGTACCATCTCCATCAGCATCCGTATTATCTGGAATACAAGGATCAGTCGGATCGGGATCTACAGTATCACAAGTACCATCTCCATCAGCATCGGTACTATCAGGAATACAAGGATCGGTCGGATCAGGATCTACAGTATCACAAGTACCATCTCCATCGGCATCCGTATTATCTGGAATACAAGGATCGGTCGGATCAGGATCTACGGTATCACAAGTACCATCTCCGTCAGCATCCGTATTATCTGGAATACAAGGATCGGTCGGATCAGGATCTACGGTATCACAAGTACCATCTCCATCAGCATCCGTATTATCTGGAATACAAGGATCAGTCGGATCGGGATCTACAGTATCACAAACACCATCTCCATCAGCATCCGTATTATCTGGAATACAGGGATCAGTCGGATCGGGATCTACAGTATCACAAGTACCATCTCCATCAGCATCGGTACTATCAGGAATACAAGGATCGGTCGGATCAGGATCTACAGTATCACAAGTACCATCTCCATCGGCATCCGTATTATCTGGAATACAAGGATCGGTCGGATCAGGATCTACGGTATCACAAGTACCATCTCCGTCAGCATCCGTATTATCTGGAATACAAGGATCGGTCGGATCAGGATCTACGGTATCACAAGTACCATCTCCATCGGTATCAGGGCTAACTGTAATAGTTCCTGTAGCACTTACAGTTCCACAACCACCTGTTAGCGGAATACTATAATTAAACGTTCCGCTTGATGTTGGTGTTCCTTCTATTGTAATCGTATCTGCATTCCACGAAGCTGTTACTCCAGAGGGTAAGTCTGTCGCTGAACCAATACCCGTTGCCCCGCTTGTTGTGTGGGTAATATCTGTTAAAATTGTATTGATACATAAAGTGGGGGTGCTTGAAGCAACATTCGATATATTATCTGGGGTAACTGTAATAGTTCCTGTTGCGCTTACATTTCCACAACCACCTGTTAGTGGAATACTATAATTAAACGTTCCACTTGATGTTGGTGTTCCTTCTATCGTAATAGTATCTGAATTCCATGAAGCTGTTAGTCCAGAGGGTAAGCCTGTCGCTGAACCAATACCCGTTGCACCACTGGTTGTATGGGTAATATCTGTTAAAACCGTATTGATACATAAAGTGGGCGTGCTTGAAGCAACACTTGCTGTATTGTGAGGTGTTATTGTTAAAGTAGCCTCATTACTTGTAACACTTTCACATACGTTCTTTGTGCTTGTTAATACTAACCTGTATTTATTGGTAGATGCACTAAATGGTGGATTCGTAAGCGTTAAAGAAGCGGCGGATGTATTACTGTAAACACCTCCATCACTTAGATTATTCCATGCGCCTACCCCTCCTGTTTGCTTCTGCCATTGGTATACTAATCCTAAAGTTGTTGGTGTGCTTCCTGTATAATCTGGTGTCGTATTTGGTGTTATTCCTGAAAAAGTTGTACTACTTAATGACGAAGCAACTCCTGTAAAAGTTGTATCTTCTCCAAGACAGATAGTTGAATCACTAGGTTGTGCATCTATTTGAATTGTAGTAGCCTCTATTTCATCTCCAGTAACTCCATCATAACCTCCTACCCCACCCATTACTTTACCGTCGCTATCAAACCCAGTTCCATCTAAAACACCATCTGCTGGTGCTGTATCAGTTCCTCCTGACTCTATCACATCATAACAACCATCATTGTCACTATCTTCATCTAAATAATCTGGTGTACCATCACCATCGGTATCACATGAAATTAGAGAAATAGAAATTTCATCTAATAATAAGGTGTTGAAAGGTGCATCTGTGTTGTTGTTATAAATTTCAATTGTAACCGTTGCTGTTGTTGACGTAAATAAAAACTCAAATCTTTCCCAGGTTAAACTAAGAGTACCTGTATCTATTATTTGTAAAACAGAACCTAATCCATCTTTTATTTGCATTCTAACATCTGGATAAGCACTTGCAGGCTGACCACTTTCTTCCTTTGCTGCGACTGCAAAAAGACTATATGAATACTCCTGATTAGGCTGAACAGTTAAACTTTCTTGATAAACTAATACAGGAGCTACTCCATTAGGATTGTCTAATGCTAAATATCTTCCCTCTGTGTCTCCTGTTGCATCTGCTCCCGAAATAGATTGATACCACGATTGACCTGAAAAGTCTGTATTTGTGCCAACCCTCACATTATTGACATTCGAAGCTGGAACATTTGGATGACTTGTTTCAGGACTCCCCGTACCTGAACCAAAATCATCTGAAAAAGCATAACATGGTCTTTCATTAATATCTAAAATCCCATCATTATCATCATCTAAATCACACACGTTATTAACCCCATCTCCATCCGGATCATTAGCTGTTGGTGTTCCAACTATCGCACCATTGCTACATGAATCCAAAATGGTTAGGGTAGCACTATTTTGAATATCTACACACACATTATTTGGATGTGTTATTATTAAATTATAAACTTTACCTGATAAACCTGTTACATCTGAAATATTAAGAGTTGATGTATTCACACCAGAATACACTCCGGTATTTGATAAATTAACCCCGTCTTCTTGCCACTGATAAACAATTATTCCAGAAACATCTATTGCAGAAATATCAAGGTAATTAGGTGTTGTAGCAGGGGCCGTTCCTGTAAAAGCTGTAGTGCTAGTTGCTGTTGCTGATGTAATCGTAAAACTAGTACCACTACCTTCAAAAACTGTTTGATCTATCAATGCTGTAGTATCGACAACGACGAGTGTTGCTACGTTTTCATCTCCTGTAACTCCATCATATCCACCACTACCTCCTATTACTTTACCATCACTATCAACACCTGTTCCATCTAGAACCCCATCATTATCACCATCTACCCCGCCAGACTCTTTTACATCATTACACCCATCATTATCACTGTCTAAATCTAAATGATCAGGAGTACCATCATCATCGAAGTCACCGCAAGGCACCGTAACACTCACTTTTAAATCTGAATAAGGATTCCCTGAATTCATGGTTAAGGTTAAATCATCGACCTGATTTAACTCAATACTCCAACCTGTAGGGTTAAACCCTCCTGAGGTAGAAAAAACAATAATACTTCCTACATTAGAAATAATATGTAACTCATTACTTGGATCTGAAACAACAAAAGTTCCATTGGTTGATGAAAGGGTCCATTGATCACCTGAATCAAAACTTCTTCCTGCATTCGTTGCTCCCGAAATTATAAAGCTTGATGTATTGGATACTGAGATAGAAGTAGTAGCCCCATTACTACCTAAGGCTAGGTTTCCGTCATTATCGGTATTTCCAGAATCTACGAATCCTGTAGAACTTTGTGAAATGGTAGTTTCTGCTATAGTGTAGTTTTGTAACGTTGATGACAGTCCTAAAAATTGAAGAGGAGAAAAGTTTAAACATTCTGATGAATCTAATATACCATCATTATCATCGTCTAAATCTTCGAGATCTCCAACACCGTCAGAATCATTATCAGTATCTGTTAAAATCACATCAAAAGAAACGCTATCGGTACATTGTCCGTCATCTGCAGTTACAGTAACTGTTGTTGTTCCGGGTGACAATAGATGAAAGCTCAAAAAATTACCACTGACAGAAAAAGTAGCTACAGAGTTATCCGTATTACTTACCGAAAAAGAAAGAGGATCATCACTTACTGCAAAACCTTGTGTTAAATCAAAATCACTGATAGTTTGTGTATATAATGCATTGAAATCATTTATAGACCCAGCAATTGGGCACACATTTGGTGTTTGAGTGCAAAAAACTTCACTATAAACCAAATCACCCATACCATAAGGAGGATCCATATCATTAGGGTTATTACTCCCCGTCCATTGTATTTGATCTCCCTGCGTTAATTCTATAGTAGAAGCATATGCTAAAAGGCCTCCTATATTTAACACATATACCTCTCCAGATTCTCCTGTGGTTAAATTGGTGATATCACAATGTGCTTGTGAAATGATTGATTCTCCAGAAGGTTTAGTTAGTAATGTTTGAGTACTAAAAGGATTTAATATAGATACCGGTTGATAAAAAGTTACTGGATTCACCAAAGTTTGTAAACCATTGGTATCTTGCCCAACACCCTGAACACCTTGGCTGTTCTGATCATCATTAAGATACGCATCATTATCTAGAACAGTAATATATGTTGATTTAAACGATCCTAAGGTAAATGTTTCAGTTGCATTGGGTAGTAATGAGGCTTCTAATGAACCTACAAAACTAGATGGCGCCTGTATATCAATTGAATATAATTTCATAGCGTATTCACCCTGGCTTGTATCACAAACTGTACTAGAATCAGAAATTGTAATATCAAAATCAGAACTCACCGTGCAACTGCCATCATTAGCACTTATAGTTACCGTACTTGTACCAGCTCCTAAAGCTGAAATGGATATTATATTTGTACCACTGTTGAAAGTAACACCAGCTACATTTGAATTACTATTAGAAACAAGATTATAGGTTAATGGATCTGAATCTGGGTCACTAAAAATATCCGTAACATCAATATCAATACTTGACGAATAATCATCATAAAAATACATATCAGACTGTTCATTACTAATCACTGGACATTGATTTGTTATTTGCACGCACACTGATACAGGTAACCTTGGACTTTCACAACTTCCGACAACGTTAGAAATGTAATAAGTGGCTCCATCAACTAACAAGTTTGAAGAAGCTAATTCTGTTCCACCTTGCTGTGCTGTGTAATATTTTAAAGAACCCGTTGCTGAAACGTTTAAATCTGCTAAAGTATCTCCTTGATTGTAACAACTATTGTCTTCTGTAAGATTACATTTATTACCACTATAACTTTGCACAGTTTGCGTTTCCGTCATAACAGCACAATTCGGGTTTACTTCAACAAGCTCACAATATTTAATAATATTATATGGAAAATTACCCCCTTCCCTTGGTTTTACAGTAATTGAATTCGAATTAGTTGGATTGTTTGGCGCTTCAAGGATTAACTTCTTTACAAATAATCTAAAATTGATATTAAACACTGCATCGAGCTGCCCCCCATTAGAAGCCCTATTAACAATGCGTAAGACATCTACCACACCATTATTAGTTTGGTTGATATTTATGGTATTTACCATATATCCGTTTTGCTGACTATTACCAAAATATTCCAATACAACCTGATCTCCATTATTATTAGCAGGCATTGGAACAGCACCACAGTTGGTTGTATATGCTATATTCTTTTTTCTACGATTGTCATCAAATTTGGGAGGAAAACAATCAAGTTTATTTGTAGTATTAATGCTGTATTCGCCATATTCGCTGAGAAGAACATGCATCTCCAGATTTATAGTACTGTAACTTATTATAGTTGTAAAAAGAACAAAAAAAGAACAAATTCTATACATAATAACCTCTAATTAATTATGTTAAAATTATTAGAACCTACTTTGTGTTTTCTGCCTTTTTAGACTAATGAGAATTAAATTTAGGTGAATGGTAACTTATTGTAGATGGAGCAACCTACAATAGCTTTAGTAATTTATGCACCCGTTCAACGCTTTATAATATCTTGTAAAAACATCGGTGAAATCACCTTAAAAAGGAATGTTATAATTGCAAAAAATTGTATTTGATGTAAACAACGAAACACCTTGTCACGAATGTAACAAGGTGTTTTATTAATTCTTGTACTAAATTAATTTATTGATTCATTGCTTTCACATTTTCCCCACCGCTTACTATGTAAAAATATGATCGTCTGTTTTGTTGATGGTCTTTTTCTGTGCATTTTCGTTGATTATCATCTCCACAATCATTAAGTAAGTTATCTTCTCCATACCCTATGGCACTTGCTATTCTTTCTGGAGCTATTCCTCGCATCACTAGATAATCACGTGTGGCCTTGGCTCGCCTGTCTGATAAAAGTCTATTATATTCCTTTAACCCTCTGCTATCGGTATGGGATTCTATTTTGATGACCATATCAGGATGATTTTGCATCACAGTCACGATATGTTCCAATTCATATTCCGCATCTTCTCGTATAGTATACAAATCAAAATCAAAATAAATAGGATTGATCATGATCTGGTCTTCTTCTATCAATGATTCTAAAACAATATTTCTCTTCAGTGTTTTCTTATTTACATCTAATGTAACCTGCTCTTTATGAACTACTTTATAATCATCCTTCAAAACTAGTAATGCAAATTTTTTGTCACAATCTAACGCATCAAAACTATAAGTCCCATCGGTTTTGGTTATCTGTTCTGATACAGGTTCACCGTTGTCATTTAACAAACGTACAGTCACCTTGTTTATCGGTAACCCTGTTCTTGAATCTGAAATCACTCCTTTAATGGTTTCCTTACAATTATAAACTCTAAAACTATAAATGTCATCATCACCTACGCCTCCTTCACGATTTGATGAAAAATAACCCGCTGTTCGTTCTTCATTAATCACAAACCCAAAATCATCTAAGGGCCCATTTACTGGAAAGCCTAGATTATGCGGCTCTGTAAATCCAGTACCTTCTAATTTGGTCTCGAATACATCCAAAGCACCTAACCCTAGATGACCGTCTGAAGAAAAATACAGTCGGTTATCAGCCCCTATAAAAGGAAACATTTCTCTTCCTTCTGTATTGATGGTATTACCCAAATTCTCTGGTTCACCATAACTGCCATCTGGTAAAACTGAAACCTTGTACAAATCTGTGCCTCCATACCCTCCAGGTCTGTCCGACACAAAATATAATGTCTTCTCATCGGAGCTTAAGGCTGGGTGACCAGTAGAATACTCATCATCATTAAAAGGCAACTCCTCTACATTGTCCCAACTATTGTTATGCATTTTTTTTGCCTTATACATCTTTAAGTTAGACACGTTCTTTGTATCTCCTACTAATTTATCTTTATCATGGTTGTAATTATCTCTAGTAAAATATACCGTATTGCCATCTTTAGTAATAACCACATTAGATTCATGATACTTGCTGCTCAACGATATAATTTTTTCTGCCGCATCTACATCTAACACCCTGTTCTCTTCTAAAGTCTGCTGTTTTGATTTATAAATATTCAAATACGGCTGATTGTTCCATTGATACAACTTCCTGTTTTCTGAGTCGGGACGTGTTGACCAAAAATAAAAATATCCGTCATGTAAAAAGCCTCCAAAATCTGAATATTGTGTATTAATCGATAAGTTATGGATATGAATATAGGTTTTTGGTCTATTAGTATAAGACACAAAATAATTTTTATTATCCTCCAAATCTGCAACACGACTATCATCTTCTTTTACCGTCTTTAGCCTCAACATCCAATCATCTGATTCTTTAAGCTTTCCATTACTCTTTAAAACCTGTGCATACCTAAATAGATGTTCTGGAGAAGCAACTCCTTCATGTTGTTTCATCAATTCCCTGTAGTATTCTTCTGCTTTTTGAAAGGATATTGTATGATAATACGAATCTGCCAATCTACTCAAAACTAAATAAGAGCTATCTCCCTTATCGTAAAGTTGTTGATACAACTCTGCCGACTTCTTATAAGCATATTCGTTAAAATAGCGATCTGCTGCATACCTGCGCTGTCCGTAACCTAATACAGTAAATAATAATAATACTATTAATAGTACTCTCTTCATATATCTTAGCTTTTATCTTTTTTAAAAAAATCTAGGTGACTTCATCGTCTCTCCTCTAAATATCTCATATCGTAACATCAATTCATGCGTTCCCGAATTATAATTGCTATAATTTGACGTTGTCAAATCATACGCATAACCAATTTGAAGCGACCTACTCACTTGAAAGCCTACTAACCCACTTATTGAATCATCCCATCTCCATGCTAGCCCCGCTCGAAACTTCTCATGAAATAAAAAATTGGCCGAAATATCCAACGATAATGGTGCTCCACTTACAATCTTGGTCAGCACCGCTGGTTTAAACTTGATCTCGTCGTTCAGATCAAACACATACCCTGCTATTAAAAAATAGTGCATCCGTTCTGTAGCCGCACTTCCACCATTATTCGAATCATCATAATGCTCTGTTCTTAAAATATTAGGAACTGCCAGGCCTAAATACCATTTCAACTTGTAATAATAAACCCCTGCTCCGATAGTAGGTAAGAACTTGTTAATCGGCTGGGATAATTGTTTATCTGCCTTGTCTCTGTAAATACCTTTACTCCAATCCACATCGAAAAAACGACCTCCTAGTTTCATTCCAAAAGCTAGATTACCTTCCTCACTTGTTCGCACGGTATAGGATGCATTGACATCCAAATAGGTTTCCGTAGAAGGTCCTATTGCATCGTTCACTAGATTAATCCCTAACCCCACTCCGCTATAGCCTAAGGGGGTATCATAACTTAAAGTTTGGGTATCGGGCGCTCCATCTACTCCTACCCATTGTGTACGGGCCAATAAATTAACAACACTATGACCCTTTGATCCCACATACGCCGGATTCACACTCATCGTATTAAACATGTATTGCGTATATTGCGGATCTTGCTGTGAATATAGCTCGCCACTTATGATTGCCGTGCTTAGCACTATTATAGATAGTAATATCTTATTCATTTCTTACAAATTTTGCGATTAATCTCTGTTGATATATATCCAACCTATTTTAGGTTTGCTACCATCTCCTAAATCTAAGACATAATAATAAGTCCCTGAAGGTAATTGCTTATCTGTCTGAACATTAAAACGACCATTAGACGTACCATCCCAACTATTATCATACCTGTTTTTACTGTACACTATATTACCCCAACGATTATATATTTCTAATCGATTGTTCTTATACTGATCGTTTTTTATACAAGATATCACCAAGGTGTCGTTATAACCGTCATTATTGGGTGTAAATTCATTATATACTGATAAACAGCTTAAAGTATCTTTATCTAAATAATCAGGGATACCATCTTCATCAGTATCTAAGGAATCATCTGGGATACCATCACCATTAAAATCAGCATTCTCATCTGCCGTAGGTATATCATCACCATCATCATCACTATCTAAATAATTTGGGATACCATCGCCATCATTGTCGTCATTGGTTGAATCTCCATCTCCATCAATATCTTCTTCTGCGGTTAAAACACCATCACCATCATCATCATCATCCTGATAATCGGGAGTTCCATCACCATCGGTATCGGTAAGATCATCTCCATCTACCAAATCTCCTGAATCGACCTCTCCATCACCATCACTATCAGTTCCTCCAACCTCTATTACATCATTAACACCATCACCATCACTATCTAAATCTAAATAATCTGGAATGCCATCACCATCACTATCTGGCGTATCTGCTGGTGTACCGTCATTGTCTGGATCAACTACATCTGCTATTCCATCACCATCGGAATCTTCCATCTGATCATCTATAACACCGTCATTGTCAAAATCTAATGATGCATCGGTACCACCTTCTACTAAATCAGAAATACCATCATTATCACTATCTACATCTTGGAAATCTGGACTACCATCACCATCAGTATCAACTGGATCAGTTGTTCCTCCTGCTGCAATATCTGTATCATCGACATCAGCTGCATCCATAATCCCATCATTGTCATTATCTACCGTGCTATCCAGTACGCCATCGCCATCGGTATCCACTACACTTACATCCTGACCACTTTCTTCTAAATCTAAAATACCATCACCATCACTATCTAAATCCAATCGGTCTACAATACCATCTCCATCGGTATCTCTATTTGGATCTCCATTTTCTTCAACGCTATCTAAAACACCATCATTGTCATCATCTAAATCGTATATATCTGGGATACCATCACCATCACTATCAACCTGTTCTTCATCACCAAAGCCGTTTAAGCCATCTACTGAATCTGGGATACCATCACCATCACTATCGGTATTATCATCTATGACACCATCACCATCTGCGTCTAAATTCCCTGGTAAATCCGAATTGTTTGGTTCTACTACATCTGGTATACCATTACCATCACTATCTGGTAAATTATCGCCGTCTACTAAATCATTCGTGTCTATCTGACCATCACCATCTGCATCGGGTCCTCCTGCTTCCTCTACATCATTTATTCCATCGTTATCACTATCTAAATCTTGATAATCTGGAGTACCATCACCATCAGTATCTGGTATATCTGCTGGTGTACCGCCATTGTCTGAATCTACTGAATCTGGCAATCCATCTCCATCACTATCCGTTTGATTATCTATAACACCATCATTGTTGGTATCTAAACCACCATCGGTGCCACCTTCTACTAAATCAGAAATACCATCATTATCACTATCTAAATCTAAATAATCTGGAGTACCATCACCATCAGTATCTGTTGGATCACTAGGGTCTGTTCCTATTTCTTCGCTTGTTGGAATACCATCGCCATCATCATCGGTGTCAAAAACATCGATAACACCGTCATTATCCGAATCATCCGGACCATTACCATCCCCATCGACATCATACTCAGCGCCATTAGAAATACCATCCCCATCACAATCACCTGTAGGAATTGCAAAAGGATTCGGGATACAGGGATCTGTCGGGTCAGGATCAATAACATCACACACACCATCTGAATCTGTATCGGTATTGTTAGGATTACACGGATCGGTTGGATCAGGATCTATACTGTCACAAACACCATCATTATCTATATCTGTTGCATTAGGGATACAAGGATCTGTTGGGTCAGGATCTATAATATCACAAACACCATCCATATCTTCGTCATTACTGTTTGGATTACAAGGATCTGTCGGGTCAGGATCTACCGTATCACAGACACCATCACCATCGGCATCCGTTGCATTTGGAATACATGGATCAGTTGGATCAGGATCTACCGTATCACAGACACCATCACCGTCATTATCTATATTGTTAGGGTTACATGGATCTGTCGGGTCAGGATCTACCGTATCACAAACACCATCCATATCTTCGTCATTACTATTTGGATTACAGGGATCGGCTGGGTCGGGATCTATAGCATCGCAGATACCATCACCATCACTATCTGTTGCATCTGGTGAGCATGAATCTGTTACATCGGGATCTACCGTATCACAGACACCATCACCATCGGCATCCGTTGCATTTGGAATACATGGATCTGTTGGGTCAGGATCTACCGTATCACAAACACCGTCACCATCGGCATCTGCTCCATTGGGATTACATGGATCACTAGGATCAGGATCTACCGTATCACAAACACCATCACCATCTGAATCTGCTCCATTAGGATTACATGGATCAGTAGGATCGGGATCTATACTGTCGCATACACCGTCACCATCACTATCGGAAGCCCCAACTGGGCATGGATCTGTTACATCGGGATCAACCGTATCACAAATACCATCACCATCTACATCTGTTGCATCTGGAACACAAGGATTCATTGGGTCGGGATCAATACTATCACAAACACCATCACCATCGGCATCCGAACCATTTGGGATACATGGGTCAGTAGGATCAGGATCTATACTGTCACAAACGCCATCACCATCGGCATCTGCTGAATCTGGATCACATTCATTACTCGGATCTGGATCAATACTATCACAAATACCATCACCATCTGAATCTGTTGCATCTGGAATACAGGGATCGGTTGGATCAGGATCTATTATATCACAATACCCATCACCATCTGAATCTGCTCCATTAGGATTACATGGATCACTAGGATCAGGATCTATACTGTCGCATACACCGTCGCCATCAGCATCCGTTGCATTTGGTATACAAGGGTCTGTTGGATTAGGATCTACTATATCACAGACACCATCACCATCTGAATCTGCCCCATTTGGGTTACAAGGATCATTAGGTCCGGGATCTATACTATCGCAAACACCATCACCATCGGTATCCGTTGCATTTGGAACACAAGGATCGTTAGGACCTGGATCTATACTATCACAAATACCATCACCATCTGAATCTACTCCATTAGGATTACATGGATCACTAGGGCCTGGGTCTACTGTATCACAAACACCATCACCATCACTATCCGTTGAATTTGGAATACAAGGATCCGTAGGGCCTGGATCTATACTATCACAGATACCATCACCATCGGTATCTAAATCATCTTCCGTACACAAATTCGTGACTTCTGGGTCAACTGTATCACAAATACCATCACCATCGGCATCCGTCCCATCTGGTAAACATGGGTCAGTAGGATTGGGATCTATCGTATCACAAACACCATCACCATCCGTATCTGTATTATCGGGTACACAGGGATCCGTAGGACCAGGGTCTACCACATCACAATATCCATCTCCATCACTATCCATACCATTTGGTATGCAGGGGTCGGTAGGATCGGGATCTATCGTATCACAAACACCATCACCATCTGCATCTACTCCATTAGGATTACATGGATCACTAGGACCTGGGTCTACTGTATCACAAACACCGTCACCATCACTATCCTTACTGTTTGGTATGCAGGGATCGGTAGGGTTAGGGTCTATCGTATCACAAACGCCATCGCCATCCGCATCTGTATTATCTGGTATACAAGGATCGGTAGGACCAGGGTCTATCGTATCACAAATACCATCGCCATCACTATCTGCTCCATTAGGAATACATGGATCGGTAGGATTGGGATCAATCGTATCACAAACACCATCACCATCTGCATCCGTATTATCAGGAATACAAGGATCTGTTGGATTAGGATCAACTATATCACATACACCATCGCCATCCGTATCCGTTGCATCTGGTAGACAAACGTCATTGACATCATTATCTGTAATTGTCCCAATTCCTTCAAAATCACTCATCGTAATAGACATGTAAGGAGTAGATACATTACTTAAGGTAACGGTATATTGTTCATCTGTTTCATATACATTATTATCTATCGTTGTAATAGGAATGATAACAGTGGTACTACCTGCAGGTATTGTGTAACTAACATTATGAGCGATATAATCACTTCCAGCTAATGCTGTTCCATTACTTGTATTTACTTCAAAAGTTATATCACAAGATATTGCTTGACTTATAGAAACTGTAAAATTTGCAACATCTCCTTCAACCACCATGGTATCATTAATACTAATAGTTGGTAAAGGGTCAACTGTTACTGTATACGTGTATGAATCACCAACACAGTTATCTGAACTCGTTGGGGTAATCGTATACACTACTGTTTGAACACTTCCACTAATATTGGTTAATGTATCGGTAATACTCGTCGCAGTTGAGGCACTTGTTGTGGCTCCTGTAATATTTGAATTTGCCGCAGCAACCCAACTAAAGGTGCTACCTGATAAATTTACATCTGTCGTTAAATCATGGCTTAAGGCTACATCACTACAAACCGTATCGGTTGGGGCTGTAGCTACAAAAGGCTCTGGATTTACCGTTACTGTATACGTGTATGAATCACCAACACAGTTATCTGAACTCGTTGGGGTAATCGTATACACTACTGTTTGAACACTTCCACTAATATTGGTTAATGTATCGGTAATACTCGTTGCAGTTGAGGCACTTGTTGTGGCTCCTGTAATATTTGAATTTGCCGCAGCAACCCAACTAAAGGTGCTACCTGATACGTTTACATCTGTCGTTAAATCATGGCTTAAGGCTACATCACTACAAACCGTATCGGTTGGGGCTGTAGCTACAAAAGGCTCTGGATTTACCGTTACCGTATACGTGTATGAATCACCAACACAGTTATCTGAACTCGTTGGGGTAATCGTATACACTACTGTTTGAACACTTCCACTAATATTGGTTAATGTATCGGTAATACTCGTCGCAGTTGAGGCACTTGTTGTGGCTCCTGTAATATTTGAATTTGCCGCAGCAACCCAACTAAAGGTGCTACCTGATAAATTTACATCTGTCGTTAAATCATGGCTTAAGGCTACATCACTACAAACCGTATCGGTTGGGGCTGTAGCTACAAAAGGCTCTGGATTTACCGTTACTGTATACGTGTATGAATCACCAACACAGTTATCTGAACTCGTTGGGGTAATCGTATACACTACTGTTTGAACACTTCCACTAATATTGGTTAATGTATCGGTAATACTCGTCGCAGTTGAGGCACTTGTTGTGGCTCCTGTAATATTTGAATTTGCCGCAGCAACCCAACTAAAGGTGCTACCTGATAAATTTACATCTGTCGTTAAATCATGGCTTAAGGCTACATCACTACAAACCGTATCGGTTGGGGCTGTAGCCACAAAAGGCTCTGGATTTACCGTTACTGTATACGTGTATGAATCACCAACACAGTTATCTGAACTCGTTGGGGTAATCGTATACACTACTGTTTGAACACTTCCACTAATATTGGTTAATGTATCGGTAATACTCGTCGCAGTTGAGGCACTTGTTGTGGCTCCTGTAATATTTGAATTTGCCGCAGCAACCCAACTAAAGGTGCTACCTGATAAATTTACATCTGTCGTTAAATCATGGCTTAAGGCTACATCACTACAAACCGTATCGGTTGGGGCTGTAGCTACAAAAGGCTCTGGATTTACCGTTACTGTATACGTGTATGAATCACCAACACAGTTATCTGAACTCGTTGGGGTAATCGTATACACTACTGTTTGAACACTTCCACTAATATTGGTTAATGTATCGGTAATACTCGTCGCAGTTGAGGCACTTGTTGTGGCTCCTGTAATATTTGAATTTGCCGCAGCAACCCAACTAAAGGTGCTACCTGATAAATTTACATCTGTCGTTAAATCATGGCTTAAGGCTACATCACTACAAACCGTATCGGTTGGGGCTGTAGCTACAAAAGGCTCTGGATTTACCGTTACTGTATACGTGTATGAATCACCAACACAGTTATCTGAACTCGTTGGGGTAATCGTATACACTACTGTTTGAACACTTCCACTAATATTGGTTAATGTATCGGTAATACTCGTCGCAGTTGAGACACTTGTTGTGGCTCCTGTAATATTTGAATTTGCCGCAGCAACCCAACTAAAGGTGCTACCTGATAAATTTACATCTGTCGTTAAATCATGGCTTAAGGCTACATCACTACAAACCGTATCGGTTGGGGCTGTAGCTACAAAAGGCTCTGGATTTACCGTTACTGTATACGTGTATGAATCACCAACACAGTTATCTGAACTCGTTGGGGTAATCGTATACACTACTGTTTGAACACTTCCACTAATATTGGTTAATGTATCGGTAATACTCGTCGCAGTTGAGGCACTTGTTGTGGCTCCTGTAATATTTGAATTTGCCGCAGCAACCCAACTAAAGGTGCTACCTGATAAATTTACATCTGTCGTTAAATCATGGCTTAAGGCTACATCACTACAAACCGTATCGGTTGGGGCTGTAGCTACAAAAGGCTCTGGATTTACCGTTACTGTATACGTGTATGAATCACCAACACAGTTATCTGAACTCGTTGGGGTAATCGTATACACTACTGTTTGAACACTTCCACTAATATTGGTTAATGTATCGGTAATACTCGTCGCAGTTGAGGCACTTGTTGTGGCTCCTGTAATATTTGAATTTGCCGCAGCAACCCAACTAAAGGTGCTACCTGATAAATTTACATCTGTCGTTAAATCATGGCTTAAGGCTACATCACTACAAACCGTATCGGTTGGGGCTGTAGCTACAAAAGGCTCTGGATTTACCGTTACTGTATACGTGTATGAATCACCAACACAGTTATCTGAACTCGTTGGGGTAATCGTATATACAACTGTTTGAACACTTCCACTAATATTGGTTAATGTATCGGTAATACTCGTCGCAGTTGAGGCACTTGTTGTGGCTCCTGTAATATTTGAATTTACCGCAGCAACCCAACTAAAGGTGCTACCTGATAAATTTACATCTGTCGTTAAATCATGGCTTAAGGCTACATCACTACAAACCGTATCGGTTGGGGCTGTAGCTACAAAAGGCTCTGGATTTACCGTTACTGTATACGTGTATGAATCACCAACACAGTTATCTGAACTCGTTGGGGTAATCGTATACACTACTGTTTGAACACTTCCACTAATATTGGTTAATGTATCGGTGATACTCGTCGCAGTTGAGGCACTTGTTGTGGCTCCTGTAATATTTGAATTTGCCGCAGCAACCCAACTAAAGGTGCTACCTGATAAATTTACATCTGTCGTTAAATCATGGCTTAAGGCTACATCACTACAAACCGTATCGGTTGGGGCTGTAGCTACAAAAGGCTCTGGATTTACCGTTACTGTATACGTGTATGAATCACCAACACAGTTATCTGAACTCGTTGGGGTAATCGTATACACTACTGTTTGAACACTTCCACTAATATTGGTTAATGTATCGGTAATACTCGTCGCAGTTGAGGCACTTGTTGTGGCTCCTGTAATATTTGAATTTGCCGCAGCAACCCAACTAAAGGTGCTACCTGATAAATTTACATCTGTCGTTAAATCATGGCTTAAGGCTACATCACTACAAACCGTATCGGTTGGGGCTGTAGCTACAAAAGGCTCTGGATTTACCGTTACTGTATACGTGTATGAATCACCAACACAGTTATCTGAACTCGTTGGGGTAATCGTATACACTACTGTTTGAACACTTCCACTAATATTGGTTAATGTATCGGTAATACTCGTCGCAGTTGAGGCACTTGTTGTGGCTCCTGTAATATTTGAATTTGCCGCAGCAACCCAACTAAAGGTGCTACCTGATAAATTTACATCTGTCGTTAAATCATGGCTTAAGGCTACATCACTACAAACCGTATCGGTTGGGGCTGTAGCTACAAAAGGCTCTGGATTTACCGTTACTGTATACGTGTATGAATCACCAACACAGTTATCTGAACTCGTTGGGGTAATCGTATACACTACTGTTTGAACACTTCCACTAATATTGGTTAATGTATCGGTAATACTCGTCGCAGTTGAGGCACTTGTTGTGGCTCCTGTAATATTTGAATTTGCCGCAGCAACCCAACTAAAGGTGCTACCTGATAAATTTACATCTGTCGTTAAATCATGGCTTAAGGCTACATCACTACAAACCGTATCGGTTGGGGCTGTAGCTACAAAAGGCTCTGGATTTACCGTTACTGTATACGTGTATGAATCACCAACACAGTTATCTGAACTCGTTGGGGTAATCGTATACACTACTGTTTGAACACTTCCACTAATATTGGTTAATGTATCGGTAATACTCGTCGCAGTTGAGGCACTTGTTGTGGCTCCTGTAATATTTGAATTTGCCGCAGCAACCCAACTAAAGGTGCTACCTGATAAATTTACATCTGTCGTTAAATCATGGCTTAAGGCTACATCACTACAAACCGTATCGGTTGGGGCTGTAGCTACAAAAGGCTCTGGATTTACCGTTACTGTATACGTGTATGAATCACCAACACAGTTATCTGAACTCGTTGGGGTAATCGTATACACTACTGTTTGAACACTTCCACTAATATTGGTTAATGTATCGGTAATACTCGTCGCAGTTGAGGCACTTGTTGTGGCTCCTGTAATATTTGAATTTGCCGCAGCAACCCAACTAAAGGTGCTACCTGATAAATTTACATCTGTCGTTAAATCATGGCTTAAGGCTACATCACTACAAACCGTATCGGTTGGGGCTGTAGCTACAAAAGGCTCTGGATTTACCGTTACTGTATACGTGTATGAATCACCAACACAGTTATCTGAACTCGTTGGGGTAATCGTATACACTACTGTTTGAACACTTCCACTAATATTGGTTAATGTATCGGTAATACTCGTCGCAGTTGAGGCACTTGTTGTGGCTCCTGTAATATTTGAATTTGCCGCAGCAACCCAACTAAAGGTGCTACCTGATACGTTTACATCTGTCGTTAAATCATGGCTTAAGGCTACATCACTACAAACCGTATCGGTTGGGGCTGTAGCTACAAAAGGCTCTGGATTTACCGTTACCGTATACGTGTATGAATCACCAACACAGTTATCTGAACTCGTTGGGGTAATCGTATACACTACTGTTTGAACACTTCCACTAATATTGGTTAATGTATCGGTAATACTCGTCGCCGTTGAGACACTTGTTGTGGCTCCTGTAATATTTGAATTTGCCGCAGCAACCCAACTAAAGGTGCTACCTGATAAATTTACATCTGTCGTTAAATCATGGCTTAAGGCTACATCACTACAAACCGTATCGGTTGGGGCTGTAGCTACAAAAGGCTCTGGATTTACCGTTACTGTATACGTGTATGAATCACCAACACAGTTATCTGAACTCGTTGGGGTAATCGTATACACTACTGTTTGAACACTTCCACTAATATTAGTTAATGTATCGGTAATACTCGTCGCAGTTGAGGCACTTGTTGTGGCTCCTGTAATATTTGAATTTGCCGCAGCAACCCAACTAAAGGTGCTACCTGATAAATTTACATCTGTCGTTAAATCATGGCTTAAGGCTACATCACTACAAACCGTATCGGTTGGGGCTGTAGCTACAAAAGGCTCTGGATTTACCGTTACTGTATACGTGTATGAATCACCAACACAGTTATCTGAACTCGTTGGGGTAATCGTATACACTACTGTTTGAACACTTCCACTAATATTGGTTAATGTATCGGTAATACTCGTCGCAGTTGAGGCACTTGTTGTGGCTCCTGTAATATTTGAATTTGCCGCAGCAACCCAACTAAAGGTGCTACCTGATAAATTTACATCTGTCGTTAAATCATGGCTTAAGGCTACATCACTACAAACCGTATCGGTTGGGGCTGTAGCTACAAAAGGCTCTGGATTTACCGTTACTGTATACGTGTATGAATCACCAACACAGTTATCTGAACTCGTTGGGGTAATCGTATACACTACTGTTTGAACACTTCCACTAATATTGGTTAATGTATCGGTAATACTCGTCGCAGTTGAGGCACTTGTTGTGGCTCCTGTAATATTTGAATTTGCCGCAGCAACCCAACTAAAGGTGCTACCTGATAAATTTACATCTGTCGTTAAATCATGGCTTAAGGCTACATCACTACAAACCGTATCGGTTGGGGCTGTAGCTACAAAAGGCTCTGGATTTACCGTTACTGTATACGTGTATGAATCACCAACACAGTTATCTGAACTCGTTGGGGTAATCGTATACACTACTGTTTGAACACTTCCACTAATATTGGTTAATGTATCGGTAATACTCGTCGCAGTTGAGGCACTTGTTGTGGCTCCTGTAATATTTGAATTTGCCGCAGCAACCCAACTAAAGGTGCTACCTGATAAATTTACATCTGTCGTTAAATCATGGCTTAAGGCTACATCACTACAAACCGTATCGGTTGGGGCTGTAGCTACAAAAGGCTCTGGATTTACCGTTACTGTATACGTGTATGAATCACCAACACAGTTATCTGAACTCGTTGGGGTAATCGTATATACTACTGTTTGAACACTTCCACTAATATTGGTTAATGTATCGGTAATACTCGTCGCAGTTGAGGCACTTGTTGTGGCTCCTGTAATATTTGAATTTGCCGCAGCAACCCAACTAAAGGTGCTACCTGATAAATTTACATCTGTCGTTAAATCATGGCTTAAGGCTACATCACTACAAACCGTATCGGTTGGGGCTGTAGCTACAAAAGGCTCTGGATTTACCGTTACTGTATACGTGTATGAATCACCAACACAGTTATCTGAACTCGTTGGGGTAATCGTATACACTACTGTTTGAACACTTCCACTAATATTGGTTAATGTATCGGTAATACTCGTCGCAGTTGAGGCACTTGTTGTGGCTCCTGTAATATTTGAATTTGCCGCAGCAACCCAACTAAAGGTGCTACCTGATAAATTTACATCTGTCGTTAAATCATGGCTTAAGGCTACATCACTACAAACCGTATCGGTTGGGGCTGTAGCTACAAAAGGCTCTGGATTTACCGTTACTGTATACGTGTATGAATCACCAACACAGTTATCTGAACTCGTTGGGGTAATCGTATACACTACTGTTTGAACACTTCCACTAATATTGGTTAATGTATCGGTAATACTCGTCGCAGTTGAGGCACTTGTTGTGGCTCCTGTAATATTTGAATTTGCCGCAGCAACCCAACTAAAGGTGCTACCTGATAAATTTACATCTGTCGTTAAATCATGGCTTAAGGCTACATCACTACAAACCGTATCGGTTGGGGCTGTAGCTACAAAAGGCTCTGGATTTACCGTTACTGTATACGTGTATGAATCACCAACACAGTTATCTGAACTCGTTGGGGTAATCGTATATACTACTGTTTGAACACTTCCACTAATATTGGTTAATGTATCGGTAATACTCGTCGCAGTTGAGGCACTTGTTGTGGCTCCTGTAATATTTGAATTTGCCGCAGCAACCCAACTAAAGGTGCTACCTGATAAATTTACATCTGTCGTTAAATCATGGCTTAAGGCTACATCACTACAAACCGTATCGGTTGGGGCTGTAGCTACAAAAGGCTCTGGATTTACCGTTACTGTATACGTGTATGAATCACCAACACAGTTATCTGAACTCGTTGGGGTAATCGTATACACTACTGTTTGAACACTTCCACTAATATTGGTTAATGTATCGGTAATACTCGTCGCAGTTGAGACACTTGTTGTGGCTCCTGTAATATTTGAATTTGCCGCAGCAACCCAACTAAAGGTGCTACCTGATAAATTTACATCTGTCGTTAAATCATGGCTTAAGGCTACATCACTACAAACCGTATCGGTTGGGGCTGTAGCTACAAAAGGCTCTGGATTTACCGTTACTGTATACGTGTATGAATCACCAACACAGTTATCTGAACTCGTTGGGGTAATCGTATACACTACTGTTTGAACACTTCCACTAATATTGGTTAATGTATCGGTAATACTCGTCGCAGTTGAGGCACTTGTTGTGGCTCCTGTAATATTTGAATTTGCCGCAGCAACCCAACTAAAGGTGCTACCTGATAAATTTACATCTGTCGTTAAATCATGGCTTAAGGCTACATCACTACAAACCGTATCGGTTGGGGCTGTAGCTACAAAAGGCTCTGGATTTACCGTTACTGTATACGTGTATGAATCACCAACACAGTTATCTGAACTCGTTGGGGTAATCGTATACACTACTGTTTGAACACTTCCACTAATATTGGTTAATGTATCGGTAATACTCGTCGCAGTTGAGGCACTTGTTGTGGCTCCTGTAATATTTGAATTTGCCGCAGCAACCCAACTAAAGGTGCTACCTGATAAATTTACATCTGTCGTTAAATCATGGCTTAAGGCTACATCACTACAAACCGTATCGGTTGGGGCTGTAGCTACAAAAGGCTCTGGATTTACCGTTACTGTATACGTGTATGAATCACCAACACAGTTATCTGAACTCGTTGGGGTAATCGTATACACTACTGTTTGAACACTTCCACTAATATTGGTTAATGTATCGGTGATACTCGTCGCAGTTGAGGCACTTGTTGTGGCTCCTGTAATATTTGAATTTGCCGCAGCAACCCAACTAAAGGTGCTACCTGATAAATTTACATCTGTCGTTAAATCATGGCTTAAGGCTACATCACTACAAACCGTATCGGTTGGGGCTGTAGCTACAAAAGGCTCTGGATTTACCGTTACTGTATACGTGTATGAATCACCAACACAGTTATCTGAACTCGTTGGGGTAATCGTATACACTACTGTTTGAACACTTCCACTAATATTGGTTAATGTATCGGTAATACTCGTCGCAGTTGAGGCACTTGTTGTGGCTCCTGTAATATTTGAATTTGCCGCAGCAACCCAACTAAAGGTGCTACCTGATAAATTTACATCTGTCGTTAAATCATGGCTTAAGGCTACATCACTACAAACCGTATCGGTTGGGGCTGTAGCTACAAAAGGCTCTGGATTTACCGTTACTGTATACGTGTATGAATCACCAACACAGTTATCTGAACTCGTTGGGGTAATCGTATACACTACTGTTTGAACACTTCCACTAATATTGGTTAATGTATCGGTAATACTCGTCGCAGTTGAGGCACTTGTTGTGGCTCCTGTAATATTTGAATTTGCCGCAGCAACCCAACTAAAGGTGCTACCTGATAAATTTACATCTGTCGTTAAATCATGGCTTAAGGCTACATCACTACAAACCGTATCGGTTGGGGCTGTAGCTACAAAAGGCTCTGGATTTACCGTTACTGTATACGTGTATGAATCACCAACACAGTTATCTGAACTCGTTGGGGTAATCGTATACACTACTGTTTGAACACTTCCACTAATATTGGTTAATGTATCGGTAATACTCGTCGCCGTTGAGACACTTGTTGTGGCTCCTGTAATATTTGAATTTGCCGCAGCAACCCAACTAAAGGTGCTACCTGATAAATTTACATCTGTCGTTAAATCATGGCTTAAGGCTACATCACTACAAACCGTATCGGTTGGGGCTGTAGCTACAAAAGGCTCTGGATTTACCGTTACTGTATACGTGTATGAATCACCAACACAGTTATCTGAACTCGTTGGGGTAATCGTATACACTACTGTTTGAACACTTCCACTAATATTAGTTAATGTATCGGTAATACTCGTCGCAGTTGAGGCACTTGTTGTGGCTCCTGTAATATTTGAATTTGCCGCAGCAACCCAACTAAAGGTGCTACCTGATAAATTTACATCTGTCGTTAAATCATGGCTTAAGGCTACATCACTACAAACCGTATCGGTTGGGGCTGTAGCTACAAAAGGCTCTGGATTTACCGTTACTGTATACGTGTATGAATCACCAACACAGTTATCTGAACTCGTTGGGGTAATCGTATACACTACTGTTTGAACACTTCCACTAATATTGGTTAATGTATCGGTAATACTCGTCGCAGTTGAGGCACTTGTTGTGGCTCCTGTAATATTTGAATTTGCCGCAGCAACCCAACTAAAGGTGCTACCTGATAAATTTACATCTGTCGTTAAATCATGGCTTAAGGCTACATCACTACAAACCGTATCGGTTGGGGCTGTAGCTACAAAAGGCTCTGGATTTACCGTTACTGTATACGTGTATGAATCACCAACACAGTTATCTGAACTCGTTGGGGTAATCGTATACACTACTGTTTGAACACTTCCACTAATATTGGTTAATGTATCGGTAATACTCGTCGCCGTTGAGACACTTGTTGTGGCTCCTGTAATATTTGAATTTGCCGCAGCAACCCAACTAAAGGTGCTACCTGATAAATTTACATCTGTCGTTAAATCATGGCTTAAGGCTACATCACTACAAACCGTATCGGTTGGGGCTGTAGCTACAAAAGGCTCTGGATTTACCGTTACTGTATACGTGTATGAATCACCAACACAGTTATCTGAACTCGTTGGGGTAATCGTATACACTACTGTTTGAACACTTCCACTAATATTGGTTAATGTATCGGTAATACTCGTCGCAGTTGAGGCACTTGTTGTGGCTCCTGTAATATTTGAATTTGCCGCAGCAACCCAACTAAAGGTGCTACCTGATAAATTTACATCTGTCGTTAAATCATGGCTTAAGGCTACATCACTACAAACCGTATCGGTTGGGGCTGTAGCTACAAAAGGCTCTGGATTTACCGTTACTGTATACGTGTATGAATCACCAACACAGTTATCTGAACTCGTTGGGGTAATCGTATATACAACTGTTTGAACACTTCCACTAATATTGGTTAATGTATCGGTAATACTCGTCGCAGTTGAGGCACTTGTTGTGGCTCCTGTAATATTTGAATTTGCCGCAGCAACCCAACTAAAGGTGCTACCTGATAAATTTACATCTGTCGTTAAATCATGGCTTAAGGCTACATCACTACAAACCGTATCGGTTGGGGCTGTAGCTACAAAAGGCTCTGGATTTACCGTTACTGTATACGTGTATGAATCACCAACACAGTTATCTGAACTCGTTGGGGTAATCGTATACACTACTGTTTGAACACTTCCACTAATATTGGTTAATGTATCGGTAATACTCGTCGCAGTTGAGGCACTTGTTGTGGCTCCTGTAATATTTGAATTTGCCGCAGCAACCCAACTAAAGGTGCTACCTGATAAATTTACATCTGTCGTTAAATCATGGCTTAAGGCTACATCACTACAAACCGTATCGGTTGGGGCTGTAGCTACAAAAGGCTCTGGATTTACCGTTACTGTATACGTGTATGAATCACCAACACAGTTATCTGAACTCGTTGGGGTAATCGTATATACAACTGTTTGAACACTTCCACTAATATTGGTTAATGTATCGGTAATACTCGTCGCAGTTGAGGCACTTGTTGTGGCTCCTGTAATATTTGAATTTGCCGCAGCAACCCAACTAAAGGTGCTACCTGATAAATTTACATCTGTCGTTAAATCATGGCTTAAGGCTACATCACTACAAACCATATCGGTTGGGGCTGTAGCTACAAAAGGCTCTGGATTTACCGTTACTGTATACGTGTATGAATCACCAACACAGTTATCTGAACTCGTTGGGGTAATCGTATACACTACTGTTTGAACACTTCCACTAATATTGGTTAATGTATCGGTAATACTCGTCGCAGTTGAGACACTTGTTGTGGCTCCTGTAATATTTGAATTTGCCGCAGCAACCCAACTAAAGGTGCTACCTGATAAATTTACATCTGTCGTTAAATCATGGCTTAAGGCTACATCACTACAAACCGTATCGGTTGGGGCTGTAGCTACAAAAGGCTCTGGATTTACCGTTACTGTATACGTGTATGAATCACCAACACAGTTATCTGAACTCGTTGGGGTAATCGTATACACTACTGTTTGAACACTTCCACTAATATTGGTTAATGTATCGGTAATACTCGTCGCAGTTGAGGCACTTGTTGTGGCTCCTGTAATATTTGAATTTGCCGCAGCAACCCAACTAAAGGTGCTACCTGATAAATTTACATCTGTCGTTAAATCATGGCTTAAGGCTACATCACTACAAACCGTATCGGTTGGGGCTGTAGCTACAAAAGGCTCTGGATCTACCGTTACTGTATACGTGTATGAATCACCAACACAGTTATCTGAACTCGTTGGGGTAATCGTATACACTACTGTTTGAACACTTCCACTAATATTGGTTAATGTATCGGTGATACTCGTCGCAGTTGAGGCACTTGTTGTGGCTCCTGTAATATTTGAATTTGCCGCAGCAACCCAACTAAAGGTGCTACCTGATAAATTTACATCTGTCGTTAAATCATGGCTTAAGGCTACATCACTACAAACCGTATCGGTTGGGGCAACACTATTTACAGGCTTGGGATTAATTGTAATAGTAAAATCATCAGTACCTAAACAACCATTGACATCTATATATTTTAAAACACCATTATAAGTTCCTGAGGGAGCTCCTGATGGAATTGCATATGTAGCTCCTGATAAACTTGCTGCTGTTGTTATGTCTGTAAACCCTTCTGACTCTGCTACCGAATCATAATCTATCGTATACGTTGTTGGTTTTCCTGATGTTGTAGTTAAACTAATTGCCGAACTAGTGGTCCCTGAACAAACTGAAATGTCATTTGTGGTTGCTACTGGATTAGAAACTATTACTTCTGCTTCATCTGAAGTAATTGGGCTAGTACAACCAGAAGTAGTATCAGTTATTATAACTCTATAATAGGTGGTAGCCGCTGTAGTAGTTGGCGCTGAATAATTCGCTGAAGTTGCTCCGACAATATCACTAAACCCTGAACCGTTAGTGCTCGAATGCTGCCATTGGTAGGTTAAATTCACACCTCCTACTGCTGTTACACTCACACTTGCTGTTCCATCAACACAAAACGTTTGGTTTGCTGTTGGTTGACTACTTATACTTGGATCAGCATTCACTATCACTACTGCTTCATTTGAAGTAACTTCAGAACAAGCTCCATTTTGAACAACTGCTCTATATTTAGTAGTTGCTGTTAAATTCGTAGCTGTTAAACTTGTTGTAGTATTCGAGATATCTGTATCCGTTACAAAGTTATCTGTTGAACTTTCCCATCGTACAATACTTCCCGTATGACCACTTAAGCTTAGTGCTGTACTATTAGTTCCTGTACATACACTAGCACCTCCTGCAATGATTCCTCCTACACTCATTGGATCTACTGTAATGGTAGCAACTGATGAGAGAACTTCCGAGCAAGTTCCATTCTGAACAACTGCTCTATATTTAGTAGTTACTGTTAAATTCGTAGCTGTTAAACTTGTTGTAATATTCGAGATATCTGTATCCGTTACAAAGTTATCTGTTGAACTTTCCCATCGTACAATACTTCCCGTATGACCACTTAAGCTTAGTGCTGTACTATTAGTTCCTGTACATACACTAGCACCTCCTGCAATGATTCCTCCTACACTCATTGGATCTACTGTAATGGTAGCAACTGATGAGAGAACTTCCGAGCAAGTTCCATTCTGAACAACTGCTCTATATTTAGTAGTTACTGTTAAATTCGTAGCTGTTAAACTCGTTGTAGTATTCGAGATATCTGTATCCGTTACAAAGTTATCTGTTGAACTTTCCCATCGTACAATACTTCCCGTATGACCACTTAAGCTTAGTGCTGTACTATTAGTTCCTGTACATACACTAGCACCTCCTGCAATGATTCCTCCTACACTCATTGGGTCTACCGTAATGGTAGCAACTGATGAGAGAACTTCCGAGCAAGCTCCATTTTGAACAACCGCTCTATATTTAGTGGTTGCTGTTAAGTTCGTAGCTGTTAAACTCGTTGTAGTATTCGAGATATCTGTATCCGTTACAAAGTTATCTGTTGAACTTTCCCATCGTACAATACTTCCCGTATGACCACTTAAGCTTAGTGCTGTACTATTAGTTCCTGTACATACACTAGCACCTCCTGCAATGATTCCTCCTACACTCATTGGATCTACCGCAATGGTAGCAACTGATGAGAGAACTTCCGAGCAAGTTCCATTCTGAACAACTGCTCTATATTTAGTAGTTACTGTTAAATTCGTAGCTGTTAAACTCGTTGTAGTATTCGAGATATCTGTATCCGTTACAAAGTTATCTGTTGAACTTTCCCATCGTACAATACTTCCCGTATGACCACTTAAACTTAGTGCTGTACTATTCGTTCCTGTACATACACTAGCACCTCCTGCAATGATTCCTCCTACACTCATTGGATCTATCGTAATGGTAGCAACTGATGAGAGAACTTCCGAGCAAGTTCCATTCTGAACAACTGCTCTATATTTAGTAGTTGCTGTTAAGTTCGTAGCTGTTAAACTCGTTGTAGTATTCGAGATATCTGTATCCGTTACAAAGTTATCTGTTGAACTTTCCCATCGTACAATACTTCCTGTATGACCACTTAAGGTTAGTGATGTACTATTCGTTCCTGTACATACACTAGCACCCCCTGCAATGATTCCCCCTACACTCATTGGATCAATAGTGAAAGTAACAGCATCACTTATAACTCTTTCACATAAGTTCTTTGTACTGGTTAATACTAACCTGTATTTATTGGTAGATGCACTTAATGGTGGATTCGTAAGCGTTAAAGAAGCGGTAGTCGTGTTGCTGTATACGCCTCCATCACTTAAGTCATTCCATGTCCCTGCTCCTTTAACTTGTTCTTGCCACAAGTATTGTAAACCATCAGTATTTGAAACACTTCCACTATAATCAGGAACGGTTGTTGGTGCTGCGCCTGTATAACTAGTAGTACTTAATGAAGATCCTGACGCACTAAAAGTAACATTCTCACCTAAACACGCAGTAGTGTTACTTGGCTGATTATCTATTTGAATCTTTGTTGCTTCTATTTCATTTCCTGTTACTCCATTATAACCTCCTACTCCTCCTGTTACTTGGCCATTGCTATCAAAACCAGTTCCATCTAGAATTCCATTGTTATCTGCATCTATACCTCCTGATTCTATAACATCATAACAGCCATCATTGTCGCTATCTAAATCTAAATGATTTAAAATCCCATCGTTATCGGAATCTGCTTCAAGGGGCAGATCATTACAGAAATCACTAAATCTAATTTTTTGTTTATTGTTTAATCCTCCTGTTGAAGCTGTATATCCAAAATACACCAAGCTCTCTCCTCCAAAATAATCAGTAACAACATCGCCTGAATAGCTACCTGCTAAAATTCCATTTACGGTATACATGATTGTAGTAGTTTCACTATCCCAAATTATCTCTACTGGATACCAAATACCATTCTCTAACTCGCCAAGAGAAACTGATTGTGATAGAATATCGGAAAGATTGTCATCGTTATCAGATGGCCAAATAGAACCGTGATCCTGTGCTATATCAGATGCAACAAGCCCATCATTTAAATTATTATACGTATCTATTTCTAAAACAATTCCATTCTTTATAGTCTGAGCTCCCAGACCTGGTCCATCATTTCCTTGAGCCGATGAACCACGCGGATCATTATGGAAAATAATGGCGATACCATCTGCACCATTCCTAGCTCCTAAATAGGCCTCAAATTCAATCTTGAAATCTTTATCAAAAGATATTTTATTCTTTGAAATCGCACGACCAGATTTTCTATTTTCTTCGGGAGTTAATTGTATTTCACCTGAATTTACTTTAGAAGCACTACCCCCTAAAACAAATAAATCATCAATCTCGGTAGCAGAATCAATATTCACTTCAGCGCAATCCAAAATTCCATCATTATCACTATCGAGGTCATCGCTGCCGTAAACATTGTCTCCGTCGTTGTCTATAAAAATTATTTCAAAAGGATCATCTGGTGTATTATTAGAATCTATTTGATCTTGTGTATTGGTTATCTGATTAATAATAAAGTTAGAAGTTACATCATTATCAACTTTTGCGGTGATTATTAAGTCTTCTTTTTGCCCAGAAGTCATCGTTCCGATATTCCAATTTGGTTCAGACCAACTACCAAAGGTTGTCGATACGCTCTCTAAAGTTAGTCCATCGGGAATATTATCTGTAATAACCAAATTATGTACGTCATCAATCCCTCTACTTTCCACTGTTATAGTAAAAATGACTGTATCTCCAAGTTCGTAAGACGTCTTATTTGCCGTTTTGCTTAATACAATATCTGGACTACAACCATAGACTTTAATAGAACTGGACTTAAACTCACAACCAGCTTTTGTTACAGCTAAATATAAATCTGCATAAGTAACATCGTTTTCTGGTGTATATGAAGAGCTAGTCGCCCCTGGTATGAGTTCGTTATTACTATACCATTGATACCCAGTAAAGCTCCCTGTGGTTTCCTCAATTGTTCCGCCTGGTAAACAGCCTCCGTTAGTAATTTGTAAATTTACTACTGGAACCGTATCAAAACCAGAAAAATAACCTCCTACACCAGCACTATTATTTGCTCCCAAAAAACCAACTGCAATAGGACCTGTTGCAGAAACTGAGACATCTCCTTTAACACCTGCCACATAAAATGTTTTCCAAGCATCTGTTCCTTCTACTGGTTTGGCCGTTGGAAGTGCTTTTTGACCAAATTCATCGGTCACCACGATATCCGTGTCATTTATATCGGTAGAAGCTATTATTGTTATACCTCCATCAACAAAAGTTCTACCAGCAATATTGTCAATATCAGGAATACTATTTAATGAACTAGGTAGCAAACAGTTAACCGGAGCAATAAAATTAAGCCCCCCCGTAGCCTCATTAGCGCTTCCACCCAGCGCCTGATATGCATAAATCTTTTCGTTTGCTGTTACTAGCATGTTATCTCCAGATCCAGAAGGAGAACCTGAATAATAAGTACCGGATACTTCAAAATAATCTCCTTCATTTATAGTTGTGACCTCTACTCCATTTACACTAATTGAAGTATTATCTTTCGTAGCAATAATAATTGGTCTTTCCAGTTCATCTACTCCATTCCCACGCACAAAAACATATTCTGTACCAATTATTTCTTCAGGAACGGGCTGGTCAATCCCCGCATCTCGCTTAGACTGCGGAAAACCTTCCTTATAATAGATTTGACATAACATCCCTCCATTACTAATTACGATATTTTTATCTGATTCTACTAGCGCTCCTATCCATCCATCTTCATTAATTGGCTCTTCATCTCTCTTGGCCTCAAGTACGTATGATTGTCCTTCATTTAAAGTAACTGTAATACTATCATCTGTTATCCCGTCAGGATCTGTACCTCTTCTAAAGACACAACTCGGGTCGTACCCAGAAATGGTAACAGTAGTACCATCTTCTGTAGCCATTATTCCTAAGGTAGCCGATTGCGCTTCATGTTTACTTGATCGTAAAGGCATCCCTCCCCATCTAAATCTTTTCCCCAACGCTGCTCTTCCTTTAGATGTCAAAGAAGCAGCTTGACTATTTGTACTACCTCTATAATTAACATAAAACCTCTTCCCTGGAGGCCCCTCGATACGCAACCCGGCATTACTTACTACAACACCAGTATCACTATTACTAACTAAAGTTGGCGCGTCATCTCCTATTTCTAAAAGTTTTTCAATCGAATTACTCCTAGATAAGCCATTTAAAGTCATAAAAGGAGTAGTAGAGTTCCCTATATATACTTTGACATCAAAAGGACTTACTTCTGGTGTCGACAAATAAATACCTTGTTCTTTAATTGCTATACCATGAGAAACTTGCTTAAGAGGCGGAAGGTAATGTAAGTCACTCAATTGTGCTTGCACATTACTACTAAATAGAAAAGTAAGAATTAGTATTGAAAAATAAGTTCTAATTTTCTTTTCTATTAATTGGGGACAGGGAGGTAACATCATAACTGACTATATATGAATTAATTAAATTTAATAAAAGGATATACTTTCTCAAATTCGACATTATTTAACAGTTATCTAATCCCAAAGGACAAACAGTCAAAAACATACGGTGATCTTCCAGTATCATTCGATTAAAATTACCCACTCAAAAAACCAATATTCAAGCTAATTAACCCAAATGGCTTCATTTCTTGTATATCAATTTAGTTATACAATTCTCCCTCTATACCTATTGTTATGAATCTTTTTTACCCAGCCTCCTAAAAAGACTAATTCGACCCTAATAAGTATCAAGCAAGCATACAAGTCTCTGTGATTAAGATTGTCATTTTTTAAACAAAATTATACACGCACAGAAAACCGATAAAAGTATAAACTTGAACCTCAAAATGTTATATTCTACTACATGAAGGATTGATTATTAGTATAAAATCCTAAACCTCTCCTAAACATTTGTTGTTTATGAGTAACTTTTTACGTTACATGTAATAGTAGTTAGTAGTTGCAACTAATCATCAGAAAAGAGATATTTTTCATTCTTTTTTAAATGATTATTTGTCTCTAAATGATTCAATGTTGCTTTGCGAATATAGGAAATTAACGTTTGTTAACAAATTTTTGTGTAAAAAAAGCAATTTAAATTTATGACGCTAGTTTATCATGTTCTTTTTGTCTTGTATTTGTGTCCAAGAGGCTTTGTTATGTTTATTTGATTTCCTTCAAACAAAACAACTCACCACACCAAATAAACACCTTATTATCAATATTCAATAAAAAAAATAAAAAAAACGAACATTGCTATGAACTTGATTTGGTATTCAACTTCATCATTAACAATAGTGATTCATCAGTATCATTTTAATCCTGTTGAAATTACTATTGACTCAAAATATATTATGGAAATGACCGTATTATACCGATTCTTAGGTACAGTTACACAAGTATTTCCTTGCAGTCATACCTGTGTTTTACATCGATTGGAATTTGAAACTACCTTTTTATTCCACTTTACTCTTTAAAAGGTTTCAAATAACCATCGGCATGAGTCTATATGATAAAAACATCAATCTACTTTGAAATAATATTGATCGTATCCCTTATATAAACTGAAAACATTTATAAAGAGTGTATCCTAAAAGCGTTTCTTCAACTCTGAATTAACTGCTTTTCTGTTCAATACAACAAACTTTTATCGCTCTTAACTCCAATTATTACTCTTTTACCATTTGAATTTACTGTAAATTCAAATGGTAAAAGAGTAATAATTGTCATAGATATATTTAGATCATTATTGTTAATACGTTGTTTTCACATTCTCGGCACCAATCACTATGTAGAAATATGAACGTCTATTTTGTTGATGTTCCTCTTCAGTACATCTTCGTTGATTACCATCTCCACAATCATTAAGTAAACTATTCTCACCATACCCGATGGCGCTCAATATTCTTTTGGGATTTATTTCTCGTGAAATAATATAATTCTTAGTAGCATGAGCTCTTTTGCTTGACAAGTATTCGTTATACTTCTTAGACCCTCTGCTATCAGTATGAGACTCAATTTTGATGATCATATCTGGATGGTTTTTCATCACATTAACTATATGATCTAATTCATTCTTTGCGTCCTGTCGAATTGTATAGGCATCAAAATCAAAATATATTGGATTGATTACTATCAAATCCTTTACTATTAAGGGTTCTAATACTAGACTTACCTGTCCAGCTTTATTCTTCTCATCAGATGTTTCTTTAAGTGGTTTCACTATTTTATAATCATCTTTTAACGCTACCACCACAAAATCCTCTTCACAATCTAGTTCTTTAAAACTATAGGCTCCATCATTTTTGGTTACCTGTTCTGATACGGATTCTCCCTTTTCATTTAACAATCGCACAATTACGTTATCTATTGGCATTCCTGTTTTTGCATCTGATATCAATCCATTAAGGTCTTCCTTACAATTATAAATTCTAAAACTATAAATATCATCATCACCTACGCCTCCTTCTCGATTTGATGAAAAGTAACCCGCTGTTCGTTCTTCATTAATTACAAATCCAAAATCATCTAAGGGGCCATTTATAGGTGAGCCTAGATTCTCTGGCTTTGTAACATCGTTACCTTCTAATTTGACCTTGAACACATCCAAAGCACCTAAACCTAAATGACCGTCTGAAGCAAAATACAGTCGATTATCAGTACCTATAAAAGGAAACATTTCTCTTCCTTCGGTATTGATGGCATTACCCAAATTCTCTGGCTCACCATAACTGCCATCTGATAAAACTGAAACCTTGTACAAATCTGTTCCTCCATATCCTCCAGGTCTATCCGATACAAAATATAATGTCTTCTCATCGGAACTTAAGGCTGGGTGACCAGTAGAATACTCATCATCATTAAAAGGCAACTCCTGTACATTGTCCCAAGTGTTATGTAATTTCTTCGCCTTGTACATCTTTAAATTTGCAATATTCTTCACATCACCTACTAATTTGTCTTTATCTTCGTTATAGTTGTCTCTGGTAAAATATATGGTATTGCCATCTTTGGTAATAACGGCATTAGATTCATGGTACTTGCTACTTAACGATACGATTTTTTCTGCCGCATCTACATCTAACACCTTATTTTCTTCTAAGGCCTGTTGTTTTGATTTATAAATATTTAAGTATGGCTGATTATTCCATTTATACAACTTCTTGTTTTCTGCGTCAGGACGTGTTGACCAAAAATAAAAGTACTCACCGTGTAAAAAACCCCCAAAATCTGAGTATTGCGTGTTAATCGATACATTATGAATATGAATATAGGTCTTTGGTCTATTGGTATAGGATATAAAATAATCTTTATTATGCTCCAAGTCCGCAACGCGACTATCATCTCCTTTTACCGATTTTAACTTTAGCATCCAATCATCTGAATCTTTTATTTTTCCATTACTCTTTAAAACCTGAGAATACCTGAATAAATGTTCCGCAGAGGCAACACCTTCATGTTGTTCCATTAACTTTTCGTAATGTTCTTCAGCTTTTTGGAATGATATTGTATAATAATAAGAATCTGCTAACCTACTCAAGACTAAATAAGAGCTATCACCCTTATCATAAAGTTGTTGATATAATTCTGCCGACTTCTTATAAGCATATTCCTTAAAATAGCGATCTGCTGCATACCTGCGCTGTCCGTAACCTATTACAGTAAATAATAGTAGTACTATTAATATTATTCGTTTCATATCTTATATTTTATACTTTTAAAAAAACCTCGGTGACTTCATTGTATGCCCTTTAAAAACCTCATATCGCAACATCAATTCATGCGTTCCTGAATTGTAATTGCTATAATTTGACGTTGTCAAATCATAGGCATAGCCAATTTGAAGTGATCTACCCACTTGAAATCCTATTAATCCACTTATTGAATCATCCCATCTCCATGCTAGTCCCGCTCGAAACTTCTCATGAAATAAAAAATTTGCCGAAACATCCAACGATAAGGGGGCTCCACTTACAATCTTGGTCAGTACCGCTGGTTTAAACTTCACACGCTCGTTCAAATCAAACACATACCCTGCTATTAAAAAATAGTGCATACGTTCAGTAGCAACACTTCCGCCACTACTTGAATCGTCATAATGATCTGTTCTTAAAACATTAGGAACTGCCAACCCTAAATACCAATTCGACTTATAATAATAAACTCCTGCTCCTATGGTAGGTAAAAACTTATTAATGGGTTGGGATAACTGATTGTCTTCCTTATCTCTGTAAATACCTTTACTCCAATCTACATTGAAAAACCGACCTCCTAATTTCATCCCAAAAGCCAAGCTACCTTCTTCACTTGTTCGTACCGTATAAGATACATTGGCATCCAAATAGGTTTCTGTAGAAGGTCCTATCACATCGTTCACCAGATTAATCCCTAACCCAACTCCGCTATACCCTAAGGGTGTGTCATAACTTAAAGTTTGGGTGTCGGGGGCTCCATCGACTCCTATCCATTGTGTACGGGCTAATAAATTAATAACACTATGACCTTTTGATCCTACATAAGCCGGATTCACACTCATCGTATTAAACATATATTGTGTGTATTGTGGATCTTGCTGTGAATATACTTCGCTACCAATGATCATTGCACTTAGTACTATTGTATACTGTAATATCTTGTTCATTTCTTATTAATTTTGTGATTAATCTCTATTGATATATATCCAACCTAATTTGGGTTTATTACCATCTCCTAAGTCTAAGGCGTAATAATAAGTCCCTGAAGGTAATTGCTTATCTACCTGAACATTAAAACGACCATTAGAAGTACCATCCCAACTATTGTCGTAGCTGTCTTTGCTGTACACTAAATTACCCCAGCGGTTATATACCTCTAGTCTATTATTCTTATACTGATCATTTTCTATACAAGATATTACTAAGGTGTCATTATAACCATCGTCATTGGGTGTAAACTCATTATAAACTGTTAAACACTCCATAGTATCTGGATCCATATAATCTGGGGCACCATCTTCATCCGTATCTAAGGCATCATCTGGATTACCATCACCATTTAAATCAGCATACTCATCTGCTGTATCTATACCATCACCATCATCATCCGTATCTAAATAATTTGGTATGCCATCACCATCACTATCATCGTTGGTTGAATCTCCATCGCCATCAACATCTTCCTCAGAAGTTAAAATACCATCACCATCATCATCATCATCTTGATAATTTGGATTACCATCACCATCAGTATCGGTGAGATCATTTCCATCTACTAAGTCACCTGAATCGATCTCTCCATCACCATCACTATCGGTTCCACCAGCCTCTATTACATCATCAACACCATCACCATCACTGTCTAAATCTTGATAATCTGGGGTTCCATCATTATCTGTATCTGGTATATCTATACGAGTACCTTCATTATCTAAGTCTACAGAATCGGCAATACCATCACCATCGGTATCTGTTTGAACATCTAATACACCATCGTTATCCATATCTAAGGCTCCATCGGTACCTCCTTCTACTAAATCTGAAATACCATCATTGTCGCTATCCCTATCTTGGAAGTCTGGAGTACCATCACCATCACTATCTGTTGCTGTTGCTGTTGTTCCTGCTGAAACATCAGTATCATCGGCATCGGCTGAATCTACAATTCCATCATTATCATTATCCGTTGTACTATCCAATACTCCATCGCCATCAGTATCTACTACCGAAGAATCTTGACCGCTCTCTTCTATATCTAAGATCCCATCGCCATCACTATCTAAATCCAATCGGTCTACAATACCATCGCCATCGGTATCTCTATTAGGATCTCCGTTATCTTCTACACTATCTAAAATACCATCGTTGTCATCGTCTAAATCATAAAGATCTGGAATACCATCGCCATCATTATCAGCATCTATTATAGAATCATCTCCAAAATTGTTAGGATCTCCATCAATCACATCAGGAATACCATCACCATCGGTATCGGTATCATCATCGACTACCCCATCGCCATCGGCATCTACACCTCCTGGTAAATTTGGATTGTTTGGATCTATTACATCGGCAATACCATTACCGTCACTGTCCGGTAAATTATCACCATCTACTAAGTCACCCGTATCAATCTGACCATCGCCATCACTATCAGTGCCTCCTGCCTCTTCTACATCACTAAGACCATCATTATCACTATCTAAATCTTGATTATCTGGAATACCATCGCCATCGGTATCAGGCGTGCTTGATGCTGTACCTCCATTGTCTGGGTCTACTGCATCGGCAATACCATCACCATCAGTATCTGTTTGGTCATCTAATACACCATCATTGTCAGCATCTAAGGCTCCATCGGTACCTCCTTCTACTAAATCTGAAATACCATCATTGTCGCTATCCCTATCTTGGAAGTCTGGAGTACCATCACCATCACTATCTGTTGCTGTTGCTGTTGTTCCTGCTGAAACATCAGTATCATCGGCATCGGCTGAATCTACAATTCCATCATTGTCATTATCCGTTGTACTATCCAATACTCCATCGCCATCAGTATCTACTACCGAAGAATCTTGACCGCTCTCTTCTATATCTAAGATCCCATCGCCATCACTATCTAAATCCAATCGGTCTACAATACCATCGCCATCGGTATCTCTATTAGGATCTCCGTTATCTTCTACACTATCTAAAATACCATCGTTGTCATCGTCTAAATCATAAAGATCTGGAATACCATCGCCATCATTATCAGCATCTATTATAGAATCATCTCCAAAATTGTTAGGATCTCCATCAATCACATCAGGAATACCATCACCATCGGTATCGGTATCATCATCGACTACCCCATCGCCATCGGCATCTACACCTCCTGGTAAATTTGGATTGTTTGGATCTATTACATCGGCAATACCATTACCGTCACTGTCCGGTAAATTATCACCATCTACTAAGTCACCCGTATCAATCTGACCATCGCCATCACTATCGGTGCCTCCTGCTTCCTCTACATCACTAAGACCATCATTATCACTATCTAAATCTTGATTATCTGGAATACCATCACCATCGGTATCAGGCGTGCTTGATGCTGTACCTCCATTGTCTGGGTCTACTGCATCGGCAATACCATCACCATCAGTATCTGTTTGGTCATCTAATACACCATCATTGTCAGCATCTAAGGTTCCATCGGTACCTCCTTCTACTAAATCTGAGATACCATCATTGTCGCTATCCGCATCTTGGAAATCCGGAGTACCATCACCGTCAGTATCTACTGCTGTTGCTGTTGTTCCTGCTGAAATATCAGTATCATCGGCATCGGCTGAATCCACAATTCCATCATTATCATTATCTGTTGTGCTATCCAATACTCCATCGCCATCGGTATCAACTACCGAAGAATCTTGACCGCTCTCTTCTATATCTAAGATCCCATCGCCATCACTGTCTAAATCCAATCGGTCTACAATACCATCGCCATCGGTATCTCTATTAGGATCTCCGTTATCTTCTACACTATCTAAAATACCATCGTTGTCATCGTCTAAATCATAAAGATCTGGAATACCATCGCCATCATTATCAGCATCTATTATAGAATCATCTCCAAAATTGTTAGGATCTCCATCAATCACATCAGGAATACCATCACCATCGGTATCGGTATCATCATCGACTACCCCATCGCCATCGGCATCTACACCTCCTGGTAAATTTGGATTGTTTGGATCTATTACATCGGCAATACCATTACCGTCACTGTCCGGTAAATTATCACCATCTACTAAGTCACCCGTATCAATCTGACCATCGCCATCACTATCGGTGCCTCCTGCTTCCTCTACATCACTAAGACCATCATTATCACTATCTAAATCTTGATTATCTGGAATACCATCACCATCGGTATCAGGGCTATTTGATGCTGTACCTCCATTGTCTGGGTCTACTGCATCGGCAATACCATCACCATCAGTATCTGTTTGGTCATCTAATACACCATCATTGTCAGCATCTAAGGTTCCATCGGTACCTCCTTCTACTAAATCTGAGATACCATCATTGTCGCTATCCGCATCTTGGAAATCCGGAGTACCATCACCGTCAGTATCTACTGCTGTTGCAGTTGTTCCTGCTGAAATATCAGTATCATCGGCATCGGCTGAATCCACAATTCCATCATTATCATTATCCGTTGTACTATCCAATACTCCATCGCCATCGGTATCAACTACCGAAGAATCTTGACCGCTCTCTTCTATATCTAAGATCCCATCGCCATCACTGTCTAAGTCCAATCGATCTACAATACCATCACCATCGGTATCTCTATTAGGATCTCCGTTGTCTTCTACACTATCTAAAATACCATCGTTGTCATCGTCTAAATCATAACGATCTGGAATACCATCACCATCACCATCCGTTTCAACTACTGTGGCATCACCAAAATTGGTAGGATCTCCATCAATCACATCGGCAATACCATCACCATCGGTATCGGTATTGTCATCGACTACCCCATCACCATCGGCATCTAAAACTCCTGGTAAATTTGGATTGTTTGGATCTATTACATCGGCAATACCATTACCATCATTGTCTGGTAAATTATCACCGTCTACTAAGTCACCCGTATCAATCTGACCATCGCCATCATTATCGGTGCCTCCCGCTTCTTCTACATCACTAAGACCATCGTTATCACTGTCTAAATCTTGATTATCTGGAATACCATCGCCATCGGTATCAGGCGTGCTTGATGCTGTACCTCCATTGTCTGGGTCTACTGCATCGGCAATACCATCACCATCAGTATCTGTTTGGTCATCTAATACACCATCATTGTCAGCATCTAAGGTTCCATCGGTACCTCCTTCTACTAAATCTGAGATACCATCATTGTCGCTATCTGCATCTTGGAAATCCGGAGTACCATCACCGTCAGTATCTACTGCTGTTGCTGTTGTTCCTGCTGAAATATCAGTATCATCGGCATCGGCTGAATCCACAATTCCATCATTATCATTATCCGTTGTACTATCCAATACTCCATCGCCATCGGTATCAACTACCGAAGAATCTTGACCGCTCTCTTCTATATCTAAGATCCCATCGCCATCACTGTCTAAGTCCAATCGATCTACAATACCATCACCATCGGTATCCCTATTAGGATCCCCGTTGTCTTCTACACTATCTAAAACACCATCGTTGTCATCGTCTAAATCATAACGATCTGGAATACCATCACCATCACCATCCGTTTCAACTACTGTGGCATCACCAAAATTGGTAGGATCTCCATCAATCACATCGGCAATACCATCACCATCGGTATCGGTATTGTCATCGACTACCCCATCACCATCGGCATCTAAAACTCCTGGTAAATTTGGATTGTTTGGATCTATTACATCGGCAATACCATTACCGTCACTGTCTGGTAAATTATCACCGTCTACTAAGTCACCCGTATCAATCTGACCATCGCCATCACTATCGGTGCCTCCCGCTTCTTCTACATCACTAAGACCATCATTATCACTATCTAAATCTTGATTATCTGGAATACCATCGCCATCGGTATCAGGCGTGCTTGATGCTGTACCTCCATTGTCTGGGTCTACTGCATCGGCAATACCATCACCATCAGTATCTGTTTGGTCATCTAATACACCATCATTGTCAGCATCTAAGGCTCCATCGGTACCTCCTTCTACTAAATCTGAAATACCATCATTGTCGCTATCCGCATCTTGGAAATCCGGAGTACCATCACCATCAGTATCTACTGCTGTTGCTGTTGTTCCTGCTGAAACATCAGTATCATCGGCATCGGCTGAATCCACAATTCCATCATTATCATTATCCGTTGTACTATCCAATACTCCATCGCCATCAGTATCAACTACCGAAGAATCTTGACCGCTCTCTTCTATATCTAAGATCCCATCGCCATCACTGTCTAAATCCAATCGATCTACAATACCATCACCATCGGTATCCCTATTAGGATCCCCGTTGTCTTCTACACTATCTAAAACACCATCGTTGTCATCGTCTAAATCATAACGATCTGGAATACCATCACCATCACCATCCGTTTCAACTACTGTGGCATCACCAAAATTGGTAGGATCTCCATCAATCACATCGGCAATACCATCACCATCGGTATCGGTATTGTCATCGACTACCCCATCACCATCGGCATCTACACCTCCTGGTAAATTTGGATTGTTTGGATCTATTACATCGGCAATACCATTACCATCATTGTCTGGTAAATTATCACCGTCTACTAAGTCACCCGTATCAATCTGACCATCGCCATCATTATCGGTGCCTCCCGCTTCTTCTACATCACTAAGACCATCGTTATCACTGTCTAAATCTTGATTATCTGGAATACCATCACCATCGGTATCAGGCGTGCTTGATGCTGTACCTCCATTGTCTGGGTCTACTGCATCGGCAATACCATCACCATCAGTATCTGTTTGGTCATCTAATACACCATCATTGTCAGCATCTAAGGCTCCATCGGTACCTCCTTCTACTAAATCTGAAATACCATCATTGTCGCTGTCCGCATCTTGGAAATCCGGAGTACCATCACCGTCAGTATCTACTACTGTCGCTGTTGTTCCTGCTGAAACATCAGTATCATCGGCATCGGCTGAATCTACAATTCCATCATTATCATTATCCGTTGTACTATCCAATACTCCATCGCCATCAGTATCAACTACCGAAGAATCTTGACCGCTCTCTTCTATATCTAAGATCCCATCGCCATCACTATCTAAATCCAATCGATCTACAATACCATCACCATCGGTATCTCTATTAGGATCCCCGTTGTCTTCTACACTATCTAAAACACCATCGTTGTCATCGTCTAAATCATAACGATCTGGAATACCATCACCATCACCATCCGTTTCAACTACTGTGGCATCACCAAACTTGGTAGGATCTCCATCAATCACATCGGCAATACCATCACCATCGGTATCGGTATCATCATCGACTACCCCATCGCCATCGGCATCTACACCTCCTGGTAAATTTGGATTGTTTGGATCTATTACATCGGCAATACCATTACCATCATTGTCTGGTAAATTATCACCGTCTACTAAGTCACCCGTATCAATCTGACCATCGCCATCATTATCGGTGCCTCCCGCTTCTTCTACATCACTAAGACCATCGTTATCACTGTCTAAATCTTGATTATCTGGAATACCATCACCATCGGTATCAGGACTATTTGATGCTGTACCTCCATTGTCTGGGTCTACTGCATCGGCAATACCATCACCATCGGTATCTGTTTGGTCATCCAATACACCATCATTATCACTATCTAAGGCTCCAGCGGTACCACTTTCTACTAAATCTGAAACACCATCATTGTCGCTGTCCGAATCTTGGAAGTCTGGAGTACCATCACCATCAGTATCTACTGCTGTTGCTGTTGTTCCTGCTGAAACATCAGTATCATCGGCATCGGCTGAATCCACAATTCCATCATTATCATTATCTGTTGTGCTATCCAATACTCCATCGCCATCAGTATCTACTACCGAAGAATCTTGACCGCTCTCTTCTATATCTAAAATCCCATCACCATCACTGTCTAAGTCCAATCGATCTACAATACCATCGCCATCAGTATCTCTATTAGGATCCCCGTTATCTTCTACACTATCTAAAATACCATCGTTGTCATCGTCTAAATCATAACGATCTGGAATACCATCACCATCACCATCCGTTTCAATTACTGTGGCATCTCCAAAATTGGTAGGATCTCCATCAATCACATCGGCAATACCATCACCATCAGTATCGGTATTGTCATCGACTACCCCATCACCATCGGCATCTAAAGCTCCTGATAAATCTGGATTGTTTGGATCTATTACATCGGCAATACCATTACCATCATTGTCTGGTAAATTATCACCATCTACTAAGTCACCCGTATCAATCTGACCATCGCCATCACTATCGGTGCCTCCCGCTTCTTCTACATCACTAAGACCATCATTATCACTGTCTAAATCTTGATTATCTGGAATACCATCGCCATCGGTATCAGGCGTGCTTGATGCTGTACCTCCATTGTCTGGATCTACTGCATCGGCAATACCATCACCATCAGTATCTGTTTGGTCATCTAATACACCATCATTATCACTATCTAAGGCTCCATCGGTACCTCCTTCTACTAAATCTGAAATACCATCATTGTCGCTGTCCGCATCTTGGAAATCCGGAGTACCATCACCATCAGTATCTACTGCTGTTGCTGTTGTTCCTGCTGAAACATCAGTATCATCGGCATCGGCTGAATCCACAATTCCATCATTATCATTATCTGTTGTGCTATCCAATACTCCATCGCCATCAGTATCTACTACCGAAGAATCTTGACCGCTCTCTTCTATATCTAAAATACCATCGCCATCACTATCTAAATCCAATCGGTCTACAATACCATCACCATCGGTATCCCTATTAGGATCCCCGTTGTCTTCTACACTATCTAAAACACCATCGTTGTCATCGTCTAAATCATAACGATCTGGAATACCATCACCATCACCATCCGTTTCAACTACTGTGGCATCACCAAAATTGGTAGGATCTCCATCAATCACATCGGCAATACCATCACCATCCGTATCGGTATTGTCATCGACTACCCCATCACCATCTCCATCTAAAACTCCAGGTAAATTTGGATTGTTTGGATCTATTACATCGGCAATACCATTACCATCATTGTCTGGTAAATTATCGCCATCTACTAAGTCATTCGTATCAATCTGACCATCGCCATCACTATCGGTGCCTCCTGCTTCTTCTACATCACTAAGACCATCATTATCGCTGTCTAAATCTTGATTATCTGGAACACCATCACCATCGGTATCAGGCGTGCTTGATGCTGTACCTCCATTGTCTGGATCTACTGCATCGGCAATACCATCACCATCGGTATCTGTTTGAACATCTAATACACCATCATTATCAGCATCTAAGGCTCCATCGGTGCCACTTTCTACTAAATCTGAAATACCATCATTGTCGCTATCCGTATCTTGGAAGTCTGGAGTACCATCACCATCAGTATCTACTACTGTTGCTGTTGTTCCTGCTGAAACATCAGTATCATCGGCATCGGCTGAATCCACAATTCCATCATTATCATTATCTGTTGTGCTATCCAATACTCCATCGCCATCAGTATCTACTACGGAAGAATCTTGACCGCTCTCTTCTATATCTAAAATACCATCGCCATCACTATCTAAATCCAATCGGTCTACAATACCATCACCATCGGTATCTCTATTAGGGTCTCCGTTATCTTCTACACTATCTAAAATACCATCGTTGTCATCGTCTAAATCATAACGATCTGAAATACCATCTCCATCACCATCCGTTTCAACTACTGTGGCATCACCAAAATTGGTAGGATCTCCATCAATCACATCGGCAATACCATCACCATCCGTATCGGTATTGTCATCGACTACCCCATCACCATCTCCATCTAAAACTCCAGGTAAATTTGGATTGTTTGGATCTATTACATCGGCAATACCATTACCATCATTGTCTGGTAAATTATCGCCATCTACTAAGTCATTCGTATCAATCTGACCATCGCCATCACTATCGGTGCCTCCTGCTTCTTCTACATCACTAAGACCATCATTATCGCTGTCTAAATCTTGATTATCTGGAACACCATCACCATCGGTATCAGGCGTGCTTGATGCTGTACCTCCATTGTCTGGATCTACTGCATCGGCAATACCATCACCATCGGTATCTGTTTGAACATCTAATACACCATCATTATCAGCATCTAAGGCTCCATCGGTGCCACTTTCTACTAAATCTGAAATACCATCATTGTCGCTATCCGTATCTTGGAAGTCTGGAGTACCATCACCGTCAGTATCTACTACTGTCGCTGTTGTTCCTGCTGAAACATCAGTATCATCGGCATCGGCTGAATCTACAATTCCATCATTATCATTATCCGTTGTACTATCCAATACTCCATCGCCATCAGTATCTACTACCGAAGAATCTTGACCGCTCTCTTCTATATCTAAAATACCATCGCCATCACTATCTAAATCCAATCGGTCTACAATACCATCACCATCGGTATCTCTATTAGGATCTCCGTTGTCTTCTACACTATCTAAAATACCATCATTGTCATCGTCTAAATCACAGCTATCAGCTATGTTATCTGAATCTGTATCTGTAAATCCTGATACTGAAGCATCACAACAAGACGTGCTATCGGAAGCATCTACCACTGCAACTGCAGTTTCTTGACCCTGATTTGAATCAGTATCCGCAGCTCCTCCTGAATTTACCAAGTTAGGAACTCCATTGGTGTCTACTCCGCCATTAGTTGCATAATCAATTCTTCCATTGACATCTAAATGTGATGAAATAACACTTCCTGCTCCTTCTAAGGCATCATAACAACCATCACCATCACTATCTAAATCTAAATAATCTGGTGTACCATCAGAATCTGTATCACAATAGGTTCCAATATCAGCGCCTAATACAAAATTGCAAAAATTCTCTGCTGCCCCATATTCAAATGTAATAGATGAATGCTCTCCTAAAACCTTAACGATTGCATACCCTTCTTCTCCGGTAATCTGCGTAGGAGAATCGACACTTACGTCCTTAGACCAAATTAACTGTATGGGTGAACTGAAGATAATAGGTACAAAAAGCCCTGGTTGCCCTATAGACGTAAAGACTAACACTGGATCTTTAATAGGTGATGAAAATGTAACCGTATTTACATCCGCCTCAAGATTTCTAATTGATGGATTCGTATTTGGAACCCCATATTCTGCAGGGAATTCACTTTGTCCATAAAGGTTTCCTGTTAAAGTTATATCAGCCGTAGATGAATACGTTACATTGATCCCTGCAATTGTTGACGTAATCTCCTTGGGATCAGCAGTCGTAGTATATGAATTAGCCCACTTAAAATCGGAACTATAACACTCTTGCTCATTCAAAATCCCGTCATTATCAGCGTCTAAATCTAACTCGTCACTAACGCCATCACCATCGGTATCACTATCGGTTCCAATTACTGTAGCATTACCAAAATTGGTAGGATCTCCATCAATCACATCAGGAATACCATCACCATCCGTATCGGTATTGTCATCGACTACACCATCGCCATCGGTATCTACAACTCCTGATAAATTTGGATTGTTTGGATCTATTACATCGGCAATACCATTACCATCATTGTCTGGTAAATTATCGCCATCTACTAAGTCATTCGTATCAATCTGACCATCACCATCACTATCGGTGCCTCCTGCTTCCTCTACATCACTAAGACCATCATTATCACTATCTAAATCTTGATTATCTGGAGTACCATCGCCATCGGTATCTGGCGTGCTTGATGCTGTACCTCCATTGTCTGGATCTACTGCATCGGCAATACCATCACCATCGGTATCTGTTTGAACATCTAATACACCATCATTATCACTATCTAAGGCTCCATCGGTACCACTTTCTACTAAATCTGAAATACCATCATTGTCGCTGTCCGTATCTTGGAAGTCTGGAGTACCATCGCCATCAGTATCTGCCGCTGTTCCTGTTGTTCCTACTGAAAAATCAGTATCATCGGCATCGGCTGAATCCACAATTCCATCATTATCATTATCTGTTGTGCTATCCAATACTCCATCGCCATCAGTATCTACTACCGAAGAATCTTGGCCGCTCTCTTCTATATCTAAGATCCCATCGCCATCACTATCTAAATCCAATCGGTCTACAATACCATCGCCATCGGTATCTCTATTAGGATCTCCATTGTCTTCTACACTATCTAAAATACCATCGTTGTCATCGTCTAAATCATAACGATCTGGAATACCATCACCATCCGTTTCAATTACTGTGGCATCTCCAAAGCTGGTAGGATCTCCATCAATCACATCTACAATACCATCACCATCCGTATCGGTATTGTCATCGACTATACCATCACCATCACCATCTAAAGCTCCTGGTAAATTTGGATTGTTTGGTTCTATTACATCGGCAATACCATTACCATCATTGTCTGGTAAATTATCGCCATCTACTAAGTCACCCGTATCAATCTGACCATCGCCATCATTATCGGTGCCTCCCGCTTCTTCCACATCACTAAGACCATCATTATCACTATCTAAATCTTGATTATCTGGAATACCATCACCATCGGTATCAGGACTATTTGATGCTGTACCTCCATTGTCTGGGTCTACTGCATCGGCAATACCATCACCATCGGTATCTGTTTGGTCATCCAATACACCATCATTATCACTATCTAAGGCTCCAGCGGTACCACTTTCTACTAAATCTGAAATACCATCATTGTCGCTGTCCGAATCTTGGAAGTCTGGAGTACCATCACCATCAGTATCTACTGCTGTTGCTGTTGTTCCTGCTGAAACATCAGTATCATCGGCATCGGCTGAATCTACAATTCCATCATTGTCAGTATCCGTTGTACTATCCAATACTCCATCGCCATCAGTATCTACTACCGAAGAATCTTGACCGCTCTCTTCTATATCTAAGATCCCGTCACCATCACTGTCTAAATCCAATCGGTCTACAATACCATCACCATCAGTATCTCTATTAGGATCCCCGTTGTCTTCTACACTATCTAAAATACCATCATTGTCATCGTCTAAATCAGAAATATCTGAAACACCATCACCATCGCTATCAGTATCTACTACTATAGCATTACCAAAATTGGTAGGATCTCTATCAATCACATCAGGAATACCATCACCATCAGTATCGGTATTGTCATCGACTACACCATCACCATTGCCATCTAAAACTCCTGATAAATTTGGATTGTTTGGATCTATTACATCGGCAATACCATTACCATCATTGTCTGGTAAATTATCGCCATCTACTAAGTCACCCGTATCAATCTGACCATCGCCATCACTATCGGTGCCTCCTGCCTCTTCTACATCACTAAGACCATCATTATCACTGTCTAAATCTTGATTATCTGGAACACCATCGCCATCGGTATCAGGCGTGCTTGATGCTGTGCCTCCATTGTCTGGATCTACTGCATCGGCAATACCATCACCATCGGTATCTGTTTGAACATCTAATACACCATCATTATCAGCATCTAAGGCTCCATCGGTACCTCCTTCTACTAAATCTGAAATACCATCATTGTCGCTATCCGCATCTTGGAAGTCTGGAGTACCATCGCCATCAGTATCTACTACTGTTGCTGTTGTTCCTGCTGAAACATCAGTATCATCGGCATCGGCTGAATCTACAATTCCATCATTGTCATCATCCGTTGTACTATCCAATACTCCATCGCCATCAGTATCTACTACCGAAGAATCTTGACCGCTCTCTTCTATATCTAAGATCCCATCGCCATCACTGTCTAAGTCCAATCGATCTACAATACCATCACCATCGGTATCCCTATTAGGATCTCCGTTATCTTCTACACTATCTAAAATACCATCGTTGTCATCGTCTAAATCATAACGATCTGAAATACCATCTCCATCACCATCCGTTTCAACTACTGTGGCATCACCAAAATTGGTAGGATCTCCATCAATCACATCGGCAATACCATCACCATCGGTATCGGTATTATCATCGACTACCCCATCACCATCTCCATCTAAAACTCCAGGTAAATTTGGATTATTGGGATCTATTACATCGGCAATACCATTACCATCATTGTCTGGTAAATTATCGCCATCTACTAAGTCATTCGTATCAATCTGACCATCGCCATCACTATCGGTGCCTCCTGCTTCTTCTACATCACTAAGACCATCATTATCGCTGTCTAAATCTTGATTATCTGGAACACCATCACCATCGGTATCAGGCGTGCTTGATGCTGTACCTCCATTGTCTGGATCTACTGCATCGGCAATACCATCACCATCGGTATCTGTTTGAACATCTAATACACCATCATTATCACTATCTAAGGCTCCATCGGTGCCACTTTCTACTAAATCTGAAATACCATCATTGTCGCTATCCGTATCTTGGAAGTCTGGAGTACCATCACCATCAGTATCTACTACTGTTGCAGTTGTTCCTGCTGAAATATCAGTATCATCGGCATCGGCTGAATCCACAATTCCATCATTATCATTATCTGTTGTGCTATCCAATACTCCATCGCCATCAGTATCTACTACCGAAGAATCTTGACCGCTCTCTTCTATATCTAAGATCCCGTCACCATCACTGTCTAAATCCAATCGGTCTACAATACCATCACCATCGGTATCTCTATTAGGATCTCCATTGTCTTCTACACTATCTAAAACACCATCGTTGTCATCGTCTAAATCATAACGATCTACAATACCATCTCCATCACCATCCGTTTCAACTACTGTGGCATCACCAAAATTAGTAGGATCTCCATCAATCACGTCTGCAATACCATCACCATCGGTATCGGTATTGTCATCGACTACCCCATCACCATCGGTATCTAAAACCCCTGGTAAATTTGGATTGTTTGGATCTATTACATCGGCAATACCATTACCATCATTGTCTGGTAAATTATCGCCATCTACTAAGTCATTCGTATCAATCTGACCATCGCCATCACTATCGGTGCCTCCTGCTTCTTCCACATCACTAAGACCATCATTATCACTGTCTAAATCTTGATTATCTGGAATACCATCGCCATCGGTATCAGGCGTGCTTGATGCTGTACCTCCATTGTCTGGATCTACTGCATCGGCAATACCATCACCATCAGTATCTGTTTGAACATCTAATACACCATCATTATCAGCATCTAAGGCTCCATCGGTGCCACTTTCTACTAAATCTGAAATACCATCATTGTCGCTATCCGTATCTTGGAAGTCTGGAGTACCATCACCATCAGTATCTACTACTGTTGCTGTTGTTCCTGCTGAAACATCAGTATCATCGGCATCGGCTGAATCCACAATTCCATCATTATCATTATCTGTTGTGCTATCCAATACTCCATCGCCATCAGTATCTACTACCGAAGAATCTTGACCGCTCTCTTCTATATCTAAAATACCATCGCCATCACTATCTAAATCCAATCGGTCTACAATACCATCACCATCGGTATCTCTATTAGGATCTCCGTTGTCTTCTACACTATCTAAAATACCATCATTGTCATCGTCTAAATCACAGCTATCAGCTATGTTATCTGAATCTGTATCTGTAAATCCTGATACTGAAGCATCACAACAAGACGTGCTATCGGAAGCATCTACCACTGCAACTGCAGTTTCTTGACCCTGATTTGAATCAGTATCCGCAGCTCCTCCTGAATTTACCAAGTTAGGAACTCCATTGGTGTCTACTCCGCCATTAGTTGCATAATCAATTCTTCCATTGACATCTAAATGTGATGAAATAACACTTCCTGCTCCTTCTAAGGCATCATAACAACCATCACCATCACTATCTAAATCTAAATAATCTGGTGTACCATCAGAATCTGTATCACAATAGGTTCCAATATCAGCGCCTAATACAAAATTGCAAAAATTCTCTGCTGCCCCATATTCAAATGTAATAGATGAATGCTCTCCTAAAACCTTAACGATTGCATACCCTTCTTCTCCGGTAATCTGCGTAGGAGAATCGACACTTACGTCCTTAGACCAAATTAACTGTATGGGTGAACTGAAGATAATAGGTACAAAAAGTCCTGGTTGCCCTATAGACGTAAATACTAACACTGGATCTTTAATAGGTGATGAAAATGTAACCGTATTTACATCCGCCTCAAGATTTCTAATCGATGGATTCGTATTTGGAACCCCATATTCTGTAGGGAATTCACTTTGTCCATAAAGGTTTCCTGTTAAAGTTATATCAGCCGTAGATGAATACGTTACATTGATCCCTGCAATTGTTGACGTAATCTCCTTGGGATCAGCAGTCGTAGTATATGAATTAGCCCACTTAAAATCGGAACTATAACACTCTTGCTCATTCAAAATCCCGTCATTATCAGCGTCTAAATCTACTTTATCACTAACACCATCACCATCACTATCAGCTTCGGGTTCAACTATCGTGGCATCTCCAAAATTAGTAGGGTCTCCATCAAGCACATCAGCAATACCATCACCATCACTATCTGTAGTATCATCAACTATACCGTCGCCATTGGCATCTAAAGATCCAGATAAATTAGGATTATTGGGTTCTAATACATCCGCAGTACCATTGGCATCGGTATCTGGTAAATTATTACCATCTACTAAAGTTCCACTGGTATCAACTTGTCCGTTGTTATCACTATCAGTACCTCCTGCTTCTTCTACATCATTAAGACCATCATTATCACTGTCTAAATCTTGGTAATCTAGCACGCCATCACCATCAGTATCAGGGGTACTTGATGCTGTTCCTCCATTGTCTGGATCTACTACATCGGCAATACCATCACCATCACTGTCTGCTCCGTTATCTAATACCCCATTATTATTTGCATCTAAGGCTCCATCGGCGCCTCCTTCTACTAAATCTGAAATACCATCATTGTCGCTATCTAAATCTAAATGATTCGAAATACCATCATTATCTGTATCAGCCTCTAGTGGTAAATCTGCACAGAAATCAGCAAATCTAATTTTTTGCTCATTCGTCGATCCTCCAGTGGAAGCTGTATATCCAAAGTATACCAAGCTCTCGTCTCCAAAATAATCAGTAACAACATCGCCTGTATAGCTACCTGCTACAATTCCATTTACCGTATAAGCGATTGTTTTGGTTGCACTATCCCAGGTTATCTCTACTGGATACCAAGTATCATTCTCTAACTCGCCTAGAGAAACTGAATTTGATAATATCGTAGAAATCTTGTTATCATTATCAGATGGCCAAATTGTACCATGATCATCAGACATATCTGAGGATACTTGACTGTTTTTAAAAGTATCTATTTCTAAAACAATTCCGTTTTCTATCGTTAACGCTCCTAAACCAACACCTACGGTTCCTTGCGCTGATGAACCTCTTGGATCATCATGGAAAACAATAGCAATACCATCCGCTCCATTTCTAGATCCTAAATAGGCCTCAAATTTAATCGTGAAATCTTTACCAAAAGATATTTTACCATTCGAAATTGCTCGACCAGATTGGTCTTTTATAGACTCTGTTAATCGTATTTCTTTTGGCCCCAATTTTACCGAACTACCGCCTAAAGCAAATAAGGCATCAACCTCTGTTGTAGATGTTATATTGGCCTCGGCACAATCTAAAATACCATCATTATCATCATCTAAATCACAATCATTAATAATGCCATCTCCATCGAAATCATTTGCTGTGACCGTTCCTGCAGTGGCTCCCAATGTACATGGGTTTATATAACAAAGTGAACTACCTGCATCTATTACCGCAGCGACATCTCCTGTACTATACCCAGCGGCTGTAACAGTACCATTCGCATTCACTCCTAAACCTACCTTTAACGGCTCTGTCAAATCTGCAGGGTTATAATATGTATATCCTGCCCCATCAGTATCTATATTATCATAGGCTTCATTGGCATCACTACAACCATCACCATCACTATCTGAATTAACGTGATCTGAAATCCTTCCTGTTGTTGTTCTTGGTAAGATCCCCGCATCTTCTCCGTTGACTCCTTCTATCGAATCCGCTAAACCATCTTGATCCAAATCTGCACTGCCAGAGACATCATCCATCCCATCAACTCGTCCGTCATTATTGGCGTCTAAATTTAAAGCTCCTACTTTTCCGGCCTCTATAATGTCATAGATACCATCATTATCACTATCTAAATCTATATGATTCGGAATACCATCATTATCTGTATCGGCCTCTAGTGGTAAATCTGCACAGAAATCAGCAAATCTAATTTTTTGCTCGTTCGTGTCTCCGCCTGTCGAAGCTGTATACCCGAAGTATACCAAACTCTCGCCTCCAAAATAATCAGTAACAACATCGCCTGAATAGCTACCTGCTAAAATTCCATTTACCGTATACCTGATTGTAGTAGTTGCGCTATCCCAGGTTATCTCTACTGGATACCAAATATCATTCTCTAACTCGCCTAGAGAAACTGAATTTGATAATATCGTAGAAATCTTGTTATCGTTATCAGATGGCCAAATAGAACCGTGATCATCAGACATATCTGAAGACACTTGATTGTTTTTAAAAGTATCTATTTCTAAAACAATTCCATTTTTTATCGTTAACGCTCCTAAACCAACACCTACTGTTCCTTGAGCGGATGAACCTAGCGGATCATTATGGAAAACAATAGCAATACCATCTGCTCCATTCCTAGCTCCTAAATAGGCCTCAAATCTAATCTTGAAATCTTTGTCAAAAGATATTTTATCATTCGAAATTGCTCGACCTGATTGGTTCTTAATTGACTCTGTTAATCGTATTTCTTTTGGACCCAATTTTACCGAATTACCGCCTAAAGCAAATAAGTCATCAACCTCTGTATTCGACGTTATACTCGCCTCTGCACAATCTAAAATACCATCATTATCATCATCTAAATCATACAGATCTGAAATACCATCGCTATCACTATCGGCTTCTATGACTATAGCATCTCCAAAGTTACCTAAATCTCCATCAATCACATCGGCAATACCATCACCATCACTATCTGTAGTATCATCAACTATACCGTCGCCATTAGTATCTAAAGGACCTGGTAAATTAGGGTTATTGGGCTCTAATACATCCGCAGTACCATTGGCATCGGTATCTGGTAAATTATTACCATCTACTAAAGTTCCACTGGTATCAACTTGTCCGTCTCCATCACTGTCGGTACCTCCTGCTTCTTCTACATCATTAAGACCATCATTATCACTGTCTAAATCTTGGTAATCTAGCACGCCATCACCATCAGTATCAGGGGTACTTGATGCTGTTCCTCCATTGTCTGGATCTACTACATCGGCAATACCATCACCATCACTGTCTGCTCCGTTATCTAATACCCCATTATTATTTGCATCTAAGGCTCCATCGGCGCCTCCTTCTACTAAATCTGAAATACCATCGTTGTCGCTATCTAAATCTAAATGATTCGAAATACCATCATTATCTGTATCAGCCTCTAGTGGTAAATCTGCACAGAAATCAGCAAATCTAATTTTTTGCTCATTCGTCGATCCTCCAGTGGAAGCTGTATATCCAAAGTATACCAAGCTCTCGCCTCCAAAATAATCAGTAACAACATCGCCTGTATAGCTACCTGCTACAATTCCATTTACCGTATAAGCGATTGTTTTGGTTGCACTATCCCAGGTTATCTCTACTGGATACCAAGTATCATTCTCTAACTCGCCTAGAGAAACTGAATTTGATAATATCGTAGAAATCTTGTTATCATTATCAGATGGCCAAATTGTACCATGATCATCAGACATATCTGAGGATACTTCATTGTTTTTAAAAGTATCTATTTCTAAAACAATTCCGTTTTCTATCGTTAACGCTCCTAAACCAACACCTACGGTTCCTTGCGCTGATGAACCTCTTGGATCATCATGGAAAACAATAGCAATACCATCCGCTCCATTTCTAGATCCTAAATAGGCCTCAAATTTAATCGTGAAATCTTTACCGAAAGATATTTTACCATTCGAAATTGCTCGACCAGATTGGTCTTTTATAGACTCTGTTAATCGTATTTCTTTTGGCCCCAATTTTACCGAACTACCGCCTAAAGCAAATAAGGCATCAACCTCTGTTGTAGATGTTATATTGGCCTCGGCACAATCTAAAATACCATCATTATCATCATCTAAATCACAATCATTAATAATGCCATCTCCATCGAAATCATTTGCTGTGACCGTTCCTGCAGTGGCTCCCAACGTACATGGGTTTATATAACAAAGTGAACTACCTGCATCTATTACCGCAGCGACATCTCCTGTACTATACCCAGCGGCTGTAACAGTACCATTCGCATTCACTCCTAAACCTACCTTTAACGGCTCTGTCAAATCTGCAGGGTTATAATATGTATCTCCTGCCCCATCAGTATCTATATTATCATAGGCTTCATTGGCATCACTACAACCATCGCCATCACTATCTGAATTAACGTGATCTGAAATCCTTCCTGTTGTTGTTCTTGGTAAGATCCCCGCATCTTCTCCGTTGACTCCTTCTATCGAATCCGCTAAACCATCTTGATCCAAATCTGCACTGCCAGAGACATCATCCATCCCATCAACTCGTCCGTCATTATTGGCGTCTAAATTTAAAGCTCCTACTTTTCCGGCCTCTATAATGTCATAGATACCATCATTATCACTATCTAAATCTATATGATTCGGAATACCATCATTATCTGTATCGGCCTCTAGTGGTAAATCTGCACAGAAATCAGCAAATCTAATTTTTTGCTCGTTCGTGTCTCCGCCTGTCGAAGCTGTATACCCGAAGTATACCAAACTCTCGCCTCCAAAATAATCAGTAACAACATCGCCTGAATAGCTACCTGCTAAAATTCCATTTACCGTATACCTGATTGTAGTAGTTGCGCTATCCCAGGTTATCTCTACTGGATACCAAGTATCATTCTCTAACTCGCCTAGAGAAACTGAATTTGATAATATCGTAGAAATCTTGTTATCGTTATCAGATGGCCAAATAGAACCGTGATCATCAGACATATCTGAAGACACTTGATTGTTTTTAAAAGTATCTATTTCTAAAACAATTCCATTTTTTATCGTTAACGCTCCTAAACCAACACCTACTGTTCCTTGAGCGGATGAACCTAGCGGATCATTATGGAAAACAATAGCAATACCATCTGCTCCATTCCTAGCTCCTAAATAGGCCTCAAATCTAATCTTGAAATCTTTGTCAAAAGATATTTTATCATTCGAAATTGCTCGACCTGATTGGTTCTTAATTGACTCTGTTAATCGTATTTCTTTTGGACCCAATTTTACCGAATTACCGCCTAAAGCAAATAGGTCATCAACCTCTGTATTCGACGTTATACTCGCCTCTGCACAATCTAAAATACCATCATTATCATCATCTAAATCATATAGATCTGAAATGCCATCGCTATCACTATCGGCTTCTATGACTATAGCATCTCCAAAGTTACCTAAATCTCCATCAATCACATCGGCAATACCATCACCATCACTATCTGTAGTATCATCAACTATACCGTCGCCATTAGTATCTAAAGGACCTGGTAAATTAGGGTTATTGGGCTCTAATACATCCGCAGTACCATTGGCATCGGTATCTGGTAAATTATTACCATCTACTAAAGTTCCACTGGTGTCAACTTGTCCGTCTCCATCACTGTCGGTACCTCCTGCTTCTTCTACATCATTAAGACCATCATTATCACTGTCTAAATCTTGGTAATCTAGCACGCCATCACCATCAGTATCAGGGGTACTTGATGCTGTTCCTCCATTGTCTGGATCTACTACATCGGCAATACCATCACCATCACTGTCTGCTCCGTTATCTAATACCCCATTATTATTTGCATCTAAGGCTCCATCGGCGCCTCCTTCTACTAAATCTGAAATACCATCGTTGTCGCTATCTAAATCTAAATGATTCGAAATACCATCATTATCTGTATCAGCCTCTAGTGGTAAATCTGCACAGAAATCAGCAAATCTAATTTTTTGCTCATTCGTCGATCCTCCAGTGGAAGCTGTATATCCAAAGTATACCAAGCTCTCGCCTCCAAAATAATCAGTAACAACATCGCCTGTATAGCTACCTGCTACAATTCCATTTACCGTATAAGCGATTGTTTTGGTTGCACTATCCCAGGTTATCTCTACTGGATACCAAGTATCATTCTCTAACTCGCCTAGAGAAACTGAATTTGATAATATCGTAGAAATCTTGTTATCATTATCAGATGGCCAAATTGTACCATGATCATCAGACATATCTGAGGATACTTGACTGTTTTTAAAAGTATCTATTTCTAAAACAATTCCGTTTTCTATCGTTAACGCTCCTAAACCAACACCTACGGTTCCTTGCGCTGATGAACCTCTTGGATCATCATGGAAAACAATAGCAATACCATCCGCTCCATTTCTAGATCCTAAATAGGCCTCAAATTTAATCGTGAAATCTTTACCAAAAGATATTTTATCATTCGAAATTGCTCGACCGGATTGGTCTTTTATAGACTCTGTTAATCGTATTTCTTTTGGCCCCAATTTTACCGAACTACCGCCTAAAGCAAATAAGGCATCAACCTCTGTTGTAGATGTTATATTGGCCTCGGCACAATCTAAAATACCATCATTATCATCATCTAAATCACAATCATTAATAATGCCATCTCCATCGAAATCATTTGCTGTGACCGTTCCTGCAGTGGCTCCCAATGTACATGGGTTTATATAACAAAGTGAACTACCTGCATCTATTACCGCAGCGACATCTCCTGTACTATACCCAGCGGCTGTAACAGTACCATTCGCATTCACTCCTAAACCTACCTTTAACGGCTCTGTCAAATCTGCAGGGTTATAATATGTATCTCCTGCCCCATCAGTATCTATATTATCATAGGCTTCATTGGCATCACTACAACCATCGCCATCACTATCTGAATTAACGTGATCTGAAATCCTTCCTGTTGTTGTTCTTGGTAAGATCCCCGCATCTTCTCCGTTGACTCCTTCTATCGAATCCGCTAAACCATCTTGATCCAAATCTGCACTGCCAGAGACATCATCCATCCCATCAACTCGTCCGTCATTATTGGCGTCTAAATTTAAAGCTCCTACTTTTCCGGCCTCTATAATGTCATAGATACCATCATTATCACTATCTAAATCTATATGATTCGGAATACCATCATTATCTGTATCGGCCTCTAGTGGTAAATCTGCACAGAAATCAGCAAATCTAATTTTTTGCTCGTTCGTGTCTCCGCCTGTCGAAGCTGTATACCCGAAGTATACCAAACTCTCGCCTCCAAAATAATCAGTAACAACATCGCCTGAATAGCTACCTGCTAAAATTCCATTTACCGTATACCTGATTGTAGTAGTTGCGCTATCCCAGGTTATCTCTACTGGATACCAAGTATCATTCTCTAACTCGCCTAGAGAAACTGAATTTGATAATATCGTAGAAATCTTGTTATCGTTATCAGATGGCCAAATAGAACCGTGATCATCAGACATATCTGAAGACACTTGATTGTTTTTAAAAGTATCTATTTCTAAAACAATTCCATTTTTTATCGTTAACGCTCCTAAACCAACACCTACTGTTCCTTGAGCGGATGAACCTAGCGGATCATTATGGAAAACAATAGCAATACCATCTGCTCCATTCCTAGCTCCTAAATAGGCCTCAAATCTAATCTTGAAATCTTTGTCAAAAGATATTTTATCATTCGAAATTGCTCGACCTGATTGGTTCTTAATTGACTCTGTTAATCGTATTTCTTTTGGACCCAATTTTACCGAATTACCGCCTAAAGCAAATAGGTCATCAACCTCTGTATTCGACGTTATACTCGCCTCTGCACAATCTAAAATACCATCATTATCATCATCTAAATCATATAGATCTGAAATGCCATCGCTATCACTATCGGCTTCTATGACTATAGCATCTCCAAAGTTACCTAAATCTCCATCAATCACATCGGCAATACCATCACCATCACTATCTGTAGTATCATCAACTATACCGTCGCCATTAGTATCTAAAGGACCTGGTAAATTAGGGTTATTGGGCTCTAATACATCCGCAGTACCATTGGCATCGGTATCTGGTAAATTATTACCATCTACTAAAGTTCCACTGGTGTCAACTTGTCCGTCTCCATCACTGTCGGTACCTCCTGCTTCTTCTACATCATTAAGACCATCATTATCACTGTCTAAATCTTGGTAATCTAGCACGCCATCACCATCAGTATCAGGGGTACTTGATGCTGTTCCTCCATTGTCTGGATCTACTACATCGGCAATACCATCACCATCACTGTCTGCTCCGTTATCTAATACCCCATTATTATTTGCATCTAAGGCTCCATCGGCGCCTCCTTCTACTAAATCTGAAATACCATCGTTGTCGCTATCTAAATCTAAATGATTCGAAATACCATCATTATCTGTATCAGCCTCTAGTGGTAAATCTGCACAGAAATCAGCAAATCTAATTTTTTGCTCATTCGTCGATCCTCCAGTGGAAGCTGTATATCCAAAGTATACCAAGCTCTCGCCTCCAAAATAATCAGTAACAACATCGCCTGTATAGCTACCTGCTACAATTCCATTTACCGTATAAGCGATTGTTTTGGTTGCACTATCCCAGGTTATCTCTACTGGATACCAAGTATCATTCTCTAACTCGCCTAGAGAAACTGAATTTGATAATATCGTAGAAATCTTGTTATCATTATCAGATGGCCAAATTGTACCATGATCATCAGACATATCTGAGGATACTTCATTGTTTTTAAAAGTATCTATTTCTAAAACAATTCCGTTTTCTATCGTTAACGCTCCTAAACCAACACCTACGGTTCCTTGCGCTGATGAACCTCTTGGATCATCATGGAAAACAATAGCAATACCATCCGCTCCATTTCTAGATCCTAAATAGGCCTCAAATTTAATCGTGAAATCTTTACCGAAAGATATTTTACCATTCGAAATTGCTCGACCAGATTGGTCTTTTATAGACTCTGTTAATCGTATTTCTTTTGGCCCCAATTTTACCGAACTACCGCCTAAAGCAAATAAGGCATCAACCTCTGTTGTAGATGTTATATTGGCCTCGGCACAATCTAAAATACCATCATTATCATCATCTAAATCACAATCATTAATAATGCCATCTCCATCGAAATCATTTGCTGTGACCGTTCCTGCAGTGGCTCCCAATGTACATGGGTTTATATAACAAAGTGAACTACCTGCATCTATTACCGCAGCGACATCTCCTGTACTATACCCAGCGGCTGTAACAGTACCATTCGCATTCACTCCTAAACCTACCTTTAACGGCTCTGTCAAATCTGCAGGGTTATAATATGTATCTCCTGCCCCATCAGTATCTATATTATCATAGGCTTCATTGGCATCACTACAACCATCGCCATCACTATCTGAATTAACGTGATCTGAAATCCTTCCTGTTGTTGTTCTTGGTAAGATCCCCGCATCTTCTCCGTTGACTCCTTCTATCGAATCCGCTAAACCATCTTGATCCAAATCTGCACTGCCAGAGACATCATCCATCCCATCAACTCGTCCGTCATTATTGGCGTCTAAATTTAAAGCTCCTACTTTTCCGGCCTCTATAATGTCATAGATACCATCATTATCACTATCTAAATCTATATGATTCGGAATACCATCATTATCTGTATCGGCCTCTAGTGGTAAATCTGCACAGAAATCAGCAAATCTAATTTTTTGCTCGTTCGTGTCTCCGCCTGTCGAAGCTGTATACCCGAAGTATACCAAACTCTCGCCTCCAAAATAATCAGTAACAACATCGCCTGAATAGCTACCTGCTAAAATTCCATTTACCGTATACCTGATTGTAGTAGTTGCGCTATCCCAGGTTATCTCTACTGGATACCAAGTATCATTCTCTAACTCGCCTAGAGAAACTGAATTTGATAATATCGTAGAAATCTTGTTATCGTTATCAGATGGCCAAATAGAACCGTGATCATCAGACATATCTGAAGACACTTGATTGTTTTTAAAAGTATCTATTTCTAAAACAATTCCATTTTTTATCGTTAACGCTCCTAAACCAACACCTACTGTTCCTTGAGCGGATGAACCTAGCGGATCATTATGGAAAACAATAGCAATACCATCTGCTCCATTCCTAGCTCCTAAATAGGCCTCAAATCTAATCTTGAAATCTTTGTCAAAAGATATTTTATCATTCGAAATTGCTCGACCTGATTGGTTCTTAATTGACTCTGTTAATCGTATTTCTTTTGGACCCAATTTTACCGAATTACCGCCTAAAGCAAATAAGTCATCAACCTCTGTATTCGACGTTATACTCGCCTCTGCACAATCTAAAATACCATCATTATCATCATCTAAATCATACAGATCTGAAATACCATCGCTATCACTATCGGCTTCTATGACTATAGCATCTCCAAAGTTACCTAAATCTCCATCAATCACATCGGCAATACCATCACCATCACTATCTGTAGTATCATCAACTATACCGTCGCCATTAGTATCTAAAGGACCTGGTAAATTAGGGTTATTGGGCTCTAATACATCCGCAGTACCATTGGCATCGGTATCTGGTAAATTATTACCATCTACTAAAGTTCCACTGGTATCAACTTGTCCGTCTCCATCACTGTCGGTACCTCCTGCTTCTTCTACATCATTAAGACCATCATTATCACTGTCTAAATCTTGGTAATCTAGCACGCCATCACCATCAGTATCAGGGGTACTTGATGCTGTTCCTCCATTGTCTGGATCTACTACATCGGCAATACCATCACCATCACTGTCTGCTCCGTTATCTAATACCCCATTATTATTTGCATCTAAGGCTCCATCGGCGCCTCCTTCTACTAAATCTGAAATACCATCATTGTCGCTATCTAAATCTAAATGATTCGAAATACCATCATTATCTGTATCAGCCTCTAGTGGTAAATCTGCACAGAAATCAGCAAATCTAATTTTTTGCTCATTCGTCGATCCTCCAGTGGAAGCTGTATATCCAAAGTATACCAAGCTCTCGCCTCCAAAATAATCAGTAACAACATCGCCTGTATAGCTACCTGCTACAATTCCATTTACCGTATACGCAATTGTTTTGGTTGCACTATCCCAGGTTATCTCTACTGGATACCAAGTATCATTCTCTAACTCGCCTAGAGAAACTGAATTTGATAATATCGTAGAAATCTTGTTATCATTATCAGATGGCCAAATTGTACCATGATCATCAGACATATCTGAGGATACTTGACTGTTTTTAAAAGTATCTATTTCTAAAACAATTCCGTTTTCTATCGTTAACGCTCCTAAACCAACACCTACGGTTCCTTGCGCTGATGAACCTCTTGGATCATCATGGAAAACAATAGCAATACCATCCGCTCCATTTCTAGATCCTAAATAGGCCTCAAATTTAATCGTGAAATCTTTACCAAAAGATATTTTACCATTCGAAATTGCTCGACCAGATTGGTCTTTTATAGACTCTGTTAATCGTATTTCTTTTGGCCCCAATTTTACCGAACTACCGCCTAAAGCAAATAAGGCATCAACCTCTGTTGTAGATGTTATATTGGCCTCGGCACAATCTAAAATACCATCATTATCATCATCTAAATCACAATCATTAATAATGCCATCTCCATCGAAATCATTTGCTGTGACCGTTCCTGCAGTGGCTCCCAATGTACATGGGTTTATATAACAAAGTGAACTACCTGCATCTATTACCGCAGCGACATCTCCTGTACTATACCCAGCGGCTGTAACAGTACCATTCGCATTCACTCCTAAACCTACCTTTAACGGCTCTGTCAAATCTGCAGGGTTATAATATGTATCTCCTGCCCCATCAGTATCTATATTATCATAGGCTTCATTGGCATCACTACAACCATCGCCATCACTATCTGAATTAACGTGATCTGAAATCCTTCCTGTTGTTGTTCTTGGTAAGATCCCCGCATCTTCTCCGTTGACTCCTTCTATCGAATCCGCTAAACCATCTTGATCCAAATCTGCACTGCCAGAGACATCATCCATCCCATCAACTCGTCCGTCATTATTGGCGTCTAAATTTAAAGCTCCTACTTTTCCGGCCTCTATAATGTCATAGATACCATCATTATCACTATCTAAATCTATATGATTCGGAATACCATCATTATCTGTATCGGCCTCTAGTGGTAAATCTGCACAGAAATCAGCAAATCTAATTTTTTGCTCGTTCGTGTCTCCGCCTGTCGAAGCTGTATACCCGAAGTATACCAAACTCTCGCCTCCAAAATAATCAGTAACAACATCGCCTGAATAGCTACCTGCTAAAATTCCATTTACCGTATACCTGATTGTAGTAGTTGCACTATCCCAGGTTATCTCTACTGGATACCAAGTATCATTCTCTAACTCGCCTAGAGAAACTGAATTTGATAATATCGTAGAAATCTTGTTATCGTTATCAGATGGCCAAATAGAACCGTGATCATCAGACATATCTGAAGACACTTGATTGTTTTTAAAAGTATCTATTTCTAAAACAATTCCATTTTTTATCGTTAACGCTCCTAAACCAACACCTACTGTTCCTTGAGCGGATGAACCTAGCGGATCATTATGGAAAACAATAGCAATACCATCTGCTCCATTCCTAGCTCCTAAATAGGCCTCAAATCTAATCTTGAAATCTTTGTCAAAAGATATTTTATCATTCGAAATTGCTCGACCTGATTGGTTCTTAATTGACTCTGTTAATCGTATTTCTTTTGGTCCCAATTTTACCGAATTACCGCCTAAAGAAAATAAGTCATCAACCTCTGTATTCGACGTTATACTCGCCTCTGCACAATCTAAAATACCATCATTATCATCATCTAAATCATATAGATCTGAAATGCCATCGCTATCACTATCGGCTTCTATGACTATAGCATCTCCAAAGTTACCTAAATCTCCATCAATCACATCGGCAATACCATCACCATCACTATCTGTAGTATCATCAACTATACCGTCGCCATTAGTATCTAAAGGACCTGGTAAATTAGGGTTATTGGGCTCTAATACATCCGCAGTACCATTGGCATCGGTATCTGGTAAATTATTACCATCTACTAAAGTTCCACTGGTATCAACTTGTCCGTCTCCATCACTGTCGGTACCTCCTGCTTCTTCTACATCATTAAGACCATCATTATCACTGTCTAAATCTTGGTAATCTAGCACGCCATCACCATCAGTATCAGGGGTACTTGATGCTGTTCCTCCATTGTCTGGATCTACTACATCGGCAATACCATCACCATCACTGTCTGCTCCGTTATCTAATACCCCATTATTATTTGCATCTAAGGCTCCATCGGCGCCTCCTTCTACTAAATCTGAAATACCATCGTTGTCGCTATCTAAATCTAAATGATTCGAAATACCATCATTATCTGTATCAGCCTCTAGTGGTAAATCTGCACAGAAATCAGCAAATCTAATTTTTTGCTCATTCGTCGATCCTCCAGTGGAAGCTGTATATCCAAAGTATACCAAGCTCTCGCCTCCAAAATAATCAGTAACAACATCGCCTGTATAGCTACCTGCTACAATTCCATTTACCGTATAAGCGATTGTTTTGGTTGCACTATCCCAGGTTATCTCTACTGGATACCAAGTATCATTCTCTAACTCGCCTAGAGAAACTGAATTTGATAATATCGTAGAAATCTTGTTATCATTATCAGATGGCCAAATTGTACCATGATCATCAGACATATCTGAGGATACTTGACTGTTTTTAAAAGTATCTATTTCTAAAACAATTCCGTTTTCTATCGTTAACGCTCCTAAACCAACACCTACGGTTCCTTGCGCTGATGAACCTCTTGGATCATCATGGAAAACAATAGCAATACCATCCGCTCCATTTCTAGATCCTAAATAGGCCTCAAATTTAATCGTGAAATCTTTACCAAAAGATATTTTATCATTCGAAATTGCTCGACCGGATTGGTCTTTTATAGACTCTGTTAATCGTATTTCTTTTGGTCCCAATTTTACCGAACTACCGCCTAAAGCAAATAAGGCATCAACCTCTGTTGTAGATGTTATATTGGCCTCGGCACAATCTAAAATACCATCATTATCATCATCTAAATCACAATCATTAATAATGCCATCTCCATCGAAATCATTTGCTGTGACCGTTCCTGCAGTGGCTCCCAATGTACATGGGTCAACATAACAAGCCAAAATATCTGAAGTATCTGTAACCGCCGTCGCTGTTTCTTGACCTTGATTTGAATTGGTATCTGCAGCTCCTCCTGAATTTACCAGGTTAGGAACTCCATTTGCATCTACTCCGCCGTTATTTACATAATCAATTCTTCCATTGACATCTAAATGTGATGGGCTAACACTTCCTGATCCTTCTATAGCATCATAACAACCATCACCATCACTATCTATATCTAAATAATCTGGTGTACCATCAGAATCTGTATCACAATAGGTTCCTATGTCGGCACCTAATACAAAATTGCAAAAATTCTCTGCTGTTTTATATTCAAATGTAATAGATGAATGTTCGCCTAAAACCTTAACGATTGCATACCCTTCTTCTCCAGTAATTTGCGTAGGAGAATCAACAATTACATCCTTAGACCAAATTAGCTGTATAGGTGAACTGAAAATAATAGGCACGGAAAGCCCTGGTTGTCCTATAGACGTAAATACTAACACTGGATCTTTAATAGGTGATGAAAATGTAACAGTATTTACATCCGCTTGAAGATTTCTAATTGATGGATTTGTATTTGGAACCCCATATTCTGCAGGGAATTCACTTTGTCCATAAAGGTTACCTGTTAAGGTTATAGCGACCGTAGATGAGTAAGTCATATTAATCCCAGCAATTGTTGACGTAATCACCTTTGGATCAGCAGTGGTAGTGTATGAATTAGCCCAATTAAAATCGGAACTATAGCACTCTTGCTCATTCAAAATCCCATCATTATCGGCATCTAAATCTACATCGTCGCTAACGCCATCACCATCGGTATCTGTTATTTGTAGATTATAGCGATAATCAGGTATCTGAATAGGATGTATTGCCTTACCGACTTCTAAATCCCAATCTCCTTGAATTCCTGTTATATTGATGGATGCAGCAATTGAAACCATTAGCTTTCTTTCTAAATACATCACTGCTTGTTTTCCTTTTTCCCCTTTCGCGAAATTACAGCCATAAATACTTAAATTCTTAAGTGTTGACCTATCTATAGGCAACTCTAATAACCAACGATATATTTCTTCTTTATTCAACCACCTACCATTTAAAAATAATTTCCCTGGTTGTGCATGACTAAATATTTGAAGATTTTCTATAGCATTTAATCCAACTCCTAAAATTTCACGATCAGAATATTTAGAGAATTCTTTTTTGTCCACCAATTCCCCCACTATTTGTTGAGGGGCCTCTAAATTATTATCTATAAAAGTTAAAAAATTCTTTTTGCCACTTTTCCAAAAGTATATATCATCTTTTGACTTCGGCAGATTACTTAAAGTAGTATTAGACCTCAGTGATTCATTTGAAATAGTATTTGCCCTTAACTCATTTCTCGAGTACTTATGACTATTAAAAATTAGTGATTCTCCAATTGATCCTTGCATGAAATCTTGAATTATTTCACTGGTTCTTTTTATATCTAGCCTATAGAATTCTCTCTTATCAAATTCATCCATAGAAGGATATATTTCTTTATCCCATCTAGTGATCATCTGTTCTACGGAAGACATCCAATAGGAATCTTGCTCAGCAAAAAGGGATAGATCATCAGCATTCCGAAATGTATTCACCTCTGAAGTGTATCTATCTATGGACTTTGCCTTCTTGTTCTTTATCCATTTAGAATTAAAAACACCATCAGTATTCTCAAGGGAAACTGTTGGTGGAATGGACTTTGCTGTCACAAGTTGGTTGAAAGAAAAAATTATAATAAGGACAATTATAAACTTTGGGAAATAAATATACTTCGTTCGGTGGTACGTGAATTTTATCATGAATTCTACTTTTATCTAATTATTCTTTAAAGTTTTAAAAGGATATATTATCTCGAACTACGTGAATAAATGTCAGAGATATGCCTGTAGGCATCCGATTATTGGAGGGTATGAGAACCTAAACTAGTGTTCGCTTTACCTATCTTCTGTTTTATTATTCCGATGACATCTTTAATGGGGTGAAAGCACTGTATTGAATGACTAAGAGAATTCATATTTACATCTATTTTACTATTTCTTAAACGAAAGACATAATTTCATCAACTACAAAAAAAAGGTGAAATACACATTTTAAATATCAGAATATCAAATAATTAAAACACCATAAATCAACTATTATTCAAGCTTTATACAACCACAAAACACAAGTAGTTTTCACTCTTTTAATTTGGTTAAAAACAGCTAGTTTTCTAGATGTATCTCATAGATCAAAACACCTAGAAAACACTAAAAAAAGGATTTAAAAATAACAAAGGCACTACATCAGGAGATATACAAGAGGGCTTAACTTCTTACTTGTGAATTACGAAGAACACATTAAGAGACTTTTCCATAGAGTAAAAAAAAGAATAATTAACTCCTTTAATGACTAGAAATCATTGTAATAAAGCGCCTTTTTTTTGCTCTTTACCTTGTTAACCTAAGTTCGATTTATCTCACTTCCACAGAAGCCTTAGGAATAGTGATATTTGATTTAAAAACACGTAGGATGTGATATTTAATTTAAGACTTATTCGAGTAAAGACTGTTGTTTGTCAGGCTTTGTTCCATTAATTTTGTTTTTTCTTATGCGCTATTATGGTTTTTTGAATTTTAAATAGTCCTTCAAAACCATCCCTAGTCTAAGAAAATAAAATTAACGGTGAGTGTAAGATAAATCGAAATCAGGTTATTAAAAAAAGAACGCATTGATTAAAACTATTCTTGATTTCAATAATGCTTATAAAGAAAACAATCATTCTTTTTTATACCCTAATTTAAGATCACAAGTGGTAAATTAAATTTATTGAATTGACCAAATCGGTTCGTATAGCAATACCTAATTAAACCCGAATTATGCAATAGGAAATCTATTACAAAATGAAATGTCTAGTTTTGTTGGTATGAATAATCAAGCCCATTTGGTTAGATTTGAAAAATATGGGAAGACGAACATTTGATAACGAATTTAAAACAACGATTTTATAGCTATTTAATTCAGAAAAAAGATAAAAGAAGTATGTACCGAGTACAACTTATACGATTTACAAATAAATATTTCGCATATCTATTTATTTCTTTTGTAGCTATTTTTGCGTTATATAACTTAACCATAGCTTGGCTATGCTAAAGTTTTATGCCTTAAACTAACTTAAAATAATTCAATACCTCTATAAGAAATATGTATCTGTAAATCGTATTAAACGATAATATAGTTAGGCGTTGGTGTCGTGAATTTGCCAATGATACTGGCGCCTTTAAAGATGCATCAACCTTATCTTTAGAACAAGAAATCAAAACTTTAAAAATAAAGTTAAAAGGTACACAGGAAGAAAAAGATATCTTAAAAAAAGCCGCAAGTATCCTCTCCGTGGAAGACAAGTAAAACATCAATTCATACTTGAGTATAAAAAGCATTTTTCTGTTGAGAAGAGGTGTAAATGTATGTGCGTTAGTAGTAACTCCTATTACACTTGGTTACGAAATAAAAATATTGATGATCAAAATAAATCAACATGTATCTGAAACAATCTATCAAAATATTATTTGATAAAAATCGGCAAGTATAGGCTCTGTAATAATACAAAAATCATTGGATCATTGGAGAAGGAAGGATTATTTTACAGTAGATCTTACCTAGCTTTTTTAATGAAACAAATTAATTTAAAAAGTGTACTATTAAGAAAATTTTAGAGTAGTTACTACTTATTCAAATCATTTACAACCAGTAATAAAAGTCTATTAAACAGAAATCTTGAAAGCTTTAAATTAGGTCAAAAATGGGTATCTGATATCACGTATTTCAAAACAGCTAATAACTGGAGTTACCTAACAACTATTATTGATTTGGCTGATAGAAAAATAGCTGCTTGGAGTCTTAGTGAGGACATGACCACAGAGAAGGCTGTTTATAAGGCATGGATAAAAGCTAGAAAAAACATCTGATCATATATTCATTCAGATAGAGTAGTTCAATACGCTTCTCAGAAAATGAATTTAGTACTAAATAAAAACAACAAAATCTCTCAGAGTATGAGTCGAAAATAAAATTGTTGGAATAATGGTATTGCAGAGAGCTTTTTAAAACACTTACATATGAATGTACTCATAGATATCGCTTTAAAACATCTTGACAAGTCTTTAAAATTATTCAAGAGTATGTATACAACTATAAAAGAATACATTCAGCAATAGGGCGCAAAAATCCTGCTAAAAGAGAACGAGAAATTAACATAATTAACTTTAAAATGTAGCTTAGAAAATTATACCAAATTTATTAGGTAGTCCAACTCTTTGTTTTAGGCAAGATAATGTCAATACTATAGAACATTTAAAACGTAAGGTTTTTTAGCAAAGGAGTGAAATTACAATTTTGAATTTTTAAGACCCCAAAACTCTTAGTAAAATAAAGATCGAAACTTATAAGAAGAGTTTATATCATTCACAATGAATTCAAATTTTGGATATAGAATCTAAAAACTCACATTTTTATGAAGGTGCCCGTTTTTAATTTTGTTCTCTTTAAATCATAGCTATAGCGATTCAGATCAAATTGATGCTATAGATCAATACAAATTACTAGGTTTGGTTTATATTGTACATCAACTTTGTTCTCGTTGGTATAAATTGTTTGAATTTTTAAGTCAAGGAGTCATTAACCTTGGCTTTTATTATACACTGTTTTTTCTTTTAAATTGTATTTTATCTCATAGATCGACATTTACTATAAACAATTATGGTCGGTAAATTAACGTAGGTTGTATTAGAGATTACCTCAACAGTGATATAAAACAATCTTGGTCAATATTTATGCTATCATACTATTTCTGAACGTCACATTCAACCGTTATAACTATTCATTACTAGATTTGACTTTCTTCCCACCACTTACGATGTAAAAATACGATCGCCTGTTTAATTGGTGTTCCTTTTCTGTACATTTTCGTTGATTATCGTCTCCACAATCATTCAGTAATTTTTCTTCTCCATATCCTACGGCATTCGCAATTCTCCCTACAGCTATTCCTCGCATTACCAGATAATCGCGTGTAGCTCTAGCCCTTTTAATTGATAACATTTCGTTATACTCTTTTACCCCTCTACTATCAGTATGAGATTCTATCATGATGACCATATCTGGATGGTTCTGCATAACACTCACTATATGTTCTAATTCATACTCTGCATCTTCACGAATAGTATACAAATCAAAATCAAAATAAATGGGATTGATCACAATCTGGTCTTCTTCTATCAATGATTCTAAAGCGATATCTGTCTTTCGTGTTTTCTTGTTTATATCTAGTGTTATTTGCTCTTTATGCACTCCTTTATAATCATCCTTCGAGGCTACTAACACAAAATTATGATCGCAATCTAAGGCTTCAAAACTATAAGCTCCATCACTTTTTGTTACCCGTTCTGATACCGATTCTCCCTTATCATTTAATAAACGTACAACCACTTTCTCTATAGGTAACCCTGTTTTTGAATCTGAGATCACTCCCTTAATCGTTTCTTTACAGGTATAAATTCTAAAACTATAAATATCATCATCGCCTGCTCCCCCTTCTCGATTTGATGAAAAATAACCCGCTGTTCGTTCTTCATTAATTACAAACCCAAAATCATCTAAGGGGCCATTTACAGGGGAACCTACATTCTGAGGGTCCATATAATTGTTACCTTCTAGTTTAGCTTCGAATACATCCAAAGCACCTAAACCTAAATGACCATCTGAAGAAAAATACAATCGGTTATCAGACCCTATAAAAGGAAACATTTCTCTTCCTTCTGTATTGATACTATTACCTAAATTCTCTGGTTCACCAAAACTACCATCTGGTAAAATGGAAACCTTGTATAAATCTGTTCCTCCAGACCCTCCAGGTCTATCCGACACAAAATATAATGTATTCCCATCGGAACTTAAGGCTGGGTGACCGGTAGAATACCCATCATCATTAAAAGGTAGCTCCTCTACATTATCCCAACTATCGTTATACGTTCTTTTTGCCTTATAAATCTTTAAGTTAGATATGTTCTTTGTATCTCCTACTAATTTCTCTTTATCATTGTTATAGTTGTCTCTGGTAAAATATATGGTATTGCCATCTTTGGTAATAACGGCATTAGATTCATGGTACTTGCTACTTAACGACACGATTTTTTCTGCCGCATCTACATCTAATACTTTATTTTCTTCTAACTCCTGCTGTTTTGATTTATAAATATTCAAGTATGGCTGATTGTTCCATTTATACAACTTCTTATTTTCTGCGTCGGGGCGCGTTGACCAAAAGTAGAAATACTCGCCGTGTAAAAAGCCCCCAAAATCAGAGTATTGCGTATTAATCGATACATTATGAATATGAATATAGGTCTTTGGCCTATTGGTATAGGATATAAAATAATCTTTATTATGCTCCAAATCTGCAACACGACTATCATCTCCTTTTACCGCCTTTAGCTTTAGCATCCAATCATCTGAATCTTTTATTTTTCCATTACTCTTTAAAACCTGCGCATACCTGAATAGATGTTCTGGAGAAGAGACCCCCTCATGTTGCTTCATCAATTCCTTGTAATATTCTTCCGCGTTTTTAAAAGATATCGTGTGATAATATGAATCTGCCAATCTACTCAAAACTAAATAAGAGGTATCTCCCTTATCGTAAAGTTGTTGATATAATTCTGCCGACTTCTTATAAGCATATTCCTTAAAATAGCGATCTGCTGCATACCTGCGCTGTCCGTAACCTATTACAGTAAATAATAGTAGTACTATTAATATTATTCGTTTCATATCTTATATTTTATACTTTTAAAAAAACCTTGGTGACTTCATTGTATGCCCTTTAAAAACCTCATATCGCAACATCAATTCATGTGTTCCTGAATTATAATTGCTATAATTTGATGTTGTCAAATCATAGGCATAGCCAATTTGAAGTGATCTACTCACTTGAAACCCTATTAATCCACTTATTGAATCATCCCATCTCCATGCTAGTCCTGCTCGAAACTTCTCGTGAAATAAAAAATTTGCCGAAACATCCAACGATAAGGGGGCTCCACTTACAATCTTGGTCAGTACCGCTGGTTTAAACTTCACACGCTCGTTCAAATCAAACACATACCCTGCTATTAAAAAATAATGCATACGTTCAGTAGCAACACTTCCACCACTACTTGAATCGTCATAATGATCTGTTCTTAAAACATTAGGAACTGCCAACCCTAAATACCAATTCGACTTATAATAATAAACTCCTGCTCCTATGGTAGGTAAAAACTTGTTAATGGGTTGGGATAACTGATTGTCTTCCTTATCTCTGTAAATACCTTTACTCCAATCTACATTGAAAAACCGACCTCCTAGTTTCATTCCAAAAGCTAAACTACCTTCTTCACTTGTTCGTACCGTATAAGATACATTGGCATCCAAATAGGTTTCTGTAGAAGGTCCTATCACATCGTTCACTAGATTAATCCCTAACCCAACTCCGCTATATCCTAAGGGTGTGTCATAACTTAAAGTTTGGGTGTCGGGGGCTCCATCGACTCCTATCCATTGTGTACGGGCTAATAAATTAATAACACTATGACCTTTTGATCCTACATAAGCCGGATTCACACTCATCGTATTAAACATATATTGTGTGTATTGTGGATCTTGCTGTGAATATACTTCGGTACCAATAATCATTGCACCTAGTACTATTGTATACTGTAATATCTTGTTCATTTCTTATTAATTTTGTGATTAATCTCTATTGATATATATCCAACCTATCCTGGATTTATTACCATCTCTTAAATCTAACGCGTAATAATAAGTTCCTGAAGGTAATCGTTTATCTACCTGAACATTAAAACGACCATTAGAAGTACCATCCCAACTATTGTCGTAGCTGTCTTTACCGTACACTAAATTACCCCAGCGGTTATATACCTCTAGTCTATTATTCTTATACTTATCATCTTCTATACAAGATATTACTAAGGTGTCATTATAACCATCGTCATTGGGTGTAAACTCATTATAAACTATTAAACATTCCTCGGTATCTGGGTCTAAATAATCCGGAGTACCATCACCATCACTATCTAAAGCATCATCTGGGATGCCATCACCATTCAAATCAGCATTCTCATCTGCGGTATCTATACCATCACCATCATCATCGGGATCTAAATAATCTGGAATTCCATCGCCATCAGTATCGTCGTTGGTAGGGTCTCCATCGCCATCAACATCTTCTTCAGAGGTTAAAACACCATCACCATCATCATCAGCATCCTGATAATCGGGAGTTCCATCACCATCAGTATCGGTAAGATCATTTCCATCTACTAAGTCACCTGAATCAATCTCTCCATCACCATCAGTATCGGTTCCACCAGCCTCTATTACATCATCAACACCATCACCATCACTATCTAAATCTTGATAATCTGGGATTCCATCATTATCCGTGTCTGGTATATCTGCAGGAGTACCTCCATCGTCTGAATCTACTGAATCTGGCAATCCATCTCCATCACTATCTGTTTGGACATCTAATACCCCATCATTATCCATATCTAAGGCTCCATCGGTGCCACCTTCTACTAAATCAGAAATACCATCATTATCACTATCTAAATCTAAATAATCAGGTATACCATCATTATCCGTATCTGTTGGATTACTAGGGTCTGTTCCTATTTCTTCACTCGTTGGGATTCCATCTCCATCATCATCAGTATCAAAAACATCGATAACTCCATCATTATCTGAATCATCTGGACCATTACCATCACCGTCTGCGTCGTACTCGGATCCATTAGAGATACCGTCACCATCACAATCACCTGTAGCAATTGCAAAAGGATCTGGAATACAAGGGTCTGTTGGATCAGGATCAATAACATCACAAACACCATCTGAGTCAGTGTCAGTATTGTTAGGATTACACGGATCTGTCGGATCGGGATCTACCGTATCACAGACACCGTCATTATCCATATCTGTTGCATTAGGAATACATGGATCTGTTGGGTCAGGGTCTACTGTATCACATACGCCATCACCATCAGCATCTGTGCTATATGGTACACATGGATCGGTAGGGTCGGGATCTACAGTGTCACAAACACCGTCCATATCCTCATCATTGCTATTTGGTATACACGGATCTGTAGGGTCGGGATCTATCGTATCACAAACACCATCACCGTCACTATCAGCATTGTTAGGATTACATGGGTCAGTCGGATCGGGATCAATTGTGTCACAAACACCGTCCATATCTTCGTCATTACTATTTGGAATACAAGGATCGGCTGGGTCGGGATCAACAGTATCGCAGATTCCATCTCCATCACTATCCGTTGCATCTGGTGAGCATGGATCTGTTACATCGGGATCAACAGTATCACATACCCCGTCCATATCTTCATCATTCCCATTTGGTATACATGGATCAGTTGGGTCGGGATCAACAGTATCGCAAACACCATCATCATCAGCATCTGTATTATCTGGAACACAGGGGTCAGTAGAATCAGGATCTATCGTATCACAAACACCATCGCCATCAGCATCCGTAGCATTAGGTATACATGGGTCGGTTGGGTCGGGATCTACGGCGTCACAAACACCATCACCATCACTATCAGGAGCACCTACAAGACATGGGTCTATTACATCTGGATCGACAGTATCACAAATACCATCACCATCTACATCCGTTGCGTTTGGAACACAGGGGTCCATTGGGTCAGGATCTATCACATCACAAACACCATCGCCATCGGCATCCGTAGCATTAGGTATACATGGATCAGCAGGATCAGGATCAATACTGTCACAAACACCATCACCATCAGCATCTACTGAATTTGGATCACAAGGATTGCTCGGGTCGGGATCAATTACATCACAAACACCATCACCATCTAGGTCTGTTTCATCTGGTATACAGGGATCAGTAGGGTCAGGATCTATCACATCACAGTACCCATCACCATCTTGGTCTGCTGAATCTGGAATACATGGATCAGTAGGGTTGGGGTCTATCGTATCGCATACACCATCACCATCGGCATCCGTGTTATCTGGTATACATGGATCGGTAGGATTAGGATCAACAGTATCACAAACACCATCGCCATCTTCATCTGCGCCATTAGGAATACATGGGTCGGCAGGGTTAGGATCTATTACATCACAGACACCATCGCCATCTTCATCTACCCCATTAGGAATACATGGATCCGTAGGGTTCGGATCTATTACATCACAAACACCATCACCATCTTCATCTACCCCATTAGGAATACATGGATCCGTAGGGTTCGGATCAACTGTATCACAAACACCATCACCATCTAGGTCTGTTGCATCTGGTATACAAGGATCGGTAGGGCCTGGGTCTACACTATCACAAATACCATCACCATCGCTATCTAAATCATCTTCTGTACACGAATTCGTAACCTCTGGGTCAACTGTATCACAAATACCATCACCATCTAGATCCGTTGCATCTGGTAAACATGGGTCCGTAGGATTGGGGTCTATCGTATCACAAACACCATCGCCATCACTATCTGTATTATCGGGTATACAGGGATCCGTAGGGCCAGGGTCTACCACATCACAATATCCATCACCATCACTATCCGTACTGTTTGGTATGCAGGGATCGGTAGGATTGGAATCTATTGTATCGCATACACCATCACCATCTGCATCTGTATTATCTGGTATACATGGATCCATTGGGCCGGGATCTACCACATCACAATACCCATCACCATCACTATCCGTACTGTTTGGTATACATGGATCGGTAGGGTTAGGATCTATTGTATCGCATACACCATCGCCATCAGCATCCGTATTATCTGGAATACATGGATCGTTAGGGCCAGGATCTATCGTATCACAAACACCATCGCCATCACTATCTGCTCCATTAGGAATACATGGATCGGTAGGGTTGGGATCAACCGTATCACAAACACCATCACCATCTGCATCCGTGCTATCTGGTATACATGGATCCTTAGGATCAGGGTCTATCACATCACAATACCCATCACCATCACTATCTGTTGCGTCTGGTAGACAAGCATCATTGACATCATTATCGGTAATTGTTCCTACTCCTACTAAATCTATATTGGTTATACTCTCAGGAGTCGGTGAACCAATACTTACATCACTCAGCGTAACTGTATAATTTTCACTAGACTCATATATATTATTATCTATAGTTGTGATAGGAATTGTAACCGTAGTACTACCAGCTGGTATTGTATAAACAACCCCTGATTGTTCTATGTAATCAGAACCAACTAGAGCCGTATCATTATTTGTGTTAACATTGAAAGTAACATCATACTGTGCTGGATTGGTTAACGTCGCCGTAAAATTGGCCGTTGTTCCTTCTACAACTTCTATATCATCAATACTGATGGTTGGAGCGCGATCTCCATCATCGGTAATGATTCCGTTTCCTTCTAAATCTGCCAAAGTAATGATCTCTGGTGTTGGACTAACAATACTTACCTTACTCAGCGTAACTGTATAGCTCTCATCAATAGGCTCGTATACAGTATCATTGGACGTTTTTACTGGAATCGTAACACTTGTATTGCCTGCCAAAATCGTATAAAGAACACCACTTTGAGGGGCGTAATCATTTCCACCTATAGCTGTACCATTATTTGTAGTGATATCAAAAGTAACATCATACTGTGCTGGATTGGTTAACGTTGCCGTAAAGTTGGCCATTGTGCCTTCTGTTACTTTAACATCGTCGATACTGATTGTTGGAGCACGATCTCCGTCATCGGCAATGATTCCTGCTCCTTCTAAATCTGTCCCACTAATACTCTCTGATAATGGGCTATCAATCGTTACCTTATTCAGTCTAACTGTATAGGTCTCATCAGTCGGTTCGTATACATGATCATTGGACGTTTTTATTGGAATGATAACACTTGTATTGCCTGCCAAAATCGTATAAAGCACACTGCTTTGAGAGGTATAATCACTTCCACCTCTAGCTGTACCATCAAACGTAGTTACATTAAAGCTAACATCATATTGTGCTGGATTGGTTAAAATCACCTCAAAATTGGCCATTATGCCTTCAGTTACCTTAACATCATCGATACTAATCATTGGCGCACGATCACCATCATCGGTAATAATGCCGGTTCCTTCTAAATCTGTCATGATAATAGCCTCTGGTATCGGACTAGTAATACTTACATCACTCAGTTTAACTGCATAGGTCTCATCAGTAGGCTCATATACAGTATCATTGGTTGTTCTTATTGCAATCGTAACACTTGTATTGCCTGCCAAAATCGTATAAGGTGCACTACTTTGAGAGGTATAATCATTTCCTGCAACCGCCGTACCATCTCTTGTGTGTACATTAAATGTAATATTGTATTGAGCTGGAATACTTAAAGTAGCTGTAAAGTTAGCCATTGTGCCTTCTACTACCGTAATATCATCGATACTGATCGTTGGAGCACGATCTCCATAATCGGTAATCGTTCCTAATCCTTCTAAATCTGTCGTATTAATAATCTCTGACATTGGGCTTATAATACTTACCTTACTTAATGTAACTGTATAGGTTTCATCAGTTGGTTCGTATACAGTATCATTGGTTGTTCTTATTGGAATTATTACACTTGTATTACCTGCCAAAATCGTATAACTTACATCGGTTTGAGAAGTGTAATCATTTCCTGCAATAGCTGTACCGTCTCTTGTAGTGACATTAAAGTTAACATCGTACTGTGATGCATTGCTTAAAGTAGCCGTAAAGTTAGCCATTGTGCCTTCTGCTACCGTAATATCATCGATACTGATCGTTGGAACACGATCTCCATCATCAGTAATGATTCCCGCTCCTTCTAAATCCGTCATGCTAATGACCTCTGGTGTTGGACTACCAATACTTACCTTACTCAGTCTAACCGTATAGGTCTCATCAGTCGGTTCGTATACAGTATCATTAGTCGTTCTTATTGGAATGATAACACTTGTATTACCTGCCAAAATTGTATAATGAATATTACTTTGAGAGATGTAATCATTTCCGCCTGTAGTTGTACCATCAACAGTAGTTATACTAAAGTTAACATCATACTGTGCTGGATTGGTTAAGCTCACCGTAAAGTTGGCCATTGTGCCTTCTATTACCCTAATATCATCAATGCTAATTGTTGGTGCGCTGTCACCATCATCGGAAATCATTCCTAATCCTTCTAAATCTAACATAGCCTCTGATATCGGGCTAGCAATACTCACATTACTCAGTTTAACTACATAGGTCTCATCAGTCGGTTCGTATACAGTATCATTGGTTGTTCTTATTGGAATTATTACACTTGTATTACCTGCCAAAATCGTATAAGTCACACTACTTTGAGAAGTGTAATCATTTCCGCCAACGGCTGTACCATCAACCGTAGTTACATCAAAAGTAACAGCATACTGTGACGGATTGCTTAAAGTCGCGGTAAAGTTGGCCATTGTGCCTTCTATTACCGTTATATCATCGATACTAAGGGTTGGTGCACGATCTCCATCATCGGTAATCGTTCCTAGCCCTTCTAAATCTGTCGTGTTAATAATTTCCGGTGTTAAACTGCCAATACTTACCACACTCAACTTAACCGTATACGTTTCATCAGTCGGTTCATATACAGTATCATTGATCGTTCTTATTGGAATCATAACACTTATATTGCCTGCCAGAATCGTATAACTTACATCAGTTTGAGAAGTGTAATCATTTCCAGCAACGGCTGTACCATCACTTGTGGTGACATTCAAAGTAACATCGTACTGTGATGGATTGGTTAATCTCGCCGTAAAGTTGGCCATTGTACCTTCTATCACCTTAACATCATCGATACTGATCTTAGGAGCACTATCTCCATCATCGATTATGGTGCCAGCTCCTTCTAAACCTGTCGTAGTAATAGCCTCTGGTGTTGGACTGCCAATACTTACCTTACTTAGTCTAAGCGTATAGGTCTCATTAGTCGGTTCGTATACAGTGTCATTGGTCGTTCTTATTGGAATGACAACACTTGTATTGCCTGCCAGAATCGTATAAAGAACATCACTTTGAGAGGTGTAATCATTACCGCCTACAGCTGTACCATCAATCGTAGTCACATTAAAGGTAACATCATACTGTGATGCATTGGTTAAACTCGCCGTAAAATTGGCCATAGAACCCTCTACTACTTTAATATCATCGATACTAATTGTTGGTGCACTATCACCATCATCCGTAATTGTTCCTAACCCTTCTAAATCTGTCAGACTAATAATCTCCGACGTTGGACTACCAATACTTACCACACTCAGCCTAACTATATAGGTTTCTTCAGTAGGTTCGTATACAGCATCATTAAGCGTTCTTATTGGAATCGCAATACTTGTACTTCCTGCCAGAATCGTATAAAGTACATTACTTTGAGAGGTATAATCATTCCCGCCTACAGCTGTACCATCGATCGTAGCCACTTTAAAAGTAACAGCATATTGTGATGGGTTCGTTAAACTTGCCGTAAAATTAGCCATAGAACCCTCTACTACCTTAATATCATCGATACTGATTTTTGGCGCACTATCACCATCATCAGTAATCGTTCCTAACCCTTCTAAATCTGTCAGACTAATAATCTCTGACGTTGGACTACCAATACTTACCGCACTCAACTTAACCGTATACGTTTCATCAGTCGGTTCATATACAGTATCATTGAGCGTTCTTATTGGAATCATCATACTTGTACTTCCTGCCAGAATCGTATAAAGTACATTACTTTGAGAGGTATAATCATTTCCACCTACAGCTGTACCATCAATCGTAGTCACATTAAAAGTAACATCATACTGTGATGGATTGGTTAATCTAGCTGTAAAATTAGCCATTGCACCTTCTACTACCTTAATATCATCGATACTAATTCTTGGTGCACTATCACCATCATCGGTAATCGTTCCTAATCCTTCTAAATCTACCGTGCCAATAGCTTCTGGTGTTGGACTTCCAATACTTACCTTACTCAGCTTAACCGTATACGTCTCATCAGTCGGTTCGTATACAGTATCATTGATCGTTGTTATTGGAATTGCAATACTCGTACTTCCTGCCAGAATCGTATAAACAACACTGCTTTGAGCTGTATAATCATCACCTGAAACGGCTGTACCATTGCTCGTAGTTACATCAAAAGTAACATTATACTGTGATGGATTACTTAAGCTCGCCGTAAAATTGGCCATTGTACCTTCTATTACCTTAACATCATCGATACTGATCGTTGGAGCACTATCTCCATCATCGGTAATCGTTCCTAATCCTTCCAAATCTACCAGGTTAATAGCCTCTAGTATCGGGCTGCCAATACTTACCTGACTCAGCTTAACTACATAGGTCTCATCAGTAGGTTCGTGTGTAGTATCATTGGTCGTGCTTATTGGAATGTTAACACTTGTACTTCCTGCTAAAATCGTATAAAGCACATCACTTTGATGGGTGTAATCATTTCCGCCTACGGCCGTATCATCAATCGTAGTCACATTAAAAGTAACATCATATTGTGATGGATTGGTTAAACTCCCCGTAAAGTTGGCCATTGCACCTTCAACTACCTTGATATCATCTATGCTAATTGTCGGTGCTCTATCACCATCATCAGTAATCGTTCCTAACCCATCTAAATCTACCATAGTAATAGCCTCTACCGTTGGACTACCAATACTTACTACGCTCAACTTAACCCTATAAGTTTCATCAGTCGGTTCGTATACAGTATCATTGGTCGTGCTTATTGGAATCGTAATACTTGTACTTCCTGCCAGAATCGTATAAAGTACATCACCTTGAACGGTGTAATCATTTCCACCTATAGCTGTATCATCAACCGTAGTCGCATTAAAAGTAATATCATACTGTGATGGATTCGTTAATTTGGCCGTAAAATTAGCCGTTGCACCTTCTACTACCTTAACATCATCAATGCTAATTTTTGGCGCACTATCTCCATCATCGGTAATCGTTCCTAACCCTTCCAAATCTACCAGGTTAATAGTTTCCGGTATTGGACTACCAATAACTACCTTACTGAGCCTAACCGTATAAGTTTCATCAATCGGTTCGTATATAGTATCATTGGTCGTTGTTATTGGAATCGCAATAGTGGTATTTCCAGACAGAATCGTATAACTTACGCTAGTTTGAGATGTGTAATCAGCACCTGAAACGGCTGTACCATCACTTGTATTTACATGAAAAGTAACGTCATACTGCGATGGATTGCTTAAGGTCGCGGTAAAGTTGGCCGTTGAACCTTCTGTTACCTTAACATCATCGATGCTGATTCTTGGTGCACTATCTCCATCATCGGTAATCGTTCCTAATCCTTCTAAATCTGTCATGGTAATAATAGCGCCTGTTGACGTTTGTACACTACTTAAAGTCACCACAAAAGTCTCATCGGTTGGCTCATACATATTATCATCTAGTGTTATTATCGGGATGTTAATCGCTGTACTTCCTGCTGGAATTGTATAACTTACATTTGTTGTGGCTATATAATCACTTCCTGCTACTGCACTACCATCACTCGTCTTTATATTAAATGTAACATCACAACGAACTGACTGACTCAACGTTGCTGTAAAAATAGCTGTATTGCTTTCAACCACTGTAATATCGTCTATACGAATGGTCGGCACGGGATCAACCGATATAACCCCACTGGCATTTACATTTCCACAACCACCTGTTAATAGAATCCTATAGTTAAATATTCCACTTGAAGTGGGCGTTCCACTTATCGTTATTACATCTGCTGACCATGAAGCACTTACTCCTGAAGGTAAATCTACTACTGTTCCTATACCTATCGCTCCAGTTGTGGTATGTGTGATTTCTGTTAAGACCGTATTAATACATAAAGTTGGTGTGATAGATGCAATACTCGCTGTATTATCAGGTGTGACTATAATCCTTCCTATCGCACTTATAGTTCCACAGCCACCCGTCAATTCAATATTATAATTGAATGTTCCACTAGAAGTAGGAGTTCCACTTATCGTTATTACATCTCCTGCCCATAAAGCGCTTACTCCTGAAGGTAAACCTACTGCTGTTCCTATGCCTGTCGCTGCGATTGTACTATGTGTAATATTTGTTAAAACGGTATTGATACATAAAGTCGGTGCAATAGATCCGGTACTCACTGTATTATCAGGTGTGACCGTAATGGTTCCTGTCGCACTTACACTTCCGCAACCACCTGCTAATAGCATACTATAATTAAATGTTCCACTCGAAGTGGGTGTTCCACTTATCGTTATTACATCTCCTGCCCATGAAGCAGTTACTCCAGAGGGTAAGCCCATTACAGAACTGATACCTGTAGCGCCTGTGGTTGTACGGGTAATATCTGTTAAAACGGTATTGATACATAAAGTTGGTGTGCTAGACACCACACTTGCCGTATTATCAGGGATGACTGTAATAGTTCCTGTGGCACTTATATTTCCACAACCGCCTGTCAATACCATACTATAATTAAATGTTCCACTCGAAGTGGGTGTTCCGCTTATCGTTATTACATCTCCTACCCATGAAGCAGTTACTCCTGAAGGTAAATCTACTATTGTTTCTATCCCCGTCGCTCCAGTTGTGGTATGGGTGATATCTGTTAAAACCTCATTGATACATAAAGTTGGCGCGATAGATCCTGCACTCGATGTATTTTTGGGAGTTACTATTAAAGTAGCGATGTCAGTTATAACACTTTCACATAGATTCTTTGTACTAGTTAATACTAACCTATATTTATTGGTAGATGCACTTAACGGTGGGTTCGTTAGTTTCAAAGAAGCTGTACCCGTATTACTGTAAAGACCTCCATCATTTACATCATTCCATGTCCCTATTCCTGCTACTTGTTCTTGCCATAAGTATTGCAAGCCAGTTGTACCTGCGGTACTTCCGGTATAATCAGGGTTCGTTGTTGGGGATGTTCCAGTAAAACTAATTGTACTTAATGAGGAACCTGACATGCTAAAAGTAATATCTTCACCTAAACATATAGCAGCGTCGATTGGCTGACTATCTATCTTAATCATAGTTGCTTCCCTTACTGCTATCGCTGTTGGTTGCCCTTGATTTGCATCGATATCTGCTACTCCTCCTGAATTCACCAGATTAGGAACTCCATTTGCGTCTACACCAAAAAAATTCGCGGTATCGATACTTCCATTTCCATCTAAATGTAATGAAGTAACATTTCCAGCCCCTTCTATAGCATCATAGCAGCCATCATTATCACTATCCAAATCTAAATGATCTGAAACTCCATCGTTATCGGTATCTGCCTCAAGTGGCAGGTCGCTACAAAAGCTAGTAAATCTAATTTTTTGTTCATTGTTTAAACCACCTGTTGAAGCTGTATAACCAAAGTATACTAAATTCGCTCCTCCAAAATATTGAGTAACGATGTCTCCTGTATAGCTTCCTGCTAGTATTCCTCTTACTGTATATTTTATTGTCATAGTTGTACTATTCCAGGTTATCACCACTGGGTGCCAAGTATCATTTTCTAACTCGCCAAGAGAAACAGCTTTCGATAGAATATAAGTAAGTTTTGGGGTATTCTCAGATGGCCAAATCGCCCCATGATCATCTTCTATATCCTCTAAAAACCCTTCATACATCTTATTATCATACGTATCTATTTCTAAAACAATTCCATTCTCTATATGCTGAGCACCCATACCTGCCCCATCAACTCCTTGAGCTGATGAACCATGTTGGTCATTATGGAATACAATGGCAATACCATCTGCTCCATCACTTTCTCCGAGATATGCCTCAAATCTAATCGTGAAATCTTTATCGAAAGCTATTTTGTCATTTGATATCGCTCGTCCAGCCTGGCGATTGATATCCTGAGTCAATCGTATTTCAAAAGCATTTAATTTAATAGCATCACCTCCTAAAAGAAATAAATCATCAACCTGAGTAGCTCCATTAATATTCACTTCAACGCAATCTAAAATTCCATCATTATCATTATCCAAGTCACAATTATCTGCTATATTATCAGAATCTATATCCGTAAACCCTGAAACTGATGCATTACAACATATAGTACTATCAGAGACATCTGTTACTGCAGCTACTATTTCTTGCCCTTGATTTGAATCTGTATCTGCGGCCCCTGTTGAATTTACTAAAGCAGGAACTCCATGAGCATCTACTCCGCCATTATTTGCATAATCGATTCTTCCATCTACATCCAAATAAGATGACGTCACATTTTCTGCTCCTTCTAAGGCATCATAACAACCATCATTATCACTATCCACATCTAAATGATCTGAAATCCCATCATTATCTGTATCTCTTGGACAAAAAGAAGTAAATTCATACAACCGAACATAGTCAATAACTGGTGAAGCAGAAGTAGCACTTGCTCCTCTTATTAAAATTGCTGAAGATATTGTTGTTACTGGTGTGATCTCAAAGAAAACTTCCTGAGCTATTCCATCGGTTCCTTCAGCTGCAGTAATTTCAAACTTTTGTGTAACTCCTCCAAAGCCAATCTCAATAGCATTAGCTGCATTAACATCGTCTGACCAGAGATCAACTCGAACGAGATATCTTCTTCCTGCAACTAAATCAAACACCGCACTTGACGTAATTTCTGATGATTGTCCATTTAACCAAACTGATTGAACTCCATGACTCGTTGCTATTGTTGCATCACTAGGATCATCTGAAATCACCCATACAGAACCAACACCGCCTGTCTTATTCCATCCATCTGGTATTAACTGAGATGAGGGTATCAGTACGGACCCTAATTCAGTACTACTAGTAGAAGTACCTCCAGGGTTTACTGTGGTTTCAAATGAATCTATAAACAATAAATTACCCACCCCTTGCTGTAATAAATCTTTTACAGAACAAGTATTGTCAGTCTCATAAGTATCTAAAATTCCATCATTATCATCATCAAAATCACAAAAATTATTTAACCCATCGGCATCTGGATCATTTGCGGTTACTGTGCCTTGCGTAGCCCCTCCTATACATCCATCTATTGTCGTTAAAGAAGCTTGATTTTGGATAGCAATACATGAATTATCTTGATGTGAAATTATTACATTGTATTCTTTTCCTGATAAACCCGTTACATCATTTATATCTAATGATGCCGTATTGGTCCCTGAATAGACTCCTGTATTGGTTAAATTAACCCCATCTTCTTGCCATTGATATACAATACCTTCTGACACATCAACAGCAGAGGCATCCAAATAATTAGGAGTAGATCCTGAAGATAACTTAGTAAATACACTCGTACTTGTTGCTACCGCAGACCCAACTGTAAAAACAGCAAAACTTCCTTCACTAATTGTTTGATTCACCAAACTTGTAGCATCTACTTCTACTTGAATTGCTTCTAAGCTTTGAGATGTCATATCTTGACCAGTATCCGCTCCAGTATTCACAAGTATAGGAATACCATTTGCATCTACCCCTCCTTGATTGGCAATATCAATAGATCCATTCAAATTTAACTGATCTAAGGTTACATTCCCATCTGCTTCTATCGCATCAGGGCAACCATCATTATCACTATCTAAATCTAAGTGATTGGGTATGCCATCTAAATCGGTGTCATCAGAGGATGTACAATCAACAAATTCGGTATACCCTATGGTAGGAGCATTCACAAAACCAAGATCGAAGGTGTTTTGATTATTATTAATATTTTTGAGACCAGACTGAGAGGCCGTTAAACCCTTGAATCTAATAGTATACTTCACTTCATTTTCGCCAGGACTCGTTCCACTATATACCGCTTTAATAAGATTCGCTGGATTCATCGGGCCACCAGGCGACGATCTAGCGTGAACACCAGGAGTCATTCCTCCTAAACCATCCATAAATTCAGAATGTATTTCAGTATCATTTATTAATAAAGATAATTGGATAGCCTTAGGTCCATTTTTTAAAACATCTACATAGACAGAAACATGTAATGGTTTACCTGGAGTTACACTCACCATTTTAGACATCTCATGGTACGTTGAACCGATTTGATAATTACTTGGGTTAAACGTCTTCTCATCAATTGTGATAAAGGCGAACATTGGTGTAGCACTCCCATTAGCATGCAAGAAATCATATCTTAAAGACCATCCTTGATCAGGATTCCATGGTACACAACCATAAACATCTTGAAAAAAAGGTTGAGCATTATTACAAATAGAGGGATTCGGAAATGGTTGATAATGATAAACAACATCCACTCTCCAATCATTAGGATTGGTAGCATATGGGGCGCCTGATTCAGATTCTGCTAAATTGAAAAAATCACAAGCCCCTTCATCCTCATCTAAAATCCCATCGTTGTCGTCGTCTAAATCACAGGTATTATTAATTCCATCGGCATCTGGATCGTTGGCGGTTACTGTACCTAGGATAGCTCCCTCTGTACATGGGTCTACTATCGTTAAAGATGCTTTATTCTGAATATCAATACAGAGATTATCAGAATGTGTAACTATTAAATTATATTCTTTTCCTGATAAACCGGTAATATCACTTATCTGCAATGATACTGTATCGGTTCCGGAATATACACCTATGTTTGTTAAATTAACCCCATCTTCTTGCCATTGATATATAATATTTCCTGACACATCAGTAGCTGATGCATCTAAGTAGTTAGGAGTAGATACTGAAGATCCCACCGTAAATACACTTGTACTTGTTGCCACGGCGGACGTCACTGTAAAAACAGCTGAACCTCCTTCGGTAATTGTTTGGTTTACCAGACTTGTTGCGTCTACTATTACTTGAATTGCTTCTAAAGTTTGAGGTGTTACATCTTGACCTTCATCTCCTCCGCTATTCACAAGCGTAGGAACACCATTTGCATTTATCCCTCCTTGATTGGTAATATCAATAGCCCCATTCAAATTTAACTGATCTGAGGTTACATTTTCATCTGCTTCTATTGCATCAGGGCAACCATCGTTATCACTATCTATATCTAAATGATTTGGCACGCCGTCTAAATCAGTATCATCTGATGATGTACAATTAACAAGTTGACAAGCACCTTCATCCACATCTAAAATTCCATCATTGTCATCATCTAAATCACAGACATTATTAATTCCATCGGCATCTGGATCGTTCGCGGTTACTGTACCCAATACAGCACCATCTATACAGGGGTCCACATAGCACACAGAGTTATCTAACCATCCGCTAAGCACCATTGATCCCTGTGTTATAGCCCCTGTACTGTACGTTGCTGCTATCACGGTTCCATCTGAACTTATACCAGCCCCTACTGAAAGCGGTTCTAATAGCCCTCCTGGGTTATAATAGGTGTCTCCATTGTTTGAATCGTTATATGCCTCATTTGCATCACTACAACCATCACCATCACTATCTGAGTTTAAATAATCTGCTTTGCCTCCAGCCGTTTCTCTTGGTCTAACCCCCTCATCTCCGTCTCCTTCAACAAGATTAGCTAATCCGTCATTATCAGTATCTTCGCCAGCACCTGGAGTATCCATATTATCTATTCTCCCATCATTGTTATTATCTAAGCTTATTTTTCCTATTTCAACAATATCATAAATTCCGTCATTGTCACTATCTAAATCTAAAGAATTTGGTATACCATCTTGATCAAAATCACATACCCCTGACCCTTTCGCTAGGGTAATTTCAAGCCCTCTATACTCGAAATCATTTCCAGTTCCATTCCCTTGATTGTTATAAAACTCAAAATTAAGCACTGTAGCTGATCCACTATTCCAAACATATGTTGTCTTTTCATATTCTTCTCCCGCGGCACAAGTGGCAACTTGAACTCCATTTGCTTTAAATACGAGAAGCGGTGCAACAGCAGATGAATTATTATACGATACGTCAAGAATTTCTACAGAAAACGTGTAATCGGTATTCTGAGTAACAGCAATTGGATCTTTCGGTTTAGATACAACGCCCATATAATTCACAAATGTACTCGTCTGTGTGCCTGTATACCAAGAAAACCCTTCATAATGACCTGAATCAAAGTCCCATACTCTTTTAAATCCTTGTGAATTTAAGAACGTATCGTATGCATCGTAATATTTATCATCATTTGGCTCCCATAAATCACAACAATAATAAGGACCGATAGAAATGGAATAATTTTGATCGCTTTCAAAATTTATTGAATCATCTGTAATCTCTTCGCTAGTAATAGCAAAGCCAGTACCTCTCCATACGCCTATAAAAAGATCATAAATATTTGGCCTCCAAACTATCTGTTTTTGACAGTCATTTTCCACCTCGTCAAGTATTCCGTCATTGTCATCATCTAAATCTACATCGTCGTTAACACCATCACCATCGGTATCTGTTGTTTGTAAATTATATCGATAATTAGGTATATCAATAGGGTTTATTACGCTTCCTACTTCTAAATTCCAATCCCCTTCAATTCCCGTTATATTCGTGGATGCGGCAATTGAAATCATTAGTCTTTTTTCTAAATAAACTACCGCTCGTTTTCCTTTTTCACCTTTCGCAAAATTACAGCCATAAATACTTAGGTTCTTTAGTATTGAGCTATCTATCGGCAACTCTAATAACCAATGGTATATTTTTTCTTTATTCAACCATTTCCCATTTATAAATAATTCCCCTGGTCGTGCATGACTAAATATTTGAAGATTTTCTGCTGCCTTTATTTCAACTCCTGTAGATTGCTTATGTGAATATATAAAGTACTCTTTTTCACTTACCAATTCCTCTATTATTCTTTGAGGCTCCGTTATGTTATGGTCGATAAAGGTTAGAAAGCTATATTCTTCTTTTTTCCAAAAGAACATATTACTTGTTGGGTTTGGCAAATTATATTTAGCAGAATTTAATCTACTTACTTCTTTTGAAACGATTAAAGAAGTTATGTCATATTTTTTGTTATCGCTACTGCTAAAAACCCTTGTTTTTCCTTTTGACATGTCAACTGATTGTTGTGTCGTTTCCATTGCTCTTTTTATCTCAGATTTTAAGGAGTTCCTTTCAATCAAGACACCTGTAGTATCGTTTGTTTCTGTATCCCAGCTAGAATTAGAAATACCTACAGAGCATATAAGGGAACCTGTTGATGAGATGGTCTTTGCTATTGTAAATTGATTTATAGAAAAAATTATACTAAGGACAATTATAAATTTTGGGAAATAAATATGCTTCGTTCGGCGGTACGTGAATTTTATCATGAATTCTTCTTTTATCTAATTATTCTTTAAAGTTTTAAAAGGATATAGTATCCTGAACTACGTGAATAAATGTCAGATATGTACCGGCAAGCATCCAGTTATAGGAGGGTATTAGAACCTAAGATAAAGCTAGTGTTCGCTTTACCCATCTTCTGTTTTATTATTCAAATGACCTCTTTATTACGATGAAAGAACAGTACCGTATGGTAACAGCACTTAGCGTTTTAAGCTGTTTTCTATTGAATAGACCAGAAAATAAACACAGAATTCACTAGAATTTTGCACAAAAAAAACGCTCCATATATGGAGCGTTTTTTTCTTTTTTTACATTAAATATTCTTACTATTCATTACTGGATTTTATATTCTTTCTTCCGCTTACTATGTAAAAATACGATCGCCTGTTTTGTTGATGTTCTTCTTCTGTACATTTTCGTTGCTCATTCCCTCCACAATCATAAAGTAAGTTATCTTCTCCATATCCTATGGCGCTTTCTATTCTCTCTGGAGCTATTCCTCGCATCACTAGATAATCACGTGTGGCTTTGGCTCGCCTGTCTGATAAAATTCTATTATACTCCTTTAACCCTCTACTATCAGTATGCGATTCTATTTTGATGACCATATCAGGGTGATTCTGCATCACAGTAACTATATGTTCTAATTCATATTCCGCATCCTCTCGAATGGTATACAAATCAAAATCAAAATAAATCGGATTGATTACGATCTGGTCTTCTTCAATCAACGACTCTAAAACAATATCTTTCGTTAATGTTATCTTATTTACATCTAATGTCATTTGTTCTTTATGAACTCCCTTATATTCAACCTTTGAAGCTACTAACACAAATTTTTTCTCACAATCTAAAGCTTCAAAACTATAAGCTCCATCATTTTCGGTTACCTGCTCTGATATCGATTCTCCCTTATCGTTTACCAAACGTACAACCACTTTGTCTATCGGCTGTCCTGTTTTTGAATCTGAGACCACCCCTCTAATTGTTTCCTTACAGTTATATACTCTAAAACTATAAATATCATCATCACCTACGCCCCCTTCACGATTTGATGAAAAGTAACCAGCCGTTCGCTCCTTATTAATCACAAACCCAAAATCATCTAAGGGTCCATTTATTGGCAAACCTACATTAATCGGTTCTGTATAACTACTACTCTCTAATTTGGCCTCGAAAACATCCAAAGCACCTAATCCTAAATGACCATCTGAAGAAAAATATAGTCGATTGTCTGATCCTATAAAAGGAAACATCTCTCTCCCTTCCGTATTAATCGTATTGCCCAAATTCTCCGGTTCTCCATAACTGCCATCAGAGAACACAGAAACCTTGTACAAATCTGTTTCTCCATAGCCTCCTGGTCTATCAGAGACAAAATATAATGTCTTCTCATCGGTACTTAAAGCTGGATGCCCGGTCGAATAGCTATCATCATTGAAGGGTAACTCCTCAACATTACTCCAAGTATTATGCATTTTTTTCGCCTTGTAAATCTTTAAGTTGGATACGTTCTTATCATCTCCTACTAATTTCGCCTTGTCATTGTTGTAATTATCTCTTGTAAAATAAACCGTATTGCCATCTTTGGTAATAACCGCATTGGATTCATGGTACCTGCTGCTTAACGATACGATCTTTTCAGCAGCATCTACATCTAACACCTTGTTTTCTTCCAACTCCTGCTGTTTTGATTTATAAATGTTCAAGTATGGCTGATTGTTCCACTGATACAACTTTTTATTTTCTGCGTCGGGACGTGTTGACCAAAAATAAAAATACCCGTCATGTAAAAAGCCTCCAAAATCTGAGTACTGTGTGTTAACCGATAGATTATGGATATGGATATAGGTCTTAGGTTTATTAGTATAAGACACAAAGTAATCTTTGTTATTCTCCAAATCTGCAACACGACTATCATTTTCATTTAACGATTTCAACTTCAATATCCAATCATCTGAATCCTTTACTTTTCCATTACTCTTTAAAACTTGTGCATATCTAAATAAATGTTTAGAAGAAGCAATACCCTCATATTTTTTCATCAACTCTGCATAGCATTCTTCTGCCTTTTGAAAGGATACTGTATGATAATACGAATCCCCTAACCTACTCAAGACCAAGTAAGAAGAATCACCCTTATCGTAAATTTGTTGATATAACTCTGCTGATTTCTTATAAGCATACTCTTTAAAATATCGATCAGCAGCATACTTGCGCTGTCCATAACCTATTACGGTAAATAATAATAGTACTGTTAATAGTATTTGTTTCATATCTGATATTTATACTTTTAAAAAAATCTTGGTGACTTCATTGTTTGTCCCTTAAACCATTCATACCGCAACATCAATTCATGAGTTCCTGAATTATAATTGCTGTAATTTGATGTTGTCAAATCATAGGCATAACCTATCTGAAGCGACCTATTCACCTGAAAACCAAACAACCCACTTATTGAATCACCCCATCTCCATGCTATTCCTGCTCGAAACTTCTCATTAAATAAAAAGTTTGCCGAAACATCTAATGATAAAGGAGCACCACTTACAACCTTACTCAGTACTGCAGGCTTAAACTTGATATCATCATTCAAATCAAATACATAACCCGCTATTAAGAAATAGTGCATACGCTCAGCAGCAACGTTTCCACCACTATTGGCATCATCATAATGCTCTGAACTTAGTATATTAGGAACTGCCAATCCTAAATACCAATTCGACTTGTAATAATAAACTCCTGCACCTATAGTAGGTAAGAACTTGTTAATTGGCTGGGATAATTGATTGTCTTCCTTATCTCTGTAAATACCTTTACTCCAATCCACATTAAAAAATCGACCTCCTAATTTCATCCCAAAAGCTAGATTACCTTCATCACTTGTTCGCACCGTATACGATACATTAGCATCCAAATAGGTTTCTGTAGAAGGCCCTATTGCATCGTTTACGAGATTAAACCCTAGCCCCACTCCACTATGTCCTAAAGGACTATCATAGCTTAAGGTCTGGGTTCTTGGTGCACCATCTACTCCTACCCATTGTGTACGAGCTAATAAATTAATAACACTATGACCTTTTGATCCTACGTAGGCCGGATTTACACTCATCGTATTAAACATGTATTGTGTATATTGCGGATCTTGCTGTGAATATACTTCGCTACCAATGATCACTACACTTAGTACTACTATATACTGTAATATCTTGTTCATTTCTTACTAATTTTTTTAATTAATCTCTATTGATATATATCCAACCTACTTTAGGTTTCTTTCCGTTTCCTAAATCTAACATATAATAATAAGTTCCAGTAGGTAATTGTTCATTTACACGAATATTCAGACGTCCATTAGATGTACCATCCCAACTATTATCATAACGATCCTTAGCGTACACTAAGTTACCCCAACGACTATATATTTCTAATCGATTATTCTTATACTGATCATCTTCTATACATGATATAAACAAGATATCATTATAGCCATCACCATTCGGTGTTATCTCGTTATATACTGATAAACAATCTAAAGTATCTGGATCTAAATAATCAGGAACACCATCTTCATCGGTATCTAAGGCATCATCTGGAGCACCGTCATCATTTAAATCAGGATCCTCATCTGCTGTATCTACACCATCTCCATCATCATCAGTATCTAAATAATCTGGAGTACCATCTCCGTCACTATCATCGTTTGTAGGGTCATCATCGGTATCAATATCTTCATCGGATGTTAAAATCCCATCGCCATCATCATCGGTATCCAAATAATCTGGAGTACCATCTCCGTCACTATCATCATTCATAGGGTCATCATCGGTATCAATATCTTCATCGGATGTTAATACGCCATCGCCATCATCATCAGTATCCAAATAATCTGGAGTACCGTCTCCGTCACTATCGTCATTCATAGGATCATCATCTGAATCAATATCTTCATCCGACGTTAATACACCATCACCATCATCATCAATATCTAAATAATCTGGAGTACCATCTCCATCACTATCATCATTCATAGGATCATCATCGGTATCAATATCTTCATCCGACGTTAAAACCCCATCGCCATCATCATCGATATCCAAATAATCTGGAGTACCATCTCCATCACTATCATCATTCATAGGATCATCATCCGAATCAATATCTTCATCTGACGTTAAAACTCCATCGCCATCATCATCAGTATCTAAATAATCTGGAGTTCCATCACCATCACTATCATCATTCATAGGATCATCATCCGAATCAATATCTTCATCCGACGTTAAAACACCATCGCCATCATCATCAATATCTAAATAATCTGGAGTACCATCTCCGTCACTATCATCATTCATAGGATCATCATCCGAATCAATATCTTCATCCGATGTTAAAACCCCATCACCATCGTCATCTGTATCCAAATAATCTGGAGTACCATCTCCATCACTATCATCATTCATAGGATCATCATCTGAATCAATATCTTCATCCGACGTTAAAACACCATCGCCATCATCATCAATGTCTAAATAATCTGGAGTACCATCATTATCGGTATCAGGAAGCGTATCTCCATCTACCAAGCCACCTGAATCAATTTCACCATCTCCATCATCGTCCGTTCCTCCCGATTCTACAACATCATTAACACCATCATTATCACTATCTACATCTTGATAGTCAGGGATTCCATCACCATCGCTATCTGGGGTATCTGCGGGAGTACCACCATCATCTGGATCAAGAACATCAATTATTTTATCACCATCGCTATCTGTTTGATCATCTATAACTCCATCATTATCGGCATCTAAAGTCGGATCCGTTCCTCCTTCTACTAAATCTGAAATACCATCATTATCACTATCTGTATCTTGGAAGTCAGGTTCTCCATCATTATCAGTATCTACTGGATTGGTAGAGCCTCCGGCTAAAATATCATTGTCATCATTATCTGCCGTATCCATGATTCCATCGCCGTCTACATCTATATTACTATCTAACTGTCCGTCGCCATTAGTGTCGACTACTGAGGGATCTTGCCCACTCTCTTCTATATCTAAAATACCATCTCCATCACTATCCAAATCTAAACTATCCGGAATACCATCTCTATCCGTATCTCTTAATGGATCACCATTTTCTTCGACACTATCTAGAATTCCATCGTTGTCATCATCTAGGTCATTCATATTCCATACTCCATCTCCATCTGTATCATAATCAACTAAGATTGTCACTGTAACAAAATCACAATTGGGTGGCACTGCGCCATTCTCACAAATCTCGTATACAACTGTATATGTACCAGATGGAGCTCCTGAATTTACCGTGATCGTTCCATCACCATTTAATGTAAGTTCACTTGGTACAGTAGTACCCGTTAACGTTACTTGACCTGGATTGGTTCCTAGTACTACTGGACTACCATCCAAGGTATCATTCAATATAATACTTGTTGTTGATTCCCCTTCGGTTATCGGGGTACTACTAAAGTCATCTGCTACAGCATCAATAACATTCGATACGACTATGGTAACCGTTGTGCTTGCACAATTGGGTGGAACTGCGCCATTCTCACAAATCTCGTAGGTAACCGTATATGTTCCAGATGGAGCGCCTGCATTCACAGTGATCGTTCCATCACCATTTAACGTAAGCTCACTTGGCACAGTAGTACCCGTTAACGTTACTTGCCCTGGATTGGTTCCTAGTACTACTGGACTACCATCCAAGGTATCATTCGCCGTAATATTTGTTGTTGAATCTCCTATAGTGATCGGGCTGCTGCTAAAGTCATCTGCTACAGCATCAATAACATTCGATACGACTATGGTAACCGTTGTGCTTGCACAATTGGGTGGAACTGCGCCATTCTCACAAATCTCGTAGGTAACCGTATATGTTCCAGATGGAGCGCCTGCATTCACAGTGATCGTTCCATCACCATTTAACGTAAGCTCACTTGGCACAGTAGTACCCGTTAACGTTACTTGACCTGGATTGGTTCCTAGTACTACTGGACTACCATCCAAGGTATCATTCGCCGTAATATTTGTTGTTGAATCTCCTATGGTGATTGGGCTACTGGTAAAGTCATCTGCTACAGCATCAATAACATTCGATACGACTATGGTAACCGTTGTGCTTGCACAATTGGGTGGAACTGCGCCATTCTCACAAATCTCGTAGGTAACCGTATATGTTCCAGATGGAGCGCCTGCATTCACAGTGATCGTTCCATTACTATTTAACGTAAGTTCACTTGGCACAGTAGTACCCGTTAACGTTACTTGCCCTGGATTGGTTCCTAGTACTACTGGACTACCATCCAAGGTATCATTCGCCGTAATATTTGTTGTTGAATCTCCTATGGTAATTGGGCTGCTGCTAAAGTCATCTGCTACAGCATCAATAACATTCGATACGACTATGGTAACCGTTGTGCTTGCACAATTGGGTGGAACTGCGCCATTCTCACAAATCTCGTATACAACTGTATATGTTCCAGATGGAGCGCCTGCATTCACAGTGATCGTTCCATCACCATTTAACGTAAGCTCACTTGGTACAGTAGTACCCGTTAACGTTACTTGACCTGGGTTGGTTCCTAGTACTACTGGACTACCATCCAAGGTATCATTCGCGGTAATATTTGTTGTTGAATCTCCTATGGTGATTGGGCTACTACTAAAATCATCTGCTACAGCATCAATAACATTCGATACGACTATGGTAACCGTTGTGCTTGCACAATTGGGTGGAACTGCGCCATTCTCACAAATCTCGTAGGTAACCGTATATGTTCCAGATGGAGCGCCTGCATTCACAGTGATCGTTCCATCACCATTTAACGTAAGCTCACTTGGTACAGTAGTACCCGTTAACGTTACTTGACCTGGATTGGTTCCTAGTACTACTGGACTACCATCCAAGGTATCATTCGCCGTAATATTTGTTGTTGAATCTCCTATGGTGATTGGGCTACTACTAAAATCATCTGCTACAGCATCAATAACATTCGATACGACTATGGTAACCGTTGTGCTTGCACAATTGGGTGGAACTGCGCCATTCTCACAAATCTCGTAGGTAACCGTATATGTTCCAGATGGAGCGCCTGCATTCACTGTGATCGTTCCATTACTATTTAACGTAAGTTCACTTGGCACAGTAGTACCCGTTAACGTTACTTGACCTGGATTGGTTCCTAGTACTACTGGACTACCATCCAAGGTATCATTCGCCGTAATATTTGTTGTTGAATCTCCTATGGTAATTGGGCTGCTGCTAAAGTCATCTGCTACAGCATCAATAACATTCGATACGACTACGGTAACCGTTGTGCTTGCACAATTGCCTGGCACTGCGCCATTCTCACAAATCTCGTAGGTAACCGTATATGTTCCAGATGGAGCGCCTGCATTCACAGTGATCGTTCCATTACTATTTAACGTAAGTTCACTTGGCACAGTAGTACCCGTTAGTGTTACTTGACCTGGGTTGGTTCCTAGTACTACTGGACTACCATCCAAGGTATCATTCGCCGTAATATTTGTTGTTGAATCTCCTATAGTGATCGGGCTACTACTAAAGTCATCTGCTACAGCATCAATAACATTCGATACGACTATGGTAACCGTTGTGCTTGCACAATTGCCTGGCACTGCGCCATTCTCACAAATCTCGTATACAACTGTATATGTTCCAGATGGAGCGCCTGCATTCACAGTGATCGTTCCATTACTATTTAACGTAAGTTCACTCGGTACAGTAGTACCCGTTAACGTTACTTGACCTGGATTGGTTCCTAGTACTACTGGACTACCATCCAAGGTATCATTCGCCGTAATATTTGTTGTTGAATCTCCTATAGTGATAGGGCTGCTGCTAAAGTCATCTGCTACAGCATCAATAACATTCGATACGACTATGGTAACCGTTGTGCTTGCACAATTGCCTGGCACTGCGCCATTCTCACAAATCTCGTATACAACTGTATATGTTCCAGATGGAGCGCCTGCATTTACCGTGATCGTTCCATTACTATTTAACGTAAGTTCACTTGGCACAGTAGTACCCGTTAACGTTACTTGACCTGGATTGGTTCCTAGTACCACTGGACTACCATCCAAGGTATCATTCGCCGTAATATTTGTTGTTGAATCTCCTATAGTGATCGGGCTGCTGCTAAAGTCATCTGCTACAGCATCAATAACATTCGATACGACTATGGTAACCGTTGTGCTTGCACAATTGCCTGGCACTGCGCCATTCTCACAAATCTCGTATACAACTGTATATGTTCCAGATGGAGCGCCTGAATTTACCGTGATCGTTCCATTACTATTTAACGTAAGTTCACTCGGTACAGTAGTACCCGTTAACGTTACTTGACCTGGATTGGTTCCTAGTACTACTGGACTACCATCCAAGGTATCATTCGCCGTAATATTTGTTGTTGAATCTCCTATAGTGATCGGGCTGCTGCTAAAGTCATCTGCTACAGCATCAATAACATTCGATACGACTATGGTAACCGTTGTGCTTGCACAATTGCCTGGCACTGCGCCATTCTCACAAATCTCGTATACAACTGTATATGTTCCAGATGGAGCGCCTGAATTTACCGTGATCGTTCCATTACTATTTAACGTAAGTTCACTTGGCACAGTAGTACCCGTTAACGTTACTTGACCTGGATTGGTTCCTAGTACTACTGGACTACCATCCAAGGTATCATTCGCCGTAATATTTGTTGTTGAATCTCCTATAGTGATCGGGCTGCTGCTAAAGTCATCTGCTACAGCATCAATAACATTCGATACGACTATGGTAACCGTTGTGCTTGCACAATTGCCTGGCACTGCGCCATTCTCACAAATCTCGTATACAACTGTATATGTTCCAGATGGAGCGCCTGCATTCACAGTGATCGTTCCATTACTATTTAACGTAAGTTCACTTGGCACAGTAGTACCTGTTAACGTTACTTGACCTGGGTTGGTTCCTAGTACTACTGGACTACCATCCAAGGTATCATTCGCCGTAATATTTGTTGTTGAATCTCCTATGGTGATTGGGCTGCTGCTAAAGTCATCTGCTACAGCATCAATAACATTCGATACGACTATGGTAACCGTTGTGCTTGCACAATTGCCTGGCACTGCGCCATTCTCACAAATCTCGTATACAACTGTATATGTTCCAGATGGAGCGCCTGCATTTACCGTGATCGTTCCATTACTATTTAACGTAAGTTCACTCGGTACAGTAGTACCCGTTAACGTTACTTGACCTGGATTGGTTCCTAGTACTACTGGACTACCATCCAAGGTATCATTCGCCGTAATATTTGTTGTTGAATCTCCTATAGTGATCGGGCTGCTGCTAAAATCATCTGCTACAGCATCAATAACATTCGATACGACTATGGTAACCGTTGTGCTTGCACAATTGCCTGGCACTGCGCCATTCTCACAAATCTCGTATACAACTGTATATGTTCCAGATGGAGCGCCTGCATTCACAGTGATCGTTCCATTACTATTTAACGTAAGTTCACTCGGTACAGTAGTACCCGTTAACGTTACTTGACCTGGATTGGTTCCTAGTACTACTGGACTACCATCCAAGGTATCATTCGCCGTAATATTTGTTGTTGAATCTCCTATAGTGATCGGGCTGCTGCTAAAATCATCTGCTACAGCATCAATAACATTCGATACTACTATGGTAACCGTTGTGCTTGCACAATTGCCTGGCACTGCGCCATTCTCACAAATCTCGTATACAACTGTATATGTTCCAGATGGAGCGCCTGCATTCACAGTGATCGTTCCATTACTATTTAACGTAAGTTCACTCGGTACAGTAGTACCTGTTAACGTTACTTGACCTGGGTTGGTTCCTAGTACTACTGGACTACCATCCAAGGTATCATTCGCCGTAATATTTGTTGTTGAATCTCCTATAGTGATCGGGCTGCTGCTAAAATCATCTGCTACAGCATCAATAACATTCGATACGACTATGGTAACCGTTGTGCTTGCACAATTGCCTGGCACTGCGCCATTCTCACAAATCTCGTATACAACTGTATATGTTCCAGATGGAGCGCCTGCATTCACAGTGATCGTTCCATTACTATTTAACGTAAGTTCACTCGGTACAGTAGTACCCGTTAACGTTACTTGACCTGGATTGGTTCCTAGTACTACTGGACTACCATCCAAGGTATCATTCGCCGTAATATTTGTTGTTGAATCTCCTATAGTGATCGGGCTGCTGCTAAAGTCATCTGCTACAGCATCAATAACATTCGATACGACTATGGTAACCGTTGTGCTTGCACAATTGCCTGGCACTGCGCCATTCTCACAAATCTCGTATACAACTGTATATGTTCCAGATGGAGCGCCTGAATTTACCGTGATCGTTCCATTACTATTTAACGTAAGTTCACTCGGTACAGTAGTACCCGTTAACGTTACTTGACCTGGATTGGTTCCTAGTACTACTGGACTACCATCCAAGGTATCATTCGCCGTAATATTTGTTGTTGAATCTCCTATAGTGATCGGGCTGCTGCTAAAGTCATCTGCTACAGCATCAATAACATTCGATACGACTATGGTAACCGTTGTGCTTGCACAATTGCCTGGCACTGCGCCATTCTCACAAATCTCGTATACAACTGTATATGTTCCAGATGGAGCGCCTGCATTTACCGTGATCGTTCCATTACTATTTAACGTAAGTTCACTTGGCACAGTAGTACCCGTTAACGTTACTTGACCTGGATTGGTTCCTAGTACCACTGGACTACCATCCAAGGTATCATTCGCCGTAATATTTGTTGTTGAATCTCCTATAGTGATCGGGCTGCTGCTAAAGTCATCTGCTACAGCATCAATAACATTCGATACGACTATGGTAACCGTTGTGCTTGCACAATTGCCTGGCACTGCGCCATTCTCACAAATCTCGTATACAACTGTATATGTTCCAGATGGAGCGCCTGAATTTACCGTGATCGTTCCATTACTATTTAACGTAAGTTCACTCGGTACAGTAGTACCCGTTAACGTTACTTGACCTGGATTGGTTCCTAGTACTACTGGACTACCATCCAAGGTATCATTCGCCGTAATATTTGTTGTTGAATCTCCTATAGTGATCGGGCTGCTGCTAAAGTCATCTGCTACAGCATCAATAACATTCGATACGACTATGGTAACCGTTGTGCTTGCACAATTTCCTGGCACTGCGCCATTCTCACAAATCTCGTATACAACTGTATATGTTCCAGATGGAGCGCCTGAATTTACCGTGATCGTTCCATTACTATTTAACGTAAGTTCACTTGGCACAGTAGTACCCGTTAACGTTACTTGACCTGGATTGGTTCCTAGTACCACTGGACTACCATCCAAGGTATCATTCGCCGTAATATTTGTTGTTGAATCTCCTATAGTGATCGGGCTGCTGCTAAAGTCATCTGCTACAGCATCAATAACATTCGATACGACTATGGTAACCGTTGTGCTTGCACAATTGCCTGGCACTGCGCCATTCTCACAAATCTCGTATACAACTGTATATGTTCCAGATGGAGCGCCTGAATTTACCGTGATCGTTCCATTACTATTTAACGTAAGTTCACTCGGTACAGTAGTACCCGTTAACGTTACTTGACCTGGATTGGTTCCTAGTACTACTGGACTACCATCCAAGGTATCATTCGCCGTAATATTTGTTGTTGAATCTCCTATAGTGATAGGGCTGCTGCTAAAGTCATCTGCTACAGCATCAATAACATTCGATACGACTATGGTAACCGTTGTGCTTGCACAATTGCCTGGCACTGCGCCATTCTCACAAATCTCGTATACAACTGTATATGTTCCAGATGGAGCGCCTGCATTCACAGTGATCGTTCCATTACTATTTAACGTAAGTTCACTTGGCACAGTAGTACCCGTTAACGTTACTTGACCTGGATTGGTTCCTAGTACTACTGGACTACCATCCAAGGTGTCATTTGCGGTAATATTTGTTGTTGAATCTCCTATAGTGATCGGGCTGCTACTAAAATCATCTGCTACAGCATCAATAACATTCGATACGACTACGGTAACCGTTGTGCTTTCACAATTGGGTGGCACTGCACCATTCTCACAAATCTCGTATACAACTGTATATGTTCCAGATGGAGCGCCTGCATTCACAGTGATCGTTCCATTACTATTTAACGTAAGTTCACTCGGTACAGTAGTACCCGTTAACGTTACTTGACCTGGATTGGTTCCTAGTACTACTGGACTACCATCCAAGGTATCATTCGCCGTAATATTTGTTGTTGAATCTCCTATAGTGATCGGGCTGCTGCTAAAGTCATCTGCTACAGCATCAATAACATTCGATACGACTACGGTAACCGTTGTGCTTTCACAATTGGGTGGCACTGCGCCATTCTCACAAATCTCGTATACAACTGTATATGTTCCAGATGGAGCGCCTGCATTCACAGTGATCGTTCCATTACTATTTAACGTAAGTTCACTCGGTACAGTAGTACCCGTTAACGTTACTTGACCTGGATTGGTTCCTAGTACTACTGGACTACCATCCAAGGTGTCATTTGCGGTAATGTTTGTTGTTGAATCTCCTATAGTGATCGGGCTGCTGCTAAAGTCATCTGCTACAGCATCAATAACATTCGATACGACTACGGTAACCGTTGTGCTTTCACAATTGGGTGGCACTGCGCCATTCTCACAAATCTCGTATACAACTGTATATGTTCCAGATGGAGCGCCTGCATTTACCGTTATCGTTCCATTACTATTTAACGTAAGTTCACTTGGCACAGTAGTACCCGTTAACGTTACTTGACCTGGGTTGGTTCCTAGTACTACTGGACTACCATCCAAGGTATCATTCGCCGTAATATTTGTTGTTGAATCTCCTATGGTGATTGGGCTGCTGCTAAAGTCATCTGCTACAGCATCAATAACATTCGATACTACTATGGTAACCGTTGTGCTTGCACAATTGCCTGGCACTGCGCCATTCTCACAAATCTCGTATACAACTGTATATGTTCCAGATGGAGCGCCTGCATTCACAGTGATCGTTCCATTACTATTTAACGTAAGTTCACTCGGTACAGTAGTACCCGTTAACGTTACTTGACCTGGATTGGTTCCTAGTACTACTGGACTACCATCCAAGGTATCATTCGCCGTAATATTTGTTGTTGAATCTCCTATAGTGATCGGGCTGCTGCTAAAGTCATCTGCTACAGCATCAATAACATTCGATACTACTATGGTAACCGTTGTGCTTGCACAATTGGGTGGAACTGCGCCATTCTCACAAATCTCGTAGGTAACCGTATATGTTCCAGATGGAGCGCCTGAATTTACCGTTATCGTTCCATTACTATTTAACGTAAGTTCACTCGGTACAGTAGTACCCGTTAACGTTACTTGACCTGGATTGGTTCCTAGTACTACTGGACTACCATCCAAGGTATCATTCGCCGTAATATTTGTTGTTGAATCTCCTATAGTGATAGGGCTGCTGCTAAAGTCATCTGCTACAGCATCAATAACATTCGATACGACTATGGTAACCGTTGTGCTTGCACAATTGGGTGGAACTGCGCCATTCTCACAAATCTCGTAGGTAACCGTATATGTTCCGGATGGAGCGCCTGCATTCACAGTGATCGTTCCATTACTATTTAACGTAAGTTCACTCGGTACAGTAGTACCCGTTAACGTTACTTGACCTGGATTGGTTCCTAGTACTACTGGACTACCATCCAAGGTATCATTCGCCGTAATATTTGTTGTTGAATCTCCTATGGTGATAGGGCTGCTGCTAAAGTCATCTGCTACAGCATCAATAACATTCGATACGACTACGGTAACCGTTGTGCTTGCACAATTGCCTGGCACTGCGCCATTCTCACAAATCTCGTATACAACTGTATATGTTCCAGATGGAGCGCCTGCATTCACAGTGATCGTTCCATTACTATTTAACGTAAGTTCACTTGGTACAGTAGTACCCGTTAACGTTACTTGACCTGGGTTGGTTCCTAGTACTACTGGACTACCATCCAAGGTATCATTCGCCGTAATATTTGTTGTTGAATCTCCTATGGTGATTGGGCTGCTGCTAAAGTCATCTGCTACAGCATCAATAACATTCGATACGACTATGGTAACCGTTGTGCTTGCACAATTGCCTGGCACTGCGCCATTCTCACAAATCTCGTATACAACTGTATATGTTCCAGATGGAGCGCCTGCATTCACCGTGATCGTTCCATTACTATTTAACGTAAGTTCACTTGGCACAGTAGTACCCGTTAGTGTTACTTGACCTGGGTTGGTTCCTAGTACTACTGGACTACCATCCAAGGTATCATTCGCCGTAATATTTGTTGTTGAATCTCCTATGGTGATTGGGCTGCTGCTAAAGTCATCTGCTACAGCATCAATAACATTCGATACGACTATGGTAACCGTTGTGCTTGCACAATTGGGGGGCACTGCGCCATTCTCACAAATCTCGTATACAACTGTATATGTTCCAGATGGAGCGCCTGCATTCACAGTGATCGTTCCATTACTATTTAACGTAAGTTCACTCGGTACAGTAGTACCCGTTAACGTTACTTGACCTGGATTGGTTCCTAGTACTACTGGACTACCATCCAAGGTATCATTCGCCGTAATATTTGTTGTTGAATCTCCTATAGTGATCGGGCTGCTGCTAAAGTCATCTGCTACAGCATCAATAACATTCGATACGACTACGGTAACCGTTGTGCTTTCACAATTGGGTGGCACTGCGCCATTCTCACAAATCTCGTATACAACTGTATATGTTCCAGATGGAGCGCCTGCATTCACAGTGATCGTTCCATTACTATTTAACGTAAGTTCACTCGGTACAGTAGTACCCGTTAACGTTACTTGACCTGGATTGGTTCCTAGTACTACTGGACTACCATCCAAGGTGTCATTTGCGGTAATGTTTGTTGTTGAATCTCCTATAGTGATCGGGCTGCTGCTAAAGTCATCTGCTACAGCATCAATAACATTCGATACGACTATGGTAACCGTTGTGCTTGCACAATTGCCTGGCACTGCGCCATTCTCACAAATCTCGTAGGTAACCGTATATGTTCCAGATGGAGCGCCTGCATTCACAGTGATCGTTCCATTACTATTTAACGTAAGTTCACTCGGTACAGTAGTACCCGTTAACGTTACTTGACCTGGATTGGTTCCTAGTACTACTGGACTACCATCCAAGGTGTCATTTGCGGTAATATTTGTTGTTGAATCTCCTATAGTGATCGGGCTGCTGCTAAAATCATCTGCTACAGCATCAATAACATTCGATACGACTACGGTAACCGTTGTGCTTGCACAATTCGCTGGTACAGCGCCATTCTTACAAATCTCGTAGGTAACCGTATATGTTCCGGATGGAGCGCCTGCATTCACAGTGATCGTTCCATTACTATTTAACGTAAGTTCACTCGGTACAGTAGTACCCGTTAACGTTACTTGACCTGGATTGGTTCCTAGTACTACTGGACTACCATCCAAGGTGTCATTTGCGGTAATATTTGTTGTTGAATCTCCTATGGTGATTGGGCTGCTGCTAAAATCATCTGCTACAGCATCAATAACACTTGTTACCGTGATGGTCCCTAAAGCTGCAACTGTTCCACAGCCTCCTGTTAACGGAATGCTATAATCAAACACACCACTTTCCATTGGTGTTCCACTTATGGTTATCACATCATTTAACCATGCTGCAGTTACACCTGTTGGTAAATCTGTTGCTACTCCAATACCTGTTGCTACTGTTGTGTCATGAGTAATATTTGTTAATAGGGTATTGTATGGTAACGTTGGCGTACTTGAAGGCACAGTAACTGTTTTACTAGGTAGTATTGTCAAAGTAGCTGGAGTAGATATTAAACTACTACAACCGTTCTTAGTACTTGTTAAGACCAACCTATATTTATTGGTAGATGCACTGAGAGGCGGATTGATTAATAACAATATTGGTGTATTTACATTATTATATACCGTTCCATTGCTTAGGTCATTCCAAACAGATGAGTTCCCTACTTCTACCTGCCATTTATACACTAATCCTGAAGTAGACTGGGTACTTCCACTATAATCAGGCACTCCTGATGCAAATACCGTTGTACTTAAAGAATGTGCTATTACAGAAAATCCAGCATTGTCTCCTTGGCATATAGTTAAATCCGGTTGGCTACTATCTATTTCAATTTTAGTAGCTTCCACCTCATTTCCCGTTACACCATCATAACCACCAGTACCTCCTATAACCTGTCCATTACTATCAAAACCTGTTCCGTCTAGAATACCATCAGCAGGGCTTGTATCAACACCTCCTGATTCTATCACATCATTACAACCATCATTATCACTGTCTAAATCGAGATGATCTAATATTCCATCTCTGTCCGTATCACATACTCTCAGCTCAATAAAATATTCGTCATTTCCAGTTCCTGTAGAAAAAACTTCTACCTCTTTGGCACCCGCAGAAGTAGCTTCCCATTGAAATCTAGTAGCATTAGTAGTTATTACCCCTCCTGCTGGATTCAAAACCCCGTAGCTATAACCTACAGTCGTCTCAACAAAATCATCTGTCAATGACGGTGTTGTTAATGCAAAATGCTTGGTGTCATTAGAAATAAAACCTTTATCTGCATTGGAATCAAGATTGTTATCATGAGCTACTCTCAAAAACGCCAAATCAGCATAGGGTCCAGAAAACACAAATTCTGTATTTCCTGTTGCCGTATTTATTTTCCATGAGTTTCCTGAACTGCCAGTAGCTCCATTTGTAATAGATACAAAAAGACTTCCTAAAGGAAGATTATACAAACTACTAACATCTTGATTAACAATATTTATACCAGTAGCATTTGCTCCCGGAGGCGATGTTAAATCTGTGGGGTTAAACCCTATAAAGCTACATTCATTATCATCTAGAATACCATCATCATCATCATCCAAATCAGCATCATTTCCAACACCGTCATTATCATCATCACCCACCAATTTAATCGCATTTAATGTTACTGAAATTTGAACGGATTCAAAGGTCGCGGGAGATCCTCCAGAGTTTTTCCCCGGAAAAAGCTCAAAACTCATAGTTGTAGCATCTGCCACAAATCTCAGTCGTGAAATACCCCATGTTTCTTGCGTTATCGGTGAAACTTCCACTATAGGCAAGGCTCCAACTCTAAAGCGAAAAGCATCGTTATAAACTGGTGAATAAACAGATACCGAAGTTAAACTAAACACCTGTATTTCATACAATTCACCTATAATCAGACCAGTCATTGTTGTACCCACAATTTCTTCCGTATTGGAAGGACCTAAATCTCTAAGAGATATCCAATGAGTATGACCGTTAGGAGGTAAGGGCAAAGGTCCATTAGTCCATGGATTACCTCCATTAAAAGTACCTGAAATGGCTGCCGTCGTGCTATTTGACACGTCTGGTGTTCCTAAATTGACCGTCCATCCTGCGTTTGGCGCACAGGTATGACAATTAGCCGAACCAGCACTTGACGGGATTGTTTGCGCAGTTACAAATTCACTCAAAAAAAAGAGCAAAACGAAGGAGAGCATAAGTTTTGATAAACGAATATACTTTCCTGACAGAAAATTAAACTTCATCATAACTCTATTGATTTATATAATTGTAGATCAATAGATAACAAACTCAATATAGGAATTGAGTTATTGCTTGTAGGGTAGTTTTTACTCATGGTTTAGTCCTTAATATTACTTAATTTTATGCTTACAATTCTATAGTAATCATAACAAAACCAACGTGTTTAGAATAACTAAACACTACCAAGTAATAAAAAAAAACAAATTCAATGTCTTTTTTACATAAACCAAAAATTAACAACACATGATGGAACTCCTATTTGATTAAACCATAGGAAATAAAACAGCAATAATAATATAAGAGGGGGAGGCTTACTTATCAGAAGTTATTTTAACTTGAACATATTCAAAATAAATATTTTTGAATATAGTTTCAATTAAAATATGTAATCAGGTCTCATATATCTTTTTAGCGTTTGGTTTGGGGTTTTATAAATTACACACATATTAACTTGATCTCCAAGACAATAAATTATCTTGAATCCTAAATCAACATTTTAAATTCCTAAAATAGTTCCTAACCAAACTATTAAAAAATATTCTATGCAAATATATGAGATTAATACCTAGAAGCAAAATTTTTTTTATAAAATCCGATGTTTTTTAGTCTATTATTCCTTTTTACCCTAAACAACATCAAAAAGTATCATCTTTATTTATGATTTAAAATTATTGAAAACATAAATAATTACTTTTTCTTTTTACGAATTTCACAAAACCAAGCCTAGCCTAGGTATATCGTTTCTTTTTCTAATATATTGAAGAGGTAAAAAGCGGGTTTTACAATGGTGATTTCAAATGATAAATGGAGTCAAATACTAGTAATACATTTTACAAATAAATATTTCGCATATCTATTATTTCTTTTGTAGCTATTTTTGCGTTATAAAACTAACTTAAAATAATTTAATACCTGTATACAAAATATTTATCTGTAAAATCTTAGTGTTCTATAGCCTTGCCAAACTAGAGATTTGTGATTCCTATATTTTGGAAATAACCTAAAGATAAATCCGGTTTTCTGTCTTAGCACTCATAGCAAACCTGCAACCCGAATTATGCAATAGAAAATCTATTACAAGATGAAATCACTGTAAAATCAACCACTTCGTTCTACTTTTAAATGTAACCATACCAGTGCATACTAAAATTGAGAAAGCACTTACTTCTATTACGCTTACCTCTCTCAGAACAAAAACCTATTGTACAATTCTGGTTTGAAAACATCGCATCGTGTCTTTATAAAAGAAGAAAATAATTTATTCATGACAGTCAACTATTTTCTTCTTCCACCTATTTCTTTAACGGTTATCTGTTTTTACATTTTATCCACCGCTTACTATATAAAAATACGATCGTCTGTTTTGTTGATGCTCTTTTTCTGTGCACTTTCGTTGATTATCATCTCCACAATCATTAAGCAGGTTATCTTCTCCATACCCTATGGCACTTGCTATTCTTTCTGGAGCTATTCCTCGCATCACTAGATAATCACGTGTGGCCTTGGCTCGCCTATCTGATAAAAGCCTATTATATTCTTTTAACCCTCTGCTATCGGTATGAGATTCTATTTTGATGACCATATCAGGATGGTTTTGCATCACAGTCACGATATGTTCCAATTCATATTCCGCATCTTCTCGAATGGTGTACAAATCAAAATCAAAATAAATAGGATTGATCACAATCTGGTCTTCTTCTATCAATGATTGTAAAATGATATCTGTCTTCAGGGTTTTCTTGTTTACGTCTAATGTCACTTGTTTTATATGAACTCCCTTATAATCATCCTTCGAAACTACTAGTACAAATTTTTTCTCACAATCTAACGCATCAAAACTATAAGTCCCATCGGTTTTGGTTATCTGTTCTGATACAGGTTCATCGTTGTCATTTAACAAACGTACAGTCACCTTGTTTATCGGTAACCCTGTTCTTGAATCTGAAATCACTCCTTTAATGGTTTCCTTACAATTATAAACTCTAAAACTATAAATGTCATCATCACCTACGCCTCCTTCACGATTTGATGAAAAATAACCCGTTGTTCGTTCTTCATTAATCACAAATCCGAAATCATCTAAGGGCCCATTTACTGGAGAGCCTAGATTATGCGGCTCTGTAAATCCAGTGCCTTCTAATTTGGTCTCGAATACATCCAACGCACCTAATCCTAGATGACCGTCTGAAGAAAAATACAGTCGGTTATCAGCCCCTATAAAAGGAAACATTTCTCTTCCTTCTGTATTGATGGTATTACCCAAATTCTCTGGTTCACCATAACTGCCATCTGGTAAAACTGAAACCTTGTACAAATCTGTGCCTCCATACCCTCCAGGTCTGTCCGATACGAAATACAATGTCTTCTCATCGGGACTTAAGGCTGGATGCCCGGTAGAATACTCATCATCATTAAAAGGCAACTCTTCTACATTGTCCCAACTATTGTTATGCATTTTTTTTGCCTTATACATCTTTAAGTTAGACACGTTCTTTGTATCTCCTACTAATTTCTCTTTATCATGGTTGTAATTATCTCTAGTAAAATATACCGTATTGCCATCTTTAGTAATAACCACATTAGATTCATGATACTTGCTGCTCAACGATATAATTTTTTCTGCCGCATCTACATCTAACACCCTGTTCTCTTCTAAAGTCTGCTGTTTTGATTTATAAATATTCAAATACGGCTGATTGTTCCATTGATACAACTTCCTGTTTTCTGCGTCGGGACGTGTTGACCAAAAATAAAAATATCCGTCATGCAAAAAGCCTCCAAAATCTGAATATTGTGTATTAATCGATAAGTTATGGATATGAATATAGGTTTTTGGTCTATTAGTATAAGACACAAAATAATCCTTGTTATTCTCCAAGTCTGCAACACGACTATCATCACCTTTTACCGTCTTTAGCCTTAGCATCCAATCATCTGATTCTTTTATTTTTCCATTACTCTTTAAAACCTGTGCATACCTAAATAGATGTTCGGCAGAAGCAACTCCCTCATGTTGTTTCATCAATTCCCTATAATATTTTTCTGCTTTTTGAAAGGATATTGTATGATAATATGAATCTGCCAATCTACTCAAAACTAAATAGGAACTATCTCCCTTATCATAAAGCTGTTGATACAACTCTGCCGACTTCTTATAAGCATATTCCTTAAAATAGCGATCTGCCGCATACTTGCGCTGTCCGTAACCTATTACAGTAAATAATAATAGTACTATTAATATTACTCTCTTCATATATCTTAGCTTTTATACTTTTAAAAAAATCTAGGTGATTTCATCGTCTGTTCTCTAAATATCTCATATCGCAACATCAATTCGTGCGTTCCTGAGTTATAATTACTATAATTTGACGTTGTCAAATCATACGCATAACCAATTTGAAGTGATCTATTCACTTGAAAACCTACTAATCCACTTATTGAATCATCCCATCTCCATGCTAGCCCCGCTCGAAACTTCTCATGAAATAAAAAATTTACCGAAACATCCAACGATAAGGGTGCTCCACTTACAATCTTGGTCAGTACCGCTGGTTTAAACTTGATATCGTCGTTCAGATCAAACACATACCCTGCTATTAAAAAATAGTGCATCCGTTCTGTAGCCACACTTCCGCCATTACTCGAATCATCATAATGTTCTGTTCTTAAAACATTAGGAACTGCCAGACCTAAATACCAATTCGACTTGTAATAATAAACCCCTGCTCCTATAGTAGGTAGGAACTTGTTAATTGGCCGGGATAATTGTTTATCTGCCTTATCTCTGTAAATACCTTTACTCCAATCTACATTGAAAAACCGACCTCCTAGTTTCATTCCAAAAGCTAGGTTACCTTCCTCACTTGTTCGTACAGTATAGGATGCATTGGCATCCAAATAGGTTTCTGTAGAAGGCCCTATCTCATCCTTCACTAGATTAATTCCTAACCCCACTCCGCTATAGCCTATGGGGGTATCATAACTTAAAGTTTGGGTGTCGGGAGCTCCATCTACTCCTACCCATTGTGTACGGGCTAATAAATTAATAACACTATGACCCTTTGATCCTACATACGCCGGATTCACACTCATCGTATTAAACATATATTGAGTATAATGCGGATCTTGTTGTGAATATAGCTCGCCACTTATGATTGCCGTGCTTAGCACTATTATAGATAGTAATATCTTATTCATTTCTTAAAAATTTTTCTATTAATCCCTATTGATATATACCCAACCTGCTCTTGGCTCACTGCCATCTCCTAAGTCTAACGCGTAATAATAAGTTCCTGAGGGTAATTGTTTATCTACTTGAATATTAAAACGACCGTTAGACATTCCTTTCCATGTATTATCGTAGCCATCTTTACTGTAAACCAAATTACCCCAACGATTATATATCTCTAGTCTATTATTCTTATACTGATCATTTTCTATACAAGAGATTACAAAAGTGTCATTATCACCATCATCATTAGGTGTAAATTCATTATAAATAGTTATACACATCGGAACTACACTAGCACTCGCTACATCATCTGAAGCATCAATATCAAGTTGATCTAGACTAGCTAAAGAAACGATATTCTCATAATCACCAGATGATTGCACTAAGACTGTAATATTTAGCTCTATTGTAACACCTGAAACTAAACTGGGTATTTCCCAAATTCCAGAAAAATTATCATATGTACCTGCATCCGCTTCGTAAGAAACAAATTCATAGCCAGATGGTAAATTCTCACTTATTTCAACATTCGTGGCAACACCTGGGCCCCAGTTTGTTAATGTGATTGTAAAAACTACCGTTGAATTTACCGATGGTTCGTTGTTATTTACTTCTTTTGTTAACGACAGATTAACCGGCTGCATTATTATTGTAGCACTATCTTCATCATCTTCACTCTGGTCTCCATCATCATTATTAACATTACTATCTGGGTCGTATTGATCACTTCCTGTTACCTGAGCTATATTCTTATATTCACCTTCCTCTCCTGTAGGAGAATTGACCGTGGCCTCATAACTTAACGTCAGACCATCCGTACTTACGGACAAACTACTCCAAGTAATCGTGTTTCCTGTTAAACTTCCTCCATTGCTAATGTTTGTTATTGAGCCATAACCTACTGGTAAAACATCTTCTATATTTACCCCTGTTGCTGTATCCAACCCTCCGTTAGACAATGCTATCTCAAAAGTGACTATATCTCCTACGTTAGCCGTGCTATCGCTAACAGTTTTTGACAAACTCAAATCTGCAACTTGAGGCACTGTCGTAGCACTATCTTCATCATCTTCATTCTGGTCTCCATCGTCATTATCTACAGCACTGTCAGGATCGTATTGATCACTTCCTGTTACCTGAGCTATATTTTTATATTCATCTACAGCACCCGTCGGAGCATTCACAGTGGCATTATAACTTAACATTATACCTGTAGTACTAACAGACAAACCACTCCAAGTAATCGTGTTTCCTGTTAAACTCCCCCCATTGCTAATATTTGTTATTGTACTATAACCTGACGGTACGATATCTTCTATATTTACCCCTGTTGCTGTAACCACTCCTGCATTAGACAATGCTATCTCAAAAGTGACTATATCTCCTACGTTAGGCGTGCTATTGCCAACAGTTTTTGACAAACTCAAGTCTGCACTTTGAATCACTATCGTAGCACTACCTTCATCATCTTCACTCTGGTCTCCATCGTCATTATCTACAGCACTATCAGGATCGTATTGATCACTTGCTGTAACCTGAGCTATATTCTTATATTCATCTACAGCACCCGTCGGAGCATTCACGGTGGCATCATAACTTAACGTCAGACCCGCAGTACTAACAGATAAACCACTCCAACTAATCGTGTTTCCTGTTAAACTTCCTCCATTGCTAATGTTTGTTATTGAGCCATAACCTACCGGTAAAACATCTTCTATATTTACCCCTGTCGCCGTATCCTCTCCTGTGTTAGACAATACTATCTCAAAAGTAACTATATCTCCAACATTCGGTGTGCTATTACTAACAGCTTTTGACAAACTCAAATCTGCAACTTCAGGCACTATCGTAGCACTATCTTCATCATCTTCATCCTGATCTCCATCATCATTATTAACATTACTATCTGGATCGTATGAATCACTCGCTGTAACCTGCGCTATATTCTTATATTCATCTTTTCCTCCAGTGGGAGCATTAATTATGGCATTATAACTTAAGGTCAGACCTGTAGTACTAACGGATAATCCACTCCACGTAATCGTGTTCCCTGTTAAACTCCCCCCATTGCTAATGTTTGTTATTGAGCCATAACCTACCGGTAAAACATCTTCTATATTCACCCCTGTTGCTGTATCCAACCCTGCGTTAGACAATGCTATCTCAAAAGTGACTATATCTCCTACGTTAGGCGTGCTATCGCTAGCAGCTTTTGACAAACTCAAATCCACAACCTGAGGCACTGTCGTAGCACTACCTTCATCATCTTCACTCTGATCTCCATCGTCATTATCTACAGCACTATCAGGATCGTATTGATCACTTGCCGTAACCTGAGCTATATTCTTATATTCATCGACAGCACCCGTCGGAGCATTTACCGTAGCATTATAACTTAACATCATACCTGTAGTGCTAACGGACAAACTACTCCAAGTAATCGTGTTTCCTGTTAAACTTCCTCCATTGCTAATGTTTGTAATTGAGCCATAACCTACTGGTAAAATATCTTCTATATTTACCCCTGTTGCTGTATCCAACCCTCCGTTAGACAATGCTATCTCAAAAGTGACTATATCTCCTACGTTAGGAGTGCTATCGCTAACAGTTTTTGACAAGCCTAAGTCCGAGCATTCTTGAACGACAATAGTAAAATCATCGGTATCTAAACAACCATTTCCATTCATATATGTTAAAACACCATTATAGGTTCCTGGCAGAGCTCCTGATGGAATTGCATAAGTAGCTCCTGTTAAACTTGCTGTTGTTGTTATGTCTATAAACCCCGCTAACTCAGACATCTCGTCATAATCTATCGTATACTCTGTTGGGATTCCCGATGTTACAACCAAATTAATAGCTGAACTGGTAGTTCCTGAACAAACTACTATATCATTTGTGGTTGCTAATAGGCTCGGATTGATCGTTATTGTTCCTGTGGCGCTTACATTTCCGCAACCTCCTGTTAGCGGAATACTATAATTAAACATTCCGCTTGATGTTGGTGTTCCTCCTATCGTAATCGTATCTCCATTCCATGAAGCTGTTACTCCAGAGGGTAAGCCTGTTGCTGAACCAATACCTGTTGCCCCACTTGTTGTGTGGGTAATATCTGTTAAAACCGTATTGATACATAAAGTCGGGGTGCTAGACGCTACACTTGCTGTATTATCTGGGGTAACTGTAATAGTTCCTGTAGCACTTATATTTCCACAACCTCCTGTTAGCGGAATACTATAATTAAACGTTCCACTTGATGTTGGCGTTCCTTCTATCGTAATCGTATCTGCATTCCATGAAGCTGTTACTCCAGAGGGTAAGCCTGTTGCTGAACCAATACCCGTTGCTCCGCTCGTCATATGGGTAATATCTGTTAATACCGTATTGATACATAAGGTGGGTGTGCTAGACGCTACACTTGCTGTATTATCTGGCGTGACTGTAATAGTTCCTGTGGCGCTTACATTTCCACAACCTCCTGTTAGCGGAATACTATAATTAAACATTCCACTTGATGTTGGCGTTCCTTCTATCGTAATCGTATCTGCATTCCACGAAGCTGTTACTCCAGAGGGTAAGCCTGTTACTGAACCAATACCTGTTGCTCCGCTCGTCATATGGGTAATATCTGTTAAAACCGTATTGATACATAAAGTCGGCGTGCTTGAAGCAACACTTGCTGTATTATCTGGAATGACTGTAATAGTTCCTGTAGCACTTACATTTCCACAACCTCCTGTTAGCGGAACACTATAATTAAACGTTCCGCTTGATGTTGGTGTTCCTTCTATCGTAATCGTATCTGCATTCCATGAAGCTGTTACTCCAGAGGGTAAGCCCGTTGCTGAACCAATACCCGTCGCTCCACTTGTTGTATGGGTAATATCTGTTAAAACCGTATTGATACATAAAGTCGGCGTGCTAGACGCAACACTTGCTGTATTATCTGGCGTGACTGTAATAGTTCCTGTAGTGCTTACATTACCGCAACCACCTGTTAGCGGAATACTATAATTAAACATTCCGCTTGATGTTGGCGTTCCTTCTATCGTAATCGTATCTGCATTCCATGAAGCTGTTACTCCAGAGGGTAAGCCTGTTACTGAACCAATACCTGTTGCTCCGCTCGTCATATGGGTAATATCTGTTAAAACCGTATTGATACATAAAGTCGGCGTGCTTGAAGCAACACTTGCTGTATTATCTGGAATGACTGTAATAGTTCCTGTAGCACTTACATTTCCACAACCTCCTGTTAGCGGAACACTATAATTAAACGTTCCGCTTGATGTTGGTGTTCCTTCTATCGTAATCGTATCTGCATTCCATGAAGCTGTTACTCCAGAGGGTAAGCCCGTTGCTGAACCAATACCCGTAGCTCCACTTGTTGTATGGGTAATATCTGTTAAAACCGTATTGATACATAAAGTCGGCGTGCTAGACGCAACACTTGCTGTATTATCTGGCGTGACTGTAATAGTTCCTGTAGTGCTTACATTACCGCAACCACCTGTTAGCGGAATACTATAATTAAACATTCCGCTTGATGTTGGTGTTCCTTCTATCCTAATCGTATCTGAATCCCATGAAGCTGTTACTCCAGAGGGTAAGCCTATTGCTGAACCAATACCCGTAGCTCCGCTTGTTGTATGGGTAATATCTGTTAAAACCGTATTGATACATAAAGTCGGGGTGCTAGACGCTACACTTGCTGTATTATCTGGGGTAACTGTAATAGTTCCTGTAGCACTTATATTTCCACAACCTCCTGTTAGCGGAATACTATAATTAAACGTTCCACTTGTTGTTGGTGTTCCTTCTATCCTAATCGTATCTGAATCCCATGAAGCTATTACTCCAGAGGGTAAGCCTGTCGCTGAACCAATACCCGTTGCTCCGCTCGTCATATGGGTAATATCTGTTAAAACCGTATTGACACATAAAGTCGGGGTGCTAGACGCAACACTTGCTGTATTATCTGGGGTAACTGCAATAGTTCCTGTAGCACTTATATTTCCACAACCTCCTGTTAGCGGAATACTATAGTTAAACGTTCCGCTTGATGTTGGTGTTCCTTCTATTGTAATCGTATCTCCATTCCACGAAGCTGTTACTCCAGAGGGTAAGCCTGTCGCTGAACCAATACCTGTTGCTCCGCTCGTCATATGGGTAATATCTGTTAAAACCGTATTGATACATAAAGTCGGCGTGCTTGAAGCAACACTTGCTGTATTATCTGGAATGACTGTAATAGTTCCTGTAGCACTTATATTTCCACAACCTCCTGTTAGCGGAATACTATAATTAAACGTTCCACTTGTTGTTGGTGTTCCTTCTATCCTAATCGTATCTGAATCCCATGAAGCTATTACTCCAGAGGGTAAGCCTGTCGCTGAACCAATACCCGTTGCTCCGCTCGTCATATGGGTAATATCTGTTAAAACCGTATTGACACATAAAGTCGGCGTGCTAGACGCAACACTTGCTGTATTATCTGGGGTAACTGTAATAGTTCCTGTAGCACTTATATTTCCACAACCTCCTGTTAGCGGAATACTATAATTAAACGTTCCGCTTGATGTTGGTGTTCCTTCTATCGTAATCGTATCTCCATTCCACGAAGCTGTTACTCCAGAGGGTAAGCCCGTTGCTGAACCAATACCCGTCGCTCCGCTTGTTGTATGGGTTATATCTGTTAAAACCGTATTGATACATAAAGTGGGTGTGCTAGACGCTACACTTGCTGTATTATCTGGGGTAACTGTAATAGTTCCTGTAGCACTTATATTTCCACAACCTCCTGTTAGCGGAATACTATAATTAAACGTTCCACTTGATGTTGGTGTTCCTTCTATCCTAATCGTATCTGAATCCCATGAAGCTGTTACTCCAGAGGGTAAGCCTGTCGCTGAACCAATACCCGTTGCACCACTGGTTGTATGGGTAATATCTGTTAAAACCGTATTGATACATAAAGTCGGGATGCTAGACGCTACACTTGCTGTATTATCTGGCGTAACTGTAATAGTTCCTGTAGCACTTATATTTCCACAACCTCCTGTTAGCGGAATACTATAATTAAACGTTCCACTTGATGTTGGTGTTCCTTCTATCGTAATCGTATCTGCATTCCATGAAGCTGTTACTCCAGAGGGTAAGCCCGTTGCTGAACCAATACCCGTCGCTCCGCTTGTTGTATGGGTAATATCTGTTAAAACCGTATTGATACATAAAGTCGGGGTGCTAGACGCTACACTTGCTGTATTATCTGGCGTGACTGTAATAATTCCTGTAGTGCTTACATTTCCGCAACCACCTGTTAGCGGAATACTATAATTAAACGTTCCGCTTGATGTTGGTGTTCCTTCTATCGTAATCGTATCTGCATTCCATGAAGCTGTTACTCCAGAGGGTAAGCCCGTTGCTGAACCAATACCCGTCGCTCCGCTTGTTGTATGGGTTATATCTGTTAACTTTGTATTGATACATAAAGTGGGGGTGCTAGACGCTACACTTGCTGTATTATCTGGCGTGACTGTAATAGTTCCTGTAGCACTTACATTTCCACAACCTCCTGTTAGCGGAATACTATAATTAAACATTCCACTTGATGTTGGCGTTCCTTCTATCGTAATCGTATCTGCATTCCATGAAGCTGTTACTCCAGAGGGTAAACCTGTTGCCGAACCAATACCCGTTGCTCCGCTCGTCATATGGGTAATATCTGTTAATACCGTATTGATACATAAGGTGGGTGTGCTAGACGCTACACTTGCTGTATTGTGAGGTGTTATTGTTAAAATAGCCTCACTACTTGTAACACTTTCACATACGTTCTTTGAGCTGGTTAATACTAGTCTATATTTATTGGCAGATGCACTTAATGGTGGATTCGTCAGTGTTAAAGAAGCGGTACCTGTATTACTATAAACTCCCCCATCACTTAGATTATTCCACATCTCTACGCCTGCCACTTGTTCTTGCCATAAGTATTGTAAGTCGTCGGTACTTGACATGCTTCCGCTATAATCTGGATTGGTTGTTGGCGCCATTCCGGTAAAACTGGCTGTACTTAATGAAGAACCCGACATGGTAAAAGTAACATTATCACCTAAACATATAGTTGTGTTACTCGGCTGACTATCTATCTGTATAACAGTAGCCTCCCTTACCACCATCAATGTTAGTTGCCCCTGATTTGCATCGATATCCGCAGCTCCTCCTGAATTTACCAGATTAGGAACTCCATTTGCATCTACTCCACCATTACTTGCATAATCAATTCTTCCATTGGCATCTAAATGTGATGAAGTAACATTTCCAGCCCCTTCTATAGCATCATAGCAACCATCATTATCACTATCCACATCTAAATGATCTGAAATCCCATCGTTATCCGTATCTGCTTCAAGTGGCAGATCATTACAGTAATTAGTAAATCTAATTTTTTGTTCATTATTTACCCCTCCTGTTGAAGCTGTAAAACCAAAGTGCACTAAGCTCTCTCCTCGAAAGTAATCAGTAACGATGTCTCCTGTATAGCTTCCCGCTACCATTCCACTTACTGTATATTCTATTGTATTCGTGGAGCTGTCCCATGTTATCTCTACTGGGTGCCATTCACCATCTTCTAACTCACCAAGAGAAATAGCTTTGGATAATATTTTCGTAAGTTTTGGAGTATTTTCAGATGGCCAAATCGTCCCATGATCATCTTCTATATCCTCGAAAAACCCTTCATAGACACTATTATCATACGTATCTATTTCTAAAACAATTCCACTTTTTATATGCTGAGCACCCATACCTGCTCCATCAGCTCCTTCAACTGATGAACCACGTTGGTCATTATGGAATATAATGGCAATACCATCTGCTCCATCACTTTCTCCGAGATATGCCTCAAATCTAATCGTGAAATCTTTATCGAAAGCTATTTTGTCTTTTGACATCGCTCGTCCAATCTGCCGATCGCTATCCAGAGTCAATCGTACTTCATTAGCCTGTAATTTAACAGCATCGCCCCCTAAAACAAATAAATCATCAACCTCGGTAGCAGAATTAATATTCACTTCAACGCAATCTAAAATACCATCATTATCATCATCTAAATCACATACATTATTAATGCCATCTCCATCAGGATCATTAGCTGTTGGCGAGCCTGTTATAGCCCCCCATGTACATGGGTCTCTTACCGTTAACCTTGCACTATTTTGAATATCCGTACATGCATTCTCTGGATGTGTAACAACTAAAGTATATTCATTTCCTGACAAGTCAGTAACATCACTTATCTGTAATTGTGACGTATCAGTTCCTGAATATACGCCTGTATCAGACAAATCGACTCCATTTTCTTGCCATTGATATACAATATCTTCCGACAGGTCAATAGCCGAAGCATGGTCATAATCAGCCTCTGATGCTAAAGTAGACGCAGAAAACTCAGTTGTCGTTATTGCTGTTGCAGTAGTAATTTCAAACACCGTTGGATTTCCTAGATCTAATATTTGATCCACTAATGTCGTTGCATCTACTGTTATCCGTGTAGCTTCTAAGGTTTTATCCAGTGTGTTTTGACCAACATCTCCATCATTATTGACAAGAATAGGGACTCCATTAGTATCAACCCCACCTTGGTTATAAACGTCAATGGCTCCCACACTATCTAACTGGTCTGAGGTAACGTTTTCATCTGCTTCTATTGAATCAGGGCAACCATCATTGTCACTATCTACATCAAAATGATTAGGAACGCCATCGTTATCAGTATCAAAAACATCTACTATACCATTATTATCATTATCTACATAGTCTGTATTTGAACCATCACCACCATTACCATTATCAACAATATCAAGGTAATTTGGAATTAAATCACCGTCTTCATCTCCATCAGGATCACGGCCAATTACCTCATAAATATCAAGAATTCCATCATTATCGTCATCTTTGTCTTCAGAGTTAATAAGGCCATCATTATCAATATCTGAGTTACTACACAAGAGGACGCGTAAGGAAGTTCCATTATCGTTAAACAATTCGTAATCCCTTAAATCCAAATCAAATTGCTTTACTAATGTTTCGGAGGACGCCCTCATTACTCCACGAATACTCGCGACATTTAAAAATGAAAACTGTGCACGATTGTCTATGATATTATTTTCGCCATCTGCTAGAATCCCACCATTTACTTCTAAAAGCTTCACATTTTGCTCTGCCCTCACGAACACAACCCTATCTGAACAAGAAATAAAAATTTCTTCCTCGCTATCTATATCATCTACTACAAACGAATAGTTCCCGAATACTGGAGTCGGTTCACCATTAACAAGTTCTATAAACTCCAATTGAAACTCTACATCATTGGTGTCACTATGTTCAAAATACAAATTGCCTTGAATATGAATAAAATCACCACTACCACGAAGTATAGTCGATCTTACCGCTATAATATTAGGATTAGAGTTTGATTTAGCTGGAAAAATTTTTCTACCGTTTGTATCCGGACCACTATTAGCAAGCACCACTATGTCTGTATATTGGGACTGTGCTGTTTTAGACGAAAAACACAGAAATAATATTAATATAACTGCAAAAACACTACTTAACTTATAGGAACTTTTTTTAATCATAATATGATTGTTAAAATTTAACAAATATCTTTCAGACCAAATCATTAACTCATTGAACTAAAAGAACTTCTTTCTTCTTTTCTCTATTAAGTAGTATTCAAAATATTATACTTCCAGACCTTGGTTAGTTGTATCTAGTCGTTGGCTTTTTCTGTTTTGATTGTTCTTAAATCATTTTTATTTAATTTTCATGTTAACACAAACAACTTCCATCCTTTTTCTAAATTGTAAAAAGCTGTAATTATCATTTCTCTATTTCTATTTATTCAAAATAGCTTGACAATAAGTTTGCAGAGGGAGGTAACTATAAACTAGCCCATCTTCATACCTACTAGAAATTTTCAATCTCTAATTATAATTGTATGTAAACGGAAGTTTTAGCTATATTTCGAGACATAACATCCTAAAGACCAACACGACAACTAATCCTGTCATGTTCAACTCAGTTGAATATTAAGCTATTAAAAAAAGTGTTTCCCCCTCTAGACATCAAACCTTACAGTCAGTCAACTTTAAGATCAAAAAATCTAATTGTATTATAATTTACACTACTCAATAATTTAAAGAGTTTCCTCTTGTATTAAATCAACTTTAATCATATAAGTTTATCACGATACAGTTGCTTCTAAGTTTGAGTAGCATTAATACTTGTAGTAATTCGTTTAGCAGTATGGAACTTCTTTCTATTTTAAAAAAAAGTTACGTAACAAACTATATATTCTTTATTTTAACTTAGACAGAGTAACATATTCAAATTTACTCTGGCTGTAAAAACCACAAATTCAATAGGTTAAGAATAACCTGATATTCAATACGCTTACACCATTTACGGGAAAACATATTGAACTTACTTTTATCACAAACAATTTATAAAATTCCTTTCACCTAATTTTATTGCCACTAATATATAAAAAAAAAATAAAACATCTTCTATGAATCTGAAAAATTAAAGCCCTCTTTCTTTTTTTATTGCCTCATATGCTTGTGTAACCTTTTGGAATTTTTGTTTTGCAACGGTAAGATGCTCTTTGCCGAGTCCTAAAAGTTTATCTGGATGATACTTTTTAACCATTTTTCTATATGCTTTTTTCACCTCTTCATCCGATGCATTTTTAGGGATTTCTAGAATTTTGTAAGAACTTTCAGCCTCATTAAAAAACATAGCCCTTATTGACTGGTAATCTCGCTCATTAACATAAAGATAAGAGGCTATTTTTTGTATTATCTCCTCTTCTGTAGTTTCAATATTACCATCTGCTTTAGCAATCCCAAACAAAAAATGCACTAATTGCAAACGAGATGGATGTGGCATATAGTTTCTTATTTGTACACATACTTCTCTCGTGGACACTTCGCTTTTTACAATCCCTTTAAAAAGTTTGAATGCGTGATTAGCCCTTGTTTTACCATAAAGATTCACAAAATACTGCCTAACAAAATCTAGCTCTCTTTTATCAATACGTCCATCCGATTTTATAACGATGGAAGCTAAGGTCAGTAAACTAATTTCAAAATCTCCTGATTGAAAATATTGCCCTTCTTGTGTTTTTCTTCTGTTGAATTCTTCTTGTTCCTTTGACAAATCATCAATGGAAAGCCCGTCAATAAAGCTCCCTACTACAAACCCAATGATGGCCCCAATAGGACCTCCCATCGTAAATCCTGTACCTGCTCCTAACCATTTTGCAAATTTCCCCATATTATTTATTTTTAATCAAAGATAAATACTCCTTTTCAAATTTTGATTATGAGCCATTATAAAAATATATTTTTTTGGATGCCGAAACAAAATACACTTAACCTCCTTACCTATGCTTATTTCTTAAATACCTTTCTTTTGTATTTTTGAAGGTTTGTCCTTATTATTTAAAAGAGGTATCTTTGTCCAAAATTTTTATTTATGTATCCAGAAGAATTAGTAAAACCAATGCGCGATGAATTGATCAACGCTGGTTTTGAAGCCCTATATACGGCTAACGATGTAGACAATGCCCTAACAAAAGAAGGAACTACTTTAGTAATGGTTAATTCTGTTTGTGGTTGTGCAGCTGGGACTGCTAGACCTGGTGCTATCGCTTCATTAGGAGCAGACAAAACACCAACTCATTTAACTACGGTTTTCGCAGGTGTAGAAAAAGAATCGACGGCAAAAGCAAGGGAACATATGATTCCATTCCCTCCGTCATCTCCGGCCATTGCGCTATTTAAAGATGGGCAGTTAGTACATATGCTAGAACGCCATCATATTGAAGGTCGATCTGCACAAGCCATCGCTCAAAATTTGGCAGCCGCTTACGCAGATTTTTGTTAATTTGTATTGAAAAATTACTCGTCAATAGATCCATAAAAAATCACTCTAAGGAGTGATTTTTTTATTCATGGCCAATAAACGCATCACTTCTAAAAATTCTAACTTTATACTACTAATTAATTCAAAAAATAAAAATCTAACATAGTTTCATTATTTTTGTAACATGACGAAAAAATCAAAAATTGACGGTATCGATAAAATCATTATCAAACGACTGGTTCAAGATGCTCGTACTCCGGTATTGAGCATCGCTCGTGAGGTTGGTATTTCTGGAGCTGCTATTCACCAAAGATTAAGAAAGCTAGAGGAATCTGATTTAATTAACGGGTATAAAATGATTTTAAATCCAAAGGCCTTAGGATACACAACCATGGCTTTTGTGGGCGTTTTTTTAGATTCTTCTAGCTTATATTCATCAGCGATAAAGCGCTTAAAAGAAATACCTGAAATTGTAGAAAGTCATTATACAACCGGAAATTACGCCGTTTTTATAAAAATAATGTGTAAAAACAATGAAGATTTAATGCATTTACTCAACAAAGATATCCAAACTATTAAAGGAGTTTCAAGAACAGAAACTTTTATTTCTTTAGACCAGCAAATTAATAGACAAATTAAAATTTAATGAACGATTTTATATTTTATTTTAAAATGGGTTTATTTCATGTTCTTGATATAAAAGCCTATGATCATATACTCTTTTTAATTGTATTAGCCGTTGTTTACCAATTTAAACAATGGAAAAAGGTACTTTGGCTAATCACTTTGTTTACCATTGGCCATTCTGTTACCTTGGCACTTTCGGCTTATGGCATTTTAAATGTTCGCGCCGATCTTGTTGAATTTTTAATTCCTCTCACCATATTTATTACTGGTGTAGCGAATGTGTTAACGGCTAAAAAGGCCTCTGTAGGAAAAGAAAATCAAAATTTATTGTTTGCCCTGTTTTTTGGTTTAATTCACGGGTTAGGTTTTTCTAATTATTTTAAAATTATGATTGGTAAAAGCCAGGATAAGCTAATTCCGTTGTTGGAATTTGCTTTAGGCATTGAAGCTGCCCAGATAATCATAGTGCTCTTAATTTTATTAACTGGTTCTTTACTACAGTCATTACTAGGTGTTAACCGTCGTGATTGGATACTCGTCGCCTCTTCTATTGTAATAGGCTTTGCCTTGCAAATGATGATTGACCGTGTTTTTTGGTAAAAATTAACAACACAAGTTTATAATTCTAACTAAATTAGCTATCTATCTAAACTTTTTAGATCTTGAATAAAAAACAACGTAAATACGATCTCGCTTATTTAAAAATGGCCAAAGAATGGGGCCAATTGTCTCACTGTGAACGCAAGAAAGTAGGCGCTCTCATTGTTAAAGATCGAATGATCATTTCTGACGGATACAATGGAACTCCTTCAGGTTTCGAAAATTGTTGCGAAGATGAGGAAGGGGACACGAAATGGTATGTTTTACACGCCGAAGCCAACGCCATATTAAAAGTTGCCTCCTCCACTCAGTCGTGCAGAGGAGCAACACTATATATAACGCTATCACCATGCCAACAATGTAGTAAATTAATCCACCAAGCAGGAATTAAACGCGTTGTTTATAGCAATGCCTATAAAGATCCTTCTGGAGTACAATTTTTAGAAAAAGCAGGAGTAGAATTGACACATTTACCAGATGAATAAAAACAACTTACCTATATATTTTTCAATCGCCGTAGTTTTCGGTATCCTTATCGGAACATTTTTCAATAAAGGAGAATCGATTCTCTCAACAAAAGTCTCAACCCATGAGCGTAAAGTAAGAAAGCTAATTGAGTATATACAAAGTGATTATGTTGACAATGTAAACACTGATAAATTACTAGACGATGCGATTGCAGAAATGCTAGACAAATTAGACCCTCATTCTGTGTATATTCCAAAAGAAAACATGCAACTTGTAACGGAAAATATGCGAGGTAATTTTGTAGGTATCGGCGTTCAGTTTAGGATGATTGGTGATTCAATTACCGTTGTGGAAACAATTAAAGGAGGCCCTAGTATTAAAGAGGGTATAAAGGCAGGTGATCGTATTTTATTGGCAGATAATGACACCTTATATGGTAAAAACTTACGCTCTACTGCTATTTTAAAAAAGCTAAAAGGCAAACCTAATACAAGTGTCCATCTCAAAATTTACAGAAAAACTAACGATAGTCTTTTCGACATTACCATACCTAGAGGTAAAGTAAATATTAAAAGTGTAGACATCGCTTACATGCTAAATAAAACTATAGGATTTATCAAGTTGAATCGCTTTGCACGCAATACTTATAAAGAATTTAAAATGTCTCTTGACGATTTATTGAAAAAGGGAATGACTACATTGGTATTAGACCTTAGAGGAAACGGTGGTGGTTTTATAGATATTGCCAATAAGATTGTGGATGAGTTTTTAGAAGACGATAAACTCATTGTTTACACCAAAAATAACAAAGGAGACATTAATGAATCTTTCGCTTCAGCCAAAGGTGATTTCGAACAAGGAAGACTATACGTGTTGATTGACGGAAATTCAGCTTCTGCTTCAGAGATTGTAGCAGGCGCATTGCAAGACAATGATAAAGGAACTATTATTGGTCGAAGATCTTTTGGCAAAGGTTTGGTTCAGCAGGAAATGGATTTAGGAGATGGTTCTGCTATTCGCTTAACTACGGCTCGTTATTACACACCAACAGGGCGCTCTATTCAAAAACCTTATTCTTCTCCTTTAGAGGTTTCCGATAAACAAACAACAACGGCAACATCCCAAAATTCATCTTATCAAGAAGAAGTAAACGAACGTTATAATAATGGTGAATTATTTAGTAAAGACAGCATTAAAATTGTTGACAGCTTGAAATTCACAACTCCAAAAGGCAAAATTGTTTACGGTGGTGGTGGTATCATACCTGATGTTTTTGTGCCTTTGGATACGGCAGACTATTTGCCTACTTTTCTATTTAGTCCGCTAGCTGAATTTGCTTTTGAATATGTTGATAACAATCGTAAGGAGTTATCCTACTTAACCATCGATGAGTTCATTGAGAATTTTGATACGGATCAAAAAATAACTACTCAATTTTTGAATAAGTTTAAAGATGCTGGCCTGACACTCGTCACTAAAAAGCAATTAAAAAAGAACCTCAAAACTTTAATCGCACGTGACCTATTTAACGATGAAGGCTTATACAAGCTCAATGAAAACCAAGACAAAATGATTCAAAAAGTTTTAGAACTTGAAAATAAAGAGTCGCAATAAGCGAGTTTTTTTATACTGGAAAATAAACAAAGATGTAACTTTATTCGTAAGCTTATTCTTTTGACAACAGTTTAGTATTCAATAACACGGGTACTTTCAGTAGACCAAATACAGTGTTACAGCATGCTTATTTTTTTGTTCTTTTCTGATGATATACCTCAGCAATTGTTTTATTATATGGGCAAGATTTTATTTGAATTAATTCTTCTCCTACTGCAACGCAGCCCGTTTGTAGAACTTTAAAATAAACGCCAGAAAAAGACTGTTTCCAAAACTGCTTTACAATTTTCATATCATTAAAACGCACCCCCAATTTCATACATGGTTCACGTGGTTTTGTTACTTCTAAAATTACCTCTCCAACTTTATAAGTATCTCCAACATGTGTAGTGGTCTCATCTAGATCGTCAATAGTTAAGTTTTCGCCAAACATACCGTATTCCCAGTCTATTTGAGGATATAACTCTTTCCAATAGTCATAATGTTTTAATGAATATGCATATACAGCTTGGTCAATCCCTCCGTGATATTCTCTGTTACAAATAGCATCTTCTTTTACCTTTTCCAAGTCTAAAAAAATAGGTCGTTGTACAGGATATTTAAAAATCCCTGTAGTTATCTTTTTTCCCTTCCAGTTAATCTCTCTTGATTCTCCTATATTGGTTGCAATTACTTTCATTTTATTACGACAATAACTTTTCTAATACCACCGCAATTTTTCTATTATCTGATAACTGAGGTATTTTATTTTGACCACCAAATTTACCAATAGACTTCATATATTCATGAAAACCTCCTCTTTGCACTTTTCGTATGACTAAGGGACGTAGTATATTTCCTTCTATTAAATCTTTATAATAAATATTTTGTGATTGCATTGATGCATCAATTTTAAGAGCTATCTCTTCAAGGTTTTCAGGCTCTTTTTCAAATTCTATGAACCACTCGTGATAAGGAAGTCCGTTTTCAGGGTTTACTTGAGGAGCTACTGTAAACTCACTAATACTAACCTCTGTATTTATTATGGCATCATTCAATGCCTTTTCAACTTCCTTTCCTATAACATGCTCACCAAATGCAGATATAAAATGCTTAATTCTACCTGTTACTTTAATTCTATATGGTTCTAAAGTGGTAAACTCAACAGTATCGCCAATATTATAGCCCCACAAACCGGCAGAAGTATTTAAAATGATCACATAATTCACGCCTAATTGTACTTCTTTTAAAGAAATTCGAGTAGGGTTTTCATCAAAAAATTCATTGGAAGGAATAAATTCATAAAAAATCCCTGAGTTTAGTTGCAATAACATCCCTTTGGCTTTTTGTGAATCTTGGTAAGCAATAAAACCTTCAGAAGCCGGATATAACTCTACATAATCAATCTTCTTTCCTATTAAAGACTCAAATTTATTCTTATATGGATCAAAGTTTACACCTCCGTATACAAAGAAATTAAAGTTGGGAAATATCTCCGCTATTGTTTTACCGGTTTTATCCATTAACTTCTCAAAATACATTTGTACCCATGAAGGGATACCGCTAATTACCGTCATGTTTTCGGGTAATGTTTCTTCTACAATTTTATTCACCTTGGTCTCCCAATCATCAATACAATTCGTTTCCCAACTTGGCAAACGGTTTTTCAGTAAATAATTAGGGACATAGTGAGCCGCGATACCACTCAATCGTCCTAATTTCACACCGTTCTTATCTTCTAAAACAGGGCTACCTTGCAGAAAGATCATTTTTCCGTTTACAAAACTAGCGTCATTGGTTTCTGCAATGTAAAATAACAACGCATTTCGTGCTGCTTTTATATGCGTAGGCATAGACTCTTTGGTGATAGGGATATATTTCGCTCCTGAGGTGGTACCAGAGGTTTTAGCAAAATAAAGTGGCTTCCCTTTCCATAATACATTTTCTTCACCAGCTACAATTCTATCAACATAGGTGCGCAATCCTTCATAATCATTAATAGGTACACGCTTTTTAAAATCATCATAATTATTAATTGATATAAAATCATGATCCTTACCAAAGGCTGTTTTACATCCTTCTGCAACAAGGTATTCAAATACTTTCTCCTGGGTTTTATGAGGATTATCAGCCCATTTATAGACACGTTTTCTTACTTGTTTCGCAAACGGTATTGCTAATTTTGATTTAATGCTCATTTACTGAAAATCTAAATAATTAGTTGGATTGACAGGATACCCATCACTCCATAGTTCGAAATGTAAGTGTGGACCTGTTGATAACTCACCCGTTGAACCAACGTTTGCGATCACCTCTCCCGACCTTACCATTTCTCCCTGTTCTTTTAAAAGAGTCCCGTTGTGTTTATATACAGAAATAAATTGGTCTGAATGTTGTAACATTAGTACATAACCAGTTTCGGCTGTCCATTCAGCTAAAATCACGGTACCATCTGCAATGGCTTTAACAGGAGTTCCTATTTGCGCAACAACATCAACGGCAAAATGTTTATCATTAACGTTATATACTTGTGAAATGCTACCTGTTAACGGAGAGAAGAACACATTTTTGACCCTATCGAAAACAGCTTCCGACAGAGGATATCTATCCTTACTTTCCACTTGTTCCCTAAATAAAGAATCTTGCTTTGTGGGCTTCAATTTACTTTCGTCAAAAATAAGTCCTTTTGCATCATTAATAATAGAATCAATTTGTTCATGCTTAATTTCTCCTGTTAACACAGGCCTAATTGCTTTTGAATAATTTTCTAGAATTGCTAACTCATTCTTTAATGAATCGGTTTCGTAAGTTAAACGAGTTGCTTGTTTTTTCAACCAAGTAGAAGAATATCCTGGTATATATTCTCTTAAAGAGGTAAACGCAATCAACAGCGTTGTTAAAGCAATTAATAAAATTGAAAACAAACCGCCTAATACAAATACGTTCAATCTAGATAACTTTAAAGAAAATCGTTCTTGAAACGTATCTTCATTTAAAATTACCAATCTGTATTTGTCGGTTAACTTTTGCTTTAACTTTCGTGTTTTATCTTTTTTAGCCACCGTAGTATAAGTTTGAGCCTCAAATATACAACGAAAAAATTTCAAATCTTTTCTTAAAAATAGATTATATTTCTATTACAAATCAAACAAATAGGCTACCGAAAACATAGTTGTGCCCGTTATTTTAAGATTTGTTTCTCCTTCTAAAGCAGTGGGTAAATTTAAAATATACCCTAATTCAAAATCAAAATTGGAAACAGAATACTGCAGTGGTAGTATTAATTGCGTATTCACCCATCCAAAATCATTATTTTCTTTATACAACGTAAACTCTCTACCTCTGAAAATAACAATTTGTGCCAATTGCACAGTTTGTTGAGCAATCACAAAACGCAATTCTGGACGCAGTTTTAGTTCGTGTTTTGCATTTCTTAACAAATCAACCTCACCATAACTCGATGATATCATTTGAAACGACTTATTGCTTCCAAACAATAACCCTATAGTAAGCTCAGTTCCTAAAGTTTTAGAAGTGTTATCTATTTCGACCCCTGCATTGATGGCATTTTTAAACGGATTATTTTCTGTATCTGAGAAAAAATATCGATCGTAATAAACCGACCATCTTAACTGTTTATTTCTACCAAATCGCCTTCCATAACCCAAAGAAAGAGACGTATAATCCCATTTAGGAGTTAATTCGTCATAGTATACACCTGAAGCACTTACAAAATACCCTTTTGCATGCATATAAGTTACCTGAGGCGTTACAGAAAATTGTTCTACCCCAATATCCCTTCCTGAAAAATATGTTCTATTTGTATAGTCTAAAGAAAAGTATATAAAATCAAGGTCTTCTGTCAATTCTAAAAAGTCATTTAGTGTTTCTTGATTCAATAAATTATCTATAATTTGATCTTCTTCACTAATACTATCAATAGTATTGTTAAGAATTTCTTGAGCACATAAGCTCTTCAAACTAAAGATTAGAATACATAATAAACTTATTTTTTTCATAAGAGCCCTCAAAATACAAAAAGTGGTTGAGATATTCAACCACTAAAATCAACCAAATATTTACGAAAAAAAATTAATTCCGCATTCTTTTTCTTTTATCTCTTCTAATTTTTTTTCTTATATTTTTTTTGACCCTAGCCTTCTTGTTGCCTAATCTTCTCTTTAATTGTTGTTTTTGTTTAGACGTAAGGGTTGCTCTAAATTTTGATTTTGCATTCTGAACACTACTATTATTTTGCTTAATAATATTTTTCTGAAATGGGGTAAGTGTCTTTTTTAATGCATTTTGTCTTTCTATTTTTGTTAATGAGCTATTTCTCAATATAGCTAACTGCTCAGGAGTAAGTGCCTCTTTAAAAGCTTCTCTATTCTTTTTTATTAACTCTTTTTGAGTTCTTAATAATTCTTTCTGTTGATCAGAAAGATTCAAATCGCTTTCTGAAGTTTGAGCAATTCCATTTAATATTCCCAATAAAAGGGCAATTAAAACAGTTACTATGATTTTAAATTTTTCCATCCTTATACTTTAGACCTATCTTTTTAGAAAAAGTTTTACTTTATTCTAAAAACACTTCCTTTGTTAATAATTCATCATTTATGTACTCATCTAACAATTCATCAACATCAGCATCTTTTGTCATTAAAGAAGCTATTAAAATGTCATTCTCTAGCTCATTTGTTGTATCTTCAAACGGGTTAAACACGGCCAAAGTAAGCAATAAGGCAACAACAGCTGCAGCCGACCATAAGTATACTTTCTTTGAAAAATGAATAATCTTACTCTTTTTTTCTAGATCAACAGTTTTTGACAATATAGACTTCTTTGACTGGGTAAAATAATCATCTGGGATGCTTAATCCTAAATCGATTTTATGTTTTCTTTCTGAGTTCACATCTAGTGTATTTCGATGGCTAAAGTTATTATTTTGTATGCTCATAACAAACTATGCTTTAATTTTTTCTATATAGGCTATAGTAGTTATATTTCTCTCTATGTGTTTTACAACCGCATAGTAGTGTGTTTTGATAGTGTTTTCACTAATTTTCAGCAATTCAGAAATTTCTCTAAATTTTAAATTATCATAATACTTCATCTGAAAAATTCTTTTTTGATTTTCAGTTAAACTACTCAACACCTCATGTAATTTACGCTGCGCTTCGTCTCCATCAAAAAAAGTATCACCTTCTAAACTACTTAAAAAATGGTCATTTACTTCCTGCAAGGAAGAAAAACTCTTTTTCTTCTCTCTTTCTAAAAACCTAATAGACTCATTATAGGCTATTCTATACATCCAAGTATGCAAAGAACTGTCTTGTTTAAAGTTGGGTAAACTCTTATATACTCTAATAAAGGTATTTTGCAAAACATCATCTGCGTTTTCATGCGTTCCTACGATTTTTCTAATATGCCAATACAAACGTTCTTGATACAAGTCTAACAATTTTGCGAAAGCCTTTTCTCTATGTTTTTTACTTGTTAATTGATGTATAAAATTAGCTTCACTCATATTAAAACATTAGAGGGTTTTATGCTTAGACCCCTAAAAAACAAAAAAGTTTAAATTCAACCCAAATTATATTAGAAGATCTATATTGTTCTGACATAACTTCAAAACCAAAAACCAGCCTTGATGCTGGTTTTTGGTTTTTATTTTTATTTTTTTCTGTCTTTTAAACTAATTTCCCTAGTATTTCCATCTGCATCTGTTAAGGTTGCTTTATTGTCGCAAGATCCATCTCCAAAATCTAAGGTATAATCGTTACTCCCTTTGGTTATTTCTACAATACCACTAACGATAAACTTACATGCATATTCTCTTCGTAAACTGGTGGTAATGGTTGCTTTCTTAGCTACTCCATCTTTATTTACAGATTCCCAATATCCAGAAATTAAGAACACATCATCTCCTCTTTCTGGGGTGTCAGCTCCTTCTATTTTTTCTTTTACTTTCTCTCCTTTTTTTACAATCACTTCTCCTGATTGTAACGTTATGGTGATATCTACGTTGTGTGTTCTTTCTGGATTTCCATTTACATTTTCATGGACCTTGCTCACTGACATTCCGCCTTCGATGGCATTTCCATTGATAGAAAAATTCTCAAAAGAGACTGTTTTAGAATACATGTCATCTACTCTTACATACTCTATAATAATTTTTCCAGCGAAAACCTTACCTCTTCTACCAGTACAACCTTCACCAAAATCTAAGGTTACAATTTTACCATCAGTTGTTTCTTCAACTGTTCTTTCTAAACAATCAGGATGATTACTTGGCGGAGACATACTTCTGCCCGCGTCTTCTCCTATTACTGAGTCATCTTCTATAACGTCATTCACATCTGCAGAGACATCATCTACTAACACAACATTTAGTGCTTCTTCTGTAGTCAATTCATCTGTAAGCAACTCTTCATTAGAGTTTGATTCACAAGAAGCCACTAATAATAATCCTATAAATGAAAGGTAATATAAATTCTTTTTTACAAAACTTAAAGTCATAATTTCTAATTTTTAAAGTTAATTAGCTTTTTGACCCTAGGATTTGAAAAAAGTTTTATTTTTTGTAAAAATTCATTTCATCAATGTACTTCCAAACACTTTGACTAAGTAACGGACGCACCTCTTTTCCTTCTTTGATAGCATTCCGAATCATTGTAGAAGATATTTGTACTATAGGTGCCTCTACCTTATATATATTAGGGTGATTCTTAAATTGTGTTGCTGCAATTCCTTCTGAAATTCTAGGGTATATGTATACTTTGTAGTTTTCTAATATCTCCTCATAGTTTTTCCATTTATGAAAACCCTTTAAATTATCTTCTCCCATAATAATGCTAAAAGAATTTGTTGGGTATTTTTCAGAAATCTGAACTAATGTGTGTATCGTATAATTAGGTTTTGGCAATTTAAATTCAAAATCGGAAGATTTAATTGCATCATATTCTTTGGTCGCTAAATACACCATTTCTAAGCGATGATGATTGTCTAACAAACTGTTCTTCTTCTTAAAAGGATTATGCGGCGTTACTACCATCCAGATTTCATCTAAATCAGAATTTTCAACCATTTGATTGGCTATAATTAGATGTCCGATATGAATTGGGTTAAACGTTCCAAAATACAACCCCACTTTTTTACCCATCGTCGCTATTTTTATTTGTTATGCTTCGCTTATTTTCGACCCTAAAAATTCATCTATCAAATCTTCAGCATCTTGCAACGCTACAGGTAAATCGTAATTTTTTATGATTTTATCAAACTGTGGCGCTGTGGCTAATTCGACTGAGGCCTTTGCTACACGCATATTAATTTTATCTTCACTTTCTTCTCCCCGATCCTTTAAGCGTCTTATAAGCTCATTAATGTCTGGTGGTTTAACAAATACTGCTAAAGTTTGCGTTGGGAATTTTTCTTTTATACGCAAGCCTCCAACCACGTCTATATCAAAAATCACATGCTTTCCTTTTGCCCAAATACGTTCAACTTCAGTTTTAAGTGTACCGTAAAAGTTATCTCTATATACTTCTTCCCACTCTAAAAATTCATTGTTTTTTATTTTTTTCTTGAAGTCTGTCAACGACATATAATAATAATCAACTCCATCTTTTTCGTTACTTCTTGGGCTACGAGAAGTAGCCGATATAGAAAACTCCAAGTTAAACCGCTCTTGAGCTAGTAAATGACGTACAATGGTTGTTTTTCCCGAACCTGACGGAGCAGAAAACACAAATAATTTACCTTGAAAGTCTTTTGCCATATTTATAATACGTTTAAGATTTGTTCTTTAATTTTTTCGAGCTCATCTTTCATTTGTATGACAATCTTTTGCATTGGAGCATAGTTTGCTTTGGAACCAGTAGTATTTATTTCTCTACCTATTTCTTGAACGATAAACCCTAATTTTTTCCCGTTAGAGTTAGGAGTTGCTAATTCTTGTAAAAAATACTCTAAATGATTTGCTAAACGCACTTTTTCTTCATTGATGTCCAATTTCTCTAAATAATAAATCAATTCTTGCTCAAATCGGTTTTCATCAATCTCAACCTTTAGTTCTGCAAGTGCTTTTTGTAATCTTTCTTTTACATGTTCAATTCTAGCGCCATCTAAATCTTCTATTTGTTCTAAAGCTAGTTTGATGTTCTCTATTCTTTGCTTAAAATCTTCTTCCAATGACTTGGCTTCATCTACCCTATATTGAATTATTTCTTGAAGTGCTTCATCAATTGACACCTCAATTTGCTTCCATTCTTCAACATTTAACTCTTCTCTTTCCGTCTTTAACGCATCTGGCATTTTAATAGCCATATGCAATAACTCCACGTCGTCGCTAGATCCAGTTTGAACAATGTTTCTTAATTGCTCCATGTACTCTCTTACAACCCCTTTATTTACGGTTGTAGAAGTTTCGTCAGCTGTCATTTCAACAAAAATTGAAAAATCCACTTTTCCTCTGACTAAACTACTTGCGAGTTTCTTACGCACACTGAGTTCTTTTTCTTTATAATACGAAGGAATACGTGTATTTAAATCTAAATTTTTACTGTTAAGCGATTTCACTTCAATAGTAACTTTTTTAGTAGGTAATTGTAACACAGACTTACCATACCCTGTCATTGAATGTATCATGATTTCAATTTAATGAGGTGCAAAGATACATTTATTTCTCGTTTGTTACAGCTATACGCTTCGTAACTAAAAATACTCCTAAGAAAATAAGAAGTGTCGCGAGAATTTTAACTGTATTCAAACTATCGCTTCCCACAAAAAGTGCATAAATCGACGCAACTACCGGTTGTAGATAAATAAATACACTTACCGTTGTTGGTTTTAATTTTGATAAAGCAAATAGATTAAATAAATAAGTAACACACGTTGCAAATAACACTACAAAACAGGCCTTTAAATAGATAGAGAAAGGCATTACTTGCCATTTCACCTCTAGCAGTTCGGTTATTCCAAAAGGGATTACCAATAACAACCCAAACAGATATAGCCATTTCACAAATACAATAGGATTATACTTTTGTATTACTTCTCTTACAATTACCAAATACATGGCGTAAGAAGCCGCATTTACAAATACTAAAAAGTTTCCTAACATCATATTTTCAGCATTGCTTCCGTTTTGGTTGCCATAAACGATAAGAACAACCGCTCCAACTAAACCTATAATTACTCCAAGTATTTTTCTAAGATATAAGGGTTCTTTTAGTAAAATACTAGCAAATATTAACACCAATATTGGCGTTGTAACCATCATTACTGAAGCACTAATAGGTGTAGTATAACTTAACCCCTTAAAGAACGTAAGCATATTCAATGCAATACCAAAAAATGCAGCGATAAAAATGCGTTTATAATCAACTTTTTCAATCGGTTCTTTTTTCAGAAACAGACCTAATAACCAGAAAACCCCTGTGGCTCCACCAACTCTTAATAAAATAAAACCATAAGGTTTAATATACAGTGGCATTACCTCTTTTGCTACGGTAAATGTAGCCCCGTAAATAAGTGTTGCAATAGAGGTTGCCATTAATGCTAATGTTCTTTGGCTCATCATTCATTATTTTGAGTTTCCGAGTACAAAGATGCACTTTATTCATCAACCTAATTTTATTTTTTTAGGAATAATATATTCCTTTTTATTGCTAAAATCAACATCTCAGTAACTCTAAATAATACTTTAATTTGAATCGTTTGTTACATATTTTAAGACATGATTATGAATTAAAACAGAAAAAGCACTACTTAGGTAGTGCTTTTTATCTTATATATTCCCTTTAATTAGTCTACTAAAGGTGGTATTCTTAAAACTTGCCCAGGATAAATTTTGTCTGGATGGCTCAACATCGGTTTGTTTGCTTCAAAAACAACTGGATATTTCATAGCATCTCCATAAAATGACTTTGCTATTTTACCTAAGGTATCTCCACTCACCACTGTATGAAATTGTGCAATATCTTCTTTTTTAATCTCTTCAACTTCAGCCACTGTCATGCTATCTTCTACTGATGCTATACCCTCAGTGTTTCCTACTACTAAAACTACTTTTTCTTTCGTTGCTAAATCGGATGCTTCTCCAGATATTGTAGCTTTATCATCATCTATATCAATTGACAAATCAGTCACAGATAAATCTAGAGCATTGACAGCGTCTACTAATTTTGCTGCTTTTGCTGCCGCTTCTTCTTCTGATGTTTTTCCAATTCCGAAAACCTTTGCTCCGGCATTTTTAATAAATGAAAAAATTCCCATTCTTTTTGATTTTTTGTTGATTAATACTCATTTTTCTCTGACCAATATACAATTTTTGTATCAAAAAACACCATGCAAAGCGCACTTAAAAAGTATACTCTAGACCAAACACAACTCCTTTAATATGTTCACTCCCTATACTGTAGTCATGGTACCCTGTATACAAAGCTGTTTTCTTCAAGTGGTACTTCACTTGAGTTTTAAAAAGACCAACTTGACCTGTATTAATAAAACTCTCTTTCCAAGATACATGAAGACTTACAGGCTTGAATGGATAAATTTCTGTTCCTAATGAATACGTAAAACCATACGCATCTACCTCATCACCAACGTACGTAGCCCCCAGCCCCCACCAAAGGGAAAAATATTCTTCTCGGAAACGGTAATAATTCACCACTACTGAACTAATATTCAAATACTCTTTTGATTGATATCTTTTCTCAGAAAAATTAAGATAGGATGCTTCAATTCCTATAATTGGAACCGGCTTATAAAGAGCGTTTACCTCTAGAGATCGAATAGAATTTATTAAATAATTAGTTCCTAATCTAAAATTAGTTCTTTTAGTTTCCTCTGAAAATTCCTTGGTATACTCTCCATTCGAATAATATGGATATGGATTTAATTCTCTTCTATCTGCCCCCCCAACAAAAATTCCAACCGTCGCATGATACATAATTTCTCTGACAAGACAGAGAAAAGGGTTATCATCATCACTGGCACTTGAATCACTCGAACTTGCATTATTCTCCGAGCTTTCAACATCGCTTGTAGTGCTTTCGTTAGATAAACTTTCCTTCGCTTTTTTTAGCTTTCCTTGTGAAAACCCTATTGAAGAGATTAACAAGAAAACAAATAGTAGTTTTTTCATAATAAATAATTAAATCGTTTTCTCCAAACATTCAATTATCATACCATAAAAACACGTTTAACTCATTTTAACTATTCTTGTTCTTCAAACGAATTCCAACCCTGAGCTTTCAATGCGATCTCTTGATTCGCTCTAGTCACTAAATTTAGCCCTTGATTTTCTTCCGTTATATGACCAATAACACTTAAATGCGGATTTCCTTTTATTTTATCAAAATCACCTACAGGTATTGTAAACAACAGTTCATAATCTTCTCCTCCACTTAAAGCGACCATTGTAGAATCAATATTAAATTCTTCACATGTTAAAATTACTTGAGGATCTAAGGGTAACTTATCTTCATAAATTTTACACCCTGTTTTACTTTGGCTACAAATATGCATTATCTCAGAAGATAATCCATCTGAAATATCAATCATTGACGTAGGCTTTACTCCCAATTCTTTTAATAATACTGGGATATCCTGACGTGCTTCTGGCTTCAACTGTCTTTCGATAATATAAGTGTAATTCTCTAGATTAGGTTGGTTTTTAGGATTTACAATAAAAACTTGTTTTTCTCTTTCTAAAACCTGTAATCCTAAATATGCTCCTCCTAAATCACCAGAAACAACAATTAAGTCCGTTGGTTTTGCTCCGCTCCTAAAAACAATATCTTCTTTGTTCGCTTTTCCTATAGCCGTTATTGAAATCAACATTCCTTTAGTTGAGGAAGTGGTGTCTCCTCCAATTAAATCAATCTTATAAGTATTACAAGCCAATTGAATTCCTGCATACAATTCTTCTAGAGCTTCCAAAGAGAATCTATTTGAAACAGCAATTGATACGGTTATTTGCTCTGCTGTTCCATTCATTGCATAAATATCTGACAAATTCACCATAACAGCTTTATATCCCAGATGTTTTAACGGCATATAACTCAAGTCAAAATGAACTCCTTCTACTAACAAATCGGTAGTTACTATTGTTTGTTTTTCTGAAGAATCAATGACCGCAGCATCATCTCCTATTCCTATTATAGTACCATTATGATATGATGAAAATTGCTTTGTTAAATGGTCAATTAAGCCAAACTCTCCTAATTGCGACAATGATGTTTTCTCTTGGTTTTTATCTTCTAACATGCTGCAAAGATACTATTACAATATCAAAATTAAATAATAATTGTAAACTATCATTTTCTGAATTTTAAAATACTTACCTTGGGGTTTTATGAAATTTAACTGTTATATTAACAGTTATCGTTATTTTTTTTAAATTTGCTTAACCCTTCAAAATTATCATATGGTTCATAAAAAACGTTTTGCAGCTATATCAATATTATTAATGTCTAGCGTTTTAACAGCGCAAACCCCATGTTCTAATGGAACCGCAGGAGATTATCCTTGTAATGGGTATGATCTAATGTCTCACACCTCAGTATCAATATTAGCTAATAGTAATAACAGCTCAAATGGGTCCTCCCCAGAAGGGAGTGATATATGGGGATGGACAGACCCCACTACACAAAAAGAATACGCCATTGCTGCGACAACCAATAGTACCGCTTTTGTAGATATCACCGACCCTGTAAACCCCTTGTTTTTAGGTAGATTAGACTCTAACGCAGGCAACAATTACTGGAGAGATGTAAAAGTATACGATAATCATGCTTTCATTGTCGCTGACAATGTAGGCGAGCATGGAATGCAAGTTTTTGACTTAACGAGATTGCGAGGGGTTACCAGCCCTGAGGATTTTACACCTGACTCCATTTATACAGGGGTTGGTAGTTGCCATAATATTATCATAAATGAAGACACGGCTACTGCCTACTTGGTAGGCTGCAGAAGCACCAATGGAGGAGGTCCGATTTTTTTAGATATCTCATCACCAAAAACCCCGGTAGATCTGGGTGATTATACGGATGACGGATACTCACATGATGCACAAGTGGTAACTTATAAAGGGCCTGATCCCGACTATCAAGGAAAGGAAATTTATATCGGAAGTAACGAAAATGAAGTGGTCATTCTAGATGTTACAGATAAAGAAAATATCATAAGAATATCAAGTATTGATTATCCTCAAATAGGATACACACATCAAGGTTGGTTTACAGAAGATTACAAATATTTTATTCTTGGAGATGAAAAGGATGAGCAAAATTTTGGTATGAATACCCGAACATTGATTTTTGATTTGCAAGACCTAGACAACCCAACCCTGTCTTCAACTTATGATGGCCCAAGTAAAGCCATTGATCATAATGGGTATGTTCAAGGAAATGAGTTTTTTCTAGCCAGTTATACGGCTGGAATGAGAGTTTTAGATATTTCTAATATTGCAGCTTCAACGAACTCAATGACAGAAATAGGGTATTTTGATACTTACCCTGCTGATGACAACACTTCTTTTAATGGAGTATGGAGCGTATATCCTTACTTTGAAAGTGGAAATATTATCATAAACGATATTAATAGAGGGCTATTTATCATACGAAAGAGCGATACACTTTCTACCGATGATTCAACACTAAAAAAGCTCAGCTTTTCTATTAGCCCCAACCCTACAAGTTCTTCTCCGATCATTACAGCACAAAACGGAACGATTAAATCTCTTGAAATTTACAGTATTTTAGGAGAACGGATATATGAAAACCAACATATCAATTCAACGCAATTCGTTGTGCCCATTAAAAAACTTTCTTCAGGAATTTATTTGTTTACAATAAATGATGTGGTTTCAAAAAAAATAATCTTTAAATAACCGAGAATTGACCAAAAACATACTATTCCCATCTCTCCTTGTCTTCCTCTTAGCACTTGGATGCAACAAAGATGAGATTATTATACAACCTATATTTTTACAAAAAATTGATTTTGTAAAAACAGTAGGTGGCACCAAAAATGACGTTGCTCAATCGATCGTAAAAACTAACGATGGAGGCTATACTATTTTAGGATATACGCAAAGTAATGATCATGATTTCGCTCAAAAAGAGAACACTAGTTTTGATTTTGTTGTACTTAAATATTCTTCCGATGATGTACTGGAATGGAAAAAAACATATGGTGGTTCTAATGACGACAGAGGAAGTAAAATCATCACGACTTCTGATGGCGGCTACGCCATACTTGGATATACTAAAAGCAACGATTTAGACATAACAAATAATGCTGGGGACAGAGATTATTGGTTGGTAAAAATTAATTCGACAGGAATGATTTTATGGCAACAAACTTTTGGCTACTCAGGAAGGGATATTGGAACCACCCTTGTCGAAACAAAAGATAATGGTTTTTTAATAGCTGGAGAGCTAGATGTAACTGCCTCTGAAGGTGAAGGAAATTCTAGTGCTAAAACACTACACGCCGGAGGTGACTTCTGGGCTTTAAAATTAAATAGTAGTGGCGAAAAGGAATGGAGTCAGTATTACGGCGGTACCTTTACAGACACCCCATATGGCATTGCAGAAACAACTGATAACGGTTTTATTCTTATAGGCACATCAGACAGTACTGATGTTGACATCTCAAACAACAAGGGTACCTATGATTTTTGGGTTATCAAAATTGACAATACAGGTACGCTTATATGGGAAAAGAACTTTGGTGGCTCAGAAATTGATGAAGCAAAATCAATTGTTCAAGCCGAAAACAACACGTTTCTAATTGTAGGTAATACAAGGAGTACGGATAAAGATGTTGATAAAAACATCGGTGGTGCTGACTTATGGGTTATTAAAATAGATATTGATGGAAACTTAATTTGGCAGAAAAATTATGGTGGTACTGGATTCGATGTTGGCAACTCAGTAAAGAAATCAAAGGATGGGAACTTTTTGATCTCTGGTAGTTCAAGAAGTGCTGACAATAACATCATCAATAGAGGTCAAAATGATGCTTGGATTTTAAAAATAGCCGCTAATGGTAACTTATTATGGCAGAAAACTATTGGAGGAACAGAAATAGATTTTTGTTATGATGCTACTGAACTCAATAACGGCACTGTAATTGGTGTTGGTGAAAGCAGCAGTGACAACAATGATATCAACAAAAATAACGGATTTACCGATCTTCTAATTATAAAACTAAAATAAACAATGAAAAATTACTTTTTACTTCTTTTCTCAATACTGTTTTTATCATGTAGCGCTGATGATGATGAACTGGTTAAACAAGTATCTATTTCTTTAAACTTTACCCATAATTGGGATGGCGATACGGTTTCGGAAAACGAGTTTAACGCGTTTGAGTTCGCTACAGTTAAAAATTCTGTAAGCATTGAAAAACTCCGTTATTTGATCTCGAGAATTCATCTTATTAACGCTGCAAATGACACCATAAAATTTGAAGGCTACAAACTTGTTGATTTGTCTTCTCCTGATGCTTTAACCCACGAATTACCTTTAACAGTATTAGAAGGAGTTTACACACTAGGTTTCACATTCGGTTTTAATAATGAAGACAACCAAGATGGTATTTACCCCGACCTGAACTCGGCTTCATGGAATGTACCTCAAAACCTAGATGGTGGTTATCATTTTATGCAACTCGATGGAAAGTATATTGACAACGAGCAAGAAGAAGCTCCATACAACTTTCACGCTATCAAAGCCTACGATATGGCTACACAAAACACAAAAGACACCTCTTTTATCGTAAATATTGGAACTGTGTCATTAACAAATAACGCATCCATTGAAATAAAGATGAATGTTGCTCAATGGTTTAAAGACCCTAACGAATGGGATTTAAATGAGCTTGCCACCAACCTAATGATGAATTTTGAAGCCCAGGAAAAAATATCAGAAAACGGAAACGATGTGTTCAGTTTGGGTACTACAAATCAATAATTAGCGCATGAAAAAAGCAAGTATACTCCTTTTCTTAATTTTCATGAGCTGCTCTCCAAAAAATGAAGAGCTGGAGTATACTCCCATACCTGTAGAATTGGAAATTCCAGAGATTTTTAAACAAAAATTGATTGCACCTATAACCCCCACTACAAACCCATTAACAAAAGAAGGCATTGCTTTAGGGAAACGCCTATTTTTTGATAAAATCTTATCAAAAAACAATTCACAATCATGCGCCAGTTGTCATGATCCGAAAAAATCCTTTTCTGATGAAATTCGCTTTAGTGATGGAGTAGATGGTGTTTCTGGAACACGCAATTCAATGCCACTATTTAACCTAGCTTGGAATTTTGATGAACGTTTTACCTGGGATGGTAAAGAGTTAAGTCTAGAAAGACAGGCCTTAGAACCTGTTAAAAACCCTCTAGAGATGCATAGTAATTGGCCTGATGTTGCAGCAAAACTCGAAAACCACCCTGAATACCCTACCTTATTTAAACAAGCCTTTGGCACATCCAAAATTGATTCTACACTGATCACAAAAGCCATCGCTCAATTTGAAAGAACATTGATTTCTGCAAATTCAAAATTCGATAGATATTTACTTGATCAAGAACAGCTAACCTCCAATGAATTAAATGGTTTCGACGTTTTTATGGATGAAGACAGAGGAGACTGTTTTCACTGTCATGGAAGTAACAACAATCCATTATGGACGGACAATGCCTTTCATAATAATGGATTGGATGCTGTATTTACCGATTTAGGCCTGGGTCAGGTAACAGGTGACCCTAATGACAACGGTAAATTCAAAACACCATCCTTACGAAACTTGCTATTTACAGCACCCTATATGCATGACGGTCGATTTGCTACTCTTGAAGAAGTTATCAATCATTACTCAGAAGGATTGCAGTCATCTGGAACCATTGACCCTTTGATGAAAAAAGTAGCTCAAGGTGGCGTTCAAATATCTGAGTCGGATAAAGCCGACTTAAAATCATTTCTCCTGACTCTTTCAGATCACTCCTTTATAAACAACGCTACTTTTCAAGAATAAATCGCCATTATCAGCAAATTTTATGCCACTATAAGCGATATTCATTTTAAAAAATGATAAAAATCATATTTTGTCACTATCTTTGTAGTTGATTAAGATTTAATCTATGTAACATATGATAAAAGTTTCAGACACTGCAAAAAAAAAGGTTGTAGAGTTAATGACTTACGATGGGTTTGATGCTACCGAAGACTTTGTAAGAGTTGGTGTAAAAAGTGGAGGTTGTTCAGGCTTATCATACGATTTGACTTTTGATAAAGATCAACAAGACAACGATAAAATATTTGAGGATAATGGTGTAAAAATCGTTGTCGACAAAAAAAGCTTCTTATACCTTGTTGGTACAACTTTAGAATATTCTGGAGGTTTAAATGGCAAAGGGTTTATTTTTAACAATCCAAATGCCAACAGAACTTGTGGATGCGGAGAAAGCTTTTCTTTATAAACAACTGTAAACTTAGAACTGATGAGTAAATATACTGAAGACGATTTACGAGAAGAACTAGAAAATAAAGAGTATGAATATGGTTTTTATACAGATATTGAAAGTGATACTTTTGCCAAAGGGCTCAATGAAGATGTAGTTCGAGCCATTTCAAAAAAGAAAAACGAACCAGAATGGATGACTGACTGGCGTGTAGAAGCTTTTAGAGTTTGGGAAAAAATGGAAGAACCGAATTGGGCAAATGTAACATACGAAAAACCTGACTTTCAAAACATATCATACTATTCAGCTCCTAAGAAAAAACCTAAGCTAGATAGTTTAGACGAGGTTGACCCTGAGTTAATCGCTACGTTTAAAAAACTAGGAATTTCTTTAGATGAACAAAAACGTTTAGCCAATGTAGCCGTTGATATTATTATGGACTCAGTTTCTGTAGCTACAACGTTTAAAGAAACATTAGCTGAAAAAGGTATTATTTTCATGCCTATTTCAGAAGCTATTCATGAGCACCCTGAATTAGTTAAAAAATATATTGGATCGGTAGTTCCACCAACCGATAACTTTTATGCAGCATTAAACTCAGCAGTATTTTCTGACGGTTCTTTTTGCTATATTCCAAAAGGGGTTCGCTGCCCAATGGAACTCTCTACATACTTCAGAATTAATGAAGGAGGTACTGGTCAATTTGAACGTACCTTGGTGGTGGCTGATAAAAGCAGTTACGTTTCTTACTTAGAAGGCTGTACAGCTCCGCAACGAGACGAAAACCAATTACACGCAGCTGTTGTTGAATTAATAGCTTTAGATGACTCAGAAATAAAGTATTCTACCGTTCAAAATTGGTTCCCTGGAGATCCATCAGGAAAAGGAGGTGTTTTCAATTTTGTTACGAAAAGAGGATTGTGTGAAACCAATGCTAAAATCTCTTGGACACAAGTAGAAACTGGATCTGCCATTACTTGGAAATACCCAAGTTGTATCCTTAAAGGAAATAATTCTGTTGGAGAATTCTATTCTATAGCGGTAACTAATAACCACCAACAGGCTGATACTGGTACCAAAATGATTCACCTTGGAAAAAACACGAAATCAACGATTATCTCAAAGGGAATTTCAGCAGGAAAATCACAAAACAGTTATCGTGGATTAGTGCAAATAAATTCTAGAGCCGACAATGCACGTAATTTTTCACAATGTGATAGCTTGTTAATGGGAAATGAGTGTGGAGCTCATACTTTTCCATATATAGAGGCGAAAAATAAATCAGCACAAATAGAACACGAAGCTACCACAAGTAAAATTGGAGAAGACCAATTATTTTACTGTAATCAGCGAGGTATTGACACAGAAAAAGCAATTGCATTAATTGTAAATGGTTTTAGCAAAGAAGTTTTAAATAAACTTCCTATGGAATTTGCCGTTGAAGCTCAAAAATTATTGGAAATTTCGCTAGAAGGTAGTGTTGGGTAAAACTTTCCTTCACCTAAATATTAAATAGAAAAACAATCCTTAAAGCATAAGCTAAAAAAATAAATAGCATAAATTAAGATGTTAAAAATAAAAAACTTACACGCACAAATAGAAGATAAGGTTATCTTAAAAGGAATTAACCTTGAAGTAAAAGCAGGGGAGGTTCACGCAATTATGGGACCTAATGGTGCTGGAAAAAGTACACTATCATCAGTGATCGCTGGAAAAGATGATTACGAAGTTACTACCGGAACAATTGAATTGGAAGGTGAAGATATTAGTGAATTAGCTCCAGAAGAAAGAGCGCATGCTGGTATATTTTTATCATTCCAATATCCCGTCGAAATACCGGGAGTTTCGGTTACCAACTTTATCAAAACTGCTATTAATGAATCACGAAAAGCTCGAGGCCTAGAAGAAATGCCGGCAAAAGACATGCTTAAAAAGATTCGTGAAAAATCTGAATTACTAGAAATCGACCGTAAATTCTTATCTCGTTCTTTAAACGAAGGTTTTTCTGGAGGAGAGAAAAAACGAAATGAGATTTTTCAAATGGCCATGTTAGAACCTAGTTTGGCTATTCTTGATGAAACTGATTCTGGTTTAGACATCGATGCTTTGCGCATTGTTGCAAATGGAGTCAACAAATTAAAAGCAAAAGACAACGCCGTTGTTATCATTACGCATTATCAACGTTTGTTAGAATATATAGTACCTGATTATGTACATATTTTATACGATGGTAAAATTGTAAAAACAGGAGATGCCTCTTTAGCATTAGAGCTAGAAGAAAAGGGATATGATTGGATTAAGGAAGAAGTGAATAGTTAACATAAAGAATTAAAGACGAGAGCGTTTGTACAATAGCTCTCATTAACTTTAACTTTAAAATTTTACAACTATCAATAAATGGAGTTAAAAGAAAAATTATTATCATCATATGTTGCTTTTGAAAACGGAATGGATATCAATTCTGACGTACATGATATTCGTTCAAAAGCACTAAAAAAGTTTGAAGAACTCGGATTTCCTTCAAAGAAACTTGAAGCATGGAAGTACACCTCTCTAAACTCGGTTCTAAAACAGGATTACAGCCTTTTCCCGGATCATGACATTGCAGTTGATTTAGCAGAAGTAAAGAGATTTTTTATTCACGATATAGACAGTTATAAAATTGTTTTTATCGACGGTAAATACAGTTCTTTCCTGTCTGAAACAACGCATGAAGGGATGGATATTTGCTTAATGTCTGCGGCACTTTCCAAGTCTAAATTCAAACCAGTAATTGAAAATTACTTCAATAAAATTGCCAAGGAAGACAACATGACTTCCTTAAATACTGCCTTTGCTAACGAAGGAGCCTTTGTTCATATACCGCGAGGTGTAGAAGTAGAAAAACCGATACAAATTATCAATTTTACTACTGGAAAAGAAGACGCTACTATGAATCAGCCAAGAAACTTGATTGTAGTGGATAATAATGCTCATGTACAAATCATAGAACGCCATCAGAGTTTAACAGACAAACCCGTTTTAACCAATTCGGTTACTGAAATCTACACAGATGTGCATGCTACGTTAGATTATTATAAGATTCAAAATGACAACATCAATGCTTCTTTGGTAGACAACACTTTTATTGAACAACAAAGAGAAAGTGTTTGTTCGGTTCATACCTTTTCATTTGGAGGTAATATTACTAGAAATAACCTTAACTTTTTCCAGAAAGGAGAACGCATCGATTCTATCTTAAAAGGAATTACTATCATTGAAGGAAAACAGCATGTTGACCATCACACGCTAGTTCATCATATAGAACCTAATTGTGAAAGTCATCAAGATTATAAGGGTATTTTTAACCAACGATCTACAGGTGTCTTTAATGGGAAAGTAGTTGTTAATAAAGAAGCACAAAAAACGAATGCTTACCAGCAAAACAACAATGTATTGATTAGTGACAGGGCTACTATTAATGCCAAGCCACAACTAGAAATTTTTGCTGATGATGTAAAGTGTTCACATGGTTGTACTATAGGACAATTAGATAATCAGGCATTATTTTATATGCAACAGCGTGGTATTCCACAAAAAGAAGCAAAAGCGCTATTGATGTATGCCTTTGCCAATACTGTATTAGAAAGTGTAAAAATACCAGAAGTTAAAAAACGAATCACCAAGTTAATCGCTAAGAAATTAGGGGTTAACATTGGTTTCGAATTATAAATATTTATACTATATAAAAAATAAAACTGCTCAGAATATTCTGAGCAGTTTTTGGTTATTAGTAAGTCTAATCTAATCCTAGTTACCTTGTGTTTTTATAAAACTTTTTGCATACGAAGTTTTATCAGTAATCACTTCGAGTATATAAAGCCCATCTTTGATACCGCTTACAGAAATTAGTTTTGACAAGGGACCTTCCTTGACAATGGCTCCCGTAATGTTAACAAGACGGTACGTACCGCTTAATTCTCTTTCAGGGATCCTAATATTTAAACTATTCTTAGTAGGGTTCGGATATAACATCAAATCAGTTATGGCTACCGATGACGGAATAAACTCTTCAATCTCTCCTTGAACAGTCTCTGAACCTACACAAAAATTAGTAGTATCAGTACTTCCAAATTCTCCACCTGAAGCTAATACCGTTCCGGAATCACTTGTTAACACATATGAACCCGCTCCATAAGCACAGCAAATTCCATCACCATAAGAATCATTAAATTGTAATGTGTAACAACCATTTGGAAGTGTTTCAGAAATTGAAAGTGAAGAACCATTGGCTTGACCGCTATAACTACTTCCTGACGCTACTACATTGTTAGCACTATCAGTAATTTGCCAACTAGTCTCAGAGGCATAATTATCAAAGATAATTTGGAGTGTAACAGTTGAGCTACCTCCACCTGATCCACCTCCATCAGTGGTTAACGAAAGGTTGTCTATTGCCATATCTCCCTGCCAAGTTGTTCCGGTTATACCATTAAAACGAAGCTGTATATTTGAACCGATAAAACTAGATAAATCAATAGAAGCCGATTGCCATGAGTTTCCTTGATTTCCTGATTTTTGCCAAATAGTATTCCACGTATTTCCTGTATCTGTACTTACTTCCAATTTTAAATAACCCATAGTACTTCGACCATACATATGGTACTTAAAATCAAAGGTTGCATTAGTTACCTGAGAAAGGTCGTAACATGGAGAAGTAATAATGGCATCTTTATTGGAATAATTAGGCGAAGAAGACTCCATATATAAATAATAGCTACCTGAATCTGCAGATGATGGTCCAGTATTACTAGAAGGCGTAGACCCAGAACGTAGCGACCAGTTAAAATCGTCCCCTGAATTCTGACTCCAATTCCCTATCGTATTTTCAAAACTTTGACTGTATGGAAAAGAAGTCACTGTATTTGAACATTCATCATTAGGTGGGTTACCTCCTCCACCATCACCATCAACTCCATTATTTGGCATATCACCTCCAATTGAGCTTATCAAATTATCACTTCTTCCATACGATCCATTAGGACATCCTCCTGTATTGTGGATCGCTATCACTAAATTAGAATTGTAATCTAAAACGGGCGATCCAGAACTTCCACCTTCGGTGTCGGCATAATACCTAACTTGTTGTCCAGCTCCAGAAGAACTTTCATACACTCTTGAATAACCATCTGGCGTTGGATCTCTATCCGAAATAACTGAAATTTCCTTTTTTCTTCCTCCTGGGTGTTGAGGTATATAAATTCTATCACCTTTCACGGGTGCCACTGAACTTAAAGACAAATACCCATAAGTATTGGTAGGGTTTACTGGTAGCTTAACCAACGTATAATCTAAAGAAGAATTTGTTTTGATAAATGTAGCAGATGATGCGACAACATCAGACTGCGCATTTGTACTCCCCGAACAACCTTGAGACTGATAGTTAAACATAAAGTCTGTGTTTTGGGCATCAGATGCTGATCCTATACAGTGATTATTGGTCATTAAATGCCCTTCACTACCCAATAGCCAGCCGGTACATAACGACGAACCACCTATCAATAGTCGACATACAGACTTTGCCTTCTCGTACATTTCAGTACCCTGATAGCAAGCAATCCGTTCTTTGTCGTCATTAGAGCAAATGGATCTCTGTTGCTCTAATATCTTATTCATTATTTTTTTCTCAGTGTAACCGTAAGCCACTTTAGATATTTCGAATCCCTTATGCTTACTAGCTTTTCCAGCGGAATACAATTTCACTACAATTCTATCATCAAGAAGAACTTTGGACCAAAAATCACTAATCATGGTCATTTTATCATCAATAATTTTACCTTGTTCTCCATAGATAACAGACTCATTACTATTACTACCGATTATTTCTAGATAATCTCCTGGTGCCAAGTCAAAATTTTTGAAATATAATTTAATGTACGATGAGTTTTTTGAATAAAACTCTTTCTGATAGACTAACTCCTTTTCTTCTGAGTTAGAACTTGATTTCTTGAATTCTTGATACGTTTTGATCACGTTAATATCAGAATCAAATTCATCACCTACTTTAAAAGGTTTCTGAGCTGCTAAATTTTGTGTACATAAAATCACAACGGCTAGCATTACCGTCTTGAAAAGAAAATTTTTCATTTTTAGAAGGATTAAATTAGTTAATTAATTGATACTAAGATATTGATATCAATGAACTTTACAAAATAAACAATGGAAATATAAAACCCTTAACCTTTTCTTAACCTTAAAAAGGTTAGAAATTCCGATTAATAATGTATAAATATAATTATAGCAAGTGACTCGCTACGATAATTAAAACATGAACAAAACAACACTTTACATCAATAAACCTATATCATTTTAAGTAATATAATCAACAATCGAAAGAAGATATAAGTTATTATGCTGCATAGTGCCAAAAACGAATACAACAAATAAACAATTTAACTAGCACATTACTTTTAAATAGAAAATGTAATGCGTTGACATTTTATCCGTCAAATTACTCATACAATCTATTATTAAACTAAAAAGACATGCGAAAAATTATAACTATATTATGTATAGCATTCATAAGCATTCAAACAAGCGCTCAAACAGATGTTTTTAATGCTTTGTTAAAGACCTACGTTGATGGCAAAGGAAATGTTGACTACAAAGGATTGCGAAAGAATAGGGCAGTACTAGATATTTACCTAAAACACTTGGAAAAAACGATTCCAGGCCAACGGTGGTCATCTAATAAAGCAAAAGCTTTTTGGATAAATGCTTACAATGCCTATACTATAAAACTCGTTTTAGATAGTTACCCTCTCAAAACGATTACTGACATAAAAAGGAAAGGCAGAAATGCATGGAAAATTCCATTTGCCGTTGTTGGTAGAAAGCCCTATACTTTAGATTATATTGAGCATAAAATATTACGCAGGTGGCATGATGATCCGAGAATACATGTAGGTATAAACGCCGCGTCGAAATCAGGTCCGAAATTTGTTGATTTCGCATTTACTGAAGATAATATAGATGAGAAACTGGACGTTTTGATGAAAAACTTCATCAATGATACCAGTAAAAACCAGATTACCTTAAACAAGGTTAAAGTTTCAAAAATATTTGAATGGTATCAAGAAGATTTTTCCATTAAAAAAACCTTAGTTGAATTCATCAACCAATACTCTACGATTAAAGTAAATGATAATGCGAAAATATCTTATTTGGAATATGATTGGAGTTTAAATGACAAGTAGTTTATTTTACAAAAAACTGATTGGCATTTATAGTGCTTCCCGTAGTATAACCATCTGGATTTGCACCCCAGGTAAACTCCATGAAATCGGCTCCGCTATTTTCATAATACCAAAATTCGATTTTGTGTTCTCCTTTTGCCAAGTCAACACTTGCTGATCTCGTAGTAGAACCTTGATCAAACCAGCTGTTAAGAACCATGATATTATCAATATAAATTCTAGAACCGTCGTCAGATTCCGAGGTAAAGGTAAAGTTCCCAGTATTGTTAACTTTCAAAACTCCTTTGATTAGAATAACATAACCTTCATTATCTGGGGCGATAAGCCCCCGTAAAGTATTGTCGAGCGCAGTTTGAACACTTCCTTGAGAAGTAGAGACACCACGATTTCGTGGATTATTTATATTGGGGGAGCTGGTGTTTGAAATATCCCAAGTATAGTACTGCATACCAATATCTGCTCCATAAAAAGGCAACCAATTAGTGCCATTAAAATAATATACCTGATCGTCTTCATTGTTAAATATCAAGGTTCCTTGCTTTGGACTTGAAACACTATTCATTTCTAACGTGGTATTCGCTTCTGGAAGCGTAAAAAGAGCATTTTGATCAAGTTGACTGAAAGAAATTACAGATTGTAAAAGAAAACATCCAAAAAGAACATTCGACATAAAATACTTCATGAGTGTTGTATATACATTTTTTAATTTAATTCAGTAAACTAAAAAAGCCCTACTTATTATAGCAGGGCTTTTATTTATTGAAATATTACATTTCTAAAGCTTTCATTGGATTGTTATCCATTAATAATTCAACAGGGTTCTCTAAGGCTTCTTTTACCGCTACTAAGAATCCTACTGATTCGCGACCATCAATAATTCTGTGATCGTATGATAACGCCACGTACATAATTGGTTGAATTACGACCTCTCCATTAACCGCCATAGGACGATTTACAATGTTATGCATTCCTAAAATTCCACTTTGAGGAGGATTGATAATTGGTGTGGACAACATAGAACCAAACACTCCACCATTGGTAATAGTAAAGGTTCCTCCTGTCATTTCATCAACCGTAATTTGACCATCACGAGCTCGTAAGGCTAAACGTTTAACTTCACTCTCTACCCCTCTAAAAGTTAAATTTTCAGCATTTCTTATAACAGGCACCATCAATCCTTTAGGTCCAGAAACTGCAATAGAAATATCTTGAAAATCGTGACTTATCTTATAATCTCCATCAATCATAGAATTAACGTCTGGATACATTTTTAGAGCTCTAACAATAGCCAATGTAAAGAACGACATAAACCCTAAACCTACTCCGTGTTTTGCCTTAAAATCCTCTTTATACTGAGCTCGTAGATCAAATATAGGTTGCATGTTAACTTCATTAAATGTTGTTAACATTGCCGTCTCATTTTTAACAGAGACTAAACGTTGCGCCACTTTTCTACGCAACATTGATAATTTTTTTCGTTCACTTCCTCTAGAGCCGTTCGTAGGTTGTGTTCCCATTGATGGAACCGCTTTTACAGCATCCTCTTTGGTTACGCGACCGTCTTTTCCAGTTCCTTTGATATCAGAAGCACTCATTCCTTTTTCAGCAAGCAATTTCTTAGCTGCTGGAGAAGCCGTTCCGGTTGCATAAGTCTCTTTAGGAGCTTCAACTTTCGGTGCCTCTTTCTTTTCTTCGTTTACAGACGCTACTTTTGGAGCATCACCTCCTTCTGGTTTTGCCGCATCCATATCAATTAAACATACTACAGCACCAACTTCCACAGCATCACCTTCCTCTGCTTTTAAAGTGATTATTCCGCTTTCTTCCGCAGGTAATTCCAACGTTGCTTTGTCAGAATCTACTTCGGCGATAGGTTGATCTTTCTCAACATAATCACCATCTTCTACCAACCACGTTGCTATTTCTACTTCGGTAATTGATTCCCCCGGAGAAGGAACTTTCATTTCTAAAACCATCAGTCTTAAATTTTATTTATCTGAATTATTTTTTTTCTATTTATTATCGTTTCCCTATGCAAATGTACGCTATTAATCAAAAACTGTATTAATAACTGCTTGATGACGGCGCTTAAAGCGTGCACTTGACCCTGCCGCTGGTGCAGAATGATAACCACGTGATGCACATTCTAATTTAGCAAGTTCAAAACGCTCTAACATATACCCCCAAGCTCCCATATTTTTAGGTTCTTCTTGAGCCCAAACATAACGTTCTACGTTAGGATACCTGTCCATAATCGCCTTAATTTTGTCATTGTGTAATGGAAATAATTGTTCTATTCGAACTAAAGCCACGTCCTCTCTACTCAATTCTTCTCGAGCTTCTAAGAGATCATAGTAAAATTTCCCCATACAGAAAACGATCTTTTTTACTTTCGTTGTATCAACTGTATCATCGATTACTTCTTGGAACGTTCCTTCTGCTAACTCTTCCATAGTACTAACCGCTTTAGGTAAGCGCAATAAACTCTTTGGAGTAAACACAATTAAAGGCTTGCGAAAATCACGTTTCATCTGACGACGTAAAATATGGTACATATTTGACGGTGTAGAACAATTGGCCACTATCATGTTATCTACTCCACATGATTGTAAAAAGCGCTCTATTCTCGCCGATGAATGCTCTGGTCCTTGCCCTTCATATCCATGTGGTAATAACACTACAAGTCCATTTTGTAATTTCCATTTATCTTCAGCAGAAGAAATGTACTGATCGAACATGATTTGTGCACCATTGGCAAAATCACCAAATTGTGCCTCCCAAATTGTTAAGGTATTCGGAGCTCCCATAGCATATCCATAATCAAACCCTAAAACACCATATTCAGATAGATGCGAATTATAAATCGTCATCTCTCCTTTATTATTTGGATTGGTATTCAACAAGTTTATTCTTTCCTCTGAAACTTCATCACGTAAAATTGCATGACGATGAGAAAAGGTTCCTCTCTCCACATCTTCTCCAGAAATACGCACATCATAGCCTTCTTCTAAAAGCGTTCCATATGCTAAAGTCTCTGCGGTTCCCCAATCTAATTTATTTGTTTCAAATGCTCTCTTAGCCCGATCGTTTAAGATACGTTCTGCTTTTCTCACAAATTTCACTCCTTCCGGAGCCGTTGATATTACCTTGGCTATTCCTTTTAACTTCTCTAAACTGTAAGTAGTATCTACGACTTGCAACATTGCTTCCAATTGCCTACGAATAAAGCCTTTCCATACTTCAGGCATAAATTCATTTACACGAGATACCTTTTGTTTTTTAGATTCTTGAAACTCTACTTCAAGCATCTCTTTAAACTCATCTGTAATTTGTTTTACAAAGGCTTCATCTACTCTACCCTCTGAAATTAATTTATCAGCGTATAGTATTTTTGGATTCTTATGTTTCGCAATAGATTTATATAAATTCGGTTGTGTAAATCTAGGTTCATCTCCTTCATTATGACCGTATTTTCTGTACCCTAATAAATCAATGAATATATCACGTTTAAACTTCATTCTAAACTCAACAGCTAGTTGCATAGCATGGCAAACTGCTTCTGCATCATCAGCATTTACATGTAATACAGGAGATAAGGTTACTTTGGCTACATCCGTACAATACGTACTAGAACGTGCATCGAGGTAATTGGTTGTGAACCCTACTTGATTATTCACTACAACATGAATAGTTCCACCAGTTTTATAACCATTTAACTGTGCCATTTGCACTACTTCATATACCACACCCTGACCTGCTATAGCCGCATCACCATGCACTAATATTGGTACTATTTTACTGTCATCACCATTATATTCGTTATCAATTTTTGCCCTTACAATACCTTCAGCAACTGGATCAACAGTTTCTAAATGTGATGGGTTAGGCACTAAATTCATTTTGATTTCTTCTCCCTCTTTGTATGTTTTACTTAGGGTTAATCCTAAGTGATATTTAACATCTCCATCAATACCTTGATCTTCAAAATCTTTCCCTTCAAATTCACTAAATAAATCACGAACTGGTTTCTTAAAAATATTCACCAAGGTATTCAAACGACCACGGTGTGCCATCCCTAACACTACTTCTTTTACACCATATTTTTCAGATGCATCGCGTAATGCCATACTAATACCAGGAATCAATGTTTCTCCTCCTTCAATAGAAAAGCGCTTTTGTCCTACGTATTTAGTTTGTAAAAAATTCTCAAACCCTACCGCCTGATTCAGTTTTGAAAGAATGTATTTTTTTGTATCATCCGAATATTTAGGGTGGTTGTCATTTTCATTTAGACGGTTTTGCCACCATTTTAACTCCTCAGGGTTTCTTAAGTACATATACTCTACCCCGATACTATCGCAATAGATCGTTGTTAAATGACTGATGATATCTGATAAGGTTTTCGGCCCAATCCCTAAAATTTCTCCTGCATTGAAAACGGTGGATAAATCCTTTTGTGTCAACCCAAAGTTTTCAATTTCTAATGTTGGCGTATATTTCCTTCTATCTCTTACAGGGTTCGTTTTGGTAAATAAATGACCTCTGGTACGGTACCCATTTATTAAATCAATTACTAAAAACTCTTTACGTACTTCTTCTGGAATTTGTATTGAATTTTCTTCATCTGTAAGTACATAATCTTCATTTGCTAGATCATATCCTTGAAAAAAACTTCTCCAACTGGGTTCTACTGCATCAGGGTTTTTTTGATATTGTTCATACAAATCACCTATAAAACCTGCATGTGCTGCGTTTAAGAACGAAAACTTGTCCATATTTTTTGCTATACTTTTCTTTATATAAGAATAATGTTGACAAAAGTACAACTTTTAGTAAAAACAAATATTTTTTTTATTCTTATTTTATGTACTAATAATGTAAACTACTGTTTAAAATGACTGAAAATATTTCTAAATAAAAACCTAATAAACAATCACTTTCTTCATAAGTATTTATATTCCTGTATTTTTTATTGTTTTTTATTTGGAGAAATAAAAAAAACACTTAAATTTGCACTCGCATTTTAAAACAACAATTGTTTTAAATTCCTCCTTAGCTCAGTTGGTTAGAGCATCTGACTGTTAATCAGAGGGTCCTTGGTTCGAGCCCAAGAGGAGGAGCAAAAGGCGTTTTGGAGGCCTTAATTTCCAAAAAACATAGTTCTACATGAACATTCCTCCTTAGCTCAGTTGGTTAGAGCATCTGACTGTTAATCAGAGGGTCCTTGGTTCGAGCCCAAGAGGAGGAGCAAAAAAAAGACTAACAATATTGTTAGTCTTTTTTTTAATGTTTATTTCTCTTTTCGGCACTATAGAACACTAAACTTATAGGATGTTTTTTTGGACAACTTATAAAAATTCAGAATAGCTTTAGTTTATTCCGATCCTTAGGTAAAGTTGCACTGCCATTTCCTTGTAGTGATATTTAGGATCATTCTCAAATCTTGTTGTTATGCAAAAATTTGCGTTAATCTGAATAGGAAGAACTCTACATTACTCACTCCTCTAAATTGTACTCTAAAGGCCTTTATTTTTGCATTAAAAGATTCTGCTGATCCGTTTGTGCTTTAATTGTCAAAATAATTGAGTATTGATTAATAATTTAACCTTATAGAGTTAGCTCTATATTGAAGGCTTTAAATCCTGAGTTTTCTACTCCTTTAAACCATTGACTAGATCTATTTTAAATACCTAACGGGGTTTACATCGAACGAAGATTATTAGGTTAGTTGATATTTTTATTTTAATCCAATTATACTTTATATAATCTAGTTAGATCTCTATTCACTTAGATAAACCAATTCCACACAATACCAAAACGAATTACAAAATCACGGTACGGGTATGTTGGTGCTGACAAATAGTTCTTTTCTAAAAAGAATGAACTTATATTATCAGCCTTAACGTATATTCTGGTTCTTTTTACCCTCCCATTAAAAAACACATCCAGCGTCGGATACCCAATATCTGTTTCATTTTGCAACATAAACTCTCCTAATAGCGGGTTATACGCATTTGCCTTATACTTTGAGAAGTATTTAAATGTAGCCCCTATTTGCACAAAAATAGGATCTCCTTTAAACCAATTATCTGCATAATACAGCGTATTTCTAGTTACTAGTTCTGGCACTCTTAAAACACTATCTCCACTAGCTACCTTTTGATACATTACGGTATTGTCTACTGCAAATTTCCCGAAAGTAAATTCCTTTGACAGCTTCATTTTCAGATAATTAATATTACCAGCATATTGCTCTGGAAGCCCTTCTTCATTAAAATAAGTATAATTATCAATATTGGTAATATCTAAAGATGCATCACCCCATTTACTAGCTATTTCACCTCCTAAAACTCTGGTTCCAATTGAAGCAAGGTTATTTTCCCAGTTATATTTGTTGTACTTACTTTGGTGCAATTGAAAATTAAAATTAGGCTGCTTATTACTAATAGTCATTTTCCCTTTTATCGTAAACACGCTGTCTTTTTTATAAAAAGCTTCTGCATATAAATTATTTCCAGCCAACCTTCCACTTCCAGGGATTAATGTTGCTTTTGCATTGACATAAAAGTTCTTTATGTTCCCATTCCAATCAGCTCCAACAGAAACTGCCTCACCTTTTAATCTATTTTTAGTAATGGAGACCAAATTATTATTCAGGTTGTCATACCCGTAATTATAGTTTACAAATCCTGTTTTTACTCTAAATTTTCCTAGGATATATTTCGAGTTAAAATCTAAAAACAACTGATTATCATATAGCAAATAATTTGTTTTACCACCAATCGCACCCGTTACCCTACTAGTGTCAAAAAAATCAGATCCATCTGCCTGAGAAAACACAAAATATTTAGAATATCGAGTAAAAGAATGCCCCAATTTTAAATTGGAAAAATCTTGATTACTAAGCGTATCTTTAGATGATAAGATCTTAAAGGTATGCTCAAAAAACAATCTCTTTGCGTCTAATACACTTTCGGCGTCACTTAAGTTTACATCTAATCGCCCTCTATTATCACTAAAGTTAGGATCATCTGTTAAAAAGTACTCCAAAGACTCATCGGTTAACCCTCCATTTTCTTGGTTTGTAAAATCTTGATTGACGGCATGTCCCTTTATCGCGTATTGCCCTTCGGGACTTTCATAATGAAAACTCATTCTAAAATTACCTGTGCTAGCCAAAGAGCGCCTATATGTTCCAAGCGATCGCAATCCCTTATAAGCAAATGCTATATTAAACTTCTTGGAAAAATTAGCCGTAAATAGGGCATCTAGTACCTGGCCTTGTTGTAGGCCAGTTCTATACAGTATTTCAGAAGTAGGCGTTGGCACCTCGTAGTATTTTACATCTTCAACATTAACATAGTTGTGTTGTTTCGCTCGAAATCCGATATCGGGAAAAAGGGATGTATTATTAAAATCGTAGGCTAAATTATTAAAGGTCTGCCCTTGATTATGAAAAGGCAACAATTCAAAATCATCTTTTCTTAAAAAGTTAAATTTGTAGTGCTTTTTTATTGTTAAGGTTGTGTCAACAATGGTTGTATCCTTTTTATGGGAAATTATTTTATAGTCGGTATACTTCGTCTTGCCACTCAGTATCACATCAATTTCGCCATTGTTTAAGGTGTCTATACGCTTATCACCGACTGCTGTTGAATTCGGGCTAGTATACCCACCATCAACTGTTTTTAATTGCGAAAACGCTTTAGCACCTATTAAACAGAAAATTACTAATAAAAAGATTTTCTTCATATGTGCAAAAGTAAAATAATAAAATGAAAAAAATTACCAATATTTTCTTTGAAAACTGTTAATTTGTAGTATGTTGAAACTTCGTTATAGTAATTATTCTTTAGAAGCAGGAACTGATGAAGCTGGTAGAGGTTGTTTATCAGGCCCCGTAGTTGCGGCTGCCGTAATTTTACCTGCCGATTTTAAACACGAATTATTAAACGACTCCAAGCAGCTTTCTGAAAAAAAACGACAAGCATTACGCCCTTTTATCGAAGAAAATGCCTTAGCATTCGGCGTAGCTTTTATACATCAGGGAGAAGTAGATCAATTAAATGTTTTGCAAGCTTCTATTGAAGGCATGCATCGTTCTATTAACAAACTCACAGTGCAACCAGAGTTCATCATTGTTGATGGCAACAAATTTAAACCTTATAACAAAACCCCCTTTCAAACAATTGTCAAAGGAGATGCAAAATACATGAGTATCGCTGCTGCTTCAGTATTGGCAAAAACATATAGAGATGACTATATGGAAAAAATTCATCTAGAATTTCCACAATACAATTGGAAAAAAAATAAGGGATACCCCACTAAAGAGCATAGAGATGCTATTCGTAATTTTGGAGCAACCATTTATCACAGAAAATCTTTTAAGCTACTACCTGACCAACTAAAGTTAAACCTATAGTTATTTCCTAATATTTACATAAAGTGTTTATCCATAACAGATTAAAAACCCAGAAATCAAAGTAAAAAAAAGCACAAATTCAAAATAGTGTTGGCTTTGATGGCAATTAAGTCGAATATTGCATTGGCACTCATCAGGCTTCATAACATTTGAACAAAAGCAGTTTTTAAATACTCTATGAATTAATTATAAACAAATATTTAAGTAAACAAACTATAATATAACACCAATTCTGATGTTAATTCGCCAACCCTAATGATTTATGGTAAATACCGATCTATAGGTGATACCATTGTACGCTGAATTCCCTCTATCACTGTGAGCGCATAATACCGATGGTTATTTGAAACCTTTTAATGAGTGAAACGAATTTAAGAGGTAGTATCAAATTCTAATCGGTATAAGCGTAATTTATTTAGATTTTGCCCCGATGAAATTATCAGATTTTAACTTAAACAATACATTAAAAGTTGTTAAACTACCGTAAATTCGGGTAATATATTGTTGTAACTCTACTTTATCTTGATCATCTAAAGTTTTACTCGCATTTATTTTTTGTTCCATCACTCTAATTCTATCTCGTACCATCACTATTTTATGAAAAAAGGTGTCAATCGGTATTTCTTTAGATGTCAGACTCGTATCAGCTGGCTCAATAATTAATTTCCCTCCTTTAAACTTATCGGCTATTGGTGCTATTTCTGTAATATCACTCCATTTTTTTAGTATCTTTCTCAAAGAGCTTTCTATTTCATAAAAGCTAACCGTATCTACCTCTTGATTTACAGCTTCTATAGTTTCAAACTCTTCGTTTAACGGAATCGTTTCGAGTCCTTTTTCCTGAAAAGTAACCCAATAATAATTACTATCTACATTGGTTACCACTCCAAATCCATATTCAGAATGATTAATTCTTGATCCTATTCCTAATAATTTCATATTCTTCTATTTTTAACGACACTAAAATACTTATTTTTGCTTTGTAATTTTTAGAAAATGATTAAAAGAACACGCACAGAACTCGGTAAGTGCATTATTCATAAAGTAGCCAATAAATACAATAGTGGGCAAAACGCTTTTTCAGAAAGTTTAGTTCGTTTTGACGAAGAAAGCTATGAGCTACTGGTTCCGTTTTTATTAAAACCTTTTGGTTCGGTAACGCAGAGTTATCGTTTTAATCATCATGCTGATGTTCGGTTAAACGAGATTAATAAGTATACCTCGGATATTTTTGAGAATGAAGAATCTTTTATTGAGCATTCTAAAAATATTGTCAATCATCTCTACGAGCAATCAAACTCGGCCAATATTAAAACTGGGGATGTGATTGTTGCTTATTTTGAAGGCATTGAATACAAAGATGTGTTAACGGAGGCTGTTGGTATTTTTAAAATTGAAAGTAAAGTTGATTTTTTCCAAACGTATCTAGATGATGAAAGCTATGATGTAGTGGTACAAAAGGGTATTTCAACGAAAAAACTAGATAAAGGGTGTTTGATCTTAAATTCTTCTGATACAGAAGGAACTGTGGTATTATCGGTTGATAATAATAACTATGACGCTCAGTATTGGATTAAGAATTTTTTAAATGCCAAATACGCGGATGATCGCAATTTACACACACAAAACTACCTAGAATTGTGTAAAGAGTTTTCAGAAGAGATTATTAAACCTGAATTTGGTAAACAGGAACAAAGTTCTTTTTTAGCCAATACGGTTGATTATTTTAAAGAGCATGAGAGTGTAGATTATCATTCTTTTAAAGATGATGTTTTCGCTGAGGACAAACATAAAGATATGTTTGAGGATTATAAAAGCCATTTTGAAAAGCTAAATGATGTACTCATTCGTAATAATTTTGAAGTTTCTGATGCTGTATTAAAAAAGGAAAAAAGTAAGTTTAAAACTGAAATTAAACTAGATACCAACATTCAAATTAAGATTGATGTAGATGCTCCTGATGCGCCTTCTGAATATTTAGAGCGCGGGTACGATGAGGAGAAAAAAATGAAGTTTTATAAGGTGTATTACAACGCCGAGAAATAACAACTTTTCTGAGGTTAATTTACCGCCCATACTTTTTTATGGTAAACACCAATCTATAAGTAACTCGCAAACATGACTGCAAGGAAATGATTGAGTAATTTTACCTATAAATCGATATAATACCGGAAATTAGATTCCACATAAAAAGGTTCAACATATGAAATGTTGAACCTTTTGTTTCTTTGAATTTATTATTTTGTTAGTTTCTAACCAGCTCTTTCACAATACTAAAAGATTAAATACAATTATACTGTATGAAAAGAGTCATGATTTCTGGAAATAAAACAGACTACCGCTTCTTTTTATTCCTTTTCAGCCATTTTTTTCACGTAATCTGTAATAATTACAATTTGTGTCCCTCCTACTTTTCCTTCGATATACTTGGCATTATCAGGATCTAAAGACACTCTGCGTACAGCCGTTCCTTGTTTTGCTACCATACTTGAGCCTTTTACTTTTAAATCTTTAATCAACACCACATTATCTCCAGCTTGTAAAACTACTCCATTTACATCTCGATGTATGATCTTCTCACTTTCATCTAAGTGATCTCCCAATGCTTGTGCAAAACGCAGCTCTTCACCTTCTAAATACATCATATCCAACAAATCTTGTGGCCAACCTTCTTTTTTTAAACGATTGAGCATTCTCCAAGCCATTACTTTCACGGCTCTAAACTCACTCCACATGCTGTCGTTTAAACATCTCCAGTGATTTACATCTATAATCTCTGGGTTGACAATTTGTTCAATACAAGTACCACATGCAAGTAAACTACCATCAACACCACCAGTTGAAATGGGTGGAACTTCATATATGTTTAAATCATTCCTTTCTGTACACAATTCACATTGTTTTCCACTTCTACTTTGTAACTCTTGTAATAAACTCATTTTTTGGTATAAATTAACACGACAAAAGTACATTATTAATTGTATTTAACTATTTTTAAACTATGTTAATACCCACCGAAAGACTGTTTTTAAAAAAGGCCTCAACCATTGATGCTCCTTTTTACTTTAAGTTATTCAACGATGCTGATTTTATCAATAATATCAATGATAAAAACGTAAAATCCGTTGATGAAACCGAGCTGTTTCTAAAGGACATTATGATTCCGAAGTTATGTAAAAACGGACTTGGTTTTTTTACTGTTTTCGAGAAAAAATCAAATCTACCCATAGGTGTATCAAGCATTTTAAAAAGAGAAAATATTGACGACTTGGATGTAGGGTACGCCTTCTTACCTATTGGCAGAGGTAAGGGTTATGCTATTGAAGCCACGAAAGGTATTATGAACTATGCAAACAAAACACTCAAACAATCTAAAGTTGTTGCGTTTACCTTACCCGAAAATAAAGCTTCTCAAAAAGTACTGACTTCTTTAGGCTTCACCTACAAAGGGTTACAGGAAATATTTGACGGAACTGAAGACAGTGTTTTCGAGTTTGTTTTTTAGTATAGCAGCATCCTACCCAACCTGTGTCTGTTTAAATTAAATCTCACCATTTCTTAAGCTTCTGTGGAAGTAAAATAAATCGAATTCACGTTAGTAATTAATTTCCTAGGGTTTCTAGGTACAACACGCTAGTAAAAACCCGTATAATCATTTCAGTGAAAATGAGTATTGTTTCGGCACTTATCTAACTATAATTTTACGGCCTAAAACGTACCAAACAAGACTAACTCTACTAGAACATATCCTATTTTTCAAAACTAATTTTTTACGTAGAAATAAGGTCATATCGTATGTTGTGTGTGTTTAAAAATTAAAATGATTACGAATACAACCAATCAATTAACTATATGAAATTAAAACCATTATCTATTGGCTCTGCCGTTTATGCAGATTTAGATCTTTCTAACGAAGAACTTATTAAAAACCTTAAAGATGCCTTGTATAAAAACCGCATTATTGTTATTAAAAACCAAGAACTCTCAGAAGAAGATTTCTGTAATTTGGCATATAAGCTAGGGGAGCCTATTCCTTATATCCAAGAAAACTATAATCACCCCGATCACGAATTGATCTTTGTTTCTTCTAACGTAAAACAAGGAAAAACACAAAAAATTGGTGTTCCAAGAACAGGTGGTTATTGGCATTCTGATACAGCTTTTGAATCAGATCCTAAGGCTATAACCATGTTAATGCCTAAAGTGTTACCCGTTAATATTCCACGTACCACAAGGTTTATTGATATGTCAGAAGTATACCGAAAATTACCTGCAAACCTTCTTAGTGAAATTGAAAATGCAGAATTTATACATAGTGGAAAATACAGGTACAAAATAAGACCCGATGACGTTGGGCTGGATGTTACAGAAATCTTAGAAATGGTCGACCATATTCAAGCACCCGTTGCTCACCCTGCTGTTCTCACCCATCCATATACAGGTGAAAAAACAATTTATGCAACCCGAGGGTTTACCATTGGTATCAAAGATAAAGGTATGGACAAATCCGCCGAAATTTTAAACGAGATTCTCGACTTTGCTGAGACAGATGAGTTTATAAAAGAAATTCGTTGGGAAAAAGGAGACGTTATCATTTGGGACAATCGGTTTTTAGCACATTCTTCTGGGAGAAAAAAAGCACCAACAGACAATATTCATCAAGAAGTCACCAAAGAAGAGGAAACCATGATGTATAGAATTACATTAAAAGACGGGTACCCTTTATCCAGAAAAGTAGATACTGAAGTGAGTCAAGAAATAAATGCTGTATAATTTTTGCCAATTTTCCTATAACTATATTCATGAATCCAAACGAAACACACACAGCAACAAGAATAATTGACCCATCCTTTATGTCACAAATACTCAGTCCATATAAGGAGTCAACCACTTACCTAAAATCATCTGAAATAGTAAGTTACTCGGACGACACAACAATAAAAGAAGAAAGTGACAGCTTAATTGTAGCAAAAGGAGAATTTTCAATTCCAACAAGTTGTTATATAGACGATACTGGGCATTTTAATTCAGTTGAATTTAACATCTGTTTTAACCAATTATCATACACCATGTTTGCCTATGCTTTTAAACATAAGCTAATGCATAACATATTTCCCGAATGGAGCGCTACAGGATTAAACTACGATACTTTTGTAAAAAATCAGTTGTCATCAATGCTCATCGTTAAGATAGAAGGTAAATTTTTGAATGCTATCGATTCCGACCAATTTTGGGGTGAACTTACACTCCGAAAAGTAATTCCAAGATCTAAGCTTATACTTTTTTATACGGATATCACATTTTATGATAATAATCAAGGTAAGTCAAAAGGATCTGTAGTACTTGCTTACAACCCAAACTTTAACCATGAATAAACAAAAAAGCCGCGCTATAAAGTCGGCAGAATCAGTCGCTGCTCTTAGAGCAGCGGCTTATAAAGAAAAAGACCAAGCATTGCGTTGTTCAGACCATATGGCCACTTATTTTTTACAAACAAAATACAAACTACTAACCTCTATACAGCCTCATTCAGTTTTAAAAAAGGTGCTTCAAAAAATATCTCCTGGTGGGTATTATTTTGCAATTACAAGAACGAAGCACTTTGACACGATATTGAAAAATGAAATCGCTAATGGAATAGAGCAATTGGTCATATTAGGAGCTGGGTATGATACTAGAGCTATTCGTTTCAGGGATGATTTAAAAAATGTACTTGTGTACGAAATTGACTTTGGTCCTACACAACAATACAAAAGAAAGGTACTACATAAAAAAGTTAAAGACCTCCCAAAAAACCTCAGCTTCATTCCGGTTGATTTCAACAAGAAATCATTCCAATCAGAACTAAAAATTCATGGTTTCAGCCCTCATAAACGAACCTTATTTCTTTGGGAAGGAGTTTCCTACTATCTTCCTGAATCAGTTGTGAGAGAAATTTTAACCTTTGTTGGGTCTTGTAAAAAAGGTAGTTCAATACTCTTCGACTATTCATTAGAAACATTTGTAAATGGTGATCACTCTACCTACGGAGGAAAAGAAATAGCTAAATGGTTAAAAAAAATAAAAGAGCCGTTTCTTTTTGGTCTTAATCCTAACGACACTTCATCTTTTGTGAACGAATGTAAACTAGACCTAAACTTAGACCTAGGTCCAGACGAGTTGGAAAGCCTCTATTTAAAAAATACAGAAGGAAAAATAGCTGGAAAAACGCTGGGTCATGTAAGAATGGCACATGCTATTGTTTCTTAACACCATATAAGCATATGAAAAACTTAGATAACGCTGATATACTCAGATTTCCCCACCCTGTATTAAAATCAAGCAAATTAAAGCAACGGAAAATACAAGAAGTGATTATTGATCAAAAACGCTTTGTGCTTTTCAGAGATCATAAAAATACACCTCAAGCTATTCCTGCCGCTTGTCCTCATAGGGGTGCTAATTTAGCCATGGGAAAAATCAATAAGAAAAATGAACTTGTTTGTCCATATCACGCTTGGAGTATTAATGGTGAGGGGCATGGATACAGTCCTTCTGTCCCAAAACGAACTTGTAAAACACATACTCTGAAAACATGGGAGAAACATGGCTATATATGGGTTGCAAACAAAAATGTCTCTGATGCTATTTTTCCAAACTTCACTAAAGATGGATTTAACCATATTGGTAGTTTTACTCAAAACTTTAAAGCTCCATTAAAAGTGGTTCTTGACAATTTTGGCGAAATAGAACACGCCTTTCAAGTACATAAATTTATTGGAGCTGAAAGAAAACACTTAGATACCGTAAATTTCTCAGTGCAAATTGAAGAAGAAGAAACTAAAGGTTTTAGCTCGTGTAGATACAGAGATCAACCATTTATATTTCGATGGTTTTACGGTTTAAATAAAGGGGATTATTATCATAATGATTGGACGTTTAGATTTAAACCATTGCATGGTTCTTATCATAATTATTGGACTGATAAAAATCATAAGATTATACGATCTAATGAATTCATCATCACCACTTTTTTAACACCTATAAACAATAACAATGTAAATTTACATGTGTTCGTTCAAATGAAAATAAAGAACCGTGCTCTTAAATTTTTGAAACCGGTAATTAGCTTTTTTACACTTCTAGTAACTAAATATGAAATATGGGAAGATGCCAAAATCGCAAGGTTTGCTCCAGAAAACCCAGAAGACGGAAGTTACTGGAAACTTACCAATCTTGACAAACAGCTATTTCATAATAGAAAAAAAACAGACACGTTATATTGGGGTAAAACCGATCATAATAAATCTGTATATCAAATTGACAACTAAATTACGATACTAATAATTTAATCTCGAATTATGTAATAGAGCTTCGTCATAAGAGAAGTAATCGGTACAAAAGCAAGTGCTTTCTCAATTTTAGCATAGCACCGCTATGGTTAAATTTACAAGACAACGAAGTGCTTGATGTTACCGTAGTTTCATCTTGCAATAGATTTTCTACTGCATAATTCGGGTTAAATGCAACCAATTTCATTATTGCTTTTCTCAAATTAAGCAAGCTCTTGTTCTGAAAGTATACTCTTGCCAAAAAAATACTTTCTGACGCAAGAGCTTCTATTTACAACTAAATTAAGGGCTATTTAGACAAAAAACAACTACCTTTCGTTGTACGTATTTTAAGTATTTGTTATCCATGAAAAATCAGGGAAATATCGCTCTTTCTATAAGCTGCTTCCTAACAATGCTCTTTCTTCTATTTTGGGTGATTTCAATTCAAACAAAATCATCTTTTCTAGTTGAAGAAAGTCATGTCTATAAAAAAGATTTGCTTTATTTCAACATTCAAACAGGTAAAACACTATTCAGAAAGGAAAATTGCAATACTTGTCATCCCTTAGGCAAATTTCATCATAATATATTAAAGAATCTATCAGAGAGAAGAAGTGAGGAGTTTTTGACTCCCCTAATAAGAAATGAAGATTCATTAATCGCTGCTAAAAACCAAGAAATAATTACCTTAAAAAAAGAATATAAAGGCGCTCAGGGAATACATAATAAAAAGCACTTAAGTACACGTCAAATAAAAGATATTCTTTATTACATCAGTAGCTTCGACTGAATTAGTTTACTCTAAGTACAATTCAATTAAGCCTTCTGGAGTTGTTACTTCAATAACACTATTTTCCTTATCTACTTTTTTTATGAAGTCATCAATCATCGGAATAAAAATTTCATTCCCTTCTCTATCTACTTCAAATAAAGGCTGTGCAGAAGTATCGTTTATATTTACAATTTCGCCCACCAATCCAAAATTGGTGTCAACGATAGAAAAACCTATTACCTCATGGTAATAAAACTTGTTTCCCGATAGTTTCGGTAATAAATTTAAAGGAAGATAGATACCAGCACGAACAATAGCATCAGCATCTTGTTCGGTATTTACATCTTCAAATTTCACACGAAACATAGTGCTTTTGCTTAAAGATGATTTTTCAATAAAAAAAGGAACCAGATTATTGCCTAAATCGACAAAAACTGATTCCAAATTTTCGTAAAGATCGGGTTCGTCAGTATCTAATTTGATAACTACTTCGCCCTTAAAACTATGTTTTTTAACGATTTTGCCGAGATAGAAACAATCTTCTTTTTGGATCATCGTTTTACAGTTTTTTTATTCTTCGCTATCTGCACCATCTTCGGCAACTGCCTCTGCATCTTCACTATCCGTTGCTACAGGCGCTTTTGCTGCTAAACGTGCTTCGTTTACTGCTCTTTCAGCTTCTAAAGCTTTAGCTCTAGCTTCTTCTTCAGCCTTCGCTAAACTTTCACTTTTATTAGCTACTGCACCAGTTTTAGCTTCTAACCAAGCATTGTATTTAGCTTCTGCTTGCTCTTCAGTTAACGCTCCTTTTCTTACTCCAACAACTAAATGATTTTTCAATAAAGCTCCTTTATAAGATAAAATAGCTCTAGCTGTATTAGTTGGTTGAGCTCCGTTTTGTAACCACTTAACAGCGCTATCTACATCTAAATTAACAGTTGCAGGGTTTGTGTTTGGGTTATACGTTCCTAATTTTTCTAAGAAACGTCCATCTCTTTTTGCTCTTGAGTCAGCTGCTACTAACCAGTAAAATGGTTTCCCTTTTTTACCGTGTCTTTGTAATCTAATTTTTACAGGCATAATTTTAATTTTTAAGGCACACGTACCTTGGTTATTAATTTAAGAGCGCAAATGTATGAAATATTTTTCATATTATCACTCTATTGAACATTATTAAACAATAAAAAAGCACCTGAAAAACAGGTGCTTAAAAAAATTAAATTGTGTGGTATATTAAATTACTCTAACACTAACAGCGTTTAATCCTTTTTTTCCTTCTTTTAATTCAAATTCAACTGTATCTCCTTCTCTAACCTCGTCGATTAATCCTGAGATGTGTACAAAATGTTCTGAGTTTGAATCAGATTCAATAATAAATCCAAAACCTTTAGATTCATTGAAGAACTTTACCGTTCCTTGTTTCATTGTAAAAAATATTATATTAAAATGCAAATGTACTTTTATTAATTGATATTTAATTACTTTTTTATTTATTTATTTGAATTCTTAACTTACTCATAATATTCACATAAGACTGTTAATAATCAACGGATTTAAAAGATTACTAAATACCCTCGTTAATAACTTCTAGCCTCAAGATATTAAATTCTTTGTACTTTTGTGCTTTGTTATTATCATAACGCTTCAACCAAGAAAACCACATCGATGTACTTAATTTTTGATACTGAAACAACAGGACTGCCGAAAAGTTGGAATGCCCCAATAACAGATACCAATAATTGGCCAAGAGCTATTCAAATAGCATGGCAGTTACATGATGAAATGGGGAATGTAGTAGAGCATAATGATTTTCTAATTCGTCCTGATGGTTTCAATATTCCTTATGATGCTGAGCGCATTCATGGAATTTCAACTGATTTAGCAATTGAACAAGGGATTTCTCTCGATGAAGGCCTGCTTTTATTTAACGAAGCCCTACAGAAAACTAAGTTTATTGTAGGACAAAATGTGGGGTTTGATGTCAATATTATGGGATGTGAATTCCATCGTATGGGAGTTGAAAGTAACCTAACAGAGCTTCTAGTTTTAGATACCTGTACCGAACATACGGCAAAATTATGTCAAATCCCAGGAGGTCGTGGAGGTAAATTCAAACTCCCAACACTTACAGAGCTACACAACTATCTATTTGGAACTGGTTTTGGCGAAGCCCATAATGCTACCGCAGATGTAGAAGCAACTACACGATGTTTCTTAGAATTAATTAGACTACGTCAATACACAGAAGAGCAACTAGATGTTAGCCCTGATTATTTGGATCGCTACTCAGAGGCCAATCCGATGCCTATGAAGGTTATTGGCTTAAAGCATTTAAACCTCAAGAAAGAAAGTGAAAAAATACGTAAACGTAAAACATCTGAGAATGAAACTACTTCAGCACGATCAACGTCTGAAGGTTTAGCTACGTTAAAAGATGTGCAATTTGCACATTTGCATAACCATACACAGTTTTCTGTTTTACAATCAACCATTCAAATCGGAAATATTGTAAAAGCTGCCGCCAAAGATGGCATGTCTGCCGTAGCACTTACCGATACCGGGAACATGATGGCTGCTTTTCATTTCGTAAATGAAGTATTAAGCTATAATAAGTCTGCCGAAACTCCTATAAAACCCATTATCGGTTGTGAGTTCTTTGTCTGTGAAGACCATTTAGACAAAACCAAAAAAGACAATGGCTACCAAATAGTGTTACTGGCCAAAAATAAAAACGGATATCACAACCTAGCAAAAATGTCATCAAAGGCATTTGTTGATGGTTTTTATTACGTTCCTCGCATTGACAAAGAAGTTGTAAAGCAATACAAAGAAGATGTGATTGTTTTAACTGGAAATTTGTATGGTGAAGTTCCTAATAAGGTATTAAACATTGGTGAACATCAAGCGGAAGAAGCCCTTCTTTGGTGGAAAGAACAATTTGGTGAAGATTTATATATCGAATTGATGCGACATGGACAAGAAGATGAGAATGTTGTGAATACCACCCTTTTGAACTTTGCTCAAAAACACGACGTAAAAATTGTTGCCACAAACAACACTTTTTATTTAGACAAAGAAGATGCCAATGCACATGATATTTTATTATGTGTAAAAGATGGAGAAAAACAGGCAACTCCGAAAGGAAAAGGAAGAGGCTACCGTTATGGCTTACCCAATGATGAGTACTATTTCAAATCATCGGAAGAAATGAAAACCATTTTCGCCGACCTTCCAGAAGCCATCATTAATATACAAGAAATAGTAGATAAAGTCGAGCCCTTTTCTTTAGCACGTGACGTTTTATTACCCGCTTTCGACATTCCAGAAGAATTTACCGACCAAAAAGACACCGAAGATGGTGGTAAGAGAGGTGAAAATAATTTTTTGCGTCATTTAACTTATGAAGGTGCTAAAAAACGCTACGGAGAAATAACTGAAAGTATTCGAGAACGTTTAGATTTTGAGCTAGAGGTAATTGAAAAAACAGGGTATCCGGGGTATTTCTTAATCGTAGAAGACTTTATTAGAGAGGCTCGTAATATGGGGGTATCCGTAGGCCCTGGACGTGGTTCGGCAGCAGGAAGTGTAGTTGCCTACTGTTTGTGGATTACCAATATCGATCCTATCAAGTATGATTTGCTTTTTGAGCGTTTCTTAAACCCTGAACGTGTATCAATGCCCGATATTGATATTGATTTTGACGATGAAGGTCGTAGTAGAGTCATGGATTATGTAATTGATAAATATGGGGCCAATCAAGTAGCTCAAATCATCACTTACGGTACCATGGCCGCAAAATCTTCTATTCGAGATACCGCTCGTGTACTCGATTTACCCCTATTCGAAGCGGACAGAATTGCCAAGCTGATTCCAGGAATGAAGTTAAAAAAGATCTTTTCTTTAGACGAAAAAGGACTTAAAGAAAAGCTTCGTTCTGAAGAAATAGAACTCGTTAACGAATTAAAACGATTGTCTGAGGGTTCTGATTTAACCGCAGAAACAATTAACAAAGCTCGTATTTTAGAAGGCTCTGTGCGTAACACTGGAATTCATGCCTGTGGAGTTATTATCACCCCTGATGATATTACCAAGTTTGTTCCTGTTGCTCTTGCCAAAGATTCGGACATGTATGTCACGCAATTTGACAACTCGGTTGTAGAAAGTGCAGGGTTATTAAAAATGGATTTCTTAGGGTTAAAAACACTAACCCTAATAAAAGATACTGTTAAAATTGTAAAAGCACGTCATGCAGTTGAACTCGATCCAGAAAACTTCCCGATTGATGATCAGAAAACGTATGAGCTGTTCCAAAGAGGTGAAACTGTTGGTATATTCCAATACGAATCACCAGGTATGCAAAAATACATGCGTGAATTAAAACCAACCGTTTTTGCTGATTTAATTGCCATGAATGCCTTGTATCGTCCAGGACCACTTGAATACATCCCTTCTTTCATTCGCCGAAAGCACGGAGACGAACCCATTGAATATGATCTTCCCGCCATGGAAGAATACTTATCTGAAACCTACGGAATTACAGTATATCAAGAGCAAGTAATGCTATTATCTCAAAAACTTGCTGATTTTACCAAAGGTGAGGCAGATGTACTTCGTAAAGCTATGGGTAAAAAGCAAATTGCGGTACTTGAAAAAATGAAACCTAAATTTGTAAAGCAAGCAGCAGCTAATGGTCACGACGAAGAAAAACTAGAAAAAATATGGAAAGATTGGGAAGCCTTTGCATCCTATGCTTTTAACAAGTCGCATTCTACATGTTATGCTTGGGTTGCTTATCAAACAGCTTACCTAAAAGCTCATTATCCTGCTGAATACATGGCGGCTGTACTATCCAACAATATGAACGATATTAAAACCGTATCGTTTTTTATGGAAGAATGTAAGCGTATGGGCTTAGAAGTTTTAGGTCCAGATGTTAATGAATCATTTTCTAAATTTTCCGTAAATAAAGAAGGAGCTGTTCGTTTCGGGATGGCAGCAATAAAAGGTGTTGGTGGCTCCGCAGTAAAAGCCATCATTAATGAACGAAGGGAAAATGGAAACTTCTCATCAATATTTGATGTATCGAAACGTGTTGACTTACGTGTTGCTAACAAAAAAGCCTTTGAAGGTTTAATTTTGGCTGGTGGCTTTGACTCGTTCTTAAATACACACAGGGCGCAGTATTTTGTGGAAGACGAGAAAAATCAAACTTTTTTAGAAAAAGCACTTCGTTTTGGAAATAAATATCAAGAAAACAAAAATTCATCACAAGTTTCCTTATTCGGAGAAGCTTCTAATGTAGAACTCCCTGAACCAATCATACCAGATTGCGATACTTGGGGTACTATGGAGTTACTTGCTAAAGAAAAAGAAGTTATCGGGATGTATATTTCTGCACATCCATTAGATGATTTTAAAAATGAGTTAAAATTCTGTAATGCCTCTCTTTCTAATTTCAAAGATCTATCAAAATACGAAGGGTTAGCGCTTAGTTTTGCAGGAATTATAACCGATGTACAACACCGTGTTTCAAAAGCCGGAAAAGGATGGGCTGCCTTTAGCGTGGAGGATTACAGCGATAGTTTTGAGTTTAGAATTTTTGGTGAAGAGTATTTACGATTTAAACATTTCCTCGTTCCAAACTCATTTGTTTTTGTTAAAACCATGGTTAAACCAGGGTGGACCAACAAAGAAGGTGTAAAGGGTGATCCCCGAGTTTCTTTTACGGACTTCAACTTGTTACATGATATCATGGACAAAATGTGTAAAAAAATCACCATTACCATAGCTCTAAAAGATATTAAAGAAGATATTATTAAAGATCTACAACACTTGTTCGTAACCAATAAAGGCTCACAAAGTTTATTCTTTACCATTTGGGATGTTGAAGAAAAAATTGAACTAAATTTACCTAGTAGAACAACGAAAATAAAAATTTCTAATGAGTTTTTAAAAGCTTTAGATGAACAGTTTATTAACTATAAATTGAATTAAAACGATGAAGCTCTCCGATTATAATAGCAGCCTTGATTTACTCCATAGTGTTGCTGATGAAAAGTTATATCAAGAGCTTATATTTCAGCTCAACAAGGATTTTTCTTTAGCTGGGTTAGACCATACTTTTTCAATAGACACCCTGCCTGTTCAGCTGAAGGAACGTCTCATTCTTATATTAAAGGAACTTATTACTAATGATTTTAACTCCTACCTAAACCTACTTTATCGAATCGACATTTCTGAAAAACAAGTAGCCAATGAAAATTCAAACGATATTGATACTTATTGCACCAAAGTAACATTTGAAATTTTAAAAAGAATTTGGAAAAAGATTTGGTTTAGGAATCAATTTTCTTAGCGGTTTTATACCGATTGGAATTTGAAGTTATACCGATTCAAACAAGCTTTCAAGATTCTTACTTCTCAGTTTTTTACCCTAAATTTTTAAGTCCATTTTCTTAAGCGAATTTCAACCATTAATCATTCCCCAGTTATTGTATTTTTTATTGATTCCAGTTCCTTTATAATCATATAAGGAAAAACCTCGTCAAATCGCTCTATATAGGGCTCTCCCATTTTATAATCTATAAGATCTTTAGCTTTTTTTAATAGTGATAGCGCCTGTGATAAGCTATTCTCTTTTTTATAAATTAACGCCATCTGATAATAGGCTTCAGGAAACATATTGTAGGAACCTTTTAAAGATTTTTGGAAATACTCTAGTGCTTTATCATGTTCTCCTTTCTCACTATAACATCTACCAATATAAAAGAAAACTAAATGATTTCCACTCACATCAAACCCTAATTTCTTTTCCTCTTCATTAACTCTTTTTAATGCTTCTATTGCCTTATCATATTTCCTTAGTCTATACAGAGCTTGTCCTTTATGTAAACCACAAGGTTCTCCCCAACAAATACTATAATTAGTACCTATAATTTTTTCAATTAAATCAACATCATTTATGACCCCCTTATAATCTCTATAATAATAAAGTAATGTCCATGCTCTATATTGCAAAGCACCTACTCTTCCCTGAGAGGTATCTTTAGTAACCGCCCTGTTCAATATTTCCATCGCTTTAATATGATCACCAACCTTTTTATAGGAATACGATAATCGTTGGATGTAATCAACATTATTTGGTTGTGCATTTATTGCTGAATCTTTATAAATTCTGTACAAATTAGAAGGTTGCAAGAAATAATCTGAAATTTCATGGTATCTTTTCGCTATGGAGTCTTTCTCTCTTTCAGTATATGTAGTATTTTCCCCATTCGGGTATTGATGACAACTTACAAAGCTTATAACAATACAAAAACTGACTATAATTTTTCTTATGGGCATAAATCTACTATTTTTCCATTCTCAATTTTAAACATTAAAAACGCATGAACATCCCTATATTTCCTCCAATAAGAGGAAGCTATGTTAGGCCAGTCTTTTAGGCTAGCTACCTTTCTTGTTATCTGTTTCACTATTTTTTTTGAAAAGGACGTTTTTTGGTAGGCTCTTGTCATCTGAATCAACCCAAAATCTCCTACCTCATGATCACAATTTATATTAAAATGTAGTATAATGTAACCATCCGTTGGCACGATATTAGGAGTGTTTTCATTGACAAAATCGAGTATATATTGATTTCCTTTACTAAAAGTTACATGGTCATTAAAATAATATTCTCCTTGATAACCATCAAAACAATTTTCGTATTTTCTAGCATTCTTGTACTTCTCTTGGTACGCAGTTTTATCAATATTCGCTTGATAAATATGTAGTTGTTTATTCCTTTTTATTCTAGAAGAAAAATCTTTTAGAACTATCTTATCTCCCTTTATTTTTATAATTTGATAGATAGGCTGTGGATTTTCATCACCCTTCTTAAGAGATAAAAAAATATGTCCAGAAATTTCAAAAAGATGATAACTATAAGATTTCTTTTGTGTTATAATTTCTTCATTTTGATAATAATAACTTGTTAGCTCATAAGCTTCTTTTTTGGTAAAAGAATACAATCTTTCAATTTCAAAATCTTGGTTAATTGTGGTATTCTCATCTTCCTCTAATATGCACTTCCACACCTTATTTTGCAATATGCTATTAATTTGGCATAGAGGCTTAGTAATATTACTATTTTCTAGTTCCATAAAGGTAGCAGCATATTTAGTAATAAGATCTCCATTTTTGTATCTTAAAAAATTAACCGTATCCCGTAAATTAAATAATTGTAGTCTCGCTTCCTTCTTTTTCAATACTAAAAAACTAGCCTGGTCAAAACTCAACGTATCATTTACTTTAATCGATTCTTCTATAGTACTATCAATTAAACTACCTTCATCATTGAACAACGATAAGGTATCATTTTTTTTGTGCAAAATATACGGGTAAGGCACTATTTGATCTAGTATGCGATAAGCTCCCATATAAACAGTGTTGTCAGTTTCTTCAGATTGCGTTGCGCAACCAAATAAAACTACCCCCAATAAAAGTATAATTATTTGCTTCATTAATTAATGTTTATTGAAAATTTTCTTAAACCTATAAAAAACACGTTCTATTAATCTTAAATCTTCTGTTACCACTTCGGCCACTCCCTGCATTTCTTGATTGAACTTTATATTTATATTATACGTGGTTACCAAGTTTTTAGGTAACGATACATCTAAAAGATACATGCCTTTTTCGCTTGGTATTAAAGCCACTTTTTCCAGCACACCCTTCAAAACTCCAAACTCATGATTTGGATAGCTACTGAGTTTTATATTTACAGATTGCCCAATTTTTAATTTCCCTGCGTTAATAACCGGCACCTCTACTTTACAAATATACTCAGAAATATCACTCGGTATAACAGTGAATACCAAATCATTAATATTTACAGCCTGATTTTCATTCCAAACATTTATAAACGAAACATACCCTCTTATTTTCGAAACAAAAAGATACTTAAACTCCCAATCTTTAATTACTTTTTTTAACTGATCAAATGATTGTAATGTTGTTTTTAATAAGTTTATTTCTCTTCTTCTATTTTCTATTTCTGATTGTTTTTTAATATTTCCTAAATCCCCAATCTGTTGTTTAATTTGAGTTACTGTAATTTTCAGATCATTAAAATTTTTTTTCACCTCTAAATACGCTAATTTTTCGAGTTCATAACGCTGTGCGGAAATTACACCTTTATCATAGAGTGTTTTCATTCTATCCAAATCTTTCTTCTGGTATACCAATTCCTCTAGATTAATTTTTTCCTTTTCTTGTACAGACCTCAATCTTGTGTTTAACTGTAACAGTGAATATTTATTATTATTACTTTCATATAAATATGAGTTTGATTCCTTATTTAATGAGTATTGAAGATAATTATTTTCAAATACAGAAAACGAATTTTCTATTTCTCCGAGAAAAAGCATCGGTAAGCTTTCTAACGGAAACTTAAAACCTGTTGTATCCATACTCAATGTATCAATAATATTTTTTAAATACATTACATCTTTATAATTAGCTGTATTTTCTATTAGGCCCAGATGTGTTCCTTCGGTTACCTTTTGGTTATTCTTCACAAAAACACGTTCTATTTTCCCAGCCATTCTTGCGTACTCTTTCTGAGGGGTGATTTTTGTTGTTAGCATTGCCTGACCAGAGACTATATCCGGGTATTTTATTACATATGCCAATAGCATAATCAGTAAGAAAAAAAAGAAAAGAATCGTATTACCCCAACGATAAATTACTCTAGGAGGTGCTGTTAATACATCTTTTACTTGTTCACTATAAATATTGATATCATCATTAAAGTCTTCCATCTTAATTCCCCAATTCTAATTGATTTTTTACTAATTCATAGTATTTACCTTTTTTGTTTGTTAATTCTTGATGGTTACCTTCTTCAACAATTTCGCCATCTTCTAGTACAATAATATTGTCTGCATTTTTCACTGTACTTAATCGATGCGCTACAATTACCGAAGTTCTATTTTGAATAAATTTACTTAAATTTTCCATAATAACTTTTTCATTATTAGCATCTAACGCACTCGTTGCCTCATCAAAAAACATAAAAGCAGGATTCTTATAAATTGATCTTGCAATCATAATTCTTTGTTCTTGACCTCCGCTGAGCCTAATGCCTGATGTTCCTAACTCTGTGTTGTATTTATTCGGTAGCTTCTCTATAAATGCTGAAATATTTGATATATGAGATGCCTTTTGTAACCGTTCTCTATCTATAATTTCATTTTGTTCAGATTCTGAAATATTTCCAGCAATAGTATCATTAAAAATAAATGTATCTTGAAGTACTGCGCCGCAATTCATTCTCCAAAAATCATTATTAATAATTGATAAATCTGTATTATCAATCTTTATTTCACCTTTTGTAGGTTCATAAAACTTGAGTAGTAATTTTAATAATGTTGTTTTTCCGCTTCCACTAGCCCCAACAAGTGCAGTTGTTTTTCCTTCAGGCAATTCACAATTTAATCCTTTTAGTACAAACGGTTTCGATTTCCCACCGTACCTAAACCATAGATTTTTAACAATAATATTTTTGTTTCGAGGCAATTCTTTTATTTTATTTTCTGAGATAACATCTTCATCTTTTTTATTATGAACTTGCAACAATCGTTCAATACTTATTTTTGCATCCTGCCATATTTGAATAAAACTAACAAAATTACTCAAAGGTAAATTTAATTGACCTACTATGTATTGTATAGATAACATCATACCTAATGTTATATTTCCTTGAACTACCGCCGTAGCTGATAAAAACGTAATCAATATATTTTTTAATTCATTAATAAAACCTGAGCCTATAGATTGGTATTGTGATAATTGCAAAGAGCTTAATGACGTTTTAAATAGGCTTATTTGTATTTGTTCCCATTTCCACCTGTTTTTCCTTTGCGAATTATTTACCTTAATTTCTTTCACTCCATTAATTATCTGAACAAGTGATGTTTGACTTTGTGATAGCTCATCAAATCTTTTGAAATCCAGTTCTGCTCGTTTTCTTAAAAAAAAGAAAGTCCATCCAACATACAAAATGGCTCCTATCAGAAATACGGTAAAGATTTTAAAATTGTAAAAGGCCAATACCCCACTGAACACCACAAACAATATAAGTGAATACACCATATTAAATGTAGAAGAAGACACAAAATCTCGAATTCTGTTATGATCTTGAACTCTTTGTAAATGCTCTCCTGTATTCCTCGTTTCAAAATAGGGTATTGGTAATTTCAACATTTTATGCAAAAAATCTGAAATTAATTTAATATTGAATCTACTCGTAACATGAAGCAATAACCATTCTCTAAAAATTCTAACCAAGGTTTGTGAAACAAATAATATTAGCTGCGCCATTAAGATTAGGTAGATAAAGGATATATCTTGCGTATTTACCCCAATATCTACTACCGACTGTATTAAAAATGGTAAGATAAACTGTATTGCTGTTCCAACAATTAAACCAATAAATAACTGATAAATTAGTTTTTTATATGGTTTTATATAAGGAATTAAAAATGAAAACCCTTGATTCTTACAATCATTATCTTCTAAACTATAAAACTTTGCACTCGGCTCTAACAGCAATACAAACCCATTGTTGTCAGGAGTGTTTGTCCAAGCCTTATGAAAATCTTCATGCGCATACTCTAACAATCCTTTTGCGGGATCTGCAACATACACTTTAGATGCAGAAGTTTTATAGACAACTACAAAATGCTTTTGTCTCCATGGTACAATAAATGGTGTTGGTGCTTCTTTTACTAAACTATCTATCGAAAGTCGCATACCCAAGGTACGCATTTCAATTATTTCTGCGGCATCCGCAATACCAGCCATCGTAACTCCTTCTCTTGTAATACTAGCCTTATCTCTCAAAAACTCCCTTGAAAAGCTTTTTCCATGAAATTTAGCGACCATTCTTAAGCAAGTAGGGCCACAATCTCTATTATCTAACTGTCGGTAAAACGGAAATTTTTTTCTTGCCATTTATTTATCAACTCTTAAAGAGTCTGCTATCCTATTTAGTTCTTTTTTCGGCAAAAAGTTATTATTGTAAAATACACCTTCAATATCTTTCAACGCATCTAAATTCTTAATCGGATTTTCATCCAATATTAGAAAGTTTGCCTCTTTCCCTTCTCAATTGTTCCATAATTTTCGTTGAAAAATGCAGCAAAATTATACGTTGCCATTTCTAATATTGCATAGTTACTCAATTTCGCATTTTTCAACAACCTCATTTCTCCTAGCATTCCAAATCCTGGCATCATATATTTAGCTGAACTATCAGGACCCAATAACAATTTAACACCTAATACCTATTCTTAGGTAAAATCATTCATACTCGTATCTTACGGTAAAATTACTCAATCATTTCCTTACAATCATTCTTGTGTTTTATTCCCTCAAAGTAATAGAGGAAATTCAGCGTACAATGGTATTACTTATAGTTCGAATTCACCTTAAACAAATATAACTACTGGTAAATTAACCTCAGAAACAGTTTTAGACAAAATTAAATAACACCTTTAAACTCAAATCGGATTAATACAACGAGAGGTTATATCTTAACCTCTCGTTTCTAGAAATATTGGTTATATTACTTTATTTCTATTTATCCTGAATTATTACTACAGGCTTGTCAGGGCCACTAGGGCTTCCTCCTGTACTTCCTCCTGTACTGTCTCCATCCTGAATTATGATTTTAGGCTTATCACGACGCCCACCTCCAGATATGGAATTTAACAACTCTGTTGTCACCACCGATTCTGCTCTACCTTGTAAAGCTTCTAAGCTTAATTTTTTCATAATATGATTTTTATTCATTACCATTACCAACTATAATATAAGGTTTTTTAGGTTTACTAGGGCGTCCTGTACTTCCTCCAAGGGTTCCTATTAAACATTCACCTTCGTTCACTTCTCGGCCTCCAACTAACAAACTCAATAACTCTGCTGTCACCACCGATTCTGCTCTACCTTGTAAAGCTTCTAAGCTTAATTTTTTCATATTTTTAAATTTAATTTTTAGCACTTACTCTATTTAAGGTTTTTCAGTGTCCACCTATTTATTGCGCAATAAAATATTTTTCACTATTCTAACCTTGGCTTTTCTGTTATTATGGTATAACAACGCTGATTTAACTCCTTTTAATGTGTAGCCCCAAATTAAAGCGTAATTATAAACTCCAATCGGCACTACATCAGTCTGTAACCAAAACCATAATACCTTTTTCTTTTATCATACTTGAATTTTATCAATAGATCAAACTGATACAATAACAAATATGATGTGCCAAAAAACATCAGAAATAGCATAATGTTTTCGTTTTATTTTTACAAAAGAATTTTAGGATAGCAAGTTTTGTCAAATAGCAAGTTTTGTCAAATAGCAAGTTTTGTCAAATAGCAAGTTTTGTCAAATAGCAAGTTTTGTCAAATAGCAAGTTTTGTCAAATAGCAAGTTTTGTCAAATAGCAAGTTTTGTCAAATAGCAAGTTTTGTCAAATAGCAAGTTTTGTCAAATAGCAAGTTTTGTCAAATAGCAAGTTTTGTCAAATAGCAAGTTTTGTCAAATAGCAAGTTTTGTCAAATAGCAACCCGATTTCTTTCTCTACGAATTTAATAAAAAAATAATTAAACTACTGAAATTTAACACTTTTAACACAAACCTATGCTTCTTAAACCACTTATAATGTAAAATCAGGGTCTAAGAAAATCATGTTTTTTCTTTATACCTATTATACCCATTTTTAGATAAAATCACACAACCTTTTCCTTACAATTGTGCTTACGTGACACCTACTATAAATCGGCATTTCTTAAACAATTATATTCGGTACATTGTTTTTTGCAAACACTATATCTTAACCTGTTACCTCTTGAAATAAGCTTTCTAGGTTCTTGTTTTCGGTGTTTAGCCCTAAAATTTTAAGTCCATTTTCTTGAGCGAAGTCAAATACTACGGGACGCATATCTTCTTTTGTTTCAAATACCAACACCCAATTATTCTCTGTTGTATTTTTAAACGAGGAAATGTTCGGTAAACGTTTAATAAATTGTTCTTCCAATTTATAATCAAACGTTACTCTTATAATTTGTTGACTACTTGTTTTAAGCTCTTCTAACGATGTATCGACAACTAATTTTCCTTTGTTAATAATGATTACCCTATCACAAACAGCTTCTACTTCTTGCATAATATGAGTAGATAATAACACCGTTTTATCTTTACCCAGTTCTTTTATTAATTCCCGAATTTCAACCAATTGATTAGGATCTAGCCCTGTTGTTGGCTCATCTAAAATTAACACCTCTGGATTATGTAAAATTGCCGCTGCCAACCCTACTCGCTGACGATATCCTTTGGATAGTTCGCCTATTTTTTTATGGGCTTCTATTGGTAACCCTACTTTTGTTATCACCTCTTCTATACTGTCTTTACCAACCTTATGTATCGCTCCTTGAAATTCCAAGTACTCTCGAACATACATATCTGTATATAGCGGATTGTGCTCTGGCAAATACCCAAGGGTTCTCTGTGCTGCTATCGGATTTTTAACAACATCGATTCCACTAACTAAAACCGTACCTTCCGTAGGCCTTATAAAACCAGTCAAGATTTTCATGGTTGTAGATTTACCGGCTCCATTCGGACCTAAGAAACCAACGATTTCACCTTTCTCTACCGAAAAAGAAATATCGCTAACTGCCTGCTGATTTCCGTAAGTTTTTGTTATTGAAGTAAGTTGTATTGACATAATTATTTTCTGATATAAGAAACGAAGCTATAATCGTATTTATTTTTATCATCAGCGCTAACATCTTGCCTTGTTATTTCTTTCCAAATAGTTGTATCTATTTTCGGAAAATATACATCCGCATCAAATGCTTCGTGAACATGGGTAATATCCAAGCGATCTACCAATCCGTTTTTCAATGCCTCTTTATACACTTGTGCTCCTCCGATGATAAAAACACTTTGGTCATTCTCAGCGAGTTTTAAGGCTTCTTCAATACTATTGGCAATTAAGCACCCTTCTCTAACATAGTTCGTGTTTCTTGTGATAATAATCGTTGTTCTATTCGGCAAGGGCTTTCCAATACTTTCAAAAGTATTACGTCCCATAATAATGTGATGACCAGTTGTTACTTTTTTAAACCGTTTTAAATCGGCTGGCAAGTGCCATATTAAATCATTACCCTTACCTAACTCATTATTTTTACCTATTGCTGCAATTACTGTAATCATTTGGGATACTATTTGTTTCGCATGATGTTTAAAATGTTCTATATACTGATGCGTGATTTCAGCAAAAGTATGAAACTCTTTTTTTTCTTTAGAAACATCTAACAAAGCGTTCATCTTTTCATTAGGGATGTTTTTCCAAAGCCACACTATTTGACGATTCAAAACTCGCCATAACTCTATGAGGTGCTTCACTGGTAAGTTCTGCCAGTTTTGAGCAATTACCCATTCATTTTGATCATACACCACATGTGGTTCTTGTTCATACTGAACACGGACATAGCGTTGTAAATTATTTAAAGCCGAATCTACCAAATGGCCCAATAATTCCTTTTTACTCCAATTTTCGTCGGAAGTTTTTGCTTCCCATTCTTTTTTTGAAATTACAACTATTTGTGATGGAAACGTATTAATAATTTTTTCTAATTCATCAATACAACTCGCAACTACATGTTTTTTACCCATTCCTTTATATAACTCGTGAAATCTTCCTTATCGGTAATTTTGTCTTTACTGCTATTTTCAACACTTTCAATTATTGTTTGAATAGCCAGCAATACTTTTTTATTATTGATTTCTGCTATCTTCTCGTAAAGAGCTTCTTTAATCACATCTATTTCTGTTGTCATTTTATTTTTTTTTGTACTCTAAGTTCAACTACTAAAATAACAACTATGTGTTAAAGTTTAACAAATTTCAACGATAAAAGAACGTTAAAATTAAACCGCCACTTTTCCTTTGATATGGGGATGCGACTCATAACCAACCAGTTCGAAATCTTCAAAGGTAAAATCTTCAATATTTTTAATCATTGGATTCATCTTCATTAATGGAAGCTTTTTCGGCTCTCTTGACAATTGTAACTGAAGTTGTTCTAAGTGATTATTATAAATATGTGCATCTCCAAAAGTATGAATAAACTCTCCGGCTTCATAGCCACAAACCTGTGCAACCATCATTGTAAGCAGCGCATATGAGGCTATATTAAAAGGAACTCCTAAAAATATATCGGCGCTTCTTTGGTATAATTGACAAGATAATTTACCATCGGCAACATAAAATTGAAAAAATGCATGACACGGAGGTAACGCGGCTTTACCATTAGCAACATTTTCTTCAAATGACTTAGAGGTATCTGGTAAAACAGAAGGATTCCATGCAGACACCAACATTCTTCTGCTGTTAGGGTTGCTTTTTAACGTTGCTATTAACTCTTTCAACTGATCTACCTCATCACTATTCCAATTGCGCCATTGATGCCCATAAACAGGCCCTAAATCACCGTTTTTATCTGCCCAGTCATTCCAAATTCGTACGCCATTATCTTGTAAATATTGAATATTGGTATCGCCCTTAATAAACCACAAAAGTTCATAAATAATTGATTTTAAGTGTAGCTTTTTAGTTGTTACCATTGGAAAACCTTGACTCAAATCAAACCGCATCTGATATCCAAAAACACTTTTAGTACCTGTTCCTGTTCTATCACCTTTTTCATTTCCGTTTTCTAATACGTGCTTTACTAAATCTAAATATTGTTTCATAATCCTATCTTGGTTCTCGAAGAAAAATTTATCGTGTAAAAATAAAAAAGCTTCAACACTTAATATTACAGCTTTCCATTTTTATATTCATAAGTTATTAACCAACTAATTTCTTTAAATTTTAACTTTAGCGATCCCTTCTTCTTTATCTTTTTGCGTTAAACGAATTACTTTTACTTCTTTACTTATATTTTCTCTTCCTTAATTCTTATAAATAGTAATTTTCATAAAAGTAGGGGTTTCTATCTTCTGCTTATTATCTCAGAAATATTTAATCTTCACATAATAAAACCCCTTTTGGGCTTTCTTTATACCGAGCTCAGGTAAATAACTAAAAACAGCACTTTTATCATAGTAAGCACTTTCTTATATTTAATGACTAATTTCATTCTTACCAAATATCAATACACAAAAAAACATCAACAGTACAAGAGTACATATTGATGTTTATTCTAATATTTTCTATACAATTGTTAGGTTATATTTCATAATCACCTCCTAACTCTAACACTTATCTCTAGATCGGTGTTCACCATGAACAATTACAATCGGTGAATACACATTATAAACAGCACTAAACACGTAATTTACCCAATAATCATACCTGCAATCGTTGCAGACATTAAGGATGCTATTGTACCTCCAATTAACGCTTTCATACCAAACTCTGATAATGTCTTACGCTGTCCTGGAGCTAATGATCCAATACCTCCAATTTGAATTCCAATAGAAGCGAAATTTGCAAATCCACAGAGCATATAGGTAGCCATTATAATCGATTTGTTATACGTTAAATGTGTAGCATTGGCTACATTCTTTAAATCAGCCAACTGAATATAACCTACAAATTCGCTAGCTGCCAATTTAATTCCAAGTAATTGCCCCATTAGCGCCATATCTTCACTGGCAACACCTACTAACCACATTAACGGTGCAAAAAGGTACCCCAATATAAACTCTAATGACAACGATTTATAAGGTGTGGCTCCTGTTATTAATTCGTTTAACGAGGTGAATTCCCAATTAAAATACTCAATCCCATCAAAACTTCCAATACCTCCTAAAACACCATTAATCATCGCTATAAAAGCGACAAAAACAAGTAGCATTGCTCCTACATTCATTGCCAACTGCAAGCCTTCAGAAGTTCCATTAGCTATCGCGTCTAAAATATTTGATCCTATCTTTTCTTGAGAAACTTTCACATCGGTATTTACTTCTTCATTTTGAGGATATAAAATTTTTGAAATTATAATAGCACCTGGTGCTGCCATTACAGATGCGGCTAGCAAGTGTTTAGCGTATAACAAACGTAATGCTTCATCGTTACCTCCTAAGAACCCAATATAAGCAGCTAAAACGGCACCTGCTACAGTCGCCATTCCTCCAATCATTACTAACAGCATTTCAGACTTATTCATCTTTTCAAGATACGCCTTGATTAAAAGTGGTGCCTCTGTTTGTCCTAAAAAGATATTCCCTGCTACCGACAAACTTTCTGCTCCAGAAATTTTGAGAATTTTACTTAACGACCATGCTAATATTTTAACAACCTTTTGTATAATTCCTAAGTAAAAGAGCAATGACGTTAGTGCTGAAAAGAAAATTATAGTTGGTAATATTTGAAAGGCAAAAATAAATCCAAAAGTATCCATATCAGAAATCAATCCTTCGAACAGAAATTTGCTCCCTGCTTTTGTGTACTCTAATATTTCTACGAAGCCTTTTCCTATAAAATTAAAAATCGACTGAACAAAAGAAACCTTTAAGACTCCGATAGCTATAACAATTTGAAAAATCAGACCTAAGCCTACTATTTTCCAATTAATTCCTTTACGGTTTGAACTAAATAGAAAAGCCAAAACCAATAAAACTATCATTCCTAAGACCCCTCGTACCATGCTTTTCATAGAAAAACCTTGACTGGGTACTATCTGTGAAGTAGTGTTGTTGTTTCCTTTAGTTATTGTTTCTAAAACGACTGGGGCTATTACTTCCGCAACTTCTTCGGATGAAAACTTATACAGTACATTATTCTCCGCGAGCGTTAATGTTTTATCAGTTAACTCTGTTATATTATAATAGCGCACCGTATCTTTAGGTTGTTGATATCTAAATATCAGCAAATTATTCTGATGGATATAACTTCCTGACGCTGCTAAATTTTCTTTTGCTTCTAAGGAATACTTGAATTTACCGTTTGATAACTCAAAAAAATCTGCTTTAGTAGCAGTCACTAATTCTTTGCCATCTAAAGTAGCTATTGACGAAAAGTTCCATTTTTTTTCAATACTCTGACCGTTTAGTAAAATGGATGCACAAAGCATTAAAAATACAAATACCTTCTTCATTATTATAATTTAAAATTATTTAAGAACGTTTACCAATCTCATCACGAATTTTCGCCGCTAATTCGTAGTCTTCATTTGCAACCGCTTCCTTTAATTGTTCCTGTAATTGTGATAAAGACAACTGGGCGAAGATTCCTCCATCGTCCACTTCTTCTTCGAAGGTTAATTCAAATTCATCTTCGTCTTCTTCTACGTCTTCTTCAGAGAGGTCTTCGTCTATTTTTAAATAAATACCTGCCTTATCTAAAATATTTTCATAAGTAAATATAGGAGCTTGAAAGCGAACGGCTAATGCTATCGCATCAGAAGTTCTGGTGTCAATTACTTCTTCCACACCATCTTTTTCACATAGTAAGCTCGAAAAGAAAACCCCATCGACCAATTTATGTATAATTACCTGCTTGACTTTTATTAAAAACCGATCCGCAAAGGTTTTAAACAAATCGTGAGTTAATGGCCTCGGCGGTCTAATTTCTTTTTCCAAAGCAATAGCAATCGATTGCGCCTCAAAAGCACCAATTATAATAGGTAATGTTCTTGTACCATCCATTTCACTCAATACCAAAGCATATGCTCCGCTTTGTGTTTGACTGTATGAAATTCCTTTAATCGTAAGTTTTATTAAGCTCATGTACTTTTATCAAAAAAAAAAAGGCTGTCTAACTTAGGCTTTATTAGGTTTTAGACAGCCTTTTTAAGTGGGCACAATTTACTAAAAATTATGAGTTCTTCTCTAATTTCTTTCAAAAGAAAATTTTCCCTTTATTTTTAAGCTTGCTTGAATTCTTTTAATTTTTCAATTAATTGAGGAATTACCTCAAAAGCATCACCCACTATACCATAATCAGCAGCCTTAAAGAAAGGTGCTTCTGGGTCATTATTGATAACCACTTTTACCTTAGAGGCATTTACACCTGCTAAGTGTTGAATAGCACCTGATATTCCGATAGCGATATATAAATTAGAAGCAACTGGCTTACCTGTTTGTCCTACGTGTTCACTATGAGGCCTCCATCCTAAATCCGACACCGGTTTAGAGCATGCTGTGGCCGCACCTAGTATATCTGCTAATTCTTCAACCATTCCCCAATTTTCAGGACCTTTTAATCCTCTTCCTCCTGATACCACGATATCGGCATCAGCAATCGTTACTTTCCCTGAGGCTTTGCTTATAGATTCTGATTTCACCCCTAACTCTGGCAATGAAGCTTCAAAGTTTTCCACAGAGCCAGACACTTGATTTTCATGAGCCCCGTATGAGTTTTTGGCAACTCCAACGATTTTAATATTGGTTGAAATTTCAGTGTTATTGAATCCTTTATTTGAAAAAGCTTTACGTTTCACAACAAATGGGCTCGTACTACTTGGTAAATCCACCACATTCGATGCATAACCAGCCTCTAAACCAACTGCCAATAAGGGAGATAAAGTTAATCCATCAACACTTGAATCTATAACTACAACATCAGCCTCTTTAGCTTCAGCTACTTGCTTTATAACAGAAGCGTACGACTTTGCATTAAAAGATGTCAAATCATTTTTAACTTCTATCACATTTTCTGCTCCGTAGGCATATAATTCGGACGCATCTCCTCCATTAATTGTCAACGTAAACAGGCTTGTTCCTAATTTCTCTGCTACTTTTTTTCCGTATGAAACAACCTCATAGGCTGTTTTTTTGAATTTTCCTTCCGACGAATCGGCAAAAACTAATACAGACATATTTTTTTAAGTTTTTACTTATCAGTCATTAATACACAGTATATCTGACTAATTAATTTTTATTATTATATTTTAAATTGCTTTTGCTTCGTTATGTAGTAAGTTGATTAATTCATCAACAGTATCTACTAACTTTACAGCTCCTTTAGGGGCTAGTTTTTCAAACGATTGTGTAACCGAAGTCACTGCAGTGGCCGTTGGTTCAACAACATTCAATGGTTTTTTACGTGCCATCATAATTCCTCTCATGTTAGGAATACGCAAATCTTTTTCTTCAACGATTCCTTTTTGTCCGGCAACCACCATTGGTAATGTCGAAGACACCTTTTCTTCACCTCCATCAATCTCTCTTTCTAACGAAACATTCGAACCATCTACTTCAATACCAACACAGCCATTCACAAAATTATAGTCTAATAACGACGCTAACATTCCAGGAACCATCTGCCCATTGTAATCGGCTGACTCTTTTCCAGCTAGTACTAAATCATATCCGCCATTTTTAACAATTTCAGCCAATTCTTTAGCTACCATAAACCCATCTGTAGGCTCGGCATTCACACGAATTGCATCATCAGCTCCAATAGCCAATGCCTTTCTTAATGTCGGCTCCGTTGAAGCACCTCCAACGTTAACAACAGTTACTTTAGCACCTTGTTTTTCTTTAAACCACATGGCTCTAGTTAAACTAAACTCATCGTACGGATTTATAACAAACTGAACTCCACTAATATCAAACTTAGTATCATTCTCTGTGAAGTTAATTTTTGAAGTGGTATCAGGTACGTGACTGATACATACTAATATTTTCATATATTGCTGTTTTAAAGAAACTTATTTTTGAACCACGAAGTTACACATTTTTTTTGTAATTTACTATGCATGCATAATAAAATGTTTTGGTATTTTAATCTTCCTTAACGAAAAGACTAAATATTTAAAACAACATCAATCATAAAGTTAAAACATTGACACATCAACAAATAAAACCTTGTTTTTTAACTTATCCACATTCCCAACGAAACCACTATTAAAAACAGTTTAAACAGAAATAATATAGTCTCTTATTTTATTGGAATCAGCTTGTATATCAGGCCTTTTTTAATCTTAAGGTGACTTATAACTTTTGCCCCTAGTCATTAGCACACTTAAAATCTTTGTTTTTTAAGAAAAATCTAACCTGTACTTTGTTTGTATTTTATTACTTTTGCAATCTTGATAAACAACTACTTATAAGACGTATGAAAACAGTACAATTTAGACAGGCCGTTTGCGAAGCAATGAGCGAAGAAATGCGCAGGGATGAAACCATTTATTTAATTGGAGAAGAAGTTGCTGAGTATAATGGTGCATACAAAGCTAGTAAAGGGATGCTAGATGAGTTTGGGTCTAAACGTGTGATCGATGCTCCTATAGCTGAATTAGGTTTTGGTGGTATTGCTGTTGGTTCAGCAATGAATGGAAACCGCCCTATTGTAGAATATATGACCTTTAACTTCTCTCTAGTAGGGATTGACCAAATCATAAATAATGCCGCTAAAATAAGACAAATGAGTGGAGGTCAATTTAATTGTCCGATTGTGTTTAGAGGCCCTACAGCATCTGCTGGCCAATTAGCAGCTACCCACTCACAAGCTTTTGAAAGCTGGTACGCTAACTGCCCAGGGCTAAAAGTTATTGTTCCTTCAAACCCTTACGATGCCAAAGGTTTATTAAAAGCTGCCATCCGCGATGATGATCCGGTTATTTTTATGGAATCTGAGCAAATGTATGGTGACAAAATGGAAATTCCTGAAGGTGAATATATTATACCTATTGGTGTTGCAGAAATAAAAAGAGGAGGGTCAGATGTTACCGTAGTTTCTTTTGGAAAAATCATCAAAGAGGCTTATAAAGCTGCCGATGAACTTGCTAAAGACGGGATTTCTATTGAAATTATCGATTTACGTACCGTTCGCCCAATGGATCATAAAACTATCATAGATTCTGTCAAGAAAACGAATAGACTTGTTATCTTGGAAGAAGCTTGGCCATTTGGAAGTGTAGCTTCTGAAATTACATTTAGAGTTCAAGACGAAGCATTTGATTATTTAGATGCCCCTATTAAAAGAATTACAACGGCAGATACACCGGCTCCTTACTCTCCAGTTTTATTGGAAAAATGGTTACCAAATGCTAATGATGTTGTTACCGCTGTAAAAGACGTAATGTATATCAAATAAAAGAATCCATATAACATACTATAAAATCCTTTTGATCTTCTTGATCGAAAGGATTTTATATTTAAAGGAACAATGACATCTTGTTTTTTCATCCCTAACTATAAATCATACCCGTTATTGTTTGAATTTACTGTAAAAGAAAATGGTAAATGGTATCACTACCCCTGATGATATTTGACTCATTTTGACAAAAGCATTCTTAAAACCTCATCTACAAATCAAAAAAACTAACAAATACTGGTCTTTCGGTATTCTGAATAAAAATCTCTACTCAAAACCAAGAATGATATAGGAAAAAATAATTGTATAATCCCCCCTGAAAATGGGCGTATGCCGTTTCGGTTTTTTACGTATCGTTGCAATTGAGAGGAGCTTGTATTCTCCTTCTATAAATTCTACGGCAACACCTACTTGTAAAATTACCATACACATAGGAATAAAACCAAGCTTATAACCATAGATTTAACGCTAAAATAACAATGAATTTTGTTCAGGGAATGTGAAAAAATAGCTACTTTTGCCTTCCGATTTTAAGAACTTAAGATTACTTTAAGAATATGACTGCAAAAGAAAGAAAAACAGTAGATGTTTTAATAGAAATACCTAAAGGAAGTAGAAATAAATACGAATATGATTTTGATTTAGGGAAAATACGTTTTGATAGGATGTTATTCTCTTCTATGATGTATCCAGGTGATTACGGTTTTATCCCTCAAACATTGGCATTAGATGGTGACCCATTAGATGTATTAGTTTTAGGCGCTGAACCTACCTTCCCAATGTGCGTTATGGAAGTTAAACCAATTGGTGTTTTCCATATGGCTGACGAAAAAGGTCCTGACGAAAAGATTCTTTGTGTTCCTGTATCTGACCCTATTTGGAATAAGTACAATGATATCACGGATTTAAATCCACATCGTAAAGAGGAAATCACACACTTTTTCCAGGTATATAAAGATTTAGAAAAAAAGAAAGTTGACGTAGGTGACTGGGGTGATTCAAACGAAGCGTATGACATTTTACAAAAATGTTTAGATCGTTATGAAGAAAGTGATCATAAAGCAAATGCTAACTTTATTATTTAATAAAGCGCTAATAAACTTTCAAAAGTTTACAAAATGTTATAAAAAAACTAGTGAGTTGATGTACAACTCACTAGTTTTTTCTTTTTATAGTATGTTATGGCTTAAATTAGGACTAGTGCCATACCTTGTTCTTTCACCTTTTGAATAGTTACTCAAAGCTAACACATATTCCTTTTAGCACACTACACTTCTAGTATCTATAATGCTCAGGTTTGTATGGCCCTTCTACCGTCACACCAATGTATTCAGCTTGATCCGTACGCAATTCAGTCAATTCAACGCCAATTTTAGCCAAATGTAATTTTGCTACTTTTTCATCTAAATGTTTAGGCAGCATGTATACTTCATTTTTATACGCTTCAGAATTCTTCCATAGCTCGATTTGCGCTAAGGTCTGATTTGTAAAAGAATTCGACATTACAAAACTTGGATGCCCTGTAGCACAACCTAAGTTCACTAAACGTCCCTCAGCCAAAACAATAATATCATTACCATTTACTGTATATTTATCTACTTGAGGCTTTATCTCAACCTTAGAATCTCCATGATTTGTATTTAACCAAGACATATCAATCTCATTATCAAAATGACCAATATTACAAACAATAGTTTTGTCTTTCATCGCTTCAAAATGCTCAGAACGTACAATATCTTTATTTCCTGTAGTTGTAATCACAATATCAGCGTTCCCAACAATCGTTTCTAACTTTTTAACCTCGAAACCATCCATCGCAGCTTGTAAAGCACAAATTGGGTCAATTTCCGTAACGGTTACAATACTTCCAGCACCTCTAAAAGAAGCCGCTGTCCCCTTACCTACGTCTCCATAACCACAAACTACAACACGTTTACCAGCTAGCATAAGATCAGTAGCACGGCGGATCGCGTCTACAGCAGATTCCTTACAACCATACTTATTATCAAATTTCGATTTCGTAACCGAATCATTTACATTAATGGCAGGCATAGGTAAAGTTCCATTCTTCATACGTTCATATAAACGATGAACTCCTGTGGTTGTTTCTTCAGATAATCCTTTAATTCCATCTACCAATTGTGGGTATTTATCTAACACCATATTTGTTAAATCACCTCCGTCATCTAATATCATGTTCAACGGTTTTTTGTCGTCTCCAAAGAACAATGTTTGTTCAATACACCAATCAAACTCTTCTTCACTCATACCTTTCCATGCATAAACAGCTGTTCCAGCGTCAGCTATGGCAGCAGCAGCTTGATCTTGTGTTGAAAAAATATTACAAGAACTCCAAGTTACCTCAGCACCTAATGCTTGTAGTGTTTCAATTAATACGGCTGTTTGTATGGTCATATGTAAACAACCTGCAATTCTTGCTCCTTTTAGGGGTTGTTCATCTTTATACTCCTCACGTAAACTCATTAATCCTGGCATTTCAGCTTCTGCCAATTCAATCTCTTTTCTTCCCCAATCAGCTAAAGAAATATCTTTAACTTTGTATGGTACGTATGTAGCTGTATTCGCGCTCATATTTTTTGTATATTTATTATCTAACTTTCGAGCTGCAAAGTTACGGAATAACTTTTTAATTTATGCCTCTTTATAAAACTCTAACAGTTAACAACAACACTAAAGTATTGATTTGGAAGATAGAAGAATCAATGCTTGATTTATCCGCAGGAATTGCATTATCTAACGAAAGTAAAGCTAGAGTTGATGGAATGAAATCAGAACTCCACCAACGAGGATTTATGAGTATACGTCATTTACTCAAAGAGGTAGGCTATACTGACATGGATGTTTATTACGATGAGTTTGGAAAACCTCATTTAAAAGACGGGAAATTCATTTCTATTACACATTCATTTACGTTTACAGGCATCAGTATCTCTGATAGTCCGGTAGGAATAGATATTGAAAAACAGCGTGATAAAATTGTTAAAATTGCCAGAAAATTTACGCCTATTGAAGAATACAAAACCATAGCCAATCATAGTGCATTAGTGAGTAAGTTAACGATTGTTTGGGGAGCAAAAGAAAGTTTATATAAAATTTATGGTAAAAAGAAATTACTTTTTAAAGATCATATATACATAGAAGATTTTGCTTTTACCGATGGAAAAACTACGGGTAAAATTGACTATAAAGGAGAAGCATCGAACTACGATATTAATTTTTTAGAATTTGACGGGTTCACTTGTGTATGTGCGTATTAAACTACCACTAATATAACATTGAGTTTGGTTATCAGCTGCTTGTAAACAGAAAAAAGTAAGGATGAAAATTGTATTGATCGTAACTGGCATCATTATCTTACTAATAGTTGGATTTATTATATATCGAAGTATAGCCTTTAGAAAGGAGAGTAATAGAAATGAATCGCTCAAATTTAAGAGAATACAGTCTCTTTATAACCAATTAGAAAAGGAAGAAACACCAATCTCGAAGAATTGTTTACATACAGTCCAGATATAGAAACAAGAGCAGCAACATTTTACCATTTGAATTTACCGCAATAAAACGAGTATTTTTTTCTTTTACATCAAATTCAAACAACAACTGGTACTAGGTGTAGTTGGGCCATATTTTGACGACAGTAAACCATATGATTTTCCACAAGCAACATTTAGCCGACTGAGTAGTAAGTATGGAAAAGTTGAACCAAAAGAAAAAGCAAAGTGGGTTCATGAAAACATATCAATGCGAAGGTAAAAATAAGCCCACACGCAATAAAAACTAAACCGTATTAAAACGCAGTTCAGCCAAAACGTTAGTAGTACATTTTTTAGCACTAACCACTTATTAAAACCTGAAGCCTTTCATATATAAAATTAAAGGATAATACCAATTCTTAAATAAAATTACTCACGTGTTCCCAGCAATCATGATTGTGTTTTACCGATAGATCAGCATTTACTCTTAACAATTATGATCAAAAAATTAACATCCGAATCAATCTAACTTCAAATTTTCATCAAAAAATTCCACATTAGAAATATTATAACAAATGATATTTGCACAATATCTTTATCTTTGTATCTCATTTTGTGGCGCTCTTAACAACAAGTAACCAGCCGCTCAAAAACAATGTCAAAACGTATTTGAATCAACAAGTCTATTTTTGTTTTTGAGTATATCGCTTACATTTATTTGGAGCGCAGCAACAACAACGAATGAACACAATTATGAGTGAGCTTTTCGATTTTCTTTTTGGCCAGTACGCCAATTCAACTACTCTTGACATCTCTTTAGAAATAATTGCCATTTTATTTGGCTTCACCTCTGTTTGGTGCTCTAAAAAGAATAATATTTGGGTATTTCCAACAGGTATGATTAGTACGGCTATTTTTGTGTACCTGCTTTTGAAATGGTCTTTATTAGGTGATATGATGATAAACGCTTACTATTTTATCATGAGTGTTTATGGATGGTATATATGGACACGAAAAGTCGATGAAACCCATGTCACTCCAATTTCGAAAACCACAAAAAAAGAAAAAAGAGTGAGCTTCCTTATTTTTATACTTACACTACTTTTTGTGTATATAGTTTATAAAAATTTCGACAAATGGAATAGTTGGACAGCATATATTGATACCATTACCACGGCTATTTTCTTTGTAGGGATGTGGCTTATGGCAAAACGAAAAATTGAAAATTGGATCTATTGGATTGTAGGAGATTTGATATCTGTTCCCTTGTATTTTTATAAAGGATATACCTTTACGAGTTTTCAATATTTATTATTTACTTTAATCGCAATTTTAGGTTATTTAGCATGGAAGAAAAACTTAGACAACAACCAATTAACCTTGTAAAGGTTGTTTTATTTGGCCCTGAAAGCACTGGAAAAACAACACTTTCAAGGCAGTTAGCACGTCATTACAATACTGTATGGACACCTGAATATGCCCGAAAATATTTGCAAAACAAATGGAATAACGAACGTAAAACATGTGAAGAAAGCGACTTGCTTCCTATTGCAGAAGGGCAAATAAAACTAGAAAATGAATTGGCTAAAAAAGCCGACAAACTATTAATTTGTGATACAGATTTGTTAGAAACCAAAGTGTATTCTGAAGAATTTTATGGCGGTTTTGTTCATCCAACTCTCAATAAAGTTGCGGTTGAAAACAGTTACGACCTTTATTTTCTAACCTATATAGACACCCCATGGGAAGCTGATGATTTAAGAGATAGACCTGAACAACGATTAGAAATGTTCAGTGCTTTTGAAAACACCTTGAAAAAGTACAATCGCCCATACATTTTGTTAAAAGGTGATCAAGAAACTCGTTTACAAAAGGCGATTACAACTATTGATGAAATTTTATCAAAAAAAGAAAATTTATATGCCTTCTCGGATACCCTAACTGATATTGACATGCATTTTATGTATCAACATATAGATACTCCCAATTATTTCTAGTTCATGAATATCGAAGAGCTTATAAAGGAACTTTATTTTAGTGCTGTAAGAAGTTCTGGCCCTGGAGGACAGCACGCCAATAAAGTATCTTCAAAAATTGAATTATCTTTTGATGTATTCAACTCTCAAACTCTCTCTGAAAAAGAAAAACACCTAGTCTCTACAAACTTAGCCCACAAACTTACAAAAAATGGTTATATAACATTAACCTGTCAAGAAAACAGATCACAACATCGTAACAAAAAAATTATAATTGAGCGATTTATTGAACTCCTAAAAAACAACATAAAGCAACCCACAGTTAGAAAAATAACCAAGCCCAATAGAGCTGCTCATCAAAAAAGACTAAACACAAAAAAACAGCTATCTGAGAAAAAAGAAAACAGAAAAAAACTTAAGTTTTAATCTGTTTATCTCTTAAAATAATATACTAATTTTCAGGAGTTTACAATACCGTAATAAAAGAAAATTCAAAACGTAAAATATATTACTTCTGCAAAGTAAAGGCACCCTTATATTTACAAAGGAATATTACCGTGTTTTCTTTTCGGTCTATCAACCTTTTTCCCTTCCAACATAGCAAACGCTTTAATCAACTTTCTACGTGTTTCCTGTGGTAAAATTACTTCATCGATAAAACCACGCTCGGCTGCCGTATATGGGTTTGCAAACAACCTTGCATATTCCGCTTCCTTTTCAAGTAACTTTGCTTCTTGGTCTGCTGCATCCGCAATTTCCTTTTTAAAGATAATTTCACTGGCTCCTTTCGCTCCCATTACTGCAATTTCTGCCAATGGCCATGCAAAATTCATATCTGCTCCAATATGTTTTGAATTCATTACATCATAGGCCCCACCGTAAGCTTTACGGGTAATTACACTTACGCGAGGCACCGTAGCTTCACTCAAAGCATATAACAGTTTTGCCCCATTGGTAATAATTGCATTCCATTCTTGATCTGTACCAGGTAAAAACCCTGGAACGTCTACCAATACCAGCAATGGAATATTAAAACAATCACAAAAACGTGTAAATCGTGCTGCTTTTTTTGAACTGTTCACATCTAAACACCCAGCTAAACTCATAGGTTGATTGGCAACAATCCCAATACTTCTTCCTGCCAAACGCGCAAATCCAACTACGATATTTTCAGCATAATCTTTATGTATTTCGAAAAAAGAATCTGCGTCTGAAATTCCATAAATTACCTCACGCATATCATAAGGCTTATTGGCATTTTCTGGAACAATGTTGGCCAACTCTTCGCGATATTCATCTCCTAATTCAAATGGAATTTTCAGCGTAGTTTCTCGGTTGTTCTGTGGCATATAACTTAACATTGTTTTTATATCTTCCAAACATTGTACATCATTGATAGCGGTTACATGGGTCACTCCAGATTTTGTAGAATGCGTGCTAGCCCCACCTAACTCTTCAGAAGTAACTTCTTCATTGGTCACTGTCTTTACAACATTCGGTCCAGTTACAAACATATAACTTGAATTTTCAACCATAATGGTAAAATCGGTCATTGCTGGAGAATATACTGCGCCTCCAGCACATGGACCCATTATGGCCGAAATTTGAGGGATTACTCCTGACACCTGCACATTTCTGTAAAATATATCAGCATAGCCCCCTAATGAGCGTACACCTTCCTGAATACGAGCGCCTCCCGAATCATTCAATCCGATTAAAGGAGCTCCTACTTTCAATGCTAAATCCATGATTTTACATATTTTTTCAGCATGAGTTTCAGATAACGAACCTCCAAACACAGTAAAATCTTGTGCAAATACATATACCAATCTTCCGTTCACCGTTCCGTATCCCGTAACAACCCCATCTCCATAGAACTTTTGATCTTTCATTCCGAAATCACTGGTACGATGTGTTACTAAAATACCAACTTCTTCAAACGAGCCTTCATCTAGCAAATAATCAATTCGTTCTCGTGCCGTTAACTTGCCTTTTTGATGTTGGCGATCTATGCGTTTTTGGCCTCCTCCTAATTTTGCTTTCGCTATTTTTTCTTGTAATTCTTCTATCTTAGATTTCACGGATTGGTACTTTTAGGGTTTGTTGTTCTTTTAAATACTGACTCAAAGCGACTTTAGCAGCAATTTCTGCTTCCTTTCGGTAGTTTTCTTCCAGACTATCAGGAGCATAATATTTCTTTACAAAATGTGTGTCAAAATCTCCTGACCTAAAAGCTTCGTGTTCACACACAAACTTACCAAATGGCAACGTGGTTTCTATACCTTTGATTTTATAATTAACAATTGCTTCCTTCATTAATTCAATGGCCTCCTCTCGTGTTTTTCCATAGGTAATTAACTTTGATATCATGGGGTCGTAATAAATCGGAATTTCCATTCCTTCTTCAAAACCATCATCCACCCTTATATTCTCTCCAATTGGGGAACAATACGTTTCCAACACACCAATACTCGGTTTAAAACCATCCAACGGGTCTTCTGCATATACTCGTAACTCCAGCGCATGTCCGTTAATCTTTATATCCTCTTGAGTAAATGATAAAGCTTCTCCTCTTCCTATTTTTATTTGCTCTTCAACAAGGTCAATACCCGTAATCATTTCAGTTACTGGATGTTCTACCTGCAAACGAGTATTCATTTCTAAAAAGTAAAAATTCTTGTTTTCATCTAAAAGAAACTCAACCGTTCCTGCTCCCAAATAATCACAAGCTTTCGCTACTTTAATGGCAGCATCTCCCATTTTTTTACGAATCTCTGGTGTTAATACACTAGATGGCGCTTCCTCTACTACTTTTTGATGACGTCTTTGTACCGAGCATTCACGCTCGAATAAATGCACTGTGTTCCCATGACTATCAGCCAATATTTGGATTTCAATATGGCGCGGCGCTGCAACATATTTTTCTATAAATACAGACCCATCTCCGAATGCAGATACGGCCTCTGATATCGCTCGTTCCATTTGTTCTTTAATCTCTTCAGGGTTCTCTACTACTCTCATTCCTTTACCTCCACCACCTGCTGACGCTTTGATAAGAACTGGATATCCAATTTCATTTGCTATTTTCTCTGCGTAAGCCACATCCGTTACAGCCTCGTCAATTCCTGGAACCATAGGAATGTCATATATTTTAACAGCTTCCTTTGCCGCCAACTTGCTCCCCATTATTTTTATCGCTTTTGATTTTGGACCAATAAACGTGATTCCGTTAGCCACGACAGCTTCTCCGAACTCGGCATTCTCGCTCAGAAAACCATATCCTGGGTGAATTCCGTCTACTCCTAATTTTTTAGCTACTTCAATAATTTTATCCCCTAATAAATAGGATTGATTTGATGGTGGCGGACCTATACAGACAGCTTCATCAGCAAATTTCACATGAGGTGAGTTCCTGTCAGCCTCCGAAAATATAGCTACCGTTTTAATGCCCATCTTTTTTGCAGTGCGCATTACTCGCAATGCAATTTCTCCTCTGTTTGCTATTAATATCTTCTTCATATTATTCTTCCATTTCAACTAAAATTGTATTTTTCTCGACTCTATCACCTGCTTCTACTGCAATTGATTTTATAACACCGTCTCTTGGAGCCAGTAACGTATTCTCCATTTTCATTGCTTCTAAAACTAGAATCCCATCGTTCTCTTTTACTTCTTGTCCGGCAGTTACATTGATAGAAACTATAAGCCCAGGCATTGGTGCTTTTAAATCGTTCTCCTTTCTTTCTTGAGCCCGCCCCATTCCAAGTTCATTTATTAATATATCTAGCTCATCAGAAATTTTTACCTCGTAACTATTCCCATTAATCTCAACTACATATAATTTGTTAATAAAATCGCTCTGAACAATCTCTGCTTCATAGGTTTTATTACTTTCTATAACATGATAACTTTTATCCGATTTTTCAACACTATCTAACCGCTCAATATCGGTCTTGTGAAACTCAAAATCGTACAATGTATTAACTTTTGTCTTAAAGGTTGTATTCATAAATAAATGATATTTCGGATACTAAAATATTAAATTAATCTTTGGTGTTATAATTCTTTTTACATATTGTTAATTTGAAAAATGAATGTACCTTCGCACCGTTCTCATAAAGGGGTGCCTTTTAAGTTGTTCATGTTAAGTTAATCGTTATTTGTTAACTTAAATAATGAAAATGATACTGGGCTGAGATCATACCCATTGAACCTAGAACAGATAATGCTGTTTAGGGAATTAACGTTATGACATTATAGTAACCTGAAAACATGTAACTATTTCACCTGTACTATTTTGTAGTAACTAACGCAGTTATTCAGTATTCAAACAAAGAATAATTACCTCTTTTTATTCGTTTTTATTTTAAGAAACTATGAGACCAATGTCTTTTATTAAAAAAGTGAAGATAGTAGCTTTTTTAATGGTATTATTTGCAACCTTATCAGCAAATGCGCAAACATTTACTTTATCAGGTAAAGTAGTCACTAAAAAACAAGAACCTTTAGAAGGAGCTACCATTGCTGTAAGAGCTATTAAAAAAGGAACCGTCTCTGACTTTGACGGCGTATTCAAATTAACATTACCAAAAGGCATACATTCTATTGAAATTTCTTATGTTGGTTTTAAAACACTTACACAAGACGTCGATATTCGCAAGAATCAAAATGTAGTATTTGAATTAATTTCAGATGAAAATGTTTTAGATGAAGTTTTGGTATCTGCTGTTCGTGTGAAAGCAGACGCACCTGTTACCCACACAAATTTATCTAAAAAAGAAATCGCTAAACGTAATTTAGGTCAAGATATTCCTTTACTCATGAATTACTTACCATCTGTTACCTCTTCTTCAGATGCTGGAGCTGGAATAGGGTATACCTATATCAGAGTAAGAGGTTCTGATGCTAGCAGAGTGAATGTTACTATTAATGGAATTCCTTATAACGATGCTGAGAGTCAAGGAACTTTTTGGGTTAATATGGGAGATTTTGCTTCATCGGTTCAAAGCCTTCAACTTCAACGTGGCGTAGGAACTTCCACTAATGGTGCTGGTGCATTTGGGGCTAGTTTAAATATTTTAACAGATGCTTCTTCCGAAGAAGCAGGCGGAGAGATTTCAAATTCTTTTGGCTCTTACGGTTCTCGTAAGCACACTGTAAAATTCACCACTGGCAAAATAAACGAGCATTTTGAGTTTGCCGGGCGTTTATCTAATATTTATTCAGACGGCTATGTAGATAGAGCATTTACCGACTTAAAGTCCTACTTTTTACAAGGTAGTTATACCGATGAAAACACCTTGATTAAAGGATTGGTATTCGGAGGTAAAGAAAAAACTTATCAAGCTTGGTATGGTTTGACAGAAGAACAATTAAAGGAAAACCGTCGTCAAAACCCATATACCTATGATAATGAAACTGATAATTACTGGCAGGATCACTATCAATTGCATTGGAATGAAAAATTATCTGAAAATTGGACAAGTAATGTTGGTTTAAACTACACTCGTGGAAAGGGTTATTTTGAGCAGTTTAAAGAAGGTGAAAATGCGATTGATTATGCAAATCTAATTGTAGACGAAAGTGATGTTATTGTTCGTCGTTGGTTAGATAATCATTTTTATGTCATAAATGTAAATGCTGCGTACACAAACGATAATTTAGATATTATTTCTGGTTCTTCTTACAGCCACTATACAAACGATCATTATGGAGAAATCATTTGGGGGAGCGACTTAGCAAATGACACCAACTTTGGGAATCGATATTACCTTAGTAATTCTAAAAAAACCGATTGGAATATATTTTCAAAAGCTACTTTTAATTTTACAGAAGCACTTAAAGGGTATGTTGATTTACAAGGCCGTTTTGTTCAGTATACAACTACTGGGTTAACCTCGGATAGAGCTCCTATTGATGTAGATACAAATTACCAATTTTTCAATCCGAAGTTTGGGCTGACGTATATGTTTGACAGTGAACATAGCATGTACGCTTCATACGCAAGAGCCAATAGAGAACCCAATAGAAGTGATTTTGAAGGCGGAAACAATCAGCATGAAAGTTTAAATGATTACGAATTAGGATGGCGATTTTCGACGGATATGGTTAAGCTAAACACCAATGTGTATTATATGGATTATCAAAATCAATTAATCTTAACCGGAGCCATTGATCCTAATACTGGAGAACCTTTGAGAACCTCAAGTGGAAATAGTTATCGATTAGGACTAGAAATTGACGCTGCTATTAAATTGTCTGAAACGCTTTCTATAAGGCCTAATATCGCTTTTAGTAAAAACACTAATCAAGATTATTATGAAGAAATTGATGGTGCATTGGTAAATTTAGGAAACACTCCTATTGCATTTTCTCCTAATATTATTTTTGGTAATGCCTTGGTGTATCATCCAACAACTAATTTCCAAGTAGCATTTTTGTCAAAGTACGTTGGCGATCAATTTATGAGTAACTTAAATAGCACTATCTCTGATCTTGATGTTTTAAAAGGTTTCTTTACCAGTGATTTGAACCTTGTTTACGAAATTAAAACGAATAAAGTATTTAAGTCTATTATATTCACTGGTTTAGTGAATAATATTTTCAACAAAGAATATGTTGACAGAGGGTACTACTATACCTATAGCGATGATTGGACTACACCAGGTTCGATCAATACGGTTGATGGTGCTGGTTTTTACCCACAGGCAACCCGAAACTTCTTATTGGGAGTTACCTTGAAATTCTAAGCATAAAAAAACCGAGTTCATCACTCGGTTTTTTTATTTTTATTCTGGCTTGCACAAACTGATCATTAATTTTACTATTTCTTTTAATTCAACAGGGGGATTCCCCGCGTCAAAGGTTACTGATGTATACTTTTTTTTATCAATTTTCACCATAACATTCGCCTGCAAAGCTTTATCAGAAGCCCTATCATTCGTCGGTGGTTTTAAATACTGAAGTTCGTTTAGATTCAACCCATTTAACAAATCAATTAAACGATCTCTATCGTGTTTAGAAGTTTTCACTTCAGTATGCAGATCATTACTCTCATAAATCACCTTATTGTTTGTTACTTTAATATTCACAAAACTTCCTCTTGTTTTAGCCTCATAAACAATAGCATCAAATTTTTCTATTTTATCTTGAGCAAATCCATTCATAACTGTAAGAAGCATTATGAGTGCCAACGTTGATACATATTTCATTTTAAACATTTTGGTAAAAATATATAAAATCATCTAAAGATATCAACTTGCAAAAAATCTTTTAAAAAAGAAATCAATATCCTATTTCTATAAAAATAGATATATTTACACAAATTTAAAATTTTATGGAAAATTCATTTAACAACAGAGTATTAGTAGCACAAGTATCAGAAACAGAAAGAATTGCTTTCTACAAAAAAACCTATGCCCATGTAGCCGGGGGTGTATTCCTTTTTATATTGTTTGAGTATATGCTTTTACAAAATGCTACGATCGTCGAGTTTGCCTTATCAATGACTCAAGGCTATAAATGGTTATTATTACTAGGCGGATTTATGCTTATTACAAATTATGCAGAGAGCACTGCTTTAAAAACTACCGATAAAAATCTACAGTATTTAGCTTATGCTGGCTATATTTTTGCTGAAGCTTTTATATTCATCCCTTTAATTTACATTGCTATAGCCTATACAAACAGTTTTGAATTGCTACAACAAGCTGGTATTGTTACCTTAGGATTATTTGCTGGCATTTCTTCTATAGTTTTTATTACTAAAAAAGATTTCTCTTTTATCAGAGCAGGATTATCTGTGGGCTTCTTTATAGCTATTGGATTAATAATTGCTGGTACCTTGTTTGGTTTTAACCTTGGTTTATGGTTCTCTGTTGGTATGTGTATTTTAGCTGGTGGTTCAATTTTATATCAAACTTCTAACCTAGTACATAAATTTTCTACTGATGATTATATCCCTGCTGCATTAGGGTTGTTCGCTTCTTTAATGTTATTGTTTTGGTATGTAGTTCAAATATTTCTATCAAGAGATTAGATAAAAAATTCATATATTTCAAAAAGCAACAGTATTACCTGTTGCTTTTTTTATGCACTGTTTTTATTGAAAGAAAAGCTGATATTAATTAACCGGCAATAATTGCTATGGTAAATAGTATAACTTTCTCTAAGACACAGAATGATTGCGTAATTTCAAAGTATCGTATAACTATCGTTCTAGTACAAATCCCAATTACCCGATTTATAGTAGGTATAAAGTTTCGGGGAAAAAATAGTATTCACCTTTATTCCAGTCGTATCTACCAATGGTTTACCGAAGGCTACCAACATTGGAATTGCGTCATTATTCAACCATTTCAGATCTAATTGGTTCAATTTTAACTTCAAGACTTCTTTTACCTCCAGTTTGTTTTTCTTTGCCATGACCCAACCCCATTCTCCTAGTGTAAGTACTTGATTGTGCATTGGTATTGTTTTAAACCCAGCTCCTTTTAAGGTTTTATCAATGCAATAGAATGCCTTAGTAGCATAATATGGGCTTCCCGCTTGTGTGATAAAAACCCCATTATCCTGTAGTTTTCGCTTACAAAGTTGGTAGAATTCTTTTGTATATAATTTGTTTAAATCTACCGTATTCGGATCAGGTAAATCCACAAATATTGCGTCATATTTCTCTTGAGTATTTTCTAAAAAATTAAATGCATCTTGTGAAATAGGAATAAGCTTAGGATTGTTCATAGCGTTCTGATTTAATTCTTTAAACACAGAATAATTTCTCCCTAAATAAATCATTTTTTCATCTAAATCAACCAATGTTATCTTTTCAACATCTTTATACTTAAAAATCTCTCTCGCCAAACAACCGTCACCACCACCTAAAATTAAAATATTATTATGTGAATTTGTCAACATCATAGGCACATGTACCATAGGTTCATGGTACAAGAATTCATCAAAAGATGATAATTGTTGATTTCCGTTGATATACAATGAATGCCATTGTTTCCATTTGGTTACTACAATTTTCTGATATTTGGTTTGTTGAGAGTACACAATTTTGTCTTTATACTTTACTTGTTCTCCAAACCGAACTATCGGATTGGCAAAACATACGCCCGCTATAATCAAAACTGACACCAATACATAAGCTACCTGTAAGTTTTTTCTGGATTTTACCGGAATATATTCTTTTAAAACCTTAAACAAGTAGTACGAAACCCCTAAGTTTAACATCCCTAAAACAAAAGGTGTATAGGTCAATCCTAAATACGGTAATCCTATAAATGCGAAAAATAATCCTCCTATCAAACTTCCGAAATAATCCTTTTCTAAGATGTTAGAAATATTTAAGCGAAGCTCTTCAAATTCATCATTTATTCTAGTTGCGAATGGTATTTCGAGCCCGATTAACAAACCGATACAAATTGATAATATATAAATCACCAACCAAGATATATCAGTCATCCCATAAACGATATATGCTATTAACGCCGAGAACGATACGAGTATTGATAATATTAATTCGGTAATTATAAAATATACGATTACCTCTTTCGTAAACCATTTACTAAATCTACTACCTAGCCCCATAGCAAATAGCATTATAGACACGATCAATGTAAACTGTAAAATGGCATTTCCTATAAAATAAGACGCTAACGTAGACAGAATGTATTCTGCTACAATACCACTAATACCTGTGGCAAACAAGGCGACTTTTAGGGCAAAAGATTTCTGTTTTTTACTGTATGACAAAACTATTATTTTCCATATCCTCCAGAACGTGATCTCGTAGAAGATCCATTAGAATACCTCGATGAATTTCTGGATGATTTATGAGTTAAACTATTCCATTTACTTGTATTTTGAGATTTTCTAGAAAAAAACGACCTCCTTGTGGATTTTTCATAATTACTTCTTGTACCATAGCTATAATTTCCTCTTGAACTGTTATTCCCATAATACGACCTACCGGCGTTGTTATGCGTTCGATAACCGTTATAATCATTTCTGTACGTATTGCGACTTGACGCTAACCAAAGCCAAAAAAACGGGCTCGTTGAATGTGTTCTCCATCTTCTTGATGAATGGTTGTTGCTTTTATTCACGGAATCATTTTGTACAGCTTCCCATTCTCCATGTTTTTCATTTCCTATTGCCCATCCAAAACCTATAGGTTGTGCCACTCTGGAGGTTTTCCCATCGTGTTTCGACACTATTTCCATTCCTAAATCATTTTCACGCTCTTTAAAGTACTTTTTACTAACTGTTTTCCATGCTAGCTCTTTTGCGTGCAATGAATCATTTTCTAATGTTAATACCTTATACTTGTGCTGGTACAACATATATTCAGGCTCTTCCTCAATTTTCATGTCATCTAAAACAATCGAAAAATCATTCCATTTATACTGTCTGATAATGCTTTCTATAGGTTCTATTGATACAGTTTTCGCTGGTTTTATGTTATCTGAACAGCTTATCATGACAAGAAAAACTATTAAACAATACACTATTTTTTTCATCTGCTTTACATTTTATAGTTAACTGAAAGGTAATGCCTCTTGCAACATCCACACCTTCTAAAGATTAGCACAAAATATTACATTCTTATTGCTTGTTAAGTAATGACTTTTTTTGAGCGCATTTTACATTTATTATTCTTTAATATTTTTAATTTTTTTTGCTTTCAATTCCTCTCCTAAAAACACCTCATAACTTCCATCACTCCATTTTTCTATGGTGATCAACTCATCATCATCTGCATAAAAAAGAAAACATTCTAAATACTCTCTTGAAGTACCCGTTGTTAAGCTTTGATAATCGCCATTATAACTTTCATCAAATTCATACATTTTATTATTATATCGCAATACTTTCGTGTCAATGGCGTCTATCAAAATAGCTTCTTCAATTGAAATAGCCTCACTATACGTCACTTCATACCTTCCTTTGTGATATTCCACTTCTAAAAAAGCTTCTTTATCAAATGATTGAATTGTATATTCTATACTAGAAGTATCCATCTTCCAATCGTATTGACCTACCTCCGTAATTCTCCAATTTGCAGCATTCAAATCAAAGGTGTATCCCACTTTTAACTTATCTAAATTATATTCTTTTGCATTTTTCCAAAACATAGTAATTAGTCTATTTGTTTTCCACAATGCGGACAGCTGCATTGTTCTTTTATATTTCTAAATTTTCTTATTTCTTCAATATATGCCGAACTAATAATTCCTGTCGGTAGCGCCACAATACCAATACCCAACAAAGCGATAAACGCACTTAAAACTTTACCGATTCCTGTTACAGGGTATATATCTCCATACCCCACGGTAGTCAATGTTGCCACTGCCCACCACATTGCTTGACCTATATTTTGAAATGCCTCTGGCTGGGCACTTCTTTCTATAGAATACATTAGTGTAGACGCCAATATTAACAAAATAAAAACCAAAAAAACGGTGACTGTTATTTCGTTTTTAGTTTTTGAAATTACATTTTTGATGATACTTAACGATTTAAAATATCTTTTCAATTTCAACAAACGTAATAGTCTAAACAAACGCAACGTTCTTAAGATTCTTAAGTCTATTTTAATGAGGTACGGTAAGAAAAACGGCAAAATGGAAATTAAATCGACCAACCCCATAAATGAGGTCATATATTTAACCCTTGCTCTTGTTGGTTTTAAATTAGGGTAAACCGAACCTGCCATCCATATTCTCCATAAATATTCTATGGTAAACACTGTAATGGAGAAAACCTCAAGTATATTAAAGTAAAAAAAAAATGCTGTATTGATATCGTGATATGATTCTAATACAATAGCAATCATATTAATAATGATAAGCCACGAAATAAAGTATTCTACGAATTTATCTCCTTTTGCGTTTTCTTTTTCCTTAGCTAATAATAATGCTGTTTTTTGTGTAATCATCATTATTGAATTTTATCTAGAAAACCTCTTTGATTTGATGTTATGTCTATTCTTTTAGCTTTAAATTGTTGCTGTATCCAAAGAATCCCTTCTTTTAAATCGAAGGACTTATTACAGGTAAAAAAATCTAAGGCAACATATTGATGCTCTGGCCATGTATGTATAGCAATATGACTTTCTTTAATTACAATTACGCCACTAATCCCTATCGGAGAAAACTCATGAATTGTCGTATTTACAATCGACAACTCCATAATCGTAGCAGCTTCTTCTAGAATATCTTTAATGGCTGTTACGGAATCTATGATTAAAGGATCACAATCATAAAAATCTACGGTAGTTTGATAACCTAAACTCTTTTTCATCAACCAAAGATACAGTTTTTTAGATAGTTAAGAAATTAATTAAGACAACATCATTTTTGCCTTTTTTACTGCATTCACTAATATATCAACCTCCTCTTTCGTATTATAAAAAGAAAAAGAAGCTCTCACTGTACCAGGAATTTTATAAAAATTCATGATGGGTTGTGTGCAGTGATGCCCTGTTCTAACAGCAACACCTAATTTATCAAGAATAGACCCTACATCAAATGGATGTATTCCTTCTAAATTAAAAGAGATAACAGATGTTTTATGAGTAGTTCCGTAAATCTTTAACCCTTCGATTTTTTCAAGTTCTTGCGTACCGTATATAAGCAATTCATTTTCTTGGTTGGTTATATTCTCAAAACCAATGGAATTCATATAGTCTATAGCGACACCAAAGGCTATGCCTCCACAAATATTTGGGGTACCTGCCTCAAATTTGTGTGGCAGACCTGCATAGGTAGTTTTTTCAAAAGTTACTGTTTCTATCATTTCTCCTCCTCCTTGATAAGGAGGTAACATCTTTAACAATTCTTCTTTACCATATAACAACCCTATTCCTGTAGGTCCACACATTTTGTGGGCTGAAGCTACATAGAAATCTACATCTAATGCTTGAACATCTGGTTTGAAATGAGGGCATGCTTGGGCTCCATCTATTAGTACATACGCTCCAAATTTATGAGCCGCATGAATAATTTCTTTTATGGGATTAATGGTTCCTAGGGCATTTGATACGTGATTACAAAATACTAACTTCGTTTTGGTATTCAACAACTCATGGTATATATCCATTTGCAATGATCCATCTTCTTCCATAGGAATAACCTTTAATATGGCTCCTGTTTTTTCACATAGCATTTGCCAAGGCACAATATTCGAATGATGTTCTAAAGCTGAAACTATAATTTCATCTCCTTCATTTAAAAGTTCGGAAAACCCAGAAGCAACTATATTAATACTATGCGTAGTTCCAGCAGTTATGATAATTTCATAGGAATGTTTAGCATTAAAATGTCGTTGAATCTTGTTTCTTGCCTCTTCATATTTATCCGTAGCTTCTTGACTTAAGGTATGTACACCTCTATGAATATTTGCATTGTAATTAGAATAATAATCAACAATTGCATCAATAACTACCTGAGGTGTTTGTGAGGTAGCTCCATTATCAAAATACACCAATGGCTTACCATGAACCTTACGCTTAAGAATAGGAAAATCTGCTCTAATCTTTTCTATGCTAAACATATTCTTTTAATTTATAACAAAGGTAATACTTGCTGTATTAAAAATTATAACAATCATTTAAATTATTACATTTGCTAAAAACCTCTGTAATGAAACTCTTAAAAAAACTCTTATTACTTGTTCTAGTCATCTTAGCTATTGTTTTTTACTACAACTACCCCAAATTAAATATATTGGCAGGGTATTCGGCGAAAAACACTGCTTCATCTGTCTATGTTGCAGGCAGAACATTAGCTTTTACCGATAGTACGGACAACAATTTCTCTCCTATTAATTTAACCACTGATAACATTAACAAAGAAGAAAAATCGGCTACAGGCTCTGCTTTTGGTTTACTAAAAAGAAAGGCTTTTTTTAGAAAAGGACTTGGCTGTGTTTTAGTAACAAACGATTTTGACATTTCAACGCCTTTTTCAATTCCTAAACGCTCAATCTCTCATAAATCGACACCTTATCCTTACGGTAATGCTCCTCAAAAAGATACTGTTTTTCAAAATATAGATTACCCGAAATTAAAGGAAACAGTAAACTCTATATTTAACAGCACTAATAAAACAAGAGCTGTTGTTGTTCTTTATAAAGACAAAATTATAGCTGAAAAATACGACACTGGATTTACCAAAGATTCTAAAATTTTAGGCTGGTCAATGACAAAAAGCATTACTGCTACCTTATTTGGCATTTTACAATGTCAAGGAAATATCGATGTAACGAAAAGAGCTTCTATAAAAGAGTGGCAAAATGACAATCGTAAAAACATTACCATACATAATTTATTACAAATGAATTCTGGATTGGAATGGGTTGAAGATTATAACTCTATTTCTGATGTGACGAGGATGCTGTTTTTATCAAAAGATGTTACCAAAACTCAAATCGACAAACCTTTAATTGGCAAACCCAATGAAAATTGGAACTATTCTTCTGGTACTACCAACTTACTATCTGGTATTTTACGAAAACAATTTACAACGCATCAGGAGTATTTAGATTTTTGGTATAGTGCTTTGATTGATAAAATCGGAATGAATTCTATGCTTGTTGAAGCCGATATGAGTGGCAATTATGTTGGGTCTTCATATGCTTGGGCTACGCCAAGAGATTGGGCGAAACTTGGTTTGTTATACCTTCATAATGGAAACTGGAACGGGGAGGCTTTATTTGATAAAGACTGGGTTACTTATGCCACCACCCCAACTCCAACATCGAACGGTCGTTATGGCGCTCAAATTTGGCTAAATGCAGGTGGCCGATATCCTGATGTCCCAAAAAACATGTATTCATTTAACGGTTATCAAGGACAAAATGTTTTTGTTCTACCCGATCAGGAAATGGTTATTGTTAGAATGGGACTAACTAAAAATGCCGATATTAATGTATTTTTGAAAGATATTATTTCAACCATAAAAAACTAAAGGATGAACCCTTATTATTATATATTATCTATTAATGGATTGTTATTTGTTTTCAGCGTTGTTTTTTACTTTTTCCCACCCCAAAAAACAACGTCTCTATATGGTTACCGAACCCACAAAACAATAAAGAATAAAACTATATGGAAATTTGCTAATAATTACTTTACCAAACAACTTTTAACCTATTCGGCAATTTCATTGTTGGCTGCCTTGAGTCTAGTTTTTTTAAATAAAAATATAACTTGGCAACCTATGGCAATCATGTTATTAACACTTGCTATTTCGGTAATAAAAACAGAACAAGAAATCAATAAAATTTTTGATGAGGAAGGAAACAAAAAGTAAAGAAATTACTTTTTGTATTCTTCTTTAAGCACAGTGATATCATCAATAATTTTTTGCATATTTTCCTTTTTGGTCCCATCATAAACCCCTCTAATACGGCGTTCCTTATCTATGAGAACAAAATTCTCAGTATGAATAAAATCATTTTCGTCACCATTGCCCTCGTCTAGCACAGCAAAGTAACTTTTACGAGCTAAATCGTATATCTGTTTTTTATCCCCTGTTGTTACATTCCACTTTCCATCAATGACTCCTTTTTTGGTTGCATATTCTTTTAAAACAGGCACACTATCTATTATTGGTGTTACAGAATGTGATAAAAACAACACATCATCATCATTTTTATAATGTTCTTGTAATTCAGTCATGTGATATGCCATAATAATACATATAGATTGGCAACGTGTAAAAAAGAAATCAGCTATATAGATTTTATTTTCATAATCTTCGTTCGTAATTATTTTTCCATTTTGATTCGTCAAACTAAAATCAGCAACTTTATGATTTTTCGTTTTGTTTCTTACCGACATATCCACTAGCTTCGGATTTACATCTGCAGGATTATAAATAGGTAATTTTTTATCTACTTTTACCAAATGATAAAACACTGGAAGAACTATTGCAGAAAATACCAATAAAAAAATTAAGGTGTTTCTTGACTTTTTAAAAAATTTAAGTTCCATTTTTACAGATTTTGATACAAAAATAAACTAAATAAAGTGTTTATAAATCCTTACTCCAAAAAGTTTGTTAAAACAAAAGTACTAGTAGCTTACAAACTTTTAGAACTCTTTTTAAAAACGTACCTTTGTCCGATTTAAATTTAGAAATAAACCATTTATGGAAATTTTAATAAAAGCATCTCAATTTATCTTAAGTTTATCGCTATTAATTGTGCTCCACGAGTTAGGGCATTTTATACCAGCTAAACTATTCAAAACCAAGGTAGAGAAATTCTATTTATTTTTTGATTATAAATTTTCTTTGTTTAAAAAGAAAATCGGAGAAACTGTTTATGGAATTGGATGGATTCCTTTGGGGGGCTATGTTAAAATTGCAGGGATGATTGATGAAAGCATGGATACTGAACAAATGAAAGAAGAACCTAAACCTTGGGAGTTCAGATCTAAACCGGCATGGCAACGCTTAATTATTATGCTAGGAGGTGTTACCGTAAATTTTATTTTAGGAATTGTCATCTATATATTGCTCATGTACACTTATGGCGAAAAGTTCTTGCCAAATGAAAGTGTGAAAGACGGTGTTTGGGTTCAAGATCAGCTCGCTATTGATTTAGGTTTACAAACAGGCGATAAAATTGTAACTATTGATGGTAATCCAGTGGAAAAATTTAGAGAGCTTCCTTTAGAGTTTATCAATGGAAATAATTATGCCATAGAAAGAAATGGTGAAATCATACAAAAAGAAATCCCTACAGACTTTATTTCTAAATTAGTAGATCGAGGCAAAAACGCTGGGGCTTTTATAACACCTAGGTACCCATTTATTATAGCTAAAGTTTCTGACGATTCACCGAATATTAATAGTGGCTTGAAAAGCAAAGATATTGTCGCTGGAATTAACGGTGTGCCCATTAAATATTTTGATCAAGCTAAATTGGAACTAGAGAGATTCAAAGGAAAAGAGATAAGCATTACAATTAAAAGAAACGATCAAAACATAAGTTTTCCTGTTAACGTGACCAAGGAAGGCAAATTAGGTGTTGCTCTTGCCAACCTCTCATTACCTGACTTAGAGAAACTTGGATATTATGAATTGGCTAATAAATCATATTCGTTTGCAGAGGCTATTCCTGCGGGTACTACCAAAGCTTGGACAACCTTGGCTAGCTATGTGAAACAACTTAAAAAAATAATTAACCCTAGCACAGGCGCATACAAAGGCCTAGGAGGCTTTATTTCTATAGGTAGCATCTTCCCCTCTCAATGGAGCTGGCAAACATTTTGGAGCATTACAGCCTTCTTATCAATTATGCTAGGTTTTATGAATTTATTACCTATCCCAGCTTTAGATGGTGGTCATGTGATTTTCACTTTATGGGAAATGGTTACAGGAAAAAAACCTAGTGATAAATTTTTGGAATACGCCCAAGTTGCTGGTTTTATGATACTCCTTTCTCTATTAGTATTTGCTAATGGAAATGATATATTTAGATTGTTCAAATAATTAAAGAACTTTTAAACTACTAAAAAGCCCTTATAAACTATTATAAGGGCTTTTTTGATGTCTCTTAACTATATTTTAGAGCTTTTTGTACTTTTACTGAATGGATTTACCAACGCCTTATAAAAAGATCATTCACGTTGACATGGATGCCTTCTACGCTTCCGTTGAACAACTAGATGATCCGGATTTAAGAGGGAAACCAATTGCTGTAGGAGGAAGTGACGTTCGAGGCGTTGTTGCAGCGGCAAGTTATGAAGCACGAAAATTTGGGGTACGATCTGCGATGAGTGGTGCACTAGCCAAACAAAAATGCCCGCATTTAATTTTTGTTAAACCTAGGTTTGAACGCTATAAAGAGATTTCATCAAAAATTCGCGCCATTTTTTACGATTACACTGACTTAGTTGAACCACTTTCCCTTGACGAAGCCTATTTAGATGTTACAGAGAATAAAAAACGCAACCCTTCTGCCAGTCGTATCGCCAGAGAAATTAGGCAACGAATATGGGATGAAATAGCACTGAGAGCTTCTGCTGGGATTTCTATTAATAAATTTTTAGCAAAAGTGGCTTCGGACATTAACAAACCTAACGGACAAAAAACCATAAATCCAGATGAGGTTATTGGCTTTTTAGAAAAGCTTCCGGTTAATAAATTTTATGGTGTAGGTAAAGTCACTTCTTCTAAAATGCATAATCTAGGTATTTTCACAGGATTAGACATAAAGCAAAAGTCACTCAACGAATTAGTAACTCTTTTTGGAAAATCAGGAACTCACTATTACAATATTGTAAGAGGAATTCAAAATAGCAGTGTAAAACCAAATAGAACTCAAAAATCAATAGCCGCTGAACGCACGTTTCGAGAAAACCTATCATCAGAAATATACATGTTAGACCGTTTGGATACCATCGCAACTGAACTAGAGCGCAGAATGATTCGTTCTAAAACCAAAGGAAAAACATTGACCTTAAAGATCAAATACAGCGATTTCACCCAACAAACGAGAAGTAAAACAGTCTCTAATTACCTGTATTTAAAGGTTGATTTTATGCCTATAATAAAAGAACTTCTATATCAAGAAAGCTTGAAAGAATCTGTTCGACTACTTGGTATATCCTTTGGCAATCTCAACACACCCAAAAAAGATCCTGTTTGGGTACAATTATCATTTGACTTTTAGCTAACTAATAGGTATTCTAAGGGATACTTTTGTTCCAATAGGCATATTCGACTTATCTAACAAATCTGTATAAACCAATGAGTAGCTATTTTGAAACTCATTAGAAAAGTTCTTCAATCGTTGCTTTGTTAATTCTATGCCAATTGATTTTCTCTTTAACGATTTACTTTTCTTTATCTTTAAAGCCGCTTCCCTACCAATACCATTATCTGTAATATCAATTTGAATAAAATTATCAGATATTTTCTCGATTTTTAAAATAACAATCTTTCTTCCTTTTTTTGACGATAGGCCATGCCAAATAGCATTTTCTAGAAAAGGTTGCAATATGAGTGGTGGTACTTTTACTTTTTCTAAATTAAGCTCCTCATCAATATATTCTCGGTAGGTGATTTCATTAGAAAACCTTATGTTTTCAATACTCATATATAAATTCATTGTTTTCAGTTCTTCTGATAATGTCACCTCTTTCGTTTTCGAGGATTCTAAAATACTCCTGATTAACTTTGAAAATTTATTTAAATAATATACCGCGTTTTTTTGCTCATTGTTGATGATGTATAATTTAATTGAGTTAAGAGCATTAAACACAAAATGTGGACTCATCTGACTCTGCAATGCTTCTTGTTCTAACATCAATATCTTTTTATCATTACTCAATAACCTTTGACCATAAATAGCATATAACAAAACCCCAAACAGCGCTATAGATACCAATGCGATAATTAAAACATTACGGTTTTTAGTAAGTTTGAGTTTTGTAATTTCATTTTCCTTTGCTAAACTTTTAATTTTATTACTCTTAACTTCACTATCGTACCTATTAATTAGGTTATTAACATACAAAACATTTCTATCGTTAAAAATTTTTCTATCCCCTTCAATAGATTTTTTATAAAAATTATATGCCGTTTTATAATCTCCTTTCAGCTTATAGATTTGAGACAAATATTCGTAGGAAGTATTTACATTCGTTGGGATAGTATATTTTAAAGCTATACCTAAAGCTTTCGTTATATTTTTCTCTGCCTCAACTAGCTCATTCAATTTTATCTGACAGTAACCTAGTGTATTATGTACTGCTGATATATAATAGCTATTCCCTATTTCATGTGATAATTTTTTTACTTCGGTTATTATCTTTAAAGCTATTTTGTAATCTCCCTTTAAAATTAAAACATTACTGATACTATTATGACATATAACCTTTCCTATTTTGGATTTGTTTTCTTCATTGTATCGAAGTGACTCATAATAATTTTTTAAAGCATTATCCAAATCCCCAAGATGTTGAAAAACCACTCCAATATTCTGGTGATTAATCGCTAACCCTTTATTATCATTTAACTCTCGTTGCGTTATAATAGCTTTTTCGAACTTTTCAAGAGCCAATTTATATTGCTTTAGTGTTAAGTATATGTTTCCAATACTATTTTCCGAAATGCTAATACTCTTTTTAAAATGAATAGATGGGTTTTCAATACTACTTGCCAACTCCAATGCGTATTGATGATAATTTAAAGCATATCTTATCTTATCTTGCCTTCTAAAAACAACACCTATTTGATTTAATGTTACAATTTCAGCACTAACTTCTTTAACTTTTCTTGAAAGCTCTAACGCTTCTTCATAATACCCTATAGCCTTCTTATATTCTGTTTTATTTCTAGATCTTCTTCCTTGCAAATTATAGGCATAAATTTTACCATAAATACTATTGAATTCTTCACTTTTATTTAAGAGTAAGTCCATTTTACGATCATCGAACTTACACCTTCTAAAATGTTCTTGTACTTCAAAGTAATTGGTGATCTTTTTGTCAAAAAAACTATCTATCAAACTATCCTGTTCCACAGAAGAACTCACCTGAGAATAACTATTGATACACAAAAACAAACTGTATATAAAAAAGAGCTTCATTAATACTAAAATTTATCCAAAAAGTCAGATTTCTTTTGCCTAGAAACCGGGATTTTATGATTATTTTCTAAAATAACGTAACCACCAGATTTTAAGAATTCCTTTATTTTGTTAAGATTAATAACATACGAATTGTGGATTCTAAAAAAATGATCTTCGGGTAATAAAGCATTCACTTCTTTCAATTTTTTGGTTACTACAATCTTTTTATTATTGGTTGTATATATAGAGCTATAGTTACCATCTGATTCTACAAATAATATTTCGGACTCTTCCAAAAAAATCAATTTCCCATCTGAACTAATAATTATCTTTCGCCGATTAAACTTTTTATTAAAGCTAGATAAGATCTGATCGAATTTAGTAGTGCTACTTGTTTTAGAATGATGATTTTTTATTCTATCTAATGTTTCCTCTAAATCGTCAGAATCTATAGGTTTTAACAAATAATCAATGGCTTCATTTTTCAATGCCTTAATTGCATACTCATTGTATGCGGTAGTAATAACCACCGCAAAATCTTTTTTATTCAACTTGTTCAATAACTGAAAACCATCCATGGTTGGCATTTCTATATCTAAAAACAAACAATCGAGCGGGTTTGCATTTATATATTCTATGGCTTTTTCAGCTTCATTAAAGGTCTCTACAACCTCTAAATCATTGCTAAAGTTTGATAATTCCCAAGTAAGCCCTTGTATGGCTTTAGGTTCATCATCTACAATTACAGCTCTTAACATTCTTACGTATTTACATCAAATGTAACCTATAATATGCGAAAATTAAAATCGAAAAAGCTCATTACCAAACAAAAAACACCCCAATTAAACCTGCTACACTTTAATACAAACCAATTACACAATATCATATACCATCAGTACATTTAGTTTTATTAAATTATTTTTTCATCCCATATTTGCCTAATAATATATAAGGGGAATCATTTCATTTTGATAATTGGGGGATTAATCAACAATGAGAATTGAACAGAAAAGCACTAAGTATTTAGTGCTTTTCTTTTTTTTATCTATTTATCAAAATAGGTAATTACTTAATTTACTGGTGTAAATTACATTTACAAATAACTACCAAACAAACGTTTAACACTTTTCAACCTAAAAATAAGTCAACTACACATTATCATCTACCAACTATACATTATAACTTTTGTAACTTCATTATTTACCTCATATTTGATGAGGAATATGTAGATAGATTCATTTTGATAATTGGGGGATTAATCAAAAATGATTATTAAACAAAAAAAGCACTAATTGGAGATTAGTGCTTTTTTTAATTGCCTTAACTGTGTGTGAACTAATTAGGCATATAAAAACAAAAACTGCCTTCAACAGACAGTTTTTGCTTTAATAAGATATCTTTACTATTCTATGCTTCAAATGGAAGTATAGAAACATATGATTTATTATCTCTTTTCTTTTGAAACTTAACAACACCATCAACTTTAGCATGTAACGTATGGTCTTTCCCCATATATACATTTTCACCTGGATTGTGTTGAGTTCCTCTCTGACGAACAATAATATTACCTGCAATAGCAGCTTGTCCACCAAAAATTTTTACTCCTAAACGTTTCGATTCTGATTCACGACCATTTTTCGAACTTCCGACACCTTTCTTATGAGCCATCTTAATTGAGTTTTTTTAGATTAAACTTACGGATTTATTTTTCAACGCCCCCGTCTAACTTATCTTGTAATTCTTTTAATTCATCCCACTTTCCTTCAGCGGCAAGACCTGCTTGCTTTGGCCAAGTATCAGTAACATGATTCCCACGTACATTTGCTATAATTTCAGAAATCTTAGCTGGTTCTGCTTTCGCCAAATCTGCATAAGTAACGATCCCTGCCTCAACTAAAGTTTCAGCAATTTTAGGTCCAATTCCTTCAATCTTCTTCAAATCATCTCCTTTAGATGCTTTTTTAGGAGCCGCTTTTTTAACTTCCTTTTTTGGAGCTGCTTTTTCTCCTGAAGTACCAATACTTTCAATTTGAATCTCTGTTAAGTATTGTCTGTGTCCGTTCTTCTTTCTGTAACCTTTTCTTCTTTTCTTCTTAAAAACGATTACCTTATCACCTTTTAAGTGACCTAAAATTTTTGCAGTTACTCCTGCACCTTTTATAGCTGGGGCGCCAATAGTTACATTTCCACTGTCTTCAATAAGCATTACTTTATCAAAAGTTACTTTTGATCCTTCTGCTTCTTGTAAACGGTGAACATACACCTTTTGGTCTTTTGCTACTTTAAACTGTTGCCCTGCTATCTCTACGATTGCGTACATACTTTTTATTTTGCGTTTATACATTAATACACAACTTCTTAAAGAAATTGCGGGTGCAAATATACGTATTTTTAAAAACTAAACAACCTACAAACCAGAAAATTAATACCCTAAACACCATATTTAAATTTTTATAGGTAAATTATTCCCGAAATTCACGTAACATAAACGTTACGGAAACGTCATATAAGTTATTAACAAACTAAACAGTAACCAATGAAAAAAATACTTTTAACCCTAACTGCAACCATGGCTTTTGTTTTTATAGCAAATGCACAAAAAGTTGAGTTTGAAGAGTACGATTTAAAAAACGGAATGCACGTTATTTTACACCAAGATAATACGGCACCAGTTGTCACTACCTCTGTAATGTATCATGTAGGAGCCAAAGATGAACAACCTAATCGCACAGGTATGGCTCACTTTTTCGAGCACCTTCTATTTGAAGGAACAAAACACATCAAAAAAGGAGAATGGTTCAAAATTGTTTCTTCTAATGGTGGAACGAATAATGCCAATACCACAGATGACAGAACCTACTATTATGAAGTTTTCCCATCAAATAATCTTGAATTAGGATTATGGATGGAATCAGAAAGGTTGCTACATCCAATCATCAAACAAGAAGGAGTTGACACCCAAAATGAAGTTGTAAAGGAAGAGAAGCGCCTCCGTGTTGACAATCAGCCTTATTCTCGTTTCTTAGAGAATGTAAAGAAAAACATGTTTAAAAAACATCCTTATAAAGGAACTACAATTGGTAAAATGGAGCATTTAGATGCTGCTACCCTTGAAGAGTTTTTAGCTTTTAATAAAAAATTCTACGTTCCTAATAATGCTACTTTAGTGATTGCAGGAGATATAAACATCCCTCACACAAAAAAACTAATCGACGCTTATTTTGGCCCAATCCCAAGAGGAAATGATATCGTTAGAAGCTTCCCTAAAGAAGCTCCCATAACAGAAGAATTTTACGCCAAAGCTTATGACCCCAACATTCAAATTCCTGCTATTGTTCAGGCGTATAGAACTCCTTCTATGAAAACAAGAGATGCGCGAGTTTTAGACATGATTTCATCTTACTTAAGCAGTGGTAAAAGTTCTGTACTCTACAAAAAACTAGTAGATGTTAAAAAAATGGCATTGCAAGCAGGAGCATTTAATTTGAGCCAAGAAGATTATGGAACTTATATTATCTATGCTCTTCCTTTAGGTAAAAATGACTTAAGCGATTTAACAAAGGAAATTGATGCAGAGATCAATAAACTTCAAAACAATTTAATTTCAGAAAAAGATTTTCAAAAATTACAAAACAAGTTTGAAAACAACTTTGTGAACTCAAATTCAAGTATTGAAGGAATTGCGAATTCTTTAGCTCGATACAATGTATTGTACGGTGACACAAACTTAGTAAATTCTGAAATTGATATTTATCGATCAATTACAAGAGAAGAGATACAAAATGTGGCTAAAAAATATTTAAATAAAAACCAAAGACTGGTAATGGAATATTTACCAGAATCAAAGAAATAATTCAGTAATAAGACAGCATTATGAAAAAAATAATATTATTAGCATTAGCAGTTGCAACCATGTCTTTTTCTGCAACCGGACAACAAATAGACAGAAGTGTACAACCAAAACCAGGGCCTGCTCCAAAGATTCAACTTGGCGAAGCTGAAAAATTCAATTTACCAAATGGTTTGAAAGTCATTATGGTAGAAAACCATAAGTTACCAAGGGTTTCTGCTTCTTTGACTTTAGATAATGAACCAATACTTGAAGGAAATAAGTCAGGTCTTTCAGATGCAATGGGCGCTTTATTAGGGAACGGAACCTCTAAGATTACAAAAGACGATTTCAATGAACGTATAGACTATTTAGGAGCCTCTCTTTCTTTTAATAGTGATGGAGCTTCTGCTCGTTCCTTAACGAAGTATTTCCCTGAAGTATTAGAATTAATGGCGAATGGAATTAAAGATCCAAAGTTCACGAAAGAAGAATTTGACAAATCTGTAGAAAGAACCTTAGACGGGATAAAATCTGAAGAAAAAAATGTCAAAGCAATAGCCAGAAGGGTAGAGAACGCCTTAGTATATGGGAAAAATCACCCTTATGGAGAGTTTGTGACCAAAGAAAGCATCAAGAACATTACTTTAGACGATGTTAAAAAACATTACACTAGTTATTTCAGACCAAACAATGCCTATTTAGTTATCGTAGGAGACATTAACCCTAGTGAAACTAAAAAAATGATTACCGCCTTATTCAGTACCTGGGAAAAAGGAAGTATTCCCGTTGCTTCTATCCCTACTCCAAAAAACTTGAATACTACCGAAATCAATTTTATTGATATGCCAAATGCCGTTCAATCAGAAATAGCGGTAGTTAACACGTTAGATTTAACTTTAGGAGATACTGATTATTATGCCGCTTTGTTAGCGAACAATATTTTAGGTGGAGGTGGAACTGCCCGTTTATTTATGAATCTTCGTGAAGACAAAGGGTACACCTATGGTTCTTATTCAAATATTTCTCAAAACAAGCTAAAAGGATTGGCTAAGTTTAAGGCAAGTGCTGCGGTAAGAAATATAGTAACAGACAGTGCTATGGTTGAAATCCAAAAGGAAATCAACAAAATAAGATATCAACAAGTAACTGCTGAAGAATTAAAAAATTCAAAGGCTAAATATATAGGAGACTTTGTAAGAAATGTACAGAAGCCAAGAACAGCGGCTCGTTTTGCGCTAAATATTGCTCGTTACAACTTACCAGATAATTTCTACGAAACCTACCTTGAAAACATAAACGCTGTAACTTTAGAAGACGTTCAAAACGCAGCATTAAAATATTTTAAAGGAGACAAGGCTAGAATAATTATTACAGGCAAAGGAATTGATGTGTTGAACAACTTGGAAAAAACAGCTAACTACAACATCAATTATTTTGACACATATGGTAATCCGACAACAAAACCAACTATGAGTTTACCTATTCCATCAGGTGTAAACGCCAGTACTGTAATAGATAATTATTACAATGCTATTGGAGGGAAAGACAAAATAGCTACCGTAAAATCATTATTCATAAATTCCAACGCTACTATTCAAGGCACTCCGGTAAATTTGGTTATCAAATCTGCCGCACCGAACAAACAAGCCAGTATAGTTTCTGTAATGGGTAACATTATGCAAAAAAGTGTTTTTAATGGTACTACAGGTTATCAAGAAGCTCGCGGACAAAAAACAGCATTAACAGGTACAGATTTAGAAGAAAGCAAGAACTTGTCAGCGCCATTTTCTGATGAAGCTTATAGAAATGGAAAATTAGACCGAATAGAAGCTATTGATGGTAATAATGCTTATGTTATAAAGTTCGGGAAAACCGAAGCTTTTTACGACGTAAAAACAGGTTTAAAAGTTAAGGAAGTTCGAACTGTAAAAGGACCGCAAGGAGAAATGGTAGTTCCTTCTACTCTTTCTGAATATAAAGAAGTAAATGGAATCAAATTCCCACATAAAATGGTTCAAGTAATGGGCCCAATGAAAATGGAGTTCATTACAAAAGAAATAAAAATAAACAAGGAAGTTTCTGATGAAGATTTCAAATAAACTCAGTTTTTTATAACCTTACACAAAAGAGTCAAACCAATGGTTTGACTCTTTTATCTTTTCTTGGTTACCAAATATACCCCAAACAGTATAACCCCACCAGAGATTAATTGAAGCCCACTAAGCTTTTCTCCGTCTATTAGCCCCCAAATTACAGCAACTATAGGAATTAAATAAGTTACCGATGTGGAGAAAATAGGAGACGAAATCTGGATCAATTTATTGAACATTATTTTGGCTACACCAGTTCCAATTATGGATAAAACAAAGATATAGCCCAGTGCTGGTGTTGTTTCTGAATTTAATTCAAATGAAGAAAAAAAATTCGTAAATGCTAACACTAAAATGGCCGGTATAATAATCAAAACAAAATTCCCCGCTGTTATCGCTAAAGCATCCAAGCTTTGCAAATATTTTTTTATAATATTCACGTTAAAAGCATAACCTAAAGACGATATCACCGGTAATAAAGCATACCAATAATTTTGATTTGGGTTTAAATCCGACCCTTCCATGAGTAACGCTACGGTTCCTAATAACCCAATTAAAATTCCAACCAACTGATATTTTCTAAATGGAATACTAAAAAAAGCCGATCCAATCCATAAAGCATTAAACGGTGTAATAGAATTTAATATTGACGCAATGGAGCTATCAATTCCAACAATGGCATACGCATATAAAAACGAAGGAAAAAAAGTACCTAACAATGCGCTTAAAAACACCCATTTCCATTGGTCTGTTTTTATTGTTTTTAACTTATTAAAACCAATTAACAGCAAGAACACAGCGGTAATCAGCACTCGTAAAGCCCCTAACTGTAATGGTGTTAAACCAATTAAGGCCTTTTTCATTAATATAAAAGAACTCCCCCAAACTAGAGAAAGTACTATCAAATACAACCATTTTTGTTGTTGTTTATTCATCCTTCAGTCTTAGGCGTACAAAATTCGACTATTTACCTATAAAATGTTAATTTTATTGATAAATTTGCCATATAACCTAATAATTAAAACTGATGAAAATCCAAAGAATAATATGTATAGTTGCTCTAGTTAGTTTTTTAGCTGTTAGCTGTAAAAATGAAGCAAAAAAAAATATTGAAAATAACACCGAAAAAACAACTCAAAACATTGAAGAGGCAAATTTCGCTATTTCTGGAATGACCTGTGAAATTGGTTGTGCCAAAACAATCGCTTCTAAGCTTTCTAAAAAAGAAGGAGTTATTGAGGCTAACGTTATTTTCAATGACAGTACTGCTATTGTAAAATACGATGCGCTCAAAACCAACAAACAAGATTTAATTGCTTTTATTGATGGTATTGCAGATGGGGGTACGTACAAAACATCTGAAATAGGCAAAAATAAATAAAACTACTTGTGCTATTGACTGTAAAAAAGAATGTTGCGACAAGAAAGCGTGCGCTAACGACTAATACTTGAAAACACATTGTTTACAGGTATATCTATTTAAGCTGAATAATGACTAATACCATTGTTCAGCTTTTCTGATTTATAGAATTTATTTCGACTCCGTTTCATTCTTATATTTACATCGGATTGAAGACACCTTGGAACACCATCTGTACTTTGTTTTTAAAGTACTCACCATTAAAATAAATAGTGTCTTGATCGTACTTCAAACAGACTTCATTATTCCCTTACAACTCTATTTTAACTAGAATTATGCAATAGAACTTCCTCATCGGAGAGGTCAGCGCGATAAAGGCAAGTGATTGATTTTACAGCAGCTTACTCTTGTAATAGAGTATCTATGGCATAATTCGGGTTTCAAGTACATTTCCCGATGGGTATTTAATAAGAAAGATTTCAACCAATGTTGAAATCTTTCTTATTAATATCGTGTATGATAAGCCTTATGCCATCATTTATTCATTCCGTTTTCCGCTGCTCTACGTTCTAATTCAGCTTGAAATTCTTCCATTACTGGTTTAACCGTACTGTCAGGTATATCAGAAACTTTTATATACATTAACCCATCTATAGCGTTGTTAAACTTAGGGTCAACATTAAACGCGACTAAGCGGGCATTTTGTTTTACATACTTTTTTATTAATACCGGTATACGGAGTGCGCCTGGCTCAATTTCATCAATGATTTTATCAAATTTTTGCATATCAGCTTTCGTAGCATCAAATACAAAGTCTTTGTCTGCATCTTTTAGCTTAACCTTAAACTCTTTTTTCGGATGAATATACTGAGCAATATAAGGATCATAGTAATGTGATTTCATAAACTCAATCATTAAAGACTTCGAAAACTCCGAAAACTGATTACTTATGCTTACTCCACCTATCAGAAATTTATGTTCAGGATGTCTTAAAGTTACATGAACAATTCCTTTCCAAAGCAAGAAAAGCGGCATTGGTTTTTGTTGATATTCTTTAATAATAAATGCTCTTCCCATTTCAATAGATGCCTCCATCATTGGGTGTAATTCGGGTTCAATTCTGAACAGTGTATGAATATAAAAGCCGTTAATTCCGTATTTTTTATAGATCTCCTTTCCTAAGCCCATTCTATACGACCCTGCTAAACAGTTGTTTTCTCTATCCCAAAGAAACATATGATAATAGTATCTGTCGTATTTATCCAAATCTATAGAACTATTCGTTCCTTCTCCAACTTCTCTAAAGGTTATTTCTCTTAATCTACCAATCTCATGCAAAAGATTTGGTATCTGTTTTGCGCTAGCAAAAAACACTTCATAATTCTTACTTTGAAGCAGTCGTACATCCAAATCTCTTAATTTGTCGACCTCTTTTATAAATAACTCAGGAGATCTCTGTATACTTATTTTTTTTGCTTTTTTTGGAATTTTTAAATTTTGTGAGGATAATATCTTTTGAGGTGTTTTCTCAAAAGGATTTGCCAACATATACGTTTTCTTACGCAAGAATTGATAAAAATTTGGAATTTCAGGATACAAATCTTGATCTTTCACAGAAATTGGTTTTCCTATCCTAACTTTAATCGTTCGATTCTTTTGAGACAATAATTCTGACGGTAGTTTAGCCGTTCTTAGGGTATCACTTATCTTCGATAAGATATAAAACAATTTACTGTTTTTTGCATGAAAGTAAATAGGAATTATTGGTACTTTAGCCTTTTTAATCAAACGCACTGCACCCTCTTCCCATTCTTTATCTACCATCAACTTACCGTCACGATACGTTGATACTTCACCCGCCGGAAAAATACCAAGAGGTTTTCCCTCACGCAAATGCAACAATGCATTTTTAATACCAATTACACTTGATTTCGCATCCTTATGATTTTCAAAAGGATTCACAGGCATAACGTATGGCTTTAGAGGATCAACTCTATGCAACAAAAAATTCGCTATTATTTTATAATCTGGTCGGTGCTCCACCAACAACTTAAGAAGTAATATACCATCTATCCCTCCTAAGGGATGATTCGAAATGGTAACAAATGCGCCATTTTTAGGAATCCGTTTTAAATCTTCTTCTGGAATTTCAAATTCAATTTGAAACTCATCCAAAAGCGCATTTAAAAATGGTAAATCCTTTTTATGTTTATGTTTATTGTATACTTTATTTGCTTTAGAAATTCGTAAAAGTTTCATTAACAACCAACCTGAAAATGTTCCTAAAACTCCATATTTATCAGTGCCGATTGCTTTCGCAATTTCCTTTGATGTTACTAAACCCATATTAAATAGCCGTTAGACATAAACGCAAATATAACTTAAATTTATGATCTTTGCAGTCTATCTTGGATGACTAATTGGGCTGTTTTTGTATTTATTTGACGCAAAATAGCTTGCCCTTTTTTTCTTATTAATAAAATAGCATCATCGTTAAAATGCCTTATTGTATACAATGTTGCGTTTTTGTATGATTTTATCAAATACATCCCTTGTAATTCATCATTGAATTCAGAAAAATTATTAAACTTATCATCTACGCACACAGAAAAGCTTAATGCTGAATTTTGTATTAGATTTACTTTGAGTTTATGCTCGTGTAATTTTTTAAACACATGACTAATATTATCTTCAACCATAAATGAAAAATCCCTGGCTGAAATGGAAATCAAAATTTGATTCTTCTTTACTATATAGCATGAAACAAATGGTTTTAAGAGTACTCCTTTGCTAATTTTTGTTCCTTTTTTAGTTAGGTCATCAAATGAACGAACATAAAGAGGTATATCTCTTTTCTCTAGAGGCTGAATGGTTTTGGGATGAATCACCGAAGCCCCATAAAATGCCATTTCAATCGCCTCTGTATACGATATTTCTTCCAATAGTTCTGTATCCGTAAAAACTCTTGGGTCAGCATTCAACACTCCTTCAACATCCTTCCATATTGTAACACTTTTTGCTTTTAAACAGTAAGCAAAAACTCCTGCTGTATAGTCTGACCCCTCTCTTCCTAAGGTAGTTGTTTCATTATTACTACCCCCTAAAAAACCTTGGGTAATATTTAACTTAGTGATATCTACTTTTGCCTGAATTACTTCTGAAGTGCGATCCCAATTAACCTTTGCATCTCTGTAGTTTGTGTCTGTTTTGATAAACTCTCTAACATCCAGCCACTCGTTATGAATACCTATGTTTTCTAAATATTCACTTACAATCGTTGTTGCTAACAATTCACCATACCCAACCATTTGATCATACACATAGTTATAGTTTCTGGATCTATTACGAATCATAAACCCGCTCAACTCGCCAAACAAATTATTAACTTTAACAACTACTGTTTCAGTTTTCTCCAAAAATAAATCCAGAATTATTTCTTGATGAAACTCTTGGATGAAAGTCATTGCTTCTTCTACATTATCCCTTTTATAAAAATAGGCATCGGTTAACACTTCAAAGGCATTGGTCATTTTCCCCATTGCTGATATCACAACCAATGTGTTTTCAACACCTTCATGTTGTAATACACGTGCAACATTTTTCACACTATGAGCATCTTTTACTGACGCTCCTCCAAACTTAAATATTCTCACAATTTAATTATTCTCAATAAATTCTTTTAACCTCGTTTCTTTCATCCGCACAACAAACCATCCGTTTTGAATTTCCGCACCAGTGCTTTCATAAAAATCAATGGCATTCTTATTCCAATCAAGTACTTCCCATCCTACTCTCTTATAGTTATTACGGTGCGCATATTCTAAAACTGCTTTGTATAGTGCTTTTCCAGCGCCTAAGCCTCTTTTAGTTTGTGTCACCATTAAATCCTCTAAGTGGACTGCCTTCCCTTTCCACGTGGAATAACGCTCATAAAAAAGGGCCATTCCAATAATAGCTCCGTCATTCTCTTCTGCAACAAAAGTTTCAAATTTCGGCTGATTCGAAAACCCATCTCTTATCAAATCCTCTACCGTTAACTCAACCGCATTAGGCTCCTTTTCAAACACTGCTAACTCAACAATTAAGTCATGGATCGCCTGAACATCTTTTCGGCTGCCTTTTCTAATAATAAAACTCATTCTCCTTTTTTTTTGTAAAGATACTTTTCAAAACTATTTCCTAAAAATAAACCTAAAAATTAAAACACATCGTTTTTATTTGTTGAAAATTTAAAAACATGAAATGGTTGTAGAAACGTAAAAAAGTTGGCATATTTGTAGGGAATTCAAAATTACATCATGAACAACAAGCATATGACGCTTGGTGAATTTATCATCAGCAATCAAAATTCTTTTAGATATACCTCTGGTGAGTTATCTCGTCTAATTAACTCAATTCGTTTGGCCGCCAAAGTTGTTAATTACGAAATAAGAAAAGCTGGATTAGTGGACATCACTGGTGCTGCTGGCGATGTTAATGTGCAAGGAGAAGAACAACAAAAACTAGATGTATTAGCAAATGATCTATTTAAACAAACGTTAATCAATAGAGAAATTGTTTGTGGTATTGCTAGTGAGGAAGAGGATGATTTTGTTGTAGTTGAAGGGAAAAACAGCACCAACGACAACAAATATGTTCTTTTAATGGACCCATTAGACGGTTCATCAAACATTGATGTAAATGTATCGGTAGGAACTATTTTCTCTATTTACAGAAGAATTTCTCCTGTTGGAACTCCGGTTACAATAGATGATTTCTTACAAAAAGGTAGTGAACAGGTAGCTGCTGGATATGTTGCTTACGGAACCTCTACTATGTTAGTTTTTAGTACAGGTAATGGTGTTAATGGTTTTACATTAAACCCTGCTATTGGAACATTTTATTTATCGCACCCCAATATGCGATATCCCGAAATGGGGAAAATTTACTCTGTGAGCGAAGGATATTTTACACATTTCCAAGAAGGAATGAAACGTTTTTTAATTCACTGTAAAGAGTTAAATAAAGAAGACAATAGACCTTACACTGCCCGTTATGTAGGCTCTTTAGTAACCGATTTTCACAGAAACATGATTAAAGGTGGTGTTTATATCTATCCTGCTACTGCGATAAATGCAAACGGGAAATTGCGATTACTTTATGAATGTAACCCTATGGCTTTTATTTGCGAACAAGCTGGCGGTAAGGCTTCTGATGGGTTTACACGTATTTTAGATATCGACCCTACGGAATTACACCAACGCGTTCCTTTTTATTGTGGAAGTAAACAATTGGTTGAAAAAGCGGAAAGTTTTATGAATGAATTTTCTACTGAGGAGAAACCGCAATACTAAAGAATAGATTTTACCAATACAAAAATAAATTTTCAATAGGGCAAACGGTTGTTTGCCTTATTTTTTTGATTTAACTTTACCGTTGAAAAAACAAAAAATTAACCATTTAAAAATTACATATTTATGGCTTTCGAATTACCAGAATTAGGATATGCTTATGATGCTTTAGAACCACACATTGATGCTAGAACTATGGAAATCCACCATAGCAAGCACCACAATGGTTACACTGCAAAATTAAACGGAGCTATTGAAGGTTCTGATTTAGAGAACTCGTCTATTGAGGATATTTTAGCAAATTTAGACATGAATAACATGGCTGTTCGTAATAATGGTGGTGGATTCTACAACCACTCTTTATTTTGGACTGTTATGAACCCTGAAGGAAAAGGACGTTTATCTGGAGAATTAAAAAGTGCGATTGAAGCAGAATTTGGTTCTTTAGATGGTTTTAAAGATGCTTTTTCAAAAGCTGCAGCTACACAATTTGGTTCAGGTTGGGCTTGGCTTTGTGTGCATAAAGGAGGAAAAGTAGAAGTTTGTTCTACTCCAAACCAAGATAACCCATTAATGCCAGGCGTAACATGCGGTGGAACACCAATTCTTGGTTTAGATGTTTGGGAACATGCTTACTATTTAAACTATCAAAATCGTCGTCCAGACTATATTGAAGCTTTCTTTAATGTAATTAACTGGAACGAAGTAGAAAGAAGATACGCTGAAGCTAAATAAACTTATATAAAAAGGACTTGATACAATACTTATCAAGTCCTTTTTTTTTGTGTTTGTCATCTCCGAAATTCATCAGTCAGAAAAAACCTCAACGGATTTTATTTACTCTATTGGTTCTAATGATGGCTTGTTTATTTTTCCAGTCAATCCATTTCTGACCTTGTATTCTTCTCATAATATTATCAACTGTTCGCATGATAAGAAGGTTATAGACAGCTTTTCCAAAATTCTTAGGCTTATGAGCAATTGCCCGTAAACTCATTGAAAACCCTGGAGTTATATAACGCATATAGTGCCACCATCCTTCTGGCATATAAAGCACATCTCCATGTTCCAATTCAGTTACAAAACCTTTAGCTTTCTTTAACGCCGGCCACTTCATAAAATCTGGGTCGTTAAAGTCAATATCTTCTCTTGTTATCAGTGAATGCGGTATTTTATATAGGTATTTATTTTGATTTTGATCAAATAAAACACACTTCTTTTTTCCATCAAAATGAAAATGGAAGATATTCGCCAAATCGATATCATAATGCATAAATGTATACGAATCTTTACCTCCAAAGAAAAGCATCGGCAAGCCTTTTATCAATTTCAATCCAAAGTCAGGGAATTTAAAATCATTTTGAAGTTGAGGTACTTCTTTCAGTACATTCCACAAAAAAATCCTAAACTTAGTAGGTTCTCGTTTTAACAAATCAACATACTCGCTCATTTTCATTCTGGCATGAGGTTCATTAAATCCGTCTTTATAATCCACAGGCCGATCATCATATAAAGGCACCATCTTATCTCCAGCCACTTCTTTCATATAATCTAAAGACCATTTAGAATATGCTGGCCAATCTTCAATAAAACGTTTGATTACCACAGGTTTTTGTGGCTTGTAATAATTTCTTATAAAGTCTTCCTTGGTAATAGTTTCGACTCTATCTATTTGCTCCAACTTTAGTGTCATTTATCCAATTTTTTCAGAACACAAAGTTAACAAATTGTTAGAATATATTATTTTACATAGTTTGAAAAAAAAACACTCAGTGCAATTAACACGAGTGTTTTTCTATAGATTTGTTATAAAGTGATACTATTTTTTTCGTAGAGCTAGGGCTTCTTGTTTCTTTAATTCATTTCTATCAATCTTATGGCCTGGTCTTGTCCATTTAGGCTTTTCACCTAATGCTTGATATTGTGATTCCTTTGCTTCTACAGATTCTCTTTGTTCGTGTTTATAAAATGCTTTTTGAGGGTTCAATCCTAAATCTTCAAACATTTTCATATCTTCTTTAATATCTGGATTTGGAGTGGTTAATAACCTGTCTCCTGCAAATATTGAATTTGCTCCAGCAAAGAAACACATTGCTTGTCCTTCTCTACTCATTTGCGTTCTTCCTGCTGATAGGCGTACCTGTGCTTCTGGTAACACAATGCGAGCAGTTGCCACCATTCGTACCATTTCAAAAATATTAACAGGAGGCTGCTCTTCTAAAGGAGTTCCTTCTACAGCTACTAAGGCGTTAATAGGAACTGACTCAGGGTGCGGAGAAAAGCGAGTTAGTGTTTCTAACATTCCAGCTCTATCTTCTAAACTCTCTCCCATACCAATAATTCCTCCAGAACAAACTGTCACATTGGTTTTACGTACATTCTCAATTGTGTCAATTCTATCTTTAAACGACCTTGTTGAAATCACATCGTCATAATAATCTTCTGAGGTATCTATATTATGATTGTAAGCGTATAAACCAGCCTCTGCTAAACGTTTTGCCTGATTTTCCGTAACCATTCCTAAAGTACAACATACCTCCATATCAAGTTTATTAATGGTACGAACCATTTCGAGTACTTGATCAAATTCAGGACCGTCCTTAACATTTCTCCAAGAAGCTCCCATACAGACTCTCGATGAACCTCCTGATTTTGCTCTTAATGCCTGAGCTTTCACTTGATTTACCGTCATTAGATCATTTCCATCGATATCTGTATGGTAGCGCGCTGCCTGCGGACAGTAACCACAATCTTCAGAACACCCTCCAGTTTTTATGGATATCAATGTACTAACCTGCACAGTATTAGGGTCGTGATGTTTTCTATGAATAGTGGAAGCGTCATACAAGAGTTCCATTAATGGTTTGTTATATATAGCTAAGATCTCTTCTTTCGTCCAATTATGTCTTACTTCGCTCATAAACTTAAGTTTATTAGTTAGTTGTTTGAAGATTCAAAAATACTAATAATATATTATATGTTTTTTACTTTTTACTCAATAAAATAGATACTGCATTCCCTCCAAAACCGACGGCATTAATCAACACTTTATTAATTTGCTTGGGACTGTGCTGTTTTTCTATATACGGTACCTGTATTGCTTCTTGATGCTCAGTCATTAAAATGGCTAGTTCTAAACTGAGCAATCCAGAAGAAGCAAATGTATGCCCTATTTTCCATTTATTCGTAGTTAAAAAAGGTAAGTCCGTGCCAAAAATGTTTTTTATGGCTTTCAATTCTGAGAGGTCTCCCTTAATAGTTCCTGGTGCATGCATCACAATGGCATCTACTTCTTCTAGTGAGGTATTTCCTAATGCCATTTGCATAGATTTTTGAAAACACTGCGCATCTTCAGAAATGGAGATATTATGCTTTAATACTTCAGTTGCATATCCGATTCCTTCTATATACCCTATAGCATTCTCTTTAACCCCTGCTTCTAAACAAACGACAGAGGCTCCTTCACCTAAAACCATTGTATTTCTGTCTTTATCTAAATTCAATGCCTTACACGGAAATGGATCTTTATTCTTTGCATATAACTTTAATGCTTGCATTTGTGCAATGGTAAAATCTGTTAAACAAGCTTCACTAGCCCCCACTAAAAACTTGCTTACCATTCCAGACCGAATCCATGCTACTCCATTCAACAAAGAATGTAATCCGGTTGAACAGGTTATAGAATGGGATATTTCAGGACCTTTGGTTTGTAAATCGTGTGCAACCCAAGAAGATATATTACCTAAAGTTGTTGTTGGAGAGCTTAGTGTAGAAGATTTCCCTGTTTCTAGAAACTCTTTATGATACTTTTCAAATAAAGTCGTTGCTCCTCGTGAAGAGCCAATATTTATCCCAAAATTATCGGAACCACTCCAACCTGCTTTTTTCATAGCTTTTCTAGAGACATATACGGCATACAATACGGATTCATCTAACTCTTTGTAATTGGGATCTGATTTCCTTAACTCCTCAATTTGCACTTTATCTAAATCTTTAATCTGAGCAACCCAAGTTCTACATCCACCAAAGTCTCTGACGCTTAAGCAGTGTTTATCTGCTTTATAATTTCCCCAAATTTCTTCCAACGAACTTCCTACTGCCGATACCGATGCTATAGATGTAATTGATATTCTACTCTCCAAAATTTAAAAAATTTCGACAAAAATAAAACTAATTATTACTATAACCCCCTTTAATTAGATGGATTTTGATTTGTTGTAACAAATTAAACATATTATAGTCTAATAGATAAAAAATAGTATGTCACATCAAAAAAGCTGGTTCGGTAGAAATTGGTTATGGTTTATTCCATTAAGCGGATGTCTTGGAATCATTTTATTGTTTATCATAGGAGTAGGAGCAGCAATATTTGGCGTTAGTAACATGATTAACAAAGTATCTCCTGTAGAATTTGCCATAGAACAAGCTGCTAAAAATGAAAAGGTACTTGATGTATTAGGCAACCATTTAAAAAAAGACGGATTTCCAAATGGGAATATTTCTATAAGTAGTGATGATGGAGAGGTAGATTTTTTAGTACCAATAAAAGGCGACAAAGGTGAAGGCTATATCATAGTAAAAGGAATTAGAAGTAATGGCAAGTGGATCTTTGAAGAATTATATGTACAAATTAAAGAAACACAAGAAGAAATCAACCTTCTTAAAGAAGTATTAGAAGGTATCTAATACTTCTTCAATGGTTGTATATATTTTCTGCATTTGTTTTTCTGTGATTACAAACGGGGCTAAAATATAAATGGTATTTCCTAAGGGTCTCAAGCACACTCCATTCTCCATAAAGAAACTAAATAGCTTGTAGCGCAAGTCTCCATAACGTTCCGTTTGGATATCTAAATCCATTGCATAGATTACCCCTAGTTGACGCGTTTCTTTGATTTTCGGATGGTTTTTGATTCGTTGGTCAAACATTTGATGTGCCTTTATAATACGCGCAATATTTTCTCTAATCTCGTTCCTTTGCAATAACTCAATTCCTGCTAAGGCCGCTGTACAAGAAATTGGATTTGCCGAATAAGTATGCCCATGAAAAAAACCTTTACCTAACTCATCACTCAAAAATGCATTATATACTTTTTGTGAACAACTCGTAATTGCCATGGGTACAAGCCCCGCTGTTAATGATTTCGAAAGACACATGATATCTGGCTTGTTTTGCATATGTTCTGATGCAAAATTCTTTCCTGTTTTACCAAAGCCTGTCATTACCTCATCTGCTATTGTCAACACCCCATTAGTTTGTGCGATACCGATTAACTCATCTAAAAAACAAGCATTATACATTTTCATAGCAGCTGCCCCTTGTACTAGGGGTTCATAAATAAATGCAGCTACTTTATGGTTTGAAATAAGTCGTTGAAATTTTGCTTTGACTTCCTCAAAATTCTCGTTGGTAGGTACAGCAATTCTTTCTACATCTATAAAAAAATCTTCAAAAGGCCCATTATAAACGGATAATCCTGAAACAGACATTGCCCCAAAGGTATCTCCGTGAAAACCATCCTCTAAAGCAATTATTTTTCCGCGTTTTTCTCCTTGATTAAAATGATATTGTAAAGCCATTTTTATGGCAACATCTACAGAGGTAGAGCCATTATCAGAAAAAAATAATTTTTGTTGATTTTCAGGTAAAATCTTTATTAATTCTTCAGATAATTTTATAGCCGGTTCGTGTGTAAATCCTGCAAAAACAACATGATCTAGTTGTTTCATTTGATCCGCCACCCGATCTGTAATATACTCATTACAATGCCCGTACATGCAGGTATACCAAGAAGCTATTCCGTCTATGTATTCATTGTTGTTGTCATCAAATAACATCACTCCTTTTGCTTTGGTAATTGCAATATGATCGGGATGTAATTTATGCTGTGTCAAAGGGTGCCACAAATGTTTTTTATCGCGTTCTTGAAGTGTCATAGTTTTTCTTTGAATATTTCTGCATATTCTTTTATCACGTTTTTATCAAAATATGGCTCTTCATCAATTCGTCCAATTACAGGAACGCCAGTCATCTTTTCAATGATGGCTTCTGTGGTCTTATGTTCTGATCCAGAGTATATAATTGAAACATCAATTCCTTTATCCTTCAATGCATTAATGGTTAACAGGGTGTGATTTATACTGCCTAGATAATGACGAGAGACTATTATTACTTTATAGTCTGGCTGGATAAGATCTAAAATTGTATCTGTATTATTGAGCGGCACCAACAATCCTCCTGCTCCTTCTATAACCAAATTATTTGTTGTTATTGGTTCCTTTATATTTTCTAGCGTGATGGTTACGTCGTCTAATTCAGCCGCCGCATGCGGACTCATTGGTGTTTGCAATGCATAGGCATTTTTATGAAAGGTAGATTTTTTATTCGATACTAATTTCTCTACTTTGTCTGTGTCGGAGTTATCCAACTCTCCTGCCTGAACAGGTTTCCAATAATCTGCTTCTAAAGCCTCGGTTATAATTGCAGAAGCAACTGTTTTACCTACTTCTGTTGAAATTCCTGTGATAAAATATTTATGCTGCATTAAAATATAGTTTTACATTCATTGCATATCAACCTCCTTTTTTCAAAAAAAGGAAATAGTCTATAAAATACGTTTTCTTGTTGTATCGGTGCTACTAAAATCTTTGAAGAATTACATGAAGGACAATTAATTTGATTTCCTTTTTGATCTTTCTCATACGTTCTGATTGCATTGTAAACAATCAATGCCCTGTCTAAATCATTGTTATAAACTAGCAACTTTACGCCTCCAATTGCCTGACTTATTAGAGGATCTGCATCAATAGTTTTCTCATCCATTAACATGGTTTCAATATTTTCAGAATCTAATTTAGATTTCAGTAATTGTGCTTCTGCTGAATATTCAAAAACTGTTAAAACTGTATAATCATCACGCATAACATCTAACTTATATAGTGGGGTGATTTAAACTTTTTTCAAAGATATAAAATAGGGCTATGCGACTGACGTTTTAGGTATAAAATATTGTTAAACCCCATTTCACCTCTAGCCTTATATAAAATCAAATCGATTTAATACAAGGAGGCAAGCTTCTCTAAAGCATGTGTCATTTCTTGTAGAGAATTATAACTATGCAAGCAAAAGCGCAAACGTTCTTTACCCTCTGCCACTGTAGGATATAGTATAGGTTTTATATCAAAGCCAAAACTTCTCATTTCTTGAGCCATTCCCTTGGTCCTTTTGTTTCCGCTAACAACACAACTTTGTATCGCTGTGCTACTAGGAATAAAATTCAGTTTCAATCTTTCTACTTCGGAAATAAAGTGTTTTATATTTTTATGCAACTTTTCTATACCGCTTTTACCTGTTTTATCAATTAGGTATTCATGGGCGGTTTTTATGGTAGCGACGGAATGTGGTGATAAGCCCGTAGTGTAAATAAAACTACGTGCAAAGTTCACTAAATACTGCTTCAGTTCATTACTTCCTAAAACCATAGCTCCGTGACAGCCGAGTGCTTTACCAAAAGTTACTATTCTTGCAAAAACTTCCTGCTCTAGCCCTAACTCTTGAATTAACCCAAACCCATTACCTCCCACAACTCCCAAAGCGTGAGCTTCATCAACTATAATATAGACCTTGTGTTTTTTACAAATGCTAACCATTTTCAACAAATCTGGCATATCTCCATCCATAGAAAAAACAGACTCGGTCACTACATAGATTGTTACTTCTTGTGTTTTTAAGCCGCCTCTAATAGATAGAATTTGCTCTTCTAAATGATCTAGATTATTATGACGAAATTTGTAGGATTTTGCATTTGATAGTCGAATACCATCTCTAATAGAAGCATGAGCTAATTCATCATACAAAATAAAATCACCTCTTTGGGGAATAGATGAAAACACGCCTAGGTTGGCATTGTACCCTGAATTAAACAACAAAGTAGATGGTGCTTTATGTAACTTACTCAATAATTTCTCGACCTTATTGTATAACTCATAATTTCCAGAAAGCAACCGCGACCCTGAGGCTCCATTGTTCAGTAGGTCAATATCTATCAAAAATTGATGTGTATCTTTAAACAAGTTTTCTGACTTGGAAAACCCAAGGTAATCATTTGATGAAAAATCAATCAATTCTTCATTAATACCAAGAGTTCTTAGTGAATCATTATTTTTTCGTTCTTCTAATTTTGCCTGAAGATTTTTTGGAAAATTCATACCGCAAAAATACAAGAGTTTTATAAAATAGTTCAATTATATTCTTCAGATTAGGAAACCTAACTACATTTATAATTCCAAATTTAAATTACAGGCTGCATGTAAAATTATAGAAGCGAGGATGTATTTTGAGTATTTAGAACATGTGTAACTAGAACAATTGTGCTCTTTTAACCCTAACGCAAAAAATAGGGTAAAAAATCAGTATTCCTAATTAGTATTAACAAAATATATGTAAGGATCATTTCATAATAGTGACATATTTATAAATTTCAGTATACACAATTACTACTATTTAAATCAAAAAAACATTAAAATTCAGTTATGCCTATATATGATATCACCACCAATCCAAACCAGATCTTCATTTCTTTGGAAGAAATTCATTTGAGTGATATTAACCATGAAAAAATTCATCAATTAATGGATGAGTTTACCTACTTGAGTATATTAGAAAAACACCGTTTATCACCGACAAATAAACTATTGTTTTACGGTCATACTGGATGTGGTAAAACCGCTACAGCAAAAGCAATTGCAAAAGAACTGAATAAAAAAATCATCACGCTTGATCTTAGCGAGTTTGCATCATCGAGATTGGGAGAAACTGCCAAAAATATTCATGCTCTTTTTAAAAAAGCTTCGAGTGAAAATGCTATTTTATTTATAGATGAGTTCGACTCTATTGGTAAAATGAGAACCTCTGACAACAAAGATTCAGGGGAAATGAAAAGGCTAGTAAACACCTTGATTCAATTGATAGACTATCTTCCGAAACATGTGCTACTCATTGCAGCTACTAATCATGAAAAAAGTATCGATACCGCCTTGATGAGACGTTTTGAATTGAAATTAGAGTTTACACTTCCTACCAAAGAAACTCTAGATGACTATTACGATTGTTTGTTAGAAAGTTTTCCCTCGGAATTACAGCATATAGAGAAAGCCTACCGTATTTCTTATGCAGAAGCTAGAGATCTTGTTTTCATACAAGTAAAAAAACAACTCATAAATCAAGAAAAAGCTAAAAAAAAACTGCATAATGTCAAACTTAATTACTAATAATTTAAAACTTATTCAAGAAAGAATACACAAAACTTGCCAACGTATTGATAGAAACCCTAAGGATATTAAATTACTACTAGCCACAAAAACGGTTGATGTTGACAGAATCAAAACAGTCTTAAAACAGGGCGAGACACTTATCGGTGAAAATAAAGTTCAAGAATTAAAACAGAAATATGAAGGGCTCGCTTCAATACCACATCAAAAACATTTTATTGGCCATTTACAAAGTAACAAAATAAGAGAAATTCTTAAACATAACGTTACCTGTATTCAATCTCTGGACCGTTTTAGTTTGGCTCAAAAATTACAGAAAAGATTAGTCTCTGAGAACAAACACATAAACGCTTTTATTCAGGTAAATACTTCGGCAGAAAACAGCAAGTTTGGTGTTTCTCCTGACCAGTCTATCTCCTTAGTAAAGCAAGTATCCGAACTTGACAGAATCCATATTAAAGGTTTAATGACTATTGGATTATTTACTGCAGAAGCAGAAAAAATAAGGAAATGTTTTAGGCTTCTAGCATCTATTCAGCAGGAAATAAAAGCCCAAAATATCCCTAACATACAAATGACAGAACTTTCCATGGGTATGAGTAGAGACCTGGAAATAGCCATTGAGGAAGGAGCTACAATTGTACGAGTAGGAACCGCTATTTTTGGAAAAAGAAAATACCAAGATAGTTACTACTGGAATGAAAATAAATAGAAGTATGACTGCTCCTATTTCTCTGCCAGTTGTCTTATTTTAATCCTAAATGCAGCAAAAAGCAAGGTCATAAATGGACTTAGCCAATTAAACATGGCATACATTGCATATTCACCTACACCCACGCCCAAAACTCCTGATTGATAAGCACCACAAGTGTTCCAAGGAATCAGTACAGAAGTAACTGTACCAGAATCTTCAAGAGTTCTACTTAGGTTTTCAGGAGCTAATCCTTTATCGTCAAATGCTTTTTTAAACATTTTTCCAGGAATAACCAACGCTAAATATTGGTCTGAAGCAACAACGTTCAATCCTAAGCAACTAACAACGGTACTTGCAAACAACCCAAAAACTGATGAAGCAAAAGATAATAGTACTTTCGTTATTTTAGCCAATGCTCCAATAGCATCCATAATACCACCAAAAACCATAGCACATATAATTAAATAGATTGTCCATAACATTCCATTCATACCACCGGAGCTAAACAATTTTTTCAATCGTTTAATAGTAATTAGTTTTTCTAAACTATCTACCTTGTCAGTTAATATTGTACTGTCAAGTTTTTCTGAAGAGAAAAAGCTGGTAAGTGTTGCCTTTGTAAAAACCCCTTTCAAATCATCGTCACTAAATAGGTTCTTAAGTTTATCATCAGACTGTATGTTCTCAATATCTTCTTGCGATAAAACGTTTACATATTTTGAATTGTCAATAGGGATAGAGGTATCTGTTAACATTGAGCTTACAACAGCACCTGTTTTTGAATCTGAGAGAGTATTAATTATACTCGATTGAAAAACGAAGGCAAATACTCCTGCTAAGATTACCCCGGTACCTAAAGCAACTAACGGTTTTGTTTTAAAAAGAATAAGAACAATAACAACTAACGGAACAATAAAAAGCAAGGGAGTGGTATTAAAATAACTATCTATTGTTTCTAAAATAAACGAAGTGTTTGTGCTCCCTGTAGTATCAATAGTACCACTTAAAATTGTAAAGAAAATTAACGTCACTATTATTGTTGGTACTGTGGTATATGCCATATATTTTATATGCGTAAACAAATCAGTTCCTGCCATAGCCGGTGCCAAATTTGTAGTATCTGAAAGAGGTGACATTTTATCTCCGAAATAGGCTCCAGAAATAACAGCTCCTGCTATCATACCAGAAGGAATTCCGAGAGCGCTTCCTATACCAACAAGTGCTATTCCAACGGTTGCCGATGTGGTCCAAGAACTTCCTGTTGCTATAGATATAATCGCTGCAATTATAACACATGCTGGTAAAAATATTTCAGGACTTAAAACCTGTAGCCCATAGTACACCATCGCTGGGATAATTCCACTTACAAGCCAAGTTCCAGCCAGCGCTCCTACTAAAAACAAAATCATTATTGGGACAAAAACACTTTTCCAGTTTTCAAAAATTTCAATCATCATCCTTCGTGCAGTCACCTTGTTGAAAAAACCAACTCCAGCGGCAATTACTCCACCAATTAGTAAAATATACTGATTTGAATAATCTCCTAACCAAACTCCATCTGCATAGAAAATATTATAAGCCAATAATCCCATCAAGATCACAACAGGAACCAACGCTTCCCATATATTTAATTCTTTATTTTCGATTATCTTTTGATCGTCAATTTTTATTTCAGATATATTTTTACCTTCTTTCATTTTTTTATTTTTTCAGGTGTAATGTTACGATTTTGTAAAGAATTATACAAATTGAATCAATTTAGTACATTTGTACACTATGGATTCCTTAACTCAAATAGTTTTAGGTGCAGCTTGTGGAGAGGTTGTACTCGGTAAAAAAATAGGAAACAAAGCCTTACTTTTTGGGGCTATTGGCGGTACCATTCCTGATTTAGATGTATTTATTGGTCGTTGGTTATATGGTAATCAAATCGATGCTATGGCCTTTCATCGAGGGTTTATGCACTCTATTGTTTTTGCCATTATTGGTGCTTTTTTATTTGGCTGGATCACCTATAAACTATACAATAAAGGAAAACGGAGCGAGACAACCACCTTACAAAACTGGATTTGGCTATATTTTCTTTCTATTTTTACACATCCCATTTTAGATAGTTTTACTCCTTACGGCACTCAACTATTCTTGCCTTTTTCAGATTATAGAGTCGCTTTTAATACCATTTCAGTGGTAGATCCATTATATACATTTCCTTTTTTACTCTCTTTAATCATTGTCATGTTTTATAACAGAAAGCGAACCCGAAGAAATTGGTGGGCCAAAGCAGGTATTTACACCAGCTCTCTTTATATGCTTTTTACTGTAGTGAATAAGATATATATAGATGCTATTTTTGAAAAATCATTTGATAATGCAAGTATCTCCTATACAAGGTATTCAACACAACCCACCATTATGAATAATATTCTCTGGTATGGCGTTGCAGAAACGAGTACTGATTTTAAAGTTGGCTTTTACTCCTTATTAGACTCTAAAAATGAATTAGACACCATCATATCCATTCCTAAAAGTCATAATTTAATTGACACCCAGCATCCAGATATTAAAACCTTATTATGGTTTAGTAATAGCTATTACAATTTTGTTCCGAAAGATTCTTCTAAAAACATTGAATATCTAGACTTACGCTACCCGCTATTAAATCCAAAAAACGCTAAAACGTCCATGTTTCGTTTTGAATTAAAACAAGAAGGAAAACGTTGGGATATCACACCATTTTCGGGAAGAAACCCCACTAGAGAAGATATAAAGCAGTTTCTTAATCGTTTTTACGGCATATAAGAAATCCCTGTATATATACAGGGATTTCTACGCAATTATTACCAGTTATTCTTCAAAATTACTATAGAAAATAATCATTTTCTAATTAATATAAAGGGAATAAAAGGGTGTATCATTTCGATAATTTGAACTAATAAAAAGCATAATTGCTTATACTTAAGAGACAATTGTTTCTTTTAAGACACCGACTTCTAACATACATTCTTTCATCATTTTATAGGTACGCTCTATGTCATTATCCAATCCAATAGAAAAACGTATTAATCCATCAGTAAGTCCCATTTCTTCTTGTTCGTCTTCTGGTATTTCAGAAGAAGTAGAAGTTCCTGGTGCAGAAAATAGTGTTTTATAAAAACCTAAACTCACGGCCAAATACCCAAGGTTTCTCTCTTGCATTAGTTCCATCAAGGCATTTGCCTTATCTAACGACCCTGCATCAATAGTTAACATTCCACCAAATCCGTACTCTTCATTCATCATTGATTTAAAAACTTCATGAGAAGGGTGAGACTGTAGTCCAGGATATACCGTTTTTATACCAGCCGCCTCGAATTTTTCCGCTAAATACGTCGCATTTTTACTATGTTGTTTTATTCGGATGTGTAATGTCCTCATATTTTTTAATATCGAAGCCGATCGCATAGAATCCATAGAAGCCCCTAATAACATACTAGCTCCATCAATTACGCTTTTTTGAGAATTAACAAACTCTGATGTTCCACATACTACACCTCCCATTGTATCAGAACTACCGTTAATGAATTTGGTCAAACTATGCACTACAACATCAGCCCCTAATTGCACAGGAGAAATAGATAAAGGTGAAAAGGTATTATCAACCACTAAGGTTAAACTATATTTCTTTGCTAATTTTGATAATGCTTGTATATCAGCAACCTCTAATAATGGATTACTAACTGACTCACAATAAATCATTTTAGTATTCTCATTGATAGCCGCTTCAACCACTTCTAGTTTTGTAATGTCAACAAAAGAGGTCTCAATATTCATTCTTGGTGTAAAATTCTTTAAAAAAGCATAAGTTCCGCCATAAATAGTTCTACTTGAAACAATATGATCACCAGCACCACATACCTGTAAAATTGTTGGCGTTATTGCTCCCATACCGGAAGCCGTTACATTCGCTGTTTCTGTTCCTTCCATTGCTGCCAAGGCCTCTCCTAAATACAAATTAGAGGGAGACGTATGACGGGAGTATAAATAACATCCATCAGTGTTTCCTTCAAAAGTATCAAACATTGTTTTAGCTTCTAAAAAGGTATATGTAGATGAATCGGAGATCGAAGGGTTTACTCCTCCAAATTCTCCAAAATACTGTAAGTCTTGTATATTGTTTGCTGGTTTAAATTCCATATTATTTCAATTTCGTTGTTTATTTGACTACGAAATACCATAATTTTTGACAAAAAATCAATACTTTAGATATTTTTTAGATATTCTTTCTTTTTAAAGCTATAAAAAAGAAAATTTACAAACAAAAAAAAAGGTTCTCTATCAATAATTAGAATATTTTTCACATGAAGCTAGATATCATTGACAAAAAACTATTAACATTACTACAAAATGACAGTAAGCAAACTACTAAAAACTTATCACTGCAATTAAACTTATCGGTGACTGCGGTGTATGAGCGTATAAAAAAGCTCGAAAGAGAAGGAATAATTACACAATATGTTGCTCTAGTTGACAAAAATAAAATTGATAAATCGTTGCTCGTTTTTTGTCATATAAAACTAGAAAAACACACGGTAGAATTTATTGCCGATTTTGAAAAAGAAATAAATGATTTACAAGAAGTCACTGAATGTTTTCATGTAAGTGGGGAATACGACTATGTTTTAAAGATTTATATAAAAGATATGGATTCTTACAGAGAATTTATGATTAATAAAATAACAGGTCTGAAACATATAGGAAGCACCCATAGTGTTTTTACTATTGGAGAAGTAAAAAATACAATTGCGATAGCCTTATAAAACTAAAAAGGAAGTTTTATCACTTTTTTCTTTTTAGGTTTTTTAAGATACAAGATTTTTTTATTGTAATCAATAATAGCCTTCCCTGCTTCCAAAATATCAGCACCAATAATACCATGCACCTCTTTGGCATTATGCTGAGTTAACGCAGTATTTACATGTGATAAGTCAAATAACACTAAATCGCATTTTCTAGTTTTCCATTTCCCGATTTTCAATAAATTGTTTTCTGATTTTTGAGTTTCCATGTCAATAGCACCTGCCCCAGCCGCTTTGATTTCACTCTTTTCAGAAACTAGTTTAAAATAATCGATCAAATCTAAACCCACACAAGAATTGGAAGCACCGGTATCTAATATAAATCGTCCTTTTACCCCATTAATCTCCGCTTTTAATTCCAAATGATTGGTCTCAATTTGCTTTAGTTTCACTTTACTATACTTCTTTTTCTTCAATACTTTTTTCAAACTTGCCATTTCTCGTACTTTTGTGGGGCTAAGATACAATTCAATTATTAATAATGATTACTGATACACATACACATTTATACTCGGAACAGTTTGATAATGACAGAAATGAAATGATAGACAGAGCTAAAAATGCTGGTGTTTCTCGCTTTTTCATCCCTGCCATTGACAGTACTTACACCAACAAGATGCTCGATTTGGAAAAAAATTATCCAAATGAAGTGTTCTTAATGATGGGATTGCATCCGACCTCTGTAAAAGAAAACTACTTAGAAGAGCTTGCATTGGTCAAAGAATGGATTGACAAACGTAATTTCTATGCCATTGGTGAAATTGGTATTGATTTATATTGGGACACCACTTTTTTACCACAGCAACAGGAGGCTTTCAGAACCCAAATACAATGGGCGAAAGAAAAAAAGCTGCCCATTATTATTCATTGCAGAGATGCTTTTGAGGAAATATTTGATGTTTTGGAAAAAGAAAAAGGCGATGACCTATTTGGTATTTTCCATTGTTTTACTGGAACTATGGAACAAGCCAAAAAGGCCATTTCATATAATATGAAATTAGGCATTGGTGGTGTGGCAACTTTTAAAAACGGAAAAATAGACAAGTTTTTAAATCAAATTGATCTAAAGCACATTGTGCTTGAAACCGATTCTCCTTATCTAGCGCCTACACCGTATCGAGGTAAAAGAAATGAGAGCAGCTATATCACTAATGTTGTAGATAAACTTGTAGATATTTATGGAATACCTTTCCAAGAAATCTCAAAGATCACCACTAAAAACTCAATTGACATCTTTGGTATTTAATCAAACACCACTATTTCGTTATTTGTTTGTTATCTGAAAGACCCAAATGAATTGACTTGTTATATCAACTTTTCACGTCTGGTTGTTTTGGTGATTTACGTCATAAAAACAAGAGTTAACTCTTTTTACTTGTATTAATATATTACTAAAACTAATGCTCAACATTCAAATTATACACTGCAAAACACCCTTAGGCATAGCAGAAATCACTGGAAATGAAGAAGGGATCCAAACCGTTTCTGTTTTAAATGATGATGTTCAACCTTCAATGAAACAGCATTCAAATATTGCTGTTCCACTACTAGAATGCAAAAATCAACTCAACGAGTATTTCAATGGCACTAGAAAAGAGTTTACTTTAAAATTAAATCCTCAAGGAACAGCGTTCCAACAAAAAGTTTGGAAAGAACTATTACATATACCTTACGGAAAAACTAGATCTTATTTAGAGCAAACAAAACAAATAGGCCCTACGAAAGCCATAAGAGCTGTTGCCTCCGCAAATGGTAAAAACCCAATTTGGATCATTATACCGTGCCATAGAGTTATTGGCTCTAACGGGTCATTAACTGGATATGCAGGTGGTATTTGGCGTAAAAAATGGTTATTAGGACATGAAAGTAATTGCAAACAGCAATCACTTTTTTGATTTTAGGCCTACCTAAATTCAAGTCATATTCTACTCTTAATAACTTAAAAAAAAGACAATGCAATAACAGAAAAACACCCTAGTTTAGGTTACGTTTTTCTACAAAAAACTTTTTTATCAAAAAACTGCATTCCTCTTGTAAAACACCTGATACAACTTTAGTCTTTGGATGTAGTTTAGTTTGCAATACACTAAACCCTAACTTAGGCTCACTTGCTCCATAAACTATTTTCCCAATCTGTGCCCAGTAACTTGCTCCAGCACACATTTGACATGGCTCTAGCGTAACATATAATACACAATCCTTAAGATATTTCCCTCCTAAAAAATCTGCCGCAGCAGTAAACGCCTGCATCTCTGCATGCGCAGTTACATCATTTAAGGTTTCTGTTAAATTATGAGCTCTCGCAATTATTTGCTCTTTGAAAACAATAACAGCCCCTACCGGTACCTCTCCTTTATCATACGCTAATTGAGCTTCTTGCAAGGCTTTCTTCATAAAGTAAACATCATCGAACGGGTTCATTAGACTGACTTTTTAATAGAATTGAACAAAAGTAACCAAAAATTAAATGAGCCGACTCTATTCAAATTAGTTATTTTTGTCAAAAATTTAAGTTTGATTTCAATTCATATTCCTGAAAATAAGAAAATTTATTTCGCTTCCGATCAACATTTGGGAGCCCCAACTAAGGAAGTTAGTTTTCCACGCGAACAAAAATTTGTGAGTTGGCTAAATGACATTAAAAAAGATGCAGAGGCTATTTTTTTACTAGGCGATTTATTTGATTTCTGGTTTGAATATAAAACAGTTGTCCCTAAAGGTTTTGTTCGTGTTTTAGGGAAACTAGCTGAGATTAGAGATAGTGGAATTCCTATTTATTTTTTTGTAGGAAATCACGATTTATGGATGAGTGATTATTTTGAAAACGAACTAAACATCCCTGTGTATCACAAGCCTCAAGAATTCAAATTTAACAATGACACTTTTCTAATTGGTCACGGTGATGGTTTAGGCCCGCATGATAAAGGCTATAAAAGAATGAAAAAAGTTTTTACCTTCCCTCTGTTTCAATGGATGTTCAGATGGTTACACCCAGATATAGGTGTTAAATTAGGGCAATACATGTCAGTAAAAAACAAACTTATTTCTGGTGATGACGATGCTAAATTTTTAGGGGAAGAAAACGAATGGTTAGTTCAGTATTGCAAAAGAAAATTAACCGTCAAACATTACAATTACTTCATATTTGGGCATCGGCACTTACCGCTAGATATTGAATTACAAGAAAATAGTAAGTATATCAATCTCGGAGACTGGATTACCTATTTCACTTATGCTGTTTATGAAGACAATAAACTTTTCTTAAGAAAATATTAGTCCTAAGTATGACTAAAACCCTACCATAAAGAGAGAGGCTTTCTCTTTTATGAAATACTATTCAGATGTTAATTTAACGACCTTATCTTATACCATTGTGAATTAAACTTATCGCATCAGAAGATTCTATATTTTCCCTCTATACAAATCATATAAATCAAGTACAGCATTAGCTTATGATTTTTTCTGATAAAGCAAAAAGGAAGAAAAAGGCGTTTTACTACTGTAAACTCTAGTTATAAATGGCGTTATCTATTATGAATACCAATCTATGGATAACAACAAATATGAATAGAAAAGTATGATTGTGTAATTTTACTTACAAAACGAATGAGGTATTATTAAAACAACTATTATCATTTTAGTTTCTACCAAAAAAGAAAAAAAGCACCAGAAAATCCCGGTGCTTTTTCCATTTTAAACAAACATTAATTAAAATTCATAGTTCAATCCTACACTAAAATTAGTTCCTAATTGACCTAACTGTTGTACTTCTGAAGAGTACGTAAAACGATTTCCAGCCTGCGCTGTATTCGTCGATGGGTCAGTTGGATCAGGATATACATCAAATATATTGTTGATATTCCCGTTTAAACTAACTCTATTCGTTAATTTATAAACAAAACCTAAATCAGTAGATATTTTAGATGCCAAATCTTGATCTACACCTCCTGATTCTGGAGCGGTAACGGTAACTTTTCCAAAACCTGTATTGTTAAATGAAACATTCCATTTATCAATATCATAATTTAGACCTAAAATAAATTTAGACCTTGGTCTTGAATTTGTTATTAACCCTTGTTCTTGTCTATCAAAAATATTATACCCAGCACCTGCCAAAGCTGATGGAGTCGTAATAGCATCAAGTGTTGTCTTATTGAAATTCGCTGCTAAACTAGCTGTTAAACTCCCTTTACCAACCTCTATATTCCTGTAATTCAACACGATGTCTGCACCTGTTGTTTTTGTATCACCTGCATTAATAAAAAACTGAACAGCAACCACATTGTTATCACTCAAAATTTGCTCAACAGGGTTTGTTATTACCGCTGGATTACCATTTGAAGGTGGCGCTCCATCTTTATATCCAATTTGCGAAGAGAACAAAACTCTATCTTCTACGTTGATTTGATAAAAATCAAACGACACTGAAAAATCTTTATTAAATTTATAGGTAGCTCCTGCTGATATGTTTTTCGAAAGTTCATGCGTTAAACTAGGAACCCCTAAAGCCTGTATTGCAGGGTTATCATTTGCCAAAGTACCTTGCAACAATGGCTCTGAAGAACCTGCAACAATAATATACTGACTATTCGTTAAATGGGTTTGATGCAAAGAAGGAGCTCTAAACCCAGTACTATATGAAGCTCTTAACGCTCCTTTATCACCAATTTTATATCGTCCGTTCACCTTCCAAGAAAAGTTACTACCCGCATCAGAGAAATCCTCATAACGACCCGCTACTCCAAATAAAAACTTATCCGTGATATCATAATCTAATTGCCCGTAAGCAGCAAAGTTGTTCCTTGACCACATACCTGCTTCAGCTGGCTTAATCCCAGCAAATGAATCTGAACCTCCTCTGTAATAAGAAAAAGGATCTCCTTCAAAAGCTCTAAAACTCTCATCTTTATATTCAAGACCTAAAGCAGCACTTAATTGCTCTGAAATAATTCCTGTAATATCGAAATTCCCTACTACATTGGTAAACCTATATCCACCCGGCTTAAAACTCCTAGGAGATGTACCGTGATCATTTAAATAATCTCTGTTTACAGAGTTATTCACTGTATAAAAAACATCGTTTGCTCCATACGTTATACTAGCATCAGCATTCCAATTATCTGAAAAAGGAAACTTAATTCCAACCGCGTTAATATGGTCATCTATTTCCGTTTCAAAAGTTGGCTGATACCCAACAAAATCTTCTGGTCTAGACGTAATAAAATTAGCATCCGCTACACCACTTCTCCAGTAAGGGGCTCTATAATAAGCAAAACTCTTACCTGTTCTAGTCGTATAACCGTGGAATGTGTATAAGTTCGCTTTTTCACCAAGCGGGTGCTCTATATTTATGAAAAGATCTTTCTTTTTCATCTCTGGTTGCCCAACTGTCATACCAGCTGTTGGATTTGCTGCTAACCAAGCTACTTCATAAGGTCTTGTTGCCCCTTCACTTGCCGCGTTCACTACCCCTGCTCTATTGGTTGATTTTTGATTATAATACCCTAAAGTAATATTCGCAAAACCACCATCACCAAAATTAAAAGCAGTATTAAAATCTGCCCCAAAGTTAAATCCATCTCTTTCTGAAGTAATACCTGTTCTTGTGGTAAACGTAGAATACTCAACGTTTTTCTTAAGAATAATGTTCATCACTCCTGCAATAGCATCAGAACCATATAATGCAGATGCTCCATCTCTAAGAACTTCTACTCTTTCTATTGCTGCTGTTGGGATACTTTTTAAATCGACACCTACTTCTCCTTTTCCTGGTGTTCTGTTTAAATACACCTGAGCACTTTGGTTTTTACGTTTTCCGTTCACAAGTACTAATGTTCTACTAGGTCCTAAACCTCTCAAATCTGCTGGATCGTAATGTGCTGTTGCATCTGAGATTGCTTGATTCTGAGCATTAAAAGATGGCACTTTAAACACAAGCATTCTATCAAAAGTTGGTTTCCCACTTGCTTGTAGTTCTTTAACATCAATATTATCAATAGGCACTGGTGAATCTAAAATTGTTCTTGGTCTAGACCTGTTTCCTGTTAAAACAACTTCATCAAGAACACCACTGCTTTCTTTCAGCACAACCTTTAGGTTGGTAGCAGAAGTAACAGTAATCTCATTTGTATCATACCCCATAAAAGAAAACACAAGAGTTGCTGGCGTTTTTTTCAATGTAATAACGAACTCACCAGTGTCATTGGTATTTATTCCATTTGTGGTGCCTTTCTCGACGACATCAACAAAAGGGAGGGGCTCTCCATTTTCATTAGTTACTTTCCCCTTAATGGTTTGTCCTATCGAAATAGTAAAACACATTAAAGCGATAGCTGTAAATAGTTTGTTAGTTTTTTTCATAATTTCAAGGTTATAAATAATTAATTTTGTGTTAAAATGATAATACACAATTAACGTATTATTAACAAAAGACCTAAAATTTAATTTTATAACCATTATTTTTTATAAAATTTTTATTTTTATTTATTTATTTCACATTTCTTATCAGTTTTTAGGTTTAACCATACTTTAACATTTGTTAAAGTCTTAATATTGTAGTTTTGTTTAATAAAAGCTAATATAATTTAGAACACATATGGATGTAGATGTAAGAGTAATTAATGAAAAAATAGAACAAGAAAGTGCTTTTGTAGATTTGTTAACTGCAGAAATGAATAAGGTGATTGTTGGTCAAAAACACATGATTGAGCGATTGCTTATAGGTCTTTTAGGAAACGGACACATACTATTGGAAGGTGTTCCAGGACTAGCAAAAACATTAGCTATTAACACTCTTTCAAAAGCAGTTCATGGTAGTTTTAGTCGTATTCAATTTACACCTGACCTGTTGCCTGCTGATGTGGTAGGTACCATGATATACAATGTAAAAGAAAATGATTTTTCAATTAAAAAAGGTCCTATTTTCGCAAACTTTGTATTAGCCGATGAAATTAACCGTGCTCCAGCTAAAGTACAATCTGCTTTACTAGAAGCTATGCAAGAACGCCAAATCACCATTGGAGATGAAACCTTTAAACTTGACGAGCCTTTTTTAGTAATGGCTACGCAAAACCCTGTTGAACAAGAAGGAACTTACCCGTTACCAGAGGCGCAAGTAGATCGTTTTATGCTTAAAACAGTTATAGACTACCCTAAATTACAAGAAGAACAAATTATTTTGCGTCAAAATCTAAGCGGAAGCTTTGCTAAGGTTAATCCTGTTGTTTCCATAGAACAAATAATTAAGGCACGCCATGTAGTTAATGAAGTATATATGGATGAGAAAATCGAAAAATACATCTTAGATATTGTTTTCGCTACACGTTATCCTGAAAAATACAATTTAGAGAAACTGCAAGGACTCATAAGCTTTGGTTCTTCTCCTCGTGGAAGTATTTCTCTAGCGAAAGCCGCTAAATGTTACGCTTTTATTAAAAGAAGAGGCTATGTGATTCCTGAAGATGTTAGAGCTATTGTTTATGATGTTTTACGACATAGAATAGGAATTACGTATGAAGCCGAAGCCGAAAATATTACGTCAATAGACATTATTAACACCATTATTAACGAAGTTCAAGTTCCCTAATTTTAATTAACCAAACTTAATTTTAACTAACCATACTCACTAGAGAAATATTCACCCCTTAAATTAACTAGCGATGATATGCAAATTAACAACGTACAAAACGTTAACAGGAACAAAGAAAATTTTAGAACTGCCCAAGAAAAAGAGGACAGAAGCCATTATTTACCAAAACAATACACCTACATTTTACGTAGATTGTTTTGATTTACAAACAGAATCAAATGTGATGATGAATAGTTTGGTTCTCGGTCAAAAAAGAAGTATATCAAATGTAATTAAAGAAATTGCAGAAAAAAACAATGTAGAACTATCAGTAAAAGAGGCTCCTACAATTTCAATTGAGAAATCATTTGAATTAAAGGAGGTAGAATTACCTCCCTTGCCCGAAAATTGGTTAAAATAATTAATGGACACAAAAGAATTACTTAAAAAAGTTCGTAAAATAGAAATTAAGACACGTAGATTGTCTAATCATATTTTTGGAGGCGAATACCATTCGACCTTTAAAGGACGAGGTATGACCTTTTCTGAAGTAAGGCAATATCAATATGGAGATGATATCCGTGCTATTGACTGGAATGTTACTGCCAGATATAACGAACCTTATGTAAAAGTATTTGAGGAAGAACGAGAACTTACCATGATGCTAGTGGTTGATATCTCAGGTTCTGAGTTTTTTGGCACCACACAACAATTCAAAAAGAATACTATCACTGAAATTGCTGCCACCTTAGCTTTTTCAGCTATTCAAAACAACGACAAGGTTGGTTTGATTTTATTCTCTGATCAGGTAGAATTATTTATCCCTCCTAAAAAAGGAAGAAGCCATGTACTTCGGATTATTAGGGAACTTATTGAGTTTAATCCTAAGAGTAGGCAAACCAATATTACGGAAGCTTTAAAATTTTTATCAAACGTACTAAAAAAAAGAGCTATCGTTTTTATTCTTTCTGATTTTATTGATGACAACTATGAACATACTCTTAAACTCGCAGCGAATAAACATGACGTCACCGGAATTAGAGTATTTGATAAACATGATCAAGAAATTCCAAATCTTGGAATGGTTCCAATGTTAGACTCCGAAACTGGTAATGTCCATTTAGTAAATACAAGTTCCTCATCGGTAAGATCTCAATACAAAGCCAATGGGTTGAAATTAGAAGATTATTTTAAAAATGCATTTAGAAAAAGTGGCGCTGGTGTTATTAGCACACGTGTTGATGAAAGCTATGTAAAGAAATTACTTGGATATTTTAAACAAAAAGGATAATTGTCACAAAAAGATGGCACCAAACAATGAAGTATAAATTATTTTACATATTACTCTTTCTTACCGTATCAGTTAGTTATGCTCAATCATCGATGGTTAAGGTAGAGACTGATACGACGAGCATTAGAATTGGAGAGCAATTTGAGTATCGAATCACCGTGAATGAGACTGAAAATGTTATTATTCCAAAACTCGAAAATTTAAACGCATTAGAAGTTGTTGATTCTTTAAAAATAGACACCCTCAATAATAAACTCATAAAAAAATATATCCTTACTGGATTTGATAGTGGAGCTTACTATATTCCGAAACAGCAGATTTTCGTAAAAAACCAAGCTTACTTAACAGATAGCTTATTGATCAGTGTTGTTACGGTTCCTATAGATACAGCAAAAATCAAGAAATTCCCTATTAAAGGAATAAAAGGTGAACCTTATCAGTTTGATGATATTAAATTATATATATACTGGGCTTTAGCCATTTTATTAATCGTAATTACAACACTGTATTTTGCTCTTAAAAGAACGGAGAACGACACCACTAAAACAGCAATTCCAAAACTAGCTCCATACCAAGAAGCTCTCAGAAAACTTCAACTTCTTGACGAGAAATTATTATGGCAAAATAATAAAGTAAAATCTTTCTATAGTGAATTAACAGACATAGTTAGAGGTTATATAGAAAAAGAACTTCATATTCAAGCCTTGGAGCAAACAACCAATGAATTAGTTGAAAGTTTAGCGGATTTTAGTGACGCAAAAGTGATTGTTACCGAAAAAGAAACCATTAAAAAGCTAGAAAAACTACTACAACAATCTGACCTTGTGAAGTTTGCTAAATCCAAACCTTTAGCTCAAGAAATTGAGACTGACAGAACTATAGCTGAATATATTATTAATCATATAAAACCATCAACAACTGAAGAAAATTCAGAAATAAGCTATAGCAAACCTGTAGCAATTGTTCAAAAGCCAGAGGTAAAAAAGCCTAACCTTGTTACAAGGCTCCTATTAATAACAATAATGTTAGTGTTTATTTTATTAATTTCTTTTGGAATCTCTAAAATAATATCCATGTCTAACCTATCAAAACAACCAGTAGAAAATGTTCAATAATTTTGAATTCCATAGTCCAGAATTTTTATGGTTGCTGTTGTTCATACCGCTGTTAGCTACATGGAACTTCTTGACAAGAAAAAAGGATAGTGCGCAGTTAAGAATAGCAAGTTTAAAAGGGTTTTCAATAAAATCATCATTCGTATCAAAACTTAAACCTGCCCTATATATTCTCCGCATACTTGCCTTAACGGCAATTATTATTGGATTAGCACGACCTAGAAATGTTGATATAAGCAAAAAGACAAAAACGAACAAAGGTATCGACATTGTTATGGCAATTGATGTATCTGCCAGTATGCTCGCCAAAGACTTAAAACCAAATAGGTTAGAAGCTTTAAAACGAGTTGCTACTGATTTCATAAATAGAAGACCCAATGATAGAATAGGTATTGTGGTATATGCTGGGGAAAGTTTTACACAGACCCCTATAACCAGTGATAAATCAATTGTAAAACGAACTATCGCAGAAATTAAATGGGGGCAATTAGAAGGTGGCACTGCAATAGGAATGGGGCTAGGATCTGCTGTTAACCGTTTAAAAGAAAGTAAAGCCAAAAGTAAAGTCATCATACTTTTAACCGATGGCGTAAATAATGCTGGGTTTGTAGATCCAAAAACCGCTACCGAATTAGCTAAAGGTAACAACATTAAAGTATATACTATTGGAATTGGAACTAACGGTATGGCTCCTTTCCCTTGGGCAAAGGACCCGCGTACAGGTAAAATTTCGTTTAGAAACCAACAAGTTGAAATTGATGAGAGTTTGTTAAAACACATTGCTCAAGAAACTGAAGGAAAATACTTTAGAGCAACGAACAACACAAAACTTAAAGCTATTTATGATGAAATAGATAAACTCGAAAAAACAAAAATTGAAGAATTTAAGTACTATAATTATACCGAACAATACAGGTTTTGGGTATTCATAGCGGGTATGTTTTTGCTCCTCGAGTTTTTGTTAAAAAACACAATTTTTAAAAGTTTTATATAATTAGCATTGATTTATGTATAAAATAGAAGAGCCTATATATTTTTACTTTTTCGCAATTATTCCAATAATAGTTTTAATTTTCTTATTGGTTTTATGGTGGAAAAAAAGAACGCAAAGAAAGTTTGCTTCTTCAGATTTGTTAGCAAAATTAGCTCCAAATTCTTCCAACTTTAAATCAATTTTGAAATTAGTTTTCTTTTTGTTGGGTTTATCATTTTTGATCATCTCACTTGTAAACCCTAAGATGGGAACTAAGTTAAAAACTGTAAAAAGAGAAGGAGTAGATGTTGTTTTTGCTTTAGATGTTTCAAAAAGTATGTTGGCAGAAGACATTGCTCCAAATAGATTAGAAAAATCTAAACAAATTATTTCTAAAATTATCGATAAGCTGGGCAGTGATAGAGTTGGTATTATTATTTATGCAGGTAACGCCTACCCCTTGTTACCGATTACAACGGATCACGCTGCTGGCAAAATGTTTTTACAGAACGCAAATCCCGATATGGTTTCTAGCCAAGGCACCGCCATCAACGAAGCCCTAGATTTAGCCAAAACCTATTATAATAATGACGAGCAAACCAATCGTTTTTTAGTTATAATTTCTGATGGGGAAGACCATCAAGAAGAAACCAAACAGATTGCGCAAAACATAGCTAACGAAGGTGTAAAAGTTTACACCATTGGTGTTGGTAGTGAAAAGGGAGGGCCTATTCCTATTAAATTAAATGGCTCACTTATTGGCTATAAAAAAGACCGACAAGGTGAAACCGTTATTACGCAAAGAAAAGCCCCTATATTACAAGAGATTGCCGAAATAGCCAATGGAAGCTATATTGACGGAAACAAAACAGAAACACCCGTAAAAGAGATAGTTGACATTATCGCTAATGCCCAAAAAAGCGAATTTGAAACGAAACAATTCTCTGATTACAAAGATCAATTCCAATGGTTTTTAGGTCTTGGGTTATTGTTTTTAATACTTGACATATTTTTATTTGAGAGAAAAACCAAATGGTTAAAGAAAATAGATTTATTTAATGAAGAAGTTAAAAATTAGGAGTGTGAACAATTTATTAAAAACCTTATTCAGTCTGTTATTGGCAACTATTTCGATAGTTGCGAATGCACAACAAGACACTTTGCAATTGCAACGCGACGCACGCAATTTACTGCGTGAAGGAAACAAACTATATAATAAGCAAAAGTTTGATGAGGCTTCTATTGCCTACAGAAAAGCTTTAGGTAAAAACAGTAAGTATGATAAAGCTAGCTATAACTTCGGTAACTCTTTATATCAAAACAAAAATTACAAAGAAGCTGTTTCCCAGTTTGAGTTAACAGCAAAAACGGCTAAAGATAAATTTTCTAAAGCAGAAGCCTTTCACAATATAGGTAATGCCATGCTCGAACAAAAGCAGTACCAACAAGCGGTTAATGCTTATAAAAACTCTCTAAGAAACAACCCTAATGACGATGAAACTCGTTACAACTTAGCTGTTGCTCAAAAAGAACTGAAAAAACAGCAACAAAACCAGAAGGACAACAAAGACAACAAAGACAACAAAGACAATAAGAAAGACCAGAAGGACAAAAAAGATCAAAAGGACAAAAAAGACAAGGAGGATAACAAGGATAAAAAAGACCAAAAGGACAAAAAAGATCAAAAAGATAAAAAGGAAGGAGACAACAAGGATAAAAAAGATCAAAAACAAAAACCTCAACAAGGAAAAATGACTCCAGAGGAAATGAAACAATTGCTTGAGAGTTTGAACAATGAAGAAAAAAAGACTCAGAAGAAAATGAATGTAAAAAAATCTAAAGGAAAAAAGGTTAAGCAAGAAAAAGACTGGTAAGTTTTTGACTGTATTTCGGTTAAAGTTAATCTAAACACCGTTTCTATATTCAAAAATTATGAAATTTTTATATTAAAATGCATAGTTAAAATGTTATTTTTGCGCATGTTAAAAATGATTAGTAATTTGAAATTTTACATAGTAGTACTCTTAAGTGTTTTTACCTTTGCAGTTAACGCTCAAAAAAGTGAATTTAAAGCAAGTGTTAGCAAAAACAAGCTCGGTGTTAATCAACGGTTTAGAATTCAATTTACAATAAACAAACAAGGAGCCGATAATTTTAAATCTCCGAATTTCACCAACTTTAAAGTCGTTGGTGGGCCAAGTCAATCGGTAAGTCAATCTTGGATTAATGGTAAGATCTCTTTCTCTCAAAAGTATACCTATATTCTACAACCCAAAAGAAAAGGAGAGTTTAATTTGCCTCCAGCTTCTATAGAAGTTGATGGTAACGTTCTAAATTCTAATACCGTAAAGATAATAGTTTTAGATGCTATTGAATTACCCAAAAACCCAAACGATCCAGACTATATTGCCTCTCAAAATATTCATTTAGTTGCTGAAATTTCAAAGTCAAAACCTTACGTAGGTGAAGGGTTGTACGTTGAATATCGTTTGTACTTTAGTGAAAATGTTGCTATTTACGAAAATGCCATTACAGAATCGCCTCAATACAACGGTTTTTGGAATCAAGAAATAGATAGAAACGGAACTCCGGTAAAAGAAGGAACTTACAATGGAGAGAACTATAGATATGCTATTCTACACAAAGCATTGTTAATTCCCACGAAATCTGGCAGATTAACCATTGATCCGATGAAAATGGACATTGTAGTGGGGGTACCTACGGGTCGTGCCGATTTTTTTGGCAACGTAATTACGCGTCGTGTACGTAAAGAATTCTCCTCTGCTAAAAAAATAATACAAGCGAAATCATTACCTACTAAAAACAAACCTGTTGACTTCAATGGAGCTGTTGGTCAATTTTCATTTGATGTTTCCCTAAGCAAGCAACTATTAAAAGCTAATGAATCATCACAAATAAAAGTAGCTATTAAAGGTAAAGGGAATATAAAATTATTTGAACTCCCAAAAATAGAAACACCGAAAGAACTTGAAGTATATCAACCTGAAAGGAAAGAAAACGTAAGTATAACTTCTAGCGGCTTAAAAGGTTCAATCACTGATAATTACACCTTAGTCCCTCAATTTAAAGGAAAGTATAAAATACCTTCAGTTAGTTTTTCATATTTTGATCCTAAAGAAAAGGTATATCAAACCATTCAATCTGAAGATTTATTTGTAAATGTTTTAGAGGGTAAAGAATTAGCCTCAAATTCAAACAAAAACTTTGCAAACAAACAAAACATAGAACTCACGGGTACTAATTTTAGATATATTCAAACATCTTCTAATTTTGTTACCAGTACTACTTCAGACTTTTTCAAATCATCGTTGTTTTATATTCTTTTATTGTTGCCAATAATTGCCATTCCTTTACTAATTCTCTTGAATAGAAAAAAAGAAGAAAGAACTAAAGATATTCTAGGAAACAAACAACGAAAAGCAGATAAACTAGCTAAGAGATATTTATCAACCGCTTCTAAACAACTAGGTAATAAAGAAGCTTTCTATGAAGCGCTAGAAAGAGCATTGCACAACTATTTAAAAGCAAAATTGAAAGTAGAAACTTCTGATATTAGTAGAGAAAAAATAACTTCTTTATTAACAAACAAAAACGTTAGTAACGACACTATAAATCAATTCATTGAGGTTCTTAATGATTGTGACTTTGCCCGTTATACACCTATTGACAGCGTGCAAATGAATCAAGAATTTGAAAAAGCGAAATTAGTAATTACTCAATTAGACAAACAGTTATGATAAAGCGTATTGTTGCCCTTTTAGTATTTTTTTCAACTATTTTTGTATCTGCGCAAACTTCTGATGCCTTATTTAACACGGCAAATGATTTATACAAAGATGGTAAATATCAAGAAGCAATTGATCTTTACCAACAGATAGAGCATAAAAACGTAGTTTCTTCTGAATTATACTACAATTTAGGGAATTGTCATTATAAACTAAACAAGGTTGCCCCTAGTATTTATAATTATGAGAAAGCATTATTGCTCGACCCATTAAATGAAGATGCTAAAAACAATCTAATCATTGCCAATAAGCTAACATTAGACAGGATTGAAGAACTCCCCAAATCATTGTTTCAAAAACTTACTACCAATTATCTAGAAAAGTTACATTATAATTCTTGGGCATATCTCAGTGTTTCTTTCTCAATAATTGCCAGTATCTTGTTTTTACTTTTCTATTTTTCTAGTAACCCACCAAAAAAACGATTTTACTTTGTTACGAGTTCTATAGGTTTCGTATTGTTATTTTTAACATTAATAATAACCTTTCAACAATACACAAAAGCTATTAAGACAAAGCACGCAATTGTTTTTGCTGAAGAAGTTGCTGTGAAAAATGCTCCAACCTTACATTCGGATAGAATCTTTACGTTGCACGAAGGCACTAAGGTTTCTGTTTTGGATATGGTAGATGATTGGAAAAAAATCAAATTGATCGATGGAAAAATTGGTTGGTTACCATCAAATACTTTAAAAATTATACCTAATATTTAATTATTTTTTAACACAAATTTAATTACCAAATAGTACTTTTACCTTCCGAAAAAACCATGGGTAAAAACGTATTAATATACTTACTAACTGCTGTACTAATTACAACGATAGCGCTACCTGCGTACATCAGCCTATCTGAAAAAAAATGTGAGTCTTCCAGAGTTATTAGTGACTCAGATGGAGATGAAAGCATTGAAGAAGAATTAGAAATAAAATTATACTACGTAAACACGATAGCATCTTTATATAAGCATAAAACTACACACAAAGAAGTGCCTTATATTTCAAAAGATTATGCCTCTATTAATCTACAATTAGAATCTCCACCTCCGGAATTTCTTACCTAATATTCGGCTTACGATCTGAAATACTCAGTAGCAAAAACTTAGCTAAACCAGTTAAGTGCTAGACGTTCTATGACCAAATCGAAAACTATAGAATTTTTTGTTACCCCATTCAGATTATTTATGTATAATTTTTAAAAACCATCAACTTAAAAGTTGATAAAATTTTCTTTTCATGTTCAAATCAATTAAAAATGATTTACCCGCTAGTATAGTGGTATTTTTTGTTGCCTTACCTTTATGTTTAGGTATAGCACTAGCAAGTGGAGCTCCCTTATTCTCTGGAGTCATTGCTGGTATTGTTGGAGGTATTGTTGTTGGGAGCCTAAGTGGCTCAAAAATTGGAGTTAGCGGACCTGCGGCCGGTCTTGCCGCCATCGTTTTATCCGCTATCGCAACCTTAGGTAGTTATGAGAACTTTCTTGTAGCTGTGGTTTTAGGTGGCGTAATACAACTATTATTAGGTGTATTGAAAGCAGGAGTCATAGGATACTACTTTCCTTCTTCTGTAATAAAAGGTATGTTAACCGGTATTGGAATTATTATTATAATTAAACAAATACCGTTCTTTTTTGGCTACGACAAGACAGCTGAAAGTTATTCTATGGAGGCAATAAATTTAGGGTCTACCATTGTCGGAGTAATAGGTTTAGGAATTCTTATCCTTTGGGATAAGGTACTATCTAAAAAAGGTAAAATTTTTCAATTAGTACAGGGACCATTGGTTGCTGTTGTCATTGGGATCGTATTTTATATTATTACTCAAGGGAATGAACAACTAGGTATTAGCACTGCACAATTGGTAAAAGTGCCAGTACCTGAAAATTTAGACACGTTCTTTAATCAATTTAGCTTTCCAAACTTCAATGCTATTGGGAATAAAGATATTTGGATAGTTGCTTTTACCATTGCTTTAGTAGCAAGTTTAGAAACTCTTTTATGTGTAGAAGCAACCGACAAAATAGACCCAAATAAAAACGTTACTCCAACCAATCGAGAATTACTAGCTCAAGGAACCGGAAACATTATATCTGGTTTAATAGGTGGTTTACCTATTACCCAGGTAATTGTTCGTAGTTCAGCGAATATTCAATCAGGAGGTAAGAGCAAATTATCAGCGATAATTCATGGATTCTTTTTACTCATCTCGGTTATCTTGATTCCTAGTCTTTTAAATAAAATTCCTTTGTCAGTTTTAGCGGCTGTGTTGTTAATTGTAGGTTTTAAACTGGCTAAACCTGCCCTGTTTTTATCAATGTATAAACAAGGATTAAAACAATTCCTTCCATTTATAGTAACGGTTTTAGGTATTGTTTTTGCAGATTTATTAATTGGTATTGGGCTAGGGCTATCAGTAGGTATTGTAGTGATTCTTTTCAAAAGTTACCAGAACTCACACTTCTTACATATTGAAGATAAAAGTAACGGTCTTCATAAAATAAAAATGACCCTTGCAGAAGAAGTAACTTTCTTTAATAAGGGTGCAATTCTAAAAGAATTGGATAATCTTCCGAAAGATACTTATTTAGAATTAGACGTGAGAAAAACTCGTTATTTAGATAACGATATCGTTGAAATTCTTGAAGATTTCGCTTTTAAAGCAAAAGAAAGAAATATTGACATCAAATTACACTCTGAACGAGGGGTCGTAGAAAACCCATCGAGTTTTATTGAATTCTTTAAATTAAGACCAAAAACAGCCTAAAAACAAACTAGATGAACAAAAATAGCGCAAAATATAAAATAGCGGTGTTATCTGATTTAGGAAATGGCACGACAACAGCTTTAAGAACATCAATTAGTTTGGCAAAACTAATTGATGGAAGTATCGAATTCTTTCATGTGAAAAAACCTACCGATATTGTTCGTACTGACAACCAATTATCGGCTGCTAGGAGCATTAACTCTGAATTCACCAAGACAAGCAAGGCAATAAGCCAACTAACATCACCCTTTTCTGAAAAGTATAACGTTTCTATAAATACGTCATTCACTTTCGGGAATATAAAGGAGGAAATCAATCGTTTTTTAGAAGAGAACAATCCAGATATTGTGGTAATAGGTAAACGAAAACCCATACGATTATTGGGTGACAACATTACTCAATTCATTCTTAAAAAGCATCGTGGTTCAATGATCATAGCTTCAGAGCAAAATGAATTGAATCCTAACGAAGAAATATCACTAGGAATCCTAAATGGGTCTAAGCAAGACAACACTGATGATTTTGTGAAAGATATCATACAAAACATTCAAAAACCGCTAAAGCTGTTTAGGATTATAAACTCTCATGAAAATGGTAGTATAACAGAAAAACAGGATAACGACCAAGTGAAAGAATTTGTTTTCGAGAAAAATAATGATATTCATAGTAAACTATCGACTCATTTATTAAACAACGGCATTAATTTATTGCTAGTTAATAAAACAAGTAAAGAAAAAATGACCGCAAATTCAGTAAATGAATTAGTACATAAACTAGGTGTTTCTTTGGTGGTAGCCAACTAAATTAAAAATGAACTGCAAGACTTAAACTAATAGTTAAATTAACTATCGGTTTCTTGCAGATTCTTAATTTTTTAGTATATTTATTTCCTACTCAACACGTGAAAAAATGAAACAATTATTTTCGAATCTAAGGGGCGATCTCTTTGGAGGTATTACAGCAGGTATTGTTGCCTTACCTCTGGCATTAGCTTTTGGGGTTTCTTCAGGGCTAGGACCTAGTGCAGGGCTATATGGCGCTATATTTATTGCTTTTTTTGCTGCCCTTTTTGGCGGTACAAGCACCCAAATATCAGGGCCAACAGCACCAATGACAGCGGTGAGCATGGTCGTTATTGCTAGTATTATCGCAACAAATGATGGTGATCTAAACCAAGCACTACCGACAATTTTAACCGTATTTTTAGTAGCTGGGTTATTTCAAATAATGCTAGGTATTCTTGGTTTGGGTAAGTATATACGATATATTCCTTATCCTGTAGTTTCTGGTTTTATGACCGCTATCGGTGTTATTATTTTGGTAACACAAATTTTACCATCGGTAGGCTATTATCCAAAAGAAGATACGGAATTTGTAGAGCGATTCAAACCACAGGCTGAAGAAATAATTTTAGAAAACATCTTGAAAGATGAGGCAGGTGAAGGAATTTTAGTCTTAGAAGATTTTAAAGAAACCATTCGGCGAGCTGAAGCCACAACACAGGCTGCCATATTAAAAGAAAGCAAAACTCTTGCTGGCAAAGAAGCTTCCGGAGTTTTAGGTACCTTTAAGGTTTTACCAAGAGCATTACAAAATATTAGCTGGCTGGAAATCATATTAGCATTAGGTACTATTTTTATTATTTATGGGTTTAAGCGAATCACAACAACTGTACCAAGTACGTTAGTTGCGTTGGTTGTAATGACCAGTATAGCCATTGGTTTCGGTCTTAATTACAGACCTATTGAAGAAATTCCTGGAGGATTCCCGCTCCCTAATATGGAAATTTTCTCTGGTTTCAGCCTAGCTGGTATTACACCGTATATTTTCACGGCACTAACGCTTGCACTATTAGGAGCGATTGATTCTTTGTTAACATCTGTTGTAGCTGATAACATGACCAAAACGAAACACAAACCTAATAAAGAGCTTGTTGGTCAAGGAATAGGTAATACTATTGCTGCAGTTTTCGGAGGTATTCCAGGTGCTGGAGCAACCATCCGAACTGTGGTTAATATAAACTCTGGCGGTAAGACAAAATTGTCTGGAATGATTGCTGGTATTATGTTACTTATTATTTTATTAGGCTTAGGTCCTATTGCTTCAAGAATACCCGCTGCGGTATTAGCTGGAATTTTAATTACTGTTGGTATTGGGGTTATGGATTATAAAGGGTTAAAAGCCATTCCTAACTTGCCAAGAGACACCAAAATTGGACCGTTTAGGATTAGCTCGGAAGTGATTATAATGATTGTTGTATTGTTACTTTCTACTTTTTGGAATTTGGTATATGCCGTAGGGATTGGTTTGGTTATTGCTTCTTTAATGTTTATGAAAAAAATCGGGGATTTAACTGGAAAGCGCTCTGATGTAAAGCCTCTGAAAGAGGAAGCCTGGGCCGATGAAAAAGATTTCCCTAAAACTCTAGCAGAAGAAGTATTCATAAAACACATTAAAGGCCCGTTATTCTTTGGTTCTACCAGTAATTTTCAGCAATTAGCAAAACAAATTCCAGTAAATGCCTCCACCATTATTATAAGAATGGATAGAATGCAGTATCTAGACCAGTCTGGATTATATGCTTTGGAAGACATTTTAGTTGATTTGAAAAAAGAAGGGAAAAACATACTCTTCGTAGATGTACTAGAGCAACCCCGATATATGATGGAACGTATTGATATTATCCCAGATCTCGTTCCTGAAACATCAATTTTTAACAATTTCAATGATTGTTTAATCTGGGTAAAACAACATGTAAAAGACAAACATTAAAAAACATTAAAATGAGAAATATAGCGATTACAAAAGACATTCAAAACTCCCTAACTCCTGATACAGTATTACAGGATTTATTAGATGGGAATAAAAAGTATGTAAGTAACAACTTAACTAATTCTAACCTTACTGAACTAGTAAAACAAACTACCGAAGGGCAGTTTCCAAAAGCTGTTATCTTATCTTGTATCGACTCAAGAGTACCTGTAGAAATGGTATTTGACCAGACGATCGGAGACGTTTTTGTGGCTCGTGTTGCTGGAAATTTTGAAAACACGGATATTCTAGGAAGTATGGAATATTCTTGCGCTGTAGCAGGAAGTAAATTAGTACTTGTACTAGGTCATGAAAGTTGTGGAGCAGTTAAAGCTGCCTGTGATGGTGTAGAATTAGGAAACATTACTGCCATGTTAGATAATATTGTTCCTGCTGCCAAACTAGCCTCAGAACAGGTTGAAGGTGCCAGTGATTCATCGAACAGTGCATTTGTTGCTAAAACTGTCGAAAACAATGTTAAGTTAACCATTGAAAGAATTCGTGAAAAGAGTAAAATACTTCAAGAAATGGAAGATAATGGTGAAATAAAAATAGTTGGTGGTGTTTACTCGCTCAAAACAGGTAAAGTAACTATGTTATAATAGTACTTGTTATCAATTAAAAGAGGCTGTATAATTCTAATTATACAGCCTCTTTTTTTTATATAGAAACAGTCTAGATCGATCAAACATGAACGAAATATGCCCATTATTAGGTGAAATTACCCATCATTTCCTTGCTGCCATCTTATGTTTTATACCCGCGAACTATTAGAGAAAATTAGGCTTAAAATTCTATCACCTATTGATTGAAATTTACCATAAACAATTATGGGCGGTACATTAACATCAGAAATAATATAAAGCACTTAACAAAATCGTTAAAATCTATTCATAAACACAAAACGGTTTTATTAGTTTGGTACTATTTCTAACATGGTATCTTGTGTTTTTATTATATTATTAAAAAACTCTTTTAACGCATAATATTCATCACTACTATAAATACTTTTATTTAAGCTTAACTTAGCAAACAAAATAATTACATTATCCTTTATTTTTACATTAATAAAAAATCTCCCACCCTTATAGGGTAATCTAAATGCTTTGTTTTTAATAGCTCTTTTTACGGTATACCCTTCGGGAATTTCCAAATAAAATCTATACGTATTTGCAATTGGATACCCAAAATCAACAGGATAATCACGTTTATTTAATTTAAAGGGGTTTATCGTCCATCTCTCCACTAAAAAAGGATTTACACCGTAGCTATTCTCTTTCTCCACATCATCCATCGTAATACTATACTCCTCACGTAAACGCTCTTCTGCATCCTCTAAATCAACCACATTAAACGAATCTACCGCTAGATATGGATACTCCGCTTCAAATGCATCCAAATAAGATTCTTCATTTTGAGATTTTAGTTCTTCTCTCCTATTTAACGCATAGTATCCTCTTGAATTTATTATCAGTTTCCCTGTGATCATACCACTAGAATCAAGGTTTAATTTGGCACTTATATTTTTGGTTGCCTTGTTATTCATCGTAATAGTTTCCCAAAAACTACCATTTTTAAAATCGAGTACCCTTCCATCACCATTCAAGGCATCAAACTGAACCAAACCAAAAGGTAAGTCTTTTTTAGTAGCATCTAAATAATAAATTTGACCATCAATGATAACTTTTACAAAAAGATAATTAAAATCATTAATTACAGGATATAATTTATTCGGCACTGCTCTATCTCTAGTAGAAGTCAATACCAAAAATGATTCTATGTTGGCTGCTTGGAGTGAGTTATAAAGAGCCAAATTGATGTCAAAAATAGTTCCGGTTTTATTCTCGAAAGCTTTCTTTATCCGCACCTTTCTTGAAGGCCAGTATTTCTCGTTCCAATTAAAATGATTTTTAATATATGTATAAATCTCCTTAGCTTTAACCAAGCGGTCTTTAATTTCAAAAAAATTAGATGGTAATTTTCTTTTGAAAAAGCTTTTCTTAGAAGCTTGATTATCCAGAAAATTCAATTTCAACCTTTTATCAGCATCTTTCCATGTTTTTGTGAAATTGGTTACTCCTCCACTTGTATCAAAAAAAGATTGCAGTTCAAAAGTAACTTTCCACATGAAATTATCCGCGCTTAACATATGATCTTCTTCTTTGAATGCAGGTATATCATCCATACCATATAAAACACTCAAACAATCTCCTCTTCCCACTCCTCTAACATACATACAATCTTTTATAATCTTTGCCTCATTTCTATCCAATTTTAAAAAACCAATAAGACCAGCATTATATTTCCAATTTCCTAAAATAGATGCGGTAAAATCACTCTTTTGTTTTGGAATATCAGATTGGAATAACCAATCATCTATATGTGAATAAGGAGAAGTTATCGTATAGGTGTATTCTATAACGCTGCCTACCTTAACATTAGGCATTGTAAACGTTATTTCTTTGAAGTTCTTATTATGTTGTTTTTCGTAAATGTTGCCATCTATTAAATCAGTAGATTTTATGGTATTTATACTTGAATGATTATAGGTGACTCCTTTTATCCTATATATTTTTTCTTTTTTATATGCTGGAATCCTAATTGTTGCTTTATCAAAACCTTCCTTCTTAAGAATTTTAATTTTAAAATAGTAATCAGTTGTTCGTTTATAATCACGTTCTTCATCAATATAATAATTCGCATGCTCATACAATACTACTGCATTCGCAGTAGTATCTTTATCATAAACAGACATTTCCAATTCTTCAGTTAAAATAGTTCCTATTTTAGATGATCTCTCTTTTTGAGAATAACATTTAAAAATAGCAAAAACTAGGGCAATTAATATACTGTTTCTTTTCATAGCTTTTTGTTGTAAAAAATAACCCCTTGAATACGTCAAGGGGTTGCAATTTATAACTTTTTTTTATATTATAATATGAAAATCAATTAGATAACACTCTTTGTACTTACATGAAACTCTTCATACGTTTCTAGTAAACTCATTAAACCAGATACCAGATCTTGTGTTTCAATTAATATACTAAAGTACAAGGTAGTATTCTTAGGACTCGTTTCATCAGTTCTAATTCTTTCAACTTGCTTTTCTATTGAATAAGAAACTTCTTTTAACAGCTCTTTCTTTTCATCGATAATATGCACTAAATTATCAAAGCTCCTATCTACAAAGGTAGTACTAATGTCTTCCAATATTTTAGATAATTTATTATCAATAGATTTTAAATCTTTTAATTGTCCTTTTTTGAGATTTTTATGATTGTTATTTACATGTTTATATGTCGCTCTTGAAATATAACTAATTGACTGAGCTACATCTTGTAAATACCCTAAAATTAAAATATAAAAACGACTCGCTTGAACAGAAGTATCGTCTAAAGATTTAATAAAATAAAACACACCATCTTTCAAACTATCAATTTCGTCATTTAACTTTGTAACATGCTTATCAGTTTTTCTAAGCTTGATCAGGTCATGATTTGCCAAATCGTTAACCACACTCGAATACAACTTATTAATTCTATTGGCTACTCCAGCGATATGACTAGAACTTTCTTCAATAACACCATTTATAGTAGTTAATTCAGCTCTCTCCATATGAACCTGTTTCTTTTCTTCCTTTGATTTCCTTCTATGGATTAACGTATTTCTACCTATTAAAAGTCCAACAACTAGTAACAATACCGGAATCATCATTTTATCCCAACTAATTAAATACGCTACAATCGCCGCAACGACAAAAGCGGTTAAGGCAGTTAAAAACCAACCACCAACAACATTGATCACTCCTGCAACTCTGTACACGGCACTTTCACGCCCCCAAGCTCTATCTGCTAACGATGTACCCATAGCTACCATAAACGTTACATAGGTAGTTGACAACGGTAATTTCATAGAGGTTGCTATAGATATTAAAATACCCGCTACTATCAGATTAACAGATGCTCGAACCAAATCGAACGCCGGCATCTCATAGGTTTTATCTTTAGGTAACACAATTACTGGTTTTTGAAATTTAGAATCTATATATTCAGTAACTTGAGATGGCAAAATAAAGGTTATTCCTTTATTTATTCCCATGGCTGCTCTAACCACAACTCTAGATAAGGGGTTTGGCTGAAATTTTTCATGTCCTTCACCTTGTCTTGATAAGTCAATACCCGTTTTAATTACATTTTTAGCTTTACTCGACGTCCATAATGTCACTACCATTATACCACCTGCCAAAAGTAATAACCAGACATTTGACGGCACTTTTTTAGCTAAAATCTCCATAGAAAATGCATCCGGTGCAACACCAGACACTTCCCAAGCCTGATATGAATTCCAAGCGGCTATTGGTACCCCAATAAAATTAACCAAATCATTACCTGAAAAAGCCATTGCCAAAGAAAATGTACCAACGCCAATAATCAATTTCAAAACGTTTACCTTAAACAAGCTGATTAACGCCTGAGACAACAAGCTCCAAACCACAAAACTAATAGCGATAATAAGCAGTGTATTCCCTTCAACTAAATGCTTTACATCTTTATAGAAAGGAGTTCCTTTCATTCCTTTTATAATAATAAAATAAGTGATAGCTGTAATAGCAAACCCTCCAAATAAAGCATTTATATAACTTGCTCTTTTTTCAAAATTAAAGGAATATATTAATCGGGACACAAACTGAACAAGTGCTCCTACAGAAAAAGCCACTACGACGGACAGTAATATTCCATTAATAATTTCCACCGCCTTTTTATGGTTAATATAATTCCAAATATCAACTAGGGTTTGGCTGTCATTCTGAGATATCTTAATTAAAGATATACAAACCGCCGCTCCTAATAATTCAAATACAATAGACACTGTTGTCGATGTAGGCATTCCTAATGAATTAAAGACATCTAGCAATAAAATATCTGTAATCATTACCGCCATAAAAATGAACATAATATCCTGAAACATAAACATATTAGGATTGAAAATCCCTTTACGTGCAACTTCCATCATACCGCTGGAAGTTACTGCTCCAAAAAACACCCCAATACTGGCAATTATCATTATATTTCTAACTTTGATTGCCTTTGAACCAATTGCTGAGTTTAAGAAATTAACTGCATCGTTACTAACCCCGACGACTAAATCTACTATAGCTAAAACAGCTAAAGCGACTAACATTAAAATATATGGATCTCCCATTCTTTGTATATAATTAAGTTTTGCAAAATTAACAACACTGCATAGTGCTTATGTTACCTTTATGTTAATATTTTTAGAAGTGAACGTCTACTTGTAGTCTAAACATTAATTCGTTTGTTTTGTCTCCAAAATCAAAATAACAAACATCCGTTTGTACTTTTAGCTTATGCCCCGCTATATATCTAGACAACCCCATCGTATATTGATTTTCTACACCTATTCCGGTAACATCTTTATCTAATGTTACTGTGGTATATCTACCTGATACTTCCCAGTTATTTAAAAACAAATAGCCGGCATGTACATTTAACCCTTTCCCTACCTGAACAACTATAGGTTTATTTTCGTCATCTAACAATATAGAACCATCTGAATTTTTAGCTATTGGGTCATTTGCTTTTCTGTGAGCATACTCTCCCATAAATGAAAAGCCTTTATATTTAAACATCGTGTCTACAAATAGCGTTGAAATGTTGGTTTTATAAAACCCGATATCATTCTTCATATAAGTTCCTTGATTACTTCTATTTTTTACAGCATTGTGATTCAAGTCATAACTTACTCCGAAAGCTAGTTTTGGTATCGGTTCTCTAGCTAAATCACCTCCTTTATAATCACCACCATTTTTAAATTTACCAAAAGGCAACAGCTCTATACGTCCTGTATACTGATGTCCACCCAAATTTCCTGTTGTTACATCCCTTCCTTCTCCTTGTGCAATTGAAAAAACTTCCTTCACTATAAAACGATCAGATATATTGAAATGATGCTGTAATTGCATTCCAATATCTCTATCTATATTAAATCTTTTGTTCAACAACGATCTATCTACCAATTGCAGATTCGCAGAAGAAACTACACGTTCTCTATTTCCTGGTAATTTCGCTTGTCCAAGCCATAATTCGAAGTTTTGGTAAAAACTCCATTTTACAACGGCATCCAAAATGTATCGCGGTGCATCATTTGTATATTCAGAAGCCCCACCAATATCTTGGTTGGTTAGGCCTAATTCGAATTTGTACTTCAATTTAGGAGAAAAGGCGAAGCCATTAAATTTTAAACGAGCGCGTCTTACTAAAAACGAAGTTGAGGGTGAAGACAACCCTTCAGAAGAAGCATTCCATTTTACGCTATTCAAAAATTGCATTCTTATTCCAACTTTCATAGACCAGGTGCTATCCTTTCCAATCAAATTAAACAGTCCTTTTCCAAATTTTGGAGATTCAGCTCTAAATCTTGGAGATTGCGTTTGCTGTGCTTGGGTACAAAGCAGTACAAACATACTTACTACAGTAAGTAATGTCTTAATTTTCATCAGTATTAGTTTTTGTCGCAGCAAATAACCAACACCCATGTTAAGTTAGTGTTAACACAACATTAAATAAAGACTGCCCTGACCAAGGGCAGTTAAGTCATTATGATATAGTCGACAAAAACTAAATACCTGATGACTAAAAGTATCGTATTAATAAGATGCGGCAAAAATAATCACCTAATTTTATTAAAATTTTAAGCAATCTTTAAATAATTGTTACGTATATCAATTTCATAGCTCTAAACACCCTACATATAGTATGACAAATTCTCAGGACCTTCTAACACCTGCCTTGTGATATGCATCATTCCGTCATCATTAACAAGAACGTGCCACTTAATAAGCGTTATTTCGTAATTTACAATCTCTAATCCTGTTATGCATCTCGGATGCACGCAACTTCCATCATTAAAATGTGGCAATTCATCTACTGCAGGAAACCTAGGACGATGCGTATGACCCGAAATGGTCATCTGATAATTATTGTCTTTAATCCAGTCTTCTATTCGCCTTTCTACTTTAATCAATTCCTTATAATTTTGAGCAGGGCTGGTTGGGTCTTTAACCCCAATGACTTGCAATGGTCTCCATAAAAAACGCACTAAAAAACGACTTAATTTCCAACAACGATAATTAAACCAATCCGCCTGATGTCCATGCAGTAACAAGATCGACTTACCATCTGATTGCTCTAACCTAATAGCTTCGGAAAAAGAAGCTCTAGCCATGAGTTCCTTTTCTTTACTATCAGCTGTATCATAGTAAGTATGTAAATTTTTAGCGATATGTTTTTTATTTTTATAATCCATATCATGATTTCCCCAAATAAAATGCAACCTATTGTCATCATGAAATTTTTTTAGCAAAAGGTAAACATCTTTATTAGCTTTAAATATTGCCGTAAACTCATTCTCCCATAGCTCATCACCATCACCTAACTCTATATAGGTAAACTTCTCTTTAAAATAATATGACAAAGCATAATGGTAAATATTTCTGTTATGAGAAAAATCATCAGCAAAGCTATTGTCTCCCCGATGGCAATCAGAAAATAAAATATACTTAGACTCTTGGGAGAGATTTAATTTTTTTGCATTTAAAAAAGCTCTAGTTATTCTATGTTTAGAAGACATTCTTGCTAAATATTTACAGCATAAATATGCACAAAAAATATGATAAATAAAATTAAAGATTACTCCCTATAAACTTTAGGTACTTTAAACAAAGAAATATTGCTTACATTTAAGTTTTTAAAAAATAACCAAATATTAAATACTCATTTTAAATAACTTACGTTTACACCTAAACTTAAGCCTATTTATTAAGTATTAAAAATCAATTTAATTAAAACCCTTCTAAAAATGAAAAAACAGTACGTATTAATTTCGTTACTATGTTTGTGCCTTAGCATTTCTTATGTATATGGCCAAGAAAAAATGTTTTACGGTACTATTACCACAAAAGACGCTTTAAAACTTCAAGAAATTGCCCCCACAGATATTAAAATTATATCCTCCATGGATGGTTTTAGTGCGGTTAAATTAGATGATGACGCCGCAGAAAAATTACATCACATGATTTTAACGCATGGTCCTGGGTTTATTTATGAAGCATCAGAAAAGCAGGCTGTTGAAACTATTCAAAAACTACAAAGTAAAAATCGGGTTCAGAAAAGAGCTAGCTATAGTATCTCTGAAGACCAATTGGTAACTCAAAGCATTGATTTAGTAAATAACACGAATATTGAAAACCATATTAAAGAACTTGAAAGCTATGGCACTAGGTATCATACCACAGCAAATGCCACACAATCTGTTATCGATTTAAAACAAAAATGGGAAACCATGGCTAGTAATCGGTCAGATGTTTCTGTTAGGCTGGTGAATCACACTAGTACTACCATGCCATCAGTAATCATGACAATTCAAGGAAAAGAAGCCCCTGATGAATATGTAATCATAGGAGGGCATATAGATTCTGTGAGCCCAGAGAGAGAAACCAATGCCCCCGGTGCAGATGATAATGCTTCAGGGATTGCCACCATCACAGAAGTTGCAAGAGTTCTTTTTGACATGAATTTCAAACCTATAAGAACGATTGAATTTATGGCCTACGCCGCTGAAGAGGTAGGCCTAAGAGGTTCAAAGGAAATTGCCGAAGACTATAACAACAGAAATGTCAACGTTGTATCTTATTTACAATTTGACATGACGAATTACAAAGGTTCATCTAAAGATGTTTATATCTCAGACGATAGTTATAATAGTAGTTCATTGAATTCATTTCTGGCACAACTAATGGATCATTACAATTCTTCTGGAAATCATCAATTTAATTATGACTATACGCGTTGTAATTACGGATGTTCTGATCATTATAGTTGGTCTCAACAAGGTTATGAAACGGCTTTTCCTTTTGAGGCCTCTTTTAACGATTCTAACCCTTACATTCATACGGTTAACGATACATTTGATCGATCTCCGACGTCAAATGCTACGCATGCAGCGAAATTTGCCAAACTTGGTTTAGAATATTTAATTGAAGTTGCTAAAAATGAAACAAACGTAAGCACTCCTGTCTACTGCTCCTCAGCTGGTAATAGTGTTTCCGATGAATACATTCAACGAGTAGTTTTAGGAACAATTGATAATAGCTCAGGTGCTACAAATGGATATCAAGATTTCACTAGTCTATCTACGAGCCTAGAACAAGGGATTTCTCAAAATATTACGATAACACCAGAATGGACAGGAACTAAATATAGAGAAGCATATGCTGTTTGGATAGACTATAATCAAGATTCAGATTTTGAAGATCAGGGAGAACAAGTATGGACAAAAGCTCCATCACTAGACACTTATGTTAGCGGTTCTTTTGTAGTTCCCTCAACGGCAAAACTAGGAAAAACAAGAATGAGGGTAACCATGAGATATAATACCACTCCAACTTCCCCTTGTGGCTCTTTTAATTACGGAGAGGTCGAAGATTATTCTGTTACGATACTCGAGGGCGATGGTAGTACTGGCAATATTTGTGACGGTGTTGCGCCTTATAGTTCTTCTACTAGTTATCAAACAGGAGACCGTGTAACTTATTTTGGTAATTTATACGAAAGAACTAGCACTGGCTGGCAAATGATAGGTAGCTGTAGTAGTAGTAAGGTATCAAAAAACAATTCAAATAACATCCTTGTCAATGATAAAGAAGTAATACTTTTCTCTCCTAACCCAGCAGATGGAACTACAATTTCACTGACTATAAACAATGAATTATGGAAAAATAAAGCTGTACAAATATATGATTCTAATGGAAAATTAGTTCAAAAGATACGTCTGGCTTCTAGAACGAAAACTGTTACCATTTCGCATCTAAAAACAGGTGTCTATTTCATATCTCTTGAAAGAACTGGAAAGACGTATACACAACACCTCATCAAAAATTAAAATTAAATCTGAGTAAAAAAAAGCCGAGTTTAAAACTCGGCTTTTACTATTACATGGCTCGCACTTAATTTGCGATAACTTTAACATTGTCAATTTCAAATGTAGCTGCTGCCGACGTTGTTGATACATACTTAAAAGCAATAAATAAATTACCTCCTGCCGCTGCTGACACGTCCAAATCTCCAGACGATGTCCACGATGTCCAACTTCCTGAATTTGTATCTATCGTTGGTGCTAATTGAGTCCATACATTGGCTGAATCATTTGGGTTACCTCCATTGTAGTTGGTAGAGTAATATACCTCAATATCATCTCCAGAATATCTTTTTACATTATCAAATGTAAAAGTTGCTCCAGAAACCTCTGTTAAATCTATAGCTTTACTAATTAACCAATCTTCATTTTCTTTTGCTCCTCCAGAAAAACCAGAAATTTTAGCACTTGGTGCAGGGTTTCCAAAGTTAACTACTTCCCATGTTTGATCACCAATAACATCTTGAAGGGTCCATTGATCTAAGTTATTCGAAGAAAAGTTCTCTTCAAACAATGGATCACATCTGTTTTCTGTAAAATCAACATCATTCGTATCTCTAATAAATAACTGGAAGTCACTACTGTATTTACCTACTACCGCTGTTACAATTCCTTTTGTGTTAGGGATAGACTCTGCTTTAAAATCTGAGTAACCACTGTTTCTCATGATAATGGTTGCATCATCAGCACAACTCTTAAACATTCTATTTACTGTATAGGTATCAGTTAAATTCGCATAGGTTTGATTCTTTTCTTGTGTTTGCATGTCACTTAACTGAACTAACATACCAATATGAACATCATTTATATCACTAATGCTAGCTACTTCTTTAGGCACTATATTCGCTACTTCGGTAGATCGTAAAATATGTTTTTTATACTCTGTTGAAGCAATTCTTTCTATACTTGATCCGTTAATTTGACCTATTTCTAATACTCCACTATTACTATGCATTCCTAAACCCTTAAGCTTTACATACACTTTTCTTCCTACTTCATATAATGTATATAAATCTGTTCCGTCTACAGCTATTTGTATTGCTGCGGTTGGGTTTTCTGGTCTATCTTGAATGGAAAGTACTTTGTAAAAGTTCCCTGCTTCATCACTTGAAACCACATAACCTTCAAAAACCATTTCTCCATCGTTATTCACTTCATTAAAATCAACAATACCACTTCCTGTATAGGTGTTTTTTATTGATTGTAATGTATTCGTAACTGTTACATCAGGCTCTTCAACTGTAACTTCCGGTAAACTATAGTCATTATTGTCTACACATGAGCTTACCGTTACTAAAAGAAACGCTAAGGTCGCTATTTTAAATATATTTGTTGTTTTCATTTTTTTTAATACTTTATATTCTTTTTAAAATTAAAATCTGAAATACACATTCATAAAATATGTTGTTCCCCTACCATACCAATACTTGTTTCCAAAAACAGGTGTTGATAGTTCGGCATCCGCTTTAGAAGTTCTGTAATTAGCATTTCTACCTTGCTCAAAACCTCCTGATTTATATTTTTGATTTAGTATATTGTTGATACTCGCAAAAAACCCGACATAGTAATCACCTACTTTCCAAGATTTTCCTCCTACCGCATTTACAACGATATAATTGTCAAACTCTTCTTGAGCCAATAATTCTCTCGCAACAGCAGGGTCATAATCAGAAAACTGAATCTCATCTGAGTCTAAAGAAAAATCAGCTGTTCTTTTTAACGGAGCTACATCAACATATGTATCATCTAAATAGTTTGCAGTTGCTCCAAACCACCAATATTCTGGATCACGATATTCGAATCCAACAGAATATGCCTTTTGAGGCCCAGACGCTATTCTATAATTTTCTAGATAGGCTGGCTGAGGTGTCTTTAATCTCTCTGGTAAGGGAGAATCAGACCTCAAATAAATAGACGGATTATTATTATAAGTATATTGACCAATGTTCGCAGCTCCTTTTAATTTAATCGTTGGCGTTACCTGTGCTTCTATTCCTAGTTCCGCACCAAAATGTCTCTTTTCGATTCCAGTAAGTACTTCTTGCACAAAAGCAGTATCATCACCTCCAATTCCATCAGCGAAGAAAAATGAAATCTCGGTTGCATCTTTAATACCTGTATAATACCCCGTCACTTTTGCTTGAATAATTGGTGATCTTAAAATATAACTCGCATCAACTGTCATTACTTTTTCACTTGTTAAGTTCATTACAGTTTCGTTATTTTCTCTTGGATTTGAAAATGAGTTACGCAAAAAAGGTGCTTTAGAAATATACCCTCCATTAACATCTACTAAATGACGCCCAGAAATCTTATAGGTAACCCCTGCCTTTCCGCTAAAGTTAGTAAACTCTAATTTTTCAGATTTCCCTAATGAGTTATCTGGAAAAGCTCCATTTTGATACAATCCTTCTCTTTGATGCGAGGTTCTAGACACATCTCCAGCCAAATAAAAATCAACTTTATTATATTTAAATTGAGCTTGTAGAAAGGCATTGTAAATATCCGAATTCAATTTATAGTTATAGCTAAAACGATCTCCTAGTCCCACCATTCTATTTGGGTTTAGCAAATCACTTTGCTTTCCATCAGAAGTAGCTCCAAAAGTATCTATATCTAGAAAACTTGACCCTCCTAATAAGTCTAAAACATTGGCAAAGTTTTCAGATTTTAGTTGCGTGTATTGCACTTTACCATTTACAGTAATATTATCGTTTATTTGAGTTTCAACAATTGTATTTACCGTAAATTGTTTATCATCGTTTCTGTCTTCGTACAAGATGTACTTCGAGTTCGTGCTCTCAGAACCAGCTAAATTTTGACGAATCATTTCATCCCAATCTAATTGACCATCATTTAAAAACTCTTGTAATAAAGCATACTCATTACCCGTACCATTTCTTAAGGCATAACTAGGTAAATTTTGATAATAGGTTGGGTCTGGGTTTGAACCACCACCTACTGGTATATCATTTACTAAACGTGAGCCCGTGTAACTAATACGGCTATTCCCTATTTTACCAAACTGATAAGAAACATTGGTAGTTAAGCTTGTGTTATCCGTAACATTCCAATAATGATTCAACATCACTATCGGCTCATACAAATCTCTAACACGAGAATTTCTCATTTTGCCATTTTGGTATCCCCAGTAAGCGTTGTACTTAATTCCTTTTAGATCAAAAACTTCTTCAGTGTTAGGTGAAGATTTACCCCTTTTGTTTTCTGCTGCAAGTACCGTTAAATTTATGCTATGCTTATCATTCAATACTTTTTCAAAAGAAGCAAAAATGGAGTTTGCATCATAAAACGTACCATCAACATAGCCTTCATTTCCAGCTCTTCTACTTCCAGATACAGCAACTGCCCATCCATTTTTCATCAAACCAGAAGTATAGGTACCCATTACACGATGCACATAACTTCTATTAGAAGAAGCATATGAAATTCTTGTACCTTTTCTGTATTCAGATGCTCTTGTACTCATATTCGTTGACCCGAGTACTCCACCAAAAGTAAAACTTGAAGGAGTTAAACCATTGCTAAATTCTTGGTTGCGCAACACATCATTCATTCCTCCCCAGTTACTCCATTGAGGCCTTCCGTTGTAAAGCTTGTTCATTTCAATTCCATTGATTAAAACTTTACCATTTTCAGAATCTAACCCCCTTATTCGATAAAATGATGAACTCCATTCGAAAGCAGCTGTTCGCAAATACACATCTCTTGATGATTGTAATAATCCAGAAATATTATCTGCTGAGCTGGTATCGTCATTTAGCTCATCATCAGTAATGGTAATTGTACTAAGATCTTGATCTTCAGACATATCTTCATACATCATAATCATTCCTAAATCAATTACTTTACCAGTCATTTGGATTGGAAAGTTTTGGGTTTCATACCCGCTTAATGAAACCATCACAATGTGTCTTCTAGTAGTAGTAGGTATATTCTGTAAAGAAAAACTCCCATCAATCTTCGTTGATTGAGTTATCCCTACATCTTTTATACTAATAGAAACACCTTGGAGAGGTTTTTCAGAATCGCCGTTAATAACGATCCCCTTTACAATATTTTGTGCCCCCACACTTAAACTGAACAGAAACAGCATACATATTGTAATTCTAAAATTTCTCATAAAATATTGGTTATTAATACTTGGTTAATCCTCTCTTTCTTTCAAAAAAAGGGACGCAAAACTACAAAAAAAGCAATCATTCGTATATTAAATAATTGTTACGTATAAAACAATTCTATCTTTTTTGTTTCTTTTTTCTGTTATTTTGCGGCGTAAAATTAACAAAATGAAGAAAATTATTTCCCTTTCTATATTAAGCGTTGTGTTATCATATAGTTATGCACAAAAAACAAAAAACAAATTTAAAATAAGAACCGTTGCTTTTTACAACTTAGAAAACCTATTTGACACAGTTAATGACACTGAAAAAAATGACGAGGCTAGTCCTATGATGGAATTAGAAGGTGATAAAGAAAAGGTTTATTGGGATAAAATTGACAAATTAAGCACCGTGATTAGTCAATTGGGAAAAGAAAAGGCTCATACGAGTCCAGCAATTTTAGGCGTTGCAGAAATTGAAAACAAAAAAGTTTTGGAAGATTTAGTAGAGTCTGAAAAACTAAAGAAAAAAAGGTATGGCATTATTCATTTCGACTCACCAGATAAACGAGGAATCGATGTAGCTTTATTATATCAGCAACGCTATTTTAAACCTATCCATTTCGAAACTTTTAATCCCAACATCTACGTAAACAATAGAAAAATCTATACTAGAGATATTTTGTTAGTTTCTGGATATCTTGATGATGAATTAGTACATATAATTGTAAATCACTGGCCATCTCGAAGAGGGGGCGAGGCTAAAAGTAGGCCTTTACGTGAAAAAGCTGCCTATAAAGTAACTCAGATTATTAATAAGATCAAAGAAACACATCCTAAGCCTAAAATTTTAATCATGGGTGATTTTAATGACGATCCGGTTAATTCAAGTTTTAAAACAGTATTAAAAACAAAATCTAAGAAGAAAAACGTTGAGGAAGGAGATATTTTCAATCCTTTTGAAGACATGTTTCGTAGAGGATTAAACACATTAGGATACAGAGACAACATCAATTTATTCGATCAAATTATGTTTACCTCACCACTACTCAATAAAGATAAAAAGGACTTCTCTACGTATAAAATGTTCAAATCGATGATTTATAATAAACGTTTTTTAACGCAAAAAAAAGGACGGTATAAAGGATACCCTTTTAGGAGTTTTTCTTACGGAAAATATACAGGAGGTTATAGTGATCACTATCCTGTTTATCTATACTTAATTAAAGAGAATTAAAAAAAGAGCTTGCAAGTTGCAAGCTCTTTTAGTTTTTACACAGATCATTCAAATAATTGTTCATCCTTATTTGAAACAAAGTTCCTCTAAGTAAATCTTCAATTTGACCAAGCTCAACGTATGATACCGCCATACTCACTTTATTTGAAGGCGTTTGAAGCAGTACCGATCTGCAACCACCTGATATTTCACAATTTTTACATGGTTTTTGCATTTTAGCATCCGCTATCTTAGTTATAAACAACTCAATTTCTTCGGTATTTAAGTGAAACCCTGTGTCTCTAAAGATTATTTGCGTTAAATTGGTTTTCACTTCTTTCCAACGAAATGAAATCCCTATATCGTTATCATATATTTTGTATATACTCTCCATAATCATTCAATTATGGAGCAAATATAATTAATTTAGAACAGTTCTAAATAGTTATTTTAAATCTTTTACTAATAATTGAATTGAGGTATTGCCGTTCCATGTATTCTCATCCAAATTATATACAATATCGAAATCATTATCCACCTTATTTATACTGCTTCCTAGACCAAACCCAATAGCTCCATAGGTATTTCTATCGGCGCCCGTTATAATATTAAGTTTTAAATGGCTTTTGTCAACTCCTACTTGTTTACCATAACCATTATCTCTAACGGATGAGGTATAAAATATTGGCTTCATATTTTGTGGCCCAAACGGTCCCATTTGTTTTAGTATACGGTAAAATTTTGGTGTAATACTAGACAATTCTAATTCAGTATCGATCGAAATTTCAGGTATTAATAATTGTTTATCAATGGTAGTGGCAACCACCTCTTCGAACTTATTCTTGAAATTTTCATATTGTTCTGGAACTATCGTTAAACCCGCTGCGTATTTATGCCCTCCAAATTGTTCTATAAATTCAGCACAAGCTTCTAAGGCATTATACACATCAAACCCTTTTACGGATCTGGCTGATGCTGCTAATTTATCTCCACTTTTTGTAAACACTAATGTCGGTCTGTAATAGGTTTCTATTAATCTTGATGCAACAATACCAATAACTCCTTTGTGCCATGTTTCATCAAAAACAACCGTAGTAAAGCGCTCTTCCTCATTGTTTTTTTCAATTTGTAATAAGGCTTCCTTGGTTATTTGACGATCTAACTCTTTCCTATCAGCATTCAATTGATCAATATTCGATGCTTCCATTTTTGCGGTATCAAAATCTAATTCAGTGAGTAAACTTACTGCAAAATTTCCGTGTTTAATCCTACCCGCTGCATTAATTCTCGGTGCAATAATAAAAACGACATCTGTTATGGTGAGGTCTGTTTTGTCTAATTGATGAATTATAGCTTTTATACCATTTCTAGGATTTGTATTGATTATTTTTAAGCCATAATAGGTAAGCACTCTATTTTCACCGGTAATTGGAACGATATCAGCGGCAACGGCAGTTGCTACCAAATCTAAATAGGTTACTAATTCTGCTATCGTTCCACCTTTTTTATGATTCAATGCTTGTATAAGCTTAAAACCAACACCGCAACCACAAAGTTCTTTGTAAGGGTATTCACAATCTATTCTTTTAGGATTCAATACTGCAATAGCATTGGGAATTTCTTTTCCTGGTTTATGATGATCGCAAATAATATAATCTATGCCTTTTTCCCTGGCGTAAGCTACTTTATCAATTGCCTTAATTCCACAATCCAATGCAATAATTAACGTCATATTATTATCGGCTGCAAAATCAATACTTTGGTAAGAAATTCCATATCCCTCCTTATATCTATCGGGAATATATGTTGCTATATTACTATATTCTTCTCGCAGATAAGAAGCCATTAATGATACCGCTGTTGTACCATCCACGTCGTAATCACCATACACCAAAATATTTTCGTTCGTGTCAATAGCTCGTTGAATTCTATCCACGGCTACTATCATATCCTTCATTAAAAAAGGATCGTGTAAGTCATCTAAAGACGGTCTAAAAAACTGTTTTGCTTTTTCAAAGCTATCAATACCACGTAGGATTAACAATTTTGCTAATGTTTTATCTATTCCTAATGCTCTAGCTAATTTTTGTACACTTTCTTTATTTGGATTTGTCTTAAACGTCCAACGCATAAAGTTTATTTTTTATGAAAATGAATTTTAATGTTAATGGTTGCAAATTTTCTAAACATTTCCATTACCCCACAGTATTTATCAACTGATAAATTTACAGCCTTACTTATTTTTTCCTTATTCAAATCATCTCCTGTAAAATGATAATCAACTGAAACACTATCATAGTATTTAGGATGCTCTTCTGTTAAATTACCCGATACCTCCATTGTAAAATCATCTACCTTTACTCTCATTTTGTTTAATAAAGAAACTACATCCAATCCAGAACAACCGGCCAGTGATGACAGCATCATTGCTTTAGGAGCTAATCCTGAATTATCTCCCCCATTTTCTTTCACAGTATCTATCAAAACCTTGTGCCCACTTGGATTATCAGATTCAAACTGCATATTTTCCTTCCAAATAGTTGTTACTGTATGTTTTCCCATAATTTATTTACTTTTGTTTTTCTTGTAATTTTGTGCTTATCTAATAACTCCTATCGTTATTATTGAAGTTTTAAAACAAACTTACAGCAAAAAAACATTAATAAAAACTAAAAAACAACCAACTATGCCATTAGTAACACCATTATCTGCTGATCACGATTTAGAAACACAGGAATTAGCAGCCTTTTTTAATGAAACTCTGGGGTTTTGTCCAAACTCTGTTTTAACAATGCAGCACAGACCAGCCATTTCAAAGGCTTTTATTAATTTAAATAAGGCTGTAATGACCAATGAAGGCAAGGTTACTTCGGCACTAAAGAGAATGATTGCTTGGATATCGAGTAACGCAACGGGCTGTAGGTATTGTCAAGCACACGCCATAAGAGCTGCTGAACGCTATGGTGCAGAACAGGAGCAATTAGATAATATTTGGGAATATAAAACACATCCTGCCTTCAATGAGGCAGAAAGAGCTGCCTTAGACTTTTCTCTAGCCGCTAGTCAGGTTCCTAATATGGTTGATGATACGATAAAAGAAACTTTATACAAACACTGGAATGAAGGCGATATTGTTGAAATGCTTGGAGTTATATCATTATTCGGTTATCTAAATAGGTGGAATGATTCAATGGGCACAAGTCTTGAAGAAGGTGCCGTAGAGAGTGGTGAACAGTACCTCGGTAAACATGGATGGAATAAAGGCAAGCATCTATAAAAAAATTCATATCTTGTAAAAACAAAAGTCTTCTCTGATCAGAGAGAAGACTTTCTTTTTAACCTTAAATAGATGTCCCCCCACAGTTCACCTAAAGTAAGTCTTATTAACAAAATAATAAAGATTTAAACAATAGACAGTTGCGAATACTGCAAAAAGATAAAATGTATTTTGCAGTATTTAAGACAGCCAAATCTATCTTAGGAAGAATATGGATATAGAAAAAGACAAACTCTTTAATATCATAAAAAAAGAGTTACCTAAAAACGTGTTAATTACAGAAGAAATCGCAGATGTATTGGATGTAAGTTATGATGCTTCATATAGAAGAATCAAGGGCAAGACCGCGCTTACATTTGAAGAGGCTATTAAGTTGGCAAAACATTACAAAATATCATTGAATGAATTATATGATTTACCATCCATTAATTCATTACTCATTAATAAAGCTAAATTTGAAGGTCATATTGATGGTTTAATTCAATTTTACAAAGAATTATCATCGTATACAAAATCTTTTAATGTCAATCAAAAAACAAATATAATTTATTCTGCGAAAGACATTCCTTTTTATCATGTAAAAACAAGCAATTTATATTGGAAGTTCAAAATATACGCTCACTTGAATTTGACACAAAAGAAGGCTATCAACAATAAAATATCTTTTAAAGATTTCACCCCTAAATTCAGGGTATTAGAAGAAGCTAATAATTTTAGAAATACGATTATACAATCGAATATCACTGACATATGGAGTGACTCAACAATTAATAGTTCTCTTTACCAAATTTTTTACTTTTACAAAACTAAAATGTTGAAAAAAGAAGACGCTTTGTTTTTATGTGATGAAATCACCTTAATATTAAAAGGAATTGAGAAAAATGCTGCCCTTAATATACTTAGCTCTAAAAGTCAAAAAACTGGCACATTTAAGCTATTTTACAGTAAGCTTTTAAACATAAATCATACCATATTTTTCAAAAACGAATGTAAAAAAGGCTTACTCATGCCCTATAGTTGTTTTTCTCATATTAAAATTGAGGATACCACTATTTGTGATGAAGTTGACATTCATCTTCACAAACATTTACAGTTGGCTAAAAAAATATCTGGAGATTCGGAGATTGAGCGAAAAGTTTTTTTCACCACCATGTATGAAAAAATTGAACAGTTACGCAATGAGATTAACTCCAAAATCCATATATCCTTTATCTAAAAAAAGCCTTGAGAACGTTCTCAAGGCTTTTTTACTTATTTCTTTAGTAAATCTCTAATCTCTACTAACAGCTGTTCTTGGCTAGGCCCTTTTGGAGCCTCTGGCAATGGTTCTTCTTTTCTTTTCATCGCATTTACCCCTTTCACTATCAGGAACATAACAAAAGCCACAATAATAAAATCGATTACATTCGTTAAAAAATCGCCATAATGAATAGCTACTTCACCTGCTATTTTGCCGGTATCATCGGCCATTCCTTCTTTAACAACATACTTCATATCTTTAAAGTCTGCATTAAACATTAAACCTATTAGAGGCGAAACAATTCCTCCTGTAAATGATGACACTACCTTGTTAAAGGCTGCCCCCATAACAAAACCTACTGCAATATCGACTAAGTTGCCTTTCATTGCAAAGTCTTTAAACTCTTTGAGCATTCCCATAATTTTTTGATTTTTTACTAGTTAAACTAAGCCTAAATTATGAAAAATTTATCTCTTAACCAATCTTTTAATTCGTTGAGAAAGTGCTGTTAATATCTCATAAGGGATTGTTTCACATTTATGGGCCATATACTCTACATGTTGCTGATCATTAAAAATAATCACCTCATCTCCTTCCTGACAATCTATTTGAGTAACATCGACCATCAACATATCCATACACACAACGCCAATTATTGGTGCCGTTTGATTATTTATAATCACAAATCCATTTTTGTTCCCTAACTTTCTTGAGATACCATCGGCATGACCTATCGCTATGGTTGCACTTCTAGTTGGCTTACTAGCCACAAAAGCTCTATTGTAACCCACTGTTTCTCCCGGTTGCACTATATGGATTTGAGAAATTATAGATTTTAACGTAAGTGTATTTTTTAATTGAACTGTTTCTTCTCTATCGTTTCCAAATCCATACAGACCTATTCCTAAGCGAACCATATCAAATTGGGCTTTAGGATAATTAATAATACCTGAGGTATTTAGTATATGGATCATAGGTTCATAACCTAAATGTTCGTAAATCTGTTTCACGATATACGCAAAATTATTTATCTGCCCTACAGTGAACTCATGCTCATTTAAATCTTCACTAGCCGCTAAATGCGAAAAAACAGATTGTACAATCACGTTATTAGACTTTTTTAGTTCCGTAATAATTACCGGTACATCTGAATGCCAAAAGCCCAATCTATTTAACCCCGTATTGAATTTGATGTGTATAGGATAATTCATTAACGGGTGCTCATCAGCAAGTTTTAAAAAGGCATCAAATATTTTAAAGTTATATAAATTCGGTTCTAATTGATATTTAACAATTAATTCCAAGTTTTGAATCTGTGGGTGTAACACCAAAATTGGCGTGTCAATCCCAGCCTCTCTTAACGTTACACCTTCATTTGCGTATGCAACGGCAAAATAATCAACCTTATCCTGAACAATCTTGGCTATCTCAACAGATTCACTGCCATAGCCGTAGGCTTTAACCACAACAAGCACCTTAGTTTGAGGCTGTAACTTATTTTTGAAATACGTTAAATTGTGCAAAACTGCATTTGCATTTATTTCTAAAACCGTTACATGGTTATTCATCTGCTATATCTTTTTCACTATTAGAACCTTGTATTGCTTTGTAATACGCAGCCCTACTTAATGGTTCATACTCTTCTGTTTCACCCAACAATACTAAGTCATCATTGGTTGATTTCCTATAACTATAATTGGCCAAATTTCCTGTACGTGTACAAACGGCATGTACTTTTGTAACATACTCTGCTGTAGCCATCAACGCTGGCATCGGGCCAAAAGGATTCCCTTTAAAGTCCATGTCTAATCCTGCAACAATCACTCTAATTCCTCTGTTGGCTAAATCGTTACATACGGCTACAATTTCATCGTCAAAAAACTGCGCTTCATCAATTCCAATGACGTCAACATTGTTTGCTAACAACCTTATATTAGAAGAAGCTGGTACCGGGGTGGATCTAATTCTATTTTCATTATGTGAAACGACTTCGTCATCGTCATATCTGGTATCAACAGCTGGTTTAAATATTTCTACGCGTTGTTTAGCAAATTGTGCTCTTCTCAAACGCCTTATTAATTCTTCAGTTTTCCCCGAAAACATGGAGCCACAAATTACCTCAATCCAACCAAATTGTTCTGTATGATTTACTGTATTTTCAAGAAACATTTTGTAATTTTAAGCTCTATTATTAATATTTGTTATTACTTTCGAATAAGGAACAAATTTATTAAAATTTAAGAGCAAAACTTAAAAACACATAACAACTTATGCACAAAAAATTAGCATCAGATTTAATCAGTTTAGCGCATAGTATCTTACAGATAAAAAATAAGGAAGACGTGTTACTCTTAAAAGAAAAGGCCTATGAGGTTTATGAAAAGCTTTCTGTTTTAGCATATGTAGAGGAATACATCAATACAACACCGAATGCTGAAGTTACCAAAGAAGAATTAATTGAAAAGATCATCGAAGCGGAAAAAAATAGAGATTCGCTATCGAAAGTCGATTCGAATACGGTAACCGAACTGCCTTTGGTTACGGATCAACAAAAAGATGAAATAAATATCAAGAACCCTACTGAGAATTCTCACAAAGATGGCGAAGTTTCCAATAAAGACACAGCTTCTTCACCTGACGAAAACCAAGAAGATGAGCTATTAGAATTAACTTCTGAACATAAAACCATCACAGAAGAGGTAATGGAACAACCTTTTGATGAGTTAGAAAATTTACTACTAGGAGATACTGATACGAAAAATGACGTCGATGATATTGGCGAGCGCAAAACGAAAACACTAGAAGACGAGCTACAAGATACTTTACCAGTTGATGTAATGGCTAATCTGTTTGAGAAAGCCGGGCCAAAGAAGTCATTAAATGATCACCTTCAAAGCACAATTCAAATTGGCTTAAACGATAGAATTGCCTTTGTAAAGCATCTTTTTGAAGGAAATCAAAACGATTTTAATCGCGTTATTTCTCAATTAAATACATTTAAAACAGAAAAAGAAGCGAAAAAATTCATTAGTAAATTAGTTAAACCAGACTATAATTGGTCTGACAAAGAAGAATATGAATTGAGATTACTAGAAATTATAGAACGTCGTTTTGTGTAAATCCAATATCTAATTTCATAAATTTCTTTTCACAATTATATAGTACATTTGTCGTTTAAAAGTTACATAAAATATGTTCACAGCAAAAGCCAATAAAATTTTTCAAGAAGTAATAAAAGACTACCATATCAAAGATAATGTTTATCAAGATTTTGTGAATAAATATGACAAAACAGAAGATTTACTTGGTCATCTGCTTTATAGAAAATGTTGGATTGATACGGTTCAGTGGCATTATGAAGACATCATTAGAGATCCTAATATTGATCCTGTTGCTGCCTTAGATTTAAAAAGAAAAATTGATGCTTCTAATCAAGATAGAACCGACATGGTTGAATACATCGATGCTTACTTTTTAGAAAAATTTAAAGACATCACTCCAAAAAATGATGCAACGATTAACACTGAAAGCCCTGCTTGGGGTATTGATAGATTGTCCATTCTTGCCTTAAAGGTATTCCACATGAACGAAGAAGCTACCAGGGTCAATGCTAGTGAAGAACACAGAAATTCTTGTCAGAAAAAGCTCGCTGTTTTATTAGAACAACGTACCGATTTATCATTGGCTATTGACACTTTACTCAATGATATCAACGATGGAGCCAAGTACATGAAGGTTTACAAACAAATGAAAATGTACAATGACGAAGAGTTAAACCCGGTACTTCGTTCACAAAAGTAGCTACTCATTTGAACACTAATAAAACGCATATTTTAGTTATTCGTCTCTCAGCAATGGGAGATGTTGCCATGACTGTTCCGGTTATCAGAGCCTTAGTACAACAGCATGATAATTTAAGAATAACCGTGTTAACACGATCTTTTTTTACTCCATTTTTTAAAGAGTTCACTAATGTTACCGTGTATACTCCGGATTTAAAAGGAAAACACAAAGGTTTTTTGGGACTGTTTAGGCTTCATCAAGAATTAGTGAAGCTTAATATTGATGTGGTCGTTGATTTACATAATGTACTGCGATCAAATATTCTTGTGAATTTATTTCGGGCCAGAGGGGTTAAATGTATTCAACTTAACAAAGGGAGAAAAGAAAAAAAACAGCTTACGATAGCGAATCCTAGTAAAAACATCTACCCTTTGAAAACGATGCATGAAAGATATGCTGACGTTTTTAATACCTTAGGTTACCCAGTTGATTTACGACCAGAATATACGGTTGTCAAAGGTGTGGTTCCAGACTTTATAAAGAAGAACGTACTTAAAGGCACAAAACTCATAGGAATTGCTCCTTTTGCTGCTTACAAAAGCAAATCTCTTCCCGTTCATATACTTCATGAATTAATTCAAGAACTACATCCCATTAAGAATACCACCATCTTGTTATTTGGAGGAGGGGCGAGTGAAAAATTATTATTAGATAAGATTGCCAACACGTATAGCAATGTCATATCTGCAGTGAAGAAAGTAAGCTTTGAAGAAGAACTACAGTTAATTTCAAACCTAGATGTAATGATTGCTATGGACTCTGGAAATGGTCATATTGCAGCGATGTATGGGGTTCATGTCCTTACTATTTGGGGAGTTACGCATCCTTATTTAGGATTTACACCTTTCAACCAACCTTTTGAAAATCAACTAATACCAAATATCAAGAAATATCCATTGATTCCAACATCTGTATACGGAAAAAGCTATCCTATGGAATATTTGAATTGTTTTGATACCATATCAGTGGAGCAAATAATAAGAGCTCTCAAACAGTATATTCAATAAAAAAAAGGTTGCTGTTAACAGCAACCTTATTTTATAATTCTGACTTTGTATTTCTACTTTAGTTTCTTTTTAACTGCTACTTCTGTGTAAGCCTCAACGGTATCACCTTCTTTGATATCATTATATCCTTTTATTTGAAGACCACAATCGTATCCTTTCGTTACTTCCTTAACGTCATCTTTAAAACGTTTTAAAGAAGTCAATACACCATCGTGCACTACGATTCCTTCTCTGATAATACGGATTTTTGCATCTCTAGTTATTTTTCCAGTCATTACCATACATCCAGCAATGTTACCAATTTTAGAGATTTTATATACTTCTCTAATTTCCACATTACCCAATATTTCTTCTTTCATCTCAGGAGATAACATTCCTTCCATTGCATCTTTCAAGTCGTTAATAGCATCATAAATAATAGAATATGTTCTGATGTCAACTTCCTCTCTATCTGCAACCGTTCTGGCATTACCTTGAGGACGCACATTAAATCCGACAATAATGGCATCTGATGCCGAAGCTAATAACACATCTGATTCTGTAATGGCTCCAACTCCTTTATGTAAAATATTTACTTGAATTTCTTCAGTAGATAGTTTCTGGAACGAATCTGTTAATGCTTCTACTGAACCATCTACATCTCCTTTAAGGATTATATTGAGTTCTTTAAAGTCTCCTAACGCAATACGACGTCCTATTTCATCTAAGGTTAACGTTTTCTGTGTTCTTACAGATTGCTCACGTTGTAATTGCGATCGTTTTGCAGCAATTTGTTTTGCTTCACGTTCATCATCAAAAACATTAAACTTATCACCTGCTTGCGGTGCGCCATCCAACCCTAATATAGAAACTGGCGTAGATGGGTCAGCGACCTTAACTTTATTTCCTTTATCATCGAACATTGCTCTTACCTTACCACTGTGTTTACCTGCCAATATGTAATCTCCAATTTCTAATGTTCCTGCCTGTACTAGTATTGTAGATACATAACCTCTACCTTTATCTAATAAAGCTTCTACAACAGCACCACTTGCATTTTTCTTTGGGTTTGCTTTTAACTCTAACACCTCTGCTTCTAATAATACCTTTTCTAACAGTTCATCTATTCCTTGCCCTGTTTTAGCAGATATTTCTTGAGATTGTACGTTACCACCCCAATCTTCTACTAATAAGTTCATAGCAGATAATTGTGTTTTAATATTATCAGGGTTCGCGTTTGGCTTGTCTATTTTGTTGATTGCAAAAATAATAGGTACTCCCGCAGCTTGTGCATGTGATATCGCTTCCTTTGTTTGCGGCATTACATCATCATCTGCAGCTACCACAATAATTACTAAATCTGTAACCTGTGCCCCACGAGCACGCATTGCTGTAAAGGCCTCGTGACCTGGTGTATCTAAAAATGCAATTTTCTGATCACCAACATTTACAGAGTAAGCTCCGATATGCTGTGTAATCCCACCTGATTCACCTTCAATTACATTAGCTTTACGCACATAATCTAATAACGAAGTTTTACCGTGATCAACGTGTCCCATTACGGTAACAATCGGTGCACGTGTTATTAAATCTTCTGGTTTATCTTCTACATCTTCAATTGATTCTTCTACTTCAGCTCCAACAAACTCAACTGTATAATTGAATTCTTCCGCAACGATAGCCAGTGTTTCAGCATCTAAACGTTGGTTCATGGTTACCATCATCCCCAACATCATACAAGAAGATATAATATTAGTTACAGGTACATCCATCATGGTTGCTACTTCACTTACTGTTACAAACTCAGTAACTTTCAACACTTTACTTTCTGCTTTTGCAGCTTGTAAGTCTTTTTCAACTTGTTGACGGTGTTGATCTCTCTTATCTCTACGGTACTTAGCTCCTTTACCTTTGCTAGATTTACCTTGCAGTTTCTCTAAAGTTTCTCTTACTTGTTTTTGGACCTGAGCTTCCGTTAATTCTTCTTTTTGAACAATTGGTCTTCTTCCTCTTTGTCCGCCGCGATTCTGACCACCTCTGTTAGGCCCACCAGAACGATTTTGACCAGGTCTATTTGGCCCACCTCCAGTGCGGTTCCCTTGTCCTTGTGGTCTAGCAGTATTGTTTCCTGAACCAGCATTTGGTTTGCTTATTCTCTTACGCTTTTTCTTATCTCCATCCTTGTTCGCACCACTTGCCTTCGGATCTGGTTTTTTCTTTTTAGGTCTTTCAAATTTCTTTAAATCAATTTTCTGACCCGTAATTCTAGGCCCATCAAGTTTTTTATACTGAGTTTTTATTTTTTCAGCATTCTCAGCAGTAATTTCTACTGCCTTTTCAACTTGCTTAGGTTTATCTACTTTTTTAACCCTATCGGTTTTTATTTGCTCTACCGCCTTATCGATTCCTTTTTTAGAAAACGTAGAAGTCTTAGATATTTCAGGCTTCTTGGTCACTTGAGATTTTTTGGTAACTTCAGACTTTTCTGTCTTCTTTTCCGCCACAGGTTTTTCTTCTTTTGGCTTTTCTTCTTTTGGCTTTACTTCTTTTGGCTCCACTTCTTTAGTTTTCACTTCTATAGCCTCTTTCGGTTGGTCTTCCTGTTTTTCGGGAGCTTTTACCTCCTTTTTCACTTCTTCTAATACAGGCTCAGCAACCTCTGGTTTTGGCTCTTTTTTCACCTCTTCTGTAATATTTTTACCAGTTTCTATATTTATTTTACCAACAGTTTTAAGTTCGAGTTTTGCTGATTTGGCTTTTAAAACTTCTTGTTTTTTAGCTTCTTCTTCCAAACGTTTCTTCTCTTGTTCTGCCTCCAATTGTTGTCGAATCGCCTCCTTTTCCTTTCTCTTCTCTTCGCTCACCTCTTTGGATGCAACTTTCTTAGACTTATCTGTTTGGAACCCATCAAGCAGCACCTGATATTCTGTATCAGAAATCTTTGTTGTAGGACGAGCTTCAACGTCATAACCGTTCTTAGCTAAGTGTTCTACAGCTCTATCTAAAGAAATGTTTAATTCTCTTAAAACCTTGTTCAGTCTTAATTTGTTGCCTTCAGCCATAAATTATTTTATTCATTTTATTAAAGAACACACTTTACAATTACACTTATAGTTATGTTCTTTTTCTTAATTTGTTATATTTAGCATAGATTATGCAAGGTAACTAACAACCTTTCTATATCTTATTCTTCGAATTCTTCTCTCAAAATTCGTTGAACATCCATAATTGTTTCCTCTTCTAGGTCTGTTCTTTGGATTAACATTGAAACGTCTTTTTCAAGAACACTTTTCGCTGTATCTAACCCAATTTTCTTGAACTCTGCTATTACCCAAGCTTCAATTTCATCAGAGAATTCTGTCAATTCAACATCTTCTTCTTCTAAACCTTCTCTTTGAACGTCTATTTCGTACCCTGTTAACTCACTCGCCAAACGTATATTAACTCCTGAGCGCCCAATTGCTTTTGAAACTTCTTCTGGCTTTAACAACACATTTACACGTCCTTTTTTACCACCTTTTTCCTCTTCAAACTTCTCAATTTTAACAGACACTACTTTTGCAGGGCTCAATGCTCTTGAAATAAACAATTGTTCATTTTTCGTATAGTTAATAACATCGATATTTTCATTCCCTAATTCACGCACAATACCGTGAATACGCGACCCTTTAACACCTACACAGGCACCTACAGGATCAATACGATCATCGTAAGAATCTACGGCGATTTTAGCTTTATCTCCAGGTATTCTGGCAACACCTTCAATGGTTATTAACCCATCAAATACTTCAGGTATTTCTTGTTCAAAAAGTTTCACTAAAAACTTAGGTGATGTTCTAGACAATATGATTGTCGGCTTATTCCCTCTAAGTTCTACAGATTTTATAACGCCTCTAACGGTATCTCCTTTTCTAAAAAAGTCTGAACGGATTTGTTCACTTTTTGGTAATACTATTTCATTCCCTTCATCATCCAGCAAAATTACCGCGTTATGACGAATATGGTGCACTTCCGCAGTATAAATCTCTCCTTCCAAGTCTTTAAATTGCTTAAAGATATTCGTGCTGTCGTGTTCGTGAATTTTTGATATTAAATTTTGACGTAATGCTAATATTGCTCTTCTTCCTAAATCTACTAATTTAACTTCTTCAGAAACATCTTCTCCAATTTCAAAATCTGGCTCAATTTTTCTTGCTTCAGCTAATTCAATTTCTTCATTATCGTCTTCAGACATTCCATCAGCCACTACGACTCTATTTCGCCAAATCTCTAAATCTCCTTTATCAGGGTTTATAATAATGTCGAAATTATCATCAGATCCAAATCTACGCTTCAAAGCAGCTCTAAACACCTCTTCTAATATAGACATTAGTGTTACTCTATCAATGCTTTTATTGTCTTTAAACTCTGAAAATGACTCGATTAACGCAATATTTTCCATCTCATTATCTTAAATTAAAATATAATCTTCACTTTTGCTTCTTTAATATCTTCATAAGGCAGTGTTTTTGTTTTCTCTACCGTATGTTTTCCTTTACCTATTGGCTTTGGTTCCCTTGTTTTCCAATGTAAGGTAACCTCTTTCTCTGTTACGCTGGTTAATGTTCCTTCGTACTCTTCAGATTCCGTCTTTACCTTTAATATTCTATTGACATTCTTTTTATACTGTCGTTTAACTTTAAGAGGGTGGGCAATATCTGGGGTTGTTACTTCTAGTGAAAAGTCTTCTTCTTCTCTATCTAAGTTATGTTCAATCTTTCTGCTAATACGTACACATTCACTCAGTGGCACTCCATTATCTCCATCAACTATTACTTTTATTTTATTATTGGCCAAAAACTGTAATTCTATTAAAAACAGTAAATCATTCTCGCCCAACGCTTCTTGTAATAATTCTTTGACTCTTTCTTGATTCATTATAGGTATAAAAAGAGGGGACTCACGTCCCCTACATCAATAAACTCTTTTAAATTCACTGCAAATATACTAACTTATTACTTAACACACAAGTAGGTTTTATCTAATTTTTTTCGTATTTTTAAGGAGTTACTTTCTTTTAACTCCTAATTTTAATTATGAAAAACATCTTAATTCCCATTGACTTTTCGAAACATTCAAAATACGCTTGTGCCCTTGCTGCCAAAATTGCAAAAAAAACTAGCGGTGACGTTCATTTGCTTCATATGGTTGAATTACCAACAGGTATTATAGACATGGGTTCTGGTAACAATTTCAGTATTCCTGAAAGCATGTTGTATATACGAAAAGTGCGAGACAATCTTCTCGATTTAAAAAGCAAGTATTTTTCTGACATCCCAAGGGCACATCATGCGATACGATTTCAAAATCCATATGAGGGCATCAAAGACTACTCAGAAAAATATGGTATCGATATGATCGTCATGGGATCTAAAGGTCATACTGCATTGGAAGAAATAATAATAGGCTCTAACACTGAAAAAACTGTTAGAAGCATGGGGATACCTGTTTTAGTGACAAAAAAAGAGAACGATGATTTTAAATTAAAAAAGTTTGTATTTGCATCAACTTTTGAAAAGGATGAAGCAAAAGCGTTTAGTAATTTCATCGATTTCACAAGCTATTTTAAAAGTAAAATATACTTGCTAAAGATAAACACTCCTCAAAATTTTGAAAACACCACAAAATCGATGAACAAAGTGGAATCATTTATAGAAAACCATAATATTCATAACTATTCTATATGTATATATAACGATAAAACAGTTGAGGAAGGTGTTCTCAATTTTTCTAAAGAAAAAAATGTAGATTTAATCTCATTAGCGACTCATGGTAGAGGCGGACTATCACGATTTTTTAACGGAAGTGTTTCCCTAAACTTATCTAAAAATGTATTAAAACCCGTTTTAACTTACAAAATATAAAAAACATAGCCTGAGCTATTAACTAACACTTATAACCCAAAAACAGTTGAATAAGAGACCTCTTATTCAACTGTTTTTTTATGCGTTAATAAAACCTGTATGCAATAGACAAACCTAGGTTAAACGACTGAATTTTTGGCTTATAGCTATTTGTTACCGCAACATTATCTTTCGATGTTACCACATCTGGTATCCTTACAAACCCCCTGCTAAAGGTATAGGTTGGCAATAACGAAAAGTGTTTACCTAAATCTCTACGAAAACCGAATCCTATCTCAGCCCCTAAGCCTAATCCTGTTTCAGAACTTCTGTTATAGCTCTTATTAAGAACCGTAGGTGAGCTGATATCAACACCTGGATTCGTAGCAACCAAGGGGCCTAAACCAATACGTGGAAAACAAACCATTTTCTCAGTAATTTTTACTTGATAAGCAAGACCAACCATAAAAGAATACACTTGCCATTTTTCATTACTCCCTGAAAAGTCAGCTTCTGGATTTTCAGAATTATATAGATCAATTAAATCACCGATTTCAGTATCATAGGTTTGATATCTAAACGCCCCGGTAAGTGTTATTCTTTCTTTTAATAAAAAACCTCCATATATGTCTAGTTTTTTACCGTTTTTAGCAAACCCTGCCTGCGAATTATTGATATCGGTATCTTTAAAATCACCCACAGAATAACTTGATCCATACGATGCTCCAAGATAAAATTTGAGTGTTTTTACCTCGTCTTGGGCCACCAAGGTTTCACTCCATAGTACTATTAAAAAAAGAAAACATATTTTTTTCATCATCCTAAAATTGATTTTTGGGGCACGAAATTAGGAAGTCTAACCACTAAAACTCTCAACAAATGTAAAGAAATTAATAAGCATACCTTTTGGATTCAACATCTCTATTGAAAAATTAACGCTAGAAAAATTTAATATCTAGTTAACAATTCCTTTACTCTTTTACGAAATCATAATAAATGATCTAAAATCAACATACTTGGAGTAAGTTCATTCTCATCCATACTATTTAATACTACCAGTTATTAATTCTTTTGATCCCGTAGCGTTCATCAAATGAAAATAGATTTGTTTATCTATCGGATTACTCCATTCAAGTATAGGTTCATTAGGTAAGAAAACAGGATTTTTAAAATTAACTATTATTTCTGAAATCTCGATGCTATATTTATTTAGCATCAACTGTTCTATTTTACAAACAGCATACCATCCATGCATGATTACACCTTTAAAACCAAGCATCTTTGCAAATAGCGTAAGAGTATGGATGGGGTTTTTATCTCCTGATATATTCGCATATATTCTGGCTGTATTTTTTTCTAAATTCCATTGTTCTTTCCTTAGATAAGATTTGTTGTCTGAGATTACTTGCTTTGTTTTCAGGTTGTTTTTAGATTTCCTTTTTACAATATACGTACTCTTACAGGACGCGATGTGTTTTCCACATTGAAAAACATCCACCTGAAAAACAGGAATAAGCGCTCCATCTCTTTTGTAATCAACATCAACTGCCATTCTGATATCTACTGCTTCATTTATCACATAGTCATTATACTTTATCAAGCTATTTTCAACATGAACCATTCCAGGAATTGCCAACGTAAATTCAGGATCAAGCATGATATAGGTTTGTGCTCTTTGTACCAAAACATATAGAAATGAAATAGGAGTTTGGTTACTAAAATTAAAGTATTTAATAAACTCATGAAGTTTTGAGGAGTCCATATAGATTCCTTCATACGTCCGTTTCATATGAATTCCTTCTTCAGATATCCTTTTTCCTTTTCGTAATGTTAGAAAAGCAGGTAAAATCATTGAAGCCATTCCGGGTAAATTGTTTTTCATGCTAATATTTATTTGTAATTATCTAAATCTGGTTGAGCAAAACCTACCATCATTGAAACCGTTATGTAAAATCCAATGATGTGTATGATTTCAATAATATCTTGTTCTGTAAAATGCTAACTCATATTTTCTGCAATATCGTTATTTACTTTTTATATTTTGACCAATAATTCAATGAGTTAGAACAGTATTAGGTCCGTTTCACCCCATGCATCTGGATAACATGTTGGATGAACTATATCAAAAACCTACTCCAATGACAGCCCCATCTTTAATGAAATAGTTTCTACGTAGAGTGCATATTCATGACTATAATTGCACACAATGTAGGTTCTCAAAATGATCTATTCTCTAGTAGACGTAGGCAATCTTTGATGGTCAAATACGCCTGTTTTACCGATAAAATTATTGTATACTAACTTCGTAAAAAGTCCTTGTTTTTAGCAATAATACGGTATAATACGATTTACAGATAAATATATTCGTGTATAGGTATTAAAATATTATAAGTTAGTTTAAGGCATAAAACTTTAGCATAGCCAAGCTATGGTTAAGTTTTATAACGCAAAAATAGCCACAAAAAAAATAATAGATATGCGAAAATTTAATTGTAAACCGTTTAAGTTGGGATTGGTAAGGAACTTGGAAAAATGGTGTCCATAATTTTCTGAATTTCCTTCTCCAAAGGAAATCCTAAAGGGGTAAATCTATTATTCATATACTGAACGACTGGTATGTTTTAAAATTAAAAAAAAGTATCGAATAAAGGATTACAACCATCAGACTTGGATGCTGCTATTGCCGGCTTTTCCAAAAACAGGTAATCCTTTAGCTTAACCATATACAATTATGTCGGTAGCAAACCCATAATATCACATTAGTTATCTTGTTTGTAGTATATTAACATCAAAAACATTTTCGTTACTATGTAGCTAAAACGAATAACTCGCGAAGGCAGACATTATATATTAGTATGAAATTAGAACTATTTATTAAAACACTACTTACATTATTCTTCCTTATTAGCTGTAAAAACAATGAAAAGAGAATTAGAAACGAGTTCTTTTACCCAAATACAGCAGAAGTTTCACAAAGAAAGTGCCAACCATTAGACGTAACATTGTTCACAGATTTAAACCATTTGGTTGACAGCCTTGAACGTCTAAAATATAACGGCAAAAAAGGATATTTAAAAATTAAAAAAGATAATTCAGTGTATCCAGTGGTAATTTCTACCACTCTTGGCAAATGCCATCCTAGTATTCTACAATTGAAAAATATTCTGAGCATATCAACAGATCATGTAAAAAAAGAAAAAGTATATCCAATTCTTGATTTAAAGCATGTTATAAAAAAAAATTTACTCAATTACGGAAAGACAATAAGTATTCAGATTCTCCAGAAAAACTAGTTATTTCTTTAACAAGCGAGCTATATGGATTGGAAGATTTAATCATCAAATTGGTTAAGGTATTTAAGGAAATTCAAAAGGAAGAATCAAATCTGTTACCTATAAATATTGTTATCAATAGAAAAATGGTACTATACCCACCATTACGAAAACATTAAACATTCAATAAGTACCTTTTTTCAACAATTTGTATATTGCCTTTTCTTTACATAGCATGAAAACACACTAAGTATACTATTACAAACATGAAATTACACTACCTGCATTTGATTATGTCCTTATTTATAGGGACAACAACTCTTAATTCTCAGAACATAGAACCTATTGTAATCGGAGAAAAACAATCCATTCAATCAGAAATTCTGTCCGAAGAAAGAGCCTATTGGATAAGCTTACCTACATCGTATCACGATAGCCATAAGACTTATAAAAGGTACCCTATTCTCGTTTTATTAGATGGTTCGGTACACTTCACATCGTCCGTTGGAATGGTTCAATTTATGAGTAGAGCAAAAAATGGCAGTAGACAAATTCCAGAAATGATCGTAATTGGCCTTATGAATTTAGATCGAGCAAGAGATTTTACGCCAGACAAAATTACTACTAAGAGAGCAAATAATACTGGGGGCGGTGATCAATTTTTAGCTTTTTTAGAAAAAGAACTCATCCCTCAAATAGATAAAAACTATAGAACCATACCTTATCGGATATTATTTGGTCATTCATTAGGAGGGCTGATTACCGCACATGCGTATTTACAAGAGCATACTATATTTAATGCCTTTTTATCAATAGACCCAAGTTTTGGCACATGGAACCATAGTGTAATGAATGAAAAACTAAAAAATATTAAAGAAAAAATATTTGATCGACCTATTTATATTGCTACGGCAAATTGGGGTAAAAGAAACATACGGAATAGAGATCGACATATACGCTTTTATGAGTCGCTAAATAACCTATGTAAAACCGATTACAAAGGTGCATTAGAATATTTCGAAAATGAAAATCATAGTACAGTATCGTTACCCGCATTTTACAACGGCATGTCTTATCTCTTCAAAGGTTATAATTATTCTTCTCGTAATGCTACCAATCCAGAAGACTTAATAAGTTCGTTTAAAAATATATCAAAAAACTTGTCTTATGAATTTATGGCGCCAGAAGAATTAGCGAATACCATAGGGTATAGAAAGTTAAGAAGCAACAGAAAGAAAGACAAAAAGATGTCAATTGATTTTTTTGACTTGAATGTAAAAAATTATCCAGCATCGTATAATGCGCATGATAGTTTAGGAGAAGCAGCATTGGAACTTGGATTACTGAAAAAAGCCCTTAAAAGTTACGAAACATCTTTACAATTAAATCCGAATAATGAAAATGCGAAAAACAAGATCAGCAACATAAAAAAAAGACTGGACACCAACTAAACTGGTAAACCATGAATAGGTTACATACTATATTAAGGCTGTACTTTCTCCGATATCATCATCGTATAATACTTATCCCTCACACCTTTTATAAGGTGTTTTTTTATGTCACGGATTTCAGTAAACAAATTAATCAATTAGTGGTAGTTTAATAAAGCTCCCTAAGGAGCTTTATGTGAACTATTTCTAAAACATTTCCCCATGTAAAAATGTCAAATAGATGACAAAAATAAGGAAAGGATGAGCGAAACAAAATAGAGAGAAACACTGAAAACAGGACAAGGGAAAACCATTAAAAAAAAGTAGAATCTCAGGTACTCAAAACTAAAATGTTCATTAACATAATGATGCTAAAAACCATACAATAACAATTTTATAAAATAGATCATGTTAGTGCTTTGAATTTTATTTTCTAACAACAACCTCAACTTTTTACCCGCTGACTTTCAGCTATATACACGCCCTTTGTGTTTAGAGAAATTTTAAAGACTACTCTTAAATTGCTATATTGCAGACGATATATAAACAGTTGACTATATACGTTAGTTATGTATAATCACTCCTATTGGCGGTGAAACCAATTAATTGCGAATTAAGCTAGATAAAATTGCTTACTCGGATGAAAAGAAGATTGATTATCATAACGTAAGCAGTACAATGATGAATTCCACAAAACAATTATGATTTGAAATTACTATAACAACATGATGATTTTATCTTTATACAAATTATAAAAATCAAGCATAGACATAGTTAATGGTTTCTGTTTCTAATGACAAAGAAAGGAAAAGAGCATTTTATACCAATTCTTAGGTGAATTTACACAACCATTTCCTTGCTGTCATGCTTATATCTTACCCATAAATCGGCATTTCCCATAAACAATTATTGTCCGTAAACTAACATCTAAATCAAATTATTACGATGACTATAATTTGTATATATTATTAGACCTTAGCGGTATGTTTATGAAAAAATAGAATTTTTGAAAAGATTTCCATTAGCAACAAACTAAAACTACTTAACGTAATTTGCAACAACAGATGTGCCCCAATCTGCAATAGATTGTATCAAAGGTATTAATGTTTTACCAAAATCCGTTAGGGAGTATTCCACCTTTAATGGCGGTTTAGTAGTATAAACTTTTCTTTTAATTATACCATCTTCTTCCAATGTTTTCAATTGCAAACTTAGTGTTCTTTCTGTAACAGTTGGCATTTCTTTTCTTAACTCATTATAGCGCAATGCGCCATCAATTAAATGGAATAAGATTACTATTTTCCATTTACCACCAATTATCCCCATTGTTAAACTAGCAGAACAAGGGTATTCTTTTCCTTTAAAATTATACATAATTTATACTATCCTTTTTGACCGTTATTGCAAAGATAAATGACCATACTTACTTTTGCAACTATAAAATTTATAGTAAAAAAGGTTAAACTTATGGAAACAACAAAAATTTCAAAAACAGACATTATAAATGCATTTGAATTTAGACACGCTTGCAAAGAATTTGATAGCACCAAAAAGATACCTAATGAGGACATCAATTGTATTCTACATACTGCAAATTTAACACCAAGTTCATTTGGATTAGAACCTTGGCATTTTATAGTTGTTCAAGATCATGAATTAAGGGAACTATTAAAGCCTGTAGCTTGGGGAGCACCTTTAAAATTAGACACAGCAAGTCATTTTATTTTAGGATTAAGTATGAAAGCACCAATGACCAAGTGGAATTCGGATTATATAATGCATATGATGAAAAACATAAAACAATTACCAGAAGATGTACTCAAAATGTATTCAAAATTTTACAGAGAATTTCAAGAGAGAGATTTTAATTTAGATACTGATAAAAAACTTTTTGATTGGGCGTCAAAACAAACCTACATCGCTTTAGGGAATATGGTAACCTCAGCAGCTTTACTCGGTGTAGATTCCTGCCCAATCGAAGGATTTCATCAAGAAAAAGCTGAAAAACTTTTAAAAGAAAAATTTGGTGTTGACACCCATAAATATGGTTTATCTTATATGATTGCTTTTGGATATAGAAAAAACGATCCTGCACACGAAAAATCAAGAAGAGATATACAAGATATAGTTACTTGGAAATACTAATTTGAAAATAACATAAACAATTAAAACAACAATATGATTTATTACTCAGTATTAGACGTTACACCTACAACAGATTCTTGGATCCCAGCATATCTTGCTGAAACAGGAAAATTAGTAAAAAAACACGGTGGCAGATATTTGTCTAGAACAACATCTCACGAACAATTAGAAGGCGAAAAAAATGAAGCAGAACTTAGAATTATCTTAGAATGGCCTTCTAAACAAAATGCTTTGGATTTTATGAACGACTCTGAATATGTTCAGCACTTAAAGGCTAGAACAAAAGGCTCTACCAGTCATCATTATCTTATAGAAGCAAAAGATGATTTGGGGTAATCATTGACAATAATTAAAGAGCTTTTAATGAATGTAAAAGCTCTTTAATAAAATCTAAAAAGAACAAAATAATATTAATAACAGTAAATCCTGGCGGAATTGGCAAGTTAACGTCAATTAAACTAGCAAAAGATGTACTTAAAATTCTTGTTCACGGAATAAATCAAGGATAGGTTGTTACTCTGGAGAGAAACCCTAATAAAACCCTGAAATTGAACGGAATATGGCTTTTTGAAATAATTCTAATCCAGAACCTTGAATGGCAATTAAAACAGTATAAGATATTCTAATCTCAAAAAAAACCTAATGATTAGATAAAAATAGAAAAGATACTTGGGATAACAATCAAAGAGGGCAATTCCATTTCTGGAAAAAAAGGTATTGAGAAATCAAAAAAGATTAGAAGATAAAGAATTTCCAACATAATTTGTTTCAGTTAAGTAATATTATGATGAATCTCTTTTCCAATAATTGAAATCACCCTCTATATTAATATTTTATCTTGCGATAAAATAAAGATGCCCATACTGGGCACACATACAAGGGTATAGTTCATCGTGGTTCTGAATCTTATTTAGTAAAATAATAGCTTTATCAAAGTTTCCATTTTATTTGTTAACTTAGACCCAAAATAACACAACAAACCATACCCCAAACGTTATAAACAAGCTGAAAAACCAAAACCATGATACATTTAATTTGGTCTATAATTAACGGAATGATTGTCTTATACTTCCTATATCTGATTGTTGGATTTATAGCTAAAGGAAAACGAATTTTTAAACCTCAATTTAAGGTTGTTTCAATTTTTATAATTGGAATTGGAATTGTTCAAATAATTTCTGCCTCTAATTCAGAAAAAAAACCAAACCGAATATCAATAACTGAAGATTATAAAAGAGAATATAACTCAGAAATTAAGCAAGTAGTGTTGGAAGACAATTGGACTTTTGACATAAATATGCTTGTACAATATTCCATTGAGCAAGACCAATATATTCCGATTGAAAGTAACAGCTTTTTGACAGGATTCGTAAGTGGCTACCATTGGGAATTTAATTCAATTGACACAGAGAATTTGAATCTGAATGGAAAAGCGGAATTTATAGCAAACGGAGTTTTAAAGTGGAATCTTTTTGGAATCACAGTATATAGTGAATCCAAAACATTTAAGGGTACAATTGAATAAAAGCCAGTTTACAATCGAATAGACGGCTCTCCTCGTTAAAGAAGAGAGTGCGCCTCTCACACCACCGTACATACGGATCTCGTATACGGCGGTTCATTATATCAGAACTTTACTTTATGGTAATACCCCAACAAAACATATAACTTAATTTCCCACAAAGCACCTTAAACAAGGTGTTTTTTATGCCCAATTTACTAGATAGTTCAAGAAAACGAATTATAAGAAAAGACTGCCATAAAAGACAGTCTTTATCTCCTCAATTTTTAAAGAAATCCCCTCAAAGAGTTCTTAATCGATAACTAAGACGAGATAAAAAATAAACCTTACAAAAAAGATAAAAACAGTAGTTAACGTAATCAGGTTTTAGGTCAAATTCAAACAAAAAAGCAAACCGTCTCCTAAAAAATCAATTAAGTGAGTTTGAAGGCGATGAAAAACCTACCTTTTCTATTCTTATATTTTTTTATAAAAAAAAACTTTACAAACTTAGGATCGTATTAGCTATTTCTAAGCGAGCCGTTTCAAAAAAATCTTTTTCCGTTGAAGGTTTCTTTACTCATACCGACATACCTACTTACAATGTTCTTCTTTCAAGATATCAGGGTTCTTTTATCATAAACGGAAAATCAATAACTATTGTACAAAAAATAAGCATTTATGAAATAGCACTCGGGTTTGTTTTCGAAGATATTAGGTATAAAGCAGCGTATTTTGCACCTATTAAACAAGGGCTTAATATAGATGAAGACATTTTACAGACCAAAAAGGAAGAGTAATAATAACCATATGCGAGTAATAACCCTGGAGACTCTATAATTTGAAATTGGTGAAAGCTCCTTTTATTAAGAACAGCAAAAAATCAACAGCTAATAACTAATACCATTATGTTTTAAGCGCATTTTTTATTGAAAACAAAAAAGCACAAGTTGACAAACCCCTATTTTTAATTATCTGAAATAATTTATAATATGATACATCCACAGTATTTATAAAAACATGTTTTTTTGGGCAGGTTCAGGTTGTACGCAATTCAGAAATATTTAATTAGAAAACCAATATCATCAAAATTTAATACTGGTTTTCTTTTATATCTACTTGCTTAAAAATGCAGCTAAAACTATTTTTAACACCTTTTCAAATACCTAAAAAGCGCTTACCACATAAATAATGGTAGCTAAACTTTACGGTTTATTCATCTAAAGCCGCATCAGACAATTGACGCACACTAAATAAATATGGAGGTACAATTTCAGCAACCGCCTTAGGGAGAGTAGCTTCTTTAGTTACCATCTCAAGTACATCATTAATTTGCTTATTATTTTTAGATCTACGCAAATCATTAATTATCTGCATTCCTGTGAATTCACCTGCCATTTCAAACGCAAAGTATTTATCCACAACCTCAGGATAAATAGTTGAGTAAAATAATGTAGGCACTCCAATCATTGAATTTAAAACACCTGTATTTTTGGCGGCTAGACTTCTCAAAAAGCTTCTCTTAACCTCCCAAAGTTTGTCCTTGCCAGGTAGCGAGATCGCGCTTGTTTCAACCTGCTGGTAGGTTAAGTTGTCATCTAAACTATCATAGTAATTCTCAGTGACTTTATTTAACTCAGCTTTATCAGTTTCTATAGTTTGGTCACCGTATCTAGTATAGGCTCCCACGAAAAACAACTCCTTTGTATTCAATTCATATTCTTCAGCTGTATAAAACTGTGGAAGTACCTCTATATCACAATCTAAATGAACTCCTCCAAATTGGTCAAGGTATTTCAATCTAACAAAATCAGAATAAAATGGTATTTGGCTGTTCTCTAAACTAACTACTTGCTTTTCGTTATAATCATCACAGAGAATCGATGCATCTTTAATCACTGCTCCCAAAGTCGTTAGTGACTTCCATTGCTTTTTGTCAAACTTAAGCTTTTTGTTCAATACAGCGTCTGTCCATATAATTGTTTCCCAACCATTTTTCTTTTTTACTTTTAGACTTTTTACCAGTGCTTCAAATGTGTTCTTTGGTATTGGACCTCCAGCCCAAAATCTGTGTATTAGTTTTGGAATTTTACTCATACTTTTTTTCTTTAATGTTAATGAAATTGTTACAGAATATCTTCATTGACTATAACAACTTAATAAATATTCCTACTCTATTCTTGCTTTTCGGATTCCGCATTGATAATCAAAAGAATAGATAGTAGCTACTCAATCAGATATCTTCTTTTAGTTACCATTTTAAATTTGTCGACTTAACTTTTTAACAATACAAAGTTGAGAAGTAGACCAAAAGAAATTAGAAAAAATGTCACGAACGGTTACATGAATGCAATAGAATGATCTAAGAAGTAAATTAAACTAAGTCTCCATAATTTTGACAACAAAAAATATAATGTATATTTAACCAATGTGGAATAGTTATGAAAAAAATGGGGTTTTTCTACAAAATCACGCTGTAACACCGATTCTTAAGTGAAGTTACATAACCATTTCCTTGCAGTCATGCTTATATGCTACCTATAGATCGGCATTTTCCCTAAATAATTAGGATCGGTAAATTAATATCAGAAATGATGTAATACATACTCACAAGAATGAAGAAAGCAATAATATATGACTTAGATCATACGCTATTTGACCCTAAAACAATAAATAATAGTATCTTTCATTCTTCCTTTGAAATTTTGAAAAAGTCTGAACTAATTCCAAAAAATAATTTTGACGAATTAGAAAATGACTTCTTCTCAATTTCTCTGCATTCATTCATTGAAAAACATCTTAATGAAGAATTAAAGAAGTTATTTATTCAAAGCTTGAGGCGCATCAATTTCCTTCCCAAGATAAAGACGTATAGTGACGGATACTTGGTTCCGGAAGTCAATACTATAAATTATTTGGTTACCTCTGGACTTAGAGAGTTTCAGAATTTAAAAATTGATTCTTTAGGAATTAGAGACTGGTTCAAAGAAGTTTATATAGATGATCCGATTCACCCAAAATGGAAAAATAAAGAAGAGATAATAAAACTGATTATGGATACATACAATTATAAAGCTTCTGAGCTACTAGTAGTAGGAGACAATCCGAAATCCGAAATAAAGGCTGGAAATAACCTTGGAATTGAAACTATTCAGATACTAAGAGAAGGCATTAAGAACTCCAAAGAAGCAGATCACAGAATTAAAAACTTGAATGAATTAAATAAATACATCTACCCGTAATTTTTATAATTAATTGGCTCCCATCAGAAAAGAAAACACACCATATAAGAGCCATTACCTATCGTTGAAAATTGAACATAAAATAAATAACATGAAAAAACTTGTACTTCTAACATTATTAATTATTTCTTCATTTCAAACAATTAATGCCCAAGAAAAAAATGAAAAAAATTTAATTTCATCTGGAAAATGGCATATTGAATACATGGAAATGGGTATTCAAAAAATAAATTTACCAACTGAAATACAAAAAATGAATTGGGTAATATTTCATAAAAACGGAAAACAAGAAGGAATGGAAAATGGACAAAAATATATTGGCAAATGGGAATTCGATAAAAAAAACAGAATACTAACAACCAATGATTTAAACGGAAGTACTGAACAAAAATTAATATCTGTAACAAAAAACAAATTAATTATTTCAGTGAAGGAACAAGGGACCGAAATGATTATGGGAATGAAAAAAAAATAACACCACTCAATACCTGTTACCACATTATTGATCAAAAAACAACTAAGAAAAAGCTTTGCAATGACCTTTTCATACGATCAATTGAAAAAAGGGTTTAAAGTAAAATGGCAATATTCATTCCTCTAATAAATTTCTGTAAAAATTATTTTTTGTCTTGGATTACTTGGCTGAAAACTTACAAAGTTTTTCGTAGTTGATTTTCTTTCCACTCATAGTACAAATTATTTGTATTTTTAGCAATACTTTTGCAACAAACACCATGTAAAAAAACACAACCAACTAGCGAGATGGCAACGTTTCTTATACTAAACAGTACCTCATGCAAGAAGAGCGATACTGCAAAAAAGAACAAATAAAATATTAGATCATAAATGCTTTTTAACTCAATTGATTTTGCGTTTTTTTTACCGATAGTTTTTATTCTCTATTGGTTTGTGACAAACAAAAATTTAAAACTCCAGAATTTTCTAATTGTAGTCGCAAGCTATACCTTCTATGGGTGGTGGGACTGGAGATTCTTAATATTGATTATTTTCAGTACAATAGTTGACTATACTGTTGGGCGAAAATTAAACAACAACAATAATCAAGTAAACAGAAAAATCCTTTTATGGACAAGTATCATTGTAAATCTTGGTTTCTTAGGCTTCTTTAAATACTATAATTTTTTTCTCGACAACTTCATTTCGGCCTTTTCATTTTTTGGAACGGAAATAACAGCGAACACATTAAATATTATTTTACCAGTTGGTATTAGTTTCTACACGTTTCAAACATTGAGCTATACAATTGATGTTTACAAAAGAAAACTTGAACCAGCGAAAGACTTCGTTGCATTTTCTGCATTTGTAAGCTTTTTCCCTCAATTAGTGGCAGGTCCCATTGAGCGAGCAACAAATCTACTACCTCAATTTTACAAAAAACGAACTTTTGATTATTCAAAAGCAGTTATCGGTATGCGCCAAATACTTTGGGGTTTGTTTAAAAAAATTGTCATTGCAGACAATTGTGCAGAGTTTGCTAATCAGATCTTTAACAATTCGGCAGACATGAACGGTAGCACGCTACTCTTAGGAGCTTTGTTTTTTACTTTCCAAATATATGGTGACTTTTCTGGTTATTCAGACATTGCCATTGGTACTTCAAGGCTTTTCGGGTTTAATCTAATGCGCAATTTTGCTTTTCCTTACTTTTCAAGAGACATCTCGGAGTTTTGGAGACGCTGGCACATTTCACTGTCAACTTGGTTTAGAGATTATTTATACATACCGTTAGGAGGTAGCCGCGGTGGCACGTTAATGAAAGTTAGAAACACTTTTATAATTTTCATTGTAAGCGGATTCTGGCATGGTGCAAATTGGACTTTTATCGTTTGGGGTGCATTAAATGCTATTTACTTTTTACCACTTTTATTAACCAACAACAACCGAAATTATTTGGAAATAGTAGCAAAAGATACACCTTTACCTACTGCCAAAGAATTATTGATGATGCTTATAACGTTTGGGTTAACCGTCTTTGCTTGGATATTCTTTAGAGCAGAAAATATCAGCCATGCTTTCAGTTATATATCAGAGATGTTATCCCCGTCACTTTTTGAAAGCCCAAAATTTAAAGATATGCGCAGTGCTTTGACAACCATTCTATTAACCGGATTTCTTGTTTTAATTGAATGGCAAGGAAGAGATCAGCAATTTGCAACTGCAAGCCTTGGTGTAAAATGGCCGAAGTATATTCGTTGGTCTTTTTATTGTTTAGTTGCAGTTATCATCTTTCTCTTTAGTGGTAAACAACAAGAATTTATTTACTTTCAATTTTAGAAGAATGAAGAAGTTTATATTACAACTATCAATAACTAGTATTACTACAATAGCTATAATTTTGATTATTCTTTCAAGTGCAGATGGCTATACGGACGCGTTTTATATACGCTTTACAACGCCGAAACAACAAAATATGATATTAGGCACTTCTCGTGCAGCCCAAGGATTACAGCCCAAAGTATTCAAGAAAATACTTAACAAAGACCTAAATAATTTCTCTTTTACAATTATTCATAGTCCTTTTGGTAAAGTGTACTACGAAAGCGTAAAGAGAAAACATAACAAAAAAAATGGGGGTTTATTTATTGTTACAGTAGACCCTTGGAGTATCTCTAGTTGGTGCGACCCTCCAAATGATTTGACCAAATTCAGAGAAAACAAGCTCTGTTTAAACAAAACAGAGCTTGTGGATGTTAACCCAAATATTCCCTACTTACTTGAGAACCTTTCGGGTAGATATTCAGATATTTTATACAAAAAAAATCCAAATATGTACTTACATAAGGATGGTTGGATGGAAATTAGCAATATCAAAATGGATAGTGCGTCCGTTGCAAATAGGGTTTCAAAAAAAATAAAAAAATATAGATATACACATTTGCCAAAAACCAATTTCTCTTCAGTTAGACTTAATTATCTGGTTAAAACAGTAAATTACTTAAAAGAATATGGCAATGTATACCTTGTGAGATTACCTATTTACAAAAGTATGATGGACATTGAAGAAGAATTAATGCCTGATTTTAATTTGAAAATAACAGAAGCTATATATGCATCAAACGGTTACTTAGATATGACTCCTCAAAATGAGTTATTTGATTACACCGATGGCAACCACTTATATAAAAATTCTACCACAAAAGTTTCTACGATTGTAGCAAACTGGATATCACAAAAAGAGAAAGCACAAATGCACAACAACTTAGATACGAAATATTGAAATAGTAGCCTACGCTTACTTTACTTTTTTTCTTCAGGAGCCTATAAAATAAAAACCGAGACCTAGTTCTGAAAATCATTTTTTGTTTATAAACAAACCTTATAGACGTTACCGTTTATTAAAAATTATACCATACATTCGCATTATTAAACGATAACGTCTAATAATGCCAAAAATAATAGCAAAAAAGGAAGACTGGATAGTTCTAGGATATTCGTTATTTTCTGAAAATGGAATTAACGGAATAGTCATTGAAAAAATGGCTTTAAAACTGAAGGTAAATAAATCAAGTTTTTACTGGTATTTCAAAACAAAGAAAGATTTTTTAAACGAAATAATTGCTTTTTGGGTTGCTACGGATACAGACAGAATAATTACAACGGTAGAAAGTAATCCCCCAGGTAAAGAAAAATTTAATGCATTAATAAAATTAGCATTTAAGAAAGAACCTAATTTGGATTTCATTTTTTTTCTAAAAAGGTATGCTCTTAAAGATCAGGCAATCCAAATGCTAATAGACAAAATAGATCGCCAAAGAATTGATTACACTAAGAATATTTTGATTGAAATAGGGTTTACAGAAAATGAAGCCTTGATAAAATCAAGATTATTCTACAAATATTTAATCGGTTACCACGAAATGATTCGCTACAAAAACCAAAGTGTAAACTATATGGTTGAAGTGAAAAACGAACTACATCAATTTATAAAATACTAATACATGAAGACAAAAAATAACTATTGGATAATTGCAGGAATTTTAAATACGGCAACCTTATTTCTACATCTAATTGGTGGTCAATTAGACCTCGTAAATCCTATGATTGACACATCATTAAGCCTAGAAAAAAGTTCACAACTAGTAGGTGCTTGGAATATGGTTACCATTATTCTTTTAGTGACTTCCTACATTTTATTGTCAGCCGGATTTGGAAAAAAATACTCTACAAATACTGAAATGATAAAATCAATTGGGTATCTAAATTTATTATTCTGCTTACCATTTATTATAACTGGTTTTTATTATGCGATATTAGTACCTCAATGGATATTTTTTCTTCCTATTGGAATATTTACAATGATCGGACTCAATACAATAGATAAAAATGCTTAAAATAGGCGGAATATTAAACATCGTAATTGCTGTTGCTCATATGATTGGATTATTATGGGCAGAACAAATGTTTGAAAAAACCGGTGCAGGAGAAGGAATGCAAGGACTTTCTAAAATTCATCATACATTGCCATACCTACTAACAGTTATTGTAGCAATTATATTCTTTATTTTCGGAATATATGGGCTATTTGCAGCTAGTAAAACTAGAAAATTACCATGTTTAAAATTGGGAATTTTCACAATTGCATTTATTTACCTTTTTCGTGCAATCGCAGAACAATCATACGCTATATCAAAAGGAATAACTACAACATCTGAAACTATTCAATCTAGTATAGCCTTAACTATTGGCTTGTTATTTTTATTTGGTGGGTTGAAAAAATGGAAGTCAAAAAATAAAAAACATGTGCAACATACTAGACAGCTCTCCTAATAACTAAAAAGCATAAAGTGTCTAGTTTTTATTGTTGTACCCAAGAAAAAAAATAAAGCATTTTTAAATGAAAAAAGCTCTCAAAAATTTGAGAGCTTTTTTGTACGGGTGGGGAGACTCGAACTCCCACACCTTTCGGCACCAGATCCTAAGTCTGGCGTGTCTACCAATTCCACCACACCCGCATTTATATATTTTTATGAACTTTTTCTTGCTTAAATCCTAAGTCTATCGGGTCTACCAATTCCGCTACACCCGCGTACTTTTTCGAATTGTGCGTGCAAATATAAATAAAATATTCAAAAGACAAAGACATTAATACTATTTATTGTTTTTTCTTAACACTACCTTTTTGGGAGTCTTCAATTTTATAAAAAATAAAGGCTCTACAAAAACAAAAAGCTCTCCGAAGAGAGCTTATCGCTAATTCTATTTTAAAACCCTTCTAAAAATTTTAAATAGATAACTAATGTGGTGCAAAAATAAACAAATCCACCCTATAAAAGTAAATAAATCATTATCTATTTTTTAAAAAAATAAACCACGTTTTGTATTAAAACGTGGCTATCTAAGAGAAATTCTCTTAAAGGGAAACTAAATATTTGGAAATTAAAAAAAAACTTCCCTTGTTAGAAACAAAAAACAAAAAAGAGTCACATTTTAGCAGATTATAAAAAGCTATTCTAAAAGAGCACTTTACTATAATCCCATTTCTGATATTAATTTACCGACCATAATTATCTATGCTAACTTCGAACTGGTATGTACTATATTATGAGATAGATTATATGCTAGAATTTCGAAACAGCACCATTTTAAGGTTTATTTTTGTTGACTATCGCAACGCTATACTCTTTTCTATTTTTAGGTTGTGAAAATACATTTCCTGAAAAATAAGTAACTTAGCCTACTTAATTATTTTTCTATGCAAACTATCCAAGAATATATAGCTCAGCACAAACAACGTTTTTTAGATGAGCTTGTAGATTTATTAAAAGTTCCTTCAGTAAGTGCTGACCCTGCTTATAACCAAGACGTATTAAATACCGCCGACATTATTAAAGAAAGTTTAGAAAAAGCGGGCTGTGACAATGTAGAAATTTGTGAAACTCCTGGTTACCCAATTGTTTATGGTGAGAAAATTATCGATCATAATTTACCAACCGTATTGGTGTATGGCCATTATGATGTACAACCTGCTGATCCGATAGACTTATGGGACTCTCCTCCTTTTGAGCCCATCATAAAAAAAACCAATATTCATCCAGAAGGCGCTATTTTTGCAAGAGGTGCTTGTGATGACAAAGGTCAGATGTACATGCATGTAAAAGCATTAGAATACATGACGCATACAGGAAACCTTCCTTGTAATGTTAAGTTCATGATAGAAGGTGAAGAAGAGGTAGGGTCTGAAAGCTTGGCATGGTTTGTACCGAGAAACAAAGAAAAGTTAGCGAACGATGTTATTTTAATCTCAGACACAGGAATGATCGCTAACAATATCCCTTCAATAACCACTGGTTTACGAGGTTTAAGCTACGTAGAGGTAGAAGTTACTGGACCTAATAGAGATTTACACTCAGGGTTATATGGCGGTGCGGTCGCTAACCCTATTAATATCCTAACCAAAATGATTGCCTCATTGCACGATGAGAACAACCATATAACCATTCCCGGTTTTTATGACACCGTAGAAGAACTATCGAAAGAAGAACGCGATGAAATGGCAAAAGCACCATTTTCATTAAAAGAGTATAAAGATGCTCTAGATATTGATGAAGTATATGGAGAAGAAGGGTACACTACCAATGAACGCAATTCTATTAGGCCTACCTTAGACGTCAATGGTATATGGGGAGGTTATACAGGTGAAGGAGCTAAAACAGTTATTGCAAGTAAAGCCTACGCCAAGATATCTATGCGTTTAGTACCCAATCAAAATTGGCAAGAAATTACTACATTATTTAAAACCCATTTTGAAAGTATAGCTCCTACTGGTGTGAGTATAAAAGTAACGCCTCACCATGGTGGTCAGGGCTATGTCACTCCTATAGATAACATCGGTTATCAAGCAGCTAGCAAAGCATATCAAGAAACATTTGGCGTAACTCCTATACCGCAAAGAAGTGGCGGAAGTATCCCTATTGTAGCTTTGTTTGAAGAAGAATTAAAAAGTAAAACTATTTTAATGGGATTTGGGTTAAATTCTGACGCTATTCATTCTCCGAATGAACACTTTGGTGTTTGGAATTACTTAAAAGGAATTGAAACAATCCCTTTTTTCTATAAATACTTCACAGAATTATCTGAATAAAAATTTCATTTCTTATCACATCATAAAAGCCTACAATTTTCACAAAACTGTAGGCTTTTTAATATCTCTCTAGTCTTATACCATTTCTATTGTTAATTCACCTACCCTAATTATTTGTGATAAACACCAATCTATAGGTGATACAATTTTAACGCTGAATTTTTCTCTATTACTTCACTGGTATAAAACACAAGGATCACTGCAAGGAAATGGTTGTATAATACGATTTAATCTTACTCTTAAAGCCATAGTTTTCAATGATTTACACCGATGCTTTTTTTCAAAATTTTCTTTCGAAAAACAGTCCCAGGAAACATTACAACATTAGTTCAAGAAATTTCATTTCCAAGCTTTTATAGAAAGTTAAAAATATACAATATATATTTTTTCAAAATTTTAACATCTCTACACTTGTAGAACACAAATAATACTCTACATTTGTAGAGCAATAAAATCAAAAGCACCCATGCAACTATCAAAAACCGAAGAACAACTTATGCAGTATTTATGGAAACTAGAAAAAGCTTTTATGAAAGATTTATTAGAAGCGTTTCCTGAACCTAAACCTGCAACCACAACCGTTGCTACTTTATTAAAACGAATGCACGATAAAGGATTTGTAGATTATAAGCTCTTTGGTAAGTCACGAGAATACTTTCCATTAGTACAGAAATCAGACTATTTTTCAAAGCACGTTAATGGTTTAATTAAAAATTTCTTTAACAATTCTGCGAGCCAATTCGCTTCCTTCTTTACATCAAAAACAAAATTGTCTATTTCTGAATTAGAAGAATTAAAAGAATTGATTGACACCCAAATAGAAGCACAAAAAAAATGATTATTTATTTACTCAAATCTTCAACTTGTTTAGCCCTATTCTTACTTTTTTATCGTTACTTTTTAGTTCGTGAAAAAATGTATCAGTTTAATAGATTTTATCTATTAGGAAGCACTCTATTTGCCTTCCTAATTCCTTTCCATACCATCTATACAAACTCTTTACCAAGCGCTGATATTACTCTTTTCAGAAATGAAAACCTAGTATTATCTCAAGAAGTATATCTCATTGAAACCCCAACAAATTACGTTCAGTACCTTATTGTGTTTTCATTGTTAGTTTCGAGTATTTTACTCATTCGATTTGGCAAAAACCTTTTATCTATTCTAAAAAAGATCAAAAATAATGACCAAATCCATTACCAAAACGCAACTCTTATTTTGGTCACAGATAGCATAAGCCCTTATACCTTCTGGAATTATATCTTTATAAATAAGAACGAATTTAAGCTTCAGAAAATAGAAGAAGAGTTATTTACGCATGAACTCACGCACGCCACACAAAAACATACACTAGACATTCTATTCATTGAATTTATACTAGTGCTATTTTGGTTCAACCCCCTATTCTATTTATTAAAAAAATACACACAACTTAATCACGAATTCTTAGCCGATAACAAAGTGATTAGTTTACATAAAAATATTTCTGAGTATCAATATTTACTACTAAATAAAACCTCTTGGAACAACGATTATTACTTGGCCAGTAATTTTAATTATTATTCATTAACAAAAAAACGATTACTTATGATGACTTGTAAAAGTTCGAAAACAAAAATACTACTAAAAAAACTAGCCGTACTTCCGTTACTTATGGCGTTTACGTTTCTGTTTGCGCAAAGAGTTGAGGCTCAAAAGAAACAAAACCATCAAACGGTTCATGTAAAAAAAGTGCCCAATACAGATTTAAGTTCTAGTAGCAGTAAGCACGAGAGCACTGAGGTAACCTATACTTCTGAAAATGGCATAAAAACTACTAAAAACATTTCGGAACTAACCGCAGAGGAAAAACGTCTTCTTCCTCCGCCTCCTCCGCATAGTATGACTCACAAAAAAGAAGAGCGTTCAATGATCCCTCCACCACCACCAAGCAAGAAAATCATTAAAGAAGGAGAAACTTCGGTTATTCCACCGCCACCGCACAGCAACAAGGTCATTAAACAAGGAGAAGTATCAGTTATTCCCCCACCGCCAAGCAAGGAAGGAAAGATCAGTAGTTTAATAACTAAACATCATAGTTCATCAACACTAGGGAATGAAAACACGAAAACAAGCTATTTTTTAGATAACACCTTAATTACTAAAAAACAACTGACGACTATAGATTCTAAACATATTGCCAGTATTTTTGTCAAAAAAACCAAGGACAACTCACAACGGGTATATATCACAACTAAAAAGTAGCCCTATTAATTAACTCAATTCTGATGTTAATTTACCGACCGTAATCATTTATGGTAAATGCTGCTCTTTAGGTAACACGCAAGCATGACTGCAAGGAAATGGTTGTGTAATGCCATTTACCATTTGAATTTACCGTAAATTCAAACAATAACTGGCATAACTTAAGAGACGGTATGATTGAGAAAAATCACCTGAAAATCAATATAAAAGCCTCACACAAGAGGCTTTTTTGTACGTCAAGGGTAACACTTCTTGAAAAACGGACTCCAATACTTCTCCATAAATACCTTGTTTTTTTATTCCCTCAATTTTTCATACTTTTGCACGGCTATTTAATCTAAAAACTGCATGAAAAATTTAACACCGCTTATTTTAGTAATTATTTTCCTATTACCTAAAATTATCTTTTCGCAAGATCTTGACGTATCAGCGCTTTTTATTCCTGATGAGTTAAAAGACAAGGCAAACGCTGTCATACGATCTTCTGAAAGAACAATTGAAATAGGAGCTACTGATAAACTTATCATTAAAGAAAAAAGAATTGTAACGGTGCTAAATGAGCTAGGTAAAACACATGTCAATGCCTATCAACACTATAATGAAGACACGAAAATAACCAAATTATCCGCTGTTGTTTTTAATTCCTTCGGTAAAAAAATCAAAAAATATTCTAAAAACGACTTTGAAGATGTAAGTGCTGTTAGTGGAGGTACATTATATTCTGATGCTAGGGTAAAATATTTAGACTACACCCCTACAGGTTATCCATATACTATTGTCTTTGAATCGGAACGCAAAAATACATCCACGGCCTTTATACCTTCTTGGTTTCCAATTGAAGGGTATAATGTCGCTGTAGAAAAAAGTGTTTACACAATACTGAACCCTTCCAATATTGCGTTGAGAAAAAGAGAACACGGTTTTGAAGGATATACCGTAGAAAAATCTACAATTGACTCAGGTTTAACATATAAATTAACAAATCAACCTGCAATTAAACATGAAAGCAATACCATTCGTTTTAGTGAATTTACTCCTAACTTATCAATTGCTTTAAATTTATTTGCTTACAAAGGTGTTAAAGGCGCTGCAAAAAACTGGGAAGAATTAGGTATATGGGAATATAATACATTTTATAAAGATATTGATAAAATATCGGAATCTACTAAATCAAAAATATTAACCTTAACAAAAGGAATTAATGACCCAAAAGAAAAAATCAAAGTAGTATATGAATTTGTTCAGAATAAAACTAGATATATAAATGTAAGTATAGGTATAGGTGGTTTACGTCCTATGAAAGCTAGCTATGTTGATAAGGTTGGTTATGGTGATTGTAAAGGCCTTACCAATTACACAAGAGCCTTATTAAAAGTAGTAGGAGTTGATTCCTACTTTACTGAGCTATTTGCAGGAAGTCAAAAAGAAAACATGAACTATAGTTTTCCGAAAATAGAAGGAAACCATGTCATTTTAAATGTACCAAATGATGGTGAAGATATTTGGTTAGAATGTACCAGTCAAACCATGCCCTTTGGATTTTTAGGTGATTTTACTGATGATAGAGATGTGCTTGTTGTGACCCCAGAAGGCGGGGTTTTAAAAAGAACGCCAAGCTATAAAAACAATAGTTTACAAACCATTAATGCCGATATTCAATTAAAAGAAAACGGCGATGTAGCAGTCACCTTGAACAGAAAATCATACGGTATTCAATACAATCATAAATTCTTTATCGAAGACTACACTCAGAAAGAATTGGAAAAACACTATAAGTCGAGCGTTTGGGATTATAATAACAATTTAGAGCTTATTAAAGTTGACCTAAAGAATGATAAAGACAAAATAGAATTTACCGAAAACATTGAACTAGCCATTGCTGATTTCGCCACTGTAAACACAGATAATTACTTAGTTAAAGTAAATATATTAAATAGATTTACCAATATCCCTAAAAGGTATAGAACTAGAAAAAGACCCTTAAAAATATATCGAAGTTTCACTGATGAAGACACGTATACCTTGCAACTACCCCCAGGCTTCGCTTTAAACAAAGTACCAGAAGCCAAGGAGATCACCAATAAATTTGGGCATTATAAAATGGCTATTGAAAAAATTAACAATACCACCCTTAGGTATACAAGAGAGTTTTCTTTAGTTGAAGGTGTTTACCCGAAAGAAGATTACAAACCTTATAGAAAATTTATGAAAACAATTGCCAAATACGACAACCAAAGAATTGAGTTAAATAAACTATAAAAAAACATGAAAAAACTAATCATCATCCTCATTTTTTTTCTGGGGGCCCTTACATACGCACAAGAAATAAAATTCGGTAAAATTGCTAAAAAAGAGTTAGAAGAAAAAATACATCCCATTGACTCAACAGCAGACGCTGCTTATCTATACAAGAAAAGAAAAACGTATTTCGAATACGATACTAATAAAGGTTTTGTCCTTGTAACAGAATATCACGATCGCATAAAAATATATACCAAGGAGGGGTTTGAATATGCCAATAAACAGATAACTTACTATACGCCCGAATCGGGTGAAAGAGAAAAAGTATCTGGTTTAAAAGGCTATACTTTTACCCTTATTGACGGCAAAATCAACAAACAAAAATTATCGAAGAAAGATATTTTTGACGAAAAATTAAACAAGTATAGAACTCAGAAAAAAATTGCCTTCCCAAATTTAAAAGAAGGATCTATTATTGACTTGAAATACAAAAACACCTCTCCTTATTGGAGCATTAAAACATTGAATTTCCAATATGGGATTCCAGTTGACAAGTTAGATTATCAAGTTAAAATTCCTGAGTATTTTATTTTTAACAAGAGGTCTAAAGGTTATTACAATGTTCCACTAAAAGAGAGTTCTTCTAGTGAATCCTTCGATTACACCACAAAACAAAGAGTTAGTAGTTCTAACCAGACAAGTACAACTTTCCATCAAAATAGCCACTCCTATTCAACTAAAACCTATTCTTTTAATGACACCAATATTCCTGCATTAAAAGATGACGAACCTTATGCGGGTAATATTAACAACTATCGAGGAGGTATTGATTTTGAGCTCTCTGGTACAAGATTTCCTAATGCCATGTATCAAAATCACGCTACTTCTTGGGAAGCTATTTGCAAACGCATATATGCATCTTCTGATTTTGGTGGTCAGTTAGAAAAACAACGCTATTTTAAAGATGATTTAGCAACTATTACTAAAGATGCTAAAAATGACTTAGAAAAACTATCTTCCATATTTAATTTTGTTAAAAACAAGGTAAAATGGAACGAATACCGCAGTAAATGGGTAGAAAAAGGCGTAAAAAAAGCTTACAAAGAAGGCACAGGAAATGTAGCTGAAATTAACCTGATTCTAACAACGATGTTACGTACTGCAGGCTTAAATGCAAACCCTGTTCTGGTGAGTACTAAATCAAATGGAATACCTATGTTTCCAACAAACAACGGATTTAATTATGTTATTTGTAAAGTTAATTTTCCAGATCAATCATACATGCTTCTAGATGCGACTGAAAAATATGCAATTCCCAATATACTTCCTAGCCGATGTTTAAATTGGAACGGAAGAGAACTTTTAGACAGTAAAACCTCTAACTGGGTTAGTTTAACACCTACCAAACACGCAATACAAAGCAATACGTTACATATTAAGATGAATGACGATCTTTCTATTAACGGGATGCTAAGAACTTCTTATAGCGGACATAATGCTATGTATTACAGAATGAAAAACAACGTAAAAAAGGAAGAAGATGTTATTACTAAACTGGAAGAAAACTACCATATAGAAGTTGACATTTTTAAAACTAGTAATTCAAAGAATCTTTCAAAAAACATCGTACGATCTTTTAAATTTGACGGAGATGACTTTATTGAAGAGCTCAACGGTAAACTATACTTTACACCCTTATTTTTTCTTACAGAAAAAGAAAATGTTTTTAAATCAAATGAACGTAATTTCCCTGTAGATTTCGTCTATCCTCAGCTCGACAAAAATATCATATCGATAAGTATTCCTGAGAACTATACGGTAGCATCTGCACCAAGTACACTGGCCATTGAATTACCAGAAAACATAGGGGTGTTCAAATATCAAATATCTCATAAGAATGGTAAAATCAAATTAATTTCCATTTTACAGATAAACAAAAGCATTGTAACTCCAACGCATTACCCGAACCTAAAAGATTTCTACAAACAACTTGTAGCGAAGCAACTGGAAAAAATAGTATTAGTTAAGAAACAATAAATAAAAAAGAGGTTGCTAAAAAGCAACCTCTTTTTTATTTTCTTTCTGGCCTCATCAATCCTTCTTGAGCCACGGAAGCTACTAGTTTGCCATCTCTTGTAAAAATATTTCCACAAGCAAAACCACGAGCTCCAAAAGAATTTGGGCTTTCTACAGAAAACAACATCCAGTCGTCAAAATCAAAATCACGATAAAACCACATAGAATGATCTAAACTCGCCATTTGAGTATTGCCAAAATGAGCTTTACTTGCATTGGGATATAAACAAGCTGTTAAAATATTATAATCCGAAATATAGGTTAAAATCTGTTGTTTAACCGCTAAAGCTAAATCATTGCTATGACCCTTTAACCTAAACCACACATCAACAATCGGTGGTAGGTCTTCGTTATCAAAGGGGTTTACTACTTGAACCGGTTTAAACTCTATAGGTCGGACTATACTTAAAAAAGCTTTCATCTTTTTTGGCAAAAACCCACCAAATTGATCTAACATATCCGTCCAACTTAACAATTCTTCAGGCTGCTTTATATCCTTCTTTATGGGTATTTGGTGTTCATGCCCTTCTTCTTTTTTATGAAATGAACAAGCCAGTATAAAAATCGTTTTTTCACCTTGATAGGCGGTAACACGCCTTGTTGAAAAACTACCCCCATCACGTATTGTTTGAACATTATACGTAATGGGGATTTCTAAATTTCCTGGTTCTAAAAAATAAGAATGTAATGAATGTAATATACGTTCTTCCGGAACCGTTCTATAGGCCGCATTTAACGATTGCGCCAGTACTTGTCCACCAAAAACATTAGGACTTCCAATGTCTTTACTGATTCCGTTAAAGTTGCCGTTTCCAATATCATCCAATATTAGAACTTTTAATAATTCTTGCGTATCCTTCATGATCGTTTGCTACTTTTAAATTATTGTTTGTTTTTAAACGGGTGTTTTTGTTTAAATGGGGTTGGTTTAATTTTGTTTAAAAACAACTTTAAAATTTTATTTGGTATTGTTTTCTTATGCCGTATGTAGATGGTCATTTCTTGTGGAGTTGCCCCAATAGAACTTTTAATTTCACTTGCCGTTCTTCCAAAATTTATGGTTGTTAATTTCTTGGAGATTCCAAGAGATATGTAATCGTAAAGCATACGCTGATAGATAGCATATTCTTTATTTAAATCATAATTAATACCTACAAAATGGGCATCTAATGAATGTTGATTTATAATTCCTGATGAAAACCCAACCAAGGTGTCTTCTAACCAATATCCTTTAACAAAGTAACTCTCTTTCAAATTTTCTTTAAGGGTCTTATAGGTTGCTAGATTGAAATCCCCTAAATTAAAACTAGCGTTATTAGACACTGTTTTATACAAACTCGTCATCTGAGGTAACAGCTCTTCCATACTGTCGTTAGTGACTTCTTTGACTTGTAAATCGGCACTTTTCATGAGTGCCCTTTTTGCTTTAACTCGAAATTTCGTTTTCATTGAAGCCAAATAGTCATTAAACTCATTCCATTCACTATCTATTTGAAAAAACATATTAGGATCTACTGTAATCGAATAAAAACCTTCGTCGTGCAAATCATTAGTGATAAACAGCGATTCTTCTATAAAATCTTTTATCATAAAAGCATCTATCCCATTTTTCAAGAGTGAGTTGCTAGTTACAAAATACGAGAGTGCTTTCACAAATTGTTTCAACACCTTTCTTTTGTCTTGAGCTGGATGAATAAAAATACCATGCTCTCCTGACACAAAAGTGTTTCCACAGGTAAGTATTTTAAAGGGCTTTTCAGGAGAAAGAATTCTTAGTTTCCTTCCCATACATCGCAGCCATTCAATGGCTGATTGCATATCACTCTGAACACTACCCCAATAAAAATCAACTATTTGGATTGTTGTAAAACCAACAACTTTCTGATTATCGTCTAATAAAATTATATATGCGAACTGTATTTGCGGGTTATTTTTTTCTAAGGCCTCTAAATATTTAGGGTTAAAATAAAAGTTGGTTGCACACTGCAACTCGTCAAATATTTCATGGGGTATCTCGTTTACCGAAGAAAAATAACGAGCATTGGGCGCATTTTTGTTACAGGATAAAATATTCACTAAAGTTATATGTTTTGCGTGTAAATTAATAAAAGTTTAGCAAATACACTATGTATTCATTAATTAATGAAATGCTGTTGTTTTTATGTAGAAATATTCAAGAAAAATATATTTTAGATCTAGTTACCAATACTTTAAATTGATAGTTTAAAGCTATTGTACCCAAACCACTCCTTGTTTCTTTATATTTACTTTTTAAAACCCTCCAAGAAAGAGGCTTCTCATAAGCATCATAAGCAAACTACGCTAGAATAACTCCACTTTAACACCTCTTTATTATAGCTCTGAGAAACGAAGATTCAACGCTAAACCAATATTATACAATCTTTGATGAAACTACTGTAAAATAAAATGATGCTATATTTTTAATAAAAATTAAGCATAGTATTATACCGATTCTTAGGTAACGTTACACAACCATTTCCTTAAAGGCATGCTTGTGTTTTCTAACAGTACAGTAATAGAAAAAATTCAATGTCAAAATTGTATCACCTATAGATCGGCATTTACCATAACAATAGTAGTCGATAAATCAACATCAGATAGTATTACAAAACAGAGGCATTACTGTTTGCAATGCCTCTGTTTTGTAATAGTTATAAACCCTTAATTAGCCCACAATATTAACAATCTTACCCGGTACAATAATTACCTTTTTCGGGCTACGTCCTTGCAGTTGTTGTTGTGTTTTTTCGTGAGCCATTACCGTTTTTTCAATATCTTCCTTGCTCATATCCAATGGTAAATTGAGTTTAAATCGCATTTTCCCATTAAACGAGATAGGATACTCTTTTTCAGATTCTACCAAATACTTCTCTTCAAATTTAGGAAATGAAACAGTCGATATAGATTCGTTATGTCCTAATTGGTTCCATAACTCTTCTGCAATATGCGGTGCATAAGAAGACACCAAGACTAATAATGGTTCTAAAATAGCTCTGCTATTACATTTTTGCGCGGTTAATTCATTTACAGCAATCATAAATGTTGAAACCGACGTGTTGAACGAGAAATTCTCTATATCTTCTTCTACTTTTTTAATGGTTTTATGTAGTGTTTTTAAATTTTCTTTGGTTGGTGCTACATCGGAAACATTCATTCCGTTTTCACCCACATACAACTTCCATAATTTCTTTAAGAATGAGTACACCCCTGATATCCCCGAAGTCTTCCAAGGTTTAAACTGTTCTAGTGGGCCTAAGAACATCTCAAATAAACGCAAACTATCTGCTCCATATGCTGAACATATATCATCTGGGTTGACCACATTAAACCAACGTTTAGACATTTTTTCCACCTCTCTTCCTACAATATATTTACCCTCTTCTAGCACAAATTCAGCCTCAGCGAACTGAGGTTGCCAGTTTTTCAATGCTTCAAGATCTAGCTCATCAGACGAATTGATCAACTTCACATCGACATGAAGTGCCTCTGTTTTATAATTTTCTTTAAGACCTGAAGACACATATGTATTGGTTCCAGAAACTCTGTACACAATGGCAGAAGTTCCTAAAATCATTCCCTGATTAATGAGTTTTTTAGCAAATTCATCAACTGGTAAAAATCCTTTATCAAACAAAAATTTCTGCCAAAAGCGTGCATACAACAAATGCCCCGTTGCATGTTCGGATCCACCAATATACAAGTCAACATCTCTCCAATAATTAACCGCTTCTTTACTTACAAACTCACCTTCATTGGTTGCATCCATGTATCTATTAAAATACCAAGAACTTCCTGCCCATCCTGGCATCGTATTTAACTCTAATGGGAATACATTTTTATTATCTATTCTTGAATTTTCAACAACTTGATTGTTTATGGTATCCCAAGCCCACACCTCAGCGTTTCCTAATGGTGGTTTTCCATCTTCGGTAGGTAAGTATTTTTCTACTTCTGGCAGCACAATTGGTAACTGTTGCGTATCGATCATTTGAGGCATTCCATTTTTGTAATATACTGGAAATGGCTCTCCCCAATAACGTTGGCGGCTAAATACTGCATCGCGCAAACGATAATTTATCTTTCCATATCCAATTCCACGTTGTTCCATTTCGTAGATAATGGTTTTCATCGCTTTTTTATAGGCTAATCCATTGAGCAAATCAGAATTCGCAATGATTGTTTTGTCTTTATCGGCAAATGCTTCTTCTGAGATATCTACTCCTTCAAAAATATTTGGAATCTCTAACCCAAAGTGCTTTGCAAAATCATAATCTCGCTGATCACCACAAGGTACTGCCATAACAGCTCCCGTACCATAACTAGCCAGCACGTAATCTCCAATCCATATAGGAATTTGTTTCCCTGAAAATGGGTGAACTGCATAGGCTCCTGTAAATACTCCAGAAATTGTTTTTACATCTGCCATTCTATCGCGTTCAGAACGCTTTGCTGTAGTTTCAACATAAGCCTCTACCAAAGCACGTTGTTCATCGGTAGTAATTTGAGCAACCAAATCGTGTTCAGGAGCTAACGTCATAAAACTTACACCATAAATAGTATCAGGACGTGTTGTAAACACCTCAATAGAAGCGTCATGATTCTCCACCTGAAACGCTACCATTGCTCCTTGAGATCTGCCGATCCAATTCGTTTGACTATCTTTTAAAGGCTGAGGCCAGTCAATTTTTGCTAAACCATCCAACAATCGTTGTCCATAAGCGGTAATTCTCATAGACCATTGGGTCATTTTCTTTCGGACTACTGGATGCCCTCCTCGTTCTGAAACGCCATTAACAATCTCATCATTAGCTAATACAGTTCCTAAATCTGGACACCAGTTTACCTCTGTATCCGATAAATATGTAAGACGATATTGCAACAGAATTTCTTGTTGCTTTTGCTCAGAAAAAAGCTTCCAATCCTCTGCTGAAAACGACATAATACCCTCATCACAAACTGCATTTACTCCTGTATTTCCTTCTTCTTCAAATTTTGTGATTAAGATTGAAATATCTTCTGCCTTATCAGTATCTTTATTATACCAAGAATTGAACAACTGAATAAAAATCCATTGTGTCCATTTATAGTACGCTGGTTCTGAAGTACGTACTTCGCGTGACCAATCAAATGAAAATCCGATTTTATCCAATTGTCCACGATATGTTTTAATATTCGTTTCAGTAGTAACCGCTGGGTGTTGCCCTGTTTGAATAGCATATTGTTCGGCAGGCAAACCAAAGCTATCATATCCTTGCGGGTGCAATACATTAAATCCCTTATGACGTTTATAACGCGCATAAATATCACTGGCAATATACCCTAATGGATGCCCAACGTGTAACCCTGCTCCTGATGGATAAGGAAACATATCTAACACATAGTATTTCGGCATATCAGCATCGTTACTAGCTTTAAATGTTTGGTTTTTAGCCCAATATTCTTGCCACTTTTTTTCTATCTCTTGATGATTGTATTGCATCTGTAACTTCTTGTTTTAAAGGATGCAAATTTACGGTAATTTCAGGATTATAAAAGTTTTACATACCTCAATTATAACAACATAATAAAATTAGTCTTCAAAAACCTAACTATTTATAAATGAATAGGCCTTGAAACGTTTGTAACCGATAGTATTTAGGTGTGATGCTCTGCAAAAACTGTTGTGGAAAAGTCACAAGAATAAGGGTTGAGAAAAATTGGTTACAATTTATCCCAACCCAAAAGAAGAGTAGTAGTCAGTACACTAATCATTCTTAATCCAAACATTCCGAAAAGTTACCTCCCCTTTTAAGCAACGTTTCTCGGACTTCTCCATTAACACTAAATTCTACAATGTTATTATCACACTTAAATTCTACTTCATAATCTACAATCTGACCAAAATTCATATCAATTGTTAAAAGCTCTCCTGTAGGATAGTATTCGTGTCCTACATTACCCGTATTTGCTTCATCAAACACACCGGAAATACCATAAGTGGTAAAGCGTTTACCTGAGTTAAACGCAAACATTACCCTATCTTCAAAACCTTTAAGAAGCCATTGATCTTTTTCTAGCAAGTCAATTTTATCATGAATAGTTGGGTCCAAAGGCAACTGCTCTTCTGAATCGTTACAACTAACGATAAGGGTTAAAGTCAACATAAATAAAAAGTAAATGATGGAGTGAGTGGATTTTTTCATGTGAGTTCGTTTTTAAAATTACTCCAGCAAATAACCCACTAACTCCTAGTTTATACTAATTTAATTTATTAAAAGGGGATAAATAGGCTTTAAAAAGGAAAAAATAGCGTTGAAAAAATCAAGACTACGTCAAACATGGTATCATTTGAATCCACCATTAATTAACTATATACACATGTTTATTTTTCAATATGGAAATTTTATTCAAAAAAACATAAAAGCGTTTTTGATTTCTCAGGGTTAATCAAATTATCTAGAAAAAAGATGTTCTCTACATATTTAACCACTGTTTAAATTCAGCAGCTTTGTTTTTACTAATAATTATTTCTTCTGGTGTATTCGCGTGTAATACGATTTTTAGTTGTCTATTTCCATACCGTATAATTTTATCAATAGCAGCTATACTAATAATAAACTGTCTATTAGCTCTGAAAAACAATGTTGTATCAAAACCTGCATACATGTCATCTAAGCTAGCGTTAGATGTGGATTTTTTCCCATCGAAACAAACCACATAAGTTATGGTGTTTTCTGTATATACATACGCAATATCATGTATTAAAACAGGCACTAGTTCATTTCTCATATAGGTAAGAATACGTTTTTTGTTTATTTCTGAGGCTTCTAATTGATTCTCACTTCCTTTTTGTTCCACCTTTTGCTTGTACGAAATCAAATCGATATTCAATTTTGACAAATTAATAACTTCAGATGCTAGATCAGAGTTTTTAAGTTCTAGATGTTTTTCATATCGACTGCCAATAATTCTCACTGCAAAAGAAGACAAAACGATCACTAAGACCCCCATAATAAGAAAAATCATATAGAAGTTTCGTTTCAGTTGTTTCATTTGTTCGTGAATGCTATTGATATTGACATTGGCTGCAACTATAAGATCTGAGCTTCGAATGGGGGCAATATGGATAACTTCAGACCTAAATTTGTTAAAACTTTGACCTTTAGAATTAGATACTAATACGTCGTATAAATTGTCTGAGTTGTTTTTTTCTTTTAATGACGATAATAAATTGGGGTTAGAGTTTATCTGTTGTCCTAATTTCGTAATATCGGGATGACAAACCTTTTTACCTGACCAGTCAAAAATCGATATAAACCAGCTATCCGAATTAGTTTTAGATATGGTACTTTGAAGATTTTCTAAAACCGTGTTTCTATCCAATTTATTGATTAATTGAAAATCAATTAACTCTGCCAACTCGTTTGCTTCTCTTTTACTAGATTCTACCTGAACTTCAATTAATTGGTTTGCACTAACCCTTATAAAGTATGAAGAGGCGATTACAGATATGACTAAAAAAACAACGGATATGGATACTATTGTTAAAAAATATAACTTGTCTTTTCTCATTGTTAAAGTTAAAAATCGAAATATAATACTATTATATCATTTTCCATTTGTATGTACCGTTATAAAACGTCCTTTTTCCCTTTCTATTTTAATATAAAAAGAAATCATAGCTACTGCTATTATTGATTTTGCTGTCTTATATAAAGAAAAAATATTCATTTTCTTTTACAGTAAATTCAAACAATAACTAGTATTATTTGGTCTTTAACAGCTTCTTTTTTCCTCCTCAAGCAATAATTCCCCCTTTTCACTCAAATTTGTTCGGAAAATATCATATAATTCATTTTCTTTGAATATCAATTCAGCATACCCCAATGAGTAAAAAGAGGCTACTGTTATTTTTTGTTTTTTCTCTATTGATTCTTTTCATTGGGTACTATTTTTATCAATCGCTATTCATTAAAGATAGATACTCAGAAAACTATTACCCTGAATTAAAAGTGACATCGTTTGAGTTGGTAAACACTTATTTAAACAATGAAGTAAAAGCAAATATTATGTTTACCGATAAAATAATCGAAGTATCTGGATTCATTAAAGAAATAACGTATTTAAATGACCGAAATACTATAATTCTTGAGGGAAACACCCCTAATTCAGGAATTATTTGCGATATTAATGACAGTCAATTACATAAACTAACCTACCTAGAAACCCATCAAATGTTATATGTAACAGGAGAATGCAAAGGTTTTTTAAAAGATGTTATTCTACTAAACTGTTACATAGACACTATTAAAGCTAATGAATAAACTATATCTACTATTAATTCTCGTATCTTTCTTTACCAAACGTGATACGTCTCCAAAACAATTTATTGCCAGACAAGGCCAAATAACCTTTTTCTCGTACGCCTCTGTTGAAAATATTGAAGCTAAAAACAATCAGGTATTAAGTATTCTTGATATTGAAAAAAAAGAAATAGCTGTGAGTATGCTAATGAGAGCCTTTGTGTTTAAAAAAGACTTGATGCATGAGCATTTCAACGAGAGCTATATGGAATCCGATATCTTTCCAAAAGCAACGTTTGAAGGCTTCATAGACGATTTTGATCCTGCAGCAACTACCCCTCAAACCAAAATGATTAAGGGAGTTATGACAATTCGTGGGATTTCTAAAAAGACAATTATCAAAACAACCATTGAAAAAACTAGTGAAGGATATCATGTTTCTGGAGAGTTTAAGATTACCGTTAAAGACTTTGACATTAAAATCCCTCCTATTTTATCTAATAATATTGCCGAGGTTGTCTCTATAAAAATTAATTTCCAATACCTTCCATATGATGAAGAAAATTAAACATATTCTTACCTCAATAGTAGTTGTTTTTTCTTTTGCTATAAATGCTCAGAATTTATTAGATCAACTAGAAAAAGAATTTCCAAAAGAAGCCGTATATGAAATAGCCACTTTTAAAACCACCCGAATAGGTTTGGGGCATTCAATAGAAACACGAAACCAAGGTGCCTTAGAGATTTCTGTATTTAATAGGTTTTGGAACCATGAAGAAGGAACTACTCAACGTTTTTTGGCCGATGAGATAAGTTCTCGGTTTGGTCTTGACTATGCCATTACTAATAATTTGACATTTGGAGTTGGCTATACCAACTTTGACAAAATCTCTGATGCTTTCTTCAAATATACGATTTTAAGGCAACAAAAAAACAGTACGAAAGCACCTATAAGCATGACTCTATTTCAGGGTACCTCTTACAGAAACAAAAAAAAGACGTATAATGATTTGTATAATACAAACACCATTAACACGAATATTTATAGCTTTACAAGTCAACTATTAATCGCTAAAAAGTTCACTACGAAATTCTCAGGACAGCTGAGCCCCACCTACATACATCGAACGAAAAGTATATTCGAGGAACAGCCTAAAAGCCAATATGCCTTAGGAATTGGAGCACGATATAAAGTTGGCGGCCATGTTTCTATTGTTTCTGAATATTATCAAGTATTCAATCCTGTAAAATCCGTTTCGACATATAATCCTTTTCTGATTGGTGTAAATTGGGAGTTGAGTCATTTACTTCTCCAGTTCCAAATTACTAATGCAAGAAATTTTGTGGAAGATGCGTTTATTACACAAACACAAAATAACTTTAATTTTCATGATGGCAATTTTCATTTTGGCTTCAATGCAACCTTCGTATTGCATTTAAGCAAAAATAAATTATAACGTATCACATTTGTAATTTAAATGATTGTATCAAAATGGTGGTTTTTATGGAATTGTTACCGCAAAGCTAGTATTCGTTCCGTTTAAGATACTACACGTGAGTCCGGTTTTTCCGGCATTACCTAGCATTAGCACATATTTTTGCGAGGTATTGGGTTTGTAAAACTCAAGTACATGTGTCGCAGGAGCATATAAATACTCAACAACTTCTTTTAATCCCGCACCAAAATCAAATTGAATTGATGCATCTGTAATTGATAAAATCTCTTTACCAACCGATACCCCCATAAGTTCTCTATATTTTCCAATAAATGTTCGTAAGGGCACTGAATTGAAATACGTAGCTCCAGTAACGAAGGTTTCTTTGCCATTCTCAAATACCATTCCTGAAAAGGATACTACTTTTCCTATATTATAGCTTCGAGAAAAGTTTACATCTAGCACACCTTTAATAACGAGGTTGCCTCCATCAAAAGATGCTACTTCATCAAAAGAATATTCCTTCGAGGTTTTACCATCCATCGATAATGCTATAGTAACAATGGGTACCATAATAGTAAAGACTCTATGTTTTACCATTACTTCAAACTTATAATTTACGGTATTAATTGATAAAAAAGCATTACTATGTACGCTATCCATTACATAATAACCAGACAAATAGATTAACTGTACAGCGTCTATTTGTTCTTCTAACAGTAAATTATCCACGTTATTCTGCGTCGGATTATCAAACTGAACAATTTTTGATGCAAGATCTTTCTGAAGCATTGCAAATTTTTGGATCGGGAGAGAAAATGTATTGGTCATAATTAAAAAGTTTTCATTTCAGTTAACGTTATTCTATTTATCAATAGGCACACAAACACTTAACTAAAAGGCGCTTACATACAAACACCTTATACAACTATAAGCTACATAATTTATAAATCAAATTATTGATTCGTGTAATTTATAGTGATATCAGTTTCAAAAATTGCTAACAGTTGATGAAACTCTTTGTTTAAATTATTGGTAGAAACTAGGTTCAAGTACAACGATTCTCATTTTTTTTATAATTATTACCTTATGAGAATATGCACTTGTGCTAGTTGTTATCTTTTATTACTATATAGAAAGCAAACTATTGAGAAGAAAATTGAAATAAAACGTTACAAATCAAATCGACAACATATTCTTAGCACTAAACTAAAGTTTTAAAATTCTCACAAATTCACAAAAAAGCAAAATTGCACTAGTACTATCTAACTAGAAAAAAAAGAAAAAAGGCTCTCTACTACTAGAACCTTTTAAACAGTCATACTATAACAAAACCTACTACCTATTATATGTTATAGTATTAACATATTGCAATCTACAACTATGTTCAAATTAACACAACGGGCAGTTTCACTGGGATTACACTCAGTATAAACCCTACAATTAACTACTCAGTTTCCCTATCCATAAAATTAAAACTAGAACGACCTAGCTTTAAAATTATTAAAACAATCATCTACTTAATCAATACTTTAGGGTTTTTTTCAATATTTAGATACCTAAATACCCTTAAAAGGCAATAAGGGGTTTCCATTAGAAGACATGCAGGCTTAAACTAGTTAATCTTAAAAAAGGGGGGTAACAAAAAAGTATGGTTAATACCGTTGTCTGCAGATTTTTGATATCACAACTAAAAAAATGCGCTTTTTAGGATCAATTTTAAACTCATTATTCCTAAACAATGAGCAATCTTTACTAAAAAGATGTGCTGTTTTAAAGAAGGCACCTCGGGCTTTATGCGTCTAACAAGAAGTTCACAACCATTTTACAAGATACTTTGTGGGTTTCCTTGAAATACCAAGGTTCTCTTTCTATGGTATACACCTTACTTTTATAAATAAAAACTACAAAGTGCGCGTATTTGTGAAGCTCGAATCTTTTCAATTCACAATTTATTGTGAAACTTTTCTTCAATTATCGGGCAAATAGGCTTTGAAAAAATAGTCTAAATGTTTCTTTTTAGGGATCTCTATTTTATTGGTCGAGATTTACTTTATGTTTCATTTAAACTGTTTATAATAAACCAGAAATAGTTGGTAAATTTTATAAATGCTAATTAGCTTTGAATCACAATAATAAGACCCCATTATTTCTCATAGGTCACATAGTTACGCAAAAACGAAGAGTTTCTTTAAGTAAAAGCCCGTTATGCAATAGCAACTAACGACTTATTAGCGTTATGATTTTGCCCCCCTAATGAAGCTATAATACATAATACGCCGTCTACAGTTTCTTTTTTATTGAAAATTTCAATATTTTTCTTGTGTTTGCTCTATGACAAAAAAATATTTCTATTAACCATTTTTTATAGGAACAGTAACCATTACGGTGCCCCAACCTAAATACATATTAAAGTAATCATCTTCACCATCGAAAGTAATTGAAAATGCCTCTAATGTGTTGTTCAGTTTTGAAACAGTCCCTGGTACACGAACAACATCTTCACTTTCTTTATAAAAATACGCTCCCCATACATTTATTGCACTACTTAAAATTATAGTCCATTCTTTTTCGCCTGGTATCGTAAACAAAGAATACGATCCCGCTTTCACTTCCTTGTCTCCAAAAATTACATCTTTATAAAACGTTATTTCTACCGCTTCATTAGCTCCTGTTCTCCAAACCTTTCCTGCTGGCGCCAACTTAGCAACACTTCTATTTCTTAATTTAGGGCGACTATATATCACTTTCACTGTTTTATCCGACACTCTATAACTGGACGGATAAGAAGCTGCATCCATTGGGCTTTTGTCTAAACCAGAAAACTTTTGTGCTGTTACTTTATTTGAAAATAAAAGAGTTAAGACAGATACAATAACTGGTATGATTAAATTTTTCATGATTCTGCGTTTCTATGAATTATGGTTATGATTTGTCTCCAAATTTAAGACTCCTTACATTAATTTTCATATAAAAAGTTTCAATTTAAACTTCTAAACGGCAAAAAGCATCGTTTATGCTCCCATAAGTTCGGAGTGTTCTTTTAGATTTCAAGCTGATATATTTGAGATATAAAACACAATAAAAGGAGTTTTAGTTTTGATCTTGACAGCACATTAATTCCTAACGGACAAGAACTTGATAATAAACAGAAGTAAAATTGCTAAACTATTCGGAATTGCGGAAATAAGAAAAAGGAACACGTGAATTGATTTCTCATCTGCAGAACCAAGGACACAAAATTCATATTTACACTACATCCTTTCGCAGTAAAAGAAAATAAGACGGACTTTAAAATATTATGGAATAAAAGTAAGCCATATTATAAACGAAAAAGAAAACAGAAAGGCTTTAAAATTTCTAAATATTAACTCTTCAAAGTTTCCGCCAGCATTTGATTTTGATGTACATATTGACGATTTAAAAGGTGTTGCCATTGAGAGTAAAAAATTTAACTTTAAAGCAATTATTGTTGAACCGACTGACAAAAATTGGATTGAAAAAATAAAAAATGCAATAACAAACATTGGGTAATACCCAAGCATGTGATCTACTATATTTTATGTTGAAAACAAAAAACCACACATTGGCACACCCCTTTTTCAATTGCATAAATTTTGTATATTTATACCGGTTCTTAGGTGAAATTACTCCATTATTTCCTCGAAGTCATGATTGTGTTTTACCTACAGATAGACGTTTACCATAAACAATCATAGTCAAAATTAAGATCAGATGGTATACTAAGAAATTGTAATTAAGCAAAGCTTACAACACACATAACAGTGTATTAAAACAAACCCAATGAACAAAACATTAAACCTTCCAAAGAATATAGTCATCTTTGGAATACCACTTCTCATAATTGGATTGATGGTTGTTATCTCTAAATCATCCCTTTATCCTTTACACCCAAATAGTTTGTCAACCGGAATCACATTTGATTTATTACTAACTGTACCTCTTGTATATTTTTTATTAATAAGAAAAACAAGTATTCCAAAAACAACGGTTGTTCCTTTCATGATTTTTGGCATGGTAATATGTTCATTGATACTTCCTATTGAAAATCAATATTACCTGAACCTTTTTAAAACATGGGTGTTTCCCATTGTTGAAGTATCCATTCTATCATTCGTGATATACAACGTTAGGAAAGTAATAAAACGCTACAAATCGCAAAAAAACAATTCGTTTGATTTTTTCACCACGTTGAAAAGTACATGTTATGAAATACTCCCTAAAAGTGCTGTAATTCCTATAGTGACGGAAATTGCAGTATTCTATTATGGGTTTATCAATTGGAAAAGAAGAAAATTAAAAGAAAACGAGTTTTCATACCATAAAGACAGCGGAACAATTACATTGCTAATTGCTATTATATTTATGATTGCTATAGAAACAGTTACTTTACACTTTTTACTCCTAAAATGGAGTAGTATAGCAGCTTGGATCCTAACTTTTTTAAGTATCTATTCTGGAATTCAGATTCTAGGCTTCTTAAAATCAATGTACCAAAGACCCATAGCTATCGAGGGAAACAAATTGCATCTTCGATATGGGGTTATGAACGAAACAACTATTGACTTGGCTATAATTGATAGCATAGAAATTTCTTCTAAAGATATTGAACTGAACAAGCAAACACGAAAATTATCATTTTTGGGAGAATTGGAAAGTCATAATATTATTATTCGATTGAAGGAAGAAAATACATTGGTTGGGCTTTATGGAATAAAGAAAAAATTTAGAGTTTTAGCCTTATATATAGATGACAAACACAAATTTAAAAACACCCTAAACAAGGCCTTATCGCTTTAGCTAATACCCCATAGATTGAAAAACAACCCAACTAAGCTTACATATCCACCTTAAAAACTGTATAAAACAAAACTTTAGTGATCACTGAAAACAAACTTCATATTTTATTGACAGCCTTACTATTGGCAGCTATATCCTGTAGAGAAATCAAAAAACAGGAATCAAAAAATATACTATTTTCTGAAGAAATAACACCAACAGAAAACTACATTTTTTCTACCTTGGTTTCTAAAAAAGGACAACTTGTATTTGAGCAATACTATAACAACAAAACAAAAGATAGTTTATGTAATGTTCAATCATTAACAAAAGGAATTATGAGTGTTCTTGTAGGAATGGCCATTGACAAAGGGTATCTTAAAAATGTAGACGAACCAATAATAACTTACTTTCCTAATGAATTTAAAAATTTGGTAGATGTAACAAAGCGCCAGATAACAATTAAACATCTTTTAAATCAAACTTCTGGGCTTTCATGGAAAGGGTATTTAGAGCACGAAGCTTGGTTAGCAAGTAAAGACCCTATTTTATATGTTTTAAAAAAGGATTTGGAGAATAACCCAGGTGAAAAATACAACTACAATTCTGGAGCAACTCATTTACTTTCAGTAATCATAAGTAAAGCAACGGGTAAAACAACATTAGATTTTGCAAAGAAGTTTTTGTTCGATCATTTAAATATTAATACTCTTGATTGGCAAAAAAGAAATAAAGGATTCTATGATGGTAGCGGCCTTGGACTCAAAATGAAACCAATTGATTTAATGAAAATAGGTCAACTATTAGAAAATAATGGAAGTTGGAACGACACAACAATAGTTTCAGCCAAATGGATTAAAAAATTATTTGACAAAAAAGAAAAACATGAAACTCAATGGGGACTAAGAAGTTCCAAACATGGGTTCTGTTGGTACAAATCTGAACATAAAGGGATTTCTATTGATTACGGAATGGGCTATGGTGGGCAGTTTATAATTCTGATTCCGAGTAAAGAATTAAGTATTGTTGCAACACATAACCATGACACTCCAAACGGGATTGAACAACAAATGATATTTTTAAATGATAAATTGCCTGAACTGATAGAAACATACAGCAATTAATATCAAGACATCGAAAAAATAGCTAATCTTGATTTATCAATAATTTTACATTTACACGCTTCGGATGGTATAAATTCAAAAAAAATATTTAAAAGTGTAACAAATACTATGTTTTTTAATCAAAAGAACACAGATACCAAAAAAACAATAGTATTATGACCAAATTAATTACAATCCTACTAGCTATTACCATAAACACCACTAATAGTTTCGGGGTACATAGAGATGCAAATCTATCCAAAACAACAGCGCCTAAACCTTTTATCATAGAAACCGTTGGACAGGGAAAACCTATTTTCTTCCTTCCCGGGTTTACAACGCCTGGTTCTATCTGGAAAGAAACTGTTGAAAACTTAGCGATAGAAAGAAAATCTTATCTTATTTCATATGCAGGTTTTAATGGAAACAACCCCATAAAAATGCCTTGGTATTCAAGTATCAAAAACTCAATAATTAAATATATAGAAAACAATAATATGACTGATGTCATTATTATTGGTCATAGTATGGGTGGAAATTTAGCGGTTGATATTGCATCTGAATTACCTAATAATATTTCAAAAATAATTATACTGGACGCATTACCTTGTATGCGTGAAGTAATGATGCCCAATATCCCTGCAGAAAGTTTATATTATGATAGCCCATACAATAAACAAATGCTTAACATGAACGAACAACAATTTAGAAATATGGCCGTTAGGATGGCTTCGAACATGACGTTCAACACCAATAAAAAAGAGGTTCTAACAAATTGGATTCTAGAAGCCGACAGAAAAACTTGGGTTTATGGATATACCGATTTATTAAAACTCGACTTAAGAAATATTTTAGGTAAGGTGCAATGTGAAACTTTAATATTAGGTGCATCTTTTCCTGATGTACAAAAAGCAAAAGAAAACTATGAAAATCAATATACAAACTTATCGAACAAAACCATAATAATGTCATCTAACAGTAAACACTTCTTAATGTTTGATCAACCAGAGTGGCTTTATAAAACTGTAAACGAATTTTTGATCAATGAAAAAAAGTAATAACGAACCTTTTGAAACAATTTATCGCCAACACCACCCTATGGTTTTACAAATGTGTTTGGGATTTGTTAAAGGAGATAAAGATATTGCCAATGATTTGTCTCAAGAAGTTTTTATGAGTGTATGGAAAAACTTAGATAAATTTAGAGGAGCCTCATCATACAAAACTTGGATTTACAGAATAACGGTAAATACCTGTTTACAACATGTAAAAAAAGATAAAAAAGAAAGAACAATTTCAACATTAGACATAGAAAATCAAACATCTATTATAGCGCCTGAAAAAACTATAAATCACAATGTCTCCAAACTATACAAAGCCATTGGAGAATTAAAAAAAATAGATAGATTAATCATTATGATGGTTCTAGAAAACCAAGATTATGATAGTATATCAGAAGTTATTGGGATAAAACCTACCAACGTAAGAGTTAAAATCCATAGAATAAAAAAACGTCTTGAAACAATTTTAAAAAACAACACAAATGAGTAGCGATTTTAAAGAACTGCAAAATAACTGGGAAAACAGCAAAAAACATCTTGATCTTTCTGCTATAGACTTTGATCGTTTTTATATTAAAATAAAGAGAAAAGAAAAAGAAAATTACGTTTTCTATTATGGCACTATTACCACATTATTATTCACGCTTATAGCCATTTCTCTATTCTTTTATTATGTTGCCCCGGTAAAAGAAATGTTAAGTAGAATAGGTGCAGGATTCATGATTTTTGGTTTGATGTTTAGAATTTTCATCGAAATAATTAGTATTTATAAAGCCAAACAAATAAACAACCTTGATAACACTTTAAAAACAGCGGAAAATACTATCCATTTTCATCAATTTAGAAAAACAATTCACACGATAATCGCTCCTATAATTATTGGATTATATACTATTGGTTTTTATATGATTACACCTGAATTCAGTTTGTATCTGGAATTTTGGAATGTCGTGTTAATGGACATTTCGTATGTAGTAATTGGCATCATCCTTTTTATTGTAATTAGAAAAGGAGTTAAAAAAGAAATGCAAAAACTTACCGAGATTATCAAATTAAAAAAAGAAATCATCGAATAAAAATCAGCAAGGAAAAAAGACGTTTTATTACGGTAAATTCAAATGGTATTAATTACCGATGATTAGTTGGAACCTTTTATTCAACGAAACGAAATTAAAAAATGATTTCAACTAATCATCGGTATAAAACACAAGCATGACTGCAAGGAAATGGTTGTGTAATACGATTTACAAAGATTTGTTCTCTAAAACTTTCACCTGCTTTGATGTTAACAACTCATAAAACAACAACACTAGTAGGCTCATTCCAAAGAGTGGTAGTATGATACCAAGCACTGCTAATACGACAATTACTACCCTACCCAATGTAAAGTTTTTAGCAACTCTGGGTAGCCCCAGCTTTCCTTTTGGCTTTCGAAGAAAATACGAAATAATGGCTCCAATACTCATAAACATTAACAGGATAGCAACCCCAAACATTAACCACCAATTCCAACCACCAAACTGTCCTTGATGAAATGCCATTAACCAAAGCCTTGCCTTCATCAATATCCCAATATCACTCCAACTATGCGTTTTGATAAGTTTTCCTGAATATTGATCAAAATGTATTTTCTTTTGTGCCTTTAAATTGAACGTTTCATTAAAAACACTAAAAGTACTTTGGAGTGATTGCGGCAAGTCAATATTAATAATGCCAACCAAATGTTGTTCCCTTGCTATCTCCACCATTTCATCGAGAGTTAACGGGGTTTTACCAACACCAGAACTTAAACCACTACCATTCCAGGTTTTTGGATACCCTGTATGAGATACTTTTTGTAACCATGTAAACCCACTCCCAAAAACATCCGTCCATGGCAATCCTCCTGCCAGTGTTAATAGTAATAATCCTGACATCCAAAATCCTATTACTGCATGTAAGTCTCTAAAAAAAAATCTTCTTCCTTCTTTTAATCGGATAGTAAAAACCCCTTTTATCCCTCCCTGAGATGGCCACCAAATATACAGGCCTGTTAGAATGAGTACTACCATCCAACACGCAACCAATTCAACGATTTTTGTCCCCACCTTTCCTCCTAATAATTCACCGTGTAGCTTCCTCACCGTATACATCCATGTATCTTTTGGAGTAAATGTTCCTGTAACAGTCCCCGTATAAGGATTGATAAACACTGATTTCTTATGACTAAACTTACCTGATGAAAATTCTGTGCACTTATCATCATCATTTGACAGCACCATGGTTTTAGGCAGCCCATGCATTTGTAGTTTTGCGATTTCCCATTGATCTTGATACGACATAGCAACGCTTCCATTTTGTATACTTTGCAGTGTGTCTTTCGCTTGTTTTTCTACTGTTGGGTTAAACAAATAAATAGCTCCTGTTATTGATAATATCAGTACAAAAGGGAGTGATACCAATCCAGCAATAAAATGCCATTTCCACAACCATTGGTTTAATTTTTTATTTTTCATTCTTTAAAATTTATTCAGCATCATTAAAAAGTATAGTGCATACCAAAATGAAATGCCAAGGGGTTTCCAATAGTATAAGTGTTTTGTTTGCTCCATTTATTATAGGAAGCTCTTACCGCATATATTTCGTTAAAAACATTAAGCGCTTGCCCCCATAATTCGACTTTTCTAAAGGTATAGCTAGCCTTAAGATTAAACACATTATGCCCCTTGTATACAGACGTACCAAGAATAGTACTTCCCATATCATCAACACCAGTGGCTGCCTGCCCCTCAAAACTTGTATTGTATACACCAACTTGTTCATGTTCTAAGGTTAGTAATAAGCTTTCAATGGGCCTATAATTAACCGAAGTAGTAGCGATGTAATTAGGGGCCGTTTGCATCTCAGTATTGGAATAATCAATATTATTATCAAAAAAAGAAAGGTATTTGTGCGATGCATAACTCCCACTATAGCGAATATCTGTTTTATCATTCATGGTATATGCAATACCTAGCTCAATTCCTTTAGATCGGGTTTTCCCCGCATTTTTTTGAATAAAATTACCCCAATCATCTCTTATGGAAATCAATCGGTCTATTCCGTCCAATTGATATACAGCCAGATCAATTTTTAATTTTGACGGCATCATAAAATATCCTCCTATTTCGTAGTTATGGAATGTTGCTGGTTGTAAAGAGAAAGCACTCCCTGTAGCATTTTTTCCATTTCTAAACAAGGTTGCAATTTGAGGAGGTGTAAACCCCTTAGCATAGTTTGAATATACCCCTGTATTTCTGCTGATGTTTAGGTTTACCCCAAGTTTCGGAGCCCAGTTTGTATATGTAACCTTTGTATCAATAACTCCTGAATTACCTTCATCTAAGTTATCGTAATCATAAGTAAATCCATCATAACGAATCGCTCCGGTTAACGTAACTTTATCTAAAGGTGTTATTTCAAATTGAGCGTACCCAGCATAATTAAAAATGTCTGCTTGATAATTTAAAATATAGTCTCCGTTTCTCAGCGTATAATTCGTATTCTTAGCGGTATCTGGATTTACCACGACATCAATTTCCTCTGCCTTGTAGTTCTGAGGTGTAAAATCAGCAGTAGTACCAACAACCAATCTAGCTTTTGAAAAATTCAAATCGATTTTATGCTGAACCAAGCCTACATAACTCTTAAACTTATTTGAATTTATTTCTCCATTACCAGTTCCATCGAGCACTCCATTGACTCTGTTCTGTTTAATTCGATAGGAAGGTATTTGATTCATTTCATTATTTCTGAACACAACATTAAACGATGTTTTATGGTTATCATTCCAAGTTTTATCCAACGTTGAACGAAATCGGAATGCTATAGCTTCGCGTTCTGTAAATGTTTGGTCACTCTTATAACTTGCATCAAAATAATTCTGTTCCGAAATTGATCCAGACATATCAGAACGGTAATCTATGTAGGTAATATTATTTGTCCATCTCAAATTGGGAGAGAAATCATTTACATTCTTAAAAGAGACCGCAGTTTTTTCGTAGTTCGAATGTTCAACTGGGCCATTGTTCCTTTTTACATGATGTGTTCCGATATAGAACCCGTATTTTTCATTTGTTGTTGTAGAAGTTTCTAATTCATACCTTGTTAAACCTAGGTCATTGATTTGAAACCCTAATGAACCTCCAAATTTTGTACTCGGGTCCTTAGTTATAAAATTGAAGCTTCCCCCAATCGCTTCGCTACCATAAATACTAGAGGCAGGTCCTTTTACAAGCTCAACTCTGTTGAATACGGTAGTATTCATTTCTAAAAGTGCATTATGATTAAAAACGGCTACAGGTCTTATCGGTATTCCATCTTCAAGATATAGGAATAGTGATTTTGTTGATATTGGTGATCGGGTTGCCATAAAATGCTGCTCATTACTAGCGGCTTTAGAGGTACTCATCAATACACCTGAAATCTGATTTACTAATTGTTCTATCCCAAAAGCGTTGGTTTCTTTTATTTGAGACGCTGTAAGCAAACCTATTGAAGCAGGGACTTCTTGTCTTTTTTGGATTTCTCTACTTGCTGAAATAACAACTTCCTCAAGACTCTCTGTTGCTTGATCTAACACTATGATGCTAATTGTAGATTTTAAAAGCACCTTTTTGGTTTGATAACCAATCATGGATACTGTTACTTCATTGGTTTCAAGTTGTATGGTGAAATTTCCGTACGAATCTGACATCGTTCCCTTATTCATATCTAGTGTTGAACTAATTGTAGCATCTATTAACGGTACATTTTCCTGATTAACCACCTTACCATTAAACGTAGTTTGTGCGGTTGTAGTAATCGCCATAAATAAAACGACAATTACTACTATTACATATGATTTTTTCATTGTTTTATATTGTTGACACACCATAGAAAACCAACTTATTCCTACTAATAACAGCTGATTTCTATAATATCTTCATTCATTTTTTGTTTAGAATTTACCCAATTTGCAATGGTTGTGATCACAATAAAAGTCACCTCTTTATTATAAAAAAAATGATGATCATTGTCATGTATCATAATTTCTACATACAAATTAGGATAGCGAATAACGTACGTATCATTAACTTTAATGATATGCAAGCAAGTTTTATATGTAATACCATTATGAATTCAAATCACCATAACACAAGCTCTTTCCTTTCGCTACTGTATTATAAAAGAAACTATTAACTAATACTATGCTTGATTTCTATAGAGAAAAATTATCATTTTGCTCTACAGCCAGATCGATTGAAGTTTTAACCCAAAACGGAATAGGAATAGAAAAAATGCAACCTTAAAACGGTATGATTTCAAATCATATATGGTATATATAACAATGAAACAGTAGGCGGATGAAATACTTCTTGGTTGAATTGGTAGCCGTAGTTTGATGTATAGAAAAATTGGCTGCTTTGCGCTAAAGTCAAGTTCTCATTATTTTCCAGATGTAGAATATTTACAAAACCTATTGGATATTCTTCCATGGATATTTGTAGCGATTTGTAATCGTTTTCTTGCTGTCTTTCCAGTTCTTTCATTAACTGACACTTCCCCTTACAGCTCATTTCTGGTTTGTCTTTATTTATACACAAGACTTTAGAAATGTAATCGTAGTTAATGGCATACTCTACATAGGGTGCTACAGGTCTTAACATAGCAACTAAGTATAGAAATACAAAAAGATAAACTGTTGTTGTTTTTAACAAACCGAAGTGCCTTTACATGATACAAAAATAACGAGCTCTCTTGATCAGACAAAACATTTTTTTGATTTTTTATTTTTATTTATTCTTAATAACTTATATTTGCACAGAATTTTTAGAAAAAAGCATGATTGTTTTTTATACTGATACTAAAAAAGTTACGTCTGTTGTTTCAATGAAAACAGTGCAAAAAAGCGCCGTTTGTGAATCTACATGTAGTTCTAACTGCATAAAGCCTAAAAGTAAATGCTGTAATAAATACCAAAAAAAAGGCATCAACTGTAAGCGATGCCCTTTAACTTTTGACTTAAAAGCTGTTTCTTAATTTCTTATTCTACTTTTAACAAGAAGTAATTTTTCCTTCCTCTTTGTAGTAAAACATATTTATTTGCTATCAAATTATTTGCCGTGATTTTAAAATCTTCTTTGACTTTTTCCTTATTTACGGCAATTGAATTTTCTTTTAAAGCTCTACGCGCATCACCATTAGATTTTAAAAAACCTGTTTTAGCCGCTAAAGCTCCAATCATATCTAGCCCTTCTTCTATATCTAACGATGAAACTTCAGCCTGCGGAACACCATCAAATACATCTAAAAATGTTTGCTCATCTAAACTTTTTAAATCTTCGGCTGTTGATTTTCCAAACAAAATATTTGATGCCGCTATTGCTTTTTCTAATTCTTCTTTCGAGTGTACAAAAATAGTTACCTCTTCTGCTAATTTTTTCTGCAAAACTCTTTGATGTGGTGCTTCTTTATGCTCTTCTATTAACGAATCAATTGTTTCTTTATCTAAAAAGGTGAAAATTTTAATATATTTCTCGGCATCTTCATCAGAAGTATTTAGCCAAAATTGATAAAACTTATAAACCGATGTTTTAGCGGTATCCAACCAAACATTCCCACCTTCTGATTTACCAAACTTAGAGCCGTCTGCTTTGGTGATTAATGGGCATGTTGCTGCAAAGGCTTTTGCTTCTTCACCTACATTCATTCTTCTTACCAATTCAGTACCTGTGGTGATATTCCCCCATTGATCAGAACCTCCCATTTGTAGTTTACAATTATATGCTTTGAATAAATGGTAAAAATCGTATCCTTGAATTAACTGATAAGTAAACTCTGTAAAACTCATACCACCTCCTGATTCTGCAGAAATACGTTTCTTTACAGAATCTTTTGCCATCATATAGTTCACTGTGATCCTCTTACCTACATCTCTAGCAAAATCGATAAACGAGAAATCCTTCATCCAATCATAATTATTCACCAAAATTGGTGAATTCACCTGTCCGTTATCGAAGTCTAAAAAACGACCTAAGGTTCTTTTTATTCCTGCTACATTGTTAGCTAAGGCCTCTTCATTTAACAAATTTCGCTCATCAGATTTTCCTGAGGGATCTCCAATCATTCCTGTCGCTCCACCAACTAAAGCAATTGGCTTATGCCCTGCTTTCTCTATATGCACCAATAAAATAATTGGCACTAAACTACCAATATGTAATGAATCAGATGTTGGATCAAAACCAATATACGCAACTGTCATTTCTTTCTGCAATTGCTCTTCAGTTCCTGGCATTATATCGTGAATCATTCCACGCCAACGTAATTCGTTAACTAAATTCTTAGTCATATCTTTGTGTTTTAAAGCCACAAAGATACATTTATAAGATAAAAAAATTCTATTTTCGTTCTATGATTTTAGTTACTGGAGGAACAGGTTTAGTGGGTTCGCATCTTTTGTATCATTTGACACTTACAAATGATCGTATTTTAGCTACTTATAGAACCAAAAACCGCATAAAAAATGTTGAAAAAGTATTTTCATACTACACAAAAGAAGGGAAGCCTTTATTAAAAAAAATCACATGGATTCAGGCTGATATTACGGATATCCCCTCTCTTGATGTGGTGTTTTCACATCCAATTACCCAAGTTTATCACTGTGCAGCACTGATCTCTTTTGATCCGAGAGATTATAAAAAAATGAGAAGAATCAATATTGACGGCACTGCCAACATTGTTAACTTTTGTATTCATCACACTATTAAGAAGCTATGTTTTGTAAGTTCTATTGCTGCTGTAGGTGACTCTATAAACGGCGCTCCCATAAATGAAGAAGATGAATGGGTTGATGTAGGAGAAAGTCATGGTTACGCCATTACAAAATATGGTGCAGAAATGGAAGTTTGGCGAGCCAGTCAAGAAGGAATAGAGGTTGTCATTGTAAACCCAGGGGTGATTTTAGGAAGTGGTTTTTGGAATGAAGGTTCAGGGAAATTATTTACCCAAATATACAACGGATTTAAATTTTACACAGAGGGTGTTACAGGGTTTGTAAGTGTAAAAGATGTGGTTAATGCGATGATTCAACTTACTAATTCTAGGATTAAAAACGAACGTTTCATTTTAGTTTCTGAAAACAAATCATTCAAAAACATTCTTTTTAATATCGCTAATAGTTTTGATAAAAAACCGCCTTCTATAAGAATTGGAAAAATAGCAACCGCTATTTTTTGGAGATTAGATTGGGTCATTACTAAAATCGCTAGAAAAACACCTCTTTTAACAAAGCATTCCGCTAAATCGTCCCATAGTACATCGTACTACTCATCTGACAAAATCATAACAGCTCTAGACTTTAGCTTTGCGCCTATTGATGCAGTTGTTCAAGAAATTTGTAAAGATTACCTCTTTGACTCCAACAACTTCTTCTCCGATTTCACTTTGCCTAAATCTAAACTTCTCTGATTAGGGGCTTTTAATAACATCGGCTTTGGCTTGTCTAAAGAATCCTTAATACGTTTTTGTTCTGCGTATATTTTGTGTAAGCTATCGATATTCTTTTTTACGGTTATAAGCATTTCAGAATATTCATCTACTCTTGAAGTATAATACTTATTACTCACATGAAATCTGGTCGTATCTATTTTATATTTCTCATATACTAGCGTCATATAATTAGACTCCATTTTTAAGAACTTATTTTTATTGTTTTTGGCTGATGTTGCCAAATACATATCTGTTAATAAGTTCACCATAGAATCTTTAGGTATTAAATTTTTAGGCTTCTTATAGATGGTATTACTTGTACAAGAAATCATAAAAACTAGGATAAAGACGTATGAAAATTTGTTCATGATCTATTAAATACTAAGCGTTTCCCTTTTATTTCTTCATTAAACACGCCATCCTTATACATTAAATTCCCATTTATAAAAGTGTGTGTAATCTTACTAGAAAATTTTTCCTTTTCAAAAGGAGACCAACCGCATTTATATAAAATATTCTCTTTCTCTACGGTCCATGAATCAGTAGGGTCAACTAACACCACATCTGCAAAAAAACCTTCTTTTATAAACCCTCTCTTGTTTATTTTGAAAATTTTCGCTGGATTATGGCACATTTTTTCAACGGCTTTTTCAATAGATAATACACCTTCTTTTACCTTTTCTAAAATGGCAACTACCGCATGTTGTACTAAAGGACCTCCACTTGGTGCTTTAGTGTATACATTATCTTTTTCTTCTAATGTATGTGGTGCATGATCTGTAGCAATAATATCTATTCTATCATCTAATAACGCTTTCCATAAACCATCTCTATCTTTTTGCTCTTTAACAGCTGGATTCCATTTTATATGCGTTCCTTTTACATCATAATCGGCATTTGTAAACCACAAGTGATGCACGCATACCTCCGCCGTTATTTGTTTCTCTTCTAGTGGGATGTCATTTCTAAACAAATGTGTTTCTTTTTCAGTAGACAGGTGAAAAATATGCAAGCGGGCTCCTGTTTTCATTGCTAGTTCAATAGCTTTTGAAGAAGACAAATAACAGGCTTCTTCACTTCGTATAATTGGATGGTATTTTACAGGAATATCATCACCATATGTTGCTTTGAACTCTTCCGTGTTTTTTCGAATGGTTTCTTCGTCTTCACAATGTACTGAAATCAACAACTTGGTTGAAGAAAATATTCTCTCTAGAACCTCTTCATTATCTACCAACATATTTCCTGTGGAAGAACCTAAAAACAATTTAATTCCTGCTACATTTTTAGGATCTGTTTTTAACAATTCTTCTAAGTTGTCATTGGTTCCTCCAAACATAAAAGAATAGTTTGCATACGACGTCTTTCTTGCGACCTCAAACTTTTCTTCTAGCAACTCTTGTGTTGTTGCTTGCGGAACTGTATTGGGCATTTCAATGAAGGAGGTAATTCCTCCTGCTACTGCAGCCTTACTCTCAGTAGCTATAGTTGCTTTATGTGTTAATCCAGGTTCTCTGAAGTGTACTTGGTCATCAATCATACCAGGTATCAAATATTTACCTTCGGCATCAATAACGATAGCATTTTCAGCTTCAATATTGGTGGCCATTTGTTTGATGTATGCTCCTTCAATTAAAACATCACTCTTAAAAACCTTATTTTCATTAACGACCTTTGCGTTTTTTATTAAGTACGATAACATATTATTTGGGCAATCCGTTTAATCTCATTTTTATAACTCCAAAAAAGGCTTCATAAACAATGCCGCCATTCATTTTGGATTCTCCTTTTGTTCTGTCAGTAAAAATCACTGACACTTCATTTATTTTGAATTTGTGTCTCCACGCTTTGTATTTCATTTCTATTTGAAATGCATATCCTACAAATTTAACCTTATCAAGCTTTATAGTTTCTAGCACTTTTCGTTTCCAACAAACAAAACCAGCCGTTGTATCATTGACATGAATTCCTGTAATAAAACGAACATATTTTGAGGCAAAATACGATAATAGTACTCTTGACATAGGCCAATTCACCACATTTACCCCTATTGAATAACGAGAGCCTACTGATACATCAGCACCCTCTATCGCACAAGCTTGGTACAAACGAATCAAATCTTTAGGGTTATGCGAAAAATCAGCATCCATTTCAATGATATAATCATATCCTCTAGACAATGCCCATTTAAAACCATGAATATAAGCAGTTCCTAATCCTTTTTTTCCTTCTCTCTTTTCTAGGTGTAATTTACCTGCATACTCTTCCTGGAGTTTTTCTATAATTAATGCAGTTCCATCAGGAGAGTTATCATCAACTACGAGTACATCAAACTCCTTTTCTTGGTCAAATGTAGCTCTAATAATAGCTTCGATATTTTCCATTTCATTATATGTAGGAATAATAACTACAGTATCTGAGATCATAACTTTTCATCTAAATAAGGGCAAAGATACACTAATTTATTACTAAATTTGTGTTAATTAAAAGCTCTAAAAATTATCTATTTTGCAAGCAATTGAACTTATTAACAATCATGATAGTTGGTTTACTCTAGTAATTATATTTGCTATTGTATTGCTTGCGATTCTTAAGCTTATAAAAGCAGAGGAGTTCTCAAGCTACTCATCAGCATTCTTTGTTCCAGGTTTTTTTCAAAAAAAAGCAGAAGAACCCATTTCTCTTTTTACACCTTTTAATTTTATCTTATTTACGTTTTGCTCTGTAATACTTTCTTTGTTTTTTTATTCGATATTAGATACATCTATAATAAGCACGCATAATTTTGTTAGTTTCCTCAGTATCCTTAGCGTAATTTTTTGTTATCTGATAGTTAGGTATTGTTTAGATATAATTATTGTTAATACATTAGGAATTAAAAGAAGCATCAATTATTTCTTACATGTGAAATACGGCTATTTATTTACATTGAGTATATGGCTATTACCGGTAATTATTTTGTATAAGTACAGTGTTCACGGCACTCGTTTTCTACTTACTTTCTTCATTATATTGTTTATTTTCAGAGCTTTTTTAATATTATTTAACAACAAAAGCATTGTTATAAGTAAGTTATTTTATTTTATTTTGTACTTTTGCACACTTGAAATAGCACCGCTATTGATTCTTTATAAAACAACAACTACATAAAGAGAAAAATTTATGAAAGTGAAAACTATTTTAGTGTCTCAACCAGCCCCGAAGACAGAAACTTCTCCTTATTTTGATTTGGCAGAAAAACAAAAAGTGAAAATCGATTTTCGTTCGTTTATTCACGTTGAGGGCGTACCAGTAAAAGAGGTAAGAGCCCAAAAAGTAGATTTAAACAATTATTCTGCGATTATTTTAACAAGTAGAAACGCTGTTGACCATTTCTTCAGGATTGCCGAAGAAATGCGTTTTACCGTTCCAGACGCCATGAAGTACTTCTGTCAATCAGAAGCTGTGGCATATTACCTACAGAAATACGTGGTTTATAGAAAGCGTAAAATTTACGTGGGTAACAGAACATTTCCTGAGCTTACAAAGCTCATTAAAAAACATAAAGATGAAAAGTTCTTACTGCCTTCTTCTGATAAATTAAAAGCATTGATTCCAGAAGAGCTTAATAAATTGGGAGTTGATTGGAAACGTGCGGACTTGTATAGAACTGTTGTAAGTGATTTATCTGATTTAGAAAACGTTTTTTATGATGTATTAGTTTTCTTCAGCCCTTCAGGTATTGATAGTTTGTTTCAAAATTTCCCTAACTTTAAACAAAATGATACAAGAATAGCAGTTTTTGGAAATTCAACGATTAAAGCTGTTGAAGACAGGGACTTACGCGTTGACATTGCAGCTCCAACACCTGAAACGCCTTCAATGACTATGGCCTTAGAAAGGTATATCAAGGATGTAAATAAAAAATAATGGTTTATAATTAATAAAGCATTGGTAACCGCTAAGATTTTCTTAGCGGTTTTTTTGTAATAATACCATTTGCCATTTGAATTTACTGGTATTAACCGTCAGTAAAGTATATAATTTTTCTATCTTTAGAATTCATTTTTCAAAAATTGAAAACCTCTAAGTATACAAGAATGTCTTATGAATAACTATTTAGAACTTATCAAAAATTCCTATACCGGATATTGGAATTATCTAAAACAATCTGTGTTGTTCGAAATTCACTGGGATAATTATTTCTATGGCTTAATTTTGATCTCATTAATGGTTTGGGTTCTTGAATTATTATTTCCTTGGCGCAAAGACCAATCTATGTTTAGAAAAGACTTCTGGTTAGATACTTTTTATATGTTTTTTAATTTTTTTCTTTTAAATCTTGTCGTACTTATTGCACTATCCAACACCGCTGAACAACTTTTAAAGGACACCTTAGCGCTCCTAAACTTATCTGTAGCGAATTTTCAATTGATAGATATAGATAGTTCTCCATACTGGCTACGAATTCTTTTATTCTTTATTGTTCTTGATTTTATACAATGGTTTACCCATACTTTATTACACAAATATGATTTCTTATGGGAGTTTCACAAAGTACATCATTCTGTAAAAGAAATGGGGTTTGCAGCGCATCTTCGTTACCACTGGATGGAGCCAGTCGTTTATAATTCCATGAAATATATCTCTTTAGCCATTATGGGAGGCTTCACTGTACACGATGTAGCCATTGTGCATTTTTTCAATATAGCTATCGGCCATCTTAATCATGCCAATATTAACTGGGATTACGGTTTTTTAAAATACCTTTTCAATAACCCCAAAATGCATATTTGGCATCATGCCAAAGAACTTCCCTCCGAAAAAAAAAACGGTGTGAACTTTGGTATCACTTTAAGTATATGGGACTACCTTTTTAAAACAAACTACATTCCATATAGCGGACGTGATATAGAAATTGGTTTTGACGGTGATGACGTATTTCCAAAAAGTTTTATTGGCCAAGAATTATATCCTCTAAAAAAATAACAACTATATATTATTGTATTTCCTCTAAAAATTATCGATAAAAAACAATCTATGTCTAAAAATTTGGTGTTAATATTCACGAGAAACCCAGAACTTGGTAAGGTAAAAACACGTTTAGCGAAAGCTATTGGAGATGAAGCCGCTTTAGAAATCTATAAATTTTTATTGAAGCACACCCAGAAAGTAACCCAGCATGAACCTTTTGATAAAGCAGTGTATTATTCTGTAGAAATTCGTGACAACGATCTTTGGGATGAAAACATATATCAAAAATTCACTCAAAAAGGAAATGAGTTAGGAGAGCGGATGCAAAATGCTTTTGAACAAGCCTTCAAAAATCACTATCAAAAAGTAGTAATTATTGGAAGTGATTTATATGATTTAAAAGCTTCACATATCCATGCTGCTTTTAAACAATTAGACGCCAATGATGTGGTAATTGGACCCGCTGAAGATGGCGGTTATTACTTGTTGGGCTTGAAAAAAACATGTCCGAAAATTTTTAAACACAAAACTTGGGGAACCTCTTCGGTACTGCAAGATACCCTGCAAGATTTAGAAAACGTTTCAGTACATTTGTTAGAAACCTTAAATGATATTGATGTATTCGAAGACATTAAAAACATCTCAATATTCGATCAATTTTACAACTAAAATCCATCATGAAAAAGCTACAACTGCAAGAAACTAAAACATATCTTCAAGATCAAGGCATTACGAATCCACAAATCGGTATTGTATTAGGAACTGGTTTGGGAAAACTAGTCGATGATATAGACATAGAAATAGAAATTGCGTACACTGATATTCCTCACTTTCCACAAGCCACGATAGAGTTTCACTCGGGAAAACTAATTTACGGAACACTTTCAGGGAAAAAAGTTCTCGTTATGTCAGGACGTTTTCACCTGTATGAAGGGTATAACTTATGGGAAATTACCTACGGAATACGTACCATGCATCAATTAGGCATTACAACCCTATTAATTTCCAATGCCGCAGGTGCTGTAAATTTAAATTTCAAAAAAGGAAGTCTTATGCTCATAGAAGACCATTTGAATTTACAAGGAAGTTCTCCTCTTGCTTTTAAAGGGGCTGGTGAGTTTGGTGATTTGTTTGCCGACATGTTAGAGCCCTATTCAAAAGAATTAAACACTAAAATGAAAGCAATTGCCAAACAAAACGACCTAGATTTGAAGCAAGGGGTATACGCAAGTGTTACTGGACCTCAACTAGAGACAAGAGCTGAATACAGAATGTTACAAATTCTGGAGGTTGATGCTGTTGGCATGAGTACAGTTCCTGAGGTTATCGTTGCAAAACATTTACAGCTGCCTTGTGCAGCGGTTTCTGTTTTAACAGATGAATGTGATCCTAAAAACTTACACCCTCTAAATATTGAAGAAATTATTGAAGTTGCAGGGAAGGCAGAACCTAAAATGATTACCTTATTTACAGAATTGATAAAAACAATATAAAACCATTTAAACCTGAATTGTGTATTGGAACTTAGAAATAAGGCTTGAAACCGCAATAAAAACAATGGTTTTCTTAATTTTAGTATAAAAAATCAAAAAAAGCACCGAAGTGTTTCGTTTTAATATTATTTCAGAAATACTAAATTGTATAAGGCTTAATTCGAGTTAAAACAACGCGAGGTTGTTTACGAATGAGATTGCGATTAATTTTCATTACGAGCGCTAACAAATTAATTAAAATATGAGTTATTTAGAAACGACAAAAAATGTATATAAAGAAGCAGCATTAACTCCTGATGTAGGCTTATGTTGCACCACCAACCCTATTTGGGAATTGCCTGGGTTAAAAATTCCTCGTATCATGCAAGAAATGAACTACGGATGCGGTTCAACGGTGCACGCTCGTGATTTAACCAACAATCCGAAAATTTTATACGTCGGTGTTGGAGGTGGTATGGAGCTATTACAGTTCTCTTATTTTTCTCGCCAAAAAGGAGGGGTAATTGGGATTGACGTGGTAGATGAGATGCTGGAAGCTTCTCGTAAAAATTTCGTTCAGGCCGAAGAGCAAAATGATTGGTTCAAGAAAGAATTTGTTGACCTACGAAAAGGAGATGCTCTAAACTTACCTGTAGACAATAATTCTATTGACGTAGCCGCCCAAAACTGCTTGTTTAATATATTCAAAACAGATGATTTAAAAAAGGCCATTGCTGAAATGTATCGAGTTCTAAAACCTCATGGTCGTTTGGTAATGAGTGATCCAACTTGTGAGCAAAAGATGAATCAAACCCTTCGTGATGATGAACGCCTGCGTGCCTTATGTTTAAGTGGAAGCTTACCTATAGCCAAGTATGTAAAAATGCTTACGGATGCAGGTTTTGGAACGATAGAAATTAGAGCGAGAAAACCGTATCGCATCTTAGACCCAAAAAACTACCCAACAGAAGAATTGATTTATATAGAATCTATTGAGGTAGCTGCGATAAAAGATCCGATGCCAGTGGATGGACCTTGCGTTTTTACAGGCAAAGCTGCTATTTACTATGGAGATAACGATTTTTTTGATGATCAAAAGGGCCATACACTACTAAAGAATCAACCTTTAGCAATTTGCGATAAAACCGCAAAAGCATTGAGCGATTTAGGAAGAAGTGATATTTATATCAGTGAATCCACTTTCCATTACGATGGTGGTGGGTGTTGTTAAAACTATTTCTAAACGAATACTGTTGGTTATGAGGTAAGATATATAGGTTATTAACTGAGTTCTCTCAATTACTATATAGATACAATGTCCATTCTTCGGTAAACCACCTAGTAGTTTCCTTACGACAATGCCCATGTTTACCAATGACAGCTTAGGTAAATTAACATCACAAATGATATAAAGCATTAAAAAGCTGTAGGATGAGGCAAGAAACAAGAGAATATTGATAGTAAATCTTTAGGTCTAATAGACTATATAGAGGTTAAAATCAGTATTAAATGAATACTGTTTTTAACTCGAACCCGAGTTAGAACAACAGCATTTAATACCGATCTATAGGTAAAACAACTCAATCATCTCCTTCCTGTCGTGATTGTATTTCACCTATAGACGGTATCTACCATAAACAATTATAGTTGTTAATTAACATCAGAAATAGGATAAAATAGCTACGTCATTTGCTTGACTATCTAGTAAACTCCATCACTGCTTCTACCTTCATCGTTGTAGAAATCCCCGAATCATCTTCCGTTTCATTTGTAGAAATGCGAATACGTAATGTAGTATCGGTTAACTCTTCAATAGTAGCCTCTTGAGCAACATTCGTGTTGACTATATCTACAGGAAGTGCCACTGTATACACCGCCCCTGAAAACGTTAAAACATTTCCATCTCTTGACCAATCACAAGAAGACTCAAAATTACTTATACTCATTGTTTCTGTACCAGATACCCCAGAAACAACACTTGTTACCTCAAGATCGTAAGATGCCGACGTTAAAACTATATTGGGGTTCTCAGTAAAAGTCATTGTGCTATTTATATTTGTGCCTTTTCCTGTAAAGTTGGCACTATAAATAATCCCTAGACCGCTCACCGTAGTTTTACCGTCATATTTGAACGAAACCATGTTCCAAGTACCTAATAAGTCACCACTAGTATCACTTAACTCTTCATTTTTACTACACCCCACTAACAAAACCGCCAAAAATAATACGGTTAACCCATACAAATTCCTTTTCTTCATATCTAATATTACATTTAATTTACTTTTATAATTCTGACCCTATATGAAATACCTGTTAATACTACTTCTTCAACATCGCAAAATAGTATGGTAATTTAATTATCCGAAATTTCAAAATACATTTTTTCCAGATAGGTTTCACCGTTATCAAAAGATCTTTCTACAGTTAATGATTCTCTAGTAATATCAGAGATTTTAAACAATGATTCAGAGAAAATCCCTGTATTTACCATATTTTCTACTCGGATAATTCCTCCATCCTTATCTTCCCAACTCCAGTCTCCTGTTCCTTTTACTTCTACTCCAAAAATAGAGTACTTTTGTTGGTAAACTCCATTACTTTTGAAATAGATATCCGCATCAATATTCGTTGAATCATACCACCATTTATCAAAAATAGTCGTGATATCTACTGGGCCTTTAAGTTCTTCATCGTTACCGCTACAACCAACAAATAAAACTGCCAAAAATAATACGGTTAAACCATACAAATTCCTTTTTTTCATATCTAATATTACATTTAAAATTTACTTTTTCATTACAGATCTTTTTCCTAAACGCCTGTTAAAACTCCTCAATCTTTTAAGACTAAGAAGATTCAATTTATATCTACATTTACCCCACTTACGCTGTGTCGTCGTCAAAAAAAATCAAACGACCCTATAGTAAAGTGCAAATACCCAAATACTTTTTGATTATAGCAAAGCAATTTTTTCCATCTCATTATTTTCAGACACCTTTAAAAAACACCTGTCGGTAGCTCTCATCTTGTATGGGCTTCTAAAAATATATTTCTATCATAACAATCAACACCATAAATACATAGTTATCAAAACTATACATAGGCAAACGTACAATTTTTTATTGGAAGTAAACATACTTTAACATTAATTCGAGCAAAAAACATGTCTATAACCAGGAAACAACTTCACTGATTTTCAATTTATTCCAATGTTTGATTGTTGAAAACTCTTTTTTCCATTTTGTTTTTGGGATTGGTATAGATTATACCATTCTGACTACCGTTTTTATAATATTTTGAAAAACAGCGGTTAGGGATTCTGGTTTTGGGATGTATTTTTTTCCTTTTTCCTTCGCAAAACGTTAGCTTAAAGAGATTAATTTTTTTTCGAAATGGAAGGAATTGCTAACAACATTAGTCCAATTTTCTAAGTGCTTCTTTTATATCCGACAAATACAATTCGTCTTGAACTTCATTATAATGATCTTTAAGTGCATAGCCTCCATTAAATACCTCTAATGATTTATGGAAGTTAAGCTTGGAGCTATCACGGAGACCCAAATCCAAATAAACCAATCCCTTTTGAAAGTATGCTTCTGGTGACATGTCGTAACAAAATTGTAAACAAGCATCAAAATTTTTTATCGCATTGTCTACATCTCCTTTCTCTTTGTAAATTATTCCTTTATACAAAAACAAATTATGGTTTACCAAAGCGGAATCTTTCTGTGTTTTTAAACTTTTATCAAATTCTATTAATGCGAGATCGTGTTTTTTCAAACCCTTATAAGAAAGCCCTAAGAGATAATGAATATTTTCACCCCAAGGAGCATCCACAAAATCAGGCGTTAAACTATCGAGCCTTTTGAGATCTGAAATACAACCTTCATAATCCTTAAGTTTAACCAATTTTAACCAACCACGATACCCTAATTGCAATTCTGGGTTAAGCTCAACTGCTTTGTTTAACCATTTAAATCCGCTTTGATAATCGCCTCTTTTATTATAAGCAACGGATTTTTCAAAATAAGCATCCGAGTATGCTGGATATTGAAAAATTAAAATATCAAACAATTTTTGAGACAACAAGCTTCCTTGTGAATGTTCAGCAATCTTAAATCGTTCTTCTTTAGGAGAAAAAAACAGAAAATAGCAAATTCCTAAAACACGAACAACGAATAGTGCCGATAGCACTGACTTTATGATTAATACTAATTTTTTCATAGCTAGAAAACATCTATTATTATTCCTTTATTTATTTTAAAATTAATCTGAAAATAACTGTCCACTCCCTTACCACTTTTCAATTTACCAGCCTCCCAGTCTTTTAATCTTAAAATGCCCTTTTTAAGTTTTTCAACCTCCTTTTTGTTAAACGATGTTTCCGAAAAATCGTTGCGAATCTCTCTTATCCGAAACCATCCTGTTTCTCCCTGACAATTTATTATAAACCTAAAGGTAATATATCCTGATTGTTTATCGAGTTGTAAATTTTCTTGTTTTAAAGTACCTAAAAGATCTTCTCTCATTCTCTTTCTACCTCCTAGATATGAAGTTTTCACCGAATAATACTCAAAAACCTTGTCTGTATTACAAACCTTAAAAGTTGGGCTATCTGTACGTTTATCATAGATGATTTCTCCAACACTATGAGTAACTAAATGATTCACCCATAAGGTGAGTGATAAAAAAATCAAGAAGCTTATCCCTAAAATTATATTGATTCTTTTCTTCATTGCTTTAAATTTATTGTTCTCGAATCTTAGATCCTTTTACCATTGCTTTTAAAAATACAGCTTTTCTACAAAAACTACTCAGTTCTGCATATTTATTTTAATAATTCAATATCAAAACCTATGATATCTCTAATACCTCTTTCCGCTAAGTCAATAGGTTCAATAGGGGTAACGTAATGCCACAAGTCGTTACCAAACGTTTTTTCTTCACCAGTGTCTGCTTGAAATGCGAACTCCCCCATTTCCAATTCTCTATTAAAAACAAGCTCCTTTTTATTGTCTATTTTCTCAAATATTTGAGTCTCTCCACCAGTACAATTTTTTCTATTCACTACCAACGCAGAAATAATATACTGTGCACCGTCTTCATGCATTCCTTCGGGAGAGTTTTCTCCTTTAATCACTCCTTGTGTTATGGTACGCATAAAATGACTCGTAATCTTTAATTGTTGTATTTCAGGATGGATCCTTGCCACTAATTCAAAGGCTTTTTGTAACAGTTGGTAAAACAATTCATTTTCAACTGCCTTATTTGATGCTTGTGTAAACACGCGTTTCCAGCTTCTAAAATCATCAACATTTTGCTCAAAATTACTTGGTTGATTACGCTGAATTTGGTAAGTGTTGTTACACTTTTCTATGGTAAATGATGCAATACTTCGCTGTCGTGTAACGGTTGATGCTCGTTTAAACTCATCTTTTTGACTGAGATTTAATCTATCGATCCATGGTTGTAATACCTCAATTCCAACCTCTCCTTCAAAATACGGTTTATGGTGTTTTTCTAGGATCATTTCGTCTTCTGGAAAAAGATTTTTCAATAGTAGTATTTGATTTTTTTTCACCAAATAGACATCATCATCTAATTCTTCAAATAACGGCTGAAAATAGTTCAAGAAAACTTCCTTATTTATAGTTAAATCTGTGATACTTCCGACACGAATAGGGGATTTAATTTCTCTGTTTATTCGCCTCGATATGTTTTTTTCTGTAAGCATTTCCAAGTTTTTTTAGTATATAATCAACACAGGCTGTTTTATTTAATAACCAATAAGCATAAGGTATTGTGATAATTTGTGTACGTGTTCGAAACAAGGTTTTATATTGTTCAATTGAAAAAGATTTCTCCATTTCTCCTGGATACCCAATTAAATCAATACAAACGGTTTTATTATTATAGGACAACACAATATCAAAAAAGTAACCTGCAACAGCGTGATTAAAAAGTATCTCTTTTTTATTGACCCCCAAGGTAATTAATTCTCCAAATACCTCTTCGGCAAAATTATCGACAAAGTAATCTTCATTTTTAGGAAGATTACTTTGTTTTGATCTAGAGAAGTAATCTATTAATAAATGGTTATTACTAAATTTCTTTGGGGAAAAGGAGTAGTACAAGTTTTGTTTAGATTTAGCTCTAGTTATACTAACATTAAATACATTTTCCCTATTCAAATATTGAAAAACTGTACTATTAGTATCATTATCTATAACCAATGAAATAAACATTATATCTCTCTCTTCTCCTTGAAAATCAAATGGAGTTCCAACAGCAATCTTATGTTTTTTGATGGCTGTTATGTCAAACTCTTCTAACTTTTTCTTTAAGTAATTTACTTGGTCTCGGAAAGGAGACAATATCCCTATACTTGTACAAACAGTAGTTTCAAGTTCTTTTTCATTATCCATAACTTTTTGTATGTCGTATAATAACAGCTCTGCTTCTTTACTATTATATCCTTGTTTATCTTTTACCCCATTTGTTACATGCCAATCAATTCCGTTATTGGTATTATGTATTTTTATACTAGACATTATTTTTAGTTTATTATCATAGAACTTATGATTACTATAACTTATAATGCTTGGGACACTCCTATAATGTTCATCTAAAAAGAATAAATTCGCCTGTGAGTTTACCTGTTGTATAACATAATCTAAAAAACTATGTTTCCTGTAATTTAAAACGTCTACATCATGAATTAATCCAAGTTGTGTAGCGGTATTTTCCATAGCGGATTGTGATAAAAAGGATACGTGCTTTAATTGCTTAGGATCTCCAACTACTATTACTTTTTTTGCTCTAGCAATAACAGGAATCATGGTAGCAATATCACTTTGAGAAGCTTCATCAATAATTACCACATCAAAAATATCATTTTTCAAAGGCAAAATACTGCTAATGTCCGTGTTTTTGGATATCCAAATTGGTAAACATTCCAATAGATATTTAAAGCTAATTGATTCAAATAAACGCTCTTTAACCTCTGGATTATTTGATTTTGCTAGCTGCAATAAGTCTTTAAACATTTTTCTATTATAGTGAATAGCCTTCTGATTCTTATAAGACATTGTATAACTAACAATCTTCTTTATCGTTGTATTTCTTTTTTGAATATAATTATTTAAAAGTTCTATGAGTTGCCAAAAAGGCACTTCCTTTAAGATTTTGTTGGAAATATATGTTTTCTTTATTCTTTTAAAGAAAGAGGGATTATAGTCTAAGAATAATTGGGCGTTTTCAATTTCTTTGGTTTCTCTTCTTTTAATTTCCTCTTCAATTTCTTCAATTTTTTTATTAGTTTTTAAAAATTCTCTTTTACAATAAGAAATTGTTTCTTCATTGATATTTTGACGGCTAGAAAAATTTAAAATGGATTCGAGTTTTTTTCTCAATTTAGCTTTATAACTCCTACCAGTTCCAACTCTTATGGATAAGCCTTTAATCCCTAAATCGTTTTTAATTTTATCATTTACTACATCTACAGCTTGATCTGATTTAGAACAAATTAGCACACTTTTATTATTGTAAACTAAATCTATAGCTAACGAAGCAATGGTATATGACTTTCCTGTCCCTGGAGGCCCAACTACAACGGTAAATGGAGCTTTTGATTTTGCCTCATGAATAATAGCACTTTGTGCCGTACTCAAATTGGAGGGAACATAAATCATCTCTTTTTCATTGTATTTAGACGTGTGATAAACTTCGTTTTTATTTCTAGAAAACAAGGCTTCTAATGTACTATTATATAAATGATCTTCTTTTATACGATCAATTTCAAACAGTACATCTCTACTAGATTTTGTTTTCTCAACAACACCAATAGCAATGGCGTTATGAACACACAATTCTTCTAATTTATGTCCTTCTTTCAGCGTATTTTTATCACATAAGCTTGGTAAATCATCCAATCTCTCCCCTTTTATAGAAATATATTCTTTTAGTATGCTAACCAGTTTGAGAATGTCATCTTTATTCAATATTTCTTTTGTAACTAACTTCTTTATCCGAATAACAAAAGAATCATCTAGGTTAAAATTCTGTTTTAGCAGACTTAAAAGCGCTTCATTAATTCTATTCCCATCAAAATGATAATCAAAGTAATAAACACCGTCCGCATTAATTTTTAAGTCTACAGGAGTCATTATAAGTGGTGCACAAATAGCTCTTCTTTTTCCCAAAAAATTAAGTTTTCCTGTTACGAAAAAACTACCTGTAACTAATGTTTTATCCTTTTTATGTATTTCCAAATATCGATATAAATCTTCTCCTAAGTCAAAATCAAGAAGTGTTTCTTCCTTCTCTTTTAAAACACGGTCTAACTGTTGAAAGTACAAACGTTTATATACACTAGAACCAAAAAAATTTAGTATATCACTATCTTTAAATTCTTGTTTATAACAATTTTGGTAATACGAAATAACTTTTTCAATATACATCATAGGCTTAATTACTACTCTTCCTTTTCTTGAAATTGCAAATATTTTTCTACTGTTTTATTAACTGGTGGTATGTCTTCTTCCGTAATTGTTTTTAAAATTTCTATTGTAATAGGACTCACACTTACAATCCGATTGGCTTGGTATTCGATGATCTTTTCAAATAAGTTTCTGGCAACTCTGGCGTTTCCGAAATTCTTATCTTTCTTTTCATAAAACTTATCAAAAATAAAATGCAGTTTCTCCTTCGCGTCATCGGTAAGTACAAAATCGTTCTTTTTGCAAAACAATTCAAAAATTCCAATGAGTTCACTTGGTTTGTAATGATCAAAAGTAAAGTAGCGATTAAAACGCGATTGCAACCCGGGGTTGGAAGTGATAAAGTCTTTCATTTCATCAGGATATCCCGCAACAATAACCACCAATTCTTTTCGATGGTCTTCCATCTTTTTTAATAAAACTTCTATAGCTTCATTACCAAAATCTTGCTTGTTATCTTTTGCCAATGCATATGCTTCATCAATAAACAATACTCCATTTAAAGAGGTGTTTACTATTTCTTCAACTTTCAATGCTGTTTGACCTACATAGCCTGCTACCATTCCACTACGGTCGGTTTCTACTAAATGACCTTTTTCTAGATATCCTAAGTGTTTGTATATTTTTGATATTAAACGGGCTACCGTTGTTTTCCCTGTTCCTGGAGGTCCCATAAAAACGGAGTGCAATGAATTGTTTACCATTTTTAAACCTTCTTTATCTCGTAGCTTTTGAACTTTCAGGAAATTTGTTAGCTCCTGAATTGCATTTTTTATAACATCTAAACCTATGAGTTCGTGCAACTCATCTAATACATCTTGTAAGGTTTCATTCTCATCAACTTCCGTTTGCTTTACTCCCTTTAATTCTTGCTTGGGATGTAATACACTATGGTTAATTTGCTTTAGTGTATTTTGTTCTTCTTCTGATATGGTTCCGTCTGCTTTGGCAATTAGTGAGGCTATTCGGTAAAGAAATGCTCCTGAATTGGTAAAGTGTTTACTGTTGAGTTTTTTTAAGATGAGTGGTAATAAAAATTCATTTTTATAGTTGTCTCCTAAATCAAATAATGAGGCTTTTTGAATGATTTCAATATTCTTATCAAAGCTATTTGAGGTAACAAATGTGTTGATACGTTCTATGGTTAGACTGCTGATGATGTCGTTTCCTTGTAGTTTTTCAAACAAAAATGCCAGCAGAAACTTTACTTTTAGAGTTGAGGCTTCATCGTTCGTATCATGCAATGCATAGGTTTTATTATACACCTTGATGATGTCTTGTAAAATAACATGCTCTGCTTTAAACTCAATGGCATTGTCACTTTTTTGAACGATGGTATTGATCACCTTAGAAAAATGATTATTTTGATTTAAATCTTCTGCCAGTTGTTGTATTTTATCGCCCTCTTCTTTTAATATTTCTAAAAAGTCATGGTCAATGGCATAATCTTTATCTGAGCTTTCTTTTTGATTTACAAATTCCTTGAATTTATTGGTGAAATAGTCTAAATTCTTTTTCTCTTCCTTTTGTTGCAACTGCAAAGCCTCTACCAATTGCTTTAGCATTGCCATGTGTTCCTTAGGGAATTTAGTAAAAAACGAATCGGTTAATGATGCTCTTTCTAAAGGCCACACTGAATTTGAAGTATGGATTTTTCCTGAAGTAACTATAACATCTATTTCAGTACTTTCTTTTTTAGAAGAATACAATAATAACAAGTCTTCTTCCTTTAATTGCAACGTAGGAAAGGTACTTGATAGTGCCAGTATTTTTATAGGGTTTACTGTTTTTCCTTTAAAGAAATATACTTGATCTTTTGCTTCTACTTGCCTAAAAAAACGATCAATAAGTTTATAGTGTTTTGCGTTGTACATAGCTGATTTCTTAGTATTAATCTTTTAACTCTGATAGAAATAATTGTTTTAATGTATTTCTCTTATCTCGGTGCTTTAATATATTTTGGAGCCATATTTGAGGTTGGTCAGTTGAGCTTTTACTGGTTCTATTACTATATTCTTTGAATTCTAAATAATCATACCAGTTTTTTTTATGGATTTGTTGAAGTGCATACACAGCAACCTCTCCGACAGTAGCCGTAAAAAACGGGCAGGTATGCACTTTTGTCGTCTTTTTATCTGATAATTTTGTCACTAAAAAATGTGTCAGATCATCTTTATGAATTATTGAGAATGATTTCCAGTTTTGACCACTAAAAAAAAGCTGTGGTATCTCTTTTTGGTTTTTTTCTAGATACTGTTGCCCACGTAAACAACCTCCTTGATCGAATACCAAATTATTCCATTGGTCTACTATCAAATTCATTTCGTTATCATTTTCAAAATCAGATATCTCTTGACATACTGTACTATTTCCAAAACCTATAATGAGCAACCAAAAAGCTGCAGATTTAAATCTCAACAACATCTTAATTACCAGCGTCTATCTGCATCATCGCATCTTCAACATGGTGTACTAATTCATCAAAATGAGCCAATCTTTTCGTTTCTCTAGAACGATTGAAAGGTAAATCGACATTAATGTGTTTCACAAAATTAGACGGTGCGTGCTTCATTATATAGATATCGTCAGCTAAATACACCGCTTCTTGAATATCATGAGTTACAAACAAAATAGTAGGGCTAAATTTCTCCCAAATACCAATTAATAGGTCTTGCATTTGCAAACGTGTTTTTACATCTAAAGCTCCGAAAGGTTCATCCATCAATAGAATTTCGGGGTTCGACATTAGGCTTCTTGCAATGGCAACTCGTTGTAATTGCCCTCCTGATAAGTTAGGGTATTGGGCGTATTTTTTTTGGTGTCCATCCAAGCCAACCAATTGAATCATTTCCATGGCTCTCTCATCTCTTTCTCTTTTAGAGATCCCTTGAAACTGCAATCCTAACCCCACATTATCTAACACCGTCATCCATGGCAAGGAAGAATATTGCTGAAATACCATACTTACTCTATTCTCTTTGCTAACAGGCTGACCTTTTACCAACACCGTTCCCGAAGTTGGTTCTTGCAATCCTGCGATATACCGCAATACTGTTGATTTTCCACAGCCTGACATTCCTAAAATTACGGCAAACTGCCCCTGCATTGGTTTATCTTCAATCAATAAATCTAGGCCTTCGATAATTTGAGTTTTCCCGTTGTTATAGGATTGATCTATATTACGTAACTCTATAATATTCCCTGTATGCGGGTTATCTAAAAATTCTAATGCCATAGCTAATGTTTGTTTCCTTTATTTATGTGTTTAAATGGGAAAAGTATTTTGTCTATCATAACAAATAACCTGTCTTGCAACACCCCGATAAGTACAATAATTATTAAAATAGCAAACGCTTTATCTATTCTACTTTGCCTTTTTGCCATCCATATTAATTCACCAATTCCACCACCTTTATTCAACATCTCTACAATGGTAATATAGGTCCAAGAAATTGCGGTCAATACACGAATATCATCAATTAGTTTAGACAGTACATAAGGAATGTATACTGTTTTAATTGTTTGCCAAGGTGACGCTCCGAGAGTAAATACAGTATTTAAATATACTTTTTGCACCTCATCAATACGTTGTACTACCACAGGTATTAAATACACAATAATTCCGAATGCCAGAAAAGACACTTTCATTTGACTTCCCAAGCCCAACCACATAATAAATATTCCTGTTACGGCTGTAAGCGGGATAAAACGGTAGGAGTCTATTATTTTACTAAACAGACCTCTAAACAAGGGTATTAGCCCTAATAAAAACCCGATAGGAATAGCTACTAATATTGCCAATAAATACCCTAATAAATTTAGCTTAATAGAGAAAAAAGTATTTCCTATTACATCATCTTCTCTATTCAATTCTGGAAATGCCTTGATTACTTTTATCGGCGACGGTAATAAAGGGTATACCTTATTTTTTATCAATCCGTACTGATTAAGATCTTCTTGACTTAAAACCTCCAACTTACCATAATTGGCCACTAAAGTAGAATCACTTTCATAGTACAATTTATTGTCTTCTTTTAAGGACGATATGCGAATGGATTCATTTTGTGTTACCACTGTTTTCGATAAGACTTCAGCTAATAAAAACCACAATAAAACAAGAATTACGCTTCCCAATATGGTAAGCGTAATTTTTTGTTTAGATTCAAGTTCTCCTCGCAACTCGAACAATTTTTTAAAATTGCTATTCATTAGTCAACTACTAATTCAAAATCAGTTCTTCTATTCTTAGCTTTACAGTTGGCATTCTGATTGCCTTCGCAACCAGCCACTGGTTTATCAGGTCCATTACCAATTATAATGAATCTGTTTTTAGGCATACTGTGCTCTGTAATTAAATAATCAGCTACGGATTGGGCTCTTTTTTTAGATAAGGCTACGTTAGAATTTCGGTTTCCTACATTATCTGTATTTCCTTCAATTCTAATACGTGCATTGGCAAAAGCTCTGGCAATAGGCGTAAATTGAATATCAATTAACTGCTTGGCATTTTCCGTTAATCGGTATTCTCCAGTTCTGAAAGAAATTCTCACTTTTTTAGAAGAAAGTGATTCTTTTTTTGCTAAATCATCATTGACTGCTGTAAATTGCTTTTGTTTTTCAGCGTTGTGATTTGGACCTGCTAATGATTTTGTTCTCGATACTAAATCTTTTGTCGACAATAATCTCCAACTTTTTGCACCAGCCGTATTATAACCTAAATCATCGTATTTCACCTTCATTTTATTGTACAAATCTTCTCCAGTAACTCCGTTATAACTTTGATTTAACCCAAAGAAATTTAAGTTATCTCCATGCGTTGCTAAACGCACATTATTGATAGCATCATAACAAAAGTCTTCCGGTAAGGATAATCCTTCTGCCAATATTTTCGTTGCTTTTCTTTTATTAGTATCCGAATTATTTAATTCAGAAGCACCAATCATCCAACCTTCATATAATTCACGCAGTTGATCTTTATGAGTTTCAACAAACTCTTTTTTCGCCACAAAAACGTCTGCAATAATATGGGTAGCATTTTTCGTACTTTCTAATACGCGTGCCCCAGCAACTTTACTTACACAATCTGCATCATCCGGACTCCAAACTACTGCTGCATCAACAGTTCCACTTTTAAAAGCATCAGCTGCATCAATAGCACTTGGTACCTCTACAATAGTTACCTGCTTCGCGGTAATATCACCCGCTTCTAGCAACCATATTAAAAAAGAGTGAGAAGGTGTCATTGGAGCTACTGCTATTTTTTTACCTTTCAGATCACTTACCTTATTAATTCCTCTTCTCGCCACGATGGCATCACCTCCACGACTCCAGTCTGCCTGAAACACCACTTGTGGTTGATATTGTGATAGGCCTTCTACTTCTGTTGGAAAAGCATCAATAGTTGCCCACATTAAATCGATAACGCCATTTTTAAACGCATCTCTAGAAGCATCAAAATCATCAATTACCGTAAAGTTTACTTTAAACCCGTAATCTTTATAAAACCTTGAAGCTGTATTCGCTTCAAAACCTTCATTAAAATATTGACCCGCAGCATAACCTCCCCAAGTCACAACCCCAATATTCAATACATCTTTGTATCCATCTTTCGATTTCGCATTTGACATTGATGTAACTTCGTTAATTCTTTCTTTTACCTTCGGGTCTCTTAATTTATTTAATAAGTAATATACCCCTCCAATTATTACTAAAACAATTAGTATTTTTGATAATGGAGTTAACCTTTTTCCTGCCATAATTTATAGTTTGATTTGTTGTTAAAAATTGAATAAATCTGAATATTGATTATCTTGATTATTTCTATTTTGTTTTAATATTGGCGCATCTAAATCAACACTATGACTATCATTTACCAAAATATCTTTTTGATTTCCTAAGATTAAAGAAACCCCCTCTTTTTCCCATTTTTCAAGTAGTTCTAAACCTTCTTCTTCGAAAATTCCGTTTTGTAAGTCGATAGAGTCCATAAAATTATTCGACATTTCCATGAATCGCTCCATTTCACCAATTTTCATACTAACATCATCTGCAATAGCTTCCAATGCTCTATCAAACATTTCCTTTTTATCTGAATTTCCCGCAATAATATCCATCGCTGATTTCATGGCGGAATGACTGGCTCTAATGGCTTTTCTTTCTTGCTCTTTCACCATTACCTGATCTTCGATATCTTCTACTAAAATTTCAGAATTTTCGTACATTTTTGTCAATACTCGATATAATATCTCTAACTTTCGATAAAGCTCATCCAATCGCAGATTAGACTCTTTTAATCGTCCTGCTTTTCTAGACTTCAGAATCATAATTCCTTTCTTATCCTTCTGTTTTGCAGCATTAGCTAGCTTTAAATTGCTATTAATGTTTTTCTTGTTATCATTTATAATTTGTTGCAATCGACGCATTTGACCTTTTAAAACTGCAATTTGTTTATTCATTTTCTTTAAATTGCTTTTTAAATCGTCTATATAGCTTTTCAAAATACCAATAGGGTCAATTTGAATAAACAAACCAGTAATCCAGCGCATAAATGATTTATACATATAGAAGATTAAGTTCCGCATTTTAGGATCTAATATCATGTAAATCAACGCCCCTAAAACTGCTAATAGAACGCCCAGATACAAGGTGTTTTCAACAATAGTAATGAGATAAGGCAACACTTTATACAATCCATACAAGGCACCTGCTCCTAATAATCCAGTAAACAACACACCGGTTTTACCTTCTGGTCTTTCCCAAAAAGATTTTGGCTTTAAATTTTCCATATTATTTTAAGAATTGTTTCATTTTTTCAACATCCTGCTCTAATTGCGTTCGCAAATGAAGATATGACATTTTAAAATCGTTTTTGGTTTTATCTATTTTTGATTTACTCTCATCAACCACTTGCCTTAGTTCCGAAATCTGTGCTTGGTGCTTGGTAATTTCTTCGGTTAGTTGCTTAATTTTCTCAGATTTTTCTTTAATGATCGCTTCAAACTGAACAATTTCTTTCTCTTTATTTCCAACCTTTGACGTTAATTGCCCTTCAAAAGCCTTGGTAAATGTGTTGTTCTCTTTGTCTAATACATCTATATAATGTTTGGTCGAGTCAACTAATTTGTCAAGTGTTACACCCATTGTAGATGCGGTAGCAAATGTTGATCGGTACTTAGTAGCCTCGTCCATAGGCATTTTTTCTAAGGCTTTCAAGGCTCTTTTAAACTCCAAATAATCAAAGCCGTCCAAGTTGTTTTTTTCAATAGCCTGTAATAATTTATCAATAATTGCATTATCAATGGCTCCTCCTTTAATAATCGGTTTTTTCAAAGAAACTTTTTGAGGTGCTTCTGTTGCTTTTTTTTCAGTAGATTTTTGCTTTTTCTCTGTAGGCTCTTTCTTTTCATCAGACGAATCATCAACAATAAATAGTGATTTTAGGTTTTTTAACATAATAAATATTCGTGTTTCAACAAATTTAAAAAAAATAACGGATTGTAAGGCTCTTTTAGTTCCTAGTTACTACTTAACAAACTTATTCCATCCAATTTTCAGTAAAAAAAGCAGTACGATAAAAATACCGAGCAAATAAACTACACTTCCAATAAAGAATATGCCTATAAATATTTTCTGAATAAAATAGGTTACGATCAATGCGATTACAACCATCATAAACAAACCCGACAATCGATCAAAACCTGGTATTTGTTTTAATGAAATTGTTTTTTTTATAAGTAGCAACAATACAATCATTGCAAGTATAGGCACGTAATACGTAATTATCTGTAGGCTCATTAAGTTTTGTCTTAAAAAGAAAAAATTATAAACAACTAGTATTACCGCCAATAATCCAGGAATCACAATTCCATAAATCAAAACAGTATATATATACGTAACAGGACTTTTAAAATTTGCGTTATTTACAAGTAACAATCCGGACAAAGTAATTACAAGTAAAACGATATAATAATTAAGAATATGGCTTGAATTATTACTAAGTAGGTTTATAATGTCTTGTACTGTCATTTTAATTAATTTACGGTTGCATCACAAATGTATAAGAATAATACCGTTTACAACTGAAACGTTGCTTCACGACTGTTTTTTGTGCTCGTAAATAAACCACAACAAACATTCAACAAATCATTCGGTATTATATATGTATACATTTGATATAATTTGTTACTTTTAATTTATATAAAAATAGGTGTTTTACTTTCTATTCACTGTAAAAATGCTTCTTTTTTTAACTAAATAGCAGCATGCTCAGCACAAAAAAATTATTTAAAAGATTGCTTATTTGGCGATACAAAACTATATCAGAACGTAAATTTGTATATGTACTCAGTATTTTGGTCGGGTTTTTAGCAGGTATTGGCACCTTAATTTTAAAAAATTTAACCTACTTTTTTCAAAATATATTAGAAGGAAAATTTATCAAAGATATTCATCATTCGTTATACTTTATTTTCCCTCTTATTGGATTGTTTTTGGTGTATTACCTAAAAAAGAAGTTTATAAAAAAAGAGATTGGCCATGGTATCTCTACCACTTTGCACGCTATCTCTAGAAGAAGTGGCATCATTGAACGGTATAAAATGTATGCTTCTCTAATCACTGCTCCTATTACTGTTGGTTTTGGTGGTTCTGCTGGACTACAAGGGCCAGCGGTTAGCACCGGAGCGGCTTTAGGATCGGGGGTTGCACAGCTATTCCACATGAACACAAAGACGAGGATGTTGCTTATTGGTTGTGCTACTGCTGGAGCTATGTCGTCAATGTTTAAAGCCCCCGTAGCTGCGATTATTTTTGCTATAGAAATCTTTAGTTTAGACCTCGCTTTTGCTTCCTTAATCCCATTGCTATTGGCGTCTGTTTCTGCGGTAGTAACTTCGTATTTTTTCTTGGGAAAAGATGTTTTACTAGGGTTTGAACTACAAGATCCTTTTTTAATCAAAGATCTTTTTTTTTATGTTTTATTAGGTATTGGAACAGGCTTTGCTTCCGTATATTTTTCAAAAATGTACTTCAAAATCACTCGTTTTTTCAACCTATTTAAAAACCCATTCCATCGTTTAGTATTAGGAGCAATTGCCATAGGTATCCTGCTGTATCTGATTCCACCTTTGTATGGAGAAGGTTATGTTATTATTAACAACTTATTAGAAGGGAATGCCATTAAAGCACTTGATGATATTCCGTATTCCGTTAATTTCAACAACGTATGGATGATTATCTTTTTTTTATTGTTAATAACACTTTTTAAAGCTATTGCCATGACAACGACTTTTGCTGCTGGTGGAGTAGGTGGTATTTTTATTCCTACCATGGTTATGGGAAGTGCTTTAGGAAATGTATTTGCTAAAGTTATTAATGAATTAGGCGGGCAGGTCTCTGAAAGTAATTTTACCCTAGTTGGAATGAGCGGACTGATGGCTGGAGTACTTCATGCGCCCTTAACAGCCATCTTCTTGATAGCAGAAATTACTGGGGGTTATGACTTGTTTGTTCCCTTAATGTTGGTTGTTGCCATTTCTTTTGCTCTTACAAAATATTTTATTTCCAATTCAATTTATACTATTGAACTGGCTAAAAAAGGAGAATTGATTACCCATGATAAAGACAAAAATGTGATTATGATGATGCGGGTTGATAAGCTTGTCGAAACAAATTTCAAAATTATTCATCCAGAAATGACTTTGGGTGAAATGTTACAAAAGGCAGTTGCAAAATCGTCTAGAAATATATTTCCTGTAGTCGATAACAAAAATCGTTTTTTAGGGATCGTTTTACTGGATGATATCCGACCCTTTATGTTTGATCAAGAAATGTATGATAAACTTACCATTCAGGTTTTGATGAAAAGCGCTCCTGCAATTATATTTCATGATGATACTACAGAAAAAGTAATGCAAAAGTTTAAAGATAGCGGTGCTTGGAATTTACCTGTTATTAAAAACAAAAAATACATGGGTTTCATCTCGAAATCTAAGCTGCTCTCTGCTTACAGAAATAAATTAATAGAACTCACCGTATAATCTGATAATTGATAACTGACAACTGACAACTGATAACTGATAATTGATAACTGATAACTGATAATTGATAACTGATAACTGATAACTGATAACTGATAACTGATAACTGAATTTAAGCAAACAATGTAGCAAATGCTTCTTCTATTTTAGTAACCAAAATCAATTGTATTGTACGGTTTTTTGAAGTGATCTTATTATACTTGGAAGTCACAAAGGTTTTATACCCTAATTTTTCCGCCTCTAGAATACGCTGGTCGATTTTTGATACTGGGCGAATCTCTCCTGCCAAGCCAACCTCAGCCGCAAAACAAACATCTGGACTAATAGCAAGATCTTGATTGGATGATAAAATGGCAGCAACTACCGCTAAATCGATGGCTGTATCATCAACTTGGATACCACCTGTAATATTTAAAAACACATCTTTCGCACCTAGTTTAAATCCGGCTCTTTTCTCCAGTACAGCCAGAATCATATGTAACCGTTTTAAATTATATCCAGTTGTAGTTCTTTGAGGGGTCCCATACACAGCTGTGCTTACCAATGCCTGAATTTCAATCATTAAAGGGCGAATTCCTTCTAAAGTAGAAGCAATGGCTGTTCCACTTAAATCAGCATCTTTTTTAGATATCAGTATCTCTGATGGATTTGAAACCTCTCGCAAGCCATCAGATAACATTTCGTAAATTCCTAATTCTGCAGTAGATCCGAATCTGTTTTTTTGTGAGCGTAAAATCCGATAGGTATGATTTCGATCTCCTTCAAACTGTAACACCACATCAACCATATGCTCTAAAATTTTAGGACCAGCAATATGCCCCTCTTTATTAATATGCCCTATAAGTAATACAGGGGTGGCTGTTTCTTTTGCAAATTTAATAAGTTCAGCAGAAGTTTCGCGAATTTGAGAAATACTACCTGGAGATGCTTCAATAGTATCGGTATGGAGGGTTTGAATAGAATCAATAACTAATACGTCGGGCTGCGTTTCTTCAATGTTTCTAAAAATTTGCTGCGTATTCGTTTCAGTTAAAATCAAACAATTAGATTTTCCTGCATCCAAACGTTCTGCGCGCATTTTTATTTGTGATTGGCTTTCTTCACCAGATACATACAATACTTTTTGAGAAATTTGCAACGCTATTTGTAAAAGTAAGGTTGATTTTCCAATACCTGGTTCGCCTCCTAGCAAAACAACCGCTCCTTTAACAATGCCTCCTCCTAAAACGGTATCAAACTCATGATTTTTAGTAATGATACGTTCTTCAGGATTTAATTGAATTTCTTCTATTCGCAATGGCTTAGAAACCTGTTTTTCTCTATTCACAGGGGTTTTCCAACTCCTTTTTTCTTCTTTTTGAAGAACTTCTTCAACAACGGTATTCCATTGCTTACAAGTAGTACATTGCCCCACCCATTGCGCGTGCTGGGTGCCACAATTTTGACAGAAAAAAGTAGTTTTGATTTTAGCCATTATAAGCGTAAGATTTGCTTACAAAGAAAAGAAAACTATTTGTTTTTATTATATACTGGGAGTAACAAAAAAGCCAATCCGCCAAAAACAATAATCATTACCGTTTGAGCGGTCCACATAATCCATCCAAAAGCATTGGCTGGTTCGTCTGCAATTCCAAACAAGGCAAATGCACTGGCAACCGCAATCGGATAAAGGCCAATACCACCATTGGTAGCCGCAATACTAAAACCACCAGCAATAAAGCCAATTAATACAGCCCCAAAAGGAACGTTTAAATTTTCTATTGCCGGAACCGTAGCCCAAAACATTGCCACATACATAACCCAAATAAAAACTGTATGAAATATGAACGGCCATTTATGTTTCATTTTAAAAATACTCATGGCGCCTTCAATAAGTCCAGAAACAAAATTCTTTATTTTTAACCCAACTCCAGAAGTAGCTTTTTTCACATACCTAGAAAAACCAACAAACCCAACTAATGCAACAGCAATGAATACCATTGTTTTGAAAGGTGAAAAATTTCGAATAAGTAGTTCATATATAAAATCAAATTGTACAAACAACGTGACACAAATAATGAGTAACATCATTAATAAGTCCGCAATTCTTTCTGCTACAATCGTTCCAAAACCTTTTTCAAACGGTATATCTTCATAGTTTGTCATTACCGCAGCTCTAGAAACTTCTCCTGCTCTAGGAATTGCATAATTTACCAAGTATGCAATTAACACTGCCATTACACTATTACCAAAATCAGGTTTATATCCCATTGGCTCAAGCAAGAATTTCCATCTATATGCTCTTGACAAATGACTTAAAATACCAAAAAACAAACCGAGACTAATCCACCAATAGTTTGCATTTTTAAAATATTGTAATAAAACTTCAACCGAAATTTTCGATAATGAGTACCCTACCAAAACAACCCCCAAAGCGAGTGGCAATAGTATTTTTAGTGTCTTTTTTAAATTCAAAACTATGTAAGGGTGTTATTAGCTTCGTTAGGGAAAACTAATTTCGGCTTGAAATTTCTCGCTTCTTCTACATCCATGAATGCATACACAATTAAAATTAACACATCGCCTTTTTGAACTCTACGAGCTGCCGCTCCATTCAATGTAATCTCTCCGCTCCCTCTAGGCCCAGGAATAGCGTAAGTTTCTAAGCGTTCTCCATTATTATTATTTACAATTTGAACACGTTCCCCCTCAATGATACCAGCAGCATCCATTAGATCTTCATCAATGGTTATACTTCCGATATAATTCAAATCAGCACCAGTAACTTTTACACGGTGGATTTTAGACTTTACTACTTGAACTAACATAGTACAAAAATAAATGTTTTTTAATGATTATTGATTCGTTTTCTGAGGAATTTGTTTTAACCCTATATTATCTATCAAACGGATATCACCTGCAAAGACCGCTACAAATGCGCGGTATTTTCTATTTGGCTCAATGGTTTTAGGGGTTTTCAGAGTTTCTTCATCGGCAATAGTAAAATATTCCAGTTCAAGCAAGGCTTGTTTTTTAAATTGCTTTTGAACCCATTGCGTTACCTCTTTTGTGTCTTTTTTACCAAATTTCTTTTTTACCTTCTTTAAAACTTCATAAATAAAGGGAGCTGCTTCTCTATGTTCTTTAGTTAATCGAGTATTCCTCGAGCTCATTGCCAAACCATCCTTTTCTCTATAAATAGGTCTACCTTTTACAATTATAGGGAGATGATACTTTTCTACCATTTTTTTTATGATCTGTAATTGTTGAAAATCTTTCTTACCAAAATAAGCCACTGTAGGCTCTACAATTTCAAAAAGTGTTTTTACAATAGTCCCAACACCATCAAAATGCCCTTCTCTAAATGCACCTTCCATTTGGTATTCCAAACCATCAAAATCGAACTTTTCAGCAACTACAGCATCCTCATAAACATCTTCAACTAAAGGAACAAACAACACATCACAAGCAACTTTCTCGAGTAATTTTCTATCTTGTTCTAAGGTTTTGGGGTACTTTATTAAATCTTCTTTCTTATCAAATTGTGTGGGATTTACAAAAATACTCACCACTGTAACATCATTTTTTTTCTTAGATTTCTTGATTAGAGATAAATGACCTTCATGTAATGCTCCCATGGTAGGAACAAATCCAATCGATTTTTTTTCCTCCTTTAAACGAAATAGAAATGTTTTTAATTCAGATTTTCTATTAAATATATTCATTGGCTATTGATTGAAAAACGTGCAAAATTAGCAATTTAACACCATTTTAGCATAAAAATTCGTATTTTTGCATCCTCATATAAAGAGTTCGATTTAATGAAGGATAAGAGAATACTATATGTTTCGTCTGAGGTAACACCTTATTTACCGGAAACAGAATTATCGTCAACTGCATTCAACGTTGCAAAACAAGCACATTCTAAAGGGGTTCAAACCCGTATTTTCATGCCTCGTTTTGGGGTTATAAATGAACGAAGACATCAGCTTCACGAAGTGATTCGGTTATCGGGTATGAACTTAATAATTAACGACATGGACATGCCGTTAATCATTAAAGTTGCATCTATTCCTAAAGAAAGAATGCAGGTTTATTTCATAGACAATGATGAATACTTCAAGCGTAAAGCCGTGTATTCAGATGAAGATGATAAATTATTTGATGACAATGATGAGCGCATGATTTTCTTTGCCAAGGGAGTTATTGAAACAGTCAAAAAATTAAATTGGGCACCTGATATCATTCATGTTCATGGTTGGATGGCTTCTTTGTTACCGTTATATTTAAGAGAATTTTATAAAGAAGAACCATTATTTACCGAAAGTAAGATTGTAACTTCGCTTTATGATAATGGTTTTGAAGGAGAATTGAATACTGAATTAGCTAACAAGGTTCGCTTTGACAAAGTAAACACCGAGCAAGCTGCTGTTTTTGAAACACCTAACCATATCAATATTCTAAAAAGTGCTGTTAAAAATTCAGACGCTATTGTAAAAGGTAGTGAAGTATTACCAGAAGAGCTTGAAGATTTTATCTCTAAAAGCGATACTAAAGTTTTGGAGTTTCAGTCTGAAGAAAATTTAACAGAAGCTTATTTAGAGTTTTATAAAGAGAATGTTTTAGAATTAAGCGAATAAAAATGATAAAAAATATTGGTATTTTAGGTGCAAGCTTACTTTGTTTAGCTTTCCTAACCTCGTGTGAAGAAGATTTTAGTGATATTGCTACAAACATTGTTAAAAACACCAAATTTGACACGAATGAAGTTGATTTAGAAATAGAAATTACTCCGATTGATATAGACAGTGGTGTTAGAGCGGATAATTTAGGTGCTTCTATTTTTGAATACTGGCTAGGGGTTTACAGTAGTCAAAACTATAAAACAATTGAAGCCTCAATTGTAAGTCAAGTAGGCCTGTTAACCAATCTCAAAACAATTGACCTTGATAGCACAACAGATAAAGGAGATATTGACTCTACGTATATTTTAGACAAAGTAGCTTTAAGGCTCCCTTATACCGTTACTAAATTAGATAATGACAGTGATGGAAAACCGCAATTTAGGTTGGATTCCGTACTTGGTAACCCAGAAATGGCCACCAATTTAGAAATATGGAGAAATGGGACATTCTTGAACACTTTAGACCCTAGTGATCCAACCAAACAAAATTCCTTTTTTTCAGACCAAGTATATTTAGAAGAAGAACTTCTAAATGAGGACCCTAGTTTTAGTTTTATCCCCAGTGCAGTAGATACAATGATTACCATAACTAGACACCATACTAATGGTAGCACTTTTGAAAGTGAGGAAAAACTAAGCACAGTAGGTCCATTTATAAACATCCCTCTGAAAACAGACAGAATGAAAACATTGTTCTGGGATATGTTTGACGGTACTGAATTTTCCTCTCCTGAAGAATTAAACAAACACTTTAGAGGACTCATTATAAAAGCTAAAGGGAGTAACGGAGCCATGGTTCCATTAAGTATTAGCACATCTGCTAGTTTAGACTTTTATTATACCATTACTCGTTCTGAGCGATTAGAAGATAATGCAGCCTTGACACACAAAGATACAATTCCTACAAAATATTCTTTCCCATTAAACGGTGTTAAAAATAGTATCTATAAAATGTCTGCTGCTAGTACTCCCCCACCTACTGGTAATTTTGTAGTACAAGGAACCGCTGGTTCCATGGCCGAGATAAAGATTTTAGGTGTTAACTTAACAAAGATAGAACTAAGTAACCCTGAACACCCTATCTTAAAATATAAAGATAAGGACACTTCACCGCAGGATGGCTATTTAGACTTACAAGAGTTATCTACAATTAAAGATGAGGCCAATGAAGAATATGGTTTACTAATTAACGATGCCATCTTGTCTTTTTATATAAACCAAACAGTTAATACTGACGAAAATCTTTTACCTCAAAAACTATTTATATATACCAATGAAGAAGACAGTGAAGCAAACCTAGTTCCTGTTCAAGTGTCAGATGCTTATAAGGAGACAAATGCTTTTGGTGGTAATTTAGTTGTAACAGATGAGGCCCCAGAAAAATATATATTTCGATTAACTGATCATCTATCAGACTTAATAGATAGAACTACTACTAATTTTTCTCCACTAATCTTGAAAGTATACAACAATCCAACCGATAATCCGTTTAGAACCAGTTTCTTAGAAACCAGTGTGCTTTCTTATAATTGGAATCCAAGAGGAGTTAACTTATTAGATCATAATGAAACGGCTAACGGAACAAAAAAAGCAATTATAAAATTACATTATTCAGAAAAAAAATAAAGAATTGATATGTGTGGAATAACAGGCTACATTGGTTATCGCGATGCCTATCCTATTATTATTAACGGTTTAAAGCGATTAGAGTACAGAGGTTATGACAGTGCAGGTATTATGATGTATGACGGCGAACAAATGCGCTTATCTAAAACGAAAGGTAAGGTAAGTGATTTAGAAGCCATTACTAATGAGGATGCCAACAGACGAGCTGGAAAAATAGGTATTGGACATACCAGATGGGCTACTCACGGGGTTCCTAACAATATAAATTCGCACCCTCACTTTTCACAATCTGGCAACCTTGTAATCGTTCACAACGGAATTATTGAAAATTATGACACCTTAAAGAAAGAGTTAACTTCTCGTGGTTATAGTTTTCAAAGTGATACCGATACTGAGATACTCATCAATTTAATAGAGGAAGTTAAAAAAAATGAAAATTGTAAGTTAGGCAAAGCAGTGCAACTAGCTCTAACAAGTGTTATAGGAGCCTATGCCATCGCTGTTTTTGATAAAACCAAGCCAAACGAATTAGTTATTGCAAAATTAGGTAGTCCAATAGCCATTGGTGTAGGAAAAGATAACGAAGAATTTTTCGTTGCCTCTGATGCTTCTCCCTTCATCGAGTATACTAAAAATGCTATTTATCTTGAAGACGGCGAGCTCGCAATTATTAAAAGAGATAAGGGAATTAAATTACGTAAAATTGTTAACGACAAAGAAGTTGATCCCATTATTCAAGAATTACAATTAAACCTTGAGCAAATAGAAAAAGGAGGTTACGAGCACTTTATGCTGAAGGAAATATATGAACAACCTAAAGCCATTATTGATACCTATAGAGGTAGAATGTTACCTAATGAAGGGATAATTCGTATGGCTGGTATTGACGATAATATGTCAAAATTCTTAAATGCTGAGAGAATTATCATTGTAGCCTGTGGTACATCGTGGCATGCTGGATTGGTCGGAGAATACCTTCTTGAGGATATGGCTAGAATTCCCGTAGAAGTTGAATACGCTTCTGAGTTCAGGTATCGTAATCCGATTATAACTCCAAAAGATATCGTCATTGCCATTTCTCAATCGGGAGAAACCGCAGATACCTTAGCCGCAATTAAATTGGCTAAATCAAAAGGAGCTTTTGTTTTTGGTATTTGTAACGTTGTAGGATCATCTATTGCACGTGAAACTCATGCCGGTGCCTATACACATGCAGGTCCAGAAATTGGAGTTGCCTCAACAAAAGCTTTTACAACTCAGATTACAGTACTTTCTTTAATTACATTGAAGTTGGCTCAAGCTAAAGGAACCTTATCTACCTCCGCTATAAACGCCTATCTTCAAACTTTACAGCAAATTCCATCACAAGTAGAGAAGCTCTTAAAAATAGATGCTCTTGTAAAGGATATAGCAAACGTATATAAGGATGCAACTAATTGCTTGTATCTTGGAAGAGGCTTTAACTTCCCAGTAGCCCTAGAAGGAGCTTTAAAACTTAAAGAAATTTCTTATATCCATGCAGAAGGATATCCAGCGGCAGAAATGAAGCATGGTCCTATTGCGTTAATTGACGAAAACATGCCGGTGTTTGTAATTGCTACCAACAAAGGTCATTATGAAAAAGTAGTCAGTAACATTCAAGAAATAAAATCAAGAAGTGGTAAAATAGTTGCGATTGTTACGGAAGGTGATGTTACCGTTAAAGAAATAGCCGATCACGTTATTGAAATTCCAGAAACTGAAGAAGCTTTTACTCCACTACTTACTACAATTCCTTTACAACTACTGTCTTATCATATAGCTGTGATGTTAGGTAAAAATGTAGATCAACCACGAAATTTAGCTAAGTCAGTTACAGTCGAATAACTTTCTTTTCAAAATAACTCTTTAAAGCTTCTAGAAAATCTAGAAGCTTTACTTTTTACACAAGTTTCTATATCCGAAATACCACTTCAACTCAAACCATATTTTCACGAACATTTAAAACCCATTCTTATGTAAAATTACTCAATCATAGCGCATTATGGTTAAGTTAACCAGCAATCTAGACGTAAATATACGCACTCTATACCCTTTATTATGTTTTTCCTTAGTATGACACTATAATTAAGCAACACCTCTTTTAAACACCCAATACGTTAAATTATACAGCTACTCTATACCTTACAAGTCCTTTAATACCCGACAAAATATAAAAACTCATAAATTTCAAAAATTAAACTATACATCCTACTTATCACAACATTTGTGATTCAAGATCAATTTAATACATGTATGAACTGAAAAAAACATACATTTTCATTTATACACAATGAAAAAAGCTGTTCTATTGTATAAATTTCAACACTACATATTCACGATAGTCAACATAAATTCTTAACACATAAACATATTCCTAACATAAACATTTAAGACTATATCTAGGTATTCTAATATAAAATTATAGCCTTTATAAAAATTACAATCCTGTTTTATGAAAAGCACAACAATTACCACCTAAATATATCAATAGGCCAATATTAAACTTATGTAAACTACTGTTTAAAAAACACTTATATAATACAAAAAAGACATTTATATAACATTTAAACCCACCAATACAACCTCAATCCCTAGTATATTTACAATGTAAAAAAAATTAAAAGATAATCCATAAAACCTAAAAAGATGAGAAAGTTTATTTTATTATTAGTATTTATTGCCGTTAACACTTCAACACATGCACTAAACGAAAACCCAGTAAAACAAGAAATAAGAACCAACATTGTAAAATTATTAGAAAAAGTTAACTTTTCCGTTGGTGAAGACATTAGAACAACAATTGACTTCTTAATCAACAAGAAAGGTGAAATCGTTGTATTAGATATTGAAAGTACCAATCCAGTAGTTTCAAACTATATTAAAACTAAGCTAAACTACAAAAAAGTATATAAAAGCATGAACAAAGTCATTAAGGTATATAAGATGCCTATAAAATTTGTTCAGAAGTAGCCATTATACGATTTACAGATAAATATTTCGTAAAGTAGGTATTGAATTATTTTAAGTTAGTTTAAGGCATAAAACTTTAGCATAGCCAAGCTATGGTTAAGTTTTATAACGCAAAAATAACTACAAAAGAGATAATAGATATGCGAACCATTTATTTCTGAATCGTATTAGTTGTGTGAATGAAAAACCTTGCTAAATGCGAGGTTTTTTTTATACCTGTAATTATTACTGTCCCTAAAAGTAACATTTCTATAATACTATGTAGGGTACTACTTCGATTTTCGACATAAATTTCTGATAGAACCATATTTACCATAAAAAATAACAGAATCCTCTGCGTAAAGATACTGTAGACCTTATAAATTTGTATTTTTGCGTTCTATGATTGAAACACGAAAAGCAATATCTGAGAAAGCTATTTTAATAGGCATTATAACACAACACCAAGATGAAGAGCAATCTAACGAGTATTTAGACGAATTAGAATTTTTAACTTCTACCGCGGGTGGTGTTGCTGTCAAGCGTTTCGTTCAAAAATTAGAAAAACCGCACCCTAAAACCTTTTTAGGTACAGGGAAGTTAGATGACGTAAAAGCCTATATTGACACAAATGATATTGGAACGGCTATTTTTGATGATGAATTATCTCCTGCACAATTGAGAAATATTGAAAAAGTATTGGATTGTAAAATACTGGATCGAACCAATCTCATTCTTGACATTTTTGCCAGTAGAGCTCAAACCAGTTCAGCTAAAGCACAGGTGGAGCTAGCGCAATATCAATACTTGCTTCCTCGATTAACAAAAATGTGGACGCACTTGGATAAGCAAAAGGGAGGAATCGGAATGCGTGGGCCTGGAGAAACTGAAATAGAGACCGATAGACGAATTATTAGAGATAAAATTTCTTTGTTAAAAAAGAAACTTACTACTATCGACAAACAAATGGCTATCCAGCGAAAAAATAGAGGTAAAATGGTACGTGTTGCTTTAGTTGGATATACAAATGTTGGAAAATCAACATTAATGAATGTCATTAGTAAAAGTGACGTTTTTGCAGAAAACAAGCTCTTTGCCACGCTAGACACCACTGTTAGAAAGGTGGTCATAAAGAATTTACCTTTTTTAATGACTGATACCGTAGGTTTTATAAGAAAGCTTCCCACTCAATTAGTCGAATCTTTTAAATCGACCCTTGATGAAGTAAGAGAGGCTGATTTATTATTACATATTGTTGATATTACTCATCCGAATTTCGAGGATCATATTTCTTCTGTCAATAAAATTCTAGACGAAATTGATAGTATCAATAAACCTACTGTATATGTTTTTAATAAAATCGACGCGTATACTCATAAAACTATAGAAGAGGACGATATTATAACTGAAAAAACAAAAGCACATTATACCTTAGACGACTGGAAAAAAACGTGGATGAACGATTTAGAAAAAGATAGTGTTTTTATCTCTGCATTGAATAAAAACAACTTAGAAGAATTTAAAGAGAAAATATATGAAGAGGTAAAAGCAATCCACATTCAGCGCTTTCCATACAACGATTTTCTCTATCATGAACACTAATAATTTCGTCAATAAAAAAATGCTTTTTATAAAATAATACACTCGTGCTTAGTTTATAATGGTTTTTTTTAGTATCTTTAAATTCTTAGTAAGTGATTAACTACGATCTAATTATTAATAACTTAACCCCCCTAAAGATGAAACATACTCCAATCCCATCAACACCAAGAACAGTTAGTAACAGTTCAAGAATAAAGATTAGTTTCTTAAATTTCTCAAGTCTCATTGAATAATTATTAATTTTCCTATCTAATAATTATTATTACAACTTAGTTAAGAAATAAAGTTGCTTTTATACCAATAATACTCTTTTGAACTGGATTCTAAATACTGGTCTTGTTTATTATTGTATAACTTATAATTATTTGTAGGAAATATAACGATCAGAGTTATGAAGAAATTAGTTATACTCTTACAGGTTTTCCTTATATTTAACGTAGCATACTCACAAGAAGTGTGTACGTCAAAAGAACCCTCTAATGACCTCAACCATATTTCCAGCATTTCAAAATGCACGGTAGTTGGAACAGTTTACAAAAAGAAAAACATAAAACAGTCGTCTAAAGTTATTGTGGTTTCTAGCAGAAACCGTCAAAAAAGACGAGCCTTTATCAACAAAAAAGTGCGTGTTGCTAACGAGCTACATTCTGCTAATATTGCAGATATTAACACTAATGATAGTGTTGAACAACTAGCCATTACCCATATAAAAAAGAAGTTAGAAGTTATCAGTGCTTCGATAGACGAAGAACATATTCCAAAACAAATTTCTTTTAATACTGTTGACAAAATCCCTGAATTCTTAAATTGTAATGATAGTGTTATAGATGAAGCCGCTTGTTTCAATCACGAAATGCAAAACCATTTAATTGATAATATTATTTATCCAGAAAAAGCTTTACAAAACAAAATTGAAGGTGATATCTGGGTGCGTTTTATAATCAGCGATACTGGAGAGGTGAAAGACATTGTCGCCTCTGGCCCAGAGAATGGTGATACGCTCAAAGAAGAAGCAATACGAGTGATTTCTTTGCTCCCAAAATTTATACCAGGAAAACAAGCTAACAAGAATGTTAATGTTACATATTCTTTTCCGATAAGTTTCAATCTTCAGAATTCTTTAGATTAAAAAAAACGATTATTTTCTGAATAATCCTATAAACAAAAAAAACATGTATTAAGCACAGAAAAATGAAATTCTTTAAACTATTAACAATCTATTTATTCACTAGATCTAACGGTATTATTAGCTTTTAAAAAATATCCGTTTTACATTCCATATTTATTTATACTTTTTCGCGCCGAAAATAACGACGAACTAATTATACTAGGAGTAGTAAGTCGCCCCTTTTATGAAAAAAACGCTTGTATTATTAGTATTCCTCATGGTTTCATCTCTTAGCTCTATCACTCAAGAAGTTTGTGAAAATCCAGAAGAAAACGTCTTAGATTTAAATAAGTATAACTAAGTGCGCTATTAAGCCTTTACCAAATTCCAAGGATTCAAAATCCAGACAAATTACCGTAAAGGTATCTGCAAAAAAGCGCTTTTTAAAGAAAAGAGCCATTGTAAAAAAGGGGAAAGTTTCAAATATAGGAGAAATAAGTTCTACTGGCATTCGTAATGACAACACTGACCTCCAATCTAAACACGTCAACGGTTGTTCTATTAATCATAAAAACACCATCGAAATCATCAAAGAAAAACTTTCTAAAGAAGAGGTTAGAAAAGCTTATCGATTTAGCCTCGTAGATCAAGTACCTTGTTTTGAAAATTGTTCTAAGACCACAAAAAATAAAACCTTAGATTGCTTTAATCTAGAAATGATTAAGCATATCCAAAAACACTTTAATTACCCAAGTGAGGCGATTAGAAATCATATTGAAGGAGAGGTATGGATTCGTTTTATAATTGACATAAACGGATATGTACCAAATATTAAAACATTAGCCTTAAAAAAGGTATTCTTCTAAATGAAGAAGCCAAGCGAGTCGTAACCAAATTACACCGTTTCAAACCAGCAGTAAGAAACCGAAAAAAAGTGAGTGTAAAATACGGGGCGGTACATCTGATAACTTGAGAATAGCTACTTTAAACGTATTTAACTATGACAAACCATCAATGCCTTATTCGACCATCACTGGTGATGATGTGTTAAACAACTCCTTTGTATACGAAAGAGTATATGGTCAAAACTATAATGGCCCTATAATCAAATCAGATTACAAAGAAATTCAACAAGAAGATGTAAAAACTGTTGAACTTGGCTATAGAGGAATCATCGGATTAACAAAAACAAACAATTTAGATTTAGATATTAACGGTTTTTATAGCAAGCATAACAATTTTGCGTTTTATCAACAAGTCGTAACACCAAATTATGGTACTGTACTATCAGATGGACTGGTTGATAGTGATGCGTTAGAAGCATTCAATTTAGGAAACACCACAGCATTCCATCTGATCACTAACAGTAAGTCGATAGTAAGCTCTTATGGATTTGGGATAGGAATGCATACGGAAATAATGAAGAATTTCAACTTAGGACTAAACTATGACTTCATTGATTATACAATAGATGAGGACAAGGATTTCGGGTTATTTAATCCAGGATTCAATACCCCAAGCACAATATCAAAATTGCTCTTGGAAATAACAGTATAATCGACAATTTAGGATTCAACCTCAATGCTAGGTGGTCTGACAAATTCAAATGGGTTTCTTCTTACGTCACTGGAGAGGTGCCTGCGAGAACAGTGATTGATGCTCAATTAAATTATCGTATTCCTTCGTCGAAATCTAGATTTAAAATTGGAGGTAATAACGTATTTGGTAAAGAATATATAGTGGCGCCTGGTGCTGGAAACGTTGGGCAGCTCTATTATCTTTCTTGAATAATTAATGACTAACACAAGCAATGGTTAAAAAAGCCTGTAAATAGATATTTACAGGCTTTTTTTATTTAGTTCAATGATTAAGAAAGTGTACAGATTATATCATCCAGAGATGCACCATAATTAAATGTAAAGTCAATATGTATAAGATCACCCGCCTTTACCTTCAGGGTATTTGTTGTTTTCAAGACTGTCGGTGGCATTAAACTATCCGTACCTGTAAAATTAGCGCCTTCACTAACCTCAACATACGATTCTAAATATAGTGCATTAATGTTACCAGTAAACAATACTGGAACAGAAAAACTAAGTTTTACTCCCTGTTTCTTTTCTTTTAACAATTCTATTTCATTCACCAAAAATTGTTGTGACAAAAACATAGGTTGATGCCTTGTAAACATTACAGGGTAATGATGTACATTATCATCAATATCAGCTTCACATAATCTAGCAAAATTCACTATTCTTGTCGGAAACAACTTCCCATTAGGTTTCAAATAGTTTCGCATATGCTGAAATATTTGAACCTGAAACTCATTAGCACAATAAATACTCATTAATTCACCTACAATATGATCTACCTTTTCTGGAAGTTCAACAGTTAAGGCATCTGCAAAAATAACTTCCACCTTATTGGCCCATTCATGCTTAGCAACTTGTTCTTTTATCAAAGGAATTAAATCTGGATTATTTTCAATCAAATATGCTTTTTTAACAAAGGGCATATATAATTTTGTCAAGGGTAAAGTTCCTACTCCAATCTCACAAACTACATCGTCTTTAAAGTTATTGTTCAAAGAAAAAGCCTTTTTGAATGCATCAACACGTTGCTTATCGGTTTCCATTATTTTATAATAAATTTCAGGAAACCCATAATGGGATTCATCAAATGTTTGCGCATCTAAAAGACCATATTTTAAATTTTCATAATTATCAATTACTGCTTCAAATAGCTCTTTGTTCATAATTTATTATTGCTTTAATTTTGATTTCAAATTTAGGTTTTTTAAAAAGATTGTTAATTGTAAATTTTATAACTCCACCGAAACATTTAAACTAGTTTCTATTTCTTTAGTTCCTTTAGGATATCATCAACACTATTAAATCTTTGATTCGTCTCAGCCATCTTTCTCTAGCTTAGTATTACCTAAAGCTCCGGCTATATAAAATACACCTTCACTCTAATCAAGACACTTGCGAGCAAAAATTAAATTTCCTCATTACAATACTCTTAATAACAAGAGTAACGTCTTCACGCAATCTTTTAAGCATCCGCATAAAATTATCTCTATAATTATGAGCAAGTGCAATTCATTTTCAATAACACTATAATTCAGTTTCTCCCAAGCAGCAGTATAATTATATCATAAACTAAGTTTTCGTGCTCTAATTCATGCCTAACCATCTCTAGAAATCGAAAGTGGATCCTTATTAGGCTTGCATCGTAAATACTCATGTTGGACTATGTTTTTATATTGAAATAGAATGGGGAAAAAGACGTTTTATTACAGTAAATTCAAATGGTAAATGGCAAATGGTATAACTATAACATGGAATCCTATTATCATATACAGAATAAACGAATATCAATTAAACAAAAAACCCAGTCATAAAAAATGACTGGGTGCAATTATAAAATTATATATTTCTTTTATTCTTCTATGCTTAGTTGAATATTCAATTCTTCCAATTGATCATTATCAATAGTAGCTGGAGCATCAATCATCACATCTCTTCCTGAATTATTCTTTGGAAATGCAATAAAATCTCTAATTGTTTCTTGACCACCTAAAATTGCCACTAAACGATCTAGACCAAAAGCTAAACCACCATGAGGTGGTGCGCCATATTCAAAAGCGTCCATTAAGAATCCAAATTGTTCTTTAGCCTGATCTTCTGTAAAACCTAAGTGTTTAAACATGATTGCTTGAGTTTCTTTATCATGTATTCTGATAGAGCCACCCCCGATTTCATTTCCATTCAGTACCAAATCGTAGGCATTGGCTTTGACAGCCTCAGGATTAGTATCTAATAATTCTAATTGCCCAGGTTTTGGAGAAGTAAATGGATGATGCATAGCGTGGTAATGCCCTGTTTCTTCATCCAATTCCAACAATGGAAAATCAATTACCCATAAAGGAGCGAATTCCTCTGGCTTACGCAAGCCTAGCCTCTCTGCCATTTCCATACGTAGGGCACTTAATTGTGCACGAACCTTACTCGTTTTTCCTGATAAAACACAAATCAAATCTCCAGCCTTTGCACCTGTAACCTCCGCCCATTTGGCTAAATCGTCTTGGTCATAAAATTTATCTACCGACGACTTGTAAGATCCGTCTTCATTGCATTTAACATAAACCATACCCAAAGCTCCCACTTGAGGGCGCTTTACCCAATTAACTAATTTATCTATTTCTTTACGTGTATACGAAGCTCCGCCTGGTACTGCAATTCCTACAACCAATTCTGCCTCATTAAACACTTTAAAATCTTTATGTTGCGCTACCTTATTCAACTCACCAAATTCCATACCGAAACGGATATCTGGTTTATCATTACCGTATCTACGCATCGCTTCATCAAAAGTAATTCTTGGGAATTTATCAACCACTACACCGTTAATTTCATTTAACAGATGACGTGTCATTCCTTCAAATATCTCTAATATATCTTCTTGTTCTACAAACGCCATTTCACAGTCTATCTGTGTAAATTCTGGTTGACGATCAGCACGTAGATCTTCATCTCTAAAACACTTTACTATTTGAAAATATTTATCAATTCCACCAACCATTAACAATTGCTTAAATGTTTGTGGACTCTGAGGCAAAGCATAAAACTGGCCAGCATTCATACGAGAAGGCACTAAGAAATCACGTGCTCCTTCTGGTGTAGACTTAATCAAATACGGCGTTTCAACATCAATAAATCCTTTATCGGAAAGATATTTACGCACTTCCATAGAAACCCTATGACGGAAAATTAAACTGTCTTTTACTGGATTACGTCGAATATCTAAATAACGGTATTTCATACGCACATCTTCCCCTCCATCTGTTTCATTCTCAATCGTGAATGGTGGTAATTTTGATTCATTTAAAACAATCAATTCAGAAACTAAAACCTCAATATTACCTGTTGGCATATTAGGGTTTTTAGACGTACGTTCAATCACAGAACCTTTCACCTGCACTACAAATTCACGACCCAATGTTTTCGCCTTTTCTATTAAGTCCTTTGAGGTACGTTCTTCATCAAAAATTAATTGTGTAATCCCGTAACGATCACGTAAATCAACCCAAATCATAAAGCCTTTATCACGTGATTTTTGTACCCATCCAGAAAGGGTAACCTCAGTATTTATGTGCGATGCTCTTAACTCACCACAAGTATGCGTTCTGTACATTTCTTGAATTTTAGATGCGCAAATTTACTATAAATGTCAGTATGGAAAAAATTACTATTGGATTGTTTTATAAGAACTAAACCTAATCATTTAATAAAATCGATCACTCTTACTAAAAATTGCTCTATACATGATACATTAATGACCAAAATGTCCGTGTTTCACTCTTGACGACTGCCTTGTTGTACCATAACAATATTAGAAAAGTTTAAGATACCATTATCAAAAGTGCATAACTCATATATTTCCTTACTTTTTATAACAAGATAGGGAGGACAAATCATATTGGATTAGGTAATTTAAAGTGATAAATAGTGCTATTTTGTACCAAAAGAAACCATAGTCGCTTCTTTTTAAATCATAAACGTAGGTATTAAACCTCTAAAACTATAAAAGGCAAGTACGACAGCCACAGAAAAAACAGTATTTTTGATACTACAATTGTCAAACCATGTTAAAAAACACCGTTTATACGCTATCTCTTCTACTTGTATTTCTTAGTTGTCGAAAAGAAATTCAAGTAGAAACTTTAGATTCCTCTAATTATTACGATGTTCTCGATAAAGAGTTTAGTGGTAATTTGGCTTTTGAAACCACGTCTTTTGTTGAAAAATATTGGCGAGTTGTTGGTAATAAAGGCTTTAATAAAAGTATTTATAAAATTGCTGAAGAACTTGAAAAGTCGGGCTTTATCATAGAAGATGCTGCAAAACAGGAAGATTTATTAACCTATAGAATAGAAAAAAGACCTCTACAAAGACCTACTTGGGAACCCGTAAATGCAACTATAAAAATCATTGGAGAAAAAGACACATTACTACACTATCATACCAACCGAAATATGATTGCTTTACACTCCTATAGCACTCCCAAAGAAGGCATTACTGCTGAGGTTATTTATGTAAAAGATCTAAATAAACTAAGCACCCTTAATTTAAAGGGTAAAATTGTATTTGCAGAAACTAGTCCTCATAGAATTTTTAACCAGGCTATTGTTAAAGGTAACGCTATAGGTTTAATAACCTACGATAACCCTTCATACCTTCAGCCCCAAAAAAACACTACTTCAATTCAATTTCGTTCTATTCCGTTGAACGAGCAGATCAAACCATGGAGTATAGCTCTATCTTACGCAGCAAAAGAAAAACTAAAAACCAAGTTATTAAAAGGGAAGGTTACGTTAAAAATAGCTATTAAAACGAATATCTATCCTTCAGAGGAGCTTACAATTATTGCTGATATAAAAGGTAAAAAATTCCCGAAAGAACGTCTCGTTTTTAGTGCCCATGTACAAGAGCCCGGGGCAAATGACAATGCATCAGGTGTTGGTCTTGCCTTAGAAATGGCTACTCTTACTGCAAAATTTATACAAGAAAAAAGATTCAATCCTGATAGGACGCTAACATTCTTATGGGGCGATGAAATTATTTCGACCAACAGATATGTTCAACAAGACAGTATAAGGGCTAAAAATATCAAATGGGGAATTTCGCTAGACATGGTGGGAGAAGACACGCAAAAAACAGGCGGTACTTTTTTAATTGAAAAAATGCCTGATCCGAGCGCTATCTGGACGCGGGGCAATGATCAACACACTGAATGGGGAGGTACAAAAATGTCTATAGAAGATATGAAGCCGCATTATTTAAATGATTTCTTAATTGATACATTTAAAGAGCAGGGCAAACGTTCGAATTGGGTTGTAAACACCAACCCTTATGAGGGGGGCAGTGATCACGTTCCTTTTTTAAAAGCCAATATCCCAAGTGTTTTGTTTTGGCATTTTACCGATCAATTTTATCATACAGATAATGATCGAATGGATAAAGTTTCAAAAAACACGTTAAAAAATGTGGGTATTGCTTCATTGGTATCAGCGTATACATTACTAAATGCTGATAAAAACACTGCAAAAAAGGTGCTATCAACTATTGAACAAGCCGCCACTGTGCGACTTCAAGAAGAACACAAGCAAAGTGAAATTTCCTTATACAAAGGCGATTCTTTACAAACACAACTTGCTATCATAACAGCTTGGAAAAACTGGTACTCAAAAACAGCGTCTACCACATTAGACATGGTAAAAGATAGCATCCATTTTAACTCAGCAATTAATAGTACACAGCAATTAATAGACTCTTTATCTGTATCAATCACCAGCAAACTCACTCAAAAGAATTTGTCTTTAACTTCTGAAAATAAATAGTTGCTGCTTTTTTAACTTTTGGAGCCAGTATTAATGTAGAAAGCACTGTTGGAATTGCCATTAACGCATACGCACTGTCGATTAAGTTTATTACAAAATCTAACTTCACTATGGAAGCAATGACAATAGTTACTACATAAATATAGTTATAATATTTGCCAATTTTAATATTGGTTAAATAGCTTAAGCAGCTATAGCCATAAAAGGAATAGGTAAACAAGGTTGAAAACGCAAAAATTAACACGCAGATGGTAAGAATAATACTTCCTAAACTAGCTGGTAATACGGTATCAAAAGCTGCCAAGGTTAAAGAAATACCACTACCTTCAAAACCTTTCCATATTCCAGAGGCTAAAATAGCCAAGGCTGTCAAGGTACACACCAATAGTGTATCTATTGCAGGCCCTAACATAGCTACTAATCCTTCTCGTATGGGTTCATTGGTTTTCGCCGTTCCGTGCATAATTGGAGCTGTTCCTAAACCTGCTTCATTAGAAAAGGCTGCCCTTCTCACCCCCGTTATAATTAAAGCTCCTAAAGCACCTCCTAAAACCGATTTTCCAGAAAATGCATCTGAAAAAATTAAAGAAAATATAGCAGGAACTTCTTCTATTTTTAACAACAAAATAGTCATCACGGTAAACAAATACACCACCACCATAACGGGTACTAACTTCCCCGCCACTTTACCAATTCTTTTTATACCTCCAAAAATCACCAATGCCGTTACCATTGCAATAGAAATTCCCGTTAACAACTTTGCTGTACTCACATTCGCTTCTTTTACTTGAAAAACGTCCATCAGGGTTTGCGTAAGTTGATTTGCCTGAAAAGCTGGTAAGGTTCCGAACAACCCAGCAAAAGCAAAAAATACTGCCAAAGGTTTCCATCGTTTACCCAATCCTTCTGTAATCACATACATAGGCCCTCCTTTCACATTTCCTTCTTCGTCTTTCCCTCGATACATTACCGATAAGCTACAGGTAAAAAACTTAGTTGCCATCCCCACAAAAGCACTTACCCACATCCAAAATATAGCACCAGGACCTCCTGTTGAAATAGCGATGGCTACCCCACTAATATTCCCCATTCCAACGGTAGCTGCAATGGCCGACGATAAGGCTTCGTAATGCGATAGGTCACCCGGTGAATCGTGTTTATCATACTTCCCTCTTAAAACAGCAATCGCGTGTTTCATATACCTAAACGGTACTAAGCCCGAATACAAAAACAGAAACAGCCCTCCTCCAATTAATAAGATTAATAAAGGAATGCCCCATATCCATCCTGAAAATTTAGCTACTAATTCTTGAATAGGCATATACATAGAAAATAATTTAAGTTGACAACGGTTACTTGGGTGTTATAAAAAAAACGACAGTCATTTTCAACAACTATCGTTTCTTTAAAAAAATTTAGTTCATCAAATCCTCTATTTCATCAGCTTCAATAGGGATATTTTTCATTAAGTTAAGCGGTTCACCCGTTTCCTGTATCACAACATCATCTTCTAATCGAATACCAAATCCTTCCTCAGGTATATATATTCCTGGTTCTACAGTAAAAACCATGTTCGGTTGCATTGGTTCCGTTAACAATCCATAATCATGGGTATCTAAGCCCATATGGTGGGATGTTCCATGCATAAAGTATTTTTTATAAGCAGGCCAGTCTTTATCTTCATTCTGTACATCCGCTTTATCTAATAAGCCTAAGCCAATTAATTCAGAAGTCATTATTTTTCCTACCTCTACATGATAATCTGCCCAAATAGTACCGGGAACTAACATTTTTGTTGCTTTATTCTTTACTTCATTTACAGCATTGTATACCGCTTTTTGCCTATCCGTAAAACGACCAGAAACAGGGATGGTTCTTGTCATATCTGATGAATAATTAGCATATTCAGCTCCTACATCCATTAATAACAAATCACCGGCTTTACATTGTTGATTGTTTTCAATATAATGTAATACATTGGCATTATTTCCAGAAGCAATTATCGGTGTATACGCAAATTTCTTCGAGCGGTTTCTAATAAATTCATGAATATATTCAGCTTCAATCTCATACTCCCAAACTCCAGGTTTCACAAAACCTAACACACGTTTAAATCCTTTTTCGGTAATATTACAAGCTTTTTGAATTAGATCAATTTCAATAGCATCTTTAACTGATCGTAATCGTTGTAAAATAGGATTACTCTTAGCTACTGTATGCGCAGGGTATTTTTCACGTAACCACTTGGTAAATCTATCTTCTCTGGTTTCTGTTTCTACATTAGCTCTATAATGTTCATTTGTGTTAATATATACCGTATCGGCATAGCTCATTAACTCAAACATAATTTTTTCTAAATCTTGTAACCATAAAACCGTTCTTACACCGCTAACCTCAAAAGCTCTTTCTTTAGTTAATTTTTCTCCTTCCCAAACAGCAATGTGTTCGTTTGTTTCACGTACAAACAATACTTCTTTATATGCTGATTTAGGGCTATCTGGAAAGATCACTAAAACACTCTCTTCTTGATCAACACCACTGAGGTAGAAAATATCTCTATGTTGCTCAAAAGGCAAGGTGCTGTCTGCACTTACTGGATAGATATCATTTGAATTAAATACTGCCAAACTATTTGGCTTCATCTTCGCTGCAAAGTTCTTTCTGTTTTTTATAAACAGATTACTATCTATTGGTTGATATTTCATGTATTTTGAAGTTTATCGAATAAAGTTGTTGTCAAAAATAAATAAAAAGAAGTTGTTTGGTAGCAAGCAGATATCATTATTTACCTTTTTTAGCATTTCTACGAATTCGTTTCCTTAAATTTTTAAAAAGGTATTAAACAGCAGATCAGTATCTCTCTTCTATAACAAAATAGTATGTTATACCAGTTATTGTTTGAATTTACTGTAAAAAAAATGGATGGTATTAATATCTGAAGTCGACTTTAATTAGTGTATAACGAAACCGGATTGTTTTAGATAGAAATCAAGAAAAGACAAGTTACCCTTTAACAATACAATAAAAATTTAAATTTAAAAGACACTGTAACCGTTCTAAGGTAAGAACGCGCAATCATTTACTTGTGGTCTTTATAGATGGTATTCACTATTTGTATTTATGACCGGCAAATTAATATTAGAGACATAGATATGTGTTCTGTTGATATTTGATTAGGACATGTATGAAAGTTGTTTAGACGATATAGCTGGTTGTTTACAAAACAAAAAAAGGTGCTTTTAAAAAGCACCTTTTTCCCTTCATTCTACTTACTTTTGCTTCCCATGGCGTTTTTAATTAGTCCTATAATGACCATTAAAACACCTCCTCCGACTCCTCCTCCTGCAATGCTTCCTAAAATTCCGCCTAAGTCAATTCCTAGCATTCCTAGTAATTGAGCTCCTAGACCTCCTCCTAGTATTCCAACCACGGAATTCCACAAGGTGCCCATTGAGAATTTTTTTAATAAAGCCCCAGCTACGTTTCCGCCTAGAGCACCTGTAAGTAAGCTAATAATTAATTCCATGAATTATTTGTGTTAGTTAATATATTCTAAATTAACTAAAAATAAAGCAATAAAACAAATAAAATCAACACATTATACCTCACCTACATGAAATACTGGATCGCCCATGTTAATGATTGGAAAGTTGTTTTTTGCGATTACATAACCATCTATAGGCGATACTACCTTGATATTGGTTTCTCCATATGTATCCATAATTGTTCCTAAAACTTCTCCTTTCTTAATTGCTGATCCATTAGCTACCTTAGGGGTAAACAATCCCGCTACTTTTGCACGAACCCATTTTCTTTTTTTTATAAAAACACTTGCTACTTCTTTATCTATTTTCATAGAATTATTGATCATTTTAAAATATTTCAGTACCCGAAGGGTTCCATTAATTCCTTGCTGAATAGCTACTTCGTTTAATCTTAACGACTCCCCTCCTTCGTATACAATTACAGGAACACCATGTTTATAACATTCATTTCTAAATGATTTCGGAATTAATTTTGAAGCAAACATAATAGGAGCCTCAAAAATTTTTGCGAGGCCGAATCCTTTTTCATCTTGTGGGGTAAATCGTATTTGCGGAAAATTACTTCGTTGTGCTCCACCAGTATGGTAATCTATAGCAAAATCGACGTTTTTGATAAGTTCTTTCATCAAATAATACGCCATCCTGCTGGCTAAGGACCCTCTTTTCGACCCCGGAAAACTCCTGTTTACATCTTTTCCATGCATATCACGTGAAAGGTTTAAAAAACCAAAAACGTTTAACAACGGAATAACAATTACGCAGCCTCGTTGAATCTTATACCTCTTATCAATTAACATTCTCCTCACCAGCTCAATACTATTTATTTCGTCTCCATGCAGTCCGCCTTGCAATAAAATGGTTGGCCCCAATTCTTCACCGTTAAACACGTATATTGGTATTTCTATCAATGTGCCTGTGGGTAATCGATCAACGGGAATTTTAATAAGTTTAGACTCTCCTAGTCCTATTCTTTCACCCCGAATTATTACCTCTTCGTTCTTGAACTTTTTGTCAAACATTTTTTCTCTAAATATTTAATTATAGCTTTCGCAACGTTCACCTTAGCAAATGCTTCAATTCCTTGAATTCCGGGTGTTGAATTTACTTCTACCAACAAGGATCCTCTCTTAGAACGTATTAGGTCTACCCCTGCCACAGGAAGGCTTAAATAATGAGCGGCCTTTATGGCTATTTCTTTTTCTTTAGCCGTTAAATCTACTTTAGAGCCACTTCCTCCTCTATGAATATTTGAGCGAAAATCATCATCTAAGCCTTTTCTCTTCATTGAACATATTACTTTGTCTCCTACCACTAACGCTCTTATATCTTCGTTGTTACTTTCTTTTATAAACTCTTGCAATAAAAAACTTGTATTAATGCTGTGTAAAGTGTCAATGATAGAGGTAGCAGATTTCTCTGTCTCTGCTAACATAACGCCCATACCATGTGTTCCTTCCTGTAATTTAATAATTACTGGAACTCCACCTAACAATTGTATTTGTTCTTTAATATTTTCGGTGTTGGCAGAAAAAACGGTATCCGGAATCGGAATGTTTTCTCTATTCATAATTTGCAATGTATGCAATTTATTTTGAGCTCTTAAAATGCCTATTGATCGCGCCGTGCTAAAAACACCATTCATTTCAAATTCTTTAACCACTGCCGCACCATGACCCGTTACTGAAGCCCCTATACGAGGAATAATCACATCCGGTATATTAATAATATCTTCTCCTTCATACATCACCTGACGTTTCCCACGACTTAACTTAATAGAACATTTTGTGTGATTAATTATACTAACATCATGACCCCGATTAATTGCCTCATCATAAATCCGTTTTGTAGAATATATGTGCTCACTAACCGACAGAATAAAAATATTCATAGATTTTTAGGTTAAAAAATTTAAACTCTAAAGAAACTCTTTTTTATTTATTGTAATACAAAAAAAATACTCTTTTTCCATCAAAAAACCGATTTCTAGGTAAAATGGAATCATTTTAACCATAAATCCCTTCTATTACCATGATCGTTTTATCATTTCCTGGACCTCATCTTAGTGATTTACCTATATCCGTCGTCACTATATATCATATGATCGGTACATTAACATCAGAAATAGAAATTGTTTATACCTCTATTTGAAATCTAACATTTTTTCAAGAATCTCTTACTATTTAATAGCTTTAGCATCACAATTCTTGTTAATTCTTTTGAATTGGGTTTAGGTTATGTTAATTTTATGCTTCAAAAATAAATTTCAATTAATGAAAACATTTTTAAAAACGATGTTAGCGTTGTTTTCTCTCAACATACTAGGTCAACAACTTCCTACTTCATCTTCAACGATCCAGCAATCTCTTCTTGAAAAAGAACAATTGAGTAAATTATCTATTGTAAAAAACATTCCTTTCAAAAACATTGGACCAACAGTTATGAGTGGGCGTGTAGTTGATATCGATGTAAATCCTACGAACACCACGGAATTCTATGTAGGATATGCTTCGGGCGGCGTATGGTATACCAACAATAACGGAACCAGTTTTACTCCAATTCTAGACAATTCTCCAACACAAAATGTGGGAGATATTGCTGTAGATTGGAACAATGGAACGATCTGGGTAGGTACTGGTGAAAACAATTCATCTCGCTCATCTTATGCAGGAATCGGTATTTTGAAATCTAAAGATAAAGGTAAAACCTGGACAAATGTTGGCTTGCATGATAGTCATCATATAGGTAGGATATTGATAAACCCTAATAATTCAGACGAAGTAGTAATCGGAGTTATTGGTCATTTATATTCAGCCAATAATCAACGTGGAATATTTAAAACGACTGATGGTGGAAAGACCTGGACAAAAACCCTGTTTATTAACGATCAAACAGGGGTTATTGATATTCAGGCTACCCCAAATAATTTCAATGTTTTATATGCTGCTTCATGGGAACGTGAACGTAAAGCATGGAATTTTGATGGAGATGGTGAAAATTCTGCCATTTATAAAAGTACAGATGCAGGTGCGACTTGGACAAAAATATCTGACGATAATGGATTTCCAAAAGGAGCAGGAGTCGGGCGCATAGGCTTAGCAGTGTTTGATGAAAATACGGTATATGCCTTACACGACAATCAATTTAGAAGAGACAAAGAGAAAAAGGAAAACGAAACTTCGAATGCTTTGACAAAAGACGATTTTAAAACAATGACGGTTGATCAGTTTTTAAATCTTACTGACAAAAAACTGAACACCTATTTAAAAACGAATGGCTTCCAAGAAAAATATCGTGCTGAAAACGTAAAACAAATGGTACGGTCAGGTTCAGTACAACCCATAGATCTTGCCAAATACTTAGAAAATGCCAACTCATTATTGTTTGACACTCCTGTTATTGGCGCTGAAGTATTTAAAACTGAAAACGGAGGGAAGTCATGGAAAAAAACACATACTGGTTATTTAGATGATTTATACTATTCTTATGGGTATTATTTTGGTGAAATCCGTGTTGATGTTCAAGACAAAGATGCTATTTATGTATTAGGAGTTCCTGTTTTAAAATCAAAAGATGGCGGTAAAACATTTACCTCTATTAGTAAAGAAAATGTTCATGCCGATCATCAAACATTATGGGTCAATCCAAGCAAACAGGGGCATTTAATTGATGGCAATGATGGTGGCTTAAATATTTCTTATGACGATGGTGAAAACTGGATTAAACTTAACACCCCTTCAGTGGGGCAATTTTATTCTGTGTATGCTGACAATCAAAAGCAATACAATGTTTATGGAGGGCTTCAAGACAATGGTGTTTGGGTAGCTAATAGCAACGCCAAAGTAGATAAAGGATGGTATCAGTCTGGTAAAAACCCATATGAGCGATTAATGGGAGGTGATGGAATGCAAGTGGCTGTTGATGATCGAAACCCTGATATTGTCTACACAGGATATCAGTTTGGCAATTATTACCGGATCGATAGAAAAACAGGTAAACAGACCTACATTCAGCCTAAACACCCTTTGGGTGAAACCCCTTACCGATTTAATTGGCAAACTCCTATTCATTTATCAAAGCACAATCAAGATATTTTGTATTTAGGTGGTAATAAATTACACCGTTCGCTAGACAAAGGAACTTCTTGGGAAACGATTTCAGATGACTTAACGCAAGGTGGTAAAAAAGGCAATGTAGCCTATGGAACATTGACTACCATTTCGGAAAGCCCTTTTCAATTTGGTCTTATTTATGTCGGATCTGATGACGGGTTCGTTCACGTTACAAAAAACGGTGGTGGTACCTGGGAACAAATCTCTAATTCATTACCAAGTAATTTATGGGTAAGTCGTATAATAGCCTCAAAACATAAAAAAGAACGTGTATATGTAACGGTAAATGGGTATCGTTTTGATGATTTTAACACCTATGTTTACCAATCTGACAACTACGGTAAAACTTGGAAAAAAATAAGTGGGAATATCCCTATATCGCCGGTAAACGTGATTAAAGAAGACCCTAAAAAGGAAAACATTTTATACGTCGGTACAGACAATGGAGTGTATGTTACCTTTGATCATGGTGCACAATGGCATCCTTTTACTGCGGTACCCAATGTAGCAGTGCATGACCTAGTTATTCAACCCACCGCTAAAGAGTTAATAATAGGGACTCATGGACGTAGTTTATACAAAGCCAATATTGCTTCCTTACAAGAATTAAAAGACACTCAAAAAGATTTTGTTTTTTCCATCAAGGATATATCCAAAAATAATTATTGGGGGAATTCTTGGAGCAAATGGCTGGAAGCTTATGTCCCTGAGCAGAAAATACCTTTTTATATAACTTCAAATAAAAAAGTAACACTGCAATTTTTTAGTGATTCAATATTGGTAAATTCTATCAATATATCGGCAGCAAAAGGATTTAATGAATTAACGTTTGATCTTTCTTTCTCTGAAAAAGGGAAGAAAGCGTATGTAAAAAAACATAAAGATGCGATACTAAAAAAAGCGAAAAATGGGATTTACTATTTACCTAAAGGAAAATATACAGTAGAAATGAATGGAAGTAAACAGGCATTTGAAATAAAATAAAGTGTAACGTTTTAGAGTAATATTGTTCTTATTATAAAAAAACATGATGAACTCCATAAACTATACCTGTCCAAAATGCAATAATTCAACCTATGAAACAGGAGAAATGCGCGCTACAGGAGGTACGTTGTCAAAAATTTTCGATGTTCAAAACAAAAAATTCACTAGTGTGACCTGCCAAAGGTGCAGTTATACAGAATTTTACAAAGCAAAAACAAGTGCCCTAAGTAATATTTTTGATTTATTTACAAATTAACAAACAATCATATCTTTGCCCCTATGGGAATAATACGCGTAAATAACATTCGATTGTTTACCAATCATGGATGTTTAGAAGAGGAAGCAAAAATTGGTTCTGAATATAAAGTAGATGTTGAAGTGAAGGCAGATTTACAAAAATCTGCACAAACAGATGTTCTTAGTGATACTGTAGATTACGTTCACTTAAACAATATTGTAAAACAAGAAATGAAAATACGTTCAAAGTTACTAGAACATGTGGCTAAACGTATTTTAAATCGTATCTTTAAAGAAATACCAATGGTTGATGAAGCGACCGTAAGTGTTTCAAAAATAAACCCTCCAATCGGGGGAAATGTACAAGAAGTTGTGATCGTTTTAAAAGATGTACGTAAAAGTTAAAAAACATTTGTATTAAAGAATAAATAATGTAAATTTGCAGTCCTAATTAATTAGGTGTCGTGGCCGAGTGGCTAGGCAGTGGTCTGCAACACCATCTACAGCGGTTCGAATCCGCTCGACACCTCTCTAAAAACCCTGATAACAAATTTGTTATCAGGGTTTTTTATTTAAAAGGGAAAGACTGGGGAAGTAATATCATTTACCCCCCCCTTGCTGTCAACGGAGCAGTCGACAAGGCATATAGCGTTAGCCTATCGGCACTCCATATGCTTAGTTATTCTACACAGTTTTTTATTCAGTCATTTTATTAATCAATTCAATTCCCATTTTAAGTGCTTCGTCCTTTTCGATTGTTGATTGTTTTACATAGTGTGTTGGAACATATAATTCGCGAGGGATTCCATCAATATGATATAATTTCTGTAAAATCAATTTATAACCAAATCCTTGATTTGCAAATCGAAAATCAAAGTCAGAACCAGCCAACCTTTTCATTTCTGTACCTACTATTTCAGCTCTATCCATTGCGTCAAAACCAATAGCCATACCTTCACCCATACTACCAGTCCATCGTCCAACAAGAACAATGACAGGTTTTTTGTATTGATTACCTCTTGGGCTAACAAGTTCAAACCAACTCCTGACTATTTTAGGTTGATTATCGTACGACTCGACATAAAAATGTTTTTGATAAGGAAGTTCTTTGTTGATAAACCTTCCCATAATTCCTTTTGCTACATATGTATTACCTCCATTGTTAGTATTTCGTAAATCTATAATTAATCCTTTTGTGCCAACCAAGCTATCTAAAATCTTATCAAATTCACTTATAAGTTGGTTGTTTCCTAACGAGTTATTAATACGAATTACACCAATTCCATTATCAACTCTATACGTTAAAAGTTCATTCGCTTTCTTGAAATTCAATTTGTCTAAGTCTAATTGAATATTCTGTCCATCCTCCAACTTTAAGCTTAAAAGTCTTGGTTCACTATACTTTCCTGCAACAATTTTGTTGGCTATCCAATTTCTAACTTCTGGCAAATATTTGTCATTACAAATTGAAGGGAATTCATCAATATTTTTACTGAAATCTACTCCGTTAAATTTCAATATTTCAGCGCCAAGAATATTTTCGTTTAAATTATCTATTTGAGTTTGCCATACATTTTTGATGAACGCTTTTCCGTTTTTAAGTTCAATATATATTGGTGCTGATAAGCGATATGATTCTCTAATATTTGTACTGAGAGATATGTGACTGTCATAAAACTCATTTAGTAAGTATTCAAAGAAAAGTATAACATCCGCTTGATTGTTAAGCGCATTAATTTTGGCTAAATATTTCTCTTCAATACAATTCATATCTAACCCCTTATCATCAAAATAGGCATATAAATTCTTGATATTTTGAATGATTTGATTAAAATCTTCTCGAACTTTTATTTTGTCAATATTGTTGCTTTGTGAATAAGCATTAAATGTCATTAATATGATTGTAAAAAAGAATATAAGTTTCTTCATTTAATTATTGTTTTTCAAATTCTGAGTAACGGTTTGGGGGTCGAGTAGGTAAAGGGAGTTTCACCCTAAACCTCTCACAGAACCGTGCTTGAAAGTCTCCCCTCACACGGCTCTTATACTACAAATCTAAGCAATTACATTTATAACAGAATATCTCCAATGATGAAATAAATACGGGAACTGTTTTCGTATTGCTTGTACCTTTTTCTTGCCCAGCGCACTAAGCGATTACTTAGCAGTCTAAAAACTTTTGTAAGTTCTGAGGCTCTAAATTTACCATAGTAATGAACCCATCCTCTTATTAGAGGATTTAAGTACTGAGCAACACCTACAATGCTTTTGAAACTTAAAGATGCTACTTTTAAAGTTCTTAGCTTTTCTGCAATTCGTTTTCTTGAACCAATACTAATAGCACCATCAAATCCTAAAAAAAGACGATTGTTTTTCTTAGCAGTAGTCGTTCGAGGTTGAAAGGCGTATCCTAGAAATTCAAATTTATTTATTGGGTACGTTCCTTTTCTGCGATAATCTCGGCAATAGGCAATTTTTGTCTTTTGTGGATGTAATTCTAATCCTACTGCTTTGATTCGCTCTCGAATTGCATTAAGTAGTTGCTTTGCTTGGGCTTCGCTTTTACAGTGTACTATTACATCATCGGCATATCGAACATAGTATACTGAGCTGTCTGTCTTTTCTAACCATTTATCAAAAGCATAATGTAAAAATAGGTTGACTAATAACGGACTTATTACTCCGCCTTGTGGCGTCCCTTTTTCTTGCCTTTGGATTAGTTTTCCTGACTTTGTTAAAACTGGCATTTCCAACCATCGTTTTACGTAGAGTTGCACCCATTTCTCTGGCACGTGTTTCTCTAAGGCTAACATCAGTTTGCCGTGGTCAATATTATCAAGGAACCCTTCGATATCTAAATCTATTACCCAGTCTAATTTCCAACAGTTCTCTCTAACTTGTTTGAGTGCTTGATGAGCACTTTTGTTAGGCCTATAACCATAAGAATAGGGACTGAATATCTTCTCTAAACGGGGTTCTAAATACATTTTAACTACCATCGTTGGCTCTTCTTACCTTTTTATAAGCCAGCCAAACCATCTGCTGACTTATAGGTATTGATTTTGTTTCATTCCATAAATTCATCCTCTAAAAAAATTAATGAGTTGATAAATAAAATGTAACTGTAGTATCTAACCCCTTCGTTCCTTTTCCATTACAAAAAAGTCATCACTACTACGAATTAGTCCGCCTCTGCATATAACTTTGGTATTCTACCTCTCGATTGTTTCGATTGTATATTTCCCTTTGACTAATAGCGAATCCTAAAAACGGTAGCCTTATATTAGCCTAGCATTTATATACAGCTTCCCAAGTGCCTTAAATAAGCCCAAATAAAGGTCATGCCATCTGAATGACGCCAGCCATACGGAAAGTAAACAGGTAACCTCCGTATTTAGTGCTTGTAAACACTACTTTTCACTCCGTACCATACTTCCTAGCTTTTGACTGGGGATTTGCAACTTCTCGACACCTCTTCAATAGTTCACTTTCGTTCATCTCCTTTATAAATACCTGCTAACCTCGTGGATTAGATTCTCCTAAACGCTCAGTACCATAACTATTAATTACAGCACCTTTAGGTGGTTTAAAGCCATCGCCTGTACAACGACTTTGGTGGGCCCTCTATCTAAAAAAAAAACAGATTCCACCATCTTAAATATAGCATGCAATAGTTATTTGCCGACTATTGCTTCTCGGCACACTAAGAATAGTTGCGTGAAAATACGATTAAATTTTCGAATTTGAGGACGAGCTATTAAAGCTGTTTAAGCTTTATAAAACGGGTTTGAAAAACCTGAAAACTAAAAAACATGTCTAAACTGCTTTAATAGTGGTTTAGCAAAAATGAAAAGACCAAATTGTAAGCTTTTATTAGCTATTAATTACACACGTTGTTGCCATTTCGTTGATTTTTTGAGTTCAAATTATTCTACAATATCTTACACAATTTTGTTTACGCATACTTATCTAGAACTAATGTAGTAAAAAGGTAAGAGTCCTTGTTAAACAATAATGGTACTCAATAGAAAATGTCGAAGGAATAAATCATTAAAAACGCTGTTGTTTAAAGAGGTTATGTGTTTTGTTAAAATAGATTAACAAAAACGTTAAAATCATTAATAAGGCTATTGCTACGATGCTATATCCACTGGTAGGATCAAACTGTATTGCTGTTTTTAATTCGGCTCCATTTAGTTTAGGAAATAAAATTAAAATCGCCATAGCAAAAACTAGCCCTATAATTAATAAAAGATTAGGCATTACCTTTCGGGAAAATGCTACTGGAAAATGTAGTTTATTCCATTTTTTAGCTTGAAAGAAAAACACAACTAAAAGAAATAGCACCACAAAAGGTAACCCTCTATAATAGCGAAATGATGACGAGTTGCTATACTTTTGATCTAATAGAATACTCGCGATACCATCTGTAATTTCTAAGCTTGGGGCTTGATTTGAATTTATTAAAACTACAACCGATTTATTAATAGATGGTAACATATACATGCTAGACTCAAAACTTTTATTGGTTCCACTATGATAAAAAATATCATTAAAAATTCGCCATCCAAGGCCATATCCAGATCTGTTATTTTCATTTGGAGCAAACAATTGTTTTGTAATACTAGCATTTAATACGGTATTAGAATTATTATTGTAACTATTCATTAAATGACGTAAGTAACGGGACATATCATTAGCGGTACTTGAAATTAAACCAGAAGGAATTTCTTGGGTATGAAAATTTTTATTGAATTTTAATATAGGATGGTATAAAAAATACTGGTAACTATCTATTAAGTTTGGGTTCGAGTTAGCAGATGTTGCACTTAACTTCATTGGTTTAGTAATGTATGTATTTAGACATTCTTCAAAGGTTTTACCTGTAGCACTTTCGATGATTAATCCCAATAACCTGTAATTTACATTAGAATATATATAAGGTTGCTCTGGCGCTTCGTTTAGCTCAAGTTTCTTAAGTATTTTGGTATAATACTCAGTATAATCAAAACCAGTATCATGCTCTATGAAAGTTTCACCCATGGCTGTAGTTATACCAGATGTATGTTGAAGTAAGTTTTTTAATGTAATCTTATCAGAAATACCCTTATTTTTATATTCAAACCATTTTAAGTATTTATTTACAGGGTCATTTATATGTAATAGTTCTTTTTCCTGAAGTAAGAGTATTAGTAAAGCTGTGAAGGATTTTGTGTTGGATCCAATTAAATATTTGTCTCCTATATTAGCATCGCCAAAATGTTTTAGATATATCGTGTTATGTTCATCTGTTATAGCCACTGCAATACTTGGGGAATTATAGTAAGCTCTTTTGCTTTCAACAAATTGGGTGATTTCGTTAATTACTTCATTAGAAAGTGCCAAATCGCTTTGAGCAGATATGGACGTCATAATAAAGAGGATTGGGAGTAATAAAATTGTTCTCATAAATTTGTTAATTCGTAGTTTAATTAGGTGTTTAATTTTAAAGTTTTTGGTATTGTTTTAATCATCAAAATACATGCATATTTGTACGCATTGATGCATACTCTATCGTATGTTAATCTGTAATGACAGATTACATCATTTGTTTTTTATTAATAAAATAGGGTATTAATGTCTGATCTACTTTTACTATCCAGCGATCGTAACTTTTATTTAGATAGTTTTTTGAGCTTTTTTTGAGCGTCGCTATTACCATCTATAGCAATAGCTTTTTTGTAGTATTTTATAGCGTCCTTTTTCTCTTTTTCTTTCGCGTAAAAATCGCCCATCGCCACATAACTTCTAGATTGGTCCGGGTAAAAGTGAAGATTTATTTCAAAAAAACCTTTTGCTTTTTCAGGTAAGTCGTGTACATCTAAAATAAAAAATGCTACCTCATTTACAAATTCCCATTCCGGTTTCATCTCACGTTTAAAATGTGTACTCAAAGTTTTAAAATGTGTATAGTAAGGATTTGTAAGTTCTTTTGCGCTATATCCTTTAGGTGTATTAAAAAGCCATCTTGCTTTAAATGTATACCAACTAAATAGGTTTTTTAAGCCAGAATACATTGAGGGAATGATGAGGCTCCTGTGATCATCATCCGGATAATACTCCCAAGTAACGTCAAGATGTTGTTTGTTTTCTACTAAGATGTCATGAAAGTTAAGATTGGCTCTTAAATGTTCGGTATGTCTATCATTCATTCTTCTTACTCTTACGGTATCTACCGCCGTACTGTTTGCGACAGTAACATGAAGTGATTTGTTTTGATAGTTGTTTTTTTGGAGTAGTTTTTCTGAGGTATCTATAAATGTTTGATCATCCCAAGAAACGGCAGGATCAATAGCCAAATATTTATCAAAAACACGTGGATGTGATACATAGGTGTTTACTACAAAAAAACCGGCAAGAGAATGGCCTACAATAGTACTCATTTCATCCACGGGGTAATTATTTTTAAGATAAGGAGCTAATTCGCACTCCATAAAGTATACAAAGTTTTCATACCCTCCTGAATTCTCAAATGGCTCTCCTGGAGATGGTGAAACGACAGTAGGGGTGAAATCTCTAATTCTATCTTTATTTGGAATCCCAACCACAATGGTCTGTGGCATATTCCATTTTTCTAGATGACTTACAATACCGGCAGTTGGATAAAATTGCTCCGGAGTGTCTAATATATATAATACAGGATATTTTTCACCCTCTTTACCTTCAACGGGAAGATGCACCCAGATCTCACGATATTCTTTAAGAGTGTCTGAGTAAATAGAATCTACCTTAGCGATTGTAATTTCTTTGTTTCCGTTTTTGGAAAATTGTGCATTTAATTGAAAATGGATACTTATAATGGCAACTACTAATAGTATATTTTTCATTTAAAAGAGATTTAATAATGATTATTTAACAAGTTTATCATGGTGTAAAAGTACATTCAAAAAGTCTTCAATTGGTTATAAAATATGAGTTTGGTACGAAAAGTTATCTGTTAGGGACGAAAATTATAAGGCTAAAATAACCTCTTTGTAATTTTTAGAGACTGGAACTTCCATTTGTGTTACATAAATGGTGTTTTGATTTTTCCAAGATTTAAAATGAGAAGGATTTATAAAGTGAGAACGATGTACTTGTATTAAAAAAGGAACCGTTTGATGAATTTTTTTTAGAGATGATCGTATAAGTTTCGAACTTAACGTATCATTATCTAAAAAGAAAATCTCAACATAGTTTTGCGAACTCGAAACACATATTAAGTCCGATGGATATACTTTTAGTATATCTAACTTATTATCACCTTTTATAGTGAGTATAATCTCCTTAGGAGGAATAAGTTTTACAACATATATTCTAGCCAGTATTAGGATAGGTATTAAAACAATGGAGGTTTTTGCCATTAAAAACGAGAAGTAAGAAAAATTATAAGAAGAGTTTACAAGATCGCTTTTAGAGTACGTATACAAGACAATCGTAAAAAACAGACAATAAGATATTATAGTAATAATCTCAAACGTTACATTCCATCTTGAAAGTTTTTGATAGACTTTATTTTGTATAATGGCAATTATAGCATAACACACGAAGCTAAATGCACCAAATCCAATACTAATAGGAACCCATTCATAATCTAACATGGGATCGTCAAAGGGTCTAATAAAAAATCCGAAACAAAAAATCCAAAAACCTATAAATAGTCCAACAAATAGGTGGTGTTTTATCGATGGATTAAGTTTATTCATTTAAAATTTGTATTTGGGGTTTCAAATTATTAACAACTGTTGTGTCTGGGGAGAGTGCATTTTCACGTTAATATTTTCCAAATAGGAAAATTTGATGTAGCAAAAGAGCAATTTCCATTGAGTTTGGGCTAATTTAAGCAAATATTATAATTGATTGATATTTCTCCGATATTGTTCGGGTAGGAAGAGTATATTGAGATTTTGTTTTAATTTTAATACTACTAGGAGATTTATTAAACACAAAATAGAGAAATCCTGTGGTGTTATTTTTACTTTTTTAATTCCATTTGAATTTTTCAATGAATGGGTAGAGTAGAGCCTGATAGCTATTTCTATATTTTTGTATTACTTGTTTTACCAAATATACAAAAACAGCATAAACTTATCGTTTTACCCCTTACTGTCAACGGATCAGTCAACAGGACATATAGCGTTAGCCTATCGGCACGCCATATGCTTAGTTATTGTAACCAGTTTTTATTCTTTTTTAAATATCATAACATTTCCTTCGTCTGGGTCTCCAAATCCGAATAGTATATCGTGAGGAGGCATTTTATTCATCAATATAGCATTTTGAGATTCTTCGGGCAATCCATTTAAATTTATTCCCCAAATACTTTTTAATTCTCCCATTCCTTCCGAAGTTGAACCAACAGTGGTTTTATTCCATTTTCCAGAATTCGTAATTAGTCCATTATAAGTGGGATTCCAATTTTCGAAAACAGGAAAGTTTACAACTAAATAAGTTCCGTTTTTTTTGATTTCAATTTTGGGAATTACAATATCATTAGTTTCCGAGTTTCTAAATTCTGTTATTTTATAATCTATTGTTTGGTTTTCAAAAATATAGATTCCAATAAATTCGGATTCATTTGGTTCTGCGGTAACGTATTTATGAGCATAAGGGTCATATTGACAACTTACGATAAGTATCAATATTATTAAACATCCAAAAATTTTGTCCCACTTCTGCATTTTCTTAAATTGGTTAGTAGAGTAGAGCCTGATAGCTATCTCTATATTTTTGTATTACTTGTTTTACCAAATATACAAAAGCAGTACCAACTTATCTTTTTCCCCCTTACTGTCAACGGATCAGTCAACAGGATATATAGCGTTAGCCTATCGGCACGCCATATGCTTAGTTATTGTACCACGTTATTTATATTCATATTTATTCCTCCAAATATCTTCTCCTTTCAAAAAGTCAAGAAGAATTTCAGTCATTTGTTCAACCGTTTCTAATGGTTTTACCAATAAAATATGGTCACTGTCTGTCACAAATCCAGAAGCTAATCCGTCATCGCCTAAACTTCCACTTACGTGCAAAGCTTTGTATTCATTTCCATTTTCATCTTCCAATTGGACAATGTGAAATTCATTCCAATTTGTTGATTTCATTGTGCTTTTTATTATTTCCGCTGTTGCTTTTTCAGATATAGTTTTTGTGGTTTCTCCGTAATCGTATGTGACAACTAGTTTTAATTTCCGATTAGTGGTTTGTTTAGTCATTTTAATATCATCTTTCGTTTGAAATTTTCCATCTGAACCCGATGAAACGATTAAGAATCCATTTCCGCTTTCAGTAACAGAATATTGATAAGGTCGATTCCACGAATCAGTTTTCCAGTCCTGTCTCATAGGATTATTTCCTATCAATTCTTTTAAGTCTGCAGGGTATGTTCCAAACTTTTCATTCCATTTTTCTATTCTTTCAGTCATTTCAGCAATTTCATTTTTAGTTCTTTCAGGGAAAATTGATGTTCTTTGGTAGCTGAAAAACAGAAATGCACTTAAACTTCCGACAACTAAAACCACAATTACCATTATTGAACTTGGTTGCAAAAAATACCTTTGAAAAGGTCTTTTCTTTCCATCAGCTTTTTCCTTTTTCGTAATTTTTCTATGATGTTTAAAATCCTCACGAATAAGTCCAAATTCAGCTAAAGTTGATAATATTAATTCAATCATCTAATGAGTTTTGGTAATGTGCTAGTAGAGTAGAGCCTGATAGCTATCTCTATATTTTTTTTTTGCATTACTTGTTTTACCAAATATACAAAAACAGCACAAGCTTATCTTTTTCCTCTTTACTATCAGCGGATTAACCAACAACCATATAGCGTTAGCCTATCGGCACGCCATATGCTTAGTTATTGTGGTGTCGTTATTTTTCTTTCAATTTAATTTTAGTTCTTTGTGAAATCACATCTCCATTCTCATCAAATTCATTTTCGTGATTTACGTCAACCGTTAAATTACTTTTGTCTAAAATTTTTAAAGTCAATTTTGCCTTTTCTCGAAGAATGTCCCAGTCTTCCTTATGATTCTCCATCTCAAACCAAAAGCCTTCTTCTTTTTCAGAACTCCATTTATCTGTCAAAAAGTCAATGTCATCCAATCGCTTCTTGGATTCTTTGTTAATCAATTTTCGCTCAACAAATCTTACTTTATTTAAAGTATAGTAAGAATAAAAGTCCTCAAGCATTTCATCAGCTGTTGCACCGATTCCATAAAATTCTTTTTGACCCTCGTATGGCATTGACATAGCTATCAGAGTTTTGATTAACTCTTGGAATTGCCACATTAAATTGTCAGATTCAAACAATTCGCTACGAATAAGTTCTTTACTTGCGTTTCGTTCTCCTTTCCAAAATTGATTCTTCATATACTTTCGCAAATGTTTTGCCCATTCTGGAGATGTTGTCAAATGTCCTTTTTTCTTATGAGCCATTTTATTTCTCTAATGCACCAGTAGAGTAGAGCCTGATAGCTATCTCTATATTTTTGCATTACTTGTTTTACCAAATATACAAAAACAGCGCAAACTTATCTTTTTACTCCTTGTTATCAACGGATCAGTCAACAGGGCATATAGCGTTAGCCTATCGGCACGCCATATGCTTAGTTATTATGGGCTGGCTTTTTTTAGTTTTTCTATTAGTTCATTATATTCTTTATCTTCTGAATTCCCTTCTTCATCAACGTTTAACTGATTCATTAGTCCCCATTCTATATGACTAATAATTAATTTTTTCTGCTCATTATCTATGATTTTGTTAAGTCGTTCTATTACCAATTCAGCATTACAAATGAAGCAGCCACCAATTGAGAATGACGGCATTTCATTAGCCGAACCTTTGTCAGACCACATTGTCGCAATGAATTTGTCAATTATTTCATCATCATTGGTCGAACAGAAATACTCTGGAATTACTTGTAGTATCGGGTCGTATTTAGTGTCATTGTAATACTCCAATTCTCTTACGGTTGTTCTGTAGGCAAGACTGTCTTTTGCTCTCCAAGCTGCTCTAAAATTGTCAGCCAAGGTTCTCTGTCTGTCGAGTACTTTAATTATGATTTCCTTAAGGGATTTATTGTCAAGATTGTTGACTTGCTGAATTCTACTTTTATGAATAAAGCCTTCAATTTGCCTTCCCTTCCAAGCAGTCACTTTTACCCAATCTGAACTCTTGACAAGTGTGAAGTAGAAGAAGTCTTCATTGAACAAGGTGTCAATTACTTCATTGTCTGTTCCTGGTCCGCTGCGAACATTTGTAAAACCGTCAGAATCATTAATAATTGCTGGTCCATTCTGTGCCATTAAACTCAAAGAGCAGAATGTCAATATGGTCAGTATGTAATATTTCAAAGTCATCATTTTTGCTTGCCCAGTAGAGTAGAGCCTGATAGCTATCTCTATATATTTATTTATTTATTTTTGCATTACTTGTTTTACCAAATATACAAAAACAAAATAGCTATCAGTGCCCCCTTCATCAAACCGTACATGAAGTTTTCCCTCATACGGCTTACCGAATAGAGTTCTTCATTCCGCTTTCGAGAGTGTCTTTAAGCGAGCATACTTTTCTATGTCTAGAAGATTATACAATCTAACTAATGTCTCATAGGGATGCTGGCGAAGCTTCCGATGTGCTTTTCGACCTTTTCTTTTCATCCATTTAAACAGTTGGTAATCCAATTGTTTCTTTATAACCTTGATCGTTTCCCAAATATGGGTCGTTTTACTTATTGAGTAATAATTTAACCAACCTAGAATTACCTTATTTAGTTTCCATACAATCCAAGGTATAGTCCAATGCCGTCGTTTATATAATGTATCCCGAAGCTTTCGGAATAGTTTACTCCGTGACTTATTACTAGGACGAATATTGGTATACTTCTTTTTGTTCCAACTAAATTTCGAGCGTATACTCCTAATTTCAAATCCTAGAAAGTAAAGACTGCTCTTGCTCGTATGTAATAACTTGGTTTTATTCGGGTTTAATCTTAGTCCCATATTCGATACTATTTTACCTAGATAACTTAGTATATCTTTACTGAAATACCATTTCCCCATTAGAAGAAAATCATCTGCAAAACGTACTATACGAATTTGTGAGTGGGCAAATTTACCTTTTGGATTTGTTACTATTTTGTCTAATTCATGCAAGTAGATGTTTGATAGTAGTGGAGAGATTACCCCTCCTTGTGGGCTTCCTTGTTTACTCTTTAATAACTCCTTTGTTTCTAATTGAATAGGAGCTCTTACCCATTGGTGAATTAATCCAAGTATCGAAGTATCTGAAATCTTTCGCTTTAAGCAAATAAACAGGCGGTCATGAGGGATACTATCAAAGTACTTCGATAAATCGGCATCCAGTACAAATTGATACCCTTCGTAGATATTTGTCTTTACCTGCTTTATTGCGTCTTTGGCACTTCGCTTGGGCCTGAACCCATAAGACGTAGCTATAAATTCAGTTTCCCATAGCGGTTCTATGGCCATTTTTTACTGCCATTTGAACTATCCTATCTTTTATGGTAGGTATTCCTAATGACCGAAAAGATCCTTTCTCTTCTTTTGGTATCAAAACTCGTTTAATTAAATTGCTTCGGTACCGTTTCTCCCTTAATTCATTTTGTAAGTTTGTTAAGTAAGTCTGTAGACCTGATTGCTCGATACTAGCAATACTAACACCATCTACTCCCATTCCTTTTGTGTAGTTTTGTTTAACTCGATAGAATGCAGTGATTAGAAAATAGTCTAAACATATTTTATCATACAAACTATGTGCTACAAAACTGCTATCTCTCTTGGCTGTAATGTATAGCTTCCTTTGAAAAACACGAACTTTCTCATCGCATAACGATGGACTTACTAATAGATTTTCATCAATATAGGTCGTTCTGTTTTTCATATAAGCTTCTCTAAAGTAGAGCCCCTTTCCTAAATAGGGTTATGTTGTCCCTATAATTATCGGTACTATGAGCTCCTCCGACTTCTCTTATAACCATTGCTGGATTTCGTAATACTTATACCAGCATGTTTTGCCTTGCCAATGCTTATTATAAGAGACCTCCCACGTTCCGTATAAATCCATCTATAATCACGCCATCCCTATGACTCCGGCAACTCTTCCATAGTCTCGCGACTGTTTATCCTATGGAAGTGACAGGGTTCGAAGACCGTCAAAACTCTCCCCAAATTGCGAGTACACCTATCGAAGCTACTATGGGTTCACGTTACACATTACGGCTTGATTATTTGTCCTCTAGAGCTTCAGCAAAACCCTCACGAGTCTAACTGTCTAGATTCCTTCAGAGTGAACAGCCAATTACTCTGGTGGGATTTACACCCACTGGATTTACACAACTTCGTGGCACACTAACGTCTAGTATAACCGCAGTTACGGGTTAAATATACGAAATGTCTCTGTCAAGCACTGACCTTGGCAATTACAGAGTGGATTCGGACGTAGTCGAATCCGCCGTAATTGCGGTTATACATTGTTGTGCTTAGTTTTTTTATTTTGTTTCGTACCAATCCTTATAATCTAAATGTTTGTCAAATTCCTCATCATTCATTTTGAACAAGATCTTTGAATATTCTCTTGATTTTGAAATTCCTTTTTCATTCAGAAAATCGGTAATCATAAAATAAACCGAAGGATGTTCAATATCATCCATTTTCAAACTCGAATACCTTTTTCTTGATTTAGGATATTGTTTCCAAAACCTCTTGTAATCACTATAAATTTGGTCTGTTATTTTTGAAATAATTTCATTGAGCAAGTCAGTCGGGATTTGTTTGTCAGCAAGTCCAACATAATACTCTTGAATTTTTGAGTAAAATTCCTTTCTAGGTTCAATCTTATTTTCGGTTTTCCAAAATAGCATTTAAGTCAGTTGTAGTTCGATATTCTCGTGTTCTTTTATGATTTGAATTATTCGGTCATAATATTTTAAATCAGATTTACTTTTTTCACTACGATGCCATTTAAGTATATATTTCTCGTCAACATCATGAACTCCAAAACCACCAGATAAAACATCATCAAATGCGTTAAGATTCCGTCCAATTTTCCAATTCAGTCCGAAAGTCATTTTCGATTCAATCTCTCGATAAAACCCCTTCATATTTGAAAATTTATTCCCGTTTATTTCTATTATTCGCATTTTGATAAATTAAGCAGTAGAGTAGAGCCTAATAGCTATCTCTATATATTTATTTATTTATTTTTGCATTACTTGTTTTACCAAATATACAAAAACAAAATAGCTATCAGTGCCCCCTTCATCAAACCGTACATGAAGTTTTCCCTCATACGGCTTACCGAATAGAGTTCTTCATTCCGCTTTCGAGAGTGTCTTTAAGCGAGCATACTTTTCTATGTCTAGAAGATTATACAATCTAACTAATGTCTCATAGGGACGCTGGCGAAGCTTCCGATGTGCTTTTCGACCTTTTCTTTTCATCCATTTAAACAGTTGGTAATCCAATTGTTTCTTTATAACCTTGATCGTTTCCCAAATATGGGTCGTTTTACTTATTGAGTAATAATTCAACCAACCTAGAATTACCTTATTTAGTTTCCATACAATCCAAGGTATAGTCCAATGCCGTCGTTTATATAATGTATCCCGAAGCTTTCGGAATAGTTTACTCCGTGACTTATTACTAGGACGAATATTGGTATACTTCTTTTTGTTCCAACTAAATTTCGAGCGTATACTCCTAATTTCAAATCCTAGAAAGTAAAGACTGCTCTTGCTCGTATGTAATAACTTGGTTTTATTCGGGTTTAATCTTAGTCCCATATTCGATACTATTTTACCTAGATAACTTAGTATATCTTTACTGAAATACCATTTCCCCATTAGAAGAAAATCATCTGCAAAACGTACTATACGAATTTGTGAGTGGGCAAATTTACCTTTTGGATTTGTTACTATTTTGTCTAATTCATGCAAGTAGATGTTTGATAGTAATGGAGAGATTGTTTTGACCCCTATAAAACAAGAGTAATCTTTTAAATTTCGATTATTAATTAAGCTACTGTTTTTTGCATTAAAATTAAGCGTTTGTCTTGGTTCCATTTTTCCATAGGAGTTATTCTTCCTAATAACCCATGGTGCCTTGTGTTGTTATAGAAAATCACGTACCTTTTTAGTATTTGTTCTATTTCTCCGAAAGTTCTATACTCAAATCGTTGAAAGACTTCTTTTTTCAGTATTCCATGATACGCTTCTACATGTGCATTTTCTTCTGGTGTAGCTACATGAGTAAACTCCTGGCTCACACCTATTAATTCTAAGTACTCACGAACACTTTTAGCTATAAATTGACTTCCATTATCACTTCTAATAACAATATTTTCAGGATATTGGTGTTGCTCAAGCATAAGGGAAAGGAGTGTTATTACTTGTTGTTGTTTTATAGAAAAAGAAAAATAGTCTTTTAAGATTCTACGAGTATGTACATCAATTATCGAGAGTAAATAAGCATTTTTACCTACACTAGGAATCCATACCATCTTTATATCCATTTCTAAACACTCCATTGGACGTGAGGTCATTACTTTTCTATATTTCACAAACTTCCGACCAGAACCACTTCTGTTTATTCTGTGTTCTAATTTTAACATATTAGCTTGTTTCATTATTCGATACAGCTTTTTATGATTTATTATATAGCCTTCTTTCTTTAAATAAGAACACATTAATCGATATCCACAGTCTATAAATTCATGACTTAAAATATTTTTAATTGAAGTTATAACGTCTGCTTGGTCTACCAGCCCTTTAGTGTTATGATAAGTAAGTTTAGAAGGTTTATTTCCTTTCTTACCACCACTAGATGCTCTATAATAACTACTCTCTACCATACCAACCATTTTAATGATTTTAGTTTTACTACACTTATGCTTTTTATAAGTAAGATCTACTAAATCTTTCTTGGATCTGACGTCCCAAACTTTTTTTTTAAAAGTTCTCGTTGCACTTCTAGTTCAATCTCTCTATCGCTAAGTAATTTACGGAGTACTCGATTCTCTTCTTCTGCAGCTCTTAATTCTTTACTCTTAGTCTCATAAGTAACTTTTAAACCTGCTTCTCCTTGGTGGTCAAACTTCTTTCTCCAACTATAAAAAGTACCTGTACTAACTCCATACTTTCGACAAGCTTCTACTATACCTATCTCTTCTGAACTAGATAGTATTTCCAACTTCTGAGCTAAACTCCATTTCTTGTATTTCATATCTCAAATATATTAGTTTGAAATTTAAAAGAACACTCCGAACTTATTGGGGGCTAAATTAGAGATTACCCCTCCTTGTGGGCTTCCTTGTTTACTCTTTAATAACTCCTTTGTTTCTAATTGAATAGGAGCTCTTACCCATTGGTGAATTAATCCAAGTATCGAAGTATCTGAAATCTTTCGCTTTAAGCAAATAAACAGGCGGTCATGAGGGATACTATCAAAGTACTTCGATAAATCGGCATCCAGTACAAATTGATACCCTTCGTAGATATTTGTCTTTACCTGCTTTATTGCGTCTTTGGCACTTCGCTTGGGCCTGAACCCATAAGACGTAGCTATAAATTCAGTTTCCCATAGCGGTTCTATGGCCATTTTTTACTGCCATTTGAACTATCCTATCTTTTATGGTAGGTATTCCTAATGACCGAAAAGATCCTTTCTCTTCTTTTGGTATCAAAACTCGTTTAATTAAATTGCTTCGGTACCGTTTCTCCCTTAATTCATTTTGTAAGTTTGTTAAGTAAGTCTGTAGACCTGATTGCTCGATACTAGCAATACTAACACCATCTACTCCCATTCCTTTTGTGTAGTTTTGTTTAACTCGATAGAATGCAGTGATTAGAAAATAGTCTAAACATATTTTATCATACAAACTATGTGCTACAAAACTGCTATCTCTCTTGGCTGTAATGTATAGCTTCCTTTGAAAAACACGAACTTTCTCATCGCATAACGATGGACTTACTAATAGATTTTCATCAATATAGGTCGTTCTGTTTTTCATATAAGCTTCTCTAAAGTAGAGCCCCTTTCCTAAATAGGGTTATGTTGTCCCTATAATTATCGGTACTATGAGCTCCTCCGACTTCTCTTATAACCATTGCTGGATTTCGTAATACTTATACCAGCATGTTTTGCCTTGCCAATGCTTATTATAAGAGACCTCCCACGTTCCGTATAAATCCATCTATAATCACGCCATCCCTATGACTCCGGCAACTCTTCCATAGTCTCGCGACTGTTTATCCTATGGAAGTGACAGGGTTCGAAGACCGTCAAAACTCTCCCCAAATTGCGAGTACACCTATCGAAGCTACTATGGGTTCACGTTACACATTACGGCTTGATTATTTGTCCTCTAGAGCTTCAGCAAAACCCTCACGAGTCTAACTGTCTAGATTCCTTCAGAGTGAACAGCCAATTACTCTGGTGGGATTTACACCCACTGGATTTACACAACTTCGTGGCACACCAACGTGTTTGTATATGGTTTGTTGCGTGGATTATTAGCACGTAATTTAGCAAATATAAACCGAATAGAAAATCCTCGCGGATTTTCGTAAGTAGGCTAGAACTAGCAATAAATTATATACGGTGTTGTACGCTGGCTTTTTTCGTTCGTTTTATTGTTTTTATTAGACTTGGAATAATCGAAATGATAGCACTTGTTCCTATAATCAGTCCATAATTTATTCCGTTCCAATGTAAACTTCTCATTCCATCATCACAAGCTGTGCACTCTATAACTTTTATGTTCGCATCGATTGCGGAAATTCCGATTAAAGAAATTCCAAAAGTCAATAAGCATATAATTCCGTTTTTGAAAATTCCTGTTAGTCTTTGATTCAGGTTTTCAAGAGTCAAAACCAATAATGAAATACCTATGCTCAAAGAGTAAAAATTACTCCCAAAAAGATAAAAATTCTTTCCTGTAAATCTAATTCGGTTTGAAGTAGACCTAAGGAAAATATTCTGAATTTGCTCTCTAAAAAAAGAATAAGAAAATAGAGATATTCCAATTCCGATAATAAATGCTAAAATCCCAAAGATTATCTTTTTTTTCATTCAGTTATTAATTCCGATTTGTTGTTTTCTTTTCTAATTAAATATAAAACTTTGCCGAAATACATTAAAAATGGTATTCCGCTTCCGAGTGTTATCGCAAAAAGAAGACTGTCATAGTCCCAAGCTCCATAGCAAACATAAAGAAACGAAATCAGCATTAAGGTCAGTCCGATGTATGTCCAGTTCTTTTTGCTCATAATTTTCTTTGAAAACAAAAGTGAGATTGAAATCAGTTTTCCAATTAAGGAAACTATAGCTGTTAAAATTAAACTGCTCTCAAAAGGATATTCTTTTTGAAAGTCAAATCCATTTTTGATTAGACTCGGAATACTTATAAATTCGAACATTATCATTATGCCGTAACCGTGTCCAGCAGGAACTCCAATCAAAATTATTGAGTTAAGAATAAGGGTTATTATTATTGCTCTTTTTATCAATTATAGTTCGGTTTTCAGCTTGCGTAGTAGAGTAGAGCCTGATAGCTATCTCTATATATTTATTTATTTATTTTTGCATTACTTGTTTTACCAAATATACAAAAACAAAATAGCTATCAGTGCCCCCTTCATCAAACCGTACATGAAGTTTTCCCTCATACGGCTTACCGAATAGAGTTCTTCATTCCGCTTTCGAGAGTGTCTTTAAGCGAGCATACTTTTCTATGTCCAGAAGATTATACAATCTTACTAATGTCTCATAGGGACGCTGGCGAAGCTTCCGATGTGCTTTTCGACCTTTTCTTTTCATCCATTTAAACAGTTGGTAATCCAATTGTTTCTTTATAACCTTGATCGTTTCCCAAATATGGGTCGTTTTACTTATTGAGTAATAATTTAACCAACCTAGAATTACCTTATTTAGTTTCCATACAATCCAGGGTATAGTCCAATGCCGTCGTTTATATAATGTATCCCGAAGCTTTCGGAATAGTTTACTCCGTGACTTATTACTAGGACGAATATTGGTATACTTCTTTTTGTTCCAACTAAATTTCGAGCGTATACTCCTAATTTCAAATCCTAGAAAGTAGAGACTGCTCTTGCTCGTATGTAATAACTTGGTTTTATTCGCGTTTAATCTTAGTCCCATATTCGATACTATTTTACCTAGATAACTTAGTATATCTTTACTGAAATACCATTTCCCCATTAGAAGAAAATCATCTGCAAAACGTACTATACGAATTTGTGAGTGGGCAAATTTACCTTTTGGATTTGTTACTATTTTGTCTAATTCATGCAAGTAGATGTTTGATAGTAATGGAGAGATTACCCCTCCTTGTGGGCTTCCTTGTTTACTCTTTAATAACTCCTTTGTTTCTAATTGAATAGGAGCTCTTACCCATTGGTGAATTAATCCAAGTATCGAAGTATCTGAAATCTTTCGCTTTAAGCAAATAAACAGGCGGTCATGAGGGATACTATCAAAGTACTTCGATAAATCTGCATCCAGTACAAATTGATACCCTTCGTAGATATTTGTCTTTACCTGCTTTATTGCGTCTTTGGCACTTCGCTTGGGTCTGAACCCATAAGACGTAGCTATAAATTCAGTTTCCCATAGCGGTTCTATGGCCATTTTTACTGCCATTTGAACTATCCTATCTTTTATGGTAGGTATTCCTAATGACCGAAAAGATCCTTTCTCTTCTTTTGGTATCAAAACTCGTTTAATTAAATTGCTTCGGTACCGTTTCTCCCTTAATTCATTTTGTAAGTTTGTTAAGTAAGTCTGTAGACCTGATTGCTCGATACTAGCAATACTAACACCATCTACTCCCATTCCTTTTGTGTAGTTTTGTTTAACTCGATAGAATGCAGTGATTAGAAAATAGTCTAAACATATTTTATCATACAAACTATGTGCTACAAAACTGCTATCTCTCTTGGCTGTAATGTATAGCTTCCTTTGAAAAACACGAACTTTCTCATCGCATAACGATGGACTTACTAATAGATTTTCATCAATATAGGTCGTTCTGTTTTTCATATAAGCTTCTCTAAAGTAGAGCCCCTTTCCTAAATAGGGTTATGTTGTCCCTATAATTATCGGTACTATGAGCTCCTCCGACTTCTCTTATAACCATTGCTGGATTTCGTAATACTTATACCAGCATGTTTTGCCTTGCCAATGCTTATTATAAGAGACCTCCCACGTTCCGTATAAATCCATCTATAATCACGCCATCCCTATGACTCCGGCAACTCTTCCATAGTCTCGCGACTGTTTATCCTATGGAAGTGACAGGGTTCGAAGACCGTCAAAACTCTCCCCAAATTGCGAGTACACCTATCGAAGCTACTATGGGTTCACGTATTACACATTACGGCTTGATTATTTGTCCTCTAGAGCTTCAGCAAAACCCTCACGAGTCTAACTGTCTAGATTCCTTCAGAGTGAACAGCCAATTACTCTGGTGGGATTTACACAACTTCGTGGCACACTAGCGTTTAGTATATGAAAAGTAGGGCAGTTAAAAAGCACTTTCGTTTCGGTTTATTGCTTAGCTAAATATAAATATTTTGCTTTTATCTTTTCTTCTATAAACGCCAAATTTTATATTTAGCGGACTTAATTAATACTCATAGAACTTTCGGTTTAGCACAAACGCCCTATGTTTTTTTATACATTGTTAGGTGTCTGGCTTTTATTGCCGCAAACTTACTAGTGTTGTATTGTGCTTATTATTTTATCTATCCTGTTTATAAATGCATTTTTATTTAACGATAACTCTTCTTCTGAAGCTGGTAATGTAACACCATCTACTTTAAACCAGGTATTATTATTTCCTTGATTAAATAAGGTATCGGAAAAATTAGCATTTAATTCTTCTTCGCTTACATTATCTTTAAAAGGGTAGAGTAAGCCTAAACCAATAACTTTTTTGTTTAATGATTCCATAAAAGAACCATAGGTATGGATTTGAAAAAAATCTGACCTATCGTAATCGTTCCAATTAAATGCCATGTTTTTATACTTTGCATCCCAAATAATGACATTGTTGTTTTTTTCTAGGATAATGTCGGGTATCAAGCCTCTTTTATATGCTTGGTTTTGATAGGTTTTATATTTTTTGGAATAAACCTTCCAACCTTTTGATTGATAAGATTTTTTAAAGGTACTCATCATGTAATTTTCCCATATTTCTGCCATATCTAAAAACAGTGCATCTGTGGTATTATTTGCGTTTTTTTGTTGTAATGTATTTTTTTTACGTTGTATAATTTCCCATGAAAAATCGACTATCTTTTTGTAATTTAAATACATAGCGCCATAACGTATTTTTTTATAATCGTTGGCTGTAATGTTTGTATTTACACCTTGCCTTGCATGGGTTAAAACATCTTTAACATTAACGGTAAGCATGTTTTGTGTTAAGCCATATTTTTTGCAAAGTATTTGGTATGCTTTTAATAAAATAGATTGAATAACAACATCAGTTGTTTTTTCTATTTTGGAGGATACTATTTTACTTTCGTTATAAAGTGGCATTATACTTTTACGTATGTTTATTTTACCTTTAACAACATTGCTTTTGTATGTTGTATTTACTTTCTTTTTAGGTAAACCATGTACGTTAGCTTTACTCAACTCTTTAACCCATATTAAACTAATAAGCTTATTAATTAATGAATTTTGTTGCGAATTGGTTAAATTATTATTTGCTTTACTAGTGCCTAATTTTATTTTAAAAATATCTTCTAATAAATGTAAAATTGTAGCATCTCCAAAACGTGGTTTTACTTCAAAACAGTAGGCTTTGTTTTTAAATGTAAAATGTAGCTGCCCTATAAACCTACCTGTAATCCATTTTTTATGAGGATAACTGTAGCTAAGTAAAGGAACTTCTTCTTTACTAACGTGATCGCTTATTTTAAAAACGCTGTCATTTGTAAAACAATCATTAATATGCATGGCCAAGTCTGGCGCAATGTCTATAAATGAACAATCTGTTGTTTTAATATGTTTTACCTTACTTGCCAACCCCAAACTTTTTAGCTAATACCTCTGTGTGTTCTTTAATTGTTTCTTTATCGGTATTACCTAAAAAAGCAACTAGCATTGGTTTTATAGATATGTCCCATAATATATTTTTAGCTTCTTTAAACAATGTTTTTTTAGCTCTACTTTTACCAGTTAAATTTTTATGTTCTTCATAAATTTTTGTTATTTCAGCAAAAAAGGCGTGTCCTATTTGATAATCTTCTCCAAGCTCGTCTATATTAAAACTTATGTAGTTGTTTAAATCGGTACAGCAATTAACAAACGGCTCTGTTAATTGCTCAAAATAATTAGGGTTAAAATAGCCGTGTAGCATCTGGATTAAAGCTGCATCATCATAACCCATAAACTGCCATACAAATCGTCTACGTAAGGCAAAATCTATACGTTCTACCGAAAAGTCAATCTCGTTCATAGTACCAATAATGTATAAATTACTTGGTATGCAGAGTGAAATTCCTTTAACTGCTGTTTGTATTGGTTTGTTGCGGTACTCCATTGCCGAAAATAACTCTCCAAATACACGCGATAAATCTACTCTGTTAATTTCGTCTAAAATTAATATATGCGGTAGTTTAACTTTACCTGCTTCATCAGTTGTTTCAGTTTCTGCATTTGCTTTATCAATAATATCAAACAGTTGCCCTTTTACGGCTACTGTTTCAGAGCCATTATTGGTGGCTTTTAATTGGTAACCAGCTATAAAGTCTTCGTAACTTGTGTTGGGGTTAAACTGAAACAGATGTATTCTGTCTTCAATATTTTTTAAACCATTGGTAAAGTAGTTACTTAAATTTTCTTTTTTATGTAGGTAATGATTGGTAATAAAAGCTTTTGACAATTGGTTTGCGTTATAGGTTTTACCAGTACCAGGAGGCCCATATAATACCATTGCTTTTTTGTATTGCAACGACATCATTTCGAGAGTGTTATTACGCAAGCTACTTTGCCAAATGGGTCTTAATTGTTTTGAATAAAAACTTTGGTTGTAACCATGTGCTATTAAGGCTTGTTTTATTTTATAAATAGCATCATCTACCTTAAAATCTTCCGAATTTTCTAAATCTTCAGTAATTAAGGTTTTAAAATTTTGAACAATGGCGTTTTTATCTTGTATAGAAGCAATTGCTTCATAGTAATTAGGTTTTGCCAAATGCATAATTAAACTCTGCATTGCTATAGATTTATCTTTTAAAAACAAATAGGTTTCGTTATCTAAATTGTACCAATTAGTATTAAAAAGGTTAGGTGCAAAGTTTATAATTTCATCATTAACTTGTGCAACACTCTTAATTTTTTTATCATTATATTGTTCTTTTAAATGCACACAAAGCAGCAATAAAAAATCTATTTCGAATGGTTTGTTTGTTTTATGATACTGACCACTAGAACCAATACCTTCTTTAGGATAAAAATTATCTTTTTTGTGCGTGTTAAACCTTTCTTTAAAAGCTTCAGTATCTAATATTATTTTTGGCGTGGTACTTTTTGTATTAACAGTAATATCATCTGCTGGTAAATACCATAACCAGTTTAAATGTGCAAAACATAAGCGAACTTCGTAATTAGCATCTTTAAACTGATTTTTTATTTTAGACCAATAATCACTGCCATTACCTTTTATGCTGCCATCTATAAAACATTTTTTCACCTCTTGTAAATTTGTAAGCGTGAATATATTTTGTTCATTCGTTACAATGCTGTTGTTGTTTAAAATACATTCTGTTATAAATTGCTTGTACAATTCATAAACATATTCTTTTGTATTTACATTTACAGCAAGTTCAATAGTATTTTCGTTCATAGCCATATTATTTTAAACCTCTTCTAATTTTAAATCTTTCACCTTTAATGCACCACTCATTAATTTAGGTGATAAAGTGTCTCGTAGCTTTGTTAGGGTTTGGATCTTATCTTGATTAGTTTTTTTTGTGCTTGCACCTAACTAGTGTATATGCACAATTGCGCATATCTACCTTTCAAATATAAGTAAATAGGACTGAGATTAAAAGTGTTTTTAGGGTTGATTGTGTATCTAGTTTTAAGCACATCATCTAATTACTAAAATTTCATTGATTTCCCCTGTGTTTATACTTCTATATGAAATAAGCATGAATATAATCCCAAAGAATTTATCATGTTAAAAGATAAAAATATGTTTACAAATAACCGTTTTATAAACGTTTATTATAATTTACTTACCACAATTATGTCAAAGAACTTTTCCGCTTTTAAGGTGTCGGAGAACCTACTCTTTTACTTTATTTTGTTTTTGCTATTTTTGATTCATGAATTTCGAAGGTTTACTTTATGGGTTTCTTATTCTTGTTGCCATCGATATATTTATTTATTATTTCGTAGAAGATATATACAGAAAACTGGCTAGCAATATTTCAAGAATCTTATATTTCGTTGGAATACTTATCTATGCTATATTCATTTATTAACTACTCTTTATTTATAATTTGTTTACTAAATCTTGGACATAAAAAAACACCAGGCAAAAGCTACCGTCTGGACACAAATATATTTTTTATCTTTTATGATAAAAAATGCAAAGCTTTCATCACGAAGCTCTATTGTATAATTCGGGTTAAAATGAAAATAACGCTAAGAGCAATATCAGAAAGGAGATTTCAAACGCACGAAAAATATTGAAATGCCCACCTCTCCTAGTAGAGGGGGCGTGTTTAGTTAATATGGTTTTCTTTCAATTGATAACCAAAAACATATGCGAAATAAGGGTATGATTAGTAAATTTCTATAGTATATTCAAACAATAACTAGTATAACAACCAAACACATAATACACATACTAAAAAAAGGGAAAGATAGACCTTACCATTGGTAAGAGCCGGCCTTACCCTTTTATATTAATTGTGTTTTCCTGAGCCTACTCTTACCTGATGTATCTTTAATTTAATAGACTACGGACTTAGGATGATATAACAATCAGTATTCAAAGAAATCTATGTGCTATAGATTTTAAAATTTCGATATAACAGTTTTTAGGTGTTTTAGTACTTCTCTATTAGAAGGCCGTATTTCATCCGCGCTAATAATCTTACCCTGTTTATCCAAAAAAATGAATCTAGGAAGAGCCCCTATATCATAAAACTGAACAAATGCATTATCTGCACCCGAATACAACTGGATACCTTTCATTTCATTCTCCAAAATATAGTTAGACCATTGGCTAAATTCTCTATCGATACTTACTGATATAATTTCAAGATCACCGTTGTTAGAAAAATGTTCCTCTAGTTCCTTTAGGAAAACATATTCTGTTTTACAAGGTTTACACCATGTAGCCCAAACATCTATGTAGATATACTTACCTTTAAAATCAGCAAGGCTAACTTTTTCTTTGTTTTTATCTTTAAACACAAAGTTGTTCCCTACCCCCCCTATTAATTCCCTTTTGTACACATATTTAATGTTTTTCTTAAGAAGAATCCTAGCGAAATTATCAAACTTATCAAGCACATATGACATCAGTGTATCTGCTTGTTTTGACAGGTATCCTTCATTGGAGATCAACTCCCTTTTTTCTTCTATCGCAACCTTAAGATCGTCTTGATCTACCCCTTTCTTTACTTCCTTTGATAACCTACTTTGATGTTTTTTAGCATACGCTAAAAAATTGTTGATGTTTGCATAATCTCCGGTATAATGTAACGATTCATAAGGTGCATCTTTGTCGATTTCTATAGCAGTATTTCCATTCTGAGTTAACATTACCTCTCCCAACTCACTTTGGGCTCCATCTATAAACACATATAACTGATACATCTTATTTTTGGGTATGCTCAGTGTATCTTTAGCAATCTTACTTTCTGCAAACCGAAGACATGACACTATTTCCCAAGCATTTTCTTTATCGTATACGATAATGCTATCCAGCATATTTTCACTCGTGACTGTCACTTCGAGCCTTGAGGTATTATACTTTTTGTTTTTAGTACAACTCGTAGCTAGCATCAAAAACATAACTATCCTTAAAATATATTTTTTAATCATTTTATGTGAACGTAATTTACAACGATTACTTGTCATCTATTTTTACATAAAAAGTCATCGTTTTCTTGAACCTATTATAGTATAAATATACTATGTTTTTTCTAAAAGATACTTCGTTATGAATCAATATTAAACTTGAATTCAACATAAAACAGCATAAAAAGTCAATAAAACGGATCATTACAAAGCCTTTTTCAGGCTGAAGTCATCTATTCGTATGACCCGATTACCACAAAAACTACATTTCATTAAATTTTTCGTTCTGACCCGCATAATTTTAAAAATAGGCACCCTAAAATTACGTAAAACTCATGTTATTAATACCTTTCTAAACAAAGTAAGAGCTATTATTCTCTGCTAACTACCTATTAAATTTGTTCGACTCAAAGTATTCTCTTGCTATAACGAACAGAATTATTTATTTTTAAACGGAATTATGCAGTAGGAAATCTATTACCAAATGAAACCACTGTAAAATCAACCACTTCGTTGTACTTTTAAATTTAACCATAACGGTGTTATGCTAAAATTGAAAAAGCACTTGCTTTTATGGGGCTTACCTCTATCATCACGAAGTTCTATTGCATAATTCGGGTTTAATTTCAAACTACGATTTTTGTTATTTGAAAGTTTTTTTTTAGGTTTCTAGTAATCCTTTTAAACTTTTCTTTAAAAACAAGGTCTAAGCAATATTATATAAAAAAACACCCCATGTTAAAAAAAATTACCCTTATATTCTTGGTCTTGTTTTCATTTAATTGCTTTTCGCAACAAACAGTAGGTATGTTTAAAAACTCTACTGAAGCTTTCGATGGCTATACGTTGTTCGGTCCTCAAGATAGCAAAGACACCTATTTAATTAACAACTGCGGTGAAAAGGTACATAGTTGGACTAGTGCATATCTTCCAGGTCTTTCTTCCTATTTATTAGAAGACGGAACTTTATTAAGAACTGGAAGAGTTACAGGAAATGGACCAGGAGGTGGAAGTGGTATTGTTGAAATGCTAGACTGGAATAGTAATGTTATATGGAGTCATTCTGTTTCATCAACCCATGGAAGACAACATCACGATATTGAACTACTTCCTAACGGAAATATTTTACTCATCGTTTGGGATGCACGAACACAAAACGAAGTTAATCAAGCGGGGAGTTCAACCACCGTTTCTTCTATAAATTCTGAGCAAATTGTAGAAATTAAGCCTGATTTAACCAATGGAGGAGCAACGATAGTATGGGAGTGGAAAGCATGGGATCATTTGATCCAAGACACAGACAATACAAAAGATAACTTTGGTATTGTAGCGGATCATCCTGAGAAAATTGACATTAATTTTTTAACTCACAACAAAGCAGACTGGTTGCACTTTAATGGTGTCGATTACAATGCAGAATTGGATCAAATTATTATCAGTGTACATAATTTCAGTGAATTTTGGATTATAGATCATTCTACAACTACTGAAGAAGCTGCTACTTCCTCTGGCGGCATGTATGAAAAAGGAGGTGATCTTTTATATCGTTGGGGAAATCCAAGAGCCTATGATCAGGGAACAGTTAATGACCAAAAGTTATTCTTACAGCACCATACGCATTGGATTGAAAGTGGTTTACCCGATGAGGGGAAGATTATACTCTTTAACAATCAAGCTGGAACCCCTAGCAATCAGAATTATTCAACGGTCGATATTGTTGACCTTCCATTGAATGCTGACAGTACTTACTCTTACGATGGAGGGGCCTTTGAACCAGCAGATTTTTATTGGACCTATAGGGCTGCAAATCCGACTGACTTTTTTTCAAATATTATTTCTGGAGTACAACGATTACCCAATGGAAACACATTAATCTGCGAAGGAGTGGGCGGACGTTTTTTTGAAATAGATGAAAACAACGATATCGTATGGGAATATATAAACCCAGTTAATGATCAAGGCCCAATGAATCAAGGTGATCCTATTTCAAACAACAATGTTTTTAGAGTTACAAGGTATTCGTTAGATTATGCCGCTTTCAGCGGTAGAGATTTAACTCCCCAAGGGTATATTGAATCGGGCTCTACCTACAACTGTGATACCTCCACTGAAAACGACTGCAACGTAAGCAGTATCTTTTCAAATGAAACCACCAATGCCGTATGTTTTCAAACAGTAGATCATGTTCGAAAATGCTATACCAATAATATCCCTGCTCATGAATACGGTCCATTTGCAGGTGCTAATACGATGGAAGGTCAAGATTTCGAATATTCTATGTGTTTGTATCCTGAATTAACATCAACAGCTACCGCTATTTCAGAAGATCCCAATTCTCAAGGCTGTGGAGGCGGTATTATCTTTGGTGTGTCAAATCAAGGTGTTAATTACTCTCCTTTTGCTCGTTTGTACTGGGTGAATCCAAATACACAAGAAGAAAACATAAACTGGCATGTTGAAGCAGATTTTACGCTGAATATGGATTTAAATGGTGGGCATGTTAATAATGTGAGTAGATACCACTACCACAACGTCCCAACCCAATACTTCAACGATGACTTAAATATAAACGGAAGTGAGCATTCTCCGCTTTTAGGTTACGCGGCTGATGGCTTTCCGATTTATTACAAATATTTATATAGCGACGGAAATGACATAAACAGTGGTATATCAGAATTTAAAAGTGGATACCAGCTTAAATCTGGCACTAGACCTGGTGATGGAATTGTTGCTCCTGATGGGAATTACGACGGGAATTATGTTGAAGATTATGAATACCTAAGTACGTTATCGTCTTTAGATGAATGTGGAGGTCGTTTTGCAAAAACACCGGAGTATCCTGAGGGAACTTATTATTACGTACTAACTGATAACTGGCCATTCATTCCAAGATGTCTTAAAGGAAAAAACATTGATAATTCTTTTAAAATAGGCCCGAGTTGTCCAGAGTCAACCGCAGCAGAAAACTGTAGTACCGTAGCACTATCTATAGAAGACTTGAAAAAAGTGAATCTCGTATTAAATGTGTACCCAAACCCTGCTGTTGAATATATCACTTTTCAGTTTGATAATGATTTCGATTCGCATACCGTTACTGGGATAAAAATTTATAGCGCTTCTGCTAGATTAGTATATGCCTCAAAAAAGTTTCAAAAAACAATCGAAACAAATAAATTAGAAACAGGTGTATACTTTATTCAAATTGATTTAGGCAATCAACAAATCACCAAAAAAATAATAGTCCGCTAAAAAAAAGGGAGTATTACATACAAATATCAACCATTTGTTTAAGGGATCGCTTTTATAAATTTTCCCGATTTATGAATACAAAAAATAAAATACATGAAATACCTAATCATTAGTTTATCAGTTTTTTTGTTTCCTTATTTTCACGCCGCCCATATTGCCGAATATAAGTACACTCTCATAGATGATGAACTACACCTTCAATTTACTATTGATAAAGAAGAGTTATTAAACTTTCAATACAACAACGATTGTAACATACAACAAATGACGGCTTTGTGCACTTCTTTCTATATAAAAAAGAATAATATATTAGAAATTAACGGAAAGGAAATAGCCTTTCAGCTACAGGAATCGTATACACAAAACGATCATTTTGTAATGCTACTAAAAGCAAAAACGCCTATTGGTTCCGTCAAAAAAATAGCTGCGGTTAATACGTGTTTCTATGAGTTCGACAAGAAGTTCAAAAACAGAATTCTATTCGATATCAACGGGCTAAACAAATCTTATTTACTAACAAAAAACAAACATACTATTGAGCTAAATTAATATTCCGCCTCCTTTTTTGTTTTCGTTAACATAAATTTCACGAAAATTCTGCATCTTTGTAATATGCGAATATATCCTATTGAAACAGGTAATTTTAAATTAGATGGTGGTGCTATGTTTGGTGTTGTTCCAAAATCTATTTGGCAAAGAACAAATCCTGCAGACGCTAACAATATGATTGAAATGGGCATGCGATGTATGCTTATTGAAGATGGTAACCGACTGCTATTGATTGATACAGGTCTTGGCAATAAACAATCAGATAAGTTTTTCGGATACTACCATTTGTTTGGTGATTTCTCTTTAGATACTTCTTTGGCTAAATATGGTTTTCACAGAGATGATATTACTGATATTTTCTTGACACATTTGCACTTCGATCATTGTGGTGGTGTTATTCAATGGAATAAAGATCAAACAGGATATGTTCCCGCTTTTAAAAATGCCAAAGTTTGGAGTAATGAACGCCATTGGCATTGGGCGATTAAGCCTAACCCACGAGAGAAAGCATCTTTTCTAAAAGAGAATATTTTACCTATAGAAGAAAATGGTCAACTGAACTTTGTTCATAGAAACGCCATAGACCAGGTTGGTTTTGACGTAATTTTTGTGGATGGTCATACTGAAAAGCAGATGCTTCCGAAAATAGAGTACCAAGGAAAAACAATAATTTTTATGGCAGATTTATTGCCTACTGTTGGGCACATCCCGCTTCCTTACGTTATGGGTTATGACACCAGACCTTTGCTTACCATAAAAGAAAAACAAGTGTTTTTAAACGAAGCGGCAGATAAAGAATTTTATTTGTTCTTAGAACATGATGCATACAACGAATTATGTACGGTGCAGCATACAGAAAAAGGTGTTCGTTTAAAAGAAAGTTATAAATTTACAGATATTTTTAATTAAGATAGATATATATGAGAGTTTTGAAGCCCGTTTTTTATTCGGCAATGGCAATTACAACCCTAGCAGGTTGTTCTTCAATAAGTAACTTACCTGTACCGGTGGGAAGTAATGCAACTATAAATGTAGTAGCAAAAAAAGCGCCACTAACAGATTATGAAAAGGATAATTGGCAGCATTTAGATTTGGCTACTGATTCAATTCCTGGAATGAGTGTTTTAAAGGCATACAAATTTTTAGATGGAAAGAAAAACGTAGAGGTTATAGTTGGTGTTGTTGACAGTGGTACTGACTTAAAACATGAAGACCTTAAAGACGTTGCTTGGGTAAACAAAGATGAAATTCCTAATAATGGAATTGACGATGATAAAAATGGTTATGTTGATGATATCAATGGTTGGAATTTCTTAGGCAAGTCATATGCAGAACATTTAGAGTATGAGCGTATTCTAATGAACCCTTCGATTGCTGATGCGGAAACTCTAGCAGAGGTAAAGGCCTTCCAAGAGAAAAAAGTAAACGAAGCTAAAATGAATAAAGGTCGTTATGGTCAAATGCTTGAAAATTCAAAGAAAGCACATGATGCTCTTACAAAACATTTCAAAAAAGACACCTATACATCGAAAGACGTTAGTGCAATTAACACTGACGATAAAGCCCTAAAGGAATCTGCTTCTATGGCAACGTATATGTTCCAATTTGTTCCTTCTTTACCAGATGCTATTGAAGAATTATCATCAATGGTATCAAAAGCAGAAAAAACTATTAACGGTGATAATTTAAAAACCGATTATAGAACTGTTGTAGGAGATAATCCATATGATATCAATGACAAACCAGGGTATGGAGATGGTAATACGGGGCATTCTGAAAAAGGAGAGGCGCACGGATCACATGTTGCAGGAATCATTGGTGCTAAAAGAGGCAATGGAATAGGAATGGACGGTGTTGCCAATGTAAAAATAATGGCTGTTCGTTCAGTATCTGAGGGTGATGAGTATGATAAAGATGTTGCTTTAGGAATTCGTTATGCTGTTGACAATGGAGCCAAAGTAATTAATACTAGTTTTGGTAAAGGGTTTTCACCAAACAAAGAGTGGGTATTTGATGCTATCAAATATGCTGCTAAAAAAGATGTTTTGATTGTTAATGCCGCTGGTAATGATTCAAAAAACATCGACATAGAAAAGACCTTTCCAAATGATGCACCAGATCTTGTAAATGAAATTTCAGATAATGTGTTAACATTGGGTGCAATGAGCGCTAATTATAATGAAAAATTACCCGCTACATTCTCTAACTTTGGTAAAAAGAACGTAGATGTGTTCGCTCCAGGTGTTAAAATACACGCTACAACTCCTGATAACGAATACAAGAAGTTTAGTGGAACTTCTATGGCTGCTCCGTCTGCCGCAGGGGTTGCTGCATTGATTCGTTCTTACTACCCAAAATTATCTGCGAGTCAAGTAAAACATATATTAATGAATTCAGGTACTAAAATCGATTTGAAAGTGATCAAACCAGGCAGTGGTTCTGGGCCAAATTCTAAGCCAGAATTGGTTCCTTTCTCAGATTTATCTGTTTCTGGACGTGTTGTTAATGCTTATAATGCAGTAAGAATGGCTGATAGAATGGTAAATGGAAAAAAATAATTACAAAATAAATTAGTACATTTGAAAAGAGCATTTTAACCAATGCTCTTTTTTTGATAAATAACGCAAAATGAAAAGATTATTATTAGTAGGAGTTTCATTAATAACAATGATCGCTTGTGTATCTGCTCAGACACAACAAACACCAACTCCAGAAAACAGCAAAACAAGCAGTCATAGCTACTGGCAACAGCATGTGGATTACACAATGGATATTGATGTGAATGTTAAGAAATATCAATACAAAGGGACTCAAAAATTAGTGTATACTAATAACTCACCTGATCAGTTAGATAAGGTATTTTATCATTTGTATTTCAATGCTTTCCAGCCAAACTCTCAAATGGATGTTCGTTCAAGAAATATTAAAGATCCAGATAGAAGAGTAACAGATAGAATTAGTAAATTATCTGCTTCAGAAATAGGGTACATTAAGGTAAAAACGTTAAAGCAAAATGGTAGTGATGTGAAGCATAAAACTGTAGGTACTATCTTAGAAGTAACCTTAAATGAGCCCATACAACCTGGAGAAAGTGTAACTTTTGATATGCTTTTTGACGCTCAGATACCAAAGCAAATTCGTCGTTCAGGTAGAAATAATGCCGAAGGTGTAGCTCTTTCAATGACTCAGTGGTATCCTAAAATGGCTGAATATGATTTTGAAGGGTGGCATACTCCTCCTTATTTAGGTCGCGAGTTTCACGGTGTTTGGGGTAATTTTGATGTTACCTTACACATAGACAAAAACTACACTGTTGGAGGTACCGGAAATTTACAAAATCCTCAACAAGTTGGTCACGGTTACCACGATAAAAACACCGACTTAGAGCTTCCAAAAGGGAACAAACTCACTTGGCATTTTAAAGCCTCTAACATTCACGATTTTACTTGGGGTGCAGACCCTGATTATATTCATGATACATATACCATGGATAATGGTATTGTACTTCATTTCTTCTATAAAGACAACTTAGAGAAGGAGTTTATAGCCAATTGGAAACGATTACCAAAAAAGACAGCCGAATTAATGACATTTTTTAGCGAGCATGTTGGTCCCTATCCTTACAAGCAGTATTCTGTTATTCAAGGAGGTGATGGTGGTATGGAATACGCTATGTGTACTTTAATTACTGGAAAACGCAAGTGGGGAAGTTTATTCGGTGTTACCGCACATGAATTAGCACATACGTGGTTTCAGTTTTTATTGGCCACTAACGAAACAAAACATCCTTGGTTGGATGAAGGGTTTACCACCTATATATCAAATAAAGCTGAAAATGAAATTTCAGGAAAAAACAAAGAGAATCCCCATACAGGATCCTATAGACATTATAATTATGTAGTAAAAAATAATTTTGAAGAACCCTTATCAACACATGCCGATCGATATCATACGAATATGGCATATGGTATGGCAAGTTACTCTAAGGGAAATATCTTTTTAAGTCAGTTAGAATATATTATTGGTAAAGAAAATGTTGCCATAACTCTCAAGAAATATTTTACCGATTTTTCTTTTAAGCATCCTACCCCAAATGACATCAAAAGAACCGCCGAGAAAGTATCCGGTATTCAGTTAGATTGGTATTTAAATGAATGGACACAAACAACACATACCATAGACTACGGTATTAAATCTGTGAGTGGAAAAGAAATTACCATAGAGCGTATTGGAAAAATGCCAATGCCTATTGATATTGAAATCACTTATGAGGATGGATCAAAAGAACTCTTCAACATTCCTTTACGAATGATGAGAGGTGAAAAGCCAACCAATGCTACTCTTATTGAAGACTGGACCTTTGCACATCCAACTTATAGTTTTTCTGTTGCTAAAAAAATTAAAGCTGTTGAAATAGACCCTTCTAAATTAATGGCGGATATTAATATGGATAATAACACTTTCGAAGTGAAATAATACCATTTTCAACAAATATAAAAAAGGGGTGAAAGCAAGGCTTCACCCCTTTTTTATGTAAAAATTCATTACAAAAAAATCTAGAGAATTGATAACTCTCTAGATTTTTTATTTTGTTTCCTTTTGTGTTTTAACGCTCGCTATATATTTATCCCTTTATATATAACTATGGTTTGATGTTCGATTTATTCTGTAGGAATTCTTTCATCAATCATTTTTAGCGGCATATCTCCCATTAAGTCAATTAAATCTAAAATATCCCTGACTTTTTCCTCTTCCTCAGCTTGTTCAGTCACAAACCATTGTAAGAAGATTTCTGAAGTAAAATCATTTACTTGACGCGCTTTCTTAAATATATGATGAATTGCATTCGTCACTTCTATTTCAGCATCTAATGACGCTTCAAATATTGCTCTTACGCTTTCATATTCATGCGGGACTTCCATTACAACAGGTGATAACGCATTTCCCCCATTATCATTAATGAATTTGAAAATTTTCATCATATGCGTACGTTCTTCTTCCGCTTGATTATAAAAATACTTCTTACAATTAACTAGTTCTCTTTGATCACACCAAGAAGCCATAGCTAAATACTTTGATGATGCCTTCTGTTCTAACATAATTTGTTGATTTAACAAATCAACAATTTCGACATTTAAGATCATGTCTCTTCTTATTACTGTTTCCATTTTACGCAGGTTTTAGATACTATTGTAAAGGTACGGATAAAAAGAGTCCAGAATTTGTATTTAGCTAATTTAGAGGTAGTCTTAGTAAAGCATTGGAGCAGTTTTTCTTCCGAAAACAACACGCATTAAGTCTCTTAATTCAATAATTTGAGGGACTTCTAAAAAAAGTAGGTGTTTGTTGTCGGCTACAAAAAGTAAAATGAAGTTATCATTGTTAAGAATGTATTCTAGGTTTTCAAATGAAGAACATTCTAGTATTCTTTTTCTAAAGGATAATAGCTGACAAAAAGTAAGCTCAATAACTTTAAACCCTAAGTCTAACTGATAACAATTTCTTTTAGTATATACTATATTATACTGAAATTTTTTTACACACAATTCCATGTGGCAAAAGTAGTTATTTTTAATTAATCTAAAAAAGAACGAGCGTCTTAATGCACTTTTACCCCCATACTTATATCGTAATCGTATGTCAAACCGTTAATCGGCTGTTACATGTTATACGATTTACAGATACATATTTCTATATAGGTATCTGTAAATCGTATTAGTAGGTCAAGTCTTAATTTAAATAACTCAACAAGCATATTAAGATCTATAAACGTAAAACATCTTATAAAAAAAACTCGCGAATAGCGAGTTTTTAACATATATCATGTATAAAGATTTTATTACATCAATAAAGACGTTAATAATTCGGTTAATTTTGCATTAGAAGGTCTTGGCGCATTTGCATCAATAATTTTTCCTTCAGGATCTAATAATATAAACCTAGGGATACCTTGCACTCTATAGGCATTAGCAAATGATTTATCTTCTTTAGCATACAATTGCATTCCTGTCAATTGCTTTTCAACCACCATCTCTTTCCATATTGCATAGTCTTTTTTACGGTCAACTGAAATACTCACAAATTCTATATTTTTATCATGGAATTGGTTTTCTACTTTTTTTAAGTAAGGTATCTCGTTTTTACATGGTTGACACCAAGTAGCCCATAAATCAATGTATACATATTTCCCTTTTAAATCATCTAATGAAGTTTCACCTCCTTTATGATTCTCGTAATTGACGAATTTAGGTGAAACAGCACCTTTCCCTAAAGCTTTAGAAATATATTTATTTTGCTCATATACTTTATTCAAATATTGTTGAAGCATCTTAATTCTCTCTTTTTGATTAGCTGAAAAAACAGAGTCTAATTTTCGATTTTCAATTCTATTTTCAAAATCACTAACGAAAGCAGTTAATTTTATCTCAAATTCTTCTTCAGACAACTCAAAGTTATTCTTGTTATTAAAAAACTCTTCTTGTCTTAAAGCAGCCTTCGCTAAAAAATTACTTTCATCAGCTCCCTCACCTTTATAAACAATGGTTTCATCAAACTCATCGGTGTTAAGCGTTAGGTTAATATCGTCACCGTTTCTCAAGAAAAGCAACGTGTTTTCTTGACCGTCAAAAAGATAGAAAAATCCCTTTGTTACTTTCAACGTATCTTTAAAGACACCATTCTCATCAACTTTTATAAGTTTTCTAAACCCTAATTTAGAATTTGAAATAACTATTGAATCTGAATTTTTATTGGTTATTTTACCTGATAAAGAGACATAATCTTTAGGCTCATTTTTACAGGCGATTATAGCAATTGACATCAATGCCAAGTATAGTATTTTTTTCATTTTTTTGATATATTAATGAAGTGATTTAATTTTCAAATATATAAAATAGGGATGGGTATTTGAGTTTTGCGTGTACTATTTCTTCAAACAAAACCATTGACTCCATCAAATATACCCCTTTGAGCTTTGCTATATAACGTTATACACACTGAAAAACAAAGACCCACGGCAACCAGCAGATAATACGTTGTCAATGGCTTGTACTAAATATTGTATTTATACAAGACACCCTTATCTAACTTTCATGGTTAAAACTTACCTAGGGCTTAGTAAGCTATTCTGCAACTGTTCACACCTACTTCCTGTTTTTAGTGTAACTAAACTACAATGATGTGTTTTACAAATGGTAGCTACCTGATTCTATCGCCTTCACAAACAAGGTGATAGCGTTATCTATGTCAATTTTACGGGTGTTTTTCCCAACCGAAAACCTAAAAGTACCATTAACATATTCCAAGGGTAATTGAATTGCTTTGAAAATAGCAGACAAATTTTCAGTCCCTGAGTGACAGGCAGCACCTGCTGATATAGCCAATTTATTTCGTAGCTTATAGATAACTTTATTTGCATCAACGTTTTTAATACTTATGTTTAAGGTATTCGGTAGACATTTTGTTAAATCTCCGTTGATAAGAAAATCGAAACCCTTGCTTTTCAATAGTTCAACTAAATAATCTCTTATGGTTTTCATTTGAACACTATTCATTGCCAAATCTCTATGCGCAATTTCAGCCGCTTTTCCCAAACCTACAAGCTGTATTACATTTTCAGTTCCAGAACGTCTGTTACTTTCGTGGCTAGCTCCATGAATCAACTTACGTAACGTTACCCCTTTTTTTACATACAAAGCACCTATGCCTTTTGGCGCATACATTTTATGCCCTGCTACAGTTAATAAATCAACATGCAACGCGTTTACATCTGTCATTATTTTACCAACAGACTGAGACGCATCGGTATGAAAAACAATATTATGACGGTTCGCAATCTTTCCAATTTCTGCTATGGGTTGAATACTTCCTATTTCATTATGAGCATGCATAACAGAGATTAAAATTGTACTCGGAGTAATTGCCTTTTCAAGTGCTTCAACATTGATAATACCATTTTTATCTACATCTATATACGATATTTCAAAACCTTCGTTTTCTAGAAATTTACAAACCTCTAAAACGGCAGGATGTTCTATGGAAGAAGTGATGATATGATTGCCTTCTTTTTTCTTATTCATGGCTGTACCGATAATAGCATAATTATTAGCCTCCGTACCTCCACTCGTAAATACAATCTCGTTAGGCAAAGCACCTAATAAGTTCGCTACTTGTAGCCGTGCTTTTTCAACTGCCTCTTTGGCTACTCTTCCTTGACAATGCACACTTGAAGGGTTTCCATAACAATCTGTTAAAAAAGGCAACATTGTTTCAATTACTTCTGGATCATTAGGGGTCGAAGCGTTATGGTCTAGATAAATAAATGGTGTACTCATTATGACATTCTTATTTGTATGATACCTGCTGATATAACAGTCAGTATTCCGATGAATAGTATGGTGCTGTCTACTGTAAAAAACTGTGCTATAAAAATTGTTACTAAGGCTCCAAAGGCATAGCCTAAATCTCTCCAAAGTCTAAAAACACCAATACTTTTGGCTCTCTGATCAGGATTGGTAAATCCAGCTAAGGCTGCCAAAAATGTTGGATATACGATCGCCGTTCCTACGCCTAAAAAAAACGATAATACTACAAAATGCGTATACGTATTTGAAAAAAACATAAACGTCAAAGCAACCCCTTGTACTAACATCCCTATAAAAAGCATTCGTTTATTATTATATAGGTCTGACAGCTTTCCTGTTACCAATTGTCCGATTCCCCAAATAGCAGGATAAATAGCTACAATAATCGCGATGTTCTTTAAATCGAAGCCTTTGCTTGCCAATACAATGGGGAATATACCCCAAATCATACCATCATTTAAGTTATTGACAAACCCTGCTTGAGTAATGGATCCTAAGTTATTGTTTTTCCAAGTAGTCTCCCAAAAGATATTTTTAAGTGGTACCACCGTATTCGTTTTAGCTTCTTCTGAAACATGATGTACGGTATCTTTTATAAAGAAAATGCTAATTACCAATCCCAATACTACGAAAAATATACCTTGATAAAATGGATAAGGGCGCAGTCCGTATTCTGAGGCGATCCATCCGGTTGAAAACGCGACTAAGGCTATTGAAAAGTAGCCAAATGATTCGTTAAGTCCCATAGCCAACCCTCGTTGCTTTTTTCCCACTAAATCAATTTTCATTACAACGGTGCTTGACCATGTTAACCCTTGATTTATCCCAAGTAGTATGTTAGCAAAAATCACCCAATTCCAGTTTTTAGTATAGATTAAAATAAACGGGATTGGGACCGCAAAAACCCATCCAATAATCAATAATTTTTTTCTACCTAGTGTATTTGCAAGTACGCCCGTAAAATAATTCGTTATTGCCTTTACAGTACCAAAAACAATTATAAACGACAATACAACAGAAGTGGTTACAATTAAAAATTCTTTCTCCGCTAATTCTGGAAGTATTGTTCGCTCTAAGCCTACCATACCCCCCACGAAAGCATTAACCAATAGCAATAATGCAAACTGTTTCCAATTTTCTTTCAGTCCAAGCTGTACTTTTGTTGATTTCATTTTCTTGTTATTAATTTACCGGTAACCCTTGTTGTTTCCATTCTAATACTTCTTCTTTTAACCTCACCGCATCATATCCATGCTCCTGAAGATACTGAACGGCTTCAGCAGCAAAAACACAAAAAGGCCCTCTACAATACACCACTATTTGCTGGTTTTTAGGAAGCTGCGATACTTGGTCTTTTAACTGATTAATAGGAATAGATGTGGCGTTGGCAATGGCTAATTTGTTAAATTCTTTTGCTGGACGAACATCTAAAAAGTAAAGCTGATCAAGGGTGTATCTTGCCTTAATTGCTGCAGCACTTATATCGGTTACCGTTGAAAATTTCTCTTGTTCGAAACTCGTAAGTGTTGTTTGTATTTCTGAATTGTTGTACAATCCAAAATTTTGTAATGAATTCCAAAGTGTATACACATCTTCATTCATTAAGGAGTACATTACAAAATGCCCTTTTTTCACTGTTTTTAAAAGTTTTGCTTTTTTAAGCACTTGTAAATGCTGCGAGGTATTCGCAATAGAAATACCAAGATTATTCGCGATCTCTTCTACTGAATAACTGTCTTGCGATATTAAGTTAAGAATTCTTAGTCGATGCGGACTAGCCAAGGCCTTTGCTATAGAAGCTATTTCTTGATAAATACTGTTTTTAAACTCTTGTTTATCCATTAAAAATATTATTCAATAAATATATTGAATAATTGAATATGAAAAATAAAAACAATGCCTTTTTTAAATTTACACCAACATTAAAACCACATAAACCCAATAAAACTTTGATTATTTCACCCCAACCACCCATCTCTTTAACCCTTTCTGATTGTATATCTCTAGCAATCGTGACTCGTTTTCTGATTTCAATACCACTTTCTTATTTTCGTTCGTCAGAGAGCTTATCAAAAGGAACAGGGCTAACCCCTTTGTGAATATCTATTCTATCCAATATGGGCCCTGAGACTTTACTTAAATACCGCTGCATTTCTGCTGGTGATGATATTATACGATTTACAAATAAATATTTCGCATATCTATTGTTTCTTTTGTAGCTATTTTTGCGTTATAAAACTTAACCATAGCTTGGCTATGCTAAAGTTTTATGCCTTAAACTAACTTAAAATAATTCAATACCTATATACGAAATATGTATCTGTAAATCGTATTACAGGCGCATTCGGATCGTTAAAATAATCTGACGGACTCGGATTCATACTTGCCACTAACATAAAACTACTGGTATAGTTTACCGTAAAACCCGCCGTGAAATAGCAACCTATCTATCTTCTAAAGCCTGATGCATTACTTCTAACGCAGTGTGTTTAAACTCAAGTAGTTCACCTAAAAACAACACGTGATTATGACCCAATGAGATTTCTCCAGACTACGGATAATAAAAAACAATAAAGTCTAATAAAAAACCATTATATTTAACATCACCTAACTACTACTTCCTGTTATTCAGTGTATTGCAATAGCTTTTTAAGGTGTTGCGTTAATTTAAATCATTTCTAATGAAAAAACTAGTAGTAGTCTATTTTTTCTTGTTTACCATTTCTATGGTTGAATCACAAAATAGAACCATAGACCCAAAATTTTACACTTCTTTTGATAGAACTGTAGGTGTTAATAACACCAATTTAAGTTACGGCATAATTTTCAAAGAAAACTATCGAAGAAAACTAAAAAATAACCACAACTTTTTTTTAACCGATCAATTCAAAAAAGGTAGTATCCACTATCGAGGTGAAAGCTTCTACGATATAGAAATGAAATATGACATCGTAGATGACATACTAGTTATAAAGCTAACTAACGAACAGCAACAAATTTCAATTACCCCTGAGAAAACCCTAACAAAAAGCTTTCAATTAGAGGGCCATAAATTCATTAACACCTTCAATAAAGCTTATGGGTTTATGGAAGAAATAGTTATATCTGATCACTATTCAATTCTAAAAAAACATGAAAAAACAAGTAAGGAAAAGAAAGACCAGGATTTTAAATATTACACTTTTAGGAAAAAGAAAGATCGATACTATTTATTCTATGAAAACGATTATTACCCTATAAAATCAATAAGAGATTTCACTAAAATTTTTCCAAACCAAAAAAAGGTTATTACAAAATACTTTAAAGACCATTCATACTTATTGCGGAATGATTTTAGAACCTTTATTTCAAAATTAATATATAAACTCCACGTTTAAAAAAATGATATTATCTAACATAAAAAAGACGCTACTTATATTCCTAATAATTCTTGCGCTGCCCGTGCTTTCGCAAGAGAACAATAAAAGTCTTTCCTTTGAAATTAATAATTTAAATAAAAAACAAATTATTGAGCTAATAGAAAAAAATAGTAATTATCAATTTTTCTTCCTTGATCAGTGGCTTGACAATACTACCTTAACAGTTTCTTTCAAAAACACTACCATTGAAAAGATCCTAGGCACCGTTTTTAGAGGAAGTAAAATTAACTATTTAGTACTAAATAGTAATAAAGTTGTACTTACAAATGGCAGTCTAGTAAAGAAAAGTATTTATGAAAATAATACTGTTGAAAAAAAGCAAGAGGGCATTAATACTCCAGTACTATTAGACTTAAAAACTACTACCAAACAACTTATAAAAATAGGAAAGGAAGAGAAACTTAAGCAAACAAAATATACCCTATTTGGTTTTGTTAAGAATGACAAAACTGGAGAGCCAATCGAAGGGGTAACCATTGTTGAAAAAAGAAAAAACATTTACACAACTTCAACCAAAAACGGGTACTATTCATTGAAACTACCTTATGGAAAAAATAAATTAGAAGCTTCTTTTATTGGCTTTAAAAATGAATACAAAGATATTATCATTTATAACAGTGGAAAGTTGAATTTTTCCATTAGCCCAAAATCAGAACAATTAGATGAAGTTGTTATCAACGCAAATACAACTCGAAACATTAGACAAACAATCTCAGGGATACGTCAAATCAAAGTACAAGAAATCAAAAGAATTCCTCTCGTATTGGGAGAACGTGATATCTTGAAAGTTGCAGCTATGTTACCCGCAATTAGAACTGCCGGAGAAGGTTCCGAAGGAGTTAATGTAAGAGGAGGTAAAGTAGATCAAAATTTATTTCTTTTGGATAATGGGATACTTTACAACCCTACTCATTTCTTGGGGTTATTCTCTGCAATCAACCCTTTTACCACTGACAATTTAAAAGTATATACTGGTAATATTCCTGCTGAACATGGAGGACGATTGTCTTCCGTTTTTGATATCAGAACAAAAGATCCCAACTCTAAAAAATTTAAAGGAGAAGCCTCTATTGGTCCAGTAACTGGGAATGTTAGTGTAGAGATTCCTATTGTAAAAAATAAATCTGGATTAAATTTAGGTATGAGAAGTACCTATTCAGATTGGATTCTGAACCTTATAGATACTGAAGATTTTGATAATAGTAGCGCCTCTTTTTATGATGTTATTGGAAAATACACGCATAGATTTAATGATAAAAATTCTTTAAAATTATCAGGCTATCACAGCCAAGATGAATACCAAATAGCGTCAGATACAATTAATAAATACAGAAACACCATGTTTTCTTTTAACTTGCAGCATACTTTTAACAACAAGAGCAGAGGTAACTTCATTCTTTCTAATAGCAGCTATGCTTTCGATATTGACTATGAAAACGACAACACCAATAGAGGCTTTTATCTTACTTATAAAATTAGTGAAACAAATGTAAAACTTAAAATGAAATACGATTATTCCGATACCCATAAATTGGACTATGGATTAGCGTCAAAACTTTACAACATAAACCCAGGGAATATATCACCTAACGGTGAGAACTCTACAGTTAGTCCGCTTGCAATTGAAAAAGAAAAAGCTATAGAAAGTGGCTTATTTATTTCCGATGAAATAAATGTGAACTCAAAACTAAATTTTAATGTAGGACTTCGTTTTAATCAATTCTTAGCATTGGGTAAAGCTACTGAAAGAGAATATCAAATTGGAGCCCCAAAAAATGAAACCACATTAGTAAATACAGCTGAGCACGGAAACAATAAAATATATAAAGCATATCATGGTTTAAGCTATAGAATGGCAAGTAGATATGCACTAAACAACACCTTGTCTTTAAAAGCAGGGTACAATAAATCTTTTCAATACATTCATAGACTAAATAATAACACTACCGCTACTCCAGTCGACACTTGGAGACTTTCAGACTCAAACATCAAACCTCAAGAGGGGACACAAATTTCACTTGGTCTTTTTAAAAATATTAGTGGAAGCGACTTTGAGCTGAGCTTAGAAGGTTATTATAAACGATATAAAAATCTAATTGACTACAAAATAGGAGCCACTTTACTATTAAATGAAAATATTGAAACTCAAGTAACACAAGGAAAAGGAAAATCTTACGGAATAGAATTACTAGTAAGAAAAAATAAAGGCAAGTTAAACGGATGGATTGGTTACAGCTATTCTCGATCCCTTATTCAACTGAACAGTATGTTTAGCGAGGAACGAGTAAATGACGGGAACTTTTTCTCCACTAATTACGACAAACCTCATGATATAAATACTGTGTTAAACTATAAGTTCACAGAAAGATATAGCTTCTCTGCTAATTTCACGTACCAATCGGGAAAGCCAATTACCTATCCGACAGGAAAATTTATATTCCAAGGAGAAACCTTTTTAACCTATAGTAATAGAAATCAATTCAGGATTCCAGATTATTACAGACTCGACATAGGTGTTAATATAGAAGGTAATCATAAAATAAAAAAGTTTGCTCACAGTTTTTGGAATATTTCTATTTATAATGTTTTGGGCAGGAATAATCCATATTCTGTTTTCTTTCAAACCTCCAGTACTGGTAATGTAGAAGCTTACCAAAGCTCTATTTTCTCTCGATCAATTCCTACAATAACCTATAATTTTAAATTCTAACGTATGATAAAGCAATACACAAAATGGTTTTCTTATATACTACTACTATTAATAGTTGTAAATAGTTGTATCCAGCCTTTTGATTTTAATAATCTCACTTTTGAAAGGAACCTGGTAGTAAAATCAGTATTTACAAATGAATTCAAAAAGCATTCTGTTGAATTATCTAGAACAATTCCAATAGATTCAACAATGCTGGACCCAGAAAGGAATGCATCGATTACAATTTCAGATAATTCAGGAGTTATTTACGACTTTCAAGAAGGCGAAAACGGTATTTATACTTCCCTTTCAGAATTTGCAGCCGAACATGGAAAAGTGTATACACTTAAAATACAAACCCAAGACGGAAAAACCTATATTTCTTCGGCTGAAAAGATGCCGTTAACTTCAACAATTGAAAATATTAATTTAACTATTGAAGAAAATGATGATAAGAACGTTCATGAGCTTGTTTTTAGAATAAATAGCACCTTATCAGGTGATGAAGGAAAATATTACCGCTATGAATACGATGAAGCTTATAAAATAAAAACATTTGTATGGAGTAATAAAACGCTTGAAATAATTTCAGACATACCACCATATCAATTCAATTTAGCGGATAAAGATCCCGAAATATACGGAACTGGCATTTGTTATGGAGGTGCAACTTCAAAAAATATCATGATTACTGAAACAAAAACTTTAGCAGAAGATAGAGTGATTGGATTTCCTGTTCGAAAAATCCCATTAGAGAGTTATCTAATTGGTATAAGATACTCCATCTTAGTAAAGCAGTTTGTAATGAACCAAAACACCTATGACTTTTATAACCTTCTAAGTAAGTTCTCTGATACAGGTGATATCTTCTCTCAAACTCAAGTGGGAAATATTCAGAGTAATATTGTCTCAGAAACTAATTCAACCCTAGATAAGGTCATCGGTTTCTTCGAGGTTTCTTCAATAGATACAAAAAGAATTTTCTTTAATCGAGAAGAGATTACAGACACTCCTTTTCTTAATTATTCGGGTGCTATTCTGTGCGGTAAACGTGGTAATCCTAAAATCGTAAATAACTATGGTACATCTCCCCTTTTGGATAGTTTGAACTCTGGATGGATTTATCAAAATGAACCTGAGCTTCCAATTCCTCCAAACCAACCTTATAATCTAGTAAAAAAGCAATGCGGAGATTGTACTCATTTAGGTCCGATAAGCCCTCCAAACTTTTGGATTCATTAAAAAAACCAAGCAAATGATTAAAATGTATATAGTAATAATAGGACTACTTTTATCAAAAGCAGCTATGAGTCAGTCAAAACAGTTTCTTTCTTATAACCTAGAGGCCCCTCCTACAGAAAAAATTTACGCACACTGCAACAATAACCTCTTACTTACAGGAGAAACCTTATACTATACAATTTTTTGTTTAGATAAAAAAAACACATTTAGCCCCTATAGCAAAATAGCCTATATTGAACTAATAAATAGTAATAATAAAAGTATTTTAAAGCAACGAGTTTCTCTAAGAAAAGGTGCTGGTTACGGAGATTTTTTTATTAATACTGGAATTAACACTGGCACCTATAAATTAATTGCATACACTCAATGGATGATGAATAAAAAGTCTATTTTTAAAAAAAACATCTACATTGTAAACCCTTTTTCAAACAAACTTAGAACAAATATCACAAAAACAACAGCCAACGAACAATCAATCAATTCTTTAAACGATACCAATAAAGAAAACAGTACGCTATTTAAAAAAAATACAGTGTCTTATGGTAAAAGAGAAAAAGTCGTGCTAAAATTGGCTGATCATATTTCAAAACATCAGGGTGTTTTCTCGATTTCTATTAGAAAGAAAGACAACTTTACTTTACCTCAAGAAACAAACTCTAAATTGTTAGATAAAAAAGATACAGCCTTTTATTTACCAGAACTTAGAGGAGCTATTATTCATGGAAAAATAACATCAAAAGTAATTAGACCCCTTTCTAAAATAAAATTATCACTTGCTACAAATAACAACACCAAACTACCTATAACAGCAATAACAAATAAAAATGGAGAGTTTTTCTTTAACATTTCAAATTTAAACACCGACAGGGTATCTATTCAAATACTGGATAAAAATAAAGCTGATTATAAAATTACATTGTTGAAAACACCAAGTATTCAACAAAAATTCAAAAACTTTCCTGAATTATTTTTAAATAAAGAATTAACAAAAACCATTAAAAACCGAAGTGTTTACGCACAAATTGAAAACGCCTATTATACAGTAAATAAGGATAGCGTTATCAATACTAAGGAACAAATCTCGTTATTTAACAGTATTGATATTACTTATGAATTAGACACCTATAAAAGGTTTAAAACGGTAAAAGAAACTTTTATAGAAGTCATTCAATACGCTGGTTTTATTAATAAGAATGGATCCTATGAAATTAACGTTACTGATTCTGACACCTCTCAAACCCTCAGGTATTTACCTTCTTTACTTATTATAGATGGTCGTATAGTCTATAATCATGATGATTTTATTCACTTTGATTCCAGAAAAATTAATTCAATCTCTGTTGTAAGAGATAAATATTTCTATGGAAATTCTATCTATCAGGGGGTTATCATAGTAAAAACTTTTGAAAATGATTTCTTCTCAAAATCTGATGATTTTCAAGAGTTTGAAGTAACACCAGTGCAACCACAAAAAAAATATTTTTTTCAAGACTCTGAACGTGCTAACAACAAGAGAATCCCTGATTTTAGAACCCAATTATATTGGAATCCTAATGTCGATTTTACTAAAAACACAATCACTTTCTTCACTTCAGATATCACTGGGGCCTTTCAAGTTAATTTGCAAGGCTACACGAAACAAGGAGAATTTATTAATCTAAAACAAATCTTCACTGTGCAATAAAAAATTAAAACACCCTAGTTTTTGTTTACATGTATACTATGGTCTTTTAACAAACACTAACTATATCCATATAGTGTAGAAATAATAATACCATTTACCATTTGAATTTACCTTAGATACGGTACATTTTATGGTTTTCTTACAGATCTCATTTACATGGAAGCAACCGTTTTCAGAAAAATCACTGAAAAACATCACCCCAACCACCCATCTCTATCCAAACTTCTATATTGAATTGCTTCTGCAATATGATTTTGATTGATATTATTTTCATTAGCCAAATCAGCAATTGTTCTAGAAACCTTTAAAATTCGATCATAAGCTCTAGCGGAAAGATTGAGTTTTTCCATAGCTGTTTTTAGTAGTTGTTTGCTTTCTTCAGACAACCTACAAAACTTTCTAATTTGCTTTACATTCATCTGTGCATTATAATGCACACTATCCATCTCTTTAAACCTTTCTGATTGTATATCTCTAGCGATCGTGACTCGTTTTCTGATTTCAATACTACTTTCGGATTTTCGTTCGTCAGAGAGCTTATCAAAAGGAACGGGGGTAACCTCTATATGAATATCTATTCTATCCAATAAGGGCCCTGAGACTTTACTTAAGTAGCGCTGCATTTCTGCTGGTGATGATGTTACAGGGGCATTCGGGTCGTTAAAATAACCTGACGGACTCGGATTCATACTTGCTACCAACATAAAACTACTGGGATAGTTTACCGTAAAACGCGCCCGTGAAATAGTAACCTCCCTATCTTCTAACGGTTGCCGCATTACTTCTAAAACCGTACGTTTAAATTCAGGCAGTTCATCTAAAAATAACACGCCATTATGCGCCAGCGAGATTTCTCCGGGTTGCGGATACTGCCCTCCTCCCACCAAGGCAACGTCTGATATGGTATGATGAGGAGACCTAAACGGTCGTTGGTACATAAGTCCTCCATTTTTAATTTTCCCTACCACCGAATGTATTTTGGTGGTTTCAAGTGCTTCTTGCATGGTCATAGGTGGTAAAATAGAAGGAAGTCTTTTTGCCAACATGGTTTTTCCTGCTCCAGGCGGCCCAATCAAAATAATATTATGTCCACCAGCGGCTGCGATTTCCATACAACGTTTAATACTCTCTTGTCCTTTAACGTCGCTAAAGTCAAATTCAGGAAAATCAATGTGTTTATAAAACTCAGCCCGAGTGTCAATGATAGTCGGTTCAATTGTACTATCGCCATTTAAATGATCAATAACCTCCATAATATTTTCCACCCCTAACACCTCTAAACCATCTACTATTGCCGCTTCTTTAGCGTTTTGTTTTGGCAAGATAAAATACTTAAACCCTTCTTCGTGCGCTTTTATAGCAATGGGCAAAGCGCCTTTTATGGGTTGTAAACTTCCATCTAACGAAAGCTCTCCCATGATTAGGTATTGGTCAATGACATCCGATTTAATTTGATTGGAGGCCGCTAAAATACCAATCGCCAAGGTTACATCATAAGCAGCACCTTCTTTACGGATATCAGCAGGCGCCATATTAATTATGATTTTCTTTCCGGGGAGTTTATAGCCAATATTATTCAGGGCGGCTGAGATTCGGTAAGAGCTTTCACTGACCGCCTTATCTGGTAGTCCTACCAAATGATAGCCAATGCCTTTGTCTATATTTACTTCAACAGTAATGGTGGTGGCTTCAATGCCAAAAACGGATGATCCATAGATTTTTACGAGCATAGCATTCTCTTTTGGTTAAATATAGAGAAAATTATTTAATCCGAATTATGCAATTTTAACGTTGAATCAGTTTATGAAATTGATAAAAGAAATGTTGAATTAGACGTAAATCTTCTGTAATTATTTCAGCTGATTGTATGCTTCCGCTAATTGAAACCACTTTTTATCATAACGGACTACCCTGTCGATATCATTTATTTCCCCTCAAATCTTTTACAATCACTCCTTTCTCTTTTAACCCCATTGACACCCCTTTTCTTCCGTTTAAATGCCACATAATCATTGCACTTTCTATAGCAGGCAAACGCCCTAGATTGGTTTTTTTTAGAACAATTTTTTTACTTCTTCCTTGTGTTTTTCAGGGGTATGCTGAAATATAAGCCAAGCAGGCTCTGGACTTTCCAAAAACTTAGTATTGGGAAATCCATATTTCTTTGTAATTGCTGTGAGTTCTTCCATGTTATGTTCATCAATAGCTAACTGAACTTTCCAAATGGAATCTCGTTTTCTTGTATAAACTTCCTTGGGTAAATTACTTTTCCTTAGTTTATCGAGTAATAATCTCTCTTTTTTATCGGAATCAACCATTTCTCGAACTCTTATAGATAATTCTTTCTTATCCACAATTTCTTTTTGACCGACACAAGAACTTATCATTATAAAAAACAGCATAACTGTATAAATAACTATATTTTTTATTTGTTTACAATTCTATTCTGACTAATTTAAAAACAATCAATTTGAAAATATGCAACGTTACTCTGGTACGTTTTATAATTAATCAAATACCCCACAAATAGTAGCTTCATTTCGTCTACCCAGTCAATTTGGTAGTATTATCTAAGCCATATTTCTGTAGTTATTTAATTCCTACTTCTTTTTCAGTTGGTGTTTTGCAACCTCAAGCAGCCTGTTATCTATGATAATTATAGCAATATCGCTTCACAATCATATTCGTTTGAAACTTAAAAGAACACTTCGAACTTATTGGGGCTGTCTTTTAATTTAGCAAAAAAGCACGTATAACAAAATGACTTTAGTGTGATTTTGTTTAGTTCTTGGTTTCATATCTATTAAAACAACAAATACATAAATACAAGAAAAGCTTTCAATTAAAACTAGGCTACCTTGTAATTCCAATTCTTAGATAACGTTACACAACAATTTACTTACAGTAACACTTTTGTGTTACTATAGATCGGCATTATACCTTAAAATAATCAAGGTGTAAATTAACATCAGAAATCCTATAAATATTATATTTTGTTTATGAAATAATGAAAATCTTCTTTAATTTGATATGATACTTCCTCAGGAATTCCAACTTCAGTAGCTATCGTTAGCCAGTCTTTAGAGGCTTCTTCTACTTCCCTTATAATTGCTTCTGGCGAGCTTACGCTATATTCTTTCGCTATAGATAATACATCGTCTAAATCTATACCTTTTCTTTTTTTATTTAAAGAAAGGGAATGAACAACTCCGACCCATTTATTAATTGGATCTAAAGGATAATTTATATCGTATGCAGGTGTAATATTCCAACTATCTAAACCTGGATTATACATAAATGAATGGTTTTTTAAGTGATCATCTGTATTGTGAAAGACATAATTAAAAATCATTCTTCTATAAATTGAATCTACCCCTGAAGGTGGTACATTAAGGTAGTTAGCAATTTCAAAAAGGGTTTCATAAGAAGATGGTTCAGCTTCTCTAAAATCCAAACCACTTATACCTGTTGCAGTTAAAACATGTACTTTTTCTCCATTTACTCTATCAAACCTCTCCGTAGCAAAATGTCTTCCTTCTATTAATTTAGTAGGCATCATTTCAATGCCAGATTTAATGGCCATTTTATAATAAGCGTACTCCACTAAAGCTCTGTTATAAGTCTCTTTTTCTTTTCTTATATCTAACTTAATTAAATAATGATTATAGTCTTCTGAACACACTAAATCTCCTGAAATCAACCCACCCGTTTCTTTGTTTTCCGAAACAATAACTTTCGGTCTGGCTCCCCCTGCTGAACTTCCTAACTTAAAAATATTTAACAAAGCAACATCATTTAACTGTAACTCGTCTGTCCCTGTTTTTTTATTCATAACTTCCTTCAATATTTCAGAAATAACATCTAAGTTAATTTCTGAAATATTCTCAATAATTTTTCCTGGAGCATATTCCAATGCCCCCATACCTCTATTAGCCATATAAGCTAATTGATGAATAGGTGTTAGTTCATTTGCACTTAGTTCATGAGATTTTATCCATTCTTGATAAATCTTATTTCCAAAATCATCAGGAAGGGAATCTGCAAATACGGAAGGAAGTCCTTTAAATGTTTTATTGTTTGAATTTTTAAAGGTTTGAATTTGAGAGCTTCTTTTTATTCCAAAAGGGAATATGTTTTTATACATCTCTTTTTCTAAAAAACTCTTGTTATACTGGAAGTAACTAATGCCTGTAACGGGTTGATATGCCAACAAACCTATCTCTTCTCCAAATAACTGCACGCTTATTTGCTCGACTTCTTTATTCATCTCTATTATTTAATACTCTTTTGTGAATGTAGCCTTTTCTTTTTTTTACCGTTTTCTTCTGACCCATAAAGAGTTTTTAATTCTAATGGGTTTTCCTTCTTTATAAAAACCTCACTGATTTCCTCAAGACTACCAAAATATTTAACAATTTTGAATAAGGTTAGCGCATTATAATTATCACTGCCGCTTTCCAGTTTCGATATAGTGTCTCTAGAAACGCCTATAAGATCTGCTAATTCGGTTTGATTTAACCCTCTTTTTTTACGCTCTCTTTTTATATAAGAGCTTATTTCATTCATTAAGTCAGATACCTTTTTATTATCTCCGGATATTGCTTGTAAAAAATCCATAACACTATAAGTTTAAAAATAATATATAATCAAATATACTGATTTTAATCTGCAATTAAACTTAAAGTTGTTTTTTTGCAGGTTTTTAGCCATATATTATTGGTAAGTGTTTTTATGGTGTAAATTCTCTTTAGATAAGAATTTAGTTCATTTAATACATCAGCGACATTTTATTATTTGCAGCTGTTTCTTGCAATAAACTCAATACCTTATAATTAATGATGTAGATTTTAACCTACATACCTAGCTCAAAATAGCTATTTGAAGGTTTTAATTTGTATTTTATAAATTAGCTTTAAATTTTATATATTTGGCGTGAATACTATCTACCTAGTAAATTTGGTTGTATTTTCTCTACTATATATACATAGTTATTTAATTTCTACTTCTTCTTCAGTTGGTGTTTTGCAACCTCAAGCAGCACACCATCTATGATAATTACAGTAATATTACTCATAATTATATTCGCTTAAAAAAATGTTTTTGAAATGACAGCAATTTCAAAGAGGTTTCAGCCATGGCAATATCAAGGTTATTCCCTCCTATTCGAACTGGAGTCTTACCTAATATATCGGTATTAACAATATAATAGCGTCGCTAAATTGACCATAAAACCTCTATTAAACCAAGGGTCTTAATATGTCCTTGACTTTTCATTTTATTCATACTTGTTAGCGTTACCTATAAATGTGTTTTTCTTCATTAAAAACCTAGTAAAAAACCATAAAAATACATAAAGTCCCGCATTTAAATGCCTCTATAACAAGATGTTGTAGTATAATTACACTGTATCTGTCGTGCTTTTGTAGTGCTTTTGTAGTATGAAAAAAAAATAGATATTCAGTGTTAATATCTAGCTTTACTTGAACATTTAAAATTAATGAATCAATGAGAAAAATGAGAAAAACAATTTACATTTTACAAATTCTTTTACTCCTATCTGGAGTTCTAAATTCGCAAACAACAAGTCCGGACAAAATTTATCTGAAGAACAGAACCATCATCCCATCTAAAGATATTCTAAACAGACAAGCTAGAACAGACTCTTATCTTTTAATACAATTCAAAAGAACCCCTTCTGCAGCAGTTTTAAAAAAACAATCTATAACACCCTTAAATTATGTTAATCATACTACTATTTTTGCTTATGTTCCTTTAGATAAAGATTTATCTAAAATAAAAAACATAACATGGTATGAAGCATTGAAGCCAGAGGATAAGATTTCAAAAAATATTGATTTAAATAGATCAGGGAAATTTCAAGTTCTTATCTATTTACCTAAAAATATTTCCAAGGGAGAAACAAAAAGCTTTTATGACACTATGAATATTAGCTCTAAAAGCATGAAAGGCCTCCCAAAAAACATACTATTAGCAACGGTTTCAAAAGAAAAAATAGTACAACTAGCAAATAATCGTTTTGTTTCTTGGATAAATTATATTGGTGAAAACCCTATAACTGAAAAAAACCATCTATTTTGCCCTGGCCAATTAACACCTTATGGATCAGTAGCAGAATTCTCTAGTGGTAATAATGGTCGTTATGCGATACAGGGAAGCCAATGGCCTGAAATAGATGGCTGCTATCCGCTCACGTACTATTTTGAAAACTTTAGTCAAAATTCTACTTTGACTCAATCACAACAAAAAGAGATAATGGTACAGCAAATACAAAAGTGGTCCGATATCTCTAACCTATATTTTAATGAAGCAGCTGAGGCTGGTTTATCTAACTCTATTGACTTTTCTTTTCACGGTCAGCCGGCAGGGGTGAGTCATGGTGATGACACTCCTTTTGATGGGCAGAGTGGTACACTTGCTCATGCTTACTTTCCAGAATATGGAGGGGATATCCATTTTGATGATAACGAAAGATGGACAGGATCTAATGAGACTGATGGTATAAAACTTGAAATAACAACTCTACATGAGCTTGGACATAGTTTAGGCTTACTCCATTCTGATGTAAATTCTGCAGTTATGTATTCTTATTACAATGCATATTTATATGACTTACAACCAGATGATATAACTGCTATACAGTCACTCTATGGTCAACCTTCCAATTCTTGCTCAACTCAACAAACCACTGTCTATTGTGCTTCCAGCGGTCAAAACACAGCCTATGAATACATAAACAGAGTAAAACTTAAAGACATAGACAATGTCACAGGAGCATCTCCTGGTGGATATGGAAACTATACAGCAATAGCTACTGATTTAGAGAAAGGTAAAGCAGCAACAATTTCAATAAGCCCTGGTTGGTCAGGAGGTGCTTACAATGAAGGCTATGCTGTGTGGATAGATTACAACCAAGATGGTGATTTCGACGATTCAAATGAACAGGTATTTACTAAATCGCCTTCTAAATTATCATCTGTTAGCGGGACCTTTACAGTACCTTTAAATGCTACGACAGGATCTACAAGGATGCGTGTGTCTATGCAATATAACAGAACACCACAACCCTGCGGTGATTTTAATTATGGTGAGGTGGAAGATTACACAGTACACATTAAATCAACGATAGACACTACCCCTCCTGTAATTACATTAACTGGTAATTCAACCATTAATCTTAATGTTGGAGACACCTATTTCGAGCAAGGAGCAACAGCTTCCGATAATGTTGATGGTAATTTAACGTCAAGCATTGTAGTTAGTGGCTCTGTCGATACAAACTCAGCAGGCACCTATATTATAAAATACAACGTAAGTGACGCCAGTGGAAATACAGCCGTGGAGGTAACGAGAACTGTTATTGTAAACTCAGCTATATTGACATATTGCCATTCTAACGGTAACAGCACTAATGATGAATATATAAGTAAATTTGTATTGCTAGGATCAGGAAATAATTTTGATTTTATTTCTAATTCATCAGGAGAAGGAGTCACCAGTATTGGATATTCAGACTATACAGAAAGTCTACCACCTGTAACTATTAAAAAGGAAACCTCCAATACCATAACAATAACACCTACTTGGACTGGAAGCTTTTATAAAGAAGGTTATGCTGTTTGGATAGACTATAACCAAGATGGTGATTTTAATGATTCCGGAGAACGAGTATTTGCCAAAACACCTTCTATATCTTCTCCAGTAAGCGGAAGATTCACAGTGCCATCAGGGGCAAAAACAGGAACAACAAGAATGCGCGTATCTATGAAATACAATGGAATCCCTAGCCCTTGTGAAACTTTTAAATATGGAGAAGTTGAAGACTATGCTGTTACAATTATTGACAATGGAGGTGGTGTTTCTTTTCCATCAAGTTTAACAATAAATAACAATGTATTTGAACCCGTTCGTATTTATCCTAACCCCGTAACCGGTGATACATTATATATAAAAATGGGCACCAATACGCAAGGCAGCTATAGTATCGTAAATATCTCAGGGCAAACTATTATTAAAGGCAATGTAACAAGAGAAATAAACGTAAGAAATCTTGAAACAGGCTTATATTTTATAACCGTTAATAATGGTAAAACCGTTACAACTAAAAAGTTTATAAAACAATAAACACTATCATCTCAAAAGTATGATTAAAAAATAAATTTGATTTTTTAGCCTCGATTTCATCGAGGCTTTTTTCATAGAACGCTTTTTTATGCCAACGACTCATTGGACTACCTAGTAAGTTTTGATAGAATTTTTATAGTTAATCGTTTTATACCGACTGGAATGGAAGTTACCTCTAAATTTTATTTCACTCATTAAAAGACTTGAAATAATCATCGGTATGATGCCATGAAAAGTCAGTGTTAAAATACGAGCACCCTTAGATTATACCATTTGCCATTTTCTTTTATAGTAAGTTCAAACAACAACTGGTATTAGCATTAATCATAAACAATCTCCATTGTCAAATTAACTTAACACCCCATGAAATACTAGGGTTGAACCCAAAAAGAAAGCCTCTTTAAATTAAAGAGGCTTTTATATATAATAACTAGTATGTATTACTTGTTTTTAAAACGATTTAATCCGGTTTTTAACCATTTAAAATACGTTTCTTTATCAGTGTACTGTTCAGGTGTATTTAAGACCTCTAAATCTGGGCTTAAAGACACATAGAATGGTTGTGATGCTGTTTTAAAGTTTGCAATCTGTAATGTTGCCCACTTATCTCCATAAGTTCTAATTCTTTTTACTTTACCATTTGGTTTGATATAATCGAATTGCTCAGATTCTGGGAGCATTCTTTGATGATCATCCACATATAAAGAAATTAACACATAGTCTTTATTAAGAATTTTGTATACATCAGGCTGACTCCAAATATTCTCTTCCATTTTTCTACAGTTCACACAAGCCCACCCAGTAAAATCTAATAAAATAGGTTTGTTAACAGACTTCGCATAAGCTACACCTTCATCAAAATCTTTAAAACAATTTAGGTTTAATGGACATTGATTGTCTTGTTGATAAATACTATGAAATTGTGGAGGAGCAAAACCACTTAGTAGTCTTCCTTGATCCCATGCTGGTTTTTGCATTACACCAGGGATTAAATAAATAGCAGCTCCTATTGAAACTAATCCCATCAACACTCTTAACAACGATATTTTTCCGTATTTTTTTCCGATAAACCCGAATAAATATAAAGCCATTAAAAATGCTAAAAGAGCCCATATACCAATAAATACTTCACGTTTTAGTAAATTCCAGTGCCCTACTAAATCAGCATTCGACAAGAATTTGAATGCAAAAGCAAGTTCTAGGAATCCTAATACTACTTTCACTGTATTTAACCAACTACCTGATTTTGGTAATGAATTTAACCAACCAGGAAACATTGCAAACAATGCAAAAGGTAAAGCCAATGCTACACCAAAGCCTGTCATTCCGGCTGATAATTGCATAGCACCTCCATCAGAAGTTAACGACCCTGCTAATAATGATCCTAAGATTGGTCCTGTACATGAGAAAGAAACAATAGCCAATGTTAAAGCCATAAAAAAGATACCTACAATTCCTCCAATACTACTAGAAGCTTTATCCGTTTTACTACTCCAAGAGCTTGGTAAAGTCATTTCATATAACCCGAAAAATGATCCAGCAAAGAAAATCAATACTACAAAGAAGAACACATTTAACCATATATTGGTAGATATATTATTTAAAATCTCAGGGTCTAATGTATCTAAATAATGAAATGGCACACTTAATAAGGCATATATAAGTATGATAAAGAAACCATACAATATAGCGCTACCAGTACCTCTTCCTTTAGTTTTCTTCTCTGTTCTCTTGGTGAAAAAAGAAACGGTTAACGGTACCATTGGGAACACACAAGGAGTTAGGAAAGCCAATAAACCTCCTACAAACCCTAACAAAAATATATTAAATAAACTACTGTTTTTCTTGCTTGTTTCTTCTTTAGCAGAAGTCTCTAGCATTATCGTATTCTTTAAATCTAGCTTTAACGATTCAGATAAGGATTTACTTTTATCGTCTAATTCAGCAACTGTTTGATCAACAGGAGCCCCTGTTAGAGAAAATGTAAAATCTTCATCAAAAGGCAAACAATATTCCTTACACACCTGAGCATCAAGATTTAAAACCACTTGAGTGATAGCTGGATCCGTTATATTAATACGTTGCACTACAATCGCTTCTTCGACAAAGAAAATTTCATCCTTTGCCCAAATCTCACTAAATTCACTTTCCGTTTCACTTTCTGTAGCTTTACCACTTAAAGTGTACCCTGCCTCACCTTCTGCAGGTGTTATGGTCATAGGTAAAGAAGCATCTTCTGGATTGTATTGAGAGTATAAGTGCCAATCTTCAGCAATTACTATGTTGAAGATTAAATCATACTCAGTATCTGAAACTTTTTCAACTGCTGGTGTTACCAATAAAGGATTATCATCAGTTTGGGAGAAAGTAACGAAACCTATAAAAAACAAAATTAGAGTAAAGAGTTTTTTCATTCTATAATAGTTTACAGGGGTTATAATATACTTATTTGTAATATTTTGATTGTTTTATGTGATGGCAAAAAACGCCTGTCTTGACGCTTTCCTAAGATCCAAATTATTTCATTTTTACTGGAACAAAGGATCCATATATTTTTCTTTTCAATTAATGATATTTTTTCATCTTTAAAATATTTACTTATCTTTTTTTTACCTAACATTCCATTCGGGTAAAAAAGATCTCCTTCTTTCCACTTCCGCAAAGTAAGGGGGTAATTTAGTAAATTTTTATCAACATAAATAGATTTTTCATCTAAACATGTTGTTTTCTGAACGTTTTTAAACACTAAATTTATAGGCTTGGTAATTTGAGAAATTTCACTATTTATGATAAAGACCTGATTATCAGTATTTATAAATTTATTAGACGGTAAAAGTAATAAAAAATCTCTGTCTTTCAGCAAAGCGTGTGATTTTGTCAGCAATACTTTACCTGCTTGAGCATTCAGCAAATTATAAACATCGTTCCATTCTGTAAAGCCATATTCTTTTAAAAAATGGTAAATATAAGCTTTTGGATCAGACAGTTTCTTAATTTTTAGAATATCTAATTTCGTGATTTCACCATCATACGACACCACATCTAATAACTTTTCCTCAATACAGTCACTAATGATTTGCTGACTTTGATTTAAGAAATTAATAGTATTATTAAAAGAACTTATTAGACTAGGGTTTATCTCTTTAAGTACAGGAATTATAGCATGACGTATTTTATTTCTTATATACTTTGTTTCCGCATTACTAGCATCTTCTCGCCAAGCAAGACCTTGTTCTTGTGCATAGCTCACAATTTCTTCGCGAGAGAAAATCAATAAAGGACGTATACTATTACCATTAACTGCTGGAATACCAGTTAAGCCTTCCAGTCCAGTTCCTCGCGTTAAGTTAATTATAAATGTTTCGAGATTATCGTTGGCGTGATGAGCGGTAACAAGGTAATCAAAGTTTTTACTGACCCGTAATTCATCAAACCATGTATAGCGTAATTTTCTCGCGGCTAACTGTATCGACATCTTAGTTCTTTCAGCGTATTCTTTGGTATCAAATTTTACAGTGAACGTATTCAAACCTAGCTGTTTGCCTAAGTTTTTTACAAATTCTTCATCCAAATCGCTTTCGTTCTCTCGAAGTTGAAAATTACAATGAGCAAGTGCTACATCATAGTTTAGCCTTGTTAACAAATGGGTTACAACAACACTATCAACTCCACCTGATATGGCAACAACTATCTTTTTTCCTTTGACAAAGGAAAAATTGGCAATCAAGTGTTTTTCTAGTTTTTCTACCATTTTCAGCTATCACAGATGGTCGTTCAACCAGTTAATGATATCTTGTAACATTTCGTCTTTGCATAAATCGTTGTGCAATTCATGGTAGCCTCCATCATAAAGTTTTACATCAGCATTCTTTGAATTACTTGCAAAAGCCTCTGATCCTTTATAGTCTGTTATTTTATCTCCTGTTCCATGTAGCAAAAACATTGGATATTTTAGCAACGAAGCATTGTTAATGGCCCAGTCTCCGGCATCAATAAATGATAAGGAGAAATTAGGACTTATTTTATTATGTACCATTGGGTCATTACAATATTTGTGCACCTCAACCAGATCACGTGAAATATAATCAGCATCTAATTCATTACCCAAAGTAATAGAGGGCGCAATTTTTTGCATTATTTTACCTAGCGCTAACTTCCAAGCTGGTGGTTCAAAAGCTAATCGAAGCATGGGACTCGTAGCAATAGCTCCTTTAATCGACTGATTCTTGCGTAAAACAAAATTAACTACGGCATTTCCTCCCATAGAATGCCCGTATAAAAATAAAGGCTTATCTCCAAAAACATCTTTCGCTTTGCCAATAAGCTTAGAAATACTTTCCAAAACTTCATCATACCCCGGGTTATGGCCTCTTTTCCCTTTCGTTTTTCCATGTCCAAAATGGTCAAAAGCAATTACGCCAAAGTTATTTTCGGTAAGTTGCTTTGCTACATACTCGTATCGGCCAGAATGCTCACCCATTCCATGAATGATTACCACTATAGCTTTTACCGTTTTCGGTTGCCAAAACTGACCAAAAAAAAGGGTTTTATGGAAGTTAAAATTGAATTCTTGGTGCGTCATAATAAGTACTTTTAAAGAGTAGTAGCTTTTCGTTTTTTAATATTCTTTGCATTCTTTTCTCAAAAAGCTATTCATACATTAAAAAACATATCCCTTTTCTTACAAGAATGATCGAGTAAATATACTTAAAACTATTATGAATGTAACAAAACATATTTCATTGCCTTCGCTTTGAGCAAGCATTCTTCATATTCTTTTTCTGGAGTTGACTTGGCAGTTATTGCTCCCCCTACGGAAAAAGACACGTATTTTTTATCTTCGTTATATAAAATACTTCGAATAACCACGTTAAAGTCAAAATCACCTTCAGGGGTAAAATACCCTACAGCTCCTGAATACAACCCTCGTTTTGTTTCCTCCAAATTTTCAATAATTTCCATGGCCGAAATTTTTGGGGCTCCTGTCATACTTCCCATCGGAAAAGTATCTTTAATAACATCTACCGGATGAATATCTGCATCTATTTCAGAAACTACTGTCGATATCATTTGGTGCACTTGATTAAAAGAATATACTTTACACAATTCTTCCACTTGTACGGTGCCTTTTCTGGCGGTTCGAGACAAGTCATTTCTGACCAGATCTACGATCATGATATTTTCTGAGCGTTCTTTTTCATCACGCGACAAATCAAAGGCGATCTTTGCGTCTTCTATCTCATTAATTAAACGTTTCGCCGTTCCTTTTATCGGTTGTGATATCATTTTATGCCCTTCTTTCCGTAAGTATCTTTCTGGTGAGGCTGAAAGTAAATACAGGTTTTCATGTTTAAAAAAAGTAGCGAAGGGTGGCTCAGACACCTCATTTAAGTGAGTGTATATTTCACAAGGGTTAATTGTGGTGTTTTCTGCATAGAACTCTTGGCAAAAATTAGCTTCATAGATATCTCCCCTATGAATATGTTCTAGTACTTTAGATACTTTTTTATGGTATTCGTCTTTGTGAATTCTTAGTTTAATTTTTAGGGTACTTTCTTCAGGACTCTTTTCTTTTATTTTATTTTTGTAGGTGCTATTTGTTTCAATTATACTTTCAAAATCTTCTTCCATTTCATCATCAATCATCTGTAAATATCGAAACTCAACAGTATCTCCTTTTATAAAAATTAGCTTCTGAGGTTGAAAAAAGAACAAATCAGGAAAATCAAGCCCATCAAAATTATGAGAGGTCAATTTTTCCACATCATTTTTAACATCGTAACCCACATACCCAAAAATATAATCCTTAGTGTATGATTGATATTCCTTTAATTTGTCAAAGGCATTGTGATAATCTGTTTTAATAGATGTAAATTCATCAATGGCTAAGGCACAGTCAAAAGAACTATATTTTTGTTCATAACTGTTAGAATCTAACCAGATGGCGGTATCAAATTGTTTTGCCCACACAAAAAGTTTTTGCTTAAACTCTTTCGGACGGTCTATTGAAAAATTACGGATCACTCTTGACATCAGGCAAAAATAAGAAACCCAATATAAAATAAGATCGATTCTACATTTTTCTTAAACTCACTGTAAATCTTCCGTCAATTCTTTTTGTTACATTTATAGCTATTAAACAACAATTTATGATACGAAACTGGTTTAAAAATATTGGCCCTGGAACCTTAATTGCCGCAGCGTTTATAGGTCCTGGAACGGTAACTCTATGTACATTGGCAGGCGTTCATTTTGGAATGAATTTATTATGGGCCATGTTATTGTCAATTCTAGCCACCATTATATTACAAGAAATGACCGCTAGATTAGGGATTACTTCTCAAAAAGGACTCTCTGAAGTTATCAGAGATGAAATTCGACATCCCGTGATAAAACAATGCATCACCCTGTTAATTTTGACTGCCATTGTTGTCGGAAATGCGTCTTATGAAGCAGGAAATATTAGTGGAGGGATATTAGGATTGGAAGCCATTTTTGGAAAATCAAGTATACAACTGGGTAATCTTTCTGTTAATATGATGAGTTTCTGTGTTGGTATCATCGCTTTTATACTATTGTATATCGGTAATTATAAGTTTTTAGAAAAAGTACTGGTAAGTCTAGTTATATTTATGAGTCTTTCTTTTTTGATTACCGCGATCGTTACCAAACCCGACCTTTTAGCTATCATAAAAGGACTCTTTATACCCACCTTTCCGGAAGAAAGCTTGTTAACTATTATTGGGTTAATTGGAACCACCGTAGTTCCGTACAACCTCTTTTTACACGCTTCTTTGGTTAAAGAAAAATGGAAGAGCACAGCGGATTTGCCTTTGGCTAAAAAAGATACCATTATTTCTATCTTTGTAGGAGGCTTGGTTTCTATAGCCATCATTATTTCTGCGGCTGCAATCAACGTAAATGACATTAACAACGCTGCCGATTTGGCAAAAAGTTTAGCACCACTATATGGTGATTTTGCTAAATATTTTCTGGCACTTGGTTTGTTTGCTGCAGGCATAACATCTGCTATCACAGCTCCGCTCGCCGCTGCCTATGTGGCAAAGGGTTGTTTTGGTTGGAAAGGAGGACTAAAATCTACTAAATTTAGAATCGTCTGGGGAAGCATTTTATTTTTAGGGGTTGCGTTTTCTTCTTTCGGTATTAAACCTATTGAAATTATAAAATTTGCGCAAGTAGCAAATGGTATGCTTTTACCCATAGTTGCCGGAATTTTATTGTGGATCATGAATAAAAAGTCTATTTTAGGAAAGTACCGAAATACAAGAATTCAAAATTTTTTAGGACTCTTTATTTTAGTTATCAGTATTTTCCTAGGACTTAAAAGTATCTTAAAGGTATTTAACATTTTTTAATATGATCGTTGATATAAATTGTGACGTTGGTGAAGGTATCGGTAATGAAAACTTACTAATGCCTTATATATCATCGTGCAATATTGCTTGCGGAGCCCATGCAGGTTCCATAGAAACAATTGATAAAGTTATTTTACTTGCAAAAGAACATTCTGTAAAAATAGGCGCGCACCCTTCCTTTCCTGATAAAGAAAATTTCGGGAGAAAAGTCATAAATATCGATCCCAAAAGCCTCCAGCAGAGTATCGAAAATCAAATTCGCATTTTAATGGATAGAACCACCTTTCATCAAGAAAAATTACACCATATAAAACCCCACGGTGCTTTATATAACCTAGCCGCAACTCATAAAGAAACAGCAAAAATAATGGTGCAATCAGTAGTAGCAACCTGTCCTAATGTTTATTTATACGTTCCTTTTAATTCTGTCATAGCCAAGGAAGCACAAAAGCAACAACTCAAGATAAAATATGAAGCTTTTGCTGATAGAAATTACAATAATGACTTAACATTGGTTTCTAGAAAGCTATCGAATGCTATCATACATGATAAAGAACTTGTTTTAGAACATATATTACGAATGGTTTTTGACAAGCATGTGAAAACAATTGAGAACCAAATAATATCCGTTAAAGCAGATACTTTTTGTGTTCATGGTGACACCGAAAACGCCATAGAATTGGTAAAATACCTCTATACTTCTTTCATTAAAAAAGGAATTACCATTGCTTAAACAAATTCAATACAAACCATTTGGAGAAAGGGCTATTCTAATTGAATGGGAAAAAAGAATAGCCCTTGATATTTTACAAGATATTAATGAGTTCAAAACAAAGATACTCAACAACAAAAAACATTTAATTGAAGATTGTATACCGGGTTATAACTCACTCACCCTGATCTATACTGAAACTAGTTTAGATTTCAACTCAGAAAAAAACGATTTAAAAAAAATCTACACTGATGAATCCATTAAGGCTCTAAACAATAATTATCTTTGGGAAATACCTGTATGTTACGATCCTAAATTTGGCATTGATTTAACCGAAATGTCTGAAAACACCAACATACCAATAAATCAGATAGTTGAACTCCATACACAACAAATCTATACTGTTCATTTTATTGGATTTTTACCTGGATTTTTATATTTAGGCGGATTAGATCCTTTACTTTATACCCATAGAAAATCAAACCCTAGATTAACGATCTCTAAAGGTTCGGTTGCTATAGGCGGACGTCAAACAGGAATATACCCTTCTGATAGTCCGGGAGGGTGGAATGTTATCGGTAAAACACCTATCTCTTTTTTCAATCCAGCGGATAACAATCCCTGTTTTGCTAAATCAGGCGACAAAATTCGCTTCATTGCTATCCATAAGGCAACGTTTATGAAAATTGAAAAAGAAATAGCTATTGGAAAATATATATTCTCAAAACGGATGCTAGATGATTAAAGTTATAGCAGCGGGATTTTATTCTACCATTCAAGACTTAGGACGAAAAGGATATAGAGACTTAGGTATTCCTGTTTCTGGCGCTATGGATAGCTACTCAGCAAAGCTTGCTAATTATATTGTAAATAACAACAATGATGCTGCTGTTCTAGAGATTACATTTGGTGGCTGTAAACTACTATTTGAAAAGAATACTTGGATCAGTATTACTGGTGCTGATTTTTCAGCGCAAATAAATGGAAATACTGTAGCTTTAAATACGGTTATTTCTGTTAAAAAAGGTAGTGTTCTCTCATTTGGAAAAAGAGTTTATGGTGTTCGAACTTATATGGCCGTTTTTGGAGGGTTTCAAACTAAAAAAGTATACCAAAGTAGTAGTTTTTATCAAGGTATTACAACAGAAAATTGTTTGCAAAAAGGGATGTATTTACCTATTTCAAAGCATTCAGAGCGCATACCAAAACAATTTTCACGTATAAAAGTTAATGAACACCACTTTCAATCGAGTGCTATAGACTGTTTTAAAGGTCCAGAGTTTGAATTGTTGACTGTGAAACAACAAGAAACGCTTAAAAACACCCTCTTCACCGTTTCATCTGATAATAATAGAATGGGGTATAAATTAGAGGGCCAACTTCAACACCATTTGGCTTCCATGCTAACCTCTGCTGTATTACCGGGCTCCGTTCAATTAACACCTTCTGGAAAACTAATTGTATTAATGCGCGATTGTCAAGTTACTGGTGGCTACCCAAGGGTTTTGCAATTAACTGCTAATGCTATTGACCGATTAGGGCAAAAAACAACTCATGATACTATTCGTTTTACTATAAAATAAAACCCCACTTAACAGTGAGGTTTTATAATTATACCATGTAAAGGATGCTACTCTTCCTTTTTTATTTGCTCCGATTCATTTGTAGTTTTAGTCGTTGTTTCCTCTACTTTAGAAGAAATTTCTTTGGTTTCTGTTTCAACATCAACTTTGGTTTCATCTACCTTAGAAACAGTCATCGTTTCTGTAGCATTAACACCTTCTGTAGCGATTACCTCAACAACAACCTCTTTCTCTGCGTGCTCAGTACTAGCACCATGACCACCTAAAACAGGAGCCATTACCAATCCAACTAAACAAGTTAGTTTAATCAAAATATTCATTGAAGGCCCAGAAGTATCTTTAAAAGGATCTCCAACAGTATCACCTGTTACAGCAGCTTTATGAGCGTCCGACCCTTTATAGGTCATTTCACCATTAATTTCAACACCTGCTTCAAACGATTTTTTGGCATTATCCCAAGCACCACCAGCGTTATTTTGGAAAATTGCCCACATAACACCTGAAACACAAACACCGGCCATGTATCCTCCTAACGGTTCGGCTCCGAAAATGGTCCCAATTATAATAGGAGAGATAATAGTTATTAATCCCGGTAAAATCATTTCACGAAGAGCTGCTTTTGTAGAAATATCCACACATTTCGCATACTCTGGTGTACCAGTTCCTTCCATAATACCAGGGATTTCTCTAAACTGACGACGTACCTCCTGCACCATTTCCATAGCTGCTTTACCTACAGATTCCATTGCTAAAGCAGAAAATATTACAGGAATCATTCCTCCCACAAACAAGGCTGCAAGCACATCTGCTTTAAAAATATTGATTCCATCAATACCTGTAAACGTAACATACGCTGCAAATAAAGCCAGCGCGGTTAAGGCAGCAGAAGCGATCGCAAAACCTTTACCCACCGCTGCAGTTGTATTTCCAACAGAATCTAAAATATCTGTACGTTCACGAACGTGGTCTTCCAATTCACTCATCTCTGCAACACCACCAGCGTTATCAGCAATAGGGCCAAAGGCATCAATAGCCAATTGCATCGCTGTTGTAGCCATCATCGCAGATGCTGCAAGTGCTACTCCATAAAAGCCTGCAAAATAATACGATCCATAAATTGCCGCAGCAAATAAAAGCACCGACAAAAAGGTAGATTTCATTCCAACTGCTAAACCTGCAATTATATTTGTTCCAGCACCTGTTGCACTGTTCTTTACAATATCTAATACTGGTTTTTTTCCTAAACTAGTGTAGTAGGCGGTTACAACAGAAATTAACGCTCCTACCGCTAAACCAATACAAGCTGCCCAAAAAACATTGATAGAAGGCACATCTTTTATTCCTTCTCCAAAAAAGTTCATTTTTAAGGTTTCAGGTAACATCAATTTAATTAAAAAGAAACTTGCTATTAATGTTAATACAATAGATGCCCAGTTTCCTGTGTCTAGCGCCTTTTGAACTTCTGCTTCTCTGGCGGTATTGTCTTTAATTCCAACTAAAAATGTTCCGATAATTGAAGATATAATACCAACACCAGCAATTACTAGCGGCAATAATATCGGACCCATACCATTAAAATCATCTGAAAATTGAGATGTTAGAGACATGTCTCTGATCACATAATTCCCTAAAACCATTGCTGCTAAAACAGTGGCTACATAAGAGCCAAATAAATCTGCTCCCATACCTGCTACATCACCTACATTATCACCTACATTATCAGCAATTGTAGCTGGGTTTCTAGGATCATCTTCTGGGATTCCTGCTTCTATCTTACCTACTAGATCTGCTCCTACATCAGCAGCCTTTGTATAAATACCTCCTCCTACACGAGCGAACAACGCAATTGATTCTGCACCTAAAGAGAAACCTGCCAATGCTTCTAACACTACCGTCATTTCACTATAAAAATTACCTCCTTCAGAAATAAATTGATTCACAAATAAAAGGAAAAACAACGTCAATCCTAACACTGCTAATCCTGCTACTCCCAATCCCATAACGGTTCCGCCTCCGAAAGACACCTTTAAGGCCTGAGGTAAGCTTGTTTTTGCGGCTTCCGCCGTTCTAGCATTTGCATCGGTTGCAATACGCATTCCTATATTACCTGCCAAAGCAGAAAAAACTGCCCCTATAATAAAAGCAGGAACAATCATGATACTAGTCGTTTCAACCATTTGAGATATTCCGAATAATGCCAGTGAAGCAATCCCAACAAAAATTAATAAAAGACGATATTCGGCAGCTAAAAACGCAAGTGCTCCTTCTTTGATACTTTTAGAAATAGACTGCATTTTTTCACTCCCTGCATCTTGTTTTTTAACCCAAACCATTTTTACATACATAAAAATTAGGCCTAATAATGCCAATACAATTGGCACATACATCATGTTTTGTTTCATGTTTTTCTATTTTGATTAGTTATAGTGTCCGTAAATATAACCAAATCAATGGGTAATAAAAAAATCTCTGATTTTTTTTGTGTTTTCAGTGTGTTTTCCTACCTATTTCGTTGGTAAACGGTTACTACCTCTTAAGCTATTTGAACGAACACAACCTCAAGCAAAATCAATTACGTGCTTTCTATCATCTTACAGTAACTATAATTGGTTTATTGAAAATCGATGGCTAATTTCTTTTGAAGTTGCGACGGTGTTAACCCAGTATTCTTTTTAACGAACGAGCTGAAATTAGAAGTACTATCAAAATTATATTTATACGAAACTTCTTTAATATTTACATCTCTAAACAATAGCTCTCTTTTTATTTCAAGGAGCAATGCTTTATGAATAAACTTCAAAGGGGTAATTCCAAATTTAGCCTTTATTAATTGAGTAAGTTTCTTAGTTGAAGTATTTAAAAAAGCTGCATACTCACGTACTGTTAATGCATTCAATTTTTCACTAACAAGCTTTGTAAAGCCGGTTAATAAATGATCTTTGGTAGTATTCAATGTGCTACTTTCTATCACATACTCTTCCAAATCATACAGTAAGGTAGATAGTAAATGTATTGCTTTTTGCTTGTAAAAAAAACCTTGTTCCTTTTTTGTTTGTCTTATTAAATCTAACAATGAAATCGATTTTTCTATAAACTCTTTCCTGCTTTCAAATATACTTTTTATTTTAGAGTAATACTGAAGAAACGTTAATGAGCCGATCAATGTAGATAACGTTGGTGTATTGACAAACTGTATTAATAAACCATCCGTTTTTGCGTCTCTTCTTACTAAATGAACTTGTCTTGGTTTAATAACGTAGCAACTATTACTGACAATCGGAACCTTATCAAAATCAATGAGTTGATACCCCCCTCCGTTGAAAAAAAAGAGAATTTCAAAATAGTTATGTCGATGAATGCTATCGTAGTCATACGGGTTATTATACGATATAGGCTCTATATTAATACCAAAGCCACCACTGATATTATGAGTAGGTATTTGTTGTTCAATTTTCATTCACATGAGGATTAAATTCATAAGAAACACACCTTTTTTCATAAGTCTGACCAATAAAAACCTCATTACCTTTGTTAACATTACAAAACTTTAAAACAGTGAAAAAAGTAGTTTTTGTTTTTATAATAACTCTTTTTATTTAATTAAATTATACGACAAGTTAACAAAAAAAATTATTTCATTACTTTTTAATGATCGTATGTAATGATTTTTTAAGTTTTCAATTATTAAAAAAATTGATAGTATAACCACTGTAAATAACACATTTAAAAATTAAAATTTTAGCCATTAATTAATACTAGAAATCAAACAACCAATCCCCCTTTAGAGCCCCTTTTTACTCTAAATTAATTCTAAATAAAAACCCTTCTATAACACTAATTTGATGAGAAAAGGTAAAAACGAAATTTGTTTTTACCTTTTTGTTTTCGACGGTATGTTTATCGAACATACGTGAAGTATCAATGACTTTCTTTACTGGTTTACACTATTCCACTTACGACCGAATTATACGATTTACAGATAAATACATGAATGGGTTTATTAGGTGTTGGATGCTGTTAGGAACAAACAAACTAATACCAATTTACCAATTATAATTGCACGGATATACAATTCATTATCAAATACATTTTAAAGAAACACAAGTAGGAACTCTAATTCATTAATCACTGTTCTATTTTAAGGGAACACGCATTTTTATAAACTCGAATTAGCTCAACTATTTTCCGTAATTTTGCACTTCAATTTTAGAGAAAATGTCAGAAGAAAAGAAGTCGTTAAACTTTATTGAACAAATAATCGAAGAAGATATAGCTAATGGGATGCCTACAGAAAATTTACGTTTTCGTTTTCCTCCTGAGCCTAATGGTTATCTTCATATTGGGCATACAAAAGCAATCGGAATTAGTTTCGGTTTAGGGGAACAATATAATGCTCCGGTGAATCTTCGTTTTGATGACACCAATCCGGCCAAAGAAGAACAAAAATATGTTGATACCATTAAGCAAGATATTTCTTGGTTAGGTTACAACTGGTCAAATGAATGTTATTCATCTGATTATTTTCAGCAGTTATATGATTGGGCCGTTCAACTAATCAAAGATGGAAAAGCCTATGTAGACTCTCAGTCTTCTGAGGAAATGGCAAAACAAAAAGGTACGCCTACAACACTTGGTATTGCCGGACCATATCGCAATAGGCCTGTTGATGAGAACCTCAATTTATTCACACAAATGAAAAATGGTGAGTTTGATGAAGGAACTCATGTTTTACGTGCTAAAATTGATATGGAATCACCAAATATGCTCATGCGTGACCCTATTATGTACCGTATTTTAAAGAAAGCACATCACCGCACTGGAAACGATTGGGTTATTTACCCTATGTACGATTGGACGCATGGAGAAAGTGATTATATCGAACAAGTATCGCACTCATTATGTTCATTAGAGTTTAAACCTCATCGCGAATTATACAATTGGTTTAGAGACAATGTACATACGTACAGCAAATCTGAATATCCATTAACCCCAAAACAACGCGAATTTTCACGACTAAACTTAAGCTACACTATTATGAGCAAGCGTAAGTTATTACAATTGGTTGAGAAAGGTATTGTTTCAGGATGGGATGACCCGCGCATGCCAACTATTTCTGGGCTACGCAGAAGGGGCTATACGCCATCAGCAATTCGAAGTTTCATTGAAACCGTTGGTGTATCAAAACGTGAAAATGTTATTGATGTAGCTTTATTGGAATTTAAAATTCGTGAAGATTTAAATAAAACCGCCAATCGAGTTATGGGAGTGCTTAACCCTGTTAAATTGGTGGTTACAAATTACACAGAAGGTAAAGAGGAAATCTTAATTGCCGAAAATAACCCTGAAGATGAAAACTCGGGTACAAGAGAAGTGCCTTTTTCAAGAGAATTATATATAGAAAGGGACGATTTTAAAGAAGAAGCCAATCGCAAGTACTTCCGTTTAACCATTGGCAAAGAAGTTCGTTTAAAGAATGCCTATATTATAAAAGGAGAACATTGTGTAAAAGACAGTGATGGAAATATTATTGAAATCCACTGTACTTACGATCCTTTAAGTAAATCAGGCAGCGGAACTGAAGAAAGTAAACGTAAAGTAAAGGGTACGCTGCATTGGGTGTCTATAAAGCATGCAGTTAACGCAGAGGTAAGGGTGTATGATCGTTTATTTTCTGACGAAGCTCCTGATAGTCATAAAGACAAAGATTTTATGGAGTTTTTAAATCCTAGCTCACTAGACGTTATTCATGCTTTTGTTGAGCCAAGTCTACAGAGTGCCAACATTGGTGATCGATTCCAATTCCAACGTTTAGGATATTTTAATGTAGATGATGACTCTTCTTCAGAGAAGTTAGTATTTAATAAAACTGTTGGATTACGTGATAATTGGGCAAAAAAGAAATAAGTAAACACAATCATTTTAATAAAAAACTCACTTTTCAGTGGGTTTTTTGTTTGTATTTACGTCAGTTCGCTCATAAAAAATCTTCCTTAGTGCTATATGGCTTTTTGATATCGCATGCTATTTTGTTAGCCCCTAATTACTGTGGCTCAATAGCATACCATTTACCAACCATAATGGTTATGGTAAATACCGAGCTATAGGTAATAGTATTTTACTACTGAATCTCTATGACTTTCATCATATCATGGAGATGTAGGTATTTGAAAACCTTTAATGAATGAAACAAAATTAACAGGTAACTTCAAATTCCAATCAGTATAATACGATTTACAATGGCTGTGTAACTATGCCTAAGATTATAGTATTAATAAATACCCCAAACAATGAATTGGAACATTGAAACGATGCATTCGGATCAAAAATTCGTTCATAATAGTTTCTCTTTTAACAATAGAAATACATGAACTATGTTTTAAGTTTACTCTATTACAAAACTCTCATTTTGTATCCAGTTTGCTCTTAATTCAAACTCTTTTGAAAAATAAATAACTCTTTCCGGTTGTGTTCTTTTTAGAAAAATACCTGTATCCCATTTTTTATTATTGTTCGCATCTACGATTGCTCTTACCACGTATTCTTTTGGCTCCAACAGGTTAAATTCTATCTTTTTTGACCCCGTAACATATTCTTTTTTAAGCACTTTATCCTTTTGTAAAAGCTCTATGATTAACGGTTTATTCACCCTGTTTTGTACATCCAAAACAATACTTCCGTAATCTTCAATTTCTTTAGTACTAAACCTGTATTTTAACGTATCATTTTTAGTATCATACACGTCTGATAGCGCATCGGGAAAAACGGTTAACCTATATTCCGTTTTTGGCTTTTTTTCAAATATTAATCCCAGTTTATTAAGTGCAATTTTTTTTAAGTCATACGCTACTTTTAACGTGTCTTTATCAACAAACAACACCTTAGACGTATCCACCTTAATAATTGGGTTATTCGTTTCTAAAAAAAGCGTATCATTAAAATGCAGTATTCTGCTTACACTTGACTTCACTGATAAAGAGTCTAACTTCTTTTTGCGTAACCGAACCGTAATGGTATCTCTAAACTCGTTTCGGGTAACTACGAAATTTAAAGAATCTCGCTTAATAGGGGTGTGCCAATACAAAAGCGTGTCCTTTTCTTTTTCATATGCGTAGTACGATTTAAAGTCATCGGGAACCTTGGATAATAAGGATACTTTTAAGTCTTTTTTTTCTCCTTCAAATCCGAATTGAATCTTCCCTCTAGACAATTCTTTCCCTCTTTTAAACGTAAATTTTTTCCTTTCATTAAATAGTTTAATGTCCTCTGCAACCAGGGTGTCTCTAGGTAAAACAATGGTATCGGTTATAAAACCTATTTGATCGGTTTTTGCATTAAACATATAATCATTGGCCGGCTCTTTTAATGCTAATAATAAATACTTTCCTTCCTTTACATTGGTAAAATTAAAGTTAGTGGAATCAAGTGTACTGGTAACATAATCGGGCTTTTTCTTATATACAATAGAATCGTTAAAAACACTGTCTAATTTATACAATAAAACACTGATGCTCTTTTCCGTTTTTTTGTTAAAGGCATGCGACACATTCCCTGCTAGTTTTAAGGAATCAATATAATTGCCTGTAGAAAAAACATATTTAAAATTCTCGAGTGTATTACCCTCATTATTATCTCGAACAGCACTACCAAAATTAAACGTATAAGTTGTATTGGCTTTTAAGGTATCTATAATTTTAATGTTTATGTATTTACTCGGTGTTCCCTGTGGAGAAATTATTAATGGGTTCTTTAAGGGGGGTGACACTACTAACTGTTTCCTTAACTCTTTTAAAACAACATATTCATCAAAATAAATTCGTATTGTGTTTTCATTGAAATTTAGGGTTTCATAAGGCGGATTTGCAGTAATCATAATTGGCGCGTCTTCATCTTTGGGACCCCCTTCAGGACGACCTCTACGTGCGCAACTTACGATCAGAACAACTAAAGAAAAAATACAAATTTTGGTTATTTTTTTCACAAAATTAAATTTTAATTCAACATCAAAAGTAGTAAAATAACACGAACGAATGTTTATACTTTTTCAGTATATGCCATTGTACAAATACTAATGGTAATATTCGTTGTTTTCAACAACTCATTACAACAGGCCTCTAGTGTAGCTCCTGTGGTAATCACATCATCGATTAGTACTACATGTTTATTTCGTAAAAAGGTCGTATCGGTTAATTCAAATTTAGTATTATTATTTGAAAATCGTTCAAATCGTTCCTTTAAGCTTTGCGTTTTTGATTTAGACCTACGAATCAACAACGTAGACTTATAGGGTATCCCTAACGTTTCGCTCAAGGTTTCTGTAAATTTTGTAAGTTGATTGTATCCTCTTTGCTTTTCCTTTATCGGATGCAACGGAACTGTCACCAAATAATCTACATTCCTAAACATTTGAGATTGCTGTAGTTCATAAGCCACGCAATGTCCTAAAAAAACACCAATACCTTCTTGATTTTTATATTTTAGTTCATGAATCATCTTTTGTGTAATTCCATGCTTTTTGTAGTATAAAAATGAATATATTGCATTTACGGGGAAACGACCATAAAAAACAGCTTGTAACATTCGTTGTGTTGCGTCGTTATTATTTATAATTGGAAGGCTGTGCTGGCAACTAACACATAAAAACAATTCGTTTTTTAATAGTTGCGTTGAGCAGTTGACACATAAATTTGGAAAAAAAACATAAAATATATCTTTTAGAATCTGCATCTTTTCTAGTAATTTTTTAATGGTTAAGGTACAAAAATCAACCTATGTTATTTTGAGTAAAAAGTTAAATTTTTTTAAAGAAGCAGTAAAAAACTACAAAACGGCAGGCACATTGGTTCCAAGTTCGCGTTATTTAGCGAGTAGAATGCTCGCATCTATAAATTTTTCTAAAGCAAAAGTCATTGTTGAATTAGGCCCGGGTAATGGGGTTATTACCAAAAGGATTTTACATAAAATCCAGCCTCAAACTACCCTAATCTGTTTTGAAATAAACAGTACTTTTTACAATGAGCTTCAAAATATTGATCATCCTCAATTAATTTTACTGAAAGAATCGGCTGAGAACATAGATGAACGACTGAACGCGCTAGGTTTCGAAGAAGCGTGCTATATTGTTTCTAGTTTGCCTTTAACCATTATTCCTAAGAAAACATCAAGTACTATTTTACAGAAAAGCCATGCTCTTTTAAACGAAAAAGGCGTGTTTATTCAATATCAATATAGCCTTTCTTATTACAAAAAGCTTAAAACTGTATTCGGTAAACACATCACTTTAGATTTTGAGACTTTAAATTTTCCTCCGGCATTTGTATACAAATGCATTAAAAAATAGTATTTTAGCCTGTGCCGTATTTATAAGTTACACCTAAGCTCCCCTAAGTAATGGTTGTCAAACGTTTTCAAAATAAAGGATTAATAGCCTTTTTACTTTTCTTAGTAATTGTAATTGGGTGGTTGGCGTATCAAAATGCTAGGGATTTTTCAGTTTTAAAAAATGCTTTTGAAGCAGAAAAAAAAGAACTGGAAAAAGAACTAGATAATGTAATCGTTGATTATCGTAAAACCGCTCAAGATAACCGTAGCTATACTGCTAAAATAGAAAAACAATTACGAAATATAGTTTTATTAAAAGACACTATTCATAAATTAGAAGCAACAAACTACAACTTATTACGTGTTTATAAAAAAAGAATTTCTAACTTAGAGAAAGAAAACCAAACATTGTTAAATAAACTGGACTCGTTAAGCACGGTTAACAACCATTTGTCACATGAAAACAGTAGTGTAAAAACGATTCTATCTGAGACAAAAGATTTGAACTCTAAGCTCAACAGAAATAATAGAATGTTGGAAGAGAAAGTTGTTCGTAACGATATTTTAGAAATTGCTAAAATAGAATTTCGTGCTTTAAAATCGAAAAGTACCGGGATGTTAACAGCAACCAACGAGGCGCATAAAACGAGTGCTTTTAAAATACAATTTGATTTGTTAGAAAACAAAATTATTGGCAAAGGCACAAAACAAATACATGTACAATTAATTAACCCTAGAAACCAAACTATCAACGCAAAAGGGAAAATTGAATTAAAAAATGGAACAAAGGTTCGGTACAGCGATGTCATAGAAGCAAACTACTACAATAAAAAACTGGCGGTAACATCACTGATAAATGTGAGTAAGGATGTTATAAAAAGAGGACATTATAAAGTACGAATATATGTGAATCGATTATTAACAAAACAATCAATTATAAAATTAGAATAACCCCTTAATCCTCCTAAAAAAATGAATTCAAAAGCTTCTAAAAATGCAGCATTAGTTTTTCTACTAATCATTATTCTGTTATTAACCCTGCATGCTTTTAAAAAAGAAAGCGAAATCGATGGTCTTCAAAGTGTTTTCCAACAAGAAAAAACAGACTTAAAAAACTCTTTAGATGAAATGATTAAAGATTACACAGACGTTGTAATTCGTAAAAAAAGTCTTTCGAAACGATTGCGTGTAGAGATTCAAAAAATGAAAGATTTACGCGATTCCGTAGTAAACCTAAAAGGGCATAACTACAATTTAATACGTACCTATCGAAGTAAAATTGCCAGTTTAGAGAGAGAGAATAGAAGGCTCTTTATTAAAATAGATTCGCTTAATACTGCCAATGAAAGCTTGGTTCAAGAAAATGTTATTACCACTGAAATTCTGAACCAAAAAGAAAATATCAATAACGAATTAAACGAAAAATATAAAAAGCTTGAAGCTAAGGTAGCTGTCGCTTCAAAAATAGATATCAGTCCGGTAACGGCCATTGCCATGAAAGAAAGAAGCAGTGGGAAATTAACCTCAACGTCTAGATCAAGTAGAACTGATGCTTTCAGAGTAAATTTTGATTTGCTTAAAAATGACATTACAAAGTCGGGTAAAAAAATGGTATATGTCCAAATTATTGATGAAAACAAAAACGTTCTTACCCCTAAGGGGAAAACCTTTTTAAATAATGGTGCTAGTATTTTATACAGTGATTCAATTGCCGTGAATTACCTTAATGACAGAATGAGCTTAGTATCATTAGTATTGGTGAATAGAGATGAAATTAACAAAGGAAAATACACCATCAGTGCTTTTGTTGAAGGCGAATATTCAGGTAATTCTGTAGTTAGCTTGCGCTAACTCACCTGTTTCGAAAATCACATAGTTTACTCTTGCTTATTTTTAAGGGTAGTTACAAATGTTTCCTTTACGCTATCAGCGCTCAATAAATACGGTACAATTAAGGCAGATGATATAAACAAGCCTAATAAACTATTGATCTGCCTTTCATGTTGAAACGTATTTTCTATAAAACTACTAGCTAGCCAATAATCAAGTATCATAAACACAAAATAGGTACCTAAAAAAACTGCATGTATTTTTGGAAAACTACTTCTTTTTTTAAGAAACAAGATCATTGCCAAAGGATAGTACACTAACAACAGAGCTTTAACCATGGTTTCTAAGAGCACTAAAAGAGCAATTAACAGATGAAAATTAACGTTAGTGCCGCTAAAGTATAACAACCAATTTCCTGATAGATACATATTACTCTCGAATAGATCAACAATAGTAAGTAGATACGCTAAACCCATCGCAATACCAATTGGAATTAACCAACCACCTATTGGTTTATTTTCTTCATAATAACACTCTATTTTAGGAATAGGGTTGTACTGATACAGTTTAACAGCTAACCAAACAAACCCGCCTAGTATCATGAAAAACAAGAGTGTCCCAGTAATTTTCAACCAATTAACAGTAATCTCTGATGTTCTGAATAATCCTCTATTAGAGGTTATTATCGAATACCCCATCTGCTGATCAAGCTTTGTTAAATCGGCAAAGAAACGTGGAAACTCAGCAACCGAAACAGCATCTTTTTGAGTTTTAAAAACATGCTCTATGGTTAAAACACTCTCTGAATTCTTGAATTCCACCTCTTTACGATAATAGATGTTCGGAGATCGAATATCGAAAAAATCGCGTTTAAAAGTCCAATTTTTAGGCACGGTTATGTTGATCGTCTGGGTTCTCTCTAGAGGATATAGTAAATCATACGGTGTTTTTCTGTTTAACTTCGTAGGCATTGATAAGATATCAGAAATGGTATATGGATAAAATGCCGCTATTATTTGATCTTTTTCGGTACTCGGCTTCCATAAACTATCAATTCTATAATCTTCAAATACGGTAAATCTATTATTCTCCATATCATCAACATACTCGGGATTCTTTATGCTTTTTATCGTACCAAAGTACCGAGCATAATATTGCTCATATACTTCTTTAATAGACGAAATACTGTTGTTTTTAAACAATGAACGAATATAATCTGCCTCTGCCTTGTGAAACACAGAAGTAGTTCTAAGCGTGGCTCCTTTGCCCTCCTCATCAATGATATAGTCATTGGTAACCTCAATTAAGTTCGTGTCAAAAGGAAAAATCTCCTCCAAATAATTATTCTCTTTTTTTAATACCAATCCATATCGATAGTCAGGAAAAGCAATAGCATCGAACTTTCCTCCTTGATTCGAGATAGTTGGGTCGTACCATAACTCCCTTCCGTTTTTATCAATTGTCTTCACTACACAATGATTAAAAATAGTCGCCGCTGGTAGCATCGATTTAATCGTTCCCTTAAAGTAGGTATTTACCAATACGGGGTAAGCTTCAATTCCCATAGAGTTAAGCATAGTAACCATTAAAAGGCTTTTGTCTTTGCAATCTCCAAAACGTTGTTTAAAAACTTTATTCGGTGAAAATGGTTTATAGGCACTAATACCTCCTTCTAAACCTAAATAGCGGATATCATCTTGCACAAAATCGAGGGTAGCGCTAATTTTCTCCCCTTCTGCTGTATAGGCCTCATCGATCTCTTGAATTTTTTCTCGTAATTCGGTTGATAGTTGATGTTGAACTTTAAATAATTTAACGCCCCAATCTACAATCTCCTTCCATGATTTGTAATTGCTGATTTGCGCTATACCTGATGATATATGCCATACAGGCGTATTTTCTTCATACCTATGACTAGGAATATTTTCGTCTGAAATAACATAGATGTAATCCTGATTTTTCCTTTTTTGTTCAAGCTCAATATCTGTTGCAAAAAGTGTTACTTCCATAGGTTTTTTTGAAATAACCTTAACAAATAATTTCCCTAACGGTTCGGAGGTTTCTATATTAAAAAAGTCAGCGTACTTACTTCCATGAATAGGATTAAATCCCTTTATTGTAAAACTATAGTCAATAATATCACCTGTTCGTACATCACTTATATTCGTAAAGGCCGACAAACTTCCGTCATATATGTAGCTCTCTGAATTTAACTCCCTTCTCAAAGTTTGAAAAACACTCGAGTTTAGTTTGTCAATTACTTTTCCGTCTCTGATAACCTTTAACGAATGAATATATAAATTTTGGTAAGTAGGATCAAAAGCTATAGTTATAGACGACGCGGTTTGTACCCCCACATTCTCTGTTATTTTTGTAGCACGGTGAAAAAACACTTCTTGTTTGTTCATGTGAACCTGCTCGTCGTATAGTAATACTAAGTTTCCTTGAACAAGTTCTTCTGAACTAATATCAGGAGCTACATTGTACGTAACTGTTTCCACCCAATGTGGAACCACAGGTTTTTTCTTCATCTGTGCAATAGCCGTCAAAAAGATAAAGAAGCATAGCAATAGGCAAATACCATTTTTTTTCATAACACACGCATACTTTTTCTACAAAAGTATATTTTTATTCTCAAATAGTTAGTTTAAAAATATATTTTTGCACCATGGCAAAACAAGAAGATCAATTTAAAAAGGTAATTTCACACGCAAAAGAATACGGTTATATATTTCAATCATCTGAAATCTATGACGGATTAAGCGCTGTGTATGACTATGCACAGAATGGTGTAGAGCTAAAGAAAAACATTCGTGACTATTGGTGGAAAGCCATGGTACAAATGCACGAGAATATTGTAGGAATAGATGCGTCTATTTTAATGCATCCTACCACTTGGAAAGCTTCAGGCCACGTAGATGCTTTTAATGATCCTTTAATTGACAATAAAGACAGTAAAAAACGATACAGAGCGGATGTTTTAGTAGAAGATTATTGTGCTAAAATTGAGGCTAAGATTGACAAGGAAGTGAAAAAAGCTGAAAAGCGTTTTGGAGATACCTTTAACAAAGAAGAATTCCTTTCAACAAACGGTCGTGTTTTAGGATACCAAGAGAAAATTAATACCATTTTGGGGCGATTAGGCAAATCGCTAGAAAATGAAGATTTGGTTGATGTAAAAGCATTAATTGAAGAGTTAGAGATTGCCGACCCGTTAACTGGTAGCAAAAACTGGACAGATGTTAAGCAGTTTAACTTAATGTTTGGCACGCAATTAGGAGCGTCTGCTGATAGCTCAATGCAAGTGTATTTGCGACCTGAAACTGCACAAGGTATTTTTGTAAACTTTTTAAATGTTCAAAAAACAGGGCGTATGAAAATTCCTTTCGGAATTGCCCAAACTGGTAAGGCTTTTCGAAATGAAATAGTTGCCCGCCAGTTTATTTTTAGAATGCGTGAATTTGAACAAATGGAAATGCAATTTTTTGTAAAACCAGGTACGCAAAAGAAATGGTATGAACAATGGAAAGAAACACGTCTAAATTGGCACTTATCATTAGGTATAGGTGCTGAGAACTACCGTTTTCACGATCATGAGAAGTTAGCGCATTATGCGGATGCTGCCACAGATATCGAATTTAAGTTTCCTTTTGGTTTTAAAGAATTAGAAGGAATTCACTCTCGTACCGACTTTGATTTAAAAGCGCACGAAGAGCATTCTGGTAAGAAATTACAGTATTTTGATCATGAAGAAAATAAAAGCTATGTGCCGTATGTAGTTGAAACGTCTATCGGTTTAGACAGAATGTTTTTAGCGGTTTTCTCTAAGGCTTTACAAGAAGAAGCATTAGACAATGGAACTTCAAGAACGGTGTTAAAACTTCCTGCTGTGCTGGCTCCGACCAAAGCGGCTATTTTACCTTTAGTGAAAAAAGACGGATTACCAGATGTTGCTCGTAAAATTGTAGATGATTTAAAATGGGAATTCAACGTGTCATACGATGAAAAAGATGCTGTAGGGCGTCGCTATCGTCGTCAAGATGCCGCGGGTACTCCTTTTTGTATTACGGTAGATCACGATACTTTGGAAGATAATACGGTTACCGTACGTTATAGAGATACCATGGAACAGAAACGTGTTAAAATAGACGAATTAAGTGCGCTTATTAAAGAAGCTACAGATGTTCGTTCTTGGTTGTTGAAAATGTAACATACCTTTTATAAAATATATTTAAACCTACCTGTATTGGGTAGGTTTTTTCTTTTCGCTTGGTTTTAAACACATACCTCTAAACGTTTTCAAACGTACACGACAACTCTATTTGAGGATGCATTAAATAGGTGAAAACAATAGTGCTATTATGTATATTGGGCTCTAACACCAATCGTAAAGGAAGTGTTAGTGATGATTCCTCTCTATACAGCCAAATATCTTTATATACCTGTACTAAAGTATCTATAATGGCATGGTTGAAAGTGTCCGTATCTTGCGGCTGAAGGTCAATTTTTATATCTGGTAATTGCTTCGGTATTGTTCTCAGTTCTTTATTGGCTTCTACTTGACGGCGAACATCCAAAATCGTAGCAATTTTCTTTTCTTGAATATCGAGGTTTCCATCAGAACCACTTACCAAAGAAAGGTCTAATTTTACATTTTCAGGAATTAAAGTAACTCCCTTTTCAAATTGGGGAAGCATATTAAATAAGATAGGAACATAACATTCTCTGTATAAAACGGCGTCTAATGTTTCACTAACTACTATATGATACTTCTGAGCATCCGGAACTGTAAAGGTCACAGCATCTGCTTGGTAATATTCGCTTACATAATTTGTTAACTCTAAAGCCTCAATGAGTTTTTTAGCGGCTTGAATGGAGTGTTGATTTACTTCTAGTAAGGTAAATTGTACTTCGTTTAATTCAAATAAAGGGGCAATTAAAGTAACAAAAGGAGCATACGGTCCACATCCGGCATAAAATATTCTAATTGGCTCATCTGGGTGTTCTTGTTGTTTGTCTTTAATAGCAGCACGTATGCCTTTTAAAAATTTAACCGTGCGTTTATAATCTAATAAACATTGTGCTGCATGATTTAAACCAAGTGCCTTCCCATTGGCAACAGGAATTGCGGCTAGGTATTCAATTTTGGTGTCATAACCAGTGATTTCTGTTGCTTTCTGAAAATAACGGTGGATAGCTTGTAAACAATGTTCGGTTTCAATTTGACTTGTCGTGTTTTCTGTAAGAAACAACACTTCTTTTTTCAAATCTAATTTGATTTCTCTTTCATCCATCTTATAAAATAAATATTAGTAGTTAGTAGATCAGGCTTTCATTCTTGACTTAGCATAAAAATACAAAAATTATACTACCATGCATTAGATAAAATTACACGATCATTTCCTTGTGTTTTAACAATACCTGCTCCATTAAATCAGAAGTGTATGGTGTTTAAAATCATCTCTAAAGCATTTTGAGAGTGTTTTTTATAATTAAGAACTCTACCACTATATTTTATGCTTCTTGTCAGTTATTTTTGCAAATAGCCAATTAGTAACAAACGATATAAACACTTTGAAAAAATTGAGAAGCGTTTTTATTACTAAACATAGAATATTAGCTATTCTATAAACACTATATGAGAATGAAAAAGTTTATAAAACCGGATAATCTCTCAACTAAAGAGAAGAAAAAAGCCATCGTTAAAATCATTTTGGGGCTGGCTATATTTGTTGTTTTTTTCTACTTTAAAAACTCTTTCGAAAAAGAAAAAGAAGAGCTTTTGAAATCTAACTTTGGGGTAACTGTTTGTAAAGTTATAGGTTTTAACAATAGTAAGATACATGGAAATGAATTTGAATATTATATAAAAAATAAACGATACTCATATCCTGATATCAATAGTGTAGAGTTTTCTAAAGGAGAATACTTTAAACTTAAATACTCCAAAGTAAAACCAGAAATATGTGAAGTTATTCTTACTGAACCAATTATAAAAGACATTAACGATTATACGATAAGTATGGCAGTAACCACTGAAACAGCAACTTACACCCCTAATACTATTGAATTCAACTATAATTATTTAGGAAAAAAATACAACAGATGCATTTATATTGAAGATTTCTCTCAATATAGCATTGGTAAAATATATGAGATACTCGTTAACAAAGAAAATCCTAAAATAGCTTATTTAAAAGATATGTTCAGTAAATTAACATCAGAATTGAATTAACCATAGCGGTGCTATGTTGACATTGATAAAGCACTTTCTTTTATAGCCCTTCAGCTCTCATTTCGAAGCTCTAATGCATAATTTGGATTAAAATTAACAATTGTACAACTGTTAATTGCTTACACTTTACTATCATACACGAAAAGGTTAGCCGTTAAACGAAATAAGCTTTGTGGGAACAGTGGGAATAGATATTAAGCACCAATAAAAACATCAGCAATTTAAACATGAGGCAAACGAATGGATTTAATAGAGCTATAAATTGCAAATAATGCAACTAAAAGTATAAAAAAACCATTACCGTATTGGCTCGAGCTATACTCTCCTATGAATATAACCCTACTCTTATCTTTATTTGTTAATACTTCTACTTTTTCTTTACCCGATACTAAAGAGCAAAACTTTTTACCCGCTCTTATAACAAAACTTTTGTCCTCAAACTCTAATTTACAATAACCATCCCAATTTGAGTTTATGCTTGAACAACTTTCTGGAGCTTCTTTAACTTCAACAATAATAGCTTCCCCTGTTTCATGAATCTTCATTTTATCATACGTATCATATAAAATAATAAATGAAATCGTCAATAAGCCTAAACTAAATAATAATAATAATTTATCTGCAGGTATCTTTTTATTCATTATTCTAATATGTCTCTAACCTTTGTTATTACAACTTCTTTGTACTATTTACAACTGTTCATTGTAACCGCTTACTCTTACCCGGCACTCGTGAGGACACGAGCGGTAGCCTTACTTTGTCATTCGCGCGCCAGCTGGGTGAACCTAAGTCCATCTTCTTGCTTGTTTTAATTATGTTACTTTACTACTAAGAATTATCTTCTACAGTAGCATTTGGTGCATTCTTTTTTACTGAAGCTATACCATTTTCCATGGCATCTTTACTTGAATCATTTCCTTCTTCTGTAAAGTTTAGTTAACTCTTCTAAACCTTCATTTTTCATAATTAAACTATCTTTAGTTAATTTATTTATGATTGAATAAGTTTTGAATGTATTGTAATCTAAATAAAGTGTATCTTTTATTAAAGTATAAGCGATAGGTGAGTCTGTATGTTCTATAAAATAAATAGAATCATTTTCAATATAAAATTGAGCATTATCATCTTCATTTTCAGCCCAAACTCCATTTAGTAAAGTTCTATCAATTGTCTTTTCTTTAGTTATTTGAACATCAAACTCTTCTTTTAATTCTTTAACATCAGATTTTTCTTTCTCTTCTTTATTCTTACTTATCTGACATGAATAAATAATAAGAGCTATAATAAAAAGTGTTTTTTTCATTTCTTTTCTTTATTGAGGTATTTCTATATGGAAGGCTCTATCTCTATTTTTGGTATATGGGGTAAAAGCCCTTTTTACTCTTGAATCGTTTAAAATATTTTTATTAAAAAGTTTAGGGTTTGAAATAGAACTAGGAGCAATATCAAATACATTATACGACTTAGGGTCTGAAACAATATGCTTAGAAACTTTACCTGGACCTACTTCATTTATTGTACTCAGCATTGCCTCTTGTATGTTAGACTCACTTAAAACTGGCAATAAATCTGTTCCTAAAATTTCGTTTACTTCTCCAGCCTTGGAATTATAATCCCTAGCCAAGACATAAGTATCTATAACTTTGTCTCCATTTCTCCCGTACTGATTATAGTCATGTTTGACTCCTCCCGGTTTATCTAAATTATTTTTCATAATTCTTGCTTGACTCTTTGGACTTCTTTGACCACTAGTTACTCTAGCGAAATCAGGGGCGGGGGGATCACCGACAACTGACAACTGATCATTGAAAACTGAAAACTGATCATTGTAACCGCTTACTCATACCCGACACTCATGAGGACACGAGCGGTAGCAATTACTTTGTCATTCGCGCGCCAGCAGGGGAAATAAAATCATAAACAACTTTAATATTTAATAACAAAATTAAAAAGGGCACAATTAATAATGGATTAATAACACTATCAACCTCTATAGTTGAAAATTCATATAACATATAAATAAAAGAAAAGATAGTAAAGGTTAATAGAGGAACTAGAACTATTTTTAATCTATTTATATTCTTATTGAAAGAAAAAACTAATAATAAGCCAGAAATAAATTGGATAAATACAATTATAAACATTCCTAATGTTTCTATATTCCTAATATTTAATTCATGACCTACGGAAAAGATAGAAATTAAAGTAATAAATGAAATAAATAATAGTAACATACCTAATATAAATCTACTACTTTTTAATATAGTTCTTTCTTTACTTATCATTTTCTTTTTTTTGTTTTAGATATTTTAGTGCTTGCGATATTATTGTTGAAAACTGCTTCTTAGTCATTCCTTCTGTATTAGTTAATTTAATCCCTGACTTATCTATAGCTCCCCAATTTTCGGTTAATAAATTGTGTACAATAATTGCTGTTTGTGTAATCGCTTTTGCTTCTTTTAACCCTCCGAAAATATCATTAGCAACATGTCTGATGCCAACTGGATCCCCATTACCTCTATGTGCATACGCATCTTGTAACGCATGTAATCCTTGTCCTAAAAGTTTTATACCTTCACTATTCTCTTGTAAATGATTTAATTTTCCAGATTTTGCAGAATTAAATATACTTTTCCATCCGAAATGAAGTCCTCTTTTCATAGCCCCTTCTTCCGAAATCCCGCCTTCTTTACCTGCCAAAAACATTTCTTTTTCCCAACCTGAACGCATTGAATGCCAAATATTATAATTCGGTCCATTTCCATCCCATTTTGTAATTTGAGAGTTTCTTGTATCCTCATAATTAACGTTGGATTTATAATACATAAAATTAGGACCGTCTTTCAAATGAGCATAGTTATTAAGATGAATATGATTTCCTGGGTTATCTGCATAGACTGAAGAATAATGCGCTATCATGTCCGCTTGTTTTTTACCTATACCAGCAGCAGCCACATATTTATAAGTCATATTATAATGACGAGTTACTGTCCATTGTCCATTGTGATCTACATGAACAACTGGATTGTTTAACACATATTGATATGGAGTTACTGGATAATAAGCTTCTGATTTTGTATCTATATTTAACCATCTACCAAGAGTCGCATCATAATTCCTAGCTCCGTAATCGTGCCATTCTAAACCAAGTTCTTCGTTTAGTTCTTTTCCATTGTACCCAAACTTCTGCGCAGTGCTATTTCCAAGGGATGAGACGTTGTTATTGTACCCTTTGTGTTTCAGTCCAAAAGGATAGTAATTCGATTCTTCAACTATTTCATTGGTACTCGGATCGTTGGTAACATCAATATCCCCGTCACCATTGGCATCCGAGTAAGACAGTCTAACGTTTCCTAAATGGTCTTTATACTGATACGTATATTTGAACCTTCCATTATTGTCAGGGCTTACATAACCTTCTGCATGATTAAAAAACTCAAGTTTTTCAATATCTGCAGTCTTCTTATAAATATAATTCCCTGCATAATTCGTTGTGGTATTCTCAACCTCTTTACGAAGTTTTACACCACTTGCATCATAGGTATAATTAATATACTTTCCGTTTATGGTTACTCTCGTTGGTAAGTTTAAGTGATTATATGTAATCTCTGTGATTCCCTTGTTTCTATCAATGGTCATATTTCCGTTATCGTCATACACAAAATCAACTGTATTATCGACATCTTTAAAACCAAAGTTTGTATTTCCAATATCTGCAACTTTTTTTAGTAAGAACGTCCTTTTTCATCAATCTATGTAAATATAAGAAATTAACCACTTCCATATATCCAATGCCTGTTTTTTTGCACGAATAAAAAACCGACTTTTAGACAACAAAACCACAACATCACTGCTGTGGTTTCATCTTTATTATTTTTAAATTATAATTTCTATTTGCTTACTCTTACCTAACGCACACGAAAGGATTCGTGCGGTAGCAGGGGCTAAATTTTATTAACTATTACTTGTTTTTATCATGGAAATCAGGGGCGGGGGGATCACCGACAACTGACAACTGATCATTGAAAACTGAAAACTGATCATTGTAACCGCTTACTCTTACCCGCCACTCGTGAGGACACGAGCGGTAGCCTTACTTTGTCATTCGCGCGCCAGCTGGGGGTGAAGATTTAGCTTCTATGATTGGTACTTCGTCTTCTATTATTGGAAGATACGAACGTAACGAGCGTACACCGTCGATTGACATTGCCAAAAATCTTGCACAAGCTCTTAATGTTTCTCTTGACTTTCTTGCTGGAGATACTTCTGTTTTGGTAAAGGATAAAGAAGTTTTACAGCGTATTGAAGATATTTCTAATTTATCGGAAGAGAAGAAGAAGTATATTTTTGATTTTATTGATATGTGTTTACGTGACTATAAAACTCAACAAGCTTACAAATAAAAAACCACGCTATAATTACTCATAACGTGGCTTCATCTTTATTATTTTTAAAATTTAATTTCTATTTCTTACTCTTACCTAACGCACACGAAAGGATTCGTGCGGTAGCAGGGGCTAAATTTTATTAACTATTACTTGTTTTTATCATGGAAATCAGGGGCGGGGGATCATCGACAACTGACAACTGATCATTGAAAACTGAAAACTGAAAACTGATCATTGTAACCGCTTACTCTTACCCGCCACTCGTGAGGACACGAGCGGTAGCAATTACTTTGTCATTCGCGCACCAGCTGGGGGGTTCATGTTACTAACCTTTCTAAATACGAACGTAACCTTTCTGTTCCATCTTTAGAAGTAGCAAAACGTATGGCGGAAGTATTAGAAATATCTTTAGATAAACTTGTGTATGGTAATAATAAAGCACAAAATACAATTGAAGATATTGAGCTACTAGCTTTATTTAGAAAAATGCAGGAACTATCCACTAAACAAAAAGAAACCGTCAAAGATTTACTTTCTGCTTTTGCTCTTAAAATTGACCTAACTAAAAAGTTAAGCAAATAAAAAACCACAACATCCCTGCTGTGGCTTTATCTTTATTATTTTTAAACTTTACTACTCGCCATTGCAAATGGCTTTCATGGTACCGTTTTTTATTTAAATTGCCTGTAACTAATTGCCATTACGCTAAAGCTAAATGTCAATTTGCGGGGTATATCAATCAGTGGGGGGCTCCACACCATTCAATAATATATTTCTTTTCGTCACAATCATATTTTACGCAATAAACTTCATTGAAATAATCTTGTGTAATAAAATCCACTTTACTTTTCTTTTTCGCTGTTAAAAACTCAAAAGATGTTTTCAATAAACCAGATTCTAAATATAAATCTTTCATACTAACCAAATTAAACTCTCCCATTTGTTCAATTTTAATTTTAACCTCTTTTAAACTTAAATATTTTACCCGTATATTCTTTACAGAAAAATCATAGCCATAACCTAGTATGTACAAATTCTGCTCATTAAATAGAACCTCATTATTTCTATTTTTTTTTACAAATTCCGTTATTATTAATCTTTCCAAAGATTTACTTTCCTGTCCTGTACAAAAATTAATAACAAAAAAAAACAATAATATAAATTTGAATCTTTTCATGGATTACTTCTTTTTAGGTAATTTAACAAAGTTTTTTTGAGGTATAATCGCCTGTATACCAGGGTTTCCATTATAAATATAAACTTTTCCATTTCCTCTTTGGAATACATAATTAGTCATATTTGGTTGATGAGCTCCTATATCACCTCTTCCTTTTCCTAAGACTCTCTCACTTGATGGACCATCCGCTACTCCTACAAATTCCCCCCACTTTCCTGTAGTGGTGCCACTAGGGTGACTATGAAACTTTGCTTTAGTCTCAGCGGTAACAGAAATTTTCACATGTCGATCTCCTGTTTTAGTAGATTCAGACACTGAACCATCTTTATTTATTGTTCCTCCATATTCTCTGGAATTAGATCCATCATTACCACCAGTACCATCGTCCTGATTAACGACATCTACCATTGACTGTCTTGTACTCTCCGCTCCTTCTATTTCAACACTATTATCGTATGCAATACTGTTATTTTTAAATACTTCTGTATTTCCACTATTTTCCTTAATAAAAGAAACTGTCTTATTTTTTTGCTCTGTAGAAATTCCATCCATAGGTGCACCAGATTCAACACTTTTTTGATCTGTTTTTACCACATAAACTTTGTCATCATCAATACCATCATCTCCTATAGTATTACCGTTTTCATCAACAAAAATACCTTGCGGAGCCATCCCATCAGGATCAATAAAATAAATAGGATTATTAAAAGCATAATTATACGGAGAATGCCTACGCATTTTCTCAGCAAGTGGATCTAAGTTCATCCACCTTCCTAAACTAGCATCATAATTTCTAGCACCAAAGTCGTGCCATTCAAGCCCTAATTCTTCATTCAATTCTTTCCCATTATACCCAAACTTCTGCGCAGTAGCATTCCCAAGGGATGAGACGTTGTCATTGTACCCCTTGTGTTTGAGTCCAAAGGGATAGTAATTCGATTCCTCTACAATTTCATTGGTATTCGGATCGTTGGTAACATCAATATCTCCATCACCATTGGCATCAGTATAGGACAGTCTAACGTTCCCTAAGTGGTCTTTGTATTGATATACATATGTAAACTTTCCATTATTGTCAGGACTTACATAACCTTCTGCATGGTTAAAAAACTCAAGTTTTTCAATATCTGCAGTCTTCTTATAAATATAATTCCCTGCATAATTCGTTGTGGTATTCTCAACCTCTTTACGAAGTTTTACACCACTTGCATCATAGGTATAATTAATATACTTACCTCCAATCGTTACTCTAGTCGGTAAGTTTAAGTGATTATATGTAATCTCTGTGATTCCCTTGTTTCTATCAATGGTCATATTTCCGTTATCATCATACACAAAATCAACTGTATTATCGACATCTTTAAATCCAAAACTTGTATTTCCAATATCTGCAACTTTTTTTAGTAAGAACGTCCTTTTTCATCAATCTATGTAAATATAAGAAATTAACCACTTCCATATATCTAATGCCTGTTTTTTTGTACGAATAAAAAACCGACTTTTAGACAACAAAACCACAACATCGCTGCTGTGGCTTCATCTTTATTATTTTTAAATTTTAATTTCTAGTTGCTTACTCTTATTCAACCACACGAAAGGATTCGTGCGGTAGCAGGGGCTAAATTTTATTAACTATTACTTGTTTTTATCATGGAAATCAGGGGCGGGGGGATCATCGACAACTGACAACTGATCATTGAAAACTGAAAACTGATCATTGTAACCGCTTACTCTTACCCGCCACTCGTGAGGACACGAGCGGTAGCAATTACTTTGTCATTCGCGCACCAGCTGGGGGTATATTACCTAGTTTAATCTGTAAAACAATCTTTTACAAAATAGCTATTTATAAAATATTCAAGAAGTTTCGTTGTTTTTTTATAACAATAATTACTATCAATACTAAACTCTATAGCCTCTTCTATTAATTTTAAGAATGATTCATAATCTACTACTCTGTAAATTTTATAATTATTTTCTCTAATAAATATAAAATATTCCTTAAGGTTATCTTGATTAGGGATATAGAATGTTCTAGAATAAACATCAACATTCAATATCTCATTTTTTGTCTCATAATAATCATTACTAATTTTAATTAAAGAGAGATAAGGAGTTTCAAGTGATTCAGCATCTGCAACTAACTCATCTTTTCTGACATATTGTTTTAAGATTAATTCAATTTCTTCTTTTTTAAAACTCGATAGAACTGGGGTTGGTTCAAATTTACAATCTCTATCCAAATCTTTTTTAGGTTGTTTGTTGGTTAAGTAGAAATGATTTATCATTATTGACAAGCATTTGATTATTAACTGCCTGCATATTTTATTTTCTTTAGCAAATACTAAAAAAATACCAATAGATCTTTTGAATTTATATCTATCAGAAATATCTAAAAATGATATTGTATTACTATCGTCATATAAAATATAATGAGTCATTGAATGACTTCCAGTAGAAACACTATAAAGACCTTTTTCAGGAATATCCTTTAGTTTATTCATTAGACCGTATATTGGAATGCTCCCTTTTTCACTCAGATAGTAATCGTATTTTTTCTTCGAAATTTTCTTTTTCTTTAATAAAATACTAGCTACTTTAACTCTAAACTCGTCTGTTACAATATTCTTTTGTGAAATACAAGAAAAGCTAGTTAAAAAAAATATTAACATTAAAGTTATTCTTACCATCTTATTTCTTCTTTTTTGAATTGGCAATATCTTTTAATATATTATAGCCAATCATGTTTGGTTTAGTTTCTGTATTATTCTTTTCATCAACGATATTTGTAGTTTCTTCTTTTTTCTTTAGCTTTTGATTTTCTACAGTATCGTGACCTATTTCATGCCCTAAAACAGAAGCCACTACATCAACAACACCTAAATCATTCTCTTTAACTATCTTAGCTAAAGGTGCATCTAGTGGACTGTCACTAATACTTTGTTTATTATCGACAGCTTCTTTTGCCGATCCAACATATACAGTTATGAGTGAAGTTCCTTCAATTTTAGTCCCATCATCACTAAGAGTACTTACTGTTTCTCCAAAAGAAAGTGCACTGTTATATTCACTAAAAGTTACTTCCACATCATGTTCAGAAGTAACCAATTGATTAAATTGATCTTTACCAGTTTTTCCTGAGTTCCTCAAAGCCTCTCCATATTTTTTATCTTTCGCTGATGCATATTTTGTATATGCTCCTTTTCCCCCATTAGCCTTTGTGTCATAAACTAACTGCCTTTTCCCATTTACTTTTTTTACCCAATCCTCTGGCGCCATCCCATCAGGGTCAATAAAATAAACAGGATTATTAAACGCATAATTATAAGGCGAGTGTCTACGCATTTCTTCTGCAAGAGGGTCAAGGTTCATCCATCTACCTAAAGAAACATCATAATTTCTAGCACCAAAGTCGTGCCATTCAAGCCCTAATTCTTCATTCAATTCTTTCCCATTATACCCAAACTTCTGCGCAGTAGCATTCCCAAGGGATGAGACGTTGTTGTTGTATCCTTTGTGTTTAAGTCCAAAGGGATAGTAATTCGATTCTTCTACTATTTCATTGGTATTCGGATCGTTGGTAACATCAATATCTCCATCACCATTGGCATCAGTATAGGACAGTCGAACGTTTCCTAAATGGTCTTTATACTGATAGGTATATTTGAACCTTCCATTATTGTCAGGGCTTGCATAACCTTCTGCATGATTAAAAAACTCAAGTTTTTCAATACCTGCAGTCTTCTTATAAATATAATTCCCTGCATAATTCGTTGTGGTATTCTCAACCTCTTTACGAAGTTTTACACCACTTGCATCATAGGTATAATTAATATACTTACCTCCAATCGTTACTCTAGTCGGTAAGTTTAAGTGATTATATGTAATCTCTGTGATTCCCTTGTTTCTATCAATGGTCATATTTCCATTCGAATCATAGGTATAATCACTTCCCGAATTTGTACCGTCTTTAAAACCAAAGTTTGTATTTCCAGAATCTGCAACTTTTTTTAGTAAGAACGTCCTTTTTCATCAATCTATGTAAATATAAGAAATTAACCACTTCCATATATCCAATGCCTGTTTTGTTGCACGAATAAAAAACCGACTTTTAGACAACAAAACCACAACATCTCTGCTGTGGTTTCATCTTTATGACTTTTAAAATTTAATTTCTGTATTGCTTACTCATACTCGCCACACGAAAGGATTCGTGCGGGAGCGGGGACTCTTCTAGCGATCAGGTTTTCTATTCAATTTTCTTAGTTATTAAGAAAAAGAACCATAATAATATTCCAAAACCTAGAGATAAAAGTAGGTTTAACTTAATTATTTCTTCATTCTTTAAAACGGAAAAAACAATATTAATACTTATTGTTATAAAACAAAATAACACTAGAAATAATATCCGTTTTATAAATTTATTTTTAATTACCATGTTTTCTTTTTATTTGATCTTTAGCTTTTTTAGCTTTCTTATCATGTTCTTTATTTTCTAAACTTTGTAATATAATTCCCTTGTACATATTATAAATAATAGATAGAGCAACAACACCTGGCGAAGGTAAAGCGACCTTTTTAGTAATAGTACCTTCAATAACTGCTCCTGATACAAAACCTTCAATATCCGCCGCTTCTATTGCTACTATTTTTTGAGCTTGTGTAACCAAAGCTTGATCAACCATAACTTCTCCACCTATAACAGGTACATATCCTGTTGACCCTGCTCTAAGTCCTGCTAAATTTATCTTTGCACCACTCAACTTAACCCATTCATTGTTAGAAAACTGATAAGTATTCCCATCAACAGAAGAGAACTTATCTCCATTTTCTGTTATATTCTCAGCAGGTTTATCAGGCTATAGAATTTGCTATTTCTTCAAAAGAAACGATTAATTCTAAAAATTCTAATTCATCTAGTTCCATTTGAGCCCATTTTAGAAATAAAACAAATTCTTTCGGGGCATATTTAGGTATAACTTGAAGTGTTTTACCCTTTTCAAAATAAAACCAAATACACTCAATTTTACAATTAGGGCAAATACTACTATGATGGTCTAATACCCCTAAATCTTTAAAATCCTGCACACAATTAGCACATATACTTCTGTTATCACTACCTACTTTATACCAATTTTTCATTATTTTAAATAATTTGCCCAAGCCTTACCATTTGGCCCGCTTAATAATCTTTGTTGAACACCTTTGGATAGACTACTTCAATTTTTCATTACCGAAGGTATTGTTTTTCCTCCAAGTTGTTTCATTGCTACAACTCTATGATGACCTCCAGATATAACAAGTCTACCATTTGGCATCTTAACAACAGGAATAGCTCGTTTTATATCGTACCCTTTTTTTGAAATTAGCTTGGCTAAATCATCTATATAATTAATTCCTTTACCTGCTCTAGGAACTGCGTGTAAAGGATTTAGTTTTCCGATACTCATTTCTATCACTTTTTTTGAAGTCTTTCCAACTCTTGCTACATTAGCCGCTCTACCAAACCAAGCATAGATACCTGCTCTTGCTAAAACAAACTCAGAAGCTATCGCAGCAAGTACAGTGTCTGTTAAACCCATTCCAACAGAATTTGGACCTTGTCTTACTTTAAATGATAGTCCAGAATCGATAAGCTCTTGTTCTATCGCTCCGCTTTCCGTAGTTCTTGTTAATTTTCCATCTACATATTCAGCATCATAATCAGCATTTGTTTTATAAACAGTAGTCTCTCCTGTTTTCGAATTTTTACGAATAATATCAGATGGTCCTTCTCCAAAATGTGATTGTGTTTCAGAAATAGCTCTCATTTCATTTCCACATTCCCCATTTTCACAATCAACATTCCATGCATTGCCATCAAAATCATAAATAGTTTGACTATCAGCTCCACTAGGGTCAGCCCAATAAACTGGATTATTATCAAAAGCAGTATAGGTACTCATCGAGTGATGCGTAACAGGATCAATAGAAGTCCAACGGGCTATAGCAGGGTCATAACTCCTAACATCCATTTCGTATAAATTCAACTCTAGAGATTCTTCAAGCTCCACACCATTGTATTTAAACTTCTGCGCCGTACTATTTCCGAGGGAAGAGACGTTTTCATTGTACCCCTTGTGTTTCAGACCAAAAGGATAGTAGTTTGATTCTTCTATAATCTCTGTACTTGCAGTAATAACGCCGTCTTTGTTATTATCTGTGTATGATAATCGTACATTTCCTAAATGGTCTTTATACTGATACGTATATTTGAACCTTCCATTATTGTCAGGACTTACATAACCTTCTGCATGGTTAAAAAACTCAAGTTTTTCAATATCTGCAGTCTTCTTATAAATATAATTCCCTGCATAATTCGTTGTGGTATTCTCAACCTCTTTACGAAGTTTTACACCACTTGCATCATAGGTATAATTAATATACTTACCTCCAATCGTTACTCTAGTCGGTAAGTTTAAGTGATTATATGTAATCTCTGTGATTCCCTTGTTTCTGTCAATGGTCATATTTCCGTTATCGTCATACACAAAATCAACTGTATTATCGAAATCTTTAAAACCAAAGTTTGTATTTCCAGAATCTGCGACTTTTTTTAGTAAGAACGTCCTTTTTCATCAATCTATGTAAATATAAGAAATTAACCACTTCCATATATCTAATGCCTGTTTTTTTGCACGAATAAAAAACCAACTTTTAGACAACAAAACCACAACATCTCTGCTGTGGTTTCATCTTTATTATTTTTAAATTATAATTTCTAGTTGCTTACTCTTACCTAACGCACACGAAAGGATTCGTGCGGTAGCAGGGGCTAAATTTTATTAACTATTACTTGTTTTTATCATGGAAATCAGGGGCGGGGGGATCATCGACAACTGACAACTGATCATTGAAAACTGAAAACTGAAAACTGATCATTGTAACCGCTTACTCTTACCCGCCACTCGTGAGGACACGAGCGGTAGCCTTAATTTGTCATTCGCGCGCCAGCAGGGGAAAAAACAAAGTTACTTCTTACCCAATAATATTATCTTTCAATACAAACTCACAACTAGCTCATTTTCAATATAATCACATTTACGGGACACATTATTTCAAAATAGCTGTGTAGATTGCACAGAAGTATATTTTTGATTTTATTGATATGTGTTTACGTGACGATAAAACACAACAAGCCTATAAATAAAAAACCACAACTTGCGCTGTGGTTTCTTTATTATATTTCTTACTCATACTCGGCACGGATTACAAATCCGCGCTATCGGGTTACAAATCCGCGCTATCGGGATTGACATAATTTTATATAAGTTTTATCTTATTTATTATTCATTTTTTTAACATTATCCCCATAGCCTTTGTATAATATTTTACCGTTTTCTTTAAATTTTACTCTATAAGAATCATCATATATTATCATGTTTTTTCTTCTAGTAAAAGGTTTTTCTAGTGAGTCATTTTTTAACTTTTCCAAAACAATACCTTGATTTTCAGAAGAACCAAATATATAATCTAAATCTATAAACAAAGGATAAAGTTTATTATCAATTACAATTTTTCTATTTGTTGCATCTGTTAGGAAGTTACCTTTATCGTTTAAGAAAATCCAAAAGTCTTCTTTATCTCTTCTTATTTCAAATGAAATATCCTCTAACCCTTTTAACTTACTTTTAAATAACTCTTCTACTTCAAGAGGAAGTATATAAACTATTGATGAGTTTTTAAATTTCACTTGATTTTGGGTGGATTTACAAGCCACACCAACAAAAAGAATGAATAATAAAATATAGTTTTTCATAATTTATTTTTTTACATGAGTTTTTAAAGCATCTCTACCTACATTTAAAGTAGCTGTAGTACCTATAAAATTAGTTTTGACTCCTCCAGAAACTTTATGCATAGCTGGTCCGGTACCACCTGTTGAAGGTGTTGAAACTGCTGGTGTACCTGTAAAAGAATCAATAGCATAAATAGGCACATTATAACCATTAGAAGTACTTAAGTCTAGATTAGAAGTAGAAGAAGCATTAACCATTCCTGGTGTGGTTGTCTTATTATGAGAATGAACTTGTCCTAATAAAATATTTTTACCTCCTTTAACGGTCTGCACACCATCTCTTCTAACATCTACACTCATAGTTGTTTTCCCATCAACACCATCTGCACCCCTAATTGAAGTAACCTCTCCTGTTGGTATATCTTCACTATAGTCCATTTTTAATACAATATTAGTTTGTCTTTCTTTTGATTGGTCTAAAACCGTTTCATTATTGACATTATTGACATCGCTTTGTATTTTATCTTCATTAACGGTAACAATACTACTTGATGATTGTAATTGAGCTGTAGCTTTTGATGACATTGTAGAACCGTTGTTTCCAGATTTAATATCATTAAAATCTTCCTTTCTGATAATTCTAACATTATTTGTTGTAGCTCCGTCTTCTCCAAGAACCTTTCCTGTTTTAACATCTAAATATACATCATCTGGTTTCATTGGAGCCATTCCATCTGGGTCAATAAAGAAAATAGGATTATTAAACGCATAATTATAAGGAGAGTGCCTACGCATCTGTTCAGCAAGTGGGTCTAAATTCATCCATCTACCAAGAGTAGCATCATAATTTCTAGCACCAAAGTCATGCCATTGGATTCCTAGTTCCTCATTAAGTTCTTTACCATTATACCCAAACTTCTGCGCCGTACTATTTCCGAGGGAATTCGTAACATTATTGTATCCTTTATGTTTGAGTCCAAAGGGATAGTAATTCGATTCCTCTACAATTTCATTGGTATTTGGGTCGTTGGTAACATCAATATCCCCGTCACCATTGGCATCCGAGTAAGACAGTCTAACGTTTCCTAAATGGTCTTTATACTGATACGTATATTTGAACCTTCCATTATTGTCAGGGCTTGCATAACCTTCTGCATGGTTAAAAAACTCAAGTTTTTCAATACCTGCAGTCTTCTTATAAATATAATTCCCTGCATAATTCGTTGTGGTATTCTCAACCTCTTTACGAAGTTTTACACCACTTGCATCATAGGTATAATTAATATACTTACCTCCAATCGTTACTCTAGTCGGTAAGTTTAAGTGATTATATGTAATCTCTGTGATTCCCTTGTTTCTGTCAATGGTCATATTTCCGTTATCGTCATACACAAAATCAACTGTATTATCGACATCTTTAAAACCAAAGTTTGTATTTCCAATATCTGCAACTTTTTTTAGTAAGAACGTCCTTTTTCATCAATCTATGTAAATGTAAGAAATTAACCACTTCCATATATCTAATGCCTGTTTTTTTGTACGAATAAAAAACCGACTTTTAGACAACAAAACCACAACATCACTGCTGTGGTTTCATCTTTATTATTTTTAAATTATAATTTCTATTTGCTTACTCTTACCTAACGCACACGAAAGGATTCGTGCGGGAGCAGGGCCTAAATTTTTATTAACTATTACTTGTTTTTATCATGGAAATCAGGGGCGGGGGGATCATCGACAACTGACAACTGATCATTGAAAACTGAAAACTGATCATTGTAACCGCTTACTCTTACCCGCCACTCGTGAGGACACGAGCGGTAGCAATTACTTTGTCATTCGCGCGCCAGCTGGGGGTGAAGATTTAGCTTCTATGATTGGTACTTCGTCTGCTATTATTGGAAGATACGAACGTACACCGTCGATTGACATTGCCAAAAATCTTGCACAAGCTCTTAATGTTTCTCTTGACTATCTTGCTGGAGATACTTCTGTTTTGGTAAAGGATAAAGAAGTTTTACAGCGTATTGAAGATATTTCTAATTTATCGGAAGAGAAGAAGAAGTATATTTTTGATTTTATTGATATGTATTTACGTGACTATAAAACTCAACAAGCTTACAAATAAAAAACCACGCTATAATTACTCATAACGTGGCTTCATCTTTATTATTTTTAAAATTTAATTTCTATTTCTTACTCATACCCGCTACTAGTTATAAAAACTAGCAGTAGCCTTACTCGGACATACTAGGACGAGCAGGGGTAAAAAGTAATAATACAACTTTGCTCAATTTACTAATCATAAGAATACTAAAGGAGAATAAACACGATTGAAATTTCCTAGTTCTTTGCTTATCATTTTATTCTTTGAAAATATCCATCCAAAACTTTTACTTTGTAAACCCTCTTGAGCAGAATTTATCATTAAGCCTGAAGAAAAAACTAGTTTACCATCATGAAGTAAGTATATATCACTATCGACTGTTGTCATATCTCCTCCTTTACATTCAAAATTCCAGTTCTCCTGTAATGATAGTAGTAAAGATTTATCAGACGTTTTAAAACAATTAACTTTTCTCACGTCTGAGGGTAAATTATTCTTATCATCTCCACTTAAAACAATATACATTTTCCAATCTCCTTCAGAAAAATTAAATTTTGCTAATGGATTTACTTTTCCATCCACACAATCAATATTTATATCATGTTTATCATTCGAAGTTGTAATTACCATTGAGTAACCTGTCAATAATGTAAACAAGAATCCTATTAAGATTATACCTATTATTGATATTAATACTTTTTTCATATTTAGTTCTTTTTCTTCTTTCCTTTAAACGTAACAATACTACCATTATTTGGTTTAACCAAAGTTTTATCAGAAACAACACCCCCTGGGTATTCAACTCTAACGTCAGATGCTTTTACTGTTCCTCCAACTTTATTAGCCATTTTTTCTCCAGCACTTTTACCGAAGAAAGTACCAACAGCTGTTCTACATCCACCAACTAAGTTACAATCAGAATCGTTAGAAAAGGCATCTGAATCAAAATCGCTTGGGTCTAGCCCATCACTAGTTAATTCATCCCATGTACTATGGCTTTCATAACCAACACTTAACTCTCCAGGCATTGCATGACCAACATATTGAAAGTCTGAAACTAAATCATCACTTCTTGCATCACCTTCTCCATTTTTCTCATTTACATAATCAACAATTTCATCGGAATCGGAAACTACCATTATATTTATTCCTGCTTTTTTGGCATCCTTCTTAGCTTGAGCAATTTGTTTATCTGTAAACCCACCGTCTTTTGGGTCTCCATTATTATAAATCATCCAAGTAACTCCTTCTCCTTTACCATCTTTTTTATATTGTTTCTGTAATTTTTTGGCTCTATCTAAACCATTCACTAAAAAGTGTCTTTTGTTCTTATGGTCACCCGGTTGTCCCGAAACAACAATACCTTCCATTCCATCTGGGTCAATAAATAAAGTAGGGGTATTATATGTATAAACATATGGAGAATATTCAGGATATTTTTCAGCTAGTGGGTCAAGATTCATCCATCTACCTAAAGCAGCGTCATAATTCCTAGCACCGAAGTCGTGCCATTCTAAACCAAGTTCTTCGTTAAGTTCTTTACCATTATACCCAAACTTCTGCGCCGTACTATTTCCAAGGGCTGAGACGTTGTCATTGTACCCCTTGTGTTTGAGTCCAAATGGATAGTAATTGCTTTCTTCTACAATTTCATTCTGTGCAATAACAATTATAAAATTACTTCTTTTTTTACTTTTACCGAATTGGGTTTAATCCATTCAATAATAAGGTTTCCCTTGGCATTAACACTTAAGTTATTAATAACATTTTTTGGAGGTCGAATAGTTTTATCAAAGTCTTCAATAACTTCTTTTACAGTTCCAGCTTGAAGATTATAAATTGAAACCAAAACATTATCTTTATCTCCTTTAAATACAATAATATTTTTATCAAAATCTTCCAAAATAGGGTACATTAAGATAGTGCCACTATCTCCTTTCATAAACTTTGAAATTAAGACAAAATCACAAGTTGAACCGCATCCATCTCTAAAAATAAAATTATTACCTATTTTACGAATCTTATTTATTTTAGTTTTATCATAAGCCAAAGTGTCTTTACTAATATTCTCGAATGCATCTTTTACTCCCCATTTAAAAACACCATAAGCACCTTCTTTCTTTTGGAAGCTTATAAAGGTATCGTTTCTAGTAAAAATAGTGTCATAATGATTTTTAGGTTTAGTATTAAGTATTTTTTTTGAAGTGTTTGTTGTATATCCACTATTCTCTTTACAAGAAAATAATGAATATATAAATACTATCCCCACTAAAAATAAAATCTTATTATTAATTAGTCTTCTTTCCACAATTTAGGAATTTTATGATGACCCAGAGGAACGAACTTGTTCTTTATATATAACATAGGGATTTCATATTGTTTATGTATACGAACACGCTCAACAAACAAAGGAATATATTCTTCTTCCTCATTTTTTTTCCATCTTATACCATCAGAGCAGAGCGATATTCCAGAATAATTCGATCCATTATCTTTAAGAATCAATATTACATTATGTGGGTTATACTCTGAAACTCCAATAATTTTAAATTCATAAACTAACGCATCTCCAAAATTAAGTATTTTCTTTTTTTCAGTTTTAATCAATTTAATCTCATCATAGATAAAATCTGACACAAAATATTCTTCCATTAAAATACGGCCTAAAGATGTAGTTTCTTTAAGACATTTTTTGGTAATTATAATTTCTCTTTGAGAATCTTTATGTGTTGTGTAAATAACAGTTGAATCAATTACAACCTTGGAGCTATTTAAATCAGCAAGTAAATTGTTGAAATCTAAGTCTGACAAAAATGTGTCTTCTATGTTGTAAGGCTTGTATAAATCACTTGCATCCTTAACAGGTTTAGTTGTAATACAAGACTTAAATACACCATCGATTTCATCATTTTTATCTACTATTGACTCAGATGTGATTTGATTGGTCTTGTCAGGTTTTGAATTACAACTTAAAGCTATAAATACAAGGAAAATTATTTTAAATCTTTTCATCATTTTTTAATTACTAGTTCGAGGTTTTGAATCACTAATCATTTTTAAAACGCTACCTTGATACCCAGCTGTTCCACCACCATTATAGCTTTTTATTGCACTGTTCCAACCTTGGAAGGTAAAAGTTTTAGCTCCTGTACTTTTATCATAAGTAACACCTCCCTTGAATCCTTTAGTAGCTAAAACTCTAATTCCTGCTGTAATTGATTGACCCGCGCTAGGTTCAGTTCCTTTCGTCAGCCCATAATTAGCTTTAAACCCACTTCCCCAATCTCCAATTACATTCGATTGCATTATATCAGTTGGAGGATTATTACTTCCTTGCCCTAAAGTTGATTCTTGCATAGCAACCGCTTTTACAACAGTTGGATCTAAATCGGGTATTTCTGATATAGCATCCTTTGGAATACTTGAACTACCATCTGTTTTTAAATCTAATGATCCTTCATTTTTACTTTTATTAAAAATAAAAGTTTCTGCTGCAATGTTATAGTCATGCTCCTGATACTTAGCCCCAGTCGTGTCAGAGTTCCCTTTCTTTTGAATAACATTTGGTAAAGGAGTTCCGTGTATCCATTTCCATTAGCACCATCTACATCACCGACAGATGAGTTACTAGTCTGAACATAAACCTTATGAACTGTTTCTGATTTTATTCGATTAACTTCTTCTCCACTAGAGTTGTAATAAACTATATCTTCAGGAGCCATTCCGTCAGGATCTATAAAACGTAATGGATTATTAAAAGCATAATTATAAGGCGAGTGTCTACGCATTTCTTCAGCAAGTGGGTCTAAATTCATCCATCTACCAAGAGCAGCATCATAATTTCTAGCCCCGAAGTCGTGCCATTCTAAACCAAGTTCTTCATTAAGTTCTTTACCATTATACCCAAACTTCTGCGCCGTACTATTCCCAAGGGCTGAGACGTTGTCATTGCACCCCTTGTGTTTGAGTCCAAAGGGGTAGTAATTGCTTTCCTCTACAATTTCATTGGTATTCGGATCGTTGGTAACATCAATATCTCCATCACCATTGGCATCCGAATAGGACAGTCTAACGTTTCCTAAATGGTCTTTATACTGATACGTATATTTGAACCTTCCATTATTGTCAGGGCTTACATAACCTTCTGCATGATTAAAAAACTCAAGTTTTTCAATACCTGCAGTCTTCTTATAAATATAATTCCCTGCATAATTCGTTGTGGTATTCTCAACCTCTTTACGAAGTTTTACACCACTTGCATCATAGGTATAATTAATATACTTACCTCCAATAGTTACTCTAGTCGGTAAGTTTAAGTGATTATATGTAATCTCTGTGATTCCCTTGTTTCTATCAATGGTCATATTACCGTTATCATCATACACAAAATCAACTGTATTATCGACATCTTTAAAACCAAAGTTTGTATTTCCAATATCTGCAACTTTTTTTAGTAAGAACGTCCTTTTTCATCAATCTATGTAAATGTAAGAAATTAACCACTTCCATATATCTAATGCCTGTTCTTTTGTACATAAAAAACCGACTTTTAGACAACAAAACCACAACATCACTGTTGTGGTTTCATCTTTATTATTTTTAAATTATAATTTCTAGTTGCTTACTCTTACCTAACGCACACGAAAGGATTCGTGCGGTAGCAGGGGCTAAATTTTATTAACTATTACTTGTTTTTATCATGGAAATCAGGGGAGGGGGGATCATCGACAACTGACAACTGATCATTGAAAACTGAAAACTGAAAACTGATCATTGTAACCGCTTACTCTTACCCGCCACTCGTGAGGACACGAGCGGTAGCAATTACTTTGTCATTCGCGCACCAGCTGGGGATCACCGACAACTGACAACTGATAATTGAAAACTGATAATTGTAACCGCTTACTCTTACCCGCCACTCGTGAGGACACGAGCGGTAGCAATTACTTTGTCATTCGCGCGCCAGCAGGGGAAGATAAATCTACAGTTCTTAAAATCATTGATACTATGCTTACCAAAAAGAAGTTTAAGGACTTCTTTAATAAAAATGTAGCTTCTCTTTAAAACACAAAAAAACCACGCTATAAAAACTTATAACGTGGCTCTATCTTTATTATTTTAAAACTATACTACTCGCCATTACAAATGGCTTTTATAGCACCGTTTTCTATTTAAATTTCCTTTAACTAATTGTCATTACACCAAAGTTAAATGTCAATTAGCGGGGATCACCACGAACATATTTCCATATTCAAATTCTTTTTAAATAAAGATACCCTGTTGTCATTATTGGGATTATTATGTACAATAAACCATACTAAATTGTTGTTAGTAACATAATCTCCAATAGTATTTCGATAATTATCAACAGAAACAAATGAATCTGAATCTGGAAAATTACTACTTAATATATCTATTGGTTCGGCATTGATGATAACGTGGTTATTCTTTTTAATTACAACTTTTTGCAATTTCTTTATATCAAATTTATCACATTCCTTTTTAGATATTCCAAAGTATAGAGTTTCCTCTTGTCTTAAACAAATTGAAGGTTCTTCAAAAATTACTCTATCGTTCTCAAACTGAAAAATCAAATTAATATTATACTCATTATTCTTTTGACCACAACAGAATAAAAAACTACTTACTATAATTATGGTACTTAATTTTTTGATTTCCATTCTTGTTATAAATTTTATTGATTTTTGATAATTTATATACTCCAGGTTTTACGGTATGCCCATTCTTTGAGTAAACATAAATAGTTCCATCTTTACTTTTACCATAAAAAACAGCTGAATGAGATGTCCCTATTGTAACAACAGTTTTACCAAATTTAGCTTTACTAGCATTAACTTCATTCGTGGAGTTTTTATATTCCTTACCAGAGCTTGACGGAAAGATTGGATTAGCTAATGATGGCCCTCTAGCAGTTTCAGTATTTATTTCTTTTCCTTCCACTGCTGCTTTACATGAACCATGACAATTATATAAGTCTCCTTTATCTATTGGTATACTCTTATCTCCTTCTGATTGTTGATCTGTCGTCCTACCATCAGAATTTTTTATAGACCTAGTCATATTATTATCAACAGTCAACTTTTCTCCTTCTACAACTGTGTCGCTATCACTAGGGTTTCTTTCCACATAATTACTCGGTTCTTTTTGTAATCCTTGTTTGTCAATCATAACCTTTGCTGCATCCTCAGAAATATTCAAATGTTTTGCCAAAGATTTGTGATTATCACCTAATTCGGCAATAAGATCTCCATTTTCATCTGGTTCCCACATTGAACCTTGAGGAGCCATTCCATCTGGGTCAATAAAGAAAATAGGATTATTAAACGCATAATTATAAGGCGAGTGTCTACGCATTTCTTCAGCAAGTGGGTCTAAATTCATCCATCTACCAAGAGTAGCATCATAATTTCTAGCACCAAAGTCATGCCATTGGATTCCTAGTTCCTCATTAAGTTCTTTACCATTATACCCAAACTTCTGCGCAGTAGCGTTTCCGAGTGAAGAAATGTTGTTATTATATCCTTTGTGTTTCAGTCCAAAAGGATAGTAATTGCTTTCCTCTACAATTTCATTGGTACTCGGATCGTTGGTAACATCAATATCCCCGTCACCATTGGCATCCGAGTAAGACAGTCTAACGTTTCCTAAATGGTCTTTATACTGATACGTATATTTGAACCTTCCATTATTGTCAGGGCTTGCATAACCTTCTGCATGGTTAAAAAACTCAAGTTTTTCAATACCTGCAGTCTTCTTATAAATATAATTCCCTGCATAATTCGTTGTGGTATTCTCAACCTCTTTACGAAGTTTTACACCACTTGCATCATAGGTATAATTAATATACTTACCTCCAATCGTTACTCTAGTCGGTAAGTTTAAGTGATTGTATGTAATCTCTGTGATTCCCTTGTTTCTGTCAATGGTCATATTTCCGTTATCGTCATACACAAAATCAACTGTATTATCGACATCTTTAAAACCAAAGTTTGTATTTCCAGAGTCTGTAACTTTTTTTAGTAAGAACGTCCTTTTTCATCAATCTATGTAAATATAAGAAATTAACCACTTCCATATATCTAATGCCTGTTTTTTTGCACGAATAAAAAACCAACTTTTAGACAACAAAACCACAACATCGCTGCTGTGGCTTCATCTTTATTATTTTTAAATTTTAATTTCTAGTTGCTTACTCTTATTCAACCACACGAAAGGATTCGTGCGGTAGTAGGGGCTAAATTTTATTAACTATTACTTGTTTTTATCATGGAAATCAGGGGCGGGGGGATCATCGACAACTGACAACTGATCATTGAAAACTGAAAACTGAAAACTGATCATTGTAACCGCTTACTCTTACCCGCCACTCGTGAGGACACGAGCGGTAGCAATTACTTTGTCATTCGCGCGCCAGCTGGGGGTGAAGATTTAGCTTCTATGATTGGTACTTCGTCTGCTATTATTGGAAGATACGAACGTAACGAGCGTACACCGTCGATTGACATTGCCAAAAATCTTGCACAAGCTCTTAATGTTTCTCTTGACTTTCTTGCTGGAGATACTTCTGTTTTGGTAAAGGATAAAGAAGTTTTACAGCGTATTGAAGATATTTCTAATTTATCGGAAGAGAAGAAGAAGTATATTTTTGATTTTATTGATATGTATTTACGTGACTATAAAACTCAACAAGCTTACAAATAAAAAACCACGCTATAATTACTCATAACGTGGCTTCATCTTTATTATTTTTAAAATTTAATTTCTATTTCTTACTCATACCCGCTACTAGTTATAAAAACTAGCAGTAGCCTTACTCGGACATACTAGGACGAGCAGGGGCTATAGCGTATCGTTATAAAAAAATTTAGATTGAAAAAGACTAAGATATTTATTTTTTCTAAAAAAGGAATAAGCCTCTTTACTATCTAAAAACCTAACATCTCCTTCAGTATCTTGTAAAACAAACCTAACGTTCTTATTTTTAAAGTAATACTGCACAACTAATATAAAACCGTCTTCAGACTTAAATTTTAATTCTTCCGAACTAGAAAAGCAGTAGTAATTTGCCTCTATAGGTAAATTACTATATTCACTTTTTAAACTATAGTTAATAGAAGAATTCTGACTATTACTCTTTACTACATATAATTTTTGATTAATTACAGGAAGTCCTCTTTTAACTCTTTCTTCCAGTACATTATAAATTGAATAAAACTTGTCTTCTTTGCATAAATCTGCATATTCTTTTTTATCGGTGATATATATAGTAATAATTATAGATGATATTATTAAAACTAAGTACAAAATTAACTTCTTCATTCTACTATTTTTTAAAAATGCTAAAAGGACTAGCATGTTTTTTTTGATGACCATAATACAGATGCAATCTCATTTGAGATGGATTTGTTGAGTTTATACTTGCCCATGTAGCTGCTGCTGCTACTCCAACCACAGGCATTGCATGCACCTTAAATCCACCTGCTCCCCATGACACTATATCGCTAAATGTAGCTCCTCCAAAAAATGGGCCCCATGTTAAAACCATATCCCTATAAGAAGCTGCAAATGATTTGTTTGCAACATTTAATTCATTTGTTAAAACATTTAAAGTATTTAAATGGTAGCCTGATAAGTCCGACATATTTAAAGCTGTAGTTATAGGGTCTTCTGTCATGGTTAACTTATTATAATGAGAACCAGACTTTTTTACAGTAGTTAGTGTTGAAGTTATCATAGAACCATCCGAAGATAATACCGTTTTTATAGTTTTTTCTATGCTCTCATATAAAAATGTAGATTTCCCAACGGGGCTCATTATTAAAAATTTATTGGTTTGCTTTATTGTTTCGATTATTATCTGTTTACCTACTGAAAGTTCATTTCCTCTTGCATCTTTATCTGGTTCAAAATCGACATAACCTTGAACAGTTGTCTGAGACGTTACAAATCGCTTTTTCTCTTGAGAAGGAGTATTTTCATTTGATTTATTATTATTCTCATCAGCTCTCCTTTCATTTCCACATTCCCCATTTTCACAATCAACATTCCATGCATTGCCATCAAAATCATAAATAGTTTGACCATCAGCTCCACTCGGGTCAGCCCAATAAACTGGATTATTATCAAAAGCAGTATAGGTACTCATCGAGTGATGCGTAACAGGATCAATAGAAGTCCAACGTGCAATTGCTGGATCATAACTACGAACATCCATTTCATATAAGTCAAGACCTAAAGATTCTTCTAACTCGATTCCGTTATATCCGAACTTCTGCGCAGTAGCGTTTCCTAGGGATGATACGTTAGTATTGTATCCTTTGTGTTTGAGTCCAAAGGGATAGTAATTCGATTCCTCTACAATTTCATTGGTATTTGGGTCGTTGGTAACATCAATATCTCCATCACCATTGGCATCCGAATAGGACAGTCTAACGTTTCCTAAATGGTCTTTATACTGATAGGTATATTTGAAAACTCCATTATTGTCAGGGCTTGCATAACCTTCTGCATGATTAAAAAACTCAAGTTTTTCAATATCTGCAGTCTTCTTATAAATATAATTCCCTGCATAATTCGTTGTGGTATTCTCAACCTCTTTACGAAGTTTTACACCACTTGCATCATAGGTATAATTAATATACTTACCTCCAATCGTTACTCTAGTCGGTAAGTTTAAGTGATTATATGTAATCTCTGTGATTCCCTTGTTTCTATCAATGGTCATATTTCCATTCGAATCATAGGTATAATCACTTCCCGAATTTGTACCGTCTTTAAAACCAAAGTTTGTATTTCCAGAATCTGCAATTTTTTTAGTAAGAACGTCCTTTTTCATCAATCTATGTAAATATAAGAAATTAACCACTTCCATATATCCAATGCCTGTTTTTTTGCACGAATAAAAAACCGACTTTTAGACAACAAAACCACAACATCACTGCTGTGGTTTCATCTTTATTATTTTTAAATTATAATTTCTATTTGCTTACTCTTACCTAACGCACACGAAAGGATTCGTGCGGTAGCAGGGGCTAAATTTTATTAACTATTACTTGTTTTTATCATGGAAATCAGGGGCGGGGGGATCACCGACAACTGACAACTGATCATTGAAAACTGAAAACTGATCATTGTAACCGCTTACTCTTACCCGCCACTCGTGAGGACACGAGCGGTAGCCTTACTTTGTCATTCGCGCGCCAGCTGGGGGTGAAGATTTAGCTTCTATGATTGGTACTTCGTCTTCTATTATTGGAAGATACGAACGTAACGAGCGTACACCGTCGATTGACATTGCCAAAAATCTTGCACAAGCTCTTAATGTTTCTCTTGACTTTCTTGCTGGAGATACTTCTGTTTTGGTAAAGGATAAAGAAGTTTTACAGCGTATTGAAGATATTTCTAATTTATCGGAAGAGAAGAAGAAGTATATTTTTGATTTTATTGATATGTGTTTACGTGACTATAAAACTCAACAAGCTTACAAATAAAAAACCACGCTATAATTACTCATAACGTGGCTTCATCTTTATTATTTTTAAAATTTAATTTCTATTTCTTACTCTTACCTAACGCACACGAAAGGATTCGTGCGGTAGCAGGGGCTAAATTTTATTAACTATTACTTGTTTTTATCATGGAAATCAGGGGCGGGGGATCATCGACAACTGACAACTGATCATTGAAAACTGAAAACTGAAAACTGATCATTGTAACCGCTTACTCTTACCCGCCACTCGTGAGGACACGAGCGGTAGCAATTACTTTGTCATTCGCGCACCAGCTGGGGATCACCGACAACTGACAACTGATCATTGAAAACTGATCATTGTAACCGCTTACTCTTACCCGCCACTCGTGAGGACACGAGCGGTAGCAATTACTTTGTCATTCGCGCGCCAGCTGGGGATCACCGACAACTGACAACTGATCATTGAAAACTGATCATTGTAACCGCTTACTCTTACCCGCCACTCGTGAGGACACGAGCGGTAGCAATTACTTTGTCATTCGCGCGCCAGCTGGGGATCACCGACAACTGATAACTAATTATTAATAATAAGCATCTAACAACTACATTTTAAACATCTTATTTGCTATTTTTGTGATAAATAATATCGTATTTGATTGATGACTTTAGGACAGCGCATACAAGAACTTCGTAAAAAAGCTAACTTTTCTCAAAATGATTTAGCTACTAAAATTGAAGTATCATATCCACAAATGAGTAGATATGAGATTAAAGGTGTACAGCTTCCTGCCGATGTTTTAAAACGTTTAGCTGATGTATTTGGTGTTACTATTGACTATATTGTAAATGGCACACTAGAAGAAAAAGCCGAAGGTTCTCTTAATGATATTGAACTACTACAACGGTTTAAAGAAGTTGAACAAATGAACGAAGATGACAAAAGCACCATTAAACAACTTATTGATGCTTTTATTACTAAACGTAAAGTTCAAAAATTAGCGCAATAAAAAAAAGTAAATGCAGAAATCTATTTTTAAAAATCAAACTTTCAAGTTATTTATAATAACTTTATTAGTGATATTATCTCTTTGGAATTTATATCTTCTTTTTCTATTGCAAAAAACGATTACTCTTATTACCATTATTATACAAGTTGTAATACTTGCATTAATTATAAAAGAAAATAAATACGCTAAGCTTAGTATTAAAATTTGGTCATTAATTCTTATTATTGGATCAGGGCTATCTTTTTTAGGTAAAGTCATTAAACTTTTTGCTAGTAGTAATAGTGAGTCCTTTAAAGATCTTTTTATAGAGTTTTTAATCTTAACTGTAGGTTTATTTATTTATTACTTCGCTAGCAGAACAATTAAAACAAATACTATCTAAATATACTAAAACAATAAAAAAGGATATGTTTATTACATATCCTTTTTTATTATGAAATAGATACTATTTTCACTTAAAAAAAGTAATTATTCCTAAAATAATAAGTAAAATAGCTAACCCCCATCCATTCATTTTACTTGTCTTTCCTAAAACACTTTCACTTTTTTTCTCTTTATTATAAGCCATAATCAAAGCTACTAAGGTTCCTGAAAAAATTAAGGCTAGCCCTATTAAAGTTTTATCATCCATATCATATTAATTTTATTTCTCAAAAAAGTAATTATATGCTTTATCTACCATTTTACCTAATGCTCCAAACACTGTAGTATGGGTATTCTTTTGCTTCGTAGCTTCTTTAGTTAATGTCCCATTTGTACCTGTTTTAAATGTACCGACATCTATAGATTTACTTATAGCTTTATCTCCCAATTTTCCAACAACAGCATTTATAGCAATACTACCTACTTCTTTAGCTGCCTCTTTATTGTCTCCGTGAATATACATAGCTACGGCTTTCATACTTTTACCTACAATCTGCATCCCTTCAGCAACAGGTAAGGCTTCAAGTGAAGTACCGCCTGTTACTGGAGCTAAAGCTAAAGCTCCTGTTTCTGCTTGATCTCCTTTTTCATCAAGTTCACTACCCGCTACGTATAATGCTCCTGTTAATGCGGTTCCTCCGTTTTCTTTTACAGTTTCAGATAACTCTATAGCAGCATCTGTTTTATCATTACCAAAACTATCATCATTTCTAGATACTGATTCTTTTCCTCCAATTTTATCTAGGTTTTCTTTTGCCCCAGAAACAGTTGAAATAAAGTTCATAACAGAGTTAACTATTTTTCCACCTGCTTTTTTTGCTGCTTTAAGTAAATCATCACCAGGTCCCATTGGTGCCATCCCGTCAGGATCAATAAAGTAAACAGGATTGTCAAACGCATAATTATATGGCGAGTGCCTTCTCATCTGTTCTGCTAATGAGTCAAGGTTCATCCAACGTCCTAAAGCAGGGTCATAGTTACGAGCAGTTACATCATACCAATCTAAACCAAGTTCTTCGTTTAGTTCTTTTCCATTGTACCCAAACTTCTGCGCAGTGCTATTTCCAAGGGATGAGACGTTGTTATTGTACCCTTTGTGTTTCAGTCCAAAAGGATAGTAATTCGATTCTTCAACTATTTCATTGGTACTCGGATCGTTGGTAACATCAATATCCCCGTCACCATTGGCATCCGAGTAAGACAGTCTAACGTTTCCTAAATGGTCTTTATACTGATACGTATATTTGAAAACTCCATTATTGTCAGGGCTTGCATAACCTTCTGCATGGTTAAAAAACTCAAGTTTTTCAATACCTGCAGTCTTCTTATAAATATAATTCCCTGCATAATTCGTTGTGGTATTCTCAACCTCTTTACGAAGTTTTACACCACTTGCATCATAGGTATAATTAATATACTTTCCGTTTATGGTTACTCTCGTTGGTAAGTTTAAGTGATTATATGTAATCTCTGTGATTCCCTTGTTTCTATCAATGGTCATATTTCCATTCGAATCATAGGTATAATCACTTCCCGAATTTGTACCGTCTTTAAAACCAAAGTTTGTATTTCCAGAATCTGCGACTTTTTTTAGTAAGAACGTCCTTTTTCATCAATCTATGTAAATATAAGAAATTAACCACTTCCATATATCCAATGCCTGTTTTGTTGCACGAATAATTAACCAACTTTTAGACAACAAAACCACAACATCGCTGCTGTGGTTTCATCTTTATTATTTTTAAATTATAATTTCTAGTTGCTTACTCTTACCTAACGCACACGAAAGGATTCGTGCGGTAGCAGGGGCTAAATTTTATTAACTATTACTTGTTTTTATCATGGAAATCAGGGGCGGGGGGATCATCGACAACTGACAACTGATCATTGTAACCGCTTACTCTTACCCGCCACTCGTGAGGACACGAGCGGTAGCAATTACTTTGTCATTCGCGCGCCAGCTGGGGGTGAAGATTTAGCTTCTATGATTGGTACTTCGTCTGCTATTATTGGAAGATACGAACGTAACGAGCGTACACCGTCGATTGACATTGCCAAAAATCTTGCACAAGCTCTTAATGTTTCTCTTGACTTTCTTGCTGGAGATACTTCTGTTTTGGTAAAGGATAAAGAAGTTTTACAGCGTATTGAAGATATTTCTAATTTATCGGAAGAGAAGAAGAAGTATATTTTTGATTTTATTGATATGTGTTTACGTGACTATAAAACTCAACAAGCTTACAAATAAAAAACCACGCTATAATTACTCATAACGTGGCTTCATCTTTATTATTTTTAAAATTTAATTTCTATTTCTTACTCATACCCGCTACTAGTTATAAAAACTAGCAGTAGCCTTACTCGGACATACTAGGACGAGCAGGGGTAAATTCTTCTCGTGTTATGATTGGTAATTATGAACGTAACACTAATATGCCATCTATTGATATTTTATTAAAAATCTCTAAAGTGTTTGATGTTTCACTAGATTATTTAGTAGGTCAAGGTCAATTTTCAAACTACAACAAAGAGACCTTAAAACGTTTAGAAGATATAGAGCATCTTCCTGAAGAAGATAAAGTACATCTTCTATATGTTATTGACAACCTTATTAAGGCTGTAAAAATTAAATCTATTGCATAAAAAAACCACGCTATAATCAATTATAACGTGGCTATATCTATTTTTAAAATTTAATTTCTAGTTACTTACTCATACCCGCTACTAGTTATGAAAACTAGCAGTAGCCTTACTCAGACATACTAGGAGCATCAGGGGCTTTCTTTCTGCCTTTGTCCTTAAAGCTGACCTTACCCAAAAATTAGCCAAATAAAAAACCACGCTATAAAATTTATAACGTGGCTATATGTCTATTTTTAAAGTATAGTACTCGCCATTGCAAATGGCTCTCATAGTACCTTTTCTATTTAAATTTCCTTTAACTAATTGCCATTACGCTAAAGCTAAATGTCAATTAGCGGGTTTTTTTTATCGGACACTAATGATTATTAATTTAATTTCTAATTATAGAGGCAATTGCCTTATCAAATTCTTCTTTGCGCTCTTTAGATACGTTAACATATCCTATACAAACATCTCCTAATATATATTCTAACCAGTAAAGAGAATGATTATTTTTACCATAGTTTTTTATCGTATCTTGGAAATTATCTTTTCTGTTTTTTGAATATGAAGTGACCCCTATTTCATATAAGTTTTCATAATTTAAAGAAGATCCATTATAGATATCGCTAGAAACATAAATAAAAGCACCTTCTTTGTATTTAAATCGAAATTCGCAAAAACCATGTTTTCCAACTTTTGATAAATCAAATTTATTAGGTATTGTTATCAAAATGGTATCATAACCCTTTGTGTTTTCATAGCAGTTCTTGAAATCAAGTTCAGTAATTTTAACTTCTTTTGTAATTTTATAAGAAGAACAACTAATCAATACAAAAATTATAATGTAAAAAAAACATCTATTAGTCATAATTAAAAATTTAATCCCATAAATATAGTCGGATATATATTAATATAAAATAAAGGATTCTTATTATTATCTATTAATTTAGGACCATGATCTGTATATCTTTTTCGTAAACGTTTTCCTAAATCTTTTCTAATCATGTTTTCATAATAAGTACCTCTGATTTCTCTAATCTCTTCTAGCCCTCCATTAAATTTTACCCGTCTAGAATCAAGCAACCCATGTATAGCATCAAACGCATGCCCTAGTTCATGACCTAAACCAATAATCCCTGTTGAAGGATTCCAATTTACTCTGGTATTACTTCCAACCTTATTAAAAGGAGCATAATCAACTAAATTACCGTCTTCCATAGCTTGCCAAAAATAGGCATTGTTATTTAGGACACCATACCTACCATTTTTTTCCAAATCAACTCTGACGCTATTTATCGTAGAATTACTTGTGTTAATATCTGTATTATACTTGGATTCCTGAAGAGATGAAATAAGACCTCGTGCAGTTTTTGATCTGTCTCTTAATTTATTCAAAGAGCTTACAGTCTTTCCTAAAGTTCCTTTATATCCTGTAATCTTCCCATTCTTATCTTTTTTAGCAAACTTACCATCATATTCTTTTCCTCTTGTGATCTTCCCATTTTTATCCTTGCTATAATGATAGGCTTTTCCGTCTTCATATAAAACAGAGTATTCATTTCCATTTTCATCTTCTATGCCAACTGTAATGTAATCGCCTTTTACATCAACAAACCTTATAGGATTATTTGCTGTAAAACTATAACTTGAAATAGAGTAATACTTCTCAGCAAACCTGTCAATCTTATTAAATCGTCCAATTGCTGGATCATAATCTCTCCATTGATAAGCAATTGTGTTTTTTCCTAGTTCCTCTTCTAACTCTTCATTCGCAAAACCTTTCTTCTGTGCAGTACTATTTCCAAGGGATGAGATGTTGTTATTGTACCCCTTGTGTTTAAGTCCAAAGGGGTAGTAATTGCTTTCCTCTACAATTTCATTGGTATTCGGATCGTTGGTAACATCAATATCTCCATCACCATTGGCATCAGTATAGGACAGTCGAACGTTTCCTAAATGGTCTTTATACTGATAGGTATATTTGAACCTTCCATTATTGTCAGGACTTACATAACCTTCTGCATGATTAAAAAACTCAAGTTTTTCAATACCTGCAGTCTTCTTATAAATATAATTCCCTGCATAATTCGTTGTGGTATTCTCAACCTCTTTACGAAGTTTTACACCACTTGCATCATAGGTATAATTAATATACTTTCCGTTTATGGTTACTCTCGTAGGTAAATTCAAGTGATTGTAAGTAATGTTGGTAATTCCTTTGTTGGTATCAATGGTCATATTTCCATTGGCATCATAGACAAAATCAACTGTATTATCGACATCTTTAAAACCAAAGTTTGTATTTCCAATATCTGCAACTTTTTTTAGTAAGAACGTCCTTTTTCATCAATCTATGTAAATATAAGAAATTAACCACTACCATATATCTAATGCCTGTTTTTTTGCACGAATAAAAAACCAACTTTTAGACAACAAAACCACAACATCTCTGCTGTGGTTTCATCTTTATTATTTTTAAATTATAATTTCTATTTGCTTACTCTTACCTAACGCACACGAAAGGATTCGTGCGGTAGCAGGGGCTAAATTTTATTAACTATTACTTGTTTTTATCATGGAAATCAGGGGCGGGGGGATCACCGACAACTGAAAACTGATCATTGTAACCGCTTACTCTTACCCGCCACTCGTGAGGACACGAGCGGTAGCAATTACTTTGTCATTCGCGCGCCAGCAGGGGGTGAAGATTTAGCTTCTATGATTGGTACTTCGTCTGCTATTATTGGAAGATACGAACGTAACGAGCGTACACCGTCGATTGACATTGCCAAAAATCTTGCACAAGCTCTTAATGTTTCTCTTGACTTTCTTGCTGGAGATACTTCTGTTTTGGTAAAGGATAAAGAAGTTTTACAGCGTATTGAAGATATTTCTAATTTATCGGAAGAGAAGAAGAAGTATATTTTTGATTTTATTGATATGTGTTTACGTGACTATAAAACTCAACAAGCTTACAAATAAAAAACCACGCTATAATTACTCATAACGTGGCTTCATCTTTATTATTTTTAAAATTTAATTTCTATTTCTTACTCATACCCGCTACTAGTTATAAAAACTAGCAGTAGCCTTACTCGGACATACTAGGACGAGCAGGGGGCTATGTAACAATAAAAAACCACAAACATTTTAATGCTTGTGGCTTATATTTTACACTAAACACACGATACAATCGTGCGGCAGCGGGGCCCTTAAGTAACCTTTCTCATTTTAATAAAATCAAATAATACTTTAATGTTAATAATTGAAATAATAATAATTAATAATGAAATATAATCTATTGCACTTTCTGTTTTAATATCAGAAAATTCATATAACATATAAATAAAAGAAAATAAGGTAAGGAATAGAAATAGAATAATTATTTTTCTTAAATCAATTTTTTTATTTACAGCAAATACTTCTAGTAATAGTAATGAACCAGATATGAAATGCAGAAATATTAAAATAAAAACGACTAAAGTTTCAATATTTTTTATGCTCACCTCATGACCAACAGCATATAAAGAAACAAAAGTGATGAAGGACACAATTAACAATATTATACCTAGAAGTATAATTAATCCTCTTGAAATAAGTTTTTTATTTTTCATCTTCTTTATTTTTTTGTTTTAAATATTTTAAAGCTTGAGATATGACTTGAGAAAATTGCTTTGAAGTCATTCCTTGGGTATTAGATAATTTTACTCCTGTTTTATCTAAAGCTCCCCAATTTTCATTCAATAGATTATGAACTGTTACAGCCGTTTGAGTTATAGCTTTGGCATCTGTAAGGTCTCCTGTTATATCATTATAAATATGCTTTAACCCTACAGAATCTCCATTTCCCTTATGAGCAAAAGCATCTTGTAATGCATGTAGTCCCTGACCTAATGCCTGAATTCCCTTACTGTTCTTTTTAAGACTATTCAAATCTCCCGCCTCCGCTGATTCAAAAACCTTACTCCAACCAAATTCTAAACCTCTTTGCATTGCTTCTCCTTCTGAAACATCATTAGTTTGTTTTTCCCAAGGTGAGCGCATGGTATGCCATATATTATAATTATAATCATCAACCCCTCTTTGGTATTTTAATACTTGAGAATTTGCTGTCCCTGAATAATCATATCCCATATGTGCTCGATAAAATTTATTCCCAAAAGGGTGCACTTTATTATTCATTGATAGATTATCATCTCCTGGATTGTCAGCATATACAGAAGAATAATGAGCAATCATATCTGCTTGCTTTTTACCAATACCTGCCGCAGCTAAATATTGATAAGTCATATTATAGTGCCTAGTTACTGTCCATTGACCATTATGGTCAACGTGTACAACTGGATTATTTAAAACATATTGATACGGAGTAACAGGATAATAAGCTTCTGCTTTCATGTCTATATTAAACCAACGTCCTAAAGATGCATCATAATTTCTTGCTCCAAAATCCATTGTGTTCAATCCGAGTTCTTCTGATAACTCTTTTCCACCAAAACCAAATTTCTGCGCGGTAGAATTTCCATTCGAAGAAACCACGTTATTATACCCTTTATGTTTGAGTCCAAAAGGATAGTAATTGCTTTCCTCTACAATTTCATTGGTACTCGGATCGTTGGTAACATCAATATCTCCATCACCATTGGCATCCGAATAGGACAGTCTAACGTTTCCTAAATGGTCTTTATACTGATAGGTATATTTGAAAACTCCATTATTGTCAGGGCTTGCATAACCTTCTGCATGATTAAAAAACTCAAGTTTTTCAATATCTGCAGTCTTCTTATAAATATAATTCCCTGCATAATTCGTTGTGGTATTCTCAACCTCTTTACGAAGTTTTACACCACTTGCATCATAGGTATAATTAATATACTTTCCGTTTATGGTTACTCTAGTAGGCAAGTTTAAATGATTATATGTAATCTCTGTGATTCCCTTGTTTCTATCAATGGTCATATTACCATTGGCATCATAGACAAAATCAACTGTATTATCGACATCTTTAAAACCAAAGTTTGTATTTCCAGAATCTGCGACTTTTTTTAGTAAGAACGTCCTTTTTCATCAATCTATGTAAATATAAGAAATTAACCCCTTCCATATATCTAATGCCTGTTTTTTTGCACGAATAAAAAACCAACTTTTAGACAACAAAACCACAACATCTCTGCTGTGGTTTCATCTTTATTATTTTTAAATTATAATTTCTAGTTGCTTACTCTTACCTAACGCACACGAAAGGATTCGTGCGGTAGCAGGGGCTAAATTTTATTAACTATTACTTGTTTTTATCATGGAAATCAGGGGCGGGGGGATCATCGACAACTGACAACTGATCATTGAAAACTGATCATTGTAACCGCTTACTCTTACCCGCCACTCGTGAGGACACGAGCGGTAGCAATTACTTTGTCATTCGCGCGCCAGCTGGGGGTAGCCTTACTTTGTCATTCGCGCGCCAGCTGGGGCGGGGGTGGACAGTTTTTAATTTATTTTTTAGATTAGAAATCTAATTATTTTTTTCTGAAATTATCTTCAGATAAATTTAGATATAAACCATTTAATATATATACTTATCGAGGTATAAAGTATATTACCTTTAATATTGGTGTATTTTCTTGTATATAAGCCTCACATATATATACTTTATTATTTTTTGGGTTAAAAACTGAGAATTGACAAGAGCTACTCTCAGTATATGAATAACACCTACTGCTTGTCATGTGTAAGTTATATTTTAATAAAAAAGCACTAACACTCTCTATATTAATAGAATCAATTTTTATAGTCCATATTTTACATCTTAAATCATTAAATTCTGAATCTATTTGTAAATGCATAACTGTATCCCCACACTTCTTTTCAAGCAAATGAATATTTCCTTCTACTGGATTAAAACCTTGGTAAGTTAAATCATTGACTGTTTTTATCTCTTGATTCAAATTTTCAGTATCAAATAACTGACATGAAATGTCTTTTTTATTTGCCTGATTACATGAAGAAAGCAATAAAACAAAACATACAATATGACACAAATATTTATATTCCATTATTTCTTTTTGTTTAGTTTATAGTTATCCTTATTTACTCTTCTGATAGACATATTACTTCTTGTTCTAATACCTTGGTGAGGCGTTCCTGTTTCCAAATTGAAATATTTACGCATATCATTAGCGTCAGGGTGAATATCTCCATCTGGATGAATATGCCTCAATAATTCATGTAATGCCACACCTCCTAATGAATGATCTGAAGATCCAGAATATATCTTCAAAAGATCAGATAAGACTACTAGTTGAAAGGATTCTGTATGCCCTCCAGCCCAATCACTCATTAAACCATGTCCTGTAGCTCCATCGTAATTTGACTTATCAGGAATGATATCAAGTAAAATATCTGATTTAGCATCTATTATGTCTTTTAGCATTCTTACATAATAGTGCTGATCCCAATCAAACCCCATACTTCCAACAATTTTATAAGTTTCTATTTTTACATATTCTGGGTCCCCACCAAAGAAGAAATGAGAAAATGTCCACTTATGTTCTAATCTAGTAGATTTTTCAATTGAAAAAGGAGTTTTTCCAAATTTATTCTTAAATATTCTATTAAGATCGTCTGCTATACTTTGTGCTTCTTTTTCATCATCATTATTTATACTGTCAGGTTTATTGTTATTACTCCCATCAGCATTACCTCCACTGTTAGCATAAGCAAGAGCTTTATCAAATGTAACTGTTTTTCCATTTATTACGTACGTACCTGTTTTACTATTATAAATAGAGTCTGCACCAGATGGATCTGCAAAATAAACAGGGTTGTTATCAAAAGCGTTATAAGTAGATTTTGAATGATGAATTACTGGATCAATTGAAGTCCAACGGGCTATAGCAGGGTCATAACTCCTAACATCCATTTCGTATAAATTCAACTCTAGAGATTCTTCAAACTCCACACCATTGTATTTAAACTTCTGCGCCGTACTATTTCCGAGGGAAGAGACGTTTTCATTGTACCCCTTGTGTTTCAGACCAAAAGGATAGTAGTTTGATTCTTCTATAATCTCTGTACTTGCAGTAATAACGCCGTCTTTGTTATTATCTGTGTATGATAATCGTACCTTTCCTAAATGGTCTTTATACTGATACGTATATTTGAACCTTCCATTATTGTCAGGGCTTGCATAACCTTCTGCATGATTAAAAAACTCAAGTTTTTCAATACCTGCAGTCTTCTTATAAATATAATTCCCTGCATAATTCGTTGTGGTATTCTCAACCTCTTTACGAAGTTTTACACCACTTGCATCATAGGTATAATTAATATACTTACCTCCAATCGTTACTCTAGTAGGCAAGTTTAAGTGATTGTAAGTAATGTTGGTAATTCCTTTGTTGGTATCAATGGTCATATTTCCGTTATCGTCATACACAAAATCAACTGTATTATCGACATCTTTAAAACCAAAGTTTGTATTTCCAATATCTGCAACTTTTTTTAGTAAGAACGTCCTTTTTCATCAATCTATGTAAATATAAGAAATTAACCACTTCCATATATCCAATGCCTGTTTTTTTGCACGAATAAAAAACCGACTTTTAGACAACAAAACCACAACATCTCTGCTGTGGCTTCATCTTTATTATTTTTAAATTTTAATTTCTATTTGCTTACTCTTACCTAACGCACACGAAAGGATTCGTGCGGTAGCATTACTCTTTATTACTCATTCGCGCGCCATCGGGGACTACTACCAAGAACACTCTGAAAACAACAAATCTTTTGTGATAAGAATTAAATCATTAATGTTCATAGGATTGTTCGAAATATCGAACCAAAATATATTTTCTGAATCTAAATAACCTTCAATATTTCTTTTATCCTGAGAAATAGAAAAAAATGAACTTGCTTTAGGAAAATTACTATCTAATATTTTCAAAGGTTTTGAAATTAATATTACTTCTCCTTTTTGAATCGAAATACTGTCTAATTGCTCTATATTTATTTTCTTTATTTTAGAGTTAGAAACACCAAAATAATAAGTTTTATTACTTCTTTTACAGACTAACGGTTCATTAATAGTCACTACATTTTCATTATAATAAAAATTCAATTCTATTTTATTTTCTTGTTTAGTACTATGACATCCCCAAAAAAAACTACTTATTATAATTATGATACTTAACTTTTTGATTTCCATTTTTATTGTAGATTTTCATGATTTTTGATAGTTTAGATACTTCTGGTTTAACTTTATTCCCATTTTTAGAATAAACATAAGTCGTTCCACCCTTACTTCTTCCATAATAAACAGCTGAATGAGAATTACCTATAGTTATTACAGTTTTTCCAAACTTAGCTTTACTAGGGTCTACTTCTGTTGTCGCTTTTTTGTATTCTTTGCTTGAAGTTGAAGTAAAAATAGGGTCAGCTAATGAAGGAGCAACCGCCGTGTCACTATTAATTTCTTCTCCTTTGACAGCTGCCTTACATGAGCCATGGCAATTGTATTTATCGCTTTCACTAATAGCTGTAGTTCTATCTCCTGCAAGCTCTTCATCTGTCGTCCTACCATCAGAGTTTTTTATAGACCTAGTCATATTATTATCAACAGTCAACTTTTGTCCTTTGACAACGGTGTCGCTATCCGCAGGGGTTACTTCTACATAATTACTCGGTTCTTTAAGTAATCCTTGTTTTTTTATCATTGCACCAGCTTCTTCCACGGAAATATTCAAATGCTTGGCTAATGACTTATCATCATCTCCTAACTCTGATATTAAATCTCCATTTTCATCAGGTTCCCACATTGAACCTTGAGGCGCCATCCCATCAGGGTCAATAAAATAAACAGGATTATTAAACGCATAATTATAAGGCGAGTGTCTACGCATTTCTTCTGCAAGAGGGTCAAGGTTCATCCATCTACCTAAAGAAACATCATAATTTCTAGCACCAAAGTCGTGCCATTCAAGCCCTAATTCTTCATTCAATTCTTTCCCATTATACCCAAACTTCTGCGCAGTAGCATTCCCAAGGGATGAGACGTTGTCATTGTACCCCTTGTGTTTGAGTCCAAAGGGATAATAATTCGATTCCTCTACAATTTCATTGGTATTTGGGTCGTTGGTAACATCAATATCTCCATCACCATTGGCATCCGAATAGGACAGTCTAACGTTTCCTAAATGGTCTTTATACTGATAGGTATATTTGAACCTTCCATTATTGTCAGGACTTACATAACCTTCTGCATGATTAAAAAACTCAAGTTTTTCAATACCTGCAGTCTTCTTATAAATATAATTCCCTGCATAATTCGTTGTGGTATTCTCAACCTCTTTACGAAGTTTTACACCACTTGCATCATAGGTATAATTAATATACTTTCCGTTTATGGTTACTCTCGTTGGTAAATTCAAGTGATTGTAAGTAATGTTGGTAATTCCTTTGTTGGTATCAATGGTCATATTTCCATTCGAATCATAGGTATAATCACTTCCCGAATTTGTACCGTCTTTAAAACCAAAGTTTGTATTTCCAGAATCTGCAACTTTTTTTAGTAAGAACGTCCTTTTTCATCAATCTATGTAAATATAAGAAATTAACCACTTCCATATATCCAATGCCTGTTTTGTTGCACGAATAAAAAACCGACTTTTAGACAACAAAACCACAACATCTCTGCTGTGGCTTTATCTTTATAATTTTAAAACTATAGTACTCGCCATTGCAAATGGCTTTTATAGTACCGTTTTCTATTTAAATTTCCTTTTACTTATTTCCATTACGCTATCGCTAAATGCCAATTTGCGGGGTACAATTCTAATCTAAAACAAAAGGCTTTGATTGTTGAACTATATTTATACTTTCATAACGAGCACTTATAAGTATGTTGTAACCTTTTTTTAATGTCAAGATTGTATCTAAATTTACAGTTCGTTCTAAATCTAAATCTTTATCTAAAATCGTATGAAAAGATATTTTCATATCCAATTCTTTAGCTTTAATTGACAAACCATTTTTTAAATCTATACCCAAACTCTCATTAGTTATTATTAGCTTGTTGTCTAAATAAGTTTTTCCATTAATAACTAATGTACATTTATCATCTTTATAAACAGATGACATTCCTATTCTAAACTCATTTTCTAGTTTATTTATAGTACCACAAGAGTAGAAAAAAGCAACTATAAAGATTAATAAAATATGCTTCAATTTATTTTTGTTTTCCATTATTAATTTGTCCATTCCAAAATTTATACATAACTGAGTTAAGCTGACTTTGATTGATTAAATAACCAGATACTGATCTACCTTTTGAATTTCTAGCAGAACTTTGATGCATCAAATTACCACTAAAATCATTATTAGTGAAATTTTTCTTTAATAAATTTAATGCTTTAGTTTTGTATAGGTTTCTATCTGATGCTGGTCCGTTGTGATACATGTATCTATAGAAATCATAAGTTCCAGGGTGCAATGTTCTACCATTTGTTTGATTAATATGTGGTAATCCGGCTGAATGACCTAACTCATGGGCAGCAGTTCTAGAAGTAAAGCTATTAGCATCCAAATAAACAACATTTTCTCCCATAGGTGCCATTCCTAAAGCTTTTGTTTTTGGATTAGTGTGATTTGCTCCAGGTACTTTAGATACATTATCTACCAAACGAAAAACATGGTCATCTTCATCTATATCACTTTCAGAATTAGCTACTTCTATATCGGCATGAACATTAACTTTTACCCCTTTACCTCCGTCAATCTTTATCCCCTTAATTCCTTTGATTATTTTTTGTCTTCTTTTTTCTAATTGCTTTGCACTTAATTTTTTGCTAGAATCATTTTTCAACTTACCTGTTACTAATATGTTAATACTCGTTAAATCTCCTTCATCGTTATAACCAAAACTAAAAGTAATATCTTTTCCATCTGGGTCTAAAAGTAAAGTTGGTGTATTAGCAACAAAACTGTAAGGAGATAGCATATAAAACTTATCTGCCAATGGGTCTAAATTCATCCATCTACCAAGAGCAGCATCATAATTTCTTGCTCCGTAGTCATACCAATCTAAACTAACTCCTCCAACTAAATCATCTTGATACTCTTTGCTATTAAATTGAATTTTCTGAGCAATGCTATTCGCAATTGATGAAGTTACATTATTATACCCCTTGTGTTTAAGTCCAAAGGGATAGTAATTCGATTCCTCTACAATTTCATTGGTATTTGGATCGTTGGTAACATCAATATCTCCATCACCATTGGCATCAGTATAGGACAGTCTAACGTTTCCTAAATGGTCTTTATACTGATACGTATATTTGAACCTTCCATTATTGTCAGGGCTTGCATAACCTTCTGCATGGTTAAAAAACTCAAGTTTTTCAATACCTGCAGTCTTCTTATAAATATAATTCCCTGCATAATTCGTTGTGGTATTCTCAACCTCTTTACGAAGTTTTACACCACTTGCATCATAGGTATAATTAATATACTTTCCGTTTATGGTTACTCTAGTAGGCAAGTTTAAGTGATTGTAAGTAATGTTGGTAATTCCTTTGTTGGTATCAATGGTCATGTTACCATTGGCATCATAGACATAGTCTTTTTTCTGATTTCCATCATTAAATCCTGTAGCCTTACCAGAGTTATCTTTTACATCTATTAATTTATTACCAAAATCATAACTATAAACTAAATCATCCATAACACCAAAGTCAGTGATATCTCCATTACCATCAACCTCAGTGTGTCCATTTCTTACAAGTTTTAGGATATTTCCGTTTTTGTCGTAAGTAATACCTGAAACATCATAATTTGAAGTGCCAGCTCCCACTGCGTGGGTGATTCTGTTTAGCGCATCGTAACTATAGGTATATTCATTGCTTACGGGGTTACTGGTAATGTTTACACTTAGTGTATTCCAACTGGTTTGAGCGATATTTCCATTATACAAGCGCTTAGTCACGTCCGATACATCATTATACTTTAGGCTAAAATTAAACAAATCATTGTCATTTTCAGCATCTTCATTGATGTTTTTTAACCAGCCTCGCTATAACTAACTATACCAATTACGATATGAAACTAGGGTAAAAGAAAATGATGATTATTTTATTTATAAAAATTAAGCATAGTCTTTTATGGTTTCTTTTTCTAATGAACAAGAAAGGGAAAAAGGGCGTTTTATTACGGTAATTATAATTTGTGAATAGTAGTATAACACTGCTCAATGAGCGGAGCAAGCTATGGGTATATTATTAAAATCACATTACGACATCTATTACAAATGGATCTAACAGTACAAATTTTATTTATCCATTCTTTATATAACTATACATTACGACTTACGTCTAAACATCAATTTTCAACATCCATGGGTATACTATGACCTGTTAAATATTGTATGTTTCCGAATTTTCTAATAACAGATCGTATCCCGTAGCTATTGTTTAATCCTAGCCAAATTGACCACATGCTTCTCTAGAATCATTTTTAAAGCCTATTTTTGTAGGAACATAGGTCTTTTACAACTGATGCTTTTAATGGAGATGGATCATTACTGCCATAGTACTCTCATTCAAACACAACAAATGTCATTGCAACACAACAAAACACTTGTTTAGTACTAGAGATACAGTGATATTAACGATGTTTGACTCGCAATGATCACGTAAAAAACAGTTGATTATGCAACAGAACACCATCAAATTCGGTTGCGTCATAAGAGCCCGATAATAATTTATGAAATGAAAACAATACTTAAAATTTTATTCATCCTTTTTTTAGTATGGATGATTGTCGGAGTTTATCTGGTAAACACAGAGCACCCTAAAGCACATGTTGTAATGGGGTTAGGAGTATTTTACATGTCTTTTGTGCTTATGCCAATGTTTATATACTATCGGTATAAAGACGGGAAGTATAAAAAGTACATTCTTGATTCAGATAACCAAAAAAAGGCGGAGTAAATACTTCCGCCTTTTTTAGTGATCTATTAAGTAATTCGTTTACTGTAAGCTCGGAGAATAGTTTGTAGGAAAATCTCCTGCTTTTGCTAATCCGTTAGTTGCAGTACTAAAATTAGAACCATAGGTAGCATCGAGAGCTTCTAGCATTTTATTCGCCATTAAAGCATATCCTCTAGACGTTAAATGAATTCCATCTAAACTTACCAATCCGCCTGAAACTAAGGCTGTACTCATGGTATAATCATCAAATGTTAACCCTGTAGTTGCTGCTTGCTGTAAAACTGTGTTAAAATCAACAAACGCCAAACCTTTAGCGAGAGCCATTGCCTCAATAGTAGCATTATACCCGTCAGTAGCATCTTTAATTTCTTGAACCTCTTCAGCGGTTAATACCCATTTATCTGCTAACGGAACCGTAACTCCGTTAATATATCTTTCGTCTCCTCCAACTAATGTTCCGATAAATGAAGCACTTGGTAACACAAGTAAATCTTCACTTGTAGCTTGCCTGTAATTCTTAAGATTTTCATTTATTCCTGTTAAATCAGTTAAATTCTCATCTTCAATAACAACAGCATTTACCCCTTCTGAAAACATAATCGTCCTTTTAGCAATTTCTGCATCTGCCATTTCTTGCGTCATAGGTGTATTGGCCACTAAATAAGCAAAAGCGCCTTGTATACCTGCATTGTATGCACCGAATGCATAATTAACAGCTGCAGCTCCAGCCGCATCCATAGGTATTGTATTATAAGGTACCGTTGTAAAATGTGGTAAATAGGTGATATATGGTACATTTGCCAACACTCCTTTAGCTCCTTGAGCGGTTAAAGCATCTACTGTATAAGAAAAAGCTGCATCAAAAGTAGCTTGAGGTGTGATCGCATCAGCAGCTCCACCGGCAACAGCGTATCCTAATACGTCATTTCCGCCAATTTCTGAAAGCGAGAAAAAAGTAGGTTGTTTAGAAACAATCTCACCGATTAAAGTAGATTGCGTTGGTGCCATTCTTACAAAATACGGGTTTGCCGTAGCTGGATTTGTTGCTAAACCAGCCGGATTACCATATCCTGGTGCTAAAAGATGAAAACTTTTTGCTCCTGGAATTCCATAATTATGAAAGCTAGCTGCGTTATCAGCAGGAACACCTAATTGCGTTGTTGGTACCGCTGGGAGAACAGCAGGGCCTGCTCCGTCGAAATAAAATCGAGGTTGCGCTACTACGGTTGCTCCACTAACGAATCCACCAATGTTATCTTTCATAAGCGGTAAATTAAACTCGCCTCCATTGGCCATAGCAAACTTACTTGCCATAATATTAGGAAATGAGTTTTCTTGTGCTTTTTGAAATAAAGCTCCATCTGTAAAACCAGACGTAAAAGAAGCTCCTACAGAAATATAATTAGAAAAATCTACACTTCCCGGATCTAACTGTACCTCCAGAACCTCCTCAGCAGTTATCTCTTTTAAATCATTATTTACATCACATGAAGTTAGGGCTACTGTGAGCCCTAACATCCATATTAATTTATTTTTTATCATAACGGTTGCGTTTAATTATTAATAGTCCATGACATAAAGTACTGAGACCCGATGGCTCCTACTCCTGGTGCACTTAAATATTCTTTACCTGTTAAATTAGCGCCACCTAACTTAAATGTTGATTTCCATGATGGAACTCTATAGTTGATTTGAGCATCAACAACTGTTCTTGCATCAATTACTGCATCTAGGAATGTAGATTCCCATAAATATTCATCTTGCCATCTCACGTTCACATTAAACCCGAAGTTTTTAAACAATTCTGATTTACCAAATTGTAATTTAACCTTATGTTCAGGTGTATTAAATCCAGCCTCAAAATCAGGATCAGAATCTTGATCAAAATCAAATTTTGCCCAAGAATAATTCAATCCAATATTAAATCCATTAAAAACTTTAGTCGTTAAACCAATCGTTGCTCCATAAGAACTAATATCGGCATCTGTGTTTGTATATGTTGAAAATACCGCTGAATCACCGTTTCCAAGTGCTGCCAACGCTACAGGAAATGGCGTTCCTCCAGGACCAATAGGTGCCGTGTCAGATAAATCAGCCTTACCGTACAACGGAACTAACACATTTTCATTAGCAATGAAATCTGTATAATCATTGTAGTATAGGTTTAAATCAACACTTACTCTATTTTTACCAGCAGGAATTACACCACGGTATCCTACTTCATAAGCTTTTACTTGCTCTGGTTTTACTAAACCTACATTTGCTTTTGTAGGATTCCCATTTAAAACAGAAGTCAACGAGAACGCATTTTCATATGCATCTCTTCCTACTGCAGCCACTGTTGTCTGACCAGTTATTAATGCACCGCTACCACTTAATGTAATTGGCGCTGTCGTGTATCTGTCTAAGTTGTCAGGAGCCGATCCTACTAAATAAGCTCTACCTGCATTTAATCCAATATATTGATCTTGTGTAGTTGGGTTTCTAAAACCTGTTTGGAAAGAAGCTCTAAAGTTGTGGTTTTTAGTTTCTCCAGCAGCATATGCTAATGAAAGTCTTGGCGATATATTACCGTCAAAATTCTGAGCCTTGTCATATCTAGCAGACATCGTAAGCTTTAACCTATCATCCATCATTTTCTTCTGAAGCTGTGTATACACACCCATTTCATCGTAATTAATCGGACCATCATAATCCGTATAAATACTTCCTTGTGAGTTTAATGAATATTTACGGTAAGAACCTCCAAATTGAATTTCAGCCCAGTCGATATAATCTCTTAAATTTAAATTAGCATCAGCGTGATATACTTTAGATGCATCTGTAAATTTAGCCCCTGTTGTTAAGTCAGGGTTGTTTATTACTTGATTAAACGCGCTATTAAAAGCTGAAGTTCCTGGTACGAATCTACCTGTTTCAGCTACTGACCTAGCCACTGCATGCGCCTGAGCATCTGTAGCTCCACCTAAGGTGGCATTTAAATACCCTCCAACATACTCACCAAAATACGTTTGATCATCTTTCCATGTTCTATTGATATTTATGGCAGCGAATCTAGAATCATAAGAATCTCCAGCATCTTCATCAGTTATATACCCTCTTACAAAGAAGTTCTTTCCTCTAAACTCTAACTTATGCTGTTGCATAAAGAAATTTTTAATATAGTAACGGTTTGTTCCTTGATAGATCGTGTTTCCTACACCTATTTTAGCATTATAGATAATTTCTAAACGATCGTTACCCCATGGACGGTAATGTAAAGAACCTCCAAACTTAACACTTCTCGCATTATAATCCATTAAGTCTCTTTCCGCATACCCAATTCTACTTACATCAACACTTGGCACTAACGCTGAAGCCCCTGCAGGAATCATCCCTAAAGTTTCTAAAGTTTCAGCTACCCCATGAATATCCGTAAATACCTCATCACCATACACATTCAATCCGTCATAGTTTAAATCAGAATCTCTATCGCCTGGTATATATGTTCCAAGGTCTCCACTGGTATTTCTATAATCAGTTGCATACCACTCCGTTCCGTTTAACACAGAAAAAGTTGCTTTTGCCGCAAACTTATCATCAAAAGCATGGGCCATACGAATACTCGCATCATAAAAATTATTATCTCCAGCCGCTTGTTGACTTGTCAAACCTGTTTTTACTACCGTACTAATTCCTTGGTGATCAAAAGGATTTTTACTTGTCATAAACATAATTCCATTGAAGGCATTTGCTCCATACAAAGCAGAAGATGCTCCAGGTAGTAATTCAACACTCTGTACATCTAGCTCCGATAAACCAAGTAAATTCCCTAACGCAAAGTTTAATGCTGGTGATGAATTGTCCATTCCATCAACCAATTGCATAAACCTAGTATTTGCAAAAGTTGCAAACCCACGCGTATTCACCGATTTAAAAGTTAAACTGTTGGTGTTAACGTCAACTCCCTTTAAGTTTTCCAACCCATCGTAAAATGAAGGAGCCGATGTGTTTTTAATCGCCCTAGAATCCATTCTTTCAACAGATACTGGTGATTCCATAATACGTTCAGGTGTTCTAGACGCAGAAACAATTACCTCATCTAGAGAAGTAGCAAGTTCTGTTAAGCCTACAACCACTTCCTGATTGTTTTTTGTAATTTCTACCGATTTGGTTTCATAACCCAACAAAGAAACCTCTATGGTAAAAGGCGGGGTGTCGGTTACTTTCATCGTAAATTTTCCATCGAAATCAGTAGATGTTCCTACTGCTTTCCGAGAAATTTTGATATTGGCTCCGGGCAGTGGTCCACCGAGAGATGCGTCATTTACGGTACCTGTGATAGTCGTTTGTGCGACCATAATACTACCACATAGCGCAAATGCAACAAGTAATAATCTTTTCATCATAATATGTAAAATAATTTGTTAACTATTCGCAAAATACGATTTTTTTTCATTTTCAAAATATTTGTGTTAATTTTTATTAAAAAAGAAAGAAACCAACCCTTGATTTTATATAAACTATATCGGTTGTTCAGAATAACAAAAATACATGTTTATAATATGTATTACATATTGTACCTTTGTAGAAATTTGTTTTAAAATTGGAAGTTACTAATTCTATTTTTGATTTTATCCCTACTCAAAAAACTTTTGTAACCATTGGTACTTTTGATGGTGTTCATATTGGTCATCAAAAAATCATCAAAAAGTTGGTTGAAGATGCAAGATCGGAATCCAAGAAATCCGTATTACTGACTTTCTTTCCTCATCCAAGAATGGTGCTTCAAAAAGAAGTTTCTATTCAACTGCTAAACACCATTCAGGAAAAATCAAAACAGCTAGAGGAACTAGGGCTAGATTATTTAATAATACATCCATTTAGTAAGGAATTTTCAAGATTAACGGCATTAGATTTTGTTCGGAATATTTTAGTGAACCAACTAAACACAGCAAAGTTAATTATTGGATATGATCATCATTTTGGAAAAAACAGAGAAGGGAATATTGAGCAATTAACCGAATTCTCCCATGTATTTGACTTTCAGGTTGAAGAAATCCCTGCGCAAGACATTGACGATGTTTCGGTGAGTTCTACCAAAATTAGAAAAGCCTTATTAGGCGGAGAGCTTAAAACAGCCAATAAATACCTGGGGTACCATTTCTCTCTTACCGGAAAAGTGGTTAAAGGAAAACAATTGGGTAGTAAAATTGGATTTCCAACAGCAAATATTGTTATTAACGAAAATTATAAACTCATTCCTAAAACTGGGGTTTATGTAGTAACATCAACAATTAATAATAAGTGCTTCTTTGGCATGATGAACATCGGTAACCGACCAACGGTTAGTGGAAAACATCAAACTATAGAGGTTCATTTTTTTGATTTTGACCTTAATCTCTATGGCAAAGAAATAACCATTGAATTACTGTACTATATAAGAGAAGAAAAAAAGTTTGATTCTATTGACAACTTGAAGCAACAATTGGAAAAAGATAAATACACCTCCATCAGCTTTATAAAAAGTTACGTCAATAAATAATTTGATTTATTTTTATATCCCCCCCCGGTTCAAAAATGTACAAAATTTATTAGCTTGACGCAACCTGATTACAAAGTTAAATCTTTTAATTTATTCGTAATGACAGAATTGTCATTATGTTTTCAATATGTTTTTTGGAATTTGTGTCGAAAAAGATGATACTATCAAAAGATGAGATAACCTTAAAAAAAATCGCCCTTTGTGTGAAGGTCTTGCGGAGTGAACATGATGTCACATTAAGCGAGTTTTATATTGATACAGGCATTCATTTAGCGAGGATAGAACAGGGAAAAACCAATATTACCATATTTACACTTCAAAAAATATGTGATTATTTCAACATTACATTATCAGAGTTCTTCTTAATGATTGAAGAAATTTAGTGTTACAAACACATTGTTTAAGTCTGCCACTTCCGTTATCTTTGCCTTTCTTAAAAAATTAAAAAGATGTTACAGGTTCAGTTTATTAGAGAAAACAAGCAAACTGTTTTAGAAGGATTAGCTAAGCGTAATTTTGCAAATGCAGAAACTACAATTGAAGAAGTATTGACAACCGATGAAACTAGAAGAACTACTCAAGTTGCCCTAGACTCTGTTTTAGCTGAGTCCAATAAACTGTCTAAAGAAATAGGAAATCTTTTTAAATCAGGCGAAAAACAAAAAGCAACTTTGTTAAAAGAGAAAACAAGTCAGCTTAAAGATCAATCGAAAGATCTTACCGAAAAATTAGCCTTGGCAACCAATCAATTACAGGAATTATTATATCAAGTGCCTAACATTCCGCACGCCTCAGTAGTTGCCGGAAAAAATGAAGAAGATAATGAAGAAATATTTACAGAAGGTACGGTTCCTGATTTAGGCGATAAAGCTTTACCTCATTGGGAACTAGCAAAAAAACACGATATCATTGATTTTGAATTAGGAGCTAAGGTTACTGGTGCTGGTTTTCCTATATACAAAGGAAAAGGAGCTCGTTTACAACGAGCCCTAATTTCATATTTTTTAGATAAAAATACAGCCGCTGGATATACTGAAGTACAAGTGCCTCATTTGATTAACGAAGCTTCGGGTTACGGAACTGGTCAGTTACCGGATAAAGAAGGGCAAATGTACCATGTGAATGTTGATGATTTGTATTTAATACCCACCTCTGAAGTGCCTATAACCAATATGCATAGAGGTGATTTATTGCAAGAAGCAGAGTTGCCAAAAGCGTATACAGGGTATACTCCTTGCTTTAGAAGAGAGGCAGGAAGTTATGGAGCGCATGTAAGAGGATTGAATCGTTTACATCAATTTGACAAGGTCGAACTTGTTCGTATTGAACACCCAGATCATTCTTACAAAGCTTTACATGATATTGTAGAGCATATCAAAGGTATTTTGAGAGAATTAAAATTACCATACAGAATCTTACGCCTTTGTGGAGGTGACACTGGTTTTACTGCAGCTTTAACCTTCGATTTTGAAGTGTATTCAGCAGCGCAAAGCCGTTGGTTGGAAATTAGTTCAGCCTCTAACGTTGAAACTTACCAAGCAAATCGATTAAAACTACGTTTTAAAAATAAAGATGGAAAAAGTCAATTGGTGCATACTTTAAACGCAAGTTCATTGGCTTTACCGAGAGTGTTAGCTAGTATTCTAGAAAATTATCAAACAGAAAACGGCATTAAAATACCAGAGGTTTTAGTACCATACTGTGGGTTTGATATGATTGACTAGTGACCACAAATCATAGCATTTATTAAAGTAAGTTTCTTTGACAGAAACTTACTTTTTTAGTTGGCTATGACAGCAACCATTAACCTTCTATATTTATTCATTTCTATTAGAGCATCAAAATATTGAGATATTTGTCCTTTTCTCATAAAATCATTGGCCCTTTGCCTTGCTATTTCGTATTGGATCGATAAGTTTGTCATTTCACTAGATTATTTGGTTGAATTACATTTTTACAAAGTTCGTGCCAAAATGTTAACTGCTTTTTCACAAATCCGTACTGTTTACTAAAATTTTAACAACTCTTCAGTAACATATCTATCTTTTAAAACGCTAAATCCTAGTTTATATGCCGTTTTTTTTAGAAGTTTGTATAAATTCTATATCTCAATAAACACCTCTTATTTTTAATGAAAAAATTTGTTGTTTTATTTCTTTTCACCCTTGTTAGCACGTTTTGTTTCGCGCAACAAAATAGTTTTATAGTTGCTGAAAATTATTTTAGAAATGGCGACTATGAAAAAGCGATTCAATTGTACGAAGAGCTTTATAAAAAAAGCCCTTATAACACGACCTATTTAAGACGATTGGTTAGTTGTTACCAAGAAACAAACCAATTTGAAAAAGTAGAAACATTAGTAGAAGAAAAACTAAAACAACATCCAAATCAAACGTACTTATACGTCGTTAATGGCTACAATTTTGAACGTCAACAACAAGTAGACAAAGCCAATAACGAATATCAGAAAGCATTAACATCAATAAAAACCAATAGCGGATATGGTAGTACCATTGCTAATTTGTTTAAAAACTATAACAAACTAGACTATGCTATTGACGCTTACCATACTATTATGACCATAAATCCAAAAGCAAACTTCGGGTTTCAATTAGCTCAAGTTTATGGAGAAAAAGGGAATTTTAAAAAAATGTTTGAGTCGTATATTGATTTAATAGATAAAAATGAAACTCATCTTAACAGCGTTAAACGTTATACCAGTAGGTATATCAATGATGATAGTGAAAACGAATACAATCTTTTATTTAAACAAACACTGCTAAAAAAATCGATAAGTAACCCCAAAAACATTTGGAATGACCTCCTTGCTTGGTTGTTTATAACGCAAAAACAATATCAAAAAGCGCTGATTCAATATAAAGCCTTATTCGCTCGTGATGCAAATAATTTAGGAAATATTAGAACTTTGAGTGACATCGCTTTTGAAAACAAAGATTATGATACTGCAAAGGAATGTGCTGCTCTTGTAATTGCAAACACCAATTATCTGAATGATAAATTTAAAGCCATTCAGCTAAGTTTGCAAATTGATATCGCCACCAAACAACCCAATATTGAGGAAACATTTCAAAAGGTATTCGCAGAATATGGAATCAATAAAGACACTCTTTTTATTCAGTTGATTTATGCTCAGTTTTTAACCTTCGTCGAAAACAATCCAGAAAAAGCAATAGGTGTTTTAGAAAAATCGATGCCTTTTGCTACTTCTAAATATCTAAAAGCTACGGTGAAATTGAAATTGGGAGAAGCACTCGTTTTTACCAAAAAGTTTAACAAAGCCCTCTTGTATTTCTCACAAGTACAATCACAGTTTAAAAACCATTACTTAGGGCAAGAGGCGCGTTTTAAAGTAGCGCAAACCTCTTATTTTAAAAACGATTTTGACTGGGCAAAAGCGCAATTAAAAATTTTAAAAGGATCTGCCTCTCAGCTCATAGCAAATGATGCTACCGAACTTTTTTTAACCATCAGTGATAATCAGCCTAAAGACAGTATTGCTACAGGTTTAAAAGAATATGCAACAGCAGATTTATTAGCCTATCAAAACAAAAACACTGAGGCCATTAGCATATTATCAAAAATAATACAAGAATTTAAAAATCAGCCTATTGAAGATGAAGCTTTATTTAAACAGGCTCAATTATTCGTGTTACAAGAAGCCTATGATAAAGCGATAACTAATTTTGAAAAGGTTTTACAGTTAAACCCTGAAGGAATTTTAGTGGATAATAGCCTTTATCAATTAGGAGAATTGTATCGTGAACAATTAAATAACCCAGAAAAAGCTTCAGAATATTATCAAAAGATTATTTTTGACCACGCTTCTAGCATTTACCTTGTAGATGCACGCAAGAAGTACAGAAAATTAAGAGGAGATCATATTTAATAACTAAATGTAATTATTACTTTGTAACTTATGTATATATACAACGTAACCGTAAACATCGACGAAAGTATCCATGCAGAATGGCTTGTTTGGATAGAAAAACATATTCCAGAGGTACTAGCTACAGGTCGTTTTATAAGTGCTAAAATGACTCAAGTGCTAGTTGAGGAAGAAATGGGTAGCAGTACGTATTCAATCCAATACACTGCTAAAACACGAGAAGATTTGGATAACTACTACAAACACGATGCAGATAAACTACGCAGTACTGGATTAAAAAAGTTTGCTGATAAAATGCTAGCTTTTAGAACTGAGTTAAAAGTTATCAACGAGTTTTATCCTACAGTCAACAGTAATTAATGTAGCCTGTACTCTAAACAATGAATCGAGCGTTTTGATTCTAACTAAACCGCATGAACATGGCCGTAAGAGCAAAAAAACATTTAGGACAGCATTTTTTAACGGATGAAAACATTGCCAAAAAAATTGCTGATTCATTAACCGAAAAAGGATATAATGATGTTCTCGAAATAGGCCCTGGTATGGGAATGTTGACGAAATATTTACTAGCAAAAAAATCGAAAGTTACCGTGATGGAACTCGATACTGAGTCTGTTGCCTATTTGCAAGAAACATTTCCCGTTGAACACATCAAACTCAATACTTCTGCTGAAAAGTTTAGCATTATTCAAGGAGATTTTTTAAAGCAAGATCTGACGAAAATTTTTAACGGCAAACCCGTTGCAATTATCGGTAACTTCCCTTACAATATTTCATCTCAAATAGTTTTTAAAGCTATTGAAAACCGTGAATTTGTTCCTGAGTTTTCTGGAATGTTCCAAAAAGAAGTAGCCAAAAGAATCGCTGAAAAAGAGGGGAGTAAAGTATATGGCATTTTATCGGTGTTCACCCAAGCTTTTTTCGATGTGGAATACCTATTTACAGTGCCTCCTACGGTTTTTAATCCACCTCCAAAAGTTGAATCTGGTGTTATTCGATTAACCAGAAAAGAAAACTATACATTACCTGTAGATGAAAAACTGTTTTTTAGAGTTGTTAAAACCGCTTTTAACCAACGAAGAAAAATGTTGCGTTCTAGTTTAAAATCTTTCAATCTTTCGGTTTCTTTAAAAGAAGAGCCTATCTTTGCAATGCGTCCCGAACAGTTATCGGTACAAGACTTTATAAGTTTAACGTCTAAAATAGCAAACGATGGCATTAGAGATCACTAAAGAGCTTCTTGAGAACGTACAAGGTCTTATTAAAAAACAAAAAGACACACTTCTTTCTGATTTATTTTCAGATGTACATCATGCTGATATAGCCGAAGTATTAGATGAGTTATCATTTAATGAAGCGTTGTATATAATTCGTTTGCTCGATTCTGAAACTACTTCAGAGGTTTTAATGGACGTTGATGAAGATATCCGCGAGAAAATTTTAGAAAAATTATCTGCCAAAGAAATCGCCGAAGAAATAGATGAGCTTGACACCGATGATGCAGCTGACGTAATTGCCGAGCTTCCTGAAAAACGTAAACAGGAGGTAATTCAAAAAATTGAAGACAAGGAACATGCTAAAGAAATCGTAGAGCTATTGCGCTATGATGAAGACACCGCAGGTGGTTTAATGGCAAAAGAACTTGTAAAGGTTAATGAAAACTGGAATGTATTAACCTGTGTGAAAGAAATGCGCCAACAGGCGGAAGAAGTTACTAGAGTGCATTCTATTTACGTTATAGATAATGATGGAAAGCTAAAAGGCCGTTTATCATTAAAAGATCTTCTGATGGCTTCTACCCGATCAAAAATAGCTGACGTATATATCCCAAAAGTTGATTTTGTCAATGTTCATGACAAGAATGAAGAGGTAGCGAATGTGATGCGTAAATACGATTTGGAAGCGATTCCAGTGGTTGATGAATTAGGTGTTTTGGTTGGAAGAATTACGATTGATGACATTGTTGATGTCATTAAAGAAGAAGCCGATAAAGATTATCAACTCGCTGCTGGTATTACCCAAGATGTGGAAGCTGATGATTCTATTTGGCAACTGACAAGAGCCCGATTACCTTGGTTGTTTTTAGGGTTAATAGGCGGTATTGGTGCATTTTTAATTATGGGAAAATTTGAGCATACATTCAGAGAGAATGCAGTGCTTTTTTTCTTTACCCCACTAATCGCTGCTATGGCAGGAAACGTTGGTGTACAGTCTTCTGCTATTATTGTTCAAGGATTGGCCAATGATGATGTTAAAGGAAGTATTAAAAAGCGTCTTATTAAAGAAATGTTTCTTGCGCTATTTAATGGTACTGTTTTAGCTGTTTTCCTGTTTTTGTTTGTTTTCGTTTACGAACAACATTTCTTAAAAGCACTTGCCATTTCTGTATCTTTGATTGTTGTGATTGTTGTTGCTGGTTTAATTGGTACGTTTATTCCTTGGTTTCTACATAAACAAAACATAGATCCTGCTATTGCTACAGGTCCTTTTATAACCACAAGTAATGATATTTTTGGGATCTTAATTTACTTTTTAATGTCACAGTTTATATTAGGGTTTTAACTACCGTTAAAACCTCTTAAAATTAGGTGTTGTGCTATAATAATACGGAAAATTAAAACAATGCTATTCCGAAGTTTCGTTACACCGCACTACAAATCAAACCCAACACTTAATGACTAAAGTTTTGGATATCTACTTTTTCTATGAGCGTATTCATTTTTTCTTTTGGAATAAAGCCTTTTAACATAAAGAACGCACCAAACACAATCAACAAAACCCCCATCGCTCTTTTTATCCGATAAATAACCAGTGGAGTTAATTTGTTTTTTAATTTTTTAGCCAACAAAATTTTAACTAAATCAGTAAATGCGTATCCAACAATAACCATTACAAAGTACCAGAAAATAGCCGTAGGATTCATATCTAAGGTTGGTCCTACAACCACCATAATACCCAACCAACCTGCTAAGACTCCTATATTGATGAAGTTTAAAAGAAAACCATTCAATAATAGTTTAAAATAATTACTTGCTTTTGGCACTTGCACTTGACTCTCGTCTATTTCTTTCTTATTATTTTTATCCAAATACGTTATAATACCATACACAATAAGGATCAGTCCACCAATGAAGAACAACCTCGGATCATCTTTAATTTCTTCTAATAACCTCCTACTTCCATAATAAGCAATAAGAATAAATGTAACATCTCCCAAAATCACTCCTAGGTCGAAAACCAATGCAGCTCTCGCTCCTTTTAAAATACTCGTTTTAATTAACATAAAAAAAACAGGGCCAATCATAAAGGCCATAAAAACGCCAATTAAAAAAGCATCTTTTAATGTGTAGAAACTCATTGCTTACTTCTTATAAAGGTTAAACTTCGTCATAATCAACAGTTATTTTAGAAGTAGTTGGATGTGCCAAACAAGTTAAAACTAGCCCTTCTTCTAGTTCGTCATCACTTAACAAAGAATTCTTAGTCATTACAGCTTTTCCTTCCGTTATTTTTGCAATACAACTGCTACACACTCCTCCTTGACAAGAGTATGGTGCGTCTAACTTATTGCGCAAACTAGCCGCTAAAATGGTGTCGGCTTGTTTCATGTTAAACGTAGTTTCTTCATCATCGAGCATGACCGTAATTTCACTCTGACCGTCCTTTACTTCCGTCATGTCTTCTTCCGAAGTCGATGCGGTAAACAATTCAAAATGAATAGTATCTTTGGACATTCCATTTTTTTCCAATGTATCAGAAGCCATTTTTATCATTTCTTCAGGACCACATAAAAAAGCGGCATCAAAATTAACCTTCTTGTATACCTTCTTTATAAAATGGTTTACCTGTGCCTTATCAATTCTGCCGAACAACGAATTATCATTTTTCTCTCTACTGCATACATAATGTAACTTAAGCTGCTTATCATACTTCTTTTGCAACTGGTTTAATTCGTTGTAAAAAATAGTATCGGCAATCGTCTTATTTCCATACACCAATGTAAACGTTCCTACAGATTTTTCTATGACAGATTTTATCATGGCTAAAACAGGTGTAATACCGCTTCCTGCCACAAAACCAATATAATTCTTTCCTTTCGCAGGTTGTAAAACAAACTTTCCTTCTGGTGGCGCTACCTCTAATTCATCACCTGCCTGTAACTTCGTTGTGGCATAGGTAGAAAACGTACCGTTTTCAACAGCTTTGACCGCTACTTTTAGTTCGTCATTTTCAGGAGATGAACAAATAGAATATGCTCTTCTTACTTCATCCCCGTTAATTTCTTTTTTTAAAGTAACATATTGTCCTGCAACAAAAGAGAAGGTATCTTTTAAAGATGCTGGAATTGTAAACAAAATAGAAACAGCATCCACTGTTTCCCTGCTAACTTCTTTAATGGTTAGTTTATAAAACTTTATCATTTCGTACGTAATATTTCGCAAAAATAACAAACTAATACTGAATGAATAGTTAGAGTTTTTATAAATTAATACCCAAAATTCTTATGCATAGTAAAATTATGCATATATTTACCATAAGTCTAGCCTCCAGTTTTACGGCAACAAAATGTCAAGATCCCTTAAAACAAGAATGCTTTTAACTATACAAATGAGAAATCAAAAACTATATAAAGGTTCATTACAAACCATCATTTTGCAATTATTAGCACAAAATGATAAAATGTATGGCTATGAAATAACGCAGAAGGTTAAAGAATTAACAAAAGGCGAATTAAACATTACGGAGGGTGCTCTGTATCCTGCTTTACACAAACTAGAAGCAGAAGGCTTATTAGACGCAGAGGTGACCAAAATAGGCAATAGATTGCGTAAATATTACAAGCTAACCGAAAGTGGGGAAAAAGAAACGGTACAACGATTGACTCAAATGCAAGAGTTTTTAAATACGATGCAACAGTTGATAAACCCGAAGTTTAGTTTAGAATAACCCGATAGCTATGGAATTAAACAAAATTTCAAACCCAAAAAATAGACAATTACATTATTAACTAGTTATGAAACTGACTAAAGAACAAATTCAAAACATAGATAATCAACTGGAGAAAGAAGGTGTGAAATTTTGGGATGTACGCATTGAAATGTTAGATCATATCGTATCGGATATTGAAAAAAGATTGGTTTATGGTGATCATTATCAAGAAGCACTGCAAAACGCTATGATAAAACTAGGATGGAAAGAAAATTTTAATGGAGGAGGGTTTGAATCTGCAATGAAAGCTACAACAAAACAATATGGGAAAAAAGTAACAAATAGATTATTTCAATATATCAAAAGAATTTTTAAAAAGCCCATTACCCATACCTTAGGTCTACTTTTCTTATTGTATTTATATCTATTTAACGATAATAAGTTCATGATAAAGATCCTAATGGTTTTCTTTTTACTGAATACAATAATTCCACTGTTTTTTTTAACTTTTAAATATAGAGTTTGTAAGGCCATACAGCTAATACAGTCAATAAGCCTCGCTTTGTTGTTCATAAGTATCTTTAATATCGCAATGTTCCTTCCAGAATTTTTCTTTGCAATAGAAGCGTTTAAAAACCCCACATATACCGCTGTAATTTTAGCATTCCTAATACCCTTACAGCTTTTGAGTACACTTTTTTTTATAAAGGAGTATAACGAAATGAAAAAAAACTATCACCTTTTAACAACATAATAGAAATGGAATTAACAAGTGAACACCTACAAGAACTCTACACATTCACACGTGAACATTATGTTGAACATTTCGATGTACAAACTGAATTAGTAGATCATTTAGCCAACGATATTGAAGAAATTTGGAAAACCCATCCTAATATGAGTTTTGAAAACGCTAAAGTGATGTCGTTTAAAAAATTTGGTGTTTATGGTTTTATGAATGTTGTTGAAGAAAAGCATAAACAAATGAATAAAAAATATAGAAAGATTTTGTGGGGCTACTTAAAAGAGTGGTTTACACTACCCAGACTCATTTTCACTACTGGTCTGTTTTATATTTTTTATATCTTATATCAACTACCAACCATTGGCACCTACCTTTTCTACGGCCTACAAATATTCTTTTCTTTATGCATTATAATACGCTGCCGTGCGTTAATTAAAAGACAACAATACAGCACACAAAAAACTGGAAAGAGCTGGCTTCTAGAAACTATTATCTTCAAAACAGCTTCTTCTAATATTTTAGTCTTCTGTTGTAATTTTTATACTGTTTTTCAGTGGACCGAATTTCTTCATGAGAAAAGATTCTCCTTAATAGCAGCCTTCTTTTCAGTACTCATGATTTTAGTTTCTTATATAACACTGGAACTTATTCCGAGAAAATCAAAAGAATTGTTAGCAAAACATTCTCCAGAATATGCCTTGGTATAATTTCAACATCAGGATACGATGATATGGATTGAAATTATGTCAAAAAATGATCTTCTTATATTTTTTTACCATCAACAATAATAACAATCTCGCCTTTGGCAGGTTTAGCTGTGAAATATGATAGTACTTCTTTTACGTCTCCTCGTTTGGTTTCTTCAAATAATTTTGTCAATTCTCTAGAAACCGAAATTTGTCGGTCTTCACCAAAATACTCTCCAAAATGAGTTAAGGTTTTGTTGAGTTTATGTGGACTTTCATAAAAAATCATGGTTCTTGTTTCTTCGGCAAGTAACTTTAAACGTGTTTGTCGTCCTTTTTTTACAGGTAAAAAGCCCTCAAAAATAAATTTATCGTTTGGTAAACCAGAATTTACCAAAGCAGGTACAAAAGCAGTAGCGCCAGGTAAGCACTCTACTTCGATATTGTTTTGTATGCAAGCACGTGTTAACAAAAAGCCTGGGTCTGAAATTGCCGGTGTTCCAGCATCAGAAATTAACGCAAACGTTTCACCACTCTGTAATCGTTTGATAATCGTATCTACTGTTTTATGCTCATTATGCATGTGGTGCGATTGCATAGATGTTCCAATGTCAAAATGTTTTAACAGTTTACCACTAGTACGGGTATCTTCTGCTAAAATAATGTCTACTTCGTTCAGCACTCTTACAGCTCTAAACGTCATATCTTCTAAGTTTCCAATTGGGGTAGGCACTAAATACAATTTACTCATACCGCAAAACTACAAAGTTTTATCCTTTCAACAGGGTTATATAATGCTTTTTGTACATTTGTTACCATGTCAGAGAACCTATTAGATACCATTAAATACCCGTCTGATTTACGAAAATTATCAAGTAATCAACTATCACGTGTTGCTCAAGACCTCCGTGCGTTTATAATTGATATCATTGCAACGAAAGAAGGTCATTTAGGTGCCAGCTTAGGTGTGGTAGAATTAACTATTGCACTGCATTATGTTTTTGATACTCCTAACGATTTGTTAGTTTGGGATGTTGGGCATCAAGCCTATGGCCATAAAATTTTAACAGGGCGAAGGGCTACTTTTCACACCAATCGTCAATTACGTGGCATTTCTGGTTTTCCAAAACGAAGTGAGAGTGTATACGATACCTTTGGGGTTGGTCATTCATCTACTTCTATTTCAGCTGCACTTGGTATGGCCATTGCCTCTAAATTACAAGGTAACACCAAGCAACATATTGCTGTAATTGGCGATGCATCTATAGCCAGCGGAATGGCTTTTGAAGCATTGAACCATGCAGGAGATACGGATGCTAATTTATTGGTTATTTTGAACGACAATGCTATCGGCATAGACCCTTCTGTAGGTGCATTAAAAGACTATCTGACAAGAATAAAATCTACACGGAACGATATAGAGCAACACAATATTTTTGAATCGTTAAACTTTGATTACTCTGGCCCTATTGATGGGCACAATTTTGATGAATTGCTCCGAGAATTAGAACGGTTAAAACATATCGCTGGACCTAAATTTTTACATGTCATCACTACCAAAGGTAAGGGGCTACGTCAAGCGGAAGAAAATCAAGTAAAATATCATGCTCCTGGAAGGTTCGATAAGGTTTCTGGAGACGTGCTTCCAAAAGAAAAAAACGAATTCACAAAGTATCAAGATGTCTTTGGAAAAACTCTTGTTGAATTGGCTCAGCAAAATGAAAAGATTGTGGGTATTACTCCGGCGATGCTCACTGGAAGTTCCTTAAAGTTTATGTTAGAAGCTTTCCCTGAAAGAACTTTTGATGTTGGTATTGCTGAACAGCATGCCGTAACACTAGCTGCTGGTATGGCAGCAGAGGGGTTGATTCCTTATTGCAATATCTATGCTACTTTTTTGCAACGTGCCTATGACCAAATTATACATGATGTTGCCTTGCAAAACCTACCTGTAATTTTCTGTTTGGATAGAGCTGGTTTGGTTGGGCAAGATGGAGCTACACATCACGGTATTTTTGATATCGCTTCTCTTCGTTGTATTCCTAACCTTATTGTTTTTGCCCCAAGAAATGAAATAGCATTGAGAAACATATTATACACCGCTCAATTAGGTATTCCAAATCCCATAGCGATTCGCTACCCTAGAGGAAGAGGTAATATACGTGCTTGGCAACTCCCTTTTGAAAAAATAGAAATTGGTAAAGGCGCTTGTTTAAAAGAAGGAACCGGAATAGCTGTGCTTTCTCTTGGAACTATTGCTAATAATGTCACAGAGGCGATAAAATCGTTCAAAAACAAAGACGCTATTGCTCATTATGATATTGGTTTTGTAAAGCCATTGGACATGAAGCTTCTTGAAATGATTTTTAAAAAGTTCAAGGTTATAGTTACCATAGAAGATGGATGTATCACAGGAGGGTTTGGCAGTGCTATTTTAGAAGCTGCTTCTTCGCACAATTATCAAGGGAAAATAGAGGTCTTAGGCATACCCGACCAGTTTATTCATCATGGTACTGTTGAAGAACTACAACAACAATGTGGTATTGATACTACAAGTATTGTTTCTTGTTTACAGCGTTTCTTATAATTAAAAGGCGACCTACCTACTAGCACCTTTTCTGATTGTAATGTATCCACTTTAATAACTTATGGTAATGTCAAAAACTCAAAATCTTTTGGCATTTTATAAGTGAAACCGAATTATGCAATAGAGAATCTATTACAAGATAAAACCAATGTAAAATCAACCACTTCCTTGTGCTTTTATTACACGTACCTATCTCATGACGAAGTTCTATTGCATAATTTGGGTTAAAAAGGAAAATTAATCCTTATTTATTATAATCTTTTTTGCTAATTTCTTTTGACGTTTCTCATTGTAAATTTCGATAAGATACATTCCGTTTCTAGATATCGTAGAAACATCCATTGAATTATTAATCACAGGAATTTCAATTACTGTTTTTCCTGATAAGTCTACTATTTTAGCAGTCCATAAAGAAGTATTTGTCATACCTCTTATTAATAATTTATCGATTGCTGGATTTGGATATATACTGATTTCAGAATTATAATATGGTTCTTTTAACTGATCTTTGGCTGTATTTCTCGACGCGTTTTGCGTTATACAAATTTGCTTGGTTTCTACATAATCAAAATCTCCTCCTGAAGCTAAGGTCGTATTTTTGCTATTGGTAATACGGTAAGACCCTCTTCCGTAACGACAACAAATACCATCGCCATAACTATCATTTATTCTAAAACTATAACAACCTATGGGGAGGCATTTTGAAACTGTACTAGTTTCACCATTGCCTTTATTGTAATTAGCTCCACTCATTACCGTTTCGCCTTCACTATTCTTTAACCTCCAAGATGTTTCTTTTGAATACCTATCAAAAACAATGGTTACAGAAACCTCTTCACAGTTTGAGTTATTTCCGCCACCTCCTTGATCACCTATTTCGTAAGAAATTACCAATGCTGGGGCCTTAGAACTACTTCCATTATACGATTCGGCTGTACGTTCTCCTGTTCCTGATATATAAAACATCATGGAGTTACCTGAATTCCAGTTAGATTTGTGCACTACATGTTGTACTAGTGATTTTAAATCAGGGGTTCTTTGAGCAGTTCCTGACGCTCCTACTGAATTCCATGAGCTTGGGTTCCAATTTATAGATTCGTTATAGTAATTTCTTGATGTAATATTATAACTCTGCGATGTAATATCAGGAGCATTTGATACATCTTGTACTTTTACAGATAATGCTGTTGTTCCCGAATTTCTCTCATCGGTTGTGAATTGAATATACGCGTTTGTTATTATTGCATTTGTCGGAATATCTAAGTCCCTAAATAACAATCCTACATGCTGGTTCCCCTTACTACCATCATATACCAATTCTAAATCTGAACTATTCATATACATTGTTCCTGACGATTGGTATTCTTCGGCATCATCATTACCCATGCTTATTGCAGAAGTGATCGTTCTTGATACATTTCCTATAAAAATAGTTATGGCCTCAGCGGTAGTTTCATTTCCTTCATTATCTCTTGCTACTGCCTTTATGGTGTATGGTTGATTATTTGTTATTGGTGTCCAATTGACATTGTAAGGAGCACTAGTATCTGTTTTAATAAGTGAATTATTCGCATAAAATTTCACGCTTGAAATGGTCCCATCACCATCTGTTGCGCTAGCCCCAATCGATACAGGTGTATTAAAAGGGTATGAAGACCCTGTAGTAGGGTTCGTAATGGCTATTTCAGGATAACTAACATCACTACTTATAATGGTGACTACACTTCCGTTTGAAGGATTCCAAAGATCTATATTAGTTGGCATCATAAACGGATTTGTATTTAATACTGCTCCAACAATGCTGGCATTATCTACTTTAACAGTTCTAACTTCTATTTTTGATTCTTCTACAAAAATCCATTTAAACTGATTAAATGTACTGGCATTTCTAGTCCAGTTTTTCGAATCGTTTGAAGAACGCAATGGAGCTCCCCAACAACCCTCTCCAACGTACACTGTTCCGTTAACATCATCTCTTATAAAACCGTCATCACAACCACCTCCTGAAGCACATGGTTTAACTGGCCAAGTAGTTTTCACGGTATGTGAATCAGACTCAAAAACAAGATTGACTCCTTTGTTATAAAACAATTCAGCCCAACTTGAATACTCGTCATTTCCTTCAGATTTTGACGAGACATGCGGGCGCATTGGTTTATGGTATTGGGCAGATTTCCAAATAGAATTATTTGAGTTCAAACGTCCGTTTAACCATGAATACTGGTTACCTCCTGCCGAAATTTCTGAGTTTAACGTATACACCGTATATAGGTTATTCCCAAAAGTAATATCATAATATATACTTGTTGAAGGCACATTAAATAAATTATAAATACTATTATTTGATCCTTCATGGTTTCCTCTTGCAGGAATGATTGGAAACATTCTACCATCATCAGCCGTGGTATATTGCCAATCATTAAACCAGCTTTGCCATTGAGAACTAGAATCACTATTGGTCATATCACCTCCAAAGAATACCGCTGTTGGTTTAAGTTTTGATACCAATAAATTTGCATTTCTACGAGGGGTTCTATTGTTTCGTGAATCTCCACCAGCAATAAACGACATACGCTCATTCGTGTTGGGTGCTGTTTTAAACCAAAAACGAGGACTTACCCCTTGACTATCTTTAATAACAAAATAGTAATTCGTATTGGGCATTAAATTCGTCAATTTGGAGAACGTATTATTCATTCCTTTATAAGAAACCGTGCGATCAACAATTTTAGTATTGGAATAACTGGCCCAATTTGTTCCGAAATCGTTGGTTCCATAATAAACTACGGGGTTTGACCCTGAAATTTGATTCCACCCTATGGTTATAGTTGTGGCAGGGTTATCCGTAATAATTAAACGGTATTTGTCATTGGATCCATAGGCACTTACTGCAATAACAAGTAGCCATATTTTAACTATTAATTTTTTCATTTGAAAAGGTTAAATCTTAGATCAACAAATATATTTTCAGCAATTTAAAATTCCATTACTAATTTTAAAGTTAATTTTATAATAATATAGCTAAAAACTTGTTAACCATTAGCTTACTGTTTCCTAAACTTGTATTAACAATCGATAAAAGGCCTCATTTCTATATTTGCTAAAATTTGAAGGTTATGCACCGTAAAACCCTTATTACTGTTCTAAAATATTGTTGTTTTCTTATTTTTATAGGTCGAGCTTACCAGCACTTGTTTTGGGACGCTCCCTACAGAAGTTTGTTTTGGGATCAACGTCTTTTAGAACCCATCATAAATTTTGTGTTTGAGATCTCTTGGCAATCTTATGTCACCAATCTTAATACCGATCATGCTATTCAATTCTTGACCAGGAGTGTAGGGGTTTTATATACAATTTGTGCAATTATCTCGCTTACTATTTCAGAACACCCAAAGAAATGGCAACGTAACATCTTAACAACAGGCACTGTAAGTCTTCTTTTTCTATCCTTACTACTGACCAAAGAAAAGTTTTATCATTTAATTATGTTCTTTGAGCATACCATTCAATTTGGTGTACCAGTCGCTCTACTCTATTACCTACGACATCCTAAAACATCTTCTTTAATTTTTTATTTAAAAATATGTATCGCATTAGCATTTACTTGTCATGGTATGTATGCTTTGGGCGTATTTTATCCGTTACCTGCTAATTTTGTTACTATGACGCTTAACATCCTTCCTGTATCAGAAGAAACCGCTAAAACATTATTATTCATAGCTGGTGTTTTAGACTTTTTCATAGCCGTAGGCATCTTCTATCCTAAAACAACAAAATTTATCCTTTTATATGCATCTTTTTGGGGCTTTATCACCGCATTAGCAAGATTGCTTAGTGGATTCCATTATGAATACTCTTTACATATACTACATCAATACACTTACTTGTTGATTTATAGAATACCTCATGGTCTTATTCCTTTATTAGTTTATATATATACTATAAAAGAAGACAGGCATAACAAAGCATTATTAAAAAAGTTGATGTTTCGCTAAGAGCATGAGAATAAAAAGAGAATAAAAGTATAATTAACTATTCGAGGAATAAGACCGTGCACTATTTATACGTGCTAACTTACCGATCTAATACCCGTTATTGTTTGAATTTACTGTAAAAGAAAATGGTAAATGGTATTAACATTCGAAATGATATAGCTTGCTTGTATCCCAAAAAAAAAGCGAATCAGTTACCTGATTCGCCTTCGCTATATATGTTGTAATACGTTCTAGTTATTCAATGCTTCTGCACCACCTACAATTTCCAAGATTTCATTGGTAATTGCCGCCTGACGTGCTTTATTGTATTTCAACAATAATTCATCACGTAATTCCTTAGCGTTGTCGGTTGCTTTATGCATTGCAGTCATACGAGCACCGTGTTCTGCAGCAAACGAGTCACGTATTGCTTTGTACAACTGTGTTTTTAATGACTTCGGTATTAATTCAAGTACGATTTCTTCTTTAGAAGGTTCAAAAATATAATCTAAGTTCACATTTGCATCTCCCTCTACTGGTAAAATTGGCAAGAATTGCTCCACTTCGACAATTTGTGTCGCAGCATTTTTGAATCTATTGTAAATGATCTCTATTTTATCATAAGAACCATCTATATATAAACTCATTAATTGTTCTGCAACTTTAGCAACATTGTTAAATGTTAAATCATCAAAAAGTTCATTCCTGTTTTCAAGAATATTGTGTTCTTTAGACAAGATGTCGTTTCCTTTTTTACCAATAGTTAGTAAGTCAACTGAAACGTCACTATATTCTTCATTGATTCTTCTAACAGCACCTTTTATGATATTAGTGTTAAAACCACCACATAAACCTCTGTTAGAGGTTATCGTAACGATTAATACTTTGTTAACTTCTCTTTGCGTAGAATAAGCTCCACCAGCATCACTATCTAAAGTAGCACTTAAGCTTTGTAATAACTCAGTAAGCTTAGATGAATATGGACGCATCGCCGTAATTGCATCTTGGGCTTTTTTCAACTTTGCAGCCGATACCATTTTCATGGCAGAGGTAATCTGCATTGTTGATCCAATTGACGTAATTCTGTTACGTATTTCTTTTAAGTTTGCCATACTACTAGGTATTTAGTATTGAGTATTGAGTATTGAGAAAACCATCTCAATACTCAACACTAAAAGTCATTTATTACGCTGTAAATTTAGCTGAAATTTCTTTCGCTACTTCTCTTAAAGTATCTGTTACTTCATCTGTTAATTTACCTGCTTTTAAAGTATCTAACACATCTCTGTGCTTTGCGTTTAAGTACTCTAAATAATCTCTTTCGAATTCTTTTACTTTATTTACAGGTACGTCTTTCAATAAGTTTTTAGATCCTGCATAAATAATTGCTACTTGATCTTCTACTGTAAACGGATCTCCTTGATTCTGTTTTAAGATCTCAACATTACGTTTACCTTTCGAAATTACATTCATGGTAGCTGCATCTAAATCAGAACCAAACTTAGCGAATGCTTCTAATTCACGATATTGAGCTTGATCTAACTTCAAGGTACCTGCTACTTTTTTCATTGATTTAATCTGTGCTGAACCTCCTACACGAGATACCGAAATACCCACGTTAATTGCTGGACGCACACCAGAGTTAAATAAATCAGACTCTAAGAATATTTGTCCGTCTGTAATCGAAATTACGTTTGTTGGAATATAGGCAGATACGTCACCAGCTTGTGTTTCAATAATTGGCAATGCCGTTAAAGATCCTCCACCTTTTACCATCCCTTTTAATGAGTCTGGTAAGTCGTTCATTTCAACTGCAATTGAATCATCGTTGATCACCTTAGCTGCACGCTCTAATAATCTTGAGTGTAAGTAGAATACGTCTCCAGGGTACGCTTCACGTCCTGGTGGACGACGTAATAATAATGATACCTCACGGTAAGCCACAGCTTGTTTTGATAAATCATCATAGATAATTAAGGCTGGTCTACCAGTATCACGGAAATATTCTCCAATAGCTGCTCCTGCGAAAGGTGCATATACTTGCATTGGAGCCGGGTCAGATGCATTTGCTGCCACAATTGTGGTATAGGCTAACGCTCCTTTTTCTTCTAACATATTAGCGATTCCCGCTACTGTTGAACCTTTTTGACCAATGGCTACATATATACAATAAACAGGTTCACCTGCATCATAAAATTCTTTTTGATTTAAGATAGTATCTAAAGCAACGGTTGATTTACCAGTTTGACGATCACCAATAATTAACTCACGTTGTCCACGTCCAATAGGAATCATTGCATCTACAGACTTAATTCCTGTTTGCATTGGTTCAGTTACAGGCTCACGGAAAATTACTCCAGGTGCTTTACGCTCTAGAGGCATTTCAAAAGTTTCACCTTCAATTGGTCCTTTACCATCAATTGGTTGTCCTAAAGTATTAACAACACGACCTACAATACCTTCTCCTGCTTGTAAAGAAGCAATTCTTTTCGTACGTTTTACAGTAGATCCTTCTCTTACCGATGTAGAAGCTCCTAATAGTACTACCCCTGCATTATCTTCTTCTAGGTTTAATACGATTCCTTCTAATTCGTTATCGAATTCAACTAATTCACCATATTGTACATTTGACAAACCGTATACACGCGCAATACCGTCACCTACTTGTAATACAGTTCCTACCTCGTTTAACGAAGCTTTCGCTTCGAAATTTGTTAATTGTTCCTTTAAAATTGCTGATACTTCAGCTGGTTTAATTGCTGCCATCTTATATCTTTTGATGATAATTAAATTTTTGGAATGTAATGACCATTGTCAAATACTCTTCTTAATTCATTAAATTGACTAGAGATACTTGCGTCGTATTGCACATCTCCAACACGTAAAATAAACCCACCTATAATATTAGGGTTTACTACGTTCTCTATACTTGCGCTATTTCCTGTAAGTGCTACAATTTTAGCGTGTATCTTTTCTTCTAATTCTTTGGTTAAGCTTACTGCAGTGGTTACTTTAGCAACCTGCATGCTCCTATAATGATCGTAGATAATGGTGTATTGCTTTGCAATAACTTCTAACATAATCATACGTTTGTTTTCTTCTAATAAGTTAAACAACCCTTTTACGATGTTGTCTACTTTATCTCCAAAAAGCGCTATTAAAACTCTATGTTTATCTGTCGCTCTAATTATAGGGCTTTTAAGCATAACATATAAATCGCTACTTTCGGCAATTGTATTTACGATGAACTCCATGTTATCGTTTACTAAAGCTTCATCTCCTGTTTCTTTAGCTAAGTTCAAAATTGCTTTCGCGTAACGTAATGCTGGTCTTGCTCCTTTCATTGATTCGCTATTGATTAGTTTAAAGTAACCTCTTCTAACATTCCTTCAACAAGCTTTAACTGATCGTCTTGTGAAGCTAATTCCTTTTTTACAATTGTTTCAGCAATACCAATTGATAAATCTGCTACTTTCTTTTTTAGCTCGGCTATTGCAGCTTGCTGCTCTTGCTTTATGGCTGCTTTAGCATTTTCTATTAAAGCTGCACCTTGCTCTTGTGCTTCTTCTTTAGCTTCTCCTATGATCGATTCTTTTATCTCACGAGCCTCTTTCAACATTGCATCTCTTTCAGCTCTCGCTTCTTTTAATAATCTATCGTTATCAGCTTGTAAGTTCTGCATCTCTTTACGAGCATTTTCCGCTTGATCTAATGCATTTTGAATACCTTCTTCTCTTTCTGTAAGGGAGTTCATTATAGGTTTCCAAGCAAATTTCGCCATCAAGAAAATTAATACTAGCAAGATAACTGCTTGCATTACAAATAAACCTATCGGAAAATCATTAAAAATATCCATACTAAACTATTATATTGTGTTTTTTGTTTAATTTGAAAACATTTCCTGTAACCAACCGTTACAGGAAAATGTTCTTTTTTGTTTTATCGAAAATTATTTCCCTAAGATTAAAGCACCAAATGCTAAACCTTCTAATAATGCTCCGATGATAATCATCGCTGTTTGGATTTTACCAGCAGCCTCAGGTTGACGAGCAATTCCTTCCATTGCTTTTCCACCAATTTGACCTAATCCGATTCCTCCACCGATTACGATTAATCCTGCTCCAATTAAATTGTAAGTTACCATAGTAAAAATGATTTATATAAATTAAACAAATTCTTATTCTAAATTAATGATGATCGTGTTCTTCTACTGCCATACCGATAAATAGTGATGACAACATGGTGAAAATAAATGCTTGTAAGAACGCGACTAATATTTCAATTACCGTAATAAACAATGCCAAAATTAACGATATACTGGTTGAACCAACCGTTCCGAATTGATTCTTTAAGGTAATCATTAAGGCAATTAAACTCATTACTACAAAGTGACCTGCGGTCATGTTTGCGAACAAACGTATTAGTAAAGAGAATGGCTTTGTTAGCATCCCTAATACTTCAATAGGGGCTAATATTATTTTCATTGGCACTGGTACTCCTGGCATCCAAAAGATATGCTTCCAGTAATCTTTGTTTCCACTAAACTGAACAATGAAGAACGTGAACAATGCTAAACAAACTGTTACGGCTATTTGCCCAGTTACGTTAAACCCTAATGGCGTTAATCCTAATAAGTTCAGCACCCAAATAAAGAAAAACACGGTTAATAAGAAGCCCATAAATTTACGGTAATGCTTCTCTCCAATATTCGGTTTTGCAATTTCATCTCTAACGTATAACACTAAAGGTTCTAAGACACGGCCAATTCCTGTTGGTATTGCTCCTTTCTTATAACTCTTAGCCAACGAACCAAAACCTAACAACATTAACAACCCAGCCAATAGCATTCCAAAAACACTCTTTGTAATAGACAAATCTAACACTGTATGCGCATTGGTTGCATGATGATCTTTATCAAAAGCAACTTCAGTTGCACCTTCATTAAGTTCATAAATTTTACTGTGAATCTTTACTAGTTTCACATCTCCTTTTTCAACCACCAACTTCCCATCATCATTGTGATGAAAAGATGAAGACATAAACATTTTCAATCCTCCGCTAGTCCAAACAATTACTGGTAGCGGAAATCCGAGATGTTTACGCTCACCTGCATCGTTTGTATACGAAAACAGGGCAAAATCATGCGAGTCTGCCAAGTGATGTTTAATATATCCTTTTATTCCTTCGGGAGTATTTATTTGCTCTCCCTTACTTGAAGTACCTCCGCCACTCGCTAATGCTGTGAACGAACTAAACACTAAAACTAAAATTGTTAAAAAACAGATAGGTTTTTTTGCTATCATCATACCTTGCTAAATATAGAATTATGGTCTCTAAATTTCCGTGCAAAGGTAAACAATTAATTAAAACTACAAACCCTTTTTTTATTTAGTTTTCTTATTCAGGATTTTGAATATTTCTTAAATAAAACTATTTGCTGTTCAGTAGTTTTGAAATAAAAACGGCTTCTATTATTAAAAACAAAAACAACGGAATTATTAATGAGAATCTTTCAGCTTTAGAAAGTTCTTCGCTAGAAAAAACGGACGCTTTAAAAATTAAAACAAAAAAGCCCATCTTTAAAAAAACAGAGGCCAAATAAGCATAACCTGCTTGATTGGGTAGTTTCTCAGCTACAAACTCAACTATTGTGTATACAATGGCAGCAGCGATTGCATGAAAAAAGTATACTGAAAACAATGAAAAAGCAAGAGGTATTTGCTTTGATTGAAGTATATATTGATGTGGAAAATAGCTTACTACCAAAAAAACAAGCAGTGCCGTTACAAAAAGTAAAATACGTTTAATCATCATCTTTTGAGAGTTTTGATACTTGGCGAATTACTGAAAACATGGCGCCAAAAACCGCTACAAGTGTACAAATTTTTGTGTAAAGTTGATGGTCATTTGGGTATTTTGTATCTAACCATTCACCAAGTAAACTACCTAGGTAAATGGTTAGACCCATTTGAAAAGCTATTCCTGAAAAGCGAACAAATTTACTAAGCTGTCTTTTCGGCGGTTTTTTTCTCATTCTTTTTTAATTCTTTTATGGCTCCTTTCATAGCACAAGTTGCATTAAATGTTGCTCCTGGTTCTACTGATAATTTACCGACAACAACCTCTCCTGATATGTTTGCGCTGGTCTTTACTGTTAATGTGTTTGACACCTGCAAGTCTCCAGAAAATTTCCCTTCAATATCAGCATTCACGCATTCAGCCTTGCCTTTGATTAAACCGGTTTCGCCAATAATAACTCTTCCGTTTGTTTGTATATTTCCATCTAGGGTTCCATCAATTCTAAAATCTCCTTCAGAAACGATATCTCCTGTGATTTTTGTATTTCTACCTATTACATTTCTTTCAGAAACTGATCTGTCACTAGCTTTCTTGCTTTCTTTGCTAAACATAATTTTAGGGTGTTTTAATTTAAGGTTATTTTTGTTTTTTTAATTGCTCCATTATTTCTTCTGCTCTTTTTCCTTCTTCGGTATTTGTATAACTTAAAGATACAAATTCCAAGGCATTTTTATAGGTTTCCCTGTCTTGATATTTTCCAATTGACATGGCTCTTAACAGTGCGAATTTAGGGAGTAGGTTTGAGTTTTGTATCGATGGTGAAAACTTATCTATTTCGACCACCGTTTCCTCAAATCTATCTGTTCTATAGAGGTAATAAATTTGCCTATACCTTTTCAATACTCGATCTTCTTTTACCACTTCCTTTAAGTCTTGACCGGGTGACCTAATTAACTGTGCGAATTTAGTATCTGAATACTTATTTAGTATAATCTCTTTATAAAAACTTGCCTTTTCCTTGATATTTACATCACTATATAATTGGTATAGATGATAACTAATGGCTAGCTCAAGTTCTTTATCTTTCCGCAACTCTCTCAGGCGTTCAAGATTAGCAATAGCTAGTGGTGGATTTTTGAATTGTTCTTTATAAATTAACCCTAATTGATATAACGCTTCGTTACGGTCTTCTTTTAGTTTCTGTATATCTTCTGGTTTTGTTGGTATCGCTTCTACATAGGTAGACAATTCAAATCTCGGATCTTTAACTGGTTCTAATGATGTTTCTTCCTCCTCAACAGTACGCTCTGCATTACTGCTCTTCTCTGATAGCCTCCAATTATCTTCTAAAGTTCTGTTACCCCAGGTTTCTTGAAAGTTTGCCTTACCATATGCTACACTTTTCAGGTTGTAAAAATACCATTTACCACCATTACCACTGGTGCCTGCTCCTACTATCCCCCCAAACGAATTTCCGAAGTTTTGAGCGTTTAGTATTTGTTGCCTCTTCTCTTCATCTTCTTTTTTAATTCTCTCTATATATTTTTCAAAAAAAAGTATTTGCTCTTCTTTACTCATAGCAACAACATTTAAAATACTGTCACTGTTCTTTACCGTTTCTTCATATTTTCTAAGCGTAGTTAGGCCTTTGTTTTTTCTTCGAATTCTTCGAATTCTTTTCTCTTGATCAAATGTTTTAGAGGTAATTTCTAAAACGCTATCGTAATAAGAACCCGCCAATACATAGTTTCGTCTATGAAAAGCCATATTTCCCAATTGCTCGTATGCGTAGGTTTTTTGATAGTTGGTGTTTTCCTTTGCTCTCAAGGATTTTTTAAAGTATTCTATCGCATTTTCTCTTTTGCTTCTTCCTTTTTCTAAAACACCGGCTTGATAGTACAGCGCATTTAAAAATTTACGGTTATCGGCATTTTTAATCAATTTTTTCAACCTGCTTAATACAAGTACCGATGCCGAGTCGTTTTCAGTGTTCTTTGCTAATTCTATACTTGCCCGTATACGATACTTCTGAGGTGCTTTTTTTTGATCTGCTAAATTTGTAAAAACCATTCGTGCAGAGTCCTTTCTGTTTAACTCACTATAAACCTGACCTAAAATAAACATATTCCTAGCTGCTTGTTCTCTGTTCTTAAATGTTTGGGTTGCCAAGGTTAAATGCTCAATTACTTTCTGAATTGTGTCTGTTTTTTCATAAGCCATTGCCATTGCTGTATGCGCTTTTTCTCGCTGCAGATCGGTAAGCGTTTTTTCATTTTTATCAAGCTGAATAAGCAAATTCAGAGACTCTATTGCCAATGTTTCGTTTTCAAGGCGAATATTTGATTTTGCTCTCCAAATTTTTGTATCGTAAATTAGATTCGCTTTGGGATAGTTCGCAATGATATAATTAAAGGCTTCTATGGCTGGAATAAACCGCTGTGTATAATATCTTGCTTTTCCCAGCAATAAATACGCATCATCTATTTGTTTATTCCTTTCATATCCATTGATATTCATTGAATGTTTTTGTACTGCCTTTACCGCCTTTTCTTCAGCCTTATCAAAATGACTTGAATTATTATTTCCTTCTTCATCATCATTTTCTTTGCTGTTAAAGTCAGTTCCTGGTTTCAGAACAGTGACTACTATTTTCTTTTCGTCAAAAGTAATAGGTTCTATTTGCAGTCTTTTCCAAAAATTATCTTTGTGTTTATCCTCAATTTCCTCTAATCCCTTTAAATATGCCTGTTCTCCGTTAAACAAAACATTGTATTTTGTAGTCAATGCATGGAAATTGCGATTTATAAAAGTATCCTTCTTTACGCTGCACGACACACCGATCACAAGAATTATACTGAAAACTAATATATTGGATAGTTTTTTCATAAAAATACGCATTTACTTTACAACAACGATTCGTTTAAGTTATTGTGTGTAAGAGCGTAAAAATAGTAATAAATAAGGAAAACTGGCATGATTTGTAAAAGCTCATTTTAAAATATCTGCTTGCTGCCAATTGACACGTCAACTTTACATCTTTGTACTCAATTGTTGAGAATTTTTACACCTTGTTATATTTTATTTTAACAACGAATGCAACCAGCTATTATACAGATGATTAAAATCAACGAACTGTTTTCTCACTAAATTACAACGAAAATATCTAGTGTGTACACTCTAATACAAAGTCTATGATTTCATATAAATCAAGGCATATAAATGAATACGTTTTAATTATAAAGACAGGGTTGTAGCCATCACAAATACATGTTGTTATAAGATTATATGCTTACAACCATGTAAAAAACGCCCCTTCTAATCTTACTCAAACTTGTATGTTAAACCCTGTGTATGTATAGCTATACTGAAAAATAGCTTTCCAACTCTTGTAATGTTGCATTAGAGGTGCTTATATCTCTCACCGCGTTTCCTTTATCTAACACCATTATTCTTTCACAAACTTCGGTTACATGGCTTAAATCATGACTAGAAATTAGCACGGTTATTTCTTTATTTTCAGTAAGTGTTCTAATTAATTTTTTCAATCGTATCTGCGTAGTTGGATCAAGATTAGCAAAAGGTTCATCTAAAATTATTACTTGAGGGTTTCCCATCATTGCTGCAACAATACCTACTTTTTTCTGATTACCTTTACTCAAATCTCTAAGGTATTTTCTCTTTCCAAGAATCTCTCCGTTAAAAAACTCCTCAAATTGTAACAAAAAAGATAGCACATCTGCTTTGTTCATACCTCTTAAGTCACCAATAAACTCAAAATATTCTTCGGGTGTTAAATACCCAATTAAAAAACTTTCATCGATAAATGACCCTGTAAAGGTTTTCCAATCTTCACTTTTGTTTACGATAATATTATGGTTGGAAATTTCACCTGTTGTAGGCCTTATTAAATCTAACAAGATATTAAACAACGTTGTTTTCCCTGCTCCATTGTTTCCAACTAACCCGAAAGATTGGCCAGTTGGAATCTCTAAAGATTCAATATTTAAAACTTGTGTTCCACCGTATTTTTTGGTTATGCTGTTTACTGTAATCATTATTTCTGAAATTTGTTAAAGACTAGTTTTTACGATTTTTGATTGAATGCATGTATTGTTGCATATTTATCTTTTATGTACTTACGTTCTATAATATTCATAAAGAAGTTTTTACTTGCGAGTGCTATAACTCCAACCGCTGCTATAGCAGTAACACCGGCAGTAAACCCAATAAATTTATTAAACACCCAAAACAATAACATGGGTAGTAGCATTATTGGAATGATAATCAAAAACTGTGTAGCACTTGTTCCTTGTGTATTTGAAAAGCCACTTTTACTTAAATCTATTCTTTTTCTATTAAATGAGCCTGCATACAATAAAAACAATGAGTTGAAACCGATATTAAAAATAGCCCCCGCCGTAATCATTAAAAACGTATCTAGACCATAATAGAGGTAAGGAAGACTCAAAAAATACAAACAAGACGTAATCACCACCATTAAGTGCCACTTACTGTCTAAAAACGTTCTATAACGTATATTTTGGCTCATGATCATTTTGTAGTACTCACTGTCCCAGGCAGGAATGAATTGCCCGTAATTAATGGTAAAACCTCCTGTAACGAAAAGAGCTGCAAAAATTAAAAAGGCAGGAGCCCCTTCTTCATAGGTTGGGTTACCAAAAAAGATTACCCCATAAAATAAAAACAGAAAGGACATTAGAAAAACTGTTTTAGTTCTTTTATTTCTCCAAATTTGTCTGATGTCATTTTTTATAAAAGGCGCTACTTCACCAAACTTTTCAATCCATGAAAGGTCTATTGTTTTTACCTCAACAGCTGTACTTGCAATCGCATCGTCTAAATATACTTTATCAAGTAATTGTTTGTAATTTACATAATACAATACCACTACTAAAGGCAACGAAATTAATGACAGTAAAGGTGTATTGTAAACTGATTGAAAAAGGTTTCCGAAAAAACCAGTTATATCGGCAATATCGTATTGATATGATACATACAATACCCCTAATAACCCAATCAACATACCAAGAGCTATATTATTTTTATTAATCAAAAAATTCGTAAGGTTTAAGGATTGTACTAACACAATCATTAAAAATAACCATCCTAAAACCCCTGATACATCATACCCTTCTTTTATCAAAACTAGAGCAAACGGCACATAAAAAAACAAGGGTAGTATATTAAATACTGAAAAAGCTGATTTGCCTAGTACATAATGCACCAACTTACTTTTTTTGATGGGTAGCAATAACAAAGGTTTAATATTCATTACTGGCAGTTTTTGCATTAAATAGCGAAAAATCAGGTCTGCAATCAACGCAAAAATCAACAACTTATTCACAAGTACAAAAGGGTCAATATTGGGTACTTTATCCTTTATTATGTAATACCCTCCCGCTCCAATCGCTAAAAATGACACGATAAAATATAAGGCAAAAAACCCCATTATAATGTTTAGAGCGATACTCTTCCCGAAACTCGAAGACCGAAAAAACTGCTTCCATTCTAGGTTTAAAAAATGTGAAATCATATTCGTTTATAGTTAGATAGATGTTTATATGTAGTCATTTAAGAGATTTTGTTACAAAAAAAGCATCAATATTATCTATTGATGCCATAAATTGTTAAAATAGTGCGATTCGAACTATGCCCATTGGCACACTATACCGCCCATAAGCGCAAGGCTGACAATCCAAAAGCCAATATCAATGGCTAAATACCTAAATGATTTTCTCTCAAATAACCCTTTAGTTCCTAAAATCGGTAAAACCGCGAAAAAACCCATTACCGCCCCGTGCAACGCACCGTGCTTAAAGGATCTAAATCGGTCTCCAAAATTAGCCATGAACTCTTGAAAATATGCATATCCACCTCCTTTTTGCTGGCTAAACCCGGATTCACCTGCCAAGATGGAAGCAACGCCCCATTGGTGTATAACGACCATTTGCAAGAAAAAAGCGAGGATAAAGCTGAACACAAAAGACAATCCTAGAACCATGGCCATGTTGGTGCCTTCAAGATCTTTTTCAGTAAAATTCATTTCTTTCATCCATGCTTTTTGAAAAAGCTTTGGACCATACCAAATAAAGCCCATTATCATAGGGACAAAAGCAGCGCCTATTATTGCTAAAAAATTTGTTTGCATTCTATTAAGTTTTTAGGTTAGTTGTCTCAAATATAACAAAAAAGCATCAAGTGAATCTCGATGCTTTTTTACTAATGCCAATTAAGCATTAAAATGTAGTATATAAATTTACTTCTTATTAGTTTATCTTCATTGACTTTCCTATTGCTTCCAATTCGAACATAAAGTCTCTTTTATTTACAGAAGGAGCATAGGTGAATCCTTCAAAGATTACCAAACGGTTATTCTTTTTATCAACCACTGTGTAATTTAAAAAGGGCCCCGCCATATAATCATTCTTTACTTCCCATTTCCCTCTAGTTTCATATGCTTTTTTACCATCTATTATGGTATCAAACGTAAACGGTGTGTATGCTTTTTCAGTTATCATATACATTCCTTCTCTACTTCCTGGTATAAATTTTTCACCTATAGAGTCTCTTACCAATGTGATATTATCAACGATGTTTACCTGATTTTTTAATGGAATACTATATACCAGTATATTATTGGTTCCATCGCCCCTAGCTATACCGCTTTTTAAGCGCTGACGAAGCCATAGAAAGTTTCCAGTATCATCCACTAAATTAAATCTTTTAGGTATGCTCATCGTAATCCCTAAGTTTTTCAATGTTTTAAACTTGGTTTCATCAATACGTTCCTTTCTAAATATCTTTTGAATAAACTTGATGTCTTCCTCTTTGAATATTTTAATAATCTCTTTTCCTCGATTTTTTATTAAGTGTATCAATCCTTGTTCGTCTTTAGCCGTGGCATGAACAAATATTTGAGGGGAAGCATGTCTATTTTTTTCTACCGTTATAGCCTCATCTTTACCCTTTTTTATGATTAACACAGCCTTTCCATTTCTCATAAACCCTTTAAAGCCTGAAGGGTCTACTTGCCCTACCGACAATAATGTTTCTGGTTGTGGTAATCCTACTTGATGTTCTCCAAAAACTCTTCGGATTTCATCACCTATTTTACCATCCCAATCGTTGCCTTTGATGACAATCAATATTCTATTGGTGTTTCCTGTAGACGACGGTAATACATAACCTCCTTTACCGTCTTGTTTACAAGAACTGAATAGAAATAATAGTATTAAAAATGCGATACTGTTTCTCATGTGTTTAAATTTTTATGTCTTGTTATCAATGAAGAATTTAAAATACCTTCAATTTCAAAAACAAGCTTTTGTATTTTTCTAATTTTATTTGTCGTTTTAGACTTACTACACCCCAAATATTGTTCCATTCTTTCATTTGTTGAACAAAAATTAAAAGATATTTTTTCCAATAACCTCTTATGAGGCCTTGGCTATTCACATAGATACCATTTTGGGCATTGGTCATGCTATTTTCCTTCTAAAAAGGTTTTTAGATTGCTAGTTTTTTGGGGTAAATACTTAAGCGTTGCCCTATTTTTAAATGATTAGATCGCAATCTATTCCATCTTTTAATATCTTTAACTCGCACGCCATATTTATTTGCTATTTTACCTAAATAATCTCCAGAGCGCACCTTGTATCGTATGCGCTTATCCATTTCAAAGTATTTAGGGAGTGGTTTTTCTCGTTTTGCATCCTCTTCATCAGCTAATGCATAGATTTCCTTTTCTTTATCTAAGAAGTCAAACATCGCTTTTCGCGGTAAACGAACGGCGTAGTTTCTTTCCTTGACATAAGGGATTATGTCTAATTTATACGCTGGATTTAAAAATGAAATGGAGTTACGCTCTACTCCAATCTTTTCTGAAATTTGATCAAAGCTAATGGTTCTCTTTATACGAACTGTATCTGTTTCTATATGAAATATCTTAGGTTGCTCTGGATGTAAACCGTGGTTTTCGGCATACTCAAAAATATACATTGTTGCATAAAATGCAGGAACATAACCTGCTGTTTCCCTTGGAAGGAATGGACGAATATTCCAGTAATTCTTACGTCCTCCCGATCTTTTTATGGCTTTCAATACATTTCCAGGCCCTGAATTATATGCTGCTAAGGCTAGATCCCAATCATCAAAAATTTTATATAACTGACTTAAATATTTACAGGCTGCAATCGTTGATTTGACAGGATCTCGTCTTTCATCAACATAAGAACTAACCTTCAGGTCAAATTGTTTTCCGGTGGCATACATAAATTGCCATAAGCCAGTTGCTCCAACATACGAACGCGCATTGGGTCGTAAGGCAGATTCAACAATGGCCAGATACTTCATTTCTATGGGAACATCATATTGATCTAAATACTGTTCAAACATAGGAAAATAATACTTGGCTTTTGCCATTAATGCAGGGTAGTATTTTTTTCTATGTTTTAAATAGCTGTTGATCACCTTTTCTAATGCAGGGTTATACGCTAAGTTAAATGGTGTATTGGCTTCTAGAGCAGTCAATCGTTTTTTCAACAATTCTGTAGATAAAAACTCCGTAGTATTGGTATTGATATCTTTATCATTAATCACGTATTGAATACTATCGTACAACGATGAACTCAACTTCTCTTCTAGTAATAAACTATCTATTGTTTTTAAATCAGTATCGGAAAACAAGTCTTCAGCTTGTTTATGTATCACTGAATCTTTAGCTATGAAAGCTGAATCTATCGCTATATGCACACTGTCTTTAGATACCTGATGGTTGACCATAGGTTCTTGTGCTATCATTTTTGTAGCAACTAATATTAGGAGTAGTTTTCGTAGTTTTTTCATTTTTGTTACGATAAGAAACAAAGATAACTAACTGCTAAGCAACCAGTCATTACCTAGGTATCTTGATTATATTAAACATCTAATTCAACCACAATAGGACAGTGATCTGAGTGTTTCGCTTCGGGCAGTATATAGGCTCTTGTTATACTATTCTTTAAGGGCTCTGCAACCATGCAATAGTCAATACGCCAACCTTTATTGTTCGCTCTTGAATTTGCTCTATAACTCCACCAACTGTAATGATTTGGTTCTTTATTTAGATGACGAAAACTATCAATAAATCCATTCCCTATAAAATTTCCAATCCATTCTCGTTCTTCTGGTAAAAACCCAGAAACACCTTTCATTTTCGGATTGTGAATATCAATTTCTTCATGACAAATGTTATAATCACCGCAGATTACTAAATTCGGCACCTCCTTCTTTAACTGATTCACGTACTCTTGAAATTCATCCATATAGGTGAACTTAAAATCCAATCGTGCATTGTTTGTTCCAGACGGTAAATATAAACTCATGATAGACACCTCATCATAGTCTATACGAAGGTTCCTTCCTTCAAAGTCCATAGTTTCAATTCCAGTACCGTAGGCAATATGTTTGGGTTTTTCTTTACAAAATACTGCAACACCAGAATAGCCTTTCTTTTGTGCTGAAAACCAGTATTGATATGGATATCCTGCCAACTCAAAATCTGTAGGATTTAATTGCTCTGGTTGTGCCTTTGTTTCTTGAATACATATAACATCAGGGTTTGCCTGTTGCAACCAATCTAAAAATCCTTTTTTTATGGCAGCTCTTATACCGTTTACATTGTATGAAATTATCTTCATGAATCTAAATAAATTGGCTTTTTAAGAAAAATCCAAACAAGTTGGGTTCTCTTTCCGTTTTTCGTTTCTATTATCTTTTTTCTAGGTGATAAAAAATAGGCTAACCCAATAGCTATTGGAAACTTTAACCAAGAAGGTTCCAGGCTAGTGGTTTTTTCTATTAACAATAAAAAAACAACGATTAAAATAGGGTATACAACCCTATGCATTCTTTTTAATACGTTCATTATTAACTATCCATTTCTGGAATATCACCATTGATTATCAAGGTCCCTTCTGTTGCTGTTTGAATTTCCTCTACAGAAACCCCTGGCGCTCTCTCTAATAGGTGAAATGCATTGTTTTTGATTTCTAAGACGGCAAGATTAGTCACTATTTTCGTAACGCATCCAACTCCCGTCAGTGGTAAAGAACACTTTTTAAGCAACTTAGACTCTCCTCTTTTATTGGTATGCATCATTGCTACGATGATATTATCTGCACTCGCTACTAAATCCATAGCACCTCCCATACCTTTAACCATCTTTCCTGGTATTTTCCAGTTAGCAATATCACCATTTTCGGCAACTTCCATAGCTCCTAAAATAGTCAAATGCACGTGTTTACCTCTAATCATTGAAAAACTAGTTGCTGAATCAAAGAAACTAGCCCCTGGTAATGCAGTGATAGTTTGTTTTCCTGCATTGATGATATCGGCATCTTCTTCACCTTCAAATGGAAATGGCCCCATGCCTAAGACTCCGTTTTCACTTTGAAATTCGACTTCTATGTCATCTCTAACAAAATTGGCTACTAAGGTAGGAATTCCAATTCCTAGGTTCACATAATACCCGTTTCTTACTTCTTTTGCTATTCGTTTAGCGATTCCGTTTTTATCTAGAGCCATAATTAATTTCTTTGTCTTACTGTGCGTTGTTCAATTCTTTTCTCGTAGTTCTCTCCTTGGAAAATACGTTGTACAAATATTCCAGGAATATGAACTTGATTTGGGTCCAATTCACCCACAGGAACTAATTCTTCTACTTCCGCTACTGTTATAGTTGCTGCGCCACACATATTAGGATTAAAGTTTTTGGAAGTTCCTTTAAAAATAAGGTTCCCAGCTGCATCTCCTTTCCATGCCTTTACAAAAGCATAATCCGCTTTAAAAGCGGGCTCCAACACATACATTTTACCATCAAATTCTCTTGTTTCCTTTCCTTCCGCTACTTCTGTACCATAGCCTGCTGGGGTATAAAACGCTGGAAATCCAGCTTGCGCTGCCCTACATTTCTCTGCCAATGTTCCTTGTGGTGTTAACTCTACTTCTAATTCACCAGACAGCATTTGACGCTCAAATTCATCATTTTCTCCCACATACGACGATATCATCTTCTTTATTTGACGGTTTTGTAATAAAAGTCCTAATCCAAAATCATCAACTCCCGCATTATTTGAGATACATGTAACTTCTTTTACTCCTATTCGAACAAGCTCTGCGATGGCATTTTCAGGAATTCCACATAACCCAAATCCGCCCAACATAAGTGTCATTCTGTCTTTTATACCAGCAACAGCTTCTTGTACGTTATTTACTTTTTTATTAATCATATTGTTGTTCGTTACTGTTTAAAAATCTGTGTCTTCTTCTTCTTCTTCTTTATTTTTCTTTTCGCCTTCCTTTTCCTGTTCTTCTTCAGGCACCACTTCTTTATCACAATCTACATCAATAAACAGTTCTCCCTCAGGTTTATCGAAATCTTCTTTACTGATCTCCAGTGTTTTATCTTCATAACATTTTTTCATAAATAATGCCCAAGTAGGCAATGACATAGTGGCTCCCTGCCCCATTCCAATACCATAAAAATGGGTTGCTCTGTCCTCTCCACCGGTCCAAACTCCTGTAGCCAGATTGGGTACAACGCCCATAAACCAACCATCTGATTGATTTTGTGTTGTTCCTGTTTTTCCTGCTATCGGATTTGTATACTTGTATGGAAATCCGGTAATAGCTTCTTTTCTTTTATTGTATTGGGATCTCAACCTTGCTCCTGAACCGGATTGTGTAACTCCTTTCATTAGCTCTAAAATAACATAGGCAGATTCTTCGCTTAACACCTCTTTAGTTTCAGGAACAAATTCTTCTAAAACCGTTCCGTTTTTATCTTCAATTCGCGTAATCATCATCGGTGTAACGCGCAATCCTTTATTTGCAAAAGTAGAATACGCGCTTACCATTTCTAACAGACTTAGGTCAACAGAACCTAATGCTATAGATGGATTTGCCTCTATTTTAGATTTGATTCCAGCCGATTCTGCCAAACGTGCTACGTTTATCGGTGATACCATATCAATAAGTCGGGCGGTAATAACATTAGTTGATCTTGCGAGTGCATCTTTTAGCGATAATTCGCCTCCATACTTTTTATCAACGTTTTCGGGAGTCCAATCTTTTGGCATTCCATACTTTTCTTTTGGTATTGTATAAGGTGTATTAGGAAGCTTATCACAAGGCGACATTTTCAGCTGATTGATTGCCGTAGCATATACAAAGGGTTTAAAGGTAGACCCTACTTGTCGCTTTTGTTGTTGTACCGCATCATATTTAAAATACTTATGGCCAATCCCGCCAACCCATGCTTTGATATGGCCCGTTTGAGGCTCTATCGACACTAAACCAGAACGTAAAAATTGTTTATAGTAACGTATAGAGTCATAGGGTGTCATTACAGTATCTCTTTCTCCTTTCCATGAAAACACTCTCATATCAGTCTCTGTTCGGAAACTTTTGTCTATTTCTTTTTCCGATTTCCCCTTTGCTTTCATGCGTTTGTAACGAGAAGATTGTTGTTTAGCTCTTCTGATTGTTCTAGCAATCTCTTCTTTTTCTAAACCGTAAAAAGGAGCTGTTCTATTCTTCTTTTGCTCTTTATCAAAGAAAGATTGTAGGTTTGTCATATGTGCTTTTAGCGATTCTTCTGCATACTGTTGCATTCTAGAGTCTATTGTTACATATACTTTTAACCCATCTTTATAAATGTTATAAGCTTCGCCGTTTGGTTTAGGGTTTTTCTTTGCCCATTCTTTTAGCAGCTGTTTTAAGTTCTCTCTAAAATATGTCGCTAAACCATCGCTATGGCTTTCAGGTGTAAAGTTTATTTTTAATGGTAGCTTTTGCAGTGAGTCTTTTTCTTCTTGTGTGATAGATTCGTTTTTAGCCATTTGGGCAAACACAACGTTTCTTCGCTGCAATGATTTTTTCTTTGAACGTTCTCTACGCGGGTTGTATTGACGAGGATTTTTTAACATTGCCACTAAAATAGCTGATTCCTGGAGGTCTAAATCTTTCGGTTCTTTTCCAAAATAAATTCGAGCAGCCGATCGTATTCCTGTAGCGTGATACAAGAACCCTTGCGTATTCAAATACATGGTAATGATTTCTTCCTTGGTATATTGACGTTCAAGTTTTACTGACACTACCCATTCTTTAAATTTCTGAATTAATCTAATAATTTTGTTAGAAGAAGCTCTTTTGGTAAAGAGGTTTTTCGCCAATTGTTGCGTTATAGTACTCGCTCCACCGCCAGCACCCAGTTTTGCTATGGCTCTGGCTGTACCTTTAAAATCGATTCCTGAATGTTCGTAAAACCGTTCATCTTCGGTGGCTATTAATGCTTTGACTAAATTCTGAGGTAAGTCTTTGTATCGAATAGGTTTTCTGTTGGCTTTCACATAGTAACTTCCAATTACTTTTCCGTCTGCAGAAATAACTTGGGTAGCTAAATCACTTTTTGGGTTTTCTAGTTCTTCAAAAGTAGGCAACGCTCCAAACGCTCCCCAAGAAGCTAATAGAAACATTAGGCAAATAAAAAGAAAGCCTCCTATAGAAATTTTCCAAAACCATTTAATATACTTGCGAAAGTTGGTTGTTTTCTCTTCTGTCATTTTTCTGTTTTTTCAATTCTAAATCCAACATGGGTAATTCCTTCTAATTCCTCTATTCCATCAATTTCGCCATTTTTTCTCATGGCTTGTCGTATTTTAAAGGTATAGCTTCCTTGTGTAGGAAATGTTATGTTTTCTTTATAAAAAAGTTTGTTTTCTTTAATATCTGTAAAGCCTTCACCTAGAAATTTACCGGTAGCATCAGCCATGTCATATTCTAAGGTGTCTGACACTATATTTCCATCGGGAAAGTTCAGCTGTGCTATGACAAACAAGTTACTGAACGCGTAGTTTTTATCGTTTCTGATATTTATGAAAAGATGGTGTTTTTGTATGCTGTCGTTGGTAGAAAAAGTGAATTCTAATGTATTCTGCTTGCTCCATTTTTGATTATGTACCGGTATGTATTCATCAAAAACTCTCATTTTATCACATGACGATATCAAAAAAGTCAGTATAACAAGTACTAATAGTGTTTTATTTTTGTTGATTATTCTCAGCATTATTACCACCGTTGTTATTTCTTCTTTTATTGTTATTTCTTCTTCTTTTATTCGTGTTTGGTTTATTTCCCTGCGGTGTTTTCTTTTGATTGGATTTATTTTCTTGCGCGGGTTTATTGTCTTTAGCTTTATTAACAGTTTTTGTACCCTTTCTCTTATCTACTTTTTTTCTTTCTAAATCGGGTTTGTTCTGTGCTTTTTTAGTTGTTTTATTCTTTTGAGGTGTTGGTCCTTGTTTTGTCTTAGTTTCAACTCTTTTATTAGTTTTTACTGCTACATTCACTGTTTTTTTACCCTTTCTTCTAGATCTTCTTGGTTTTTTAGGCGTGTCAAAACGTGTTAGGCTATCTTGGCCTACAACATTTTCAAAATCAGCTTTTGGTTCTTCAATGATTTCCGATTCATACTCTTCTAAAGGAGAACCTAACTCATTACTAACGTTTAATTCTATAATTTCTTGTACTTGCTCTAGTGATAGTTTATACCACTTAAAACTTTCTTCTTTATACGTATACCAAACCAATTTTTTAAAAATATCCATTTTCACATAAACCGCATCTCCTTTTTCGGTTTTAAGAACAAGGTCTTGCTTCGGAAACTCTTTTAATGCATCAAGATATGTGTCTAATTCAAAGTTCAAACAACACTTCAATTTACCACATTGCCCTGCCAGTTTTAAAGGATTTAGTGATAATTGTTGATATCTTGCTGACGCTGTATTTACCTTTCTGAAATCTGTTAGCCATGTTGAGCAACACAACTCTCTACCACAGGACCCAACTCCTCCCAAACGGGCAGCTTCTTGCCTCATTCCTACTTGACGCATTTCCACTCGAATAGAAAATGCACTTGCCAAATCACGAATCAACTGTCGGAAATCTACCCTGTCATCGGCTGTATAATAAAACGTCGCCTTGGTACCGTCGCCTTGGTATTCAACGTCAGAAAGTTTCATTTTCAACCCTAGTTTACTAATAATTTCTCTTCCTTTTCGTTGTGTTTCTTGTTCTCTTTCTCTAGCTTTATGCCAAATATCAATATCTTTTTGTGATGCTTTTCGGTATATTTTTTTTACTTCATCACTGTCTTTTTCAACCTTTCTTTTTCTCATTTGTACTTTTACAAGCTCTCCTGCTAAAGAAACAATGCCCACATCGTGCCCTGAAGAACCTTCAACTGCCACCACATCCCCCATCGAAACAGTTAGTTTTTCAGTGTTTTTGTAAAAGTGTTTTCTTCCGTTTTTAAAACGTACTTCGTATATATTAAATGGAGCTTCACCTGATGGTAAAGTCATATTCGATAACCAATCAAAAACAGCTAGTTTATTTCCACTTCCGCAGGTTCCTGTAGCACAATTTCCATTGCTTTTACACCCTCTTGGAACGCCATTTTTGTTAGTTGAGCAACTGCTACAACTCATAATTTATATCTATGTTTTACGAATATTTTTTAAACCTGAGTGCTTTTCAGTATCAAAAAACATTCTTTATATTATTGATTTTTAGTTAAATAACCCTAACCACTACATTCTTTTTCTAATAGGTAAAGATACATATTATAACGGAATGTGAAAATCGATTTTTTTTGTGTAGTTCTCTTTCTTTTTTTAAGGTAAAAAATATTCTATCTATTCTAGATCTAGACATAGTTAAACCATTAAAAAAAACCCTATAAACATCGGTTTATAGGGTTTTTTTACTTTATATGTATGGTGTATGTAACTTACACTACTCCTTGATCAATCATTGAATCAGCTACTTTTACAAAGCCAGCGATATTTGCTCCTCTCACATAGTCAACGTACCCATTTTCTTGCGTACCATATGTTACACACGCTTCGTGTATACTATTCATAATACCGTGTAATTTGCTATCAACCTCTTCACGCGTCCAAGATAAACGCAATGAGTTTTGTGACATTTCTAAACCAGATGTCGCAACACCACCAGCATTTGACGCTTTTCCTGGAGCAAATAATATTTTTGCCTTATGGAATTCTTCGATAGCTTCTGGTGTAGAAGGCATATTCGCTCCTTCCGCTACACATGTACATCCGTTTGCTACAAGTGCTTTTGCTTCTTCCCCATCCAATTCATTTTGAGTTGCACATGGCAAAGCTACATCACATTTCACACCCCAAGGTCTTTCTCCTTTAAAAAACTTAGCCGATGGATATTTTTCAACGTACTCGTGGATTCTTCCGCGCCTTACATTTTTCAACTCCATAACAAAAGCTAGCTTTTCAGTGTCGATACCTTCTTCGTCATATATATATCCTGAAGAATCAGACAACGTAACTACTTTACCACCTAGTTCAATCACTTTCTCAGTTGCATATTGTGCTACATTACCCGAACCAGAAACAACCACTGTTTTTCCTTCAAAAGAATCTCCTTTGGTCTTCAACATGTTTTCTGCAAAATAAACATTTCCATAACCCGTCGCTTCAGGACGAATTAATGATCCTCCCCAAGCTGCTCCTTTACCGGTTAAAACTCCTGTAAATTCATTTCGTAAACGCTTGTACTGACCAAACATATAACCTATTTCACGTCCACCAACACCTATATCTCCGGCTGGAACGTCAGTATTTGGTCCAATATGACGTGCTAATTCAGTCATAAATGATTGGCAGAAAGCCATTACTTCACGATCTGATTTACCTTTTGGGTTAAAATCAGAACCTCCTTTACCTCCACCCATTGGCAAGGTTGTTAATGAGTTTTTGAAAACTTGCTCAAATCCTAAGAATTTTAAGATGGATAAGTTCACAGATGGGTGAAAACGCAACCCTCCTTTGTATGGACCTATAGCAGAGTTAAATTCTACTCTATAGCCTCTATTAACCTGTGTTTCTCCGTTAGCATCTACCCAAGGAACTCTAAACATTAAAACGCGCTCTGGCTCAACCATACGCTCTAATATTTTTTTGTTCTGATATTTGGGATTGTTTTCTATAAACGGAATTACAGTTTCTGCCACTTCATGTACTGCTTGCAAAAACTCTGGTTCGTATGGATTAGATTGCTTAACATAATCCATAAAAGCATTTATTTTAGATTCCATAAATCTTCTTAGTTGTCTGATATTAATTTAACAATTTCACTTGCAAATATAAATTTTACTTGGCAAATATAATTAATTTACAATTTGTTGATTTTGATTTTAATGTTTATTTTAAAGTTTTCTACAACGTTTTCGTTATTAACCCAAATCTCGATCATTTTTAATCAAAATTCCGTAAATTTGCGACTTAATTTTTTTGGACTGATATAAAATGTTAGATAAAGTAAAAGAATTGATCGGTGACGTGCAATCGTTTAAAGCGACGTCTAAAGAAGAGGTAGAAGCTTTTAGAATTAAATACTTAGGAAGCAAAGGGTTATTAAAAAATCTTTTTACCGAATTTAAAAATGTGGATGCTGCATTACGTAAAGACTTTGGTCAGGCTTTAAACAACTTAAAAAAGTCAGCCGAAGCTAAGGTTGCTGAACTCAACGATACTATTGAAAGCAGTATTGAAGACAAAAGTGTTTACGGTGACTTGACGCGTCCTGCTGAACCTATTGAATTAGGTTCTCGCCACCCGATATCATTGGTTAAGAATCAAATTATTGAGGTTTTTAATAGAATTGGGTTTACCGTTTCTGAAGGGCCAGAAATTGAGGACGACTGGCACAATTTTACCGCCTTAAACTTACCTGAATACCACCCGGCAAGAGATATGCAGGATACGTTTTTTATTGACAAAAACCCTGACACCTTATTAAGAACTCACACTTCATCAGTTCAGGTTCGTTATATGGAAAACAACGAACCTCCTATTAGAACCATTTCACCTGGTAGGGTTTTTCGTAATGAAGATATTTCGTCACGTGCGCATTGTATTTTTCATCAAGTGGAGGGTTTGTATATTGATACAGATGTTTCTTTTGCTGACCTAAAACAGACGCTTTTGTACTTTACCAAAGAAATGTTTGGTAAATCAAAAATTCGTTTGCGCCCTTCGTACTTCCCTTTTACTGAGCCAAGTGCTGAGGTAGATATTTATTGGGGATTAGAAACTGAAACGGACTACAGAATTACAAAAGGAACTGGTTGGTTAGAGATTATGGGCTGCGGTATGGTTGATCCGAATGTTCTGACGAATTGTAATATCGATCCTACCAAATATTCTGGGTATGCCTTTGGTATGGGAATAGAACGTATTGCCATGCTTTTATATCAAATTCCTGATATTCGTATGTTCTACGAAAATGATAAACGTTTCTTAGAACAGTTTAAATCGATTATATAACGTAACAATATACTCTTTGAAGTTGCAAGGTTCTCCTTTGCAACTTTTTCTTTTTAACACCTATCCTAAAAAAATGAAAAAAGATATTCATATTCCTGAAGTAACTGGCATAGAAATGGCTATTGTGCTTGAGCATAATGAGGTTCATAATACTGATGATTGGAATGTGTACCTCATCAATAAAAAATCGGTACCCATTGAGCTTGTTGTTATTGTTTCTCAAGGGTTTTCTAACACTAAAACGACCTCTGTTTTTAGGAAAAAAATTGATCAACTACCTGCTAATTCCATAGCGAAAATTGAACTTATTCAACCTGAATTATTCGCCTTAGATAATAGGTTTCAGGTTACCTTTTTTGAAAATAACACCTTGTACGACAAAACATTTTTGTTTCAAAAAGACACTGTTAAGGAGGAAAACCTACAAATGATTAGCACTTTAAATAAAAAAGGGGTGGTTTCTGAATAGCAAGTAACGTTTCTTATATCGATACTTGAATGAAAAAGACAAGCATATTTTTCCTTTTTAAGAGTTTGAAAACATAGATGCCCCCTGACAAAGTATCGTTCTTTTAGAACCTATGTTTTTCTGCTTCTAGCCCAGCTATCAAAAACACCTATTCCATCAATTACTCTTTTAAAACCCAACTAACGTTGATAGTCCCATTACAAAAATCTAAACTCCTCAACCTATATTATGGATAGCTTGGAAAAATTATGTACGTTTGGTTGATGACGAATTGTGAATCAGAAGAAATTTAGACTTATTTGCGTTTTTATCATATATATAACTTTAACGTATAGCATCTACACTACAAAAAGAAGAAAATAACACCTACAATGAAGCAACTAGTTTTTTTATTCCTTTTTTCAAGCCTCTCTTTATTTTCTCAATCGAACTGGGCAGCTTTTAAAAAACTATCACCGCCAAAGAAAACATGGGTTGTTTTACACCCTTTCAAAGCAAAAAAAGCGCTTCTCATTGCGCATGAAGCCTTAAGAGTTACAGACTCCATAAAAAACTCCCCTTTGTTAGATGGAGATTCTTCTGGAGGGCAAGTAGATGCTTTTCGACATGCCTATTGGATGGCACGCTTACGTCAAGAAATAGGTGAAAAAGCAGCTCGTGCCCTTGGAAAAGCACATGAAAGAGAAAATTACCAAACCTTCAAGAAAAACCAACTCGAAGAAGGTGTAGTTCCAGATAAAATTTCTTCGATAATGGACCTTCACAATAATAATATAGGGCTGTCTTTTACCATTAAGGGGTGTAAAACTCCTCAACGCGGACTCGTTTATAGAGTTATAAATGCCATTTTAGAAGGCTCCTTACGAACCATAAAAAAAGATAGTGATGGCAATTTCCTAACCTGTAATAACGAACTTATTCCAGCAACGTCATTGGTTGGTGTTTGGGAAAACAACAAATGTCTAATTAACTCAAACACGAAGAACTAATGCAAAAAGTGTATTTTATTTCTGGCACTATGTGTACTATTGATTTATGGCAGTTCATTTTTCCGAATTTTAACAATTTCACTCCCATTCATATTGATATTACCCCTGCATCCTCTTTTGATGAAATCAATGAGCTCATCATGAACTCCATTGTTGAACCAGCACCACTAATAGGATTTTCTTTAGGCGGGTTCGCTGCTATGCATTTTGCTGTTCATTATCCAGAGAAAGTAACAAAATTGGTTGTCATTGCTGCGAATGCCAACGGGTTAAGGCCTGAAGAAATTCAACTTAGAAAAAGCACTCTTTCTTTTTTAGAGGATCATCACTATAAAGGAATATCACAAATACGTATTCAACAATTTCTGCACCCTAAGCATCATAACAATGAAAGGATAATTGCTATTCTAAAAACAATGGATCGTGATTTAGGTAAAGAGGTATTGATGCGTCAGTTAAAAGCCACTTCAAGCCGGATTGATATTACTGAAGAGCTAACAACATTAACTATTCCAATACTTTTTATCTCGGCTGAAAATGACGATTTCGCAAAACCATCAGCGTTAAAAAAAGTCGCTAAAACGTTACAAAAAAGCACCTATCTTAATATAAAGCAATGTGGTCATATGATTCCTCTAGAAAAACCTAGTGAGCTTTTATATATTTTGAACGCATATTTAAATTGATTTCTAATAAGGATTTAATTACTTTCGCAGCCCATTACGAACCAGTAGAACGGTTTCATAATTGATAAGAATCGGCTTAATGGACACATTACTACATCTAAAACATCGTATCTCAAACAATCATGTATTAGCCATATGTATTGGAATTGTATATCTTTGGTTTGGGTCGTTAAAGTATTTCCCAGCGGTTAGTCCAGCCGAAGCCTTGGCTATAAAAACCATAGATACATTAACCATTCATCTGATACATTCAAAATTTTCAATTATCGCACTTGCTATCGTAGAATCATTGATAGGACTATTGTTAATTTTAAATATCTATCGAAAAAAAATTATTCTTATCGCCTTAATTCACATGGGTTTTACGTTTTTTCCTTTGTTTTTATTTCCCGATCAAATGTTCACGAATAATATGCCTTTTCAACTTACCTTATTAGGGCAGTATATTTTAAAAAACTTGATTATTATTGGTGGCTTATTAACCCTGTATAAATTGCCTAAACTGACTTAAAAAAATTACTCTTACAACGATCATTATCAGCATATTTAATCAAAATCATCATAAAAACGAAGCCTCTTTATCTATTTTCGACATGTTATCCCAACACAAATCATAAAGCCCGTTGGAAACTACACCTCTATTTAAACCCATTCTAAATATTTAACAAAACAATTCGTAAAGTTTGTGCAAGAAGTGTGTAGCCCTTAAATTTGTGGCAATTATTATAATCAACAAACAAAATAATGAGCGGATTATTAAAATCTTCTATCGGAAGAAAATTTGCCATGGCACTTTCGGCATTTTTCTTAATGTTTTTTTTACTACAACATTTTGCAATTAATATTACTTCAATATTCCCAGATAACGGAGAAACTTTCAATAAGTTATCTCACTTTATGGGAACCAATCCTTTAGTACAATATGGCTTACAGCCTGTGTTAATTTTTGGGGTAGTATTTCATTTCGTAATGGGATTCATTTTAGAATTGAAAAACAACAGTGCACGTCAAGTAAAATATGCTAAAAACAATGGAGCTGCAAACTCTTCTTGGATGAGCAGAAACATGATTTACAGCGGATTGGCAATTCTCGCTTTTATTGTTTTACATTTTATTGATTTTTGGATTCCTGAACTAAACACCAAATTTATTCAAGGAGATTGGACAGGAATGCACAACGGTGAGTATAGATACTTCCATGAACTACAGCACAAATTTGTGAACCCTATTAGAGTGGTTGCTTATGTGGTTGCTTTTGTGTTTTTGGCATTACACTTACTTCACGGGTTTGATTCTGCTTTCCAATCAGTTGGAGCGAACAATAAGTATACAAAAGGGTTGAAATCATTTAGTAAAATTTACGCAATTGGTATTCCTGTAGGATTCATCATTATTGCGTTATTTCACCATTTCAACCATTAATAAAACCACTTAGAATATGGCAATTTTAGATTCAAGAGTACCAAAAGGTCCATTAAAAGATAAGTGGACAACCTATAAAGATAAAATTAACTTGGTAAACCCTGCTAACAAACGTTTGATAGATGTTATTGTAGTAGGTACTGGTTTAGCAGGTGGTTCTGCCTCTGCTACTTTAGCTGAGTTAGGCTATAATGTAAAAGCATTTGCATATCAAGATTCTCCTCGTCGTGCGCACTCTATTGCTGCTCAGGGAGGTATTAATGCAGCAAAAAACTATCAAGGAGATGGAGATTCAACGTACCGTTTATTTTACGATACGGTTAAAGGTGGTGATTATCGTTCTCGAGAAGCTAACGTATATCGTTTGGCTGAGGTTTCTGCAAATATTATTGACCAATGTGTTGCTCAAGGAGTTCCTTTTGCTCGTGACTATGGTGGGTTATTAGATAACCGTTCGTTTGGTGGGGTATTAGTGTCACGTACCTTTTATGCAAAAGGTCAAACAGGTCAACAATTACTATTAGGTGCTTATTCAGCAATGAATCGTCAAATTGCTCGTGGTAAAATTGAAATGTTCAATCGCCATGAAATGTTAGATGTTGTTATTGTTGATGGAAAGGCTCGTGGTATTATTGCTCGTAACATGGTTACTGGTGAGATAGAACGCCATTCAGCACATGCTGTTGTCATTGCTTCTGGCGGGTATGGAAATGTTTATTTCCTATCTACCAATGCCATGGGATCCAATACAACTGCTGCTTGGAAAATTCATAAGAAAGGAGCCTTTTTTGCGAATCCTTGTTTTACTCAAATCCACCCAACATGTATTCCTCGTTCTGGAGATTATCAATCAAAACTGACTTTAATGTCAGAATCATTGCGTAATGATGGTCGTATTTGGGTTCCTAAAAACATGGATGATGTTTTAGCTATTCGCGAAGGGAAGTTAAAACCTACCGAAATTTCTGAAGAAAACAGAGATTATTACCTAGAACGTCGTTATCCTGCTTTTGGAAATCTCGTTCCTCGTGATGTTGCATCACGTGCAGCCAAAGAGCGTTGTGATGCGGGTTATGGTGTAAACGCTACAGGTGAAGCCGTATACTTAGATTTCAAATCAGCTATTGAACGCTATGGAAAAGAGCAATGTAAATTAAAAGGAAACGAAAACCCTACACATACTGAAGTTTTAGCAGAAGGGGAAAAAGTTATAGAGAACAAGTACGGGAATTTATTCCAAATGTATGAGAAAATTGTTGATGAGAACCCTTACAAGAATCCAATGATGATTTACCCAGCAGTTCATTATACCATGGGCGGTATATGGGTAGATTACAATTTAATGACTACCATACCGGGTTGTTATGCTGTGGGCGAAGCGAATTTCTCTGATCATGGTGCAAACCGTTTAGGAGCTTCTGCTTTAATGCAAGGCCTTTCTGATGGTTATTTTGTTTTGCCATATACTATTGGAGACTATTTAGCTGATGATATTCGTACAGGACCTATTTCTACGGAAACGAAAGAATTCGAAGAAGCTGAAAAAGCGGTTACGGAACGTGTAGAGTTCTTTGTAAACAACAACGGAAACCACTCTGTAGATTACTATCACAAAAAATTAGGAAACATTATGTGGAATAAGTGTGGTATGTCTCGTAATGAAGAAAGGCTTAAAGAAGCCATCGTTGAAATTAAAGAGTTACGCGATGACTTTTGGAAAAATGTTACGGTACCTGGAGGTGCTCATGAAATGAATCCAGAATTGGAAAAAGCTGGTCGTGTAGCTGATTTCTTAGAATTAGGTGAATTATTTGCTCGCGATGCATTGGATAGAACAGAATCTTGTGGAGGGCACTTTAGAGAAGAGTCTGTAGAGTTAGACGGGCCTCAAAAAGGAGAAGCCAAACGTGATGATGAAAACTTTACTTACGTGGCTGCATGGGAGTACAAAGGAGAGCCATCTGAGGCGGTTTTACACAAAGAAGAATTAGAGTTTAACGATATTGAATTAAAACAACGTTCATATAAATAAGAAAGGATTATGAATTTAACACTTAAAATTTGGCGACAGAAAAACGCAAGTGATAAAGGAAAGTTGGTCGAATATAAGGTGACCGAGATTTCTGAACATATGTCTTTCTTAGAAATGATGGACGTATTAAACGAACAGTTAGTTGCTAAAAATGAAGATCCGGTAGCCTTTGATCATGATTGTCGCGAAGGTATTTGCGGTATGTGTTCAATGTATATTAATGGAGAAGCACACGGACCTGATAGAGGCGTTACTACTTGTCAATTGCACATGCGAATGTTTAAAGATGGTGATACTATTTTTATCGAGCCATTTAGAGCGAAAGCTTTTCCTGTAATTAAAGATTTAGTAGTAGACAGAGGTTCTTTTGATAGAGTTCAGCAAGCTGGTGGATACGTGTCTGTAAATACTTCTGGTAATACACAAGATGCAAATGCAATTCCAATTAATAAAGAAAATGCTGATAAGGCATTTGATGCCGCTACATGTATCGGTTGTGGTGCTTGTGTGGCAACTTGTAAAAACTCGTCTGCCATGTTATTTGTAGGTGCTAAAGTATCTCAATATGCTTTATTACCACAAGGAGAGGTAGAAGCTGTTGATCGTGTTAAAAACATGGTAGCACAAATGGACTTAGAAGGTTTTGGTAACTGTACCAATACAGGGGCATGTGAAATCGAATGTCCGAAAGGGATTTCATTAGAAAACATCGCTCGAATGAATTCTGAATTCTTAAAAGCTACCTTAAAAGGATAAAAAAAACATTCTTTATAAAAGCAAAAAGCAAAGCCAATTGGCTTTGCTTTTTGCTTTTCTACTCATTCCGATAAACAGAAATAGTCGTATATCAGCCGTCTATTCCTTAAATAATAACGTTCGTGGCATTTATAATCCACCTATCTGACAAGAAACATATATTTGTCTTGTTGATTTATAAATCACGCAAAATCCGAGGGGGAAATTACGTGTATACAAAATCAACAATTAGAATTTTAAAAATCTCTAACGAGATAAAAAGCCTGAGTTCTAACCGCCTCAGGCTTTTATTTTAATCACACTCCTTTTTTTTCAATTTCTTCCTTTTTCACGAAACCTTTAATTCTAAGTACCTTTCTTTGTTGTGTAGCATTTGACACTATCGCTATTGATTTTGAAAACCGACCTAACCTTTTGGTATCATAGGCTACTTTTATCTGACCCTTTTCTCCTGGCATAATGGGTTTTTCAGGCTTTTGGGGTATTGTGCACCCACAAGTGGATATAATTCTTTCAATTATTATCGGAGCGTCTCCAATATTCATAAACTCAAATATTCTAGTGGGTTCTGAACCTTGAACTATATCGCCATAGTTAATCGTTTCTTTTTTAAATGAAAATTCTTGGGCGTTGGTTGCAACTGAAAGTAAACAGACAGTTATGATACATACAATTGATTTCATATTTCTAGGGTGTTTTTAGGTTATAAATTACAAGTTTTTCTCTTTTTTAATTTTATGAATCATTTCAACAATAGTTTTATTATTAGGGGCGAGCTCTAAAGCTTTATCATAATTATCAAGAGCTTTATCATAGTTTTTAATGGTATAGTAGGCCTCACCAAGACTATTGTATACATTGCTGTTACTCGGGTACATCGAAGCATTGAGTTCAAAAACAAACAATGCTTTTTCAGTCTGATCAGAGCGCAATAAAACATAACCATAAGTATTCAGTTCTCTACTCCCTTTAGCAAACTCAGGCAATGAACTAATTAAATTACTTTTCTCTATTAATAATTGTTCTATTGTTTTATCTCTTAGTTGTTTATCTAAATATTCAGCAACTACATATTGTGATGTGTATTGCCTAGCGCTTACTATAGTGTGTATATCTCTTTCAATATCTTGTTTGGGATATTCTACAATTCTTGCCACTTCTTCCTTTCCCCTATAAAAAATAAATGTTGGAACTCTGTGTATATTTAGTCCCTTTTCTTCTCCATTCGGTGACATTTTATACGCTTCAGGTGTGCTATTAACAGCAATAGCGGTTATTTTATCATCAGAAATTCCAGCCTCATCCATCACCTTATAAAATCGAGGGATTTCACGCTTACTATCTCCACACCAAGTGCCATAAAACACTTTTATTGTATAGTTCTTAAGGCTATCTCGACAATCACGGATTACCTTATCATTAGTCAAGTAGGCATCATAGTTTTTTTGATACCATGAAAAACTAGGGTGTTGGAAATCTTGTCTATTGGTTTTCCCTAATAGCATTAGATTTCCCTTACTATCTTTCGTGCTGTTATCAAGTTGTTGTCCTGATGCTATAGTGCTTATAACTAAAAAGGCTATATATACTATTTTTTTCATACGTATTGTTTTGTTGATTAGATAACTAGAAGACAACTAACGTTTACATTGTCTACGCTTACGAAAATACCGTACAACAAACCTTTACCAAAACGAACGGTATGTTTAACCTAAAAACAAGTATTAACAACTTTATAGGAGTTCTACGTACCAGGGAAAATGTCATTCATACCTGTTTTTTGAATAAAGGTCCAATTTTTCATACCTTCATCAGCTATTTATGACTTCATTTAAAAAACATTACTTAGAACTACTTATCCATATTCTTTTTTGGGGATTGTTTACTGCTGTGTCTTTATTTGTTTTTACTCCTTATTATTGGACTGAAAACCCCTTTTTACAATACTTCTTTATACTTGTTGTTATTGTTTACGGTAATCACTATGTTTTGCTACCCTATTTTGTGAAAAAGAAATGGTACTCTTTGTATATCCTTCTTTTCGCATTTATTTCTTTTTTTGCGACGCAACTGTATTGCAATGTTTTTACTAGATGCGGGTGTTCCATATTAAAATGCTTAAGTGATTATTTGTGGCAAACCATCGTTCCATTAATCTTTTTCTCATTTATCTGGATGCTTTTTCGTTATATAGATAAAGCAGAAGAGGTTGATAAGGTTAAGCAAGAACGAGCCGAAATGGAGCTAAAATTTTTAAAATCTCAAATAAACCCGCATGTTTTATTCAATAATTTAAACACTATCTATTCTTATTCGCTCGAAAAACCATCAGAAACCCCAGATTTGATATTAAAGCTTTCAGACAATCTAAAACACATACTATATGAAAGTAATGCGCCAACTGTTCATTTAAATAAAGAGCTGCATTTTATTGATAATTATATTGAGTTTCATAGAATTAGAACCGAGGGGCTAAAACAAATACATTACGAAAAGAATATTAAAGAAACACATCATCAAATAGCACCATTACTATTAATTACGATCATTGAAAATGCATTTAAACACAGTACTATTAATAGTATAATCACGATTCAAATTACGGTAGAGAACCATCAATTGTGTTGTGTGTGTACCAACGATTATAACGTAGCAAAACTGGAAAAAGATAATACTATCGGTTTAAAAAACCTAAAAAAACGGTTGGATTTATTGTACAAAAACAACTATGAGTTACTTATTGAAAAAGCAGATACCTTCAAAGTTAGTCTTAAATTAAACCTAGTGTAAAACATTATGAACTGCATTATTATTGAGGATGAATTACCAGCGCAAAAAATTTTACGAAATTATATTAGGAAAATACCTGATCTAGTTCTTACAAATACTTTTCAAACAGCCTCTAATGCCCACTCTTTTTTTAAAACTAACACTGCTGATATTGTTTTGTTGGATATCAATTTACCTGATATCTCTGGGATTGATTTTATTAAAACGATAAAAAATCCCCCTAAAATAATTATAACTACGGCCTATCCTGATTTTGCCGTGGAAAGTTTTGAATTAAATACCATTGTTGATTATTTAATAAAGCCTTTCTCTTTCGATCGTTTTTTAAAAGCCATCGCAAAAGCAGAAAATCTGATCAACAGACACGAAACTACTCAAAAAGAAACGATTTTTCTCAACGTTGACAAAACCTTACACAAAATATACTTGGAGACCGTTTGTTACCTAGAATCTGACAGAAATTACGTTACTTTTTTCACAGACACTAAACAACTTAGTATTATTGACTCATTAAAGAACTGGAACGATCGTTTAAATTGTAATCAGTTTGTACAAATACATAAGTCGTATATTATCAATATTCATAAGGTTGAAAAATACACAAGCAGTTTTGTATATATACATCAACGGAAATTACCTGTTGGGAGAACCTATAAGCAATTATTTTTAAGTTGTATTAGCAGATCATCTCAAACAAGCGAAAACAAGCTGTAATAAGCTTATTAGGGTTTTTGGCGGTTAAGGATTCTATTTTCTATTGTTTAATATTATACAACAACTATTTCAATCAAATTATACGATTTATGGTGTTAATTTACAATCCATACTTTTTTATGATAAATGCCGGTATATAGGCAACACACGAACTTGACTGCAAGGAAATTGTTGGGTAACTTTACCTCAGATACGATATTAATTTTGAGCTATTAAACAATAGTGCTGTTTTTCAAAATGTGTTTCGTAATTGCTGTATCTAATTCTTGATAGTTTGTTTGTATTAACCAATGACCAGCATTTAGTTCTATAAACTCGTAAGCATTTTTCATGTATTGGTGACTTTCCTTCACGGAAAACGAGCCTATCGCAAGATCTTTATTTCCCCAAATAAATAACGTAGGAACATTGATGTTTCCTAATATTTGATTATTAACTGCGCTCTTTAATAGCTTATAGTTACTACGATAATAATTTATAGCGGCAGTTAGTTGCCTGCTGTTTCTAAAAACCGTCAAATATTCCTCTACCTCGTTTACATCGCTGTGCTTCCATAATTTTCTAAATACTTTAAAGTCATTTTTTCTGAGTTGTATTTCAGGGAAATATGGCCACTGGAAGTTTTTAATATACTGGCTCATTTTAATTTGCTCTTTATCAGCAACGATGGCCTTTCCAAAAGCTTGCAAATGCGGAACAGAAATTCCAGTCCAACTAAAAATTTTATCTTCATTGTCATGCACCACTTTCCACCCAATAGCTGCACCCCAATCGTGACCTACAAGATGAAATTTTGATTTCTGAAAAAATTCAAATATTCTCATTACATCCGTAGACAATTTATCAAGTGTATACTGTTTTTTACCTTTGGGACAAGCATTTAAACTGTAACCTCTTAAGTTTGGTGCAACACAATAAAACCCTTTCTTAGAAATAGTAGACATTAGGTTTTTCCACATATAGGAGGTTTCTGGAAATCCGTGAAGAAAAATTATAAGTTCATCTTCCCTATTGCCCGCTGTAATACACTCAAATTTTAGTTTCCCTATTGCTATTTCTAAAGTTTCTTGCATGTTTCTATTTTATATTTAAAAGAAGAGATATAACAAAGCAGCCAAAGTTCCCATTTGAAACGCAACTACAGGCGCTATGTTCAATATTGCTTTGCTTATTCCATATTGATTAAACTTTGTCAAACCTTGAACACTTATTTTAAAAGCAAAAAACCAACTTATATAGAGAACTCCATTTCTAGTATATGGATTATTGAAATCATGAATACAAAACTGTGTGTTTTTTAACACTCCAACAATTACCAATCCAATGATTATAGGAATATAAGTTACCGCCAATAGGGAAAACACCTCCACAAAACTCGCTTTTCCGCCAAGCCATATTCCTATTTTATACAACATTAACGATCCTAACAAAGCAATCCCTAAGGTAAAAAAGACGGATATGATTAATTCAAATAAATTGACTACAAATCCGTTATCTTCTTGACTAGAATGAAAGTGAAATAAAAATTGAATTATTCCATACACTCCAAAAATCACATTGCTATTAATTCTTAAATCATCTTCAAATTCATTGTCAAGTAGTCTAAGACCTCTTTTGGTATTGAATACGATCAATACTATTACTTTTATCATTCTCGTTTAAATTCTTTACTTAATGACACGGGTATATAGGCCCCTATTTTTTTGCAGCTAAACACAGTACAAGAATAGTATACCATTAATACGTATCCCCTTTGTAAATATGTCCATTTTTCATCACAAAAACAACATTTTCCATGGTTTTAATATTCTTAGTAGGCTCTTCATTTACGGCAATTATATCTGCATAAAATCCTTTTTGAATTTGCCCCAGTTCATTTTCAGCATTTAAAATTTTAGCATTCACTACAGTAGCTGATTGAATTGTTTCTATCGCTGGCATTCCTGCTTCTACCATAAATCCAAACTCTTTACCGTTATGACCGTGTTTAAAAACCCCTGCATCAGTTCCAAACGAAATTCCGACACCTTTTTTATATGCCTTTGCAAACGTACCTTGAATTTGTGGCCCGACTTTCAGTGCTTTTGGAACAACTATATCCGGATAAAACCCTTTTACTTTGGCTTTTTCTTCCACCTCTTTCCCTGCCGTAATAGTAGGTACTAAATAGGCGTCGTTTTTTATCATCAACTCCATGGTTTCGTCACTCATATAGGTGCCATGCTCAATGGTTTTTACACCTCCTAAAATAGCACGTTGCATGCCTTCATCACCATGCGCATGCGCTGCTACATGCATTCCATAATCTTTGGCTGTATCACAAATAGCTTTTATTTCTTCAATTGTAAACTGAGGGTTGTCACCACTTTTAGCGACGCTTAAAACACCTCCTGTAGCCGTTATTTTAATACAGTCTGCACCATTTTTATATCGTTGACGAACTGCTTTTTTTGCGTCTTCTACACTATTAACAACACCTTCTTTAGGGCCTGGGTCTCCCAGTAAAACCCTGCTACTTCCGTTAGTTGGATCTGCATGCCCTCCTGTAGTTGCTAGTGCTTTACCCGCTGTAAAAACTCTAGGGCCTGGAATTTTACCTGCATTAATGGCCTTTCTAATGGAAATATTTACACCTGTTCCACCTAAATCTCTTACTGTGGTAAACCCATTCAATAGCGTTGTTTTAGCAAAGCCTACCGAATTAAATGCTACATCAGCTTCATCTAAAATATATCCATTTAGACGTGTTTTGCGGTCAAATTCTTGTTCAATATGCACATGCATATCTATAAGACCTGGCATTACCACTTTATTTTTCAAATCAACCATTCGGACTTGCGGATCTTTAGGAATTACATACCCTTTAAAAATATTGGTGATTTTAGTCCCTTCAACAACAATGGTTTGTTTCTTTTTTATTTTTCCTTCTTTAGTGTCTATTAATTTTCCACAAAAAACATAGGTGGTTTGGGCTTTTAGTGGCGTAAATACGCAAAAAAACATGGCTAGTAAAGCTATTTTTTTCATTGGATGGAGTGTTCTTAGAATTAATAAAAGTTCTAAATATAAGCTTTTCAAGTTAACCTATTATATCCAATTAACACAAAACACCGTGAATTTGATACCTTTAGTACCCCAATTTAGCAGAAGTGGCGTTAGAATATGGATTGCTTAGACTTTGTGGTAAACTTTTCTAAAAACCGCATTCCTTTATAAGAATTTCCTTTTTCATTTAGCTTTGGACTCCAAACGGTGATTACATAATGTTCCGGATGTACTGCTACTATACCACCACCAATACCACTCTTCCCTGGTAGTCCAACTTTAAAAGCAAATTCACCGGACTCGTCATAAAACCCACAGGTTTGCATCAAAGCATTAATTCGCTTTGACTGACCTTGAGTTAGTACTTGCTTGTTATCATTAGGGTTAATGCCTTTATTTGCCAAAAACAAAAAAGATTCTGAGACCTCTTTGCACGTCATTGTTAAGGAGCAAATATCAAAATAGAAATCGAGCACCTCAGATGGCTCGTTCTTTATATTCCCGAATGATTTTATAAAATTACAAAGGGCTATATTTCTATATCCTACCGATTTTTCAGAAACTGCAATTTTATTGGAATAATTTATATCCGATGAACCAGCTAGGTTTCTTACAAAGGCTAAGAAATCTTCTTTTGGTTTTTTTAAATTACTAATTAAAATGTCTACTATTACAATAGCTCCAGCATTGATAAACGGGTTCCTCGGAATACCTTTATCAGTTTCAAGCTGTACCAAAGAATTATAACTAGTACCAGAAGGCTCAACACCTAGTCTATCCCAAATATTTTCTCCAAGTATGCTGTAGGCTAAAACAACGGAAAGTACTTTCGAGATACTTTGTATGGAAAACTTTTTATGATAATCACCTATACCAAAGTTAGCACTATTTATCATACTCATATGAACCCCAAAACTCTCTGTACTGACATTGAGTAATTCAGGAATACTAGACGCTACTTTTCCTAAGTCGTCTAAACCTTTTACATCGTTGTATACACCTTGAATTAACTCTTCGAAACTCATTACCTCCTTGCTATTTTACTTTGTCATGCACTTTCGTGGGAATATGATCATTCCAGACTGTTAAAATATCAGTAGCTACACTTGCGCCACTTCCTGCTGCGATAGCAAATTGACTACGCCAGCCAGCCAGTGTTCCACAGACATATAAACCTTCTTTAATCAAATGATTAAAATTACGAAGTTGAATTCGATCTTTCATGGCATTCGCTCTTGAATGCCTTTCCACATATTGTTCCAAACCTGCAATATCAAACGGTTTTGAGTAATTCAGTGCAATGACCACTGTTTTGCTCAGGTATTCCTTTTTATTAGTTAATATTTTATAGCCTTTTTCATGGTCTAAAACAGCCAACACCTTTTCATTTTCAATTTGGCTTACGTGCGGGTAGAGCTCTTCCAATTGCGTCTTCCCTTTGGCTAAAATATCTTTACCCAAAGTTTCTGCTGGCAATCCTAGTACGTTATTAAAAACCGCCTTTTGCAAGTGTGAAGAACGTTGGTGTAGAATGACGCCAATATTTTTGTCTAATGCATATTCTTTTTTATGGGCTGAGCCAAGGACCAAGGCACATTGCATCCCCGAAACACCCCCGCCAATAATTAAAACATCAAAATTCATTTATACGAACAACATTTTTATATTTGCCGCAAATAACTTTACCGCAATTGCTAATAATATAACTCCGAATATTTTTCTAATTATTGTTATTCCGTTTTGACCAATCACTTTTTCAATTTTTGATGAGGTCTTTAATACAATATAGATTAAAAAAACATTTAAAAGAATAGCCACTATAATGTTTTCCCAAGAGTATTCTGCTCTTAATGAAAGTAGGGTTGTTAAACTACCTGGCCCCGCAATTAACGGAAATGCAATTGGAAAAACAGAAGCATTTAAAGGTTCGTCTCCCTCTTCTTTATATAAGGTAATGCCTAAAATCATCTCCAAAGCAATAAAAAATAAAATAAACGCCCCTGCTACGGCAAAAGAATTCACATCTATACCTATAAAACCTAATAACCTTTGACCGGCAAATAGAAAAACAATCATGATAACACCCGCTATAACGGAAGCCTTTTCAGATTGTATATGTCCAACTTTTTTTCGTAAGTCAATAATAATAGGTATATTTCCTATAATATCAATTACTGCGAACAAAACCATAAAGGCCGTAAAAATTTCTTTTAAATTAAAACTCATGATATATTGATTTTCATTGGCAAAATTAGATAACTAAACTTACAATCTACTATTTTTGCAACATATTTACACGAAACTAAGATAGTATATTTTTAATTTAATCCGTGTAAACCACTCATTACTAGAGAAAAAGAATTCTTAATAGTATTAATTAATAACAATAAAATAACATATGTTTCAGCTAGGAAAAACAATCATTTCTGAGGATATTATAGAAAAAGAGTTTGTTTGTAATTTATCGGCATGTAAAGGTGCTTGTTGTATTGATGGAGATGCTGGCGCTCCTTTAGAGAAAGATGAAACCAAAATTTTAGAAGATATCTACCCTATAGTAAAACCTTTTTTACGTAAAGAAGGCATTGCAGCCATTGAAAGTCAAGGCACTTGGATTACAAATGATTTTGACGATCTAGAAACTCCATTAATTAACGGTGCAGATTGTGCTTATGTTATTTATGACCATAAAGGAACTGCCTTGTGCGCTATAGAAGAAGCTTATAACCAAGAGCTCATAGACTGGAAAAAACCTATTTCTTGCCATTTATATCCTGTACGAGTAAAGGATTACAGTGAGTTTGCTGCTGTTAACTATCACAAGTGGGAAATTTGTGACGATGCCTGTTCTTTAGGAAAGGAATTGCAAATTCCTATATATAAATTTGTAAAACAAGCATTGGTCAGGAAATTTGGTCAAAATTGGTACGATGAACTAGAAAAAGTAGCCGCAAACCGAAAATAATACCCTTTATCCTTTAAAGTATTCTTGTTTTACCAGGTTATGTGCTATTTATCTGATAAAAACCTTCATTCATCTATCGCGGAGAACAGCTCAACGATAAAATGAAATACTGCTGGTTTATACTGTTATATTGCACATCCCCCCACTTACCCCTTAAAGAAAAACCACATTTTTTAAATGTGGTTTTCTATTATGTTTATATCTTAATACAATGCTGTCATTCGACACAAAAGTACACTCTTCCTTGTAATCAAAAGTACCTTCTCTTAAAAGTGTTGTTTCGGTTTTAGGGACTGTATCTTTTGAAACAATCTTATCATTATTGTCATATTCTATGACATAACTTCCTAACTGGCATTATTTTACTGTATAATTATTTTCTTTGAGGTTTTTCTGTTCTGTGCATCTACGATATTCACGATATACATACCTGCACTTAAATTCACCTCGATCCTATTATTTTCCTGCAGAGTAAAGTCAACTTCTTGTTGGTATACTTCTTGCCCGTTAGTATTAAATAAGCTCATTTGTACTTTTCCTAAATCATTCTTAGCAAATATGGTAAATACTCCATCAGAAATTGTTGGAAACACCGTAAATATATCAACACCCTTAACAACTTCTTCAACTGAAGCTGTTTCTGCTGTGAATGCACCAGAGAAAATCCCTCTTCCGTAAGTAGCGGCAAAAACGACATTATCATCTCTTAAATCTAAATCTAATACCGGAACATTGCTCATACCATTATACGATTGTTCCCAATTTGGAGAGTCAGCAGACAAATTAGAAGTTTTCCAAACACCAAGATCAGTACCAACAATAACTTCTTCTCTATTTAAAGGGTTTTGAAGGATCGTTTTTACTGGAATATCCGGTAAATCTCCTTCTTTATTCAACCAACTGGTTCCTCCATCATTAGTATACCATACATTCTTTACTCCATAATTATGCATGGTCACAAAAATTTCATCTTCATTTGCACCCAATTCTATATCAGAAATTGAGCCAATAAATTCATCTCCTGTTATTTCTGACCATGTTGGCGAAGATAAATTTGCATTATCTACTAGTAATAATTTACCATTTTTGAGTCCTACATATAGTTTACTTCTATCATTTGTATAGGGTGAAATTTTCAATGCAGAAGGGTCTGAGTTCATCAGTGAATTGTTTAAAAGAAACTTAGTCACCGTGCCACTTTTAAGGTTATTATACCTCATAATTTGCGACCTGAAGTCATTCGAATAATTTGAGTACAATAAATCCAGGTTAGTATCTAATTCTTCTTGGTTAATAAAATCACCATTGGTAAGAATAGCAGGTTCAGAATTTATGGTTCTAGTTTCATCTGTATCATAGTTATAAAGATCAATACCATTATTGAAAACATAATTAGTTATGTAGTATTTATCTCCGTTATCCGTATCAAAAAAACTAGCTGCGCCATCACCTCCTGCCGCCTCAGTTGAGCTATTGATGCCAGCTACCGCATTCTCTATTAGGAGCGTTCCGTTATCCTGAGCGCCAGCTAAAAAATACTCAGCACCATTAAAACCAGTTGATGATGCCACGCCAACTGTATAAAACTGAAGTGTGTTGTAGTTGTTGTTTCTCGCACTTATTGTAGTCCCGGCATTGTCTGAATAATAGACCCCACCATCATTGCTAAAAAGCATCTTTGAGGAAGAGGCAAAAGCCAAACCATGTTGATCAGCATGAACATATTGACGTCCAAAACCTCCATACCAATGTGACAACTGACTCCATGAAGTTCCGCCATTAGTAGACTTAAATAAGTCAATACCCCCAGCATACACAACGTTATCATTATTCGGGTCTACTTTTACCAATAAATCATAAGAAGCTTGACCACGTGTAAAATCAGACGATTCAATACGGGGGTCTACATCATTTGGTAATGCAACTTCAGAAATTGTATTAAATCCATCTACCGTTTTATAAATTTTAACAGGATTATCATCATCATCAATTTCTGCCAAAATATAGCCTACATTCGCATTAGAATTCGACAAAGATATTTCTGTTCTTAAACCATCTGATACGGTAATTTTTAAGGAGAAACTATTTCCGTCAGCTGACCTAAAAACTACTCCCCCACCATCTCCAAAAGCAACGGAAGCAATAGTGCTGAAGTATATAGAATTATCTGCTGCTATTTCAATATTATTAGGTTCATAATCATTACCATCTTCCGTTTTCGGAATATTCAATTTATTAAAATTGGTGCCATCCGTTGATTTATACAATCCATAAGCATCAGCGCCCATTAATGAACGCGGTACTGCATTAAAATAACCCGATTCTCCAGCCGCGACGTATACTTCAGAGTTTCCGCCATTATTTCTTACAACCACATCATTAATATGTTGGACACCAGGAACCAAATGACCATTTACAGCATTCTCGTTAACCTTGGATAAAGTAATACCAACAGTTCCTGAAGAAAGAGCCTCAATCAATTTTTCTCCATCTTCAAGAGAAATCATAACCGCTGGAATTGTAATTGCTTCATCATCACCGCCCATTGATATTGGGTTTCCAGCCACATTGTTGACCATCAATACGGCTATAGCTCCCACATTTTGAGCTCTTATGACCTTCTCGACAAAGAGACAAGCATCTCTTCTTATTACCGCAATTTTTCCATTAACTTCACTTCCATTTATAATATCCTGACAAGCATCCAGTACATCGGGAGAACCATCATTAACTAGAGCTAGTTCGCCGGTAATAGGTGTATCCAAGTCTCCACCAAATTCGGTCGCTAAAGATGTAGTATAGTTGCCGGCCAAAGTAGAAGGACTGCTAACGGTTGCTTCCGAATTAAAATCATTGTATGAATCTCCCGTCCTACCACCAAAAACTCTGGCCCAGGTGCTTCCTCCGTCAGTTGACTTCCAAAGACCATCCCCATCTGCATCACCCAAAACATACGATTCTCCAGTTCCTACATAAAAGATTTGTGAATTATTCGGATCAACCGCAATACATGATACCGCTAAATTCTCTGGTATTCCAACACGAACCCATTTGGAATTAGCATTTGAAATATTGGTGTTTTTCCATAGACCTCCACTAACTCCTCCAGCAAAAACAGTTTCATTCGTTGCGTCATTAGGATCAAAAATTACCGCTCTTGTTCTTCCTCCTACATTATCTGGCCCTCTCTCTACCCATGCATTATCAGCATTCTCTCCAGGAACTCCCCTTCTAGCGCGCATTGATTCTAACTCTCTTTGAACACGAAATACATTTTCTTTATAAACTATGCCCGTTGCAGGGTCTATTTCCGACAAATACTTTTGCTCGTAATAAGCGTTAGGGGGCAACCCTAAAGACCTCCTTTGTTTTTTATTTAAAACCATGCTGTTTTGGTAGGGATGTGCTTTTAAGAACTCAGCGTGTCGTTCTCTAAGTTTTTCAATTTCTGTTTTTGAATTCAAAAAAACTAAAAATCCTCCACAAAATAATATAATAAAAACTTTTAATAGTAATGTTCTTTTATTCATGCTTATTGTTAAATAGGTTTATATAACAACATCTAAATGTTATTTTACCCTAATTAAATTTAACACTTTAACGCTCTTATTGCCAATATAAAAAAAACATTATAAGCATGTTATAAATGACTTCTGTAATTGTTCCAGTTTTACGCAGCTATTTAACAGCTCAAAGTATTCTTACTTTTCAGTTTCTTGATTCCTTCTTTTTATTCTTAAATTTTGATCATGTCGTATTCTTTAATGTTAGTTCTTAATACTGTTAAAACTCGAATACCGTATATTGTTTAGAGAAGTTGAATGGATTATTTTGACATAGAGAATTCCTGTAATTTCAATCGTCCTTCCTAGAATTAGTACTCTATTAGTTTTGTTTAAACATACAATGACATATTTGCTCATTCATTTACCATTTTATTTTACAGTAAATTCAAACAATAACTGGTATAAAACGTATCTCAATGACGTTTCTTATAACACTATTTATTCCATCATTAAGGTTTTTTACCAGAACACTTAGTGTATTCCAGTAGGTAGTACAGCTTTAAACAAACCCTATATCAATAGTGCCTATCTCTTGCTGATCTTTAGTATCTAAATAATTTCGTTTGTGTAATACAGAAGTAACTTATCGGTATGTTTGTGTTTTCCTATAGATCGGAATTTACCATAAACAATTGTGGTAGGTAAATTAACATGAAAAATGGTATTACTTTTTAACAACAAGGTGTGGAAGTAGAAATAGTAATTTTCCAAGTCGGAATTAGTACTAAACAGTATATTAAAAATGGATGACTGTGCTTACAAACTATTTCTGTGAAATTATGTTTATAGCCAACTATACTAGATTATTAAATATATTGCCACTAAGCTTTTTATGTAAGCGTATAGCATATCCATCTGATAATCTTGCTATATAACTACAAATTTGCATGATTCTGTCGTACAAATTATCGTTCTCTTGTTGATATTCTTGTGGTAATAAATTTAATACTAATGCATCGTAATTAGATTGTTGATTGTTATATTTATTGTTAAAAGCAGTAACAAAAACATCTAGTAAATCGGCAATAATCTTATACCCTGCAACCTCCTTTTCTATTACTTCTTTACTCTTGTATATTTTTTCAATACTAATTTTTATAATATCATTTATCTGAGCTTCGTATTTGCATTTATCCAATAAACCCTTATCAAAAGTTCCTTCTAAAATAGACTGTTCATTTGCCAAAAATATATCAACGGCTTCATTAATTAAAACCCCTATCGCTAGTGCTCTCAAATAACTTACTCGGTCTTTTTTGTGCTGTAAAGAATGATACTTTTTACTATCAATAGTTCCTTTTACCAAATTAATCATATACTCTAAAGCATAATCTTCTTCAATTAGTCCCAAATTGATTCCATCTTCAAAATCAATAATAGTATAACAAATATCATCGGCTGCTTCTACCAAATAAGCCAACGGGTGACGATAATACGATATCCCGTTAGATTCCTTTTTTTGTAAGCCTAAATCATGTACTATATCTAAAAAGGCGTCCTTTTCAGACTGAAAGAAACCGTATTTCTTATCGGCAATATGTTTGGTAGGTTTTTTAGGTAAGCTTTCTTTAGGGTACTTTATAAAAGCCCCTAGAGTTGCGTATGACAGGCGTAAACCACCTATTCTTCCTTCTCTACTCTCTGTTAGAATTTTAAGCCCGTTAGCATTTCCCTCAAAATCTATAAGATCTTGGTATTCAGATGCTGTTAACTCTTGTTTATATTGATATCCATTTCCTGTTTTGAAGTATTCGCCAATTGCTTTTTCTCCGGAGTGGCCAAAAGGTGGGTTTCCAATATCATGCATTACTGAAGCTGCGGCAACAATGGCGCCAAAATCATTGAATGTATATCCTAATTCTACTAATTTAGGATGACGTTTTAATAATTCTTTTCCTACTCTTCTACCTAATGTTCTTCCTACCACTGACACTTCTAAACTGTGTGTTAATCGGGTATGTACAAAATCAGTTTTAGATAATGGGATTACTTGTGTCTTATCTTGCAGGCTTCTAAAAGCAGATGAAAATATAATTCGATCAAAGTCTACTTCAAAACCTAAACGGGTTTCATCTTGTTTCGCACGTTCTCTTTTTTGTGTATCTCCATATCGTTTCAAAGACAGTAATTGTTCCCAGTTCATTGTAATCGTTTATATAAACAAAGTTATTTAATCTTTTTATTTTATGTCCTTGAAATTTGAATTATTACTAAGCTCTTATTGACTTCTTACATTTAAAGATTATACGATATTGCAAATGTTGTCAAATACCTATTGTTTTTAAGGATACTTAGTTACAACAGGGCTTGTTGATTAGTGGAGATGTATTAATACCTGCAATCACATGGCTAGCTCTAAGAACAATTGTTTCTATGGCTAGTTTAAACGGTTTCGAAAACTAAAATGACAGACTTATATACTGCACAGCACACTATTTCGCAAAATTGTTATAAGCTCTCTTGGAAGATCTATTTAGTCATAGTTCGTTTAATAATCATTAAAAGGCGCTTATAAGCGCCTTTTAATGCTTTACTTTTTTATTTTTTAAGAACCGCACATTAGACAATCGTCTGGTCCAGCATTTTTTGACTCTTCAATCATTGCTTTTAATTCTTCAGGAGTCATTGATGTATCTTCTTCTATTTTCTGCACATCTTTTTCTACATCTAATGTGAATTGCTTCGCATTAACAGCAGATTTCGTACGTAAATAATACATTCCTGTTTTTAATCCAGATTTCCAAGCATAAAAATGCATTGATGTCAATTTACCATAATCAGGATCTTTCATGAATAAATTTAACGACTGTGACTGGTCGATAAAATAACCTCTATGACGCGCCATGTCAATAATGTCTTTCATACTCATTTCCCAAACAGTTTTATATAACTCTTTTAAGTCTTGAGGTATGGCATCAATATGTTGAATTGATCCATTAGCACGCATAATTTCCTCTTTCATTTTATTATCCCACAAGCCCAATTCTACTAGGTCTTCTAATAAGTGTTTATTTACTACAATAAACTCTCCTGACAGTACTCTACGTGTATAAATGTTAGACGTATAAGGTTCAAAAGCTTCGTTATTTCCTAATATTTGTGATGTAGAAGCCGTTGGCATTGGTGCTACTAATAATGAATTACGTACACCGTGTTTGACAACTTCTTTTCGCAAGGCATTCCAGTCCCATCTTCCACTTAACTCCTCATCTTGAATTCCCCACATATTATGCTGAAACTCTCCTTCCGACATCGGAGATCCTTTAAAGGTAGAATAGGTTCCTTTAGCTTTCGCCATTTCCATAGAAGAGGTCACTGCAGCAAAATATAAGGTTTCAAATATTTCTTGATTTAACTTCTTTGCTTCTTCTCCTGCAAATGGCAAGCGCAGCATAATAAAAGCGTCCGCTAATCCTTGAATTCCTAATCCTACTGGACGATGACGGTAATTAGAATTTTCAGCCTCTTTTACTGGGTAGTAATTTGCATCAATTACGGTATCCAAATTACGAATCACCTTTTTAGTTACTTCAAATAGTTTTTGGTGATCAAAAAATTTAGTTCCACTTTCATCTTGCCCAACAAACATAGGGATTGCTATAGAAGCTAAGTTACATACTGCAACCTCATCTTCGGCAGTATATTCCATAATTTCAGTGCATAAATTTGAGGAACGTATTGTTCCTAAATTCTTTTGGTTTGATTTACGGTTTGCAGCGTCTTTATACAACATGTACGGAGTACCTGTTTCTATTTGAGATTCTAATATTTTTTCCCATAGCTCACGTGCCTTAATAGTTTTTCTTCCCTTACCTGCTTTTTCATAGCCTGTATATAAGCGTTCGAACTCATCTCCATAAGTATCGTACAAATGAGGGCATTCATGTGGGCACATTAAAGTCCATTCTGCATCTTCTTGTACTCTTTCCATAAACAAATCCGACATCCACATCGCATAGAATAAATCACGAGCACGCATTTCTTCTTTACCGTGGTTTTTCTTTAGGTCCAGGAAATCAAAAATATCAGCATGCCATGGCTCTAAATACATAGCAAACGACCCTTTTCTTTTTCCTCCTCCTTGATCTACATAGCGAGCGGTATCATTAAACACACGTAACATCGGTACAATACCGTTTGAGGTGCCGTTTGTTCCGCTAATATAAGATCCTGTAGCACGTATATTATGAATAGAAAGACCAATACCTCCAGCAGATTGTGATATTTTCGCTGTTTGTTTTAAGGTGTCATAAATACCATCAATACTGTCATCCTGCATTTGTAAAAGGAAGCAAGAAGACATTTGAGGCTTTGGTGTTCCTGAATTAAATAATGTTGGCGTTGCATGTGTAAAATACTTTTTGCTCATTAGTTCGTAAGTAGCAATAGCCTCATCAATATCTTCTTTATGGATACCTATCGATACACGCATTAACATTTGTTGAGGTCGCTCAACAATTTGTCCATTTAATTTTAATAAATAAGAACGCTCTAGTGTTTTAAAGCCAAAATAATCATAATTGAAATCACGACTGTAGATAATGGTAGAATCTAATTTATTCGCATTATCCATAATAATTTTATACACATCATCAGCCAATAGCGGCGATTTTTTCTCTGTACGAGGGTTCACATAGTTATACAAATCGGTCATTGTTTCGGAAAATGACTTTTTAGTATTCTTATGTAAATTAGATACGGCAATTCTTGCCGCTAATTTTGCATAATCTGGGTGAGCGATCGTCATAGTTGCAGCAGTTTCCGCAGCTAGGTTATCAAGCTCTGAGGTAGTAACGCCATCGTATAACCCTTCAATTACCCTCATCGCTACTTTAACTGGATCAACAATAGTGTTTAATCCATAACACATCTTTCTAACACGTTCTGTGATTTTATCAAACATCACTGGCTCCTTCCTGCCATCTCTTTTTACTACATACATATTATTTTGGTCTTTTATTAGGTTAATAGGGTCACCAAACAAGCCGCTTTTAGTAACCTTTCGAATAAATAATAAATGGTTTCTTTTGAAACTAGATAATAAGGTTAAAACAACTCTGTTTTAACTATTACATTACTGCATTTAGGGGATGGCTGCAGTATAAAATTCTTTTTTTAAAAATCGGCATCAAAATTGATGCTTCCAGTACCTCCAGATTTAACTCCGGCTTTTTGGTACTCAGAAACCCTCTTTTCGAAAAAGTTTGTTTTTCCTTCCAGAGAGATCATTTCCATAAAATCGAATGGATTCGTGGATTCATAGACCTTTTCACAGTCAAATTCTTGTAGTAATCTATCGGTAACATACTCCAAATACTGTGTCATTAATTTTGCGTTCATTCCTATTAAAGACACTGGTAATGATTCTGTGATAAATTCACGCTCAATATTAAGAGCAGACACGATAATTTCAGTAATTCTTTTTTTAGAAACTTTATTTACTAAATGTTTGTTATGCAAATGAACGGCAAAATCACAGTGCATACCTTCGTCACGAGAAATTAACTCATTTGAAAAAGTTAGCCCTGGCAACAATCCTCTTTTCTTTAACCAGAAAATTGAACAGAAAGAACCTGAGAAGAAAATACCTTCTACAGCTGCGAACGCAATTAGCCTTTCTGCGAAAGAGTCAGAATCAATCCATTTTAATGCCCAGTCTGCTTTCTTTTTAATTGCAGGAAAGACATCAATAGCTTTGAATAAGTTGCTCTTTTCTTCTTCATCTTTTATGTAGGTATCAATTAATAATGAATATGTTTCAGAGTGGATATTCTCCATCATTATTTGAAAACCATAAAAGAACTTCGCTTCAGAATATTGTACTTCATTTACAAAATTTTCTGCTAAGTTTTCATTGACAATACCGTCAGATGCCGCAAAAAAAGCGAGTACGTGTTTTATAAAATAGCGTTCATCATCTGATAACTTGGTATTCCAATCATTTAAATCAGAATGTAAGTCAATTTCCTCTGCAGTCCAAAAACAAGCTTGTTGTTTTTTATACCATTCCCACAGGTCATCATGTTGAATTGGAAAAATTACAAATCTGTCTTTGTTCTCTTGCAAAATTGGTTCAATGCTCGCCATTATATGTACTAATATTTAAACTATTATTTTTAAGTAATAAGGGATAAACAAAGATTGCAATTTTTACTAAAAATAGAAAGTTATACTTATTCACAAATCCCTTGAAGTTTTTAACAAAACGCTTGGTTTTTGTTTTTTTACTCCAAAATCAACTTTTTTTAAAGCGCTCTTATACAGCGAATTAAAAAACCAAACCATGCTTGAACAGTGATTATCACTGAGTTTCTTAAAACGCTTTCCTCTACAAAAAAAGTGATGCGTTTTACATGACTTCCCAACCTTACTTTTTCACTTTTAAAACATCCTCTATAATTTGTTCTATTTGTTTTTTTTGTAGAGCCCCATGTGCCATTTGTGGTTCTTCATTAACTGGGCAGAAAAGCATGGATGGAATACTTCTAATTCCAAAAGCTGCAGAGAGTTCTTGTTCAACTTCCGTATCAACTTTATAGATATTAATCTTTCCTTTGTATTCCTCACTCAAATTTTCTAAAATTGGTATCAACATTTTACAAGGCCCACACCAGTCTGCATAAAAATCAATAATTGCAGGGATTTTACCTTCAAAAGTCCATTCTTTGTTCTTTTCATAATTATAAACCCTTGTAAAAAAGGTTTCTTTTGTCAAGTTTTCTGTCATTATAAAGTTAATTATCTTTTATTTTGTAAAGTTAGTCGTTTTTATCTTTTACAATTACAATACTAATTTATGTTAAAATCCTCTTAAAATGTAATAATTCTGGTGATTTTTCATCTAACTTTGAAGACGCCACATAACAATTTCTAAAAAAATGAAACAATTAATCTTTCCGATACTAATAGCGAGTGCGCTATTTGCGTCATGTAAAAGCACAAACACTAAAGTAAATATTACCGTGAACTACCCAGAAACTCCTAAAAAACCAGTAGTTGATGATTATTTTGGCACAAAAATAACTGATAACTATCGCTGGTTAGAAGATGACCGAAGCAAAGAAACAGAGGCTTGGGTTAAGGCTGAGAATGAAGTTACTTTTGATTATCTAGATAAGATTCCCTATCGTGAGCAACTAAAAGAACGTTTATCAGAGTTATGGAATTACGAAAAAGTTGGTACTCCTTTTATAGAAGGTGACTATACCTATTTTTATAAAAACGACGGGCTTCAAAATCAATATGTGCTATATAGAAAAGACAAAAAAGGCAAAGAAGAAATATTTTTAGACCCAAATACATTTTCAAAAGATGGAACAACCTCATTAGGTGCTGTAAGTTTCACGAAAGATGGTAAAACACTTGCGTATTCTATTTCTGAAGGAGGAAGTGATTGGAGGAAGGTTATCATCATGGATGCCATAACCAAACAAATTAAAGAAGACACTTTGATTGATGTAAAATTCTCTGGAATCTCTTGGAAAGGTAATGAAGGGTTTTATTATTCTAGTTACGACAAACCTAAAGGAAGTGAGCTATCCGCAAAAACAGATCAACACAAATTATACTTCCATAAGCTAGGAACACCTCAAAATACGGATACCGTTGTTTTTGGAGCTACTCCTACAGAAAAACACCGATATGTTGGCGGTTCTTTAACCGAAGATGACAGGTACTTATTGATTTCAGCCTCAACATCAACATCTGGCAACAAGCTTTTTATAAAAGACCTATCAAATCCTAATAGTAAAATAACTCCTATAATCGATAATTATGATAGTGACACTTATGTTATTGATAGTAGAGGAAGCACTTTGTATTTAGTTACCAATTTACATGCTCCAAATAAAAAAGTGGTAACTGTAGATGCAGCGAATCCTACGCCAAAAAACTGGAAAGATTTTATTCCAGAAACGGAAAATGTATTGTCTCCTTCTACTGGAGCAGGGTATTTCTTCGCAGAATATATGGTAGATGCAGTATCTAAGGTTTTACAGTATAATTTTGATGGTAAAATGATCCGTGAAGTTAGATTACCAGGGCTTGGTTCGGTGTATGGTTTTGGAGGAAAAACGGAGGCTAAAGATCTTTATTTTTCTTTTACAAATTACAACACTCCCGGCTCTTCCTACCAATTCAACCCAAAAGACGGTTCATATAAATTATACAGAAAATCATCAATTTCTTTTAACTCTGATGACTACGAAAGCAAACAAGTTTTCTATACTTCTAAAGACGGAACTAGAGTTCCTATGATTATTACCTATAAAAAGGGACTTGAACTAAATGGTAAAAACCCGACTATTTTATATGGCTACGGTGGATTTAATGTAAGTTTAACTCCAAGTTTTAGTATTGCAAATGCTGTTTGGATGGAACAAGGGGGTGTGTATGCTGTACCTAACTTACGTGGTGGTGGTGAATATGGTAAAAAATGGCACGATGCAGGAACACAACTAAAAAAACAAAATGTTTTTGATGATTTTATAGCTGCCGCAAAATACCTAATCGATACTAAATATACTTCTTCTGATTATTTAGCTATAAGTGGAGGTTCAAACGGAGGTTTATTAGTCGGTGCAACCATGACTCAACGTCCAGATTTAATGAAAGTAGCACTTCCTGCTGTTGGTGTATTAGACATGCTTCGTTACCACACTTTCACCGCGGGTGCTGGATGGGCTTATGATTACGGAACTTCTGAACAAAATAAAGAAATGTTCGATTACTTAAAAGGATACTCTCCTGTTCACAATGTAAAACCTAGTGTTTCATATCCAGCCACCATGGTAACAACTGGAGATCATGATGACAGGGTAGTTCCTGCTCACAGCTTTAAATTTGCAGCTGAATTACAAGAAAAGCAAGTAGGTTCTAATCCTGTATTAATTAGAATTGAAATCAACGCAGGGCATGGTGCTGGAACACCCGTTGCAAAAACCATTGAAAAGTATACTGATATTTTTGGGTTTACCCTGTTTAACATGGGATTTGATACCTTGCCAAACCCTATAAAATCAAAAAGTAAATCTTAATCGAAATTTATAAACAACATGAAAACCATTCATAAACTAGTTTTTACCACCGCGGTGGCTTCTTTAGGAGTTATTGCTTGTAAAACTGAAAAACAATCTGAAGAGAAAATTCAGGGGATAGCATTAGAAAATATGGATACATCTGTAAAACCTACAGATGACTTTTTTAGATATGTTAATGGGAATTGGATAGATAAAACTGAAATACCTGATGATCAGACTTCTTGGGGCGGCTTTAATCAACTTCGAAAAAACACAGATACCGATGTACTAGCTATTTTAAACGAAGCTATTGAGGAGGGTAATTTCCCAAAAATTAAAGACAGCAATGGCAACGAAATAGACTCAGACCAAGAAAAAGCGGTAAACTATTATGAAACCATTATGGATACCGTGGCCAGAAACAATGCTGGCAAGAAACCAGTAGAGCCGTTTCTTCAAAAAATTGAAGAGATTAACAACTTAGCTGATGTACAAGCCTTTATTACCAACATGGCGCCTTACGGAGGTGGTGGTTTCTATGGTTTTGGTGTTTTTAACGATTTAAAAAACAGCAAAATGAATGCTGGTTATATGAGCTCAGGAGGGCTCGGGTTGTCAAGAGATTATTATGTTGACGCTAAAGTAAAAGACAAGCTTGAAAAATACCAAGAATTTGTTGCTACTATGCTTCAAGAATTTGGTGATGATGAAGCTACAGCAAAGGAAAAAGCATCTACCATTGTATCTTTTGAAAAAAGTTTAGCTGAACCTATGATGACAAAGGAAGAGCGCAGAGATACCCGTAAAATGTATAACCCTATGTCAATTGAAGAATTGACCAAGTTAGCTCCAACAATTGACTGGGCTGCTCATTTAAATGGAATAGGTGTTAAAGATATTGACAAAGTAATTGTTACTGACCCTGGGTACTTTAAAGCAATGAGTGAAGTTCTTAAAAGTCGCCCTATTGCAGACATTAAATTGGTTTTGCGTTGGAATGCTATTAATAATTCTTTAGGTTCACTATCAACGGATTTAGAGAAAGCTAATTGGGAGTTTTACAGCAAAGAAATGCGCGGTGCTAAAAAACAACGTCCAAGAGATGAGCGCGCTTTAGGGAACCTAAACGGAGCGATAGGAGAAGCCTTAGGTAAGCTATATGTGGAAAAAAAGTTTCCGCCTGAAGCCAAGCAAAAAGCAAGAGAAATGATTGACAATGTATTGTTAGGTTTCGAAAAACGTATTGCTCAATTACCTTGGATGAGTGAAGACACTAAACAAAAAGCATTAGAAAAACTACATAAATTAACGGTTAAGATTGCTTATCCTGACAAGTGGAAAGACTACTCTGCTTTGCAAGTAAAAGGAGTAAATAACGGTGGCACCTATTTTGAAAATGCTATTAATGTTAGCAAATGGAACTTCAACAAAAACATTGCGAAATTAGGAAAAGAGGTAGACAGAAGTGAGTGGGGCATGTCTCCTCAAACTGTGAATGCTTACTTTAACCCAGTAAACAATGAGATTGTTTTTCCTGCTGCAATTTTACAACCTCCATTTTACAATTATAAAGCAGATGAAGCAGTAAACTATGGTGGTATTGGTGCTGTTATTGGTCATGAAATTTCTCATAGTTTTGACGATTCAGGAGCTCGTTTTGATGGCGATGGAAACTTGAAAAACTGGTGGACAGAAGAAGACTCTAAAAAATTTGCTATTGCAGGTAAAAAATTAATTGATCAGTTTAGTACTATTGTTGCGATCGACAGTATGCATTTAAACGGAAAATATACTTTAGGAGAGAATATTGGTGATTTAGGGGGAGTTCAGGCTGCTTATGAAGGATTACAGATTTTCTTAGGAAAGAATGGACGTCCTGAAAAAATTGATGGATATACTCCCGAGCAACGCTTCTTCCTTTCTTGGGGAACCATTTGGAGAACTAAGATGCGTGATGAGGCCTTAAAAAACCGTATTATGACAGACACACATGCACCTGGAATGTACAGAGCTTATATGCCTCTTAAAAACGTTGATGCTTTCTATTCAGCATTTGACGTTAAAGAAGGTGATGCAATGTATTTGAATCCAGAAGATAGAGTTCGTATTTGGTAATCTTTATGTTTTCATAATAAAAAAACCGACGTTTCTGTCGGTTTTTTTTGTTCGTCTTACAAGGTTCTCATTAAGCTTAAAATATCGTATTCGTTTTCCTTATTTTTGCGCCATGTTACAAGTAAATAATATTTCATTTCAGTATACTGAAGCAAAAGAAACCTTACAAAATATTAGTTTTACACTTCAACAAGGAGAACATCTATCAATTATGGGGGAGAGTGGTTGTGGAAAATCTACCTTACTTAAAATTATTTATGGTTTGTTAGATGTGCATGAAGGCTCGATATTTTGGAAAGATACTCCTATAGTTGGCCCCGCTTACCAACTAGTTCCTGGTATGAGTTTTTTTAAATATGTAGCCCAAGATTTCGACTTAATGCCGTATACTTCTGTAAGTGAAAATATTGCTAAATTTTTATCAAGATTTTATCGAAAAGAAACCCAAAAACGCACGTTAGAATTACTTGAAGTTATTGAAATGACCGAATTTGCTGATGAAAAGGTTAAAAATTTAAGTGGTGGGCAACAACAACGTGTTGCTCTTGCAAGAGCCTTGGCCAGAGAACCTGAATTATTATTGTTAGATGAACCCTTCAGTCAAATAGATAATTTTAAAAAGAACTCTTTACGAAGAAAGTTGTTTCAATACCTCAAAGAAAAAAATATAGCCTGTATTATTGCCACGCATGATGGCAACGATACGTTATCATTCGCTGATAAAATGATAGTCATTAGACAGCATCAAGTTCTTGCAATAGGAGCCCCAAAACATTTATATAAAAACCCAAAAGAAAAATACATCGCTTCTCTATTTGATGATGTGAATGAAATTATGATACAACATAAAAAGCATTTCATATATCCTCATCAAATAAAAGTAACCGAAGAAGTCTCTAATTTTAAGGTAAACGTTAACAAGTCTTATTTTAAAGGACATTATTGGTTAATTGAAAGTCTATTAAATAATGAACCATTGTATTTCATTCATCATTCTTCGATCGAAAAAGAGACCGTAGTTTCATTAGAAATCACCAATGATACTTTCTGAAATTTGAGAACATCAATTACACGTTGTTTAATACAAGAGAATTTAGAAAAACTAAATGGCTAAGATGCGTTTGTTCTGTCGAATTCTTATTAGGTTAGAAAACGCCTTCTATATGTATTAGATTTCCATTAAAATGAAACTTTTCTCCTTGTTTTTTACCCAAAAGCAATGCTCCGATAGGAGATGATACGGAAACAGCGAAATAAGCCTCTTTTTCTACTACAATTTTACCAGCTGATATACTCAGGAAATAATTGCCTTTATTTGTTTTAATAACACTGCCTAAACAACTTTTTATTGAGGTACTACTCATTTGTATTTTAGCTAGTGTTTCTTTCATCAACTGAACTCCAATTAATTGCTGACTCGCTTTTTCCATTTCAAGTTGCAACATAGCTCTTCCTGTTTCGTGTTTATCACCAGCAGAGCTTTTTGTTTCGGATAAAAGTGCTTTTTTGTTAGAATTTAGTATCTGCTCAATAGTTTGCAACCGGTTGTTTACAAACATTGTGCATTGTTCAAAGAGGGTTTCTTTTAGTTTCATACTAAATCAGCCAATTCTTTTCCTATTAAACTTCCTATTGCAACTCCCATTCCACCCAAACGAACTCCGCAAAATGAGTTATTTGAAAGTTGTTTTACAATGGCCTTTTTTTGATTTCCAACGCCCATAATACCACTCCATCTATAGTCTATTTCGAATTCCGTTCGTGGTAATATCGTTTCTTGTAAAATTTCTTCTAATGTATCTTGAATTAATGATGTTTGGCTCAAATCGGTAGTTTCTTCCCCTTTCAAATCTAAATGTCTTCCACCACCAAATAAAATTCTATTGTCAATATTTCTAAAATAATAGTACCCTCTATCTAAATGAAATGTTCCCTTAATATCGAGTCCATTAATCGGTTTGGTAATTAATACCTGAGCCCTAGCAGGTTTTACCTCTTCGTTAATGAGTTGTTTCGCAAAACCATTTGTGGCAATAAGTAATTTATTGGTATTAAATTCAATCCTATTGGTTTTAACTTGAACATTTTCTTGTTTTTCTTCAAAACTTTCAACATTCATATTATTAATAATCTTTACACCTAGCGCTTGAACCTTATTCAATAATTCAATGACCATTTTACCCGTGTCTATCTGTCCTTCAAAAACATTAGTGATATAATTATTATGAATATTTTCGAAGTTAAAAATATTGTCATCTACTTTAAATACTGATTCTTTGAATAGGGGTTTCAATAACCTATTTACCTGTTTCTTTTTATCCAAACATTCTTGGTAAAACTCAGTATCTAAAAATAATTCGTACCCATTATTTTGTTGAAAACTGATTTTCTCATCTCCTAAATTACTCCTCAGAAGATGTAGGCCTTCCCATCGTTTCTTAACTAAGTTGAAAACCTCTTCTTCAGAATGACTTTTCAAGTCATCTATAAGTTCAGACAAACTCCCAAAACAAGCAAAACCAGCATTTTTACTACTCGCTCCTTGTGGTAGCATTCCTTTTTCTAATATTAGTATTTTTGATTTTGGATACTTTTTTTTAAGATGTAAGGCGCAATTCAAACCTACTATACCACTGCCTACAATCGTGTAATCAATATTAAAAAACCATTCTTTCAATTCCCAATAACTATAATTCAACATTTTATTATTCATAATAAATTAGTACTTTGGCATATTACTTGAACTCGATAAAATTAAACAAAATAAAATGAAAACAATGAAACTCTTAAGTGTTCTAGTTTTAACTATCGGTTTTACTCAATGTGGAAGCTTACAGTTTGAAAAAAAACCTCCTTTTATTTTAAAAGAAGCTACTTTTACACATATTATTGGAGGGAGACCTGGCACAGGCAGCACCGATCTAATAATTTCTTTTTCTGCTACCAAAAAAATAGCTTTTGAAGAACTATACTTCATGAATAGGAAAGTTAAGGCTGTTGTTGAGACTAAGATGAACAAAAGCTACATAGTTGGCCGATACCATGCCAAAAGCAAAAATAATAAGTACGATTTACAATTACATAGGAATTCGGCAAAAGAATATGGTAATAAACCACCAAAAACAGAAGAAGAATTTCCTTTTAAATTAAAGGAGAACGAAGCTGTTTTAAGCTATAAAGAAGGCGCTAAAATTAAATACGTAAAAATTGAAAACATTAAAAAAGGGAAAAATATTTTTATGCAATAACCCTAGCAGAGAAATAAAAAAAGCCGTTTGAATTAAATTCAAACGGCTTTTTTTATTTATGAATACTTGTTATAGATCGAACTTAATCCCTTGTGCTAGGGGTAAATCTGCTGTATAATTAATTGTATTTGTTTGACGGCGCATATATACTTTCCAAGCATCAGAACCAGACTCACGTCCTCCTCCTGTATCTTTTTCACCACCAAATGCTCCACCAATTTCAGCTCCTGATGTTCCGATATTAACATTTGCTATTCCACAGTCTGAACCTGCTTGTGATAAAAAGTGCTCTGCTTCACGTAAATTATTTGTCATAATTGCTGACGATAACCCTTGAGCCACTCCATTTTGCAACGAAATAGCATTTTCAACACTACCAGAATATTTTAGCAAGTATAAAACTGGTGCAAATGTTTCGTGCTGTACTATTTCAAATTCATTTGAAGCTTCAGCAATTGCAGGTTTAACATAACAACCACTCTCGTATCCTTCTCCTTCTAAAACGGCTCCCTCTACAACAATATTACCTCCTTCAGCAACAACTTTTTCTAATGCTGCTTCGTACATTTCAACCGCATTTTTATCGATTAATGGACCTACATGGTTATTCTCATCTAATGGGTTTCCAATACGTAACTGTTTGTAGGCATCAGTAACTGCTTCTTTTACTTTATCATACACTGATTCATGAATAATTAAACGACGTGTAGATGTACAACGTTGACCAGCTGTTCCTACTGCTCCAAAAACCGCTCCAATTACTGTCATTTTAATATCTGCATCAGGAGTCACTATAATTGCATTATTTCCTCCTAATTCTAACAATGACTTTCCTAAACGTCCTGCCACTTCCTTCGCTACTATTTTACCCATACGAGTTGATCCGGTAGCAGATACTAAAGGAACTCTAGTATCTTTAGAAAGATACTCTCCTACTTTATAGTCACCATTTACCAAACATGAAATTCCTTCTGGTAAATTATTCTCTTTTAATACTTCTGCTATAATATTTTGACAAGCGACTCCACATAATGGTGTTTTTTCCGATGGTTTCCAAACACAAACATCACCACAAATCCAAGCTAAGGCAGTATTCCAAGCCCAAACTGCAACAGGGAAATTAAATGCAGAGATAATACCTACAACTCCTAATGGGTGATATTGCTCATACATTCTGTGTCCTGGTCGCTCTGAGTGCATTGTTAAACCATGTAACTGACGTGACAAACCAACCGCAAAATCACAGATATCTATCATTTCTTGAACTTCACCAAGACCTTCTTGATATGATTTACCCATTTCATAGGAAACCAATTTTCCTAAAGCTTCTTTCTTTTCACGTAATTTCTCACCAAATTGACGTACAATTTCTCCTCTTAGAGGTGCTGGCATTACTTTAAAAGTTTTAAAAGCTTCCGTTGCAGCTTTCATCACTTTTTCATAATCTTCTTTTGTAGAAGCCTTTACTTTACCTATTAATTTACCATCTACTGGAGAATATGACTCTATAATTTCTCCATTTGAAAAATTTACAGAACCTGTTGAAGTTCCTTCGTTAATTTCTTGTAAGCTTAATTCTTTGAACGCTTTATCAATTCCAAAATCAGTCATTTATTTTATAATTTAATTATCGTTGTACTTTTACGGTAACAAAATTACAAATAAAAAGAAGATATAAAATTAAACATAACTAGGTATTTTGTGTTTTTCTATATCTTTGTGTTATAAAAACAACAAAACACTTACTATAAACACACAAAAACCATCTATAAAACAAAAATTGTCTTGTTAATGGTTTCTTTTAAGAAAAAAGTTAGGAAACTCACATAGTGATTTTACCATATAGAACCACTCTCTATTTAGCTTAGATTGACTCATTTTATAATCACCTGAACTCGATGTATCTTACACTCACAGTTAAACTTGATTTTCTTAGACTAGGCATGGTTTTTACGAACTATTAGTAATTCGAAAAATCATAATACTGCATAAGAAAAAACAAAATTAATAGAACAAAGCCTGATAAACAGCAATCTTTACTTAAAAAACTTTTAATTAAAAAGTTAATACCGTTTACAAATTGAAATTACCGTAATAAAACGCCTATTTTCTTTTACAGTAATTTCAATTTGTCAACGATATAACCCGGGCTTTTTTAAACCAAACCTCACTATTACTAAGGCTTCTGTGGAAATAAAATAAATGGAGCTCAGGTTGAAAATATATTGTTTTTATATCAAATGCTCCCCCCTATTCAATTATTAGCTTTTTTGAGGTTGATTTGTTTACTCTTACCACATAAACACCTGGTTTTAATTTTGGAATATTTAGCTGAACAGACGAATCATTGTTCTTCTTAAAAGCAGATAATGCTATATGTTTTTCAATCAAAACATTTCCATAATAATCTGATATTTGAATTTCAGCATCAGCATCTAATGTGTCAAATAGTAACGTAACGATATTTCCTTTAATTGGATTTGGCACTATTGTGAATTCGGGTTTTCTACTTGTGCTTGTACACGACCCTAAATTGGTCCAAAAACCATAACTTGGTGACCACCAAACTGTAATTTCAGCTTCAAAAATAAAGCCATTATAAGACACTCTATCGCCTGCTTGGTAGAAAACTCCTTCTCTATAAGCCGGAATGCCATTACAGCCATCCGAGTTTTGTTTTGTTGTAAAATTAAGAGTAGAAGAATATGGAGCTTTACTACCGGTTTTACAAGTATAACGAACCTTCACGTCATATGATGTGTTTGATGACAAGGAAGCTAGTGAATAACTAGTACCTAAAATATTTAATAACTTATAATTGCTGTCAGATGCTTTTTTGTACGCTAACTCGTATTCTTCAATATCTAAAACAGATAACCAAGAAATATCAGCACTGTTTGCAGTGGTGTTTGACACCACTAATTGATCAACAGCATCACAAATATCCGTGTTATCATCTAATGTAGTAAATGTGAGAACTTGCGAATAAGGCGATTCTAACACTTCCGTCGTTCTACTTGAAGAACAAGAACCTACATCTTTCCATAGATAGGAATGGGAATTCCCTGACGGTGGAATATTATACAGATTATCTGCAAGGCTTTCATATTTCCTTCCGTTGTATACAACCTTATCTCCAGCATTATAAATTGATGGATATGATTGATACGCAGGAACACCATCACAGCCAGTGTCATCATCATTTCCATCGCAACTGTATTTCATTCTAACTTGATAAGTAGTAGCCGGTAACAATTCTTCTAAATACATCGTAGATTCATTAGCCTCTACTATAAGATATGTGGAACTCGTTGCTTTCTTGTATTCAAAGACATATGAGGCTACATTAGCTATAAGATTCCATGAAATTACGGCTGAATTTTTTGTGATATTTGAAGCAAGCACCCCAGTAACTGCATTACAATTTGGTGGCTCTACATCACTTTTTGTTCTGAAAGAAACTATGGATGAATAGGGCGCTGAATTCCCTTCACAGGTATAGGTGATTCTTAGTTGGTAATTTGTGTCCGAATCAAGATTTGATAACGTACTTGACGAACCATTAACAGCAACCTGAGCATAATTATTTGACGTGTTTTTTTTATATTCAAGCCTATAGCTAGAAACCCCAGCTTTTGGTGTCCAATTAACCACCGTAGTTGTTTCTGTTATATTAGATACCAACACATTAGCAACAGCTAAACAGTCAGACGCACTACACGCAGTACCTGAATATTTTGCGCCAATACCTACCGCATACATTGCATCTGTAGCCGCAACTACCTCACATGAGTTAGCCCCATATAAATCGGTTGCCGCATTAATAACAGCGTTTCGTGCTGAAGAATAATTTGAACTCGAAGTTAAATACCGTGTTAAAGCTCGATAGGCAATTTGCCCAGCCTTTTCAATTCCAATACTTTTTACATTATAAGAACTCCCTGCATCATTACTACCTTGTTTTCCTTGAGACAAAATATAAAACCAGTGATTTAAAACCCCACTATTAGTGTGCACCCCTCCATTATCTCCGGATCCTGAATACCAATTTGTTCCTTTATAAGTGTCTGGTTGATTGTATTGCTTTGGGTTTGATAATGAACGCTGAAAAGAGATGTTTTCACCTAGCGTCCATACATTGGTATCAATTCTACCGAAAGCATGGTATTCGGCGTAGCAACCAAAAATGTCGCTGAAGCCCTCGTTCATCGCTCCTGACTCGTTTCTATAGACTAATCCCGCAGATGTTTGCGTTACTCCATGTGCAATTTCATGCCCCACAACATCAAGTGGTGTAAAAGGGGCTCCACTAGTTGCATTTCCAAAATAGGTCCAAGATCCAACCCAAAAAGCATTATTACTAGCACCTTGACCAGAACCGTTAACAAAAATATTTATTTTACCACCAGCGCCATTATATCCTGCTCTTCCAAAAACACCTTTGAACATGTCCCATGTTTGCTCTGCTCCCCAATAAGCAGCCATATAATATCCTTCATTACCAGCACTTCCAAAACCACTAGGTGTGCTACTCGAAATAACTGTTCCACCTGATGGAGGTGTGCTTCCAAAACCAATACTGTTTCCATTTAAATTAGTAATGGAAATATTTCTATTCCCAGTTTGTGTAGCTGTATATCTTCCTGATGATCCAGAAACTGTAATGTTCTTAGTTCCGTAAAACCCAGTTTGTGTTGAACCAGCAACCCATGCTTCATTCTTTTTTCCACTGCAATTGATTGCGTGTTTATCTGATTCTTTCTTCTCGCTTGGAAAAGCCGAGTGCTTTAAAACCTCAAAAAATATAGTGGCTCCATTTGCAGCATCAATATAAACTTTCTTTCTATCAAAAGGTTCTTCCGTATACAAATCAAATTTATATACTAACTTTAATTGGTTAACATTTAAACTATTTTCTATAGAAATATACACCAAATCAGCCTTGTTATGATTAGTAGTTGCCTTATACTGCTCTCTATTCCAAGCGAAAACTTTGCCCTTCATTTCACGTTTAGCAAAGGTTAGGGCTTGTTCTGGCGTGAGACTTGATTTTCTTAACAGACTTTCATCAGTTTTTGGTAAATTTTTAAAAATTTCACCATTTGCCGAAAAAATTTTATGCTCACGGGCATGCAATAAATAAAACGCATTTTCAATTGGTAATCCATATAGATACTGCTGTAATTTCAAATGTGTTATTCCTAGTTCATCTATTTCTGTTCCAACTTCTTTAAAAGTATATTCAGCAGGTATTTTATATGTTTTGCGCAAAAAATTTTGAGAATTATTAATGTTTGGTTGGTGCTGTTGTGCAATTTGAACATACCGGGGTGCTAGACCGTTCTCTCCTTTTTGAAGAATCGTAATATTACTTTGGGAATACGACATTCCGTTTATCATTGATAAAAAAACAATGATTAAAAATCTAGTTAGTTTTGTTTCCATTTTTAGAAAGGTTTTAAGTTAAAAACCGCTAAGAACAACAAAAACAAGATTTACATCAACAAAACACTGTCTACAAACACGATTAGAGACAGTTCAAAAAAAACAAGACCTTAAAAACATGCCGTCTTCTAACTACCTTTATTTGGAATGAGGTTTCATGTTTCGTTTATCGATACTCTCAATGTAATCTGCCGGAGAAACCCCTACAATATTTTTGAAATTCTTATAAAATGATGCACGAGAATTGTATCCAACTTCATGAGCTAAAGCCTCAATACTGTATTTTTTGTACATTTTCTTATCCACTAAGTTTTTAAACTCTTCTATTCTAAACTCATGTACAAACCGGTTAAAATTTATTTGTTTAATTTGGTTAATAGATTTTGAAATTAAACGGTCTGGTATTTTAACATGACTCGAGAGTACCGATAAATTTAAAGATGGGTTTAAATACAGTTTTTCTTCTAACATTAGACCTTCTATTTTTCTACAAACATTTACTAGCTCAATATCATTGCAAATTATGGGATCTTTAGTATGATCTATCACATTATTAATATTTATTTGAATTATACTTGCTATGGTTATGTAATATAAAGAAACTAAGAAAATTATTTCAGTAAACAACTGAAATTCCAGGTTATACAAGAATAAAAAACGCCCAAAAAAACCTAAAAAATTTAGGGTTATACAAACAAAACAAAAAACAGTTAGCCAATGTAAGGTTCTGTAATCTGTGTCTCTATAATATTTGGCAAGGTTTCTTTTATGAACAATGTTAACCTTAATGATTTTTATACAGAAAAAAGCTATGAATAACGTAGATAGAATCATATAGATATCCATTAAATTACTTTTAAAAAGCACTTCAGTAAAATTAGGGGTTATCCAAATAATACAGAATATCCCGGTAAAAAATATGATTTCAAATATGCCTAATATTAAATAACTGAGTTTATTCTTTATTTGTACCCCTGCTGTTTCTGTAGCGTAGAAAAACAGGAAAATTATGGTCAAAAAATTAAAGTCAAAAGGAAGAAAAAAAAAGAGGTTATTCACATATGATTTAAGCAATATTATTTTGATCATTGTTATAAAAAGAGTCAAAAAGAAATACCCTAAATATTTATTAACTTTCCCTTTTTTTGATCTGTAAAGAAATAATATAAGTGTTATCAGCAGTGTTTGAATACCACTAATGAAATAGTATGAATTTAACATGACATAAATCGCTTTGATATTTAATAGTTGATAATCAACAACCTAAGAAAGTTAACCTTTTTTAGTTTTACTTTCTTTAAAAAAGAAAAAACAAACAACTCCTTTAATTTTATACTAAAAATGAACAAAACTAGTATAACTCCCGATCGTTATTTTGTACATCAACTATCCGTCAAATAACCTATCATGCCCTTAATAAGTAAAAAAGATTTTACTATGTTTTTTGATTTCGCCGTTGGTACTACTTTACACAATATAAATAGTTCTTTTACTGTTATACCAAGCCTCATTCCATAATTCCAACGCATAAATCGTGTTTAAGGAGCGTGCTTCATCATTTATTGATGGTAAGTTGAATCTGAATATTACTCGTTATATTATAAAAATTAATACTTTAGAACATTATAAACCGCCTAAATATTCAACTAATGAAACAGCTAACAATTTCCCTATTACTCATATTGGTCATTACAGGTTGTAAAACTGATACCAACGAAAATTCAAAAGCCCAGCAAACCTTTACAAAGACAAAATTTGCCATTGTTATTCACGGAGGGGCTGGTACAATCTTAAAAGAAAATTTGACTCAGGAAACAGAAACATCTTATAAAGAAAAACTAGAAGAAGCTGTAAGGGCTGGATATGTTATATTAAAAAACGGAGGTACTAGTACTAAAGCTGTTGAGGCATCAATTCATGTTCTGGAAAACTCTCCACTCTTTAATGCTGGAAAAGGATCTGTTTTTACGAGCAATGAAACCAACGAAATGGATGCTTCGGTTATGGAAGGTAGAACCCTAAATGCTGGTGCCATCGCTGGTGTAACCACTATTAAAAACCCTATTTCTGCAGCTATTGAAGTCATGAACAATTCAGATCACGTTTTATTATCGGGTGTCGGGGCCGAAACTTTTGCCCAAGAAAAAGGCTTAACACTAATGGATCCAAGTTATTTTTATACAGAACGACGTTTTAAATCACTTCAATCTATTAAGAATAAAGAAAAAACTAGCTTTTATAATTCTGACATTAAAAACAGTAAGTTTGGTACCGTTGGCTGTGTTGCTTTAGATCAGCATGGGAATATTACGGCTGGAACCTCAACTGGAGGCATGACCAATAAGCGTTGGAATAGAATTGGTGACTCACCAATAATTGGCGCCGGCACGTATGCCAACAATAACACTTGTGGAGTTTCATCAACTGGTTGGGGCGAATATTTCATCAGAGGAGTAGTTGCTCATGATATTTCGGCTCAAATGGCATACAAAAAAGTTTCTTTGAAAGAAGCTGCTTATGATGTTATACAAAACAAACTCACAAAACTTGGTGGCACAGGCGGTATTATCGCTATTGATAAAAACGGCGCAATAGTTTTTGAGTTCAATACTGCAGGAATGTATAGAGCTTCCATGAATGATAAAGAAGAGCTCATTGTTAAGATCTATAAAAATTAATCGACCAATTATTAATTATCTTCAATTTATAATTAAGCACTATCCTTCTAGTTTGATTGATAGCTCAAACCATCTCTCTTCTTTTTGTTTTAAGCTATCAATGATATCTTGTAACTCCAAAGATATTTCATTTATCTCTTTGGGGTTTATCTCATTATTTGCAAACTGAAACTCTATCTTTTCCTTCTTTTTTTGTAGTTTTTCTATATCACCCTCTAACAGTCCATATTCTCTCTTTTCATTATAGCTCAACGTTCCTTTTTTAGGTGCTTTTTCTTGTTTTACAGCCACTTTTTTGTTCTCTTTTTGCTGGGCAGGCTGTGAGCTTTCATAAGCTCTAAAATCGGAGTAATTTCCGGGGAAATTTTCAATTAGTCCATCACCTCTGAACACAAATAATGAATCTACTATTTTATCCATAAAATAGCGGTCGTGCGATACCACGATTAGATTTCCTGGGTAGTCTAATAAAAAGTTCTCAAAGACGTTTAAGGTTACCACATCTAAATCGTTTGTAGGTTCGTCAAGAATTAAGAAGTTAGGGTTTTGTATTAATACTGCACATAAGTACAAGCGTTTTTGTTCTCCTCCTGATAATTTTTCAACAAAATCATATTGCTTTTTTCTGTCAAATAAAAATCGTTCTAACAGTTGTCCTGCAGAAATTTTTCTTCCTTTTGTTAATGGAATATACTCGCCAAATTCTTTTATGACCTCAATTACTTTTTGCCCTTCTTTTATTTGAATTCCTTTTTGTGTATAATATCCAAATTTTACCGTTTCCCCAACGACTACCTTACCCCCATCTAAGGGTTCTTTTTGGGTTAGAATGTTAAGAAAAGATGATTTTCCTGATCCGTTTTTACCAATAACACCTATGCGTTCACCTTTTTTAAAAACATACTCAAAGCCGTCTAATATAACCTTGTCGTCAAACGATTTTTTCAATTTGTGAAGTTCTACTATTTTACTTCCCAACCGCTCTACATTAATTTCTAGTTGTACTTGGTGTTCTTGTCTTCGTTGGTGAGCCTTTTGCTTTATTTCAAAAAAATCATCAATCCTAGACTTTGATTTTGTGGTTCGTGCTTTGGGCTGGCGACGCATCCAGTCCAATTCCTTTTTAAATAGGCTTTTTGCTTTTCCTAAATTCGTGGCTTCTAAGGCCTGTCTTTCTTCTTTATTTTGTAGGTAATAAGAATAGTTTCCTTTATACTTATATAACCTTCCGTTTTCTAATTCTAAAATTTCATTACATACTCGTTCAAGAAAATAGCGATCGTGTGTCACCATAAACAAGGTTATCTTTTCCTTTGCAAAAAAGGCTTCTAACCATTCTATCATTTCCAAATCTAAATGGTTTGTTGGTTCATCTAGAATTAATAGATCGGGTTTACTTATTAATATTATCGCTAGACCTAAGCGTTTTTTTTGACCCCCAGAAAGTGTTGCTACCTTTTGTTGTAAGTTATGTAATTTTAGTTTGGATAATATTTGTTTGTATTGTGTTTCAAAATCCCAAGCATTATGCTGTTCCATTTGTTCGAAAGCTTTTTGATATACTTCTTCATCATCAGGATTTTTTAAGGCTTCTTCGTATTGTTGAATTATTGGCAATATTTTATTTTCTGTAGAGAAAATAGTTTCTTCAATTGTCAACTCTTCATTAAGCTTCATGTCTTGTGCTAAATAAGCTGTATGAATTCCTTTTCTGCTAATTATTTGACCTGTATCTGGTGTATCAAAACCGGCCATAATATTTAAAATTGAAGTTTTACCACTTCCGTTTTTTGCTACAAAAGCAATTTTTTGATCTTTGTTTACTCCAAAAGAAATGTCTTGAAACAAGACTTTTTCTCCATATGATTTTGATATGTTCTCTACCGATAAATAATTCATTCAGCAAAAATAATTAAAAAACCCTGAGCAAAAGCTCAGGGCATACATTAGTTAATAAGAAAGAAGGGTTTTTAAGTTATCTCTTAACTAATTTTGTTGTTATTGCTTTTTGTCCATCGTTTACTTCTAGTAAATAAACTCCAGTTTTTAAATCTGCTATATTAACGGTATTGTTTACAGTTTCACCTGATAACACAACCTGACCGATAGTATTTGTTATTTTATATTGAACGTTTTCATTGTTACCAAATCTTACCACTACATTCGTAACGGCAGGGTTAGGATACACTGTTAAGCTATTTTCCGTGTCATTACTAAATGGTTCAGCAAATGCATTATTAAATGCTGTTGCCCCTGCTGCGCTGGAAGAAGAACTAACAACGTTCACGGTGTAGTCTTCTACTTCTCCATCGTTAAATGTTTCACATGGCGTTGAAGCTGCATTGTATTTCATAGAAACACGCATTCTTGTTTGTCCAATTAATGCATTTAAAGGAACATCAACTGTTGCTGTTAAATTATTAGCACTTGATGAAGATCCGCTTACTACTTTTTCGTTTGTGTCAAATGTACCATTTTGGTCAAAATCAATCCAAACAGACCAATATTCAGTATACGAACTACCGCTAAACCCAGCACTTACAATCATCTCATTAGAACTTCCTTGTGATACTGTTGCGATCTTTGAAGTAAAATCTTTATATCCACCATTATCACCAGTTGCGTTTTGCATTCCACCTAATTCTACATTATCAATCCATTCATAAGTCGAACGGTTTCCTTGCGAACTACAGTAAGAAACTACATTGCTTAAAGTAGTTACGTTTAATATATTACTAGATGAAGATACGTTTCCTGCATCATCTTTTGCTTTTATCGAGAAAGTATAGGCTGTATTTGCAGTTAATCCAGTAATATTGGTAGTAGTTCCTGTTACACTTCCTATGTTACTAGCTCCTTGATATATATCATATTCCGTTACACCAACATTATCTGTTGAAGCTGTCCATGCCAACGTCAATGTTGTTTGCGCAATGTTAGACGCATTTAGGTTACTAGGTGCTGTAGGCGCTTGTGTATCAGCAACAGTCGCTATAATATTTACAGTATAGTCTTCAACTTCTCCATAAGCAAAAGACGCTTCACATGCCGTTGGAGTTGCATTATACTTCATTACAACTCTCATTCTTGTTTCTCCTTCTACAGCAGAAGAAGGTATTGTGAATGTACCACTTACAGGGGTTGTTTTAGATCTTGACTTGGTCCAAACGGTTTCACCTGCGTCTGAAAAATCGCCATCTTTATTATAGTCGATCCAAACACCATAACCTTCATTGTACGTGCTACCAGTCCATCTTGGAGTAATAGTAATTGTATTCGATGTTCCTTTCTCTAAGCTCGTTGAAATAGACGTGAAATCAGAATACCCATTTCCTCCTGTTGATGTATTATCAATACTTCCTAGTCTCACTCTTTGAATATATTCATCGGCAACACTATTTCCTTTAGAGGTACAATATGTTATCGACTCTTCCAGTGTTGTTACATTTATTACATTACTCATAGCAGATACATTACCGGCGGCATCTTTTGCCTTTATAGAAAAACTATATGTTGTATTTGCTACTAAACTTGTTATATTCGAAGTAGTTCCTGTAACACTTCCAATTTTATTGTTATTTAAGTATATATCATAACCCGTAACCCCTACATTATCAGTCGCTGCTGTCCAGTTAAGAGTTAAAGTTGTTTGTGCGATGTTAGATGCCGACAAATTTGTAGGAGCCGATGGAGCTTCTATGTCTTCAACCGCATTACTCGTAAAACTTCCAGTAAACACACCTCTTCCGTAGGTAGATGCAATGATTTTATTTGTAACATGATCTCCACTCACATTCCAATAATCGAAAGACGTTACACTAACATCACTCATTCCATTATACGCTTGAGTCCAATTAGGGTTTGTATCATCGAAGTTTGATGTTGACCATACCCCTAACTGTGTTGCTATAATTGCTTCAGTTCTATCTAATGGGTTTTGTAACAAGTCTCTTACTGGTATATTTGGTAAGTTTCCTTCTTTACTAACCCAGTTTGCTCCACCATCAGATGTTGCCCATACATTTGTTACTCCATAATTATGAATTGTTACAAAAATATCATTCGCTGTTTCTCCAAATCTAATAGAAGAAGTTGACCCTACAAAAGGTGTTGTTATACTTGACCATGTTGCGCTACTATTGGTAACATTTGTTAGTTTTACTAATTTTCCATTAGATAACCCAACATACCATGTATTATTTGCAAAAGGAGAATCTTTAAAGGCTGTTGGACTTGCGTCTAGTAATACATTTGTAATGTTTCCTTTTGTGTTTGACGCTACATTTACACTTTTTATTGAATATCCAGTATCTGTTGAAGCATTTGATAATAACCGATTTGCCTGACTATCATATCCCATCGGGTTTACAAAATCTCCAGTATTGCTTTCATTTACTAAAGTAGTAGAACCTCCGTCCATTCTGCTTAAACCATTCCAAGGTAAGTTAAATCGATAAATCACGTTATTTACATAGGTAGCAATCATATAATCGCCATCTTTGTCAATAAACGTATAGAAACCATCACCTCCAGATACTTCTGACGAACTATTTACTCCTGCAACAGCATTTCTAAAACCTTGTGTTCCGTTATCTTGTGCACCAGCACTAAAAATACCATCTGTGTCTCCCGATCCGTCCGGTCCTATTCCTGCCTTTACAAACTGTGTTACATTGTAGCCTTTATTTCTCGCATTGATACTAGTACCTGAATTTGCTGAATAATAAACACCTCCATCATTACCAAATAACATCTTTGAAGCATCATTATTACCAAATGCAATAGAGTGTTGATCGGCATGAACAACAGAAACATTAAGGTTTGCCAAGTTATTATTATTAGACCATTTAGATCGTTGTGTCCAAGATGAAGCCCCGTCGGTAGACTTAAACAAATCAATACCTCCAACATACAACGTCTCATCATCTGATGGATCAGCTTCAATTACTAAATCATAAAACGCCTGACCACGACAAAAATCGTTACTAGGAATGCTTAAATCTGCATCGTTTGGTAATGACATTTCACTCACTGTAGCAAAACCATTTGTTGTTTTAAAAATATGCACAGGAGCTCCAGATGTTGTTCCTTGCGTTAAGGCATAAATTTTATTTTTATCTGTTTCTGACGTTTCTAATTCAACTCTATTCGAATTTGTTAGAGGTGACGCAGCAGCAGCAGACCATGTAGATGCATTTGTAGAACTGTATACTCTTCCTCCACCTTCTCCAAGTGCAGACTCAATAGTTCCCATCCATATTTTGTTATCAGCTCCTACTTCTAAATCATTTGGTATGTAATAATAATCCTTTGCTCCAAATGTATACTTCATGTTAGTTGACTCTATTCTACTCCAAGTAGTTCCATTGTCTGTAGAGTGATACAAACCAGCAGATTGCAACCCTAACCAATTTCTCGGGCTTGAAGAATCTCCATAAACATGAGCACCTACTGCTACCAATAATTCTGTTGACGCTCCATTGTCCCAAGCTAAAATATCATTCACAAAGTGTACTCCTGACAAGAAGACGTTACTTTCGTTATAATTTATAACTGCATCTCCAGCAGCTGGGATAGAAATTGCAGTCCATTTTGTTCCTCCATTTGTAGTAACATAAACCCCATTACCAACTACATCTCCAGCCGTATATTGCTCTCCTGTACCTACATACCACTTATTTGAGTCTCTTGGATCAACAGTTAACGAGGTTACCGATAAATTCCCAGGAACATCTTCAACACGTTCCCATTCTGAGTTTACATTGGAAATATTTGTGTTTTTCCATAAGCCTCCACTTACTCCACCGGCATATACGGTATTATTTGAAGAATCATTTGGATCAAACAGAATCACTCTAGTTCGACCTCCAACATTATTTGGTCCTCTCTCTTCCCATTCATTATCAACTTCTCCTGGGTTTTTTTGATGTGAATTTGACCCCTTAGAAGTTCTGCTCTTTAATAAATCTTCTCTTAATTTTACTAAGCTTCCGTCTTCCATTTCCCCAGTAGCAGGGTTCATGGTAAGAAGTTCCATTTGGTCATAATACCTATTTGGTGGTAAGCCTTTAAGTTTTCTTTCCTTTTTTCCCCATTTTAATGATTCATTCAAGGGGCTTTCTTTTACAAAAGTAGTATGTTTTTTTCGTTGTTCTGCTAATTCATCAGAAACACTTTGTTTCTTCCAATAACTAGAACCAACAATAGATATGGCTGCCACTGACAAACCACTGATTAGAATTTTAAATTTGTTATTCATATTATAGTAGGATGTTTAGAAATACAGTAAAGCTTAAACCTTCACTGTACCGTTAATAAATAAATTCTCAGTATTCTCTTTTTAACAATTTTTGTTATAAACTATTTGTTCGATATCCTTGTTACAAGTCATACTCGAGCATATAATTCAAAAATTATTTCTAGATGATTGATAAGTTGATCTATTTGGTACGGAAACCACGAGCTGGTTTATGTCAATATTTGCGTGCGTGTTGGCTACCAAAACATTAATTATCAAACTTGATGATGCTATTATGCATTCAGTTTGATGCCATTCATTGATTATTGTATGATCCGCTGCAGAAAAACTGTTGTTTCTAGCTGCCCAATCATATTTTTGAAGTACGGTATTTACTTGGCTTTCATTACCTATGGCTGTGATTCTTCGCTGTGTTGCTTGGTATACCCTTACTGAAGTCTCAGTATGCAGGTGATTGGTTTTTCTTGGTTTTACCAAATTAAGCCTCAAAGTTCCGAAATCGAAAGGCTTTATAGTAATCACCCTTTGTGGTTCTATAAAACTTATGATTTTAGCAGAAGGCTTCGTTTTACTTTTAAATTCTTTTGTTAATTGTAACGTGTTTTGTGTCTGTTTTGAAGCATTTTTTTTAAGGTTATGCTTCATAACTTGAAGTTTCTCTAAACGATAGTCGCTAGGAATTTTTTCAACCTCTAGCCTCGGTTGTGCTTGCACTAGCGTTTGGATATTTAATCCAATTAATACACTCGTCACTACAAGACTTTTAAAGTACTTGTGTTTCATTTATAGAAGGGTTTTAATTAATCTTGTTTTTAACTTATTACTATTTATTTACTACTAAAGCTCATAAATTGTTAATATTTTCGTCAAAACAGTGCCAAATATACATTATTTTTTTTAACAAAAAAATAACACTTAAAAATCGCTTTTAAAAAAACCTATTAAGATTACTAAAAAACCCCGAGTATTACTCGGGGTTTAATCAATTTCATTTTTTTTATTTTATTCCTTTTTTACTTCTTAACAAGCTTAGTTGTTAATAATTTTTGACCATCATTAACCTCTAAAATATATACTCCAGATTTCAAATTAGACACGTTTAAATTTGGTGTTAACTTACCAGATTCTACAACACTTCCAATTACATTGAAAATTTTATATGCTGCTTTTTCATGTCTAGCTGCTACTTTCACCTGAATCACATCTTTAGCTGGATTCGGATATACTAATAAGTCTGATATACTTTCATTTGTCAACATTTCCGCGTTGGCCATCATATTAGCTGTCGTATTAAAACTAGCTACGCTTGAAGAGACAACATTAACCGTATAATCTTCAACTTCTCCATATGAAAATGTTTCACATGCTGTTTGCGAAGCATTCCACTTCATTGATACACGCATTCTAGTTTGCCCTAATAAAGCACCACTAGGTACATCTACTGTAATCGACAAATTACTTGAACTAGTTGAAGATCCAGAGCTTACTTTCTCACTACTATCAAAAGTTCCGTTTTGGTTAAAGTCAATCCAAACAGCCCAATATTCGTTATACGCAGTACTTCTAAATCCTGCGCTAACATACATTTGATTTGAACTTCCCTGAGCAACTGTGGCTACTTTCGAAGTAAAATCTCCATAACCTCCATTTTTCCCAGTGCTGTTTGTCATTCCACCAAGTGATACATAGTCTATCCATTCATACGAATAGTTATTCCCCTTTGATGCACAGTAACTAACTACATTTCCTAAAGTTGTTACGCTTAACTGATTGCTTGACGACGACACATTACCTGCCGCATCATTTGCTCTTACAGAGAACGTATAAGAAGTATTCGCTGTTAATCCTGTTACATTGAAGCTAGTTCCTGTTACTGATCCTATATTGCTTGAACCTTGATATACATCATAACCAGTTACCCCCACATTATCTGTTGAAGCTGACCAATTTAAAGATAATGTTGTTTGAGTAACACCTGAAGCAGCAAGACTACTTGGCGCTGTTGGCGCTTGTGTATCTGGCTGAGATCCTCCAATTACTACTGTATAATCTTCTACTTCTCCATAAGAAAATGAAGCCTCACATGCTGTTGGCGTTGCATTATACTTCAATACCACACGCATTCTAGTTGCTCCTTCCGTTGCCGACGATGGTACTGTAAATGTTCCACTAACAGGAGTATCCTTTGATGCTGATTTTGTCCAAACAGTTTCTCCTGAATCTGAAAAATCGCCATCGTTATTATAATCGATAAACACGCCATAGCCTTCATTATAAATAGTTCCTGTCCATAATGGAGTAATGGTAATGGTATGCGAAGTTGATTTTTCTAAATTAGTAGACACTGAAGTATGGTCTGAATACCCATTTCCTCCTCCTGATGAATTATCTATACTTCCTAGTTGTACACGTTGAATATATTCATCTGCTACACTATTTCCTTTAGATGTACAGTAATTAAGCGGTGGTGTACCTGTAGTTGACACATTTATACTCGAAGATGCTCCGCTACCTCCTGAAGAACAGTTCGCAGTAACAACACACGCATAACTTGCACCTGCTGTTAAACCTGATACTACTTTAGATGTTCCACTTACAGTTGATGTTGCACCATTCACTGTAACTTCATAAGAAGCCGCTCCAGAAACTGCTGACCACGTTAATGTAAATCCGTTATCATTAATACTAGAACCTGCAAAATTAGAAGGTGCTGCCAAAGCACATGGTTGAGAAAATGCATCACCAACTCCTACTGCATGCCAAGCGTTTGTTACTGAAATTACTTCACTACTGTTCGAACCATATAAATCAGTTGCTGCAGTAATAGATCCAGCTCTTGCATCAGCATAAGTAGAGTTTGACGACAGATAATTTACTTCCGTACGGTATGCAATTTTAGCTGACTTAGTCATTCCTATAGAAGAAACGTTATATGAATCATTATTGTCATTTGTTCCTGATCCACCAGTTGTTAATATGTAAAACCAGAAATTTAAAACTCCTGAATTTGTATGCACTCCACAGTAATCGTTAGATTGCGTTGGTGTTCCACAATTTGGTTCTTGCCAATAAGTTCCTCCGTAAGTATCTGGTTGACTTCTAGCATTTGGATCACTCATAGAACGCAATGCTACTGAACCTGATCTTCTATCAATTTCATCACCAATTAACCATACTGAAGCATCTGGTGCTGCATCATTTCCATTTCCTTTTGCAAAGTGCTCAACTGCAGCTCCCCAAATATCAGAAAAACCTTCGTTTAGACCTCCTGATTCTCTTTGGTATGCTAAATCAGCTGTACTAGAACAAACCGCATGTCCAATTTCATGAGCTGCTACATCAATAGATGTTAATGCGTCAAAATACCCATTTCCTTCGTTTCCATTAGAAGAACCATCTCCATAGGTCATTACACTACCATTCCAAAATGCATTGTCATAGGCATTGCCGTAATGTACATAACTGTTTATTGCAGCTCCTGATCCGTTGTAGCTATTTCTGTTATGCTCTGCTTGAAAATAATCATACGTCATTTCAGCTCCCCAATGCGCGTCTAAAGCCGCGTTGTCTTTTGCTGAATTGTCAAATTCCGCTGCTGTCCAATTATTATCTGCATCGGTAAAATTTGTTGTTGGGTAACTACTTTGACCACCACTATTGTATGTGTTAACTCCATTACCTCTAGTATTGTCTCTTAATGCATAACTATTACCAATTACTCTGGTAGTTATTGTTCTAGTTCCACTATATCTAGTCGCTGCATTACCAGTAGCTAAAGGAGCGCTAGGTATCGCTATCTTTTTATCAATTATATCTTCAATTGTTATTAAATTCTTTGAAGAATGTGCATGTTCATCTAAATGCTTAATGATTGCATTAAAAAAGAGTGCTTCTCCTGTATGAGCATCAATATATAAATACCCTCTGCTTAATGGCTTCGTAGCGTATATATCAAATTTATAGGCCAATTTTGCCTCTTTTTTACCGATAACGCTTGCTGGAAGAATTAATAATTCACCCTCCGGTTTCTTATAGTCACCTAAGCTTTTAGCTTCTTTTGGGTTATCCCATAAATAAGCTTCAGCTCCTGTATGCGATATTGCTCGTTGAAATGCCGCGTTCTTAGTTAATTTAGGAACGATGTTCACTGCTTTAACATCGTATAACTCACCATTCATACTTTTTAACGTACCATTTTTGGCATGCGCTGTGTATGTAGCAAATTCTACTTTAAGTCCTTTAAATTTTTGTTGGTACTTTTCATGTGTAAAACCTAAGTCATCTACTTTAGATTTAACTTTTAACAAGTTATCATTAGATGATAATTTAAGTTTTTGTTTAATTAAAGCCGGAGCTTCCTGTAAAGAAATTTTTGAGGTTTTTTCAAATGTAATGTGCCTTAACTTATCCGTGTCTTGTGCATTTATTGTAAATGCTCCAGACAATAAAAAAGCTGACAACAATACATTTTTAATGTACTTGTCTTTCATTTTAGAAGGGTTTTTAAGTTTGTTTATATTAATCAAATACCACAATTTTAACAAAAAAATTATATTTTTTATAAAAAAATTGTTAAAATGCCCCCAAATATATATTTATTTTTTTGATGAAAAAAATAAAACCTAACATTAATTAAAAGCAACTTATTGATTCTCAACAAGCATAGGGGCTAGCAAGATATAGACACTAGTTATTCATTGTCAAAATAAGTTTTAAACATACAGTTTATGACTTTTATAGAGCTATACCATTTACAAAATAATATAAATACGGTGTTTTATCAACCATAAAAAAATCCCTGAGAAGTTCTCAGGGATTTTTAGCTGATTTTAAACTATACTTATTTCTTTATAAGTTTAGTTGTTAACGACTTTTGACCATCATTAACCTCCAAAATATATACTCCTGATTTTAAATTGGATACATCTAAATAAGATTGTAGTTTTCCTGATTTCAGAACACTACCAATAACGTTAACTATTTTATACGTTGCTCCTTGGGTTCTTGATAGTAATTCCACTTTAACAAAAGATGACACTGGGTTAGGATAGGTCATTAAATCGGAACGAGCCTCATTTGTCAACATTTCTAAACCTGCGATCCCAGCTGATTTCGTTCTGCTAGAAACTATGTTAACTGTATAATCTTCTACTTCCCCATATGAGAATGTTTCACAAGCTGTTTGTGCTGCTCTCCATTTCATTGACACACGCATTCTAGTTTGACCTGCTACAGCATTTGATGGAACCGTTACATCTGAACTAAGGTTGTTTGCGCTTGATGAAGAACCATTAGAAACTTTCTCACTATCTGAAAATGTACCATCTCTATTAAAATCAATCCACACTGCCCAATATTCAGTATATGAACTACTTCTAAATCCAGCACTTACCACCAACTGGCTTGTGCTTCCTATAGTTACTGTTGCTACATTGTTTGTGTAATCTTCATATCCTCCGTCATTTCCAGAACTGTTCGTCATCCCACCAAAAGACACGTAATCTATCCATTCATAACTTGAATTATTACCTTGTGAAGGGCAATACACAAGTACATTATCTAAGGTTGTTACATTCACAACATTACTCGAAGATGAAATATTCCCTGCCGCGTCTTTGGCGTTTACTGAAAATGTGTAGGCCGTGTTAGCAGTTAGGCCAGTAATACTAGCAGTTGTATTTGTTGTTGTAGCTATTTTGACAGCACCACGATACACATCATACCCTGTTACACCAACATTATCTGTTGAAGCTGACCAGTTTAATGATAAGGTAGTTTGAGTAACATTAGAAGCTGTTAAGTTTGATGGTGCTGTTGGTGCTTGAGTATCTGCTTGACCTGCTCCAATTACTACTGTATAATCTTCAGTTTCTCCGTAACTATAAGAACCACAAGAGCTAGGTATTGCATTATATCTTAAAACCACACGCATTCTTGTTGCTCCTTCAGCAGCTGAAGATGGCACCGTAAATGACCCACTAACTGGAGTATCCTTTGATGCTGATTTCGTCCAAACAGTTTCTCCTGAATCTTCAAAATCTCCATCTTTATTATAGTCAATAAATACACCATAGCCTTCATTATAAATAGTTCCTGTCCATAATGGCGTAATGGTAATAGTGTTTGAAACTTCTTTTTCAAGATTTGTTGAAATATCAGTGTGATCAGTATACCCATTTCCAGGTCCTGAAGTATTATTTATACTCCCTAACTGAACTCTTTGTATATATTCATCAGCAACGCTATTTCCTTGTGAATCACAATAATTAACTGGCTGATTTCCTGTGGTTGTTACATTGATACTAGAAGCTGCTCCACTACCACCATCAGCACAATTTGCAACTACAACGCAGCTATATTGCGAGCCCGCTGTTAATCCAGTTATCACTTCTTGAGTACCAGGCACGGTAGTTGACGTACCATTTACAGTAACCGTATACGAAACTGCATTTGATACTGCTGACCACGTTAATGTAAATCCGTTATCATTAATACTAGAACCTGCAAAATTAGAAGGTGCTGCCAATTCACAAGAGACTCCGCCTCCTGTTTTATCCGATAACGCTAAGCTACGTCTAGATCCTCCAGACTCTAAAACTGCTCGCATTCTGGTTTTTTGTCCTTGTGTATATAAATTCATACAAGTGTCGTCTGAGTAGTCCATATAATTTTCAACCATATCTTCAGACCCACAAGATGTGTGTCCGGTTGAACAACCAAAATTGGAAGCATCAGATTCCGGTGTGTCAGACACGAAATCATCAACACCACATCCGCCGTCACCCCAAATGTGACGTAAGTTTAAAAAATGTCCTACTTCGTGAGTAGTGGTTCTTCCTTTATCAAAAGGAGATGATAAGTAAAATCCTGAGCCCTTGTCAGAACTACCGAAATACTGAGGTCCCATTACAACACCGTCAGTACTAGCGCTTCCTCCAGGGAACTGGGCGTATCCTAAGATACCACCTCCGATATTACATACCCACATGTTTAGATACTCTGCCGTATCCCATGGGTCAACTCCTCCTTGAGAAGATTTTTTCATTGCATCGTTTGTGCCCCAAGAAGATTTCGTAGAAGATTTTCTTGTAATTCCATCTGTTGGGTTTCCATTTGGATCAACTTGTGCCAAATAGAATTCTATTTCAGTATCCGCTGCCTGTGACCACTTACTTGTTTGATCAGTATTGGTTCTTCTGAAATCTTCATTTAAAACATCTAACTGAGATTGTATTTGAGCTTCACTTATATTTTCTTGTGAGTTACTGTATATAACGTGAACTACTACTGGGATTTGAATTACATTTCCTACAATTTTCCCCTGGAGATTATTCATTTGTTTTACTCTATTTTGAGTAAACTCTTCAATTTCAAGCATTCTTTTTTGTAAAAGAGGATCTTGAGATTGTCGATATTCAAGATTGTTCATTGTATGGCAATTCCGTTGTTGTTGCGCAAAGGTCGCGAGAGTAACAAATACGCACATCAGTGCGAAAATAATTTTTCGTTTCATTTTTAGAAGGGTTATAGTTAAAAAAATTAAATTTTATGTCGATTTTTGTTAAATCTATCCAAATATATTAAAAAAATTAAACAAGCACTAATAAAATACAGACAAACAATATGTTATATAAACGAAATAGTTTCGGTATAACGTGTATTATCGATAGCTAGAGTAATAAACCTCCTCGAGGATTATGCCTTTTCCTGGATAAAGTTATACTACCATTTTCCTTGCAATCATGCTTTTGTTTTATACCGATTGGAATTTGAAGTTACCTATTGATTTCTTTTCACTCATTAAAAGGTTTCAAATAACCGTTGGCATGATACCATGAAATTAATAAAGAAAATTCAGTATTAAAAAGTATCAGCTATAGAACTCCCTTTCCTATAAGCAATTGCAATGGGTAAATTAACATCAGCATTGTATTACTCGTTAAATTAAAACCAGTTAGCCCTCATTATCTACCTCCGATTACTTTGTTTTTGCCATATTAAACATTGTTGTTTTTAACTGTTATTTGCTATGGTTAAATACAGGCTATGTATTAAAAATCAATGATGTTCAGAAAAATCTTCAAGTCCAAAGACTTCTATACTTCTGTATATATTTTAAATTTATTTTGAAGCTATACTTCAATCAAAAAAAGGGCTGTTATTATGGCTATTTCAAAACCTAAATATATAATTCAGCTTAAAAAGATTATTTTTACAAAAAAATGCATATGTTACATGTTCATAATTTATCCATTTGTTTTCAAAACAAGGTTGTTGTAAATACTATTTCTTTTTCTATCCGAAAAAATCAAATTTTAGGCATCGTTGGTGAAAGTGGAAGCGGAAAATCTATTTGCTCTTTAGCCATTATGGGGTTGTTACCCCAAAATGCTGATGTTAGCGGTGAAATTATTTATGATAAAGACAACTTGTTAGCTTGTAATCAAAAAGAACTGCAAAAAATTAGAGGAAAAGAAATAGCTATGATTTTCCAAGAGCCTATGAGCTCACTCAATCCAACGTTAACCTGCGGTTTTCAAGTATCAGAGGTTTTACAACAACATACTTTTCTTTCTTTAAAAGAAAGAAAAGAAGAGACCCTTGAATTATTTAAAAAGGTAAAACTTCCTCGACCTGAGCAACTATACAATGCGTATCCTCATGAAATTAGTGGCGGACAAAAACAGCGAGTTATGATTGCCATGGCATTAGCTTGTAATCCGAAAATTCTGATAGCTGATGAGCCAACGACAGCACTTGATGTAACCGTTCAAAAAGAGATTATCTCACTCTTAAAAGAGCTTCAACACAAAAATAATATGAGTATCATTTTTATTTCTCATGACTTAACCCTTGTTTCAGAAATTGCAGACGAAGTTGTTGTTATGTACAAAGGACGTATTATTGAAAAAGGAGATGCTAGCGCTGTTTTTTTGCACCCAAAAGAAAATTACACAAAAGCTTTAATTAATTCAAAACCAACGGTAAAAAAACGACTAAAAGTTTTACCTACGGTTAGTGATTTTATAAACAATACGGTTAACAACACCTTATATACAGACGAAGAGCGACAGGCTTTTCATCAAAAAATCTATAAAACTCCCCCTTTATTAGAGGTTATAGATTTAAAAAAAGAGTTTATTACCCATACTTCTTGGTTTTCAAAAAACAAAAAAATAACCGCAGTTAATAATGTTTCTTTCAAAATATACGAAGGTGAAACGCTGGGTCTAGTAGGAGAGAGTGGCTGTGGTAAAACGACCCTTGGTCGTGCTATTTTACAATTAGAGAAAGTAACTTCTGGTAAAATACTGTACAAAGGAACAGAAATCACGAATATTTCTAAGGCTGCATTAAAAAATTTAAGAAAAGAGATTCAAATTATATTCCAAGATCCTTTTTCTTCATTAAACCCAAGAATTTCAATAGGAAAAGCTATTATTGAACCGATGAAAGTTCACGGCATTTTGAGTTCTAACAAAGAGCGCAAAGAATACGTTTTAACATTGCTTGAAAAAGTAGGTTTAGCACCAGAGCATTTTTATCGTTATCCGCATGAGTTTTCTGGTGGACAGCGTCAAAGAATAGGAATTGCCAGAACTATTGCATTACAACCTAAGCTCATTATTTGTGATGAATCTGTTTCTGCACTCGATGTTTCAGTTCAAGCACAGGTTCTAAATTTGCTAAACCAATTAAAATCAGAATTTAACTTCACTTATTTATTCATTTCTCATGATTTATCGGTAGTAAAGTATATGGCTGATCAATTGATCGTAATGAACAAGGGGGCAATTGAAGAAATCAACGATGCTGATACTATTTATAATTCGCCAAAAGCTACATATACAAAAACATTAATTAACGCAATACCTAAAGGAATTTGACTTTTTTCAAAAGTAATTTAATGGTATATTGCAGCGTTAAATAAGACATCATGAAAATTATTGTTCCTATGGCAGGAATTGGGTCGAGATTACGCCCTCATACGTTAACTGTCCCGAAACCTTTAACCATTATTGCGGGTAAGTCGATCGTTCAACGTTTAGTTGAAAATATTACATCTGTGGTGGAACAACCTATTGACGAAATCGCCTTTATCATCGGTCCAGTTTCAAAAGGATTTCCTACAAACACGAAGGAAGAACTTTTAAAAATAGCTTCTGATTTGGGCGCGAACGGAAGCGTATACGTTCAAGAAGATGCCTTAGGTACTGCACATGCTATTTATTGTGCTAAAGAATCGTTAAACGGACCTTGTATTGTTGCCTATGCCGACACCTTGTTTAAAGCTGATTTTACACTTGATGTTCATGCTGATGGTGCCATATGGGTTAAACAAGTTGAAGATCCAAGCGCTTTTGGCGTGGTAAAACTAAACGAAGGTATTATTACTGACTTTGTTGAAAAACCAAAAGATTTTGTTTCTGATTTAGCTATTATTGGTGTTTATTATTTCAAAGACGGGAATAAACTTCGCAAAGAAATTCAATATTTAATAGATAACAATTTAAAAGAGAACGGTGAATATCAAATCACAAACGTTCTTGAATCTCTAAAACAGCAGGGCGCTCAATTTATTCCAGGTAAAGTGGATGCATGGATGGACTGTGGTAAAAAAGATCCAACTGTTGACACCAATAAACAAATTCTATCGTTCGAACAAGCTGATGGGAAAAGCTTAGTAGCAAATGATATTGTTTTGGATAACTCTGAAATTATAGAGCCATGTTATATTGGCGCTAATGTGACTTTAAAAAACGCAAAAATTGGCCCTTATGTATCTTTGGGTGAAAACAGTGTTGTTGAAAACTCCAAAATCGTAAATTCATTAATTCAGACCAACGTACAGATCTCTAATGCGACATTAGACAAAGCAATGATTGGCAATCATGCAAAATACAACGGTAATTATACATCAGTAAGCATAGGTGATTATACAGAACTTACATAAGAAAAAATTCATGTTTTTTATAGAAAGAAAAATTAGACAATCTTTGTTTTTTTTTACTTTCATAGGGTTTCTTGCCCCTTTTGCCTCATTCTCTCAAGATAGTATTCGGGCTTCAGTAGGAATAGATGAGCAAAAAAACATTGACTTTCAAGATTTTTTTTTTAAAGCAATTACCAACAAAGCTATTTATAATTATCAAAAAGCTATTGAAAATTTAGAGGAATGCAACCAGTTAACCCCTAATAACGTAGCTGTTTTGTTTGAGCTTTCTAAAAATTATTACCAGCTCAACCAGTATGTAGTAGCTATTGAATATGCAAAAAAAGCACTTGCATTAGACGCTAATAATCTCTGGGTTTCTGAACATTTAGTTAAAGTTCTTAGAAGTAATTCTTCTATTGAAGAAGCGATAGAAATACAAAAACGTATTATAGAAAAGCATCCAAAGAAAAAACAGTTTTTAGTAAATTTATATCTTCAAAAGAATGATCTTGAAACCGCGAAAGCTATTTTAGCAGAACTAGAAGTAGCAAAATTGTTAACTCCGAGATTGCGTCGTATTAAAACTAGGCTAGCTTCTAGGAGTTACCCTAATAAGAAAAAAGCTAAAACCACTCATAATTCACTCCATACAAACGTTGAAACCGTTTTTAATAAAGACAAATCATTTACTTCGTTAAAACAGCTTCTTACAAAGTTACATATGGAAAATAGTCCTAGATTATTGTCTTATAGCGAACAAGGAATGGCTCTATTTCCTGCGCAGCCGTTAGTTTATTTAATGAATGGTAGAGCTCATAATCACAATAAAAGTTTTAAAAAAGCCGTTGCTGTATTACAAAATGGTATTGATTTTGTAGTTAACAGCCCAAGGCTTCAAACTGACTTTTACCAAGAATTTATAAAAGGCTATCAAGGTTTAGGTGATATTAAAAACGTAAATAAATATAGAGAGAAGTTGAAAAAGTAGTTTTAAAAAAAATGAAGTTATTAAAATACCTATTTGTTTTTTGTATCGTGTTTACTTCGTGTAAATCAAAAAAGTCAATTGCTAAGGGCAACATGACTATTAAGTCAATGTCGGCCAGAAAAGTTGCTAAAAAACACGTAGCAAAAAACTTCGATAAGAAAACAATTGACGCAAAATTAAAAGTTGCTTATAAGAGTAATAAAGAAAATTTGGGTTTTTCCGTAAGAATGAAAATTCAAAAAGATGAAGTAATTTGGTTAAAAGGGACTAAGTTTATAACGCTTTTTAAAGCCAAGATAACCCCTACCAGTGTTCGCTTTTATTCTCCTTATAAGAAGAATTATTTTGAAGGTGATTTTTCTATGTTAAAAAAGATACTAGGTACGGATATAAACTTTGAGCAACTTCAAAATATGTTATTGGGTCAGGCTATTTTTAATGTAAAATCAAAGCGTCAGAATATAGAAATAATCAAAAACTCATATCAATTATCGCCGAAAAAGCAATCAAATCTGTTTGATGTTTTCTTTTACATAAATCCTAATCACTATAAAATAGACAAACAATCTCTGGTAAATACTTTTAAAAACCAGCGTTTAGATATTTCATATCCTAGCTATCTAAATAAAGAAAGTATTGTTTTTCCAAATAAGATAAGCATCATAGCTAAAGAACACTCAAAATTTACTAATATTGATATGACGGTACGTTCTGTTAATTTTAACACGAATTTAAACCTAGATTTTTCAATTCCAAAAGGATATAAAGAAATACAATTATAAATGAATAAGTTTCTTTTTTACATCACAATATTATCTATGTTTTTGGCAAGCTTTTCATCGTTGGCGCAAACGAGAAAGGAGCTTGAAAAACGACGCCTTCACATAAAAAAAGAAATTGAACAGGTAAACACTTTACTTTTTAAAACAAAAAAGAAAAAAAGTAATGCGATAGATGATTTAAAAGATTTAAACCAAAAAATAAGTGTTAGAGAACGTTTAATCGAAACTATTGAGCTTGAAGCGGAAAAACTTGAAAAAAACATCAAGAAAAACAAACAACAACTCGACAATTTCAATAAGGAGCTAGCCAAGCTTAAAGATGATTATACTAAGATGGTTGTAAAAACGTATAAAAGTAAGTCAATGCAAAGTAAAACGATGTTCTTACTTTCGTCTGAAAGCTTTTATCAAGCATATAAGCGATTAAAATACATGCAACAATACAATGATTTCAGAAAAAAACAAGGTCAAGAAATCATCGTAAAAACGGAATATATACAAAAACTAAACGATTCTTTAATTAACAGAAAAAGGATAAAAGAACAACTAGCCAGTGAAGAAAAAGTTCAGCAGGAAGAAATAGAAAGTGACAAAAAGAGCCAAGAAAAATTAATTACTACCATAAAAAGGCAAGAAAGTAAGTATAAAAGATCACTTTTAAAGAAGCAAAAAGAGGAGAAAAAAGTCGCTGCCAGAATTGATCGACTAATTAGAGAAGCAATTGCCAAGTCTAATAAAGCCAAAGGCGCTAAAAAATCAGGAGAATTTAGCCTTAATGCTGAAGAAAAAATATTACTTGCTAGTTTTGAACAAAATAAAGGCAATTTACCTTGGCCTGTTAAGGGTATTATTACTCGAAAATATGGTGTTCAGCCTCACCCTACATTTCCTGGTATAAAAATAAATAGCCCAGGGTTGCACATCGTAACCAAACAAAATTCAAATGCTAAAAGTATTTTTAATGGTAAAGTTTTAGTTATTCAAAAACATTCGGATGGACGCAAGTCTGTATATGTGCAGCACGGTAATTATATTTCTACTTATAACAATTTAGAAAAAGTATATGTAAAAAAGGGAGATCCTATTAAAACAGGTGATCATCTTGGAAAAGTTTTTACAGACAAAGTAACTGGGAAAACAAAGCTCAGTTTTGTTTTATATAAAAATACGAAACGGTTAAATCCTACTGAGTGGATTCAATAAAACGAGAAATCAATTTAAACGAGTAACACGTGAAAAATTCAGCAAATATTGTTATTGTAACCATCGCCGTAGTCACTATTTTAGTTCTTGGAAAAGGTATATTAATTCCGTTTATCTTTGCTTTAATATTTTGGTTTCTCACGCGAGAAATACGAAAAAGTATTTATCGTATACCATTTGCAAAACGATTTATTCCTAAATGGCTTAGCAATATCTTTGTTTTTACTTTCATTATTCTCAGCTTCGGTTTTGTTTCTGAAATTATAACTAACAGTATTACCGACTTAACTTCTTCTTATTCAAAATACGAATCGAATATTGATTCTGTAATTCAAAATATCGACACCTATTTTCATGTAGATGTCATCAAATCAGCCAAAGCTCTTATTGGAAAATTTGACTACGGTTCATTTTTAGGTGATATCGCTAACGGAATTAGCAGCTTGCTAGGTGATACTTTTATGATTATTATTTATGCCTTATTCATCTTCTTAGAGGAGTCTAGCTTTAAAAAGAAGCTGCAAAAGATGTTTGTTAGCGAGCAATCAAATTATAACGGTGTTCAAGCGATGCTTACAAAAATAGAAGATTCTATTTCCAATTACCTACGCTTAAAATCTTATGTCAGTTTACTTACTGGTGTATTAAGTTATGTAGTTCTGCTACTGGTAGGCGTGGATAGTGCTCCCTTTTGGGCTTTTCTGATCTTTTTATTAAATTATATTCCTACAATTGGCTCTTTAATAGCCACCGTTTTTCCGGCTATTTTTTCTTTGTTGCAATTTGGTCAACTTACTCCTTTCTTAGTAGTTTTAATAGCCGTTGGTAGTATACAAGTCATTGTTGGAAATATTATTGAACCAAAACTTTTTGGGAAATCGTTAAACCTAAGTCCATTAGTAACAATTTTATCATTAGCCGTATGGGGTAAAATATGGGGAGTCACAGGAATGGTATTGAGTGTACCCATCACTGTGATTATGATTATTATCTTTTCTCAATTCGAAAAAACAAAATCAGTTGCCATTCTTTTATCTGAAAACGGTGATATAGAGAAAATATAGCTCTTTTAAGCTAAAAACAATGCTTTTAGCTCCGTTGCGTCCTTCGGTTGCATTTTCCCTGTTAAAACAAGACTTAATTGCTTTCTACGTAATGCTCCGTCATAACGTTCTTGTTCTAATTGAGTTTCAGGCTTTATTTTTGGAATAGGTACTGGTTTTCCTGTTTCATCCACAGCTACAAACGTATAAATACCTTCATTCACTTTGGTTTTTTCACCTGACTGACGATCTTCTATCCAAACATCTACATATACTTCCATTGACGATGTAAATGCGCGGGAAACCTTTGCTTCAATAGTAACAACGCTACCTACAGGTACAGACTTTGTAAACGCCACATGATTTACTGTAGCAGTTACCACAATTCTTCTAGAATGTCGGCGTGCTGCAATACTACACGCTCTATCCATACGCGCTAACAACTCTCCCCCAAAAAGATTGTCTAAATAATTTGTTTCACCGGGTAACACTAAATCTGTTAGTGTAGTTAACGATTCTGTTGGTGCTTTTGCTCTCATCCTAAATATTTGGAGCAAAGATACACAATGCTTTAAAAAATTATGTTAAAATAATAAACGGGAAGGATTACTTTTCCAGTAACCATGCTTCTTCAGTAACATTCTCCTTAATTTGTAACAACTCTTGACGTGCGGCCATTTTTGTTTCATAGCTTCCAAAAGCCACCTGAGTTAAACCCCATGAATTCTCCCCAATAATTTTGGCATCAAATCCATGATTTTTTAACTCCCGCACTTTATTGTAGGCGTTTTCTATTGATTGAAATGATCCGGCAACAATATGGAACCGGTAATCTTTATTTTCTCTAGTAACTTCAAGGTTTATTGTTGGTAAGGGGGTGTTCATAACAAAAGTAGCCGATTGAATTCGCTCTTCTAATGCTTTTTCTTGATTTGCTAAGGAGTCTTGTTCTATGTAGTTTTGAACACCATTCCAGCCAATAAAAGATATTCCAACTGCTGCTGCTGCAACAGCTACTCTTTTTACTAAAGGAATAACCTTTGTTCTTTGTTCTTGTTTTTCAACTAATTGCAAGGCTTGAGTCTCTTCTTTTAATCGCTCAATTTCAGCAACTGACGTCTCCGAAAAACCGAAAGATTCTTTTAAAAAGTTACTAGATTCGTTCGGTTCAAAAATTAATTTACTTTCCTCGTTTAATATAAGCGAGCCAACGTTTGAAATGGCAACAGAGGTTGTTTCTAATTGTTTGTTCCAGGCAGCAACTTCTAATGCAATTTCATCAATTGCTTCTTCAAAAGATATTTTATAGGTTGACGCGATATGGTTTGCCAACAAACCATCATTATGCTGTATGTACGCGTTAAAAGTAATTTGTTTTTTGGGAGGATAAAAAACATTTATTTCTTCGTTTAGTTTTGCACCAATTTTATTAGTAACAAAGCCCCCAAAATTAGGAACAATTACGCAGTCGTATCTATATAATAAATCGTTTATACTGTTGGCTAAATTCATATAAACAAATCTAGTAATTTTAAGAGTTAATTTTCAATTATTGCTACAATACTTATTAACAGTTTTTTTGTATCTTGATACTCAAAATTTTGCATCATGGAAAAAGAAAAATTACTAGCCTTGCTTAGGCTTCAAGCTACGAAAAACATAGGCGATATCATTGCTAAAAAATTAATTTCAGCTACTGGAAGCCCTGAACAAGTATTTAAAGAGTCAACTAGTTCATTACTTAAGATCCCAGGTATTGGGACTCATGTAATTCAACATTTACTCGATAAAAAGACACTACAAAGAGCAGAGGAGGAGCTGTGCTTTCTAGAGAAGAAAAACTATACATATTCCTATTTCCTGGATTCAGATTATCCTAAAAACTTACAACATTGTATTGATGGTCCTATTTTGATATTTACTGATGGTAATATCACCTTAAAAAACCCTAAGGTTATCTCTATTGTCGGTACTAGAAATATTACAAAATACGGAAGGTCTTTTTGCAATGAACTCCTTAAAGAACTAGCTACTTATAACCCAATTATAATAAGTGGTTTTGCCTATGGTGTTGACATTTGTGCGCACAGGGCGGCGATAGAAAACAACCTACAAACTATCGCTGTTTTAGCACATGGCCTAGAAGAAACATATCCAAAAGCACATAAGCAATATATTCATGAGGTAAATCAAAATGGTGGGTTTATAACAGAGTTCTGGCATAATGAAAAACCTATTAGAGAAAGTTTTTTGAAACGCAACCGTATCGTTGCTGGTTTATCGCAAGCTACTGTGGTCATTGAATCTGCTGAGAAAGGAGGAGCTCTTGTTACTGCTGACATTGCCAATTCATATGATCGTGAAGTTTTTGCAGTTCCTGGCAGGTCTACTGATACCTTCAGTAAAGGCTGTAATAATTTAATTAAAACCAACAAAGCACACATATTAACCTCGGCTATTGACCTTGCACAAATACTCAATTGGGACCTACCTATAGCTACTCAACAAAAACAAATTGAACTATTTATTGATTTAAGTGAAGAAGAACAAAAAATATATGATTACCTCAACAAAAACGGAAAACAACTCTTAGATATTATTGCGCTAGATTGCGGTATTCCTGTTTATAAACTATCTTCCATTTTAATACAAATGGAATTAAAGAACGTGGTTAAGCCTTTACCTGGAAAAATGTTTGAGGTTTAATTTCTATTTATCTGTAAACCGTATAACACATCAATTAAACCAAAATAACGAGTTCTTCTACTAATAATACCAGTGCTTAAGTAAAATTACTCGATTATTTCCTTGGGGGTCACATGCTTGTGTTTCTCTAATTAATCGGTTTTTACCATAAACAACATATAATCAGAATTGATATAAGACAAATCAAACTCAAGTTTGTAATCACTAAATACTACTTAATAACATAAATTCTTTAGAAGAAAAATCTCTATTTTTGACTAAAATTCATTGTATGCCTTCAGAAGAGAAATTAATGTCGCAAAAAAAACCTGCTTTTCCTGTTAATAATCAATTAAACGATTACTTAATAGAGCACAGTAGAAACATTAAAATTCCTATTTTTTATGAAGATTTATTGCGTTTTCAAGGTTCTATTGTAGTCTATGATAAAAACGATGAAGACACTTTATGGGTTAGAACCTATTACTCAGAATATGAGCGCGAAGAAATTGATCTCTCTTTAAAAAAAGTATATACACTTTTACACTCGAATGGAAATGAAGAGACTATACCTTATTTAAATATTGACGCCATAGACTATTGTACCTTCGGTAATTCAAAGCCATTTCGTGTAAAAGTTCGAAATGTTTTAAATGACAACTTTACCCATTTTTATGTTAAAAAAACAGATGCTTCTCGAATCTATGGCCTAGAATTAGAGCATATTTTGTCGCCATATAACCTTAATTTTTTGGTGTATAAAGACACCTTAATTGAAGAACATATTGCTGGTATTCCTGGCGATGATTTTATCCGTGATTTTCTTCCAAAGTGTACCGAGCCCGAAAAGGCGCAAATAGCTAAAGAATTCGTAAAGTTTAATGAACGGTGTATGATCCGTTTATTAGGGGATATGCGTTCGTATAATTATGTGATTGTGCCTACGCATGATTTTGATCATGTTGTATATAAAATTCGTGCTATCGATTTTGATCAACAGTGTTTTGAAGGGAAATTTAAAGTCTATTATCCGCAGTTTTTTAAAGAAAACTTATCTATGGTTGCTTTAGTTGGCCAGAAGCTACAGGAAGCCTCTATCAATCAATACAAAATTGAAGAGCGGTCTATTGTTGCCAAGCGTATTCTAAGTTCCGAACACAGGGTTAATGAACTCGTTTCATGTATGAAAAACGATACCATTTCTACTGAAAAAAACATCCGTTTATTAAAACATCAAATTTTTGATTTCACCAAAGACGTTCAATTTAAAAAAAGTATGAATATGGGAGAAATTTTAGAGACTGCGCTAGAATTTGTGAAACGTAATTATGAAAATATGAGGGTTTCTTAACTTCCTGTTTTTATGTAAGTTTTTCTTTTCCTATATTCGAGTTTGCTCATAGTTGTATCATTTTAAAAATTGCTTATGAAGCCACTATTTTTACTAAAGTTTCTTCTATACACGATAGGTACATTAACGATTATCATTAATGCTATTGAGTTTGTTTACGTTTCTATTTTTAACAAGCCTGTTTTTGTTCACTTGTATTTGGTGAAAAAGAAATTGCCCACAAAGCAAAAAATATTCTTAGAAAGCAACATCACTTTTTATCAAAATTTAAGTCCAAAATATAAAAGCTACTTTGAACACCGTTTGGCAACCTTTATAAGGAATTATACCTTTGTTGAGAGAGGTGGTTTACGTATTGCTCCAGAAACTAAGATTTTAGTTGCTTCTTCATACCTAAAACTAACCTTAGGAATGCGTGGATATTTAACCACTACATTTGATAAAATAATTATTTATCCGAGTGCCTTTTATTCTCCAATTACAAAGCAATATCACAAAGGAGAGTTTAATCCTTTTTTAAAAACAATCGCTTTCTCATGGGAAGACTTTTTATCCGGAAATAAAATCACTGATGATAACATAAACCTTGGCATACATGAATTTACCCATGCATTAAGTTTTCATGGGAAAAAATCTAAAGATGTGAGTGCTCGTATTTTTTATGCCGTTTTTCTTGAGATCACTAAGTTTATGAATGATCAGAAGCAACTCAAGGAAATTAAAAAACTAAATTACTTCAGAACCTACGCTCTGACCAATAAATTAGAGTTTATATCGGTAGTCATGGAACATTTTTTTGAAACTCCAGAAGACTTACAGCAAAAATTTCCTTTACTATATCACAAAATTGAAACGATGCTTAACTACCGTATTGTTTTTGCTAATTGTGATGGGTAATACCCTGTTTTCTTTACTGTTTGTTTTTACTTCGAATGCTCTCAATAATCACCGTAGTTAAAATTAAACTTCCCCCGATAAAGGTATTCCATGTTGGTTCTTCATTTAAAAAAAGAAAGGCTAATATTATACCAAATATAGGCTGAACGCTGCTTATAATACTTGCTGTAGAGGCTGTAAAAAACTGTAACGAATGCACCATTAAACTGTGCCCAACTGCTGTTGTTAATACTGCTAATACTAATAAATAGGGCAGTTGACTCTGGAATCCTGACACGTCCATAAAAAATAGTACAGGCAACAAACACACTGAAATAATTACGGTCTGATAAAACATTAACAGTACCCCGTCGTATTCTAGTACATATTGCTTTAATATCAATAGTCTAATAGCATAGCATAGCGCGGAAACTAGGCCGAATAAGATACCTTGCACACTCGAACTTTCCAAGTTAAATTCCGGTGATAAAATATATAGACCTATCAATACTAAAATCCCTAACACAATATGGATTGGATTGAACTTGATCTTTAAAAACACCGGTTCGAGAAAAGCAATCATTACAGGAAAGGTGTACAAGGATAACATTCCTATTGCAACATTTGATAGTTTTAGCGCATAAAAATAAGTAACCCAGTGTATGGCCATAAAAATTCCGCCCATAATAAAAGGACCATAGTGTTTCGGAGATTGTATTCTTATTTTTATTTTTTTTGCCCTACAGTATAGGTATAAAAACACCATTGCAAATGTAGAGCGAAACCAAATAATCACTTCGGAAGGCATTGCGATATACCTCCCTAACACTCCTGATGTGCTTATAAAAAAAGTTGCAAGCAATAACGCTGCAATGTTTTTGATATGACTATTCTGCATTTGTTTTCCGTTTATACTGTTTGGTAAATACGTTTATTGCAATATATAAAATAGTAGGTATTCCAATCCAAATAAGTTCACTAAGAACAACTTTTATTCCCCATTCACTAAAAAACCGACTTGCTCCTATGGGAGATACTTGAATTGGGCGCCAAGGAAAAAAATAACGAATCGTATCAAAAGGACTCAAAAAAGCAACTCCCAAACCGCCATTGGTAAGAGCATCTAACACACCATGTGAAAACGTGCACATGGTAAAAAACAAGATGTACACAAGTCCTTTTTTACTCAAAAAATATTGGTTATAAAAAAGCAGTGTTGTTATACCCCCTAATAGAACGGCAAACACTATAGAATGGGTAAAACCACGATGCCCCCAAAAACTCTCATACAATACCTTAAAATTAAATCCGATAACATCAGCATCTGGAAAGACAGCACAGACAATACCTAAAACCCAAAATTTCTTTTGTTTAGTAATTGCTGAAAAACCTGTTCCTATTGCTATAGCGGTAAGTGCATGCCCAAATATTGATGCCATTTTCTAATTTTAGTATGTCTGTAAACATTTACACTTGTTTTAAGGTTGTTAAGGCCTTATTAATCGTATCGATCTTAATAAAAGTAATTAACAAGCGTAAACCACTCTTAACTTCCTTTTCTTTCATCACGCAGTTCTTAGAATTCTTTTGAACATACTGCAACATTCGGGTAAAAGCTTCCGTTTGATAAAATTCACTTTGTTGGTCAGAAACAAAATACCCTATCATACGCTTTTGCTTTAATATTAATTTTTCTAAGCCTAAGGATTTTGCTAACCATTTAACTCGCACACTATCTAATAAATCGGCCACTTGTGTTGGATACTCACCAAAACGATCTATAATTTCACTTTCAAACACCTTTAATTCCTCTTCGGTTGCTATCTCAGAAAGCTTATTATATAAACGCAAACGTTCTGTCACGGAGTTCACGTAATCATCTGGGAACAAGGTTTCAAAATCAGTATCTATCTGTACCTCTTTTACAAATGCTTTTGGTGTAGTGTCATCTTTATTATATAATTCTTTGAATTCGTTTTCTTTCAATTCTTCGATAGCTTCATGTAAAATCTTTTGATAAGCATCAAACCCAATATCATTAATAAAACCGCTTTGTTCGCCTCCTAACAAATTTCCTGCTCCACGAATTTCTAAATCTTTCATTGCAATATTTAATCCACTTCCCAAATCGGAAAATAACTCCAACGCTTGAATTCGTTTTCTGGCGTCATCAGTCATATGATGGTATGGAGGTGTAATAAAATAGCAAAAAGCTTTTTTATTAGCACGCCCAACCCGGCCACGCATTTGGTGCAAATCAGACAATCCGAAATTGTTCGCATTGTTAATAAACATAGTATTGGCATTAGGTACATCCAATCCACTTTCAATAATGGTAGTAGAAACTAGCACATCAAATTCATTGTTTATAAATGCTAAAATGAGTTTTTCTAGTTTTTTCCCTTCCATTTGTCCGTGTCCAATTCCGATTTTTGCATCCGGAATCAAACGTTGCAACAAACCAGCTATTTCTTTGATATTTTCTATTCGGTTATGAATAAAAAACACTTGTCCGCCACGTGAAATTTCATACGAAATGGCATCACGAATAATTTCTTCGCTAAAGCGAATTACATTTGTTTCGATAGGATGACGATTGGGTGGTGGTGTTTTTATCACAGACAAATCTCTCGCGGCCATTAAACTAAATTGAAGTGTTCTAGGAATTGGTGTTGCTGTCAGCGTTAAGGTATCTACGTTTTCCTTAATAGTTTTTAGTTTGTCTTTCGCTGCTACACCAAATTTTTGTTCTTCGTCAATAATCAATAAACCTAAATCTTTGAATTGAATACTCTTATTGGTTAATTGATGGGTTCCTATTACAATATCTACACTTCCGTTTGCCATTCCTTCTAGGGCTATTTTTCGCTGTTTAGCGGTTCTAAACCGGTTAAGGTAATCAATAGTGACCGGAAAGTCTTTTAGGCGCTTAGAAAAGGTTTTAAAGTGTTGAAATGCTAAAACGGTTGTTGGCACAAGCACGGCAACCTGCTTCCCGTTGTCTACCGCTTTAAATGCCGCGCGTATCGCTACTTCTGTTTTTCCAAAACCAACATCTCCACAAACCAGTCTGTCCATGGGTTGGTCTTTTTCCATATCATTTTTTACGTCCAGTGTTGACGCATATTGATCAGGAGTGTCTTCATACAAAAAACTCGCTTCGAGCTCGTGTTGTATATGGGTGTCGGGGCCAAAGGCAAATCCTTTTTGTAATTTTCTTTTAGCATATAACTGAATTAAGTTAAATGCTATTTCCTTAATTCTAGATTTGGTTTTTTGTTTTACCTTTTTCCACGCTCCTGAACCAAGTTTATATATTTTAGGTGCTTTACCGTCTCTACCATTAAACTTAGATATTTTGTGCAAAGAGTGAATACTTACGTATAAGATATCTCGATCACCATATACTAACTTTATGGCTTCTTGCTTTTTATTTTCTACATCTATTTTTTGCAGACCACCAAACTTGCCGACTCCATGATCTATATGGGTTACATAATCACCTACTTCTAACTTAGTAAGTTCTTGCAAGGTTATAGATTGTTTCTTAGCATAACCGTTTTTTAATCTAAATTTATGATAACGTTCAAAGATTTGGTGATCGGTATAGCACGCTATCTTTTCGTCTTCATCAATAAAACCATGGTACAGCGGAAATACGATAGTTTGGTAGTGCACTTCTTTTTGGGCATCGTCAAAAATATCCTTAAAACGTTGTGCTTGTTTATCATTAGAACATAAAATATAATTCGTAATATCCCGGTTATGATTCTCTTCTAAGTTCTCTATTAATAAATTGAATTGTTTATTAAACGATGGCTGAGGCTTTACTTGGAAACGTATATCTTTCTCTGGGTTGTCATTTTTCAACTCTGATTGAAACGAAATTTCTACAGCGCTAAAATCTAGCAATTGTTTCTTGATTTCTTGTCCGTTACAAAAGAGGGTAGTGGGTTCAGCGTGTTTTATTTCTTTTGAGAGTTCGCTAAACGCTTCTTCTGCTTTTTGATAAAACGTATCTAAATGCCCACTAATTAGCTCAATGTTTCGCACAAACACCACTGTTTTAGGAGATATATATTTTAGAAAACTTTCTCTGCTTTCTTGCAGTGACTTGTTTTCTACGTTAGGCATAATGCTAACTTTGATTAACTTTTCTTTTGAGAGTTGGGTTTCCACATCAAAACTTCGGACACTATCAATTTCATCACCAAAAAACTCGATGCGATAGGGTTCGTCATTAGAGAATGAGAATACATCAATAATTCCACCACGAACTGAAAACTCCCCTGGCTCTGTTACAAAATCGACCCTGTTAAAATTATACTCAAATAACACCTCGTTTACAAAATCAAGCGATACCTGTTCTCCTACCGATACTTTTAGCGTATTTTTTTCAAGTTCTTTTTTAGTGACCACTTTTTCAAAGAGCGCCGCCGGATAAGTAACGATTATAGCGGGTTTTTTACGCGAATTGATACGGTTTAATACCTCTGAACGGAGTAATACGTTTGCATTATCCGTTTCTTCAATTTGGTATGGGCGACGATATGAACCAGGATAAAATAGTACATTTTTGTCACCTAATAACTGCTCTAGATCGTTTAAATAATAGGCTGCTTCTTCCTTATCACTACATATTAATAAATAAGGCTTTACTACTTGTTTAAATGTTTCGGATATTACAAAAGACAACGAAGATCCGACCAAATTCGTTATTTGAAAATGGTGAGGGTCTTGTTGAAGTTGACTCACAATCTGCTTTACCTTATCAGATTGTTGGTAGTGATTGACAATAGTTTGTTTACTCAACAATAAAAATTTTACACAAAGGTAAGAGGATTATTTTTTGTATGGAAGTACTTTAACCTATTGCTCTTTGTTTATCGTCATCTCATTGGTAACCATAGCATCTTTTGACGGTGTTTTCAGAATACTCTTTCTTTTCCTTGCATCAAATTTAACCACTTGATACATTGGTTATTCCATTAAAACCATTTTTTTAAATTTCAGTTTATTTATTTCTCAATTTTAATGTATTGAATGACTATTAGGTCTTTTTTGATAACAGGTGTTCTTCTGTTATTAATCCTGTTACCAAAAGCGTATTCATAGTATAAGTTAAAAGAGGATTAATCGATTGAGTAGCTACAATTTTTTCTTTTAGTTAAAAAGGTGGTATCTGAAAAACCTGTATTTAATAGAGTAGGAATTTATAAAACAAAACGATTATGGACGTTCAAAACTTAAAACAGTTTCAATGGGGGGCATGTGGATTTATAGTAGCAATTCAAGCAGCAATTTTAAATGGAAAAAACAATATCTTGAAGACAAGTGTGGCAAACGCAACAGCAGGTAAAGCAACGGATGCGCACGCTATTCTTTATCCAATAATAGAAGATTTTTGTGATAATCACAAGGATTTACACAAGGATTTAGTGCAATTCAAAGAAGTGTTTGGCGAAGACTATAAAGGAAGCATCTCAGAAATGATTGCTAAAATGAAAGCCAACACGAATATGGATGGAAACGGAATTGGATTCGCAATGACAGCCAAGACAATAACTAAATTATGCGATGACTTAGGGTTTACAAATACCAAATTTACAGGTACAACAAGTAAAAACAATAAATTAGAATTCCCATATAACAATGCTATTTATGGAGTGGGTATAAGTACGATGTTTAAGCGTGATACCAAACTGAATAAATATAGATATGGTCTATTGCATTGGATTTATGTTGATAAATCAGGAAAAATATTCACATGGGGAAAAGAATATACATTGGATGAACTAAAGGAAAAAGGTTTTGATAAAGTTACCCATTACTTAAACAGTTTGGATTAGTTGTTAATAAAGCCCGATGTCTCAATATTTGAGGTGTTGGGTTTTTCAATGAACAGCATCAGTGTCATACATTAGTAAACATTCATTTTTAAGTACTACCAGTTGTTGTTTGAATTTACTTTAGAAGAAAATGAGTGTTATTTCTTTATCTAAAACAGAAAGGGGAAAAAGACGTTTTATTATGGTAAGTTCAAATGGTAAATGGTATAAATCTGTCAACATTAATTTTTAGAACAATGAAGCACATGTTCTTAATAAATTATAAAGGGGTATTATAAAAACTTCTGATAAGTATTTAAACCTATTGAATAGGTTTAAATAGTTATTTTTTTAGTGTGTTATTTATTAAAAATAAATGCGGTTTCTAATGCATATTTACTAATGGTAAATGCTGATTTGTAGGAAAAACATCCGTATAACTAAAAGAAAATGGTTAGATCTCCATAGCTGAAAACCGGTATACATCATTACATAATTAAAATGATAACAGACATTAACGTTAACATAATAAAACAGCCTATTTACTTTACTTACATTAAATTTAACCTCTTAACACATTGATTTTACCTTTTAAAACATTTTTATAAATTTTACTTTATTTATTTCTCAATTTTGATGTATTGAATAACTAATGAGTCCTTTTTGGTAACAGTATGCAAGTGTTATTTCATCGTGTTACCAAAAGCACAAGTTATGAATTAAATAATAGTTAAACAGTTTGGGTTAGTTGTTTATTAAACCCAATATCTCGCCAATTTGAGATGTTGGGTTTCTCAATAGATAGTCAGTGACATCTCTTTTTAAACAACACTAATTTCAATAATTCTGGTTGGTTCTCTTTATTGTTTTAAATCTGTCAACACCAATTCTCCGAACTCGGTAAGCTCATGATTTTCATTTTCAAATATAGCAGGAAACCATTCATGGTGCCAAATCCAAGCGATTCTTCCTAAATCATTATCATTAGAAAACTCTATCAAAGGAATACCATATTCCTCTTTTGTTCCTGAAGCCGTGCCTTCATCAAATCCCCATTCTCCAATAATAACAGGATATTTCTTTTTAATCTGAGACACCACAGTTTTCCAACTATTTCCTTTCCAAGGATACGGATGTGTTTCATAAACTACATTTTTACGATTTACTGGTTCCAATAAAACCCCGTCTAAATCATAACCCCAATTTACCCCTGATACAGTTACCAAAGCTCTATTATCTACATTATGGATTATATCTACTAGTTGCTCAGCCTCAGTATACCAATTATGCCACGAAATATAGGCTGGTTCATTAAATGTGCCGAAAACTATCCATGGTTTATTTCTATATCTTACAGCCATTTCATGAAGCGCTCTACTAGCTAATAATTTGTCCGAATCATATGGATTTCCTTGCCAGGGCGGAGTGTTACTCCATGTTGGCATTTCAGATTTTCCATTGATAATATTACCATGAGCATGATAACTTAATAGTACATAAAACCCATACTCATTGCCCCATTTTACAATTGGATCTACATATTTTTCTAAGTAATCATCTGTATGTCTATAGAGGTCAGGATGAATAGGTACCCGAATAATATTTACATTCCATTCGTTCTTTAATAATTTAAAGTCTAACTCCTTCAACCCGCCTTCATATTCCACCATAAAAAATGGATCAATAACTGCCACACCTTTGAGCATCACACATTCACAGGAATCATTGACAACCTTATTGCCTATAGCTCTAAGTCGTGAAAGATTCGAGATCTCATCATTGGGATTTTTAACAATCGTATCGCATTTCTTCACTACATTAGTATCATCAATGACGTGTGGCTCATTCGAACACCCTACAAAAAGCATGCATAAAACAGTATATAAAACACTTTTTTTAATACTTAATACATTTCTGGTAAAACAATACACAATTCCCATACTTTTACTCTTTATATTAAAAATTAATTTTTATTGCTTTTAGTCTTACGCTAGTGTGAAAAAACTATTTCTACTAGTACCGCTATAAATCTATATATTAATTATTTAACTATTCTTTAAACTCCGTAAAAATTAAACAAAGCTTAATAACCATATTACTCAAAAGATTGGTTTACTGGTATCTTTTATTCTTTAGAGTTCTCGTTTAAACACAGTCGTTCCTTCTTTAATTGTTTCTAAAACAACAATCTCTTTTATAGCTTCTATATTTGATTTCAATGGATTTTCACTTAACACCACAATATCTGCTAATTTACCTACTTCCAGCGTTCCTTTTTTATTCTCTTCAAAATGTTGGTATGCTGACCAATCGGTAATACATTTCAAGGCTTCGTAAGGTGTTAATCGCTCATCTTCACCTATGATTTCCCCTGATCTTGAAGTTCTACTAACAGCCGTCCAAACAACACGCATTAAATTGGGTAAGGCAACAGGGGCATCTGTATGAATCGTTAATTTTAGCCCTTTGTTTAAAGCGGTTCTGGTTGGACTAATTTTGTTACCTAAACTATCTCCAATAATTTCTTTATGCCAATCGCCCCAATAAAAAGTATGTAAAGGAAATAAAGATGCAATAACCCTTAATTTTTTAATAGAGTCTAATTGATCTTCTCTAATATATTGCCCGTGAATTAACACATTTCTTCTATCTTTAAGTCCGTGTTTATCAGCTGCCTGTTTCATAGTTCTAATCAACTGATCAACAGCAGCATCTCCATTTGTATGTGTAAGGATTTGCCAATTATTTTTAAATGCACTATCGTATATTTTAAGCACATCTTCATCTTTGGGAATTGCAGGATATCCTGAATAGTTTTTTTCTGCACCCTCAGGAACCTTCAAATAAGGCTTTGTTCTCCAGGCCGTTCTGCCTTGTGGCGAACCGTCTAAGGTAAGTTTAACGCCTCCAATTCTGTAATGATTTTTATAATTTGTACTGTACCAGTTTGAGTTTGTAATTAACGAATCGGCGATAGAATAATCTATATAACTTACCACATCAAGTTTTAAAAAATTCGTGTTTGCGGCATTTTCTAATAATAAATGCGAATTTAAAAGAGCTCGCCCTTCTTGTGCTGTGGTGTAACCGTATGACAAAGCCATATTTTGGCCGGCAGTTAGAAACTTCATGAGTGCTTCTTTAGATTTCGGTCCTAATACTGCAGGCATATAAGGGATTGCGGCTAGTTCTTCTAGTACTCCATTAGGCTCATTAGAGCCAGGCATCCTTCGAATAAGCCCTCCTTCTGGGTTTGGAGTATCACCAGTGATATTTAATATTTCTAAACCTTTACTATTCAACACGCAAAAATGTCCTGAAATATGAATAATCATGATCGGGTGTTTTGTAGAAACTTTATCTAGGTCTTCTTTCGTTGGAAATCTTTTTTCTTCTAAAACGGAATCATCAAAACCAATTCCAAAAATCCAACCTGTTAATTCAATGTTCTCGGGTGTTGCCCAGTCTTTTAATACTTGAATTAAGGTTTCAATATTTTTAGTTTTTGCGTCAGGGGGTGGCAATATTTGCGCCCCTATGGCTTGTCCAGAAAAAGAAGCAAAATGGGCGTGACCATCGATAAAACCTGGTAACATTGTTTTTCCATTCAAGTTTGATTGTTTGGCTTTTGGAAATTTCCTTTTTGCTTCAGCCAGCTCTCCAGTAAAAACGATAGAATCTGCATTGGTTACTAATGATTCTATATATTCTGGTTTGTCTCCTTTCATGGTAAGAATATCACCTCCAAAATACACCGTAAGGTTACTGTTATTTATTTTTGATTGATCTTTACAGCTTATTATACAAAGGGACAATAAGAGAAGTTTACTTATTTTATTCATTTTCGTTGGTTAATTAATATGGTCTTGAGTTTATTCACAAAAAAGGAAACTGTTTAGTCTTTATGAAAAATTATTTTTATACTTTATGTAAGCCCCCCAAATTTTCGTAAAATGCTTTTTTTTGTTATAAAGATAAAAAATATCTTACAAAATCGACATTGTATGTTTCGATTCACGATTTCTAACATAAAAAGGGGCTGTTTTCTTCAAAACCTGTTTTTAGCCGCTCTATGTGTTTTTTTACTATTGTAAAAATACTTTATATAGCTAATTTTTAAAAACCGTTTAAAACACTGTTTAAACAACTCTTTTTAATCAATATTTCTTATTTCTTAAGTATTCTATGATAAGAAAAAATAATCTTGATGTTTTGAGGTGTTTTTTATAAATTTGAAATAGAATCAATTTTACTCATTAATTACAACTTTTACCAAATTCTAGAAGCTTCTATTTTTTGCTTTTTTTGAAAAATGAATGAGCTTCTATATACAAATTGTTCCGGCTTTTATATTTAAAAAATTAGTTAATGATATTTCATATAAGTTGGTTCTAAAAATTTCACATTTAATTATAATAACTAAAAAATAAAAATTATGTCCATATCAGATTTATACGCCAGCGGTAAACACAAACAAGAAATAGGTCATTTTGCAAGTATTGTAAAAATCGCCAAAACAAACGATACAATATCTGAAGAAGAGCAAAGGCTACTTGATCGTGCTGCAAAAAAATTAAATATTAATTCTATTGAATACGCAAAAATTTTAAAAAACCCTGAAAAATTTCCTGTAAATCCACCGGTTAGTTATGATGAGCGCATTGAACGTTTGCATCGATTAACCAAAATGATTTTTGCAGATGAAAAGGTGGAGAAAGAGGAGGTAAGTATTCTCCGAAAAATTGCTGTTGCTTTGCATTTTCCTACTGATAATGTTGAAAAGGTTTGCGACGAAGCAATACATTTAGTATCAAACAATAACGATTTGGAGGATTTTACTACCGCTATAAAAAACGTGAATTTAGTTTAAAATTATACTAAATTTGCTAAATTTTAGTTTTTACTATAAATCCCCCCGTATGAGAAAAACGTTTTTTATTGCTGTTTTCAGTATATTGACATCTTGTGTTGTTGCCCAAAACTTAAATGAGTCTTGGCAAATAGGTTTTGGTATCGGTATTACAAAGTTTAGTGAAAATGATGCTTCGTATATTGGTGATGCGTATATTTTTCAAACACCTCGTGTAAATTTAACCATGCCTATTGGTGATCGCCTGTCTTTAGACGGAGCTATTTCTTTTAATACTTTGAACAATGTAGGCTTTATGGAAAATTCCGTTTCTTATTTTTCTATTGACGGTTCATTACGTTATAATTTTGATGCTATAATGGATAATTTTGGCCCCTATATTTTTATAGGTGGAAGTGCAGTTGATTCTGAGCGAAAAATGACCCCTACGGTAAATGTTGGTGCTGGTGGCATTTATTGGCTTTCAGACCGTATAGGTGTCAACCCACAATTATATTACAAATATTCATCAAAAACTTATGAAAGTATGCGTTCTCATATACAAGGTACTCTTAGTATTGTGTTTATGTTGGACTGGAATAATGTTTTTGAAGGAGGAAATCATGCAGCAAGATCAACAGCAACCTGTTTTTAATAACAACATATCAATAAAAGAGGGAAGTTGTAACCTCCCTCTTTTATTAAATTATAATTTATTTATAGCGTTTTCTAATCGTTTTATACTACTTTCTTTGCCTATCATTTCTATAATATCAAACAAATGAGGTCCTTTCAATGCTCCTACCATACTTAAGCGCAACGGTTGCATTACTTTACCAAAACCTATTTCTTTGATCGAAATCCATTCTTTCACTACATTTTCAATGTTTACAGAAGAAAAAACTTCAATAGAATTAATTACGCTAATTAATTCTTTCATGAGCGCTGGCGTTCCTTCTTTCCATTGTTTTTTTGCTGCTTTCGGATCATATTCTGTTGGGTTTTCAAAGAAAAAGTTCGATAATTCCCAAAAATCAGCAACAAACGTAGCTCGTTCTTTTATTAAAGCAACTACTTTTTCAATATAACCGGTCTCTTTTTCAATTCCTTTATCCGTTAATATTGATGTAAATATCTTTGCTAATTCAGCCTCCGGTTTTTGTTGCAGATATTGCTGATTAAACCATTTCGTTTTATCAGGACTAAACTTAGCCCCAGATTTGCTCACCCTTTTTAAATCAAAGGCTTGTACTAAATCCTCTAAGGAAAACAATTCTTGCTCAGTTCCAGGGTTCCATCCTAACAACGCCAACATATTTACAAAAGCGTCTGCAAAATACCCTTCTTCTTTATATCCACGTGAAATATCTCCTGTAATTTCATTGGTATACATTAAAGGAAATACAGGAAATCCTAACTTATCACCATCTCTTTTACTGAGTTTTCCTTTACCTACAGGTTTCAAAATGAGCGGCAAGTGTGCGAACTTTGGCGCATTCCAACTAAACGCTTTGTACAGTAATACGTGTAGTGGAAGAGAGGGTAACCATTCTTCACCGCGTATTACATGCGATATTTCCATTAAATGGTCATCAACAATATTGGCAAGGTGATAGGTTGGCATTCCGTCAGACTTAAACAATACTTTATCATCAAGAGTGCTGGTGTCTATCGTAATGGTTCCGCGAATTTCGTCTTGCATAACCAAAGTTTCGTTCGGTGGTGTTTTAAAACGTACCACATATTTTTCACCTGCAGTAAGTTTGGCTTTTACCGCATCTTCTGATAATGCTATAGAATTATGCAGCTTTTCGCGGTTATGCGAATTATACATAAACGTTTTACCTTCTTCTTCGTGATTCTTTCTATGAATATTTAATTCTTCTGCTGTATCAAAAGCATAATATGCCCAACCATTTGTTATCAGTTCTTCAGCGTATGTTCTATACAACTCTTTACGTTCAGATTGGCGGTATGGTCCAAATTTTTCATTTATTTCTGGGCCTTCATCAATGGAAATGTTACACCATTTCAATGAATCTATTATATATTGTTCCGCATTTGCTACATACCGTGTTTGGTCAGTATCTTCTATACGTAATACAAACGTTCCGTTATGTTTTTTTGCAAATAAATAATTAAATAAGGCGGTTCTTACTCCACCCATATGTAAAGGCCCTGTCGGACTTGGAGCAAATCGTACTCTTACATTATCAGTCATTGTTATAAATTTCTTTTAAATCAGTAGTAACTGTTGATAAGGCAAAGATACTTATCCGTTTGATAGTTTAAAATTATCCTTAAAGAAATAACCCTCAAATTTTTGAGGATCGTTTCTTTCCTTGTCAATTATTTTTTAGGCTTTTACTTCTGTATTCATGGTTTCATATCAGAGGACGAATAGTATAATTTAACATATATCTTTGAAGTTACCCAACGTCCTACTTAAGAAATTATCGCTTACAACAACCTTGTCAGAAATAGTTGTTTTCTAAATAATTCGCTGAATTGACAGCATGCCCCATAACGTACATATTATGTCAATTTCTTTAATTTTTATAGTAAAATCCTACGCTTAGCGCTGGGCTCTTTGCTACATTTCTTCCACCGAAAGCACCTGCAAACCCAGTGCTAACACCCATGTTTTTATTGATTTCTCCAATAAACTTAAGGCCAAAAGCAGCATAGCTCTGATTGTTAACATACAACCCAGTAAGTGCGTTACTATTTTCAATAACAACACAACCATTTTGTAATGACATCACCCCGTCTAAGAAACCTGCAACCCAAAGCCAATCTATTGCCTTATAACCTAGCTCCCCACCTAATTTGAAGTTACTACTATAATCATTTGTAAATACATCTGCCCCTGTAAACGCTTGAATATACCACTTATCAAAACCTCTTCCCGCTAAAATTAAGGGTGTGAATGCCCAAGCATCATAACCTGTTCTTAACCCGGAAGGGGCAGTAAAGCTTCCTGTATTTGCCATAATTCCAAGTTGTGTAGATACCACCCATTTTTTGTTATAAATATTATACTTTATTCCCAACTGAATATTCCCGAAAGAAGTTTCAGAGTCTTCTGTTGTAAATGGTGTTGGCAGGAGAGATGATGTGTTAACATTTCCTGATTTTACCATTTTTAAAGGTACTGATGTAAATATCGTAAGTTCATCCGATAGTCCATATTCCGTGTATAGCTGCAAGGTATTATCCGAAATTTCTCTTTCTGTACTATAATCAGGATTTCCAAATAATTGATCATAGTTTGAAATTGTTGAAAATGAAAGCTGCACGTATACTTCATTTTTTTTCTTAGTCCATGGACTTTGAGCGAATAAAGAGGTTGCAAACAAAACGCTTGATAAAAAATATAGTTTTTTCATGATTGAATTATTAGTCTTTTCTTTTGTAGCACAGATACATATAACAGGAAATATTCAATTTTAAATTGGTAATTTAAAGGATATCAGCATCTATTTATTTTTCCAATTCAAACAGTACAACGACCAGAAAAAGTATTAGTTCTGAGAGCTTTGTAGTTATCATTCCGTTTTTCTTACAAAAACTTTATGAAAATTCTACATTAAAAGTAGTACTTTTATTGGTTATATGAGCGCTTTTAACAATATTGAACAAAAATTACAGCAGTTTAGTAGGAAATACTATACAAATGAATTAATAAAAGGGAGTATTTTATTTTTTTCATTAGGACTAATTTATCTTTTTTTCACCTTGTTTATAGAATATTTTCTGTGGTTACAACCAACTGCAAGAACCCTTCTGTTTTGGACATTTATTTTTGTTGAGTTTTTACTGCTATTTCGATTTATTTTATTTCCAATTTTGAAGTTAATTGGCTTAAAAAAGGGGATTTCAACACAAGTGGCTTCTAAACTGATAGGAGATCATTTTCCAGAAGTAAAAGATAAATTATTAAACGTACTTCAATTAAAAGGAAACACTGAACAAACGGATTTGTTACTGGCCAGTATTGAGCAAAAATCTAAAGAACTACAACCAGTTCCGTTTTCAAAAGCAGTAGTTTTTAAATCCAATTTAAAATATATAAAATACATTTTAATTCCTGTTTTTATATGGTTGTTAAGCGTTATAACAGGTGTGAATTCAAAGCTAAACCAGAGTTTAACTAGAGTTATAGATTATAAAACTGCCTATGAGCCGCCTGCTCCTTTCTATTTTTCCGTAACAAACCCCTCTTTACAGGTTATTAAAGGAAAATCGATTACGATTTATATTGAAACAAAAGGGGATGTAATTCCTGAACAGGCTAAAGTTTTTTATAATAACCAACAATATTATCTTCAATATAAGGGTAATGGGATGTTTTATTTCACATTCAATGAGGTACAAGAGCCTATTGACTTTTACATAAAAGCCAACACTATTGTGTCTAAATCATATAGTATAAACGTAATAAAAACACCGTCAATTCAGAACATTTCTCTTGAATTGATGTACCCAAATTATATAGGTAAGAAAAATGAAATTATTGCCAACACAGGAAACATAAACGTTCCACAAGGAACATTTATTAAATGGAACCTTAAAACTACTGAAACAGATACTGTTGTATTTATCAACAATCAAAAAAAATCATTTTTTACCAAAAGTGCTATCAATGATTTTCATTATAAAAAGCAGATTTTCGATCCGATTAACTACCAAATCGCTACTTCAAATGAAAATTTAAAAGAATATGAACGTTTACAATTCTCTATTAATGTGATAAAAGATGAGTTACCAAGTATTTCAGTTCAGTCAAATATTGATAGCATTTCAAGGGGTAACGCACAATTTATTGGTCAAATTTCTGACGATTACGGGTTCTCCAAACTTGAGCTTGTTTACAAACAAGAAAACTCTCAAATAACTAATAATCAGTCAATTACAATCAAAAAAGAAGCAATACAAAGCTTCTATTTTGAGTTTCCAAACAACCTAAATTTACAAAACGGCGTGAATTACGAATTGTATTTTCAAGTATTTGATAATGATAGGGTAAACGGTAGTAAGAAAGCCATTAGTAGAAAATTTTATTACAAACAGAAGTCTTCAGAAAAAATAGAAGATGAACTATTGGAAGAACAAAAAGATCACATAAAAAAACTTGAAAATTCACTCAAAAAGCAACAAAAAAGTAAAGATGATCTAGAAAAAATACAGTTTGATTTACAAAACAAGAAAAACATTAACTGGAGTGATCAAAAAAACATCAAAAATTTAATAAAGCGTCAAGAGAAATATCAGCAAATGATGAAAAATCAAACTGAAAAATTGCAGGAGAATTTTCAAGAAAAAGAAGAGTTTAAAAAACACTTGCAAACAAAAAAGGAGGATCTCAAAAAACGTATTGAAGAACTTAAAAAGCTTGATAAGCAACAAAAGTTGTTAGATGAACTAAAACAATTAGCAGAAAAACTAAAAAAAGAAGATCTAATTAAAAAAACCAAAGAATTAGCTGAGCAAAACAAGCAACAGGAACGAAGTTTAGAGCGTATTTTAGAAATGACTAAACGATACTATGTTGAACAAAAAATGAATCAAATAGCTGAAAAATTAGATAGTTTATCAAAAAAACAAGAGGAAACATCTATAAAAGAGAACACCAAAGAAGAGCAACAAGAAATTAATAAAGAATTTGATGCTATTAAAAAAGAACTCGATGAATTGAAAAAAGACAATGAAAACCTCAAAGAACCTATGGATATTCCGCCTATGGATAAGTTAGAAAAAGAAACTCAGCAAGAATTAAACAATTCCATGGAAAATCTAGAACAAAACAAGAGTTCTAACGCAAAGAAAAGCCAGAAAAAAGCTGCAAAAAAGATGCAGCAAATGAGCAGCAAAATGCAGGAGTCTATAGAAATGATGAGTGACGAAATGCAGGAAGAAAACATGGAAAGTCTACGCCAAATTTTAGAAAACCTTGTTACTTTTTCATTTAAACAAGAATCTTTAATGAATGATTTCAGTAATACAACATCTTCACACCCTAATTTTGGTAAAAATATTAAAAGACAATACCAATTAAAAAGTTATTTCGAACATATTGATGATAGTTTATTTACCTTATCCATGCGCGTACCAAAAATTAGTGCAGAAGTTCAAGAAGAGTTGGCTAATGCTCATTATAATCTAGATCTATCCTTAGAAAATCTTGCAGATAGCCACATCAGGAATGGTGTATCCAACCAACAATACGTAATGACTTCTGCTAACGTCTTGTCAGACATGCTAAGCAACACTTTAGATGCCATGCAGAACCCAAAAGAAGGTTCGGGTAAAGGAAAAGGGAAAGGTGAGTCGTTTAGTTTACCTGATATTATACAAAAACAAGGTGAGCTTATGAAAAAAATGAAAGATGGTATGCAAAAGAAAGGTGATGGTAAGCCAAAAGATGGTAAAGGAGAGAAGAAAGGTCAAAAACCAGGTAATGAAGGAAACGAACAAGAAGACATGAATGGTGAGCTGTATCAAATATACAAAGAGCAGTCACAGCTAAGACAACAATTAGAAGACGCTATTAAAAACGGAAAAGACGGAAATGGCAATGCAAAAAAAGCTTTGCAACAAATGGAAGAGTTGGAAAACAAAATTTTAGAGAAAGGTTTTACTAAAGAAACCCTCGAAAAAATGCAGCAACTAAACTATGAACTATTAAAACTTGAAAAGGCTAGTTTCGAGCAAGGACGTAAAAAAGAAAGAAAATCTAACACCAATTTACAAGAGTTTAACAACACTAGTATCAAAAAACTAAAATTCAAACAGTTGTTTTACAATCAAACTGAAATATTAAATAGACAATCATTACTTTTGCAGCAGAAATACAAACAAAAGGTTCAACTATATTTCAGCCCATCTAAAATCGAATAACTTAAACTACTACTTAAAAAACAATATGACACTAAAAGGGTTTATCATACAAACGAACAGCATATAATGATATATTTTAACTACGAAACAGAGTATAACTTACCCAACGAAAAAAGAACAGGTAGTTGGATACAAGAATGCATAGAACGAGAAAATTTTGAATTAGGGGAAATTAACTATATATTTTGTAACGATGAATACCTTCACAAACTAAACATAGAATTTCTCCAACATGATACCTTAACTGATATCATTAGTTTTGATTATACCGTGGGTAAAGAAATAAATGGAGATATTTTTATATCCGTTGAGAGGGTTAAAGAAAATGCCAACAACTTTGCAACGAGTTTTGATAACGAGTTACACCGAGTAATAATTCATGGTGTATTACATTACTTAGGTTTCAAAGATAAAACCGAGAACGAAAAACAAGAAATGCGTGCAAAAGAGAATGAATATTTAAAATTATTAAATTAAAATTAAAAGGAGTTCCACGTGGAACTGAATAAAAAAATGAGTTTATTTAATACAACATACGACGTAATTGTAGTAGGAGGAGGACATGCAGGTAGTGAAGCAGCTGCAGCCAGCGCTAACATGGGAGCGAGAACATTGTTAATTACAATGAACTTACAAAACATAGCTCAAATGAGTTGCAACCCTGCCATGGGAGGCATAGCTAAAGGTCAAATTGTTCGTGAAATTGATGCCTTAGGTGGTTATAGCGGTATTGTTACAGACAAAACCGCCATACAATTTAAGATGCTTAACAAATCAAAAGGGCCAGCGATGTGGAGTCCAAGAGCTCAATCTGACCGAATGCAATTTGCAGAATGTTGGAGAACTATGCTTGAACAGACTAGTAATTTAGATTTCTATCAAGATTCTGTTAACGGGCTTACTTTTGAAAACAATAGTATCACCGGAGTAAAAACTGCTTTAGGGTTGCATATAAAAGCTAAAACTGTTATTGTAACAGCTGGCACATTTCTAAATGGTTTAATACATATAGGTGAAAAAACTTTTGGTGGAGGTAGAGCAGGAGAAGGAGCTTCTACCGGTATTACAGAAGATTTAATAACACAAGGTTTTGAGGCTGGTAGAATGAAAACAGGAACCCCTCCAAGAGTAGATGGGCGTTCACTAGACTACTCAAAAATGACAGAGCAACCCGGTGATAGCTCTCCTGAAAAATTCTCTTATCTACCAACAACCAAGGCTCTCACAAAACAACGTTCTTGCTATTTAACCTACACCAACCAGGAAGTACATGATCTACTTCGTGAAGGATTTGATAGATCACCCATGTTTAACGGTAGAATCAAATCTACAGGGCCTAGATATTGCCCTTCTGTAGAAGATAAAATTAATCGTTTTAAAGAAAAAGATCGTCACCAAATATTTGTTGAGCCAGAAGGTTGGAGTACGGTGGAGATCTATGTCAACGGTTTTTCTACTTCATTGCCTGAAGATATTCAAGACAAAGCTATTCGCGCTATTCCTGGTTTTGAAAACGTAAAGTTTTTTAGATATGGGTACGCTATCGAATATGATTACTTTCCACCCACTCAATTAAAACACAACTTAGAAACTAAATTAGTTAATAACCTATTCTTTGCAGGTCAAATTAATGGTACTACTGGGTATGAAGAAGCCGCTTCTCAGGGGCTAATGGCAGGTATAAATGCAGCATTAAAAACTCAAAACAAAGAACCATTCATTCTAAAGAGAAGCGAGGCTTATATAGGTGTTCTTATTGACGACCTAATTACAAAGGGCACAGAAGAACCATACCGTATGTTTACTTCTAGAGCAGAATACCGAACTCTTTTAAGACAAGATAATGCAGACTTACGTTTAACTGAAAAATCATATCATTTAGGTTTAGCATCGGAGGAGCGAATGAAAAATGTAAACCTAAAGAGAAACAATACAGAAAAAGTAATTGCTTTTTTAAAAAATCTAAGTGTTTCTAAAGAAGAAATAAACCCAATACTAGTTTCTAAAAATCTAAGTCCTATAAATCAATCAATGAAAATTTATAAAATTGCCGCACGTCCGCAATTAGATTTTAATGATTTCAGAAGTGTTGAGAAGTTAGAAAACTTCATACAAGAAAACAATATTACTAACGACGTAATAGAACAGGTAGAAATACATCTTAAATATTCTGGTTATATCACAAAGGAAAAGAGCAATGCTGACAAATTAAACAGATTAGAAAACGTTCCTATTCCTTCTAATTTTGATTATTCAAAAGTAAAATCACTATCAACTGAAGCTAGAGAAAAATTAGTAAAAATACAACCCACAACTATTTCACAAGCAAGTAGAATAAGCGGAGTATCTCCAAGCGACATTTCTGTACTATTAGTTTATATGGGTAGATAATATTACACTCTATATATCAAAAACAAAAACGTTCCATGTGGAACGTTTTTTTTTGATGTATATAACTTCAATAGGTAATATTTCACGATTACCATAGAATATGTATAGATAGATATAATACCTAATCATAAACAAAACCAGTTAATATATTTAAAAAACATCTTTTGCAGATCATTACAACAAACAATATAAAACTATCATAAACACAACACACAAAAGGTAAACATCATCAAATAACAGGACTACAATACTTTTTATTACTTCACATATTATTTTACTATATATTACGTCAGACCTAGCAACTAAACAATTAAATTCATAATCAGCATAAAGAAAGAAAACAAATTCACACCATTTTCTTATGCCTTAATATTAATTCTGAAAAGCTAAAACAGTACTATTAAGAAAGACAATAAAGGTAATTAACCTGACAATTACTGTAACTAAAAAAAATAATACATTATCCTAAAAAACTACATAAAAACAATTAACAACCCAGGTTAAAAAAAAGAATAGTACTTACATTAAAACAATTCATATTTAATACAACTACACTTACACACCTTGTATCCAATTAAAACCATAAAAACCTTACGTATTAACACTCCTACTGCCAACAGTAACAACAAACATACAATAAAAGATAAGCTTATAAAACTGACCTCACATCTTAAGGCTTCAAAATTATATTAGGCAGTTTTACATAACTAATAACCAACAAACATTCAAAAAAACCATATCTAATCCATTAAAAAAACATTACTAATAATATGATTTAATAAAAAAAAACGTTATTAATAACATGAACATACATGTTAAACCCTAAAAAAAACACTTACATCATAAAATAATATTTACTTCACAAAAAAACTAAACCAATACTATCAATAAAAACTAAGTAATTAAAAACATATAACCATATTTAAAAAACAAGTCTTCAATTAACAACAAACACAGTAACAAATTCTATATTAATAAAACACAAACTACTTATAAACAAAAAACACATATATGTTATTTTAATGAAATTAACAAAATTGATAAACGTTCCATGTGGAACATTTATCAATTTTATGTAATATTGCGCTTTATTAATAATTGTTCCACGGGGAACATTCAAACTATCATATATTGAAAAGAGAAAAAAACTTTTATAAAAACTTAGTACCTTATCTTAATTGTATAGATTATACTGTTTCTAATGAAAGTTATGAACTCATGTATAATAACGATTATGACATGCTTGTTACATCACCTCTGCCAGATGATCTAGACAACTACTATCAAAGTGAGGACTATATTTCACATACAGATAGGTCAAAAAACCTATTTGAACAAACCTACCAATTAGTAAAAAAACACACCTTAAGAAAAAAACTAGCTCTCATCAACTCATTTCAAACTGACAGTAAATCGATTTTAGATATTGGTGCTGGTACTGGGGATTTTCTTAAAATATGCTTAGATGATGATTGGCTAGTAAAAGGAATAGAGCCCTCGGAAAATGCAAGAAATTTAGCAATCCGTAAAGGGGTATTTCTTAATACTGATATCAGTCAAATTACTACCGATCGTTTTGATATTATTACACTTTGGCATGTACTAGAACATATACCAAATTTAACAGAATATATTAAAAACATAAAAAAATTATTAAAACCGAATGGTAAAATAATCATCGCTGTGCCAAATTTCAAAAGTTACGATGCTTGTTTTTATAAAGAATATTGGGCTGCTTATGATGTGCCAAGACATGCATGGCATTTCTCAAGAACATCAATTCAAAAAATATTTACCGAACATACTATAGTAATTGATAAAATTCTACCCATGAAATTCGACTCCTATTATGTATCATTACTAAGTGAAAAAAACAAGAATGGTAAAACAAATCTAATCAAAGCATTTTTTATTGGATTCTTCTCAAATATAAAAGCTAAACGAACTAAGGAGTACTCATCACTTATATATATCCTAAAAAATGGTTAAATTTAGTTTTAAATATGTTTTAAAGAAGTTTTAAACCAAAAACAACATAACACCCTAGTAAAAATTAAAAACCCCTTAAAATAGTATTTTTAAGGGGTTTTTTAATAAGAAAAAACAATACAAAATTATTTTTCTATAATTTCTAGTTATTTAATAAAAACATTCCAAAAATAGCGATTAAAAAATAAACTGCCAATGTCATAGCGCCTGCATAATCTTTTGCTAATCGTTGACCAATTAATAAAAATATTAATGCCAATCCTGAAAGTTGAACTCCTAACAACGCTAATTCTTTAGAACCCGTTGTAGCAATATTAAAAATTCCTACAAACATAAACGCACCTGCTAACAATTCTATAGCTAAAATAATACCCAATAATAACGGCACCATATTTTTTAATGGTGAATTCTGAAAATGTTCTTTTACGAAAGTTAAATTTCCCTTCCAATCTGTTACCTTGTCGACTCCGGATTGTAAGAAGGTTATTAACAAAAAAAGCAGAATTAAAATTTCTGTTACATTATTTTTAATTAGTTCCATATAATTGATTTTTAGCAAATATAAGTTATAATAAAAAATATGTAACGTTTATTAAAAATTACGTCATATATTTAATATTCATTATATTTATAAAAAAGATTCTATCAACCTTTAAAACTTATTATCATGGTATTTTATGCACCATTTTTTTTCTTAGGATTAATCCTACTTATTTCCGCATTATTCACTGTAAAACAACAAACTGCGGCCATTTTAGAACGTTTTGGTAAATTCCACAGTATTCGCCAATCAGGTTTACATTTAAAAATTCCTTTCGTAGATAGGATTGCTGGTAAATTGAGCTTAAAAATTCAACAGTTAGATGTTATCGTAGAGACGAAAACACTAGATGATGTATTCGTTAAGCTAAAAGTTTCCGTACAATATAAAGTAGTTAGAGAAAAAGTATATGAAGCTTTTTACAAACTTGATTATCCTCATGATCAAATCACGTCTTATGTGTTTGATGTTGTACGTGCAGAGGTTCCTAAGATGAAACTAGATGATGTTTTTGTTAAAAAAGATGATATCGCTATTGCTGTTAAAGGAGAACTAAACGACGCTATGATGGATTACGGTTATGATATTATTAAAACATTGGTTACTGATATTGATCCTGATGCACAAGTTAAAGAAGCAATGAACCGAATTAATGCCTCTGAACGCGAAAAGGTAGCCGCACAATATGAAGGTGATGCTCAACGTATATTAATCGTTGAAAAAGCAAAAGCTGAAGCCGAGAGTAAGCGTTTACAAGGACAGGGTATTGCTGACCAACGTAGAGAAATTGCACGCGGTTTAGAAGAGTCTGTTGAAGTTCTAAATAAAGTAGGTATTAATAGCCAGGAAGCTTCGGCATTGATTGTTGTTACACAGCATTACGATACCCTTCAATCAATAGGTAGTGAAACCAATACTAACTTAATATTACTACCTAATTCACCACAAGCAGGTAGTGATATGTTAAACAATATGGTGGCTAGTTTTACAGCCAGCAATCAGATTGGAGAAGCTATGAAAGACGCTAAAAATAAAAAGAATAACGAAGAATAATAAACGTTATTATATTCATTCTAATAATCAAAAAAACCGAATCTAAAAAGATTCGGTTTTTTTTATATAGTAAACTTTATTATTTTTTTTCCTCTATATTCTCTTTCTCATCATCGTTCTCTTTATCTTTTGTTGCGTTTTTAAATTCCTTAATACCAGTACCTAAACCTTTCATTAACTCAGGAATCTTACGGCCTCCGAACATTAAGAGTACTAATGCTACAACTACGGCTATTTGCCAAGGTCCTACAAATCCTAAAAAATTAGCAAGTAAATTCATCTTTAAACTTAATTTATTTACAAAGATACAAAATTAACTTCGGTGTTCAATTACTCCACCTATTACTTTTTTCTGCTTTAAAACTTCCGGTTTACCTTTATAAAAAATAGAACCTCCAAATGATACTTTTGCATCTAAAGTCTCTCCAGCTTGAACTTCTGCTTTAGCCCCTGAACCTGCTCTAACAATGTTCATATTAGTCACCGCAATTTTATACCCATGATAGTTGGCGCCCAGGTCTACACTCACATTTTGATTTTTAGTAGTACCCGAAAGCTTAATAACAGAACCCGATGTACTTTTAACAATCAAATGCTTTACCTGAACTACCATGTTTATAAACGCCCCTTCTTGAGCCTTTATTTCAACTGTTTGTTGATTTAATTGTTTACTAGTAATAACCGATCCTTCATTTGCATCAATGGTCACTAAATCTTTAGAATAATACAACGTTATTTTCACTTTACCATCAGCTGTTGTTTCTGGAAAAGAAAGTAAAACTTTTAGTTTATTATTGTCGCTTTTCAGTTTAACTTTATCTGCTTTTTCACCAGTAATTACCGCTTTATTTTCATCAGATCTAACCAATTCTATATCTATTCCATTATAAACTTTTAGTATCGTAAAACTCCCTAAATCTTTGGTTATATTCTTTTGAGAGTATATCAACGTACTAACTAAAAATAAACTTAATACTACATATTTTTTCATTTCTATTACATTTTATCTATTCAATATCTTCTACTAAATAGTCTTAATCATAACTATACAAACAATAACTATACCATTACTATAATGGTAAAAAACACATTTTATTGTTACAATAAGAAAGCTTAATGTGTTATTAATTCAAAATCTAGGTGTTTTCGCTCCAAATCAGTGTGTTTTACTTTAACAACCACTTCATCACCTAATTGTACCATATTTTTCGTAGATTGTCCTACTACAGCATATTGCTTTTCATCAAAAATATAATAATCATCTTTTATATCTTTAATTCTAACCATTCCTTCACATTTATTAGAAACTATTTCAACATAAATACCCCATTCGGTTACCCCAGAAACAACCCCATCAAATTCCTGATCTTTATGGTCTTGCATGTATTTTACTTGCATATACTTAATAGAGTCTCTTTCCGCTTTAGAAGCTAGTTCTTCCATTTTAGACGCATGCTTACATTTTTCTTCATAGATATCACTTTTTGGTGACTGACCTCCTTCTAAATAATGTTGAAGTAAACGATGTGTCATTACGTCAGGATAACGTCGTATTGGAGAAGTAAAATGCGAATAATAATTAAATGCTAGTCCGTAATGACCAATATTCTGAGTAGTATATTCAGCTTTACTCATAGTTCTAATTGCTAAAGTTTCCACTAAATTAGCTTCTCCTTTACCATGAACTTCACTAAGTAATTTATTTAAACTTTGAGATGTTTTTTCTCTTGTTTCTGTATTTATTTTATAGCCAAATTTACTAACAATGTTTTGTAGTGATGCTAACTTTTCAACATCTGGCTCATCGTGAACACGATATACAAAAGCACTATTTGTTATTTTTCCATTAGTAAAACCAATAAACTCAGCAACCTTTCTATTGGCTAACAACATAAATTCTTCAATTAATTTATTTGCATCCTTAGCCTCTTTAAAATAAACCCCAATAGGGTTAGCTTTTTCATCTAAATTAAATTTAACTTCAACTCTGTCAAATGAAATAGCCCCTTCCTTCATACGTTTTTTACGTAAGATTTTAGCTAATTCATCCAATTTCAATGTAGCTTCTACAATACTATCATCTACTACATAACTTTCACCCGTTAATGAAATATCAGCGGGTATTTCATTGCTCTTCGTTTCAATGATAACCTGTGCTTCTTCATAGGTAAAACGTTTATCTGAATATGTTACCGTTCTACCAAACCATTTATCAATAATTTGGGCTTTCTCATTGATTTCAAAAACTGCAGAGAACGTTAATTTTTCCTCATTAGGACGTAACGAACATACTCCATTAGATAACATCTCAGGTAGCATTGGCACAACTCTATCTACTAAGTAGACCGAAGTGGCTCTATCATAAGCTTCATCGTCTAATTTTGTATTTGGTTGTACATAGTGAGACACATCCGCTATATGAATTCCTATTTCATAATTTCCATTTTTTAACTTGGTAAATGACAAGGCATCATCAAAATCTTTAGCATCTTTAGGGTCAATAGTAAAGGTTAAATCATTACGCATATCTCTTCTCTTCCCTACTTCTTCTGCCGTAATTTCTACTGATAATTTACTCGCTTCTGTCTCTATTTCTTTAGGGAATTCATAAGGTAAACCATACTCCAACAAAATAGAATGTATTTCAGTATCGTGTTCTCCTGGACGTCCTAATACTTGTTCGATTTTTCCAAATGGATTTTTAGAATTTTCTGGCCAATCTGTAATTTTCGCCAGTACTTTATCACCGTCTGTAGCGTTACTTATTTTACTCTGGGGTATGAAAATATCAACGTACATCTTATTATTATCCGGTACCACAAACCCGAAATTTTTACTCATTTGAATGACACCAACAAACTCTTGTTTAGCACGTTCCATTATTTCAACAACATCTGCCTCCATTTTATTACTTCTTCTTTTCTTGTAAATATAAGCTCTTACAAGATCATTATGAAGACCTTTACCTAAATTGACTGAAGGTACAAAAACATCGTCTTGAAAATCATCACATATAAAATATGCGTTTCCATTAGTAGTAACATCTAATTTACCAATGTGATATTTTCGATCTTCATTAATTTGATATTTTCCTCTTTCAACCTCCAGTATTTTTTTGTTTGCAGTAAGTTCTACTAATTTTTGTAGAATTTGGCTCTTTCCATCAGAATCATTGATACCTAATTTGGAGGATATTTGCTTATAATTATAATGTTTACTGCTATCTTGATTAAGTATTTTGAAAATATTACGGGTCAAATCTTTAATAACCTTACCCTTTTTCTTGTAGATTTTTTTCTTTCTAGTCATTAATCTTACGTCTTATAAAATTTATGGCAAAATACAAATAAATTAATTGCCTATCTTCTTAAAAAGTGTTATAAATTCATTTTCGTATTTTACTGCAATTTTTAACTAATTTTAAATGAAAACAATCTGGTATGTCATTGCTAATCCAACCGCTGGTAACAAAAACTTTAAAAAGTTATGGAACAAAATTAAACATGAACTAAACATACATAATATCGATTATAGATTTGCTATGACAACCCACCACAAACATGAAGTTTCATTGGTTTATAATGCTATTAAAAAAGGCTATAGATATATTATTTCGGTTGGCGGTGATGGTACTTTACATCATATAATCAATGGAATCATGTGCCAAAAGATAATCGCTACAAACAATATCACCGTTGGAGTAATTCCTTTAGGTACTGGTAATGATTGGATTAAAACCCATAAAATACCTAACGATATAAAAAGAGCTGTTTCATTCATAAAACAACAACAAACCATATATCAAGATATAGGATATTTAGAATTAAAAAACACCAAGGCTTATTTTCATAATGTGGCTGGTATAGGATACGATGCCTACGTTGTTAATAAATTACATAAATTGAAACATCTTGGCCCTATTGCCTACATTTTAAGTGGAATTTCCGGATTACTATTCTACAAAAAAAATCCTTTTAGTATTGAAATTAATAATAAGGTTATTAAAAGCAAATGTTTGATGATTTTGTTTGGAATTTGTCAATATTCGGGAGGTGGAATGCGCTTAACTAAGTTTAAAGATGTTTCCGATGGTTTAATAGATATTACTATTGCTAAGAATCTATCTTTCATTGACTTGATACTAAATTTAAGAAAACTATACAATGGATTAATAATACATCATAAAAAAGTAGATACCTATACTTCAACAAAAGTATTAGTAACTCCCGTATTATTAGAGTCAGAAGTATTTATTGAAGCTGATGGTGAACTCATAGGTACAGGTCAAGTTAACGTCTCCATACTTAAACAAGCCATCCAGTTTGTAATTAACAAATCTTAATTTTAGTTAAAAAAATCTTAAAAAAATTGTAACATTTCTTAAAATTTATCGTCTATATAAATGAAAGAGTGTTAAAAATGAAAAACTTACGACAAATAATAGCATTATTTCTGTGTATTTTTATTACAGGTATTATTGTAACTGTTGTGAGTATTGATAAAACTTTAAAGAAGCCTACAACCAATAAAACAATCACAGTAAAAGACAGTATATATCTTGTCAAAAACAAGGTATAATATAAACTGTACTATATTACTAGTTATTTTTGAGATCTTCTATACTCATGTACTCACAAAAATTAACTTTTAAAATCAATACAAATAATACAATTTTACTGTTATTAACATTATATATTATTATCATAAAAGAATTTTTAAATTTAAAAAAAAGATAATGATTATAATAGCTTGTGAATATGTAGAGTAAAAAAACAAAGTAATAGTTGCTTTTACCACTTATTAAAAAAAATGAACAAGTTATTAGAGCTTTAATTCGCTAAAAACCACAATTGAATTTGAGTTATTAACAAAAGTTATAAACACAAGTTAACTGATTAGCATGAATTACTTTTTATTTTTTAATGTAAACAACATGTAAATTTTATGTTGATAAATGTTCGTTAAAAAATCATAAATAAAGTTGCGTATATGGAATGCAATCTTGTATTGTAATTTTTTTATGAAAAATCAAATCTTTTTTTTAAAACATACAATTAGTTCTTAACATTTTAGTAATACAGGTTAAGACGTTTATAATAAGTGAGTTATTAAGAAACTAAAAAAAAGCATTGTTAATTACTGTTGATAACCGTTAATAACGTTATTTTTGTTGTCTTAACTAAATTAAAATCAATAAACTATGACAATTGCGATTGGTAACGATCATGCGGGTACTGAATATAAATTTGAAATTATTAAATTATTAGAAGAATTAGGGTACAAAGTCATCAATTTTGGAACGAATACTGGTGATAGTATGGATTATCCGGACACAATACATCCAACAGCGGAAGCAGTTGAAACAGGACAGGCAGCGTTGGGTATTATTTTGTGTGGTAGTGGGAATGGTGCTCAAATGACCGCAAATAAACATCAAGGAGTGAGAGCGGCTTTATGTTGGAATACTGAGTTAGTTGAGTTAACACGTCAACATAATGATGCTAATATTTTAACAATTCCAGCGCGTTTTGTGTCGTTGCAACAAGCTTTGAGTTTTGTAAAAACGTTTTTGTCTACAGAGTTTGAAGGTGGTCGTCATAAAAATAGAGTTAATAAAATTGCTTCCGATAATTAATGATGTTTAAAGTAAGAACATTTCAAGAGTTAACTACTTCTGAATTGTATGAAATACTTCATTTACGATCAGAAGTGTTTGTTGTAGAGCAAAACTGTGTGTATCAAGATTTGGATTACAAAGATCAAACAGCACTACATGTTATTGGAGTAAAAGATGATAAAATTATTGCTTATGCTCGTTTATTTGACGGTGGAGAATATTTTGATACCCCAAGTTTTGGTAGGATTCTTATTCCATATTCAGAACGTAAACATGGTTACGGTCATGATTTAGTCAAAGCTTCTATAGATGCTATTTATAGTAATTATAGTGATACTACTATTACCATTTCAGCTCAGTTATATTTAGTTAACTTTTATACTTCTCATGGTTTTGAAGTTGTAGGAGAAGAATATTTTGAAGATGATATTGCGCATATTAAAATGATAAAAAATTAATAATTAAAAAAGGTAAACACTAAGTTTACCTTTTTTAATACACTTATAAAAAGTGCATTATATCAAAATATTTTTGTGATACTCTATTAAATTATCGATAGGTTTTGCGATGATTTCTGCAATTTTTACCCCGTTTTCATGCGCAACTTCATGGAGTAAATTTTTGAAGTAATATGCGATTGAACCAATAAAATATATAGGGGTATCTTTACTTTTGTTGTAGTTTAAAACATGATACATAAAAAATTGTTTGAATCCGCTTTTTACTAAATCTTTTACATATGAATCTTCTTGGTGATCAAACATAAATTTTGCATAAGAAGCTAGGTATTTATTTGGGTTATCAACTTTATACAAGTTGAATTTTATGACATCTGGAGTTAAATCAAATTCATCGTTAAAAAGAGCAGCTATTTTAGTAGGCATTTTTTTATAGAAATAATCTCTTAGTAAGCGTTTTCCAAAATAATTACCGCTGGCTTCATCCATAATAATGTATCCTAAAGAAGGGGCAATACATTCTACAGTATCTCCATTATAATAACAACTGTTTGCACCGGTTCCTAAGATACATACGATAGCTTTGCTATTTTTGGCCGAGGCGTAAACAGCACCCAAAATATCTTCTTCAACGACTATTTTAGTTGTGTTTGTAAAAAAGTTTTTTAAAATTTCTGTGAGTATTTTTGTTGGAGTTGAAGTTCCTAATCCAGCTCCATAAAAATATATTTCGGTTATTAAATCTTTATGTGTTTTTAATTCCTTAGAATTTTTCATTCTTGTTTGCAATTCCAACGAGGAAACAACGTTAGGGTTTAGCCCCAAAGTATTGGTTCTAAACACTTCGTTTTTATTATTATCTATAGCAACCCAATCTACTTTTGTTGAACCGCCGTCAGCTACTAAAATCATTATTTAACTTTTTTTCAAATATAAAGATATGTTTATTATAAGTTATTATTTTTTGCTACAACGTAATCGTTATGTTAATAAACGATTATCGGTTTGATGCATATATAGAAATTATATTTCTACCAAAAATAGTAGTATACGAGTCCTATAAAAATGGTAATAGGGGAAAAATAGGTATAACAATTTTATTTTAAATAAATAATATTAAGGTAATTAAACCTAAAAAGGCACTATGTTTTATAAAAACAAGCATATTGGCTCTATAACCAATAACTAGCTTGATCACGATTTGGAGAAAGGAAAACCAATACTGCAACTAGTATTAGGAGTAAAAACATCGTATAATTTTTGTAATTCACAAGATAAATTAATGACTAAAGAACAATGTTATTATATGTTTTTTTTTGATGGTAAAAAACTTGTTCAATATCGCGATAAACTATCTAGTTTTTTATAAATTAGCAGCTCTTATTTTTTAATAATTTTAGCAGATTTTATGGCAGCAGACAAAGAGAAGGAAGCAAAATTAAAAGCGCTTCAACTTACACTAGATAAATTAGATAAAACCTACGGTAAGGGTACAGTAATGAAATTAGGTGACAGTCAAATAGAAGATGTTGACGCGATTTCATCAGGATCATTAGGTTTGGATTTAGCTTTGGGTGTAGGAGGATATCCTAGAGGTAGAGTTATAGAAATTTACGGACCTGAATCATCGGGTAAAACAACCTTAACCATACATGCAATTGCAGAATCTCAAAAAGCCGGTGGAATTGCTGCGTTTATAGATGCGGAACACGCATTTGATCGTTTTTACGCTGAAAATTTAGGAGTAGATGTTGATAACTTGATTATTTCGCAACCGGACCATGGTGAGCAAGCACTTGAAATTGCTGATAATTTAATTCGTTCAGGAGCTATTGACATCGTTGTTATTGATTCGGTGGCTGCATTGACACCAAAATCAGAAATTGAAGGTGAAATGGGAGACTCTAAAATGGGGCTTCACGCACGATTAATGTCTCAGGCATTGCGTAAATTGACAGGAACGATAAGTAAAACAAATTGTACGGTTATTTTTATTAACCAATTACGTGAAAAAATTGGAGTGATGTTTGGTAATCCTGAAACGACAACAGGGGGTAATGCTTTAAAGTTTTATGCTTCAGTTCGTTTGGATATACGTAGAAGAACTCAAATAAAAGATGGCGATAGGGTTATTGGTAATAGCACGAAAGTAAAAGTTGTTAAAAACAAAGTAGCACCACCATTTCAACAAGCTGAATTTGATATAATGTATGGAGAAGGTATATCAAAAGTTGGTGAAGTTTTGGATATTGGTGTTGAGTATGGAATTATAAAGAAAAGTGGGTCATGGTTTAGTTACGGTGACACTAAATTAGGTCAGGGAAGAGATGCTGTAAAAGGAATCATAAAAGATAACCCTGAACTAATGGATGAGCTTGAAAATAAAATAAAAGAAGCTATTGAAAATCAGGAATAGAAGTAGATTTAAATTAAAAGTTCAAACAATTATTATTTAAAAGCTGGTGACAATTATTCACCAGCTTTTATATTTTTAACAAATTATAAATGATTTATATTTCAGAAGATATTCAACTAAAAACCATTTTAAATTCAGAAGCTGAAGTACTTTTTGAGTTAATGAATGAAATATATATTGATGCTTATAATCATTTTTGGAAAGACGCTGGTGAGTGGTATGTACAAATGCAATATTCAATAGAAAATATTCGAAAAGAACTTTCTGAAATAAACACAACATATTATTTTATTCACTTCAATGGTGAGCGGGTTGGAAACTTCAGAATTATATGGGATAAACAATTAACAGGTTTTAATAAAAAGGCATTAAAGTTGCATAGAATTTACTTGCATCCAAAGGTTCAAGGTAAAGGAATTGGCAAAAAACTAATCCATTGGTTAGAAACCGAAGCATTAAAAAAACAATATGAATTGATTTGGTTAGATGTTATGGATAAACAGCCTCAAGCTCTTGAGTTTTATAAAAGTATGGGATACCAATACTATTCACATTGTTTTTTAGATTTCGAATTATTGCACGATAGGTTTCGAAGAATGAATCAAGTTTATAAAAAATTAATACCATTTGTTATTTGATTACCCTAAGTTCAAGTGATAATACGTATAATTTAAACACCAGTACTACCGAATCCGCCCGTACCTCGTTCGGTTTCATCTAAAAGAGTAACTTCTTGCCAATGAACACGTTCGTGTTTTGCAATAATTAATTGTGCAACGCGCTCACCATCTTTAATGGTAAAGTCGCTATTAGATACGTTTACCAAAATCACACCTATTTCCCCTCTATAATCTGCATCTATAGTGCCGGGTGAATTTAAAACTGTAATTCCGTTTTTGGCAGCTAAGCCACTTCTAGGGCGCACCTGTGCTTCATAACCAACAGGAAGCGCAATAAACAAGCCTGTTTTTACAATAGTTCTCTCTAGAGGCTTTAATGTAATTGGCTCTTCAATATTAGCACGTAAGTCCATTCCTGCAGAACCTTCTGTTTCATAAGCAGGAATTTGATGTTTAGATTTGTTTATAATTTGTACGTTCATTGTTAAATATGTTTTCGAGGTCAAATATAATAACCATAAGTTTTAGATTGTAGTTGACAGATTTATTAATTTAGCATTTATAAACAAAACACTAAATGAAAGGTACACAAAAAATAGCCGTGTTAGGAGGCGGAAGTTGGGCAACAGCTATTGTTAAAATGCTTTCCGAAAATTTAGATACGATAGGATGGTATATGCGAAGTATATATGCTATTGAACATATAAAACGAAACAAACATAATCCTAGTTATTTAAGTTCTGCTGAATTACACCCTGAACAACTAGACCTATCAAATGAAGCCGATTATATTGTAGAAAATTATGATGTGTTAATTTTTGCGATACCATCAGCATTTTTGAAATCGGAATTAGATAAAATTACAGTATCATTAGAACATAAAATAGTTTTTTCCGCGATTAAAGGTATTGTGCCGGAGTCTGGTCTTATTGTTGGTGAACACTTTCATCACACGTATAAAATACCATATGAAAATATTGGTGTTGTAACAGGGCCATGCCATGCTGAAGAAGTTGCCATGGAACGATTGTCTTATTTGACACTAGCCTGTCAAGACCAGGAGAAAGCCAAAGACTTGAGTAAGTTCATTGCCGGAAGGTATATAAAAACAAAAATATCAGATGATATTATTGGCACAGAATATGCAGCCATGCTTAAAAATATTTATGCTATAGCCGCAGGAATTGCTCACGGTTTAGGATATGGTGATAATTTTCAATCAGTATTGATGAGTAATGGTATTAGAGAAATGAAACGTTTTATAAAGAAAGTTCATAAAATGAAACGTAATATTAATAACTCTGCATACTTAGGTGATTTATTAGTAACGGGTTACTCTGTTTTTAGTAGAAACAGAATGTTTGGAAATATGATTGGAAAAGGATATACAGTAAAATCAGCAATGTTTGAAATGAGCATGGTTGCAGAAGGGTATTACGCAACGAAGAGTGCTTACAAAATCAAAAAGGAAAATGGAGCAAAAACTCCTATTATCGATGCCGTCTTTAATGTTTTATACGATAAAAAAGAAGCGAAAGATGAGTTTAAAAAGTTAACAAATAGATTAGATTAGTTGTTTGCATTTGTACAAATAACCCTTCTTATAAAATAAGAAGTCCACATCAATCGCTTCTAATAATATGAGTTGTATATTGGTTTTATATAAAATAACAATAGCAACAAATTTAGGTTAAAATTCTGATATACAAACTTTTTTGTAAAATATATTCTAAAGAAAAAAAAAGTATATTATTACAGCTTAAATATTTTTATTACTTTTAGTTTAAAATTTAACAAAAATGAAAACAATTCAAGAGGCCGTTGAAACTACTATAAGAAAAACTCCATTTATTGAAGAGGCATTGAATGAAAAGTTAATTAATGTGTCTTCATTAGCAAGAGAGATTCTACCAGAGGTGTCTAAATTACTTAAAAAAGAAATAAAAGTAGGAGCCGTTATGATGGCGATTAATAGGTTGTCGCCCGTAAATGAATTACGTATTAGAAAGAACATAAAAAAACTAGCCTTAGACTTAGGTGACGTAATTGTACGATCTGATTTATGTGATTTTACTTTTAAAAACACGACTTCGTTATTGAAAGAGATTGCTAAAATATTAAGTAAATCAGCAGACAGCAATGATTACTTTTTAACTGTATCCCAGGGGATTTTTGAAACGAATATCGTTACGAGTAAAAATTTGCAACCTTTTGTAGAAGATATTTTTAAAAGTGAAGTTTTGATAACCAATGTAAGTGATTTGGCTTCAATAACGATTAAACTACCCAAGGAGAATCTCGAACAATCAGGAGTTTACTATTTTATATTGAAACAATTTGCTTGGGCCAATATTGCTGTTCAGGAAGTAATATCAACTACTCATGAAATGACTATTGTTGTTAAAGAACAAGACGTAAATGAAACATTTGCCATTTTAATGGATTTAAAACTGAACTAGTAGTAAAATAATGGAGAAAAAAGACCCGTATGCTTCTCTTAGAATAAAAGAGTTTAATATTTTTTTATTAGTACGATTTGTATTGGTATTTGCTTGGTCAATGCAGTTTATAATAATTGAATGGCAGGTATATTCACTTACAAAAGACCCTTGGAGCCTAGGGTTAATCGGTGCTTTTGAATTTATACCCGCATTTTCCATGGCCTTATTTGCGGGTCATATTGTTGACCAAAAAGAAAAACGGAATCTACTAGCACTATGTATTGCCTTGTTTTCTTTAATTAGTTTAGGCTTGTATTTTTTAACAAGACCCGATGTTTTAGAGGGCTCTAATTCTAAAACAGTGTTATATGCTATATATTCACTTGTTTTTTTTGGTGGTTTTTTACGTTCGTTTTTTGGACCAACAATTTTTTCATTAATTGCGTTAATTGTACCTAAAAAGTTATATCCAAACGCAGCTACGTGGAGCAGTACAACATGGCAAATAGCAAGTGTTTTAGGACCTGCTTTTGCTGGATATACGATTTACCTTATTGGTGTAAACCTTTCACTTTGTATTGTTTTTGCCTTCGTATTATTTTCATTTTTTATGGTATTCTTTATAAAGAGAAAACCCATTATGAATCATAAAAAAGGGGAGCCAATGTCGAGAAGTTTAAAAGAGGGAATAACATTTGTATTTAAAACAAAAGCGATCTTAGGTGCCATAACTTTAGATATGATCTCTGTTCTTTTTGGTGGTGCCATTGCTTTATTACCTATTTTTGCTCAAGATATCTTAGAAGTTGGCGCTAAAGGTTTTGGAGTATTGAGAGCGGCTCCTGCTGTGGGGGCTTTTTTAACTATGTTGATTACAGCCTATTTACCGATTAGTAAAAATGCAGGAATGAAGCTGTTAAGTGCTATTTTTGGTTTTGGTGTATGTATTATTGTTTTTGGAGCATCAACCATATTTTGGGTGTCATTAGTAGCATTGTTTTTTAGTGGTGTTACCGATGGTATTTCTATGGTTATTAGACAAACAATATTACAACTAAAAACACCAGATCATATGCGAGGAAGAGTATCGTCTGTAAACTCTATGTTTGTGGGGTCTTCAAATGAATTAGGAGCTCTTGAAAGTGGTTTAACAGCGAAATTGATGGGTACTGTAACAGCGGTTATTTTTGGAGGAACGATGACGTTGCTTACGGTAGTTACAACAGGGGTGCTTAACCCAACTTTAAGAAAATTAGATTTAACAAAAGATCTCGAGGAACACGAGAAGTAGGTGTAACAAGACATTGTTCTTTATTTTTTAAAAGGACTCTTCAGCTGTTGTTAATTGATATCCTGCAAAAACACCTACTGCATTTTCTCCTTCAATATTAGTAGGTGCAATAGCGCTATCGTAGAAGAGGATCCCTTCATAATAATGGTTCGAATCAATTGATTTAAGAGCATCGTATAGTATTTTTTCTGAATTAGCGATACGAACTTCAACTTTAGTCATTAGTTGATCATTAATACTAAACTCTTCGTAAGAGGTAATAGTTTGGTTCTCTAACGAATGATCGGTGGAAAAAGTATAATAATCAAAATCGAAACCACCCATGAAAACATTATCCGATACGCCAATAACATAGTAATTTCTTGTATTCTTTACGTCTTCAAACTCTATTTTTAGACGATTTTTGAAGTTTGATTGAGAAACATAATCTTGCACTTCAAGCGTAACATTTTTTACGGGTTCTGATGGAATTTGGCAAGAAGCTTTATATGTTTTTCCTTCTATCTCTACTAAAAGAAAATATTTTTTTTCTGCAATAATTGGTAAATCTGATGCTGAAACCTCGTAGCTGTGTGAAGTATTTGAGTATAGTAAATTTACCATATTATCATGCTCATCAGAAATGGTAACCAAAGCATTGGTAATAACTAAATCATCAATTGTTGAAGTATCATTTATAGGTATTGATTTAGAGATTTGAACCTTCAATATAGCATCCTGAGGAGAGAGGAACCCATTGATAACGGTAAATTGTTTTTGATCCAATAAGTGACTTACATCAAAATTGCTTTCACAACTAGTTAATGCTATACAAAGTATTCCTAAAGTAATATGTTTTAAATAGTTCATGTTTGTTAAAATTTATAGGTGTAACTGACAGACGGGACAAATTGAAGAGAAGTTACTTTTTTAAGCTTTAAATCTTCATTATTATAATAATAAAAAAAAGGGTTTTTTCTTGCATAAATATTATATACAGAAAACTCCCAAAATCGCTCCGTTTTTTTACTTAGCTTTTTATGAAGTTGTATTCCTAAATCTAATCTATGGTAATTTTCACCTCTAAAGTTATTTCGCTCGGTTAAGAAACCATTTATAGTTTCATAATAATTAGCAGGAATTAAAAAATTATTAGTATTCGTTAATGCTTTTTTATCTATTAAATTATAATTATTACCACTTGAAAACACCCATGACCCGGATAAGACAATTTTTTTAGAAGGCTTGTAAACACCTACCAAGGATAAATCATGTCTTCTATCATATTTAGAAAAAAAACGGTTTCCTCTGTTTAATTCATTAAACTGCCTGTCAGACCATGATAATGTGTACCCGAACCATCCAGTCAGTTTTCCTGTGTTTTTTCGTAGCAATAACTCTGTTCCATATGCCCATCCTTGTCCAGTTGTAATGCTATCTTCCCAATTAAGTTCTTTACCAGAATCTAAATCACTGAGTAATAAAAAAGAAGTTCCCTCTTTATAGGAAATAATATTGTCCATTTTTTTATAATATCCTTCAAGAGAAACAGAATAGTCTTTGTTTACAAAGTCTTTAATAACTCCTAGCGCGTACTGCTCAGAGCTTTGTGGCTTCAATTTTTCAGTAGAAGTAACCCAAAGATCCGTTGGTAAACCAGCGCCAGAATTAGACAACAAATGAACATACTGATTCATTTTTGAGTACGATGTTTTGACCGCTAGGTCTGGTTTTATGTTCCAGGAAATTGTGGCCCTAGGCTCAAAATTTAAGTAATTTTTGACCTTATGCTTAAAATGTGTTAACCGTATTCCGCCAGAAAAACTTAGAAATTTTGATATTTTCCAATCGTCTTCTGCATAAATAGCACTTTCTAAAGACTTTATATTTTGCTTATATTCTGTACTTTCTTTTCCTGTTTGTTCATTTTTTGATTGTTTTGGAGTAAAGTTATGATAGGTAGTGGTTGCTCCAAACTTGATAGAATGCTCGGGAATTGGGTAATAATCGAAGTCTATTTTAAAACCATAATCATTAATCCCAGAACTTAGCTTAAAAAGAGTACGGTCATTCTCAAAATTTTGCTCATCCTTAATATTAAAATTATAATTACTAAAAATAAGAGAAGTATTCGAAAAAAACTTATCATTAAACTGATGATTCCATCTTAATGTAGAAGTAATATTACCCCATGAAACTTGAGTGTTAAAATCGTTATATTTTGATGAAAAGTCATCACTACCGTAATAATTACTCCAAAACAGTTTGTTTTTATCGTTAAAAACATGGTGAATTTTAAAATTCAAATCGGTAAAATAAAATAATGAACTTTCTGAACCTTTTGAAAAAGGTTTTAGTAATACATCAATATAGGTACGTCTTCCGCTAAACAAAAAAGAGGTTTTTCCCTTGTTAATAGGGCCTTCTAAAACTAATGATGATGAGATTAAACCAATATTTACTTTGCCTTTCAACTTTTCTTTATTACCGTTTTTTGTATCAATTTTTAGTACTGATGATAACCTACCTCCGAACCTAGCAGGAAATCCCCCTTTAAATATTTCAATGGACTTTATGGCGTCACCGTTAAATACAGATAAAAAACCAAACAAGTGATTGGAGTTATATACCGGAGCATCATCTAATATGATTAGATTTTGATCAGGAGTTCCACCTCTTACAAAGAAACCAGATGTACCTTCATTTCCCCTTTGTATTCCTGGTAATAACTGTAGTGTTTTGATTATATCCTTTTCTCCTAGTATAGAAGGAATACTTTCAATATCTTTTGGATTTAGCCTTATCCTGCTCATTTGCGAAACCTGACTTTCTTTTATTTCTGTGTTAGCTGTAATAATTATTTCATCAAGAACTTCCGTATTTAAGTTCATGTTGAGGTTTAACTGTATGTTTTCTTTTAGATCAACGGTCTTTTTGATGGTGGTATACCCAACATAAGATACTACTAATTCGTGTATCCCTTTTGGAAGTGTTAGTGAATAAAAACCGTAGTCATTTGTGGTTGTTCCAACCGCACTGTTCGGAATGTATATTGAAACTACGGGAAGGTGTTCTAGGCTGCCCGACTCTTTTATATAGCCGCTTATCGTAAATTTCTTTTTAGTAGATAAAGGTTTTTTGTTTTGACTGTGCAGTTTGCACTGAAAACTGCACAAAAAACAAAATATAATAAAAAACAGGATTTTAAATTTACACTCAGGTGTTGTTTCTGCATTCTTCATAAGGAGACTATTATTGTTAATTGTACGTATAGAAAAAAGGCACTTAAATACTTGTTATAACTTAAGCTCGAAGGTATGTGTTTTTTAATGTACATTTTCGTAATTAACACAGGTTACGAAAAATATAACAGATACAGCTATGATTTCTTAAATATCTGTAAATTAAATGTTAAAGTCTAATTTTTATATGAATAATCTCAGAAAAAAGTTGTTTGAGTTTTTTAAACAGGGCAAAAATAAACATCTTTAGAAAGACTGTTTTTATCATGAATGATGCATAATTCGGGTTTAATTTAGTAGCAATACACTAAATAACTAAACATGAACATTTGTGATTTTTGGTGGTATTTGAACTACACCTATATAAAGTTTTTAACAAGAAGAGCCTCTATTCATTTTCGTAAATAAATCCCATAAAACAACCCCGCAACTAACAGCAATGTTTAAAGAATGTTTAGTGCCTAGTTGAGGTATTTCAATGCAGCTGTCTGAGGCAGAAACAACATCTTGTTGCACGCCCTTAACTTCATTTCCAAAAACCACTGCGTATTTTTGATTTACTTCAGGTGTAAAAGCGTCGAGCATAGTACTATTTTCAGCTTGCTCTATAGACAAAACGCTAACCTGCTCATTTTTTAAACGCGTTACCAAATCTAAAGTATCTTCAACATATTCCCAAGTAACAGATTCAGTAGCCCCTAAAGCAGTTTTATGTATTTCCTTATTAGGAGGTGTCGCTGTAATACCACACAAATAAACCTTTTCAATTAAAAAAGCATCTGAAGTTCTAAAAACGGAACCAACATTATTTAAACTCCTAATATTATCTAAAACTACAATAATTGGCGTTTTGGTTGTTTGTTTAAATTCATCAACGCTAATGCGTCCTAGTTCATTGTTTTTAAGCTTTCTCATTTATGATGTATTATTACTACTGTATAAAGTGATTTTTAATTAGTCATTTCGATTTCAAGGAAACAATCTCTAAACCAGCGGCAAAGCTGTTACGTACTTAAAAGGAGCGTATTTCATAGTATCTTCTCGTAATGACAGACAATCAGTGAAATATTACTACATTTTCAAATGGATTCATTTATGAACTAACCACTTTTTTCTATCTTCGCAAAACTAACAGAAAAAATCCAAAAACTTGGCAAAAGCAAAGGCAAAAAAGGTAACCCCCCTAATGCAACAGTATAACGGAATTAAGTCAAAATATCCAGACGCGATGTTACTATTTAGGGTGGGCGATTTTTATGAAACCTTTGGTGAAGACGCCATAAAAGCTTCTGAGATATTAGGTATTATTTTAACCAAAAGAGGAGCTGGTAGCGAGAGTGAAACAGCCTTGGCAGGATTCCCTCATCATTCGTTAAACACCTATTTACCCAAATTGGTAAAAGCGGGGCTTCGGGTGGCTATCTGTGATCAGTTGGAAGATCCGAAAATGACCAAAAAAATTGTAAAGCGAGGCGTTACAGAGCTAGTGACACCAGGGGTAGCTTTAAATGACGATATATTACAATCGAAATCTAATAATTTTTTAGCAGCGGTTCATTTTGGAAAAAAGTTAATCGGAATATCTTTTTTAGACGTTTCTACAGGTGAGTTTTTGATAGCTCAAGGAAATGAAGAGTATATTGATAAATTACTACAGAATTTTTCACCAAGCGAAGTATTGGTGCAGAAACAGTTTAAACAACGTTTTTTAGAACTGTTTACCAATAGATTCCACAGCTTTTATTTAGATGATTGGGTGTTTCAAAAAGACTATGGCTTTGAAACGTTAACAAATCATTTTAAAGTAAAGAATTTAAAAGGTTTTGGAGTTGATGAGCTAGAACAAGGAATTGTTGCTGGTGGAGCAGCCATGTATTATCTTTCAGAAACACAACATAATAAGTTAGAACATATACAATCTATTGGCCGAATAGCTGAAGATAATTATGTTTGGATGGATCGTTTTACCATTAAGAATTTAGAACTATATGGTGGTAATTCTTTGAATTCGGTTTCATTATTAAACATTATCGATAAAACTATTTCTCCTATGGGAGGAAGGTTGTTAAAACGTTGGTTGGCATTACCTTTAAAAGAGTTAGACGCGATTAAGCACCGCCATGAATTGGTGAAGTTTTTAATTGACAATGATTCGTTTTTAGATACGGTAAGCTATCAATTGAAACAAATCTCTGACATAGAGCGCTTAATTTCTAAAGTAGCTACAGGAAAGGTTTCTCCGAGAGAAACAGCATTACTTAGAAACTCGTTAAAAGCAATTTTACCTATTAAAGAGGTTGCTGAAAAAAGCAAGAACCCTTCTGTAAAGCTTATAGGGAAACAATTGAATGACTGTAAAGAGCTCATTGAAAAAATTACCACAACTATTTTTGATGATGCGCCAGTAAACATTAATAAAGGAAATGCGATTGCCGATGGTGTTTCTGACGAATTAGATGAATTGCGGAGTATAGCAAACTCTGGAAAAGAGTACTTAGACAATATGTTGACTCGCGAATCCGAGCAAACAGGAATTCCGAGTTTAAAAATAGCCTTTAATAACGTTTTTGGATATTATATAGAAGTTAGAAATACACATAAGAGCAAAGTACCGGAAGAATGGATTCGCAAACAGACGCTTGTAAACGCTGAGCGTTATATAACAGAAGAGCTAAAAGAATATGAAACTAAAATTTTAGGCGCTGAAGAAAAAATACAACAACTAGAGGCAGAGATTTTTGCAGAGCTAGTAAATTATATCATTGGTTTTGTACAACCCATACAACAAAACGCACAGTTAATTGCACAAATAGACTGTTTATTATCGTTTGCTACCTTGGCAATAGACAATAATTACGTGCGTCCAGTTATTGATAAAAGCACAGATATTGAAATCAAAAACGGTCGCCATCCAGTTATTGAAAAACAGCTACCTATAGGCGATGAATATATAGCGAATGATGTTGTTTTAAACCGAAATCAACAACAAATAATTATGATTACTGGGCCTAATATGTCTGGTAAATCAGCAATACTACGTCAAACAGCCTTAATTGTTTTATTGGCACAAATGGGAAGTTATGTTCCAGCACAAAATGCCCGTATTGGTTTGGTAGATAAAATTTTTACCAGAGTAGGAGCTAGTGACAACATATCAATGGGAGAATCGACCTTTATGGTTGAGATGAACGAAACAGCATCTATCTTAAACAATATTTCTGAAAGAAGCCTAGTATTGTTAGATGAAATAGGACGCGGTACCTCTACATATGATGGTATTTCGATTGCGTGGGCGATTGCCGAATATTTGCACGAACACCCTTCAAAAGCTAAAACACTATTTGCAACGCATTACCACGAGCTCAATGAAATGACCACTACTTTTGAACGGGTAAAGAACTTTAATGTATCGGTAAAAGAACTTGAAGACAGCATCATTTTTTTAAGAAAATTGGTAGCAGGAGGAAGCAACCACAGTTTTGGAATCCATGTAGCGAAATTAGCAGGAATGCCAACTATGGTAATTCGTAGAGCCAACAAAATTCTAAAACAACTAGAAGAAAATCACTCACAAAAAGAAGTAAAAGACACGCTTAAGGGTGTTCATAATGAAGAAATGCAACTAAGCTTTTTTCAATTAGACGATCCTTTACTTGAGAACTTGAGAGATGAAATTTTGACCACCAATATAGATGTTCTAACCCCTATAGAAGCGCTAATGAAACTTAATGAAATTAAGCGGATGTTGGTGAAAAAATAGAATGTATGAACCTACGAAAAGGAAGGCTTAGCGATATAGACGATCTATTAGTTATCACCTTGGCTTGCGGAAGAGACTTAGTGAAAAAAGGCATTTTTCAATGGAATGAAAAATATCCTTCAAAAGAAGCTTTTTCGCGTGATGCTGAACGAAAAGAATTACACATTTTAGAAGTCGATAACACCATAATTGGGTGCATTACTATTTCTACTTTTATGGATGAAGAGTATAAAACAGTGGCATGGTTAACTCCTAACAAAAGAAATATATACATACATCGTTTAGCCATACACCCAGCTTATCAGGGAAAAGGATTTGCACAAACGTTAATGAATTTCGCCGAAAACTATGCAAAAGAACATCATTTCCAATCCGTGCGATTAGATACATTTTCACAAAATCAAAGAAACATACGCTTCTATTCTAAAAGAGGCTATGTAAAAACGGGCGAAGTGTATTTTTCACGAATAAAAGAACACTCATTTTATTGTTATGAATTAGTTTTGTAGTATGAACCGCGATATAAGCTTCAAGCGAATTAATAAATTAGCCATTCCAGCACTCATTGCTGGTGTTGCTGAACCATTACTGTCTACTACCGATTTAGCTATAGTGGGAAACATAGACACGAATGCAACAGAAAGTATTGCGGCTATAGGAATTGTAGGCGCCTTTTTATCGATGCTTATTTGGGTATTTGGTCAAACACGAAGCGCAATATCATCAATAGTATCACAATACTTAGGGGCCAATAAATTGGATGAAATTCAAGACTTACCTGCGCAAGCATTGGTTTTAGTGGTCACAACAAGTTTGTTTATTCTAGGAATAAGCTATCCATTTGCAAAAGAAATTTTTCAATTTTATAATGCCCAAGGAACTATTTTAGATTTTGCTATTGACTATTATAAAATTAGAGTATTTGGTTTTCCTTTCACCTTATTTGTAATTGCCATTTTTGGTGTGTTTAGAGGCTTACAAAACACCTATTACCCTATGTTAATAGCAATCGTAGGAACCATTATTAATATAGTTTTAGACGTGGTATTAGTGTATGGTATAGAAAATTATGTTCCAGCGATGAACATTGAAGGAGCCGCATATGCAAGTGTTTTTGCACAACTAAGCATGGCGCTAATGGCTACCTATTTGTTATTGACAAAAACAATGGTGACGCTTCGTTTTACAATGCCTTTTAATAAGGAAATTCCTCGATTTGTAGTGATGATTGCGAACTTGTTTGTTCGTACTATTGCGTTAAACGTAGCCTTGTATTTTGCAACCTCTTATGCGGCTACTTATGGTAAAGAATATATTGCCGCGTATACGATTGGCTTAAACCTCTGGTTAATGGGGGCTTTTATGATTGATGGTTATGCAAGCGCTGGAAATATTTTATCTGGAAAATTACGAGGAGCGAAAGCTTATACAACCTTATTAGAATTAGGTAAAAAATTAATTATTTACGGATTAATTTTTGGAGGTGTTCTTGCTTCACTGGGCTTTATATTTTATTCTTTTATAGGAAGAATATTCACACAAGAAACGCTCGTATTGGAACAGTTTTACAGCAGTTTTTGGATTATCTTGTTAATGCAACCTATTTGTGCTGTTGCTTTTATTTACGACGGGATGTTTAAAGGCTTAGGAGAAGTTAAATATTTGCGAAACATATTATTGATTTCTACCACCTTTGTGTTTATACCAATTTTAGTAGTATTTGACCACTTAGATTATAAGTTATATGCGATATGGATCGCATTTTATGGTTGGATTATAGCGCGAAGCATTCCTTTGATTTTTATATTTAGAAACAAATTTGTACCCTTCTTAAAAGCAAATTAGCAAGTCGCTAACTGACGCTGTAAAACCCTACAAATTCCGTATTTTTGATAAAAAAATAAAAGAAATGACAACAACACGACCTAATGGAAGTTTATATACGAAAATTGAAAATAACATAGCAACAGTTGAATTTGGTCATCCGGCTAGCAACTCATTTCCTAGTGAATTATTAGAAAGAGTAGCGAATGAGTTTGATCAATTATCAAACAATAAGGATGTGGCTATTATTGTTTTAAAATCTGAAGGAAACAGAGCTTTTTGTGCAGGTGCTTCTTTTGATGAATTGGTCGCTATTGACAACTTAGATGATGGGAAAAAATTCTTTGCTGGTTTTGCCAATGTCATTAATGCTATGCGAAGATGTTCTAAATTAATTGTAGGACGTGTTCAAGGAAAAACTGTTGGTGGTGGCGTTGGTTTGGCGGCTGCTTGCGATTATGTGTTAGCCACAGAGCAGGCGGCTATAAAATTGTCAGAGTTTACCATTGGGATTGGGCCATTTGTAATTGCTCCTGCGGTAAAACGAAAAGTAGGAATAAGTGGTTTAGCAGAGCTGACCTTAGACGCAACCAGCTGGAAAAACGCCTACTGGGCAAAAGAAAAAGGGTTATATGCACGCGTTTTTGAAACAATGGAAGAGTTAGATAAAGAGGTTGAAATTTTTACAGAAAGATTGGCTTCATACAACCCAGAGGCACTAGATCAAATGAAAAAAACATTATGGATAGGTACTGAAAACTGGGGTAAACTGCTTCTTGAGCAGGCTGAAATTTCTGGAAAATTAGTACTTTCAGAATTTACCAAAAAGGCATTGATTAAGTTTAAATAGAAACGTTAAAACAGCAGTGTTTTTTTATAAACGGCATTAATGATAGAATAAATGGGTTTTTCATAAAGATTCATCGAAAGATGTAAAACAAATTCGTACTTTCGGCGAATAAAATGAAAAATAGGATTTATGGATAATTATTTATTTCTGGTTTTGGCGTTAGGGCTAGTTGTGGTGTATTTTTATAATAAATTTAGAAAGAGGAGATAAAGACTCTTACCAAAAACAAATTCATATATGAGTACCATTAGGATTACCAAGCAATTTTCTTTTGAAACAGGCCATGCGCTATACGGGTATGATGGAAAATGTAAAAACGTTCACGGACATAGTTACAAGCTCTCTGTAACAGTAATAGGGCAACCTATTGAAGATTCTTCTAATGTTAAGTATGGAATGGTCATTGATTTTACCGATCTTAAAAAAATTGTTAAAGAAGAAATTGTTGACCTGTTCGATCACGCTACCGTATTTAACCAAAATACACCGCATATTGAACTAGCAAAAGAATTACAAGACAGAGATCATCATGTTATTTTAGTTGATTACCAACCTACTAGTGAAATGATGATTGTTGATTTTGCAGATAAAATAAAGAAACGGCTTCCTGAAAATATAAAATTACATTCTTTAAAACTTCAAGAAACAGAAACTAGCTTTGCCGAGTGGCATGCTTCGGATAATTAATATTAACGTTATAGGCGGTTCATAGGTGTTTATACCAGTTATTGTTTGAGTTTACTGTAAAAGAAAATGATGATTTTTATTTATAAAAATTAAGCTTAACCATAGTTTATGGTTTCTTTTTCTATTGAAGAAGAAAGGAGAAAAGGGTGTTTTATTGCGATAATTTTAATTCGTAAACGGGCTACTATTGGTAATAGTATGCTTCGAAAGGATAAACGGAATAAGTCTATTTCCCATTAAATTCATTCATGGTGTTAGCGAGACCTGCAGTAATAAATGACGACACTGCATTAACGCTTGTTGGAATGCGTTCTATCATTTCGCTTTCCTCCTCTTTGCTCCATTTGCTAAGCACAAAGTCAACTTGCCGTCCTTTTGAGTATCCAGCACCCACACCAAACCTAAAACGAGGATAGGCACCTGTATTAAATTTATCTTGGATATCTTTTAATCCGTTATGACCTCCTGAACTTCCTTTACCTTTAATGCGAATTTTGCCAAAATCGATGTTTAAATCGTCTGTAATGATCAGTAAGTTGTCTACCTGTATGTTTTCTTTCTTCATCCAATAAACAACTGCTTTGCCGCTTAAATTCATGTAGGTGCTAGGCTTTAAAACCACCACCGTTTTTCCTTTAATTTTTAGTTTGGCGATATCACCTAATTTTTCAGTTTCAAAGCTACCTTCGTGTTCTTTAACAAAAGCATCTACAATTTTAAAACCGATATTATGACGTGTATTATGGTATTTTTCACCAATATTACCGAGACCTACAATTAAAAATTTTTTCATTGGGTTTTCTTCTTTAGCTATCGGTGCGTTTTTTGCACCAAATAATGTGTTAAAAAAGGAACAAATATTCATAGTATAAAACTAAAAAAAAAGCGCTACACAAGGTAACGCTTTTAGGTATGTTTTTTGCAATCTTATGCTTCAGCTTCTTCTGTAGTTGCTTTTGCCGCATTACGAGACATACGTACTTGAGCTACCACCGTGTTATCTGGGTGTAAGATAGTGTACTTATCATTTTTCAACTCAGTAACATAAAGTTTATTACCGATTCCTAACTCAGTAATATCAGCTTCAATAAAATCAGGCAAATTTCCTGGTACGGCTTTTACTTTTAACTTACGTACATTATGACGTAAAGCACCACCAATGATAATACCTTTAGCAACACCTACTAAACGCACAGGAATTTCCATAGTTACCGGTTTGTCTTCAAACAACTGGTAAAAATCTACGTGTAAAATAGCCTCTGATACTGGGTGAAATTGAATATCTTGTAATACAGCATGGTAAGACGTTCCATCTATCTCAATTGTAGAAGTATACACGTTTGGAGTATACACTAAATGTTTGAAAGATAATTCTTCTGCTGAAAAGTGTACTGGCTTGTCTCCTCCGTATAATACGCAAGGAACCTTTCCAGCATTACGTAAGGCTTTAGTAGCTACTTTACCTACGCTTTCTCTTTGAGATCCTTTGATTGTAATTGATTTCATTACTTCTAATTAATTATTATTTACATTAAAAATTCATCGCTTATCGATGTATTGTCTTGTACTTTATGCATAACATCTGCGAATAAAGTGGCGCAAGATACAACTTTTATTTTAGATACACTCTTTTTTAAAGGGATTGTATCTGAAACAATTAGTTCTGTTAGTTTAGAGTTTTGTATGCGCTCATAAGCTTCACCCGAAAGTATTGGATGTGTACAAATGGCTCTAACGCTTAAAGCACCTCTTTCTATCATTAAATCTGCCGCCCTGGCAAGGGTGCCTCCTGTATCAATCATATCATCAACAAGAATTACATTCTTTCCCTTAACCTCTCCAATTAATTCCATAAGAGAAATCACATTGGCTTTTTTGCGTTGCTTATAACAAATAACCACGTCGCTTTCTAAAAATTTTGAATACGCGTAAGCTCGTTTAGAACCGCCCATGTCTGGTGAAGCAACAGTTAAGTTTTCAAGCTGTAAACTTTCAACATAGGGTAAGAAAATAGACGAAGCATACAAGTGATCTACAGGTTTTTCAAAAAAACCTTGAATTTGATCTGCATGTAAATCCATGGTCATAATTCTAGTTGCTCCAGCCTCTTCTAATAATTTGGCTACTAATTTTGCTCCTATTGCAACGCGTGGCTTATCTTTTCTGTCTTGACGAGCCCATCCGAAATAAGGCATTACAGCAGTAATATGTCTTGCAGACGCACGTTTTGCCGCATCGAGTATTAAAAGCATTTCCATTAAATTATCGGCATTAGGAAACGTAGAGCCTACTATAAAGACGCGACGACCTCGTACAGATTCTTCGAGAGCAGGCTGAAATTCTCCATCACTGAAACGAGAAACTTTAACATTACCAAGCGCTGTACCAAACTTTTTAGCGATTTCTTCTGCTAATTCTATACTCTGAGAACAAGCAAATATCTTTGGACTTAATTGATTTGAAGGCATTTACCGAAGTGTATTTTTTAGTTAGTGTTGTTGTATGGCGCAAAAATAGAACTATTTTGAGAGATTAAAAGTATTTTAATGAATTAACTAATTTTTTTTATAGATTTGCAGTCTCAATAATGCCAAAGTGGTGGAATTGGTAGACACGTTGGATTCAAAATCCAATGTTCGCAAGGACGTGTGGGTTCGAGTCCCACCTTTGGTACAAAAAAACCGAAATCATTTGATTTCGGTTTTTTGCTTTTCTAGTAAATAACAGTTTAGACTACCTGGTCTTTTTGTATTGAAATAGAAAAGGAAAAGGACGTTTTATTACGGTAAATTCAAATGGTAGATAGTATTAATTCACCTACCATCATTGTTTATGGCAAATGCCGAACTTATAGGTAGCAAACAATCCTGACTCCTAGGAAATGGTTGTGTAATCTTATCTAAAAAAATCAGGATACAATTGTAAGACCACAAGCCTTTTTAAGGGTAAGGAATACAACAATAAATAGATGCCTATGACCGCAATAGCACCTTATTAGTAAGGGTTAACTACTTGTACGTGAAACTGTTAAATTTTAAGTGAAACCAAATATAAGTTTGATTTTACTGAAATTATTTTTAGTTTTGAGCAGAATAAAGAAAGAATTGCTGTTTGATGAAATTCTTTATCACATCATATTATACAAAAATGACAGAAAAAGCTAAATAATATTTTTGCAAGAATGGTTATAAAGCTATGGGTGACCTTAAAAATCGTAGAAAAGAATAACTACAATAAATGCTATTAAAATGGTAAAAATTATACTAATCTTGATAGTATTTGTTTTAAAAACAATTTAATATGAAAAAATTAGAATTAAATCAAATGGAAAGTTTACAGGGAGGTAAATGTGCTGGGCAGGGAGCGGCTATGATGATTTCAGGAACTTCTTTTGCTTTTTCTTTACTAGGTGGTCCAAATAGGAGTAGGAATTGCTTTAGTGTCTTTGGGAGTGTCATTGTATAATTTTCATGACTGTACAAATTAATAGCTAAACCTAGCTAAAATTAAAAACTTATAAAATGTATTAATTATGGAAAAAACTATCATTTATACCCTTATGGTTGTAGTTGTATTATATCTCTTGTATGTGATTTTTATGGATTATAATACTAGTAATTTAATACTAGGTCTGATACTTCTTTTGAATCAATTTGTGTTTTTATATGAAAGAAAAAGAAATAATTAAACTGTTTTATTTGTTATGATTATGCTGCAGCTAGTTGAATATTAACTGTAGCAATTATAAATGTTATGCGACAATAGTAGCTGCATATGCTGTAGGACTTGTAGCTAATTTATGGAATCCCATTGGATGGACAGGAACCCTTGTTGGGGCTGCAGTGGGTTGTGCATCTTATGTTACATATAATGCATTAACAGATTAGTGGTGATTAATATTCATTAAAACAAGGTTATTATTAATAACCTTGTTTTTCATTAAACAAACTATAAAATGAAAAGCACTAAAATAAAAATAATCATAATTCTACAAATAACAGCATTAACTTTAATTATAGTAGAATTATTTTCTAAATGGAATTATCCATTAATACCAATAATAGGGTATTTAATTTTAGCTTTTGGTTTCTTTTGGATGTATTATCATAGGAAAAATGAAAAATAAGATACTTATCTTAATGTCATTGATATTAGTTTTAGGTATTATTTCTGATGATTTAATAAATAGTGATCAGTTATTTATAAATGCTTATACTGATGTTTTGACTGGAGAGCAGATAAAAGAAAACTTAGGTTTACTACAAAAATGGAAATGGTTAGGTTATATCTTATCACCTATCTTAGTTTTGGTTAGAGTTTTTCTTGTTGCTGTATGCCTAAGTGTAGGGATGTTTTTTTATGATATGGAAAATAAATTAAAACTTAAAAATTTTTTAAAAATCGCTTTATTAGGTGAGTTTGTTTTAGTTCTTGTAGGTTTTTTTAAATTACTTTATTTTTTATTTATTAAAACAGACTATACTTTACAAGATATTCAGCAGTTTTACCCTTTAAGCTATATTAATTTTTTAGACATCAACAACATTGAACCTTGGTTAATTTACCCATTACAAACCATTAATTTGTTTGAAGTAGGTTATTTTTTTGTGCTAGTTTATAAATTACTACAAAATAAGTTTTGGAAAAGTTTTGAAATGGTTGCTGTGAGTTATGGTAGTGGTTTGGTTATTTGGATAGGGGTAGTAATGTTTTTAACCTTAAATATGAGTTAGCGTTTGCTTCATTGGTATTCGCAATGACGTTCACACGTCTTTTTAGGGTAAGGAATACAACAATAAATAGATGCCTATCCGCAATAATACCTTATAAATAAGTGTTAACTGTCTGTGCGTAAAACTGTTAAAATTTCTATGAAATCAAAAACAATTTTGATTTTACTGAAATTATTTTTAGTTTTGAGCAGAATAAAGAAAGAATTGCTGTCCGATGAAATGCTAGATTTATAGTATTTGTTTTAAAAACAATTTAATATGAAAACATTAGAGTTAAATCAAATAGAAGTTTCACAGGGAGGAGATTTTAACGATTGGACGAACGGTGCTTGTTCAGTTGTTATAACCGCAAACATTGTTAGCGTTGGAGCCTTTAGCGCCAATCCTATTTTGCTTAAACTTTAATAGTTAAATTTTTGTTTTTTGAGCTAAATTCTGTGGATTATATATTAGCTTCTATAGGTCTTTTTTTATTTATCATTAAAGATAAATTTAACTTAAATTAAATAATAACCACAGGCGCTATTCGCTTGTGGTTTTATTACAATCCTTTTTTAGCTTGAGCTTTTTGTATGATTCTAAGAAAAGAGCTTTCTGAAAAATTCATTGATTAGAAATAAATGAGTTTTTATAGCTCGGTTTTGTTGGGGATTATAGAAATTTTGGGTTGTAAGCGATAAGCTTGGGTCATATTAAAATGAAATCATAAAAAAGTATTGTTTTATTACAATTAAGAATTGTATTTTTGACGCGGCAAAAAAACGGGGATGTAGCTCAGTTGGCTAGAGCGTTTGACTGGCAGTCAAGAGGTCGCGGGTTCGAGCCCCGCCTTCTCCACAAAGCTTTAATGAGAAATATAATCAATTAGGGCGCTTATATTTTGTTGCGTTAGTTGTGGAAACCGATGCTTTTAATACCAGTTATTGTTTGAATTTACTGTAAAAGAAAATGAATATTTTTTTCTTTATATAAGATAGAAAAATCAATAATAGCAGTAGCTATGATTTCTTTTTATATTGAAATAGAAAGGGAAAAAGGGCGTTTTATTACGGTAGATTCAAATGTTAGATTGTATAATTAACCATCATCGCTTTTTTATTCTTTTTGAGCATTAAATTTTCTTCATTTTGAATATAGCTCATAAAGTAACTAGTGTCTATGATTATTTTTCCTAAGGCAGGGCCAACAAGGTCTTTATCAAGTTTATGACAGCTAGCACACAAAACTTTAAACAATTTCTTCCCTTCTTTCGCTTTTGGACTTGAGACATTGCCACAAACAGGGTCTACAGTTCCGCATCCGATACCCGGATCATTAAAACTCACAAAATGATACACCAAAGTTAAAACACACACCAAAAATGCGCAAAAATAGCAAAGTACAATTTTGCTTTTAATACCAGTTATTGTTTGAATTTACTCTAAAAGAAAATGAGTGTTTTTTTCTTTATATAAGATAGAAAAATCAATAATAGCAGTAGCTATGATTTCTTTTTATATTGAAATAGAAAGGGAAAAAGAACGTTTTATTACGGTAAATTCAAATGGTAAATGGTATAATACTCATGAACGGTGTTTAATTTCTCTAGAAGCAGCGTCAAATTCATCAGGAGTATTGATATTTCTAATGAAGGCATCATCTACTTCAATGATGTTTACGTCTGAATTGATGAGCATTTTTCTCGGACAGGAATATCCTTGTGCTAAATAGTGTAATAATTTCCCGTAAGCTTTGGGCTCATAAATGGTAATTAAGGGCTCTGGAAATTCACTGTTTTTTCCTTTGATAGCCGTTGCCACCTTACTAGGATCTCTATTTTCCAAGAGTAGTTTGATAAGTTCTTTAGTAACAAAAGGAAGGTCTGTTGCTAGTACTAACCAAGCAGAATTGGGGTCTTTTTGAAAAGCTGAACAAATACCACCAAATGGCCCCAAATTTAAAAAGACATCATGTATTTCATTTGTTTTTTCAGAAGGGTGTTGCACCGAAAAATAAGTGGTTAGTAAACATTCTTCCAACAGTTCTTTTACGTGTTCTTTTTGAGGTTTTCCAAAATACCTTAATTCAGATTTATCTGTACCCATTCGGGTGCTTTTACCTCCTGTTAAAACCAAGCCCTTTACAGGAGCAATATGTTCTTCGATTAAATTTTTGATATGATTACTTATGGCAGCAACATCATCAATTGAATACGACGTGATATTTTTTATCTGCGGAAATTTTTCTAGTAAACAGTCAAAATACTTGGAGTCTTTATTTAGTTTAATGACAAACTGAATGTTAGTCAATTGATGTAATCTTTTTTGTATAGAAGCCTCTTTTTGATCGTCTAGAATTAAAATTTGCTTGGCTCCTTGATAATGGTTTCCATTGATAAACACTAAATCATGATGATAAAACTGTAAACGTTGTTCGTATTTATTTATAGGAGAGGTAGTGCTAATTTGTAGAGTACCTTTATGATGAAAAGTATACTCAGATAAAGCAGGCGCATCAATATCCTTGGCATGTGAAGCGTCAAAATAACCCATATTATAGGTTGAAAGACGTTTTGAAACTTCATAAACAAGCGTTGCTATAGTGCTACATTTTGTACCTAAGATAGCGACTTCATTAGGCGCAAAAACATCGTTGTGTTTTTTGGTTAATTTTGTGTGTTTTGTATGCTTTTTATCCATTTTTAATATCCGATTTACCACCTGTTTTTTCTAATAATTTAACTTCTTTGATCACCATTTTTTGGTTAATAGCTTTGCACATGTCGTAAATAGTCAAACACGCTGCAGACGCTCCAGTAAGTGCTTCCATTTCAACACCTGTTTTTCCTTCGATGGTAACTTTACAGAATACCTCAATATGCAAATCATCTACCATGCTAATGTCAATATCTACCCCGTTAATTAATAAAGGGTGACACATCGGTATAATCTCTGAGGTTTTTTTTACTGCCTGAATACCAGCAATAATAGCTGTTTGAAACACAGGGCCTTTTTTGGTAATCAGTTCATCATTATTAAAATGATTTATAATTTCAGCACCTAAAAACATGGTTGCTTTGGCTGTAGCTGTTCTTTTGGTAATTTTTTTATCAGAAACATTGACCATTTTAGGCTGATTCTGTTCGTTTATGTGGGAAAAGTTAGTCATTAGAATAAGTTAAATATAAATTTAAAAATACTAAAAGCGCCGATACAGATAGAACATAACAAAAATAGGATACTTATGATAAATAGAAAGGAACGAAGTTTATCTAAAAATATATTTCTAGCAGGTTGCGTTTTCTTTTTAGCATTTAGTAGTACTTCTCTAGCGTCTTTTTTAGGAACTAGATATTCAAAGAGAAAATGACTATCTCTAGCTACCCAATCATTTTTTTGTATTCGAATAACAGAAAAATGATCCTTTAAAGATAAGTGATAATCAACTAACTTTATCATTTTAAGTAGTTCTATAACTAGCTTAATTATTCCTTTTCTATTCGCTTCAATAGTAGCATATCTATCTTCATTAAAGAGAAATTTTAAATAGGCTTCTTCATTTATGGTCTCGGTTTTTTCTAAATCATTTATAACCTCCTTAATTTTTTGATTTTTCATAGCTTAAATATTAAAATCACGGTAGGTGAAAACCGAGTAAGAACATCCTTTTTTAAACACCATCTCTTCGGTTTTAGGAATTTCTATAAAACCATCTGCTTGAACTAAACTTGCTAAATCACCAGATCCATTTCCTTTAACAGGAGTAGCCCATAACTGTCCGTTTTCAGAAGTTAATTTTACCTGTAAAAAGTACGTTAAATTAGGTTTAAAATTCACGTCTTCTGCTAATATTGCTGTTTGAGTTTTAGGCGAAATACCAACTGAGGTAAAATACCAATCGTAAAAATACACCAAACAATTTACATAGGTTGAAATTGGGTTTCCTGGAAAAGCAAAGACAGTAGAGTTGTCTGTATTACCAGCCCAGAAAGGTTTTCCTGGACGTTGTGAAACTCTATGAAAAAGCTTTCGAACACCTAAGTCTTCTAACACTTCGGGTAAAAAATCAAACTTACCTTTACTAACAGCACCACTAAATAGTAGTACGTCATATTCTTTTAAATAGGCGGCAATTTTATCTTTTAAAACAGCTTTTTCATCGGTAATGTGCGCTGTTTCTGAAGGAATGTGAAGTCTGTTTAACAAGGAAACTAATGTGTATACATTACTTCGACGAATTTGATGCGCTAACGGAGTTTGAGTTATTTCCACCAATTCATCACCTGTTGAAATAATCATTACTTTCGGTTGCTTTGCCACGACAACCATTGCTTTACCAACGGTGGCTAACACTCCCATTTCCGCTGGAGAGATGACGGTATTTTTTTTAATCAACAAAGCGCCTTGTGGTTTATCTGACCCTTGTATATGAATATTTTGTTTTTCAGTAATCGTATCAGCAAGAACCCTCGCCATGCCGTTATTTATTTTTAGGTCTTCATAACGAATTACAGTATCGGTATTCTTAGGTAAACTAGCACCAGTCATTACTTCATAACAATGAGCTGCGTTCTTCATGGTTGCTTGCGCGCTACCTGCAGGCTGTATCCCTTCTATTTTAAAATCGCGAATAGTATGCTCAAAAAATCGATAATTAATGGCAATTCCATCCATAGCCACTCGGTTGAACGGAGGAAAATCTCTATCGGCAACAATGTCTTCTTTCAGCACTCTTCCCAATGACTCTAAAAACGGTACCTCCTCTGTACCAAATTTGTGTATAGTTTCTACTATTTTATTTTTTGCTTCTTCTACTGTTGTCATTAGATACTTCTAAAAATTGAAATGATACCATTTCTGATGTTAATTTACCAATCATAATTGTTATGCTGAATACCGATCTCTAGGTAATACACAAGCACAACTGCAAGGAAATGATTGAGTAATTGCACCTAAGAATCGGTATAATAATACATAAAAAAAATGAATTTTACCCCATATTGATTTGTGCTCCTTAAAAGAAATAGACTGCTTTTTTTCTCGTTGAGACGCACTATCCTTTTAAGGAAAGACTCATAAGGTCGAGTTTAAGCAAACTAAACAAGTTTCTTTTATCAATGGAGCTTTTTGAAGTGTACACGGACATAGAGAATTATAAATAATATAATTAGCCACCAATGGTTGACATGCTTTCTGAAACGCTTCCTTTTTTTCTATTAGCTTCAGCAACAAAGCCATTTTTTGGTTTTTCTTTTACGAGTGATAAAAACAGAGCCTTTATATCGTCATTACTGGCGCCATTGCGTAAAAAACCTCGTAAATCAAAAACACCATCATCAAACAAACAGTTTTTAAACAGGCCTGTTGAGGTAATTCGAATTCGATTGCAATCATTGCAAATAGTTCTGGTAAATGCTGGAATAATACCTACGGTGCCTTTGTATTTTTTTACTTGATAGTTTTTAGAAGTAGATGATTTTTTGGCAGGAATTTCTTCGATGTTAAATTCAGATTGTATTTCTTGTAAAATCCTATTAAAACTCCAGCTTTCAGTAAAATCTCGCTGCCCGTGCCCGTTAAAAGGCATCTCTTCAATAAAACGAACAGCAATGTTTTTGTGTTCGGTTAAGCGAACAAAATCGATAATCTCATTGGTATTAAAACCAGATTGTACCACAATGTTTAACTTTAAATCTAAGTTGCTTTTTTCTAAAAGGCTGAATGTTTTAAAAACTTCCGGAAAAACATCACGACGAGTTATAGTTTTAAACTTTTCTTCTTGTAAGCTATCAATACTTAGATTAATAGTTTTAATTTTTTTTAACCGTTCCAGTGTTTCTATATGCTTTGAAACTAATGCTCCGTTTGTGGTAATGTTAATAGTATCTAGCAAATCATTATAAGAAAGCATTTCTAAAAAGGTAATAAAATCTTTTCTTACGAAAGGCTCGCCTCCAGTTAAACGAACTTTGTTTACACCCAGTTCTGTTAGTACTCGAATGATCCGATACATTTCTTTATAGGTAAGTAATTCTTCTCTAGGAACGATAGCAATACCTTTGGCAGGCATGCAATACTGACAACGCAAGTTACAACGATCGGTAACTGCCAACCGAACGTAGTTTATTTGACGTCCAAAACTATCAACAAGTTTCTGCATATCACAAAGGTACGTATTTCAAATGCCAGTTATAAGGTATACAGTGCTATTTTTTGTGAGGAATTAACAAAGAATAATCAACGAGATATTAAATTATTTCCATTTTTTTAAGTAAAAATGAGGCATTCATGTTTTGACAAACACCTGTTTTCATTTTATAATCGAAATAAAGCTCATCAGCAACAATTTCAGCATCAAAGTAGTAGTTTTTAATTTGTGAATCGTCATTAGCTAATTCACACAAACTGACATCGTGCGTAGCAATTATTCCCGTAGACTTTGAGGACCTTAATTTTTCAACAAAATGCTTAGAACCAATAGCCTTGTCTTTACTATTTGTGCCTTTTAAAATCTCATCTAAAACTATAAAATAAGTGTCCGTTTTAATTTGATCAACGATAAATTTTAACCTTTTTAATTCAGAGTAAAAATAAGACTCATCATCTGTTAAAGAATCAGACGTTCGCATGCTCGTAATTAATTTTACAGGTTTGTAAAAATAGGTGTCAGAACATACAGGTAGCCCACAGTTTGCCATAATAACAGATAAAGACACGGTGCGCAAAAAAGTACTTTTCCCTGCCATATTTGCCCCAGTTATAATATAAAACTGTGCTTTCTCAATAATAAAATTATTGTCAATTCTTTTAGAAGGATCTAATAAAGGATGCCCCAAGTTCTCAGCAGTAATATTGTTTTCGTCTTGCTGAATACTTGGAAAAGTATAGGTTGGATTATTGTATACGAAGTTGGCTAATGAATTTTGAGCATCAAAAAAACTAACGACACGAAACCATTTTTCAACAGTGTTTTTATACTTGCTAATCCATTGTTCTGTTTTGGTTGCATTGGCAATATCCCATAAAAACAAACCATTACCAACAATAGCTATTATGAGGTTATTGCGCTGGTCAAAAGCATCTAAAATTTTTGAAAACTCTTTAAAAATAGCAGAGGCTTTTTTGTTTTTTGTAGCTATTTCGGTTTGTTGCTCTTTTAGAAGAAGGGCACTAAAATCTTCGTTTTCTATTTGTTCTAATAATAGATAGTATTGCTTAAAAATAGCTTTGGCCTTACTGGCTTTTGTATAGAGGTTTTGTGTCTTTTTCACAAAAATTCCAGTAATGGTTAACCCTAGAAAGAACCAATATAAAACTACTGAAAAAGAGAGTATTTTGAAAATCAGTAAGACAATAAAGAGTATAGATATAATAGAAAATGCGGTTGAAAAATGAAGTAATAATTTAGGCAGCTTTGGTTGGTACTGTGCTACCCATTTTGTGGTTTCATAAGTTTCTTTTTTAGAAGAAACTAAACTTTCTAGAGCAGCAAAATGTTGGCGCCAAGCAACTTTTGAGGCAAGTTCTTTTAACGCTTGTTGCTTTTTCTCGATATGAGAAATGTGATTACTTGTTAACGTTGAAGCTAATAGTTTTTTCCCATCACTGGTTACGGTTCTATTGATGTATTGAAAAAAAGAACCTTTCCCAAATAAATCGATATCATTGCTATAATAATGCATTGTATTGATAAACTCATCACCAGAGTCTAAATGGAAATACGATCGGTTTAACACATCGATCTCCGTTTTATTTATAGCAATTTTAGTGTGTATAATGTGTTGTTTTTCTTTCAGTTTTTGATGTTTTAAAACTAAAAAAACAAAGGAAACTAACCCAGACATCCCAATTATAATTGGAGTTTTAGGCATATCGAAGGTATAGTAAATACTTGCTAAACATGTTGTGAAAACAATAAAACGTAAAACCCGTATAACCATAACTTCCTGGGTTATTTTTGTGTATTTTTTTTCTAGCTTAACAAGCTGATTTCCGTAGTATTCTATAGGTTTTTGCATTTTTGGTATTAAAAAACGATAAATGTACGCTATTACAACAAATATATTTTTATAAAATCGTATTTTCGTAAAGTGCCAACGTCTTTAGAATTACAAGTAAAAACGCTACCTAATTTCCCTGGAGTTTATCAATACTTTGATAAAGAAGATACGGTTATATACGTAGGTAAAGCTAAGAATTTAAAAAAAAGAGTAGCGTCCTATTTTACGAAGAATCATGAAAATGGTAAAACGCGAATTCTTGTTAAAAAAATTGTTAGAATAGAGCATATTGTCGTTGACTCCGAAACAGATGCACTGCTTTTAGAAAACAATTTGATAAAAAAATACCAACCTAGGTACAACGTTTTGTTAAAAGACGATAAGTCCTATCCTTGGATTTGTATTAAGAAAGAACGATTTCCTCGTGTTTTTTCAACCCGAAGAGTTATTAAAGATGGCTCAGAATACTTTGGTCCATTTACCAATGTACGTACGGTAAATACCCTATTAGACTTAATCAAAGAGTTATATCCAATACGTACTTGTAATTATGATTTACATGAAGTAAAGATTAATTCAAATAAATACAAAGTTTGTTTGGAGTATCATTTAGGTAATTGCAAAGGACCCTGTGAAGGTTTTCAAACTGAAGAAAACTATTTAAATGATATCAGCGCCATTAGAAATATCATAAAAGGGAACTTCAAAGAGAGTTTGGAGCTATTTCATCAAATGATGCACAATTTTGCCTCAGAGATGAAGTTTGAAGAAGCTCAGAAAATAAAAGATAAATTAGAATCATTACAAAATTATCAAGCGAAATCAACGATTGTAAATCCATCGATTAACAATGTAGATGTGTTTTCTATTATTTCTGATGAAACTCACGGATATGCGAACTTTTTTAAAGTAATGAATGGTGCTATTGTGCAATCATATACCACTGAGATCAAAAAGAAGCTTGATGAAGAAAATAAAGAATTGTTAGAATTGTTTATTGTTGAAACACGGCGACGATTTAATTCACTATCGAGAGAAATATATGTTCCTTTTAAGGTAAATGTAGGAAACAACATAAAAGTTACCATTCCTAAATTAGGAGATAAAAAACGAATAGTTGAGCTTTCAGAAAGAAACGCCAAATACTACCGTCAAGAACAATTTAAACAAATAAAAATTGTAGACCCGGACAGGCATGTTAAGCGGATAATGGCACAAATGCAAAAAGATTTGCGTTTACGAGTAGAACCTCGACATATCGAATGTTTTGATAATTCAAACATACAAGGAACTAACCCAGTAGCGGCATGTGTAGTATTTAAAAACGGAAAACCTAGTAAAAAAGAGTACCGCCATTTTACTATTAAAACGGTTGAAGGACCCGATGATTTTGCATCAATGGAAGAAGTGGTATATAGGCGATACAAGCGATTGCTTGATGAAGAAAAACCATTGCCACAGTTAATCGTAATTGATGGAGGCAAGGGGCAGTTATCATCGGCATTAAAAAGCTTAGATATTTTAGGTTTACGAGGGAAAATTGCCATTATTGGTATTGCAAAGCGATTGGAAGAAATCTATTACCCTGGAGACAGTATTCCGCTCTATTTAGATAAGAGGTCAGAATCCTTAAAAATTATTCAGTATTTACGTAATGAGGCGCATCGTTTTGGGATTACACTTCACCGGAAGAAACGAAGTAAAAATGCTATTCAGTCTGAATTGGAACAAATACCAGATGTCGGTAAACAAACAATAATAAGTCTACTACGAACATTTAAATCGGCAAAACGTGTTAAAAGCGCAAGTTTAGAAGAACTAAAAAAAGTAGTAAGTCTGTCTAGAGCACAAAAAATTTATAAATATTATCATGAATAAAAGATGAGAAAGTTGTTTTTTTTACTAATTATTCCAACATTTTTAATTGCCCAAGAGCAACCTAAAATCGGTTTAGTATTGAGTGGTGGTGGAGCCAAGGGTTTTGCACATGTTGGTGTACTTAAAGAATTAGAGAAAGTAGGTTTACAAATAGACTATGTTGGAGGTACTAGCATGGGAGCCATTATCGGAGGGTTATACGCGGCAGGATACTCAGCATCTCAAATTGAGAAGATTATTAATGAAGCCGATTTTTTGTCATTATTACAAGATAAAGTAAATAGAAATGCCAAGCCTTTTTTCATGAAACAACACGGCGAAAAGTATGCCATAACACTACCTATAAAAAACGGGAATATTGGTTTGCCTTTGGGCCTGTCAAAGGGTCAAAATGTACTTAGCTTTTTAACTGAACTATTGGCTTCTGTTGATAATATCGAGGATTTTTCAAAACTTCCTGTTCCATTTTTTTGTATTGCCACGAATATAGAAACAGGAGAAGAAGTTATACTTGATAAAGGATCTCTTCCTTTGGCTCTCAGAGCCAGCGGAGCCTTTCCTTCCTTATTAAACCCGGTTGATATCGATGGGAAATTACTGGTTGATGGAGGGGTTGTTAATAATTTTCCAGTTGATATTATGAAGACGAAAGATATGGATATTATTATTGGAGTAAATGTTCAAGGAGAACTCTTAGATAAGAATAAATTATCATCTGTCGCTTCTATATTACTTCAAATCATCAATTTTCAGATGTATGAGAAAGCAGATGAACAGGTAAATCTTTTAGATATTTCTTTAACGCCTAATATTTTAGAATATAGTGTTCTTTCATTTGATAAAAAAGAAGAGATTTTAAAGGAAGGTATAATTGCAGCGAAGCCTTATAAGGTGGTTTTTGATAGTATTGCGAAACTTCAAAAAACAAAGAAAAAGAACGCTCGACTAACCTTTAAACAGAACAAATTTCTAATTGATAGAATTATTATCGAAGGAAATAAAAAATACAGTGATAATTATGTGTTGGGGAAATTACAATTAGCAGAAGGAGATAGCGTTTCGTATAAAGATATTTCGAAAAAAATCAACTCGCTAACCGCCACCAATAATTTTGAAAGAATCGATTATCACCTTGAAAGATCATTTAAAGGAAAAAAAATAAAAATAAAAGTTAAAGAAGACAACGTGAAATCGTTTTTACGTTTTGGTTTGCATTATGATTTGTTATATAAATCAGGAGTATTATTAAATTACAATCATAAAAAACTATTTAAACAGAACGATGAGCTTTCTCTAGATGTTAGTATAGGTGATAGAATACGATACGATTTTAACTATTTTATTGATAATGGTTTAGTTCCTAGTTATGGCTTTACATCGCGTTACAACGCTTTCAAAGGATCTTTTTTATTCAATGCTTTTGCTGATATAAACAAAATAAATATTAGACATATTGATTTTACAAATGCACTTTTTGTACAAACAACAATAGATAAAAAATTTGCTTTAGGGATAGGCTTAGAAGCTAAAAAGATTAAGATTACTTCAGAGACCGTTTTAACAGATGGCCAAGACACTGTTTTTGATAATAGTACTTATGTAAATGCTTTTGCCTTTTTAAAAATTGATACCTATGATAAACATACATACCCAACTAATGGGTATTTCGTAGATGTTGGTTTTAAGTGGTATGCTTGGTCAGATAGAAATGATAATTTAGAGAATTTCTCTGCTAGTACCGGAACGTATAGCCAGTTTTCACAATTATCAGGAACGATTGGTTTAGCCAAAACATTTTATGATAAGTTTACTTTTCAACCAACAGTCGAAGTAGGTTATACCTTAGGAAACATTTCTTCTGAAATTTTTGATTTCCGATTAGGAGGCTACAATCAAAACTATATTAATAATTTTGTTTCATTTTATGGATATGACACCAGTTTGCTCAATGATCAATCATTTTTAAAGACGGAATTTAATTTTAGGTATCAAGTATTTAATAATCAATACGCAACTTTTATCGCTAACTATGCAAGTATTGAAAATAATATTTTTGACAATCAAAAACTTTTCAAAAACATTAAATCGGGGTATGCTTTTGGGTATGGATTTGAAACGTTTTTAGGTCCCATTGAAATTAAATACTCATGGTCTCCTGACCATAATGAAAAATATTGGTTGTTTAATTTAGGTTTTTGGTTTTAAAACTAAAGAATAATAGATAAATTTTAGTTAAAACCATTTGTACTTTGTAGAAATTTGTCACAAAACAAAAGGTATTACATAGCTTTTTCTAAGGTAAATGAGAACTCAGAACCTTCTCCGTACTTACTTTTTAAAAGTATGGTTTCGTCATGAGCTTCAATAATGTGTTTAACAATTGATAAACCTAGGCCTGAACCACCTTGTTCTCTTGACCTACTTTGATCTACTCTGTAAAAACGTTCAAACAATCTTGATAAGTGCTCTTGCTTTATTCCCTCACCATTATCGATAACCTTTATGATAAATTTCGTAGAGTTGTAGTTTTCTATGCTAACCGTAGTGACGCCCCCTACTCTACCGTATTTAATAGAATTAACTACTAAATTGATTAAAACTTGCTCTATTCGTTCTATATCTCCTTTTACAAAAAACGGAAACTCATAAACCCTGTCAAACTTGAGTTTGATGCTCCTTTTTTTAGCTTTCATTTCGAAAAGATCAAAAACATTTTGAATTAATTCTAAAATATTAAAAACCTCGATATTCATTTTCATACCTTCGGTTTCAAGTTTAGCAATCATATCCAGATCTTTAACAATAGAAGTTAACCTTTCAACACCCTTATTAGCTCTTTCTAAATATTTCGTTCGAATCTCTTTGTCATCAGCAGCTCCTTCTATCAAGGTTAGAACATATCCTTGTACGGTAAAAAGAGGTGTTTTTAACTCATGAGCAACATTCCCCAAAAAGTCTCTTCTAAAAGAATCTCTTTGCGTTAAATGAGCAATTTCTTCACTTTTTCCTGCAACATATTCCTGTACCGTTTTTGTCAATGATTCAACGTCAGTAGTGACCTTTTTTCTTTTTAAATCGTTTATATCTAAAATAGAAATATCTTCATATAGCTTTTTAATCCGTTGGTATATAAAGTGTTCTGCCCTGAATTGGATTACGAAAAAAGAAATAGTAAATAAAACAACACTGAAAATAACTAGAGTAATAAGGCCTAATGATTTAAAAAAGAAGAGGTATGAAAGTACCGCGAACACTATAAATAATAAGGTAACGTATAAGGCAGACCACAGTGCGTATTTATATGTTTTTTTTATTTTCACTTGAGATAGTTTGTTTTTAGTTATTTATGAACCTACCCAAAAGATGTAGTTCCAGTACAAATAAGAGTAGATTGCTATAAAAGCAACCTACATCAAAAAATAGTATGTGGTTAGAGTTACCTGTCTGAACCTTCTAAAACAAATTTATAGCCTACTCCTTTAACTGTTTTAAAATAATCATCGCCTATTTTTTCGCGTAATTTTCTAATATGAACATCAATTGTTCTACCACCAACAACAACTTCGTTTCCCCAAACGCTATCTAAAATAACTTCTCTTTTAAATACTTTCCCAGGTTTTGAAGTTAACAGAGAAAATAATTCAAATTCTTTTCTAGGTAATGAAATTTTCTTGTCACCTTTAAAAACAATATACTCGTCTCTGTTTATAATGATATCACCAATTTTTGTTGTAGCGTCCGATTTCTCTTCTGTTTTTAAACGTCGAAGAAGTGACTTTACCTTACTAATTAAAATTTTCGGTTTTACGGGTTTAGTTATATAATCGTCGGCACCGGCATCAAAACCTGCTACCTGAGAATAATCTTCTCCTCGGGCTGTTAAAAAAGAAATAATAACATCTTCTAAAGACTTTATACTTCTAATTTTCTCACAAGCTTCTATTCCATCCATTTCTGGCATCATAATGTCCAATAATATTAGATGCGGGCTAACTTTTTTAGCTGTTTTAACAGCTTCATTGCCATTACTTGCCGTAAAAACTTGATATCCTTCAGACTTTAAGTTATAACCAACTATTTCCAAGATATCTGGCTCATCATCAACTAATAAAATCTTAATATCGCTAGTATTCATACATTAAATTTTAAGTATAATGTCAAAAGTAACGATAAAATAATAAACGTATCGCATAGATAGTTAACTTAACGTTCATTTAATGTTTCTGTAATCTACTGCATATAATATTTCTGTTTGTCAAGTGTTTAGCTTAAATTTAATATTGCTGAATATTGTGTTTTGTATTTTCGCCAGATAAAATTTTAACCTACGAACGTATGGAAAACAACTACTTTTTTATTTTACTATTTATTGTTAGTCAGTTAGCTTTTGGGTAAGCATTAGATTTATATATCTGTATGTATGCTGAGGGGAATAGCAACAATATATACTATTTTAGGAATAACAATTAAAAAAAAGCACCAAGAACGCTAAGGAAATAAGTGTTTCAGGTCTAAAAAAAGGAGTATATCTATTAAAGGTTACAGAGGATACTAAAACAACAACAAAAAAGTTAGTGATAAGGTAAAACTATCAAAAACCATCATAGAAAAAGGAGTCTTGATTGCAAGGCTCCTTTTTTTGTCATTTTTTGTATCTTTAGCAGAATTGATTGTATAAAGAATGTTACAGAGGTAGCCATTTTTTGTTACACCATTATGATGTTAATTTACTGACCATAATTGTTATGGTACATGCCGATGTATAGGTAACACACAAGTATAACCGTAAGGAAATGGTTGTGTAACTTTACCTAATAATAGGTATTATTACGGTTATTTTAATGTGTAAATGGTATGAGCTATGAAATTTTAAATGAAAAAGATGTTAGACAAATATAACGTACACAACATTCTGTTTTTAGATATAGAAACAGTTCCCCAACATAAAAACTGGGAGGCAGTTAATGAAAAAGAAAAGGAGCTCTACGCCATAAAAACAAAATACCAACGAAAAGAAGATTTTAGCCCTGAAGAGTTTTATTCTAAGGCAGGAATTTGGGCTGAATTTGGTAAAATAGTTTGTATTTCAGTGGGCTATCTCAATCATAAAAACCAATTTAAAGTAACATCATTTTACCGTAATAATGAACGGGAAATTTTAATAGAATTTAAAAAGTTATTAGATATACGTTTTAATTTAAAGAAACATATATTATGTGCTCATAATGGCAAAGAATTTGATTTTCCTTATATAGCAAGAAGAATGGTTATTCATCAAATTTCACTACCCGATAAGCTTAATTTATTTGGAAAAAAACCATGGGAAGTTTTACATCTCGATACCTTAGAGCTATGGAAATTTGGTGACTATAAGCATTATACATCTTTACAACTCTTAACACATATTCTGGGAATACCCTCCCCTAAAGAGGATATCGATGGAAGCCAAGTAGCAAAAGTATATTATCAAGACCAGGATCTAGAGCGCATTGTACAATACTGTGAACAAGATACTATAGCTGTTGCACAAATATTTCTTCGGTTTTGCAATAAACCGTTATTAAGCAAAAATGAGATAATACAAGACAAACCACCTTCAACCTAAAGGTGGCATCATAAAAAACTATTTTGATTGTTTTCATTGAGTACAGCAACGATTGTTAGTGTAACGTTTAATAAACAGGCACAACTTTTATATCATATTCATCGTTTCCGCTCGCATCTACTCCTGTCCAAAACATAAAAACATAATCTTCTTGTTGTGTTACGTGAATGGGAATACTTAATTCCTTTTCAATAATTTGCTGAGTACAGTTAGCATCCAAGTCTTCAATTGCTCTAATGGCCACAACTCTTGTTGTATCCGCATATTGATAATATAAATCATAGTAAGAATAACAAGCATTTGGGAGCGTGTACGTTACTTTTATGGTGTCAATTGTGTTATAGATAAAAACTTCAGGTGTTTCACTAGTATCAATGGGTAGTACTTTAAGCACGAGGTTATCACCTTCTAATGAACATGAAGTAAGACCTAAAAAAAGAGCGAGTAGTAATAAATTTTTCATAAGTTGAGTATTTTAAAATTGATAAATAATTCCAGAATAAACCCCTACAGTGTAAGGTTTAAATCCATTTGAATTTTTTGAAAAAGTGTTTAATTGAATTTTAAACATCGGGTTTAAAGAAAACCGTAATTTATTGTTTACTAAATACTGAAAATCCATACCAAGATTCCCGCTAAAGTTCAATGAGTTTAAGTTGTTTGCTTTTCCAAGGTGTTTAGATAATTCCTTAGAAGAAAGGGTAATTTCATTTTGATTTAAAAATAATGAACTAAAACCAGTAACTATTTTCGAATTAAATTTTTTACTTTCTAAAAGGGTATATTTTATTTCAAGAGGTATCTCAATATAACCATAAGTTTGAATTAAGGCAGCATTATCCGTCATCATATTATCCGAAGCACTTGGGTTCGAATCTAACGCTAAATTATACAAACCATCTAAGTGGTTTAGTATAAATAGTGATTCTGCTGAATTGGAATAATTTATGCTTTGTAAGGGAGAGCTCCTAACATTTGACAAAACAGATAAATGATCATTTATATATTCCATATTCTGAACGAGTAAACCAGATTGTATATTCCATTTTTTATGAATTTGGTAGGCAACTTTTACCCCATAAGAAAATGTATTATTTCCTTTTGTATTTGAAGAGACTAAACTTTTATCTAGAGGCGATGTATTGGTAAATGAATTCGCTTGTGTCAAGATAAAAACAGGAGAGATAGACCATTTATGAGGTTTCTTTTTTTCTGGTTCAGCAGTTTTATTTTTAACTTTTTGCGCCATAAAATCTCTTTTGTTAAATGGGCTAGTAGTAGAGTCTTTCTTTGTTGCCTTGTTGTGTTTTTCATCGTTGTTTTTTGTATTAAAAGAAATCTTTTTCATAGCTTTTTTATCATCTAGCAACCCCCCTTCTATTATTTTGTCAGAAATTATTTTCTGCGTGGCGATTAGTTTTTGGCCTCCGTTTCGTTTTTTATATGTTTGTTCAGTATTTTTAGGTGTTGTTTTTATATTGGGTTTATTAATTTTTGCAACGCTAGTGTTTCCCTGTTTTTTAATAGGTAAGATTATTTTTTTCGTATCCTCTTCAGTCGGCATTATCCTTTTATCCTTAATAGGAGTATCAACGATGGTTTCAGTGGGTTCAATTAAATCCGGAGTAGGAGTATCTTCTGTAAAAAACGGATATAAAATAGCACCAAATAGCACAACAGCAGCAACACCTCCGCTATAGATCCACCAGAAGGGTAAAACTCTACGCTTCTTCTTTTTAAGCTTTGTTTCAATTTCATTCCATACCTCAGGAGAAGGTGTAGCCTCAAAACCTTCTAGTTTTTCTTGAAACAATCTATCTATGTTCTTCCTATTATTCATCTATGCTTTTTTTTGCATTTTTAAGTGAACTTCTATTTTTTTCTTTAATAATAACCGAGCTCTTGACAAATTAGATTTAGAAGTCCCCTCTGAAATTTGTAGCATGGTTGCTATTTCTTTATGAGAAAACTTATCTAAAACGTATAAATTAAATATCAATCTATATCTGTCTGGCAATTGTTGAATACATGCTAATAAAAAATCTAAATCAACTATCGTATCATCATATTCAACATCTTCAACCTCTTCAACACTTTCTTCTTTGACCAATTGTAACGAGGGGGTTTGACGAAATTTTTGTATCGCGGTGTTAATAGTTATGCGTTTTATCCATCCCTCAAAAGAGCCTTTATTTTCATACTGCTTAATTTTTTTAAAGATGGTAATGAAACTATCTTGTAGTGTGTCTTGAGCATCTTCCTGACTTCTAGAATATTTCAAGCATAAGGCAAAGAGCTTATGAGAATATAGCTGGTAAATCTTTGTCTGTGCTGATAAATTCTGTTGGCAGCATTGTTGTATGATAACCTTTAAGTCAATAGGGCAAATGTTTTTTTAAAAGTACTATTATTTCAACATTACTTTACCATCATTTCAGATAATTGCAATCGGTTAAGAGGCACATTGTGAGTGGAAACGTTACTTAATTGGTCATTATTTGTTTTCTGCTTAGGAATGCTTTTTTCTAAAAACAGAACGTACATTAAATATTTTAATTAGGTAAGTTAACAGAGGTTTTTCTTGTTTTAGTTAACACTCTTACTAAAGAAACCGTTTTTTTTGAGTTGTTTTCAGTAATAATAACTTCATACTCATACCCTTCTTCGTAGGCAAAACCTTCAATCTCAGAAAAAAAGGAGGTCCAGTTATCAGAGGAACTCTCTTTAATTAATAAACCTTTATTCTTTTTGGCTTTTGAGGCAACCATGATTATTTGCTCTTTGTTTAGATGGCTCCCAATAAAAACCTGTTTAATTTTTTTAAATAATGTTGTCATATTAAATTCTTTAATTTAGAATATTTTTTAAATTTTTTTCAGTAAAATAGTTACCAAGCTAGTGTTAGTAAACCTCCATTTTGGTGTTCTTTATCCGTGGTTGATTTGTAACAAGTAGCTTATATCCATATGTTTTTATGATTAAAATCTTCGTATATCAAAAAAAACAAATCCAGCCTTAATTGTTTTTATTTTCATTTTTAGCAATAAAAACAGCTAACAAATAATTTTTTATAGACCATACCAATTTTATATCTATTTCTCATTATCTTCTAAATTTTAGAATTAATTATAAAAGAGCTAAACCCGAAAATAACGAAACGATTAAAGCTTTAATTGCCCTACGTTTCTTATTAGATACAGAAAAACTTAAAAGGTTGCGTAGAATACTCTTATTTTTGTAAAAATTATGGAACACAAGGTTTTTAGTATTCAGTCAGAAGAAGAATTTAAAGAGGTAGCACTATCGGTGTTTAAGCATCAGTTTACATACAATAAAGTGTACCGCTCATTTTGTGATTTGTTGTATGTTCATCCGTCAGAAGTTACTGAAATTGAACAAATCCCATTTTTACCAATTCAATTTTTTAAAACAAAAAAAGTACTATCAACTACAAATGAAGTAAAGGAAATCTTTACTAGTTCAGGAACTACTGGAAATATAACAAGTAAACATTTTGTTACAGATTTGTCATGGTATGAAACAAGCTACTTAAAAGGTTTTGAATCTTTCTATGGAAATATTCAAGACTATGTTGTTTTAGCCTTGTTACCGAATTACTTACAAAGGAAAGGATCGTCTTTAATTTATATGGTACATGATCTGATACAGCGATCAAAACAGCCTGAAAGTGGCTTTTATCTCGATAACCTTTCTGATTTGGCTCAAACACTTGCTGATTTAGATTCAAGAGGTAAAAAAATTGTGCTTATAGGTGTGTCTTTTGCATTGTTGGATCTTATAGAAGAGTATCAATTTAATCTGAAGCACACTATTGTAATGGAAACAGGCGGTATGAAAGGTAGAAGAAAGGAGATGATTCGTAAAGAGTTACATCAAAGGTTACGTAAAGGGTTTGGTGTTTCAAAAATCCACTCAGAATATGGAATGACCGAACTTTTAAGCCAAGGATACTCAAAAGGCGGAGGTGTTTTCAACTGTCCGACTTGGATGCGTGTGTTAACGAGAGACCCTGAAGATGCATTAACTATTTTGCCTAAGGAAAAATCAGGAGGAATTAATATTATCGATTTGGCGAATTATAATTCTTGTTCCTTTATTGCAACGCAAGATTTAGGAAAGGTTTATAAAGACCATAGTTTTGAAGTGATTGGGCGTTTTGACAATTCTGATATTAGAGGATGTAATTTAATGGTACTGTAAATAAGGATCATCTTAATTGTATATAATATCGGACGAATGTTTGGTGTAAGTTTTTCGAAACAGCAGCGACCAATTGGCAAACACAATTACTTTATGAAACACTTTTCTACTTTTATCTTGTTAACAATGTCAACAGTAGTGCTATTCGCACAAAAAATAGACTATAATACAAAAAAAGGGTATGTGGCTGAGGGTTATGATGTGGTATCGTATTTTATGAATGAGCAACCTATAGAAGGAAAAAAGAAATACCAAACAACATATGATGGCGCCAAATTTAAATTTTCATCAGAAAAAAATCTTACCTTATTTGAAGAAAACCCTAGTCAATATATTCCGCAGTATGGAGGGTATTGTGCGTACGCAGTAGCGGCAAAAAACACGAAAATGTATATTGATGCTGAAGCCTATGAGATTAGAGATGGGAAATTATATTTGTTTTACAGTTCTTGGTTTTCTAGTAAATTGGAAGATTGGAAAGAGGGTGATACTAAGAAATTGCAAGAGCAAGGAGATAAGAATTGGGAAAAATTAAAGGTTAAAAAATAAGGGTAGATGAATAAGTTAGTTTTTGGGTTTTTTTTTATGACCTCAATGATTGCTGCACAAACGAATCATAATTTAAAAAAAGGAGTTATAGCCAATGGTTATGATGTGCTGGCATATTTTAATAATAAAGCAACAAAAGGAAGTAAAGAGCACACCACTAAATACAACGGTGTCATTTTTAGGTTTTCATCGGAAAAAAACCTAAACTTGTTTAAAGAGTCTCCTCAAAAATATATTCCACAATATGGTGGGTATTGTGCGTATGCTATTGGAAAGAACGGAGACAAGGTAAGTATAAACCCAAAAACATTTGAAATAAGAGATGGAAAATTGTACTTGTTTTACAATGCTTGGGGAACAAATACCCTAGAGCTATGGCAAGAAGAAGGTGCTGAAAAACTTCGAGATCAAGCAGATAAAAACTGGACTACGATTGTTCAATAATGTAATATAAAGCACTACCTCACGGAAAGAAAAGAGGTAATGTAGAGCTGCTTTTGTTGTTACCAGAGCGGTGGCAGCAACATTTATAGCTTGAAACTTTTATGATAAACCATCCATTTTTTCTTTATGGTGTTTTTATAATTCGCATAAAGAAAAAAGCATCGTTTTCATGTTAAGTAATTTCAAATGGTAAATGGTATTACTTCGAAGTACCAGTACTTCTTCTGGTTTAAGTGATAACAATATCCTAATGTATTATATGAGTTTAATTCTTATTTTTGTTCGATAACACCTTTCCAACATGAATACCTTTTCTTCTTTTAATCGATCAAATATTCAACAAGAACTGCAATCAAACGAGTTTGATATTCTAATTATTGGGGGTGGAATTACTGGCGCAGGCATCGCCTTAGATGCGGCATCTAGAGGGATGAAAGTAGCATTGGTAGAAAAAAACGATTTTGCTTCAGGAACTAGCAGTAAATCCACGAAACTCATACATGGAGGCTTACGTTATTTAAAACAGTTTGATTTTTGGTTAGTAAAAGAAGTGGGTACTGAGCGTGCCATTGTACATAAATTAGCACCACACTTAGTGATTCCTGAAAAAATGATTTTACCACTGATAGATGGTGGTACTTATGGTTCATGGTTAACGTCTATCGGATTAAAAGTCTACGATGTGCTGGCATCTGTTGAAGGTGATGACAAACGAAAGATGCTCGATAAAGAAGAAGCGTTAGAACAAGAACCGTTGTTGCCAAAAACGATTTTAAACGGAGCGGGGTTTTATGCAGAATACAGAACAGATGATGCTCGTTTGACAATAGAGATTCTAAAAACGGCAAGTCAATACGAAGCACAAATAGTAAATTACACAAGAGTTGATGGATTTCTTTATAAGAATAAACGTGTAATAGGGGCAAAAGTGACCGATGTGTTTACAAATGATAGCTTTGAAATTAAGTCGAAATATGTGGTAAATGCAGCAGGTCCATGGGTAGATGAATTGCGTCAAATAAACCATTCGAAAATAGGCAAAAGACTGCATTTAACAAAAGGAGTACACTTGGTAGTACCACACGAAAAATTACCCGTAAAGCAATCGGTGTATTTTGATGTGCCTGATGGACGTATGATGTTTGCCATTCCTCGTGGAAAAATTACATATTTCGGAACTACAGACACCAATTATCAGCAAGATAAAGATCAAGTTGAAACCAGTGTGGTCGACGCATTGTACCTAATTGAAGCTGTAAACAATATGTTTCCTGACATAACACTCACGTTAAATGATATCCAATCTTCATGGGCAGGCTTGCGCCCGTTGATACATGAAGAAGGAAAATCAGCTTCAGAACTATCTAGAAAGGATGAGATTTTTGTGTCTGACACGAAATTAATTTCTATAGCAGGAGGTAAACTTACGGGGTATCGTAAAATGGCGGAACGTATTGTAGACCTGGTAGCAAAAAAAATGCAAAGAAGATTTGAAAAAGAATTTGAACCTATTCAAACGGAAGATCTTATTTTATCAGGCGGTCCTTTTTTGAACTATAAATCTGTTAAAATCTATACAAAACAAGTGTATAAACGTATAAAATCGTTTGATTTAACAGAAAAGGATGCCGATTATTTAGTCCATAACTATGGAAAACAAACGAATATTATTTTAGATAAATTTGATGAATTATCTGAAGACAACCCAGAAAAGAAATTACTAAAAGCAGAGGTGTGGTTTACGATACAGCATGAAATGACCTGCACACCAACCGACTTTTTTATGAGACGCACAGGACGCCTATTTTTTGATAAACCTAGTGTTGACAACTACAAACAATTTGTATTAGAGCAGTTTATAAATCACTTTAACTGGAACGCAGAGATTACTTTAAAACACCAACAAGAATTAGACGCTAAAATAGCATTGGCGGTAGGATTTAAGTAAAGTAATGTCATTGCGAAGGAGCGCTAACAGCTAAAGCAAGCTATTTAAAATGAGTTTCGCTTTATGTTTTGAGTGCAGATAAAAGTAAATTGACAAGATTTAGTGGTTTGTTAGTGAGTTGTTTAATGGTTTTTATGTAAACGAATACTAAAAACATCTAAAAACTTTTTTTTTACGATATAAAAAACTAATTTTAAACGAAATTTAAAATTTGATATTATGAAAAACAATTACATTTTAAACAAAAAAACAATACAACTTGGAGGTGGAAACGACAGCTTACAAGGAGAGGGTGATAATACTGGTGGAGGAAGTGGAGGAAGTGATGATGGAGATACCTAAACCAGGTAAAAGGTAAAATTAGAACAGTACTAAATTTATTATTAACAAGTAGCTAATGTAATTTTAATACTGTTTTATATTTATAAATGTATTGTATATCGCGATTAAAGTAAGAATAGGGGCTAAAATTAAATGACTTAATCAGAACCATCATATAAACACGGATGCTCTTTAAGCTCAATAACATGTCTCTTTACATCCGTTACAAACTTCAAATCTATACTATTAGAGGCGTTTATGGAGGTTATAGACAACTTACCGCGTTTATAGGACGGTATATTCAGAAAAACTATTACATTTAACCTTTTTATTAGTGGTTGTATGAATCTATATTTCTCTTTTCTACTGGTTATTTCTGTGCTAATTGCAGAACAACAAACAACAGATACATTGTTAAGGGTAGAAGAAGTTGTTGAAAAGGGAAAACAAGCCTATGTACAAAAAGACACCATTACGTTGCAAAAAGTAACGCTAGAGCTTTTTCAACTTTATAATCGAGATAAAGACTCCCTCGCTTTAGCAAACCATTACTTCCATAAAGCGATGGGCTACCGTCTTAGGTATAAAAATGATAGTGCTTTTTATTATTATCAACAATCAAAAAACATATCAAAAAACTTAGGGGATTCCTTGGCCGTTGGCAGACGTTTGTTAACTATGGCAGTATTGCAACGAGGAGCAAAAGATTTTTTAGGAAGCGAAATAAGTTTAATAGAAGCTTTGACCTATTTAGAACCGATTAAATCGTATCGTTATTTGAAAACGGTTTATATAAATTTAGGATTGGTTTCACAGGAGTTACATCAAAAAGAGGAATCTGAAAAATATTATATAAAGGCTCTAGAGGTTAATGAGAAAGTGAAAGAAGATAGAAAAAGAGAACGAGGCTATCTATTTATACAAAATAATCTAGGGTTACTATACCAAATAAATAGTGAACATAAAAAGGCAATAGATTATTTTAAAAAAGGATTGGCTTTTGAGAATGTTAAGCAAAAACATCCTTTAATTTATGCATTGCTATTAGAAAATTTAGCCTTTAGTAATTTTTCATTGAGCAATAAAGAAAATGTTATAAATAATTATGAAAAGGTTTTAAAAATAAGAGAAAGTCTAAAAGATTATAAAGAATTAGGAACAACTCATATAAACATATGTTTATTTCATAAGAGTAAGAATAAGCTGAGTTTAGCCAAGCACCATGCAAATAAAGCTCTGGAATACTCAAAAAAATCCCAGAACAACAAACGATGGTTAGAAGCTTTAGAAGAACTGTCCGAATTAAGCTCGGGAGAACAATCCAAAAAGTACTTTAAAGAATATATCCAATTAAATGATAGTTTACTTAACAAAGAACGAAGCTTAAAAAACCAATTTGCCAAAATCAGGTATGAAACGGATAAAAAAGACAAAGAAAACGAAGTATTAAAGTCTGAGAATAAGATTAAACAAGACGAAATAGTCAAACAAAAACAACAAAAAATCATTGGTTGGCTGGCTGCTGTGGCCGGTTTTTTAGGATTAGGGTTCAGTATCACCGTTTTTGCTTTTAGACGTAGAAAAATGTTATACCAGGCGCAAATACAAAAAGCCCAAGCCCGAGAACAGGAACGGAAACAAATAGCAAAATCTTTGCACGATGAGGTGGCAGGAGATTTACGTTTGCTGCATCGAAAACTAGAAAAATCGCAACTGCTAGAAGAAGCACAAAAATTAGATGAGGTTAAGGAAAATGTACGTAATTTATCACATCAGCTGAGTAGCGTTAGTTTTAAAAAAGTTGGATTTAAAGATCAAATCATCAATTTAGTCACTGATTATTTTGAACCCGGTTTTAGAATTAGTGTTAACAATTTAGATGAAATTGATTGGACAACTGTTAACAGCGCGGTTAAAAGATTATTATATATATGCATCCGAGAAAGCATACAGAACAGTAAAAAGCACTCCCAAGCAACAAAAGTAACAGTCATTTTTACAATACATAAAAAAAATGTAATTTTGGGTGTTTCTGACAATGGTATAGGTTTTGATACCCTTGTTCAGAAAAAAGGTATCGGTTTACATAATTTACAAGAAAGAATTGAAGAATTGAACGGAATGTTTTCAATTAGTAGTACTTTAGATGTTGGAACCGAAACACATATTGAAATACCCTTAAATGTCTGATATAATTAAAATACTACTCGTGGATGACCATGAGTTAATCATCGAAGGAATTCTTTCATGTCTGAAGGATATTGATAACTTAGAAATTACAAGTACTAGTTCTTGTGATAGGGCCTATAGTTTGATAAAATCCAATAGGCATAACAATCCTTTTCATATATTGTTTACCGATTTAAGCTTTGACAATACGAGTAAAAATACGGCCATTGATGGAGGGGAAAACCTAATTAAAATACTTCAAAAAGAAAATATTCCGATAAAAATTGGGGTAATTACGGGCCATTCAGAAACGAATAGGGTGTATAATGTGATTCATAATTTAAAGCCTTTAGCATACATATTAAAAGGATCGTGCAATACAAGTGAATTAAATTTTGCGATAAAAAAAATGCTAGCAGATCAGGTGTTTTATACGCATGAAATTCATGAAAAGTTGCTAAAAAGAGCCTTGGTTGAAATTCAAATGGATGATGTAGCCATTCAAATATTAAAAGAATTGCCCAAACACACCAAAATAGCAAATATGGAAGGTGTTATTACCAAAGGAGACGGAAACCTTATAAAAATTAGAGCGATCGAAAGTAAACTCGCTAAACTACGGACTGATTTAAACGCGAATAACAATACTGATTTGGTATTAAAAGCCAAAGAACTTGGAATATTAGATTAGCATTTTGCGGAAAAGCACACTTTTTTTTACGGAAAACCCCTTTTTAAAGGTAGGGAGAGCGTATATCTTTGTATAAGAATTACTTAAGGGAGAAATTCTAACGATAAAAGGAAAGATATAGAAAGCCTTCGAGATGCATAATCTTGAAGGTTTTCTTCATTGATAGCACAATAATACCGCTTCTAATATTAATTTACCCACCATAATTGTTGATGATAAATACCGATCTACTGAAAAAAATACAAGCACGTCTGCAAAGAAGTGATTGTGTAATCTTATTTAGGAATCCTTCATACAAAATGAACGAAATTCTATAGGTATTTTAAATAGATCTGTTTCACCATTTATGAGTAACTAGTAGTGTTTACAAATAGACATTGTTCGCTTGCGGAAAAACACGCTTTTTTTCACGGAAAACCCCTTTAGCAGCATACAGTTTAACGGTAAATTTGCCACGTCACTCATTCATATGAGCGGATAATTTAAGGGGAAAACAAACCTTCTAGACGTAATCTAGAAGGTTTTGTTATATTAGGCTATTCTTTAACTGAAGGCAGTGAACAAAGTCTTCTTGGAACAATAGTTATTGGCTTGAGATAATAGAGCGCTAACTTATGGTGGCTCTGTTTTTGCTATAAGGTTTAATTCAATACGGAAATCCACATCGTTTTCGACGGAAATCCCCTTCTTAACTTTTTATAAATCGAGTAGCTTTGTCATGTCACTCATTCATATGAGCGGATAATTTAAGGGGAAAAGAAACCTTCTGGAGATATATACTAGAAGGTTTTGTTTTGTTCATACCGTTCTTTATCTAATGCTACATTAAAACAACATGTTGGTATAACGAAAAGGCTGATTACCTGTTAATTTAATTCGCCTTAGGAGTTTATGATGCGAAGTCATTCATACATCTTAATAAGAATCTTAAAAAAGAGATGTTTTCAACGGAATAATTAGAGATGATAACCCGGGCTTAGGCGTATAAATTAATAAAGAATGCGGAAATCCACATTGTTTTTTGCAGAAACCCCCTTTTGTGGCATGAAGTTTGCTAATACCTTTGTCATGTCACTCATTCATATGAGCGGATAATTTAAGGGGAAAACAAACCTTCTAGACATACTCTAGGAGGTTTTGTTGTTTGTACCCTATTGCATACGGGTTTTTAGATAACGTTACTCTATTGTTTTGCTTTCAATCAGGCTTGTTTTTTTACCTATAGTTGGGTATTTACAATAAACAATTTTTACCCGTAAATTGACATCAAAAATTGTATCATTTTGGCTACCGCCTATTCTGTTAGACCGTAAATAGCTGTAAAAATTAAGAAGACGAATTGCGGAAATTAGCAGGTTTAAATGCGGAGTTCCCTTTTTTAAAGCTCATAATCAATAGTATTTTTGTAGTGCTGTTTATTTAAACGCAAAAATTTAAGGGAAATATCAAATTTATTAAAATGGGGAAACATTTAATTAAAAAAGCAAATCAAATCTTGGTTAGTTTTTTGTCAGCATTGGCTGACTTCGGCAGAGGAGCCAGTTATGCACTTAGACATTAAATTATCGTAAGTCGACTCCGAAAACCCTCTAGATGAAATTCTAGGGGGTTTTTTTATTTCCATCTTATTATATGTAAATTGCTGGTTTAATTGAATATTTAAATGATAAAAAAATATATTATAGCGCTAGACCAAGGAACTACAAGTTCTCGAACGGTTGTGATTAACGATGAAGGTGATATAGTAGGAATGAATCAGCAAGAATTTACACAAATTTTTCCTGAATCGGGTTGGGTAGAGCACAATGCAGAAGAAATTTTAGAAACTCAGTTAGCAACGTTTAAAAAAGTAATGAATGAAGCAAACATACACCCTTCTGAAATAGCAGCTATAGGCATTACAAATCAAAGAGAAACAACTGTAGTGTGGAATAAAAACACTGGGAAACCAATATATAATGCTATTGTTTGGCAAGACAAGCGCACCATTTCTATTTGTGAAGAATTAAAAGAAAAAGGTTTAGAACAATATATTCGGAAAACAACAGGATTGGTTATTGATAGTTATTTTTCAGGGACTAAAATAAACTGGATATTAAATCATGTTCCGGGTGCCAAAGAAGAGGCGGCTGAAGGAAACCTTCTGTTTGGCACTATTGATACTTGGCTACTATGGAATTTAACAGGAGGAAAAGTGCATGCTACCGACTACAGCAACGCATCTAGAACAATGCTCTACGATATTAAGAATTTATGCTGGGACACGAAATTATTGGCAGCACTAGAAATTCCTTTAACGATCTTACCAGAAGTAAAGCCATCATCATATCATTTTGGAAATTTTGAATTAGATGAAGTACAAATTCCTATTGCAGGGATGGCTGGGGATCAACAATCTGCTTTATTTGGTCAGGCTTGTTTTAAGAAAGGAGAAGCTAAAAATACCTACGGAACAGGCTGTTTTATGTTATTGAACACTGGCGAGCATTTAGAGTACTCACAAAACGGGTTACTAACAACAATTGCTTGGGGTATAGATGATAAAATCTACTATGCCTTGGAAGGAAGTGTATTTGTAGCTGGCTCAGCAATTCAATGGCTACGAGATGGATTGCAAATAATTAATGACGCAAAAGAGAGTGAGATCTTTGCAAACCAAGTAGAGGGAGAAAACCCTGTATATGTAGTCCCTGCTTTCGCTGGTTTAGGTGCTCCATACTGGGATATGTACGCACGAGGTGCTGTTTTTGGATTGACGCGTGATACTGGAAAAAACCACCTGATAAAGGCAACATTACAATCATTGGCCTATCAAACCAAAGATGTACTTAATGTGATGCAAAAAGACAGCGAAACAGAAGTATCGGCACTAAAAGTTGATGGAGGAGCTTGCGCTAATGACTATCTAATGCAATTCCAATCAGATATTTTAAATGTAAAAGTTGAAAGACCAGAAATTATAGAAACTACTGTTATGGGAGTTGCGTATTTGGCAGGAATTTATGTAGGAATGTGGAAACAAGAAGATATTCTTAAAAGAAGAAAAATAAACCGTAATTTTTCACCTACGTTTTCTGAAGGAAAAAGAGAAAGGTTATATAAAAAGTGGCAAAAGGCAGTTGAAAGAACAAAAGATTGGATAGAATAACATAATAGTAAATAATAATTAATGGCTAGGTTTTACAAAAAAATCCCAAGTAGAGTTCAAAAGTTTATAGAGCAACAAAAAATGTTTTTTGTGGCAACAGCAACGAAAGAAGGAAGAATAAACCTTTCACCTAAAGGGATGGATTCTTTTAGGATACTTGATGAAAATAAAGTAGCATGGTTAAGTGTAACAGGCAGTGGAAATGAAACTTCGGCACACCTGCTGGAAAACAATAGGATTACTATTATGTTTTGTGCTTTTGAAGGGGCACCAAATATTGTTAGGCTTTACGGAACAGCAGACGAAGTACAAGAAGACGAGAACCAATGGAATGAATATGTAGCCTTATTTCCCAAACTACCAGGAACACGTCAAATATTTATAGTTCAAGTAAACTCAGTGCAAACATCTTGTGGCTCATCTATTCCTTTTTATGAATATTTAGGTGAAAGAAATAAGCTAAACGAATGGGCTGAAGAGAAAGGAGAAGAAGGAATCAAAACCTATTGGGAAGAGCGAAATCAATTGAGCATTGATGGGTTAAAAACAAAACTTCATAAACCCTAATATAAGGTGTATTCTAATATAGTTGTTGTCTTACAGGTGTGATAGTTTCTCCAAACGGAGGGAAATAGTATTAAAAAAAGTGTTCTAAAAACAAATTACCCTGCGTTTTTAGAACACTTTTTTATTTATTTAAAAGCATTTAAGCCAGTAATGTCTAACCCTGTAATTAATAAATGCACATCGTGTGTACCTTCGTATGTAATTACACTTTCTAAGTTCATTGAATGTCGCATAATAGAATATTCTCCTGTAATACCCATTCCGCCTAATATCTGCCTAGCTTCTCGAGCTATTTTTATAGCCATATCAACATTGTTACGTTTTGCCATTGAAATTTGAGCCGAGGTAGCACGACCTTCATTTTTTAGCACCCCTAATCGCCAAGCTAATAATTGAGCCTTCGTGATTTCAGTAATCATTTCAGCTAATTTTTTTTGTTGCAATTGAAATTGACCAATAGGCTTTCCAAATTGAGTACGTTCTTTAGCATATCGAAGAGCAGTGTCATAACAGTCCATAGCCGCACCAATAGCACCCCATGCAATACCATAACGAGCTGAATCTAAACAAAGTAAAGGCGCGCCTAAACCAGATTTTTTCGGTAATATATTTCCTTTTGGAACCTTTACATTATCAAAAATTAATTCCCCAGTAATAGAAGCTCTTAATGACCATTTATTATGAGTTTCTGGAGTAGAAAATCCTTCCATACCACGTTCTACGATCAAACCATGAATTCTTCCTTCCTCATTTTTAGCCCATACCACAGCGACATCGGCTATAGGAGAGTTAGAAATCCACATTTTAGCACCATTTAATAAATAATGGTCACCCATGTCTTTATATTTGGTTTCCATTCCAGAAGGGTTAGATCCATGATTTGGTTCTGTTAAACCAAAGCAACCAATCCATTCACCACTTGCTAATTTAGGTAAGTACTTTCTTTTTTGTTCTTCATTTCCATAGTTAAAAATTGGCCACATAACTAAAGAAGACTGTACTGAAGCCGTTGATCGAATACCACTATCACCTCGCTCCAATTCTTGCATAATTAAACCGTATGAAATTTGATCCAAACCAGCACCTCCGTACTCATCGGGTATATACGACCCAAAAGCTCCTACTTCAGCTAAGCCATTAATCAATACCTTCGGGAATTCTGCCTTTTGAGCATATTCTTCAATGATAGGAGATAAGTTTTTCTTTACCCATTCACGAGTGCTGTCACGTACTAACTTATGCTCGTCTGTTAGTAAATCATCAACTTGGTAATAATCAGGAGCTTGAAATAAATCAGGTTTCATAAATAATTGTTTTTAAAATTAGTTGTTTACTAATTGTTACGATGACGATGTGAATTAGTAAAAGATGTTTGTAAAAATACAGTAGCGATCTTTATACGCATTGGTTGGCTCAAAAATACTCAAAAAAATGGTTATTACTAAAGGTTTATGTATGTTTGTATATGATGAGATTTACTTTAGGAAAAGAGGAGCGGTTAAAAAGTAGGAAATTAATAGAAAAACTATATAAAGAAGGTGAATCTATTAGGGTTTTTCCTCTTAGAATGGTTTATATACAAACAACACATAACTCAAAGTACCCGGCTCAAGTTGGCGTATCGGTACCTAAGCGAAATTTTAAAAGAGCGGTAGATAGAAATAGAATAAAAAGACTTTTAAAGGAAAGCTATCGCAAGGAAAAATATATAGTGTATTCGGAAGTAAAAAAGCCATATGTGTTCATGATTTCCTATCTTGCAAAAGATGAGTGGTCCTATGTAGATATTGAGTTGAAGATGAAAAAAATATTATCGCTTTTCATAGCAAAAATTAATATGGATGAAAAATAGAAAAATACTTTTGTCGTGTTTCGCAATAATGATTGCGGCTTTCTTTTCGTTTCAGTCTCGCTTTTTTGAAATAGCGAAACAAATAGAAATATACAATAACCTTTTTAAAGAATTAAACATAAATTATATAGACGAGATAAATCCAGGAGATTTAACTGACAAGGCTATTAAAAACACACTAAAAACCCTAGATCCATATACGAATTTTTATAACGAACAAGATGTTGAAGATGTAAGAATACGAAGAGAAGGAGAATACGGAGGTATCGGAGTTTTATCATATTATTCTGATCGAGGCATTGTTTTGTCTGAGGTTTATAAAGGCTTTCCAGCAGACAAAGCGGGCCTAAGGGCTGGTGATTTGATTACGAGTGCAGATGGGCAAGAACTAAAAGGGCTTGAAAGAAGTCAGCTATCACAAGTTCTTAAAGGAACACCTAATAAAGAGCTACCCTTAATTGTACAAAGAAGAGACACGGAATTAAATATTACCCTTAAGCTAGATAAAGTTATTGTAAACCCAGTGCCGTTTTATGATATGGTTGACGAAGAAACAGGGTATATTGTTTTAACTCGATTCACGAGTGAAAAGGCAACTGAAGAAGTTAAAAAGGCGTTTGAAAAACTGAAAGAGAAAGGAATGAATAAATTAGTATTTGACCTAAGAAGTAATCCAGGAGGTTCTCTTTTTGATGCCGTGAATATTACCAATTTATTTATCCCTAAAGGAAAAAAAGTTGTTGACACCAGAGGGAAAATCAAAAAAAACAGCAGAACATATAATACCAATAGAGAGGCACTTGATACCAAAATACCAATAATTGTACTAATTGACGGGAGATCTGCCTCGGCATCTGAAATAGTTTCTGGAGCATTACAAGACTATGACCGAGCAGTTGTAATGGGAGAGCGTTCTTTTGGTAAAGGGTTGGTACAACGATATTTCAATTTGAATTATGGAACTCAGATGAAAGTGACTATTTCAAAATATTATACACCGAGTGGTAGGTGTATTCAAGAATTAGATTATGGGAACAGGAATTCTAAAACCGGAAAAGTGCCTAAATTCTCAGAAAGGGAAGTAAATAAGTTTACAACAGAGAACGGTCGAATAGTTTATGATGGAGGTGGAGTAGCACCAGACGTAGAAGCAAAGCATTCTCAAAAAAATAAAGAAACTAAAAGATTGTTAAAGTCGAGAGCTATTTTTAATTTTGTTACCGATTATGTTTATAATGCAAAGGATATAGATTCGTTAAATTTTACTTTTGATACCAGTAAATTTAATGATTTTAAAGAATACTTATTTTCATCAGACACCGTTTTCGTAACTAAAGAGGAAAAATTATTTAAAAAAGCCTATACATCTTTAGAAAACAAAAATATTATAAAAGACGAATACGATCGTATGTTGTTAAAGTTAAAAGAAGATAAAGTTAAAAGAATTACAGAAAATCAAGACATCCTTTTAACTAAGATTGAACAAGAAATCATGAAACAGTCTCACTATAGAGAAGGGATGTACAAGCATCAATTACAAAATGATGAAACTATAAAACAAGCGGTTTTATTATTAAAAGATAGTGTAAAGTATACATCAATACTTAAAAAATAACACAGTCAATAACTTAAAATTTTTGATTAGATAAAATATGTTGAAACCAAACCAGAAAGAAAGAACAAGGGCGCAAGAATCAACAAATGCAATAGAACGTTTATATATATCTATGAGGCATCTTTTTAGCCGTGGATTTTATAAACCGATGGGAGTTTCTGGAGAAGCACTAAGAAAATCACTTTTAGCACTGCGTCCTGAAATTTATGGCTCAATAGCAGAAGATAGAATGGAATTGAATGGTCTAAAGTACGTGATTGAGCGTTTGCCAGAAGGAATTGAAGAATGTCAGTTCATTAACTTAACGGCAGATGAAGGGTACAGAAATTCACATTTTAAGGTGATAGTTCCGCCTAAAAGAAGAAGGAATTGCTATCGTATTGATAAAGATCAAATGAATATTGAAATTACCAGAGGAAGATCTGAAATTTACGATATTTTAACGCATCTTACGTTTTTGTTTATAGAGTCTCATAAAATTAAAGATAGAGTAAGCATTGGAAGCTCAGGAGAAAAATTTATCAGAGAATGGGTATACTTAGAAGATGTAGTTTTATATAATAAAACACTTACGGAAGAGGAAAAAGATGTAATGATCGCTCATTTAGGGAATATATTAGGAAGAACCTATGAAGAGGTTTATAGCACCTACAATTCATTTAGTACAGAAGAAAATCCAAGTCGATTTTTACACCTAATATATTGGTTAGGGAAATTAGCAATTAATGAGGTTCTGTTAGATCAGAAAAGGTCGATAAAGTTCAGCTCAGTTTTAATTGAAGAGATAGGGCATCATATTTATGGAGAGGTTTGGGCGAATAATATTAAGAAAACCTTATTGGAAAACGATTTAATTAAACGACCAATTCATATCATCAGTGCTAATATGCATAGTGTAATGAATAGTGTTTATGCGAAAGAGGCACTTCCAAAGGAAACGCTAAAACATCAAAGCTTTGAGCTTTTTGAGTTGTTAAGTGATTCAAATAGTGAAACGTTACAGTCGAAAGTTAAACAACACGCTTCTAAAAACGGATTGATTTATTTAAAAGACGCCTCAGGAACAAATATCAATGTGCAAATTATTGATTCGGATAAAATAAATTTTGATGCGATTTCATATAATAAAGTTAACTCGTTAGACAAAAAACCTGTTATTATAGTGATGGATTATGCTTTTGGTGAGCAGGCTTATGAAACTATGGATGAGTTATTGAAGCCCTATAAAATAAAGGACGAAGAGATTCATTTAGATGTTGAGTCAATTTCAATAATGGGTAAAGCGGGAATACTAGAAGGAGGAAAAGGAGACATTATGATTCCTTCTTCGCATATCTTTGAAGGAACCGCAGATAATTATCCATTTGAAAATGAGTTATCTAAGTCGGATTTAGAAGGCTTTGGTGTTGAGGTATTTGATGGAACAATGGTTTCCGTTTTAGGAACCTCACTACAAAATAAAGACTTGTTAAAATTTTTCCATGACTCTACATGGAATGTGATTGGATTAGAAATGGAAGGAGCGCACTACCAAAAGGCAATTCAGTCAGCTTCAAAAATTAGAGGAAATATATCAAAAAATGTTAAAGTACGTTATGCGTATTACGCCTCAGATAACCCTTTAGAAACCGGAGCAACATTAGCCTCTGGAGGATTGGGAATGAGTGGAGTGATACCAACGTATGCAATTACACAGAAAATATTGGAACAAATTTTTTAAGACATGGGGAACAATAAAAACGAAGAAGAAGTTGATTTAGGGTCATTATTTGTAATAATAGGTAGAGGTGTTTCTAAAGTTTTTACTGGTATAGGAAATATACTTTCCTCTTGTTTTCATTTTTTCATATTAATACTGCTTTTCTTTAAGAAGAATTATATAAAACTTGGCATAGCTTTTATCATTGGAGCTGTTATTGGGTTAATTATAGAAATCAAAGAGGCAAACAAATTCGGGTCAAACCTTTTGGTACAAACCAATTTTAATAGTGCAAGGCAATTATATAATAATATTGATTTTTACAACAACCTTGTAAAGCAAGAAAATATAAGTGTATTATCTGAAACATTTAATCTAGATAATGAGGAGGCAGTTTCTTTAAAAAAGTTTATAATAGCTCCAATTAAGAATGAAAATGACATCGTAACAGCCTATAATGATTTGTTATTATCTGCAGATTCCTTAACGGTAAGAAAATATACGTTTTCAGATTTTAAAAAAACGTTTACTAAGTATAATTACAAAGTACATAATATAGAAGTTTATTCAACCAAGAATGACGTGTTTTCTAAACTTGACGATATCATAATTGCCGCCATTACAGAAAATAATTATTTTAATAAGCTGAAAGAGTTAACCAACGAAAACCTAAACAGAACAGATAAATTGTTAAGGAAAAATTTAGCTCAAGCAGATTCATTGCACAATATTTATAAAAAAGTTCTTTTAGAAGAAGTCAAATTAACGCACCAAGGCACGAATATTAATTTAAATAATGCTCAGAAAAAAAGTAAAGAACTTGAGTTATTTACAACCACCTTAAAACTCAATAAGGAGTTGAAAACAATTAGCAAAGAAAAATCAGAGAAGTCTGAAGTAGTAAATATAATTTCCAATTTTCAACCAATTGGTTATAAGGTTCAAGGGATTTCTAAAAATAGATCTGCACAAGTTGGTTTGCTGTTTTTAGGACTGATAATCATGTATTTGTTACTTGCTAAGTTAAACGGATATTTGGAAAACTATAACAAGAAAAAGTAGCCTTTATGAATATTACCACAACTCCCATAGATGGGTGCTTTGTTATAGAACCCAAAGTGTTTGATGATTCGAGAGGTTATTTTTTTGAGACTTTTAACCAAGAGAAATTCAGAGAACTTACTCAGGTAGACGTGACGTTTGTTCAAGACAATGAAGCTTTTTCAAATAAAGGAATAATTAGAGGATTGCATTTTCAACAAGGAGAATTTTCGCAAGCGAAATTGGTGAGAGTAATAACAGGGAAAGTATTGGACGTTGTTGTAGATTTAAGAGAAAAATCGAAAACGTTTGGTCAGCACTTTTCAGTAGTCTTATCAGGAGAAAATAAGAAACAACTATTTATCCCTAGAGGGTTTGCACATGGATATTCAGTATTAGAAAACCATACAATCTTTGCTTATAAGTGCGATAATTATTACAATAAAGAATCTGAAGGTGGCATAGTGTACAATGACAGTACTTTAAATATTAATTGGCAATTATCAGATGGAGAAGTTGAATTATCTGAAAGAGACAAAGAATTACCAAACTTCTACTAGAGATGAAAAAAACAGCCTTAATAACAGGAATAACAAGGCAAGACGGAGCGTATTTGAGGGAGTTGTTATTGGAGAAAGGGCATGAAGTTCACGGAATAAAAATAAGGGTTTCAAGCTGTAATACGCAACGTATAGATCATCTTTATCAAGACCCACATGAAGATGATAGAAGGCTCTTTTTGCATTATGGAGATATGACGGACGCAACGAACTTTATTTCCGAAAGTTTATCTAACACTTCGAGCCACTATGATAAATAAAGCGGCTAGAATATATATTGCAGGGCATAAAGGATTGGTGGATAGTGCAATTGTAAAAAAACTCTTACAGAAAGGATATGTTAATATTATTACTAGATCAAGCTCAGAATTAGACTTAACAGACCAACGAGCTACAAGCAATTTTTTTAGAAAAGAAAAACAAGAATACGTTTTTTTAGCCGCGGCAAAAGTTGGCGGAATTTGGGCTAATAATGAATATAGAGACGAGTTTATTTATAATAACTTGATGATACAGAATAACGTAGTTCATCAAAGCTATAAACACCATGTAAAGAAACTGTTGTTTTTAGGAAGCACATGTATTTACCCTAAAAAAGCGACGCTACTAATCAAGGAAGATTCGTTATTAGAAGGCCCACTTGAATACACAAATGAACCCTATGCAATAGCGAAAATTGCAGGGATAAAAATAGGTGAAAGTTATAATTTACAGTATAAAACAAACGTTATACCAGTAATGCCTACAAGTTTAAATAGACCTAATGATAATTTTGATCTTGAAAAAACACATGTATTACCTTCGTTAATAAGAAAAATGCACCTAGCTAAATTGCTGTCAGAAGATAAAAAAGAAGAAATTTCTATTAAAGAATTAGCAGTAGGAATAAAAGATATAATAGGGTTTAATGGGAGTTTGGTGTTTAATATAGGAAAACCAGATGGAACTATAAGAAAGGTTACTGATGTTACGCTGCATAGGTTAGGGTGTAAGCATACTGTTGAGTTAAAAGATGGAATTAGGAGTATGCATGATTGGTGCGTAAAAGGAAAAGTTTAAGGTAATGAAGATTTTTGAAAAAAATATTTTAGAAATTATAAAAGGAGCTGGTTTAAACTTTCTTTTTTATGCGTTAAACTTGGTTATAGTTTATGTTTTAGCTTTGGTTATTGCTAAATACTTTGGCTCTGAGGTATATGGTAGGTATTCAATAATAAAATCACTACTTATTTTGCTTATTATTATTTCGACTTTAGGAACTAACACTTTAGCCACGAAATTTGCAGCGGATCAGGAACATTTTTATAACAAAAAACACAAATCAAATTTTGTGAAAAAATCGTATGTTTTAATCTTAATTACGTCAATAATAATTTCAGCAGCAATCTTTTTTTTCAAGAAAGAACTTAGTATTTCCTTTTTCAAGGATGAAAAACTTGAGAGTTATTTTAATGTTTTCCCAGTGCTTTTTATTGCAATAACGATTCATAATTACAACAGCAATTTATTTAAAGGGCAAAAAAGAATTTTAGCATTTTCTTTTTTAAGCTCTTTTTTTAATAATGTAGTTTTTTTATGTTCCATATTATTTGCTGTTTATTATTATAAATTTATAAACGAAGAATATTTAATTTATGGGTTTTTAGTAAGCATCTTGGCAGCTACTATTGTCTCCTTATTTAAAACATTTCCCATTAGGTACGAAAAGGAGGTTAAAAATATTTCTAACAGAAAAATTCTATCCCAGAGTCTACCAATGATGGCAAGCGCCTCTATGATGTATGTTGTTTTTTCGATAGATATTTTAGTGCTAGGATTTTTAGAAACAAGTGAAAACGTTGGTATATACAGAATAGTCACTCAAATCACTTCTGTAAACACCGTTTTTCTAATTGTATACGGAGCTGTTTTATCCCCCAAAGTATCTTCATTGTTTTCATCGAAGAAAGAAGTCGAATTGAAACAGGTTATAAATAAATCTGCTAAACTGATTTTTTACATAACCCTGCCATTTTTAATAGTAATTTTAGTTTTTAGCGAGAAAATTTTGTTATTTTTTGGAGAGCCTTATTTAAGAGGTCATTCAGCACTTGTGTTTTTGTGTTTTTGTCAGTTTTTTTACGCGATATCAGGTTTTGTTGACATCATACTTAATATGACAGGAAATGAAAGGTATTTGGGAAGAATAACGTTTTTAACGGCAATTTTAAATGTAATCTTGAACATATTGTTGATACCAAGCCTAGGGCTTTTTGGCGCAGCTTTATCAACAGGAATATCAATAGTTTTAACGAACGTAATAGCGCTGTTTGTTGTGTATAAAAAATTGAATATGTATGCTATTTACATTCCTTTTTTAATTCGTAAACATGAATAAGATAGTTAAAATAAAATATAAACCGATACTGTTTGTTTTATTCATTACTTTCTGTGTGCAGTTTACTGAGTTAAAAATTAATGTTGTAAAAGTAACAGAGATTTTATTATTATTAGCAACGCCGTTCATTTATTTTAGAAAGATTAATAAATGGGTTTTATGGATGTTCTTGTTCATATTAACATGGTTTATACTTACCCTTATATTCAATCCTTTTAGGAGTTTTTTTCTACTTGAGAGTGTTTCAGTTTTAAAAAAGCCTTATCTTATAAGTTTAGGAAGGTTTTTAGAACTAGTAGCATGCGTTAACTTAGTAACTATAACCTACAATTATTTTAAAAATAAGAGTATTGAGGAAATTCGAAGTATTTTAAAATCCATAGTAAAACTGAATTTTTGGCTAGTTATAATTCATGTAACTTTTTACATTCTATTTATTACAAACACCATAGGTAGAATTTATTTTGTTTATGATAGAATACCGAGATTAAGAGGGTGGTATGGAGAGGGAGGCCCTTACGGGTTGATGCTTAGTTTTATCTTCTGCTTATCGTTTTTATACAAAGACAAGTTTAATAATTTATACAGGTTGGTGTTTTTTTTAACAATTGCTTTTATTGCTAGATCTAAAGCAGGAATTATGTTTTTAATTATTTGGTATTTAACTATTTATTTTGAAAAAATATATAAAAAAATTAAAGAGCTTAGCCTTGTTTTTATAGTTCTAGGAGGACTAATAAGTTCAGTTATTTTTGTTAAAATAGCGAATGAATATATTTATTTAATACAAAATGTTGAAACGGAGATGAGAGCACGACCGCAAGACGTGAACCTTGTAATGGGAAGGATTGCGGGGTTATTTATTTTTCCGGAGATGATTATGGATAATCCAGTTTTTGGAATTGGTTTAGGAAATTATCCGATCATGAGGAACAACCCAGAGTATTTAGATTTTATCCCTAGGAGCCCTAAAGGAAAAACTGATGCACATGGTTTTGGAGGTTTAGTTCAAATACTGGTTGATGGAGGTTTTTTTATGCTTTTGTTTTTCGGCATGATCATTTACGCATTTTATAAAAAAATTCAAAAACATAATCCAAAGCTAATATATTTTTTGTTAGCCTTTTTATATCTTTTCGCTTTTGGAGTTCAGATATATTTTCTGTATCCGTGGATATTATTCGGGATTTTAATCGCATTATCAAAAACCTCAGAAAATGAAGAAGAATTCATTAGCAATTGACGCTAGAATGATAAATAGTTCAGGAATAGGCACGTATTTAAAGAACATATTACCACAAATAGTTGAAAAATATGAAGTTTTTTTATTAGGCAATTGTAAAGAACTGAAATACTTCTCATGGGCAAAAAAATGTAAATGTATAGAGTTTAATTGTTCGATTTATTCAATTAAAGAGCAATTATTATATCCTTTTAAAATCCCAAAAGTTGATCTTTTCTGGAGCCCTCATTTCAATACCCCTGTATTTCCTATTAAAGCAAAAAAAAAAGTTACCACGATACATGATGTTAATCATATCGTTAAAAAAAAATATTACAATTTTTTCAAATTCAAATTCGCGAAATTTTTATACAACTGTGCGGTTAGAAGTAGTGAAGAAATAATAACAGTTTCAAATTTTTCTAAGAAAGAGATTCAAACATATTTAAAAACAGGATCAAAATCAATTAATGTAATTCATTGTGGAATTGACCTGAATTTTAATGAAATAAAAAAAGAAGATATAAAGTTACCTAAAAAATATATTCTATTTGTTGGTAACGTTAAACCTCACAAAAACTTGATTACCCTAATAAAGGCATATAACGATTTACCTAAGGAGATAAAAGATCAATATAAGCTTTTGATTTTGGGGAAAAAAGAAGGTTTTTTAACCTCCGATAATAAACTTCAGTTATTCATTAAACAATACAATTTAGAGAAAAACGTTGTTTTTACTGGTTATTTGGAAGATGCATATGTACCCTTAATATATAAAAAATCAACAATCGTTGTTTTACCATCGTTATATGAAGGGTTCGGGCTGCCTGTTTTAGAGGCAATGGTTTCACGAGTGCCAGTTATTTGTTCAAACACTTCAAGTTTACCTGAAGTAGGCGGAGACGCTGCCTGTTACTTTAACCCAGTATCACATTTTGAATTAAAAAAGAAAATTACAAACCTATTGAATTCAACTAAAGTACAACAATATTATATTAAAAAAGGGGAAGAGAGAGTTCTGAATTTTTCTTGGAGTAAATCAGTTAGTGAACACCTTAATGTTTTCAATAGAATTATAAATATAAGTAATGAAGATAGCGTTAAAAAATAGACATCTCTTGATTTATGCATTAGCTTTATTTCCTCTTTTACCAAAGGGTGTTGAAAGCGTTCTAATGATATTTATGGGCATAATACTAGTAACTGAGTTTATAAATAGTTTTAATGTATTACAATTTTCGAAATCTAGTTTTAAAGATATTATTTCTTTTTCAATATTGCCTGTTTTGTATGTTTTAAGTTCAGTGTACAGCGAAAATAGTCACCAAGCACTGCAATTTATCGTGAGGGTAATTCCCTTAGTATTATTTCCGTTGTATTTTTCTTTTTTTTCAAAAAGGGAAAGTAAATTTAAAATTGGGATTTTCTTTAGTATTTATATTATTTCGTTACTGGTTAAAACTGTATATACCCAAATTTATTTGAGTGCAAAATTCGGTTTTGGTTTAACGAACTGGGAATACAGAAGAGAATTTGAGAACCTTGTAGGAGTGCATGGAACGTATTATTCTCTATGGATTTCCGTTGCTCTTTTGATTTTGTTGTTTACTTTATTAAACAAAATAAAACAGCAACAAATTAAATGGCTCATACCAATATCAGTTACTATTGTTTATTTTATTTATTCGCAAATGATTTTGGGTGCAAGGATGCCATTAGCTGCATGTTTTATTTTGATGTTAGCATATCTATTTTACACTAAAAATTACCGAAAATCCCTAATCGGAATGTTAATGTTAGTTGCTTTTATTTCAGTTACTTTAGTGTTTAATCCTAGTTATTATAAAAGAATTAAAGATTTAACAAACTATGATTTTGAATTACCAGAGGGTGATTATCATATTAAACAAGGAAAAATCACTAACGGTCAAATTAGAAATGGAATCTATTTTTGTGCTGTTAACGTAATAAGAGATGAATGGTTATTTGGCATAGGTGTTGGAGATGTTCAAGATAAACTACAAGAATGCTATGAAAACCAAATAAATAGTAACGTTTATCAAGTATTTAATTTTAATACTCATAACCAGTATCTTCAGGTTTTTATGAGTAATGGTATTTTTGGTTTATTAGTATTTTGCTACTGTTTGATCTTAAATATGTTTATTAGAAAAGAAAGTATTCCATACGTACTTTTCTCTGGGTTAATGCTTTTATGTATGTTAACCGAGAATATTTTGAATAGACATGATGGGGTAATTGTTTATGGTTTGTTTAATTCAATAATTTTTTATCACAAGTTTAAAAAAGAGAGTATTATAATATGAAAAAAGCATTAGTACATGATTGGTTTTATACCTACGGAGGAGGGGAAAAGGTAGTTAAATCTATAACCAATGTTTGGAGTGACTTTGATTTTTTTTCAATTGTAGATTTTCTAGATGACAAAGACAGAAAAGATATTTTAAAAGGAAAAAAAAGTAATCCTAGTTTTATTCAAAGGTTACCTTCAGCAAGAAAAAATCACAGAAAATTTTTGCAACTTTTTCCGTTGGCCGTAGAAAGTTTCGATTTAAGCGAGTACGGTTTGGTCATTTCTTCCTCTTCTTCTGTTGCAAAAGGGGCGCTAACACATCAAAACCAATTACATATTTGTTATTGTCATTCACCGATGCGATACGCTTGGAATTTACATTTTGAGTATTTAAAAAGTAAAGGTTTACATAAAGGAATTAAAGGGTTTTATGCAAAATATGTTTTGCATAAAATTCGTCAATGGGATATAATTACCAGCAATAGAGTTGATTTTTTCATCGCAAATTCTCAATATATAGCGAATAGAATAAAAAAAATATATAATAGAGAAGCAACGGTTATTTATCCACCAGTTGATACAGATGCCTTTGAATTACATGAACAAAAAGAATCCTACTACGTGGCTGCCTCTAGGTTGGTTTCCTATAAGAAAATTGATGTTATTGTAACAGCGTTTAACAAATTACCAGACAAAAAGTTAATAGTAATTGGAGATGGACCAGAGAAAAAAGTATTACAAAAACTAGCTAAACATAATATAGAATTTGTAGGAAGAGCATCTCAACATATGATGATAAAACTACTTCAAAGAGCAAAAGCATTAGTTTTTGCAGCTGATGAAGACTTCGGTATCTTACCTGTAGAAGCCCAAAGTTGCGGAACTCCTGTAATAGCATTCAAGAAAGGAGGACTCTTAGAAACGGTGGTAGAGAACGAAACAGGGGTGTTTTTTGAAAAACGAGATCCAGATTATATTATAGAAGCCATAAAGAATTTCGAAAAAATTTATTTTTGCCCAAAAACAATAAGGCAAAATGCACTAAAGTTCAGTAAAGAACGTTTTGAAAAAGAACTAAAATTATATATAGAAAAAAAGGTAAAACAATTTTATAGTTGAAAAAAAGATACTCAAAATATATAAACACGCTATTCCTACTATCCGACTTAATAATACTAGTCGGGGTAGTTTTTTTTATTAAAGACAAGGAATATCTAAATACTAAGTTTTTAGTTTATATGATATTGTTTTGGATAATATCCTCATTTTTCACAGGGTTTTATAAAGTATATAGGTATACATCTTTCTTTAAAATAATTAGTTTATTAGCAGCTCAGTTTTTATTATTTACGTTGGGGTATTTTTCGTATTTCTCTGTTTTTAGGGAAGGAGTTTTAATAGGTAACCAAAAAATAGTGCTGTTTGTTATTTTCTTTTGGGTTGGTCTCATCAAATTTTTAGGACTGTTTTTATTGAAAAAGTATAGAACCTCTGGTAAAAACTATCGGAAAATTATCGTACTTGGGAGTGATAATTCAACTAAAAAACTCATTAATTTATTTAAAAAGAACAAAGAATTAGGATACCAATATTATGGTTTCTTTTCTGACATAGAAAAAAGGAATAAAGAATATAAAGGGAAGATCAAAGAGAGCTTATCGTTTATCATAAAAAATGACATAGATGAAGTTTACTGTTCGTTAACGGAACTCTCAGAAAGCGAAATAAGAAAAATTACGAAGTTTGCGAATAATAATAATAGCTTGGTTAAGCTTATACCTAATGCTAACGAATTATACAATAAAAATGTAACTTCTGAATATTATGGTGATACCACTCTGGTGTTGAAAGTAAAGCAGATGCCTTTTGAACAGATCGGAAACAGAGTTGTAAAACGAATATTTGACATTATATTTTCGTTACTCATTTGTGTTTTTGTATTATCATGGTTATATCTAGTGTTGTTTTTGTTAATAAAACTTGAGTCTAAAGGCCCTGCTATTTTTAAACAGAAACGAGAAGGGTTTAGGGGAGGTGAATTTATATGTTACAAGTTTAGATCAATGCGAATAAATGATCAGGCAAATGAAATACACACCAGTAAAAACGACAACCGAGTCACTAGAATCGGTGCTTTTTTAAGGAAAACAAGTTTAGATGAATTTCCACAGTTTTTTAATGTATTAATTGGAACTATGAGTGTTGTAGGGCCAAGACCGCATATTGAAAAACTAGCCATAGAATATCAAAAAGATGTGGATAATTATATAGAAAGGCACAATGTAAAGCCAGGAATAACTGGGTTGGCACAAATAAGTGGCTATAGAGGAGAAATAACCAAAAGATCAGAGATTAAAAATAGGGTTAGATTCGATATTTTTTACATTGAAAACTGGTCGTTAGCATTAGATTTGAAAATAATAGCACAAACAATCTTTAGCATTTTTAAAGGTGATGAAAAAGCATACTAGAAAATGAGTAAAGTCAGAATATCGTGTAGTATTGTTATTTTTAATGAAGACAAAAATGTTTTGCATAAAACAGTTGATAGTTTTCTTAAAATACCATTTTCTAAAAAACTATATATAATTGATAATTCTAATGAACGTAAATTTAACTTTAACAATGAATCAATCCAGTACATAAAAAATCGAGAAAACATTGGTTTTGGGAGAGCTCATAACAAAGTTATTGATCAAATAAAACATACTTCAGACTATCATTTAGTACTAAACCCTGATGTTGAATTTAATAAAGAGATTTTTGAGAAACTGTTTTCGAGATTAGATATAGATAAAAATTTGGCGATGATTTCTCCAAGAGTAATTTATCCTGATGGGAAATTACAGTATACCTGCAGAATGAATCCGACTGTGCTAGAAATGATATCTAGAAGGCTTGGACTCTTTAAACAAGTGGTAGAGCATAAGGAATATAGAAACCTAGATTTAAGCGAAGAATTTTACCCTGATTTTATCCATGGGTGTTTTATGTTATTCAAAACCTATGATTTTATTCAGTTAAAAGGTTTTGATGAACGATATTTTTTATACATGGAAGATGCTGATATCTGTAGAAAAATTAATACTTCAGGAAAGAAAATTCTCTATTACCCGTATGTTAACGTAGTGCATTTATATAGAAAAGGTTCGGCGAAAAAACTAAAATTACTGTTTTATCATGTAATAGCAGCCATAAAATATTTTAAAAAATGGCGAGGGAATAAAATAAACGAAAGCCATTCAATTTCTTGAATGGCTTTTCGTCGCTGAAAACAAAGTTTAGTATTAAAATAATACTTGCTCTAAATTAATAGTAACATCTCCGGTAGTAGGATCTGTTGATTTAGTTATTTTTATAAAATCTTCAAACGTATTATATCCAAAAAAGCCAGCAGGCTGAGCATCTGCCAAATTTCCAGTAAAGTTGCTAACTTCTGTTCCGTGTATAACTTCAACATAGCATTCTATTGGGTTGCTGTTTACAGTATATGGTAGTATAGTAAAAAAGTACTCCCCATTATTTGCATTATCAGGTAATATGGCGACTTCTCTACTAGTAATTCCATTAGATACATTGACAGCAGACAGAAAACTGGTGAATGTTCCACAATCTAAATCACTATCATCACTCCAAGTAAAGTTGAATACTACAGTATTTTGTCCTTTTACAATTCGAATGCTATTGTATTCATCAGAAATCATTGGTGAAGCATTGTCAACTTCAGCATTCATAACTTTTAAATCAATAAGAGTCAATTTTCTTACAAATACAGCAGGATCTGACATATCAACAGGTATTTCAATTTCAGAAGTCCCGCGCGCGATGTCCAGTTCCATTTGCGTGTCATCAAGCGTGTAATGCAATCTGCTAAAGCTAGTAACAGGATTTGAAAATTTTATGACTGCCGGATACGATAGATCGGAAGCGTCTACACGAACTATTGCACTCTCATCTGTCTGGGCAATAATATTAGTCTTATTAGTTGAATTTATAGGTAGATCATCATCTATAGAACATGCTCCATTTAAAAACAACACAAATAAGAGCATTAAACTTTTTATATATAAATACTTTTTCATTTTTTTCTTATAAATTAGTGAGTATGTAGGTAACTGTATTTCCATCGGTAGTTTTTTCCATGGTCATGGCTGAACTGCTTTCAGTTACTGTGCCCGAATAATTTAAAACTTGACCGTCTGGAAAATAATAATCAATGGTATAATCAACATCGGCTGTAAAGCCATATTGGTTTATATAGATGTAATATTTAATGTCGTTAGTGGTTTCAGCCAGGGTAACCGATTCAGTAGTTGTATAACCCTCGCTTGCATCTATAACGTTAGCATAAACAGCTTCAGGACCTTTTAAAATATAAAAATCCATGTCTTTTGAACTATCAGCCCATTTTAAATCCATGTAAACATTACCAAGAGTGGTAGTTATAACCTGTGGTAAAACGTCGAATACGTTAATAGTTCTAGATCGCTGACGGACATCGATAGCATTTATAATAAAATACTCAGTAGAAGTTTCACTTGTATAAGCATTTTTAATTTTAACGGTATACTGTTCTGCACCATCATTTTTCTGATCATTAACAAATGAAAAGGTACTACTTACTGAAGTATCTCCTGCAGGTATAGTTAACATACGATCAAAGTTTACTTCAGATTCACCAGCATCATTTTCTATTGAATCGTCAGAAGAAGTAATTTCTAATTCAATTGATACATCATAAGGTAAAGATTTACTAATAGAAACATCTACAGACGATTGACCTCCGTCTTCCAATACTTCTGCATTTTCATTAGGGTCACTAAAACCTATTTCTATTTCTTGAGTATTAGTGTTAGTTCCTATAACAGGATCAGTAGTTTCACTATTACAAGCTACAAAGCCTATTGAAAGTAAAACGATATATATGGTTGATTTTATTTTTTTCATTTTCGTAAAAGTTATTATTATTTCAGAATAAAGTTTAAACGAGCGAACATAAATCTACCTCCAATTCCAAATTGTTGTGATCTTCTTGACCACTCAAATCTTCCAGAACTAAAGTTACTATTAGAGCTATCGGTTCTATCCGGATAAACATCAAGTATATTATTAGCACCTACAGTAAAGGTTAATTCTTCTGTAGCTTTAAATCCAACTGATAAATCAGTAACAAGTTTACCGGCATAAACTTGTTGGCTATCAATGTTATTGCTTGCTTCAGTTACTTCGCCGAAGTATACATTTCTTAGGAATACATTAAACCTCTTAGTTGATAAGGTATTAGATAAGTTTATTTTGGTTCTAGGCACAGCTTCTTCTAAATAAATTCTTGAAGCCTCACTAAAATAACTATCCTCTTGTCCAGAATCCACTAGTATTTGTGAAGAATGAATATCATCTACACGATTGGTTTTAGAAAAAGTAGCTGATAAATCTGATTTTAAACGCATTTCATCATTTAATTCAGTGTTATGAGTAATTACAATGTCGAGACCCTTTGATTCCGTATCAATGGCATTAGCAAAAAAGGCTGCTGCATTGGCATTGGTAGTAAAACCATCGGGAATATCAAAACGATCTGTTAAAATAACTCTGTCTTCAATGGCTACAAAATAAGCATCTGCAGTAATTTTCAGGTTAGCACTCGGAATTTTTGCGGCAAAACCTACACTAACACTAGCAGACTCTTCTTGTTTTAATTTAGGAATACCTAGTTGTTTAGCTAGATCACTATCATTTGAAAAAGTACCAACCTCAAAAGGATCACCATTAATGAATTGAGTTGCGACAGCATTATAATATCTTTGGTGTAACGAAGGAGCTCTAAAACCAGTACTTGCACCTGCTCTTAAGTTCAAGTTGTCATTAACTTTAAAACGAGAAGCCAACTTATAGTTAATTGTAGAACCGAAGTCACTATAGTTTTCGAATCTTACAGCACCATTAACAAGTAATTTATCGCTTAGATCTGCTTCTAAGTCTACATAAGCAGCAAAACTGCTTCTGTCTCTACTCAATGCGTTTTTAGACGAGAACCCAGGAAATACTTGTGACCCTCCTGGTCTGGCATTTCCAAAGAAGTCGGTTGCAGCTCCTACAGTTGGAGTAACAGGTGATCCATTGGCATCATATTGAGTATAAGACTCTTCTTCTCCAGCAATAATTTCATAAAACTCAGCTCTATATTCTGCTCCTATAGCAACATTTAAACCATTGAAGATATCTTCATAATTGTTTACAAAATCTAAATTAGTAGTGTTTTGTGTAAAGCTAAATCCTCCTGCGTCAAAGCGAGTTGGAGAAGCACTTAATAAAGAAGCATTCGAGGTGTTTCCAATTTCAAAATTAAAACTATTTGTACCCCAAGTATTACTAAAATCAACATCCCAATCACCAGCTTTACTTCTGATACCAACAGCAATTGATTTGTCAATGATTTTAGAATTGATTTCAGGTAGAAAACCGTTTATATAAATCGGTGTATACGTTCTTGATTGATAAGGTAAACGATAAAAACCTGCTGAATTTCCTTTTCTAGAACCAAAACCAGCAAAAGAATATAGTTCTGTGCCATTTTCGTCCAAAGGTAAACTCATATTAGCAAAAAAACGACCACCTCGTAAACCTGATTGGCCTACACGCATATTGAAGTCGCTTCTTTCCAATCCTCTTACGGTTAATTCTGCTTCCGTAGTATCGAAATTTAATATAGATTGCAAATCTTCAATACTGCTTGCGTCATTAATCGTGTTTTTCGTAGCTAAATCGAAATGAGTAACCCCTTGAGAGGCGAAACGAATATCATCTAAGCTTAGGTCAGCCAAGTCTAACCCAGAATTATTAGCAACCCATTCAACAGAGTTGTAAGCGTTAAAAATTTGGCCTTTAAATTCACTCATTCTGCTATAAGGATCTCTATAGTCAAAATCTCCAGTAAAATTGATGTAACCACCGTTTTCACCTAAAGCGATTCCGTAGTTTGCAGATACATTAACAGTTTCTCCATCAATGCCGCCTTGTTGCTCTTGCGAGTTCTTAGATATATGAGCTCCTGAAATAACAGATAAGTTTAGTTCATTAACCTTCGTATTAAGTACGATGTTAATAACCCCTGCAATCGCATCAGATCCATACTGAGCAGCAGCGCCATCTCTTAGCACTTGAATGTCTTTAATTGCTGCGGCTGGAATAGCGTTTAAGTCAGTACCAACACTACCTCTACCAAAAGTACCATTAACATTTACTAATGATGAAGTATGCCTTCTTTTGCCATTGATTAAAACCAAAACCTGATCAGGCCCTAAACCTCTTAGAGAAGCCGGGTCTATGTGGTCTGTTCCGTCTGATATTGTTTGGGTATTAGAAGAGAACGATGGAGCAACATAGTTTAATATCTGATTTAAATTTATTTGCGGTGAATTTTTAGTAAGTTCTGCTATGTTAATAATGTCAACAGGAACAGGAGTATCAACTGCCGTTCTTGCTTTGTTACGTGATCCAACGATAACAGCTTCGTCTAAATTTTCACTTGATTCAATAATTTCAATGATTACATAACTAGTTGAGTTGACTAATTTTTCAATTGTTGTATAACCTATTGAAGAAATTACGAGTGTAGATGGGAGTTCTTCTAATTTGAGTGAAAACTCCCCTTTGTCATCGGTTGTTGTACCGTTAATAGTGCCTTTTTCTACCACATTAATGAAGGGTAGTTCATTTCCGTTTAAATCCGTTACTTTTCCCTTAACAACCTGTGCTACAGTTGTAATAGAGAAAAGAAGAAATGATAATAATAAAATGTTTGAGAATAAAGATTTCTTCATGAAGAATAATTAAGTTGATTTTAAGAAGCAAAAATTATATTTTATTTGGTAAAAAAAAAGAAATAATGCATTTTTTTTGCAAACAGACTGGTTTGGTTGGTGTTTTGTTTGTTTTTTAACTTTTTTGGCTGTTTTATCATTATTCTTTAACTTTTACTTGTAATAATTGTGTTTTTCGAATTAATTACATGAAATGTGTTTGGATTAGAGATAGTTTAAATGAGTTCGATATATTTGCATTGACAAAACAACACACAGTAATGAATATTTTAATACTAGGTTCTGGAGGTAGAGAACATGCCTTTGCCAAAAAAATCTCTGAAAGCGATAAAGTAAATAATTTATTTGTAGCTCCTGGAAACGCTGGAACATCAGCAGTAGCGACTAACTTACCAGTCAACCCAACCGATTTTTCTGCCGTAAAGGAAGCGGTGTTACAGCATAAAATAAATATGGTAGTTGTGGGGCCAGAAGCACCTTTGGTAGCAGGAGTTCATGACTTTTTTTTAGCTGATGTAGCATTGCAACATGTTTCTGTAATAGGTCCTAAAAAGGACGGTGCGTTATTAGAAGGAAGTAAAGATTTTTCTAAGCAATTTATGGAAAAGCACCATATACCAACAGCAAAATATCAATCATTCGAGAAAGAAACACTCGCTGAAGGGAAAGCTTTTTTAGAAACCTTAAATCCACCATTTGTGTTGAAAGCAGACGGGTTAGCTGCGGGTAAAGGAGTGTTGATCATTAATGATTTGGACGAAGCAAAAACGGAGCTAGAAGAAATGCTGATGAATGAAAAGTTTGGCGAAGCATCTTCAACGGTGGTTATAGAAGAATTTTTAGATGGAATAGAACTTTCTGTTTTTGTATTAACAGATGGAAAAAACTACAAGGTATTACCTTCTGCAAAAGACTATAAACGTATTGGGGAAGGAGATACGGGCCTGAATACTGGAGGAATGGGTGCTATTTCGCCAGTTCCTTTTGCAGATGACACCTTCTTAAAGAAAGTAGAAGAACGTGTTATTAAACCTACTGTAAATGGCTTGCAAAAAGACGGGATAGATTACAGGGGGTTTATTTTTATTGGTTTAATGAATGTTGATGGTAACCCACAAGTAATTGAATATAATGTTCGTATGGGAGATCCTGAAACAGAAGTAGTTTTACCTAGAATTAAATCAGATTTGGTAGATTTATTTGAAGGTGTGGCAAATCAAACTTTAGAAAGTAAATCATATGAAATTACCGCTCAAACAGCTACTACTGTTATGTTGGTGTCAGGAGGATATCCAGAAGCATATGAAAAAGGAATGAAGATAACGGGGTATGGTGATATTGAAGATTCTATTGTCTATCATGCAGGAACTATGAGCAAAGACAATAAAGTGGTTACAAATGGAGGAAGAGTTATGGCAATAACGTCTTTTGGAAACACTATTGAAGAGGCATTAGAGAAATCCTATAAAAGCATTGATAAAATATCGTTTGAAAAAATGAACTATAGAAAAGATATAGGTTATGACCTAGTTTAACTGGTATTTTTTTAATACAAAAAACCCCCTTTCAATACATTGAAAGGGGGTTTTATTTCATAATAAGATTAAACCTTACTTACTGCTTTTAGCTTTTTTGTAAAAAAACTTATACTGCAAGTATTGGTAAGCATCTCTAGGTAATATTTTAATCCACTTTTTATGCTTTAAAAACCAGTTAAATCGAATAGAATTCATTCCATTAGTTAAGTATCCAGCGAGAAAAGGATGAACATTTAATGTGATGTTCTTGTACTTTTTTTCGTTGCTAACCAATCGTTCTAGTTCTGCTTCAATTTTATCTAATAAAATTACTGGAGCTTCTACTTCTCCATTTTTATTAGGGTTTGGTTCTCTTGTTTTTATATGTAATTCAGGTCTTACACGTTGTCTTGTAATCTGCACCAAGCCAAATTTACTTGGAGGTAAAATTTTGTGCTTTGTACGGTCAAAAGACATTGCTTCTTTTAAATGTAGATATAATTTGTGTCTATTCTCAGCACTTTTCATATCAATAAAGTCAATAACAATAATACCACCCATATCTCTTAGTTGCAATTGTCTTGCAATTTCTGTGGCGGCAATTAAATTAACTTCTAAAGCTGTTTCTTCTTGACTTAAAGCCTTGTTTGAGCGATTTCCGCTATTTACATCTATAACGTGCAACGCTTCAGTGTGCTCTATTACTAAATAAGCACCTTTGCTCATTGAAACGGTTTTGCCAAACGATGTTTTTATTTGCCTTTCAATACCATATTTTTCAAAAATTGGCATTTGTGTCCTGTGAAGTTTCACTATTTTTTCTTTTTCAGGATAAATTTCTTGTAAATATTCTTTAATTTCAACTTTTAGGGCTTCATCGTTGGTTATGATGCTTGTAAAAGAATCATTCATAACATCTCTTAAAATTGAAGATGCTCTGTTTAACTCGCTTAATATCTTTGTTGGAGTATCTGTATTGGCAATTCGCTTACACATTGTTTTCCAACGCTCAAGAGAGTTTTGTAAATCTTTGTCTAGTTCTGCTACTTTTTTACCTTCAGCAACAGTACGTAAAATAAGCCCAAACCCTTTGGGTTTGATACTTTTTGCTAATCTTTTTAAACGTTCCTTTTCCTTGTTATCAGCTATTTTTTGTGATACTGAAACTCTGTTAGAAAAAGGGACTAATACTAAAAATCTACCAGCAATAGAGAGCTCAGAACTAATCCGAGGTCCTTTGGTAGAAATGGGTTCTTTTACAATTTGTACTAATAAATTTTGACCTGACTTTAGTACATCATTAATTTTTCCGTTTTTGTCGATGTCTTCTTCAAAACGGAAATTTTTTAAAGTGAATTCTTTGTATTTACCTGTGCTTACCTTTTTAATGAACTTATTTAAAGATTGTACTTGAGGACCTAAATCATGGTAATGTAAAAAACCATCCTTAGGATAACCAACATTCACAAAAGCGGCGTTTAAGCCAGTCATAACTTTTCCTATTTTAGCTAGAAAAATGTCTCCAACTGAAAACTTGTTGTCGCTTGTTTCTTTGTTTAATTCAATAAGTTTACCATCTCTTAGTAAGGCAAAATCAATATCAGAAGAATTTGAACGAATAATTAATTCTGTTTTCATCTGAATGTAGTTTTTATGCCTACGTAAATTTTACGAAGACGGATTAAAATTTGTAAACAGGTATTTAAAATACCGTGTTAAGGTGTTTAAACCTTAATGTCAATGAACGTTTAAGCGCAAAAGCGCATAAGAAAAAGTAAGCAATTGCTTACTTTTTCTTATGACGATTTGCTCTCGCTCTCTTTTTTCTTTTGTGAGTAGAGATTTTGGCTCTCTTTCTTTTTTTACCACTTGGCATAATTAAATTGTTTTATAAAAGTCAAAATGATGACTTTTGTGTTAGTACTTTACTTACAAAAATTACTTAACAGCTACTTTCGTCTTAACACCTTCAGTAAATACTTTTGAAGGCTTGAATGCAGGAATGTTATGCGCGGGAATCTTAATTGTTGTGTTTTTAGAAATGTTTCTACCTGTTTTTTCAGCTCTCTTTTTGATAATGAAACTACCAAAACCTCTTAAATAAACATTGTCTCCACTTTCTAATGCTTCTTTAACTTCTTCCATGAATGCTTCAACAATCGCTAAAACATCTGCTTTTTCAATTCCACTCTTATCCGAAATTTTCGATACAATATCTGCTTTTGTCATTATAAATATATTTTTGTTTTCTTTAAAAATTGAGGATGCAAATATATGATAATTAATCTATTCGGGAAAAAGTTATGGCGCTAAAAATTAAAATAATAAAAATAACTCATGATTTTGATAATCACGGGGGTTAAGTTTAAAATATCACATTTAGGGCTAAATTGTTGTAAAAATTGAATTTTACATGAGATGTTGTCTATAAAGATATAAATCAAATAAGTTACTTGGATACTTGCATAAACGTGGTAGTTGTTTTTAATGATTTCTATTAATATCAAGTTAATTATCAAAAAATGATTGTCACTATTTCCTACGTATATGAAATAGTGCTTGCTCGCTCCGTAATACCATTTGTGATTTCAAATACTTATATAATAAAACTATAATGAGTAATTAGAATTATTTGTACTAGGTGTCAGTACAATTAAAAATAAAATTAAGGAGTTGCTAGCCGTAAACCTTATCATTAAATTTGCGAGTTAACTATCAAACGATCACCGACAACTGATCCTAGATAAACGATCAAGTATTAGTTTTATAGTGGTTTTAGAAGGAGAATATTATTTTCGTAGCAGTAAAGAAAGAAATGAATTTTTGTGAAAAACTAACATATTGGTATGTACAAAACCAAAGGTCTTTACCATGGAGAAAGACCAAGGCTCCATATATTATCTGGTTAAGTGAGATTATGTTACAGCAGACAAGGGTTTCGCAAGGGTTGCCGTATTTTTTGAAATTTACAGAGACTTTCCCTACTGTTTTTGATTTAGCTAAGGCTGATGAAACGAAGGTTTTAAAATTATGGCAAGGGCTGGGTTATTATTCAAGAGCAAGAAATTTACATTATACCGCAAAATATATTGCTTCGGAATTGAATGGAGAATTTCCATATAACTATAAAGGGCTGTTAAAACTAAAAGGCGTGGGCGATTATACGGCTTCAGCGATCGCATCTATTTGCTTTAATGAACCTGTAGCCGTTGTTGATGGAAATGTATACAGAGTTTTATCAAGGTATTTTGGAATAAAGACCCCTATAAATAGCACGAAAGGGATTAAGGAGTTTAAAGAACTTGCACAGACCTTGATTGATCAAGACAATCCAGGTAATTATAATCAAGCGATAATGGATTTTGGCGCATTACATTGCAAGCCACAAAATCCATTATGTGACACTTGCACGTTCTCTGAAAGTTGTATAGGTTTTAACACTAGCATTATAAAGGAATTACCCGTAAAGGAGAAAAAACTGAAAATAAAAAAGAGGTTTTTCAATTATTTAGTTGCTGTTACAGATGCTAATGAAACAATTCTGGAGGAAAGAAAAGGACGAGGTATTTGGCAGGGCTTGTACCAGTTTCCTTTAATTGAAGCCACGAAATACATTAATCAGGAAGAACTTTTAGAGTCTGAAACATTTAAAAAGCTTTTTTCTGAGGGATTTACTATTCAACTGTTTAATAAAAAAGAAATCATCCACAAGCTTTCACATCAGCATTTGTTCACACAATACTGGATTGTGAAAACGCCGAAATTAAAAGAAGCAAACATTGTATGGGAAGAAATTAAAAAGAAGCCTGTGCCTGTTTTGATTGATAAGTTTTTAGATGAATATTTAAAAGAGCAAAAGTAAATTTTGTATATTTGATATTAGACAAAATATAGGGCTATGGCAGGGACTGTAAATAAAGTTATTTTAATTGGGCATTTGGGAGATGAGGTAAAAATGCATTACTTTGAAGGAGGTAATTCAGTAGGTCGTTTTCCAATAGCAACTAACGAGACGTATACGAATCGTCAAACAGGAGAAAGGATTACAAATACAGAATGGCACAATATTGTAGTTCGTAATAAATTAGCTGAAATTTGTGAGAAATACTTAACTAAAGGAGATAAGGTTTATATAGAAGGACGTATAAAAAACCGCCAATACGAAGTTGAAGGTCAAAAGAGATATACTACTGAGATACAAGTACAAGATATGACGTTCTTATCAACAAAAAAAGACCCTAATAACGTCTCGCCGCCACAAGTAAACCAATCACATACCGGCAGTAGTGACCAGAATGTAAACACCATATCGAAGAGTGAAGATGATGATTTGCCATTTTAGTTTAACTAATTTTTAAATTTTGGATCCAGAACCCGAACCTTTATTAGACATATTATTAAATAGTAATTGGCTTATGACGTTGAACTTTTTTGCGTTGTTTGCCTTGTTAGTTTGTTCAGCATTAATTTCCGGAACAGAGGTTGCTTTTTTTTCAATTTCACAAACAGAACTAGATGATCTTTCAGGAAAGACCAAAGGAAAGAGTATCGTAGTAAAATTGCTTGAAAACCCCAAAAAACTTTTAGGAACAATATTGATAACGAATAACTTTATCAATATTTTAGTGGTACTGATATTTGCTGCATTAGGAGAAGTGCTTTTTAGCGGTCTTTCGGGAGCAGTTAAGTTTTCAGTTGAAGTCATTTTAGTAACTTTTTTAATACTTCTTTTTGGAGAGGTGTTACCTAAAGTATATGCAACTAGAAAATCATTGCAGTTTGCTAACTTTATGGCGAAACCAATACAGTTTTTAAATACAGCATTAACGCCACTAAGTTTGCCACTTATACGATTAACAAGTGTTGTTGAAAATAAACTAGGAAATAAGAATAACAATTTATCGGTAGAGAGACTTTCTCAAGCCTTGGAGTTAACGTCTGATAATGAAACCACCAAAGAAGAACAGAAAATATTGGAAGGGATCGTAACTTTTGGAAATACAGAAACAGTTCAAATAATGAAGCCTCGAACAGATGTTTGTGCTATTGCTGATGATACAAGTTATGAAGAGGTTCTTAAAATTATTTTGAAAAATGGCTATTCTCGTAACCCTGTGTATCAAGAAAACATTGATAACATCGTTGGAATTTTGTATGCTAAAGACTTACTACAACATTTAAATAAGACATCGTTTAATTGGCAATCATTACTCCGCGAGCCATTTTTTGTACCTGAAAATAAAAAATTAGACGACTTGCTTAATGAGTTTCAAGAAAAGAAGAATCATTTAGCAATTGTAGTTGATGAGTACGGAGGAACTAGTGGTATTGTTACTTTAGAAGATGTAATTGAAGAAATTGTAGGTGATATAAATGATGAGTTTGACGATGAAGATTTATCGTATTCTAAACTTGATGAGAACAATTATATTTTCGATGGAAAAGTAAGTATAAGAGATTTTTGCAGGGTACTAGAAGATGAAGATGAAGAGAAGTTTGAAGAAGAGAAAGGAGAAAGTGAAACCTTAGCAGGATTTATTTTGGAGGTTTCTGGAAAGTTCCCTAAGGTAGGAGAGAAAATAAATTTTAGTACGTATACGTTTACTATAGAAGCCCTAGATAAAAAACGTATCAAACAAGTAAAAGTTACCCGAAATGCGTAAAGTAGTATTGCTGTTAATAGCAATGATAATGATTGGTTGTAGCGAAGAACCAATACCAAAACCTAAAGCTTATTTAAGTTTAGAATACCCAAATAAAGAATATAATATTCTCGGGGTTAAAAGACCATATACTTTTTATGTAGCTAAAAATATAATAGTTAAAGAACTGCCGAAAAATTGGTTAAAGATTCAATATCCTAAACTTAAGGCATCTGTTGATATTACCTATAGACCCGTTCATAATAATTTGAGAGAATTGTTAGTTGAAGCAGAAAAATTAGTATTGGAACACACTGTAAAAGCCGATCATATTTCTTGGAGAGATTTTTCTGACGAACAAAATAAGGTATATGGTAAAATGTGTGAGATCGCTGGGAATGCCGCTTCACAAATACAATTTCATGTCACTGATAGCACCAAGCATTTTGTTAAAGGATCTTTATTCTTTTACGCCAAACCAAACTACGATTCTATTTATCCAGCGGTAGAATATATTAAAAAAGATATGATACAGATGATGGAGACCTTACAGTGGAATGAGGGATAATACTGTTAACATATTCTTATCCTTTAAAAAGGGCAAAGTTTTTTAGAGGGTAAACATGATTAGTTTATGGGATTCCTTATTCTGATATTAATGTAATAAAGAAACGCGTCTACTTTGTAACCATAAATAAAACTGTAACCCAAATAAAACAGCTCCTGCTAGTAAGTGGGTTGCTTGCGTGCCGAGAGGAAATTCCGCATAATACATTAAAATTCCTGTGATGGTTTCTAAAAAGATTAAAAAGAGAATCCAATTTACTAATTTATAACCTAAGTTTTTAATTTGATTTAAGTAAAACATTCCCATGTTTACTAATACAATTGCAATGGTAAAAGATCGGTGAAAGTAGAACTTAAAACTAGGGTTCATTAAACTATATTCTTTGTTGCCAAAGCCATATAATTTTATTTGTTCGTCAATAAATTGCCGAACCTGGGTGCCCATAGCAATTTGAATTAATGAGAATACTACAGAGACTATAAGTAATTTATTAAATAAAGCATGATACTTGTAATTAGATGCTTTAGGCGGAGAAACCATAAATAACAACCAAAGTAGTAGAGCAATAATAACTAAACCGACAACCATATGAATGGTAATGATGGTTGGTTTTAAATTGGTGTCCACCACTGTTTTTCCCAACCAAGCTTCAAAAAGCATTAAAAAGAAAGTACTATATGCTAACAACGAAATAGTTTTTTGTTCTCTCCAGAACATAGAGGCTGCGATAACTAAAAAAATAAAAACAAACCCTGATAAAACAGATGCTAATCGATTAATATACTCTGTCCAAGTGTGGTATTTATTAAATTTGGCATAGTTGTGTTTTGTGTATTTCTCCCAATTATTTACGTTAAAGTCAAAGGTAGTTGTTATGTCGTTTTCAGCAACAAACAAAGCTTCATCTTTCACGATAATCATTCCCTTTTTATAACTGGTATGTGGCTGCCAGGTTATTTGTTCTTCTGATGTTGGAGGAATATAATATCCGAAACATTTTGGCCAATCCGGACACCCCATTCCAGATCCAGTCATACGAACGACAGAGCCAGCTAAAAAAATTAAATAAACAGAAATTAATGAGATTTTTACAATGAGAGGGAAATTTTTTTTCATCGAAATAAATTTGTACAAAGGTACGTAAAACACGAATAAAAAGTATTTATACACATTCTAATTAAGAACAAAATCGTCTAAAATTAAGTAGACGATTTTTATGTGTGCTACACGTTTGTGTTTTTAGTAAAGTGGCTTTTTGAGTCTTAATTAAGGTAAATTCAAATGGTAAATGGTATTAAAACCATAAAACATACATTATATAAGGTGTTCACAGATACAAATCACACCTATTTTACTTTTTATATTTCAAATTTTCTGAGCGCCCCTTTTTGAAAATTTTATTGCTTGCGTGTTTACCTTTTCTTAGTTGTTTTTGTTCTTCATAGGGTAAATGAATTATTTCTAAGCACTTATCAGAACAAGTGTTGTCCATTTGTTCTGCACACTCATCACATTGAATAAACAATAAGTGGCATCCTTCATTAGCACAATTTGTATGCGTATCACAAGGTTTTCCACATTGATGACAATTTGATATCACATCGTCTGAGATTTTTTCAGACCGTCTGTGATCAAAAACAAAATTTTTACCTAAAAATTTATTTTCTAACCCTTCTGTTTTTACCTGTCTGGTATATTCAATAATACCTCCTTCTAGTTGAAAAACGTTTTTAAAACCTTTGTGTTTGTAATATGCCGATGCTTTTTCACAACGAATTCCACCCGTACAATACATCAACAAATTTTTATCTTCTTTATGATCTTTTAAATCTTCTTCAATAATATCTAATGAATCTCTAAAGGTATCGACATCAGGAGTAACAGCGCCTTTGAAGTGCCCTATTTCACTTTCGTAATGATTACGCATGTCCACGCAAATGGTATTAGAATCTTCCAACATGCTATTAAATTCTTTTGCAGAAAGATGAACACCTTTATTTGTCACGTCAAAAGTATCGTCGTTTAGTCCGTCGGCTACGATCTTATCACGAACTTTTACTTTTAATTTTAAAAAAGATTTATTGTTTTGTTCAATAGCAACATTTAAACGAATATCATTTAAAAAAGAGATACTGTCTAATTGGGTTTTTAATACTAAGAAATTATCAGCAGGAACTGAAATTTGAGCATTGATGCCTTCATAGGAAACATAGGTTCTACCTAATACATCTAATTCATTCCATTCAAGGAATAACTTATCTCTAAATAAGGTTGGGTTTCCTATCTTGTGATATTGATAGAATGAAATGGTAATGCGGTCTTTTCCCGCTTCATCAATTAATTTAGCGCGTTCTTCAGCGCTTAACTTGTTGTACAGTTGCATGCTATACCTTTTAAGTTAAACAAAAAATATTGTGATTTCACTAAAAATCGCTACAAATGTAATTGTTTTTTGTGGTTTGCTGTTTAAAATGACACTTTTTATCATAAATTGATAAGAATTAAACTTGCTTTTAAAAAAACAAAGATTTATGGTACAACTAATTGTAATTTTTTAAACCTTTGTGTTAATTATATAAATAGTTTCATTCTCTAAAAAACAAAAATAATGAGAGTAGCGATTGTAGGAGCCACCGGTATGGTAGGTAATGTAATGTTACAGGTGTTAGCTGAACGAAATTTTCCAGTAACAGAGTTAATTCCTGTTGCTTCTGAGCGATCAGTTGGTAATCAAATTAAGTTTAAAGGAACTAACTATTCAGTAGTAGGTTTGGAAACAGCAGTGTCTATGAAGCCAGATGTCGCATTATTCTCTGCAGGGGGAGAGACATCGTTAGAATGGGCTCCGAAATTTGCAGCGGTAGGTACAACAGTTATCGACAATTCTTCGGCTTGGAGAATGGATCCAACAAAAAAATTAATTGTTCCTGAAATTAACGCTTCTGAATTAACGGAAAGCGATAAGATCATTGCGAACCCAAACTGTTCTACGATTCAGATGGTATTAGCCTTGGCTCCACTGCACAGGAAATATGTTATTAAACGAGTAGTAGTTTCTACCTATCAGTCGATTACAGGAACAGGGGTGAAAGCTGTTCGTCAGTTAGAGAACGAGTCGAATGGTGTTGAAGGGGAGACGGCATACCCACATCAAATTCATAAGAATGCATTACCTCATTGTGATGTTTTTGAAGAGGCGGGATATACCAAAGAAGAATTAAAATTGGTGAGAGAAACACATAAAATTTTAAATGACCCTAGTATTGGTATAACTGCCACTGCGGTAAGAATACCTGTTGTTGGAGGGCATTCAGAAGCAGTAAATATTGAATTTGAAAACGAATATGAATTGGATGAGGTGAGAAAGATTCTTACCGAAACAGAAGGGGTAGTAGTGCAAGACGATATAGAGAATAATCGATATCCAATGCCATTTTTTGCAGAAGGCAAAGACGAGGTTTTTGTGGGAAGAATTCGTAGAGATTTATCAAGAGAGAATACCATAAACATGTGGATTGTTGCAGACAATTTAAGAAAAGGTGCAGCAACTAACACTATACAAATCGCTGAATATTTAGTAGCGAATGACTTAATTAAAGACACTGTTTTTGCTTAAAAGAGCAAAATGATTGTCTGATAAGAAGAATCCTGAGTTAATGACTCAGGATTTTTTATTTGCTGTATTTTTGTATTTATGAATAAAAGAGAGATCATTAATAATACCATAACGTTTGTGAAAGAAAGCTTAAATGGAGCTGAGGGAGGGCATGATTTTTTTCATGTTGAACGTGTCTATAAAAACGCATTGCTAATTGCTGAAAATGAAGAAGTAGATGAGTTTGTTGTGGCTTTAGGCGCATTACTACATGATATTGCAGATAGTAAGTTTTATAATGGAGATGAAACAATCGGGCCGAAAAAAGCATGTGACTTTTTAGAACGTCAGTTTGTTGATGAAAAAACCATTGATCATGTGAAGAATATTATTACTAATATTTCTTTTAAAGGAGGTAATTTCAAGCAGCAATTTAGGTCATTAGAATTAGACGTAATACAAGATGCTGATCGGTTAGATGCCATTGGAGCCATTGGCATAGCCCGTTGTTTTAATTATGGAGGTTTTAAAAATAGAGAAATTTACAATCCGAATATTCCACCCAATCTTTCCATGACAAAAGAGGAGTATAAGAAGTCGACAGCACCAACAATTAACCATTTTTATGAAAAATTATTGTTGTTAAAAGATAAAATGAACACGAAGACCGGTAAGGAGATGGCTAATGAAAGACATAAATTTATGGAAGTGTTCTTGCAACAGTTTTTTAAGGAGTTTTGTTAATTTTGGTACTTTATTTGAGAAATTAAAAAATTAACACGGGATTAATTTATTTTTTAATAAAAAAGAACTATGTTTGGAATATTATTCCCTATAACAAAAATTTGTTCCCCTTGAAGTGAAAATAGCATTTAATTTTTTTAGATGCTATTTTACTTTTTTAGAATACTTGTAAATAGTATATCATCAGGCTTTTCATGTTTAGGGTTGTTTTTTCAAGAAGGTAATTAGGTTTACTAAAAACCATTTTGAAGAAGTGGTAAATAGATTTGTCGTTTCTCTGTCTATATGCTAAACCTACGTTCTTTTTAACAAAAAATGCTTGATCTATAAGTAGTAGAGCGCTTGTAGCGATACAATATTCTAATATTCAAGCAAATTTTATCCTAATTAATAGATTTTAGACAAAACGACAATCACAAGATGTACTAATGCTACAATTATTTTGGTAATTATTACTATCATTATCGTTGGTTTTTATGGTTGAATAACACCGTTTTTTATCAAAATAGATTCTGATTTTTCGCCATTTATAAAATCGAATTCTAATAAATCAATTTGATTAAAACCTTTAATTTGACTGTTTAAAACCTGCTGTATTTTTTCAACTTCTTGTTTTAAGGAAGTAAACTCGCAGTCAATTAATACATACTCCCCTTTTTCTGTACTCATTCCATTTTTACCAAACTGAATCCCTTTGGCATAGATAATTTGATTTACTTCTTTACAGTTACAATTTTGTTTTAATGCATTTAATATACCTGTGGACCGGTCTTCGGATATAAGAGTAAGACTTACGGTATAACCTATGAACCCCGCCAAGGCTAAAAGTACTATTGTTACTGTTATATTTTTTTTGTTTCTATTCATAATTGTAAGGTGTTATTTATGTTTGATTTCTGTAACAAAGATTCGATTAAGAAATAGATATTGCAAGTAAATCAAGCCCATTTTTAGGAAATTAGGGTGTTTATTACCGTGTGTTAAGTGTTGTTTTATAGGTGTTTAGATATGTGTGTCGTTTGGGGTTTAGGAGGCAGAAGAGTAAACCCTAAATTTGTGAATTTAGGGTAAAAGAAGTATTTTATTGCGGTAATTTAAAGCTATAGATGCTATTCGTTTAAGTAAGGGAATTTAATTTTTTAACATAGACAGAAGGAAGAAGTCCTGTTCTTTTTTTAAAGTATTTAGTGAAAGAATCTGGGCTTTTATAACCAATCTCTTCTGATATAGATTGAATAGAATACGATCTAAAACGTGTATCTTCTTTTAGTTTTAAAATGGCGTAATTAATCCTCAAATCGTTAATGTAGGTATTAAAGTTTTTTTGATAATGAGCGTTAATTACCTTAGACAAGTAAGATGTATTCGTTTTAATTTTCTTAGCCACGTTATACGAATTACAATCATGTTTTAGAAAATAACATTGATCTTCCAGTTTTTGTAATCCTGATAAAATTTCTTCATAAGTTTCAGAACTAATGTCTGTAATGTTTTTCTTTTCTACAGAAAAATTATTGGCATTTGTTATTGTAGGTTGTTTTTCTAGCAATTGTGCTTTTGCCAGTAAGTTATTAAATGACGCAACTTGTTGTTTCCTTTTTTTAGATAAGTAAACTAAAAACAGCAGTAATAAGATTATAACAATGGTTCCGCCGAATAGCAAATAAGAAGTAAATTTTCGTTGTTTTTCTTTTTCAGAAGAAAGCTTGATAATTTCTTTATCGTGAAAAGAATTTAAGACTTCTCTTTTTTGAGTATCTAAAACACTTTGATTTAGCACATACTTTTCATAATACTCATTTGATTTTTCAGTTTGCCCAGCTTGCTTATATATTTTGGCGAGTGTTTTATAATCGTCAACCAATTTAAATTCTTTGGTTTTGATTTTCATAACGTCAATTCCTTTTTTCATAACGGTAATGGCAGAATCATATAAGGCCATTTTGGTGTAAGCATTAGCCAAATCAGTATAATAATGAATTATGCCTGAGCGGGCATCGTAACTGTCGGAAAGTTTTTTTAATTTTAATAGCTGTGTTAGTGCTTTACTATATTTTTTTTCCGCTAAAAGAATTTTTCCTGTTTGAGACTGGAAATTTATACGGGTTACATCATTAATTGAATCCAATCCTTTTTTAATTCCATCATTAATAATCCATTTAGCAGAATCTATTTGTTTTAATTTTAGGTAGGTTTTACTGATGCTGATGCTAGTTAAAGAAGAGTTGAATTTTTTGTTTCCTTCATCTATATCTTTTGAGCTTTCCAGAAGAAAGAGTCCTTTTTTATATTCTTTTAGCGCTTCTTTATACGCTCCAGTAGAAAACTTAACCCCTCCTATAAGAACAGGTATAACGGCCTTATAGAATTCAAGATTTTCTTTGGTAGCAATTGCTTCGCTTTTATAATAATACTCCAAAGCAATGTTAGTATCGCCAATAGCCGCATAACTGTTTCCTAGCTGTGCTAAAACTTCAATAGGAGCTATTTTTGCTTGGTTCAATAGCTCCTTTTCATTAATGTTTAAGTTATTGTTGTTTAAAAGCGCAAGCTCTTTTTTAAAAGCTTCTATTGAAGCATTGTTTTCGCTTATAAACTGACTTCCTCTACCAATAGAATGTAAAAGTTGAATTATTTTAAAGGTATCCTTATTTTTTTCAGCCAGAGAAAGTAGTTTTTTTGTAAAATAAATTTTCCGTCTTGCTTCCTTAGCTTCCTTAATAGAATCAGAGAGTTCTTGGGATTGCGCCCTGTAAATACTATCTTTAATTTCTTGGGTAAAGGTGTTATGAACACTTAAGAAATAAAAAAAATATAAGAATATACGTAGTTTTATCATTGTTTATGCCCCAGGGAAATTAGCTTTTCTTTTCTCTAAGAAAGCGGTGGTTCCTTCCTTGAAATCTTCAGTAGCGAAACAATTTCCAAATTGATAAATTTCTGTTTCATAACCATTAACCCCATCTTTAAAATTATCATTGACAGCTTTGATAGCTGCGGCAATAGCAACCGAAGAGTTTTTCATAATTTTACTCGCTAATTTTTCAGCAAGCGGCATTAAATCTTCTGACGAAGTAACATGGTTTACCAATTTAAACTCTTTAGCTTCCTTAGCATCTATCATATTGGCCGTCATAATTAATTCCATTGCTTTTCCTTTACCAATTAATTGCGATAAACGTTGGGTACCTCCATAACCCGGGATAACTCCTAAAGAAACCTCAGGTAGCCCCATTTTTGCATTCTCAGAGGCAATTCTAAAATGACAAGCCATGGCTAATTCTAGTCCTCCACCTAAAGCAAAACCATTGACGGCTGCGATAACAGGAGTCGTTAAATTTTCAACAAAGTCAAATAAAATTTCTTGCCCTTTTCTAGCTAATCGATTACCCTCTTCTGAAGAAAAATGTGCGAATTCAGAAATATCGGCTCCAGCAACAAAGGCTTTTTCACCACTTCCTGTTAATATAATTGCTTTGGTAGACGCATCTTCATCCAATGCTTTAAAGGCATTGTGAAGCTCCTCAATGGTTGCTTTGTTTAAGGCATTTAATTTTTTAGTACGGTTTATTGTGATTGTTGCTAAGCTGTTGTTTTTATCAACTAAAATGTTTTCAAAATTCATATGATATATAATTAAATATTTTTTACGCTTTATTTAGTTCGGTCTATCTCTTCTCTTCCTTAACTTATACTTTGGGCAGGATTACTGTAAAAACAGTTCCGATACCTTTTGTTGACGAAAAATTGATGGAGCCATTATAGGTCTCTATAATTTTTTTAACCATAGGTAACCCTAAGCCCATACCACTTGTTTTAGTGGTAAATTTAGGCTCAAATATAAGGTCTTTGTTTTGTTGTATAATTCCTTTACCATTATCAGAAACAATGATGCAAACATCATTACCTACTGAAGTTACTTTCACTTCAATTTTAGGATGTTTTTGGTTTTTGCTCATTGCTTGGGTCGCATTTTTAACCAAATTAGTAACGATGCGTACGAGTTGTGTTTTGTCGAGAGACGCTAGCAGTTCATTTTTTTCAGGTAAATAGTAAATATAGTCTTCTGAAAAAATATCTAATGCGTGTTTAACAACATCAACAACGTCTAATTCTTCACGGCGCTGGGTGGGCATTTTTGCAAAATCAGAAAAGGCAGAAGCAATAGAGCTCATTACATCTATTTGTTGGATAAGGGTTTGGCTATATTCTGCTAACTTTTCTTTTATATTTGGATCTTCTGGGCTAAATTTTCTTTCGAAATTTTGTACAGATAAACGCATGGGTGTTAGAGGGTTTTTAATTTCATGGGCTACCTGTTTGGCCATTTCTCTCCATGCTTGCTCGCGTTCACTTTTTGCAAGTTTTACAGCACTTTCTTCTAATTGATCTATCATATTATTGTATGATTCAACTAAAGAATTTATTTCCGAGCTCGCCGATTCTAAGATGATTTTTTCATTGCGTTTGTTTAAACGCGTTTCTTTTATTTTTTCTGAAATTGTTTGAATAGATCTGGTAATATAACTAGATAGAAAATAGGCTAGTAATATTGCTAAAACAAACATGAGTAAATACACCAATATTAAACGAGACATAAACTCTTGTAACACCTTTTTTTGATCTTCGTTATCTTGCGCAATTTGCAATTCTAGAACACCGATTCTTTTAAACCTGGAGTCGTTAATATAGGTAAAGGAAGATTGGTAGGTCACGCCATTTTCTTTTCGACTATCAATAACTCTATGGTTTGAGTTTATAGCGAGTTTTTTTAATGTTTCTTTTGATAATGGAATGTCTTTTGCTCTATCGAAATTATATGGAATAGATGATTTTAACAACTTTCCATTCATATCATACATAGATATTGTAAGCTTGTGAATTGTTGCTATTTGATAGATTCTATCTAGAAATATTTTCGGAATATTATTGGTAGTGACCGCATATGTTGTTTTATCTAAAACAATTTCGATATTCTGTTTGGTAGCTTCCTCTTTTCTTCCAAAACGATGAACATTGTAATCGGCTGTTTGCTTTCCATATTGATAATACGTAACTAAAGCAATTAATATCGATGCCAACAATATGAGTAATATCATTGACAAGAATATTCTTATTCGTAGTGATATATTTGCAGATGTAATCAATTTTTTATTATTGTTTTTAGGTTTTATTGGTAACGCATCATCAAACGTGCCATTATTTTTTCAACACCTCTTCTTTAGCATGTAAAAGACGTGTTAGTTTAATGGATAAATCTAACAAAATTATTTTAGCATTTCCATTACGTTCAATATGGTATTGTGCGTCACTTACTTCTTTTTCAATACTTATTATGTTTGCACTATGAACAAAAGGAGCAAATTTTGATAAATTGAAATTTGATGTTGTTGTTGTTAAAAAAACTAAATCAGGAGTTCCGTAATTTAAGAGCAAAGCTTGTCGGAAAAACTGTAGGCAATATTGTAAAAATTGTTTTTGAGTTTCACGCCCTGAACTAGCAATAATTTCAGACCAGGTAATTAAGTCTTGGATAACAGCAGCATTCCCTTTAGCTTTAAAAGCACTTCGAATCCAAGTAATAAACCATTCTTCAAAAATAGTATCATTAGAATTATTATGTAGTAAATGAATTGCTTTATTATAGTTCCCCTCTGATTGATGTGCTATTTTTGAGGCTTCATCTTTTTCAATACCTTCTTTTTCTACTAAAGTATTTACAATATCAGAATCACTTAATGCAGAAAAGAGCAAAGTTTGGCATCTTGATTTTATGGTGTTTATCAGTAGCCCTTCATCCTCGGTAACTAACAAAAAAACTGTTTTATTGGGAGGTTCTTCAATTAATTTTAACAATTTATTGGAAGCGGCAATATTCATTTTTTCTGCCATCCAAATAATCATGACTTTAAAACCGCCTTCATATGATTTTAACTGTAGCTTCTTTACAATATCTTCTGCTTCATCTACGCCAATTTGTCCTTGTTTATTTTCAACACCAATATGTTGTAGCCAATTAAATAAATTTCCATAGGGTTGCTTTTTTATAAAAGCGCGCCATTCTTCTAAAAACAAGTTGCTTACAGGGTGTTTTTTAACGGAGTCAGTAGTGGCTACAGGAAAGGCGAAATGTAAATCAGGGTGTTGCAGTTTAGCACATTTTATGGCACAGGCTTCGGGATTTTCCGAGTAAGCACACAATAAATGTTGTGCATATGCTATTGCCATTGGCAGTGCACCAGTGCCTTCTTTTCCAACAAATAATTGTGCATGAGGAACTCTTTTGTTGTTAGCTGATTTTTTTAAATGATTTTTTATGTGATCTTGTCCAATAATTTCCTTGAAAGTCATAGTACAAATATACTATTTCAACTAAAGCCAACAATAGGAATTTACGAATAGCACTTATCGTGCTGAGTATATCGTTAGCAACCATTCCTGTTTTTAGTATATTTGTAGGCTAAAATACACTTGTTTTTTGAATACCATTGCGTCATTACAAATTGGGGAGAAAGGAATCATATCAGAAGAAAACTTAGATAGAATACCTTTAAAATTATTAGAAATGGGATGTTTGCCTGGAACTGAGGTAGAAGTGTTGCATATTGCTCCGCTAAAAGATCCTATATATATTTGTGTTAATGGAAGTCATCTAGCTATACGCAATGACATGGCTAGCCAAATAGTATTAACAAAGATTGCATAATGGGTAGTAAAATTAAAGTTGCGTTAGTTGGAAATCCTAATACTGGGAAAACTTCTTTGTTTAACCAGTTAACAGGGTTGCATCAGAAAGTAGGGAATTACCCAGGTGTAACGGTGGATAAAAAACAAGGAACATGTAAGTTGCCTAATGGAAAAACTGCTGTTATTACCGATTTACCAGGTACTTATAGTATGAATACAACATCTTTAGACGAAAGTGTTGTACTTAAAACATTATTAAGCTCAGATGAAAAGGATATTCCGGATGTAATTGTCGTGGTAGCCGATGTAGAAAATCTAAAACGAAATTTATTGTTATTTTCTCAAGTTCAAGATTTAAACATACCTACGATATTGGCCGTTAATATGGCTGATCAAATGGAAAAGAAAGGCATAGCCATAGAACTTCAGACTTTACAAAAAGAATTACAAACAAAAGTGGTGTTGATTTCTGCAAGAACAAATAAAGGAATCACTAACTTAAAAGAAGAGATTAAAAATTACGGCAAATTAGTAGTGAGCACAGGGTTCACTGAAATTACTCAAAAAATAGAGGCAAGTTATTTTGAGAAATTACAAGGAGTAAGCAATCGTTTTTCAGTATATAAATTGTGGTTGATGCTAACCAAAAATCACGATGTACATTTGAATGAAGAGGAAAGAAACCAGTTAGGTTCATTTAAGAAGGCGTTAGCTAAACAGCGAAAATATCAGCATAAAGAAACGATTTATCGATATCAAAAAATACATAGAATTCTTGAGAAATGCTATACCGTTGACACGAATAAAGCCACGGATATAAGAGCGAAGCTAGATCGAGTTTTCACGCATAAAATATTTGGATATGTTATTTTCTTTGGATTGCTGTTGCTAATATTTCAATCAATTTTTGATTGGGCATCGGCACCTATGGATTTTATTGATGGTTTATTTGCAGAGTTCTCTAACTATACAAAGGAAGTTCTTCCTGAGGGGATGTTCACAGATCTAATTACCGATGGAATTATCCCGGGTATTGGAGGCGTTGTTATATTTATACCACAAATAGCGATTTTATTTTTGTTTATAGCGCTTCTAGAAGAAACGGGCTATATGAGCAGGGTGGTGTTTTTGATGGATAAAATAATGCGTCGTTTTGGAATGAGCGGCAAGAGTGTCATTCCTTTAATTTCAGGAACGGCCTGTGCAATACCTGCAATTATGGCTACGCGTACTATATCTAGCTGGAAAGAACGACTAATTACAATTTTAGTAACACCTTTTACAACTTGTTCGGCAAGGCTGCCAGTATACGCTATATTAATTGCTTTGATAATACCTGAAACAAAGTTGTTTGGGTTTTTTAGTTTACAGGGCTTAACCTTATTGGGTTTGTATGTTTTGGGTTTTGGTGCAGCGATCATAGCCGCTTTTATATTGCATAAAACCTTGAACATAAAAAGTCATTCTTTTTTTGTTATTGAAATGCCAAATTATAAAATACCGTCCTTAAAAAACATTGGATTAGAGGTGCTTGAAAAAACGAAAGCATTTGTTTTCGGTGCAGGAAAGATAATTTTGGCAATTTCAATTATACTTTGGTTTTTGGCTTCGCATGGACCTTCTTCTTATGGCAATAGCAGCCATAATATTACAGAAAATAAGACAACTAAAAACATGTCGGATGGCGAATTAGCACAAAAAATGGCCTCAGCCAAGTTAGAGAATTCCTATATTGGGATTATGGGTAAAGCAATAGAACCTGTGGTAAAACCGTTGGGGTATGACTGGAAAATAGGGATTGGCTTAATAGCTTCCTTTGCTGCTCGTGAGGTTTTTATTGGTACATTGGCCACTATTTATAGCGTTGAAAGTAATGATGAAAACATGAGCACTATTAAACAAAAAATGGCAGCAGAAACCAACGTTCAAACTGGAGGAAAACGATTTAATTTTGCTACCGGAATTTCCTTGTTGTTGTTTTATGCGTTTGCCATGCAATGTATGGCAACATTGGCTATTGTGAAACGTGAAACGAAAAGCTGGAAATGGCCAATGATACAGCTTATAGGCATGGGGGCATTGGCATACTTATCTGCTTTTATGTCGTATCAAATATTGAACTAATGCAAGAAGTGTTTACGTATATAGCCGTGTTAGGTGCCGTTGTTTTTTTGGTTAAAAAAATATTTTTTACTTCTAATAATGATAAGGGCTGCGATGCTAGTTGTAATTGTGATTAAATCAGTGATCGGTTCTTAGTTCTTGGTGTTCGGTTATAGGTGTTTATGCTACATTAATTTTTTGGGTAGTTTTTTTAATTATCACAACAAGTTAAAAATCGTCATTTCGAGGAGAACACATAACGGAGTAATCTTTCTTTTATCAGTTTTTTGTGATCAGTACTCAGTACTCAGTGATCGATGTTTAGAAAAACCTCTATGCGGCCCCGCGGAATCGGGTTGTAAGCGGGCTTAATTAATCGATGGTGCATTGAAAAAAATATAAAACAGATGACTATCACTTCTATATCTAAAGATGTTTTTTGAAGGTCGTGATAATTTCGTAAATATTGAAATATTACCTAGAGAACGATATAGTTTCAAGAATTTACTAAAAGAGATGAGGGAGAAATACCGGGATATAGCAAATATTACTTGGAGAAATGACACAGTGATTAATAGCAATCAAGTTCTATTGAGAAATACAACTTTTAACGAAAACCATTTCACTTTTTTTCTTTTGTTTATACTCATAGGTTTGTTTTTAGAGACTCTATTAAAATGAAGCTACAAGCAAAAAAAGGAGACCCATTTATATTTTTTGACAATTCTCTCTTTTACACGAATGAATTAAATTTAAGAACTTCCAATTTAGAAGAGTCATCTTTCTTTAAAATTAATTTAAATAAAATTTTAAATACCAATTGACAGTCTGAAAAGTGAATTCAGATTCCCCTCCTCCCGCACATCCTGTACCGTTTTACGGCAAATCCTTTCGTGTGATTAAGTAAGAGTAAGTAACTAGAAATTAAATTTTAAAAGTAGAGATCAAACCACAGCATTGATGTTGCGGCTTTTTTTTGTTGTCAAACAGATTGAATTTTACGTTCAGCAATAAAGGTGTTTAATCTAAACACCTATTTAAAACAATATGTTGTCTTCAATAATAATTCATTGAAAGCAAGTTGGTTGTTGATTTTTGTTTAGCAATATAAAAACGAAATAAAAAGTCATATTATTTTGTTTTTTAGTATTAATTTGGGTTCATAACTATTTGGTTTGGTTATAGATAATCTCTTGCTTCTAAATTTTACATGGATGGGAGTTGAAAGAGGTGTTTTATTGAAAAACGGTGTAAATATCAAGTGTCATTATATTGAATAAGATGGATATAAAGAAAGTATATAATAAAATAATACCACCAGATGATTACAAGCATAGAAGAGATTTCTATAATGAAGATTTAATAGATGTTCTTGATGAAGAAGAAAAATTGTTAATTGAAAATCTGTTGATTGAAGATTTGAAATCTAGAAATGATTTGTTATTAATAGAAACTTTAGCTTATATTAAATCTGAAAAAGCGATACAGCTTATAGAAAGCGTATTAAATAAGTCTAACGAGCCATATGACAAAATCATTATTGCTTGGTCTCTTTTTAGCCTAAATTACAATAAAGATAAAATGATAGATATTGCTTATGATAATTTTTTAGAAGTAACTAATGATTACTCAAAAACCTATCTGTTTTTTTACTTAGCTAAATTTAATGATAGTAAAATAAATACTCTTATAGAATCTTATACTGATAATAAGAATTTTCTACTAGCTAATAATTCTAAAAGAGCACTACAAACCCAAAAACCCGATAACAGTCTAAATTAGTTGATAGCCAAAATTAATTTAGACTACCGCTAGTAAATACTAGCGGCAATAAGAGTAAGAAAAGTAAAAAACCCAGATGACTCTAGTATAACACGTACCCTCGCTCCCGCACGAATCCTTTCGTGTGGTTGAATAAGAGTAAGCAACTAGAAATTAAATTTTAAAATAATAAAGAAGAAGCCACGTTATAATAAATTATGGCGTGGTTTTTTATGTAATACGTTTTTGTAGGTTGTATTTGACTAAAAACGAGTCTAATACCAGTTGTTGTTTGAGTTTACTGTAAAAGAAAATGGTTTGTAACGTTACCTAAGAATCGGTATCATTGTGTTTTTTGAAGTGATTCACTGAATTTCAAAAAGACGTAAAGTGGAATTACGTTGAACTTAGGTTGGTAGTGCTAAGAAGCATAAACAATTTTAAACTATTTTTGTTAGTACTACGTTTTTAAGGTATGATCAAAAAAATAGTTGGTGTTTGGTGTTTTCTGATGGTCGTTGTTGCAAATGCACAAACAAAGCCAAAGGAATTTCGTTTGAAAAGCATACTCGTAAAAAGAGACACTATTCAAATAGACAGCGTTAGCATAAACCCCATAAACTTTAAGGTGTTTTCTTCCAATGGTCAGTTAGTGCCTCCATCAGAATACAAGGTTGATTTTGGAGTATCTCGTTTGATACTCAATAAGAAAAAATACCCAAAAATTAATGTTGAATATTATCGTTATCCTGAGTTTATAACAAAAATATATTCGCCTTTTGATAAACGATTAATCGTAGAAAACACTAAGAATACGCAAAAACTGTATAGTGAAACTACCAATAAAAAAGCCTCTGAAGTCAAATTTTTTGACGGATTAACTACGCAAGGATTCATCACTCGTGGTCTTACAGGAGGAAACAATCAAAACGCGGTAACCAATTCGTCATTAGATCTAACAATTTCTGGAAAATTATCCGATAAAGTAGGGGTGCGAGCAAATATTTTTGACACTAATTTCCCGCTGCAACAAAACGGATACTCACAAAACATTACAGATTTTGATCGGATTTTTGTGGAATTATACAGCAAGAATTGGCGAGTTAAGGGAGGTGATGTGAACCTAGAAAACAAGGATAGTTATTTTTTAAATTTTGACAAACAGGTATCAGGGATTGAAGTAGCGGCAGAATTAAGTGAAACAACCTCTGCCCTAGCCTCCGGAGCTGTGGTAAGAGGAAAATTCTCCTCTTTTAATTTTGTCGGTGTTGAAGGAAATCAAGGACCGTATAAAATATTTGGCAGCAATAATGAATCGGCCATTGTAATTGTAGAAGGAAGCGATACCGTATTTGTAAACGGGGTAGCGTTGCAACGGGGTAACAATAAAGATTATATCATTGATTACAATTTGGCTGAGATTAGGTTCAATACAAGATACCCTATAACAAATGATATGCGTATTCGTATAGAGTTTCAGTATTCAGAAAAAAACTATGCGCGTTTTATTACCTATGAAAAAGCACATTATAAGAGTGATAAATGGTCGGTTGCTGGATATTTTTATAATGAAAACGATGCGAAAAGCCAACCTATTCAACAAAGCTTAACTGACGATCAAAAACAAGTTTTAGCCAATGCAGGAAATGATCCTAGCAAAATGGTAACGTCCAGTGCATTTGCAGATGAATTTTCAACCAACAGAATTCAATACAAAAAAACACTATTCAATGGAGAAGTAATTTTTGAATATACAACTGATGAAAACGACGAAGTGTATTCAGTAACCTTCACCAATGTTGGAGAGAATAATGGTGATTATGTAGTGGATAGCACCATAGCAATTGGGACTATTTATACATATGCAGGAAAAAACCTAGGAACCCATAACCCAGTAGTACAGCTGATAGCGCCTACAAAATTGCAGATAGCTGTGGTAAATGCGAATTACAATCCTTCTGGAAAAACAAAAATGAACCTTGAATTAGCCTATAGTGATAGCGATGCTAATTTATTTTCAGCTATTGATGATGCTAAGAACAAACAGATGGCAACAAAAATAGGGTGGCAACAGCGATTAGTTGATAAGGAATGGCAACTCACCAGTGAAGTAGATTATAAATTTATTCAAGACAACTTTCAAACGGTTCAACGATTTCAAGCAGTCGAATTTAATAGAAATTGGAATGTAGAAAACCCAATAGGAAATCAGCATGAGTTAGGAACAGTACTAACTTTTAAGAATAAAAAACAAACAAGAATTTCTTATGGTTTTCAGCACCTGTCATTTACAGAGAATTTTTCAGGAAATAAACACCATCTACAATCAATTATACAAGGAAAAAACACCAAAGCATGGGTAGATGGAAGTTGGTTACAAAACACAACGGACACCAGAAAAGATAATTTTTTACGATGGAGATCTAAGATTGCACATAGTTTTAAAAAATCATGGATAGGAAGTTTTATAAACTTCGAAACCAATGCAAAAAAAGAGAAACTAACAACTAATTTTGATCAAACGAGTCATCAGTTTAAAGAGTACGAAGTATATTATGGCATCGGTGATACCGCAAAAGTATATACAAAATTGGGCGTGAATTATAGAACAAATGACAGCATTAGAAACAATTCATTTACTCAAATAAACAATAGAAAAACGGTGTATGTAGACAGTAAACTGATTCAAAATAAAAGAACAAACTTGTCGGCATACGCTAATTACAGATATACTCAAAATACATTTTCCTCGAACGAAACAAATCTAAATTCAAGAATACGATACCATCAGCGGTTTTTTAAAAGTCTTATAACCTTCGGAACCACTTATGAGACATCATCAGGAAATATAGCTCGTCAAGATTTTGTATATATAAAAACAGAGCCCGGACAAGGTTACTATACTTGGATAGATTATAACAACGATGGCGTACAGCAGTTTAATGAGTTTGAAATAGCACAGTTTCAAGACCAGGCAACCTATTTAAGAGTAGCGTTACCAAACATACGATTTTTGCCAACACAACGGGTGAGTTGGGAACAGTCCATTACCTTAAACCCATTGCAATGGGAAGATCAAAAAGGGATTAAAAAAACACTGTCTAATTTTTATAACCAAACCTATATAACAATCAACAATGAACACCTGCGAAACGGAAGCGGATTTTATTGGAATCCGTTAAAAATAGATGATGATGAGCTGCTAGAACTGCGTTTTAACGTTAGAAATAATTTTTACTTTAACAAAAACCTTCAGAAGTATAGTTGGGTTTATACCTATGGAAAATCAAGAAACAAGCAGCAGTTCTCTATAGGAAACCAAGAAAGTAATTCACGAATTCACCAACTAGAATTGATTCATAAATTAACTAAATTTTGGTTATTTAAAAGCAAAGGAGCTATTTCTGAGAATACACTAGAGACAGAGAATTTAGTTAACAGGAATTATAAAATTTCTACCAAGGAAATTAAACCTAGTGTTACCTTTTTATACAATAAAGACCATCGATTCTCTTTATACTACCAATACAAAAACAAAGAAAACAAGATGATGGACTTTGAAAAACTGAAGCAGCAAAAACTGGGGCTTTCGTATTTTCTCACGAGCTCAAAAAAGAATCAGTTTACTGCTGATGCTACCCTGTTTTTAAATGACTTTACCGGTAACGCAAACTCACCAGTAGGATACCAAATGTTAGAAGGTTTGCAAACAGGAAGAAACTATACATGGAATTTACTGTGGAATCAAAAACTAACATCTATTTTAAACGTATCACTAAGTTATTTTGGCAGAAAAAGTGAAAACTCGAAAACAATACATACGGGTATCGTGCAGTTAAAAGCCATTTTTTAAGTATGTTTGTGGTATTATAATTGCATAGAATATGATACGTTATAATAATACTAAAAAATAAAATAAACATGAAGAAAGTAATTTTAGGAGCTATACTTTTTATAAGCTCATTTGTAAACGCGCAACAAGAAATAAAAGTAGATATAGCAGATGCTTTAGTGATGAAAACCTTAGAGATCTCTTATGAGTATTACCTGAGCGATCAATCATCTATAGGGTTGTCAGCCTTGTTCAATTTTGAAGGAAAAAGTTCTGATTTTAGATATAATGAAGATCAAGTATTCACACCGTATTTCCGTCATTATTTTACGAATAACAGAAATTGGAATCATTTCGGTGAAATATTTTTAGGAATAAATTCAGGAGAAAAAGAAATTGATATGGACGAAAGTGACGAGAAGAGATATAAAGAATATACAGATGGAGCTTTAGGGGTTGCAGTAGGGTCGAAATACATTTCTAATGGAGGCTTTATTGTTGGTGTATATGCAGGAGTAGGTAGAAATATGTTTACCTCTGATTCATATGCAGTAGTGCCAAGAGTTGGTGTTAATGTTGGGTATAGATTTAAATAATACGAACAAATAAAAGAAAGCCGCTAGCTTTTTTTTATCAAATTTACAATGCTAAAACTTAAAATAGCCGGAACTACCCAGCCTAAATGATGTGTAGCAAAAGGAATACTAGTAATAATACCTGCTAATTGTTCCTTAGGGATAAGGAATTGTAAAAAATCAGGAATACTAAAAATAAAAGTTACCAAAGTAACAATTTTAAATACCATAGGTGATGCTAGCTTGTTAGGGATTATATTTAGTACGATCAAGACAATAGTAATAGGATAAATAAACATCAAGGCAGGTAACGCAATGTTTATAATGTATTTAACATCATATTGCCCTACTAAAATCCCTAAAGCACACCCTATGATTGCTGTAATAATATAGGCTTTTTGTGAGTTGTGAAAAACACCTTTGAAATAGTCGGCTGTTCCAGTGATAATCCCAACAGCGGTGGTAAAACAAGCTAAGGCAACCAGTACACTTAAAAAAGTAGTTCCAATATTACCCAGTGTTTGTAAACTCAAGGAAGAAAGAATATCTGCTCTGGTAGCCTCTTCTGGAAAAGTTGAATTGAACAGCGCTCCGTTGTAAATTAACCCTGCGTAAATAACTAATAACCCAAATCCGGCGATAAATCCAGCTTTGGTGATTAACGATTTCTTTTCTTCAAAAGAAGCCTCTTTGTTAAAGTTCATAGAAATAACTAAAACCCCTCCAATAACAACAGCACCAATGGCGTCAAAGGTTTGGTAGCCTTCTAATAAACCACTTATAAATGGAATTTCAAACACACCGCTTTGCATACTGTTTGGAGCAGAAAACACACCTATAAAAATGATTGCTAGTAAAATAAAAATAATTAAAGGAGTTAAAAATTTACCCAATAGGTCTAAAATTTTAGATCGGTTAATCACGAATAGAAATACGAGGGTAAAATAAATACTACTTGTAAATAGCGCGTTTACATTAAAATAAGGATTAACGGCCATTTCATATGTTACAGACGCTGTGCGAGGACTAGGTAAAGTAATAGAGATAGCGTAAATAATGAAGCAATAAATACTACTGAATATAGGCGATACCTTCTTTCCAAAATCAAACATAGTGCCCTGAATTTTAGCATGCGCTAAGATTCCAAGAATCGGAATAAAAACAGCGGTGACAAAAAAGCCTAAAGTGACCCAAAACCAGCTAGAACCAGCATTTTTCCCTAAAAGAGGAGGTAAGATTAAGTTTCCTGCTCCAAAAAACATTGAAAATAAGGCAAACCCAGCTATTAATACCGCTTTTGTTTTGTTCATTGTTTAACAAATTTATCTTTGCCGAATATACATTAAAAATGATTGCAATATATAAAGAGGGTTCGGTTTATTATACCGATCAGGGTAAAGGAAATGCCATTGTATTGTTACACGGTTTTCTTGAAAACACTACAATGTGGAATGACGTTGTAGAAGAATTAACGAAGAAAAACAGGGTTATTTGTATTGACTTATTAGGTCATGGAAAGTCTGACTGTTTAGGATATATTCATACCATGGAGGAAATGGCCGAAGCGGTAAAGAAGGTGTTAAAAGAATTAAAAATCCGTCGTGCTATTTTTATCGGACATTCAATGGGAGGGTACGTTGCTCTGGCTTTTGCTAAGAAATACAAAGAAAATGTAAAAGGCATTTGCTTGATGAATTCTACCGCACAGGCCGATACTGAGGAACGAAAAATGATTAGAGAAAGAGCAAAAAAAATGGCGCAACAAAACCTTCAGATAGTGGTTAAAATGGGCGTGTCAAATTTATTTGCCTCCTATTCAAGAGAAATGTATCCTGATGAGATTCAACAGGTAATAAAACAAGCATTACAAATTTCACTGAGAGGGTATATGGCTTCGAATGAAGGGATGCGCTTAAGAGATAATAATGAGGAGGTTTTTGCACAAATCCCTAAAAGAGTACTGATTGTAGGGAAAAAAGACCCCGTTTTGAATTATAAGACGATTGTAGATGAAGCAAGTAGAACAAATACAGAATTAATAGAGCTACCAAACGGGCATATGAGTCATATTGAAGATAAAAAAGAACTAATACATGCGTTAAAAAACTTTTTAAAATAACCTGTATTAATTGTATTTTATAATAATATAGAGGCTTTAATGAGTGCTTTGGGTTTCATTATAAACATTGATGCTACTACTGAGCTTTAATTGACGCTGGTATAAGATAAGTCGAGTTCAAGTTTATAATATTAGTGGTGTCAAAATAGCTAAAAATATATGGCGAATGGTATTATACGATTTACAGATACATATTTCGTATATAGGTATTGAATTATTTTAAGTTAGTTTAAGGCATAAAACGTTAGTATAGCCAAGCTATGGTTAAGTTTTATAACGCAAAAATAGCTAGAAAAGAAATAATAGATATGCGAAATATTTATTTGTAAATCGTATTAGTTGCTGAAGTTTTCTTTTTTGTATTTTCGTGGCAAACTAGGCTTTATGAAAGTACACCATATATCTCAAGAGAACTCCGTTTTAAATAAATTTCTAGCAGAAATAAGAGATGCTTCTACTCAGAAAGACCCAATGCGTTTTAGAAGAAATATAGAAAGAATTGGAGAAGTTTTAGGGTATGAACTAAGCAAGAAACTAGAATACTCAAAACAAACGACAATAACCCCCTTGGGAGAAAAGGTCAACAGTATTCCTGTAAATGATATTGTATTGTGCTCAATATTGCGTGCTGGATTGCCATTGCATAACGGATTGCTAAACTATTTTGACAATGCTGAAAATGCCTTTATTTCTGCTTATCGTAATCACACGAATAATGATGATACGTTCGATATAGTGGTAGAGTATTTTGCCGCACCTGTAATAGAAAACAAAACACTCTTGTTAATAGACCCTATGTTAGCAACTGGAAGGTCTTTGGTAGAGGTATATCAAGCCATCAAAAAATACGGAACTCCCAAAAAAATTCATATTGTGTCGGTCATAGGCGCTGAAAAAGGAATAGAATTTATAAGCGATCACTTTCCGGAAAACACGAATTTATGGATAGCCGCAATTGATGAACACCTAAATGAAAAGGGATATATTGTTCCGGGGTTAGGAGATGCAGGAGATTTAGCTTTTGGGGTGAAAGTTTAAATACTATAAGAAAAATACAATCACAGAAGCAGCTACAAAAACAAGTATAAAAATATCTGCAAACCATTTTTTCTGAAATAGTTCCAATCCGTTGGCTAGTATTATTGAGGTAGGAAAAAACAAAAACAAGAACTCAATACCTGATTTATCTGGAATTACAAGGAAAAAAACTCCTGAAACAACAAGATGAAACAATAGTAGAATCCAATTTCGTCTAAAGCGATTTAAAATGGATAAAGTTTTTGGCGTTTTTAGCACCACAGAGATCAGCGTAAAGATTCCAATAAACACTATTGAAAAGACGTAAGAAGAACTGAAGTATAAATCAAAATTAGACAAAGACTCCCAAGAAAAGAGCTGATAAAAAACGGTAGTTTTATCGTACCAAAAACAATACGTATAATATAAAAAAACCGGGATACTTGAACCTATGATGGGTATTAATAACGTTTGATAAGATAAACGCTTATGTATATAGATAGATGCATATAGTAAAAAAGCAAATAATATCGTATAGGGTTCTATAATAAAAGAAACTCCTAACCATAATCCACCATCGAAAAGCTTGTGGAAAATATTTTTAGACGATTGTAAACTATATACTTTTCTTAAAAAAATAAGGATCGTTAAATTCGCATAAAAAAGAGGATTGATCTCGATGGTTTTAACAAAAAAACCAATTAAAATAACATAAAACAAGAAAGCAAAAGAATTGTCGAAGGTTACCTCGTTTTTAACAATGATAAAATTGTAGATAGAAAATAGAACAAGGAATAAAACAATTTCTTTTGTAACAGAAAAAAAGGAGCTGTCTTTTGAGAAAAGTGTTATTAGATAATAACACAAAAAAAGCATAAAAAGGACTATAAAATTTACAGGTTTTGATTTGCTGAAAAAATTGGTTACCATTGATTCTTTTTATATTTTTGCAAACATAAAGATAATCAAGTTATGTTAGGATTAAATATTTTTAGATTAATTGGTGATTTTTTCGAACTTTTATTCATACCGTTCGAGTTGTTGCGTCTTGAAATTGCGAAGGCAGATGCTGGATGGTGGCTTTCTAACGGATTAAACTGGGTATTCTTATTAGTTCTTCTTGTTTTATTAGCCTATTGGATGAAAGAATCTGTACGCTTTATAAAAGAAGGAACAGAAGACAGAGCATAATTCTTCATTACATTGGGAAGTAAAAATAAATTAAAACGTTTTAAAGAAAATGAAACGTTTGCGAATGTTATTCAGCCTACAAGAGAAGAAGTAACAAGCAATTTTCAGTATAAAGGAAAATGGCATACGTTTTTCGGAAACAGCAACCCCATCGTTTTAGAGTTGGGTTGTGGTAAAGGAGAATACACAATTGCCTTGGCTGAAAAGAGCCCTGATAAAAACTTCATTGGAATTGATATCAAAGGAGCTCGGTTTTGGAGAGGTGCTAAAACAGCTATTGAGAACAACATGAACAATGTTGCTTTTATTAGAACACAAGTAGAACTTATAGATTTTATTTTTGCGGAAAATGAAATCTCTGAAATTTGGATCACCTTCCCGGACCCCCAAATAAAATATAAACGCACTAAACATCGCTTAACAAACGCGGCATTTCTAAAAAAATACCATGGCATTTTGGACGCAGAAGGAACTATCAACCTGAAAACGGATAGTGAGTTTATGCATGGGTATACGTTGGGGCTTTTGCATGGTGAAGGGCACGAGATTTTACATGCCAATCACGATGTTTATAAAAATTACTACTCACCGGAAGAGGTAACAGGAACTCAAACTTTTTACGAAAAACAATATCTAGAACAAAAAAAACCAATTACCTACATCAAATTTAGGGTAAAGTATTAACTAGTTTTGATGGCGGTTTCGCGTTTTATGTCATTTCGGATATTAATTTACCGATCATAATTGTTTATGATGAGCACCAATATGCAGGTAAAACATAAATGGATATAAGGAAATGATGTAGTAATTTCACCTAAGGTCCACTATAATTTTATGCTTTTAAATAGTTTTTCGTTGTTTTACTTTTAAATAGTTGAAATAGTTCTATTTTTAAACTCGTATAATGCAATAGAACTTCGTCATGAGAGAGGTAAGCCTAATAAAAGCAAGTCTTTTCTCAATGTTAGCATAGCCCCGCTATGGTTATGTTTAAAAGCGCAATCAAGTGGTTGATGTTACAGTGGTTTCATCTTGTTATAGATTCTCTTTTGCATAAATCTTGTTAAATATGGAAAAAAAAGAAAGCTTTTTTGATAAGGTATATGAAGTCGCTCGGTTAATTCCGTACGGGAGAGTTACCAGTTACGGTGCTATTGCTAAGTATTTAGGAGCGTCGAGATCTGCTAGAATGGTAGGTTGGGCAATGAACAACTCCAGTAATCAAACAGAAGAGGTGCCTGCGCATAGAGTAGTTAATAGAAAAGGATTGTTAACAGGCAAACATCACTTTCAAGGGGTGAATTTAATGCAACAGTTATTGGAAAATGAAGGAGTAGAGGTAATAGACAATCAAATACAAAATTTAGAAGATTTTTTTTGGGATCCTTCAAACGAATTATAGTAAAAACAACACTACTCTAAAACTAATTTAATTTTATAAGGTGTAACTCGGGTTTTAATTGATAAATAATTCGGGTTAATTCATGCGAAATAGCATGTCGATTATAGCCTTCAAAAGAGACCTTAGATATACCTGAGAAAAGAGTGTTTTACTAGGCTGACGCTATCATAAATTGCCTTAAGACGCATCAATTAACGTATTGATTTTTAGGGTTTTTTTATTTTTTTCTTAAGGATTTTAGAGCTTAAAATTCATGAATACTCCTTAGTATAAAAAGAAACTATAATGGTTTAATAATTAACTATGAGTCCTGCTTCCTAATCTTATCTTTTCATCGTATCTTTGTATGTCTAAGTTCACAAATAATGAGTTTTAAAAAACAAGACATATACAAAGCGTTAGAAACATTAACAGCACCAGGAGGAGGGAAGAGTTTGATTGAAAACGGAAATGTTAAAAATGTAGTAGCCTTTGGAGATGAAGTGATCGTTGATGTAACGATTAGTAATCCAACTTTACAAGCTAAAAAGAAGGTAGAGGTTGACATCATGAAAGCAATTCATAAGCATGTAAATCAAAAGATAGATGTAAAAGTAAATGTAAAGGTAGAGGTTGGGTCAAAGGAAGACCCAAGTCAAATTCGAGGTAAAGAGATACCTAATATTCAAAACATAATTGCAATCGCTTCAGGAAAGGGAGGTGTTGGTAAATCTACCATTACTTCAAATATGGCAGTTTCATTGGCAAAAATGGGATTTAAAGTGGGTGTTTTAGATGCAGATGTTTACGGACCTTCACAACATATAATGTTCAATGTTGATCAAGAAAAACCAATAGCAGTAAATGTTAATGGCCGATCTAAAATGAAACCCGTTGAAAGTTATGGTGTGAAATTATTGTCTTTAGGTTTTTTTACAAATCCTAGTCAGGCTGTGATATGGAGAGGCCCGATGGCATCCAAAGCCTTAAATCAATTAATTTTTGATGCAGATTGGGGAGAGCTAGATTTTCTATTAATAGATTTACCTCCTGGTACGGGTGATGTACATTTATCAATTGTACAAGCATTACCAATTAACGGAGCAGTTGTCGTTAGTACACCACAAAATATAGCTTTAGCAGACGCTAAGAAAGGAGTAGCAATGTTTCAACAAGAAAGCATAAATGTGCCAGTATTAGGAATTGTTGAAAACATGGCGTATTTTACACCTGAAGAATTGCCAGAAAACAAATATTATATTTTCGGGCAAGGAGGAGCGAAGCATTTAGCTGAAGATATAGAAACAAGTTTCTTAGGAGAAATACCTTTAGTGCAAAGTATCCGTGAGGCGGGAGATGTAGGCCATCCGGTAGCCTTGCAAGAGAACACTGCCCTATCAGAAGCTTTTACTAAAGTAACTAAAGAAATGGTTTCTCAATTACTAAAGAGAAATGCGAATTTACCACCAACAGAAGTAGTGAGAATTACAACGATGAGTGGGTGTAGTACAAAATAGGATGTATTGTTCTGCAAGAAGAATATAATGATATTGTTTAACAACAAAACTCAAATACCCAGTTTGAGTTTCTTCTCGTAAGAGGAGATTAAAAGGGACTGTTATGACGTCAACAGACACAAGAAATAATGTAGAAAAGGCTTTAGAAGAAATTCGTCCATTTTTAATAAGTGACGGCGGAAACATAAAGTTGCTATCGATTGAAGAAGATACTGTAAAAGTACAATTAGAAGGAGCATGCAATGGATGTTCGGTTAATCAGATGACATTGAAGAACGGAGTAGAAGCCACCATAAAAAAATATGCACCTGAGATAAAAGAGGTTATCAATATTGCTTAAGGGCTTTGAGAAAATCTGTTTTAATAGCGGTTTTAAGTTCTAATCTTAAGAAAATTATCTTACGGATTGCAAAGAAAAGATGCACGCTAGCAAATTGTTAAATCAGTACAAAAAAAATGATTCATAGCTCAAGAGGGCTATTTTAAATAGAAATAAAGAATAAATATTCCTGTCTTAATTTATTAAGACAGGAATCTCAGTATAAAAAAAGAATTTTTAGACAAATGATAACATCAGATATATTAATTATAGGAGCTGGCCCTACAGGGTTGTTTACAGTTTTTGAGGCGGGGTTATTAAAATTACGTTGCCATTTAATTGATGCTTTACCGCAACCAGGTGGGCAATGTTCAGAAATTTATCCAAAAAAACCAATTTATGATATACCTGCTTATCCTGAAATATTAGCAGGCGATTTAACTGATAAGTTAATGGAGCAAATAAAACAGTTTGAACCTGGGTTTACCTTAGGAGAAAGAGCTGATACCATTGACAAACAAGATGACGGAACGTTTATTGTAACTACAAATAAAGGAACAAAACATCACGCACCTGTGGTTGCTATTGCTGGGGGCTTAGGGAGTTTTGAACCAAGAAAACCACCAATACCAAATATCGGAAGTTTTGAAGACAAAGGTGTGGAATACATGATTAAAGAACCGGAATTATACCGTGATAAAGATGTGGTAATTGCGGGTGGGGGTGATTCTGCCCTAGACTGGTCTATTTTCTTAACAGATGTAGCAAAGTCCGTAACCCTGATTCATAGGAGAAATGAATTTAGAGGAGCGTTAGATTCTGTAGATAAAGTTCAAGAGCTTAAAAATGAAGGGAAAATAATGTTAATTACCCCTGCTGAGGTGAAGGAAATTATTGGTGAAGATAAACTAGAGGGTGTGATTGTTGAGCAAAAAGACAAAGACCCATTTACACTAAAAGCTGATCATTTTATTCCGTTATTCGGATTGGCGCCAAAATTAGGACCTATTGCCGACTGGGGTTTGGAGATAGAAAAGAATGCGATTAAAGTAAATAATGCATTAGATTATCAAACAAACATACCAGGTATTTATGCGATTGGTGATGTCAATACCTATCCAGGAAAATTAAAATTAATTTTATGTGGCTTCCATGAAGCAACGTTGATGTGTCAAAGTGCTTACCAACGTATTCATCCAGACAGGAAATATGTAATGAAATATACAACGGTTGGAGGTGTGCAAGGTTTTGATGGAACCAAAAAGGAAGCGCCGAAAGCTGTCGTGAAAGCAATTAATTAATAATGAGTATAATAGAATATGTAGAGCAACTATCTCAAGATACATTACTGTATTTTGCCTTACCTGTTTTTTTTAGCTGTATGTGGGTGGAGTTTCAACTTGCAAAAGAGAAATATCATGGTAAAGACACTAGGGTTTCTATTGCGATGATGGTGTTTTCTGCCATGGTTGAGTTTTTCCCAAAGGTGATGGCCTTTGTTCTTTTTTTCTATTTACATGAAATGAGCCCATTAAAAGACATGGTACTACGTCAATGGTGGGCTTGGGTATTACTTTTATTTGCTGATGATATTTCATACTATTGGTTCCATCGTTTAAATCATGAAGTACGACTATTTTGGGCGGGTCATGTATCTCATCATTCTTCAATTTATATGAATTTAGGAACCGCTTTACGACAAGGAGTCGGAGAACGTGTTCATAAATTTTTCTTCTGGATTTGGATTCCTTTATTAGGGTTTGATCCATTAATGATGTTTACCATGATGGGAATAAGTTTAATATATCAGTTTTTTGTGCATACGGAGTTGGTAGATAAATTACCCAAACCCATTGAATTTATTTTTAATACACCATCACATCACAGGGTTCACCATGCTTCGAACATACGGTATTTGGATTGTAATCATGCGGGTATTTTGATTATCTGGGATCGCCTGTTTGGTACGTTTTCCGAAGAAGAGAAGGAGATAGATAAACCTGTATATGGTCTTACTGTAAATATTACTACATTTAACCCGTTAAAAGTAGCAACCCATGAATATACTGCTATTTGGAACGATGTGAAACGAGCAGAAAAATGGAGCGATAAATTTAATTATATGTTTAATTCACCTGGATGGAGTCATGATGGGGAAGATAAACGAGCTAAAGTTTTGAGGAGGAAATTAAAACAATTCGAGAATAATTCATAGAAGGTATGGATAATCAAGATATTACAATAAAAATTACAGATAGAGAAGGTGTTATACATAGTGTAATTGCCCCAACTGACATGGCTATGAATTTAATGGAGGTTGTGCGTTCCTATGAACTAGCCCCCGAGGGAACTATTGGTATTTGTGGAGGAATGGCGATGTGTGCATCTTGTCAGTGTTATGTAAGATCAGAACATGAATTACCTGAGATATCCGATGATGAAGACGCAATGCTTGCCGAAGCATTTTATGTTGAAGATAATAGTCGTTTAGGGTGTCAGATTCAAATGACCCCCGATTTAGATGGATTGGAAGTTGAATTGGCTCCTGAAGGCTAAGCGTTAATCCATCTCGGTATTCCTTTTGAATATATGTGGAGAAGATATTATAAGGTAGCAGTGTATTACCAGTAGGTTTTATGAGTAAATTAAAAGTATAATTGGCGTATCACATAGGTTCTCACATAAGCAGATTAATAGTCACATCGTAACAAACTCAAATAAATGAATTGTATTGTTTATACAATAGGAAGTCTCTTTCACTTATTGAAACAGAAAATCTATTGTAAAACAAGAGTTTATGTATTTTGGCAAAAGGAGGTTAAGGTGCTATTAGTGAAACCTCCTTTTCAAGCTGTAGCAACCATTTCATTAAACGATCCTGGGTAAGCTCAGGTTCATTATCTTCGTCAATAGCCAAACCATAAAACAAGTTTTGCCCTTTGATTTCGGCTTTAGACTCAGAGAAATCGTATCCATCAATAGGCCAATTACCAATAATTTTACCACCGTTTTCTAATACCACTTCAGCTAACATTCCTACCCCATCAATAAAAAATTCTCCATATCCATATTGATCACCAAGGCCAAACAAAGCAACAGTTTTCCCTGTGAAATCGATGGTTTTAAACTCGTCAAAATAACTTTCCCAGTCGCTTTGTAAATCTCCATCATACCAAGTAGAGAGCCCTAAAATGAGAACGTCAAATTTTTCGAAATCTGAAACACTGGCATTGCTTACTTCTATTACATCTATGTCACTCATAGACCATTCATCAACAATATTATGCGTAATTTCTTCGGTCATTCCTGTATCTGATCCGTATATTAATCCGATGGTTTTATTCATTATTTCTTTTTTAATACAGCGATGGTAAAATCTCTTTTTACAAATTCTCCTGATTTACTTTTTACGTTTTCAGTTTTATGAAGAATAGTATCTATTGTAAAAAGAGATTGTTGTACCAATAGCTTAAATTCGTTAGTGTTATATAATTTAAATAAGGTGTTTACAAAAGGAAGCTGCTGCATAAATTCCTTTTGAGCAAAGGTTATTACACAAATACCACGTTGTTTTAAAACTCTTGAAATTTCAACTAGAAAAAGTACTGGGTTTTTCCAGAAGTAGAGTGTATTCACAGTAAATACTTTATCAATACAATGATCGTCAAAAGGAAGGTTTTCTCCATCATACAAATGAAAAGACACCTTGTGGTTTTTTTGCTTCAAGGGTATTTGTGATGCTGCTTCTTGTTTCATGACGTCCGATATTTCCAAACCAATATACTCTAGGCTATGTGCTTTACCTAGCACAAAATCTAAATGCCCACAGTTTCCATGTCCTAATTCGAGTACAATATCTTTATCAATAATACCTAAGGCATTTATCGAAGCTCTGGTCATTCCTATATTCGTATTGTTCATAGTAATGCCCATTTCTTTTCCTTGTAACCCGTTAGGGCATTGTAACTGCTTTTCGATTTCTTTGAATTGTTTGTTATCCATATTGAGTACAGTAGTATTGAAAACTAACACACGGTATATGCAAGCAATTTAACTCGCTTCTTTACGCCATTCATTAATATTTTTAATTAGAAAAGCACTTGCTACTACCAGTAATATTAAGATAAGAATTTCAGAAATATTTGACGCTTCATATATAACGGCGGTTATCACGTGATATATATTAAAAAGTCCTAAAATAATAGCCCAAATAAAAGAGGTTAACACAAACCATTTTTTTGAAACTTCAAGACTTAATAAGCCAAAGGTTAAAGCCAACCCTTCCATTAAAATACGCCATTGATGTGCCCAAAATGGGGTTTCTCCTGTTGCGCCTTCCATTACAACAGATTCTTGAAAGTATACTGTAGCCAATCCGTAAACATGATGGAAAATAAATCCAATTGCGATAAAGATCCATAAAAGTGAAATTTTTGTTCTCATAGGTATATGATTTTTGAGGTTCATTGAAATATAATTCTGAGGAGTTTTGTTGTTTTTTAAAGCTTCCTCCTCTTTTAAAGCTTTTAAGTTTTTATAATTAATTGGAGTTTTAGAAAAAGAACTTTGTTCTTTAATACTTGCTTTGGTTTTGACATAAAATAACAGGGAGAAAGAAGCTATGACTAGCCATAGTAAATCAACCAATAAAATATCAAATTGATGGTTGTAATACGTTTTCCAAATCCAGTTGCCCGTAACAATTCCGTTGCTTATCGGAATAAGAAACCCAAAAATAGCACCCAATAATAAACTGACTTTATTTGTATAGTAGTTGTCTCTTTTAAATCTAAAAAACAAAGTAAACAATAACCAGGTAATAAAGTAAAAGTAATAGATTGTTGTTTGTTTATCATGGAAATAACCATGGCTAAACTTAACAAACAGAAAAGCTAATGCGGTAACAGGAAGCATTGATAAGCACATGGCAAGATATATATGACCAATCTTTGCCGTGTATAAACGTTGCTTCAAACTCCTGCTTTTTTTGTTGCGAGCTTCAACCCATATAAGTACACCAGTAATAATAACAAAACAGGTAATAAGGGCTAAAATAAAATACACAATTTTTAAGGATTCACCCCCAAAATCTGCAAAATGTAAACGACCAATTACTCTTTGTACATCTTCTCTATAGTTTAAGAGATTCGGGTTTTTTACACCTTCTATTGCGCCTGAATAGGCATCATACGTGATTCTACCCAGTCCAATAAAGCGGTGTTTACTTTCCATTTCACCAATAATGGTATACTTCATATTAGTGCCACCATAGTTTTTTATAAAAGCCCTGGTTGGGTGAAAGTTTTCCCATCGATCAGCAGTTTTGATCACAAAATCATTAAAGCTAGGAATTTCTTGATTTGATGATGTAACCCATTCGTAATTTTTGCGTTCAGGTCGTAAATCTTCAATAAGTTTACTTTGGTTGTTATTGTATAAAAAATTAGCAGGAATTAGAACAAGCACACTAATGGCAAAATAGGCGCCAGTAACGGCAAAAATAAACTGAAAAGGTAAGCCAATAAACCCTAGAGCGGTATGAGCGTCCGTCCATAACCTTTTTAAAATAGCCTTAGGGTTAAAAGAGAAAAAGTTAGAAATAATTTTTTTCCAATGTACAATAACCCCCGTTATAATAGCAAACAGGAAAAATAAAGAGATAAAACCGGCTAAATACACCCCTATAGACGGAAATTGCTGTAAGAAATGTAGGCGAAATAAAAATTCACCCAAACTATATTGTTCAATGTAAGATTTTGTTTCTGTTGTTTGAATATCGGTATAGAAATAGTTGGCTGTTTTTCTGTTATCAGGTGCTAGAGAATCTTTGCTTGCCCCCATATAAACGTAAATATGATCGCTATTTACACCAAAATTTAGCTGTAAGTCTCTACCTGTTAATTCATGCTTTTTATGTAAAGAATCAAGTAGTTTATCAAAGTTAATATCTTTCCTTTTTGTGTAGCTAATTGATTTTCCTTCCTCCCAAATTTGTATTTCGTCTTTGAATAAAGAAAAAGCTCCAGCAAAAAAAATTACATATAATGCAATACTAATTACGATACCACTTACGGTATGCGTGTTAAAAAATATATTGTAGTTTCTAGTACTCATTAAATAAATGGGTTGTTATTGTTACTGAAAAAATAAAGGAGATATAACAGAATTATAATAATTAAATATAGACCCCATGCTTTCCATCCATTTCTAAATAGATAAGGAACAATTAATAGAGCGCACCAAACGATAAAAAACGTTAGGATAGTAGTAACTAAAGCTTCATGGTGAAAAGGAATCCAAAGAACCATTACCATATGCAATAACGCATTAATGATATAGCCCCCAATAAGGCCTGCAGATAATTTAGCAAACTTTTGCCATGGTGATTTTGTCAGATATTTAGGATTTGCAGGCATGATTAAAAAATGAATTCAATAATTAAACTGATAAGAAAAAAAACAGTAAGGTGCTTATAGGAAACAACTTTTAAGGGATAAATGATGGTGAGTAAACTTAAAATAGTCATCAGGCTTATGAACCAAAACATAAACCCTGATGTACTGCCGAAAATATAAATCGCGAAAATCAAACAGGCAGTTATTGCTAAAAAGCCAATTAATTTTGATTGTTTGGGGTTGCTTTGTAACCAGTGTTCTAAGTAACCATATTCGCGAAGTACCGCTTTTTGAGAACTAGTATATAGACACAAACAAGCAAATAAAAGAATAAGAATAAGTAGGTTTATCATGGTTGTTTATTTAATCCATAAAACTCTGGACAAATTTTTGTCCAGAGTTTATATAATATAATTTAAAGGTAATAAGGGTTTAGAATTTATAAGACAAACTACCCAAGAATGCTCGTGGTGCTTGCGGGGTTATCGTACTCCATCCTTTATAATATTCTTTATCACTTAAGTTATTTGCTTTTAAACTTACTCTAAATTTTTCTACTTCATAGTATACAGAAGCATTAAAAATGGTGTAAGCAGGAAGAATGAAATCTCCACCAATTTCAGGGTAGCCAACCATAGTATTATAATCACTTGCCCCGTTAAAACCAGCACCTAAACCAAAGTTCTTTGCAATTCCTTCTTGAAACTTATAATCAGCCCAAAAGTTATAAGAGGTTTCTGGACCCGCTTCTGCTAAACGTTGGTCTACTAAATCAGGTCTAGAATCAGATTTTGTTACCTTTGCATCATTGTAGCTAAAACCACCTCTTATATTCAGTCCAATAATTGGATTGGCATTTACTTCCAATTCAATTCCGTTACTTTTTACAGTACCATCTTGCTGTTTACCAGCACCGAATCCCATAACTTTGTCATCTACAATGATGTTGTAGTAACTAAGAGTTGCTTCAAGCTTATTGCTAAATAGATTTGTTTTTACACCAAACTCTAATTGATTAGCTCTTTCTAAATCATATGATTGAAGCACAGTTCCAGCTGCAGGATTTGAAATATCAACAGGTACTATTTCTGGATTAACATAAGTAAACCCATTTTGGTAGTTTGCAAAAACAGAAAGTTTATTCAAAATTGGTTGGTAAACCACACCTAATTTTGGAGAAAAGGTAGATTTTGTATACGCTTTTTCGTCATCTGAAGAATCATTTTTATCACCATCGTATGTAAATCTATCGTAACGAACACCAGCCATTACAGAAAGCTCAGGTAAGATATTAACTACATCAGAAATGTATCCACTTAATACATTTTGGTTGGTATCAACATTTACGTTTCCAACGCCAGTTAACACAGCATCAATATTGTTAGCATTAACAGGTAAACCATTTATAAGTTGTCCTTGAGGAGTTACCGCATTTACTGCGTTCCAATTTGAACTTCTGTCTAAAATTTGAGATTCTAAATAATCAACACCAACAACAACTCTATTACGAATATCTCCTATTTTAAAATCTCCTGTCACATTTTGTTGAATATTGAATGTGTTCGTTTCTGCATCTGTTTTTTGAGCATACAGTGCAAATACAGGTAAGGCTACTGGGCTTACTGGATTTGACCAATCAGCAGGATTCCATAAGTAGGTATAATAACCATTTGATTTCGCATTTCCGCCTGCAACAATAGTTTGTGAAGACCAATTATCAGAAATTTTATATGCTATTTCACCTCTGTAGTTTTGTGTTGGGTTTTTGATTGAAACATCATTGCTAGTCAATGATTTATTACGATCGTAATTAAGTTCATCTAAATTATTAAATGCTAACGGAGCATACCTGTTTAAAAACAAAAACGTTTGGTTGGTTTGATCAGTTGCAGATAATTCGTAGTTAAAGTTTAATGTTAATCTATTATTTACTTTATATGATACTGCAGGTGCAATAAACAACGATTTTCTAAAACCAGCGTCTTGGAAGCTATCTTCAGTTTGGTATCCAGCATTAAAACGCAAAGAGATATCTTCATTCTCTTCTAAATTTGTATTGAAATCAACCGTTAATTTCTTGAAGCCAAAAGAACCTCCTCCAACGGTGATGTTTCCACCTGTTCCTTGGTATGGCTTTTTGGTAACTACATTAATTAAACCTCCGTATGAAGTAAGAGTACTTCCAAATAACGTAGCCGATGGCCCTTTAATTACTTCAATTCGCTCTACATTATCAGGATTTATAAATCCGTTGGTAATACCTGCAACACCATTCACTAATTGTGGCTGTGCTGCAAAACCTCGCATTGAGTAATAACCTGCACCATCACCAGCTCTACCAGTAGATGACCAAAGTTTTTCAACTCCTGTTGTGTTTTTTAAAGCTTCTTCAAAACTCACAACATTTTGTGAAATTAGTAACTGATTAGTTACGGTACTATACACTTGAGCGTTTTCAATGTTTTTCAATGGAAGTTTGGCTACATAAGCCGATTTTTTCCTTGAGAACTTGTTGCCTCTGTTGGTGTCAACTGTAACTTCTTTTAATAATTCATTACCTTCATATAAAGTAATAGATAAGTCACTAGCTGTGTCATTGTTCAGAGCGATTGTTTTCGTTTTAAAACCAACATATGATATCACTAAAGTTTGATTCTCTTGTGAATCGCGTTTTAGTTTGAACATACCATTCTCATCAGTTTGAGTGCCAATTTGGGTTCCTTTAATAAATACGGTCACCCCTATTAAAGGTTCTTCGTTATTGTCGTTTACTGTTCCGCTAATAACGCCCCCTTGTGCCATTGCTGTTGCTATTGTTAAGAATAGCAAGATAGCAGTTGTTAAGCCTTTCATTGTTTTAATTTAGATTTAATAAAATTTACAGATGCAAAAATATTTCATAAAAAATGAACAACAAAACTTATTTAGAACAATTTTAAATAAAAATATTTAATGTTTTGATTTTTGGGTATTTGATTAATCGATTGGAATATTCTGTATATTTGTGATAAGAATTATTAACAATGATGGTTTGTAAACCTTTTGATGGCTTACTAATGCTACTGAAGTTTCTTATGAAAAGAAACCCGGAGTGACTTTAGATTTAGAGAAAATGAATTAAGTATTAATCTTTAAATCAAAAAAACGATGCCTTTTTATCATAAATTAGGAAAAATACCACCCAAACGCCATACTCAGTTTCGTAAGAAAAATGGCAATTTATACTACGAGCAGTTATTTGGTACAATTGGTTTTGACGGAATGTCAACAAACATGTACCATGAACATAGACCAACCATGGTCAAAGAAATCAAAAAACAATATAGTGTTGAACCGAAAATAGCAAAGGCTAATAATATTCAATCATATCGTTTGAGAGGGTTTCAAGTACCTCAAGTAGAAGATTATTTAGAAAGTAGAAAAGTGGTGCTAACCAATTCAGATTGTAACATCATTTTATCGGCTCCTAAAAAATCCACAAAAGATTATTTTTATAAAAACACCGACGCAGATGAAGTAATATTCATTCATAAAGGATCTGGTAAACTGCGTACCATGCTAGGAAATATCGATTTTAAGTATGGTGATTATTTGGTGATACCGAGAGGTGTGATTTATAAGTTAGATTTTAACGATGAAGATAACCGTTTGTTTATCGTTGAATCGTATGCTCCTGTCTACACTCCCAAACGTTATAGAAACTGGTTTGGACAATTGTTAGAACACTCTCCTTATTGTGAGAGAGATATTCGTCAACCTTATGAACTTGAAACCTATGACGAAAAAGGAGACTTTTTAATGAAAATTAAAAAGAAAAATGAACTTATTGAAATGGTGTACGCATCACATCCGTTTGATGTGGTAGGGTACGACGGGTTTAATTACCCATATGCATTTTCTATTCACGATTTTGAACCGATTACCGGACGTATACATTTACCGCCTCCTATTCATCAAACATTTGAAAGTGCAGGTTTTGTAATTTGTAGTTTTGTACCTCGTTTGTACGATTATCACCCCGATTCTATACCAGCACCATACAACCATAGTAATATTGATTCTGATGAGGTTTTGTATTATGTTGATGGAGATTTTATGAGTAGAAATGATATTGCTCCTGGACATATTTCGTTACATCCAGCAGGGATACCGCATGGCCCACACCCAGGCGCAACAGAGAGAAGTATCGGTGAAACAGTAACGGAAGAATTAGCGGTAATGGTTGATACATTTAAGCCATTAATGGTTACAGAGGAAGCTATGAAAATAGCAGATGAAGATTATTATAAATCTTGGCTTGAGTAGTATTCATTAATTTACAAATTAGAAAGAAATGTCAAAAGAAATAAAATCAGTAAACTACGGTTTAGAAAAAATATTTGAAGGAGCACAAGATTTCCTTCCACTTTTAGGAACAGATTATGTAGAATTTTATGTTGGAAATGCTAAACAAGCAGCGCATTATTACAAAACTGCTTTTGGTTTTCAATCACATGCATATAAAGGCTTAGAAACAGGATCAAAAGATGCGGTAAGTTATGTGTTGAAACAAGATAAAATTCGACTGGTACTAACAACGCCATTAAATAGTAAATCACCAATTAATGACCACATTGTGAAGCATGGTGATGGTGTGAAGGTTGTTGCGTTGTGGGTAGAAGACGCACGTGCTGCTTGGAAAGAAACAACTTCCAGAGGTGCTAAGTCATATATGGAACCTACGGTTGAAAAGGATGAAAACGGGGAGGTAGTTCGATCAGGAATTTATACCTATGGTGAAACCGTACACATGTTTGTTGAACGCAAGAACTATACAGGAGTATTCTTACCTGGTTTCATGGAATGGAACCCGGATTATAATCCGCCAAGCGCAGGGTTAAAGTTTATTGATCACATGGTAGGAAATGTAGGTTGGGGCCGAATGGATACATGGGTGAAATGGTATGAAGAGGTAATGGGGTTTGAAAATTTCTTATCCTTTGATGATAAACAAATTCATACAGAATACTCTGCCTTAATGAGTAAAGTAATGAGTAATGGGAATGGTAGGGTGAAGTTTCCAATTAATGAACCAGCCAAAGCGGCAAAGCGATCACAAATTGAGGAATACCTAGATTTTTATGAAGGAGAAGGTGTGCAGCATATTGCGGTTGCAACAGATGATATTATTAAAACAGTAGCCCAGCTAAAAGCGAATGGCGTAGAGTTTTTACCGCCACCGCCCCAGTCATATTATGATATGATCCCTGAACGTTTAGGAGTACATATGGATATTATGAAAGAAGACATCTCTAGATTACAGGAATTATCCATCTTAGTAGATGCCGATGAAGAAGGGTATTTGTTGCAAATATTTACAAAACCAGTGGAAGACAGACCAACACTATTCTTTGAAATAATTCAAAGAATGGGAGCCAGAGGGTTTGGTGCTGGAAATTTTAAAGCCTTGTTTGAATCTATCGAAAGAGAACAACAACAGAGAGGCACATTATAATGTTGTAAAAGTAAAAACAGATAAAATCAGAAAAAGCCAAGGGAGAAATACAGTTCTTTCTTGGTTTTATTGTAATAGTATGAAAAGTGTCTTTGCATATACACCGAAGTTTAATTTTAAGAATATAAAATCTCCCTACTCCTAGAGTGCGCTGTTTATTACAACTATAATATAGCGTAAATTAAAGTTAAAAAGACATAAAAATGGATAAAGAAGAAATATTAAAATCAATAGAAGGCAAATACAAGGAATTAGGAGTTCCAATGGAAGCAATGCTAGAAGGATTGCTATGGAGTAAACCGATTACCTACTGGGATTATATTCAAACAGATGCGCTTTTAGGATTGCAAATTCCTCGAACAACACAGCCAGATGAAATGGTTTTTATAATGTACCATCAGGTAAATGAATTGTTGTTTAAAATGATTTTGTGGGAAATCGATCAGGTAGCAAAGTCTGATGAAATTTCTGCTGAAAAATTCTCAAAACACTTAATGCGTATAAGTCGTTATTTTGATATGCTGTGCAGTTCTTTTTCGGTAATGGCCGATGGAATGGATGTAGAGCAGTATTTAAAGTTTAGACATACCTTAACACCTGCTAGTGGGTTTCAAAGCGCACAGTACCGCAAAATAGAATTTGCATCTACAGAGCTTATCAACTTAATAGATGCTCGTTTTAGAGATACAATTGATAGAGACTCGTCATTTAAAAACGCGTATGATCACTTGTATTGGCAGGCAGCAGGAAAAAACTATACCACAGGTCAAAAAACAACCCTACTGAAACTTTTTGAAAAGAAGTATATGGGGGAGTTTATCGATTTTATGGAAGACTATAATGAATGTAATCTTTCGTCAAAATTTAAACAACTGCCTAAAAATGTTCAGGAAGATGAAACGCTGATAAAGGCTATGCGCCATTATGACTATGCGGTGAATGTAAAATGGGTAATGGCACATTATAACGCTGCTGGAAAATATTTAGGAGGAGATGATACCGCTCTGGAAGCAACAGGAGGGAGTAATTGGCGTAAGTACTTGCATCCAAAATATCAAAGAAGAATATTTTTTCCCTATTTATGGAGCAAAGAAGAACTAAAAAACTGGGGAACGTTCTAAAGAGTAAGAAAAAACCATTGATTTTCTATAAAGTCAGTGGTTTTTTGCTTTTGGAATAGTAATTGGTTATCAAAATTCATAAGTTTGATTATTATGAAAAAACACAACATATTGATATTGTTATTTTGTGTAACAATACACCTCAGTGCCCAAGAAAAAAAAATTGCCTTTAAAGGAGGTGAATGGTTGCGGTATAAAATGAGCTACAGTGGTTTTCTGAAGGCAGGTACGGCTGTTTTAGAACTAAAAGAAGAAAAACTAAAAAATAAAGATGTTATTCACGCTATAGGGAAAGGATGGACCTCTGGCATGATAAGCTGGGTTTTTGAAGTTAATGACACCTACGAAAGCTACTTTAGCTTTGGAGAGGTACACCCTTATTTATTTAAAAGAGATATTGACGAAGGAGGATACAAAAAGAGAAAAAGTGTAACCTTCAATTATGTTGACAGCACAGCGTACGTTCAAGATTTTATAAAACAAAAAGACAGTATTATTTCGATAAAAAAACCACAAGATCTGATTTCTACCTTTTACTTCTTAAGAAATCATGACACAAAGAAGATGAAAAAAGGAGATGAAATAAGTGTTGACGTGTTTTTTGACGATAAAAGCTACCCTTTTAAGTTGCGGTTTTTAGGATATGAAATATTGAAAACTAAATTTGGAAAAGTAAAAACACAAATGTTCCGCCCTTTCGTTCAAGCGGGTAGGGTGTTTAAAGCAAAAGAAAGTGTAACCGTTTGGATAACTGCGGATGATAATAAGATTCCTGTGAAAATGAAAGCGTCGTTGTCCGTTGGATCACTCAGAGCAGAATTAGAAGCGTATAAAGGGCTGGCAAACCCGTTTGAAATAATTGTAGACTGATTATAAGTTGTTCAAGTATTGTTAAAGTGTAAAATACAATTATTTATATTTGTATTTTTGCAAATATTGGCAATTTAAAACAACCTCCTTGAAAAAAACAATTTTACTACTACTATTAATGATGGCTTTTTTATCTTGTAAGAAAGAAGATAAAAAAGAATTAGAAGAAATAAAGACCATTGAAAAGATCGAACCTGTATTTTTATATGGGTATAATTTAGATAATTTCAATGTGGTTAATGATACCATAAAAAACGGGGAAAGTTTTGGAGGTATTCTAGATAAGCATCACGTGATGTATCCAAAAATTAATAAGATTGCAACGACTATAAAAGATACATTTGATGTTAGAAGGGTTAGGTCTGGTAAAACTTACACAATTTTAACAACAAAAGACTCCATACAAAAAGCACAGGTTTTTATTTATAAACACAATAAAATTGCCGCAACGATTATCGATTTTAAAGATTCTGTAATCTCAGCCTATAAATATAGAAAGAAGGTAAAAACATTAGAAAAAGAAATTGTTGGTGAAATTAACTCTAGTTTATCAGTTACCATGGATAGCTTAGGCTTGAAACCAACATTGACAAATACCGTGGCGGATATCTACGCTTGGACCTTAGATTTTTATAGGTTGCAAAAAGGAGATAGATTTAAATTGATCTATGAAGAAAAATATATTAATGACACAACCTTTGTTGGATATGGTGAGGTAAAAGCGGCTCTGTTTAACCATAAAGGAGAAGATTTATATGCGTATAAATTTGTGGCTGATACAATTAAAAATATTGCCGAGTATTATGACGAAAAAGGGAACATGTTACGTAGTACATTTTTAAAATCTCCCATAAAATTCCAATATAGAATATCATCAAGATATAATTTACGAAGAAGAATTAAGTTGTATGGAAATAGAGTTAGACCCCATAAAGGTACTGATTTTGCAGCTCCATACGGCACGCCCATTATGTCAACGGCCAATGGAACCGTGGTTGAATCTGCTAGGAGAGGTGGGAATGGAAACTATGTAAAGGTAAAACACAACAGTACGTACACCACACAATACTTGCATATGAAAAGAAGAAAGGTGCGCGTTGGTGATTTTGTAAAGCAAGGAGATATTATTGGTTGGGTTGGAATGACAGGTAATACAAGTGGCCCTCATGTTTGTTATCGTTTTTGGAAAAACGGAAGGCAGGTAGATCCTTTTAGGCAAAAGTTGCCTTCTGCTAAGCCTTTAGAAGATAGTATAAAACCGAGGTATTTCGAGTTTATAAAACCTTTAAAAAAGCATTTAGACAGTGTTAGTTTTTTTAAAAAAACAGATACTATCCTTGTTGAAAAAGAAATACTAGCTTTAAATTAATAATGGCATTGAAAAATATCAACCCAACCACAACAGAAGCCTGGAAAGAATTACAACAACAGTATTTAGAAGCAAAAGATTTCCAACTTAAAAATCTATTTCAGACAAATAAAAAAAGAAAAAAAGAACTTTCTATTAGGTTCGACGATCTGTATGTTGATTATTCTAAAAATCATGTTACTGAAGAAATAATGAATACTCTTATTTCTCTAGCTGAAGAAATGGATCTTAAAGAAGCTATTGAAAACTATTTTTCGGGAGACACCATAAATGTAACAGAAAATAGATCAGTGCTTCATACAGCCCTAAGGAGCAGTAGCGATGAACCAATATTCGTAGAAGGAAAAGATATAACACCAAAAATAAAAACTGCGCTAAGGAAAATAAAAGCTCTGACAAACAAGGTTCTTTCTGGAAAATGGAAAGGATATACGGGTAAACCTATAACAGATATCGTTAACATAGGTATTGGAGGGTCTGACTTTGGACCAAGTATGGTGGTAGAAGCCTTAGCGTATTATAAGAACAAGTTAAACACTCATTTTATTTCAAATGTAGATGGAGACCATGTTTTTGAAACATTAAAAAAGGTGGATCCCGAAACAACTCTTTTTATTGTCGTTTCAAAATCGTTTACCACGCAAGAAACAATAACAAACGCTAATACGATAAGAGACTGGTTTTTAAAATCGGCAACAGTCTTTGATGTAGCTAAGCATTTTATTGCTGTTTCCTCTAATTTAGATGCAGTGGTAAATTTCGGAATAGACAAAAAGAATATATTGCCGATGTGGGATTGGGTCGGTGGCCGTTTTTCTTTATGGTCTGCCGTTGGTTTGTCAATTAGTTTATCGGTAGGTTTTGATAATTTCAAAGAATTATTGAATGGAGCTGAAAAAATGGACAAGCATTTTAGAAACACAGATTTTTCTGAAAATATTCCAATAGTACTAGCATTGTTAAGTGTATGGTACAATAACTTTTTTTGTTGTGAAACAGAGGCTGTTTTTAGTTATTCACAATATTTGAGTAAACTACCCAACTATTTACAACAGGGGTTTATGGAAAGTAACGGAAAAGGAGTTGATAGAAATGGTAAAGAAATCAACTACCAAACCGGAGGCGTAATCTGGGGAGGAGTAGGAACGAATATGCAACATTCATTTATGCAGTTGTTGCACCAAGGAACAAAAATTATACCGGCTGATTTTATTGGGTTTAAAAAATCATTATACGGAGAAACACAGCACCACGACATCTTGATGGCTAATTTTTATGCGCAGTCTCATGCTTTGGCCTATGGAAGCACAAAGGAAGAAGTGCATTTAGAACTAAAGATGGAAGGAAAACTTAATCAATTGTCTAGTTTACTGCCGTATAAAATTTTTAAAGGAAATAAACCATCCAATACGATTCTTTTAGAAAACCTGACTCCGAAATCTTTAGGAATGTTAATTTCTATGTATGAACATAAAATATTTGTTCAGGGTGTTTTATGGAATATCTATTCTTTTGACCAGTTTGGTGTAGAACTAGGTAAAAAATTGGCAAATAATATATTAAAATCTCAAAAAGAACAAAACTCAAAAACTTAATAAAATGTTAAAAATTTAACATTAAGTTAATACAGTACTTGTGTAAAAACGAGAATTTTGCCAAAGTTATTTAATAACAATTAGATTATACAATGAAAAAATTTAAAAATGTATTATTTGTAGCACTGTTTTTTATAACAGCTACAGTTTTAGGGCAAACACAAATCACGGGTAAGGTGCTTGACGAAATGGGTGAACCACTTCCAGGTGCTAATGTTGTAGTTAAGGGGACTACTAATGGTACGGCAACTGATTTCGACGGAAAGTTTATGTTAAACACCAAAGCTTCAACAGGAGTAGTGGTAATATCTTTTGTTGGATACGATACCAAAGAAGTAACCTTTACTTCTAGAGACTTAGGTGTAATTGAGTTACTTCCTTCTAACATTTTAGGAGAGGTTGTAATTACTGGATTAATTGATGTGGCTAAAAATAGAGAAACACCAGTGGCTGTTTCTACTATTAAAGCAGCTGAAATTCAAGAAAAATTAGGTTCGCAAGAATTTCCAGAGCTTTTAAATGCTACCCCTTCGGTATATGCTACGAAATCAGGAGGAGGTTATGGTGATGCACGTATTAACATTCGTGGGTTTTCGCAAGAGAACATTGCAGTACTTATAAACGGTGTACCAGTTAATGACATGGAAAACAGTAGAGTTTACTGGTCAAACTGGGCAGGGTTGTCAGATGTGACAACAGCAATGCAGGTACAAAGAGGTTTAGGGTCTTCTAAATTAGCAATTTCTTCTGTGGGAGGTACAATTAACATTGTTACCAAAACAACAGATAAGAAAGAAGGAGGTTCAGTTTTAGCTTCTTATGGTAATGATAATTACTTAAAGACCTTAGCTACCTATTCAACAGGTAAAAACGAAAACGGGTTTGCTTCATCATTTTTATTAAGTAGAACTGCTGGAGACGGTTATGTAGATGGAACTGAGTTTGAGGGATATAATTACTTCATAGGTCTTGGTTGGGAGTTAAATGACGATCACGATTTTCAGTTTATGTTAACGGGAGCACCACAAACTCATAATCAAAGAACAACGAGTTTCTATAATATGGCAACTCTTGCAGATTATTTGAAATATGGAAAAAAATACAACTATAATCACGGATACCTTAATGGTGAAGAGTTTAACTGGAGAAAGAACTTTTATCATAAACCTGTAATTTCTTTAAACTGGAATTGGGATATCAATGATAATTCATCGTTATCAACTTCAGCGTACGTTTCTTTCGGACGTGGTGGCGGAACAGGTGATATAGGTAGGTTACCAGGCTATAATTTTGCTTCGAGCTCAATTTATAGAAATCCTTCTTCTGGTCACGTAATGTGGGATAAAATTGTAAAGTATAACCAAGGAGAAACAGTAACTTTTTCTGATGGTCAAGAATACACAAGACCTAATGATGGAGGAATTAACGATTCTAGAGATAATGGTTTAACGAGAAGAGCTTCTATTAATTCACATAACTGGTTCGGATTATTATCTAATTTTAACACAAAATTATCTGACGAATTTACGCTTGATGTTGGTATTGATTTAAGAGATTATACAGGTATTCACTATAGAAGAATTGATAACTTACTAGGAGCGAATGGATATAGAGTTTCAGGTAACGAAAATAATTTAGACGCTGTATATACAACAGAGTATTCTTCAGACTTATCAAGTTTATGGAATGTATTAAAAAGTACAGATAGCGAAGAAAAAATCGATTATCACAATGATGGTAAGGTACGTTGGTATGGAGCTTTTGCTCAGTTAGAGTATAAGAGTGATGATATTTCTGCGTTTATTCAAGGAGCAGCATCGATTCAAGGATTTAAAAGAATTGATTATTTTAACTACTTAGATTCAGATCCAGCACGTGAAACAGATTGGCAAAACTTGTTTGGAGGGAATTTAAAAGGAGGTATTAACTGGAACATCGATGAAAATCACAATGTTTTTGGAAATATCGGATACTACTCTAAACAGCCATTTTTTGATGCAATATTCTTAAACTATAGAAATGACATTAATGAAGATCCTCGTAACGAAAAAGTATTTGGAGCAGAGATAGGATATGGTTATAGAACTGAAAGGTTTAAATTAAATGTAAACTTATATAGAACGGAGTGGAAAGATAGATTTGTTCGTGTTGATTATGAAGATCCAATTACTGGAGATGAAGGAAGAGCAGATATTCAAGGAGTTGCACAAAACCATATGGGTATAGAAGTTGATGGAGTGTATGATATTACTGATAAAGTTAGTCTTTTTGGTATGGTATCTGTAGGTGATTGGGAGTATGCTAATAACGTGGAAGGAACAGCTTTTGACAATAATCAGAACCCTCTTGGAACGGCTCCTTTATATTTAGAAGGTGTTAAAGTTGGTGATGCAGCACAAAGCACTGGAAGATTAGGTATTGAAGCTGAATTATTCGATGGGTTTAAAGTTGATTACTCACAAAGATATATTGACAGACTTTATGCAAGAGTAAATGCTGATGATTTCGGTAATGTTGATCATGACGGATCGTTAAGATTACCTGGGTATTCTTTAGCAGATTTAGGGTTTTCTTATAAATTTGACCTTAGAGGAGATAATGACCAGTCGTTAAACTTACGATTAAATATCAATAACTTATTTGATCAAGAGTATATTGCTGAGTCTGCAACAAACTATTTTGCAAACCCAGGAGATACTACTTACAATGGAGTAAATACGAGTAATAAAGTTTTCTTTGGATTCGGTACTACATGGAATTTCTCATTAAGATATAATTTCTAATTCACAGAAACTAAATAGATAGTATAAACCACCTCATTTGAGGTGGTTTTTTTATGGTAAATTCAGTAAATTTGCCGCCAACATATTTTTAAAATTAAGATGATAAAGTGTATTCGTTCGTGCCAGGTTTTTATAGTTTTATTAGGAATGGTATTTGCTGCCGCAAATGCTTTTTCAAAAGATGCTAGTACCGTATGTTTTAGAAAGGGATTTAATGATTTGATAAACTCCAATGTAAATTCAAAAGAGATCCTAGTTTTGGGGTGCGACTTTGACAATACAAAAGTGTATCAAAATTCTACGGTTTCTGGTCATGGCTCGTTATTTGCCTTTACTTCTAAAGTTGTGGTTCAAGATGGAATAAAAGAATATACGCTAACAGACAATGATTATGCACTCGTTGGAAATGGAGGTTTTAGTAATTTTGATATAAGAGAAGGCTATGATGAAGAAACAATTACGGTGAGGTTAGCAAAAATTAATAAAGTACTACTTCATAATTTCCCTGATTACAAGAAAGGGCAAAAAATAGCTGTTTCTTATAACGTATGGAAGCCAGAAGACGATGTTTTTGTGATGCATGTTGTACATAACGGTACTAAGTATGTATTACAAAAAAAATAAGGCTTTTATAGCATAAAACTAATATTTGAAACCACCTTTTGTGAAGGTGGTTTTTTGTGAACAAAAATCAGTAAGTTTGTAACTACAAAAACAAACAATCTTATCATGAAAACAATCCATTCTTATTGGGCTTATATTGTATTAGTAGTGCTCATTATTACGGTAGTGAAAGCGGTTATAGGTTTAATACAAAAAAAAGAATTTACACACAAAGAATTTCGATTAGGGCTTTTTACATTAATAACGAGTCATATACAGTTGCTTATCGGTTTAGGATGGTATTTTATGTCGCCTTGGTTTAAAGCATTAAAAACCAATGGAGGAGAAGTAATGAAAGATTCAGGTACTCGATTGTTGGCTATAGAGCACCCACTAGTTATGATTACAGCTATCGTGTTAATCACCATAGGGTGGTCTAAACATAAAACACAAGTGAAAAGTGAAGCTAAATTTAAAACCTTTACTATTTTTTATGGTATCGCTTTATTGCTAATACTATCAAGAATTCCTTGGACCAATTGGTTTTAAACTAAATATATAGCCTTACTTAAATCCTATTTTATATTTTTGCAGTGATTTTAACATGAGTCGTAATCATTATGAGTAGCATATCTAACGATTACGCCAAGTACGAATGTTATAAAATTTAAACATATGAAAATAATTAGCTATATATTATCACCAATTTTTGCATTGGTGTTTTTACTACTGCTATTAGTATTCCATCCATTACAATGGATAGGTTTTAATATTTTTGGTCAGAAAGGACATCAGAAGGTGGTAGATGTTTTAAATTGGTTTTTAGTAAAATCACTTTTATTATTGGGCGTTCGAGTTCAATTAGAGAACAACCAAGTATTACCGGAGAACACCAGTTTAATTTTTGTTTCTAACCATCAAAGCACCTTTGATATCCCGCCAATTATTTGGTATTTTAGAAAATATTTCCCTAAATTTGTGTCTAAGAAGGAGTTAGGGAAAGGTATACCGAGCGTTTCTTATAACTTAAGGCATGGAGGTGCAGCATTGATTGATAGAAAAGATGGGAAGCAAGCATTGGTTGAATTGGCAAAGTTTTCTAAAAGAATACAAAAAAATAAATGGTCAGCAGTAATATTCCCTGAAGGAACAAGAAGCAGAACAGGTAAACCCAAGTCTTTTGCTATGAATGGATTAAAGATGATTGTGAAATATAATCCAGATGCATACGTTGTTCCATTAACAATCAATAACTCTTGGAAAACATTTAGGTATGGTAAATTTCCTTTAGGAATAGGTAGCCCAATAAAAATAGTTACCCACCCACCTATAAAAGTAGATAGCTTACCTTTTGATGAATTAATTCAAAAGGTTGAATCAACAGTAAAAGCGTCAATTAAGTAAACAACAAACAACAAACAATACTAATATAAAACCCCTAGACTTTACTATGTCAATACAGAACATAAGAAAAGAAGTGATGCAAACGCTGGAGAAGAATATTGACAGCTTTGTAGATAAATTCTTAATCCCTATAGAAAAAATATGGCAACCCACTGACTTTTTACCGAACTCACAGAGCGATAGCTTTATTGATGAGGTTAAAGAAATCCAAGAAATATCTAAAGAATTAGATGATGATTTTTGGGTAGTATTAGTAGGTGATACCATTACAGAAGAAGCCTTACCTACCTACGAGTCATGGTTGCTAGATTTAGACGGGGTAACCCAACAACCGGATAACGGATGGGCAAAATGGGTACGTGCTTGGACAGCCGAAGAAAATCGTCATGGAGATGTTTTGAACAAATATTTGTATTTGTCAGGACGTGTAAATATGCGTGAAGTTGAAATAACGACACAACATTTAATTTCTGACGGATTCGACATCGGAACTGCTACAGATCCGTATAAGAACTTTGTGTATACCAGTTTTCAGGAGCTAGCAACGTATATTTCTCATTTGAATGTGGCAAAACTAGCAAAGAAAAAAGGACATAAAGCCTTGGCAAAAATGTCTAGAATTATTGCAGGAGACGAAATGCGCCATCATGTAGCGTATTCTGAATTTGTAAAAGAAATATTTAAGATAGACCCGAGTGAAATGATGTTGGCTTTTCAGCATATGATGAAGCATAAAATTGTGATGCCAGCAATGCATTTACGAGAATCTTTTGGAGCTAAAGGAAGTTTGTTTGACGATTTTTCTGCAGTAGCCCAAAGAATTGGTGTTTATACAGGATTTGATTATGTAGATATCTTAAGAAAACTAAATGCTACTTGGGAAATAGACAAGATGACTAACCTTACCCCAGAGGCAGAAAAAGCACGTGATTTCTTAATGAAATTACCAGATAGAATGTATCGAATTACAGAACGTATTGTAGTGCCAGATACAAAGTTTAATTTTAAATGGATGATCCCAGCATAAGAATATAAAAAGGCAACCTCAAGGTTGCCTTTTTTATTGTATTTGAAAAAAGTCTCTATCTTCTAAGAATCTGAACTTGTTTCTGAGTACATTTTGACGTTTTTTATCCAAGTTTAGGTATAAAACCGTTTCGTTTCCGAGGTCGTTTTTAACCAAACAATTTCCTAAAGTATCGTAACAAACAGAATTTCCTGTATATTCATATTGGTTAGCATCTACCCCTACTCTATTCACGCCAATAGTATAGCTCATATTTTCAATAGCACGGGCTTTTAATAAGGTATCCCAAGCGCTAATTCTCGGTTTGGGCCAACTGGCAATATACAATAACAAGTCGTAATTTTCTGTGTTTCTTGCCCAAACCGGAAACCGCAAATCATAACAAATCAAAGGGCAGATCTTCCATCCTTTATAGTCAACAAGTATTTTTTCTTGACCAGCAGTATACATCTTGTGTTCATTAGCCAAGGTAAAAGTGTGCTTTTTATCGTAAAAGTCAATCGAACCCGAAGGATGCACAAAAAGTAATCGATTCGTATACCTCTTTTCATGCTGAACAAGCGTTTCCATAACAATACTTCCAGTAATGGCTGCGTTTTTAGAACGGGCTAAACGCTGCATCCATTGAATGGTTTCACCGTTCATAGTTTCTGCAATTTTTGGGGCATTCATGGTAAAACCAGTGGTAAACATTTCAGGAAGTACTATTAAATCGACAGGATTATGAAGGGCTAAAATTTTTTCCTGAAACGCTTTTCTGTTCTCCTCTGGATTTTCCCAAACTAAATCTGATTGTACTAATGCTACTTGGAGTGTTGCCGCCATAACCTGTTTTAAAATCTAAAATACAACTACTCAAAACTAAGGTAAATTTTGTAGACTTTAGCAGTCTGCCAAATAACTTTTTAATACAAGATTGACCTTTTAATATATCTTTCTAAGTATATTTTCGGGTTAAAATCAATTCATTCCACCACTTTGATTGTTAGAAAGATATATTGTTTTTTGCTTCCAAGGCGTCCATATATTGTTTTTTTTAGCTCTTACTTTAATAGTAACTAAACCGTTTACATAAGGGCTTACTAGTACACTTGACATTGTAGTACCTTGAACCTCTGAGGTTGTATAGGCATTTGCAACTTCCCACTCCCATTCATCAACCAGTAAATTGCTGTTGATAGAAACTTTAGCGTATAACATATTACCAATCCATATATGGTGTAATACTGTTCCTATAGGCGAAAGAGTTAAGGTTGGAGAACTACTTGTGATGCACTGAATTGTAGGATCTACATTAAAAGGAGAAGTAGTAGAAAGTGTGTTATTTTTCAGTATGTTTTCTACCCGATACAGCGCTATTTCTCCTGATGAAAGTAAGTCTAAAAATACGGTGTCTGATAGCATTTTTTCCCCATCAGGAAACCAGCTATCCTTCATGATCCATTTGGTAGTTAAATTAGCGCCATTTTCCCAACCAATTATTGAATAGGCGTGATACGATAGGTTTTCCATTTCTGCATTCTGATAGTTTTTGAACTTTTGAAGGGTATAGCCAGTAGTTGTTTGAGTATTAGTTACTTTTATAATAACGGGTCCTTTTGTTAATAGTATGTTTTTTAGCTGGTTGACAGAATATATATTCGATAGCTCTATTACGTTTGAAACGGAGATATAATCATGATTCGCAATAGGTGATCCACAGGTGTTTTCTATCATACCTATGGGAGGAGCGTAGCTCTCATCTAAACTAATCTTAAAATTCAGTTCATTGTCAATGCAGTTTAGCGCCGTTGATCTAAAACCATTATATGCAGTATTAAACCAGCTATTTACATTGGGCAAGTACATACTTTGAGATGAAAGTTGTTTAGGAATACGAAATCCTGACTCTAATGTGTTTTTATAGGCTACCATGTCACCAACAAAAACCTTCATGTCTAAATAAGCATCCGAAAGTATTATGGGCGTTGGTTCATTAAATTCAACCATATACATGGTTTCTAATGCAGCATTAAAGGCGTATGCTAAACAAGGTCCTTGAAATGGCTGATTGCGTTGAGGTGTTGTGAAACTCCTTGTTCCTGTTTCTGTTTTTACTTTTTCCCATGAAAACTCACAGGGTATAACACTGATTTGTGAGACGGGTTTTGCACGTTGATAAGCTGCGACATTCCATTGCGCATGTGCTAAGGTTATGCTTGATAGTAATACAAACAATAATAATTTATCCTTCATAGATATTGGTTTTAGGATGTAATATGATTTACAAATAAATACTTCGCATATCTATTATTTCTTTTGTAGCTATTTTTGCGTTATAAAACTTAACCATAGCTTGGCTATGCTAACGTTTTATGCCTTATACAAACTTAAAATAATTCAATACCTATATACTAAATATTTATCTGTAAATCGTATAATAGATTTGCTCATGTATAATTCGGACTGATAGGTATATAGTAGTGTGGTCAATGTGGTTTTATTACCCAATAAATTCACAATGGATTCATTTTTACAATAGAAGTTATGCTATTTATTTTGTTATTTTAATAAGCCTAATTGCTTAGGGTAAATATCGATTTATCTTACACTCACAGTTAATTTTGATTTTCTTGGGCTAAACATAGTTTTGAAGGACTATTTATAATTCGAAAAATCATAACAACGTAAAAAAAACGAAATTAATGGAGCCAAGCCTTATAAACAGTAGTCTTTACTTCAAAAAGCCTTGAATTAAAGACTTAGCCTGCGTTTTTTTAAATCAAATCTCACTATTTCTAAGACTTCTTTAGAAGTAAAATAAATCGAACTCAGGTTATAAATTCCACAAACCTGAATTATCTCTCTCCATTGTTTTGTTAAATTCTATAAAATGAGAGTAAGCAAAGTTGTTTTAGACTATTGATGATTTGAAACAACCTAAAATAAAATGATTGTTTTTTTATAAAAATTAAATATAGACTTAGTTTATGGTTTCTTTTTCTAATGAAGAAAAAAGGGCGTTTTATTACGGTAATTTTAATTTGTAATACCACTTCTGATGTTAATTTACCACTATTATTGTTGTGGAAAAGGCCGATCTATAGGTGATAAATTTTAGTGATGAATTTTCTCTATTACCTCAATGTTATAATGCCGATGGTTATTTGAAACCTTTTAATGAGCGAAGGGAAATTAAAAGGTAACTTCAAATTCCAATCGGTATAAAACACAAGCATGGCTGGAAGAAAATGATGGAGTAATTTTACCTAAGAATCGATATAAGTGGTATTAGATAGTATAATAAGTAGTACTTTTATGACTTAATTGTCAATGGCGAAAATTATATAATGCAATCTTTTATTTCTGAAACCTTAGATGCGATTTTAAAAAACACGAAAACATTTGAAGATGTTGAGTTTATAGTGCCCTCGCAAAGAGCAGGCGTGTTTGTAAAACAAGAACTAAAAAATAAAATAGCTGCTGGATTTTTACCCAAAATCAGTAATATCGGTGATTTTGTAGAACAAGTGTCAGAAATAAAAAAAGCAGATTCAGTTCAATTACTATTTTATTTTTATAGTATTTATAAAAAAGAAGAACCGGATTCAGACTCATTTGATGTTTTTTCTTCTTGGGCTTTTACCGTTTTACAAGATTTTAACGAAATAGACCAGCACCTAATCAATGCCCGTGAAATTTTTGTGTACGTGAGAGACATCCATCGATTGAGAAAATGGTCGGTATCTGGAACGTTTAAAGAAACAGAACTGATGAAAGATCATTTTGTGTTTATGGAAAAACTCCATAAATTATACGATCTTTTCTATGAGTTTTTAGTTACGAAGAAAATAGGATACCAAGGTGTAATTTACAGGGAGTCCATAAAAAAAATAGATGATTTTATACTTAAAAACAACAATAAAAAGTATTTTTTTATCGGGTTTAACGCATTAAATGCAGCAGAAGAATTCCTTTTCCAAAAAATGTTGGCGGGGGGTAACACAGAAGTATATTGGGATATTGATACCGCGTTTTATGAAAGTAATCATCAAGCAGGAAGTTTTATTAGAAAATATAAAACACGTTGGAAACATTATCAGAAGAATGAAATTCAGACGGTAGCAACACATTTTTTAGAGAAGAAAAACATTCAAATAATTGGCGCCTCTAAAAACATTACGCAAATAAAGCATGCAGGAGAAATCTTATCGAAACTCCCAAACCACAACAATACAGCTTTAGTTTTAGGAGATGAATCATTATTGCCCATCACATTAAACTCGTTGCCTAAAAATGTAGATGCTGTCAATATAACCATGGGATATCCATTAAAAGATGTGCCAACAACAAGTTTAGTTTTAACTATTTTCAGGCTCTTTCTAAATCAGGAGAAACTACAAAAAAAAGAACAACATCTATTCTATTACAAAGATGTGATTGCTCTTTTAAAGCACCCATCCATTTACCAGCTTTTACAGCTTGATGAGCAAAATATTTCCGATACCGTTTCGGAAGTTATTGTACAGAGTAATACAACTTTTGTAAGCAAAGAAAGAATACACGGCTTTTTTACGGATGTAGCAGTACCTATCAAAGAAGTAGTAGAATCTCTGTTTATACCATTTTCTACGATTGACGAGTTTTTAACGAGAATTTTAAACGTGATCAATGTATTAAAAGACACAGCCAATGAACTAGAAAAAGAATACCTATACCGTTTTTATACAACTTTTGTGCAACTACAAAACCTTCACGAAAGATTTAATTATATTCAAGACTTAAAAACACTACAACAATTTTTTAAACAATTAATTCAATCAGAAAGCCTGTCTTTTCAAGGAGAACCCTTGCAAGGGTTGCAATTAATGGGAGTTCTGGAAACACGCGTATTAGATTTTGAAAATGTAATAATATGCTCTGTAAATGAAGGCATTTTGCCAGCAAATCATCAACAGAACTCTTTCATTCCCTTTGACGTTAAAATAGAATTTGGGTTACCTACCTACAAAGAAAAAGACGCTCTATTCTCATATCACTTTTTTAGGCTGTTACAACGAGCTAAAAACATTTATATACTCTACAATACAGAACACGATGTTTTTGGTAGTGGAGAAAAAAGTCGTTTTGTAACACAGCTCGAAATGATGCGAAACGATATAGAAGAGAAAATTGTTAATCCGCAAATTATAACCACCACCACATCACCAAAAGAGATAGCTAAAAACCATGAGGTTCTTGAAAAGTTAAAAGAGTTAGCAAAGAAAGGGATTTCCCCTTCTGCATTAACAAATTACCTGTACAATCCAATGGCTTTTTACAAGCAAAAAGTATTGAAGATTAAAGAATTTGATGATGTCGAAGAAACCGTTGCCGCAAACACCATGGGAACCGTTGTTCACGACACCTTAGAAGCCTTGTACAAGCCTTTTGAAGGAAAGTTCATAGGAACAGACACCGTCACTCAAATGCAGCAAAAAACAAAAGAACATATTGCATTCTACTTCTCAAAACATTTTAAAAATGGAGATATAAGTGTTGGTAAAAATCGGTTGATTTTTGAAGTAGCCAATAGATTTGTTATCAACTTTCTGAAACAGGAAAAAGAACTACTAGCAGACCCAAATAATCAATTGAAAATAATTGCTACCGAGCAAACCTTGGCCACTGAAATTACAATAGACGGATTTGACTTTCCGATAAAAATTCACGGTCAGATGGATAGAATCGATGAATTGAATGGAGTAACCCGAATAATTGACTATAAAACAGGAAAAGTAGAAGAACTTAATTTAAAAGTAACAGACTTTACGGTAATTCGCGACCTAAAGTATCACAAAGCAATTCAAGTAATGTTGTATGCTTTTTTGTACACGAAACACACGGGTTATCATTTTAAGAAACCATTAGAAGCAGGAATTGTTTCCTTTAAAAACCTTAAAAAGGGCTTTATAAAAATGAATTTCTCATCGACATATAAATCGCCAGATCACCTAATTACTTCGGAAAGATTAGAAGAATTTATGGATGAAATTAAAGAAGTTTTAAAAGAAGTCTACGATCCTGAAATTACGTTTACAGAACCGTTAGATTTAAAATATTAAACCCAGATAATGTCATAACCATTTCTGATGTTCATTTACCGACTATAATTAAACATTATTCTACCAGGAAATGATTGTGTGCTTTGACTAAGAATTTCTGTTATTTTAGAACAAAACAAATTTCCTATTCGATAATACAACTCAAATATCTAGATATACAATAACCCAGGTCTCGTTGTTATATTCATAGTGAAGCAGCTCTTTAAATCCAATAGCAAGGTGAGCGTTTAAAGAACGGATGTTTGCTAGGTTAATCTCAGTGATGATAGAATTGTACTTATCAGTAAATTCTCGTTTCATTTTGTCATATAAACTTCTAAAAACACCTTTTCCTCTATAGGCTTTATCAACACAAACCTGCCCCATGATAATGTATTGACTCGCTGCTTTATTTGAAGAATCTATTTTGGCAAACATAGGCGCAAGAATAGCGATGTCATTTCTGAATTTTTCAGACATTGATAAGGCATACCCAACAACCGTATTTTCAACTTTTGCAATAATATGTGGATGCACATCGTGCATTCTTTTTAAAATACTTAAATCGTGCTGAACAGTAACAAAACCGTGCTCTTTTTTTACCGATTCGGTTAAATTAGCTGGTAAATTCTGAGCTTGTAATGTTAATATTTGCTCGAGCTCTAATAGTGTTTTTGTTGTTTTAAATTGAACCATAACAAACGTATTTAAGGATGTGCATTTACCCAAACTTCACCATCAGCAAAAAACTCCTTTTTCCAAATAGGTACAGTTTCTTTTAAGGTGTCTATAGCATATTGACATGCATCGAAAGAAGCCTTTCTATGTTGCGCAGAAACTGTTATAATTACAGGAACATCTCCTATCTCTAATGACCCTTCCACATGATGAATGGCTATTTTTTTAATAGCAAAATTAGCCAAGGCAAAATCAGCAATCTTTTGCATTTCTTTTATAGCCATGGGTTTATAAGTAGAAAAATCGAGCTTGGTTACCTCTTTAGTGTCGGTAACATTTCGTACCGTTCCAACAAAAACGGCAATCCCACCACACGACGCATCTGTTACGAAATCGTAACACTCTAGTAACTGAAGCTTGTCAGTTGATATTTTGATGAATGAAGTGCTCATAGGTAACAAATATATAAGTTTGTTGTGATAACTATAGACATTTTTATATTGTTTTAAATAGTTACTTTTGTTGTAGAATATAAACCAAGCAACAACACAAAATATACAATAACAGCACATGAAAACATTAAACGATTACAATTTTAAAAACAAGAAAGCATTAATAAGAGTTGATTTTAATGTACCGTTGAATGACACTTTTGTGGTAACGGATGATACGCGAATTCAAGCAGCAAAACCAACAATTATTAAAATCTTAGAAGATGGAGGAAGCTGTGTGTTAATGTCTCATTTAGGTCGTCCGAAAGGAGTTGAAGAGAAATATTCATTGCAACATATCATTGCTAAGGTAACAGAAGTTTTGGGAGTTAAGGTAAATTTTGTGGATGATTGTATTGGAGAAAAAGTATCCGAAGCAGTAACCAATTTACAGCCAGGAGAAGTTTTAATGTTGGAAAATCTTCGTTTTTATGGAGAGGAAAAAGCCGGGGATATTGCTTTTGCGGAAAAATTATCAAAATGGGGAGATGTGTATGTAAACGATGCTTTCGGAACAGCGCATAGATCACATGCATCAACTGCTGTGATCGCACAGTTTTTCTCGGATAAAAAATGCTTTGGAAACTTATTAGCACAAGAAATAGAGAGTATTGATAAAGTTTTAAACAATTCGGAAAAACCAGTAACAGCTATATTAGGCGGCGCAAAAGTATCTTCAAAAATAGGAATAGTAGAAAATATAATTGAAAAAGTAGACCATATTATCATTGGTGGAGGGATGACTTTTACCTTTATAAAAGCTTTAGGAGGTACGATAGGAAATTCCTTAGTAGAAGATGATAAGCTAGAACTCGCGTTAGAAATTTTGGCAAAAGCTAAAGCAAATAATACAGAAATACATTTACCAGTTGACGCAGTTATAGCAGATAATTTTTCAAATGACGCAAATATAGAAGTTGTAGATACCAATGAAATCCCTCAAGGATGGATGGGCTTAGATGTAGGTCCTAAAACCTCGGAAAAATTTGCGGAGGTAATTGCAAAATCAAAAACGATTTTATGGAATGGTCCGTTAGGAGTATTTGAATTGGAAAATTTTGCCAAAGGAACGATTGAACTTGGAAATGCTATCGCAGCAGCAACAAAAGATGGAGCGTTTTCTTTAGTAGGAGGAGGAGATTCTGTGGCTGCGGTAAAACAGTTCGGTTTTGAAGATAAAGTAAGTTATGTGTCTACCGGAGGAGGAGCTATGCTAGAATGTTTAGAAGGAAAAACGTTACCAGGAATTCAAGCAATTTTGAATCAATATAAAACAGCGTAATTAAACGAATTTTTTTAACCCACATTATACAATAGAACTTCGTCATGAGAGAGGTAAGCACCATAAAAGCACAACGAAGTGGTTCATTTTACAGTTGTTTTATTTGGTAATGCCATTTCCGAGGTTAATTTACCGAACATAATTTTATGGTAAATAACAATCTCGATTTATAGGTAAAACACAAGTATGATTATAAGGAAATGATCGAGTAATTTTAGCTAAGAATCGGTATAATAGAACTTTCTAATGCATAATTTGGGTGTAACAATAAAAGCAAAATCAAGACGTATTACACTATATGAAATATACTACATTACCTAATACAGATGTTAAGGTTTCTAAAATATGTTTAGGAACGATGACTTGGGGAAATCAAAACACCGAAGCTGACGGTCATGAACAAATGGACTATGCCCTTGAGCAAGGGGTGAATTTTTTTGATACGGCAGAACTATATTCGGTGCCCGCGACCCCAGAAACGTATGGAGCAACTGAAAAAATAATTGGCACCTGGTTTAAAAAAACAGGTAACAGAGAAAAAGTTGTGTTGGCTTCTAAAATTGCAGGAGCTGGAGCTTATACGGCACATATAAGAAAAGATGGGTTTAGTAAACGTGCTATTGCAGAAGCTATTGAAGGCAGTTTACAACGATTACAAACAGACTATATCGATTTGTATCAATTGCATTGGCCTAGCCGAGGAGTAAATTGTTTTGGTGTGCGAGATTATCCTTATAAAACTGCAGCTGAAGAAGCTGAAAATCATTTGGAGATTTTAGAAACGCTGAACGATTTTATGAAGCAGGGAAAAATAAAACACGTTGGCTTATCTAATGAAACGCCATGGGGTACGATGAAGTATTTACAAACGGCTGCGCAAAATAATTTACCAAGAATGATTACCGTTCAAAATTCCTATTCGTTAATTCATCGTTCGTATGAATACGCTATGTCTGAGGTTTCTTTACGAGAAAACATAGGCTTATTGGCCTACTCACCATTAGCTCAAGGAGTTTTATCAGGTAAGTACCTGGACGGAAAAACACCAGAGGGAGCAAGAGGAACATTGTTTCCGCGTTTTGTAGCTCGCTATATGACCGATGGGGCTCAAAATGCAGTAGCAGCATATTTAAAGATTGCTGAAAAACACGGATTAACTCTATCGCAGTTATCTTTAGCATACATTAACCAGTTACCATTTGTAACCAGTAATATTATAGGAGCTACTAAAATGGATCAGCTAAAGGAAAATATAAACTCTATACATATTGAATTGTCTGATGAGGTTTTAAATGAAATAGAAGCAGTACACGCAATGATGCCGAATCCAGCACCATAATTCAGGTTAAAAGCACGCTAAAAAAAGCCGATGACATTAAAGTTATCGGCTTTTTTTTTAGATTAAAAGAGGGTATACCCAATATTTAAACTCAAGGTATCAAATGTTGAAGTCCATGATGCATAGTGATGCAGCAGATCAATGTTTGATTGATACCTTACCTCCAAACTATATTTTTTGTATTTATAACCAATGTCTACGCCGAAATTACTTACAGATTTTGGCTCTAGGTCACTTAGCTTTGAACCATTAATCCTATAAAAATCAATGGTAGAGTTAAGGCTTAAATTTTTTATGTAGGAAGCAGCAATAAATAGCTTCGAATCATTATTTAAAAAGAAATAGTGTTTGACGCCTACAGGAATTTGTAGAATTTTATAATTTGCTTTTGATACTAGGTATCCACCAGAAATGGTATTGTTATCAATTGTTTTTGTGGAGTTAAAAGAGAAATAGGCAGCCTCCACCTTTAAACTCCATTTATTCTTATTAAAAGGCAAAATGTATTCACCTTCTAAGCCAAAGTTGATCCCAGCTTTATTGCCAAAATCAGTGTTTCTATTATTGGTAATCGAGTTTGGAATAGCTTCCTTAAATGTACTATTGTATACATTTAAAGAAGAAGTATTAAAACCAGTTTTTAGAGATAAATTGAATTGATTTTTATTAGAATTTGGCTTGTGGAAAGTAGTTGTTTTGGTGTTATTGCACTGATTGTATTGTTTAAAGTGCTTTATAAGACTGTTTGTGCTGTATCTTAAGTTTTTAACAGTTCTCAATGATTGGTTTTCACAGGTGATATTTTTCCATATTTGTTGTTGAAACCTCTTGTTTTCACCTACTTTGTTTTCACTGATATAATATTTCTTATAAATGAGTTGATGAATAGGGTTAAAATCAATGGAGTAAAAAAATCTTTTGATAGTACTATTATTATAGGAGTAAAGATTAGCTTTCCCTTCTATCAAAACTTTTAAAAACACCTGTTTTTCACTAAACTTAGGCATTCTTTTAGTATCTAGTTTATTGGGATTGTTACTAGATACATCAATGGCTACCATTTTTCTAACAAATTTTGAATAATTTAGAATTCCAAATTCCTGAATAGATTCGATAGTAGCAGATTTTTGCGTTGAATGTATGTCTAATTTATAATCAATTTTTGAAGGATTGTTTTTCCAATCAATATTTTTAATGAAGCACGCTGTTTTCTTACCGTCATTGGTGATAAAATAACCTTGTTCAAAAGATATCTGAGAGTAAGACTTTGATAATAAGAGCAATAACACTGCGCAGAGAAATGTGCGTCTTTTCATAACGTAAGTTTTCCTGCAATATAGAAAAACAGATGGGTTTTCCATCTGTTTTTGTTTTTTATTATAGAATAAGATTGTATCGGGTATTGTTGTATATGGGATTAATACCCTATTTTTTCACGAACTCTTTTTAATACATTTTGTGCTACTTCGCGAGCTTTTTCTGCACCTATAGATAAAGCCTCGTCAATTTCATGATGATTCTCCATATAATGATTATAGTTTGCCCTAATGTCGGCAAATTGGTCTACTATCAATTCATACAAAGCTTGTTTTGCATGACCGTAACCATAATTACCACCTTCATAATTTGCGCGCATTTCTGCGATTTGTGCTTCAGAAGCCAATAATTTATAAATGGCAAAAACGTTATCCGTATCAGGGTTTTTTGGTGCTTCTAAAGGTGTGCTATCCGTTTGAATTCCCATTATTTGTTTGCGTAATTTTTTGTCGGGCAAAAAGATATTGATGATATTGTTTCTAGACTTACTCATTTTTTCACCATCGGTACCCGGAATAAGTTGCGTACTTTCATTAATTTCTGCCTGTGGAGGAATTAAAACATCACCAACCGTATTATTCAATCTATTAGCAACATCTCGAGTCATTTCTAAATGTTGTAATTGATCTTTACCAACAGGAACAATTTCAGCATCGTACAGTAAAATATCTGCTGCCATTAGCATAGGGTAGGAAAATAAACCACTATTAACATCAACTAACCTATCTGCCTTATCCTTAAAACTATGAGCTAATGTCAAACGCTGATATGGAAAAAAACAACTTAAGTACCAAGATAACTCGGTAACCTCAGGAATGTCACTTTGGCGATAAAAAACAGTTTTGTTAATATCGATACCACACGCAAGCCAAGTAGCGGCAGTACTATAGGTGTTTTTACGTAATTGGGTTCCGTCTTTAATTTGGGTTAAAGAATGCATGTCAGCAATAAATAGAAACGATTCATTTTTAGGGTTATTAGCCATTTCTATAGCGGGTAAAATAGCGCCTAATAAATTACCTAAATGTGGGGTTCCAGTACTTTGTACTCCGGTTAAAATTCTTGACATTTGTTGTTTTTTGTATGTAATATCTTTGGTTCAAAATAATCTTAGTATGTAATACAAGATGAGCAAAAGTAAGGTTAAAATTTATCAAACAAAAGAAATTACTAATTTCGCAGATATGAAGTATTTTAAAATATCTTTTTTATTAATTTGGAGACTTTGGTTTTATATACTAATGTTTAGTACAATATTAATAATGTTACCGTTCTTATTGGTTTTGACATCTCATGAGAAATATTACTCCCTTTTTTGGAAAATGGTGAGAGCTTGGTCGTTTTTATTAATTTATGGAATGGGATTTCGTTTAGAAATAGATAAAGAACAGAAAATAGAAAAAGATAAGAGTTATATGTTTATTGCCAACCATGCATCGTTACTTGATCCTTGGGTAATGATTGCGATGAGTAAAAACCCAATTGTGTTTGTAGGAAAAAAAGAATTGGTGAAAATCCCTGTTTTTGGTTTTTTTTACAAAAAAGTTGTAATTATGGTCGATAGAAGCTCTGGAAAGAGTAGAAAAAGGGTTTATGAAATGGCGAAAGAAAGACTTAAAAACGGTGTAAGTATGGGGATCTTCCCAGAAGGATTGGTGCCAACAGAAGATGTAGTTTTAGCAGCGTTTAAAAATGGAGCATTTAGTTTGGCGATTGAACATCAGATTCCTGTAGTTCCTCAAGTTTATTATGATTGCAAACGTTTTTTTTCTTGGGACTTTTTAAAAGGAGGGCCAGGTGTCTTTAGGGTAAAGCAATGTAATTTTATTGATACTAAAGATTTGGTTAATACTGACAAAAAGCAACTAAAAAATAAGGCACATAATATCATGTATAAAGAGTTGGTGAATGACAATAAGTATATGACAGATACCAATAGACAAGAGAATTGTAAAGAATAAAATTGTTAATATACAATAATGAAAAAGACTATTTTGAACGATCACATTTCTTAAAATATTGATAGTGAAAACATAAGGCGCTTTATTACTTGTCTTGTAATTAAATTTTACTATATTTAAACAGATACTAACTACTTTACAAAATATACTTTTTTATTATAAAAGAGATGGATATAATTGAGACGGTGAATGGCTGTTTTTATATGCGTCATATATTTTGGTGTCGTGTTTTCCCCGCTTTATAAGCAATCCCTACACAATCCAATATTGATGAACAGACGTATGATTAAAATTATTATCATTGATGATGAGCAAGACGCGTTAGAAGCGTTAGAATTAAAAATTAAAAAATGTAAAGTAAATGAAGGTCTAGACGTTATAAAATGTAGTTCTCCCATTGCTGCATTTGATTTAATTAGAGAAGTTAATCCAGATATAGTATTCTTAGATGTGCAAATGTCTGAGATGGATGGCTTTACCTTTCTGAATAATTTTTCCGATAGAAATTTTGAGGTAGTTTTTACCACTGCTTTGGACAGGTATGGGATAAAGGCTGTTAAAGTAGATGCGTTAGATTACTTATTAAAACCAATTGATATAGATGAATTACAGTTGACTTTTGCCAAGGCATCTAAACAATTATATCTAAAAAATATGCAAGATAAAATTGTTAATAAAATTAATATTTCAGCTGATAGTAGAGTGTATCTAATATCAAAAGAAAATGTAATTTATCTAAAATCGGATAAAAGTTATACGACGATTTTTTTAAATACAGGCAAAAAAATCGTAGCAACAAAAACCTTGAAAGAAATTCAAAAAAAATTTATATCCCCTGAATTTTACCGAGTTCATAATTCTTATGTTATTAATTTAAACTACGTTGCAGAATATAATAAAAGATTAAGTGAACTTACCTTGAGTGACGGAACCATAGTAAGTGTGAGTAGAAGAAAAAAAAATGAACTAATAGAAAAATTACGGCTAGATAGATAATGTTGTTAGATATTACCTCGGCATTTTATTCAAGAATAAGAAGAGCTATGCTTATTTTAGTTGTCATTTTATCTACAGAAAAATGAAAAGCTCATAAATACTAGAGTGCATGCTTATTCTTTTTTGATTGTTTATCTTACTAGAGATATTTCTTTAGATAATAGTATCAGTATTAAGGAAAGTAGCAAGGTCAAGTTTAAATTTTAAGATAGTAGAAAGCCGTATGGAATTAAAATTGATATAGAAGATGTGCCAGATGAAAAATATATCATGGACTAGCGTTTCTTTAAAAACGGTATAATTAGAGTTTTGATTCACCAGTTGTTGTTATTTAATTGTTGTTTGTTTAAGTTTTTCTTCCAGTTGTTTAATATAGCGAAATAATGAGTTAATCTTTTGTAAATTAGATGTATGAAAAGAAAGGGATTGTGAATTTTTAGGGGGAACTCACAGTTTTATTAAGGGAAGGTCGAGTTATTTTGATCTTTTCTTTTTTTTGTTGCTGTTTTTTATTTTTGTCGCATTTTTTTGATCAAGTTGTTGGAATAAGAAGGTAAGGCAGCGCCGTTCATGATTTGGAATTAGGGTAAAAGAAAACAATGTTCTTTTTCCGTATAAAAATTAAGCATAGCCCTTATTTTATGGTTTCTTCTACTAACGAAGAAGAAAGGGAAGAGTGGGGTTTTATTATGACAATTTTAATTTGTAAATAGTGTAACTAGTCAAAATTAAAAGGTGTTTTCAAAGTATTCCGAAACATAACACCAAGTGTTAATATTCTTACTATGAATAAACAGTGCTATTGGTCTTAAAGTACCTTATAAAAGTAGTTGCCTATAAATCCTATCCGTCATAGATTTTGCGAACTTACAGTAATTGGTTAATGGTACATGAGTTTTCTCAAGCAGTGTTTTATAAATCACCATTTGTTATAAGGCAGTTTGCTTAGGCTAGAATTGTAATATTTGGCAATACCCGTAACTTCATCGCCTAGCCAATTTGGTTTAACAAAATCGTCCGTTTCATGAGTAAGCTCTATTTCAGCAACAATCAGACCCTTATTAGCTCCTAAAAACTCATCAACCTCAAAGATATGCGCGCCCACTTTCACTAAATACCGATATTTTTCAATAATACCTTCTTCGCACAAATTTAGTAAACGATCAGCTTCTATTTTATCAATTTGTTTTTCCCACTCAAAACGTGTTGTGCCGCTTTTATTTGATGGGCCTTTTATAGTTAAGTAACCACTATTGTTTATGGCTCTAACTCTAACTACTCGCTGTTTGTTTGAGTTTAAAAAACCTTGTTTAATATAAGTTTTGTCATGGGCTTCTTCTTTAAAAGACACCGAAGAAATTAAAAATTTTCGTTCTATTTCTAGATCCATAAAAAATCAAATTTGTACGAATGTACCGTTTTTACCGTTAATAGTAATATCTTTGAATTTTTATGAGAAAAATAATACTATTTTTTCTGTTACTTTTGTGTCTTAAAGCAATTTCTCAAACAGATTATAGTGATCGATGGGAAGATTTGTTTTCTTATACCAATGTGAAGGATTTTATTAAGTCAGGAGACCTAATTTATGCAGTTACTGATAACGCAGTTTTTGTATACAATATCCAAAATAATGAAATTCATAAAATATCATCGGTACATGGGCTGTCTGGAGGAACAACATCGGTAGTTCATTACAGTAATGCCTTCAACAGATTAATACTTGGTTATGAAGATGGATTAATTGAAATTATAGATGAAAATGGAAAAATCACCACATCGCCGGAAATAACAAACTTCAATCAAACCGGAGAGAAAAGAATCAATCATATATATGAATATAATGATAAGCTGTATTTAGCTACTTCTTTTGCCATTGTTGTATATGATATTCAAAATTTAGAATTTGGAGATACTTATTTCATTGGAGCAGGTTCAACAGAAGAAAAAATAAATCAAATTGCGGTTTTTGATGATAAGATTTATGCCGCTACAGAACATGGAATTTATGTGGCCGATATCAATAATCCGAATTTAATTGATTTTAATAATTGGACACTAGCATTTGTTGGAAATTACACCAATATTACTGTTTTTAACAATCAATTACTCGCTTCTAGAGGTCCTGAATTGGTGACCATTCAAGGGGCAATCATGTCAAGTATAAGATTTTTTGGAGAAGAAATTCAGGGTTTAAAGAGCTCTCAGAATAGTTTGACTATCGCCCTAAATATAGCTGCTGTAATACTCAATCAAAACTTTAATCAAATAACTCAGGTAAACCAAACAACCACATTTAATTTCAACCTGCATGAAGCCTTTGAAGAGAACAATGAAATTTATCTAGCAACCAAAGAATATGGGATTTTAAAAACAACCACCACTTCAAGTACCATTTTCGAAGAAATACACCCTCAAGGTCCAATGGTTAATGATGTTTTTTCGATTGAAGCACATAATAATAATTTATGGGTAGTGTATGGAGGTTATAATGAAACATATACACCTTTGCAAAAAAGAAGTGGATATTCTCATTTTAATGGAAGTGATTGGATAAACAGACCATTTAACTCACTACAACCACTTGGCGATTTAATATCGATAAGTATTGATAAAACAAAAGACAATTCAGTTTTTATAAGTTCGTATGGAGACGTATCAGGAGCATTAATAAACACTTCGCTAACAGGTGGGTTGTTGCATGTTGAAGATGATGAAATAACAACGTTTTACAACCAATTGAATAGCCCGTTAGAAGACATAGAAAACAATTTACCCAATAGGGTAACCATAAGAATTGGTGGAACCGCTTTTGATAATCAAGGAAATTTATGGGTAACCAATCTTGGTGTTTCAAGAAGACTAAAAAAGTTATCACCAGATGGGCAATGGTCTAATTTTGATATACAGCCTATCGTAACATTGAATTCGATATTCGGAATGAATGAGGTGGTAATTGATAGAGCCAATACTGTTTGGATTGGTACACGTCGGAATGGAGTGTATGCATTTAATGAAAATGGAGATAGGAAAAAGGCATTAACAACAGAAGTAACCAAAGGAAGTTTACCAAATGCAAACGTACGTACAGTTGCCGTTGATAGAAATAATCGAATTTGGTTAGGAACCTTGACAGGTTTAGTGGTATTTAATAATGCTTTAGGAATTTTTGATAGCAACATCAATGACGCAGAGCCAGTAATAATTGAAGATGAAGGGATTGCCAAAAGACTGTTAGGAGATCAAACCATTAATACGATCGTAGTAGATGGTGGTGATAATAAGTGGTTTGGTACAGAAACTGGAGGCGTTTTATATACCAATCCTAGTGGAAAAGAAACATTGGCTAATTTTAATAAAGACAACTCCCCACTACCATCAAATAAAATTGTGAAAATTCGAGTTGACGACACAACCGGGAAGGTCTATTTTGCTACAAACCAAGGGATGGTGGCTTATGATAGTAAGGTAGCTCCTTTTGGAGAAGAACTAGGAGAAGTATATGCATATCCAAACCCCGTATTAAAAAACCATAATATGGTAACTATTGATGGTCGAAATGGTACCCACTTACCCAAAGGAACGAATGTGAAGATTTTAGACGTTTCCGGAAACTTGGTCTATGAAACAAATGTGGTGGAAGGACAGGAGTTAAGCGGAGGAAAGGTGACATGGGATAAACGAAACTTGGCAGGAACAAAAGTGGCTTCAGGGGTGTATATAGTACTGCTTTCAAACGAAGATAATTCCCAAACATCAACTACAAAAATTGCAATTATTAACTAATGGCAATTATTACTACAAAGGGGATTGTTTTTAACACCATTAAATACGGTGATACAAGTCTTATAGTCAAATGTTTTACTTTTGAAGAAGGTGTAAAATCATATATGCTAAAAGGTGTATTGAAATCCAAAAAAGGGAAACTAAGGACTGCATATTTTCAGCCATTAACGCAATTAGAACTTATAGCAAACCATAATAATAAAAACACCCTTAATTCGATTAGAGACGCACAAGTTATTCATCCTTATAATACCATACACACCTCGGTTGTAAAGCAAACTATAGTGATGTTTTTGTCTGAAGTATTATCGAGTATAATACAAGAAGAAGAAAAGAATGAAGGACTATACATTTATATAGAAACAGCACTGATTTGGCTTGACACTCATAAAAATGTAGCTAATTTTCATTTACTATTTTTATTAAACTTAACACGGTTTTTAGGTTTTTATCCAGACACTTCGCAAGCAACAAAAGAAGCATTTAATTTAGTTGAAGGAAACTTTACAGATATAACGTATGAAAAACTGTCATTGAGAGGCAAAGAATTAACATTGCTAAAAAGGCTCTTAGGCATAAATTTTGATGCAATAGATGTAATTTATTTTAATAAAAATGAAAGGCAGATCATCCTTCGAGTTATAATTAAATATTTTGAATTACATTTGGAGGGTTTTAGACAACCGAAATCATTAGATATTTTAGAAACTGTGTTTAGTTCACCATGAAACAAATAATAGTCGTATTCTTTTTAACAGTATTATCCTCAGCCTTTTCGCAAGAGGTCATCGTTATCGATGCTGAAACGGGGAAAGTTATCCCAACAGTAGCGGTATATAACGCAGATAAATCAAAATCATCCATAAGTAATGAAAATGGAATAGTTGATGTTTCTGGGTTTGTAAAAAATGAAATATTGATATTTTCACATGTTACCTATGCAGAGCATCAGGTAAAAAAGGGAATCTTAAAATTAAACAATTATAAGGTATACCTTTCGAAAGAATCTGAACAGTTAGATGAGGTGGTCTTATCAGTATTTAAGAATGGTGAAAAAACAAACAGAATAGCAGAGCAAATTGCGGTAATAACAAGTAAACAAATTCAAAAAGTATCTCCTCAAACATCAGCGGATTTACTGGCAAATGTGCCAGGGATTAAAGTTCAAAAATCTCAATTTGGAGGAGGGAGCCCTGTACTTAGAGGAATGGAAAGTAATAGGGTTTTATTGGTGGTTGATGGTGTGAGAATGAACAATGCTATTTATAGAAAAGGGCACTTGCAAAATTCAATTACTGTTTCGCCTAACTTATTAGAAAGAACTGAAGTGGTTTTTGGACCTTCTTCTGTAATTTATGGCTCAGATGCCTTGGGTGGCGTAATACATTATTATACTAAAACACCAAAGTTGTCTGATGAAAACCAAGTAAAAAGTTCCTTATTCTCAAGGTATAGCAGTGTCAATAATGAAACAACCAATACGGTATCTGCAGAATTACAGTTTAAAAACTGGGCTTCTTTTACCAGTATTTCCCATAGTGATTTTGGAGATTTAACGATGGGTAAAAATCGTTCTCATGGATTTGATGACTGGGGTAAAGTATCTTTTTATTCGGACAATACAAATGATAATTATAGTGAAAACCCCACGGCAAACCTTGATCAGAATGTACAAAAAAACACAGGGTTTAATCAAACAGATGTGTTACAAAAATTCTATGTTCCTTTGTCAAAAAAGACAGATTTAAAGATAAATATACAATATTCTACTTCATCAGATGTGCCGCGTTTTGATAGGTTAACCGAGTTAAAAGACGGAGCCTTGAAATTTGCTGAATGGCACTACGGACCACAGCAACGTTTATTAATATCACCTCAGTTGGAAATTGCTCCAAAGAAAAAATGGTTAGATAAAGGAGTGTTCACTCTAGCCTATCAAAATATTAAAGAAAGTAGAATTCAAAGAAAATTTGGCAGCTTAGATAGATCATATAGAGAAGAAACGGTAAATGTTTATAACTTAAATGGAGACTTTACTGTTCCGCTCGCAGAGCAAAGAAATTTAGGATACGGATTTGAAGTAGCCTATAACGATGTTGGATCTAATTCATATGGAAAAATATTGGATGTAGTAGATGGTAAAGTGATTGGATATACCGGTGATTTTGCGGTGCAATCTAGGTATGCAGATGGTGGAAGTAGCTACCTAAGTTCAGCGTTGTATATTGATTATAGGCAAGATATCGATAGTAAATCAACCTTGAATACAGGAGTGCGATTAACAAATACCAATTTAACAGCGAAGTGGGTAGATGAACAATTTATTAGATTACCCGACAATGATATTAGTTTGAACAATACAGCATTAACTGCAACCATAGGCTATGTGTTCAAACCAAACAGAACCTGGCAATTAAACGCGGTTGTATCTTCAGGTTTCCGATCGCCAAATATTGATGATGTAGGGAAAGTGCGTGAAAAAAATGGCAATGTAACTGTGCCGAATGTTACGCTAAAACCGGAATACGCATATAATGCTGAAATGGGAATACAAAAATATTTTAATAACCGTAAGTTTAGAATAGGAGCGAATGTTTATTATACATTACTTACGAATTATATATATAGAGAGGCATTTCAATTAAATGGAAGTTCAACTATCATGTTTGATGGAGAGGAAGGAACTACTGTAGCCAATGTGAATAAAGGGGGCGCTTATATAACTGGTTTTACGGTCAGTTATCAAGGGAAATTGCATGAAAACTGGAAAACTTCTGGATTTATTACCTATACTAAGGGAGAAAGCCATGACTTGAAAGAACCAATGTCATCAATTCCACCGTTATTTGGGAATTTTGGATTGAATTACACCAATAAGAAATTTGAAGGAGGGGCAAATCTCGTGTTTAATGCAAAAAAAGATATTAAAGATTATAATCTTAGCGAAGGCATAGATAATCACGTTCAAACACCGGTTATAGATGAAAACGCTGAGGAAGATATTGATAAATACTATGGTACTCCAAGTTGGGTAACCTTAGGTTTGTTTGGGAAATATGTAGTAACACCTAAAGTCTCTGTACAAGGCAATATTAATAATTTATTTGACGAACATTACAAAGAGTTTGCTTCGGGAATATCTGCGCCAGGAAGAAATTTTTCTATAGCTTTGCACGTGAATTTATAAAGACACCATCATGATAAACATATTTAAGATAGTTAGTTTTTTAGAAGGAATTTCTTATATCTTATTACTTTTTATAGCGGTTCCAATCAAATATATGCAAGGAAACCCTGAGTATGTGAAATTATTAGGCATGCCTCATGGTCTTCTATTCGTGGCGTATATAATGCTAGCCATCATGTTAAAATACGAGTTAAATTGGAAAGGGAAAACTTTTGGAATTATTAGCTTGTTGTCGCTAATTCCTTTCGGAACTTTTTTTGTAGGAAAATACTTGAAAAAGTAGTTGATTTGAAAAGAAGGTGAATCCGTAGTTGAATTTTTCGAGGTAGCTAGTTCCGTTATTTTAATCAGAGGTAAAAAGAGAGCGGTATATATGGCTAACCACCACTGACAGGCGGAATAATAGCGACCACATCGTTTTCTTGTAATATAAAGCTATCAGAAGCATACTCTTCATTAACGGCAATAGCAAAAGAATTCATACTTTGTATTGGAGAAAATTGTTCTATTAAAAGGAGTCTAAAATTTTTAACAGAGGTTTCCTTTGGAACTTCTATTTCGATAGAAGAGGTGTTTAGTAAATCTCTTGCAATCCCGAAAGTAAGTAGCTGAATCTTCATGAAACAAAAGTAAAAAATTATAGGAGAGAAACCTCCTTAGTATACTTTATTTTAAGAATGTATATGGCTCAGTTTTAATTAATGGATAGTTTGTTCGTGTTTAAAAAGTCAACCATTTTGTCTGGAAAGTCTGTAAAAGCACCATCTACATTAGCTTCATACAATAATATGTACATCATTTCTTCGAAAGAAGCAAATTCACCTAATTGATCAGCTCTAAAAGTATAAGGATATACTTTTAGTCCTAGGTGATGTGCTTTTTCAACTAATTTGGTAAATGTCCATACACCATTTTCTTTCTTGTTTAGAACTTGTTTATACCAAGGGCCGATGCCATTGGCATACTTAGCAAAATGAGCAAGTTGTTTAGTTTCCTCTGGAAATTCAATAAGTTGGACTAAGAATAATTCTGACTGTAATTCTGTTCGTACACGTTCTAATTCTTTTGCGTCAAAACATTGGAAAACACACAAGTCGTTTTTAGTGGTATAGCCGTAGTCCGATAGAATGGATAGCGTTATTTTGGCAAGGTCTTTTCCGTTTTTATGATGAAAAACAGGGTTTTTAATTTCAGGATAAATACCAATATTATTGCCAGAACTATAATTTAAACCTTGAATTAATTCTATTTCCTGTTGTAAAGAATGAAGTTTAAAATTACTCTTTTCTTTTGGAAAGCGGTTTGGATAAAACTGTTCGCCTGTTTTCGGGTTAAACCGCTCTGTTACCTGTAGTCGTTGTAATTCTTCAAATGTGAAATCGATAACATAATAACGGTCATCAGCTCGCTTTTTATTTGGAAAAATCGTGGCAACATTTGTTACATCGTCTAGATAAATGTCATGTATAACAATAGGGATATTGTCTTTACTTAGTACTAAATCCTGCTCTATATAATCTGGTTTCATGGCATAGGCCATCGCTTTGGCTTCCATGGTGTGTTCAGGTAAATATCCTGAAGCACCTCTATGAGCAACTACTATTTTTGACGTCATAGTTTTGGTTTTCCTTGAATTACAACCCAATAATAAAATGGACAGTAAAACTAAAAAAAATCCTGATTTTTTCAAATCAGGATGAAAATATGTGCTATTTTTTTTTATCATTTTATTGTGAAAGTTATGAGAAATATTCGTTACCGGTATTTCAAATATATTGTTTTTTTATAACAATTCTTTCCAATAATCACTTCACTGTAAAACTTTGAAGCATCAAGTAATCCCTAATCATTTCTTTTCATCAAGTTTCACATTTTGTTTAAGCCAAAAATTTCCAGATTAAAATAAATTTTATAACAAACGCCACTAGAATCAGTATAACTTTTATCATGTTAATAGCATTTAGTCTTATTTTTCTTGTCTATGTTTTTTTTGGGGTCACCCATAGCTTTATGACCGCTTTTACGCAAAATTATTATTTGTATCATAACAAAGTACATTTAAAAAGTTTGTAAAGGTTTAAAATTTTATCGAATTAGCAATTTAATCGGACTAGCAATTGTTTTAAAACCTTGATTTAGGTAAAGTTATGAAAAAAAGTAGAACAAAGAAACAAATATATTGTTAGAATTCAAATAAAGGTAAAAAAAGATATATGAGGTTTGTAGGGGTGTGGTTGTCATTGCGAGTAATTGGTTATCCGAAACTTTAATAAGTCTTATGGCGCTGTCATTACCTCATAATGCCGTTTAGATGTATTAGTTTCCAGTGTTAATCGGGAAAAATTAGTTTAACGATTTCTATCAGATTTTTATAGAAATAAGAGATTTGATGGAGTGTAAAATAAAAAAGAATATCCATGAGTTGGATATTCTTTTTAAGATAGTATGGAGCTTGTTTTTTAATAAGCCCTTTTGTCATTTCCTTCATAAAAATTAATAAAAGCCTGGTTTACAACCCTATGACCACCATCGGTAGGATAGTCACCCGTAAAATACCAGTCGCCTAAATTATCTGGACAAGCTTTATGTAATTCGCTAACTGGTTGGTAAATAACCTCTACGTTAGCTTTAATTTCAGGAGTTTTTAGCATCTCAGCAATTTTTCCAGAAATTTGCTCAGTTTTAAAAGGAGCGTAAATTTCTTTTACATAGTTGACTATGTCTGTATCGTTATTGTTTTGCTGGGCAATGCACTTTTGATATACATCGTAAACTACGTGGTATTGATTCGTTTCTTTAAGCAACTCTAAGGCTGCTTTAAAGGCAATGAAATCACCAATTCTTGCCATGTCAATACCATAGCAATCAGGGTAACGAATTTGTGGAGCAGAAGAAACGATTACTATTTTTTTAGGGTGTAGACGATCTAATATTTTAATAATACTTTTCTTTAAGGTGGTACCCCTAACAATACTATCATCTATAATTACCAAATTATCAGTAGGTTTTACAACTCCGTAGGTTACGTCATAGACGTGGGCAACCAAGTCATCTCTACTGCTATCGTCGGTAATAAAGGTTCTTAATTTAGCATCTTTGATGGCTATTTTTTCAAAACGAGGTCGCGTTGATAGAATTTCGATAACTCTTTCTTTCGATAACTTCCCTCCTCCAGCTAAAATAGCATCTGTTTTTTGTTGGTTTAGCACATCTTCAGCGGCCTCCATCATCCCGAAGAAAGAAGTCTCAGCAGTATTAGGGATATATGAAAAAACGGTATTTTCAATATCACTATTAATAGATTTTAATACTTCTGGAAAAACGTATTTACCAAGGTTTTTACGCTCTGTATAAATACTGGCATCACTTCCTCTTGAAAAATAGATACGTTCAAAAGAGCAGGCTTTTTTCGGACGTTGTTCCATAACAGGAGTCATGGTGGTTTTTCCGTTTTTTTTGATAATTAGCGCATGACCTCTTTCTATTTCTTTAATCGCATCAATTTTTACATTGAACACGGTTTGAATCACAGGGCGTTCAGAGGCAACCACTACAACTTCGTCGTCTTGGTAATAAAAGGCAGGGCGAATTGCAGAAGGATCTCTTAATACAAAGGCATCTCCATGACCCAATAAACCAGCCATTGCATAGCCGCCATCCCAGTTTCTTGATGAACGCTTTAAAATTCGTTGTATATCTAAATGTTCTTCAATAAAAGCAGAAGCATCTTTTTTATTCAAGCCTTCTTCTTTTGCTTTCAAATAAGTTTCAGCCACTTCATCTTCTAGAAAATGACCGATTTTTTCCATGACAGTAACGGTATCCGTAGATTCCTTTGGGTGTTGCCCTAAATCAATTAATTCTTTCATTAACTGACTTGAATTGGTCATGTTAAAATTACCAGCAATGATTAAACTCTGGTGACGCCAGTTACTCTGACGTAAGAAAGGATGTACATTTTCTATACTATTTCCACCAAAAGTACCATAACGAACATGTCCTAAAAATAAATTTCCAATATATGGCATGTTTTCTTCTTGCCATTGGATATCGTCCATTTTACTAGGGTTCTTTTCAAGAATTTCATTAACACGTTGGTTAATTTGGCCAAAAATATCTTGAATAGGTTGTGATTTGTTTGAACGAATTCTACTAATGTACCTTGTTCCTGGTTCTACATTAAATTTTATACTAGCCATACCAGCACCGTCCTGACCACGATTGTGCTGTTTTTCCATTAGTAAGTACATTTTGTTAACTCCATAAAACGCGGTACCGTACTTTTCTTTATAGTATTCTAACGGTTTTAATAACCGTACCATTGCTATACCACATTCATGCTTTAAAGTGTCGCTCATCTATAAAATTCTTTAGTTCTGTTTGTTGTGTTTTTTATATAAAAAAAAACCGCAGTTAACCTGCGGAATTATTATTCTAACTCTATATCGAATTGCGTTAATTCTTTAAATGCTTTTAATCGATTCTGAATTTCTTCTTTTGAAAGCGCTTCCATTCGTTGGGTGCCAAACTTTTCTACACAAAAAGAAGCTAGATTCGAACCGTAAATAATAGCGTTTTTCATGTTTTCAAAAGAAATATCTCCAGTTTTGGTGAGGTAACCGCAAAATCCACCAGCAAAGGTATCACCAGCTCCTGTAGGATCAAAAACTTCTGCTAGAGGCAAAGCAGGAGCAAAAAACATTTTTCCTTGGTTGAATAATAAAGCTCCGTGTTCTCCTTTTTTTATGACCACAAATTTAGGTCCCATCTGATGAATTTTCTTTGCTGCATTCACCAGTGAATATTCTCCACTTAATTGTCTTGCCTCCTCGTCATTTATGGTAATTACATCTATTCGCTTTAAAACGTCATGTAAATCATTTAAAGCGATATCCATCCAAAAATTCATAGTGTCTAGCACAACTAATTTTGGACGTTTATCCATTTGATCTAGTACTGATGCCTGAGTTAATGGATGTAAATTTCCAAGCATTACAATTTCAGCATTTTTAAATTCTGTAGGTACTACCGGTTTAAAATGTTCTAAAACGTTTAGCTCTGTTACCAACGTATCACGAGAATTCATATCATTATGATATTTACCGCTCCAAAAAAATGTTTTGCCTTCTTTAACGATCTCAATTCCTTCAGTGTTTATCCCTTTGCTTTCCATCATATCTAAGTAAGACTGAGGAAAATCGCCGCCAACTACCGACACCACGCCTGTTTGAACACCAAACTGTGAGGCAGCCAAACTAACAAAAGTTCCTGATCCTCCTAAGATTTTATCCGTTTTTCCAAAAGGAGTTTCAATGGCATCAAAAGCTACGGTACCTACTGTTAATAATTTACTCATAAAAATAAAATTAAACTCTCTGTAAAGAGAGAATTTTGTTACAATTAGTCAGGTTTCTTAATAAAACCTAACAAAAATTAATAATTATGTTTACTATTCTATTCAATCGATAAAAAAATGCCTTTTTTATCGTAATTTTGTACCCTTAAATACAAGAATTAATCCTTTGAATATGCAAAAATAGTTTTAAAAAATGACTATCAAAGAAATACAAGAAGAAATTATTGATGAGTTTTCGATGTTCGAAGACTGGATGGAGCGCTATGAATATATCATAGAATTAGGAAAATCACTACCCATAATAGAGGAAGCCTACAAACTAGATGAGAACTTAATAAAAGGATGTCAGTCTAAAGTTTGGTTACATTCAGAGCTAGATAACGATGCTGTCAAATTTACGGCAGATAGCGATGCCATTTTAACAAAAGGAATTGTGGCTTTATTATTGAGGGTGTTTTCTGAGCAGACACCAAAAGCTATTTTAGATGCGGATACTAGTTTTATAGATGAAATTGGTTTAAAAGAACATTTAAGTCCAACCAGAGCAAATGGTTTGGTGTCTATGATAAAGCAGATTAAAATGTACGCAATAGCGCAACAATCTAAACTAACAAACTAAAACCGCCAATATATGACAGAAGAAAATTTAGAAGAATTAGGAGACAAAATAGTTCGTGTTTTAAAAACAATTTTTGACCCAGAGATACCGGTAGATATCTATGAATTAGGATTAATTTATGATGTGTTTGTTTCAGAGGAAAACGATGCTAAAATTTTAATGACATTGACCTCACCGAATTGTCCTGTCGCTGAAACATTGCCAGTTGAAGTTGAGGAAAAAGTAAAAACCTTGAAAGAAATAAATAATTGTGAGGTGGAAATTACTTTCGACCCTACTTGGACGCAAGAAATGATGAGTGAAGAGGCAAAGTTAGAATTAGGACTTTTATAGAAGCAAATGGCTGGAGAAATTATAAATAGGGTAGCGAATAGTAAATTGGTTACAATTGATCTTGAGGACTTTTACCCTGATGGGAAAAGGGTTGTTTTTGATATTAAAGATTGGCTTTATGAAGGTCTAATTTTAAAAGAGAAAGACTTTAGAAATGAAGTTAAAAATCAAGAATGGTCTCAATTTAAAGATTCGTATGTTGCGTTAACATGCAGCACAGATGCTATTATTCCTTCATGGGCGTTTTTGTTAGTAGCCGCAGCATTGTCTCCGTATGCCAAAAAAGTAGTCATTGGCGATTTAGAATTACTTGAAACAGTGCTATATCAAGAAGTCTTAGGCGGGCTTGATATAGTGAAATTTAAAGACAAGCCAATAATCATAAAAGGATGTACTAATAAACCTATTCCTTCTTCTGCGTACACCTTATTGATACAAAAAATTCAACCTGTAGCGAAAACCATTATGTATGGTGAGGCTTGCTCGACAGTACCGTTATTTAAAAGAAAATAATTAAAATCCCCAATTCCGTAACGTAATAGTAGAATGAGAACAGTTCTTTTTATGCTCTTTGCGAGTTATTCTATAGTGTGTTTTTCAGAAGAAAAAAAAGATAGTATCCCAGCAAGCTGGAGTATTACAGGGAAGCTCACGTTTTTACTTAATCAGTCTTCTTTTTCTAACTGGGCGGCAGGAGGAAGTACTACTATTGCAGGAGACATTGCGATTAATTACAATTTTAATTACAAAAAAAACAGATGGAGGTGGGATAATAGAATACTATCAACTTATGGCCTAAGTTATGTTGGAGAGCAAGGAACAAGAAAAACGGATGACCAGTTTGAATACAATTCCATCTTAGGTTTAAATGCCGACAAATACTGGTTTTTCTCGTTTTTCAGCAACTTTAAAACGCAATACACTAGAGGATACGACTATAAAAAAACACCAATAGAAGCAATTTCAGATTTATTATCTCCTGCTTATTGGAGCTTTGGGCCAGGGATGCTTTGGAAGAAATCTAACAACGCTCGAATAAACATAGCCCCTGCTACGGCCAGATTCACTTTTGTTTCTGATGAGTTTTCAGGAAAGTATGGTGTTAATGAAGGTGATAATTCTATTTTTGGATTAGGGTTTAATTTATCGGCGTATTTTAAATTTAGTCCTATGAAAGATGTAACCATGGAGCATATAGTAGCCATGTACTCTGATTATCTAAACAAACCACAAAATGTTGATATTGATTATCAACTTCGATTTTTTATTAAGATTAACAAGAACCTTTCAACAAATTTAGGATTCCATACGATAATCGATGATAATGCATCGAGTAAGATTCAGTTTAAACAAGTTTTTGGATTAGGGTTAAATTATATTTTTCACAAAAAGTGACTTAATACAGAATAAAGTTGTCTTACATTAAGTATAAATGTAATTTTACAGATAGGAATCAAAAATAAAATAATAAAAATGAAAAAAATTTTAGCTATTGCAATTTTATTTGGAGCGATGGTAACAAAAGCTCAAGAAAAAAAAGAAGAACCGAAAGATGGATGGAAAAAAGGCGGGAATATTTCTCTTCTGTTCAATCAGTCGGCATTTAAAAACTGGTTAGCTGGTGGAACCAACAATGTTTCGGGAACATTTGGTTTAAATTATGATTTTAATTATGTGAAAGGGGATTGGACTTGGGATAATAAAATAATTGCTTCATATGGTTTGACGAAATTAAAAGGAGAAGATGCTCAAAAAACAGATGATCGTTTTGAAATTAACTCTTTGGCTGGTAAAAAAGCCTCTGGTTACTGGTATTATTCAGTATTCTTTAACTTTAAAACTCAAATGTCGTCAACAGACGTTAATGGAGTACAAGAATCTCATTTTTTCTCACCTGCATACTTCCAGTTAGGTCCTGGTATGTTGTGGAAAAAATCAGATAATTTAAAGGTGAATATTGCGCCTGCTACTTCTAAACTAGTAGTTGTTGATGATGACTTTACCGCGAATTTACCAGCAGGAGCTAGTTATTTCGGTGTTGAGCCTGGAAAAACGATGCGTTATGAGTTAGGTGCGGCTGTTAATGGTTATTATAAGTTTGATTTAATGGAGAATGTATCTGTTGAAAACATTTTAAATTTATATGCCAATTATTTAGATGAGTTTCAAAATGTAGATATTGACTACACGATTAATGTTGTTATGAAAATTAACAAGTACTTGTCTGCCAACTTAGCTTTGCAAACTATTTATGATGATAATGCCTTTGAAGGTTTTCAAACAAGAGAAGTTTTTGGTTTAGGCGTTAATTATAAGTTTTAAACTTAATAATAATAATAATAATATTTGTTAAGCTGCCTCATTTGAGGCAGCTTTTTTTTGGAGCTCATACATGGTATTATACCAGTTATTGTTTGAATTTACGGTAAATTCAAATGGTAAATGTATTAGCTGTAGATTGATCTTGATAACAGTTGAAATGGTATTGAAATTGTGGGGTTTTAATTTTTTGGCACGCAATTTGTAAAGGTGATAGAGATAACCATAAAGAGGACACTTATGAGACGTTTAAAATTACTATTGTTACTATTGATAACTGGAACCATGTTAACTTCTTGTGTTGTGGTTAACGATGAATATATAGAGGATACGATTTCATTAAACGAGTTAATGTCGAGTTATGATTTATGGTATATAGACTATCATAGAACACAAGGCTTAGGAGATGTTCCGTTTGTTTCAAGGGCGTTTACAATGTCGTTTCTAAATGGAAGAATGTATGCAAATAACAATATTGTTGACATAGGAAAAACAGGGAACGGACTTGGGATTTATGTAGGGAATTATACAACTTATAATGCTGTTTTGGAGAGTAGACATATATTAGATGGAAACTATGATTTTGAGGTTGTACAATTATCAAATAATGAAATTAGAATAGATTGTTTATCTCAAAATGTTAGCTATTATTTAATAGGATATCAAAGAAATAATTTCGATTATGATATGCTTTTTTATGATAATATAGAATATTTTTTACAAGAATATATAGCATGGGAAAGAACCAATACAACTGGAGGTGTACCTAATGTATTCGATGAAGAGCATTTTTTGCAATTTACGCCAGAAAACAACGTTACATTTTACTCTTCTCACGATCCATTTGGCACGAATATTGATAATTTATCTTGGGATTTTGTAGGAGGGTATGAAGTTGCGGATGTTTATGGATACGATAATCTTAAAATTTTAACACTTAATTATGACATCGGAGATACTGAGAAATTTGAATTAAGCGTTATTAATGACGGGACAATACAGCTGTATCACTTAAGTTCTGAAACAGTATATACTTTTTCTGGAAGAGGGTTTATTCAGTACTTAAAAGAAAGTGATGGGAAAAGTACAAAACCAGCGGTAAGAAACAGTGGAAGAAAGCGTACTAAAATTAAAAGGAATACGGTAAAAAGAAGAATTTTAAAATAAAGTTTGGTTAGTTGATTTTTGGTTGGTTATTTTTAATAACCAATTGAAATAAACCGCTCTGGTAGGGGCGGTTTTTTTATACTATCGTATTAACATAAAAAAAAGTACCTTTATAGGAAAATACAAAATCGATGATAAAGACTGCTTTTATAACTGGAGCAACATCAGGGATAGGAAAGGCTACCGCTCAACTTTTTGCTAGAAACAATATAAACTTAATCCTTTGCGGACGACGTCTAGAAAAATTAGATGCCTTACGCGAAGAACTTTCTAGATATGTAAACGTACATACATTACAGTTTGATGTGCGTTATAAAGATCAAGTGAAAACAGCTATTGATAGCTTGCCCATTGAATTTAAGGAAATAGATGTTTTAATTAATAATGCGGGTAACGCTCATGGATTGAGTGCTATTCAAGAGGGAAGTATTGAAGATTGGGATGCTATGATCGACGGAAATGTAAAAGGATTGTTATACGTTTCTAAGGCAATAATTCCTCAAATGATTCAGCGTAACAATGGGTTTATTATAAATATTGGTTCTATTGCAGGGAAAGAAGTGTATCCTAATGGAAATGTTTACTGTGCGTCAAAATTTGCTGTAAATGCACTTAATAAAGGAATGCGTTTAGATTTGAATCAACATAATATTCGTGTTTGTGCCATTCACCCAGGGCTCGTTGAAACCGAGTTTTCAGAAGTTCGTTTCAAAGGAGATACCGATAGAGCTAAAACAGTGTATCAAGGCTACAAAGCATTACAAGCTATAGATATTGCAGATATTATTCATTTTGTAGTGACAAGGCCTTATCATGTGAACATTGAAGATTTAATTGTGTACCCAACTGCGCAAGCCAGTGCCACTATGTTACATAAAAATGAATAACTATTCAAAAACGATAGCGGGATGTATGACTTGGGGAAGGTGGGGTAAAAACCTCGATACGGGAGAAATGACGAGTTTAATTCATGCTTGTGTAGCAAATGAAGTTACCACCTTTGATCATGCAGATATTTATGGAGATTATACCACAGAAGCCGATTTTGGAAAGGCTTTACAAGCAGCTTCGATTGAAAGAGATCATATTCAATTAATTTCAAAATGTGGTATTCAGTATATTGGTAAAGCTAGACCTAATAGCGTAAAGTACTATGACTATTCAAAAGAATATATTATTTGGAGCGTAGAAGAAACATTGGCAAATTTACGAACTGAATATCTAGACTTGTTATTACTTCACAGACCAAGTCCATTAATGCATGCTGATGACATTGCTGAAGCCGTACATAAATTAAAATTACAAGGGAAAATAGTTGATTTTGGTGTTTCTAATTTCACCCCGTGTCAAACCGAATTAATAGCCAGTAAAACAACGGTATCGGTTAATCAAATAGAAATTTCATTAACCCAGTTTTCGAGTATGTTAGATGGCAGTTTAGATCAGATTCAATTGCATAAAATAACGCCTATGGCTTGGAGTCCTTTGGGTAGTTACTTTAAAGAAAAGACACCACAATCTTCTCGGATTAGAGAAAAACTAAAGGATTTATGTGTAAAATATGAGGCTAGTGAAAATCAGGTGCTCTTAGCGTGGTTGTATAAACATCCTTCTGGGGTAATCCCAGTAATCGGAACAACAAAACAAGAAAGAATTAGAGAAGCAGTGAAAGCCCAAACAATTCAGTTACAAACAGAAGATTGGTTTGCTTTGTTAGTGGCAAGTCAAGGACATAAAGTACCTTAAATTATGATTAATAAAAGGCTTTTGATAAAGAATTTACTTTCTAAAAATGATGAAAACAGCTTTTACGATAAGAAGCAAAAAATATCATTGCATTCAAAGGAAGGAAAAGCGAAGTTTTTAAAGCATGTTTGTGCCTTATCTAATTCAAACCCTGACAATAATTCGTTCATTGTTATTGGCGTTGAAGATGAAAACAATAAAATTGTTGGTGTTGATTTTTTTGATGATAGTAAAATTCAAAATCTAGTGAATGCTTATCTTCGTAATCCACCTAAAATTGAATATGAAAATGTTCCATTTCCTCGTTTACCACGACATAAAGTAGTGGGGTTGGTAACCATCTACCCCAATAGTGCTAATACCTTTTTTGCAAAAACAGCATGGAAATACTCGAAAGGAACTGTTTTCTATAGAAGAGGGAGCAATTCTATGCCTATAGAAGGCAATTTTGAACTAAAAAACACAAACCGACTTATTGTAGAAGCGATAGAGAAAAACGCTCGTAACAATATAGAATTGACCTTAGATGGAGTTTTCAACTTTTTTAATCGTCACAAAAAAGAATTTACCCCGAAATATAAGGTGTTTAAAGAGCAATTTGTGTTGTGTTGGGCAGGAAAAAAAACAATAGTAAATAATGAAGTTTATTTTTCCAGAGTTGATATTGAGCTAGTAAACGAGCAAGTTCGTTTGTTTTACTCAGATTTAGATGATGTTCAGATATCATATAACGAAAATTCGTTTATCATAACTGAATATATAATGTTAGGAATAGATAAAACGCACAAGCATTATCCGCTAGAGAAAACAATCATTCATTTTAAAGATAACGGTATCCATGATATCGCCTCTGAGTTTTTATTTCATCCACCTCAGTTTGATAAAAAAATTCTGCATCATATTTACAACAACAACAATATGATAATATCAAAAATAGAAAAAAACATTTCCCTCTCTGTTACTGAACACGAAGATGTTTTAAGACTACCAACATCATATTTGATTTGTTATTTAAACGGATTCTTAGAGGCTTCAGAACAACTAAAGAAAGCTAAAGACTATATTCGTAACTTAGAAGATAAATCGACTTACGTAAAGTATAAAGAAGCTATGCGTGTTTTACGTAAGGTGAAGTATAATTAAGCTATTGCTATACCGATTGGAATTTTGAAATATCTCTTTAATTATATTATGTGTATTAAAAGCTTGTTAATATTCATTGATATGTGTCATGAACAATTATGATCGGGAAATTAATGGGATTATATAAAATTAAGTTTAGAGAATTTTCTGTTCAATATTTTGGTGTCATCAACCTGTAACCATTTGTCTAGTATGGTGGCGTAAATTTCCCTAAAGTCAATTTCATAGCGTACATCACCATTCGCATCTAAGTCAGTTAAATCAGTTAAGCTATTATACAAACCTTGAGTTTTCAGATGTTTTCCTAGAATAAAAACATTATTTGCAGTACCGTGATCGGTGCCATTGGCGGCATTTTGTTGAACTCTTCTACCAAATTCAGAAAAAGTAAGAATGAGTACATCATCAAATGTACCAGAATCATCTAAATCACTGATGAAACGGTCTATACTTTCGGCATATAGTTTTAATAAACGAGCTTGTTTATTACTTTGATTAGCGTGCGTGTCGAATCCACTTAAAGCAGCATAGAACACTTGAGTATCTAAACCAGAATTTATAAACCCGGCAATTGTTTTTAATTGTTTTCCAAATACATTTTTAGGATAATGTACGGATGATCTATGGGTATTACTTGTTTCATAAATATATTTTGCTGAAGAACTTGCATTAATCATGGTATTGTATAGATACCCAAGGTTGTGTTCACTTAAATGAGCATCGTTATAATGGTGTAAAACATCCTTAAAGAAAGGTTGCTTTAGCGATTGATATAATAATTTAGGGTTAGTTACCGCCAATCCATTTTGATGGGTTCCTTTGAGCATTAATGATAAACTTTCATCAACCTCTATAGCCTTATAAGGTTTTGCTTTTGTGGTATCCAAAAACCTACCGATCCATCCACTTTGGAGGTATTCGTTACTGTCACTTGCAGTTTGCCAAATATCAGTGGAACGAAAATGTGAACGATTAGGGTTGGGATATCCGACATTATTGATGATACTGAGGTATCCTTTATCATACAATTTTTTTAGCGGCTCTAAGCTTGGGTGTAAACCTACTTCACTATTTAATTGTAGTGTACTTTTTTTTGCGATAGCGATACCATTTCTTTTTTGATAATAGATATCATTCCTGAACGGAACAACCGTATTTAATCCGTCATTACCGCCTTTAAGCTGAATAATAACCACTTTTTTATTGCTAAATAGATGTTTGGCATGTTGTTCAAATGCTTTTACAAATTGGGGTATAAAAAATAGACCTCCCGTAGCTAGTGATGTTCTCTTTATAAAATTTCGTCTATCCATTTTTCGTTGGGTTTTAACATAACTGAAATTCAGGTAATGATAATAATTGTACGCAGAAATCTTTTTTTGAGACTGAAACGCTTTGTTGCAACAGATTTAAAGTACCTTGATGTATTGGGCTAATAATAATATCTGAAATTAAATTGTCATTAGAACGTGTGGCATAGTTGATGTCAAACGCATACCAATCTGCATTGGCTTTTATAAATGCTTTTTTTCTAAGTTTTTTAGAATTTAAATTTTTGATATCTTCTTTAAAATCTCCTTTATCAGAATAAGTTATTTCCGCATTGTTTAAAAGCACTGATGGTAGGCGTAATCTGGTAACAATCGTGTTGCTATCAATCCATGTTTTACCTCCTTTCCATCCAGCGACGTTTGGAGGATACAATAAAACCTGCCCTAGTAGTTTCTGAATTAGTAAACTGTGTTTTCTGTTGGGGATAGAGAAAGGCACAATTGTATGTAAGCTTACTAAAAGTTCAATCGGAGATTTTATTTTGGTGCCGATATTTTTTTCTTCGTAAAACCAATCAGAAGCTAAAACAAATCGGATTAGTTTTTCGATATTATAGCTCGGAAAAAACACAGAGATCATTTCGTCTATGTGTTTATAATCAAGTGTTTCATTGACAAAATAACGGTATATTTTTTCACAGATAAATTTAGCACATTGTTTTTGTTTAAGAATGATATCAATGATGTCATCTCCGTCGAAATTTCCAGCTTCCCCAAAAAACACCTTTTGACCGTTATCATGTTGTTTTCTTCGCAATTTAAATTCACCATAAAAGCTGTGGTTATAACCCGTAAACGCTCTAGCACTTTCTTGAATATCTTTTTCTGTATAATTTCCTTGCCCTAATGTAAAGAGCTCCATAAGTTCGCGTGCAAAGTTTTCATTGGGTTTTCGTTTCTTATTTTGTTTGTTGTTGAGGTATTTTAACATGGCAGGTTCTTTAGAAATGACTTTTACAAAAGTTCTAAAATTACCTAAAGCATGTTTTCTTAAGGTGTTATTATATCGTTCAGCAAACAAAATGTTTTTGTCTTCACAAACAAAATGATTGGCCCAAAACAAGGTCATTTTTTCTCTTAATAATGCTGTTGGATTGTATAGCCGTTGCAACCAAGATTGGTTTAATGTTACAATTTTTTTTCGGCTAATTTTCATTAACTCTTTTCGTTTTCTTTTGTTTTTTACATCCTTTTTACTGAGGTTGGTTAAAAACGAAGTGTCTACCTGAATAGGTGTATAATTTTTTGATGATTGAAAAATAAGATCAAGAACTTCTTCTTTAGATAAGTTATTGATGTTTTGTAACTGTTTTGGTGTAATTCCAAACCCAATTCTATGGTATAAATGTTGAAGATGTCTTATTTCCATATTAATAAGACACCTATTTTACAAAAAAGTTTAATTGAGCATGGCAACGACTCTTGCAGGAGCAGCCGATGCGCCTACTATTTTTAAAGGAAAAACGGCAATTTTAAACCCAGTTATAGGTAAAGCATCTAGGTTTACCAATTGTTCCATGTGACAATATTCTTTATTTTTTCCCACTAAATGAGCTTCCCAAAATAACTCAGAATTTTTGGTCTCTTTTGCTTTTTGTATCATGTAGGGTAGTGGTAGATCCCAACCCCATGAATCGATTCCCATTACTTTTATTCCTTGGTCTATTAGCCATTCTGTTGCTTTAGCACTGACACCCGTGCCTTTTTTATGAAAGTCTTTACTTCCATTTAATTTATCGCGACCAGTTTTTATTAGAATAATCATCATGGGGCGGATTTTCAACTGATTCTCTTCTAAAAATTGTTGTATATCTTCTACGGTTATGGGGTCAAAATCAACTTTGTGTTTCATATCGATCACGATACCATCTCCGAAACACCAATCTAAAGGAACTTCATCAATGGTTTTTGATTTCTCACCGTTGGTTGTTGGTGAATAATGCCAGGGAGCATCGATATGAGTGGTGGCGTGGACCCCCATGTTTTTTATAGTATCGTCCGCCCAACCTGTAAAACCTTTTGGGAATAATTTAAAAGGCAATCCTAATATTCGAATGAGCCATTTAGCTTTATGATGAGCTTTGTGTTTTATAGTAACTTTCATAAACCAAGGATCTTGCTTATTGTACTGTATAGGTTTGGATAAATCGATAATTTTCATGTTAGGAACTGTTTGGTTGTTAAAAAGTATATTCAAGAAGTTTAGTTGAACCAATTTCTATTAGTTCAACAAAAACGTATTTAGTATGGAAAATAAAATCAACGGTTTTTTTAAAATTGTGTCATTTTAAACGAAATAAAAAAAGCCTTGGAGGCCCCAAGGCTTTTTAAAGTTTTATGGTAATCCTTTTTAGGGTTATTTCCCTCCATCGAGTTCATCTTGCCACTTAGCTAACTTTTTCCATTTACCTTCATACGCTAATTTTGCTTGTTTCGGCCAAGTTCCGGGTTTATGCATTCGATACCTGTCACCTCCGCTATCCAACACTTCTTGACATTTTTTCACGGATGTTTTGGCTAATTTCTCCCAAGTTTTAATCCCAAAATTGTGGAATAACCCTTCTATTTTAGGACCGATTCCTTCTATAATTTTTAAGTCGTCTTGTTTAACTTTTTTCCCAAAAGCTGCTTTAGCAGCCACTGCATCAAAAGCGATTACAGCTGGAGTTTCACTGGTAAGGGAAGAAGCTGAAGTTGCCTTGGATTTTGCTGATTTCAAATCAGCTTGCAACTTTGATCGGGTTTTGTTACAAGTGTTTAGTTTGTCTTGTAATGAAATTTTTGATTTGGTACATGATTCTAAATCAGCTTCCAATGTAGCTATGCTGCCTTTTAAATCGTCATTTCCGTTTCTAATATACCTACCTAATAAATAGCCAAGCACAGCACATAAAGCGCCAACAATTAATGGAATTAGCCAACAAGGTATTATTTCAAATAAGTTCATGTTTCTATGGTGTTTATTTTATGGTTACTTCAATTCTTCTATTTTTTGCTCTTCCTACCGCACTCTCATTACTTGAAATCGGATTGTTTTGTCCTCTAGAAACAGCTGTTATTTTTTGTGGTGAAATCCCATTTTGAACTAAATAGTTTTTTACAGAGTTTGCTCGAGATTGTCCTAACGTCATATTTATTTCAGGATTACCAGTATTATCAGTATGCCCTGTAACTTGTACGTTAGCATCAAGTTTGTCTATACATGTAGAGATACTGGCAAACTTTTCACGTTGTTCTTTTGTAAGGTTGATGGTGGCTTGCCCTACTTTAAAATATAGTTTTAAAGGCTTTTCTTTTATGGCATCACAAGCAGCAGTTAAAAGGGTATTACTTTGTAATGCATCTTCACTTGTTTTTGTTACGATATCAAAAGTTAGGGGACCATGCAATACATTATCCTCATTGGGGTATAAATCATTATTGAGTGCTCCGTATGTGTTTATACGTTTAGCGGAAATACCTTTTGATGCCATATAACTTTTAACCGTTTTTGCACGCGCCAAACCTAAGGAAGGAAATGCGGAGATATTTGTTTCATCACTGCTGGAATATCCAGTTATATTAAATTGTTTGTTTCCGTTAGCGTCTAAATACTCTTTAATTAAACTTATACCATTATTGATAGCACTAGGGATTGAATCGTGAAAAGTAAAACTAGATGTTTTGAATTTGAAATTTTCATTAACAGCATAGGATAAACTTCCATTAGCATCTTTAATACTAAAAGGCATTAAAGTAGGAGCCTTAATTTTAGGACTAGCTGCTTCGTTGTTGATGTTTTCTTTTATGTTTTCTTTTATGTTTTCATCAACATCGTAGTTTTTTTCAGCATAGCATAAACTACAGCATAGATACCAATAACAAATTGATCCAATAACAATAGTTAGCGCAATCAATAAAAGATATGTTAATTTTTTGCTCATTAGTTACATATTTAGAATATTGAATGTTAAAGTATTAAAAATTAATTGAAATAGAAAATTTAGTTTTTATAGAAATTTTAAGTGTTTATGCTAAATAATTGTTAACATTAGAAATAAACTGAAACATTTTTCTGTATGAGTAGTCTTATAAGAAACATAAATTTAAAAAAAATCAATACTTATGAAAAATCTTTTATTTGCTACGCTAGTTATTATTTTATCGACTACAACAATTAAAGCATCGAACACATACGAAGCCACTAATACATCAATAGAGTATGTAGAAATTAGTACGTTTTGTAAAATGATTAGAGCTGGTAATTTTGAAGTTGTAAATTCTTTTATAAATAACGGAACAGATATCAATAGAAAATCAATGGGATTAACACCAGTGATGTACGCAGCACGATATAACAAAGTTGAAATTTTAAAACTTTTAATTGAAAAAGGAGCAAAATTAGGAACAAAATCTGATAGAGGTTATACAGCTCTAGATTACGCTAAAATGTCTAAGGCAACCGCAGCGTATGATCTGTTAAAAAAAGCGTTGGAAAAATAGTAAAAATCGCTTTATAGTTATTTGAATGAAAGACTGTCTGAAAAGACGGTCTTTTTTAGTTATTTTAGCCAAAAAATTTAAAGATGACATTATTACTCGTTTATGCAACAGTATCGATATTTTTTTCCTTCCTGTGTTCTATTCTAGAAGCGGTTTTATTAAGTGTAACACCAACCTTTGTTAATGTTAAAAAAAAGGAAGGAAAAACGTACGCAGCAGACTTAGAAGTTTTAAAAAAAGATGTAGATAAACCTTTAATAGCCATTTTAACGGTAAATACAATTGCCCATACAGTAGGAGCTATTTTAGTTGGAGTTCAAGCAGAGCAATTACCTTATAAGTTTGAAATTCTAGGCGTGAATGTGGTGGGTGTTGTTTCTGCAATTATGACGATATTAATTTTAGTGGTTTCTGAAATTATTCCAAAAACAATTGGAGCAACCTATTGGAAATCACTCGCTAACTTTACTTCGACCGCATTAAAAATGTTAATTTTTCCATTGCGATATACAGGTATTTTATGGTTATTACAACTGACTACTAAATTAATTGGAGGTAAAGGAGCGCATGGTGAAAGTGTTTTAAGTAGAGAAGATTTTACAGCAATGACTGATATTGCTGAGCAAGAAGGTGTTTTTCAGGAAAATGAAAGTAAAGTAATACGTAATATGCTTGGCTTTAAGGAAGTACAAGCAAAACATATTATGACGCCACGAACGGTGATGATTTCAGCAGATGAAAACCAAAGCATACAATCATTTTTTGATAAAAACAAAACACTCCGATTTTCTAGAATTCCGGTGTATGCTGAGAACCCGGATAACATTACAGGATATTTTTTAAAAGACCAACTATTACTTTCGTTAATCAATAACGAAGGAGAAAAGGCCTTAAAAAATATAAAAAGAGATATTATTGTTGCGAATAGAGACCTGTCTATTCCTAATTTGTTTGAAACGCTAATTGAACAAAGAGAGCACTTGGCTTTGGTGGTTGATGAGTTCGGATCAGTAAGTGGTTTGGTAACACAAGAAGACGTCATTGAAACCTTGTTAGGTTTTGAAATAATGGATGAAAGCGATAATGTTGCCGATTTGCAAAGTTTTGCCAGAAGAAACTGGGAACAAAGAGCAAAACGACTTGGAATTATTGGTGAGGAGGACGATGCTCAATAATATTTTTATTTCAGGATAAAGAGAACGCTTAGCCTCTTTTCACTTGGTTCGTAGTGACAGTGACGTTTTGATAAATTCATTTCGGGCAGTTACTATGAAGTACGGATAAAAGCTAAATTAATGGAAGATAACTCTACTCCCTTAAAAGTTATGCCGATACTTAGGTAAAATTACCCAATCATTTCTTTTACATTCATGTTTGTGTTTTATCTATTATATAGGTGTTTAGCATAAATAAGCATGATCGGTAAATTATACCAGTTATTGTTTGAATTTACTGTAAAAGAAAATGAGTGTTTTTCCTTTTCATTTTTCATTTTTTTTTTTTTTTTATTTGCACCGCTTTGTAAGAGAATTGATCAACTTTTTATAAAGTTAGCTAGCTATATAAAGGAAGTGATCTTGAAAAATTGCGCACATTTCCTTTTTTGATTTTATGATATGTTACATAACTTAATGTTTTTTTGAGTTATGGTGGTTGCCATTTTTAATAATGGAGTACTAATTAATTAAACTTAAAAAGTATAAAATGAAAAAAGTATTTATAACAGTAGCACTGGTTTTTGCTACTAGTAGCATTGTTAATGCAAATGTTAGTTTAGTAGCTGATTGTGATGGTTACGCTTCAAGCGGAGCGCAACATTATGAAGAATTGGTTGGGTGTTTAAGTTCTGAAGAGTACAATAATGCTTGGGAAATGTTCCATAGTTTCTGTAGGAATTATATGGAATAAAATAATAATATAAAATTTATAAACATGAAAAAACTAATTTTAATATTAACAATTTCAGCTTTTACAGCTAGTGTTAAAGCTGTCGATACAAAAAACGAAGTAGAAGTATTGGATTGTGAAGCTTTTGCTTCTGCCGCAATGCAAGCCCTAGAAGAGGCAGAAGGTTGTTTAACTACTGAAGAGTACAATAATGGATGGAATGGTGTTTATCACTATTGTTCAATGCATTAACTTTATTCCTCTAATTTTTATAAGTTAGGGGAGTACTTATTATAATAGAAATAATTTTAAAATTTTATGAAAAAACTAACTGTTTTAGTATTGTTGTTTTTGTTCAAAAACATCATGGGGCAAGAAAAAGATAACTACACTATTTACTATCAAATTGATAAATATCAGAGAAATGAGATTAAAAAATCAAACGATAAAAAAATAAATGATTTTATAACGAAGATAGGAAGTGTTCAAAAAGAACTTGAATTTGAACTCCTTTTTAATGACGAAAAGGGGGTTTTTAGGCAAAAACGAATTATGATTCCAGAAGGTAAAGAGTTTTTTTATAATATGGCATCCCATGGTGTTACACCTGATGTTATTTTTTATAAAGACATTAAAGCTAAATTTAAAATAAGAAACTATCAAGGGGAGCTATTTAAGATAATATATCCTTATCAGCAATATGATTGGGAAATAACGAAAGAAACTAAACTAATAAAAGGGTATAAGTGTTATAAAGCGATAACCAATTGGTCTGAATATGATTACGGGCGTGATATTACTTTAAAATTTAAACCCTTTGCTTGGTTTACGTATGATATACCATATCCTTATGGGCCAAAAGGAATGGATGGGCTTCCTGGTTTGGTATTAGAAGGTTCTTTTAATGGTGTTACATATTTTAGGGCTAAAGAAATTAAAAGTGAGAAGAGTTTAAAATTTCCTAAAATAAAAAAGGCGAAAGAAATTAGTTTCACAGATTTTTTAAAATTAATAGGGGAGACATATAAAAATAGAAGAAGATAAAAAATGTTTAAAAAATGCTGTTTTGTATTCTTTACTTTGTTTACCTTAATTGAGGTTACGGCTCAAAAAAAAATATTACAAGGCTTTGTAAGAGATAGCATTGGAAATAAGTTGTCTTATGCTAATATAATTGCTAAACAAAAAGAAACTGTTAAAGATTTAGTTTTTACTATTACAAATGAAGAAGGGAAGTATAAACTTAAATTAGTAGAAAATAAAGAGTATATTATTAGTATAACTCACCTAGGGTTTGAGAAGTTGACTTACAGGTTTTTAACAACTAATAGTAGTGTAAAAAACTTTATACTTAAAGAAGCAAAAAATGAGTTAGAGGAAGTTGTAATCGAACAACCAGTAACGGTAAAGCAAGATACGACCATTTACAATACCGATAAATTTATCAATGGAACAGAGCGTAAGTTAAAAAACGTATTAAAAAAATTACCAGGTTTTGAAGTTGATAAAAACGGAGGTGTTACCGTACAAGGAAAAAAGGTAACCAAATTATTAGTAGATGGGAAAATTTTTTTTGGTGGAGGTACCAAGTTAGGTGTGGAGAATATCCCTGCAGATGCCGTAGATAAGGTGGAGGTAATTGATAACTATAATGAAGTAGCATTTCTAAAAAACCTATCGGACTCTGATGAAATGGCTATGAATATTCAATTGAAAGAAGATAAAAAACGTTTTGTTTTTGGCGATATTGAAGCAGGAGCGGGAAATGATTCCTATTACAAAAGCAATGCTAATCTATTTTATTATTCTCCTAAAACTAATGTTAATTTCATTGGAAATTTGAACAATATTGGAGAGAAAACCTTTACATTCAAAGATTATTTAAGTTTTCAAGGTGGTGTTAATGCCGTTTTTAGCGGTAATTTTAACTGGAAAGGTGGTGATTTTTCTCAGTTTTTAGAGAACACAGATGTTTTAAGAAGCTATCAGCGTTTTGGTGCCCTTAATATCACAAAAGTTGCTTCTGAAAAGCTAGATGTTTCTGGCTACGCCATTTTTTCTCATAATAACATACAAAGTTTTCAGGAAACGTTAAATGAATATACGGCATTTTCAGAAGATAAAGAAACCAATATGAGCACTAAAGATGTTTTAGGTATTGCTAAGTTTAATCTAGAATATGCACCTTCGCTTAAGGAGCAATTCTACATAAGAAGCCAGTTGAAGCGAAGTACACACTATGGTACTAATAGTATTCTATCATCAATTGAGAGTCAGGTAAATTCTATTTTTACGGATAGGTCGGTTGGCGCTTGGAATGTAAATCAAACGATTGAATGGCACAAAAAACAATCAAAAAAACATACTTTTTCGGCGGTAGCTACTTATATTTTTGATAGCAATAATCCTACAACCCTTTGGAATGCTTCTCAGTCTTTTGCTCAAACGATACAGACTATTGTAAACCCAATAGACGTAAACCAAAATGAGTTACGATTACAACAATTAAAAGAACAAAAGCAACATTATTTATACACGGTATTTAAAGACTTTTGGGTGTTAAACAATAGCAATCATTTTTATACCACTATAGGAAATACACACCAGCAAGATAAGTTTGTAAGCGAAGATTCGCAAATACTTGATGATTCAAGTAAGAATGATTTTACGAATGGAGGGTTTAATAATAAAACGGTTTTGAAGTTTAATGATTTTTTCGCTGGAGTTCACTATAAATTCAGAACGGGTATTTTCACGTTTAAACAGGGTGCTTTTCTGCACAATTATAATTGGAAAGTACATCAAGAGAATTCATTTATAAACAGGTATAAATGGGTAATATTGCCCGATTTTTTGATGAAGATTGAGTTTAATAAATCAAAGAGATTAAAGCTTAATTACAATTTGAAAACGAATTTCTCGGATGTTTCTAAATTCGCGAATAGGTTTTACTTGCAGTCATATAATTCTGTATTTAAAGGAAATGAAAATTTAGAAAACGAATTGTTTCATTCTGCCAGAATATATTATAGTCGATTTAGCCTGTATCGAGGAATAATGTTATATGCCAGTGCTAATTACACCAAGAAAATTAGAGGCTATAGAAATACAGTTGATTTCGATGGTGTCAATCGTTTTGTGAGTATCGATCTTTTTAATAATCCTGATGAAAATTGGAGTATACGAGGTAGCATTAGAAAGAAAATCAATGAGATGCGTTATAAAATACAAGGAGATTACAGAAAATCAACTTTTCTTCAACAGGTGAATAGCTCTTTTACAAATAATATGAACACCAATTATTCTTATAGGTTAAGTGCTGAGACTTTATTTGATAATTTCCCAACAATTGAGTTTGGATATAAAAGATCAATAGGTAACTATATTTCAAGTAATGCTAACTCAATATTTATAACAAATGAACCTTTTGTGGATATAGAGCACAGTTTTTTAAAAGGATTTGTTTTTAAAGGAGACTACAGCCATTACGATTATGAAAATAAAACATTAGGACAACAAAACAGCTATTCTATTGCCAATGTATCTTTATTTTATCAAAAAGAAGATAGTCCGTGGAACTTTAAAGTTACAGCTCAAAATATGTTAAACGAAACATTTAAACAAAGCAATAGTTTTTCAGAGTATCTAATTTCTGATACTAAAACATATATTATGCCCAGAGTTGTTTTATTGAGTATTGGGTATAAATTGTAGTCGATTCTTTATTTAAGTTATAAAGCGTACTAGTATAAGATGTTTTTTACCCCAATAAATATAGAAATAACTATCATTCCGATGAGATACGACCAAGGAATCTCTATGCAGAGAGTATAGGCGTTCACCAGTACAAAAAATTTCATTTGAAGCCATAGATAGCTCTATAATTTCAGCCCAAAAAGAACTCGATTTTCTTTTTGACCATTAAAATTAGATTGCACAAAATCCAGACGTAAAATGCGCCATTTACCAAAACCAATATTATCCAGCCCTAAAGAGAATTCTGAATAGGGCTTGTTACCACCAGTAAACAATCCTTTAGCACCAGCGACCAATTGAAAATTTAATCGATTTAACAAAGGTATTTTGCTTAGAAGCGCTCCTTTAAAGTGTTGCTGAGCATGTAGCTCACCATATTTATCGTTAGAGCTTAGGGAGTAGTAGGGTAATGCTAAAAATTCGTTTAGGTAGTTGCTTCTGGGAACGGATAAACGATTTCCGTTAAAATGAGCATAATCCATAAACGGGATGTCTTTCTTCTTTTCTAAAAACAAACCGCCTTTAGCTTTGTATGTAAAGGTTCCCCAATTACCAAATGAAATATCGTGGTATAACTGTGATGACAGTACATCTGAATTCCATTCATTTCTACCAGAGCCAAAATTCTTCGTATACTCCACGTAAAGTGAGGGGTATTTTTTATTGCCAATGTTTATTTTACTGTTGGGGTACGACCAGTATTTTTGACCAAATTGTATAGAAGCACCAAGACTCAGCGTCCACATATTATGCGGTGTAAAAGAGCTGCTAAAATCATTTGGATATTGGGGGTTGTTAGAAGTATAGTCCACATCTGTTTGAGGAAACATCACATAATTAGTGTTGTTAAACAAAGGTTTTCTATCCGCGAACTCAATGCTTGAATAAAGATGCAATCCATTAATTACTTCTTGTGAATAAGAGGCATTGATAAAAGTCTTTTCATAGATTTTCATATAATTCCTCTCAAATAAAACAGAACTGATGGTATTCAAAAATGGCGAAATCGGATTTTTAGCATTAAACTGCGATGTTGTTAAACCACCAGAGAGTTTTAAAACAGGATAAGTAGTGTTATTCCACTTATAGGAGAAGTAAGCAGTAGGTCTTGTTTTTTTATCAGCAAGACCATAGTTTACAGATACACCAGTATTTATTCTTTTACCATTATCGTTTAATTTCTTACCAAAACCAATAGCTAAAGTCGAGTTCCAACCTTGCACAGTATTAAAACTCAAATGACTGATGGGAGAGGAAATAGAAACGGACCATTTTTGATACGAATTGTCATAGCTATACCCAGTAATTACGTTCAGAAGATTAAATTTGTTTCTTTTCGAATCAATGGAGTCCAAATATTTTTTTGATTTCCTGATTGCTTTGATACTGTCTTTGAGTTTATAATCAGCAATTTCCTCTGTTGTCAGGTCAACAGGACGAATAGAATTCCAATAGACGGGATCTTTTTTAGTGGCATTTTTTGCGAACGATAGCACTTCATTGGTAAAGAATGTACCAGTAAAGTCAGGTGAAAAATTATAGTTTGAGTAAGCTGCTGAAAAACGACCGTTAAAATTAATCCCTAACATCCCTGCTTTAAAATCTATCGTTTGGGTAATCAATGCCCATGCCTTTGTTTTTAAAACATAATTGTAGTTCTGCTTAATGTGCAACTCTTTAATCATTGGTACACCAACTTGTGCACCTGAAACGCTAATATTGACTCCATAAATAGCCCAGTCGTCCTCAACAATATAAATAAAGCCACTAAAAACGCGGTCATTTTTTCTTTTAGGAAGTAGCTCAATTTTGTTCACTAATTTACCATTCGTATCATAAAAAGTTCCTCTTAGTTTATAATTATAATATCCAAAAGCGACATCAGCAATAGGAGATATCATTTGAGCTTCAGCAAGATTGAAGGTGTTTTCATAAAAGTTAAAATTTACTTCGTCTGCTTGATTAAAGCTAATTCCGTTGTCTTGACCCGATACTTTTGAAGCAATAATATATTCTTTAAATTTTTTAGGCTTTTTTTGATAGGCTATTTTTGAAATAGTTTCAGAAAGATATACAATACCACTGCGAGTAGAATCTAAACCCCCACCGAAGTCACCGACATTTTGACCGAGAAATTTTTTTGGAGCATTTTTAATTTTAAATAACCCGCGAGAGTAAAAATCGGCTGTATATGTTGCGAGTTTATCTGTGTTTTTATCTTTACTGGCGATCGCATTTCTTATAATTTGATTTGCGGGGTTTTCTTTTGAATTAATTTGCACTTCATCCAATGAAACCTGCTCTTCTTCAAGAGTGATGTTGAGGGTATGCGGAAATGTAGTAACAAGAACAGGCTGTTTCACCGTTTTGTAACCTAAAAACTGAAATATTAGAATGTAATTTCTTGATTTTGAAATATCTATTATGTAGTTGCCATTGTTGTTTGTGGTTGCTCCTGCAATACTATTTTCTAAATAGACGCTTACAAAAGGCAATGGTTCTCCGTTTTTATTGGTAACCGTTCCTTTTATTTGCGAAAAACTTAACATTGAAAACAATAAACAAATAAGTGTAATAATTTTTCTCATGGTTTCAGTTTAGCATTAGTGTAACAAATCTAAAGTTCATTATATCAGTAGTATGACTGAATAATGTTAAGTTTGTTACAAAAAAAGCTTAAAATTAAAGACATCTGCTTTTTCTAAAAGGTTGCTTATGGTTATTTTTTCTTTTCTGTCTTCGCTTCTTTTTTCTTTTTCTTGCCAAATAAACCACCTAGTGCATCGGTTACCTTTTTAACTGTTTTTTGAGTATCGTTTGCTGAGGTTTTAGTGGAGTCCTTTTTTGATCCGCCCAATAAATTACCAAGGGTATTGTTCACAAGGTTGTTTTTTTGTTGTTGGATCAATTTTTGACTTAGCGTTGAAACGGAAGATGATAAATCTGTTTGAACTTTTGGAGATGTCATGTTCCCTGAAATGGTAGCGGTTACAGGTACCGTTATATTCTGATCTTTGGCACTTAACTTAGATAATAATCCAGAAACCTCACTTCCTAAGTATTTTGCAGGAACATCAAAGGTAACATCGTAGTTCATACTTTGATCAAAACCATGACTTCCCCCAATATTAATAGCGATATCTTTATAGTTCAACTTAAATGGAGCCACCTTTACCTTTCCTGAATTAAATGAAAATTTCGTTTTTAGATCCGATAAATCTAGCTTTGTTAAATCAATAAAAGACAATTGGCTATCCAACAAACTCAAGGCCTTTGTCTTTTCAGGATTAATTTTAGTTGTTAAAAGTTCTGCCAACGCTTTTCCTGTAATAGTGCTTAAATTAGGGGTGAAGTCATTGTTTAAACTTCCTGACAAGTTGATATCTGAGTTTAATTTACCATCCATGGCCCCTGCAATAGGGCTCAGAGCTTGCAATAAATCCATGCTATTAAAAGATTGAGAAATATCAAAAGAATTAATACCTAGTTTCATGGCGAAAGTAGGCTCTGTTTTTTGCGTACTTACTTCACCGTTTAATGTTATTTGCCCGTTAAAAACAGAGGCATTCATGTTCTGAAGTGTTGCTTTTTCATCTTTTAACCATAACGTACCTTGTACATTTTTAAGAGTTAAATTGTCGTAATGAACCGTTTTCGCATCGGCGAGAACTTTGCAATCTAAGAAAGCCGGAATTTTCAAAGACTCTTCAGAAGATGGTTCTTCAGAAGGCGTATTTTCGTCGGATGGCGTATCTTTATTTTCAGTACTTTTCTGCATAAAATCACTCACATAAAAATCAGTTGACTTTACATTAAAAGTACCTTGTAGTTTTTTGTTAGACAGTAAAAAGCCCAAAAGATTATGAATACTACCATTGGCACTCAAATCACTTTTACCCGTTTTAGCTTCAAACTTACGTAAAGAAATGACCCTCGGATCAAAATCTATTTTAGTAGTTTTAATTTCAATTGGATTTACCATGTCTTGTGAAGAAAAAACGAAATCATTTACTTCAATAGTTCCATCATTTTTAATGCGCTCAACAATATTCTTCTTTATGGCGTTTAGGTCGAATTGTGTATGTAGGTTTGCTTTTACAACACCGGTTAATTCATTGTCTAATTCGACAGGATAAGCTTTGTTGATATTAGCTAAATTTAATGTTCCTTTTATAGTAGCATTCACCTTAGGATTTGTTGTTAAATGGTAGGCAGATCCTTTTCCAGAAAAAACATCCTCATCAATTTTAAAAGATAGATTATGAATCGTTACAAAAGTGTTTTCAACTCTTCCGGTAGTGTTTTTAAGTTGCGCGTTAATTGCAATATTACGTACGCTTTTGGGTAAGTCAGGGTATTTAAATGAAGCGTTGGTAGCATTCATTGTAATGTCTAGTTTCGGTATGTTTAAATCATCAATAACACCCTGTATTTTTCCCTCTACACCAAAGTTCCCAGCTGTTTCAATACCTGCGATATTTTTAGTGTATATTTCAGGAATTAACCCAAGAAAATTTTTGAAATCTGAAGAAGGAGTTTTAAAATCTATGGCAACCTCTTGGTTGGTATCATTGATTTGAATGTATCCATTAAAAACAAGGGGTAAATTATTTAATGTTGCCTCATTTTTCAAAAAAGAAAATCGGTTATTCACTAAATCCATACCAAGAACCGCAGCGAGGGTGATTTTTTGATTATTGACATAAGAAACACCATTCATTCCAAAAGAAATCGTTGTACTCGTTTTTGTGTTTAATTCCGAATTAGACTGCGAAAAGTCTCCACTTCCAGTATGATTAAAGTCACTAAGGGATAGTGTTGTTTTTCCTTTTTTGTCGTGATAATTTATCCTTGAATTAGTGATCCCGTATTCTTCAATAGACAAAGCGAAATTTGAAGAAGTTGATTCTTGTTCTGAAGGCTCGGTGGATGTTTCAGTGTTAGCAGGCATGGTAATATCGTAATTAGCATTACCCTTCTCATTTACAAGAACATTTACTAAGGCATTGTCAATAGTAAATGACTTTATATACAATTGCTCAGAAGTATTTTTAAAAAGATCAGTAAGTTTTAATTTTAAAACAACGTCCTTTGCATATAACAAAGTGTCTCCTTTAAAAGGTGCATTGTTAATTACAGAAACATTGGAAAGTTTGACAGAAGCACTTGGGAAATTTCTTAGTAAGCTTAAGCTACCATCAGAAAAATCAACCTGTGCATTAATATTGTTATTGATGGTTTCTTTTATGAGACCGACAATTTTGTCTTGAAACAATAGAGGGATACTTACCAACAAAACAAAAACCGTAAGTACAATACCAATGGCTATTTTAGAAACTTTTTTCATAGTGAAAATATTTAATTTACAGATGCTAACGAACAAAGTTCCGTATTTATTTGTTAACATAAGGCTAAGAAAAGTATAAAAATAAAAGTTTTGGTAATTTTGTGGTTTAAAATGAGCCGTATCAGTGAAAACAAAAGAGCAATATTCTGATTTTATAAAATCTCAAGCTAAAAGATTGGGGTTTTTAGCCTGTGGTATTGCGAAAGCCGAATTTCTAGAGGAAGAAGCACCGCGTTTAGAAAAGTGGTTGAGAAATGGTTTTCATGGAGAGATGCGCTATATGGAAAATCATTTTGATAAACGATTAGATCCACGATTGTTGGTTGAAGGAGCCAAATCAGTAATATCACTATCGTATAATTATTTCCCAGAAGAAACTCAGAAAGGAGACAGTTACAAACTTTCCAAATATGCTTATGGGCAGGATTATCACCATGTAATTAAGGATAAATTAAAAGAATTATTAACATCCATAAAAGATGAAATAGGAGAAGTGTCAGGGCGTTGTTTTGTGGATTCTGCGCCTGTATTAGAACGTGCTTGGGCAGAAAAATCGGGGTTGGGTTGGAACGGTAAACACTCGTTACTAATTCAAAAACAACAAGGCTCTTTCTTTTTTTTGGCGGAACTCATTATTGATTTAGAATTGGCATATGATCATCCTTTTACTACAGATCATTGCGGTAAATGCACACGTTGTATTGATGCGTGTCCTACAGAAGCTATTTTACCCAATAATACCGTTGATGGAAGTAAATGTATCTCTTATTTAACTATTGAGTTAAGAGACTCAATACCTTCTGACTTTAAAGATAAAACACAAAATTGGATGTTTGGTTGTGATATATGTCAAGATGTATGCCCTTGGAATCGTTTTTCAAAACCACATTCAGAACCATTGTTTTCTCCGAAGGAGAATTTACTAGAAATGACTAAAAAAGATTGGTTAGAATTAACGCAAGAAACATTTAGTAAAGTATTTAAAAAATCGGCCGTTAAAAGAACTAAATTTTCTGGACTGCAACGAAATATTTCTTTTTTACAGGATACGTAAAATGTATAAGTTTGTTTATACGAGTAAACAAAATCATCTTGCTGTTCTTTTAGACCTGTTCAAAACCTGTATTGTTTTTTCGATATTAGTGCCTTTTGATAGGTGTTTTCATAGATTCAAAATTTCAGATAGTAACATGGAATTAAAATGTATCAATCAAAGGATGTTAAATATTACTTTTATCAGGTGTAAATTATTTTACTTCATAACAAAATGTATATTTGTAAGTTCATATAAATAACACCATTATGAGCGAATCTAGAAAAAGACGAGAAGCTTTATTATATCATGCGAAACCAAGACCAGGAAAGATATCTGTTGTTCCAACGAAAAAGTATGCAACACAACACGATTTATCCTTAGCGTATTCACCGGGTGTTGCTGAACCTTGTTTGGAGATTGCGAAAGATAAAAACAATGTATACAAATACACTGCAAAGAGCAATTTGGTAGCGGTTATTTCGAATGGTACGGCAGTTTTAGGATTGGGTGATATTGGTCCAGAAGCCTCAAAGCCAGTTATGGAAGGTAAAGGATTGCTTTTTAAAATATTTGCAGATATAGATGTTTTTGATATTGAGGTTGACGTTACAGATGTAGATAAATTTGTGGAAACAGTAAAGGCAATTTCTCCAACTTTTGGAGGGATTAATTTAGAAGATATTAAGGCTCCTGAGGCATTTGAGATAGAGAGAAGATTAAAAGAAGAATTAGATATTCCCGTAATGCACGATGATCAGCACGGAACGGCTATTATTTCTGCGGCAGCTTTGAAAAACGCTTTAGAAATTAACGGAAAGAGTATTTCAGAGGTGAAGATTGTTGTTAATGGAGCTGGAGCTGCGGCAATTTCATGTACCCGTTTGTACTTAGCTCTTGGAGTGAAGAGAGAAAATGTGGTTATGTGTGATAGTAAAGGAGTGATACGAAAAAACAGAGAACACTTAACATCACAAAAGAAGGAATTTGCTACCGATAAAGACGTACATACGTTGGAAGAAGCAATGCATAATTCGGATGTTTTTATTGGTTTGTCTAAAGGAAATGTGGTAACTCCAGAAATGTTATTGTCTATGGCGAAAAATCCTATTGTTTTTGCTATGGCGAACCCTGAACCAGAAATTTCATACGACATTGCAGTGGCAACAAGAGATGATATTATTATGGCAACAGGAAGATCTGATCATCCTAACCAGGTAAATAATGTTTTAGGGTTTCCATTTATTTTTAGAGGTGCTTTAGATGTTCGAGCAACAAAAATCAATGAGGAAATGAAGATGGCAGCGGTGCATGCATTAGCAGATTTGGCTAAAAAATCAGTACCGGAACAGGTGAATATCGTATATGATGAAATAAGTCTTTCGTTTGGGAAAGATTATATTATACCCAAGCCTTTTGACCCAAGATTAATTTACGAAATCCCTCCAGCAATTGCACAAGCAGCAATGAGTTCAGGTGTGGCAAAAGAGCCTATTGAAGATTGGGAGAAGTATAGAGAAGAATTGATGGATAGGTCTGGAACAGGGAGTAAAGAAATACGATTGTTACATAATCGTGCTAAGAAGAACCCGAAAACAATTGTATTTGCAGAAGCGGATCATTTAGATGTATTAAAGGCAGCACAAAGAGTTTATGAAGAGAAAATGGGTACTCCGATTTTACTGGGTAGAAAAGATGTTATTTTAGAATTAAAAGAAGAGTTAGGCTTTTTGGGAGAGGTGCTAATTATTGACCCCAAAACCGATGAAGAAAAAGAGAGAAGAGATAGGTATGCTGAAATATTTTGGAAAACACGCCAACGAAAAGGAGTGACATTTTTTGAAGCGAGAAAATTAATGCGTGAACGTAATTATTTCGCGGCAATGATGGTGAATAGCGGAGAGGCAGATGCCTTGATAACGGGTTATTCAAGACCATATGCCTCAGTAGTTAAGCCTATGTTAGAGCTCATTGAAAAAGATAAAGGAGTTACTAGGGTTGCCGCTACCAACTTAATGCTTACAAAACAAGGCCCTATGTTTTTAGCAGATACCACCATTAATATTAACCCAACTGCTAAAGATTTAGCAAAAATTACACAGTTAACATCAGTACTAGCGAAAATGTTTGGGATGAAACCCAATGTAGCAATGCTTGGCTTTTCAAATTTTGGATCTGCCAAATCTGAAAGCTCTGTAAAAATAAGAGAAGCAGTTGCCTATATTCATAGAAACTTCCCGAATGTGGTGGTTGATGGTGAGTTGCAGGCAGATTTCGCCTTAAATCCGGAATTATTAGCCAAAGAGTTTCCTTTTTCTAAGTTAAATGGAAAGAAAGTAAATGTACTAATATTTCCTAATCTTGATGCGGCGAATATTACGTATAAATTAATGAAACAAGTAGACGATGTCGAATCAGTAGGGCCAATATTACTTGGAATGAGTAAACCAGTACATATTTTACAGTTGGGCGCAAGTGTAGACGAAATGGTTAATATGGCGGCAGTAGCTGTAATAGATGCGCAGAATAAAGCATTAATAAAACAAGTCTAAATCCTTGGAAAAGAGAATTTTTAAAAACAAATAATTTTTCTACTTTAGACAATCGAAAAAAAGAATAGATGATTACACAATTAAGGGGAAGGCTAGTTGAGAAAAATCCAACATACGCTGTGGTAGATTGTAATGGCGTTGGATATTTATTGCATATCTCTTTGAATACATTTTCATCGTTACCAGCGGATGAGAACATTGTTTTATATACGCATCTATCTATAAGAGAAGATGCACATACTTTATATGGTTTTATTAGTAAAACTGAAAGAGAAGTCTTTAGATTATTAGTTTCGGTTTCTGGTGTAGGGCCAAGTACAGCAAGAACCATGCTTTCATCGATGACTTCCGAAGAAATTCAACAAGCTATAGCTTCTGAAAACGTCAAACTAATTCAATCGGTAAAAGGAATTGGCGCAAAAACAGCCCAGAGGGTAATCGTTGATTTAAAAGATAAAATTTTAAAAACGTTCGATTTAGATGAAGTTTCTGTACTGCAAAACAATACTAATAAAGAAGAAGCGTTATCTGCTTTAGAGGTATTAGGATTTGCACGTAAGCAAGCCGATAAAGTAATGAATAGTATAATAAAAGAAACGCCAGAAGCTACCGTAGAACAGCTTATTAAACTGGCGTTAAAAAACTTATAACAGGGTTGAAAAAGACGTTTATCAATAAATTATTTACAGCACTTACTTTATTAGTAAGTGTTGTTTCGTTTTCGCAAAGTGTTTCCAATACTAATGAACAGGTTGTAAAAAATGATACAGTTGTACCGCTTAAATATAACTTTAAGTACAATCAGAGAGGAAAGCTATTTTTAAACAATCCTTCAAAATTTCAAGTAACGTATGACAAAGCCTTAAATAAGTTTGTCTTAGTTGAAAAAATCGGTGATTATTATATTGGTACTCCAATATTTATGACACCGAATGAATATGAGAAGTATCGTTTAAAAAATGATATGAAAGACTATTTTAAAGAAAAGGTAGATGCGACTAATTCAAGAAAAAAAGGAAACAAAAAAGCCAGAAAAAACCTATTACCTAAATACTATGTAAACTCCAAGTTTTTTGAATCTCTTTTTGGAGGCAACACCGTTGAGGTAACTCCAAGAGGTCAGGTGAATATCAAGCTGGGCGGTGTCTATCAAAATAATGAAAACCCACAAATTTCTATTGATAACCAAAGCAGTTTTACATTCGATTTTGATCAACAAATAAGTGCTAGTTTACAGGCAAAAGTAGGTAAACGTTTAAAAGTTACTGCGAATTATGATACCCAATCAACATTTGATTTTCAGAATTTAATAAAATTAGAATATAGCCCAACAGAAGATGATATCATACAAGGAATTGATGCGGGTAATATTAGTATGCCAATTAAGAACTCATTAATAAACGGAGCACAAGCTCTTTTTGGAGTAAAAGCGGACTTACAGTTCGGGAAAACTCGAGTAGTAGCGGCATTTTCACAACAAAATTCTCAGTCAAAAACAGTCGTTGCAGAAGGTGGTGCTACCATTGAGGATTTTGAGTTAAGAGCAACAGATTATGACAATGACCGTCATTTTTTCTTGTCACAATATTTTAGAGAGAATTATAAATCAGCACTGAAACAATACCCTTTAATAAACAGCCCTATTAATATCACAAGAGTTGAAGTTTGGATTACGAATAGAACGCAGAATGTAGCTGATTTTAGAAGTATCGTTGCAATTGCCGATTTAGGAGAATCTAACTCTAATGCGACATCAGATAATTTAGTGAATAACACCGTAATTGACCCAAGTGTTATACCGGTTCAGGTGACAGGAACTAATTTACCCTATAACGAGGTTAATAAATTAGGGCAGTTATTAACTGAAAATGGTGAAATTAGGGATGTTTCAACCATAACTAATGCATTTACTAATGCAAGTATTACAGGAACAACACAAGGAACAGATTATTCGTATTTACAGAATGCTCGAAAATTACAACCCAATGATTATAGGTTACATCCACAGTTAGGGTTTATATCATTAAATAGAAGATTGAATGACGGAGAAGTATTAGCCGTAGCCTATGAATACACGGTGGTAGGAGCAACTGAAAATGGAGCTATTAGTGATAAAACAGTGTTTAAAGTAGGTGAGTTTTCAAACGATGGTGTTATTGCGCCAGCCAATTTAGTTGTCAAATTACTAAGAAGTGAAATATTAACAACGACAAGACCAACAGATAACACAAAAGCGTTTCCAACTTGGCGATTAATGATGAAGAATGTATATGCCATTAGTTCGTATACACTTCAACAAGCAGGATTTCGATTTGAGTTATTATATCGTGATGATGAAACAGGGACGCTACAAAATACCTTACAAAATGCAGACCTTTCGAATATAGAGAACACACCATTAATGCAGGTTTTTCATATTGATAGGCTTGATCAGAGTCAGTATCAGGTACCTGGTGGAGATGGGTTTTTTGATTTTATTGAAGGAGCAACAGTAAATTCAGAAAAAGGCTATGTGATCTTTCCAGATCCAGAACCTTTCGGTGAAAATTCGTATTTAGACACGAAATTAGTTGGAGCAGATAAAGATAAATATTTGTTTGAAGAATTATACTTAACCACTAAAATTCAGGCAAAAAACGAATACCAAAATAAAGATAAGTTCTTTTTAAAGGGGTATTATAAGTCAGAGTCTAGTAGAGGGATTTCGCTCGGAGCATTTAACATTCCAAGAGGTTCAGTTCAGGTAACCGCAGGGGGAAGGCAATTGGTAGAGGGGATTGATTATGTAGTTGACTACCAAATTGGTAAAGTGCAGATTTTAGATCCAGGCTTAGAAGCTTCTGGGATTCCGATTAACGCAACCGTTGAAAACAATACATTTTTTAACCAACAAAGAAAAACATTTATAGGGGTAGATGTGGAGCATCGCTTCTCTGAAAACTTCACCTTAGGAGGAACTTTTTTAAATGTTAGTGAAAAACCGATAACACCAAAAGTTAATTTTGGAGGAGAACCTATTGATAATACCATGATTGGGTTAAATTTAGATTACTCATCTGAAGTTCCTTATTTGACACGATTAGTAAATAAACTACCATTTGTAGAGACAGATGTAGCGTCGAACGTTTCGGTAAGGGCAGACATGGCCTATTTGATGCCAGGTTCACCAAGTGGGATTGATGTAAATGGAACGGCAACGTCATACTTAGATGATTTTGAGGCGTCACAGATCCCGATTAACTTAAATGCTCCACAACAGTGGTTTTTGGCAAGTACACCGGAATCGCAAGGATTGGAGACGGAAGGAAAAGAGGTGAATAACTTGGTGTATAATAATAAAAGAGCCAAAATTGCGTGGTATAACGTAGACCAACTTTTTTATGGAAGTACAAATAGACCAAGCAATATAAATGAGAATGAACTATCTAGAGATGAGGTCCGTCAAATAAAATATGAAGAGTTGTTTGATATAGACTTAGATATCACGCAGCAGAATTTAGTTAGAACATTAGATTTAGCGTTTTACCCATCGGAGAGAGGGCCATATAATTTTAACATAAATGCAGATGAAGTTGATATTAACCCAGACAATGATAAAGTAACGCTTAAAAAACCTGAAGAAAACTGGGGAGGAATTATGCGTTCACTAACCACCAATAACTTTGAGCAGGCCAATGTAGAATATATCCAGTTCTGGTTAATGGATCCTTATGAAAATTACTCGATATCTGAAGGAGAGGGCTTAACGAATGGTTTAAACCCTAAAGATCCTTCTAATCATGGTAAGCTATTTATTAATTTAGGAAATATTTCGGAAGATATTTTACGTGATGGTAGCAAGCAATATGAAAACGGATTGCCAGAAGATGGAATTAAAACGAATGGGAGTAATGTAAGAGAATCAGTATGGGGTTTTACTCCTATGAACCCATCAATATTATATGCTTTTGCTACGGATGAAGGAGCAAGAGTAAATCAAGATGTTGGGTTGGACGGATTAAATGATGCTGAAGAGAAAAGTGATTTTAATAGTGTGTCGTCGTATCCTGCTGAATACAGGGCACTATCTGATCCTTCAGGGGATAATTTTCAGTTTTTTAGAGGAAGTGAATTGGATGCCGGTAATGCATCAATTTTGACACGATACAAGAACTTTAACAACACACAAGGAAATTCACCAACACCGGGGCAATCGAACGAATCGTACCCAACTTCATCAACAACCTATCCGGACACAGAAGACATTAACAAGGATCAAACTATGAATCCTGTAAATAGTTACTTTGAATATGAAGTACCTTTAAGTAAAACAGAACTGGATAAAGGGGTAGGGTTTAATCATATTGTTGATGTTAAAAATAGTTCCGTAACCTTATCAAATGGACAGGTTCGTACCACAAAATGGTATCAGTTTAGAATTCCAGTGAAAGGGGGTACACCAATTAATGGCATTACAGATTTTAATAGTATACGCTTTGTTCGAATGTTCATGACACAATTTAAAGTACCAGTTGTACTTCGATTTGGAGAGTTAGAGCTGGTGCGAAGTGACTGGAGAAGATACACGCAAAATGTGCCAGACACTGAGTTGAATAATTTTGAAATAGGGGTTGTTAATATTGAACAGAACAGTGATAGATACCAATTGCCTCCAGGAATAGAAAGGGAACGACTACAAGGAACGAATCGAGTTCAGCGACAAAACGAGCAATCGGTAACATTGAAAGTAACAGACCTGCCTGCAGATTCAACAAGAACAATATATAAAAATATTAGTATTGACATGCGTAGATATAAAAATTTACGTATGTTTTTGCATGCTGAAGATCCAAATAGAATAGCGCAACAAGGACAAAATACTGAAACTGTTGCTCTCATTCGTTTAGGAACAGACTTGAGTGAAAATTATTATGAAATTGAAAAACCTTTAATTTATTCTAGTAATTCAGGAACCCCTATAGCAGATAAAGTTTGGCCTGTTGAAAACAATTTGGATATACTTCTAGAGGAACTGGCAAATTTAAAGTTAGAAAGAACAGGAAGTGCCTCAAATGTTTTTTCAGGTGTTAGTTCAAATGGATTAAAAATATCTGTGCGAGGAAATCCGACATTGGCTCAAATTAGAACCGTAATGTTGGGGATTAAAAACGAATCTGCATCACCAAAAACTATCGAGATTTGGTTTAATGAATTACGAGTAGTTGGTTTTGATAATAAAGGAGGATGGGCTGCCGTTGTAAATGCGGATGCTAATTTAGCAGATGTAGCAAATATTTCTATAGGGGGTAGAATGTCTACAGTCGGATTTGGAAATGTAGAAGATAGAGTGCAACAAAGAAGTATTGAGGAAGTAAAAAACTATAATATAGCCACCACAGTCCAATTAGATAAAATTTTGATGCCAAAAAAATGGAACATGCAGGTGCCGATGAGCTATAGTTATGGGGAAGAATTTAGAGATCCTAAATATGACCCGCAATTTCAAGATATTAAATTGGAAGATGCAATTGATAAAAACCCAAATAGTAAAAACTCACAAGATTATACAAGAAGAAAAAGCATTAGCTTTATAAATGTTAAAAAGAATAGGAATCCGAAAAGTACGAAAAAGCAAAAGTTCTATGATGTCGAAAACTTTTCAGTTTCATATTCATTTAACGAAGAATATCACAAAGACTATAACATAGAAAAATATGTAAATCAAAACTTAATGGCTGGAGCGAATTACAATTTTAATTTTAAACCGTTTGTAATTGAGCCATTTAAGAAATTGAAAGTAGTTAACAATAAATATTTGAGGTTTATTAAAGATTTTAACCTAAACCCAGTACCCAAAACGATTGCTGTAAACTCAAGAATTAATAGGAATTATAGCTCTCAACAATCAAGAAACCTTATAGAGGGATTATCTCCTCAACCAGAGTTAAAACAGCGAAATTTTGCATTTAATTGGGATTATACCGTTGGTTTTGATTTGTCGAAGTCGTTGCAGTTAAATTTTAATGCAACCAATAGTTTTATTTACGACAGCTTTGGGCAAGATGAAAACCTAGAAATTTATGACAAATTTTTTGACTTAGGAAGGCCAAATAGCTATCATCAAAAACTAAATACTACCTATAAAGTTCCAATTAATAAATTACCATATTTAAGCTTTATAACCGCTGACTATGGGTATACGGCAGATTTTGATTGGCAAGGAACTTCTCAAAGTCCTTTATATAACGATGCAGGCGAAGTAATTGGCGATATTAAAGATAAGGTTGGTAATATGATTCAGAATGCCAATACTCATAATTTAAACACATCTATCGATTTTGGTAGGCTCTATAAAACCTTAAAATTAGATAAATTACTTGTTAAAAAAGGAAAAAAAGCACCAGTAAAGAAAGGATCATTGAAATTAGCAAGTGAGCAAGGTGCCAAGAAACTTAAGCTTAAAAAGAATGCAAGCCTAGGGCAAAAGGCATTAAAAGGCTTGTATGATGTTTTAACATCAGTGAAAAGAGCAAAAATAAGCTATAGCCAAAATAATGGAACTTTATTGCAAGGATATAGACCTTCAGTCGGTTTTCTGGGAAGAAACAACTATGGAGGAGGATTGGCTCCAACATTTGGTTTTGTTTTTGGTAGTCAAACAGATATTTTAACGAATGCTATTTCGAATGGTTGGTTAGTAACACGAGACCCTAATAACCCTGATGATAGCTATTACAACAAGAATTATGGCAAAACCAGTAATAATAAGCTAGACTATACTATTTCTGTTAAACCTTTAAAAAGTTTGACCATCGATCTTAGAGGGAATAGAATTCGAACAAGCAATATCACCCAACAGCTAGATGTTGTAGCAGATGGAATTGGCGGCTTTGAACAGAATACTAGTATAAAAGCCTTTGAAACAGGAAATTATAGTGTAAGTCACTTTATGATGGGTACGATGTTTGCAAATGAAGAAACGCTTTATCAAAACTTTTTAGATTACAGAAGAACCATAGCTAGCAGGTTGCAAAGCACCCAACAGCCGATAACTGGATTTAAAGAGAATGGACAGCAGGTTATGTTACCTGCTTTTATAGCAGCATATTCAGGAAACAGCCCCAATTCAATAAATACTGGGATTTTTAGAGATATCCCTATACCTAACTGGACTTTGCGCTATAACGGTTTTATGAAATATAAATGGTTTAAGAAAAGTTTCTCTTCTTTCACCGTGTCGCATGGCTATAAATCATCATATACAATTGGTAATTACACCAATAACCTACAGTACAATTCTCAGAACATAACAGAAACAAATACTTCTGGTAATTATCAACCAGAACTATTAATTTCGTCAGCAACTTTGATTGATGAATTTTCACCTTTAATAAAAGTAGACTTTAGAATGAAAAACTCATTGTCTTTTAAAGGGGAAATTAGAAGAGATAGAAGTTTAACATTAAACTTTAATAACAATACGATTACGGATATTAATGGAACAGAATATGTATTTGGATTTGGATATAAGATTAGAGATGTTAAATTTGTAACCCGATTTACAGGAAAGAAAGAAACCTTGAAAGGAGATATCAATTTTAGAGCTGATATTTCATTTAGAGATAATTTAACAATTATAAGAAGCGTTGATGAGGTGAACAATCAGGTAACAGGAGGAGAGAGACTCTTTGGTATAAAGTTTTTAGCAGATTATAATTTAAATCAAAATTTAACGGCGTCATTTTATTATAATCACCAAACATTTAACTATGCGATATCTACCACTTTTCCTAGACAATCAGTAAATGCCGGAATCAATTTAGTATATAACTTAGGAAACTAAAACAAACAAAGAATATAAAATAAACAACACAATGAACATTCCATCAGAATTAAAATACACAAAAGATCACGAGTGGGTAAAACTTGAAGGAGATACAGTAACAATAGGGATTACAGATTTTGCGCAAGGAGAATTAGGTGACATCGTTTATGTTGATGTTGATACCTTAGAGGACTCCTTAGATATTGAAGAGGTTTTCGGTTCAGTAGAAGCTGTTAAAACAGTATCTGATTTATTTATGCCCTTATCTGGTGAGGTAATTGAATTCAATGAAGAATTAGAAGATAAACCAGAATTAGTTAACGCTGATCCTTATGGAAAAGGATGGATGATTAAGGTAAAGATTTCAGATACATCACAATTAGAAAACTTGTTAAATGCTGACGCGTATAAAAAACTTGTTCAAGGATAAAAAACTTAGAATTGCAATAGCGGTGCTTATAACCATAAGTATCGCTATTCTTAGTTTAATGAAACTCGATAAACAGATAGTTTCAATAAAACATATCGATAAGCTACAACATACCATTGCTTATTTCTTTCTTGCCTTGTTATGGCTATTGGCTGTAGTTAAAACAAAACAACAATTGTATAGTGTACTCATTGGATGTTTAATTTACGGCATAATTATTGAGGTTTTACAAGCAACGGTAGTGTTGTATAGAACAGGAGAGTATTATGATATCATGGCAAATTCGGTAGGAATCGTTTTGGCTTTTGCACTGTTTAGCTCTTTTTTTTATAAAAAACGTACTATTTAAAAAATTAGCTTGTAAAAGTTGAAATAAATTAATTAAATTAGCGAACTATTAAAAACATAAAGGATGGAAATTAAGAAAAATCCAAAGTCAAACCTAGAAAATTACAGCAAGCTGTTTGTTCAGTTAGGTTTGGTTTTAGCTTTATTTGTAACGTATGTGGCAATTGAAAACAAAACATACGATAAAGAATATGGAGAATTAGGAATGGCTGATATGGCATCAGATATTGAAGACGAGACGATTGAGATCCAACCTGAGCCACCAAAGCCTCAACCAAAAACACCACCACCACCAGCACCTGAAAAGATTGAAATCGTTGAGGATGAAAAAGAAGTTGAAGAGACGGTGATAGAATCTACAGAAACAGATGAGTCTGAAGCAGTAGAGGTAGAAGAGATAGAAGAAGTTGAAGAAGAAGAAGAGGTTGTTGAAGATGTACCTTTTTCAATTATTGAAGATGTACCTGTATTTCCAGGTTGTACGGGTTCAAAAGCTCAGAAGAAAGCATGTTTAAATAAAAAAATGCAGAAGCATGTAAAGCGTTATTTTGATGCTGAATTAGCAAATGAGTTAGGATTGTCACCAGGTAAGAAAAGAATATATTTGATATTCAAAATTGGAAAAACTGGAAACATTGAAGATATCAATGCAAGGGCACCACACCCTAGATTAAAGAAAGAAGCAATTCGTATCGCGAAAAAGTTACCAAAAATGAAACCGGGTAAACAAAGAGGAAGACCTGTAAGAGTTGGGTATACCTTACCGATTTCGTTTAATGTAGAATAGTTTTATACAACGATAAGATATAAAAAAGCAATCCAATTTTGGGTTGCTTTTTTTATTGGCACGTTTCTTGTTTTTAATAGAACATTAACTTAAAATAATGTACTATGAAAATGCCAAAAAAAGAACCAAGAAAACAACTTGAAAAATTTTCAACCGTATTCACGCAACTCGGATTAGTTTTAGTACTGACGATAGTCTATTTCACGTTAGAACACGAAACTTTAATTAAAGAAGACCTAGCATGGTCGATTAAAGATGATGTCTTTGAAAGAGATTTATTAGAGGATAAAACTATTATTTTTGAGAGAGAGCCTAAACAACACGTAACCAAGGAAAAAACGCCTGAAAAAAGCAATAGTAAGGTTGATATAACAAACCCTAAGATAGTGGATAACACGGAATCTGCGAATGATGTAATCGATTTGCCTACGAATGAAGATCAGCCAGATATAGATATTGCTGGATTACCAGAGGCTGCAGAGGATGATATTGTAGATAGTGATGACCCTGTATTTATGGTTAACCTTCAGAAAGCACCTGTTTTTAAAGGATGCGAAGGGTTAAATGAACAGGAGGGTAGAAAATGTTTAGAAAGAAAAATCAGTATCCATGTGAGACGATATTTCAACGCTGAAATCGCTCAGGATTTAGGAATGAGATCGGGAAAGTATAAGATAGCTACTCAGTTTGTTATTGATAAATCAGGGAGGATTATTGATTTAAAAATAAGAGCGCCACACGCAATCTTAAAGAGAGAAGCTGAAAAGGTTGTTACAAAGATCCCGAAATTTACGCCAGGAAAGCAAAACAATAAACCAGTAAAGGTCAGGTATACCCTACCGATCACATTTATGGTAGAATAGTTTGAAAAGCTCAACTGATTTAGGTTGAGTTTTTTACTTTTGTTTAATTATGAAGAACAGAGAAGATTTTTTCGCACATGAAACATCAGTAATTGATGAAGGTTGCCTTATAGGCAAAGGAACAAAAATATGGCACTTTAGTCATATAATGCCTAACTGTAAAATTGGAAAATATTGTAATATTGGTCAGAATGTGGTAGTTTCTCCAGAAGTAGTTTTGGGTAACAATGTTAAAGTACAAAACAATGTGTCCATATATACTGGTGTAATTTGCGAAGATGATGTTTTTTTGGGGCCTTCAATGGTTTTTACCAATGTCATTAATCCAAGAAGTAATATAAATAGGCAGCATGAATATAAAAAAACGATTGTGAAGAGAGGGGCAAGTATTGGAGCTAATGCGACGATAATATGCAATACCACCATTGGAGAGTTTGCTTTTGTTGGAGCAGGAGCAGTGGTTACCAAAGATGTATCACCTTATGCTTTGGTTGTCGGAAACCCCTCAGTACAAATCGGTTGGGTTAGTGAATATGGACACCGCTTATCTTTTAATGAGAATGGCTTTGCTATTTGTCAGGAATCTGGTGATAAGTATTTGAAAAAGAATCATGTTGTACTTAAGGTAGAATGATTTTTTGTAAAAAAATTTTGTAAATAAAAAAAGATTTGTATATTTGAAATGTGGTTGAATAAACCACTTTCTTTTTCTTTTTCATAGCAATTTTTCCCACTCAAATTTTGAGTGGGTTTTATTTTTGTTATAACTATAAAATAGCCCGATAAGTATTGGGTATGTTTAGTTTAATTTGAAGGAATAGGTCTTGTTGATTCCCTAACCACTAAGTCTGTTTTAATAACTTTAGTTTTTGCCGTAGTGTTTGTTTCTTTATTTTCTAGTTTTTCTATTAACATTGCAGCTGCGGTTGATCCCATAATTTCTCCATGTTGGCTCACGGTGGTCATTTTTGGACTAGAATGTCTTGCTAGAATACCATTAGAAAAAGAAATTACTGAGAATTCTTCAGGGATCTTATACCCTTTTTTTTGCGCGACTTTCATAGCGGCAACAGCAGAGGATTCGTCGGTTGTGATAACGCTATCTATCGCATTGTTTTCAAATATAGGCGTCAAAATTGACTCGTATTTTTTATAATCTTCCTCATAAATATTGATAACTAAATTTTTGTTAAAGGGAATATGTAAATCTTCCAATCCTTTTAAGTAACCCAAATGCCTTCTTTGGCCAATTTTTAAATGACTTATGGTAGATATAAACGCAATATTTTTATGTCCAAGTCTATAAAGATGTTTAACGGTATTAACAGTACCTTCAAAATCATTCGTTATTACTTTGTCACAGTTAACATTTTCCGCAATTCTGTCAAACATCACAATTGGAATTCCGTCATTAATCGTATCGTCAAAGTGTTTAAAATCATTTTTTATAATGGTTTCTTCTGCCAAAGACAAAATAAAGCCATCAATACTGCCATTTGAAAGCATTTGTATGGTTTCAACTTCTTTTTCATAAGATTCATTCGAAATACAGGAAATAATTTTATATCCTTTTTGACTTGCTACCTTTTCAATTCCTTTAAAAACTTGGGCGAAAAAGTAGTTTAACATGTTAGGTATAATGATACCTATCGTTTTTGTTTTTCTGCTTTTTAAACTTAAGGCAGTAACGTTGGGCTGGTAATTGTTTTCCTTGGCGTATTTTCTAATTTTTTCTTTGGTAGCTTCACTAATTTCGTAACTATCATTTAGGGCCTTTGAAACAGTAGAGATGGAAACATTTAAATGTTTTGCAATGTCTTTAATAGTGAGTCTTTTCATGAATGTTGGAAAAAATTAATAACAATATTACAAAAAACCAATCAGATGAGCATTAAAAGATAGGTTAGCTTTTTCTTAATAGATTAAGGTGGCGTCTATATTCAAAGATGATAAAGCTAAATACGATGGCATATTCGATACTTACCAGCCATAAATTTTCTTTCCAAGGCACGTTGGCATAAGCCTGATAACTTAAAATAATCACCAAACTCCATACAACAGGGAATCGATACTTTGTAAAAACGGTAAGGATAATTAAGCTGGCTAAATACCAAGGATGCATTGTTGTAGTGGTAAAGTAATAAAAAGATAGAGCAAACAACATTGATGTTAGTAATTGCTGAGTGGTTACTGTTTTTTTATAAAAGGTAATTACGCCTAAATAGATAATGGTAAAAGCAAGCATTATCTTTCCTATAATGGCAATTTGATTGTATCCTGTGAATGCATAGCCTATCTCTCTAGCAAGGTAATAAACGCTTGCGTTAAACTCGAAATTTTTGAACCACAAACTAACAGAATCACTATAATTATAGAAAAATTCAATCGATAAGAAAGGAAAGAATAAAAATATAAGAGTTGTACTGACAACCAAATAAAAGCCAATTAACTTTTTAATGCCAGAAAGAAAACTAGTTGCTGTTTTTACAAAATATTGATAAAACAAAGGAAGAAATAACAGTGGAATTAGTTTGACAGAAATTGAACAAGCCAAAAGAATAGCGCTAGAAATCCACTTATTTTGGTGTAATTGATACATGCTAAAAACTAAGAAAAAAAGCATTATAGGCTCAAAATGCAAGTTACCAGTGAGTTCAATAATTATAAATGGATTTAAAATATATAGAAAAATGTTAGAGGTAGGTAGTTTTAACTTCTCGAGTAATTTTTTACCATATATTAAAATACCTATATCTGCAAATATGATGAGCATTCTCATGACTATAACAGCGCCCAAGATATCTTTATTGGATATGAAAGCTGCGACAAAAAAACAAAGTTGATTTATGGGAGGGTAATTGGTATAATGACTTCCATTCATTTTTCCCATGCCATGGTATAATTCTATGGCTTGATTTACTGGGTAGTTTTTTTGTTGAATAAAAACTTCGGGTAATGATAGGTATGGATTTAACCCTTCCAAAAGCATACGTCCATCCCAAATAAAGCGATAAAAGTCTTGAGATAAATTAGGTATCGAAAACAAGAAAGCCAACCTGAAAACAACAGAAATGCTGGCTAAAAAAACAAAGTTATCTTTTTTTTGTATGAATAAAAGATAGGTTGTTGCAAATAGGCCAATCCAACCAAAAACTAATAGGGAAAAAGAGGTTCTTTCTAAAAAATGAGCAAAGATAAAATAAAGAACTAGAAGAAAACCAGTCAGTAAACCATCATTGTATTTTTTTAGGAAAAACATTTAAGCTTTCGAAAAAACAGACTTATAAAACACGTATCCAAATCCGATAAATAACATGAAGTGAAAGGGAAATAAACCGAAGTCACCTCCTTGATCTCCTACAATAAACGCACTATACATTCCAAACGCAAAATAAAGAGCTAACAAACCTTCTATGATTACATTTGGAGAAAGTTTTTTACGGATATATTTATTGTTTTTCCAGCTATCGGTCAATGATTTAATATTGAATTTTGGAGTTCTTACAAAGTCGCTTTTCTTGCCAAAATGGCCTTCTAAAACCGCAATAGTGTTATGTAGTGAGAAACCCATTGCAATTGAAAAGAATGAGAAAAAAGAACCGATATATTTGATGAAATTAACAAAGCCTCCGCCGTAGGTTTTTTTATACATAAACCAATAACAAACAAAGAAAATAAGGGTGCTAACTACAAAGAAACTCATCACTAAAAAGTAAATTTTTAAATGAGCGTGTTCATTCTTAATATATAACATCGGAATACTTAAAATAGCTACTAGAAATATACATGTGAACATAGAACTATTGAGTAGATGGAGCATTCCGTGAATTTTAGTTTTGAACGAAATATTTTTATTAAGAACGATTTTTTTAAGCATTTTCTGAAAGTTCTCTGCACCACCTTTATTCCATCTAAATTGTTGAGATCTTGCTGCACTTATAATTACAGGGAGTTCTGCAGGGGTTTCAACATCTTCTAAATACTTAAATTTCCACTTTTTTAATTGAGCGCGATAACTCAAGTCCAAGTCTTCCGTTAAGGTGTCTCCTTCCCAGTTTCCAGCATCATAAATACATTCTTTACGCCATATACCAGCAGTACCATTAAAGTTGATAAAATGTCCTTTACTATTTCTGCCAACTTGTTCTAGTGTAAAGTGAGCATCTAAAGCAAAAGCTTGAATTTTTGTTAATGTTGAATAATTTCTATTAATATGCCCCCATCGGGTTTGTACTACTCCAATTTCTAGGTTTTTAAAAAAAGGAATCGTTTTTTCCAACCAACAAGGTTTAGGTAAAAAATCAGCATCAAAAATTGCTATAAATTCGCCTTTAGCAATTTTTAAACCTTCTTTTAAGGCACCTGCCTTAAAACCTTGTCTGTTTTCTCGTTTAATATGTTTAATATCTAACCCAGTATCTTGAAGCTTTTTTATATGTTTTTCAGTCGACAGAACAGACTCGTCAGTGGAATCATCTAAAACTTGAATTTCCAGTTTTTCACGGGGATATCTCATTTTCGCAATGTTGTCTAACAAACGATCCATTACGTACATTTCGTTAAAAACAGGTAGTTGAATAGTTACAAAAGGAACCTCATCAGGATTGTTTAGATCAAACTTAGGAGCGTCTTCATGTTTTTTTCTTGCTTTTAAATAATTAAAAAGTAAATTTAACTGTGCCAATGCATACATTAAAATGAGCACTAGCGACACTGTATATAGTATAATTATTATATATTTTAAAACCATCATTTAAAACTGTATTTAAATATCCAACCTAATATTTTCACCCCTGCAAATATAGTACCTTTAACGGTTCCTGAAACTTTTGAAACACCAATTCTATTGCGATATTTTACAGGAACTTCAACGTATGATAATTTTTGTTTCAAGGCTTTTAGTTGCATCTCTACGGTCCAGCCATAGGTTTTGTCTTTCATTTTCAACTTCAGTAATTTATCATATTTTATCGCCCTAAAGGGCCCAAGATCAGTAAATTTTGCATTAAAAAACAAGGTCATTAAAGACGTAGCTAACCAATTACCAAATATTTGTTGCGGAGTCATAGAGCCTTTTTCCCGTAGTCGTTTTACTCTTGTTCCAATTACAAAATCAATATTATTATTGAGAATTGGCGCTATTATTTCTGTTAGTTGCTCTGGGTAGTCTGAGTAATCACCGTCTAGAAAAACGATAATATCGGGCTGTATCTCTTGTGTAGCAACATAATTCATTCCTTTTAAACAAGCATAACCATAGCCTTTCCGTTTTTCCTTGAGTACAGTAGCTCCGGCATTTTTAGCATGTAACTCAGTTTTGTCTGTTGAGTTGTTGCTTATTACAATGATTTCATTTACTAGTGAAGGAATGTCATTTATTACTTGGGCTATTGAGTCCTGCTCATTATATGCAGGAATAATAACTTTAATTAGTGGGTTCATTTTTTATTTTAAATCCGTCAAATCGTTCTGCTTTTTAAAAGTAGAAAAACTTGTTCATTGTTTTGTTTTCTTTCCGTTTATAAATTTAACAGCTTTAATTGAGCGTTTATCTTTATATAGTAACCGTTTTTTTCTTGTTTTTCAGTTGAGATTTATGATTAACATTTCCATCATAATCATAATACAACCAACATTTGTTCCGTTTACCGTTTATAAAATTTGCTTCCTTTTCTTTCGATGAATTTTCGAGGTAAAAGTACCAATAATTTGTAGGAAGATCATCTTTAAAAGCGCCTTGTTTTTTAACATTTCCATTTTCACAATAAAATTGCCAATAGGCAACTTGTTTCTCACCTTTTATTCAGCCTTCTTCCTTTAGGTTTCTATTGCTATAAGGTTTTTTGAGTAAAGAGAAAACTAGATCCAAAAAGAAACTATTACAAATACAATTTTTTTGATTTTAGAAAAAAGGTATACGCTTATTTTTCATTTACCAGTTTCATCAAATCTATATCATTACCTAATAAAATCTCTGTAGGGTTTATACGTCCTTTCTCTGGGCCGTTTTCTAGTTTTAAAACACCTCTCGGACAAACAGCTGAACAGATACCACAACCAACACAACTTGCTCTTACAATATTTTCTCCTTTTTGAGCATAGGCACGCACATCAATACCTTGCTCACAGTATGTAGAACAATTCCCACAAGAAATACACTGTCCTCCGTTCGTGGTAATTCTAAAACGAGATTTAAAACGTTGTACAATTCCTAGGTAGGCTGCTAAAGGACAACCAAAACGACACCAAACTCTATTTCCGAAAATTGGATAAAAACCAGTTCCTATAACACCAGCAAACCAAGCTCCAATCAAAAAGCTGTAAGCATCTTTAATATATTGCGATTTTATACCCAAAAATGATGGTCTTCCTGTGAAATAACTATACAAGGTAACGATAGTCATAATTAAAGAAAATAGTAAAACTGCATGAACGATCCATCGTTCCAGTTTCCAGGCGTTTAGTGTTTTGTTAGAATGTTGTCGGTAAGGATCTCCTAAAGTTTCTGCTAAGCCTCCACAACCACAAACCCAAGAGCAATACCATCTTTTTCCGAAGAAATATACCATAACAGGAACAATAATCAAGGTAAGGAGGATTCCCCAAACCAAAATAAATAAACCAATGGCACCACTATTTCTCAAACTATCTAAATTCCATTCAAAAAAGAAATCATAGTCTAAAGGGAAGGCATTTTTAAAATCATACCCAGGCATATTTAGGCTGGTCATGATTTCTGGGATTAAAAAAGCAAATACAATTTGAAAGAATAGCACAGAAGTTGTTCGGATGATTTGATATTTATTATGTCGGTATTTTATGTACATTCTAATAGCCATAACAATCATAATAACACAATATAAAAAACCGTAAACAAACCACTGGCTGGCTGGGCCACCATTTAAGTATATACTTATTGGGTCTAAAATAAAAGTCCAGTTTACTACATAATCAGGAAAAAAATACAGCAACAAGTAAAACAAAACAAGATAAATGAGTACAAGCCAAGCAATCCACCCTCTGTTAGTACTAGCCTCTAAATAGATTCCATTATTTTTGATCCCTTTAGGACCTAGTATTATGATATTAGGCAGGATAAACAAAAGTGCCCCTACAATGCTTAACCCAAAAGTAAGAAACCATAGTAGTCCTTTGTTTTCACTTACAAAACCTTTACCAGCAATTTTTGCTAATTCGTAACTTAATGTATGAGGTTTCCCATCAATTTTATATGAGTATTGAGCTCCTTTTTTATCCCAATTTTTTTCTAGATCATATTTGGTAATTAGCGAGTCATAATGATTGTTTGATACCTCAAAAGCTCTTCGAACTCTGTTTGAAAACTTAAAAATGTTAAGATGTTCATCCGTAACGATGGCGCTACTTAGACGATCTTTTATAACCTCACTTTTATACTCTTTGCTTTGGATAAATGAATCCAATTCTGAAGAGGTTACGCTAAAAGAACCAAGAAAAATAGTTCCGGTGAAAATAGCTAAGCCTATTAAAAATAATAGTAATCCTATTTGTTGTATTGCCTTCATATATTATGCTCTGCTAAAAATTCGTTTCCAGCTTTTCTTTCTAAGTTGAATGTTGGTGTTGTTTTCTTGGTTGAATTTAACCACGATTTCAGGCTCATGCAGCGTGTAAAATTCGGGGTCAAAGTTAGCATCGGACAAATGCTCCATAACATAGTCGACTGTACGTTTTTCATCCAGTATTCGATTGAAAAAATCATGTCTCATTCGTATACCAAAAAGATTAATACCTAAGAACTCACGCGTGTTTTTATTAAAATTTATATGAATACATTTTTTTTGATCTTTATGCTCCCAGTAAAAGCGGGCTTCATTTTCTTTTGGTTCAGACCATACCCAGCCATAGGTTTGATATTCAATATCTATAAATTTTGCAGAGTTAAACCAATGCCCGGGTTTGTATTCAATTTTATTTCCACAAATAGTTTGCGCAACAGTTTCTCCCATCATTCTTCCTGTATACCATACCGCTTCAATTGGGCGACGTTGTCCGATCGGATTACGTTGTTCAGCACAATCTCCAATCGCATAAATATTAGAAATATTTGTTTCTAAAAAGCGGTTAACTTTTACCCCTCTTCCGGTTTTTATTTCTGAGCTTTTAATAAATTCAATATTAGGAGAAACCCCAGCGGTTAAACCAACAACATCACATGCAATTTCTTCACCAGTTTCAGCAATAATTACTGATTGAACCTTGCCGTTAGTATCGGTTTTTATTTCCTTTAAAGTAACACCGAGTCGCAAATCAATATGATTATCTAAAATTTCTCTGTTGATCATTGCAGATTCTTGTTGGGGAAGAACAGTATTCCAAAAACTACTTTCACGAACTAAAAAGGTAACTGGAATATCTCTGCTATGCAGCATTTCGGCAAGTTCTATACCGATTAATCCGCCTCCTACGATAACTGCTCTCTTGCAAACCTTGTTGTTAGGGGCATGTTTTTCAAGATGGTCTAAATCTTGTTTGTGATACATCCCCATAACTCCTTCGGCTTCCTGCCCAGGCCAGCCAAACTTATTAGGTTTAGACCCTGTTGCAATAATTAGTTTATCAAATTTTAGTGTTTCACCATGAGCAAATTCAACTAAGTTTACGGTAGCATGAATTTTAGAAACGAATCCTTTTTTTAACGTTATTCTGTTTTTTTTCCAAAACCAAGGTTCATAAGGCTGTGTGTGCTCAAACTTCATATGTCCCATGTAAACATACATCAAAGCGGTTCTTGAAAAAAAGTAGTCCGTTTCTGCAGAAATAATAGTAATCTGTTTATCTGATAACTTTCTAATATGTCTGGCAGCAGTAACTCCAGAAATTCCGTTACCAATAATAACAACATGTTCCATAAAAGTTGATTTGCAAATTAGGTCGTAGCTAAAGTTAAGAACTTAATTAGGTTTAAAAATTTAGAATGAATATAAATAGGGGTAGTTTGTAAGTGATTTTGGACTTTATTGATGGATGCTACAACTAAAAACAACGAATTAAAGAAAATTTGACTAAGTGTTTCTCACTGACTTTATGTATTGACGGTATTTCAGTCATTTGCACAGGAACAAAATGAAAATTTAAAAAGTAACATTCAAACCTATACCCCTGCTAAATTGTTAAATACAGGTCAGTGGGATATTAAATGGTATAAAGTAGGTGATTTGTCCATTTAGTCAGCAATGCATATTCCTTTAGTTAGTGATGAAGTGGATGCTAATGAGGTGTTTTTAGATCAAACGGCTTGGTCTTTTCAGAATAGATTCTTCTATGATTATTCTTTTAGTGGAGAGAAATGGCAATTGTTTCCTGAGTTAAACATGGAGTACAATTTTGGAAATGAAGACAGTTTTGCGAACAACACCTATTTATTAGTTCCAAGTATATTTAGGAGTTATTTTCCTAGTGATAAGTCTACTGTTTTATGTTTTGCGCAACACTCTCAGCGTTTGGGTGAGTTTCCACAAGATGATACAGCATTGGGTTTAGGAGGGAAATGCCAAAGAACTAAAACGCTGAATATCGAAGCTTTGTATAGTAGTTTTTAGGGGTACGGATAATGATTTAGGGCAAAGCTTTACTTTAGGCTTGAGTGCGCTGTTTTAGAATAAAATAGTAACTTTAGGCAATGAATTACACAAAATTTATTTGGATACTTATTGTTTTTTTGAATGTATCATGTAAAAGTCAGGTTCGTAAAATAAACGGACTTAGTTTTGTAGCCTCTTCAAATAAAGTGAGTCAAGAAGATATAGTACCTGTAACTAGGGTATCGGCAAATTATGTTTCGTTGATGCCTTTTGGTTTTATTAAAGACATGGAAACTCCAGAAATTGTATTCAACTTTTCGAGGCAATGGTTTGGAGAAACAGAAAAAGGAATAGAACAATATACCTCTCAATTTCAAAAAAATGAGATTAAAGTAATGTTAAAGCCACAAATTTGGGTGGGACACGGCATATATACAGGGTTAATTGAAATGCCTTCGAATGAGAAATGGGAACAATTAGAAAAATCGTACACGAAATTTATTTTGACATATGCTAAATTAGCGCAAAGGCTTAATGTAACTATTTTTTGTATAGGAACAGAACTAGAGAAATTTGTGCGTAATAGACCCGAATACTGGCAGGAACTAATCTTAGAAATAAAGAAACATTATAAAGGAAAGCTTACATATGCCGCTAATTGGGATGAATTTAAGAAGGTGCCATTTTGGGATACATTAGATTTTATAGGAATAGATGCTTATTTCCCTTTAACCGATAAGAAATCACCATCGATCAAAGATTTTATAGCAGGTTGGCAATCGCATAAAATAGAAATAGCAAACGTTAGGGAAAGGGTGAATAAACCAGTTTTGTTTACTGAATACGGGTATAGAAGTATTAATTATACAGGAAAGGAACCCTGGAATTCGTCAAGGCAGGAAGGGAATGTAGATTTGAATGCTCAAAAAGAGGCCTTAGAGGCGATTTACCTTGAGTTTTGGAGTGAATCATGGTTTGCAGGTGGTTTTTTATGGAAATGGTTTCATCAGCATGAAGAGGTCGGTGGGCATAAAAACAACAGATTTACGCCTCAAAATAAACCTGCCGAACTTAGTATAAAGCAAGCGTATGAAAAACACAAAGATTTTGTGTTCAAACGTTAACAAAATAAAGCTAGAGAATATGTTATTACATGTTCTTTTATAAAGATCAACAGCACGTTTTATTACGGTAAATTCAAATGGTAAAATGGTATTATCTAACGAAGGGGTGTTTTGAGGTTATACTAGATTTTCGGATACCTCATTTGGGTTTCATATACTGGCTCTCCTTTTAAAAGCCATTTACGCCATTCTTTATTAAACACATGTACTTTTTCTGTAGGGATGTCTTCTTGATTTACAACTATGTTTCCTCGGTTTTTCCATTCAAAAATACCACCGTATAAATTAAAAACATTACTGTAACCAATTTGTTGAAGTTTTTCTGCAATATCTTCTGAACGAATGCCTAAAGAGCAGTACACTACGATTTTGGTGTTTTTGTTTTCAGGTAAATATTGGGTTGATTTCTCAAGATTAAAAAAATTATATCCAACACCTATAGCATTTTTAATATGACTTGTTATGTATTCGATAGGTTCTCGTGCGTCAAGCAGAATCACATTTTTCCGTTCCTTTTCTAACGTTGAAACCTTGATATATGGAATTTTCTCAGCGTTGTGTTTTTTTAATAATACCTGCAAGTTTTCTTGTGCGCTGCTAGAGAGTGCTACTAAAAACAACAAGAAGTAAATTAATTTTTTCATGGAGTCACAGCGTTAACAATTTTGATAATGGAATTAAGCAACGGTACCTTGACAACTACTTCCCGCTCCAGCAGTACAACCATAACAATGCTGATTAATAATGATGTTTCTATTTTGTAACAGTTCTTCATTATATTCTGAAATATGGGTTACTTTACTAGCTACTTTTAGGTTGAGCATTTGATTAAAATCACAATCGTATAAATATCCATCCCAACTAACAGACAGTGTATTCGTGCACATTACATTTTCAACAGCCATTGGATTGTAGGCTTCCACCAAAGCATACATATAATCTTCATAGTTTTCTGAAGCAATTAAGTAGTCTAAAAACCGGCTAATGGGTAAATTAGTAATGGTGAATAAATGGTTAAATACGATCTCAAAATCTTCGCGTAAAGCTTTTTTAAAGTCTTTTTCCATAGAAGCTTGGTCACCAGGTAAAAATGCTCCCGAAGGATTATAAACTAAATCTAATTTTAGCCCTGTTCCTTCGATGCCATAACCAACAGCATTTAATTCTTGAAGCGCTTTAATTGATTTGTCAAACACCCCGTTACCTCGTTGTTTGTCCGTCTTACCACGAGTCCAGTGAGGCATTGACGAGACTACGTGAACATTGTGCTTTTTGAAGAAATGAGGCAGATCATAATATTTTTTATTGGCTCTTATAATAGTTAAGTTCGAACGAACAATAAAATCTTTAATTCCAGCTTTTGCGGCTTCTTCAACAAACCAACGAAAATTGGGGTTCATTTCTGGTGCGCCACCTGTTAGATCTAGCGTGTGCGCTTTGGTTTTTTTGATAACATCTAAACATTGCAACATAGTTTCTTTAGTCATTATTTCTTTTCGATCAGGGCCGGCGTCTACGTGACAATGAGCGCAAACTTGATTACACATATACCCAACATTTATCTGTAATATTTCAAGTTTTTTAGGTTGTAAAGGAAACTGATTTGTTTCTTTTATTTTTTCAGCAAATGAAGGCAATTCATCTTTAAAAACCCCATTAGACAAAATTTCTAATTGACGTTGTGTATTGGCTAAATCATTATTTCTTGCTAAAAGAGATTTCTTCATTTAAATATCAATTAAGAATTAGTGATAATGTTGGTTGGGTATAATTTTGTGATTAGCTGTTGCTAAATTAACAGAAAATACTTTGTATATGTATCCTAACCTTGTACTAATTGTGATGATGTATTTTATTGATTTTTTAAAAATTGTTTTAATCAGGTCAATAGCATCGAAATTATGTGGTTACGAATAGTAATAGTGTATATCATTACTATTCGTAATTTTAAGTTTTACCAACTTACATTTCTAATTTATTTACTTTATTCATCATTTGAACACCGTGTACCAATGTTGCACCACTTTTTATGGCGGCTCCTACATGAATAGCTTCCATCATTTCTTCTTTTGTAATGCCTCTTTGTAAACCATCTTTGGTATAGGCGTCAATACAATATGGACACTGCTCAGTATGTGCAACAGCTAAGGCAATTAAACTTTTTTCACGAGCCGTAAGTGCGCCTTCTTCAAATACTTTTCCATAATACTCAAAAAAGCTATTGCCGAGCTCTTCACTCCATTCCGTTATTTTACCAAACTTTCGTAAGTCTGCAGGGTCATAATATGTTTTAGACATGAATTTTCTTTTATCGTTTAAAAATAAAAATACTACTTTCCGTTTAAACTCCAATCATATTCTAGGTAACGTACGATAGCTTTTTTACTAATTTTAGTGTTTGAGTAGTTATTTAAGAAGTCAATAAGTGAGCCCTTTTTGGTAAAATCGCCTTTGAACCACTCAAATATTTTAGACAGTTGGACCTTGTTTTTAGATATTTTGTTTCTTTTAGGGTCGTTAATGAACTTTTTCATTAAATAGACTGTTTTACTCTGGTAGTTAGCTTCTGTAAAAGCAAAATCACCTAACTGAGGGCAAGAGACTGAGGCACAGTTTACACCAACATGAATTTTAGGGTCATCGAAATTCTTACGTAAAATTTCGTGCTCTATATGATTCAAAGTATAGGTATCACCACCAATATTTGCCAATTTTATATTCCAAGCATCTTTACCGTTTTTCTTGATGTTCAATATGCTTTTTAACGGATAATTGTCTAAAATTAATTTAATAGTATAGGCGTTGTATGCATTTATCCAAAAAGCCTTTGTTTTTTCAGCGGACCAATTTTTGTTCGGAGAAGTTTTTGCTAAATAATCTAAGTAAACCTGCAATTTACCTTCATCTTTTTTAAAGCTTTGGTAATTTACGTTTCCGTTAGTGTCAACATGCTTTTGTAATAACGAGTTAAAAACATTGGTTTGACCGTATGAGTTTAGGAAAAAAGATATGCTAAGAAGCAAGAATATTTTTTGCATGTTACTAAGTTTAAACTGTCAGTTTAGACGCGGATATATTTTAGAAATTACAAAAAATATGATAGAAACAAAAAAGCCTTAACAAAACAAAATTTTAATTTAGCATGTTTTTTTCTTAGAAAACAGGAGTTTTTTATTAATCAGACTTAAATGATTACCCGTTTTAATTGTTGTGATAGTAATACCAGTAATATTTTTTAGGGTTAAACTGATTGTTTTTTCACACTCTTATGAAATATGAAAAAAGTAAACTATTCAAAATAATATGTTCACTAAAACCAATAGTTATACTTACTTAAAATAACATTGGAGTATAGGGGTGTTCTGACTTGCTATGGTTAGAATTAATACCATATTCATGAGATTTAATCTTGTAACATACTTTTTGCAGTTCATAACATGTTTGAGGTCATACATGTGGTTTTCAGATATGTCGAGTCGGATTCAATATACATTTGTGGCATACAAAATCAAAAGATAGCTATTGTATTGAATTGTATGTATCGCAATGAGAAAATCTTATTGCATATTAAATTAATCGTTTAACAATAAAAATTTAAAATTATGTCAGAATTAATTTCAATGGCCCAACAATTTAGTGGGTTACCTATGGATGCTTTAATAGGAGGACCACTAATGGCCGCAGCAGATGCCAATGGTAAAATGGCTATGACTCAAACCCAGTTTATGCTTGATACATGTTTCAAAAAAACAAAGACAAGTACAGGTAGTGAAACTCCAGAGACTTTTTCATACGATCCTGTTATGATTACAATGAAACTTTCTAAGTCTTTTCCTACAAGAGAGGAGAATGACAAGAGTGGAGGAATAGTGAAAATTAAAGAAACGGAAACCTCTTTTTCTGTACCTCTTTTAACTATTATCCCTCTTAATTCATTGGCAGTAGATAATGTGGATATATCTTTTGATATGGAAGTAAAATCTAGTTTTGCAGAAGAGCAAACGAAAGCTTCTAGATCAAAGACAGCAGCAGATGGCTCATTTGAAGGAAAAGCCGGGTGGGGGCCATTTTCGGTAACTATTAGAGGTAGTGTTCATCATGAATCAGAAAATTCATCTAATTATAAATCGAACTACACCAAAAGCAATAGTGCTAAATATGGCGTTAAGGTTCACGCTGCTCAGCAACCATTACCAGATGGGGTTGGAATCATTATTCAACATTTTGCAGACTCTATTTCTTTAGATGAGGTACCTGAAGGAAAAGCAGAACAATTAGAAGAGTAAAACAGTAATTTTTTCATGGAATTGGGCTGTAAAGCCCAATTCCTTCTTTAAACTTTTTTATATGAATACTATAAATAAAATACCATGCCCTAATTGCGGAGGGGAAATCTTATTTGACCCTCAATTATTGGTACAAGGAGAATCTTTTCATTGTAATACTTGTAATGCTTCTATTGGAATTTCTAATAAGAGTAAGGATCAAGCAAAAAAAGCAATGAACCAATTTAATATGTTAAAAAAGAACTAAAAACCGTAAGTATTATGATCACTTTCGAAAGTTTAATTACTGCCTTTCACGAAGCTATTTTATCTGCAAACGATACACTTAAACAAAAAAATGCTTTCATTTTAGATGAATTTTTTGAACAAACTGAGAGCCCGTTAAGTATTAAGGGTATACTACGGAAAATGAAATTATCCAATAATAAGGATGAAAAAGATCAGCTCATTGAAGATTTAGATAAACAAGTTGATCTAGAAGCTTCTGGAATGTTTAATTCTAGCAGAAAGCTTAAGCCCAAAATGGTAACTATTCAATATCCTTCAAAAACAGAAGATGGAAATATAACGCATGACGTGCATGTTCCTTTAATTTCTATAGTACCTGTACATCAAACGGGAATTGAAGAGGTAAATATCATTTCGGAATTGGAGTTAGCATTGAAAAATGATGAACTAATGGTGTCTTTTCCTAAAACAAACAACAGAGAAGAGACGTGTAAAGGAGACAAGCAACTCTCTAAAGTAGAAATAAAACTCACTCCGACTACAGAATCGGAAGGCTTGAAAAAAATCATCGAAGGATATGACAAGGTGTTGAGAGCACAAATTCCGGGATAATTAAAATAAAAATCAAATGAATAGATTAAAACAATTAGAAACAGCAAAAAGCATTTCAGGAGAAATAAGTAAGGCTATTACATTATTACATAAAGGAAGTCTTCCACCAAATTATGGCTTTGGATTAAATTTTTTCGTAAATGTAGTTGTAACCATTATGACTCATGATGCTAGAAAAAAAGGAGAAATTAGTCAAATTTATTGGGAACTTTATAAAAGCATGGAAAATAGAATTCCTGCTGACAAAAGATTAAATATAAGTTCTATTAACTCTCAATTAAATAATTTAGCTAGCTACATGTATGAGAACGCAAGTCGGTTAAACTCTAAAGAAGTTATAAACAAAATTGCCGAAGATTTCGATGCTATACTTTTAGGAAGCCCATGGCTTGATAATTCCAGTTTCTACGATTGTACTAAATGTGGTCAGCCTAAGACAGCTTGTGCTTGTGTCACTTCTAAATCGACAGATAGTAAGGTGGAAAAGGCATTTGAAACTTTATTAAATAGATATACGATATTTAGTATCTATCACAAAAACACAACCTTTGAAAAATTTTATGAGTTCACTGGCCGATATATAAAGAAGGATGAAGAGTTTAGTGCAATTACTGAAGCTGAGTGGAGGGATATTTATAGAAGAGTTGTCAAAGCAACCAAAAACTAACGTTATAGGTGTTAATACAAAATTAAATAGCTAAAGAGTCAATCTCACTTAAGGTTGACTTTTACTCCTGAATATGTGCTTCCAAACAATTTCAACCTGTCGATTCTGAAAGTTTTGAGTAATGTAAGTAAAAGTACTTAAAATCAATTCTTTACTGAGTTTGATAATTGAGATAACGATTAAAAAACTAATTAATTATGAGAATATTAGAAAAAGCATTAACGCAATATGGCGTCAGTGAAATTCCTGGCCGTAAAGATAACCCACAGATTCTTAATTATTTTAATACACTGGGATATGATGGGGCAAAACTACATGATGAAACAGCTTGGTGTGGTGCCTTTGTTGGTTGGGTAGCTAAAGAGTGTGATTATTTCTACTCTACAGAGCTTACTGCTCGTAGCTGGCTTACCAAAGGGATACCTACCAATAATCCTGATATAGGAGATGTAGTTGTATTATGGCGTGAATCGCCAGATAGTTGGAAAGGACATGTAGGTTTTTACATTAAAGAAAGTGAAAATCATGTATATCTCTTAGGGGGAAATCAAAACCAAAAAGTTTGTATTAAACCTTATCCAAAAAATCGAGTATTAGGGTATGTAAAACTATTAAAAAATGGATAAAATAACTCAAAGTACGTTTTGGCTCATGACGTTATTGGCACCAGTGCAGGCAGTAATGATTACTATGGTTTTTCTAATTGTGGTTGATTTTATAATAGGACTATATGCTTCTTATAAGAGTAAAACACCTATCAGAAGTGAGCGAGTAGGGCATACGATTTCCAAGTTTTTCATTTATAATTTAGTCATATTAGCATCTTATTTTTTAGAAAAATTCATTGTAAATGAAGTACCCTTTTTAAAAATTATTGCTGGTTTTATTGCCATTACAGAGATCAAATCTATTTTGGAGAATTTTAATAAGATTTATGGGATTAATCCTTCCAAAGCTTTGATAAATATACTTAAAAAAGGAGGAACATCCAATGCCATAGATAGTCTGATGGATAAAGATAAAAAATGAGATACTATTCTTATGTGTAATATTAATGGGGGAACTACAGTAATTAACCCCCTGTCAAATGCTAGACTTAAAAGAGTGATATATTGAGATGCTATATGAAAACATATGGTTTGGGATGAATTATTGTTAAGAAAATAGATTTTTTGAATTTCTATTTAAAATATATTCATATCAGAAATAATATATGATTCTAATAATCAAAACAGTAATCAAAGCAGCAAATGAAATGTAAAACATATATGTTGTCGATACTATTAGTTGTGTTTTTTATAGTAATACTCTTATGGAGTAAGTTTCATGAAAAAGAAACAGGAAAATTGATTCATAAAATTGAAATTAATAAACTAATACAAAAGCAAAAAAAACTTTTAAAAGTTAATGAAGAATTAGATAAAAACACCAAAATATTAAGATTCAAAACAGACAGTTTATCAGAGTTAATTATAAAGGATCAGCGTCTTATTAGAAGATTAAAAACAGAAGAAGATGGAAAAATTAGCAGTATTAATAAGTTTACTCATGATGAGCTTTACAGGTATTTCTCAAAGTTTAATACCAAAAATGATGAAAATTGACCAGAATACTCACTATTGTTTTACGGTAGAGCAATCTAGAGTAATTGCAAGATTGTTAGAACAGAAAAAATATAAGGATAATCTAGTCACCAATCTATTATTAACTCAACAGAAATTTGAGTTAATAATAGAAAAGAAAGATAGTATTATTTCTTTTCAGAATATACAGTTGATCAACAATACTACTATTATAGATGCTACTAAAAACACAATGAAATTGTTTCAAAAGAAAATAAGACATGATGAAAGATTAATTAAACGAGCAAAGGTTCAAGGTGTGTTTATGAAAATCAGTCTTTTAGTTCTTGGCGTGTTTGTGATTGTAAAATGATATTGTTTTGTTCTTAAAAAAAGTTTAAAAAATGTGTTTACGTTTTTCCAATATCAGACATAGGTATATCTAAAACATATTACTATTTACTAGACTAGACTAGACTAGACTAGACTAGACTAGACTAGACTAGACTAAAATTAAATTATAATTCCCTTCGAGTATGAAAAAAATTAACGTACTAATTATAGATGATGATAATTTTGAATCTATAACACTAAAAAATTATTTAGAAGAAAATCACTTTAAAGTTATTGCCATTGCTAAAGATGTTAAAGAAGCAATAGCTATTTATTACACAGAAGATATTGATGTTGTAATCGTAGACATTTTTTTAGAAGGATGTCCTGATGGGATTACATTTGCAAATATTATTAATAGAAATAAAAACACACTGAAACCTTTTATTTTTTTAACAGGTCACGTGAGTAGAGAAATTTTTGAAAAAGCAAAAATTGAACATCCTTTCAGTTTTTTATTAAAACCTTTTAATAAGCTTGAAATTTTGTATGCTATTGAATTGGTATTAGAAAAGTCTATGAGTAATTCAGAATGGACTGAAAATCAAAGTGATATTGTAGATGATGCTTTTTTTATTAAAAAAAATAAAATATTTCATAAAATACATTTCCGGGATATTACCTATGTAGAGGTGGAAGGGAGGTATTCAAAAATAATGGCAGATAAAAACTCATTTTTATTAGAGCATACTCTTATGGATCTTCAAAAGCGATTGCCTACGCCTATATTTATTCGTACACATCGAAATTTTATTGTAAACATGAACAAAGTAAAAGAAGTGCATTATAATGATAATCTAATTATTCTTGAAGATAATACAAAAGCACTTTTAGGAAGGAGTTATAAAAAGGATTTTATTCATAGGTACTCTATATTGAAATGATTTATGTTGACCCAAACATCATTATCTTATTTGTAAGATAATGATGTTTGGGTCAATTATGACTCTGTTAATCGTAATTTTTTAATCTTGAAATATACAGTTTGATAGCAGTGAAGAAGCTTAATGAAATACCAATTATCAGTCTATACCACCAATTTATATTTGTTTTTGTTTCAATATTTATATGACTCATTTTTAATTTTATAAATTTAAGTTTAAATGTGTTTTTTTGATTTATATCTAATAGATCAAGGTTTTTATTCCAAAACTAGGAGTGTTTAATACTTTAGCTTTTTGATCATAAGGAGTTTTTTTAGCTAATATCATTTGTTATAGTATTTCCTTGGCTATTTTAAAATTTCCTTTTTGTTGCCATGCTAGTGCGTTATTCCATTTTGTGTAAGAGTCGGTGTTATTATATACGCTTCCTTTTTGGTAATACATAGATTGCACTATCTGGTTGGTTTGTTTTTAAGAAAATATCAGCCAATGTAAAAAGATAGGTGTCATTTTTTTTGTCTTTTACTTGTCTCATTAAATCTATAACTTTTGATATTTGCTGAATGTTATAGGGGTGTATGGCTTGAGCGAATTTGTTTTTAGTGTTAATTAAACTATCTCGTATATGGTATAATCTGTAATCAATAATATTATTTTGTAAAATAGTTTCTGCTGAAGGAGTTGTTGTTACAAGATATGCAGAGGTGGTTAAAAGACTTAACACTATTGCAGCTGCAATTATAGGCTGTGTGAGAATTCTGTATGGTGAAATAATTTTTAAAGAACTCTTTTTGCTAATACAATTTGATTTATCAAATGTTTTGAGTGCTATCATTAAATTAGCATAGTCTTGTACTTCTTTTACAAATTCTGAATTTTTCTTCCATTTTTTTTTAAATACAGTTAATTCTTCTTGAGTTAGTGTGCGTGTCAGAAATTTTTGAGCTAAATTATTGGTGTTAGTTGTTTTATTCATGATGCAATTTTGTTATTTAAGTTTCTCCAATATTTTAAACAGCGATTTAATGTAGTTTTAGCACTATTGGCAGTATTAATATGTAAAGACTGGTTGGCAATGGTTTTATGCGAATGACCTTTTATATATTTTAGCTGAATTATCTGTTGACATTTCTCATCAAGCATACTAAAGACTCTTAGAGCTTTTCTGGCGTGAGCTTCAAGGTGTTCTTCAGGTTCAAAGACAGTAATTCCGTAACTTTCATAGAGAGAATCTAAGTATGCTTTCGATGTTTCGGTCCAGTATTCTAAGAATAGTTTTTTTTCCTTTAAGCATTTACGGTATTGATTAGCCCCAAGATTTTTACAAATTTTAAGCAGATATGCTTTGTTAATCTCTTGTATAGACCCTTTTTTAAGTTTTTGTAAACTAAGAAGACAAGCATCGTGATAAATAGTTTGCGCTTCGTGTTCATCCCAACAATATTGTCTTTGCAGAAAGCATATCAATTCTGATTTGAAGTTATTGAAGGCTTTTTCAATTTTAGATACTTCGAGATTGTACGTGTTTTTACTTTGTTTCTTCATTCTTTAATTTATAGGTTAATAATTATTGTGGTTAATATATAGATATCAGAATCTGTTTTTAGTTAACATTTAAATAAATCTTTACTATTAATATAAAAATGATGCAGAGTGATATTTGGGGTATTTGTAACTGCTACTGGCACAATAAGTACCTATTAAAAGTGAATTTGTATTGAGGTGTTATTTTTTAGAAAACAATCTTTAGATGGGAGTCCAGAGTTACATTTAATTAAGGGTAGGTTTCAACATAGAACCACACTAAAAACTGGAATGTAATCAGCTCAAACCAAAAGCAAGAAATGGCGTAAAACAGAAAGATTTTTTGGTAGTTACTTTGATAAAGAGAAAATCTATGAAGAACTATACGGCAAACATTTTAAGAAATTTTACAAGGACAAACCAACAAAAAACAAAACGATATTTAAAGTTGATTCAGAAATTAAAAAAAATTGATAACGTAAACCCCGAAGTTATTGAAATGTTGCTGCTTTCATAATAAAAAAAAGAAATCTCAATGTATAGATACTACTTTATAACTATTTTTTTCCAAAAACACATACCAGACATTAATTTCTCGGGGTTTATAAATTTTTTTCTGATGAATTACATCATGAATTGACGTTTTTAGGAAATATGTTTTTTTAGCATAAATTTCAAAAAGTCATTTTTTAGTCATTTCATAAAACATTAAAATTATTATAAGCCCAATAATAGCGTGTTTTTATAAAAAAAAGACAAAAAAGTTGCTTTACAAAAAAAGGACATACAAAACAATAGGGTCCGGACCCTATTGTTTTGTGTAATTGCATAAATTAAATTTGATGTGGATAAAAACATTTTTTTTAACTCTAGTAAACATACTTTTTAAGATAGCCCAGAACCTATCTGGCATTTCTTTTGTAAATGGATTTAAATGGGGATGAAAAACAGGTGTTTTTACTAGCTAAAAAGTTTAATGTTACGAGCACTTTAGCAAAACGACAAAAAATATTTCAGAAACATTAGCTGAATTAAATATGAACCCCAACTTATGAATAAAATAATTTTATCAGGAATTCTATTTTTAGCTGTATTCTCCATTCATGCTCAAGAGACCCTTCCTGTTTCTGGAGGTACCGCCCAAGGTTTTGGAGGTACTATTACTTACACTATAGGTCAAACTATCTACACAAATTTAACGACAGCATCTGGTTCCTTAGATCAAGGCATACAGCAGAGTATCGAAATTGTTACGCTAAGTAATCCTGAATATACGGCATTAACACTCAAAGCGGTTACTTACCCGAATCCAACTACAGATTATATTATACTAGCCTTAAAAGACGCCGATTTAAAAGGTCTCAGCTATGTAATGAATACTACATTGGGTCAATTTTTAAATAGAGGAACGGTATTGAGTTCTGAAACGAAAATAGGAATGAAAAACTTACCCAACGGTGTTTACATATTAAGAGTACAACGCAACAACAAAGAATTGAAAACCTTCAAAATTATAAAAAACTAACTATTATGAAATTCACAAATTCACTTCGTACTTCCTTACTTAGCACACTAGGTGCTTTATTACTATCGTATAGTAGTTTTGCGCAAGTTCCTGAAAAGATGAGCTACCAAGCAGTCATTAGAGATGCTACCAATACGCTAGTAACCAACCAAGAGATTGGGATGCAAATAAGTATTTTACAAAATGGTACAGCGGTCTATGAAGAAACCCAAATCCCTACTTCCAATACAAACGGATTGGTAAGTTTAGAGATTGGAACAGGAACGGTGATTTTTGGATCCTTTGCTTCGATAGATTGGAGTATGAACAGCTCTTTTATAAAAATAGAAACTGACCCAACAGGAGGTACCAATTATACCATTACAAGTACTAGTCAATTGCTCAGTGTGCCCTATGCGATGTATGCAAAAACATCGGGAAGTTCTACACCAGGACCTCAAGGGCCTCAAGGACCTGCAGGTGAGAAAGGTGATGATGGAGTCCAAGGTATTCAAGGTGAGAAAGGTGATGATGGAATCCAAGGTATTCAAGGTGAGAAAGGTGAGAAAGGTGATGATGGAGCCCAAGGTATTCAAGGTGAGAAAGGTGATGATGGAGCCCAAGGTATTCAAGGTGAGAAAGGTGATGATGGAGTCCAAGGTATTCAAGGTGAGAAAGGTGATGATGGAGCCCAAGGTATTCAAGGTGAGAAAGGTGATGATGGAGCCCAAGGTATTCAAGGTGAGAAAGGTGATGATGGAGTCCAAGGTATTCAAGGTGAGAAAGGTGATGATGGAGCCCAAGGTATTCAAGGTGAGAAAGGTGATGATGGAGCCCAAGGTATTCAAGGTGAGAAAGGAGATACTGGAGCCCAAGGTATTCAAGGTGAGAAAGGTGATGATGGAGTCCAAGGTATTCAAGGTGAGAAAGGTGATGATGGAGCCCAAGGTATTCAAGGTCCAAAAGGAGATACTGGAGCTGCAGGTGAAAAAGGTGATGATGGTCTTACCACATCCGTCAACTTTATTACACAAGACAATGGGAATATCACATTAACAACGGATGCAATAAATGAAGGAGATAATAACAAGTATTACAGCGACGTCTTGGTTTCAGCCAACACTGCTGTTGTTGCTAACACCGCTAAGACAGGAATTAGCACAGCTCAATCAGCTGCAATAGTTGCCAACACCGCTAAGACAGGAATTAGCACAGAACAATCAGCTGCAATAGTTGCTAACACCGCTAAGACCGGAATTAGCACAGCTCAATCAGCTGCAATAGTTGCCAATACTGCTAAGACCGGAATTAGCACAGAACAATCAGCTGCAATAGTTGCCAACACCGCTAAGACTGGAATTAGCACAGCTCAATCAGCTGCAATAGTTGCCAACACGGCAAAGACTTCTATGGTTATAGGAACCACAGATGAAACTGCATTAGCAGGAGACACAACAACAATAACTACAGCTCAATCAGCTGCAATAGTTGCCAACACCGCTAAGACTGGAATTAGCGCAGCTCAATCAGCTGCAATTACAGCCAACACGGCAAAGACTTCTATGGTTATAGGAACCACAGGTGAAACTGCATTAGCAGGAGACACAACAACAATAACTACAGCTCAGTCGGCTGCAATAGTTGCCAACACCGCTAAGACAGGAATTAGCACAGAACAATCAGCTGCAATAGTTGCCAATACTGCTAAGACCGGAATTAGCACAGAACAATCAGCTGCAATAGTTGCCAACACCGCTAAGACTGGAATTAGCACAGCTCAATCAGCTGCAATAGTTGCCAACACCGCTAAGACCGGAATTAGCACAGCTCAATCAGCTGCAATTACAGCCAACACGGCAAAGACTTCTATGGTTATAGGAACCACAGGTGAAACTGCATTAGCAGGAGACACAACAACAATAACTACAGCTCAGTCAGCTGCAATAGTTGCCAACACCGCTAAGACAGGAATTAGCACAGAACAATCAGCTGCAATAGTTGCCAATACTGCTAAGACCGGAATTAGCACAGCTCAGTCAGCTGCAATTGCAGCCAACACGGCAAAGACTTCTATGGTTATAGGAACCACAGGTGAAACTGCATTAGCAGGAGACACAACAACAATAACTACAGAACAATCAGCTGCAATAGTTGCCAACACCGCTAAGACAGGAATTAGCACAGCTCAATCAGCTGCAATAGTTGCCAATACTGCTAAGACCGGAATTAGCACAGCTCAGTCAGCTGCAATTGCAGCCAACACGGCAAAGACTTCTATGGTTATAGGAACCACAGGTGAAACTGCATTAGCGGGAGACACAACAACAATAACTACAGCTCAGTCAGCTGCAATAGTTGCCAATACCGCTAAGATAGGAACAGATGATCAGAATATTTCTGGTTCAGTACTTGCAGGAACTAATTTAACCATAGGTATCGAAGGTGGTAGTTCGCAAACAATAAACCTTTCATCGTTGCAAGATGGAGTTAATGATGCCGATGCAGACCCAACTAACGAAATAGAACTATCAACAAGTGGAAACCCAGGAGACATGAACTATTGGAATGGCAGTGCTTGGGTAACTATTCCGGCAACAGTAAATGAAGGAGCTACCTTGCAAATGATTGCTGGCGTTCCTACTTGGACCGGTGGAACTTCTCCAGCGATAGGCGATTTTAGAGCTGGTGGCGTTGTATTTTGGTTAGATGGTAATGGTGGTGGGTTAGTATGCGCGGTAAGCGATCAAAGTACAGGAATAAAATGGAACGATGGTACGATACATACAAATACGATTACAGGTGCCACAGCCACGGGAATCGGAAACGGACAATCAAATACCACGAAAATTATTAATAGTCAAGGAGAAGGTTCCTATGCCGCAAGTTTGTGTGATGGGTTATCATTAAATGGGTATACTGATTGGTTCTTACCATCAGAAGATGAGTTAAAGGAAATGTACTCGAAAAGTGCAACAATAAATGCTACAGCTATTGCAAACGGCGGTACCAGTTTTGGTACTAGCGGCTATTGGAGTTCTACGGAGAGCAGTCGCCACACTGCTGACCGTGTTTATTTCAACAATAATTTAAACTTCTACTACCACTCCAAGTTAGACTATCATGACGTGCGTGCAGTTCGGGCTTTTTAGTTATTTAATTCGTAGTATCGAGTAAGCGGTCGGTTTTTATTTTTTAGAAATGACATCACACACAGCGCTTTCTGTTTGTAGAGATAGGTGTAAATTAACCTGCAAAAAAAATAAGTTTTTTTGAGCTGTGACTACTCTTAAAAAACAACGTTATTTTGTATGTATTCTACAATACAGAAAAAGAATGCATCAAGAACAATTGTTGTGTGTGAATTGAAATAGATTGTTGATTTTTGCAAAAAAAGAAAATTGGATTTATCACCAGATGTTTTAAAATTTATACTACCAGAATTATTAGTTACTCATTTTGATTTAACAAAACATGAGTTAAAAGGAAAAGACTTACATCTTTCTTTTGAAGAAAAGAAGACTATTCCAGAAGAGTTTTCCAGGGATATAGTCATTTCCCATGGTTTTCATAAAGAAATAATAGTGGAAGATTTTCCTTTGAGAGGTAAAATAGTTTTACTTCATATCAAACGTAGGAGATGGCTCAATAAAACGACTCAAAAAGTAGTGTACAGAAATTGGGATTTAGTAGCGCAGGGAACTCGAATGACCGTTGAGTTTGCTGCTTTTTTAAAAGTATTTAGTCAGTACCAAAGCAAGTAATTGCCATACTAATGCTAGTTTTTATGGGCTTAATGGTAAAAAATTACAACGTCAGTTTAAAGATTGTTTAAGCGATTTTAAACAATGGGAGGAAAAATCACACGCTAAAGATTGGTTACTTTTTCCTGAAAATATAGGAAGACAACTTTCTATTGACGAAGTAGTCTTGTCTAAGGCGGAACTTTACACCATTATTACTAATAAAAAAGCAAAAGGAAAAGCAGGAATTGTTGTAGCTATCATTGCTGGAACTAAAGCTGAACAAGTAATCCATCATCTTTATAAAATAGCAAGTGCTAAACGTAATAAAGTCAAAGAAATCACTTTAGATATGGCTAATACGATTTATAAATAAATATTTCGCATATCTATTATTTCTTTTGTAGCTATTTTTGCGTTATAAAACTTAACCATAGCTTGGCTATGCTAAAGTTTTATGTCTTAAACTAACTTAAAATAATTCAATACCTTAATACGAAATATTTATCTGTAAATCGTATAACTCAATGAAGTTAATTGTTAAGAGGTATTTTCCTAAAGCTATACAAGTAACAGACAGATTCCATGTACAGAAATTAGCCCTAGATGCATTGCAAGATATTCGTATAAAACATCGTTGGGAAGCTATCGACAAGAAAATAACGATATAAAAGAGGCGAAAGGGAATAATATACGCCTGAAACCTTTACTAATGGAGATACTTTAAAACAATTATTAGCTAGAAGTCGCTATCTTCTATATAAAACACAAGCAGATTGGACTGAAAAACAACAACAAAGTGCAGTAATTTTGTTTGAAAAGCACCCAGATATTAAAAAGGCTTATGGAATCTACCAAAAGCTTAGAAACTTGTTTAATAACAAAACTATATCTAAACAAATAGCTCATACAAAATTAGCAAATTGGTTTAAAGAAGTAGAAAACTCATAATTTAAAGCCTTCAATATAGTAGCAAATTCTATAAGTTTAAATTATCAATCAATACTCAATGATTTTGACAATCGAAGCACAAACGCATTAGTAGAATCTTTTAATGCAAAAATAAAAGCCTTTAGAGCACAGTTTAGAGGAGTGAGAAATGTAGAGTTCTTCCTATTCAGATTAACGCAAATTTTTGCGTAACAACAACATTTGAGAATGATCCTAAAAAAGAGGCTTGTTTAAAAATGGTTAGCAAATGGTTGACAAGATAATAAAAATGGTGGGGATAAAAACTATCATAAAATCAAAAAACCGTTGAAAATCAAAAGATTAACAACGGTTATTGTACTGAAGGCGGGACTTGAACCCGCACGGACATTACAGTCCATTGGATTTTAAGTCCAACGTGTCTACCAATTCCACCACTTCAGCATGGTATATATTTTTTTGACTACTTTTAAAATGAAACCTCACTTATTAAAAAGTGAGGTTTCTTGGTACTGAAGGCGGGACTTGAACCCGCACGAGCATTACGGCTCATTGGATTTTAAGTCCAACGTGTCTACCAATTCCACCACTTCAGCATACCTCTTTATAAAAAAGGATTCGAGCGAAAGACGGGATTTGAACCCGCGACCCTCACCTTGGCAAGGTGATGCTCTACCCCTGAGCTACTTTCGCGTAGTCAATTAATATTTTAAAGAACGTGCATTATTACGAATGCGGGTGCAAATATAACATGATTTTTTTAAATACAAAGGAGAATTTTATTTTTTTCAATTAATTTTAAAAAATATGGTGGTTATACAAGAAAGAAATATCTTTGCAAAAATATTTTTACTAAAGAGGTGAGTGCTGTTTCAACAATACAACATAAAAGATCTATAAAAACACTGTTTTCTGATTTTAAACAGCTTACAAAAGTTGGTTTGTCAGTAAGCGTTGTGTTTACATCAATTACAGGGTATTTATTAGGGGCTGAGGAGATTAACTATACTATAATTGTATTATTAGCCATTGGAGGTTATTTTATGGTTGGTGCGTCAAATGCTTTTAATCAGGTAATAGAAAAAGATATCGATGCAATTATGCAACGAACCAAGACACGCCCTTTACCTTCTGGGAGAATGTCGGTAACAACAGCAATGATTATTGCTTCTTTCTTTACGATTGCAGGCATTGCGATTTTGTATTCCATAAATCCTAAATGTGCCTTATTCGGAGCGATTTCAATTTTTTTATATACGAGTGCTTACACTCCTTTAAAATCGGTAACCCCTTTAGCTGTTTTTGTAGGCGCTATTCCAGGAGCTATCCCTTTTATGTTAGGATGGGTTGCTGCAACTGGAAATTTTGGTATCGAAGCGGGGTTCTTATTTATGATTCAGTTTTTTTGGCAATTTCCACATTTCTGGGCAATCGGTTGGTTGCAGTTTGAAGAATACAATAAGGCAGGGTTGCATATGCTTCCGATGGATAAAAAAGACAGAGGGGCTATTGTACAGATAATATTTTACACCTGTGTGATGATTTTAATGTCTATAGCACCCGTTTTAAAAGTAACCGGAAAGTTTTATATCTATCCATTAACAGCAGTGATTATTTTCCTTTTAGGGGTACTTATGTTGGTATATGCTTTTAAATTATACAAATCTGAAGAAAACACGGATGCTAGAAAATTAATGCTAGCGAGTGTTTTTTATATCACAATAGTGCCAATAATATACGTAGTAGATAAATTTTTACATTAATGAGCGAACAAACACAAAGAGTAGAGGAGGAATTAAAAGCAGCGAAAAGAAAATCGGCGAAACCAATGTTATGGGTTGCGATGATAAGCATGGTTATGTTTTTTGCCGGATTAACAAGTGCGTATGTTGTAAGTATGAATCGTGAAGATTGGGTTACTTTCGACTTGCCCATGGCTTTTTATATAAGTACAGCTTTAATAGTGTTGAGTAGTATCACCTTATTTTTATCACAAAAAGCATTAAAAAAAGACGATATTTCACAATCATTTATGCTATTAGTGGTAACATTGTTGCTTGGTTTTGGTTTTGTGTGGTACCAATATGTAGGCTTTAAACAATTAGAAGGAGTGGGCTTATATTTTACAGGACCTGAGAGTACTGTGTCTACATCTTTTATAATAGGGATTACATTTATGCACGTATTACACCTGTTAGCAGGGCTTATCGTGTTATTAGTTGTTATTTATAATCATTTTAAAAAGAAGTATTCATCCGCTGATATGCTTGGCTTTGAACTCGGTGCAATCTTTTGGCATTTTGTAGATGTTTTATGGATTTATCTATTTTTCTTTTTCTATTTTATTAGATGATGAAAAATGCGTAATTTTGGCGGACTGTTTTAACAAAAATTAACTAAATAGTATTTATGGAAGCAAATATTGCTGTAAATTCTGACAAAAAAGAAACCTGGGGCGGAGGTGGTGTGAAACCATTTGGCGCTAGTTATGGTAAAATGATGATGTGGTTTTTCATACTGTCTGATGCTCTAACCTTTTCCGGATTCTTAGCGGCGTATGGTTTAACACGTTTTAAATTTATTGACTCATGGCCAATTGCCGATGAGGTTTTTACACATATCCCGTTTTTTCACGGTAATTTCCCGATGATATACGTTGCATTTATGACGTTTATCTTAATCGTTTCATCGGTAACGATGGTGTTAGCAGTTGACGCTGGTCATCAAATGAAACAGAAAAAGGTAGCTGTGTATATGTTTGTAACGATTATTTTTGGTTTAATTTTCGTTGGGTCGCAAGCATGGGAGTGGAAAACGTTTATCAATGGCTCTTATGGTGCTGTTAAAACATCGGACAATCATATTTTACAGTTTGTTGAAAAAACTGACGGTGACAAGTACCACCAAATAGCATTGGCAGATTTCGTTCATAATGAAAGGCAGGATGTAAGAACGCAACATGTCAGAGAAAACGGACTGTGGTTTGAGAATGAGGCTACGATTTCACAGTATTCTGTTGCACAGGTTCAAGAAGCCTTTGAGAAAGACCCGTCTTTGTTAATTAGAACCGAAAGAATTAATCCAGAAAATAAGCAAAAAATAGTTTTATCTAGAGAAGAGAGTTTAGCGCAATTGGCAAAAGCTACTCGTGTTGTAGAGGGGGCTAACTTAATAGAAAATGAATATGGTAATCCAATTTTTGCCGACTTCTTTTTCTTTATTACTGGGTTTCACGGTTTTCACGTATTCTCAGGAATTGTGTTTAATATTATTATTTTCTTTAATATTGTTCTTGGTACTTACGAGCGAAGAGGACATTATGAAATGGTAGAAAAAGTAGGTTTATACTGGCACTTTGTAGATTTAGTTTGGGTATTTGTATTCACATTCTTCTACTTAGTATAATTATATCAAAATATTGTAAAAATGGGAAGTCATTCACACGAATCAAATACAAAAAGAATCTGGATTGTTTTAGTAATCTTATCGGTTATAACAGCTGTAGAGGTTGTATTAGGAATTTACAAACCAGTATCATTATATCTAAATGAATTTTTAGGAACTAGTTTTTTAAACTGGATTTTTATTATCCTAACTATTGTAAAGGCGTATTATATAGCTTGGGCATTTATGCATTTGGAAGGAGAAAAGACGTGGCTTAGACGCTCCGTAGTTTGGACAGCAGTATTCTTAATTTGTTACCTCGTAACCTTGCTGCTGATTGAAGGAGGGTATTTATTTGAAACACTTGCACCGTTAGTAAAATGGTAATTACATAAAACAAAAAAGGTGGTGTTAACCACCTTTTTTTGTATCTAACAATATCTATAATGAGTAAAAAACAAAAGTTTATTGTATTATTTGCACTTTTTATAGTGCCTTTGCTGTTTTATATTTTTTTGCAACTAGGAACGCATAATTTTGGAAAACTGCCCGTAGTTGTTAAAAACGTTCTGGATGTTTCTTTAGTGAATAATAAATATTCGTTTAAACAAAAAGTTTCGGTCGTAGTTTTTCTTGGTAATGATATTGAGAAAGCGGATGCAGAGATTTTTAACTTAAATGAAAAAGTGTATAAAAAATTCTATGGTTATGCAGATTTTCAACTGATAGTTCTCGTTGCTAAAGGTCAGGAAGAGGAGATAGTAAAGCTAAAAAAACGATTAGCGATAAATACCAACTTAGTTAAATGGAATTTTATTTTTAGTTCAGAAGAAGAAATAGAGGCTATATATGAAGGGTTTCAAACTAAAGAAAATCTAGACGAGAATTTTCATTGTTCGAAAGCTTTTATTATTGACAAAGAAACCAACTTGAGAAGAGGTGAGTCAACAATTAAAAGTTTAGAAGGAAAGAAATTACTGGGTTATAATATGAAATCAGTGGCAGAGTTAAAAAATGACATGCATGATGATATTAAAGTGGTGTTGGCCGAATACAGTTTTGCATTGAAAAAGAACAGAAGTGAAGACAGGAGAAAAAATAGCATTTCAAATGAAAAAAAATAAATATTCGTACGTAGGGATTTCTTTTATTGTGCTATTATTTGGAATTTATTCCGTTCCGAAAATTGTGAAGCATTTTAAAAAAGCGGATTTACATAAATTTAATAAAGTTCCTGCTTTCGAGTTTGTCAATCAGGATGAGCAAACCATTACCAATAGTGATTTTGAAGGGAAAGTGTATGTAGTGGAGTTTTTCTTTACTACCTGTCCCACTATATGCCCTATCATGAATACAAGAATGGTAGAACTACAAAATGAGTTCATGGGAAACCCTAACTTTGGAATCGCATCTTTTTCTATTACACCAGAAATAGATACCCCAAAACAGTTGAAGGAGTATGCACAACGATATGGAATCAATCACAAGAACTGGCATATGTTAACAGGAAAATCTGAAGAAGTTGTGTATGAATTATCTAATAAAGGTTTTAAGCTATACGCTGGAAAAGGAAATGGAGACCATGGAGGGTTTGAACATTCAGGGTTATTCGCCTTGGTAGATAAAGAGGGGTATATCCGATCGAGGTATGATGAGCATGGTAATGCAATTATGTACTATAGAGCCTTGAAAGAACAAGGTTTTACACACCAAATACAAGAATTAAAACAAGATATTAAATTGTTGTTAAATGAGTAATACAAGCATCGAAGAAAAAAAATATAAACGATTTATTACAATAGTTTCTATTGTAATTCCTTTAGCTGTTGCGGCACTTTTTGGTATTAAAATACCAAATGTACAGCCCTTGTCTTTTCTGCCACCAATATATGCTAGCATAAATGGCGTTACCGCTGTCTTACTTATCGCTTCCGTAGTGGCAATAAAAAAAGGAAACAGAAAATTACATGAACAATTAAATACACTAGCAATTGTGTGTTCAGCCTTGTTTTTAGTAATGTATGTAGCGTATCATATGACTTCGGATTCGACTAAATTTGGAGGAGAAGGATTTATAAAATATGTGTATTTCTTTATATTAGTTACCCATATCTTACTTTCTATAATAATTATACCATTTGTATTAATTAGTTTTATGAGAGCAAGGTTAGGGAAATTTAAAGAACATAAAAAAATTGCCAAAATAACATTTCCAATGTGGTTATATGTGGCAATTACCGGAGTTGTAGTGTACTTAATGATATCACCTTATTATGTCTATTAAAAAATTGGTACTAATGTTGCCTGTCTTATTCATAGAGAAAACCTCTTTTTCTCAATGCGCTATGTGTAAGGCTGTAGTTGAAGGAGGTAATGAAACGATGGCAGAGGGCGTTAATAATGGGATTACGTATTTAATGGTGTTTCCGTATATCCTAGTGGGCGTATTATTTTACTTTATTTACCGCCATAAAAAGAAGGGTAAAACAAATTAATAGTATATCAGTAAAATTTCTTGTAACATATTTTATTTCTAGTCGTCATATATACGTGAATTGTGAAAAATAACTGTTCGTAATCAAACAAATTTATGTTCGTTTTTCAACAATTTTTAAAAACGACAAAACACAACTGTTTTATTTGCAGGCATTTATGTTTTGTTTGTCAATTGGAATATCAATTGCAAAAAACTAATTGAATATAAAAAATATACGTCTTGAAAACTAAAATTATAGTACTCGTAGGGTTATTTACAGCGTTAGGAACTTTTTCACAAAAGAAGTGGACTTTGAAAGAGTGTGTGGATTATGCACTAAAAAATAATATTACAGTAAAACAAAACAGGTTGAATGTTGAGCTTGCTAAAAAGGATGTTGAGATTGCCAAAGGGAATTTTTTGCCGACTTTAAGTGGTTCAACAAGTGGAAACTTAAATTTTGGTACTAATTTCGATCCAGTTAGTAATGATAGGGTTTCTACGAGTACATTTGGAGGTTCATTAAGTTTAGGAGCAGGGGTAAATGTGTTTAATGGATTTAGAAATTTATATACTAAGAAGCAAGCTATACTTGATGTTAAGGGAAGTCAGTTGGATTTAGAGAAATTGGAAAATGATATTTCTTTAAATGTAGTAAACACATATTTAAATGTATTATTTGCTAAAGAAAACTTAACGGTAGCTAAAACACAAGCTGAAATTAGTAAAAATCAAATTGATAGAGCGGATACCCAGTTTAAGGCAGGCGCTATTCCGAAAGGAGATTTACTCAATGCTCAATCAACGGCGGCTGATGATATGCAAAAATTGATTATACAAGAAAACACCTTAAACCTAGCTTTATTGCAATTGGCGCAGTTATTACAAATAAGTGTTGATAATTTAGAGGTAGCTGTTATTAATATAGATTCACCTTCTTTTGCGTTACTTTATAGTAGTTCTAATGAAGTATACCAAAAGGCGTTAACGAATAGGCCTGAAATTAGCAAATCTAAATTAGATATAGAAAATGCTGACATATCAATTGAAATTTCAAAAAGTGCATTTTATCCTACAGTGTATGCTTCGGCAAATGCAGCAACTAGGTATGGGTATAATTTGAAGTCTTCTTTGAACCTAGAATTTATTGATCAATTGAATGATAATTTTGGTTACGGACTAGGACTTAGTATTAACATACCTATATTTTCAGGGTTTCAAACTAAGAATAGAGTCGCTAAATCGGTAATTAATAAAGAAATTGCAGAATTCTTATTAGAAAATCAAAAATTACAATTACAACAAGAAATTGAACAAGCATTTTTAGATGCTAAGGCAGCAGCTAAAACGTATGAAGCATCTGAAGTGTCGTTAGTAGCACAAAAGGAATCGTTTAAAAATGCGCAAGTAAGCTATGACTATGGTTCTATGACTCAGTTCGATTTTGATCAGGTGAGAAATCGATTAGTAAATGCTCAAGGAGCAATGATTAGAGCGAAATATGATTATGTCTTTAAGACCAAAGTTTTAAAATTCTATTTTGGAGAATCAATTGTAGATTAATTTAGGGGATAATTTATAGTTCTTCATAAACCTTACCGTTTGGGTGAGGTTTTTTTATTATAATGTATCTTTGCCAAAAAAAACCAGTGGCAATCATTTTAAACATAGAAACAGCAACCAAAAATTGTTCAGTAAGTATTGCTAAAGAAGGAGTCATACTTGCCTGTAAAGAACTTAATGATGGAAACTATTCCCATGCTGAAAAACTACATCCTTTTATAAATGAGGTGTTAAAAGAGTCTGGGATTTCAGGAGACGAAATCAATGCAATTGCTGTTAGTAAAGGACCCGGTTCTTATACGGGTTTACGTATAGGGGTTTCTGCTGCTAAAGGACTATGTTTTTCTTTTGATGTTCCGCTTATTTCTACAGAAACTTTAAAAGCATTAGCAATGAACGCCATTATTGAAGAAGGATATATTGTACCGATGTTAGATGCTAGAAGAATGGAGGTTTATGCAGCTGTATATGATAAAGAATATGCACAAACTAGAAATATAAAGGCTGAAATCATTGATGAAGAGTCGTTTAAAGGTTTGTTAGAGGAGGGTAAGGTATACTTTATTGGTGATGGAGCAGAAAAATGTAAAGATTTCATAACGCATAACAATGCGGTGTTTATAGACGCAAAATTCCCTTCTTCTAAAGAAATGGCCATGTTAAGCTATCAAAAGTTCGATAAAAGTGAATTTGAAAATGTTGCTTATTTTGAACCTTTTTATTTAAAAGACTTCGTTGCTACTCCTGAAAAAAAACGATGATATTTTTGAATTTTCACAAAAATTCCAAACCCAGATTCTGACTTGATTAAAGCGTAATTAATGTGTCTTGACAGTCGGGCTTAATAAAAGTGTGTTTGTAAAAAAGAACTACTTAACTTCAAAGGTTATCTTTAAATTAACCCTAAATTCGGTAACCTCATCGTTATGTATAACGACACTTTGAGATTGCACAAATGCCGATTTAATATTTTTAACAGATTTGGAAGCTTGTTTAATAGCTTTCTTGGTGGCGTCTTCCCAACTTAGGTCAGAATTTGCCAGTACTTCAATAACTTTCATTACGGCCATAATATGGTTTTTTATGAATTATTCTGTAATATACAAAACTGTAAGTCAGGTTGATAACCTTTTCAATGTTAAATTAATGTTATCTAAGTGTTGCCTAAGTGTGAAATTTTATTTAAATTTGTGATATTAGTGTTAATTATTAAAGTATACGATATGAAAAAAATAGTTGTTTTAGCTTGTATGTTAGGAGTTTCTCTGGTACAAGCGCAGATAGCGCCTAATTACGAAAAGGCAGGAGACTTGGTAAAGGTTACCTATTACTATGAAGATGGTAATGTTAAAGAGCAAGGTTTTTTTAAGGACAAGAAATTAGAAGGGACCTGGGTTTCTTTTGATGCAAATGGAAATAAAATAGCAATAGCACATTACGAATCTAATAAGAAAGTAGGAAAGTGGTTTTTATGGCAAAAAGATGGATTGAAGGAGATCGATTATGAAAACCATGTAATTGCTAGTGTTCAAAACTGGAAAGAAGAAACTAAGATTGCCGTTAAATAGGAACTTATAGCCTATAAGTTATAAAAAGCTGAGTTTTACGTTTAAATCTTGGCTTTATTTTCTTCCAAAATCAGCTGGGATTTCACCCCAGGCTTTAGTTTCCCATTTCAATATAGTAATACGAAAGGTATTGTTTTTTAACCAATTTTCAGCTCTTTTTATAAGGGTCAGTATCTGTTTGTTTGAATTATTGAATTCAATGTTTGTTTTACATTGTTTTAGTTTTACCCAATTGATAGCTATTTTAGAGTCGGAATAAATAGGAATATCTTCCTTTTTTTTATTCTTCAGCAAAGCAATTCCGTGAACCAAGGCTAAAAATTCTCCTATATTATTTGTTCCGTTCTCAAAAGGCCCCATTTTAAAAATTTCTTTTTTACTGTGAGTCAAAACACCTCTGTATTCCATAACTCCTGGGTTACCAGCGCAAGCAGCATCTACAGAAATACTTTCTAAAATTGGAGTGCCGTATTTCTCTTTTTCACGTGGAGATAAAACTTTCTTTTTAGTATCGACACCCTTATAATCAAGGTAGCTCTTGTGAAGTGCTTTTTCTGCTTCGTTTTTATCTATAAAGGCTTTATACTGCGCTCCTTCATAGCCTTCTGTTTGTTTTTTGCATTCGGCCCAAGAGGAAAATACTCCTGTTTTCTTTCCCTTCCAAACCACATAATATTTTTTCTTTTTAGCCATTCTTTAAAATTTCATTTTCAATGATTTTAGGGAAATGCTGATACTCTAATTCATGCACTTTCTGAGCAATAGATTCTGGGGTGTCTTCTTGAGTAATTGCTGTTTTGGCCTGAAAAATAATGGCGCCTTCATCATAATTCTCATTTACAAAATGTATCGTAATACCTGTTTCAATGTCGTTGTTTTCTTTGACAGCTTTATGAACATTCATGCCATACATTCCTTTTCCACCGTATTTAGGTAATAGAGCCGGATGTATATTAATTATTTTATTAGGAAAAGCTTTTACAATTTCCGAAGGTATTTTCCATAAAAAGCCAGCTAAAACAATAAAATCAGCCTCGATTTGCAAAAAGCTCAAAACAGTGTCGTTTTTTGCAAAGCTTTCTCTGTCAAATAATGAACAATCAACATTTAAACGCTCACAACGATCAAAAACCTTGGCGTTATGATTGTTGGATAGAACGTGCGTAATGGTTATTGATTCTGAATTTTGAAAATAGTTAATGATGTTTTCGGCATTCGTACCCGAACCCGAAGCAAAGATTACAATGCGTTTCATTCTGATTTAGATGAGTTTTGACTGCAAAAAAAAGAATAATTATTAACAATGAAGACTGTTATCATTAAAGATTCAAGTATTTTTTTTATTTTAGACACCACATTTTTCTGCAAAAATTAGAATTAAAACTTAAGATTTGTATTTTTGCCCCGATTTTAAATTTTAAAACTTATAAAATTATGTCAGACATTGCATCAAGAGTAAAAGCGATTATCGTAGATAAATTAGGAGTAGACGATAACGAGGTAACTAACGAAGCAAGCTTCACAAACGATTTAGGAGCTGATTCATTAGATACCGTTGAGTTAATTATGGAATTCGAAAAAGAATTTGATATCCAAATTCCAGACGATCAAGCTGAAAATATCGGGACGGTAGGTCAAGCGATTAGCTATATAGAGGACGCAAAAAAATAAGAATTATATGCAATTAAAACGAGTTGTAGTAACTGGACTTGGCGCATTAACGCCAATAGGAAACAATAAAGAAGAGTATTGGAATAGCTTAGTTAACGGAGTTAGCGGAGCGGCACCTATAACATATTTTGATGCTGCCAAGTTCAAAACTCGTTTCGCATGTGAGTTAAAAAACTTTAACGTGAATGATTTCATCCATAGGAAAGAATCACGTAGGATGGATAGGTTTACACAGTATGCAATGGTCGCTTCTGACGAAGCAATTGCTGATGCTAACTTAAATCTTGATATCGTTGACAAATTAAGAGTCGGCGTTATATGGGGTGCAGGAATAGGCGGTTTAGAGACTTTTCAAGACGAGGTGCTGAATTTTGCTAAAGGAGATGGAACACCTAAATTCAATCCTTTCTTTATCCCTAAAATGATTGCTGATATTGCTCCTGGAAACATTTCCATTAAAAATGGATTTATGGGGCCTAACTATACCACCGTATCTGCATGCGCCTCTTCTGCGAATGCCATGATAGATGCTTTAAATTACATAAGACTTGGTCATTGTGATGTGGTAGTTACAGGGGGTAGTGAAGCTGCCGTTACTATTGCAGGAATGGGTGGTTTTAATGCAATGCATGCCTTATCAACTAGAAATGAAACTCCAGAAACGGCATCAAGACCTTTTGACGCTGAACGTGATGGATTTGTTTTAGGGGAAGGAGCAGGCGCTATTGTATTAGAAGAATACGAACATGCGAAAGCTAGAGGAGCAAAAATCTACGCTGAAGTAGTTGGAGGAGGCTTGTCTTCTGACGCTCATCATATGACAGCACCGCACCCTGAAGGGATAGGCGTAATTGCTGTAATGAAAAGTTGTTTGCAAAATGCAGGCTTAAAGCCTGAAGATGTGGATCACATCAATACACATGGTACCTCGACTCCATTAGGAGATGTAGCCGAATTAAAAGCTATTACAGAGGTGTTTGGAGATCATGCTAAGAATATTAGTATCAACTCAACGAAATCTATGACGGGACATTTATTGGGTGCTGCTGGTGCAATTGAGGCAATTGCTTCAATCTTAGCCATGGAGCGCGGAGTTATCCCCCCAACGATCAATCATAGAAACGTAGACGAAAAGATAAACCCTGAGTTAAATCTTACTTTGAACAAACCGCAAGAAAGAACCGTTAAGGTAGCCATGAGTAATACCTTTGGGTTTGGTGGCCATAATGCTTGTGTTGCTTTTAAGAAACTTGATTAATTTTGTATGAACTTCCTGCGTAGAATAGTTAAGCCCCAAAGTAAAGAGGATGAAAACTTTTACTACGAGTTAAAGGAATTACTTAATTTTAAACCAATAAAGCTATCTCATTACAAGAAGGCATTTACACATAGGTCTCTAAAATTAATTGATAACCATGGTAACCCAGTTAACTATGAACGTCTGGAGTTTTTGGGTGACGCAATTTTAGGGTCGGTAATAGCGTCTTATTTGTATAAAAAAGTACCCAAAGGTGATGAAGGCTATTTGACACAAATGAGATCTAAAGTTGTTAGTAGAGAGCATTTAAATGCTCTTGGAAAAGATTTAGACCTTATTAGATTTGTAAAAAGTAATATTGCTAATAATCAAATAAGTATCAATCTCTATGGAAATATCTTTGAAGCCTTAATAGGCGCAATTTATTTAGATAGAGGCTACAATTATTGCCATCAGTTTATATATGAGCAAGTCGTATTACCATATGTTGACATTGAAAGATTAGAAGGTAAAATTTCTAGTTATAAAGGGTACATTATAGAATGGTGTCAAAAGAATAAGAAGAAATATAGTTTTGATTCTTATGAAGACTCCGGTAATCAAAGCAAAAAACACTTTAGTGTTAGAGTCAGTATAGACGGAAGAATGATTGCAAAAGGGCGTGCAACTTCAAAGAAAAAAGCGGAAGAAATTGCTGCAAAGAGAGTCTATTATACGATGCAAGATAAAATGAAAAACTCGTAACACTTCATCGAAAACCTTTTCGTTAATTTCATATTATTTTTTAGGTACATTTACTAACTTAGCAAAAAACTAACAGAAGTTTTATGCCTGTTTATGAGTTGGATTTTGATGATATTACTAACAGTGAGTACGCTTTAATCGCGGTACATACAACGTTAGGTGATTATAAATTAGCATATCTCTTAAATAGTAAGCTTGGGTTCTTATTTGAAAAGGCAAATTACAATTTGGATATTAAAAGCAGGCATGATGTCAAAACATCATTTTCTGTGTATGAATATTTTAATACAGAGCGTAGTTGTTTTTTAATTAGCAACGTTAGTAGCAATAAAAGAAAAGTTGAGGAAGTAGGTTTGTTTGCTGAAAATACAGTAATAAATTATCTAGTTTCGGAAAAGAAAAAAGTAGATTATTTTATTAAAATAGAAGGAGGATTTGAAGGCGATTTTTTAGAGAAATCAATCAATGAAATCAAACAAATTTCGCAAATAGTAACATCATATAAAATAGAAGTTGATAGCTTAAAATCTAAAGACTTTTTAATTTTTTAGCTTATGCCAAATAACAAAAAGACAAAAATTGTAGCAACGCTAGGGCCAGCTACCAATACCAAAGAAATTTTAGCGCAAATGGCTACAGAAGGCGTGAATGTTTTTAGAATAAACTTTTCACACGCTGATTACGATATTGTAAAACAACATATTTCACAAATTAAAGAGCTAAACGAAGAAAGAGGCTTTAATATTGCAATATTAGCCGATCTCCAAGGGCCTAAATTGCGAGTAGGTGTAATGGAAGACAATGTAGAGTTAAAGCCCGGAGACACCTTTACATTCACTACTGATGAATGTACTGGGAATAAAGAGAAAGCCTTTATGACTTATCAACGTTTTCCGAAAGATGTTAATGTTGGAGAGCAAATTCTAGTAGATGATGGTAAATTATTATTTGAAGTAATTGCTACCGATAGAGCTAAGAATGTGGAAACCAAAGTGGTTGTTGGAGGCTTTTTGAAATCAAAGAAAGGCGTTAATTTACCGAATACGAAAATATCGTTGCCAGCACTTACCGATAAGGATAAAAAAGACGTGTTTTTTGCTTTGGAGCAAGAGGTTGATTGGATCGCGTTGTCGTTTGTGAGAACTCCTGAAGACCTGAGGATCCTAAGAGATTTGATAAAACAAAAATCTCGATATAGAGTTCCTGTAATAGCTAAGATCGAGAAGCCAGAAGCCGTTGAAAACATCGATGCATTAATACCGTATTGTGACGGGTTAATGGTTGCACGTGGAGACCTAGGGGTGGAAGTACCTATGCAAGATGTGCCGCTTATTCAAAAAAGTTTGGTAAGAAGAGCGAAGCAAGCTAGAATTCCTGTTATTATTGCTACTCAAATGATGGAGACAATGATTGAAAATTCTGTACCGACAAGAGCAGAAGTAAATGATGTAGCTAATTCTATCATGGATGGTGCTGATGCGGTAATGTTATCTGGAGAAACATCCGTAGGAAAGCATCCTGTTAGAGTAATAAAGAAAATGACTGAAATTATCAGAAGTGTTGAGTTTTCTGAACTAATTAAAGTACCTCAAGAACCGCCTCATATTCGTACCAATCGATTTATTACTAAATCTGTATGTCACCACGCGGCGTTAATAGCAGATGATATAAAAGCAGCGGCAATTTCAACATTGACCAATAGTGGATATACTGCCTTTCAAATTTCTGCTTGGAGACCACGAGCACATGTGCTAGCTTTTTCATCTGAAAAAAGAATTTTAGGAAAACTAAATCTTTTATGGGGTGTTAGAGCTTATCATTACGATAGAGATTTGAGTACAGACGATACTATTGAAGATATTAACGAGATAGCTAAAGAAAAAGGATTCGTTAAAATGGGCGATTTTATGATTAATTTATCATCAATGCCCGTTAAAGAAAAAGGAATGGTGAATACGTTGCGTATTTCCCAGATCGATTAATTACGGAACCATATAAATGTAAAAAAGCTCGTCAACTAATGACGAGCTTTTTTGTGTTCTGACTACTTGTAAGTACAAGCTTGTTACCGTAGAGAAACACAGATATGTTACTTTTTATACCGACTCTTAGGTAAAATTACTCAACCATTTCTTTATAGTCATAATTATATCTTACCTAATAGATAGGCATTTACCATAACCATTGTGGTCGGTAAATTAACATCAGAAATAATATAATGTCAGGTAAGAATGCAACAACTACCAATGAATACTTAGTTTCTTATGAATTTAAACATGATACATCCATACTTTAATTTAAATAAACCTAAAGCAAGAACAGTGTTGTTTCTCAAAATAGACTTTTGTAAACAGTGAATATTGATGTAATTGTTAAATTATGAGTAAGTTAGCGTTAAAAATGTTGGTATAAGGAAAAAAAAGTGTTCCTTTGTTGCGATATTCTGAGCGCTATGAAATTTTTTGCATCTATTTTTTTATTACTTGTGTTTTTTATGAACCTTTCTGATAAGAATAAAAGAAAATATAGTGATGGAATTTTCAACTATGAGTTTTCAATTACTAATAAAACGGATCGTGTAACTTTGAAGAAGTGGGTTAGGTTGTATTGGTATGAATACGGTAAAGTGCATTCAACTCTTTATGCGTTTAAAGGAAAGCTTTTAAACGGTCGTTATACAAAAAGAGTTTTAGAAACGAATACTGTGGTAGAGGAGGGAGACTACTTTTTTGGAGCTAAGGAAGGTGAATGGAAGATATGGAATGGAGCAGGAAACATTATTAAAATAGAAAATTGGAAGAAAGGGGTAAGAAACGGGAGTTTTGAACTTTATAATAAATTTTCCAAACTAGTTGAAAAAGGGCGGTATAAAAAAGGAAAAAAATCGGGGCTTTGGATTGAATATGATGACAAAATTACATATCACAGAACTTGGTTAAAAGGTGAGTTGAACGGAGTTTATGCAGCGTATGACGAAAAGGGGGGGCTTTTAGTAAAAGGGCGATATAAAAAGAACCTAAAACATGGAGTTTGGGTTAATACAAAAGAAAAGACTAGAAAAAGGTTTAAAAAAGGGCAAATAGTAGATGAACATGCAGAGACGTTTTGGGATACTTTTTCAGAAAAGAAGAGTTAAATCTAGTTCATTATCATACACTTTAATAATAATTCTATTAATAGGTGTTTTACTGGGTTCAACAATCATGGTAGTTAGCATGTATTCTAGGGTATATTCAAGATTGGAAAATCAAAATACTTTAATTGAAAACGCAAAATCTTTGGTTAATTATTGTCAAGCAAATAAGAACGGGTTGACAGCAGAGTATAGACAGCTTCCTTTTTTAAAAAACAGAGCTGAAGTAAAGCTTAAGAAATGGGGAGCGATAGACATGATTCAATATAAAGTTTGGCTTGATAAGGATACTTTAAAAGAGACATTGTTTATAGGTGAGAATAGAGATGAATTAATGTCATTGAAGATAGCGGATAATATAAATAAGCTAATGATTGGAGGTAGAACGTTAATTGAAGGAGGTATTGAAATTCCTTTCGGAATTTATGATGAATTAAATATTCCCGGTAAAGAAAATTTCATTAATTGTAAAGGGGGTATTAAAAAATCATTTGGCAATGTTAAAAACGTTATTGGGTTTTCCCTCACGGAAGGTGACGCTTTATTACTTGATGAAAATAGTCTTGGAAACGAGTTTTCAAATAGTTTTTTTGATGTTACAAAAATAATAGAGGTTAAATCAGGAGTTCTTGATGGGGTTAGACTTTCAGGTAATTATATAATTGAATCCCAAAACAAGTTGATTATAAGTGCGAGTAATTCTCTTCAAGATATTATCGTAAAGGCTCCTGAAGTGGTTGTTAAAAAAGGGTTTAAAGGGAGTCTTCAGGTGTATGCTTCAACAAAGGTTGTTATAGAAACAGGAGTAAAACTTGAATATCCATCTGTCGTATACTTAGATAATGTTAACGAAGAAGGAGGGCTTGAGATTAATAAAGAAGCAAAAGTTTATGGGGCTATTATAGGGAAATCTACATCGACTCATTTTAAAATGCTCATTGAAGACGATGCTGTTATAATTGGAGATATATATTGTCAAGGGAAATTAGATTTCAAAGGAAAGATTTATGGAATGATTACATCAAAAGAGCTTTACCTTAAAACCAAAGAATCGGAATATAAAAACGCGATACTTGATTTTAAAGCTTATAAAATGCCAGACTTAGTTTACCATATTAATCTTTATGAAAATAAAAAAGCTTCATGCAGTATTTTAAAAAGATTAAAGTAAAATCATATTCCCTGGCTGATAGTGTTTTATCGCTTGCTTTAATTTCAGTGGTAATTTCTCTTTCTATGTTGATATTTTTTAATGTTACAAACTCTATAGGTAATCGAATACAACGGGTGAATATACTAAGTAAAATAGACTCTATAAAAAATGAAGTTGAAAAGGAACCCAGCGGAATGACTGGTTTAAAAACAATGATTTATGATCATGTACAAATAACATCGGATGTCACCAGAAAAGAGGAACAAGAACTTTACGTTTTAGACATTTATGTTGAGAAAAAAGGGAGGGAAGTTTTGAGAAAAAAGTATTTAATTCTTGATGAAAAAATATAAATTAAAATCGTATACAATAATGGAGTTATTAATAAGTATGCTTGTAATGAGTATAGTTGTTAGTATTTTGTATGTCTTTTTATCTTCTTTAACTAGGCAATATAGAAATGTTTCAGATTTAGAGAATGAATTATTTGATTATTATGTTTTTAAAAACACATTGACTAGAGATTTTTATATGTGCGATGAAGTGACACTTGATAAAAACATACTTAAACTTAAGTTTAATCACTTTAATCTGAGCTATTCTTTTAAAAAAGACATTGTGTATAGAGAAAACACTCGTATTAATCAAGTGGATACTTTTAAAATAGAGGTGGTAAAAATTTCACCGCTAATAATTAAAAGAAAAAAACTAAATCTTATAAAGAACATTACCTTGGAAACAAGGCTGTACAACAAGTTGTTAAAACTTTTTTTTTCTAAAAAACATGGGTCAGATGTTATCCTAAATCATAATAGTTATGAAAATTGAGATGAAAAATGATGTGCAGAAGAATCCTAAAATGGCAAAGAAAAGTAGGGGGTTCAATTTTCAAACTATATTTCAAAAAAAGGTTGGAGATAAAACGAAGGCGATATTCTATCGTGAGTTAAAAGTGTTGCTTCGATCTGGAGTAACCCTTGAAGAAGCGTTATCCATTTTATTGTCACAATCAAAAGAAGGTAAACTTAGTGAGGGGTTAAAAACTGTATACAATGAGCTTTTAAAAGGTAAATCACTAGTTTTCTCAATGAGTAAGGTTTCTTTTTTCACTCTTTTTGAAATAAATAGCCTTTCTATAGGAGAAGAGACAAATACCTTGCCAAAAATATTAGCAGAACTTGAAAATTTTTTCAGCAGAAAGTATAAACTAAAAAGTCAAATTCAAACAGTTTTAACATACCCTCTTTTTGTTATAATGATTACCATAGCGGTGCTCACTTTTATGCTAAAAAATGTCGTTCCTATGTTTGATAAGGTTTATAAGCAATTTAACAGTGAGCTACCAGAATTAACAAGAAAGATTATTTATATCTCGAACAATTTTTCGTCTTTTATGATTGTTCTTTTATTGTTTTTAGGGAGCTTGTTTTTCTTTTATGCAAAATACAAAGAAAGAGAATTTCTTAGAAAATTAACTACATCCTTAATTTTGAAAATTCCATTTTTTGGACGTATAGTAAGGGCAATATATCTGTCTAGGTTTTGTAGAGCACTTGGCTTATTATTGGCATCTAATGTATCTATAGTTGAAGCACTGAGTTTTGTCAAGGCAATGATTAGATTTTATCCTATTGAGAGCACAATAGATGTTATTAAACGAGATATAATGAAAGGAAACTCGCTTGCTCAAAGTTTACAAAAGCATCCAATTTATGATCTTAGCTTAGTTTCTATGGTTAAGGTTTCTGAAGAAATAAACGAATTAGATGATGTTTTTAATTATCTAACCGATCTTTATTCAGATGAGGTTGATGCAAAGTCGAAAAGAATTGGTGTCTTAATAGAACCATTTATTATTCTAATTATTGGAAGTCTAGTAGGAGTTATTATGATTGCTATGTATCTACCGATGTTTGATTTAAGTAAAATACTTAACCCAAGTTAATTTAATTATATGTAAAACAATTGATTATTATGAAAAAACAGAGTGTAAAACGCTTGAAAGCATATTCGCTAAGTGAAATACTTATTGTATTGGCCATTATAGGGATCATAATTTTGTTGGTTATGCCTAATCAGACAGCTGTAGTATCTCAGGCAAAATCATTGGAAGCTCAAAACATGTTAGCTCATTTACATGCGCTTCAAAAGAATTATTTTTACAGGTACTCAAAATATTCAGGAAATCTCGAAGATATAGGTTTTGTTCAGGAGAAAACTATAGAAGAAAACGGACAAGCCGTGTATGTCATTACTATACAAGAAGTATCCAATTCAGGGTTTATTGCTAGAGCAAGAGCTTTAGCAGATTTTGATGGGGATGGAGTTTTTAATGAATGGCAAATTGATGAAAAAAGGAATTTAATCGAAGCGGTAAAAGACTAGATATGGTTTTAAATCTATTAAATCTATTTCTTCTTCTTTTTTTAAGTTTAATTTTTTGGGAAGATCACAAATACAGAAATGTAAATATTTTTTATTTCATTATTGTTTTTGGGATATCTGTTGTTCTTTTTTATATAGAGAATAATGTTCTGTTAAACATATACCTAAGCTTAATGTTTTTAATTTCAAATTTAGTTTTTCTTAAAATCTATACGGTTTTGGTGAAAAAAGAAAGGTTACATAAAACGTATGCTATTCCTGGTATTGCAGAAGGAGATATTGTTTTTTTAGTTATTACTATACCGTTATTTAGTGTTACAAATTATATTCTTTTTTATATCTCGGGAATGTTTTTTTCTATTTTGTTACACCAAATAATTAAACTAAAATGGGATAAAAGAAAAACGGTCCCTTTAGCAGGATATCTAGCAGCATATCTATTTGTTGTAATACTTTTTACCCGCCTTTCTAATAGCAGTTTATACCATAATATTATTTTATAAGATGGAAGATATCATATCTAAAGAGTTAGCATGGTTTTATAGAGTAATTCCTATAAAAGAAGAAGAATCATTTTATGAGTTTATAATTGATCGTAGTAAAAGTAATGAAAATGTTAAGAATGATCTTGAAATCATTTTAGGAAAAGAAGTAAAACTGAAGGCTACAGACAGTTCTGATGTAGAAAAATTACTAATTCAAAAATACCGAATAGCTGACAATAATCAAGTAAAAGAAGGGATTTTAGAATCAAACTTGCTAGAAGAAATTATAGGAGAGGCTGTTCAATTTAAGAGTAGTGATATTCATTTTGAAATTTACGAAGAGTATACCAGAGTAAGATATCGTATTGACGGTGTTTTGGTACAAAAGAGAAAGGTGAAGAAAGAGCTTTACATTGAACTGGTTAATATTATTAAGATTCGATCTAACCTCGATATTACTGAGAAAAGATTACCGCAAGACGGTAGAACTAAACTGGAAGGTTTTGACATAAGAGTTTCAATTACTCCCACTCAGTTTGGCGAGAAAATAGTAATGCGAATTTTAGGTAAAAGTACAGATACTCTAGCGCTGGAAGGATTAGGATTTGAAGAAGCAGAATTAAAAAGATATAAAGAAGCTGTTCAAAAGAGTAATGGTATCATATTAATTAGTGGCCCTACAGGCTCTGGAAAAACAACTACACTTTATGCTACGCTAAAACTTTTAAATAGTGTAGAAAAAAACATAATGACAATTGAAGATCCAATTGAATACGTTTTAGATGGAATAAATCAAATACAATTGAATGAAGATGTAGGGCTTACTTTTTCGAGTGCCTTAAGGTCTTTTTTAAGACAAGACCCAGATATCATTATGCTAGGAGAGATTCGAGATAAAGAAACTTCATCAATGGCGATAAGAGCCGCATTAACAGGGCATTTAGTATTATCTACTATTCATACTAATTCGGCCTTAGGCACAGTTTCAAGGCTTTTAGATATGGGGATTCCAGCATTTCTTTTATCGGAAACTCTTAATGTAACATTGGCGCAACGACTTGTTAGAAAGCTATGTAAATGCAAAAAGAAAGTGATGTTTGATTGTAAAGATTTTCCGAGTACGTATGAAATTTCTAGTGAGATAACTTCATACTATAAAGAAGTTGGTTGTGAGGAATGTCATTATACGGGTTATAAAGGGAGAAGAGCAATCTATGAAGTAATTGTGATTGATAATGAGCTAGCTAAAGAAATAAATAAAGGAGAACAAGGTTTTGTTGAGATTATGAAAAAGAAAAAAATTAAAACATTGTCAGATAAAGCATTTGATTTATTGACAAAAGGGGAAACATCGATAACCGAAATTTATCCAATATTAATAAACGCTATATAAAAAGAATGAAAAAACTAATTACAGTGCTGTTTTTGATGATTCAATTATGGGTATACGGGCAAGAATTAAGTGAAATAAGAATAAAATTAGACAAATTATCAGAAACAGAAAAAGGACTTAATGATCTTGTTCAAGTAAATGTGTCTCAAATTTCGTTGTATGATTTTGTAACTGCATTAAGTAATGAACATCAATTAAATGTTAGTATAGATAAGTCGCTAGACAATAAGGTTATTAATAATTTCTACAATGTAAAAGTAAAAGATGTATTTTTCTTTCTAATTGAGAAATATAATTTAGATGTAAAGATTTCAGGGAAAATAATAGTTTTAGATAAAAAGAAAAAGGAACAACCTAAATTGAAACGAAGGGAGATTGATATTTCTTTTAATAAAAACACAGAATTAATTTCTTTTGATCTCAAGAAAGACTCTTTATTTAATGTAACAAAGCAAATAACGAATAACACCGACGAGAATATTGTTTTAAGCCCTAAAGTTAGAAATAAACTAATTAGCAGTTTTGTGGTAAATAAAAAAATTGACTTTGCTTTAGATATGATAAGTCAAGCAAATAATTTATCGGTAACCAAAAACAAAAACGGATACTATTTTATTGATGAAAATAATCCAGATAAAAAACGATCTAAGAGTAAAGCCCGTAGAGACAAATCAGATAAAAAAAATACTGATAATCTGTTGATTGAATTAAACCCAGATAACACGATTAATATTACGGCAACGGAAGTGCCAATAATAGACATTATACATAACCTTTCTACGAAGATGAAGAAGAGTTATTTTTTATACTCAGATCTAAATACTGCGAAAAAAGCTTCGTTTTCTGTTAAAAACACCAATTTTATTGATGTACTGGAGCACTTGCTCAAAGAAACAGACTTTACATTTAAAGAGGAAGGTAGTTATTTTCTTATTGGAAAAAAAACAACAGAGGGGATGAGAATGACAGAAGTTATTAAAATGAAAAACAGAACCATTGAAAATGTACTAAAGGCCATTCCAAAAAAAATAATCTCGCATTTAGAAGTAAAAGAATTCAATGAGTTAAACGCCTTGGTAGTAACGGGTCATTTTTCTGCGATATCTGAATTAAAGTCTTTTCTGAACCAAATAGACAAAAGTGTTCCAGTAATACAAATAGAGGTTATAATTTTTCAATATGAAAAATCACATGAAATTCAAACAGGGTTGCAGGCAGGCTTTGATAAAACGCAAAATTCATCGTTAATAAATGCATTTCCAACTACTGATGTTGCCATGAATTCGGGCAGTGTAAATAAACTTATCGATGCTCTAAACGGATTTGGAATTGTGAATTTAGGAAAGGTGCCCGCTAGTTTTTTTCTAAAATTAAAAGCACTTGAAAATAACGCAATAATTAGTCTAGAATCTACACCTAAATTGGCTACTCTTAACGGACATGAAGCATCCTTGAAAATTGGTGCAACTGATTACTATTTTGAACAGACAAACGAAATTTTAAACGGGAATAATAACAATGATAATATTTTGCAATCAGGTAGGTGGAAATCTACCGAAGCGAATCTAAGTATTAAGATAAAGCCTTTTGTGTCTGAAGATGAGCATGTAACTCTTGATATTAGAGTGGAAAAGAGTTCTTTTACGGGAAGAGCTGGAGAAAATGCTCCTCCGGGTAAAAGCACGCAACAATTCGAATCGTTTATAAGAGTTAAAAATGGAGATATGATTTTATTAGGAGGGCTAGATGGTGCTGAAAAGAGTAATTCCGGAACAGGCACTCCTTTTTTCTCTAGAATACCGATTATAAAATGGTTCTTTAGTGGAAGAAAAAAGAAGAAAATGAAAAAGAAACTACATATGTTTATTAAACCAACTGTTTTTTATCACTAATGGATATTTTTAAAACGAAGCAAACGGTTTTTGTACTGAAAGTTATACTGAATGAGACGACTACATTTTCATGCTTTCAGGTAAGTAAAGAAGGAGACAGTATAAATACTGTTGGTGAAGAGTTACATGTAAATACTACTGAAGAGGTAAAAAATATTATAAAAAACAAGCCTGTTATTGTTTTGTTGACAGGGGCAAAAGTATTACATACTAATAATAGCAAGCTTTTTAAATTGTCAATAGAACAGTTTTATACAGTACATTATCGTTCTCAATCGAATGTTGAACTGCTAGCATTAATAAGAAAAGAAGAGGTTACTAAGATTATGGATACTTTATCAAAACAAAATTTATTTTTGATAAATGTATACATCGGTGTTTTAACAGTCGGTTTACTTTATGGTATGAGCTTCTCTAGTAAACAGTTGTATTTAGAGTCTTTACTTATAGATTTTGATGAGGTTGATTGTATTAATGTTTCATCAGCTTCTAAAGATGTAACTGATGAACAAAATACTATAGAAAATAATAAACTATTAATTCTGTCTTCCGTATTAGGACATTTTCAACCGTCAGACAGAATTATTGGAAATTATGAAAATGAAGATTTTAAAAATAATGCTAATGAATTAAAACATAAAAATGATTTTAACCTTTACAGTAGAATAGGGTTAGTAGTCGTATTTGTTGTTATACTGTTGAGTTATATTTTAGGAAGGGTATTTACGTATCAAAATACTAAGATTAAAACAAAGTTGGAGTACGCAATAAAAGAAGAAGCTTTTTTAAGAGGGTTAGAATTGTCAAAAGAACGAAAAGAAAAGTTTCTAAAGATTTCGGGTTTTTTTAACTCAGATAAAATTAGTTTTTGGGTTAATGAAATAACAAAGATTCTCCCTCAAACTATAACACTATCTAGATTAGAAGTTTTTCCACTGCAACAAAACGCAAAGGCTAAAAATAAAATAAGTATAATTGATAATATGGTGGTTGTAGAAGGGAGTTTTTCTGAAGAAGATGCGGGGTTTAATAATTGGATTAGAGCATTAAGGAATCATAAGAGAATTTATAGAATCGACATAACAGAATATAAGCAACAGAGGAAAGAATCTACAGATTTTGAATTAAATATTTTGTTAAAATGATGAAAGAGTCCTTAACATATAAACAAAAAAAATGGCTGTTGTTCATATTGCTCATTTTAGTAAGTATTTTAAGCTATAAAAGAGTAATAAGTAATACCTTAATACAGGGTAAAAACTATTTTGAAAGCAGAAACCTTCAAAAGAATGAAAACAGTATAAGAAAGGCTATTTTGAGCACTCAGAATGAAATTCACGAACTCGATGTATTGCTGGGTAAAGAAGACTTTGATGAATATTTTATTCAGCAAGATATTTTGGAGTTCCTATCAAATAACTCGTCAGAAAACGCCATAACTGTTGTAGATATCAAGCCTAAACATACGTATTCAATAGATCAGTATGTTATTATCTCGAATTCTTTTACATTAAAAGGAAGCTATAGCTCGTTGATTAAAACTATTTATAAAACTGAAAACGAATTAAAAAAATCTAAATTAAATAGTGTTCGTTTTTTTAAAAAAAGAAATTATAAGACAAAAAAAGAAGAACTATATGTAGCGTTGTTATTTCAAAATTTTAAAGACAAACGGAATGAACAAAAGTAGATTAAATAGAATACTAGTTTTTGTTGTTTTAGTCATTTGGATATTAGTTTTTTACCGATATTTTTATGGGGGTTCTGGTCCACAGTTAAATGAGATAGAGATATTTAGTTCTGTTCCGAGCATAAAAAATGATTCGAATGATAAAATGAATTTTGAATTGACCTTTCAAAAAAGAGATCCTTTCTTGGGGGTAATTAAAAGAAAGAAGCAAAAGCCTCTTACCTATAAAAAAATCAAAAAAAAGGCACAAAAAATAATAAGGGTAAACAAATGGCCTGTAATCATTTATTTAGGGTTTATTAAAAAAGTAAATGAAAAAAGACAGGCATTAATAAAAGTAAACGGTAAATTTAAAAGAATAAAAATGAAACAAACAATAAAATCGGACTTTGAGATTATTGGAATTTATAAAGATTCACTGGTAATAAAAGGCTCAAAACAAACAAAAACAATTAAAAGAAACAAGTAAGATGATAAAAAAATATTTTTGGAATTTAATAAACACGATTATTCTAGTACTATTTGTTGTATTCTATACAATGCAATCAGATAAAAAAATTGTGTACATAGATAATGTAAAATTATTCAGTGAGTTTCATATGACTCAAGAGCTAGGAGAAATCAATGAGAAAAAATATGGCCCAGTACTTAGAAAATATGATAGTATGTTTAATTCTTTAACCATTAAAGAGAAAAACATGAAAACAAAAGTAAGAGTAACAAAAGCTGAGCAAGAAGATTATTTGAAATTAAAACAAAATGTTGTTGCAATGGATCGCGAAATCCAGCAAGTTAGACATCAGGTTAAGTCAGAAATTAACCAAAAGGTATGGGAAAGACTTAATACGTATGTGATAGATTTCGGAAGGGTAAACGATTATAATATTATACTAGGCGCACAAGGTCAAGGAAACATCATGTATTCCAAAGAACCATTTGACGCTACAGGTGAATTTATAGAGTATGCAAATTTTAAATATGAAGGAAATTAACCATGAAGAAAGCAATTTGTATCATAGCATTGAGTGTTGTTTTTTCCTGTAAAAAATCAACCGATAACGAGTCAAAAAGTGATAGTAACAATAACGGCCTAGAAGTTGTATATGATTTAGATAATTTTAAAGACCCAAAAAGGGATTTCAATTTTTTAGGAGAGGTGTTTGCAGGCCCCCAAAAAACAGTACTTATAAATGATATATTTTATTCTGTAGCCATTCTACCGAAAGAATACTTTATAAAAAAACACTTAAAAAAACAAGACTCTATAGACTTTCATATAAACAGCATAAAAAATGAAGAGGTACTCCAGTTCGATTTCCAACATTACCAAGGTAAGGATCTATTTAAAGACATTCCTCGAGAAAATATCGAAAGCTATATTAAACACCTTTCTTTTGGGATAAAGAAGCATTTTTTTGCAATCACGGAGAAAGGGGACACTATTCAGCCTAATGGAGTCTTTTTTGAACGGAATTTTAAGCTAACTCCTTATAAAAGAGTGCTGCTGTATTTTAAATTTCCACAAGAACAAAGTCGCCTACAATTAGTTTACAGCAGTGAATTATTTGATAAGCAACTAATTAAATTTCAGTTAACTAAATAACTAACTATGGTATATTTTAAACAATAAAAACAATGTTAAAGTTCATTTAAAACAAAATAAATATTGTACGTTTGCCGATGTATACTTATGGTTATTATGTGTTTATGGTATTAATAATCAAAGGGCAGATATACGTAGAAGACGATAAACTAGAATCACTGCAGTGCTGTTTTGAGATCTACTACAAATTGAGCAAATTGGTTAGGCATAAATAGAAAGTGTTTTGAAATTGTACAGACTATTAGCGTTGCTAAAATTCTGCTGGGGGGCATCTTATTGAAAAGATTTAATATAAGGGATATATATTCCTTTAATACAACTATTTTAAGAACAAATAGAAAGTATTTTGAAATTTTACAGACGGTTTGGCGGCACTGCTAAGTTTCTGTTATGAATTTCTTTTAGAGAGAAGTGCTATAGGGATTAAATGAAACCCCTAGAATACAACTTACTTATCAACAAATAGAACGTATTTTGAAATTTTACAGACGGTTAGCAGTACTGCTAAGTTTCTGTTATGGATTTCTTTTAGAGAGAAGTGCTATAGGGATTAAATGAAATTCCTCGAATACAACTACTTAACAACAAATAGAAAGTATTTTAAAGATTTACAGACGGTTTGGCGGTACTGCTAAGTTTCTGTTATGGATTTCTTTAGAGAGAAATGCTATAGGGATTACATAAAACCCCTCGAATACAACTACTTATCAACCAATAGAACGTGTTTTGAAATTTTACAGACGGTTAGCAGTACTGCTAAGTTTCTGTTATGGATTTCTTTTAGAGAGAAGTGCTATAGGGATTAAATGAAATTCCTCGAATACAACTACTTAACAACAAATAGAAAGTATTTTAAAGATTTACAGACGGTTTGGCGGTACTGCTAAGTTTCTGTTATGGATTTCTTTAGAGAGAAATGCTATAGGGATTACATAAAACCCCTCGAATACAAGAGCATAGAAACAAATAGAAAGTATTTTGAAATTTCACAGACGGTTAGCAGTACTGCTAAGTTTCTGTTGTGGATTTCTTTTAGAGAGAAGTGCTATAGGGATTACATAAAATTCCTCGAATACAACTGCATAAAAACAAATAGAAAGTATTTTAAAATTTACAGAGGGTTAGCGTAACCCCTAAGTTTCTGTTGTGGATTTCTTTTAGAGAGAAGTGCTACAGGAATTAAACAAGACTGCTTAAATATAAATAAAAAACATATTATGAATTTTTATCGAACTAGTAGAATTACTAAGGTTCTTTCAGTGTACATTGCATTAAGTTTAATTTTTCCACAAACTTTTTTCAGTTCAGTTTATGCAATGACTGGAGGTCCGTCACAACCTGAGTTTAATTCCTTTACCCCTATTGGCACTACAGATATGGTTGATTTAACCTCTGGAGATTTCAAGTATAACATCCCTATCATGGATGTTGGAGGCTACCCGTTAAATCTTGCGTATACCTCAGGAGTGAATATGGACCAAGAAGCATCTTGGGTAGGTTTAGGGTGGAACTTAAACGTAGGTCATATAAACAGGAGCGTTCGGGGCTTACCTGATGATTTTGATGGGAGCCAAGAAAATGGGGATGAGATGGTGTATGAAAATAATTTTAAAACAAATAAAACTTTTGGCGGACACTTTAATGTAGGAGCATCTTTTTTTGGACTAAATGAATTAGCAGGAGCAAATATAGGGTTAGGAATACAGTATAATAACTACAATGGATATACGGCAACACCTTCTATAGGTATGTCTTTTAAACTTGGTAATCTGGTGCGTTTAGGGATGGATGTCTCGGGCTCTGTCACCGACGGTCCAACAGTATCTCCTTCAGTTTCTATTTCCAAAAAAGTAGGAAAGGAAGAAGATATTAGTGTAGGTGGAAGTATAGGGCTTTCTATAAATTCCAGAAAGGCTTTGACTTCACTTAACTTGAGTGCGAGTGTTGGAAGGACTAATAATAAAGGAAAGTTAACATATAAAGGTGGTTCAATAGGAACGAGTATCGATTTTAATGACCATATGCTATTTACCCCAACCAAAAGAGTGAGAACGGCCACAGCACATTCAACCTATAGTGCAGCTATTGGAGGTACAGTATTTGGTATCAGTGGCCAGGTAAAGGTTACCGGCTTTGGCTCAGTTCAAGAAATTCATGATTCTGAGAAAAACAAATCAGTTGCAGCCTTTGGGTATGAACATACTGAAAAAAATGAAAAGTCTAATACCAATGGGATATTGGATTTTGTACGAGAGAAAGACCGAAATTTTAGTAAACATACCACGGTGCTGCCCATAACCAACTATACCTATGATAACTATGTGGTTGCTGGTCAGGGGGTTTCGGGTAGTTTTAGGCCTTACAGAGGTCAAGTAGGTTTTGTTAACGATACTCATGTTGCTGACTCAGGAGAAGGGCACAGTTTTGGTGCAGAAGGTGAAGGTGGTTGGATTTTTGCGGTAGGCTATGATTATACGAACTCAACTTCTTATTCAAGGTCAGGGATTTGGGATAAATCCAGAAGAAACTACGCTATAGATAAGTTTAAAAATGTAGACCACCCCAATCCATTGTATGAAAACGTTTTTTTTAAAGATGATGGTGATATGAACGTTGATAGTGAGCAACAGGGTACAGGTATGTATGCTTACAATAGCTTAGGGGCAGAGGAACCCATAAGATTTGTTATTTCAGGAGAGAGTAAAAAAAGAAGTTTAAGTAGTGCATATAAAATAAAAGATACTACATCAAATAGTACCTCAAATATATTTAACGGTACACTCAACGCCGATATATTGAAACCAATAAGAGGACCGAAGATTAGAAATAAGAGATTGTTGAGAAATCAGGTTATTCAAAAGGTTACGAAAGACGAAGCTCAAAAATTTGGCAGCGGTTTTTTTACATCAAATGACAATGCAAAAGGCCACCATACAGCAGGTTTTAATATTATAAAACCAGACGGAAGCCGCTATGTTTATGGTTATCCGGCGTATAATATCACTAAAAAGGAAGTAACTTTTGCCGTTTCAGGAAGGTCAAATAACGTAGATTGTGATACAGGTTTAGTTACTTATGACCCTAATTACAATAGCGGGGATACGGACATTAAAAAGGGTGATAATACTATATATAATAAAAAAGGAGTTGATAATTATTTCAACCGAACTACCACACCAGCACATGCACATTCGTATTTAATCACTTCTGTTTTGTCTGCTGATTATGAAGATGTCAAGGGAGATGGGCCAACAGATGATGATTTTGGGGCGTACACGAAATTTAACTATACGACACCTTATAATTATAAGTGGAGAGTGCCATTTAAAAAAGATAAAGCTACTTTAAATAGAGGGCTATACTCACATACCAATGATCAAAAAGGGAATTATATATACGGTGAACGTCAACAGATTTATATAAAAACGATAGAAACGAAAACACATATAGCGGTTTTTGGTTTATCAGATAGAAAAGATGGTTTAGGAGTTAAAGATGAAAATGGCGGTAGAGATACCAATGCAACTACACAGAGGATAGATAAAATTTCATTATACTCCAAAAAGGAGTATGAAGAGCAAAAGGAAGCAGCGATTCCTATTAAAGTAGCTCATTTTGAGTATGATTATTCGTTGTGTAGAGATATTCCGAATAATATTAGAATCAGTACACCCGGAGAGCTCAATCAAGGAGGGAAGCTGACCCTAAAAAAAATCCACTTTACCTATAGAGATTCAAACATGGGTGCCTATATGCCTTATAAGTTTAAGTATGGCCAGATAGATACTGATAATGATGGAGTTTTTGATGAGGTTATAAACCCATCATATCATATAAAAGGATATGATATTTGGGGAAATTATAAGGAAAACAAAGGAGATGGATGTAATGTAGATGCAATACCATCAAATTCGGAATTTCCTTATACAGAGCAAACAGATCAGTTGACCGCAGATAAAAACACCACGGCATGGTCATTAACCTCTGTTGAACTACCATCAGGAGGTGATTTGAACTTACATTATGAGTCAGATGATTACCAATTTGTACAAGACAAAAAGGTGATGCAGCTTTATCAGGTAGTGGGTGCTGGTGAAACAAGTGATCCTTCGAGCGATGAAATACACAATACACGTTTGTACAATCCTAATTTTGATAACAAATACTTGTATGTAAAAATACCAGAACTTTATAAAAACAAGGAGGCACACTATTTTAGTAAAGGTCTGGAAGGAGAGCCTATTTTCTTTAAGTTTTTACTCAATATGACGAATAAGAGTCATTATCAGTACGACTATGTAAGTGGGTATTTGTACCTTGATGGAGAGGTAGAGAAATTTACAGAGGGTAATGATGAGTTTCTAAGTATTCCAATGAAATTGTTACCACGTGATAGAAAAGGAATTCCATTGTTCACTCCATTGATAAATCCAGTTTCAAAAGCAGGGATGTATTTTGGTCGTACCAACATGAATCGTATTGTATATCATGACGATGGTCAATATGCGTCTGGTGCTCGTTTTATGGATGTTATAAAAGAAATATCAAAGTCGATTGCTACGTATGCAGATATCGGAAAAGGCCCTAATAAGGTGCTTCGGGAGAAGAATTGCGCTGGTAGATTTAAACCTAATAAATCATGGATTCGTTTATATAACCCAATACAAAAAAAATATGGTGGAGGCTTACGAGTAAAGAAGTTACAAATGACGGATAACTGGGATGTCATGACAGGTAAGGAAGATAACCCTCTCTATAAAAAGAACTATGGTCAAGAATACTATTATCAAAATATAGATAACACTAGTAGTGGGGTAGCAACCTTTGAGCCTAATGGAAGTAGAGAAAATCCGTTTGTTATTCCTATGTATGATAGAGAAACCTCAGGAGCAGACGCTGTAATAGCCCCGATGGAATCGAATTATGTAGAAAAGCCGATAGGAGAGTCGTTTTTTCCAGCGCCCACGGTAACCTATGGCAGAGTTCTCGTTAAAAATTTAGCGCATGAAAACATTGGTAAACATGCAACCGGAAGGGTAGAGCATAAATTTTATACGTCAAAAGATTTTCCTACCAAAACGGATTATACCGCATTAACACCTGGAAAAGGGGTGTTGGTTGATGAACCAGGGGTTATAAGTAATTTTTTAAACTTTAGTGTTAAATACCACATAACGGCGTCACAAGGTTTTGTTGTAGAAACCAACAACATGAACGGGAAACCTAAAGAGCAATGGGTTTATACAGAAAACGGAATTTCACCTATTTCTGGTGTAAAATACCAATACGATTTAAACGACGATGGTTCATTGAACAATATTCAAAAAACCATTAATAATAGCGGAGAAATTTACGATGCCTCTATTGGGGTAACCTATGATGTGGTAAATGATTTTAGAGATAATTATAGCAGCGAGATAACAGTGGGTGTAAACACCAATGTCGCAGGGTTTCTTGCTGGTTTTTGGCCAGCTTTGGTTCCTCTTCCTTTACCAGACTTCGAAAGTCACGAGAATGTTTTTCGCTCGGCGGTAACCACAAAAGTAATTAAGAAAAAGGGTATTTTAAAAAAGAAAATAGCCTACGATTTAGGCGCGCAGGTGTCAACTGAAAACTTAGCATGGGATGCTGAGTCAGGGGAAGTCTTAGTGACCCAAACAAAAAATGCATATGGCGATCAGTATTACAATATGAATTATCCGGCATATTGGAAGAATGATGGAATGGCATCAGCATCTAGAAACCTTGGGGTTTCAGGTAAACTGACTGTTGGTGAAACAGAGGGGTATTTCGTAATAGCTGATTCACAATTGGTAAATTCTTTACAGATTGGCGATGAGCTAAATGCTATTGTAAGAGGGACAATTGAAATTAATGGTTTTTTACGACAGGGTATTCCTATTATGCCATTTGTTAACTATCCTAAGCTTTGGGTGGTGGGTAAAACAGGAAATAGAGTTGTGTTAATGAATAGGTATGGTAGAATATTCAATGAATGCCAGAATTCAGAAGTAGTAACAAGAAGAATTGATCATATTGCTTTTAAAGTTAGTCGCTCTGCACACCGTAATCTACAGTCTGCATCAATGGCGAGTATTACAACAAAAATAAACCCGATTGTTAATACTGATAATAGCTATAGAGATAAGATCCCTTCTTTTGAGGCGATCAATCCACAAGAATCAAAAATTATAAATGCGAGTGCCGTAGAATACAGTGATTTCTGGAAACCCGTAAATCAAAATGGCAATAAGTATTTTGTAACCGACGGAAGTGTTTATAAAAATCAAAGTACAGGTGAACTCGATGAAACTAAATTACTTGATTTATATAAAGACTATAGTATAAATCCGTATGTATATAATATTAGAGGAAGTTGGAAAGCTAAAAAATCGTGGGCCTATTTAACGGGTAGGTATCATTCGCAGGATGTCAATACGAGAAATGATGGGTATTTTACAAGTTTTACCCCATTTTACAAATATGACAACGGATGGGAAATTAACGAGCAGGCAATTAGTGTGTTGTCTGAGACGAAATGGGCCTTTGCCAGTGAAGTTACGCAGTATGCTCCTCAAGGAGTTGAATTAGAGAATAAAGATGCGTTGAATAGGTATTCTTCTGCACAATATGGATATGTATATACTTTACCTACGTCGGTAGCCTCAAATACCCAGTATAAGGAATTAGGGTTTGATGGTTTTGAAGACTATGAGAACCTTGTTGTTTCGGAAGCGACTTCCGTTGAGCACTTTAGCTTTACAGATGCCTACGATAAGGATAAAGCGGCAGTCATTACTGTTAATGAATCACACACAGGAAGAAAAAGTATTGAAATAGGTCCAGGAAAATCAGTTAGTCTGATTAAAAAACTAAACGATGTAAACCCTGAAAAGGTGGAATATTGTGTGAAGGAGGAAGCTGAACCTGAACCAGTGGAAGGTACAGGTGAGGTTACTGTACTTTTTGACGATACGGTGAATTCCTATTGTGGCGGAGACATCAAGGCATTTAATATTACAGGGAGTCCCAATCAGGTCTTTAGATATGAAATAGAAGTATTAAATGAGGCAGCTGACCACGGGGCAGATGTTTATTTCACGAATGGTAAAACAATCAGTTTTCTAGGTGTAGATGAGAAGGGTGTTTTAAGTGAAGGAAATATTGTTTTAGATTCAAATGGAAATTCTTCCAAGATAGTGTTTGATGCGTGCGCAAGACCATGTCGTTGGGGAGTCAATGAGATTGAGGTTAAATTGTCCATTTTTTCTGGAAATGAATTGATAGAGATAATCGGGCTTAGAGATTCTGATGATCAATGTGAAAAACACTAATAATTTACCAGAGCACTAAAAAAATAATCATGCATACATGTTTTTATCGAATAACATTGGCCTTCAATACTAATAAAATTATACTATGAAAAACAATATACAACAATACATAGTTATCTGTTTTCTTTTGCTTGGTTATATTAAAGCAATAGGGCAAGATCTAGAATCATTAGCTTGTGAACATGCGTTGGTGGACCAGGTGAACACAGTGGAAGTAGATGATAATTCTGCAGTAATTAACTGGTATGACGGAGACATACAGGAACAAGAGTATGTCGTAAAAATTGGAAAACAAGGATTTAGTCCCAATAATAATGACCAAGTAATTTACGAAGCAGAAACTAAAGATGCCATCGTTTTTGTTGGTGGTTTGAAAGCCAATACTACTTATGAAGTATACGTTAAACTGCATTGTCAAGAAGATCATTTTTATAGAAAACGATCTTTTACAACTACGGATAGCAAACCACAGAGTCGATTTTTGGTAAAAGCGTCTACACCACAGGAAGAAATAGATGCCTTGTGGGCTTTGTACAATAGCACCAATGGATCGCAGTGGAGAAATACAAAAGTAAATAATAAGCCTTGGTCACTTGATATCCCAATATCCGAGTGGTATGGGGTGAGTTTAGATGAGGAAGGTCACGTAAATGAATTAAATCTGTTCAACAATAACCTTACAGGCTCTTTAAGTCCTTTAATAGGGAAGTTATCTAGAATAACGAAGATAAATTTTTCGTATAACACAATATCGGAGATTCCAAGTGAAATGGGTGATTTGTCAAGCTTAACGAGTCTTTACTTAGTAAGAAACCAGATATCAAGCTTACCAATAGAATTATTTAACCTAAATAAATTGATTTATTTGTTTTTAACTAGCAATAAAATCTCAGTGATCCCTTCTCAAATAGGAAATTTAGTAGACTTGAAGGAGTTAAATATATCAAAAAACATCTTGAGTTTTATTCCTTCAGAGATCGGTAATTTACTGAATTTAACGAACCTGAACTTAGGGAATAACAACCTTTCAGGATCTTTCCCTATTAGCCTTGTAAAGCTGAATAGCTTAGGTGTATTAAATTTAACGTATAATAAATATAACGGATCAATCCCCGAATCGTTGGGCAACCTTACTAATTTAACAGGTTTGTTTTTGTTTCATAACCAATTGTCAGGCAATATCCCTGACTCTTTAGGAAACCTTACCAATTTGACAGGTTTATCATTGGGGAATAATCAATTAGAAGGTAGTATTCCAGATACTTTAGGGAATTTAAGAAATTTAAAGAATTTACATTTGTATGGTAACCAACTCTCAAAGAGTATCCCTAATTCTTTAGAGGGACTCATCAGTTTAGCAAGTTTACATTTGTATGGGAACCAACTCTCAGGTAGTATTCCTGAGTCTTTAGGCATGCTTACTAATTTAGTAAGTGTATATCTGTATCAAAATCAACTCTCAAGTACAGTCCCTAGTTCTTTAGGGAATCTTACTAAATTAAGATATTTATATTTATTTGATAATCAATTATCGGGCGGCATTCCTTCTCAGCTAGTGCCTTTAACCGAGAAAAACTTGAATTATTTTAAGATTCAAAATAATAATTTTGTATTCAAAGATTTTGAACAAGAGTTCCAATCATATAAGTCAAATCTTAGAGCTTTTAGTTACGCCCCACAAGGCAAGGTAGATACTCAAGAAAATATAACCGTTACCTCGGGAGGGTCAGTAACACTTACTAGCCTTGATTTAACCAGTCCCAACAATACCTATCAATGGTATAAAGACGGAGTAGCCATTCTGGGAGCAATCAATAAGGATTTGGTCTTGGAAAATGCCACGGATGATATGGCGGGTGTATATGTTTTAAAAGCAAAAAACACAATATTTTCTGAAAGTCCTGAATTTATTATTGAAAGAGAGCCAATTACTCTTGAGGTAACTGAAGCATTATGTGGTGTGTCAGCTGTTGAGAAGAATGCTTTATGGGATTTGTATACGGCCAGCAATGGGGTACATTGGAAGAACACCCTAGCAGGCAATAAATCTTGGAGTCTTGATACGCCAGTATGTGATTGGTACGGTGTTACAGTGGATACCGAAGGGAAGGTAATTAGATTAATTTTAACAAATAATGATTTGGTAGGCACCATTCCTGAATCTTTGGGTGACCTTATCAATTTAACAGATTTATCATTGTATGGTAACCAGTTAACTAGCAGTATTCCTGAATCTTTGGGGAATCTTACCAATCTAATAAAGTTACATTTTTATAACAATAAACTGTCAGGCAGTATTCCAAATTCTTTTGGTGATCTTATCAATGTAAAAGTTTTAATATTGGGTGAGAATCAACTTTCAGGTAGTATTCCTGTTTCCTTAGGAAACCTTACCAATTTAACAAGTTTATTATTACATGGTAATCAATTAACTGAAAGTATCCCCCATTCTTTGGGGAACTTTATCAATTTAACAAGTTTATCATTACACGGTAATCAATTAACAGGCAATATCCCCGCTTCCATAGGAAACCTTACCAATTTAACGGATTTAAATTTGTACGGTAATCAACTTTCAGGTAGTATTCCTGATTCATTTGGGAATCTTGACCGTTTAAGTATCTTGAATTTAGGGAGTAATCTACTTTCAGGTAGTATCCCTAGTTCTTTAGGGAACCTTACCAATTTAAAAAATTTACTTTTAAATAACAATCAATTATCGGGACGTATTCCTTCTGAGCTGGCATCTTTAGCCGAGCATAACTTGAGTAGTTTTAGGATCGAAAACAATGCTTTTGTATTCAAAGATTTTGAACAAGAATTCGATAAGTACACATCTAATTTGGTTGTTTTTAATTATGCCCCACAAACTAGGGTAGATATAGTTTCAAATAAGCGTGTTCAATTAGGAAAATCGATAACACTTACCAGTAATGTTTTAACCAGTTCTAACAATATTTATCAGTGGTATAAAGACGGCGTTGCTATTTCAGGAGCGACTCGTAAAGATTTAGTATTAAGTGATGTAACTAGAAATGATATTGGTGTTTACCATTTTTTGATTACCAATACCATTGTTGATAGTTTAACCCTAACGCTTAATTCTATTACGCTTGAAGTTGTTGATGACCCGGTGATCGATCCAGTTTCAATAGAAATAATAGAGATTACTGATGGAGGGTCTTTTCGCCCCTTATATGAGAAAAAATATATGATTAGTGGTTGGGTAAAAGAGAATACACTAGATGATTTACGATCACCGACGTATACTAACTCTGCAATTCGGCTTTATACAGTTGCCCTAGAATCAGGAAGCTTATCCGAGCCTATTCATATAGGAGATTTTTATCCACAAGGAAATATCATTGATGGTTGGCAGCTAATAGAAGGGGTTTTTACCATTGCAAGTTATGAAAATAGTGACGAAGCAGCAGTTAATAATTTGGTAATAGAATTAAAAAACACCTCATCAGCAATTACGAGTTATTTCGACGACATTAGAATTTATCCATTCAATGGCAGCATGAAGAGTTTTGTGTATGATAATCAGACGAAAAAATTGATGGCAGAATTAGACGAGAATAACTATGCTACCTATTATGAGTATGATAAAGAAGGCGGTTTAGTTCGGGTAAAAAAAGAAACAGTAAAAGGAATTTTCACTATTCAAGAAACCAGATCAAGTAATGCGAAGGACTAAACATAAAATTAAAATAAGCACTGGTTTACTAGCAACGGTTGTTGTTTTGTTGGTAACCATGGGTGTAAGCTCTCAGAATTCAAAGGCGCTTGATATTATGCATACTTATGCAGAGCGTTTAAAGAAGAATCAAGAGTATCAGGTTGATATTATCTATAAAATATATAAAGGACTTGAATCTAAAGAGGCTCACGAGACTATGTCAGGAGTTCTTTATAAGAAACAAGGGAATACGTATAGTAAAATAGGGGAATCAGAAATTGTAAGCACCTCTTCGAAGTATTTGAAGATCAATCATAAAGAAAAGGCGATGTTAATCACGGATCCAGTACAGCAATTAAATCAATTCGATATTGATTTGACTGAGCTATACAAATATGTTGATGTAAAGATTTTGGAAGAAACCGACAGGTATTTTAAGTTAGAATTCACGCCCAAAGGAGCAATTACGCAACTTCCATTTAGTTCATTAATCATTAGCATGAATCGAGATTCATATTTAATAACAAGACAGACGTTTCATTATTATTCAAACATAAACTTTTCGAAAGATTACAGAAATCCGGATCTATCAAAATTTAAACTTGAAGTAAGTTATAACAATTATAAAACACGCGGTTTTACAGTGTCTAATAAAGTTTTTAACATCAATAGATACGTAAGAGAATCAAAAGAAGAAATAATTGTATCACCTCAATATAAGGGTTACGAGTTAGTTAACATGTAAAAAAAATACTATGACAAAAATAAATAAATTAAAACTACTGTATTTTCTACCCTTATTTTTAATTGGAGTAGAACTGTTTTCACAAGAACTAGTTGAAAAAGATAAATTACACACCAGTGTTTCATCGTACCTAACTAGTAGCAATTCTAGAGTTGTTTCATTTGTTACCTATGTTGAAATAGGCATTTTAAACAACCAAGCACCGTATGAAGAGATTACTACTACGGTAGCCCTAGAGGTAAACAAGCTCAATGAGTTCGGCGTAGAGGTACCCGGTTCAGGGCCTTATACAAAAACTTTAGAGGTCACCAATAATCAAGTAGATATGGGAGCGCCTTATATAGATAAGGTTGTTCATAAAATAGCATCATTCGGTGCAGCGGTTACCGTTACAGATATAAGTTATGATAGCAATGGAGACATCACCACGGGTAATCCCGGTAATGTTTACATCAAGGTTTGGTCGGTAAATGATGTTATTGATCCGATACCTCAGAGTCCAAATTACTCGTTAGAAGTATCCAAAATAGAGAATGATACAAGCATACGGTTTAACTGGTTGCCAGTAACAGGGGCAGAAGAATACCATTTAGAATGGACATGGGTTGACAATTACAAGGAAGATGTTTCATCGGATGGAGTAATAGAGAAAGAAGATCTTCCATTTACCGAGAGAGAATTTGCCCATAATAACACCCGTATTCAAACTTCTGATACGAGTTATACAATACCGAATATTTATGATTCAGGATATGTATTGGCTCGAGTAAGAGCAGTGGGTCGTTTTTTAGAGAAACCAGAAGTTACGTATACCGGAAAATGGAGCCATCATGATATAGTAAAAGAAAAAGTAGCTGATTGGCCAAACACGGTAGTTGCTTCACATGAAGAATCGAAAAAGAATTGGCAATTACAAATGTCATTTGCAGAAGAGGGGAAGAAAAAAGAAGTTGTGAGTTATTTTGACGGAACACTAAGAAACCGTCAAACCGTTACAAAGATAAATAGTAGCGATAAAGCTATCATAGGAGAGGTTATTTATGATTTCCAAGGGCGTCCGGCAGTAGAGATTTTACCAGTACCTACCGATAATACGATTGTTAAATTTTATGATGATTTTAATTTAAATGCAGCAGACGCAATTTATACCTATCGTGATTTTGATTTAGATGGAGGTAATTGTGATTCTCAGTTATCACCGATGTCAACAGCCATTGGTGCAGGGAAGTATTATTCAGCCAATGTAGAAGAGAATCAGGATAAAAACTGGCAAAACTTAGTAGCAACGGCCAAGGGATATCCTTTTTCACAAATAGAATATACCCCAGATAATACGGGAAGAATACGAAGAAAAGGAGGAGTTGGATACCGACATCAATTAGATACTGGTCATGAGATGAAGTATTTTTATGAAACTCCTAACAGCAGGGAAGAATTAACGCGTTTATTTGGAGAAATCAATGTTGGTGATGTAAAGCATTATAAAAAAAATAGTGTAATAGACCCCAATAAACAAGTTAGCGTAAGTTATATTGATGCTCAAGGACGTACAATAGCCACAGCACTAAGAGGGGCTTCCCCATCATCATTAACCCCATTAAAAGATGAAGTTGATGCCGAGGGAGAGCTACATAATAGTTTAACAACAGATATTTTAAATAACCGATGGTCGAGTACTTATAGTCCAGCCAATTTAGATGATACACTACTGTCAACCAGAGAAATAATAGCAGTTGAAGATAACAGTGTTTTTACCTTTGACTATAGTTTTACCAAGGAAAAAGATTATGTAATCGATTGTGGAGCTGAGGATTCTAGTACCTATAAGTTTGTGTACAATTTAAATTTTTCAGTATTAGATGAGTGTGGTGTTGAATATGTAGATGGAGGTGAAGACACATTAACAGAGCCAGGGTTTGTTAGGCAATATTCAGTAAACGACTTAAAGATAGGGAGTTATTCGGTAACTAAGAGTTTAAAGGTTAATAAAGACTCATTAAACTATTTTGCCGATCAATATATCGGAAAGCTACAAGACACAACGAGTACTTGTTATGTAGATCCGAATGCCTTTGCACCTAATATTTCGATAAAAGGTTGTTTAGACATCTGTCAACAGTGCATATTTGATTATGGGGTTAAAATGATAATTTTTCATAAAGATTCAAACGATCATTTTGTTGCCTATCCGGTAGATTCATATGACCATTATATAGCTGCTCAAAATGAGTTTGTATTAGGTGAGCTAGAAGATTTGTATCCTGATGATATTATTAGTTATCAAGACGGTGAGTTGAAGTGGGATAATTTAAGTTTAAATGTTTTCGACCTTAAACAGAATGAGTTATGGATCATAGAAGACTTTAATCAGAACATTACCTATGAGTATACACAAGAGGCTTATGATGAAGCACAACTCGAATATATTACCGAGCAGTTGCGTTTGTACTTTGACAAGGAGGGGTATGAAGATTATTTTGATTATGTAGATGGGGTTTTACAATTACCTACTGATTTACCAGAGAATCAAAAAACCTTAGCAGCCAATCTTGCAAAAACCTATAAACAAGATTTTGTTGAGGGTGTAGCCGCCTGTGAGGTGTCTTGTAATACAACAGTGATGTCATTTGATAGCTGTGATATTAACGAATCCCTTTTATTATTAGATATTAGCCCTGGGGGTCAATATGGAGCAACAGGGCCTGACCCTGATCTTGACCCTGAGCAAGATGACTGGATATTTAGTGTGTTTAATGAAGAGAATGAGCTTCCGCTTGTTCAGAGCGGTGTTACTGCTAATCATTGGCGTTTTCCAGTAGATCATCTTACGGATGAACGAAAATATTTAGATCAATATGGAGAACCTTCTAAAATTGAAGTAAATGAAAATAATGAGCCTGAAGTGATTAGTGGAGGTGCTTATTTTCAAGAAGACGGTAAAAAATGGGTCTATCCACATCAATTAAAACACCTATCTGATTTTCTTGATAATTGGCAAGATTCATGGGCAAAATCATTACTGGTATATCATCCTGAATTTGGTTACTATGTATATTCAGAAGATTTATGTAGTCTAGTGTACGATGTTGATGTTTATGATGTTTATAGGCAGGGAACCAAGCAGGTGGCATTGAACTCAGATCAATATGATTCTTATATCAGTCAAATAGAAACATATGAGGTAGCGAAAGAAAAGGCTGGTTTACTAGATCCGATATCAGGTATTATTGATGAAGACCCTTATTTTAATATGGGAATACCTCTTGAAGGGTCAGAAAAACAGCACTATAGAGAATTAAGAGAACGAATTATCAGGGATGCTCTGAGTAAGTATGACGGGATGACAGAAGATGGCATAGATGTAGGGATGCTAGAAGCGGCCTATATTACAGTGATTCATAGCGGACTTTCTGACTATACCCCTCAAGGATCGTTTAGTTTAATTGACTTAGAAAATGAAGTTTCTTCGGAGGCTTTGAGAAATAAAATATGGAAAACATACGTCTCTTTTTACGTTAGCCTAAAGAAAAAAATACAGCATGTTTTTATCAATAACTATGTAGCTAAAATGAAAACCCATAACATTAATGGGTTAAATGATTGTATAGGATCAGATCAATCGCCAAGTGATTATACTAACGTTTTGTCGGACTATAATTTAGGCGGACTTCAATGGATTCCAAATAATCCATACTATTGTACGGAAAACAGCTTATGGGAAACCAGAGAAAAACGATTTATTCCTATTGATAATTTATACGATTCGGAGAACCCAGAAGGTGCTTTAGAAGAAAATGGAGCCGAAGTTGATTACAACCAATATGTACAAACTGGTAAATGCCCGTTAGCTCATGATTTAGAATATACTTTAGATGGTATAGTAAACGATAAAATTAGCTCAGGTACAGATCAAGTATTAGCCTTAGATGATTTTGAAGAAAGGTATCAAGGTCAGTATGTAACCAATAGTGTTTTTGAAGCACTAGGAGGCCAGCCAAGTGAAGATATTAACATATCTAGTGAGGTAAATGGATCTGTAATTTCATTGCGTATCCAAGGCAAAGAAATTTGTAAATTAAATATTACAGGTACGGGTCTTTCCTGGAATGACTACAATATCGAGGCAGCAAGTTCAGGATGGTCCATACAAAACTTCAAAAATGTTTTTTATCAAGGATATGAAGAACAACCAAATAACAGTATTGTATATAAATTTAAGGTATTAGCAAAAACAATTGAAAATCAAAATCCTAGAGATGTGGTGTTCACGGGTACGACAACCTTGGCCATTGGAGAATGTAGGTTTGTTGATGAGCATGATACGGTAGATGGTGACCCGGCTGTTGGTGATGTTATCATTATAAAAGACGGAGGTCTTCTCAATGTTACCCCTTGTGATCGCTGTGAAAATGAAAGCGGATTAGATAATGATGAAGATGGAGTTGATAATGCCTGCGACAATTGTCCTGATAAATACAATCCAAGTCAGAATGATACCGATGGCGATGGAACAGGAAATGCCTGTGGTTTTTTAGGCAATCCATGCCCTGAAAGCCGTGATACTGATAAAGACAATGTAGGAAATGCGTGTGATAATTGCCCTAAAAGAGCCAACCCGGGTCAAGAAGATTATGATAATGATGGTGTAGGAGATGTTTGTGATAACTGTCCCAAAGTGATCAATCCTGATCAAGCCGATGATGATCATAACGGTGTAGGAAACGCTTGTGAGTCATCAATACCTGATTGTATTGATAATCCAGATAATCTCTTAGGATTTGAAAGTGATTTGATAGGGGTGTTTAAGGAAATAATTCAATCGAATTATATAAGTATTCCTGAGGGATGGAACTATTCAACACTTAATAATTCTTTTTCGCATGAAGATATTACCTTAAATAAATATTCCGATTTTACAAGGAAGTTTCAAACTACTCCCTACAGTGAAAATTTTGATATCGTCGTAAAGACTATTAAAGTTGAATCTGAATTACGCATAATTGATTTCACGATATCTTTAAGATCAGGGGATCCTGAAAGAGTCTATAATATGTATTTTAGGAGAGGTGAATTAAAAAATTTTCTAAATATTTCTAAAGTTTTAAGTATTGAAAAAACTGTATTTTATGCATATTATGGTGGATTTGAGATTTTATATCAAGACACTCAAGGAGATGAGCAATCCACTTATATTTTCATAAATTTTTCAAGGGATATAGAAGATAGTGAAAATAATGCTTTTAGTTTTGGGAATTTATGTGCAATTATAAACAAAGAGGGTATCGATGCCGTATACAATAATAGCCATTCTCGATATGCTCAAACTTCTCGAAGTTTATTAAATCGAGCAAATTTATTAGACGAACGAACAGTTATTAGTGAGGAGGAAACTAACCCCGATATAATTACGATCAATAATGGTTGTGATTGTATACCACAGCCTGTAGAACCGGTAAGTTGTGATACTGCGTATGCTGTTTTTAAAGACAAGTTAGAGGTACAAAAAGAAGAGCTGGTAGATCCATATGGCAATGAGACCTTACAAATAACAACCAATATAGAAGGCTATGTTTTAGGCGATGATTTTAGAGATCTTGATTTAGAGGGAAGAAACTATTTCTGTGCCATGAATTTTGGTTATATCGTAAACGATTATATCGAATACTTAGAAAAGATACTACCTCTAGATCAAGAGCACGGAAGAACAACAGAAAACAAATACTTTGTATCCTTAAATCAGTTTGGGAATACCTATTTAAATTACGGGTACGAAAAGATGTCGTCAGTAATAGCTGAATACAAAGTTTATTTAGAAGATACGTCGATTACAGAAAAAAGAAGATGGGTTAACTACGTTAATATAGAATACCGTAAAAACAACCCAGATGTATGTCCACCGAAAGCTCTAACACCAACCGGTATAGAGGTGCCTGTACCAAGACCCATTTGTGTCGACTTAGCAGAAAATCTATTAAACACCTATACCAGTGATAATTACCTAAACTATTTAGCAGAAGAAAGAGATCGTTTTATACGTACCTATACAAAACAAGCGTTAGAAGCTGCCGATGAGTCTTTACAAATGGAGTATAAAGATAAAGAATATCAATATACCTTATATTATTACGATCAGGCGGGTAATTTAGTACAAACCGTACCGCCAGAAGGAGTAGATAGAGTTGATCAAAACCATACATTTAAAACCCAGTACCGTTATAACTCACTAAATCAATTAGTGTGGCAAAATACACCTGACGGAGGAGAGACTAAATTTGCGTATGATCATTTAGGGCGTATTATAGCGTCTCAAAATGCAAAACAAGCTGCTTCTGAGACAGCAGGAGGTACGTTTAGTTATACAGAATACGATGTTTTAGGAAGAATTGTTGAGGCAGGAGAATTAAGTCCCAATAATTTGGGAGATGGGGTTTCGTACGGCATTAATCAATTAGGGAAGCTAGAAAAAACATTACATGGTTCAACAGAACAAGTGCAGAACTTTGATAAAACAATAGTTTCTAAAAGAGAAGTAAGCAAAACTATTTACGATTATTTACCAGAGAGTGCTGAATCGCCTATCGTGCAGAGAAATCTACGTAATAGGGTAGTAGCAGTTGCTCACTATGATACATATTATGAAGATCCTAATTTTTCAAATTATGAAAATGCTATTTTTTATAGCTATGATGCACATGGGAATGTAGAAAAAGTAGCCATTAAAATTAATGATAAAGCGCTTAGTAAACTGAATCAATCAGTAAAAATTACTGAGTACGATTATGATTTAATTAGTGGTAATGTGAATAAGGTAATTTACCAAAAAGATCAGAAAGATCAATTTATTCATCAATACCAATACGATGCCGACAATAGAATCGTGAGTGTTCAAACCTCGAAAGATGGTGTTATTTGGGATAATGAAGCGGCGTATACCTACTATGACCATGGTCCGTTGGCAAGAACCATAATTGGCGATAAGCAAGTACAAGGAGTTGATTATACCTATACACTACAAGGATGGTTAAAAAGCGTAAACGGAGAAACGTTACACCCTGAAAAAGATTTCGGTAAAGATGGTGCAGGTTCTAATAAAGTAGCTGAAGATGCTTATAACTATTCACTAGCGTATTATGCAGAAGATTATGAACCTCGTAAGGCAAGTATCAATGATTATTTCGAGGTAACCACCAGTAGTGAGTTAACACACAATCCAAACAACCTGTATAATGGTAACATAAAATCAATGGTTACCAACATGCAAAACCTTGAAAACACCCCTTTAGCAACGGCCTATAACCAATATCAATACGATCAGTTAAACCGTATCAAACAAATGGATGCGTATTTTGTAGAAGGGAATGCTGTTGAAAACCTTGAGAGTCTTCAAACGAAATATAGTTACGACCGCAATGGAAACTTAAAAAAGCTAAAAAGAGAAGCTTTTGGTAGTGATGGGGTACATGAGATGGATAAGTTCACCTATGAGTATGATCAAGATGCAGTTACTGGAGTTAAAAACAACCAATTAACGCTGGTAAGAGACGCGGGTAATTCAAATAATTTTAGCTCAGATATAGATGATCAAGCAGAACAATTAGAAGAATTAGGAATAACGTATGACTCAAGTGAAAGGGATTCACATAATTATATATACGATGAAATAGGTCAGTTAATAAAAGATCAAACCGAAGGTATTGAACATATTGATTGGACGGTTAGCGGAAAGGTAAAATCAATTCGAAAAAGAGTAGACGATTATGTTCAAAACATAAGTTTTACGTACGATGGTTTAGGCAATAGATTGTCTAAAAAAGTTGAAGGATTAGGTAAGGGTAGCCCCACGGTAACTACCTATTACATGCGAGATGCTCAAGGCAATGTGTTAGCTGTTTATAAAAATACGGCTAGAGATAGCGATGAGAAATTTACGCTAGAAGAACAGCATTTATACGGTAGCTCTCGATTAGGAATCGTTAACAATAATATTGAATTTGAAGGAGGAAAAGAAACGATTACACGAGAAGACTATTCGAGAGAAGTAGGAAATAAGCGTTACGAGTTAAGCAATCACTTAGGAAACGTTATCAATGTAATTTCAGATCGTAAATTTGTTTCAGGCGCTCGTCGAGTTATACAGAATTACACAACGGTAACCGATGATTTTAGCGAGTTCCGTTGGGAAGGCGCCGAGGTAGAAGACGCACAGTTAGTTATAAACACAGAAGGTCAGAAAATGACAATTGGGTCATATGACTATGCCCCTGGTAATTATCGTATTAGGTTCAATGTTTCTGAACTCTCAACAGTAGAAGATGGTGAAGTTTTTATGGCACTCACATCCGATCGAGATCTTAGTAATGATGAAGGAATTAAGTACGAAACCAGTGTAAGAAATGACAAACAGCAAATAGAATTTGAGGTAACAGACTATAAGGTATTACACCTAATTTTCTACTCACCTGATGTTGACTTTACAGGGTTAGCGAGCAATTTAGTAATTGAAAAAGTAAGTAAAATTGCAAAAGCCAGTGCTGTATACACCACTACATTTTCAAACCCTGAAGATATTTCGTTTTGGGAAGCCTCAACAAAAACCCAAAGTATCAGTATAGAAAATGAACGCTTAAAAGTGGTAACAGCCAAGCATCACAATGGTGTAACAGGATACTACCAACTTGAAGCTAATAAAGAGTATACCATAACGGTTCCTGTTGATATTAGTCAACTTACAGTACCATTAGAGTTTCGTATATGGCGACCGCGTAAAAAACCAGATTTCAGCACTATAGTAGCTGAAGATGGATTGGTGAAAATCACTTTTATACCAATCAAAACAACTGTATATCGTTTTACATTCAGAATTAAAAAGAAAAGATATAAAGGAGAAGCACAAACCTTCTATATTAATGAAGTTACGGTAACCAAACAAGGCAGTGAGGACCATGAAAATGAAATATACGCCACTTCATTTGATAATAATGATAAAGCCCTTTGGAAACCCACCAGTAAAAAGGAAAAAGTAGTTATAAAAAATGAGCGATTGCAAATAGATGTAGCCAAACATTCAAGAGGAGCTAAGGGGTCGTATCAATTAGAAGGAGGCAGAGACTATGCCATTAGTATTGCGGTAGATAAAACAAAATTTTCAGTACCTTTGGAATTCGGTATCTGGAAAGGAAATAGTAAAGAGTTTGGAACGTTCGTTACCGAAAGCGGAGTAGTCAGTACCATATTTACACCAAAAAGCACGGACAGCTACAGCTTTATCTTTAAATTGAGTAGCCCTGGATATAAAGGAGCAATACAAACCTTGTATATTGATGATGTTCTTATACAAGCAATAGAAGCCCCTGTAGAAGATCCAAGTTTTATTCCTGAAATTGTAGCCTATAATGACTACTATCCTTTTGGTATGCTCGTACCTAATAGGCATGGGCAGGCAGATTCTTATAGATATGGGTTTAATGGAAAAGAAGCTGATGACGAATTAAAAGGAGAGGGTAATAGTTACGACTTCGGTAGTAGAATGTATGACCCAAGAATTGCTAGATGGTTTGCAGAAGACCCAATGGGTCACGCACAACCCTCATCATCCCCATATTCGTTTGCAAATAATAACCCAGTAGTACTTATTGACCCTGATGGTGAATTACCAATAATACCATTATTAATAAAAGCAGGAGCAGCTGGTGCGGCAGATTTAATGATGCAAGTTGCAATGTCTTATTATTTTGATAGTGAAGTTGAATCTCTTGGGCAAGCATTTGATAAAGTAGATTACTGGCAAGTATCAAGGTCAGCAGCAGAAGGTTTAATTCCTTGGAAAGTACCAGGGGGTAAATTAGGTAAGGCAGCAGCAACAGCTGTTGGTGATGTTCTTATTAATGCTACTAAAGCAGGTCTTACAGGTGGAGAATATTCTAAATCTCAAGCGGTACAAGATTTTACAGCAGGTTTTTTAAGTGATTTAGCAGGTGGAGAAATAGGTGATTTAGTTAAAAAATATGGAGGAAATAAGGTTCGACAAGTATTTAGTAAATTAGGTTTACCAGAACCCAAAATTGAATGGAAAGCAAAATTAGACGTAGATGGTAAATTTGGAAGGTCTAGTTATAAATATAGAACGAATTTAGAAGCGTTTAGCGGAGTGAAACCGAAAGCAGGACAGCAGGCTCATCATATGTTACCAAAAAACAAAAAATTCGCAGAATTTTTTGGAGAGAGTGGAATAGATGTTAATGACCCACAATTTATGAAATGGATGGATTCAGGAAGTGCACCTGGTTCTCATTCTGGTAAATTCAATTCTGAATACGATAAGCTTTGGACAAAATTTATAGAAAATAGTGGTGGCAAAAAATATTCTAAAAAGACATTAATGGAAAAAGCCAAAGTACTAGAAAAAAAGGCGCAAGCAGTAGCTGAAGATTATTATAAAAATAAGAAATCATAGAAGTAAAATGTTTTATAGAATTAACACAGGAAATAAAAAAGGAGCGATAATTATAGAGTCAATTGTAAAATATAAGTCTTGGGCAGTATTTAAAGACCCAAGTATTTTGATTGAGAATAATAATTTCAAGATTGATAAAGGGAATAAAGAATTTGATTTAATTGAATATTGTGACCCGATTAATTTTGCGATTTCTGATAAGTTAAAAAATATTTTAGAGAAAAATGAAATTACAGGCTGGTCTTGTTATCCTATTTCTATAGATAGTCTTGATAATAAATATTATGGATTACATATTTCTGGAAAAGGCGGTCAGGTTACAAATAGAGATGAAGACGGAGATGTACCTATGTTCGAATCTGTAAAATTCAATCAAAAAAAATGGGATGGTTCTGATGTTTTTTATTTAGAAGATACAGGTATTAAAGTTTGTACTCAAAAGGTTAAAGATATATTAGAAAAAGAGAAAATAACCAATATTATTATTGAACCATTATAGTTTTAGGAATTAATAAAAAGTTAAAGTATAGATGAACAAAATATTTACACCCGCTAGCGCTCGTTTGTAACGAGTGCCGAGTATGAGTAAGTAATAAGATTGTATAAAAATAAAGCTACCTTACATTGTTTTGTGAGGTAGTTTTTTTGTGTTATAATGTTTTAAGTTTAGCCCCCGCTCCCGCTAGTTTGTAACTAGTGGCGATTGCGAGTAAGCGATATTAGAAGTATAAATATTAAGTTATAAAAAGGAGAAAGCTTTTACAGAGATGTAAAGGTTTTTTTTTGAGTTAGTTTTAAGTTAATCAATATCGTTAAGAACTGTTTTTAAAGAGCTTTTAAGCTTGCGTTTAGAAATAAAGGCATCAAGTATAGTGAAAATAGTTTTTTGTTCTTCTTTGTTAAGGCTATCAATTAAAGAGACTCTTTCCATTAGTGTTTTGTTTAAAGAATGGACTTCTTTTAAATCATTAGAACTGGTAAATAGTTCAGCCATAGTAATACCAAGAGCTTTAGTAATTTTTTCTACAGTAGAAACAGAAGGGTCTGTTTTGCCGCAATTGAGTTAGAAGGTTTAGAAGAGTTTAGAATAACAACCAATAAGGATTGGACTGCCCGATTTTTTACTATAAGAAATGGAGATAATATATCTACTATATCAAAATTAACAGGTGTCGCAGTCAATGATATAATCAGTTACAATCCAACAATTCAAGATAATCCTAATCACATAGAATCAGGACAAGTTATAACCTTAAGAAATATAGAGGGTTTAAATCCTGCTGATTTTAAAAAAGCTAAAAAATCTAATTGGGTAAAAAGTTTTGCTATAGAAATGGTTTCTGGAGATTTAGCAATTCAAAGGCAAATGGTAGTGGCAATGGATCCGATAGGTGTAGCTATAGAGTCTGCTATAGGATATAAGATTCCCCCGCTCCCGCTAGTTTGTAACTAGTGGCGGTTAAGAGTAAGCAATAAGAATTGTATAAAAATAAAGCTACCTTACATTAAATTGTGAGGTAGTTTTTTGTTTGTTAGGAGTATGCTTTTTTAGCGTTAAAGTCTCCGATAGCGCTAGTATGTCAAACTAATGGCTCCCGCTAGTTTGTAACTAGTGGCGGTTAAGAGTAAGCAATAAGAATTTAATTTTTAAAAACAATAGAATAGTAATAAAACCACAGCGATAGTTGTGGTTTTATTATTTGTTAGGAGTACCTCCGATAGCGCTAGTATGACAAAGTAACGGCTCCCGCATTCTATGGATAAAAACAAATAAAAAGCAATAAATTTTAGGCAGCAAAATTATGAGTATTAACATAAGGTTGCTGTCTTTTTATTACTGCAAAAACACGATGTAAAATTTTGTTTCTAATGTTGTTTAAAACGAGCATTTTATTTTTACCATTATCTACTTTATCATCAAAATATTTCTTGAGTTGATAGTCGTGAATTTTAGCATTTAAAGCGCAGTCAATGATATAATCAGTTACAATCCAACAATTCAAGATAATCCTAATCACATAGAATCAGGACAAGTTATAACCTTAAGAAATATAGAGGGTTTAAATCCTGCTGATTTTAAAAAAGCTAAAAAATCTAATTGGGTAAAAAGTTTTGCTATAGAAATGGTTTCTGGAGATTTAGCAATTCCCCGCTCCCGCTAGTTTGGAACTAGTGGCGATAATGAGTAAGCAAACAAACAATAAATATAAAAGCTACCTTACATTAAATTGTGAGGTAGTTTTTTTGTTGTTAGGAGTAAGCTTTTTTAGTTTTGGCATCCCTGATGGCGGGAGTATGTCAAAGTAACGGCTACCGCGAGAATCTTTCCCCCGCTGGCGCGAGTATGTTAAAGTAACGGCTACCGCGAGAATCCTTTCTCGTGTCGGGTATGAGTGAGCGGTTACAATGATCAGTTTTCAATTATCCCCCGCTCCCGCTAGTTTGGAACTAGTGGCGATAATGAGTAAGCAAACAAACAATAAATATAAAAGCTACCTTACATTAAATTGTGAGGTAGTTTTTTTGTTGTTTCTTAGGAGTAAGCTTTTTTAGTTTTGGCATCGCTATTAAAGCAGGTAAAAAGGTGGAAGTTGATATTAAATTGAAGTACAAAGGAGATTCAGTAAGACCTGATAGTTTTGATGTTACTTATAAAATAGATGGGGAAGTATTTACTCCAGAACCAATAAAAAATAAAAATCCATAATATGTTTGGAATTTCTAAAGAAAAAAGTTTTAAGAAAAAGTTTGAGAACATAACTAACTCAATGATATCATTGGCTTTTGAATATGTTAAAAATGATGACAAAAATGTGAATGGCATTTATGTTTTTTGTTCAAATGAAGAAAATTATATTCATTTTAATGCTTTTTTTGAAATTGATGGGCAATTATTAAAAAAGCATAAAATAAATGACACAGGACGTAATTATGATGTGTCAGATTTAAATCAAACTAATTTTTCTAAATATGGAACGGCAGACTTAAGAAAATTAGTTGATATGTTTAGTAAGTCAGGAAAGGAGTCTCCAACTCAAATAAAAATGGAGTATTACCCTAAGACAGGTAAGTTTAATTCTAATTTAGATTATGAATTACATTATTCTAATAAAAAGGATAAAACTGCCCACGATGTTGCTGAATCTTGGTTTAAGGAATTGAAATTAAAAATAGAATCAGGTAAAACTATATAAATTAGAAAGTAAAAAAGCTATCCTAACCGATAGCTTTTTGTTTTTTAAGAATATGCTTTTTTAGCATTAAAATCTCTTAAAAAAGCCCCCGCTCCCGCTAGTTTGTAACTAGTGGCGGGTATGAGTGAGCAAACCTCGATAGCGCGGATTTGTAATCTGTGCCGAGTATGAGTAAGTAATAAGAGTTAGATAAAAATAAATCTACCCCGCTCCCGCTAGTTTGGAACTAGTGGCGATAATGAGTAAGCAAACAAACAATAAATATAAAAGCTACCTTACATTAAATTGTGAGGTAGTTTTTTTGTGTTATAATGTTTTAAGTTTAGCAGCTTTGACAAGATTGTCAATAAGATAAAAAAGGTGGTTTTTGTCTTCTTCTGGTAAGTTCTCAATATCATTGATACGTTTTATAATTTCTTTATTATAAGAAGAAAGTTGTCCTTCCCCCGCTCCCGCGCGAATGAGCGATAAAGAGTGATGCTACCGCGAGAATCCTTTCTCGTGGCGGGTATGAGTGAGCGGTTACAATGATCAGTTTTCAATTATCAGTTGTCAGTTGTCGGTGATCCCCCGCTCCCGCGCGAATGAGCGATAAAGAGTGATGCTACCGCGAGAATCCTTTCTCGTGGCGGGTATGAGTGAGCGGTTACAATGATCAGTTTTCAATGATCAGTTGTCAGTTGTCGGTGATCCCCCGCTCCCGCGCGAATGAGCGATAAAGAGTGATGCTACGCGAGAATCCTTTCTCGTGGCGGTTAAGAGTGAGCGGTTACAATGATCAGTTGTCAGTTGTCGGTGATGCTCCGATAGCGCTAGTATGACAAAGTAAAGGCTAGTTTGCAACTAGTGGCGGTTAAGAGTGAGCGGTTACAATGATCAGTTTTCAATGATCAGTTGTCAGTTGTCGGTGATGCTCCGATAGCGCTAGTATGACAAAGTAAAGGCTAGTTTGCAACTAGTGGCGGTTAAGAGTAAGCAAAACAACAATAAATATAAAGCTGCCCTACTATTATTTGTGAGTTAGTTTTTCTGTGTTTTAAGAGTATGCTTTTTTAGCATTAAAATCTCTAATAGGCCCCGCCCCATGACATTTGAGCATTAGCGGAAAAGGCAAGTTTTTTAAAGGAAATTTAGTTAAGAAACGAAAAGATAAAAGCCATTTATAAAGGCATAACGTTAAGATAAAAAAAGAAGCTACCAAACAACAAATGTTTGGTAGCTTTTTGTTTTTTTAAACCATTTCTGATGTTAAATTACAACAATCAATTATAGGTTATACAAAGCATTAGATGGGTACTACAATAGCTCCAGAAAACTTTTCACGAATCCAATTTAGGGCGCGATCGGCCTCTAGTCTGGTTTTATAATGACCAACTTGAATTTTCCATTCTGGCGCGTCATACCCAAGATATGTAGAGGTATGAGGAAACTCGATTTGAAACCGATGTTTAATACTCTTTGCTCTTTTTTCTAGGCCATTATAGAGTTGTATTCTATAACCAGTTTTATTTGTTTTATTGTATTCTCTCTTTTTTTCTATTAAACTTTTTATGGCTTCGGTATCGTTATAATTCGATTGCGCAGAAACATTAAAAATGCTACCAACAAAAAGCAATAAGAAAATTACAAGTGTATGTTTATTTCTCATGATTCACTAAACTTTATACAAAAGTAACAACTTGTTAAATAATAGATTGTTCTAGCGGATTATTTAGAATTAATATAAATTACAAGTTAGGAAACTCATAGCATTTCACAATTTGGAGAGAAGTAGTACTTTTGTGCAACTTTCTGTTACCTCTTTTCATTAGGCATACGGAAGAAATTGTACCAAAATAGATACAGAACTTATATTTTATAGTATGAAAAGTGTGAAACATCACAGTAGATTAACTCAAATGCTCTTAAAGAGTCTAGCTTTCTTTTTAATCTTTTTAGTAAGTTTTTCGACCTATTCGCAAGAAGTCGACGAGGCGAGACAAAAAGAAGGGAAAAAATTATTCAAAAGCCTTTGTTCGTCTTGTCACAAGTTAGAAAAGAAGCTTGTAGGGCCAAAGCTTGGTGGTGTCGAGGAAAAATATGAAAATGAGTGGTTGAAGAAATGGATTAGAAATAACTCGCAGCTTACCGCTTCTGGAGATGCCTTAGCAGTGGAAGCGTCAGCATTTTCTACAACCGCAATGACCGCTTTTCCTCAGTTAACAGATAAGAATATTGATGATATTCTATATTATACTACTGTAGGGGAGATTGAAAAAGAGAGTGAAAATGGAGGTCCGGTTCCTGTTGAGCCTAAAGGTCCAAGTTGGTTAATTTATATTATGGCGGCTGCAATTTTTGTAGCGTTTATGATTATTGCAAGTTTGTTAAAAACGATTAGTGAGTTAAAAGGTGCGCCTAAAACTCCAGGATTGTTAGGGCAAGCGGCTGAGTTATGGGAAGGCATTAAGAAAAACACGTTCTTGCATGTGTTGTTTGCAATTTTTGCAGCGTTAATGGCCGCCTATTTCTTATTCGGAACCTTGTTTAAGGTGGGTGTAGATACAGGATATCAGCCGATTCAGCCAATAGCATTCTCACATAAAATTCATGCTGGAGATAATAAAATAGACTGTCAATATTGTCACTCTGCAGCAAAACACAGCAAGCATTCAGGAATTCCTTCTGTAAATGTTTGTATGAACTGTCATAAAAATATATCTGATGTATCGGAAGGTACGAAAGTGGTTATGGACGATGTGACGCTAACCAAGAAAGATTTAGATAAAGAAATAGCAAAAATTTATGAGGCTGCCGGATGGGATGCTGACAAATTTGAGTACACAGGTGAAACAAAGCCAGTAAAGTGGGTTAGAGTTCATAATTTACCTGATTTCGCATACTTTAATCACTCGCAACACGTAACGGTTGCAGGGCTTAAATGTCAAAAGTGTCATGGTCCTGTTGAAGAAATGGAAGAAGTATATCAATACTCTCCATTAACAATGGGTTGGTGTATCGATTGTCATAAGGAGACTAAGGTTGACTTGAAGGGTAACGAGTACTATGCTAAAATTCATAAAGAATTAGCTGAAAAGTACGGCGTAGAGCAAGTAACCATTGCACAGTTAGGGGGGAAAGAATGTGGTAAGTGCCACTATTAATCAATTAGAAAGTAGAAAAACACGTATATAAATGGCTTCAAACAAAAAATACTGGCAAAGTGTTGAGGAACTAAAAGGTAGTTCTATTGTTGAAACGCTGCGTAATAATGAGTTTGTACAGGATATTCCTACAGATGAGTTTTTAGGAGATAAAGAAACATTAGAAACATCATCAACTTCACGTAGAGATTTCTTAAAATATGTTGGATTTACAACGGCTGCTGCATCATTAGCGGCGTGTGAAGGTCCGGTAAGAAAATCAATCCCTTACGTAGTACAACCAAACGATATCGTTGTAGGTGTTGCTGATTGGTATGCAACTACCATGGCAGACGGATTTGATTTTGCAAACGTATTAGTTAAAACAAGAGAAGGGCGTCCTATTTTAGTAATGCCTAATAAAGAAGCAGGTGCAGATATTAATGCAAGAACCGTGGCTTCTATTTTATCTTTATATGATGAACGACTGCGTTTAAAAGATCCTAAAAAAGGAAGTGCTACTATTACTTGGTCAGAAGCTGACAAAGAAATTATGGCAACATTAAACGGGTTGAAAGAAGCAAATCAACCAGTAGTGTTACTAACAGGTACCCTTGCAAGTCCTTCTACTGAAAAAGTTATCGCTGATTTTATCGCAGCATATCCTAATGTGAAGCATGTAGTGTATGATGCCATTTCTGAAAACGGTGCACTAGAAGCTTTTGAAGCTATGTATGGCAAGCGTGCTTTACCGAACTATGATTTTAGTGATGCTAAAGTTATTGCTTCTGTTGGAGCTGACTTTTTAGGTGATTGGCATGGAGGTTTTGAGAAGAGTTATGTAGAAGGAAGAAAGGTGAACTCAGGCAAAATGTCATACCACGTTCAGTTAGAGAGTAACATGTCTTTAACCGGAGCGAATGCTGATAAGCGTCTGATTCTAAAGCCATCTAATCAGGTATATGCCTTAATCAATTTATACAACGAAATTACGGGAGGTAACTTACCTTCAAAAGCAACACCTGTAGATGCTGAAGTTAAGCAACTGGCAGTTGCTTTAAAGGAAGCAGGTTCTAAAGGAGTTGTGGTTACTGGAATAAATGATAAGAATGCACAATTGATTGCCTTAGCAATAAACAAGGCATTGAATAGTGATGTTATTGATGTAAACAAGCCGATTTATACTAGACAGGGTAATGATAAGGAAGTAGCGCAGTTAGCTGCGGACATGAAGTCTGGTAAAGTAGCAGGTTTGATTACGTATAATGTGAATCCAGTATATACATTACCGAATACGGCCGATTTTAACGAAGGATTAAAGAAAGTGAAGTTATCGGTTGCACTATCAACGCAAAATGATGATACCGCTAACATAACACAATATAGCTTACCTACACCTCACTATTTAGAATCATGGGGAGATGTAGTAATTGAAGAAGGGAAGTATAGTTTGGTACAACCGACCATACAACCATTATTTAATACGCGTCAGTTACAAGATGTATTGTTAAAATGGTCTGGAAGTACAACGAACTATTATGACACCCTGAAAGAATTTTGGGCGACCAATATTTTAGGAGGAAAGTCATGGAATCAAGCATTACATGATGGATTCTTTAAAGCTGAAGGAAGTTTAGACGCGCCAAAAGCATTAGAATCTTCAGTAGATTTAAGTGTAGTTGCTTCTGAATTGTTAACAGCAACGAAGACTTCAAAATACGAATTAAACTTATTTACCTCTACTGGTTTAGGAGATGGTAAACAAGCAAATAACCCATGGTTACAAGAATTACCAGATCCAATTACACGTGCTTCTTGGGATAACTACTTAACGATGTCAATGGCAGATGCCAGAGAGTTAGGTTTTGAGAATCCAGTAAAAGATAACGGAGCTATTGATGGTAATTATGCCAATGTAACCGTTAATGGAGTTACCATAAAAAATATCCCTGTAATAATACAGCCAGGGCAAGCTAAAGGATCTTTTGGTTTAGCTTTAGGATACGGTAGAACACACGGATTGAAAGAAGAAATGCAAGTTGGAGTGAATGCGTATCCATTTTACAAAGACGGAAGCAATATTCAGTACAACGTTTCTATAGAAAAAACATTAGGATGGCATAAGTTTGCCTGTATGCAGGTTCAAAGTACCTTAGCAGGGCGTCATGACATATTAAAAGAAGCTTCTTTAAAAGAAGTAAATGATAAGTCATTAGACCCAAAGCATACGTGGAACAAACCATATATGGTTTCTTATGACCACCAAGAAGTAGAAGGAAGTACCATTGATTTATGGGAAGACCATGATAGAAGTATCGGACATCACTTTAAATTATCTATTGACTTAACATCATGTACCGGATGTGGTGCCTGTGTGGTGGCATGTCATGCTGAAAATAATGTACCTGTAGTAGGGAAGCATGAAATGCGTGTAGGTAGAGATATGCATTGGTTACGTATTGATCGTTACTACTCTTCTAGAGTACAAGGAGATTTGTCGTTAGATGAGTTTAAGGAACAATACAGAACTAAACTAAACGAAAAATATTCAGCAAAGTACCCAGAGTCTTCAAAGGATGAAATTGAAGCGATGGTGAGCAAAGAGTTAGGGAATATCGCGAACCAAGAGTTGGAAAGAAAGTACACGGAAGATGTGTTAGGATTGAGCAAAGGAGACCTGTTTGATGCATTAGAAAATTCTGCAGAGAACCCACAGGTCGCTTTTCAACCAATGATGTGTCAGCACTGTAATCACGCTCCTTGTGAAACGGTATGTCCAGTAGCAGCTACATCGCACGGTCGTCAAGGTCAAAATCAAATGGCGTATAACCGTTGTGTAGGAACTCGTTATTGTGCAAATAACTGTCCTTATAGAGTTCGTCGTTTCAACTGGTTTAATTACTCAAACAATGACGAATTTGACTTCAATATGAACAATGAGTACGGTAAAATGGTGTTAAATCCAGATGTTGTCGTACGTTCACGTGGAGTTATGGAAAAATGTTCGTTCTGTATTCAATCAACGCAAGAAGTTATCTTAAAAGCAAAACGTGAAGGTAGAACTGTAAGAAAAGATGAATTTAATGATGCCTGCGCTTGTTCTGCGGCATGTTCATCAGGATCTATGGTGTTCGGAGACGTAAACAACCCGGAAGACCCAGTAACACCTTTAGTAGAAGACAAGAGAGCTTTCCACGTACTAGACTATATTGGAACAAAACCAAATGTAGTATATCAAGTGAAAGTAAGAAATACAAACGAAGCCTAATAATAATATAACTAAGTATATAGATTTATGTCGTCTCATTACGAATCATCTTATAGAGAACCTTTAATACTCGGTAGCAAGAGTTACCACGATATTACAGAGGATATTGCAAGGCCTATTGAAGGAAAAGCAAACAAGAATTGGTATATAGCATTCTATATCTCTTTAGCAGCAATGTTATGGGGGTTTGGATGTATCTTTTACACCGTAGGTACTGGTATTGGTGTATGGGGATTAAATAAAAACATTGGTTGGGCATGGGATATTACCAACTTCGTATGGTGGGTAGGTATCGGTCACGCAGGTACCTTAATCTCGGCCGTATTGTTGTTATTCCGTCAAAAATGGAGAATGGCAATCAACCGTTCTGCAGAAGCAATGACCATATTTGCCGTATTTCAGGCAGGGTTATTCCCAATTATACACATGGGACGTCCTTGGAATGGATATTGGGTATTGCCTATTCCAAACCAGTTCGGATCGTTATGGGTAAACTTTAACTCTCCTTTATTATGGGACGTATTTGCGATTTCTACCTATTTATCTGTATCATTAGTTTTCTGGTGGACGGGGTTATTGCCTGATTTTGCAACCATTCGTGATAGAGCTGTAAAACCTTTCCAAAAGAAAATATACGCCTTACTATCATTTGGATGGTCGGGTAGAGCTAAAGATTGGCAACGTTTTGAAGAAGTATCATTGGTATTAGCTGGTTTAGCTACTCCATTAGTACTTTCGGTACATACGATTGTATCGATGGACTTTGCTACCTCGGTTAATCCAGGATGGCACTCGACAATTTTCCCTCCTTATTTTGTGGCAGGGGCAATTTTCTCAGGGTTCGCAATGGTACAAACCCTTTTAGGGATCATGCGTAAGGTAACCAATATGGAAGCATACATTACTCGTTTGCATGTAGAGTACATGAATATAGTAATTATTTTAACGGGAGGGATCGTAGCAGTAGCCTATGCAACAGAATTTTTTATTGCATGGTATACAGGTTCACCTTATGAAAATTACACGTATTTATCATTTGGAGCAGAAGCTGGAGCTTATGGATGGGCATTCTGGTCATTAATGATTTTTAATATTATAATACCTCAGATTTTATGGATAAAAAGATTAAGAAGAAGCTTTATCGTTTCTTTCTTAGTGTCGATTGCCATTAATATAGGTATGTGGTTTGAGCGTTTTGATATTATCGCAATAGTGTTGAGTAAAGGACAATTACCATCTACGTGGTGGCGTTTTGAACCAACCTTTGTTGATGTAGGTATATTTATCGGAACTATTGGGTTTTTCTTTGTATTATTCTTATTATATGCAAGAACATTCCCTGTAATTCCTACGGCAGAGATTAAGACTATTTTGAAATCTTCAGGAGAAAACTTTAAAAAATTAAGAGAGGAGAACAATGAGCACTAATAAAGTAATTCACGCATTATATAATGATGATGATATCTTAATGGATGCCGTTAAGAAAGTAAAGGCTGATCATCACCATATAGAAGAGGTATTTTGTCCATTTCCAGTTCACGGATTAGATCAAGCAATGGGGTTAGCGCCAACGCGTTTGGCAATTACGGCTTTTTTATATGGAATTACCGGTACTTCAGTGGCTGTTTGGTTAACATGGTATACCATGATTGCAGATTGGCCTCAAGATATCGGTGGTAAGCCAAGTTTCTCATGGGCTTCTAATATGCCGGCATTTGTGCCTATTCTATTTGAATTAACGGTGTTTTTTGCAGCTCACCTCATGGTAATTACATTTTACATGCGAAGCAGAATATGGCCTTTTAAGAAAGCTGAAAACCCAGATCCAAGAACAACTGATGATCATTTTTTAATGGAAATTCCTGTTCATGGAAATGAAGAAGAATTAAAAAGTTTATTAGCAGAAACTGGAGCCGTAGAAATTAACGTAGTAGAAAAGCATTAATTAAGGAAAGTATGAAAAGTTTAAAAATAATTTTAGCTTTAATAGTAGTCGCAAGCATTGGTTCTTGTAATGACAAACGTAAACCTCAGGTGCAATATATGCCTGATATGTATGTGTCAGTTCCTTACGATGCTAATGGAGTTTCGTCTGCGGGTGGTGTAGTAGTGAACAGACAACCTGTAGCTGGTACGGTAAGTAGAAATGGTATCGTTGCCTATGATATTGCAGATACTAATGAAGGGTATGAAAAAGCCAAAACAGAATTAAAAAACCCATTAGAGCTTAATGAAGCCAACCTAGCGAAAGGAAAAGAGCTATATACCATCTATTGTGCAGCCTGTCATGGTAAAAAAGGTGATGGAAATGGAATCTTATCGCAAAGAGATAAATTTAGTGGAATACCTAAGTACAACGATGCGGCAAGAAATATTACAGAAGGAAGTATATACCACGTGATTATGCATGGTAAAAACTTAATGGGATCTCATGCTTCTCAGTTGAGATATGAAGAACGTTGGCAAGTTGTTCAGTATGTGGAAAAATTAAAAAGCGAATTAAAATAATTCTATAATAGATAGTTTAAAAGATATGTATCAGTTTACAGGAAAATTAAAAATATTTGCGCTCGCTTTAATGGTTATTGGTGTTCTAGGTACAGCGTGGAGTTTTATGACTACGCCTAGTTCTCTTGAAGAAGCAAAAGAAATTTTGGCAAAACAGCAGGATGCGCATCATGGAGGTCATGGAAGTGACTCAGCGCATGAAGAAGAGAAACATCATGCTGCAGAGACTAAAGTTGAAAGTCATGAAGCAGTAAAAGCACATAGTGAAGAAGGGAATGCTGAGCACGTAGAGGCAACTCATACAGAGGCTTCTGATGATAGTGCGCATGCAGCCGATACAGCACATGATGCTGAGAACGTAAAAGTAAGTACTGAAGTAGCTCATCACGAAGATAAGGTTACAGCACATCACGAAGAATCTAAAGATGCACATGGAGAAGCGCATGGTGAATCACACGATGCACACGCAGAACATGCCTTTCATCAAATGCAAAACAGACCTTGGTCGGCTTTTTATGTAGCCATGTTATTTTCTTTAGGAGTTACCTTATTAGTGTTAGCTTTTTACGCGGCACAAAGAGTGGCTCAAGCAGGTTGGTCAATTGCATTGTTTAGAGTAATGGAAGCAATCTCCAATAACCTACATTATGTGAGTGTTTTGATGCTTGTGTTTATCATACTAACAGTAATGCATCAAAATCATTTATTCCCTTGGATGGCAGACGGCGTATTTGATCCGCAAAGCTCAAATTATGATCCGATAGTTGATGGGAAAAAATGGTGGATGAATGTACCAGGTTGGGCAATGAGAAGTGTTTTTTACTTGGTAGTTTGGAATGTGTTTAGGTATATCTTAAGAAGAAAATCTATACAACAGGACAATGGAGATTTAAAATTACATAAGAATCTGTATAATATTAGTGTAGCATTTGTGCTTTTATTTATGATCACTGAGTCAATGATGTCTTGGGATTGGATTATGGGTATAGATCCTCACTGGTTCTCTACATTGTTTGGATGGTACGTATTAGCTACCTTTATTGTCTCTGCTTTAACAGTAATCGCTTTCGTAACTATTTATTTACGTGCGAAAGGAGCTTTACCATTTGTTAATGATAGTCATATTCACGACTTGGCAAAGTTTATGTTTGGTTTTTCTGTATTTTGGGCCTACCTATGGTTTGCACAATTTATGTTAATATGGTATGCTGATATGCCTGAAGAAACAACCTATTTTTTACAACGATTTAATGAATATAAATTACCGTTTTTAGGAATGGTAGTATTAAACTTTATTTTCCCAGTATTATTACTAATCAATAGTGACTTTAAAAGTATACCTTGGTTAGTACTTTTAGGAGGTATTGTAATCTTAATAGGTCATTATGTAGATTTATTTGTTATGATTATGCCTGGAACAGTAGGAGGTCAATGGGGCTTTGGTATAGGTGAAATGAGTGGAATATTATTCTTTATTGGATTGTTCATTTTTGCCACGTTTAGTGCATTTGAAAAGGCAAGTCCACTGCCTAAAGGGAACCCTTTCTTACATGAAAGTGAAACACATCATTACTATAACATCCAACACAGAGGAGAAGATAGTAATCATCATTAATAATAAAATTATAACAATAATAGTTTAGATATATTATGCTCGCTTTATTTTACATTTTTATAGCAGTTGCGATAGGAGTTAGCTTTTGGCAAATAACTCGTATTATGAATTTCCGTTCTGTAATTGCTACAGATAAAGACAACAATACTCAAGGTAAAATTGCTTTAGGGTTTCTTGTTTTTCTTTACGCAATGATGATTTATTGCCTAATTGGAATGAATGTTTATTTGTTACCAGAATCAGCTTCTGTAGAAGGAGAACACGATGATAACCTTTTTGATATTACATTTTGGTTGATTGGAGTTGTTCAATTCGCAATGCAATTTTTAATCTTCTTTTTTACGTATAAGTACAGAGGAAACAAAGATAAAAAGGCCTTGTTTTACGCAGATAGCCATAAATTAGAATTGTTATGGACCACCATTCCGGCGGTGACAATTGTTATACTAATCGGTTACGGTTTATGGCAATGGAACAATATAATGTATGTTGGTGACGATGAAAACCCAATTCTTATTGAAGTGTACTCACAACAGTTTAGATGGGATGCTCGATATGCAGGCCAAGATAATGAACTAGGTTTGGGTAATGTAAACTTCATTGATATTAACAAACAAAATACTATGGGAGTTGACATGTCAGACCCCAATGCTAAAGATGATAAGCAAGTTACAGAGCTTTATCTTCCTAAAGGCAGAAAGGTATTGTTCAAGTTTCGTTCACAAGATGTATTGCACTCAGCATACATGCCTCACTTTAGAGCACAGATGAATTGTGTACCAGGTATGGTAACTCAGTTTGCTTTTACGCCTAAGTATACGACAGAGGAAATGAGACAAAATTCTGAAGTGATTGCAAAAACCAAAGGAATCAATAAAATTAGAGCGGCTAAAGGAGAAGATCCTTATGAGTTTGACTACTTATTACTTTGTAATAAGATTTGTGGAGCGTCTCACTATAACATGCAAATGAAAATAACTGTTGTAGAGGAAGCCAAATACGAAGAGTGGCTAGCAGAACAAAAAACGTTAGCGCAAGTTATTAAATAAGATATTTTTAAAAATAGATATAAAGGTATAGATTATGTCAGATCATCACCACAAAGAAACATTTGTAACGAAGTACTTTTTCAGTACAGATCACAAAATGATCTCAAAACAATTCTTGATAACTGGAATGTTTATGGGTATCATTGGAGTATTTATGTCAATGTTATTCCGTTTACAGATTGCATGGCCAGAAACGTCTTTTTCGATAGTAGAAGCGTTTATTGGAGCAAATCATCAAACTGATGGAATTATGAATCCAGATATGTACCTAGCATTGGTGACAATTCATGGTACAATTATGGTATTCTTTGTATTAACAGCAGGTTTGAGTGGAACATTCTCTAACCTATTGATACCATTACAAATTGGAGCACGTGATATGGCTTCAGGCTTTTTGAATATGGTATCGTATTGGTTGTTTTTCTTATCATCGGTGATAATGGTAATTTCACTGTTTGTTGAAGCAGGACCTGCATCGGCTGGATGGACTATTTATCCGCCGTTATCAGCCTTACCACAAGCAATCCCTGGCTCAGGAACAGGAATGACACTTTGGTTAGTATCTATGGCGATATTTATTGCGTCTTCATTAATCGGATCGTTAAATTATATCGTAACCGTATTAAACTTGCGTACCAAAGGAATGAAAATGACTAGATTGCCATTAACAATGTGGGCGTTCTTTATTACAGCAATTATCGGTGTTATATCGTTCCCAGTATTATTATCAGCGGCATTATTATTAATTTTTGATAGAAGCTTCGGAACATCCTTCTTCTTATCGGATATTTTTATTTCTGGTGAAGTATTGCATTATCAAGGTGGATCACCTGTATTATTTGAACACTTGTTCTGGTTCTTAGGACATCCAGAAGTATATATTATATTATTACCAGCCTTGGGGTTAACCTCGGAAGTAATTTCTACAAATGCACGTAAACCTATTTTCGGGTATCGTGCCATGATTGGATCCATTATGGCAATCGCATTCTTATCAACGATTGTATGGGGGCACCATATGTTTATTTCAGGAATGAACCCTTTCTTAGGTTCTGTATTTACTTTTACAACGGTATTAATTGCAATTCCATCGGCGGTGAAAGCGTTTAACTACGTGACCACCTTATGGAAAGGAAATTTACAAATGAACCCTGCAATGTTGTTCTCAATAGGTCTAGTTTCGACCTTTGTAACAGGAGGGTTAACAGGTTTAGTATTAGGAGATTCAGCATTAGATATTAATGTGCATGACACTTATTTTGTAGTGGCGCACTTTCACTTAGTAATGGGAGTTTCTGCCTTATTCGGAATGTTTGCTGGTGTGTATCATTGGTTCCCGAAAATGTACGGTAGAATGATGAATAAGACTTTGGGTTACTGGCATTTCTGGATTACCATTATTTCTGCTTATGGGGTGTTTTTCCCAATGCATTTTATTGGGTTGGCTGGTTTACCACGTCGTTATTATACAAATTCAAACTTCCCAATGTTCGATGATTTAACCAATATTAATGTATTTATGACGGTAATGGCCATTATTGGTGGTGTCGCCCAATTAATATTCTTGGCGAACTTCTTTATTTCAATATATAGAGGGCAAAAAGCATCGCAAAACCCTTGGAAGTCTAATACTTTAGAGTGGACTACACCGGTAGAACATATTCATGGAAATTGGCCAGGTGCCATTCCAGAAGTTCATAGATGGGCATATGACTATAGTAAAACTGATGAAAATGGTGAATACCTGCATGGTAAAGATTTTGTATTACAATCAACACCATTATTAGAAGGAGAAGAACCTTCGTAACATAATAGCATAAAATTTACAAAAACCTTTACAGACATGTAAAGGTTTTTTGTTTTGTAACTTATACCATTTACCATTTGAATTTACCGTAATAAAACGTCCTTTTTCCCATTCTATTTCAATATATAAAGAAATCATAGCTACTGCTATTATTGATTTTTCTATCTCATATAAAGAAAAAAACACTCATTTTCTTTTACAGTAAATCGTATCAAACAATAACTGGTACTATTTTACTAGCATTTTGAAGCTTTTATAATCCTTTTTACCTCCCATTCTTACCATGTATGTACCAGGTGAAGTGTATGACATATCTAATGAATATTTATACATATCACCTTCTTTTGATATGTTATTAAATACTACCGTTTTACCTAAGATATCGTAAACTCTAAAACTGATAATGTCGGTATATGGCGTCGTTAATTGAAATTCAAATTGCTTATTAGCTAGAGTTAACACTTTTAATTCTGATTTGTTCAAGACAATATCATCTGTGCTTAATTCAGTGTCCACTATATTTACAATATAATCATGAACTTCCCCAAAGCGAAAATCAGAACAAGGATTATTGATATCACCTTGTGATGTTATATCAATAGCCTTAGCCCTTAAAACATAAGTTCCTAAATTGGCTGATTCAGGGATGCTAAAATTAAAGTCCTGTAAATCATTTGCTAAAGAGAATGATTCGCCCATAATTACTTGTTCAACAGATTCAAAGGTACCACTGTCGTCAAAATCTATCCAAACAGATAAACCTTCTCCACTTGGGTTGGTTTGCCAATTATGCTGGGCTTGTAAAAGATGTTCATCTGTAGCTTTATCGATGTCAGTTGATAAATGCTTTCTATCTACATAGCCCTTTATATCTCCTGTACTATTACAGCCATTGTCACCATTATCTGCATTAATGGAACCTAAAACAAACTTTTTAATTCCATCTACATTACATCCCTCTGTAGCAGTCGGAATACAATATTCTAAAGAGTTAGTTACGGTAATAGTGTTACTATTATTAGTGTTGTTTTCATCAGTGTCTAATTCAGTAAATGCTTCAATGGTATAGGTTTGGTTGTTGTTGGAAAAATCTGCGTTTTGAGTAAATGTATATTGAGCGGTACTATTTTGTGTAATTGTACCTGTATAAGTTTCAGTAATAATATTCCCGCCATCAATAGAATAGCTAACAGGGAAGTTAGATTGATTATTTTTGCCAAAATTTTTAATGCTTACAGTTATAGCTTCTGAGCTGGTTAAAGAACCATTAGTAGGTGCGTTAATACTTGTAATCCCTAGATCGTTGGTTAGAGGTTCGGACAGTTGAAAAACAGCGGCCATGTTACTTCTTTGATCGCCTTTAAAGAACTCACTAACAAACCAAAAATCTGAATTATTAGAAGGGTCAACAGTAAGATGGGAATAGTCTGCATATCGGTGTCCGGGACTATCAGTGTTACTTAGAACGATTAATTCTTCCAATGCAGTCATGGTATTTAACGGGTCGTCATGAAACCTTCCAGAATACCTTAGAGATATACGTTCTTCTGTGCTCAAAGAAGAGTAGCCCATTCCAATATTTCCATCACCATCCATCGCCATGCTTGCGGCAAAAGCATGTCTTCCCTCGGGAGCAGTATAAGTCCCTTCTTGATACACTGACCAAGGCTTTCCGTCTCCCTCCTGTCTTAATTCGTACCATCTAACACCTGCTAATTCGTCTTCGGAATTTGTATTTACGACAAAATTAAAAACAACAGAATTATGTGTGTCAAATTTTCTGAATTGAGCTTGATTCATAATAGCTCCTTGAATGACATCTATATCTATTCCATTGGGTTGCGTTAAGTTATGAAAAGATCCACCATCAAAAACAGAGATGAAAGGTGAGGTATGGATTTCAACGGGAGCTGATATTGTTGAATTACTCGAATCATCCCAATCAACATTTACAGTCCATAGTTTTAAATGGTCAGCATCAATGCCCTGCCAAGCATCGTCTTGCATATATACAAGGGTAGCATTACCTCTTGCTGGCAAATTACCATCTGTAACATTGAATACTTGAGGGCTAGCAAAACCATTTGTTACAATCCCTGGTAAATCAAAGGCTTGGATACCTGCATTAGGGTCTCCTGCAAGCATTTTATCTCTATCTAATACCCATATAGGTGCTGAACCTTGTGTATAGTTTGCGGTAACATAATATCCATCTGACCATATAGAAAACTTCGTGTAATCAGGAAACATTTCGGTTTGGAAAGAATCTGCACTATAAATATGCCAACCGCCGTTTACAGGATCGCTATTCTCGGATATAGCTACATGAAAGCCATTCGGATTATCTTCAAATTCAGTTACAATATATCTATCTACTGCAGCGTCGTAAAGAACTATTGGGTCACCATCTGCACCGCCAGGAAATAGTGTAGCTAAACTGGCCGCATCTGTGGCTGGAGTTCCATCTTTATTAAATATTCTGAAGGCAACATTCCATGCAGCAATGTAGTAATCTCTACCAATGGCCCCTGTAGGGTCAGACGGATTAGCGGTTAGATTTGTCGTTTCAAAAGTTAAACTTGTAGACCTTACACGTTGTTTAGCATGTCTATTTTGATGATGAACTAGAGGGTCAAATTTTTTCGGTAGCCCTTTACCAGGAACGACTTTGTTTCCTTTTCTTTTCTTGTCCTTTCCAAAACGATTGCTTTTATCAATTTTGGCAGGGATAAACGTACCTTGTTCTATTTGTTTTTTTATACTTGGTACAAATTGATATGTTAATTTTCCTTTCCAACTAACTTTGTTAGTTTTGTTTGGCCGTGAATTTTGCGCATACGCAATTGAAAGAAAAAATACTGTAATTAAAGATAATAAATGTTTACGGTTTCTCATGGTTAATTAGATATAAAGATTCCTATAAACTAAGTTTGATTACTATTTTATTATACAGCAGTAGTGATGTGAATAAGTTTTTAGTAGGTTAATAATTGATTCTGATGTTAAAACTACAAAAAAAAATCTCTTTAGGTGGTTTATAGTCAGTTATTTAGTTGTTTTCTTTATGAGTTCTATATTTTTGTGATCTCTGGTTAAATTAACACAGAATTTATAAAAGAAGTACCTGCCGGTTAATTGATATAGTATGTTGTTAGACAATGTGCTTTCTAGGGTTATTCATACGTCTTACAAATGGATTGTATAAGGCAAATTGAACTTTTTGGAGGTTAGCAGTTAATCATAAACATTAATGTTGGATATTAGAAAATAGGAGCACAAGAAAAATTCTGAATGTATCAGGTAGTTCAAGAATACATAATTTATGGAAGATTTTTATTTTGAGGGTTTAAATTTTAAGCGTAACTTTTATTACAAAATTAACGTATTATTTAAAGTATATTTGTAGACGTATGAATGAGCATTTAAATCCAGAAAAGAATAACTATTCGAATGAAGAAATTGATATCGAAAAGAAACTTCGTCCACTTTCATTTGATGATTTTACTGGTCAAGATCAAGCAATTGAGAACTTAAAAATTTTTGTAGAGGCTGCTAATCAGCGTGATGAGGCACTTGATCATACATTGTTTCATGGTCCTCCTGGTTTAGGAAAAACAACCTTAGCTCATATTTTAGCAAATGAACTTGATGCCGGTATTAAAGTCACCTCAGGGCCTGTATTGGATAAGCCAGGTGATCTAGCCGGATTACTTACCAACTTAGATGAAAGAGATGTACTCTTTATTGATGAAATTCATCGTTTAAGTCCAATTGTGGAAGAATATTTGTATTCTGCCATGGAGGATTTTAAAATTGATATCATGATTGAGTCAGGGCCTAATGCACGTACGGTTCAAATAAATTTAGAACCTTTTACGTTAATTGGAGCTACAACGCGTTCTGGCTTATTAACAGCACCAATGAGAGCCCGTTTTGGAATTAGTAGTAGACTACATTATTATTCAACAGAGCTACTAAGTACAATTTTACAAAGAAGTGCTTTTATTTTGAAAGTACCTACCTCGATGGAAGCTGCCATTGAAATCGCAGGAAGAAGTAGAGGAACTCCTCGTATTGCCAATGCTTTGTTAAGAAGAGTTAGAGATTTCGCTCAAATAAAAGGAGATGGCAACATAAATATAGAGATTGCCAAATACGCCTTAAATGCCTTGAATGTCGATACTCATGGTTTAGATGAGATGGATAACAAAATTTTAAGCACTATTATTGATAAGTTTAAAGGAGGCCCAGTTGGCTTAACAACATTGGCAACAGCCGTGGCTGAAAACCCAGAAACTATAGAAGAAGTCTATGAGCCTTTTTTAATACAACAGGGGTTTATAATGAGAACTCCCAGAGGTCGTGAAGTAACAGATTTGGCTTATAAACATTTAGGAAGAATAAAAGGATCTTCACAAAGAGAATTATTTTAGTTTTGATGTAAGATAGTATGCTGTATAAAGAATGAAACTTATAAAGAAACTTATACCTATTTTAGAATGGTTGCCCAACTACAAGAAATCTCAACTTCGAGATGATGTAGTTGCAGGGATAACAGTGGCCATAGTGTTAATTCCACAAGGAATAGCATATGCCTTAATTGCTGGGCTACCACCAATCTATGGTTTGTATGCCGCATTGGTTCCTCAATTGATGTACGCTATATTTGGGTCGTCTCGTCAAGTGGCAATAGGGCCCGTTGCGATGGACTCATTAATTGTTGCAACAGGAGTTTCTACATTGGCGTTAACAGGGTCTGAAAGTTATATAACCATTGCTATTTTGTTGGCATTTGTGGTGGGGATAATTCAGTTTTTGATGGGGATATTTAGATTGGGGTTTATTGTTAATTTCCTTTCTCGACCCGTAATTACTGGTTTTACATCGGCTGTGGCGCTTATAATAGGATTGAATCAATTTAAAAACTTGTTTGGAGTTGACTTTTTGCAGAGTGATCAGATTTATATTCTCTTTGAGGATATTATGAGTAGAATTCAATATTATGATAAGAATACAACTATTATTGGTTTAGTGGCTTGTGGTATTATTATTGTTTTTAGGAAAATAAATAAAAAAATACCCAATGCATTGATTGTCGTAATTCTAGGGATTGTTATTATAAAATACTTTGGGAAAAGCTGGGCAGGAGTGGCAATTATTAGAGATGTTCCTTCTGGATTACCAAGTTTCACCATGCCTGTTATAGACCTTGAACTGATTAAAGAGTTAATGCCTATAGCCTTGACACTTGTTTTAGTAGGGTACCTAGAAACTATATCAATAGGAAAAACCTTAGAGGCAAAACAAGATGAATACAGAATACGGCCCAATCAAGAATTGGTAGCACTTGGGTTGAGTAATATCGTCGGATCATTTTTCAAGTCCTATCCATCCGCATCGAGCTTTTCTAGATCTGCGATCAATTCAGAATCTGGAGGAAAAACAGGAGTTTCAGCGATTATTTCGGCTGTATTGGTCATATTAACCTTATTGTTTTTAACACCTGTGTTTTACCATCTTCCTAAAACGATACTGTCAGCCATAATTATTGTAGCTGTTTTTAACCTTATCAATGTGAAAGAAGCTAAACGATTATGGAGTGCTAATAACCTCGATTTTTGGTTGTTGCTGGCTACTTTTTTATCCACATTATTTTTTGGAATAGAATATGGAATTCTAACAGGGGTGGGGCTTTCTCTTATTTTGTTGATTTTTAGAACATCTAGACCTTATATTGCAGAATTAGGAAAGGTGCCGGATTCCGATTTCTACAGAAATAAAAATCGATTTAAGGAAGTTTTGATCGATAAAGAGGTTTTAGTATTTAGGTTTGATGCGCAATTGTTCTATGCAAATGCTAGTTATTTCAGAGATAAGTTAGAGGAAATGGTAGATAGAAAAGGAGAAAATTTAAAATTGATTGTACTAGATGCAGAGAGTATTAACCGGGTGGATAGTACAGGAGTTGAAATGCTTAAAGAACGTATCCGTTACTATAAAAAAAGACAGATAAATTTTTATTTCGCAGGAGTGAAAGGACCTGTAAGAGATGATTTGTTTAAAGGAGGGTTACTAGAAGAAGTGAGTTTAGCTCATTTTTTCATGAGGGCAAACGGAGCAGTTCACTTTTATAAGACAGGAGATAATTTAAATCAAAAAAAATACGCACAATACATACATCAAGCGTATGAATAATCATAACGATATGAAGATAGAACAAATATATACAGGTTGTTTAGCACAAGGAGCATATTACGTTGAAAGTAATGGAGAGGTAGCCATAATTGATCCATTAAGAGAGGTTCAATCGTATATAGATAAAGCGGCGAAAAATAAGGCACAGATAAAATATATTTTTGAAACGCATTTTCACGCTGATTTTGTCAGTGGACATGTGACTTTAGCTGAAAAAACCGGGGCAGATATTGTTTATGGGCCTACAGCAGCTACTAGGTACCAGGCTCATATTGCGCATGATGGTGAGGTTTTTACAATAGGAGATATTACGATTACCGTTTTGCATACACCAGGGCACACCATGGAAAGTACTACCTATTTGTTAAAAGATAAAGAAGGAAATAACCATGCTATTTTTAGTGGAGATACCTTGTTTTTAGGAGATGTAGGAAGACCAGATTTAGCTCAAAAAGGAGCAGATATGACGCAAGAAGAATTAGCAGGATTATTATATGATAGTTTGCGAACTAAAATAATGACTTTAGAAGATACTGTCATCGTATATCCGGCTCATGGTGCTGGATCGGCATGTGGTAAGAATTTGAGTAAGGAAACAGTGGGGACGTTAGGAGAACAGAAAAGAACCAATTATGCTTTACGAGAAGATATGACTAGAGAGGAATTTATTAAGGAAGTAACAGAAGGACTACTTCCCCCTCCTGCATACTTTCCATTAAATGTAAAAATGAACAAAGAAGGTTATCAGTCTATTGATGATGTTATTAAAAGTGGCTCGAAGGCATTGTCAGTTGAAGAGTTTGAGACGAAAGCGAATGATTCTAATGCCATTATTTTGGATGTAAGGCATCAATTTGAATTTATCAAAGGCTTCATACCGCAATCTATCTTTATTGGATTAAAAGGCTCTTTTGCCCCTTGGGTAGGAGCATTGATCAAAGATGTTAAGCAACCTATTTTATTGGTGGCTCCAAAAGGAGAAGAAAAAACGGCTATTACAAGATTATCGAGAGTCGGTTTTGATAATGTTTTAGGGTATTTAGAAGGTAGTTTTGACACTTGGAAAAATGAAGGTAGAGAAATTGATACGTTACAGTCTATAAGCGCTACTGCTTTAACAGATAAATTTAAAGATAACGAGCCTATATATGATGTTCGTAAACCGGGAGAATATACAAATGGACACATTGTAGATGTTCCTAATACCCCTTTAGATTTTCTCAATGACCACATAAGTGAATTTCCAACAAATAGAGATTTTTACCTTCATTGTGCAGGAGGATATCGATCGGTGATCGCTGCGTCGATATTAAAGGCAAGAGGATATCATCAGGTTATAGATGTTGCAGGAGGATATAAAGACATTAAAGAAACATCAATACCAAGAACAGTAGGTGAATGTACATCATCGGTAAAATAGAGAATATGAAATTGCTAAAAAGAGTTTTAGTTGTAGTAGTCATTGCTTTAACAAGTTGTAAAAGACAGGTAGATAGGGTAGGTGATATTAGTGTGGTCGATTTACAAACTATTTTAAACAGCAGAAATGATGTGCAATTGGTTGATGTAAGAACTCCCGTAGAATGGGAAAAGGGAGGCATTAAAGGAGCCTTAGAAATTGATGTAACCTCTAGTGATTTTGAAGATAAAACGTTGAAAAAACTAGATAAAAATAAACCAGTGTACTTGTATTGCCGATCAGGAGGAAGAAGTAAAATAGCTTCAGAAATATTACTAGAAAAAGGGTTTCAAGTATACAATATTGACGGAGGCTATTTAAAATGGCAAGAACACACAAAATAAAAAAAAGCGTGATAATAGAGTTATCACGCTTTTTTATACTAGAGTTACGTAATAATTAACTCAGTATTTTCTTAATTCTTCTAACAGCCTCACGTAACTGTAATTCAGAAGCAGCATAAGACAAACGGATACAATTTGGTGCACCAAAAGCCTCTCCAGTAACGGTTGCAACATTTGCTTCTTCTAACAATAGCATAGAAAAATCATTGGCATTTTTAATTTCTTTATTACAAATAGTTTTTCCGAAAAAGCTAGATATATCTGGAAAGATGTAAAAAGCTCCTTCAGGAACATTTAATTTAAAGCCGTCAATTTTACCTAATAGGCCTAAAATAATATCTCTACGGTGTTTAAATTCATCTACCATATATTGTACTTTTTCAGGAGCAGCTAATACTGCTGTAATGGCAGCTCGTTGAGCAATACAATTAGTTCCTGACGTAATTTGCCCTTGCATTTTAGTACAAGCTTTTGCAATCCATTCAGGAGCTCCAATAAAACCGATTCTCCATCCTGTCATAGCAAATGCTTTTGCTAATCCATTTACAGTAATCGTTCTATTGTACATGTTTTCGATGGCGGCAAAACTAAACAGTTTTTTCCCATAGTTTATATGCTCGTAAATTTCGTCAGATAAAATATAAATCTGAGGATACTTCTCTAGAACTTTAGCAAGTGCTCTGTACTCTTCTTCACTATAAATAGACCCACTTGGGTTATTAGGAGAGTTAAAGAAGATCATTTTCGTTTTTGGTGTAATAGCAGCCTCTAGTTGTGCAGGTGTAATTTTAAAATCGGTATCAATAGACGAAGGAATCTCAACAAATTTTGCTTCACATAAGATAGCAATTGCTGAATAACTAACCCAATAAGGAGCCGGTAATAATACTTCATCTCCTGGGTTTAGTAAAACTTGGGCTACGTTTGCTATTGATTGCTTAGCACCAGTAGACACAACAACTTGGTTTGGGCTATAATTTAAATTATTATCTCGCTTAAATTTCGTGCAAATCGCTTCTTTTAACTCTCCATAACCATCAACTGGTGTATATGAATTATAGTTATCATTAATTGCATCAATGGCGGCGTCTTTAATGAAATCAGGAGTGTTAAAATCTGGTTCTCCTAGGCTTAAGCTTATAATATCTTTCCCTTCAGCTTTCAGTTCTCTAGCTTTTGCAGCCATTGCTAACGTTTGAGAAACAGGTAAACTGTTAATTCTGTTTGATAATGCGTTTGACATTGTTTTAGTTATAATATTGGGTTGTTTATGTTATGCCAATTGAGGTTTTTTCCCTAATTCCGATAAATGTTTAAAATGCTCTATAACCGCCTTTCTAGTTGTTTTGTATTCGTTATACGGCAGGTTAAATTCTATGGCAGTTTCTTTTACAATTTTAGCCAATTTTTTATAATGAACGTGAGAAATATGAGGAAAAATGTGGTGTTCAACTTGATGATTTAAACCACCTGTGTAAAAGTTAACAAACCAATTTTTGGGTGCAAAATTAGAAGTGGTGTATAATTGATGGATAGCCCATGTGTTTTGCATATTTCCCTCATCATCAGGTAAAGGCATTTCAGTGTTAGGAACCACATGTGCTAATTGAAAAACAACACTTAAAATAATTCCTGCGGTATAATGCATAACAAAAAAACCTATCAAAACCTTCCACCAAGCAACATTTAAGATGAGAATTGGTAAAACAACCCATAAAGCATAGTAAATTACTTTTGAAATAACCAGTTTCGTCCATTCTTTAGCAGGGCTAGGAAATTTACCATAAGATAATTTTCTTTTTAGGTAACTTCGCATTTGCTTAAAATCTGTAGTGATTGCCCAGTTAATGGTTAATAACCCGTATAGGAAAAATGAATAGTATTTTTGAAATTTATGAATCCATAACCATTTTGCATGTTTTGAAAAACGAATAATTCTACCTGCATCGATGTCTTCATCGTGATCTTTAATGTTTGTATACGTATGGTGTAAAACATTATGTTGCACTTTCCAGTTGTATACATTACCTGCTAAAATATAGATACTGCTACCCATTAGCTTGTTTACCCATTTATTACTCGAAAATGACTCGTGATTGGCGTCATGCATTACATTCATTCCAACTCCAGCCATTCCAATTCCCATGACTATAGTTAAAATTAAGGTTATCCATTGCGACATATCTATGGTTAGAATTAAAACAAATGGAACAAGAAATAAAGAGAACATTATAATGGCTTTGGTATACAGTTTCCAGTTCCCAGTTCGTTTAATGTTATTTTCTTTAAAGTAATTATTAACTCTTTTGTTCAAAGTTCTAAAAAACTTTTTATTATCTATCCTAGAGAAGTTTATTGTCTTCATATACTGTGCTATTAAAAATACAAAAATAATGTTTTAAATGATGCCTACTCATTTAAAACGCGTTTTTAACGAGTTTAATATCTTTTTGTTTAAAAATAAACAAAACGAATTAGTTTTATATTTTTGCAATGAAAATTTTATTCATGGAAATTATAAAAAAATACTTTGCAAACCTGACGGAAATTCAAGAAGAACAATTTGCCAAGTTACAAGAATTGTATAAAGACTGGAACTTGAAAATAAATGTGGTTTCGAGAAAGGATATAGACGAATTATACCTACGCCATGTTCTGCACTCCCTTGGAATTGCCAAAGTAATGCAGTTTAAGCCCAAAACTAAGGTGTTGGATGTCGGAACAGGTGGTGGATTCCCTGGAATCCCATTGGCTATTTTATTTCCTGAAACTAATTTTCACTTGGTAGATTCTATTGGGAAAAAGATAAAGGTAGTAAATGAGGTGGTAGAAGGATTAGGCTTAGAGAATGTCAGAACTACGCACGGTAGAGTAGAAGAAGTAAAAGAAAACTACGATTTTATAGTGAGTAGAGCTGTGGCTCAAATGGAAACTTTTCACCGTTGGATTAAAAATAAAGTGCAAAAAAAGCAAAACCATGAGTTAAAGAATGGTATTTTGTATTTGAAAGGAGGCGATTTAACGGAAGAATTGGCCAAGTTTCCGAATGCGACTATATATGATTTGCCAAATTATTTTGAAGAAGATTTTTTTGAAACGAAAAAGGTGGTGCATATACCTATAAAATATAAAGGGTAGCAATCGTATTTCTGAAGTCAAATCACACTATTTATGATGTTAATTTACTCGCCATAATTGTTTACGATAAGTTCAAATGGTAAATGGGATAAACCGAAATTAAAGGGTAATTTCAAATCATAAGTGGTTTAAAAAGAAAATGGTGTCTTTTTTTTACAAGGAATAAACATATCGTTTAAGGTTACTAGCGCTTTTTTTATTTAAGGAAGTGCCTTTAAGTAAGGTAATTCTAGTTTGGAAATGGAAGAATTATAATCTAAAAACTTTGTGCGTTTCTGCTCTTCCGTTACTTTTAATCTTTAGAAAATACATACCAGATGCTAGGTTAGGTAATGCAATACTAATTGTAGTAGCAACTAGTTGTTTATTGCCCTGTAAAATAATTTGTCCCTGATTGTTATAAAGTTGGTAACTGACACTAGAATGCTGGTTGGGTGAATGTAGATTTAACGTGTCAGTAAATGGATTTGGATAAATAGACCATTTTGGGGTGCTATTATCTATAATGGATTCATTTGCAGACAAAGTATCGCTTAGGCAATCGGTAGCTACGGAATGTGAGTTTTTTAATAGTTCTGTGATTTTTGAATTGGTAAAACTTTGATGAGAGGTATTATCAAAAAAGGTGGTATCCACAACAAGGTTGCTAGCTCCTAAGAAATCTTGTAAAAGAGTGCCAAATACTTGTCTATAATCATACTGAATACTTTCTAGTTGATAGTTATTATTTTCAACAGCCTCCGATAAGTCTACATTAATTCCAGAGACTCCTCCTTTTACAGGGTTTCCAAAAACGAACATTGGGGCAATTTCACCGTGGTCAGTACCGAAATTTCCATTTTCTTTGGCTTTTCTTCCAAATTCAGAAAAAGTTAAGCCAACAACATCATCGGCAATAGTTTGTGCTGTTAAATCGTTTATGAATGCTTCAACAGATTCAGAAACCGTGTTTAAGAGGTCAAAATGCTTTCCTTGAATATCGTTATCGCCTTGGTTTTGAGTATTGTGGGTATCAAACCCGCCAATGCGAACCATGTATATTTTAGATTTTAACCCACCGCTTATCAATCGAGCAACTGTTTTCAACTGGTTGGATAAATCAGTATCTGGATATTCTGTTGCGTTATTCCCATTATTAAAAGCTGTTGAAATTGATTGTGAGTATTGGCTTGATAACTCACTTACATTAATTATATATTGCAATTCTTCACCAAAGTTTGAGTTAGGAATGTTAGAAGGGGGTGTTCCTCCCAAACCGTTTAATTCTGTGTAAAATCCGGCAGGATCTTGACCAGAGATATTAATAGATAACCCATGTTCTTCCTCACCATGAAATCCGAGTTCTGTTTTACTAGAGCCTATTTGAACGCCTAATGGATAATTTTCTTGCAATTCACCTGAATAATACTTTTCAACAAAGCGACCTATCCAGCCAGAATCCCTTCCATTTCCCCAGCTGTTTCCATCATTTCCCGTTGAGTATAAATCTTTGGAAGCAAAATGGCTTTTGTTCTGAGAAGGGTAGCCCACCGACTGCAATACTCGGAGTATACCTTTATCGTACATTGATTTAAAGCCTGTTAATGCAGGGTGTAAGCCTAACTGCTGGTTTTCAGGAAGAGTGCTGTCTAAGGTCATAAAACTATGATTTCCCGAATCAGGGATTTTTAAAGTAGGACGAAGATTAGCATATGCATCGTAATTATTAATTGGAATAAGCGTATTCAATCCATCGTTACCACCAGCCAAATTTATAAGCACCAATTTTCTATTGGATAAATCTCCACAATTAGCAACATCCACTGTTTTTAGCATAGCCCTTAATTCAAAAGGCATTAGACCTAATGCAGTTACGGCAGATGAGAGTTTTATAAAAGTTCGTCTTTTCATCGTGTTTAAAATTTATAATTATAACGATTACATTAATTGAAATTCATGTGCGTTTACCATTCTTGTTATCAGGGCGTTTAATCGTGTTTTTACAACAGAATCATCACCGTCGTTTTCGAATTTTAACCAAGCATTGGTCCAGTAATAATCAGGATAACCTTCAAGTAGGTTTTCTGTGAAATAACTTTTTCTTTCATCGTCAATACTTTCAACATATAAAAAATCGGCAAGTTCAGTTACTAAATCAACGGCACTTGAGGGGTTGGTTGTGTATGTTTTTATGAAATTTGGTACATCGAGAGTTACTCGAATTCTTCCATTATTACCGATTTTATTTCGTCCACTAATAAGGCATTCTATCATTTTATATCTTCCCAATACAGTATTGGAAGAAAACCAATGGCGATCAAAATCGGGTTCTTGATAATGACCAGGGTAACCAGCAACAGAATCAGGCTCCCAGAAATTCATACCAGTAGTAGCTAGAAATGAATTATGCATAAAAATAAAAAAAGTGTAGAAATAATCTATATCTATTGTCGGGTCTGGTATGTCCAGTCTAAAAAAAGATAAAGTCTCGTTAACTAGTTGTAATGAGCTTTTTACGATACTACCAATAATTTCATCGGTAGAGTTTTCGTCACTTTCATCAAAAAAGTGTTTGGAGGTAAGCAATGTTTTTACTGTTGGTAATAGTTCGTAATTGTTGTTTTTCAATTCGGTAGCTAAGGGCAATATTATGTCGTTTTCGACCTCATCATCCCATTCGCTTTTCACGAAAAATCGATATAATTTTCTGCAAAATGAGATGGCCGTTGCTTCTTTTGAAAATATCATTTCAACGTATTCATCAAGCTCCGCTGCAATGCCGTCTTCTGTATTTTTTCCCTCGATCACATAATTATCGAAAGCATGGCTAAACGTTTTGTCATTTGAATCGTGTTTGTTAACAGCAATTATTCCTTTTGGAAGATTAGTATCACTATCAATGACGCTTCTATCCGCTTTTGTTTTAATGCCTGAGAACACTTTAGCGGTTTGTTGTATGTCTATTTCAGTATAATTTGTGTAGTCTCCGTTGCCAATTTGCGGACCTTTTAAGATGGTGAACAATTCTAAAAACTCCCTTGCATAGTTTTCATTTGGATTATTCGCATTGTTTTGAGTATTGTCTAAATAATTCAGCATTGAATTATCAAACGTGATTTTTTTAGCTAAACCTTTAATGTTTCCAAAAGCATAATGCTCTAATAACCGTAGATGATCAAAAAAGAGTGTTGAAGGGCCAACGGCATTTTTAGCTATTGTAAATGACGTGTGTAAAAAGAAAGTGAGTTTTCCTTTTAATGATTGTTGCTTAAAGGTATTGTACCACCACCACGAGGTAAGAATTCTGCGTTTTCTACCTTGGCCACTAAAAGTGTTAGGATGTTCGGTTGAGGAGGTCCAATTACCGTCTGGAGCTCCTTCTGGCAGTGGGTCATATGGTTCTTCCCAACTATTGATTTGTGATTCAGTAAGTTTATTAAAAGCCTGCTCAGGTGTTAAATTGGCAAATTCTTTAATGGTCTCTATTGAATAACTAAATGAGGCTCTACGTAAAAAATGCTTGGCTTTACGAAGTCCTAAAACTTGAGTATATTGTTCTAAACTTTCCATTTGTAAGGGGATGATAGTACTACAATATAGGTGTTTATTTTTTAAGCAGCTGTTTGTTAGGTGTTAAAATAGTTTTCTTAGGTGAGAATTGAAATGATACTCATTGGAATTTGTCCAATGATTTTTCTAATTCCTTATGGAGTTTTGTATGCCCAGATAGATCGGTAAATTAATACCAAAAGGAATATTAGATGTTCCTTACAAGAAGAAAAAAATTACAGGTATATTGAAATTAATACCAACGTTTTTTGTTCTTTTTTGAATTGGCTGATTTTCTTCCTTTTTTATGTTTGCTAACCGTATTGGGTTGTTTTTTGGACTTGGGTTTTTGTATAGGGAATGGGTGGTCTTCAATAACAGTTATTGACTTTTGTAGCACCTCCTCAATAGTTTTGATATAGGTTATTTCATCTTCACTGCATAAAGAGAAGGCAATACCTGATTTTCCAGCTCTTCCTGTTCTTCCTATTCTATGCACATAGGTTTCAGGAATATTGGGTAAATCATAATTAATAACGGCGTCTACTTTACTAATATCAATGCCACGAGAAGCAACATCAGTAGCAATTAAAATAGTTGCTTTTTTGTTTTTAAAGTCTTCAATGGCTTTGTTACGAAGTATTTGAGTTTTATCGCCGTGTAAGCTGGTTACGCTATAATTATTTTTTTTAAGTGTTTGCTCCAGCTTGTCAACACCAAATTTTGTACGTCTAAAAATGATTATTTTTCCATGTATTGTATTGCGCAATAAATGCAAACATAAATCCGTCTTATTTTTTTTAGGCACATAATATAATAATTGCCCGATATTTTTAGCGGTGGTTTCTGTTGGGGAGACAGTAATTTTTTCAGGGTTTTGTAGCATCGATTTTGCTAGTTCAATTACCTTTTCAGGCATCGTAGCAGAAAACAGTAATGTTTGTTTTTTACGTGGACAGAGTTTTTCAATTTGTTGAACATCTTTGATGAACCCCATGTCTAACATTAAATCAGCTTCGTCTAAAACAAACGTTTCTAAAAAACTTAAATCAATTGCTTTCTGTTTATACAAATCAATCAATCTTCCTGGAGTGGCAATTAAAACATCAACCCCTTTATTTAAAACATCTTTTTGAGGCGTGGTTGAGATACCTCCATAAACCGCTGTACTTCTTAAATTAGTGTATTTACCATATGCTGTGAAGTTTTCTTCAATCTGTATGGCTAATTCACGCGTAGGGCTTATAACGAGAGCTTTAATTTTCTTTGCATTTTTTTCCGAATCCTGTTCTTTAAGTAAGCTTTGTATAATAGGTAAGGCAAAAGCAGCTGTTTTACCCGTACCCGTTTGCGCAGTTACAATAATATCTTTTTTATCTAAGACTATTGGAATTACTCGTTGCTGCACTAAAGTGGCCAAATGGTGTTTATTTTCGGTAAGTGCTTTTAGAATGGATGGATTTAAATGTAAATTAGAAAACTGCATTGATTATTTTTTTGCAAAGGTAGGGTAAAAGGACAGATTTATTTTCGTATATCACTTTAACTTTGAAATCGTTTACAGATGGATTAGATTAAGAAAAATATCGTATAATTTGAAAGTTAAAGCTTTTAATAGGTGCTTTTTTATAAATTTCTAAGCAAGTTGTTATTGGTATAGCGTATCAATACCCTTTAACCTTATATTTCTTCTTTAAGAACAGTTGTGTCATTAATAATCGTTGGAAAGATGGTAGGGGCAATTTTTTTTACGGGCTCATATAAAATAGATTCCTCTAGTTTTTCCTCACTAACAAAAGGTATCGTGTTGTTCATTTTTCCAAAAAGAATAAAAACCACACTTAAAATTAACCCAATTTTTAAAGCCCCAAAAACGCCACCTAAAATTTTGTTTAAAATACCCAAGGCTGCAAAATTTGCAATTTTAGTTAAAATTTTCCCTAGTAATGCCACAATCACAATAATGATCACAAAAGTAGTTGTAAAGGCAGCCAACGAAATATATTTTTCATCCCAATCGACAGAAGTCTTTAACCAATCGCCAACAAAGTAAGAAAAATGGATTGCTCCATATACCCCAGCTACTAGTGCAACTAAAGAAGCCACTTCCACGAAAAGCCCTTTCATTAACCCTCTTATAAACCCAAAGAGTAGCAAAGCAGCGATAATTATATCAAAAGTATTCATACATTCTATTTTAACATCGTATAAGGTACTGCGCTAGGATTAAGGCACTTAATATTTCGAGTTAATCCTAAACTCGATAAAAGTACAAAATTTGAGTTAACCATCTTGCCATTTTAGGGTGTGTGCTGCTATTTCTTTGATGCAATTCAGATCACTCTTCATGACATTTATAAAACGGTTTGTAGTATTTGTTTAGAAATTACTTTCCTTTATTTCTCACTTTTGAAATATCAAATGGCACTGTTTAATGTTAGGTTATTAAAAGAACAAACAAGAATCTCGACACCTACTTAACGTAGAAAAGAAAAATTTAATCGAGTAGCTAATCTTGATGTTTTTTGACTTGAACAACGAGCTTTGACATTTATGTAATGGTATAAAAAATATGTAATGAAAATGATGTCATAAACTGTAGTATTAAATTTACGATTTAGGTTTAGTTTAAAATTTCTAACCTAAGGAATATAAAGACCTATGAAAGTTATACAGAAATAATCAACTCATTTGTATCTTTGTGTTTTTTAAAAAACATGGACAGAAAAATCGAGTTAAAGGAAAAATGGGATTTCATTGTAAACAAGCTCTCTAATCAATTCGCAGACGGTGATGTGTTGGATGTAGACAGCGTTATTTATTTGATTGGTGTTCAGGAATTAGGTAAAGGTCATCAAGTGTTTAAAAAAGATGAAAAGGTAAATCTAATGCACATTGCAATATGCAAACTTCTTGAGCCTTATGGGTATTATGAGTTTGATTATTTTGACAATGAAGGCTGGCCTCATTACAAAACGCTAAACGAGTTACCTAGTTTAAAACCTGGTGAACAATCCGTGCTAATGAAAGAAGCTATAATAAGCTATTTTGATAATTTAGGTTTTATTGATTAATAATGGCTTTAATTTGTTTTAATATTAAAATAAATTATGTTGTTTTTCTGAGAAACTATTATATATTTACTGAACAATTTGGTTGTTTTTATCTATTTATTAAAAATAAATGGCAATTTTGGTACGCTTCTTGGAATATAGATTAAAAACAAACCCATTTTAACCCTTAAAACAACTTTATCAATATATTATGATTAAAAAAATATTAAGTTTAATAGTCTTTATATCCGCTGTGGCGAACGCACAGTATTCTATTAAAGGTACGATGACTCCACCAGAAAAAGGTGACTGGGTTATGCTTCATAAACTTCAAGGAATAAAACCAACGTATATTTCAAATACAACAATTAAGTTTGACACTATTAATGTGGGAGCCGACACGCAAGTTTTAGGTAAATTTTCTTTTGAATTACCTAAAAATACGCCATCAGGTGTGTATCGAGCCACTTATAGAAATAAAGGAGTAGGTTTTGTAGACTTTATTTTCAATAAGGAAAATGTGGAATTTATCTTCAATCCTAAATTTCCAGACCAATCTGTTGTATTCACAAGTTCAAGAGAAAACAAACTTTATAATGAGTTTTTAGAAGCCTATGCGTTACTTCAGAAAAAAGTAGATTCTCTTCAAATGGAATATATAAGAACGCCTAATAAAGACATTAAAAAGGCCTATAAAAAAGCATTAAATGAATTGAAAGACCTGCAAGAGATTTATGAAAATAAGTCTGAAGGAATGCGTACCAATAGTTTTATCAGAGCATCTCAACGTTATAACCCTTCAAGTGTGATGAGTAATATGCAAGAATACTTGACCTCTACCGTTGATAATTTCTTTGAATATATCGATTTTGACAATGGAGATTTATACAACTCTTCTTTCTTGTTTGATAGAGTGAGTGATTTCGTTTTCTATTTGAATTACTCTGATGATCAGGTAACACAACAAAAATTACACAAAGAATCAATTCAACGAATAATGGATATCGTTGCTGGCAAAAAAATAAAGAAAGAAATTATAGAATTCTTAGCTACTAGTTTCACGGAAAAAAGGAATTCGGAAATAGTTGATTGGTTGTTTAGCGAGTATTATGATAAGCTAGCGAATAAAAACGAAGGGTTTAAAACCAAAAAACTAGAACAGCTGAGTGTTTCTGTAGGAAGGATAGCTCCTGACTTTTCATGGAAAGAGGGTGAAAAAGAGTACACATTATCTTCCTTAAATGATGGAAAAAATTACCTAATTATTTTCTGGAGTACTGGTTGCCCGCACTGCGTGAAAGAAGTGCCAGAAGTACATGGTTTCATGCAGAATTTTAGCGACACATCTGTAATCTCTTTTGCTATTGAAGATGATGATGTCGAATTTAACAAGTTTAAAGGGAAGTTAGCTGGATGGCACAATGTTATTGGTACTCATCCTACGTACAAGTTTGATAATGAAGTGGTGAGGAAATATAAAATTGATGCAACACCTACTTATTTTGTGTTAGATGAAAATAAGAAAATTATAGCCATTCCTAATGCCATAGAAGATGTAAAAAAATTCTTTAAAAGTTTATAAAATACATTCACTTTTAGAAAACAAAAAAGAGACTACTTAGTTAGTCTCTTTTTTGTTTTCTAAAAGTGTAAAAATGCATCTTCAATATGCTTAATGATAAACTCATTCTTATTTTTGATAATGGCAATAATATCGAATTGAACTTCTATGTCTAAATCTCTTTCTATTACATAGTTGTCTGCAGCAGAGACTAGTAGTTTTATTTTTTTAGAATTAACGAATTCCTCAGGATTACCGAAATAATCAGAGGAGCGCATCTTAACCTCAATCACAGATAGCAATTCACCCTTCCTAGCAATTATATCAATTTCCGCTTTTTGATACCTGTAATTTCTTTCAAGAATTTGGTATCCTTTTTTCTTTAAAAAACCAATAGCTAACTCCTCTCCTTTTTTTCCTAATTCATTATGATGTGCCATTTTATACCTTTTTTATCCTTGAGTTTTCTTCTGAAATTGTGAAGGTGTGATTCCGATGGTTATTTGAAACCTTTTAATCAGCGTAATGAAATTAAAAGATAATTTCAAATTTCAATCAGTGTAACTTATATGATCCTAAGTTTGTAAAGAGTTATTTTTATAAACTTAGGATCGTATTACTCATTAAATGATAGCGTCGATTGCTGTTCTTTAATTTCTAATTTCACTTTTCTTCCCATAATTAACGCTCTGTTATCTGATTCGTGACCTGCTGGAAAATCAAACATGATTGGAATTTCCTTTGGAACTACATCTAGAATCAACTGCTCAATAGAATTTCCCCAAGGGGTCGTATTCTTTTTTATTTTTGTCATATCACCCACAACAATTCCTTTAACTTTTGTGAAGTAACCAGCCCTTTTTAAACTTTGAAGCATGCGATCTACTGCATATTTGTACTCTCCTATTTCTTCAATAAATAATACTTTCCCTTCTGTAGAAATTTGACTATTTGACCCTAGCATTGACGCAAGTATAGCAATATTGCCTCCTACCAATTCACCCTCAATAGTTCCAATTCTATTTTTTTTAGAAGAAGTCATTGTATAGGATAATTTCTCGCCAAATAAGGACTTTTTGAAAGTAGCTATTGTTTCAGAAATATCCTCGGATTTATCTTGCAAGCTAGTTCCCATCATTGCATGTAGTGTTTCAATTCCTAGATTGTGAACATGATTGTGAAATGCAGTAATGTCGGAATATCCGATAATCCATTTAGGGTGTTCTTTAAATTTTGAAAAATTCAATGAATCTAAAATTCTTACAGAACCATAGCCTCCTCGCGCGCACCAAATCGCTTTTATCGAAGGGGTATCTAACGCATCTTGAAAATCCTGACGACGTTCATCATCTGTTCCAGCAAAATGATAATTCTGACTGAACAGATGCTTGCCATACACTACTGTTAATCCCCAGCTTTCTGCTAAATCTTTTGCCCTATTAATTACCTGTGCTCTATTCTTTAAAATTCCGGCTGGTGCTACTAAAGCAATCGTGTCCCCTTTTTTTAAATAGGGAGGCGTTATTAATTTCATGGGGTTATTTTGAGCATTGACAATTGAAAAAATAAAAACGAAAACAAAAAAATAATATTCCTTTCTCATTCTAATAATGTTTTAGATACTAAAAGTACGCTATTCTATACATAGGTTATCTAAATTGCAGTAGTGATGTTTACGTAATAGTTCTTTTACAACTGTGTTTAGTTTTAAGCTGTCATTTAATTTACCGAAAGAATCTTTCAATTCTCAAAAAAACAAACACTAAGCAATAACTTTACTATCTAGCGTTATATACTACTCTAAAAATATTAGTTGTTTAATGGAGCACTTAAATACCGCTCCGCTTAACATTTTTATCATCAAAAATTATCGACCTGATCTTTTGTAGCCAGTGTATTCTTGACGCAATAACAAATAACGTATATATATGTAAATGTATTTATTTTCTATCAGTATAAAAAATTGCTTTTTCGTACTTTTGCGCTTTAATTTTTAGCGTAACATACATGAACACACCAAAAAGATATACAATTACAGCCGCATTACCTTATACCAACGGGCCAATACATATTGGTCATTTAGCCGGCGTATATGTTCCTGGAGATATTTACGCACGTTTTTTGCGTGCCACCGATAAGGATGTAGCCTATATTTGTGGCTCTGATGAACATGGTGTTGCGATACCAATGCGCGCTAAAAAAGAAGGTGTTTCTCCTCAAGATATTATTGATAAATATCACGGTATCATAAAGCAATCATTTGACGATTTTGGAATTTCGTTTGATAACTATTCTCGTACCTCAGCGGAGATACATCATCAAACGGCTTCTGAGTTCTTTAAAAAACTCTATACTGATGGTGAATTTATTGAAGAAGTAACAGAGCAATTATACGACGAACAGGCAAATCAATACTTAGCCGATCGTTTTGTGGTTGGTACCTGCCCTAAATGTGGAAATGAAGAGAGTTATGGTGACCAATGTGAAAAATGTGGAACCAGTCATAATGCTACGGATTTAATCAATCCAAAATCGGCAATTACGGGAAATGCTCCTTCTCTAAAAGAAACAAAACACTGGTTCTTACCTCTTGACAAGCATGAAGCTTTTTTAAAAGAATGGATTTTAGAAGGCCATAAAAATGACTGGAAACCTAATGTGTTAGGGCAAGTAAAATCATGGATTGACGATGGTTTACGCCCTCGTGCAGTAACTCGTGATTTAGATTGGGGAATTCCTGTTCCGGTTGAAGGTGCTGAAGGAAAGGTATTGTATGTATGGTTTGATGCCCCTATCGGATATATTTCTTCTACCAAAGAATGGGCTGAAAGAGAAGGTAAAAACTGGGAAGATTATTGGAAAAAAGAGGATACTAAATTAGTACACTTTATAGGTAAAGACAATATTGTTTTTCACTGTATTATTTTCCCTGCTATGTTAAAAGCTCACGGAAATTATATTTTACCAGAAAATGTACCCGCAAACGAGTTTTTAAATTTAGAAGGAAACAAATTATCTACGTCTAAAAACTGGGCAGTATGGTTACATGAATATTTAGAGGATTTTCCTGGACAACAAGATGTTTTAAGATATACCCTTACAGCCAATGCTCCTGAAAACAAAGACAACGATTTTACTTGGAAAGACTTTCAAGCAAAAAACAATAACGAACTGGTGGCGGTTTTCGGAAACTTTATAAACCGTGTTGTTGTTTTAACCAATAAATATTATGCAGGAGTTATTCCTGCTCCAAATGACTTTAGTGAAGTTGATGAAGATACGTTAGCTCAGTTGAAAGAGTTTCCTAATACCATAGCGAAGTCTATTGAGCGATACCGTTTTAGAGAAGCTTCTCAAGAGATGATGAATTTGGCACGTTTAGGAAACAAATATTTAGCAGATGAAGAGCCTTGGAAGGTGATTAAACAGGATGAAGAGCGTGTTAAAACTATTATGTACGTGGCATTGCAAATCGCCGCAGGGTTGGCTGTTTTATCAGAGCCTTTTTTACCATTTACTTCAAAGAAGCTCAAAAACATGTTAAATATTGGGGTGGAAGGCGCAGCAAACCATTGGAATGATGTTTCGGAAAAAGAGGTGCTCTTAGCCGCGAATCATCAAATTAATAAAGGTGAATTATTATTCGCCAAGATAGAAGACAAAACAATTCAAGTACAATTGGATAAATTAGAAGCTACTAAAAAAGCAAATGAAGCCGCTAACAAACAAGTAGAACCTCAAAAAGAAACCATTGAATTCGATGATTTTACCAAAATGGATATTCGTGTTGGCACCATCATAGAAGCGGAGAAAGTTGCTAAAACAAAAAAGTTGTTAAAACTTACCGTTGATGTAGGTATTGATACTCGTACTATTGTTTCGGGTATTGCCGAAAGCTTTAAACCAGCCGATATTGTTGGGCAGCAAGTTACAGTGCTTTGTAATTTAGCTCCTCGTAAATTGCGTGGTGTTGAAAGTCAAGGAATGATTTTAATGACCGATACACCTGATGGTAAACTAGCTTTTGTACAGCCTTCTAAAAAAGCAAATAACGGTGAGTTTATTGCGTAATAAATGCAACAAAATTATACTTTTATTATATTTACAACCTCACAATTTTTGTGAGGTTTTTTAATGAAGTGTATTATGAAAAAAATGCGTATTCTCAAGCTATGTATCAGACTCATTTGCTCTACCTTGTTTTGTCAAGAAAGAAAAGTAAATAGTACCTATCATAGTACTATTGGCGATTATATAAAGCAGAAAGCTGGAATGCTCATCGCTTCATTGGGTAGGGCTATTTATGCTAATACTATGTTATTTGCTTATAATTCTATGGAAAGGACAAAACCTGCAAAAATTGAATGTATTTTGGGTCAAAAATTCAAGCATGTTAAAGGAAAAATACAAGAGAATCTTTAGTTAGATATAAAATTATAGGGGTGAATATGACGTTTATACCAACAATTACTATTTAAAAAAGTATACAGACTAACAAACATGTTAAAAATAGCTTACCACGAAATATACAATCATCCATTACCAGAGAAACACCGGTTTCCAATGATCAAATATGATTTATTACCGCAACAATTACTTTTTGAAGGAACCTGTGTTAGAGCAAATTTTTTTACTCCTGAAATCCCTAACAATAAGCACTTTTTTACCGTTCATACACCAGCGTATTTTTTTGATTTATTAAATATTACACTTTCAAAAAAAGAAGAACGGCGTATTGGTTTTCCTCTTACAGAACAGCTTATTGCTAGAGAGATGGTTATTGCTGACGGAACCATGAAAGCCGCAGAATATGCTTTGAAAAATGGTATCGCCATGAATATTGCCGGAGGAACCCACCACGCTTTTTCTGATAGAGGGGAAGGGTTTTGTTTATTAAACGATCAAGCCATTGCTGCACGGTATTTGCAACAGAATAAGCTCGCTAACAAAATTCTAATTATTGATCTTGATGTACATCAAGGAAATGGTACCGCAGAAATTTTTCACGGAGACAATACTGTTTTTACGTTTTCAATACATGCAAAAACCAACTATCCTTTTCATAAGGAGCAATCGGACCTTGACATTCCTTTAGAAGATGGAACTGCAGATCAGGAATACTTAGCGGTTTTAAAAAAAACATTGCCGAAACTTATTCATGAACAGCAACCTGACTTTATTTTTTACCAATGCGGTGTTGATATATTGGCAAGCGATAAATTAGGGAAACTCAATATTTCTTTAAAAGGCTGCCAAGAGCGTGATCACTTTGTATTAGAAACATGCTTTGATCATAAAATTCCATTGGTTTGCTGTATGGGTGGTGGATATTCAGATGAGATTAAAACTATTGTAAAAGCTCATACCAATACCTTTCGTTTAGCTCAAGAACTCTATTTCTAAATATGACCAACCATAGGAAACGAACAGCCCAACTTTTGCGTTTAGGTCTTATAAAGTAGTTAATGTTTTATTAAATTCTAGTTTTAGTGCCAACTTCTCCGTATTATTGTGTGTCCTGATTATTAGTTAGTTATATCAATTCATAAAAGACAGATGGTATACTCACTAACCACGCTAAGTATTGTCGTTACGAACCCTTTAAAAACATATTGAATCTCAAATCAGGATACGCGGTATACGCGTCCTTTAGCTTTTATTTTACCAATTTAAGTTATAGGTTACTCATTCTTGATTACTACATATCTTTTTCGTTAAAAACGAACGAGGTATACCTGTTAGCGAGTTTTAAAATAACATAACACCTATAATATTATGAAATCAATTTTTAAAATATGGATAATAACCGTTTTTATTGTCTTACAATCTTCCGCACAGGAGACTAATTTTACTGAGGTTCAACTTCCATTTCCTAGTCCCTATGCAACTCTAAAACAGAGTGTCGGATTCACTCAATTTACTGTAAAATATTGCCGCCCCAATAAAAAGGGAAGGGTTATATTTGGCGATTTAGTTCCTTACAATGCACTTTGGAGAACAGGAGCCAACGAAAGCACTACCATCACTTCTAGCACTTCTTTTACGATTGCTAACAAAGAAATTAAAGCAGGTACCTACGCTATTTTTACAATTCCGAAGAAGGATCACTGGGAAATTATCTTATATGCTGAAACTGGTTTTGGAATCCCTGAAAAGTGGGACGAATCCAAGGTTGTTTTAAAGACAACCCAAGGCATTCAGAAAACAACTGAAACCATAGAATCGTTTCTCATTAGCTTTTCAAACCTTACCAACAATGGTGCTAGCTTAAATCTAGCATGGGAAAACACAAGGGTGTCTATTCCTATAGAACTACCTACCCAAGAAATCGCTTCTAGGAATATAAGGTCATTTTTATCTCCAGATGAACTTAATTATCGAAAAATTGCTCACTATTTAGTCAATGAAGGAATTGAATTAGAAAAGGCGATAGAAGTGAGCGATAAAATTATTGAATTGAACAAAGAGCATATTTCTGGAGTATGGGGGTATCACTTTAAAGCCATTGCCTACCGTAAATTAAACAAGATGGAAGCCTGTAAAAAACAAATAGAAGGCGGTATAAAATATGTGAATTCCTTAAATATCTCTGATGGGTATAAAAAAGAAGTTATAGGTATACTAAACAAGAACAAATAGAATATATAAAATGTACTTTTTCCCTTTCTATTTCAATAGAAAAAGAAATCATCATTTTCTTTTACAGTAAACTCAAACAATAACTGGTATGGTTTTTCCGGTTTAGGATAGTTGTATTCTATATACAACGAAGTGTTTGATTTTTAATTTCCAATGCATAATTTGGGTCAAATAGCAATAAACAAGTTAAAAAATAATTTAAGGGTACTTATTAAGTAAAAACATTCATTTACTATATTAGCAACCTCACAAAAAGTGAGATTTCTTTATTTCAAAAGTCACTTTATGCAACTGATCAATTATATAATTTCTCGAACACAGATTTCTGAAAAATCCATTCAGAATACTATTGAATTATTACAAGAGGATTGTACCATTCCTTTTATAGCTCGTTATAGAAAAGAAAAAACCGGGAATTTAGATGAAGTTGAAATCGGACAAATAGTTCAATTAAAAGAACTATTTGACACCCTTGAAAAAAGAAAAAAAGCAATTCTAAAAGTTATAGAAGAACAAGGTGCTTTAACTAATGAATTAAAGGTGAAAATTGAAAAAGCAGAAGATCTTATTACTATAGAAGATCTTTATCTTCCCTATAAGAAAAAACGTAAAACGAAAGCAGAAACTGCCAGAACTAATGGTTTAGAACCCCTAGCAAAAATCATCATGAGTCAACGTAATGATGATTTAGAATATATTGCAGAAAAATACATCAGTAATACCATTGATTCTGTTGAGAAAGCTTTAGAAGGGGCTCGTCATATAATTGCCGAATGGATAAACGAACGTAGTGATATTCGAAACATGATACGACGTGAACTGGAACGTTTTTCTGCCATTAACACCAAGGTGATTAAGACCAAAAAAGACGAAGAAAAGGCTCAAAAGTATAAAGATTATTTTGACTGGTCTGAAAACCTAAAGCGCATTCCTTCACATCGAATTCTGGCTATTTTACGAGCAGAAAAAGAAGAATTTATACGTGTTAAAATTACCATTGATGATGCTGCTATTTTGGAAAAAATAGACAACAAAATCATTAGATCGAATAATGAATCAGGCGCAGAAATACAACTGGCTATTGATGATGCTTATAAGCGCTTGCTACTTCCTTCACTAACTACCGAAGCATTGAATTTGGCAAAAGAGAAGGCAGATGAAGCTGCTATTAAAGTTTTTGCTAAAAACTTGCAACAACTTTTATTAGGATCACCTTTGGGCGAAAAACGCATTTTAGCCATTGACCCAGGATTTAGAACGGGTTGTAAAGTGGTTTGTTTAAATGAACAAGGAGCCTTATTACATAACGAGGCTATTTTTCCTCATGCTCCACAAAATAGAACTCAAGAAGCAACCTATACTATTGAACATTTGGTAAAAACGCACCATATTGAGGCCATTGCCATTGGTAATGGAACTGCTTCAAGAGAAACGGAGCAATTGGTAAAAAAGATTTCCTTTAGCACCCCGGTAGAAATATTTGTGGTTAGTGAAGCTGGAGCTTCCATATATTCAGCTTCAAAAATTGCACGTGACGAATTCCCTAATCATGATGTTACTGTTCGTGGTGCCGTCTCAATAGGTCGTAGATTAACTGACCCTTTGGCGGAGTTAGTGAAAATTGATGCTAAATCTATAGGCGTTGGACAATACCAGCACGATGTAGATCAATCAAAATTAAAAAAATCGCTAGATACAGTGGTAGCGCACTGTGTTAATAAAGTAGGTGTAAACATAAACACTGCTAGTGCTTCATTACTAAGTTATGTTTCAGGTATTGGGCCAAAGTTAGCAGAAAATATTGTGACTTACAGAAATGAAAACGGTGCATTTACCAATAGAACTGGTATTAAAAAAGTTCCACGTTTAGGAGGAAAAGCTTTTGAACAATCAGCAGGTTTTTTACGTATAAAAAACGGAACAAACCCTTTAGACGATTCGGCAGTACATCCTGAACGTTATACTTTGGTGAAACAAATTGCAAAAGATTTAGGCAAAAAAGTAGATGATTTAATAGGAAACTCTTCTGTATTAAAACAAATTAAGCTTCAACAATATGTTACTGATTCTTATGGCTTACCTACCTTGCAAGACATTGTAAAAGAACTAGAAAAGCCTGGTTTAGACCCCCGATCAAAGGCAAAAGCTTTTAGTTTTAATGAATATATTAAAACTATTGATGATGTTAAAATAGGTATGGTATTGCCTGGCATTGTAAATAACATTACTAATTTTGGTTGCTTTGTAGATATCGGTATTAAAGAAAGTGGCTTAGTTCATGTATCTAATTTAAGTAATACCTATATTCAAGATGTAAATGAGCATGTACGTTTACAACAACATGTACAGGTAAAAGTAATAGAGGTTGATGCAGCTAGAAAACGTATTCAGCTAAGCATGAATTTTTAATTCATCGAAACATACATTCTTTTTATCGAGTCTTTTGTTTATTTCACCTATAAAGTTTAATGGACTTTGTGCATTTTATTTACCTTTCTTAACGAAAGGAAACTAATAGACCTGCTTCGATGCAAAATTTTACTCATAGTATATTATCATTTAGAAGGAGCTATCTAAAAAGGGGAATCATGAATAAAACTGGCGACAAAATTCTCGATACATCTCTTTCGAGAAATCAATTGACTTCAAAAAAATTGAATACACTCTCAAAACAGAAATCAATAAACGTAATCACTAAAACCAACGAGTTTGACACCAAACAACCAAAAGTTAATAGCTTGTTTAAAACCATCATAGATCCATATATTGTAATGGACCTTTCAGGAAACGTTGTAAAAATGAATCAAGCTTCCATAGATTTTTTTGGTTTAGACAATACCATTACACAGTTCAATTTCATGAGCGTCTTGTATAAAAGTGATCTTTCCTATGCGCTAAAATCATTTAAAAACCTGGTAAAACTAGGAGTTTTCAAAAACTTTCAAATCCGTGTTTACAACAAGAGAAATACACTAAAATGGGTGGATATAAACTGTAATATTGTATATGATGTTGATGGGAAACCTGCTTTTGCTCAAGGAATCCTAAGAGACATCACACGGCAAAAAAAACAACAGCAATTATTTGAGGAGCAGCAAAACCAATTAAATGCAATTGTAGAACACTCTTCTTTAGGTATTATTTTAACAAAAAAAGGTAGAATTATTAAGAGTAATAGAGCGTTTCAGAATTTGCTAAACTATTCAGAAAAAGAGTTATTAGCCCTAACCATATTGGATATTTCTTGTAATGAAGATGCTCAAGAATCGTATCAACTCATGGAACAACTTGATCATGGTAAATTAGATCATTTTTCCCTTAACAAACGATATCTAACAAAACAAGGGAGAATTATTTGGGCCAAGACTAATGTTTCCGTAGTAAGCACGAACAACAAGAATGAACATTATCAGGTAGCCGTTATTGAAGATGTCACAGAAGATCTACAAAATCAATCAATGCTGAAAGCATTGAATAGTTTGATGTCTTCTATTCTCGGAAAAACAAATATCTATGAAATAGCATGGGAAATTACAACCAATACTACCAAATTATTAAGGTTTGAAGATTGCGTTATTTATTTGGTAAATTATAAAACCGGGAAATTAATACAGATTGCAGCTTATGGAGATAAAATAAGTTCAGAGAAAACTATAAAAAACATACTAGAAATACCAATAGGAAAAGGTATTGTAGGGCATGTGGCGAAGACTGGTAAATCGGAAATTGTTAACGATACATCAAAAGACAAACGATATATTGTAGATGACAAAATACGATACTCTGAAATTACCGTACCCATTATTTCCGATAATGAAATTATAGGGGTCATTGATTCAGAGCATTCAAGTAAAAACTATTTCACCAGTTACCATTTAAAAACATTAGAAACCATTGCAAATCTCGTAGCTACACAACTAAAAAATGCGCTTAATTTAGAGCTCCGTATGGAAGTAGATAAAAAAAATAAAGTGCTCTTAAAAAATTTAACACAGAGTAATAAAGAACTCAAAGATTTTGCCCATATCGTATCACATGATCTAAAATCACCTTTGAGAAGCATGAATGCTTTGGTTAATTGGATACAAGAAGAAACCGACAAAAGTCCCAATACAACTATTGTTGAAAACACTCGGTTATTACTGAAGAAAATTGATAAAATGGACCACCTTATTAATGGTATTTTAAAGTATGCCAGTATCGATCAAGTTGATTCTATTAAACGAAAAATAAACCTCAATCACTTGGTAAAAGACCTAATAGATACTATTTACATTCCAAAGCACATTTCAATTAATGTACTCAATAAATTACCTAAATTAAATGTTGATAAATTTAGATTGCATCAATTGTTTCAAAATCTATTGAGTAATGCCATTAAATATAGTAATCCACGAAAAGGAATCATCAATATTAGATGTCTTGAAAAAAATAAATACTGGGAGTTTAGCATTGAAGATAACGGTATTGGTATTTCCGAAAAATACCACAAAAAAATATTTGAAATTTTCCAGACCCTAGAGAATAACAAAAATTCTACAGGAGTTGGTTTATCGATTGTCAAAAAAATACTTGATCTTTACAAAGGGAAAATATGGCTTAACTCTGAGTTACACAAAGGAACTACTTTTTATTTTACCTTACCCAAATAATAATCCGTACTCAATAAAGCTTTAAAATTCCCAACTACAAAAATTCACTTGGTTGATAGAGAAAAAACCTTAGTAGCACCAAGCCTAACTGTAAACAACTTCAATTACCCCGCTAGGTAAATTGTAAACAGTATTAAAAACATCAAATATGACATTTCAAATGATATAATTTATTAGGTTTAGTTAATTTATCACTCTTAAACACTAATGATAGATCATATTAAAGCGGTTTGTTATGTGAAAAACGCAAGTCATCTACTCCAGTAAATCATTTTTATACAAAATTCATTCTATTATAAGATAGACTAAATACTGAATATGGCAAGAAGTTAACTAATAATAGACATGTTTTTATGCACGACTTTCTTAATCAATTTTACAATGAATGGGAAGGAGGAAAAAATATTTAATTAGATTCATCATCATAAAACTACACATTTGGGTAAAGGATGACAACCAATTACCTCCTATTTTTGTTGTAAATCTTATTATAATGGATGCAAGATATAGTAGAAATAGAATATACTTAACTAAAGAAGAACAAGAGGTAATTAAAAACTATCCAATAATCTTAGGGGGTTCTGGAATAGGAAGTGTAATCGCAGAGTGTGCTTTACGTTTAGGTTTTGAAAATATAACAATTATTGATGGCGATCAAGTGGAGATTTCAAATCTAAATAGGCAAAATTACACAGAAGATGATATCTCGACAGATAAGGTTAGTGCAATAAAGAAAAGGTTACTTTCTATTAATAAAAAAGCAAAAATAACTATACATCATTGTTTTTTAACTAAAGAGAATGTAGAAGGCTATATTAATGATCATAAAATTGCTATCAATGCTTTAGATTTCACTTCTGAAGTTCCATTGCTTTTTGATGAAGTTTGCCAAAGAAAAAATATTCCTGTTTTACATCCTTATAATTTAGGTTGGGGAGGCTTAGTGACAGTAATGGAACCTAAAGGATTATCATTACATTCGATTGAACAACCTAATGAAAAATTTAATGAAGTTAAAATGGTAAAATATGCATCTAGTTATTTGAAGTTTTGGAAAACTCCTCACGATTGGATTGATGAGGCTGTGGAAAAATACATAAAAGAAAAAGAAATTTCACCACCACAATTATCTATAGCATCTTGGGCGGTAGCTGCCATGAGTACGCATTTGCTATTTAATATTGCAACAAATAAAAAAATAAAAATTTTCCCTGAATTTTATTTATCTACAATTATGAATGATTAAATTAATTTGTTGTTTGTAGCGTAAGTAATGGCTTCCGAAATATTTGCCACACCTAATTTTTCAAACAGTTTTTTTCTGTGAAATTTTACTGTGTCTGGAGACACAAATATTGCTTCTGCTATTTCAGTTATAGTATAGCCTCTAGTTGAGTGATTTAGAATTTCTTTTTCTCTATTAGTTAATTTTAAAGCTTCGGTTTCTTTCCAAAAGTCACCATCTAAATCGTAATCAAATACTTTATTGTTTTTTTTATTTGTTACTCTAATATTACCCGATTTAGTTTCAGAAGAGAGAGAAATAATAGCAATAGCTTTCCATAATTTTCCTTCTGCTGTTAAAAATAAAGGTGTCATTTTGTGATTAATTAAAGTCTTCTCCCCTTTTTTATTAATTAAATGAAAATCATATGATATTGTATAATCTTTCCGTTCTTCAACAGGTACCCTCTCATAATACTCAAAACCTATAGTATTAATTTTCAAAAGAAGCTGTAAATCTTGTTCTGTTACATGTTTAAAATAGAACGCATATCCCATTTTTTTCACCTCTTCAGCAGTATTACCACATAAGAATAAAGGGTTGTCAGAAACATAATCAAAACCCTTTTTTTTATAATCAATTACATAAAGACTCTTATAAGTAGTCCTAGCAAAAGCATCAATTGATTCTAAATAATTCACAGCTTGTTTTTGATCCTCTTCAGAAACATTATCAATTCTGTTTATAAGCGAAAAAAAATCATCTATTTCTATCATAACAAAAGTTTTTATTACAAAGATAGTTTTTTTTGTAAATAATTCATAACTAAACTTTTGTGTAGTTCAATTGGTGATTTATCTAAATAGATTTGAGTGCTAAAATAAAATGCTATGATACTTGAAAAAAATTACTTAGAAATACTTCCAAAAAATCAATTGATAAATTTAGCAGAATTTGTCGTTACAGAAAACTTTAAACATCATTCAAATAATAAACTACCTAAGAATTATAAAAATGACGTCAATTCAATTTATAAAGAAGAATTAGGTTTTTATGAAAATTCTGAGGTTTTTACTACTAAAGATGAAACAGGGGGTATTTTAGGTGCTATTCGTGTTTTAAAATGGAATTATACTGATGTATTACCTCTTCAGAATGTTTTTGGAATAAACCCATTGTTAGGACTTAGCCAAACAAATATAAATAACATCTATCATATAGGACGATTTGCAGTAAAAAAAGATGTGCGTGACATTAATTTATTTAAAAAATTATTGGCGTGTGTTGCCAAACTTATATGCAATCACGCTGAAAATGTTGCTTTTGCTGAATGCGATAGTAAGCTATTAAGAATACTAAAGCTATTAGGTGTTAAGACTATAGTAATAGGTGAGCCAGTTAACTATTTAGGTTCTGAAACGATACCAATTGCAATGACGTATGACGGAATAATAGACTTCTTTAATAAGAATAAACATTTAGTAAAAATATTTTAGCAGAATCTTTTACACTACCCCAAGGTTTAGTTTTGAATACTTTAGCAAACAACTACTCTTTAGTGTAGCAATGAATTGAGTTAATCATATTAGCTTTGAAGAACAAATAATATCAATTATGAATAGAATAATCATCTTAACGCTTTTATTATTAACGAATACTTTAATTCATAGTCAAACTTATCGTGGAATTGTTATGGGTGTTCAAAACAAACCTATTGCTTTTGCAAATGTAATAGCTTTAAATAATGGTAAATTAATTACTGGAACTATAACTAATGAAGAAGGTAAATTTGAGATTCTAATTAATTCAAATAAATCTTTTATGGTTATAATCAGTTTTATTGGCTATCAAGATTGGAAAAAAGAAATTGTAAAAATTAAAAATACTGATTTAGGTACAATTATTTTAACAGAGAACAAAAATGAATTAGAAGAAGTTGTAATAACTGCAAAGAAACCAACTATTAAAAGAAAAGTAGATCGATTAATTTTTAATATTGAAAATAGTATTGTTTCTTCTGGAGGTGATGCGATTGATGTTTTACAAAAAACACCTGGTGTACGTGTTGATGGTAGTAGCATAGGGTTAATAGGTAAAAGTTCTGTAAGAATTTTAATTAATGACCGCCTCTCACCGTTATCTGGAGAAGACCTTGCTAGTTACTTACGCACATTAAGTTCTGATGACATTGCTAAAATCGAGGTGATTACAAATCCACCATCAAAATATGAAGCAGAAGGAAATAGTGGTTTAATTAATATCGTGTTAAAAAAGGTTAAAAGAGATTATTTTGGAGGAAATATTCGTTCAACATATAGGCAAGCAACATATTCAAGTGGATTTTTAGGTAGCGGTGTAACTTATCAGAAAAATAAACTGTCTTTATTTGCTAATGTTAATAGCGGAGATGGGTCTGTTGAATTAAATGAAACAAATAAAATCTTTTATCCAATGCAATCTTGGGATGCTGATACAAAGATTAGATATTTTACAAAATTTATTTCTGGAAGAGTAGGGATTGATTATAACATAACAAACAAAACTTCTATTGGGATTCAGTACATTGGCGCAACTAGTAGACCAGATAATAAAGAGCGAACAGTAACCAATATATTTAACAATTCAAATTCAATAGATTCTTTACTGCTTACAAATGCAAATTCAGATGTAAAAACCTATTATCATTCTTTAAATGCTCATTTAAAAACTGAATTAGACACACTTGGTCGTTCAATAAATATTGATGTTGATTACTTTACTTATAACAACAATCAGAATAGAAATAATACTACTGAAACATTCCAGAATGGAAATTTAGTTGATAACTCTACGGATATTTTTAGAAACACTTCGAAACAAAATCCTATGTCATTTACAACGAGGGTTGATTTGGAGTGGCCTACTAAGTTTTCTAATATAGAATTTGGCGGAAAACTTTCATACATAAAAAACAATAGTGATGTCAGTGCATTTAATTTTATAGATAATGTGTTTGTTATTAATCCCGATCAATCTAATATTTTTCAGTATAAAGAAAATATTCAAGCTATTTATGCAAGTGCTAGTAAATCGTTAAAAAAATGGGATTTCAAATTAGGTTTTCGTTTCGAGTTTGCACAAACTGAAGGGAATTCAATTACGCTGAACCAAACAAATAAAAATAGGTATAATAAGCTATTCCCAACGGCTTACGTTACTTATAACCCCAATGATGATAACTCATTGTCATTAAGTTATGGTAAACGAATTAATAGACCAAGTTATAGAGATTTAAATCCTTTTAGATGGTATTCTAATCCGTTTTCTTATACTGAAGGAAACCCTTTTCTACAACCTTCTTTTGTAGATAATTTTGAGTTATCTCACACCTTTAAAAATAATTTGAACACATCTTTTTATGCCTCTATAACAGAAAATGGAAGTGACCAAATTACTTTAACAGATAATGACACCAATATACAAGCTACTGTAAGGAGGAATTTTTTAGAAGAATATGCTATTGGAATTTCGCAATCATACACTTTTAAAAAAGCAAAATCGTTAGAAACCTATTTACAATATGATTTTAATTATTCAAGAATAAAATCTACACTACCAAATACAATTACAGAGCAAGATGGTTTTAACTTTTATGGAGGAATTGATAATTCATTCACTTTTAATAAAGATAAAACATTCTTAGGAGAGCTCAATTTCTGGTATTCATCACCAGGTGTGAGTGGTGTGGATTATATCACAGAGAGTTATTCAGTAGATTTAGGTTTAAAATGGCTTTTTTTAGAAAAAGACTTACAAATAAAACTAGTGTTTTCTGATATTTTTAGAACAAGTCAAGGTGCTATTATAAGTGTAGTTAATGACATAAGACAGGAGTATAGGAATTACTATGATAATAGACAACTAATAATTTCTGCAACCTATAGATTTGGAAACAAAAAATTAAGAAGCAAAAGGAAACAATTTAGTAATGAAGAAGAAAGAAGAAGAGCAAATTAAACCCTAAACAACAGATATATCTACAGATCTAAATACAGTCCAAAAAAAAAATCAATGACTTAAAACTTTTGATTTGTAATAATTTAATACTTAATAAAATGAAATTAAAATCACTAAAAATATTTGAAGTAGTAAACAACGAAACTGTTAATGTAATTACTGGAGGAACAGCTAACGATTCAAGAAGGCAAGATAACCCTGACAGTAAAAAACACGATAGACCAAGAGATCCTGAAGAACCTGAACTTTTATAGTTCTAACATTTTAAAAATGAATTTATAAGTGTTGATTTACATAAAAGGCCATTAAGTAATGAAACATTTCTAAATATGCTTGCAAGCGCTCAGTCCATAAAAGGTAAATGACTTAAAACTTTTGAACTTATTAATAATTAAAATTTAATAAAATGAAATTACAATCATTAAAATCATTCGAAGTATTAAACAACGAAACAATTAACGTAATTGCAGGAGGTACTGCTAGAGATTCAAAGAAAAAAGATGTTACATCTACTAGTCAAGATTCAGCAAGTAATGACGACTTTGGTAAAAAGTAGTTAGACAGTTATGATAGAGAGAGTAATTCTTTATTCTCTCTTTATAAAAAATAAGTATAACTTTTAAAATATAACAAAATGAAATTACAATCATTAAACTCATTTGAATTGTTAAACGAAGAAACAATTCATGTAATTACTGGAGGAAGTGCAGCAGCTAAACCATCTAAGAAAAAAGATGTTACATCTGAAAAGCAAGACTCTGCAAGCAATGACCATTTTAATGCAGCATTAGCTTAGTAATAAAAAGAAATGATAGAGAGGATAATTCTATTGTTCTCTCTTCATTTACTTAATGATTAATATTTAATTTTATAAAAATGAAATAATTATGGAATTACAATCATTAAACTCATATGAATTGTTAAACAAGGAAACAGTTCGTGTAATTACAGGTGGTACGGCAAGAAAAGATACCAAAAAAGGTGATGTGACATCAACAAGTCAAGATTCAAAAACAGATGATGGAACACCTAAGTTAGCTTAGTTAACAATTAATAAGCTTAAAAAAGTGAAGGGTGTACTGGCCAAAGTAACAACCCTTTCACCTAAATGAAATAAAATCATTAACTACAAAAATAGAAATTATGAAATTAAAATCATTAAAGAATAATATAATTCTTAATAAACAAGAATTAAACTTTATTACAGGAGGGACTTCTGTAACGGTTTCTAAAAAGAATGATATAAGAACAGATAGTGATAGAACTGACGGAGGTGGATGTATACCTCCTCATAATCAATAAATACTATGAAACTTAAATCACTAAAAAACATAGAAACAATTAACAAGGAAGAGTTAGTATTTGTTAATGGAGGAACCAGTTTAAGTTATAACCATACGAGAGGTCATGACACTTTAAGAAATGATTCGCTTAGACAAGATGGAGGTGGTTCAGATGAATAAATTCAGCAATTTTAAATAATCACCTATTTATCATGGAATTAAAACAATTAATCTCTTTTGATATTTTGAATACTCAAGGCTTACATTTTGTTTTTGGAGGTAAATTTACAGCAGTAGATTCCGAAGGAAAAGATAGTGCAAAAAGAGATAGTAAAAGAGGCGATAGACCTGCTCAAACAGGTGCATTTTAAAAAGTAATTTTTACTAACATAAAAATAATATTATGAAATTAATACAATTAGATTCTTTTGAATCTTTAAACAGTCAAGAACTACAATTTGTTGTAGGCGGAGCATTTGCCGCAGTAGAAAGCGAGTGTTGGGAGGATTCTACCAGTAAGGATAGTTATAAAAAAGATACTGGTGGATGCAGTAAAAGAAGAGATAAGCCAGCTTTAGCAGCTTATTAATATTCTTTTAAATAACTAGAGAAGGTAATAAAAACACCTTTTATTACCTTTTTCTTACTAAAACCAAATATTATGAAACTTAAAAAAACTAAATAAAAATGAAAATTAAGTTAACACAATTAGAACAACTTTCTACAGAAGAAACATTCTATGTTATAGGAGGTCAGGTAAACCCAGATAAAAAAAAGAAACGTAAAGCAAGAAGAGCTGAACGTAAACGAAAAAGAGCTGAACGAAAAGCTAGTAGAAGAGTTAGTTCAGACACAACAGACACATCAAAAAACGACACTTTTAAAATTTAATTTATGATTTTAGTACTATCTTTTGATCATTATGAACAAGGAACAGATCCTGTTATTGACTGGCTTATATATCATAAGGCAGATTTTGTAAAAGTAACTATTCAAGATTTAATACAGACTGATACTGCTTTTAATATTGATATTAATAAAGGAAAGGTTTTTGTAAAGGGAAAGGATATTACTGATGAAATAAAAGTGGTCTGGTATAGACGATTTGAAGCAGAGTTGTTAGTAAATATGCCTAAAGGAAAACATTCCGAACAAGCGTTGTTTGAGCTTAAAAACGAAGTAGAAGTTACAATTACTTTCTTAAAAAGAATCTTATCTAATAAAAAGTGGATGCCATATAATGATGGTATTAAATTAGATAAACTTGAGGTAACATTTTTAGCTGAACAAAATAATGTTAGAACACCAAAAAGTATTGTTACTAATAATAAACAAGATGTTATAGCATTTCAAAAAAATGTTAAATCAGATTTAATTACTAAGCCAATTAGACATAGTTCATATTTTATAGATGGAGAGTCTACTTATGGTATTTATACACAGAAAATTAAAAAAGAAAAGCTACAAGAATTACCTGAACGTTTTGTGCTAACACTATTTCAAGAATGTATAGATGCAGAATTTGAAATACGTGTATTTTACTTAGATGGGCAGTTTTATGCTACCGCAATTATCATTACTGAAAAAGAGAACAATGTGGTAGATGTAAAGCTAAACTATGAGTCAGAAAGTATTAATTGGGTTCCATATAAGCTTCCCAATGAGTATGAAAAGGAGTTAGACGCTTTTATGAAGTCAATTAACCTAAATACAGGTTCACTAGATATTATGAAAACTAAAGAAGGTGAATATGTAATGTTAGAAATAAATCCTGTTGGACAATTTAGTGCACCTGGGTATCGATGTAATTATAATTTAGAAGAGAAAATAGCTAATTGGTTAATAGATTATGACAAATAAAATAAAGAAAAGCTCTGTTTTTACAGAAGAGGAATTAAAGCGCCTTCCATTAACTTATAAAAAAATGGAAGGAGAAGAGACTAAAAGTGTTGGTGAGTTATATGTTGGGAGTTTGTATAGTATAAGTAATAAACATTTTAGTAAGAAGTATATGGTATTTAACTCTCATAAACCTATTTCAAATTTTTTAATTGATGATGACACAATCTAAAGACACCTATTTATTACTTTTTAGCTTTTGTAAAGTTGTAAAAGGAGAAGAAAAAAGCATTATATGTGATTTTCAAAAGGAAAAAATTAAATTTATTCCTAATGAAATGGTAACAGTCATAGAAATGCTTCAAGAACAAACTTTTGATTCAGTAAAAAGTCAATTTGTTGAAGATGTAGATATCTTTAATTCTTATATGAAATTTTTATCAGATGAAGGATTTGTTTTTTACAATGAATCTAATGAAAATTTTGTTGATATAGAGAATTATTGGGTAAGTCCAGAAATAATTAATAATGCAATAATTGAATATAGCTTTGATAATTATAATCTTACAGACGTTTTAATTCAATTAGATAATTTATTGACAAAATTTATAGAATTTCGCTTTACTACATTTGCAGAAGAAAACATCATAGAATTTACTAAAGTTTTAGAACATTGTACTACTTCGGTATTGAGAAGTTTTAGAATATATATACCATATGATTCAAAAGAAATGTCACAAAAACTAATTGAATTAGTAGAATCTTTTCCCGTTGTAGACTGTATTGTTTTTTATAATAGTAAATTCAATAGGTTGATAGAAAAAGACGACCAGCAAACATTCTTTATTACTCAAACAATTGAAGATATTACAAAGGCAAATATAGATCGTAAATTTTTAGTAAATAATATAGAGTTCTTCTATGAATGTCAAAAATTCAATCCATATTATAATAAAAAAGTGGCTATAAACTCTAAAGGGGAAATAAAAAACTGCATAAAGAATAAATCAGTTTTTGGAAACTTAAACGATTACTCTATTGCAGATGTTGTCAAGACTAATGAGTTTCAGGAGTTTTGGTTTGCGACACATGACCAAATTGTAGAGGTTAAAAACAGTGGATTAAGGTACAACTATATTATTACTAATGATTTGGAAAAAATATCTAATGGAAAATTCAAAATTATCATATAAAAAATTTCCTTTTTTTAAACAATTAGAATCTGCCGATTGTGGACCTACTTGTTTGAGAATGATTGCCAAGTATTATGGAAAAAAAGTAGATATACATAGTCTAAGAGAACTTTGCCATATTAACAAGAGTGGAGTTAATTTTGCAGATTTAATTGATGCTGCTAATAAATTAGGATTAGAAACAGTTCCTGTTAAAGTCACTCTAGATCAATTACTTTATGAAGCTCCTAGCCCTTGCCTTCTTCATTGGAAAGATAACCATTATGTTATTTACTTAGGGGTTACTAAAAAAGGAACCAATATTATTGCAGATCCTGGCTTTGGAAAACTTAAATTAAGTAAAGAAGATTTTTTAAAGTTTTGGAAACGTGATGCAAATGAAAAAGGTGTTGCTTTGCTTCTTGAACCAAATGAAGATTTTTCTAATGAAGAAGTAAAGGTTGAAGAAGACTTTAAAAAGGTCGAGTATTTTATGAAATACTTAAAACCATTTAAAAAAAAATTCATCTTTCTACTATTATTATTATTAGTTATTGCGGGGATTAGCGTTTTTTATCCACTAATTAATGAAAAGTTAGTAGATGATGGAATAAGTAATAATAACATTCAATTTGTTATATATTTATTAATAGCCCAACTTATACTATATACAAGTACAAATATTTTGGAATTTATTCAAGGGTGGATGTTTCTTGATGTAAACACTAAATTAAGTATCAATCTTATTTCAGATTTCTTAAAGAAATTGATAACGATGCCATTGTCTTTCTTTGATAGTAAGCTAACAACAGATATAATGCTTAGAGTTGATGACCATGATAGAATAGAAGAATTTTTCTCAAACCATTCTCTGCAGTTTTTAATATCTATTATTGTTTTTATAATATATTCTGTTCTATTATTAAGTTATTCTTGGCCTGTATTTGTGTTTTTTATAATTGTTTCAATAATATCAGTTTTGTGGGTGTATCAATTTCAAGGTCAAAGGAAATATATTGATTACAAACGTTTTGAAATAGAAACTGAAAATAAAAATATTTTATATGAGATCGTAAATGGTATTTCTGATCTTAAAATTAATAATGCTACGAATTATAAAACTGAACAATGGCAAAAAACAGAGACAGATCTTTTTAAACTAAATAAAGTAAATATGCTTTTAGAATTAAAACAAAGTATAGGGGTTAATTATTTATCTCAACTTAAGAATACTTTAATTATTGGTTATGTAGCATATTTAGTAATTAATCAGCAGTTAACTTTTGGTGCACTACTCAGTATATCATTTATCATTGGTCAATTAACACTTCCTATAGAAAGCCTTATATTATATTTATATTCTTATCAAGATGCATCAATTAGTATTGATAGACTCTCTGATGTGTATAGAAAAAAAGATGAAGAACAACTTTTTCTAGAGCACAAAGAAAATAATAAAAAGCAGGTGTCGTATAATAATAACTCAATTCAATTTTCGAATGCAAACTATTCCTATCTAGGACCTAATTCTCCTTCTTTATTCGAAAATCTGAGTATTGATTTTCCTCTTAATCAGGTTACAGCTATAGTAGGAACAAGTGGAAGCGGTAAAACTACTATTATTAAACTCCTTCTTAAATATTATCAATTATTAGAAGGTGAAATTAGGTATAAAGGAAAAAATATTGATTTAATTAAACCAGAAGAATGGAGAGACCTAATTAGTGTTGTTTTTCAGGAGGGATATGTTTTTTCTGATTCAGTAGAAGGAAATATTACATTAGGATCAGAATTTGATGAAGAGCGTTTTAAAAAAGCTATTCACCTTTCAAATAGTTATGAATTTATTGATAAGCTTCCTCAAAAAGAATTAACAAAAATAGGCGAGAATGGATTAGGGTTAAGTAAAGGGCAGGTTCAACGTATTCTCATTGCAAGAGCGATGTATAAAGATCCTGAAATTATTATCCTTGATGAAGCTACTTCTGCTCTTGACGCAGAAAACGAAAGAATAATTCATGATAATCTACAAGAATTTTTCAAAAACAGAACAGTAATAATAATTGCTCATCGTTTAAGTACTGTAAAGAATGCTGATAAAATAATAGTTCTAAAAAATGGAAAAGTTATTGAAGAAGGGTCTCACAAAGGTTTAGTTAGTGAAAAAGGAAGTTATTACCACCTGGTCAAGAACCAGCTAGAGTTAGGTAAATAAAAAACAAAAATTGGAGCAGGAGGAAATGGTGTTTCTGGAGGGCAAAAACAACGGATTTTAATTGCTAGAGCCATCTACAAAGACCCTAAATATATATTCCTTGATGAAGCTACCTCAGCACTTGATTCTACAAATGAGATGGAAGTACATAATAATTTACAAAAATTATTTAAAAACAAAACAGTTGTAATTATAGCCCATAGATTAAGTACTGTTCAAAATGCAGATCAAATAGTTGTATTGTCAAAAGGATCAGTTGTTTAGCAAGGAGCACATTTAGAACTGATTGATAAAAAAAGTCATTACTACACATTAGTTAAAAACCAATTAAATCTCTAACAATTATGATATCCAAAATTATAACAAGTAGCTTGTTCCTATTAAATTTAGGCTGTAACTCTAACAAAGGGGTTTTATCTTCTTCAAAATATGAAACCGTTTATTCAAGAACAATAGATGAAGAGCAATTTGAGTCAATTTATCAAATTTTAAAAGAGAATATTTCAGATTTTCCTATTACAAAGAAAAATAAACTTAATTATAAAACCGTAAGCAATAAATACTCATTGAATATATCCTTAAAAAAAATTATTTCAAGTTAGTATATAAAAGCAATGTTGGTTATGATGATAGAATTAAACTGATTAAGTCTAAAATAGAGGCTATTAAATAAAGATTGAAATATAAAATATAGATAGTATGAAAACTAAATTAATAATATTTGCATTCCTTTTAATTAAGGCTAGTTTATCTTTTTCTCAAAATAAAATTTCAGGGAAAATTATAGAACAATCAAAAGAGGCATTACCTTTTGCGAACATAATTTTATATCAATTAGAAAATAAAAAGATTCTAACTGGAACTACTAGTGATGATAGTGGACTCTATAATTTCAAAAATGTTTCGAACGGATCTTATTGGTTAGAGGTGGCTATTTCGGAGTGACATGCCGCGGATTTCGGTCAAAGGGTGCCACTTTTAGAGATGTTACAATTATAGTTAAAATTTAGGATTTATTGATTATTTAGGATTGCTTTTCTCAAAGATTCACCATCCAGTTTAATTCGATGTGAAGAATTTACAATTCGATCCAATATAGCATCTGCTATGGTTGATTCTCCAATGATGTCATACCAAGCTGATACTGGTATTTGTGAAGCTATAATAGTTGAAGATTTTCCATGTCTGTCATCAACAATATCCATTAAAGCTTCTCGTGCATGATTATCGAAACTTTGCAGTCCGAAGTCATCAAGTATCAGCAGTTCGGTTTTCAGGATTTTATTGAGTTCTTTCAGGTAAGTACCATCAGCTTTACAGAGTTTTAGTTTCTTGAACATTCTAGCGGTATTTTGATATAGTGTTTTATGTTGCATTATACATGCTTGATGTCCTAAGGCTTGTGCGATATAACTTTTACCAACACCAGAAGATCCTGTTAAAATAATGTTTTCCTTTCGTTTAATAAAATCTAGGGAAGCTAAGCGTTCCAACATGTTTCGGTCTAAATTTCTTTGAGAGGCATAATCAATATTAGTCATAGTAGCTTATTGTTTAAAGGTTGCTTGTTTTAGCAATCGTTCTATTTTTCGATTTTGCCAATCTTCCCATTGATGCTCTACCAATACAGCTAATTGCTCATCAAAGGTCATTTTCTCAGAGGTGTTTTGTGTTAACTGTTGATAATACAACTGTGCCATAGCACTAAGTCGCATAGATTTTAGTTTTTCTAATGTAGGATTTTGATTCATGATTATTGTAATTTAAGTTATTATTATTTGTAAGTAGATGCTCCTCGAATATTATTGTGTTTAGGTATATGAGAGGTGTTTTCTTCCAGTATTTCATAGAACAGAGAGTGTTTGTCCAGATTGTTTTTAAGTATATTTTGAATACGTTTGTAGCTTACAAGATTAAGTTTTAAGGCTTTTTCACATGCCTTGTTTAATCGTTCTGAGCATAGTTTTTATAGAGCTGAATAAGCCCCATAACTCTTTTATAACCAATCTCAGGATGTGTTCCATTAGCAATAATTTGCTTAACACACTGGGCTACATATTCCCCATGTTTGAATGCTTTGGTTTCAAAATATTCAGGACTCCAGTCTACATAATTTTTGTGAGTACTACTCAAATGTTCTTTATTGGTGTTATAAGAACCTCTAACAGGATTACGTTTATGGATAGCAATACGTTGGCGGTTATAATACACCTCTATGGTGGTTGATGTAGCTTCAATAGAAGTATGGTGTCCTATATAACGATAAGGAACACTGTAATAATTTTTGTCTGTTGAAAAATATACATAGCCCATTTTTTGAACCTTAGCTCTTCGGTACTCCTTAATTTGATAATGACTATTTGGCAACGGTCTTAAAAGGGCACGTTCATCACGTTGAAATAGCTCTTTACGACTGGCTTTTTTTCTTGTTAATAACATATCATTATACCGCTGTAAATGTAGCTGTATCTGCTTGTTCAGATCTGACAAACTAAAGAAAGTCATCTCATGCATAGGATAGTAAATTCGTTGATACGTTAGATGTACAGCGTTTTCAACCAAAGCTTTATCTTGAGGACTATAAGTTCTGGTAGGGTTTACAGCACAATGATAATGACGTGCAAAATCTTTAAAACTTCTGTTGATTTGTGCTTCATACTTACTAGACCTTGTCACAGCAGACTTTAAATTATCTGATACAATCACTTTTGGAGCACCTCCATAAAAACGTAAAGCATTTTCACAACAACGAATAAAATCTTCTTGTTTTTGGCTTTCACAAGCCTCAACATACGTATACTGACTACTGGGAAGTATGGCTACAAAAACCTCTACAGCTTCTAATTCTCCTGTTTCTTTGTTTAAAACATGAAGCTTTTTACCTGCATAATCCACAAACATTGCCTCACCGGCAACATGCTCTAGTTTCATAGAACCCTTTTCTTTTGGAAACTTCCGATGATAATGCTCTAAAAATTGGGTATAACTGTAAGGATTAGATACTTCATTACAGTAACATTGATAATGGTAGGAAAAAGTAAATCCGGGTTGATGTAACTTCCCTCTGAGTATATCAAAATAACTAACAAGTGTGTTATAACGCTCATTATCAATAGTGGTATGCGATGGAAATAAGCGTTCTAGTTTTAAATTATCGAACTCCAAAAGTTCGTCTAAGCCATAATCACTGGCTTTAAATAAGCGTAAGTATACATTTACCGTATTACGGGATAAGCCTAAAGAAGCCCCTATCTTACGATTGCTAAGACCGTCTAAATGTAAACTTAGAATTTGTTTTAAGTCCATAGGATCAAGTGTGTTTGCCATGCCGTTAGTTTTAAACAGCAAGGTAATTACTAACTCAATCTCTAAAAGTGGCACAAATCGAACCGTTAAAAATGGCTCGGTTTAAACCGAAATTACTGGCACTGTAACTCCGAAATCAATGGCACAAATCGAAACGGAATAACCAAATTCACTTGGTTGATAGAGAAAAAACCTTAGTAGCACCAAGCCTAACTGTAAACAACTTCAATTACCCCGCTAGGTACTCTTCCAAAATATAAAAGTTACAAAGCACTAATAATTTAACGTGATTTTTCTTTATACCCTTAAATTTAGCTATTTACTGCTGGAAAAACATAATAATACCGATTCTTAGGTAACATTACTCAATCATTTCCTTGCAGTTATGCTTGTGTATTACTTATAAGATCGCCAATGACAATAAATAATTTATGATCGGTCAATTGGCATGAGAAATGATATACCATTAATCTTTGACAGAATGATGAGATATTTTGCACTACACCATTTTATTAGAATGTTATCCGTCTAAATTAACGTGTCTTATTACATGGTATACTCGCCCCTATATCATTCAGATGTTTTTTTAAGAGAGATATTTCCAGTAACTATATTGTTGTTGATATCAATGCCTGTAAAGTGACCAACACCATGGTTATTATAAAACAAGTTATAGACTTTAATATAGATCGAAACCTTTTGAATAAAAAATATCCCAACCAAACTAAAATGAAGCTCTAAAATTTGCCCTTTATTTTCCAATGATAAATGATCATTTTCCACCATTACATTTGTTGTTTTGCTTATTGTGTTATAATGATATTTTTCTATCTGGAATTCGAATTTATGTTCCTCATCTCCAATGCTAAAAATAGCAGAGTAATCACTTGGTATTTTTGCAAAAATACTTGCATATGGGCTTTTTGACGATAATCTAGAAAGCTCTTTAGGTACATGGCTTAACGATATATAACGCTGCTTTATTAATTCTTGAGAAAGTATCGGATCAAACTCAAAAGAATTAGCTTCTGACTGCATTGCTTCACTACTCTCTTTTCTTACTATAATTAAATTTCCCGCGATACTATGATCGTATTTATCAAAAGAAGAATATGTCCCTACCAAAATAGGACGTTCGTTTATATTCGATTTTCCAACATAGAAAATAAAGTTTGCCCCTTCTATCTTTCCTTTTTTAGTGAAGAATTTTGCATCAAAATGCACAAAATTATTTTCTTGTTTAATTGTGCCAAACAGATTGTAATAAATCGGAGCCTCTGTTTTATTTCTATTTTGGTACACAAAAATTAGTTCAAATGTCTTCCAGTTATTGTAAATAAGTATTTGACCCTTTGTCATTTTCTTGTCCTCTCCATAGAAATAGCAAACATAGTAGCAATCTTCATTAGAAACGTAACTACTTATAAGCTCTAACTGTTTTTCTTTTTCTTCTTTTTCGTGAATTTCCTCTAGTAAAAACTCGAACACATCTTTATATCCTAGATAGTTAAAAAACAAAAACTTATACTCTCGGCTAATTTTAACAAGAGGTTTTCCTGTAGAAACTTCTCTCGTTTTATTATATAGATATTTTCCATTGACATATCCTTTTAATAACAACTCCAATTCACGCTTTATACTAGGTAAGTTAGGGTCAAAACTTCCAAACCCGTATAGTTGTGAATCCTTATAGTTTTCTGGAATAGCATTGTCTTTTTTAAACTTATTAGTAATCAATTTTAATAACGAATTAAAGACATATTTAGTTAGAACTAGTGTCTCGTGGTGTTCAATTTTGGAATGTTTTTCCATTAGTTTCCATAATTTAAAATTGGAATTACCAATTTAATAATAAATATTTGGAATGAACTATAAGGAACACTAAATCACATACTTTCGTCTTCAACAATCACTAAAAATAAATAACAATGAAAAGATTCCTACTAACAATTGCGTGTTTTATTCCTTTTTTGTGCTTTTCACAAAAAATTACAATTAGCGGTAACGTCAGTTCTGAAACAGAGTCATTACCAAGTGTCAATATTTTTGAAAAGGGAACATCAAACGGTACAGTTTCCGATTTTAATGGCGATTATACAATTACCGTAAACGATGGAGCGATCTTAGTTTTCTCTTTTATTGGCTATACTACTCAAGAAATTATAGTTAAAAAAGAAAAAAGAATTAATGTTGTTTTAACCGAAGACTCTGCCTATCTGAAAGAAATTGTTGTAAATGGTTTTACTAGTGTTGTTGGACAGGCACGCCGTAGGGCGGAATCTATCCAAAGCATACCAGAATCTGTTGTAACAATGACCTCAACAGATATAGAAAATGCTGGAATTACCAATCTACAAACCTTTTCAGCACAAGTGCCTAATGTTAACTTTAATACATCTCAAAATGTAGGGGTTAATTTTGTAACAGTTAGAGGTATACCTCAAATTCGCAACGGTGAAGCGCCTATTTCGTTTGTAATTGATGGAGTTACAGTTCCAGACTCTAATTTGCTAAACCAAGAATTGTTTGATTTGGCTATGGTTGAAGTTGTAAAAGGACCTCAAGGAGCACTATATGGTAAAAACGCGATCGCAGGAGCTATTAATATAGTAACTAAAAAACCTACTAATTCCTTTAGAAACAAGGTGAACCTTGGCTATTCTAATGGAAATACACTTAAAGGTCAAGGTGCTTTTTCGGGCCCAATTGTTAAAAACAAAGTATTTTATAGACTCTCTGGAAGCTATAAAAAATCAGATGGGTTGTTTTATAACATAACAAATAATACCGCTCCCGATTATTTTGATGATTATAACGCAAGAGCCCAGTTGTATTTTCATATTTCTGAAAATTTAAAAATTACATTAAGCGGTCAATACAACAATATTGAGGGTGGAGGTTTGTATTATCATATTCCTGCAAATAATGTGCCTGTGGTTCACCCAAATGATATAGACGATGTTGTGGCTACAGCAGATGTTCTCGGAGAAGCATTATTAAAAAATCTATTCGCATTTGCAAAATTAGAATATGATTTTGAAAACATGAAATTCCAGTCTGTTACTTCTTATAACGATGCAAAAAGAAATGGAACAGGTGACTTAGATCACTCAGCACCTCCGATATTGTTACAAAATCAAGACAGTAATTCGAAAGTATTTAATCAAGAATTTAGATTGGGATCAAAAAATACCAACTCAAAAATTTCATGGGATTTGGGGGCGTTTTATCAAAAAAATGAAAGATATCTTAAAACAGTGGCTCAAGCAGATTTTGGATTCTTCGCAGATCCAGTTAGTCCGACCGGAACTTTCAACGATTTAGGGGTATCTGATTTTACCAATACGTATAACACGATAGCTTTATTTGGTTTTATAGACTACAAGTTTTCAGATAAAATCACCTTCTCTCTAGGATTGCGTTTTGACAATGATCAAATAAAACAACAAAATCCTGCTTTAGGATCTAATGACTCTAAATCGGATAGCGAGTTACAACCAAAATTCTCAGTTTCTTATGCTCCATATGAAGATGTTTTACTATTTGCTAATTATGGAAGAGGGTATCGAGTTGGTGGTTTCAATGCAAAGAGAACAACAATATTCGATAGGGAATATAGTGCCGAAACCAGTGATAACTATGAATTAGGTTTTAAAAGTAGTTGGTGGGAAAATAGGTTTATATTAAATATAGCGGCATTTTATACTAATCTTGATAACCAACAACAATACGGACTTCAATTGACTCCTCCAGATATAATTTTAGGAAACTATAATTATGATCAAAGCTCGATTAAAGGTTTCGAAATAGATATGAAACTTAGGGCGTCGAAGTACTTAGATATTATTGCAAGCTATGGAGCTGTTGATGCAAAAATAATCAAAGCTGGAAAAGCAGGAGATACTGATAGAAGCGGTTTCAACGGAGTTCGAACACCTTTTGTTCCTCAAGACAGCTTTAACCTAGCGTTACAATCGAATTTCCCTATTTCTGAAGTTGTTAGTTTAAGAGGAATCTTAAACCTAAAAGGAACTGGAGAAATCCTATGGCATGAAGAACTACCTAATATTATAAGTCCTAATTATAATCTACTTGATCTTAGATTAGGAGCTACCTTTAATAAAAACCTAGACGTCACTTTTTGGGGAGCTAATATATTGGATGAAAAATATGCACAAGAATTTTATTCAAGTCAATCAATAGGAGGGCCAGGACAAGATCTTATTTGGCTTGGGAATCCAACCACTTACGGAATAGAGCTTTCTTACAAATTTTAATGTTTCATGACTAATTATTTGAATTGATATAGTAGTTAGTTTAATTAGAGGTGAAAGCCACTAATAATTATTGGTGGCTTTTTCATACATATAAAAACTATTTAATAATGAGAGTAGCAACAGATATAGGGGGTACTTTTACAGATCTTGTATGCCTGGAATTTGACAAAGAAACAGGTAAACCTACAGGAGTAAAAATAGCAAAGTCAGATACGACACCTTCAAATTTTGAACAAGGGATTTTAAATACCATAAAGAAAGGAAATGTTTCTTTAGAGGAAGTGGGCTTCTTTGCTCACGGAACAACAGTTGTAATTAATGCACTTACTGAGAGAAAAGGTGTAAAAACAGCTTTAATTACTACAAGTGGATTTAAAGATGTTTTAGAAATTGCTCGATGTAATAGACCTGATCTATTTAATTTCAATTTTGTAAAACAACCCCCTTTTGTTCCGAGATACTTAAGGTTTGAGATGGAAGAACGAATGGATTACACAGGAAAAATTCTCAAACCACTTGACCTCAGCAAACTTCAAGAAATTATTGCGATTTGTAAACAGGAAAAGGTCGAAGCAATAGCAATATGCTTATTGCATGCTTATAAAAACCCTGAGCACGAAATTCAAATTCTTAGAAAATTTAAAGAATTGAATAATTCCATTGAAATTATAGCCTCTCATCAGGTTACAAGAGAATGGAGAGAATACGAAAGAACAAGTTCCACTGTTTTATCTGGTTATGTTCTTCCAATAGCTAAAAAATACCTAAATAACCTTCAAAGTAAACTGGAGCAACAAGGGCTAAAAGAAGCTCCCTACATTATGCAGTCTAATGGAGGAATAACCACCATTAATGATGTAAAAGCAAACCCAATTACCATGGTCGAGTCAGGGCCTGCAAGTGGTATATTTGGCGCTATTGCTTTGGGAAAAGTTATCAATAAAAAAGATATAATCGTTTTAGATATCGGAGGAACAACCGCTAAATGTGCCTTAGTTGAGAACGGACAGGTTAAAATAACCACTAATTATAAAATAGAACATTCAAGAACAGAGGCTGGGTATCCCATACAAACCCCCGTAATTGATATCGTTGAAATAGGAAACGGTGGCGGTAGTATTGCCTGGGTAGATCAGGGAGGAAAGATGCATGTGGGGCCTAAAAGTGCTGGTGCAATGCCAGGGCCAGCTGCTTACGGAAGAGGTGGTACTAGTTTAACTACTACTGATGCTAATATCATTACAGGGAAAATACATCCTGATTATTTTTTAGGAGGAGAAATGCAACCAGATTTCAAAAGTATAGAAAAAGCTGCAGAGCCTTTATGTAAAACGCTTAATGGATCTAAAGAAGATATTGCCAAAGGCATATTAAGAATAGCCAATGCGAATATGGTAAACGCTTTGAAACTAATTTCTGTGAATAAAGGATATGATCCACGTGATTTTTCACTTGTAGTTATTGGAGGAGGGGGCGCTATGCACGGTGCTGATCTTGCTAGAGAACTTCAAATATCGGAAATTATTATTCCACCACATGCAGGCGTTTTTTCTGCTTTCGGAATGCTTATGTCTGATATTAGAAGAGATTATATAAGAACCAATGTGCTTGCGGTTGTAGAAAGTCAAAAATCAACTATTCTTCAAACTTTTTCTGAAATGAAAAATAATGCCTTAGAAAATTTTATTGCTGATAAGTATAAATCAGAAGAGGTGAATTTTACGTACTATGTAGACCTACGTTATGAGGGGCAAGAGCACTATGTTAAAGTATTATTGAAAAATTTCTCAAAAGAAACGTCATTAGATTTTATTGTAACTAATTTTCATAAAGAGCATAAGAAACAATATTCCTTTGAGCTTGATGCGGGAGTTGAATTGGTTAACTTTCATTTAGTAGCTGAAGTTGAGGTTGAAAAACCTGATTTCCCTAAACAACAAATAACAACAAAGAAAGTTGAAGACGCTGTATTTGACACTAGAGAAGTAGATTTTGATGATCTAGGTAAGCATCAAACCCCTTTTTACCATAGAGAATTGCTAGAACCAGCAATGATTATTAAAGGCCCTGCTATCATTGCCGAAAAAGCTACTACTACAGTGGTTTCGCCATTGTACGATGCTAACGTTGATATATACGGAAATTTAATGCTAATCTTAAAAAAAACAGCATAATGGAAAAATTTACACTGGAAATTATTCAAGATACTTTAGTTGCCGCTGGTGATGAAATGTTTCAAACCCTGCAAAGAACAAGTATGAGTCCTATTATATATGAATCTTTAGATTACGCTGTTGGAATTACAGATGAAAAAGGAGAACTATTGGCCCAAGGGAATGGGGTAACAGCTTTTTTAGCGGCCTTAGACGCTGTTGTTAAAGCAACAATTGAAAAATTTAAACACGAGGGAGGCTTAGAAAAAGGAGATGTTGTCATTGCAAATACACCTTATGCTGGAGGAGGAACTCATTTATCCGACGTTTCTGTAATTTATCCCGTTTTCTATGAAGATAAACTTGTTGCATATACTGTTAATAAAGCACATTGGACTGAACTAGGAGGTACCTTTCCTGGTTCTGTATCAACTATCGCTACGGAAATTTATCAAGAAGGTCTTCATTTACCATATATAAAGATTAAATCAAAAGGAAAAATTAATGATGCTATTATAGATGTTATAAAGACAAATGTGCGCTTACCAGACAGTACCCTTGGCGATCTTTTTGCAGGTATAGCTGCTGCAGAAGTTGGAGCAAAAAGAGTTATTTCTATCATCAAAAAATACGGATATACCACCTTTGTCAAAGCGAAAGAAGATTTCTTAAGTTATGGCGAACGAATGTGTATTGAAGCATTAAAGGAAATTCCTAATGGAGTCTATGAAGGTTCTTCTGAAATTGAAAATAACGGATTTAACGAAGGCCCTTTTCCTATAAAAGCAAAGATTACGATTACTGATACTGAGTTTATCGTAGATTTCAATGACTCACATCCTCAAGTTAAAGGAGCTACAAATTTATCTTACAGTGGTTTAGTTACAGGGTGCAGAAGCTTGTTCAAAGCAATTACCACTCCGCAAATGGATGCAAACGGTGGAGCTTTTCGACCCATGAAAGTTATTTGTAAACCAGGAACCATAGTGAGCGCTCAAGCACCATCTGCCGTTTCCATTTATTATGAAGTATTAATTACGGCAATTGATTTGGTATGGAAAATTTTAGCGCCTATCATTCCAAATAAATTACCGGCAGGACACTTAAGATCTGTATGCGCAACATTTATCTCAGGAATCCACCCAGATACCCAACAGTTTTTTATACAAGCTGAGCCTCTTGCTGGGGGGTGGGGTGCCTCTACAAATCACGATGGAAATAGAGGTCAGTTATCTTGTGGAAGTGGGGAATCTTATAATATCCCTATTGAAATTAGAGAAATGCGCTACGGAATTCAAGTAGAGCAATATGCTTTTCATAACGAAGGAGGAGGATATGGAGAGTTTCAAGGAGGGAATGGTCAATATTTAGATTATAAAATTACTGCTGAGGAAGCCCGTGTCACCGCAGCATTTCACGGAGAAAAAACAAAAACGTGGGGAATGAACGGTGGTTACGAGGGTTCGTATAATTATTTTATGATTATTCGAAAAGACGGAACTCAAGAAAGATATAGTATGGGAACAAACTTAGCATTAAAAAAAGGAGATATTGTACGTTGTGTTACTGCAACTGGTGGGGGTTATGGAAATCCTAAAAATCGCGCTGTAGATCAAGTGTTATTGGATGTTAAAAATGGATACATAACTCCTGAACAGGCTAATGAATTCTATGAAACTGATTTACATCAGATAATTTAAATTATCAATAACTGTTTTTTATCTAAAAAAACTTAACAAATGATGAATTCACTTAAAATAATGTACTTAAACCCTATAGGTTTTGATGCATATGATACTCTTTTCGCCGAAATGATTGAGAAGAATAAATTCCCAAATACCGAAGTACACGTAACCTCATTAACTTCTGGTGTTGGTTTAATGGATAATTTGGAATATAGAACGTATAACTTACTAGTCGCAACGGAATTGTTAAAAGCTACTCAACAAGCCTCAAAAGAAGGATTTGATGCATTAATTGTCGGGTGTTTCTATGATCCATATTTAATTGATCTTAGAGAAATTTCTGGCGAGATGCTAGTGATTGGCCCTTGCCATTCATCCATTGAAATAGCATTAAAATTATCAAACAAGTTTTCCGTCATTATTGGGCAAAAAAAATGGGAGAATGAAATGCAAACTACCATAAAAGAATATGGATATGGAGAATATTTGGCTTCTTTTAGAGATGTAAACATGAATGTTTGTGAATTTCAAAAAAATCATGACGTTACAGCTAGTAATTTGTTTATGGCGGCAAAAAAAGCTGTAGTAGAAGATTTTGCGGAATCTATTATTTTGGGATGTACCTGCGAGTTTGGGTTTTATAAAAACATCCAAAAAGAATTAGGAGTACCTGTTATAGACCCCTCTCTAGCTGCTCTTAAGCAGGCCGAGCAAGCAGCACTCTTAAAAAAACAATACAACTGGAAGCCTTCTCGAAAATGGAGTTGCCAAGCACCGCCTCATGCAGATATTGAGCGATTTGAGTTATTTAAAGAAGAATTTGTTTTTGGAAATAGAATTGTTGTGAAGTAGTATAACAAAAATCTGAGATCATTGGAAATTGTAAACCTCACATATCCGTCAGGCTCTGAAGAAGATTACCTAAAAGAACTTTTTGTTCACAATGATGATGCTTTTAATCTTCAATTTGGAACGGTATTTCTAAAAAAAGGAACTCGAATTCCGAAAGAAGGTTTTACCCATCACGATCAAAAGAAAATAGTCTTATTAATAGAGGGTAGTGTAAATATTTTATTAGAGAATCAACCAGATTGCAAAAGACATTTAGCTGCAGGCGAATCTTTTATGGTCGACTATTTTGAGGGGCATGGAGGAATCGTTGTTGAAGACGCTAAAATAATTTTTGTGCTATTTGGTAAAAAAGACAACTAATCATGAAATTAAAAAAAATCAATTTCCCTAAAGAAGGGGAATACTATAACAAGGAACTGCTATCTCATACAAATGCAGGGGTAACTACTTCATTTGGAACCGTATTTCTAAAAAAAGGAACTCGAATTCCTGAGGAAGGGTTTTCTACACATCCATTTAATGAAGTATCTATCATTACCAAAGGATGTATAGAGATGCTAGATAAAGACGGTTCGGTTTCAGGTTACCTAACAGAAGGAGTGGCTGTTTATATCAATGCTTTAGAGCCTCAAGCAGGTAACGTACTTAAAGACACAAAGCTAATATATGTTTTAAATCAAAAAAGCGAATCCGATAAATAGAAGAAAAAATGACTAACTCATAAATTATAAATTTATTTTTAAATGAAAGTTATTAGGTTTCATAAAATAGGTAGCCCAGAGGTTTTACAGTTTGACGAAATTAAAATAGCGCAACCTAAACGAACAGAGGTCGTAGTTAAAATTGAAGCATTTGCCCTTAATCAGGCAGATATTCTTTTCATTCATGGGATGCACTATACGCAACCTATCCTTCCTTCTAGAATAGGATCAGAAGCTACTGGAGAAGTTATTTATGTTGGTAAAGATGTTACTAAATTTAAAAAAGGGGATAAAGTTTCTTCAATTCCTTTCTTTACAAATCAATATGGAGTTCAAGGGGAATATGCTACCGTTCCTGAAATGTATCTAGCCAAAGTACCTGATAATTATAATACTGAAGAGGCAACATCCTTCTGGATGCAGTACTTAACAGCCTATTACGCACTATTTAAAATCGGGAATGTGCAAAAGGGAGATTATGTATTTATTCCTGCAACTTCTGGAACAGCCGGACAGGGGGCTTTAAAATTGGCAAAAGATGCAGGAGCTATTGTAATTGGTTCGACCAGAACTCCAATTAAAAAAGAGTTTATTAAAAGTTTAGGAGCCGATCATGTAATTGTTACACGAGAGGAAAATACATTAGAAAGATTAAAAGAAATTTCAGGGGAAACGGAAATTAAATTTGTTTTTGACCCCATAGCCAGTACTGAGTTTACTCAACAATATATATCGGCACTTTCTTTTGGAGGTACTGTTGCTATTTATGGCTTATTAGAAGGAACGTCTCCAAAGTTTCCTGTACTCGACTTAGTGCGTAAAAACGTAACACTCCACGCTTATTCTCTGTTTAATTATATTAGAGATAAATATTTGTTAGAAGAAGGGAAACAGTATGTGCTAGAAAGAATTCAAGAAGGAACGTTGAAACCTATAGTTGATCGTGTTTTTGATTTTAAGAATACTATAGAAGCTTATAAATACATGTTATCCAATAAACAGAAAGGGAAGATAGTAGTAAAAATTTAAACAACCTGTATGGCAGATAATATAGTTGCTAATAGGAAATAATATGATGAAAGCACAAAATGTATTTCCATTATTAACCAATTAAAAAACTAATACTTAAATAATCATTCATAAAAGAAAATATAAATTATCAGGAACTTATAGAAGAGCTGAAAATGGCCTCTAGGAAGGAATGTTTAGAAATACAGAAAGAAACAGAAACCGTTGAAGAGGGAAAAAAGTTGAGGTACTATTAGTTAATAAAAGCCCTTTAATTGATATTTCTTCTCTGTCTAAGCAGGAAAATATAAAAGTGATTTTTCAAGAAGGTATAGGAATAATAAATAAAATCTAGAATTATGAGTAACAATAAAAACAACACAAAATGGTATAGTCTTGCAGGCGTTTGGTTTGGAGGAGTTGTAAGTGTCCCTGCTTTACTTATAGGGAGTACGTTGATAGCCTCTCTTAGCTTTAATCAATCAATATTTACTGGACTTATTGGTTTTAGCTTCGTCGTGTTTTTTATGTCATTGTTAAGTATTGCCGCTGTAGAAACACGTAAAGCTACAGTTTCACTAGCCTCTAGCAGCTTTGGAAAAAATGGTGCAAAAATAATAGTTGGTTTAGTGATAGGACTCTCTACTTTAGGGTGGTTTGGTATACAAACCAATATAGCAGGAGCTTCATTTTCTAAAATACTAATTGAAATGAATGGTACAGAAATTCCCGTATGGGTATCTTCTGTTTTTTGGGGGATAATAATGGTACTTACTGCTGTATTTGGATTTAAATACTTAAAATGGCTTAACTACGTGGCAGTGCCAGCTATTGTACTATTACTTGTATATGGGCTAGTTATTACATTTAAAACACATAGCTTTCAAGAAATACTAAACTATACTCCAAAAGAAAGAATGCCTTTGTTACAAGCCATTGGTCTTACAATTGGCTTTATCTCTGTAGGAGGTGTTATATCTCCTGATTATAATCGTTTTGCTGCCTCAAAAAAGGATGCAATACTTGGTTCTATTTTTGGTATTATTCCCTCAGCCTTATGTCTATTGGGGATAGGAGCCATATTTGCTATTACCCAAGGAACTTATGATATTGTTGAGATTTTCTCTACTCTAGGCTTTCCTTTTCTTGCAATGTCAATACTTATTCTAGCGACATGGACATCTAACGTAATGAATATTTATTCTTCAGGGTTAGCATTTACTGATCTCTTGAATCTGAAACAGATATCACGATCTAAAACCACTTTGGTTACTGGAGTTATTGGAATTGTATTGGCCGCTATTGGAATACTATCACAATTTATGAGTTTTATTAGTTTACTTACTATCACCATCACTCCTATAGCTGGGGTAATGATTGCCGATTATTACCTTTCTAAGGTCTATACTGAAAACTATGTTTCATATAATTGGAACGGAATTGTTTCGTGGATTTCAGGTGTGTTAGTGATGCTGTTGATGGATTCAGAAATTAAAAATATACTTGGCATTGTGGTTGCTACCATAGCGTATTTTATAGTAACAAAATTGAGCAGGAATGAAAAAAATAGGGCTTAATGAAATTAACTATATCGCTACAGGAGCGGGCGGATTAAATGGAATAATACCAATTTCTATAGCAGCGTATAAACAAGTACTGCTTGTCGATGCAGATGGTATGGGAAGATGTTTTCCTCGGCTAGATTTGGTCACGTTCACCTTGCATAACATACCGGTATCTCCAATAACTCAAGCAGATGAAAAAGGAAATAATCTAATTTATTACCCTATTGATAACGCTTGGGGAAAGACCTTAGTCGGTGCTACTACAATTCAAATGGGGAACACATGTGCTATATGTTGCTATCCTATGAAGGGTGCTCAAGTCAAAAAAGCTACTGTTCATAATGTAATCTCTTACGCAAATACACTTGGAAAATCAATTATTGATGCTAAAGCAAAAGGGTTGAATCCTGTTAAATCACTTATAAATAACTCTTCTGTTATAAAGCTATTCACTGGGAAAAATACAGATGTTCGAATTAAAACTCAAGGACGTTGGAACGAGGGAATTTGTGAGATAACTGGTTTAGATGAAGATTCAAATTCACAAATGTTAATAGATTTTCAAAATGAATATCTGATTGCAAAATTTGGTTATAATGAACTGTATATACCTGTCGAAGATTTAAATACTAATAAAACGTAAAACAATGGAATATTATAAAATAGGCGTAGATGTAGGAGGCACCAATACAGACGCTGTATTGGTGACACATGACAACCAAATACTATCAAAAACTAAACAAACCACTACACTTGATATTAGCAGTGGGATAGAAAATGCTCTAAAAACGGTGATTTTAGACGGAGCCGTTCCTAAAGATGAGATTAAATATATTATGCTTGGTACCACCCATTGCACGAACGCACTAGTGGAACGTAAAGAATTGAACAGAGTTGGGGCTATCCGAATAGGCTTACCAGCGAGTAAGGCTATACCAACAATGACTGATTTTCCTTCAGATTTAAAATTGTTATTGAATAAGCATATATATATGGTTCATGGCGGGTATGAATTTGATGGAAGACCAATAAGCCCATTAGATGAAAATGAAGTGAAAGAATGTCTAAAAAAAATGAAAGGACAAATAGACTCTTTAGCGATTACTGGAATTTTTTCAAAGACATTACCTGATCAAGAATTGCAGGTCGCTACTTGGGCCCGTGAAGTGCTCGGAATGGAAACTAAAATTAGTTGCTCACACCAAGTTGGAGGGTTAGGGCTCTTAGAGAGAGAGAACGCAGTTATACTCAATGCGGCTTTACAAGGAGTGGCTTCTAAAATGGTGAATGCTTTTGAAGAAACGGTAAAGCGTTTAGGCTTAACTTCTCAATTATTTTTAGGCCAGAATGACGGTACGCTAATGTCTTTGAGAGATGTACAAGAATTCCCTGTACTCACTATTTCATCTGGGCCTACTAACAGTATACGAGGAGCAGGAGCTTTATCAAAGGTTAAAAATGGAATTGTGATTGACGTTGGAGGTACCACTTCTGACGGAGGGGTACTGGTTAATTTTTTTCCTAGAGAAAGTACCCAGTCAGCCCAAATAGGTGGCGTGCTAACTAATTTTAGAATGCCAGATGTAATCGCTGTTGGTATCGGAGGAGGAACAATTGTAAGATTCGAAAACAATCAATGTAAACTAGGACCGGATTCTGTTGGGTATCTACTGAAAGAAAAAGCAATTGCATTTGGAGGAGATAAGTTAACGCTTTCTGATTTTTTTATTGCTGAAAATCACTTAAAAATTAAAGACGCTCAAAATAACGTAGATGTACAACACAAAATTCAATCTGTTGTTGGTATTTCATATGCAAAGGCATTAAATGAAGTAAAAAATGCAATTAGAGAAGCTATTGAAAAGCTTGTAGATAAGTTAAAGACAAACGCTACAAACATACCTGTAGTAGCTTGCGGTGGCGGTGCTTTCTTATTACCGAAAGAAATATCTGGAGCCTCAGAAGTGATTTTTCCTGAGCATATGGAAGTTGCTAATGCCTTTGGTGCCTGCATTGCCCAAATTAGCAGCGAAGAAGAATTAGTTATAAACACTTCTCAAAATAATGAAGACAAAGCATTAAAAAATTTAGAGTTAAGTGCAGAAAAAAAACTATTAGAAAAAGGAGCCATAGCAAATAGTATTACTGTACTTACTAAAGAATCAATACCGTTGGCATACCTTCCAGGCGCGGTAAAATTAAAGGTAAAACTCTGTGGAGATTTAGCTGTTTAAATAGATGTTTAGGTAGTGATGTAGTTACTTTATATGTAAAATCATTTTATGACGACAAAAGCACCAAGTATTGTCAAAGGATCGAGAAAAACCGATGATATTAACTCTCTGAAACGAAGCAACTCAAAAATTAACACTCACTAAAGTTAATTGTGGAACTTCCTTCATAGAATCAGTATTTGCCGAAGTTATACACACTAAATATTATAGAAAAAGCAGATCGCTATAAATTGACGTGTACTTAAATTTCAAGATGTGGATCTGCAAGTAAACAGGCATAATACGAGCCTGTTATGGAATCTATTTCTATGAACGTACACATGCAAATTCACTTATTACATTTAAACTATTACCAAGTGATTTGTATCGTACTCCTTTTAAAGGGCAAATTGAGGAATATTATTTTAAAAATTATGATTAACTAATGAAATTCATTTTATGATAGAGATTGGAATTAAAGATTTAGATGCCATAGCTATGGGATCAACAGTTTTAGGAACAGGTGGAGGTGGAGACCCATATATTGGGAAACTACTAACTAAACAAGCTATTAACAAATACGGAAACGTAGTTTTAATAGACGCTAACAACCTCGACAATGATGCAGTGGTAGTATGTGTTGCTGCGTTTGGAGCGCCTTTGATATTAGTTGAAAAACTATTTTCTGGAGATGAATTTGTTCAAGCTTTTGATATGATGGAAAAGTACCTTGGAAAAAAAATAGATGCCATTATCTCAGCAGAAGCAGGAGGTTTAAACGGTGTGATACCTATTGGAGTAGCAGCTACCAAAGGAATTCCTTTGATAGATGCAGACGGAATGGGAAGGGCTTTTCCTAGACTTGAGATGACAACTTTTACTTTACATGGAATTTCATCCTCTCCGATAACGCAAGCAGACGAAAAAGGAAATCAAAACGTGTACAATGCTATTGATAATACGTGGGCTGAAACCCTAGTAGGAGCAACAGCTATTCAAATGGGAGGTTCTTGTGCTATCAGCTGTTTTCCGATGACTGGTGCCCAAGTAAAGAAAGCCGCTGTACACGGTATAATTACCTATGCTAGAAAAATAGGAAATGCCATTTTAAACGCAAAAAATTATAATATCAACCCTATAACAGCCTTAATCGAAACAGCAAGTGCGATACGATTATTTTCTGGTAAAATAAGTAATGTAAAAATTACTATAGATGGAAGATGGAACAAGGGAACTTGTGAAATATTAGGTCTTGATAGTGATAAAGGAAGTAAGCTTGTACTTGATTTTCAAAATGAATTTTTAATGGCAAAAAAGGACGGCAAAACAATAGCTTCTACTCCTGATTTAATATGTTTAGTAGATGCCGAGAATGGGTATCCGATAACGGTGGAAAGTATTCAATATGGAGCTAGAGTTGTTGCCTTGGGAATGAAAGCAAATGCGCAATGGAGAACCCCAGAGGGTCTCGTTTTAGGCGGTCCAGAAAAATTTGGATATAAAGAACATTTTGTGCCTGTAGAACAACTAAATCAGAATGGTTGATTTATGAGGTATACGTCAAAAGAATAGATTTAAGGTAAGGAGTATTTAGAATGATCCTCTAATATCATAAGTTTTTTTAGGCCTTTAATTGGTGAAATGTGGGGTAGAATACAGTTAATGTTTTATTAAGGTAAAGGGTATAAGATTCAAAAAAAACAGAAGAGTATACTACTATTAAATCGTGGGTATAGAAATTGAATTAGTTGTTAATTTTTTTAGTAAGCTTATATTATATCCTGTTTTTTAATTAGGTTAATAAGATTTTTATGATATTAATTTATCGATCGTAATTCTTTATAGTAAATGTCGATCTATAGGTAGCGCACAAATATGACTGTACGGAAGTGGTTGTGTAACGTTACCTAAGATACGGTATGATTGAGTAATTTTACCTAAGAATCGGTATTAGCAGAAATAGAGCTACTTTAAAAGGTAGCTCTATTTATTTTTTCTTTTTCAATTTTCGAAGAAATTAATCTTCATTTTCTTAATAGATATAGCAATTTCCCCCTCTATTTATGTCCTAACATAAGTAACTCGTTACAGACTACTTCTGTAATATATCGTTTATTGCCTTCCTTGTCTTCAAAGGATCTCGAAGTTAACTTTCCTTCAATGATTACTTCACTTCCCTTTTGAAGAAATTGCTCAACGATATCCGCTGTTTTATTCCATGCTATTATTTGGTGCCATTGTGTATCTGTTACTTTTTGGCCTTGAGAATTTTTGTACGTTTCATTAGTTGCTATCGAAAATTTTGCCAGTTTCTTATTACTTTCTAGAGTAATTATTTCTGGATCATTTCCTAAGTTCCCAATTAACTGTACATTGTTTTTAAGTGCATTCATAGTATTAATTTTATTCGTTAAACAGTTAAGATGTTGCCATTCATTGTGAATTGACACTGCAAAGATGCTTTACAAAACCTGCTCAAAACGGTTATTAAACGTTTGTTTTCGTTTGTAAATGAATGTAAACGTTTAATTTATTTTAATATCTTTATACCATTTACCATTTGAATTTACTGTAAAAGTAAATTCAAATGGTAAATGGTATTATTTCTATAAATTGTATAACAAATGAACGATGTTAAAAAATGCTTAGAGTGTGGCGAAAAAGTTCTAGGAAGAATTGATAAAAAATTCTGCTCAGATTATTGCAGAAACGCTTACAATAATAAAACAAATAAAGAAAGTAAAAATCTTATAAGGAACACCAATAACCGTTTACGAAAAAATTATAAGATCCTTTGTGAACTGAATACTTCGGGTAAAACAAAAGTAACTAGGCGTAAGTTGTTTGATAAAGGATTCGATTTTAAATTTATCACTGCTTTATACATTACGAAAAAAGGAAATACTTATTTTTATGTATATGACCAAGGCTATTTGGAACTAGAAAATGAATGGTTTTTGCTAGTTAAACAGGAATAATCAATACTTTTTATAAAGTAGGAAAAACATTAATTTCATGTTTACCTCGGAAGTTATTATGTGTCGTTATTTTATATTCATTATTTTAATTTTTACTATTCGGTTTGCAATCAAACCAATACATGTTGTCAAAATAGTGATACATAACGGGCTAATTAACGGAAATTCAGTTACAGAATTATCAAGTAATAGCTCCAATTCAGAAATTTGTACTATAGTCAAGATAATGATCAAAATAGAGAAAGTCAGTAGCGACATTAAATTCCGTTATTTTGATTTAGGATTATATCCAATCAGTAATTCTTCCGTATAGATAACCAAAAGCACAATGGTTACAATGCTCGGAACAAGTAACTTCCAATGATTATGTTTTTCTGCTATGATGGTGCCTAGTATACAATCAATAAAGGTTATCCATCCACAAATATATATGGTAACTACAACTAGCCCAATCCAAATTGTTCTTACCATTATTTCCAATGTCCTGATTTACAATCTATATTTAGGCTTCTAATTACACACAGTTAAAAAACTGTAAGCTTATAAGTAATGCTCTAAAAGTTATTTATTTCCAAGTATTTCCTTTTAACTTCATGGCAGCCTTTAGTACATCTTTTTGACTAATTTGCCCAACAAGTTTTCCGTTTTCAACAATAGGAAATCTTCTTCGTTTAGATTCCAAAAATTTGTTGGCAGCATCTAAGATATTCATGTTTCCATCAATAGTTTCTACTTCTTTTACCATCGCTTTACCAACCGTACTGTTCTTATCAATAGGTAGATTGTAATATCTGCTGTCCGAAATTTGTTTTATGCAATCTCCTTCAGAAATAATACCTATCAATTCATTATTTTCGTTCACTACTGGTCCGCCTGAAATTCTATTTTTAATTAATGTTTCAATTACATCTTCAATCGCTTGATGTTCTTTAAATGAAATAATTTTTGTTGTCATGTAATCTGACACCAAAATAGATTCTGATTCTCTTTTTTGAGGATTTGTACGTTTTCCCTGAAAGTTTATAATTCCCATAATTGTTTGACTTTTATGTATTAAATATACTGATTTTAAATTACGTTTAGTAACTATGTTAAAAAACATATAATTTGATTACTTTTATGTGAATAAAACCAACTAAATGAAAAAAACTAATACCTTCTTCGCAACCTTAATCATACTACTAACCATCTTTTGGAGTTTTAACGATAGTATCCCTTCTTTTTCACCAGAAAAAGAACCTGCACATGACACTATTTTTTCCATTAATAATGCGCTATATCATTTAAAAAACATTTCGAAGAGACCTCATTTCACAGGAAATATTGAACATAAAAAGGTTCAAGAATATATTGTAACAGAATTAAAAAAACTCGGATTACATCCAGAAATTCAGACACAAACGGCTATTAATAAAAAGTGGAAGGGAGGCACTACGGCAGAAAACATATTAGCTAAAATTAAAGGATCTAATAGTGGTAATGCTTTATTAGTATTAACTCATTACGATTCAAACCCTCATTCAGCCCTCGGTGCTAGCGATGCTGGAGCTGGAGTGGTTACGCTTTTGGAAGGAGTAAGGGCTTTCCTATCTAAAAAACAGCAACCGGTTAATGATATTATCATATTATTTTCAGACGCTGAAGAATTAGGTTTATTAGGGGCGCAAGCGTTTGTTGAAAATCATCCTTGGGCTAAAGAAGTGAAATTGGTTTTAAACTTTGAAGCGAGAGGAAGTGGAGGACCAAGTTATATGCTTATGGAAACTAATGGGAAAAACAAGAAGCTTCTTGACGAGTTTAAGAAAGCGAATGTAAATTTCCCAGCAGCAAACTCTTTAATGTATAGTGTTTACAAAAAGCTTCCTAATGATACAGACTTAACTGTTTTCAGAGAAAATGGCAATATTAATGGTTTTAATTTTGCGTTTATAGATGATCATTTCGATTACCATACTGAACAAGATTCTTACGAAAGACTTGATCGCAATTCGCTCTTGCATCACGCCGACTATTTTACAAACACACTGAATCACTTTGCATATAATGACTTATCTAGTTTAGATAGTGACGAAGATCTTGTGTTTGTTAATTTCCCATTTATAAAACTGCTAACTTACCCTTTTACTTGGATATTTCCTATGTTCATTTTTGCTTGTGTCGCGTTTATTATTGTTTTCCTTGTTGGACTGCGACGCCGAAAAATAACCATAAGGGGTAGTCTTAAAAGTTTTATACCTTTTACATCATCACTTATTCTTTCGGGAGGTCTGAGCTACCTTTTATGGAAATTAATTTTAGTTGTACATCCTCAATATTCCGATATATTACACGGTTTCACCTATAATGGCTACCAATATATTGCCGCCTTTACGTTGTTAACATTATGGTTATTATTTAAAATTTATAGCTATTTCAATGCTGAAAAGACCACCGATTTATATATGGCTCCTATAGTTTTCGGATTATTTCTCAATGCTTTTATAGGAAAGTATTTATTAGGCGCTGCCTTTTTAATTATACCTGTTCTTGCCGCTATTTTTATTCTAAGTATGCTGGTTTTCATGGATATTTCGAAAAGGACAAAACCCGTTCTTTTTGCGATCATATCAGTTCCCACAATTTATATGATGAGTCCAATGATTAAGCTGTTTCCTGTAGCATTAGGGCTAAAGACGATATTCATCTCCTCCGTACTTCTTGTGATCATGTTTGGATTTCTAGTCCCTATATTTGTTCATCATAAACAAAAGAGTATCTGGCAGTTTTTAACAGGTTTTGCTGCGCTCATTTTATTTAGTATAGCCACTTTTAACAGTGGGTTCTCTATAGACAAAAAGAAACCTAACAGCTTAGTATTTGTTCAAAATTCAGATGAAAACACTTCATATTGGGCTACTTACAACCAGGTGTTTGATAGTTATATTGAGCAAGTTTTTGATGCGGATTATACTAGTGGGGATATCCTGAACACAGAAGGAAAAAGTAAATACAATACACGTTATACTTATTGTAAAAAAGCCGATGATAAGAATATTCCTACCTCTACTATTAAAATAGATATCGATACCATAATCGACACTAAAAGAGAGATCCATTTTACGATTGTTCCAAACAGAAAAGTTAATAAGTATGAAATTTACAATAGTACTCCTTTTACTATAGAAAGTTTATGTGTTAATGGTGTGTTCTACGATAAAGGGATGTCTTTTGAAGCAAAAAGAGGTTCTTTACTGGTTTATCAAATGGCAAATTCCGACAGGGATCTAAGCATTACATTCACCATTGATAAAAACGTGAACCCTGAGCTTATTTTAAACGAAATATCATATGACCTCTTAGTGAATCCAACGTTTAGTTTAAAACCACGTGATGAAACCATGATGCCTATGCCTTTTGTTATTAATGATGCGATCATTACTACAAAGAACTTGGAATTCTAGTTAATACCAGTTATTGTTTGAATTTACTGTAAAAGAAAATGAGTATTTTTTTCTTTATATTGAAATAGAAAGGGAAAAAGGACGTTTTATTACGGTAAATTCAAATGGTATAATATATGTAATAATACAGGTTTATTACTTCTTAAAGAATTTGATCTTATACGATTTACAGATACATATTTCGTATATAGGTATTGAATTATTTTAAGTTAGTTTAAGGCATAAAACTTTAGCATAGCGAAGCTATGGTTAACTTTTATAACGCAAAAATAGCTATAAAAGAAATAATAGATATGCGAAATATGTATTTGTAAATTGTATTACTATGTTTAAAAGCAAGCTTGTCAAATTCTTTTTACTTCATGCGCTCTCTTATATTGGTGATCTTAGAAAGAGTTCTTTTTAGTAAATTAAGCAATGCCTGTTGATTTTCTTCTGAAGCTGGAGTATTGTTAGTGGTAATTGTATTGTTTATAGTTAAATTTGGTTGCACAGGGTTGTTAAAAGCATTTTTAAGAGCTTCTGATTTTTGTAATATTTTATGAGTATAATACAATAATACATCTTGATTGTTTGACCATTCAGGTAATGGAATGAGTTCTACATTTCTAATAAAGGATAAATCGATCTCTGGAATAATTTCTATCCATTCGGAGTACCCGAATCGAGATAATTTTACTTTGGTATTAGAAGCATCTGCCGGAGCGGCAAATAAAGATTTGTAAATTCCACTGTACTCTATGGTTTCTTGTATTACCACTTCTGGGGAGGGAACAAAGTCTGTGATAGTTATCGTGGTATCAGTTAAGTTTGGTAATTCAACGTATTTATAGATTCCAGTACTGTCAATATAACCAAACTCTATGACTGACGCATTAGCCACACTAATAGTTCCAGTGCTTTCTATACTCGTAAATTTAGTGCCAAATCGAAGTACGGTACTATTGATGGTTATTGTTTTAGTTCCTTCATCTACTGCAAACACGTCTGGAGCGGTTTGATCGAGGGTAAGATTCCAATCTTGTAATAAGATCAGACGGTTCCCGTTTGTTGCAAAGAAAAAATTCTCAATACCCAATGTTGTTAAATTGTCTACTTTGAAACTCTTAGCGCGATCAAATAATTTATCTAGATTATCGATTTGTGTGTACCCGTCTACTATCGCTTTGTTTGGCTCGGAAATAGCCGTATCATCGAAAACTTTAGTAGAGATAGAGGTTCCATTAATTCCTTTTAATTCAGTATCTGGGATGATTTGATACAAATAGTTATAGGCCCATAAATGGATGTCAAATAAATCACTATCGTCGTTATTTTTACCTCTGTAATCCCAAGCGTAGGTTCCACTATTTAAACCATTAGCGCCACCAGTGTTAGCAATATTAGCAGCGAGTAATATCTGCTGCTGAGGAACGTTCCCATTAATGTCGGTTTGAGCGATATATTCTTTGTCTGCTATATTATTTACAATATGCCCTTCTTGGTTGTACACTTCTCTATTTCCATTATTTGTGTCTTTAATATACATGGTAATTCCAGAGGCTGGATTATTTGCCAAATCACTTACGTTAAGATCTAATTCTTGATATACTAAAGCTACTCCATATCCAGATCCATTACCATCATTCTTATGGTTTCCGGCAATTAACTGTGATCCTGTCTTTGAATTAATTAATATAGGTCGACATCCCTGCCAGAATTTTATATCCTGAGTATTCCCTTTGTCTCCTCCAGAATACCCTCGGAAAGTAACATCGTAATTAGGAGTTGAACCAGAAAATGCGATAGCACCACCAGTGGTTTCAGGACTATAGTTGTCCATCTGCTGTGGTCTTCTTAAAAAAGTAAGATCTCCTTCCCCATTGCCTATAAATGTAAGACCGTCTACAAAGAAGTTATCTGATTGTTGTCTAACTTGAACTACATCCGATGTGGCGCTTCTTCGCACCAGTAGCACCGCATTTGTTATTCTAACGGTAGAGGTAGGTTCGGCATACCAAGGTAATTGTCCTACATCAATTGTAGCTCCTTTCCAGTTCCATGTAGCGCCATTACGTATGGCAATGGCGGCCGTGTTTACACCGCAGCACCCAGCATCTGTTGAAGATATAAAAACCCCAAGCCCTAGCGTTTGTCTAGTAACACCATTGATAATGACATCTTCTCCTAAATTGTAGGTTCCTCCATTTTGTATGTCGATAATAGGATTACCAGGATTATTAAATAATAATTGTTCCTGTTCCGGATTATGGTCTAAACTGCCTTGGATTACTAAACGTAAATTATTTAGGTTATAGGTAATATACTGATTTGAACCGGTTCCGTTTGAAGTAGTAGTTACACCTGTTATTCCCGATAACCCAGATAAGTCTGCATCTATTCCAGTTTGTGTGATGGTGCTTCCAGCTAAGGTGAAATTGGCGAGCAAGGGTTGCAACAGAATGCAATAAGTAAATACAAAAAGTATTTTTTTTATAGTCATGTGATTTAATTATAGGTTAAACCTTGCACTTGTGCCAATGTGTTAGGTTGACTTCCAGATCCAGAAGATCGGACTTCAGTATTTACGTTTGCTTTGTCATATCGGATAACTAAATAATCTGTTCCGTTCTCAGTCATCGATATATAGCAATAATCATCATCCTCAAAAATCAATTCGTTGTCTACATCTTTAAAAGTGGTAGTAATGTCATACACCGAGTTGCTGCTGTTAATCGTTAAAAAAGAGTCAGAGGTGGTTATATTTTTAATTGGGGTCATTATTTGCCATGAAGTGTCATCTCTAAAAAATATATGTTGTGTTGAAGTGTTGTATAAAACAGATCCTTCTTTAGGTAAAGTGATTGCATTCATCTCAGATGTTGAAGCTGCTGGCATTAAAAATACAGATTCTGCGTCTATTTGAGTAAAGCATAGGTAAGACTGTGCTATCATAAATAGCAAGGCAATTTTTTTCATATAGTAGTTGCTTCGTTGCATTAATTGATTTAAAATAAACTAATTAATTGATGCCAAATATACTAAAGATTTATAGCCTTTCAAAAAGTTGTGCTGTTTTCTGGAGTACAATTCACTCTTTTTGGGTGACTATTATCTTTCTAAAGTTTAACGAAAAGTAAACGAACTTATACCATCCTGATATTAGTTTGCCGACGATAATTGGTTATGGTGAATGCCGGACTATTGGTAAGACATAAACATGATTGGAAGGAAATAGATGCGTAATTTTAATTAAGAATCGTATTATTGATTAATTGACGCAATTTGAAACGTATATATGGCTCTTCACTGATTGGGGAAAATGATATAAAAAACAAAGATGTTCTTCTTTAGAACATCTTTGTTTTTAGTTTCTTGATACGATTTTTTACATCCAGTTTAAAAAGAACGAAGCTTAAAAACTCATACTAATATTAGCAGTGACACCAGTGCTTTCAGGAACATTTCTACAAACTCCACCAACACATATTAAACCTCCACGCTGCCTTCCATAGTTAAGGCCAAAACGATGTGATTTAAACGTATAACTTCCTCCAAGGTTGTAATAGTGAATTTTTTTGGAGATATCGGTGCTTCCATAATTGTAAATGTCGTTTACATAAAAAGCTAGGTTTGAGGAAGCGTTAAACTCTATAGTACCACCAACCCAATTTTTCCGGTCATCTTCGGTCCATAAATGTTGTGCTTCCATTCTTAAAGATTTGCCCTTGCCAATTTTATAGGTTGTTTCTGCTACAAGTATATTAGCATTTATCTCTCCTGATCGTTCTTCAATAAATTTTTGGTTATAGTATTGGTTTACGAAATAAAATATATTACTCCATTTCTTTGACCACTTTTTGCGTATCTCTAGGCTTATATCTGAAAAATATTTCTCGCCAAAACCAAAAAAAGAGGTTGTATAATTAATATTTTCAAATTCTGTAAAGTCAGCTGGCCCATTAAGTCCTGACCAATAGGAAGCATTAAGAGCAAGTTTAGTTCCATACTTACCACCAAAAAAAGTACCCTTTTTAACTTTGTAAAAAAGATCTAGCTGACCTCCTATTTCTCCAAATTTTGAAATAGGTTGAAGGAAAGACACTTGAGGCTGTGCTTGATAAACATAAATATTTGTCAGTAAATAATCGTGTTGTTTTGTGAGGCCTGGAACATAATTTATAATGTATTGATTGTAAATATTGCTAGAAGCTTCTCTTTCAGAATAAAAAGACATGTTTTCTAGTCGCCTGAAAGTAGCATCAATACCAAGTCCTTTTTGGGTAAATCCAACGTTTGCGTAAAATCCATTTCCAGGTTTGATACTTCTTACTTTACTGTCAATGAATAGAGCATCATCTCCCTTTTGAAGGTATTCTAACCCAGCATAAAAATTTCCTGAAGAAAAGTCTACCCTACCTCCAAACAAATTGGTTAAATCACTTAAATTAGGAGTGGGGTTGGTTTGTTTTTCTTGCCTTCCAACGTAACTAAGCCCAACAGTTAATGACGATTCTTTTAACTTTAAGAGATCAGATACGTGTACGTTTGCGTCAAAACCAAAAACATTGCCTTTTGAATGCTCGAATCCAGCTCGTTGTTTTCCATAAAGAGCGATTAACTCAATGTAATCAACAGGTGTATATTTAATACGTCCCCCTCGAAGTGCGTTATTGATTCCTAATTGCCTATCTTCCCAAGAGCGAAGTGCTAGCCCGCTTCCGAATTGCTCATAAAAGTGCCCAACCGTAATATCTAATTTTTTAGATTTATAACCAGCATAGTATAGGCCTAGGTTTGTTTTTTCAAAACCAGGAAAATAATTTAGAAGAGCCATCGGGGCATAACTCTCAACTTGAATTCCAGCGTAAAAGTTTTTGTACTCATAAAGTACTGATAAATAGTTGTTCGATCTAAATCGATTTGATTCAGTAAAAGGTCCAGTTTTTGAATCGTCTGTATAGTACTGAGAATTGGATTCTATTCCTATCGACAAATTACTATTTTCTTGAGCTTTTAACAAAGGGCTAAAGAGAATAGTACAACAGAATACTACGAGTAAGTTTTTCATTTTTCTGTACTATTTTTACTAGACATTTTCTGTATAATTTCATATAACTCATCTTCAAAACCAGGTGTGTAACCAGAGTGCCTATAGGCTATTTTTCCATTTTTAACTATGACTAAATGAGGAATAGTATTGATGTTTAAGGCCCTTTTGAGTTCTTGGTTTTTATCTATTAATATTTTGTATTCCCATCCTTTACCATTCACTAAAGCTTTAACTCGCTTTTGTGATCTTGAATCATCGGTTGAAATGGCAATCAATTCAACGTTGACCTCTTCTTGCCAATCCTCATATACTTCACTTATAGCATCTAATTCATTCAAGCAAGGCACACACCATGTGGCCCAAAAAGTTAATATCGTTATTTTATTGTTGTCGATTTCATCGGCAATATTTACAGCCGTACCCTTGATGTTCTGAAGACTCTTGTTAGGGATTTTCTGTTGAGAAAAGGACATGATTGTTGTTAGTAATAAACAACTAAGGAATTTAATTTTCATAATTAGTATAGTTTAAAATTGTTCGTTTAATTGAACAAAAAATGGGTGTTTTTACCTTGAAACCCAATTACATTTTGAACAGATTAAAAGGCAAATAAAATAAAAATATTGAATTTTTCAATAGATTTAGTAATAAAAAATTAGAAAAACGAATTGAATTAAAATGATTTATAGGGATATGTTAAATCGAGTTTGAATTTTTTACCGCTCGGATTTTGTTAATAATTTCACTTTATATAATACACTAGTAATCAGAGGTGTAATTTACGGTATTAAAATGAAACACGGATTAAAATCATTTTAATTTTACAGCAAAAATTATACATTTTGTTTTTATGAAGAACGTTACAGAATTGAAATTTATTACGAAATAATGAGTTTTTTAACAAAAAAATTAGGGTAAACAAGAAGATTCATGTTGTATAACAAACATTAGTGACTAATTAAAAATTTAAAAAGCAAAAAATGAATAATTCAAACAATTTTTTTTTAAGAAATGTACTCTTTATTTTCCTTATTTGTGGTCTGATTTCATGTTCGCCTTCGGATTCAGGTTCAGACCCAGATACTGATGGAGGAGATATCAGTGAGGAAAACGTAAATTCTGTATTTCTAAGAATGAATAAAAATTCTGATTTTCTTTATTTAGGAGAAGAAGTTGAGCTTTCAATTTTGGTAAATGAATACAAAATTGTAAAAGACGAAGCTGAATTCTTTGTTAATGGGGAAAAAATAACAGGATATAAATTTACCCCTGATGCTGAAGGTGATTTCGAAATCAAGGCTTCATACAAAGGAGTTGACAGCGAAAATAAAATAGACATTAGTGTCGAGGAAAAGGGCGAGGTATTTGAAAAGAATGTAGTAATTGAAGATTATACTGGAGCATGGTGTGGTTATTGCCCTAGAGTGTCGTATGCCATAGAATTAGTTCAAGAAGAATCTGAAAACGTACTTGCAATTGCAGCACATTATAATGATGCGATGGAAAATAGTTATGCAAATGATTTGAAGAGCTCATTTCCTGTTGATGGCTATCCAACTGCTTTCGTAGACCGTAAGGATAGATGGGACTACCCTGAACCCCATAATCTTAATCAGGTTTTAGGTTTGTTAGATACAGGAGTTGCTTGTGGGATAAAAATGGAATCTACAGTAAGTGACACTGAAATGCAAGTAAATGTTGAGGTGAAGTTTGGAAACTCGATAAAGAAAGACTTAAAACTTACGATTTTAACGTTAGAGGATGGTGTCGTTTTAAAGCAATCAAATTATACGAGTTATTATGGAGGAGTAGATCCAATTCAAGATTTTGTACATGATCATGTTTTAAGACATGCATTTACCAATGTACTTGGAGAGAGCATTAGTAGTTCGTCAACGTTAAAAGGAGGTCTTTATGAAGTAGATTATACTGCTAATATACCTTCTACTATTCAAGATCGAACTAAGTTAAGCTTTGTTGCGATAGTTTCTGATGCAATGACCAAGGAAGCTATTAATGCAAGAAGTGTTAAGGCGAATGACACCAGTGATTTTCAATTAGAAGAATAAGAATAGTTGTAGAAAATAGACTTAGTCACTTTATATATTATAGAGTTTACAAAGTGAATTCAAGAGTGCACTAGCTTTTTAAGTTTAGTGTACTTTTTGTTTATTTGAGAATGAGTCAAGTTATTTGACTATGTAAACTCAAGCAAAACTTAAAGAACAATTAAATACGTTATCTCATGCCCTTGAATTTTTTTTGGAACTTGTGTTGGTATTCATGAAACTCTCACAATGATAAGAGTTAGTTTAGTATTTTGATGCACGGGCTACTCGTTATTGTTTTGTTTAGTAAGGTTACGCTATATCTCGCCACAAAACGAAAAGCATAAACATTTTTTAGAATTGTAGATCACATGAATATTTATTTACGTATTACAAGAGCGTACAGGTCTGTTGTATTATTTGGAATTTTCTACTGAGAAAATGACATGATTATTGTTAGGAATAAACCACCACGAAATTTATTTTTTATAATTAATATAGTTTTAAATTGTTCGTCTGATTGAAACAAAAAAGGGTGGATTGAACTCAAAGTTCAATTTTTATGTTGATCAGGTGAATGGGCAAATAGAAATATTAAATTATTCGACAGAGTTTGGTAATGAAAAAATAGATTTTCTCAAGATAACTTATGGCGATATTCTAATGCAGTTTATGATTTGAAATTACTGTAAAATAAGATGATTATTTTTTTTCCATTTTCTAATGAAGAAGAAAGAGAAAAGGGCGTTTTATTATGGTAATTTTAATTTGTACCTAGTATAGATTTAGAGTTAACCTTCTTCGATTAAAAAACACAAATCAACTTTAGAATTTGTCAATAGCAAATAAAAAGCTGTTATCTATTGGGTTTTACCAATTAATTCAATCTGCTAAATTCGATTTTAACTTTAGTAATGATTTAAAAACAAGGGATGTAATTTATACACTCCAAAGTTAGAGTTGAATTAAAATTGTTTCTATTTAACAACAAAATTTATACATTTGTTTTTTATGATACATGCTGTAACCTTAAAATTAATTGTGATATCTTAAATATTTTCACAATAAAAATCAGAGGAAACAACAAAAGTCATGTTTGAGATAAAAATAATAAACTAACTAACTAATTAATTTAAAAAAGTAAAAAATGACCAAAACAAGTAGTTTTTTTTTCAAAAAAGTATTTTTTATTGCCCTTATCTGTGGCCTGGTTTCATGTTCAGGTTCAGGTGAAGGAGACGCTCCTAGTGAGGAAATTGTAAATTCTGTTTCACTGAGAATAAGTAAAGAACAAGATTTGTTGTATATAGGTGAAGAAGTTGAACTTTCAGTGGTGGTAAACGGCTTTAAAATAGTAACGGATGGTGCTGATTTCTCTGTGAATGGAGTGGGAATATCAGGATATAAATTTACACCGACAACAGAAGAAGATCTTGAAATAAAGGCTTCATATAAAGGTGTGGAAAGTAGTAATAAAATCAATGTTTACTCTGAGGTAAAAGGTGAAGTGTTTGAGAAAAACGTAGTAATTGAAGATTATACTGGTGCATGGTGTGGTTGGTGTCCTAGAGTATCACATGCTATAGAGTTGGTTAAAGCAGAAACAGCTAATGTAGTTGCAATTGCTGCGCATATAGGTGATGAAATGGAAAATAGTTATTCACAGAGCTTAAAAAATTCATTTGAAGTTTCAGGGTATCCGACGTCTTATGTAGATAGAAAGAGCCAATGGGAGTATCCTGAGCCTCAGAATATAAGTCAAGCTTTGGATTTAGTAGGTAATGACATGCCTTGTGGAATAAAAATGGAATCTACAGTAAGTGACACCGAAATGCAAGTAAAAGTTAAGGTAAAGTTTGGTAATTCAATCAAAAAAGATGTGAAATTAACTGTTTTAACTTTAGAAGACGGTATTGTTTTAGATCAAGAAAATTATACTGATTATTATGGCGGAGTAGATGAGATTCAAGGTTTTGTGCATGATCATGTATTAAGACATGCATTTACCAATGTACTTGGAGAGAGTATTAGTAGTTCGTCAACGTTAAAAGGGGGGCTTTATGAAGTGGATTTTACTGCTAACATGCCTTCTGAAGTTAACGATAAAACTAAGTTAAGTTTTGTAGCTATCGTTTCTGATGCAACAACCAAGGCAGCTATTAATGCAAGAAGTGTGAAGGCGAATGATACAAGTGACTTTCAGTTAAAATAATAACATAACAATTGTATAAATAAACTCAGTAACTCTTTTTGCTGTAGAGTTTACGAGGTGAATTTAAGAGTGCACTAACAATTTTTTAAGTTTAGTGCACTTTTTATTTTAATTTTGTAGTGAACCAAGCTATTTGATTATGCATACTCAAACCAAATTTGAAGAACAATTAAACGCGTTATCTCATGCCCTCGGCGCCTTTTTGGGGGTTGTTGGACTTGTGTTATTGTTCATGAAAAACTCTAGCAAAGCTTGGAGTGAGTTCAGTATTCTCATTTACGGAGTATCCGTTATTGTTTTGTTTAGCGCTTCTACCTTATATCATGCCACAACATCTGAAAAGAAAAAACATTATTTTAGAATTATAGATCATACGAGTATTTATTTGCTTATCGCTGGAACTTACACGCCTGTTGTGTTATTACTACTATCTTTTAGTAAAGGATGGTTGTTGTTTTGGTTGGTTTGGGGTATTGCAGCTTTTGGGGTGGTTTTAAAGTTGTTTTTTACAGGGAAATTTGAGATATTCTCAACACTACTTTATCTAGTGATGGGTTGGTTAATTGTTGCTGATATTGGAGCCTTGATGGAGGTTTTAGACCCAAATGGCTTGAAGTTACTTATTACAGGAGGCTTGTTTTATACCATAGGAATTGTTTTTTATGCGACTCATAAAATCCCTTTTAATCATGTTATTTGGCATCTTTTTGTGTTGGCTGGAGCTGTGAGCCATTATTTTATGATTTTGTATTACGTCATATAAAAAAGCAACCTCAAACGAGATTGCTTTTATGTTAATGTATATATGGTCGATCTGACCTAGCCCTATCCTAAGAAAGGGTAACGATAATCAGTAGGAGAAACAAAGGTTTCTTTTATCAAGCGAGGAGATACCCAGCGCAATAAATTTTGAGCGGAACCAGCTTTGTCATTTGTTCCCGAGGCTCTTGCTCCGCCAAATGGTTGCTGACCAACAACAGCTCCTGTTGGTTTATCATTCACATAGAAATTTCCAGCACAGTTTTCTAATGCTTTAGTAGCCTCAGTTACCGCATATCTATCTGTTGAGAAAACGGCTCCCGTTAAGGCATATTCAGAAGTTGCATCAACTAATTTCAATGTTTCAGACCAATCTGCATCTTCATAAACATATATGGTTACTACTGGACCAAATAACTCAGTTTCCATAGTAGTATACTTAGGGTTACTGGTTAAGATTACTGTTGGTTCAATAAAATATCCTTTCGATTTATCGTAGCTACCACCTGCAATAACTTCTGCATCTGCATCTTTTTTAGCTTGATCGATATACTTCGCTAATTTATCGAAAGAGCCTTCATGAATTACTGCAGTTATGAAGTTACTCATATCTTCTGGTGATCCCATTTTAAAAGAAGCGATATCTTCCTTTACAAATTCTAGTACCTCATTAGCCATAGATTTTGGTAAGTATACTCTTGAAGCAGCAGAACATTTTTGTCCTTGGAATTCAAAAGCACCACGAGAAATACCTGTAGCTACTTGTTTTGGGTTGGCTGATGGGTGTGCTATAATGAAATCTTTACCTCCAGTTTCACCTACAATTTTTGGATAAGTTTTATATGTATGAATATTTTCACCTATTTTTTTCCAAAGTTCTTTGAATACATAAGTAGATCCTGTAAAGTGGATTCCTGCAAAGTCAGGAGACGACAATACTACATCGGTAATTTCAACAGGATTTCCATAGATTACGTTTATAACGCCGTCAGGTACACCTGCTTCTTTAAATACGTCAATAATTATTTTTGCTGAGAAAATTTGGCTGTCAGAAGGTTTCCAAACAACAACATTTCCCATCATAGCAGCCGAGGCTGGTAAGTTAGCAGCAATTGCTGTAAAGTTAAATGGAGTTATAGCGTACACAAACCCTTCCAAAGGTCTATACTCAACACGATTCCATATTCCATCATCTGAATTAGGTTGTTCGTTATAAATCTCACACATATATTCTACGTTAAAACGTAAAAAGTCAATTAATTCACAGGCAGCATCAATTTCTGCTTGATGTACAGTTTTTGATTGCGCAATCATTGTTGCAGCATTTATTTTAGCACGGTACGGTCCAGCAATTAACTCAGCAGCACGTAAAAAAATCGCGGCTCTTTGTTCCCATGGCATTTGTGACCATTCTTTGCGAGCCTCTAAAGCATTCGCGATTGCTTTTTCAGTAAGAGTTGCATCCCCCAAATGATATTGGCCTACAACGTGTTGATGATCGTGAGGAGGGGTAATGTTTTGAGTTTTACCCGTTCTGATCTCTTCGCCACCAATATGCATTGGTATATCAACAGATCCGTTAAAATATTCTTTATATTGTTTTGAAACCGCTTTTCTTTCAGGTGAACCAGGTATATATCCTTTTACTGGTTCGTTAATGGCAGTTGGTACATGAAAAAAACCTTTTCCCATTTTGTATGTTGTTTATTTAATTTATTTCTTTGTTCGAGTTAAAAGTCGAAAATTTAACTTGTAGCTTACAAAGCTACAAAGAGGCCACAAAGTTACATTTATTTTTAGTAATAAATAAGTGGTTTGTATGTCTTATTTACTCAAAAACTAATACAATATGTGCACAGTAACTTATTTGCCCTTAGGAAATAATGATTTTATCTTAACGTCTAATAGAGATGAAGATCCAAAAAGACAAACGATAGCGCCTAAGAGTTACGTGGAAGATGGTGTTGAATTGACATATCCGAAAGATGAGTTGGCTGGTGGAACCTGGATTGGTTTAAGTGAGAAAAACAGACTAATCTGTTTGTTAAATGGGGGTTTTGAAAATCATAAAAAAGCGAGATCATACAGAATGAGTAGAGGCACCATAGTAAAACAATTGTTAAAGGTGCCAAATGTAGTAACTGAAATTGAGAGCTATGATTTTGAGGGTATTGAGCCATTTACAATTGTTTTAGTAGACTGGAGTAGGGACCTTTTGGTCTATGAATTAGTTTGGGATGGACAAATGAAGTTTTTTGAACGATTAGGACAACAACCCGAAATATGGTCGTCTTCGACCTTGTATACTAAAGAAATGAAAGAATTACGACGTGATTGGTTTCAACAGTGGTTAGAGCGTAATGAAAAGTTTAAGAAGTCGAGTATACTTGCATTTCATCATGATGAGACACATGGTAATCAAGATGTTACTTTAAAGATGAAAAGAAAGTACGTAGAAACAGTAAGTGTTACCTGTGTTGTAAAGAAAGGAGAGGACGTTTTAATGGAGTATCTAGAAAACAATAAGATGAAATAGATACAGGATTGGGGGTTGTACCAATTCTGATGTTAATTTACCACCCATAATTATTTATAATAAAGGCTCATCTATAGGTAATACATAAGCATGGTCACAAGTAAATGGTGGTGTAACTTTGCCTAAGAATCGGTATTGTGAAGTTTTGATTTTCTTTTAGTATAGCGTTTTTTATACCAGTTATTGTTTGAATTTACCGTAAATTCAAAATGTAAATGGTATTGTTTTCTTAATAAGGGGTTTTGTGTCCGTTTTTAGTCTAATACAAAGCAAAAACTACAGCAGAAAGTATCACTATGCCAAAAGAGGTTAGGGTTATGAAAAAAGCGTTCGCTATGCAATATTTAAAAAATGTTTTGAAATAACCTTGACTATAAAAATTTTTCATTGCCATGTACAGGTATATTCCAAACAAACAAAGAAAACTTAATGAAGTGTTTTCAAGATCTATCGCAGTAAATATACTAATTAGCAAGAAAATAATTAATAATAAGAAAAAGACGGTTTGAATATGAAATACGAAAACTAGGTGTTCTACATAGCTACGTTTCCTTCTTATATAAACTATCTTCAGGCAAAGTGAGAATAGAGGTAAGAGAATAAATAATGCCACGGAACCCAAAGACACCATTTGTTGTGCTAGTTTATCACGTTCAGTTTTATTTTTAATAATTTTATTAGCGATGATCGCTCGTGAGTACCAAAATCTATTGGAAAAATTCTTTGATAAATTTAGGCTCTCTAATGCCTTGTCAGTGCTCGTATCTGGATTTGTTTTATTGAATTTTAAAAAAAGATCAAAGAACTTATCTACTCCAGCGAAAGTGATTTTGGTATCTGTGTTGCTTGTTTGTGTCTTGGTAGTGTCTTTCTTCCCATTTGAGTGTTGAATGTTCTGTATATTCTGCAATAAAACATTGTTTATGGAGTCTCTTTTAGGTTTATCAGCTAATTCAAACTTAAAATTAGAGTTGTTTTTTGTTTGAGCTTCGTTAAGGCTGTCAATTTTTTTGTACGTATTTTGGAAGCTCAAAAGCAAAAAAAAGAGAATAGAAACAGATAAGTAAAACCTAAAGGGATTAGAATATCTAGTGCGTTTACCAGTAACATAATCTTTTGAAACTTTACCTGGCTTAATCAATAAGGGTATTAGAGTTCTCCAAAACTTGGCATCCCATGAGAAAAGGCCTCTGAACATTTCATTTATAAAACTCCAAAAAGTAATCCTACTACCTTTATTTTGCTGTCCGCACTCAGGGCAAAAATTTTCATTTCCATAAAATGGATATCCGCAGTCTAAGCAATTGGTATCCTTCGTAGTTACCTGTTTGTTCTTGTTTGCCATTATTTAGTTAAGAGTTGGTAGGGTGGTCAATTGAAATGTAGGTATCGTTACAAAGAAATTTTCTGAAGAAGTTTTGTTCATCATTTTATATTTACCGCCCATAGCTCCTAAGGGGGATAGTAAAAAGCAATTGGATTTATAGTTGTAAATATCGTTAGGTTTTATGATAGGAGTTTGTCCAACAACACCCTCTCCAGATATATATTCAGTGTTGTTTAGAGCGTCAAAAATAGTCCAAAAACGTTCAAGAAGTTGAACGGTGCTGTCAGATTTGTTTTCAATTGAAATGAAATAACTAAAAGCGAAATAAGTTATATGACCGCGGTACATAGTGCCGTTATATGCAGTCTTTACTGAAATCTTAATGCCTTTTGTTATTTGTTGGAACATGAAATAAAAGTACTATAAAATATAACTTTCTACAAGTTTGAGTTAAAATAATTATCTATTTTGATTGAAGTAACCAACGCCAACGCCAATAACTCGATCATAAAATCCACCAAAAGGTTTGTAATAAATTATGGCTGTGTATTCATTTTCAGTTTGGAAGAACGATCCGTTAATTTCGTTAAGATTGATATTTTCTTCGTTGTCAAGAACAACGTAAGAGTAATTATAAAACCCCTGTTTTAGTAAAATTTTAGTTTCGTAGGTTTCTGTAGTGTAGTTATAAGTCATGAGATTCTCTTCTTCTAACATGAAATTGTTGAAACCTCCATATACGTATACTTTTTTGCTGTGATAAGGTTCGTTAGTTTCTAATGAAAAATGCACAAGCGTATAATCAGCTTCTACTTCATTATTATTTGCGTCTAGTGTGTTAACGATAAAATGACCATTGATATCAGGGCTATAGGTGTAGGGGCGATTTCCTCTTGGTTCATCCGTAAATAAATAAGAATTATAGATGTCTTTTCTTTCAACTTTGGCAATATTAAGACTTGTGTTTCTTGCATATTTTGTATCGAAATTTAGAAATTCGTTATTGCCGGGGAAATTAGTTAGTTGTGTGTGGTTGTATAAAAGCTGATGAGGTTTTATAAAAAGCGGTTGTATACTGTTTATTTGCGTGTTCCAGTCGTTGTTTTGAAGAAGAACGGCATTGATTTCCTGACTGGGGTTGTTGATGGTTAAATTTGAGTGATTTACTGAAAACTGAACCGTTTGTTCTTTGTTGTCTAGATTATTTCTGCTTCTTAAGACAGCAACACCCACAAGGGTTAAGTCTTCGTAGAAAACACATCTACGGGTAAATATTGTTTCGTAATCTTCATCTAAAATTGAAATTAAATAATTTCCACTTTTTAAAATTTTAGTATTCAAATTAGGTAATTTTACAGAGTAGTGGGTATACGATTGAAGCGTGTTAAATGAATTAGTAACGTTAATTATGGTGTTTTGATCAAATCCATCAATATATTGGTTGGTTGATAAATTACTAGGTTTCCAGTCATGTGTCATGTGCTGTATTTTATAAGAATACTCTTTGTTATCGGCATCTAAATCATCAAAAGAGAGCTCTAAAGATTCCCCAAGTTTGAAAAAAGGGACAAAGCTTTTCGGATTATGAAGAGGTCTTAGTTGGATTGTTTTTATGTTTTGAGAATTAACAGAAGTAAAGATTAAAACCAAAAAAAAAGTAAATGTGTTTTTGCTCATGATTCACAAAAATATCAAAAAAGAAGCAAAAAAGAAGCTATTTTATTTAGAATAAGTATAAATAAACTGATTTACGGAAGATAAAAAAGGTTTTGCACTTATGTGGTTTTCAAAATTTTTAAATTTGCATGTTTTTTAAGAAAATCAAATTAATCAGTTACTATGTCAAAAGACATCCGTATTAAAAAAGGCTTGGACATCAAGCTCGTTGGTGAAGCAGAACAAATTACTACCGAACTTTCGTTAGGTAATGTTGTTGCAATAAGGCCAGATGATTTTCACGGCGTAATTCCAAAAATTTTAGCAAAAGAAGGGACAGAAGTAAAAGCAGGAGAAGCACTTTTTCATGATAAAGGTGACGAACGTATTTTATTTCCTAGCCCTGTAAGTGGTAAAGTTTTTGAAATTGTTCGTGGAGCAAGAAGAAAAGTTTTAGCAATTAAAATCGCTGCTGACGGGAAACAGGAGTTTAAAGATTTTGGTAAAAAAGAGGTTGATAGAATGTCAGGAGAAGAAGTGAAGAGTTATCTTTTTACTTCAGGATGCTGGCCGTTTATTAAGCAACGTCCTTATGATGTGGTTGCGAATCCAAATCAAGCACCTAAAGCTATTTTTGTGTCAGCTTATGCAAGTGCGCCATTGGCTGCGGATTACGATTACTCGTTAAAAGGGAAAGAATCAGAGTTGCAAGCTGCCCTAACTGCGTTAACAAAGTTAACAGAAGGGAAAGTGCATGTTTCAATAGCCGAAAACTCAACATTATCTCCATTTAAAGAGTTAAAAGGGGTAGAGTTGCATAAGGTTTCAGGACCACATCCTGTGGGTAATGTAAGTACGCAAATAGCCCATATCGATCCTATTAATAAAGGAGAAGTAGTGTGGGTAGTTTCTCCGCATGATCTAGTAGTGATTGGAGAACTGTTGTTAACAGGTAAGTTGAACCTCACCCGTACCATTGCTTTAACAGGGTCTAAGTTTAAGAAAGCTAAGTATGTTACGGCGCTCGCTGGTGCACAGGTGTCTGATATCGTGAAAGAGAATTTAGATTCTGATAATACACGAATCATCAGTGGAAATGTGTTAAGCGGACTTCAAGTAAATGAAAATGATTTCTTAGGCTTTTATGATAATCAGATAACGGCTATCCCTGAAGGTGATGACTATGAGTTGTTTGGTTGGAATAAACCGGTTTTCGATAAAGTTTCAACCTCAAGAGCGTTAACGTTTTCTTGGTTAAACCCGAGGAAAAAATACGATTTAAATACAAATACCAATGGAGAACATAGAGCTTTTGTTGTAACAGGAGCTTACGAAGAAGTATTTCCGTTAGATATTTACCCAATGCAACTATTGAAAGCATGTATGTATAAAGACCTAGATGAAATGGAAGGGCTTGGTGCGTATGAGATTGCGCCAGAAGATTTTGCATTGACAGAGTTTATTTGTGTATCAAAACAACCTCATCAAAAAATAATTCGTGAAGGATTAGATATAATGAGAGAAGAATTAGGATAAGAATATGGGCTTAAAACAAAATTTACATAATTTAAAAAAGAAGTATGAAGGAACTAAAATGGCACCGCTATTTAATGGTTTTCATACATTCTTATATTTGCCAAATGAGACTACTCATGGAGGAACTCATATTAAATCGGCAGATGATCTTAAGCGTACTATGAATACGGTAATCATGGCATTAGTGCCATGTTTGATATTTGGTATGTTTAATGCAGGGTATCAACATCATGCAGCTATAAATCAAAGTTTTACTTCAGGAATGTCATTCTTTAGTACAGATTTTTGGAATTTAGATAACCTACTCATAGGAGCTGTTAAAATATTGCCACTAGTAATTGTATCGTATGTTGTTGGTTTGGCGATAGAGTTTGTTTTCTGTATTATCAAAGGGCATGAAATAGAAGAAGGATATTTGGTTACAGGGATGTTAGTCCCGTTAATTGTACCAGTTGATTTACCATTATGGATGCTTGCAGTAGCGGTAGCTTTTGGGGTATTGATCGGTAAAGAAGTGTTTGGAGGTACAGGAATGAATATCTTAAATCCAGCGTTAACCATACGTGCATTTTTGTTCTTTGCTTACCCAACATGGATGTCGGGAGATAAAGTATGGGTGCACGATGCAGTGACAAGAACAGGCACAGCTGATGCTATTTCTGGAGAAACTATTCTCGGAAGCTTAGCGCAGTCGCAACCATTGAGTTATTCGGTTTCGGATATGTTTTTTGGGTTTGTACCAGGTTCGGTAGGTGAAACATCTACCTTGTTAATTTTACTAGGAGCAGCCTTTTTAGTTTTTACGAAAATTGGAAGCTGGAGAATTATGCTATCTTCTGTAATCGGAGCGTTAGTAATGGGATTCATTTTTAATTTTGTGGTAGATGCGGAGATAATTACTGAATCAAGTAAGTTCTATGGATTAATGTCTCTAGACTTTTGGAAACACCTAATGATTGGTGGATTTGCATTTGGTGTTGTATATATGGCTACCGATCCAGTGACGGCGTCACAAACGAATAAAGGAAAGTGGATCTACGGATTTTTGATTGGATTTATTTCAATTATGATTCGTGTGTTTAATCCGGCATACCCAGAAGGAGTCATGTTAGCAATCTTATTAATGAATGTATTTGCTCCGACAATTGACCATTATGTGGTACAAGGAAATGTAAAGAGAAGATTAAAACGTGCTAAAGTTAAAACTGCCTAAATTATGAGTAAGAAGACAGATAGTAATTTATATACAGTACTTTTCGCTATAGGAATGGTATTGGTAGTAGGTGCATTATTGGCTTTTACAGCAGCATCGCTTCGTCCAATGATTGATGCAAATGTGCGAATAGAGAAGCAACAAAATATTTTGTATGCAATGGGTGTCAATGAAAATGATGAAAGTAGCGCTGTTTTTGTTTCAAAAGACAAGGTAGCTGATATTTTTACTAAATATATTAGAAAACAGTTAGTTCTTGAAGGGAGTAAAGTTTCTGAAGACGCGAAAGCTTATTTAATTGATGTTAAAAAGCAACAAACACTTGCTAAAGAAGGAAAAACAAGAAAATTACCCTTGTTTATTGGAGAAAAGGATGGAAAAACCTTTTATATAGCACCAATAAGAGGTAAAGGTCTTTGGGATGCTATTTGGGGATATGTTGCCATGGATAAAAACATGGTAGTTCAAGGGGTATTCTTTGATCATAAAGGAGAAACCCCAGGTTTAGGAGCTAATATTAAGCAACGTTTCTTTATGGATGATTTTACAGGAGAAGACTTAATGAGTAGTGGAGAATTTAAAGGGATTACTGTAGCAAAAGGAAACGGAGATCCAAAGAATGAAGATAAAACTGATAATGAAGTGGATGCTATAGCAGGAGCTACAATTACTGGTGATGGAGTTTCAGCAATGATAAAGTCGGAGCTTGCAAAGTATGTACCTTATTTTAAAACATTAGAATAATTATGGGATTATTATCAAAAAAAGACGTAGCGTTAATTAAAGATCCGTTAGCAGATAACAACCCTATTACTATACAAGTATTAGGTATTTGTTCTGCCTTGGCCATTACAGCAGAATTAAAGGCGTCAATAGTGATGTCTGTTTCGGTATTATTTGTATTAGGAGTTGGTAACGTGGTTATCTCTTTGTTGAGAAATATTATACCATCTAAAATTAGAATTATCGTACAGTTAATTGTAGTTGCTGCTTTAGTAATTATTGTTGATCAGGTACTTAAGGCATTTGCTTATGAACTTAGTAAAACCTTGTCAGTATTTGTTGGTTTAATTATCACCAACTGTATTATTATGGGACGTTTTGAGGCATTTGCCTTAGGAAACGGACCATGGAAGTCGTTCTTAGATGGAATTGGTAACGCTTTAGGGTATGCAGTAATTTTGATTATGGTAGGATTCTTTAGAGAATTATTAGGTTCTGGTACCTTACTAGGATTAAAAGTGTTAGGAGATCCAATAGAAAAAACAGGATTGTACGCTATCGGATACGAAAACAATGGTTTTATGTTATTGTCACCAATGGCATTAATTGTTGTAGGTATTATTATATGGATACAACGTAGTAGAAACAAAGCATTAATCGAAGACTAAGCAAGTTAGTGTACATTAAAAATATAGAAAAATGGAACATTTAGAATTATTTTTCAAATCAATATTTATAGATAACATGGTATTTGCGACATTCTTAGGAATGTGTTCGTACTTAGCGGTGTCTAAAAAAGTATCAACAGCTGTAGGTTTAGGAGCAGCGGTAATTTTTGTATTAGCAGTTACAGTTCCTATAAACTGGTTGTTAGATCAATATTTATTACAACCAGGAGCTTTATCTTGGTTAGGAGAAGAATATGCGGTGTATGACTTGAGTTTCTTGTCATTTATTATGTTTATTGCAACGATTGCAACAATGGTACAATTGGTAGAAATTATTGTTGAAAAATTCGCGCCGGCTTTATATAACTCATTAGGTATTTTCTTACCACTTATTGCTGTAAACTGTGCAATTTTAGGAGGTTCATTATTTATGCAATCACGCGAAATACCAACGTTAGGTCTATCGCTTGTATATGGTATTGGATCTGGAATAGGATGGTTTTTAGCGATTTTAGCTATTGCTGCAATTCGTGAAAAAATCCGTTACTCACAAGTGCCACCTGCACTTAGAGGCTTAGGGATTACGTTTATTATTACTGGATTAATGGCAATCGGATTTATGAGCTTTGGTGGGATGTTAACAGGAGGAGATGATGCAAGTAAGAGTAAGGAAACAACCACAGCTGAAGTAAAGATTGAAGAGAAGAAAGAAAAGCCTAAAAAAGAGGCGAAAAAACTAGCTAATAACACTAAAGAAATTACAGAATAATGATAGTATTACAAGTGAGTACAGGAGGAACGGTACTAATTACGGTGTTAGCATTTTTAGCGGTAACCTTGTTATTGGTGACTTTATTGTTATTTGTAAAGCAAAAGTTAGCTCCGTCTGGACCTGTGAAAATTACAATTAATGGAGATAAAACAATTGAAGTACCATCAGGGGCAACTTTACTAACGACCTTAGGTAACGAAAAAATATTTTTACCATCTGCATGTGGTGGTGGTGGATCTTGTATTCAATGTGAATGCCATGTTAATGATGGTGGTGGTGAAGCTTTACCAACAGAAACACCTCATTTTACACGTAAAGAGCTTCAACATGGAGCACGTTTAGCATGTCAGGTTAAAGTGAAGCAAGATATGGATATTTCAATTCCTGAAGAGATTTTTGGAATTAAGAAATGGGAAGCAACCGTGGTACGTAATTACAATGTAGCTTCTTTTATAAAAGAGTTCGTGGTTGAAATTCCAGAGGACATGAATTATAAAGCGGGAGGTTACATTCAAATTGAAATTCCACCTTGTGAAATAAATTTCTCTGACATGGATATTACAGCACATCCAGAGGAACATAGCACTCCAGATAAGTTTCAAGAAGAATGGGATAAGTTTAAGTTATGGCCATTGGTAATGAAGAATCCTGAAATTGTGGAAAGAGCGTATTCTATGGCTTCTTATCCTGCAGAGGGACGTGAAATTATGTTAAACGTTCGTATTGCAACACCTCCATTTGATAGAGCAAAGGGAGGATGGATGGATGTAAATCCTGGAATAGCATCTTCATACGTTTTCTCTAGAAAGGTTGGAGATAAAGTAACTATTTCTGGTCCTTATGGAGAGTTCTTTATTAATGAATCAGAGTCAGAAATGCTATATGTTGGTGGTGGTGCTGGTATGGCGCCAATGCGCTCTCATTTATACCACTTATTTAAAACCTTGAAAACAGGAAGAAGAGTTTCGTATTGGTACGGAGGACGTTCAAAACGTGAATTGTTCTATCTTGATCATTTTTGGAACTTGGAAAAAGAATTCCCAAATTTTAAATTCCATATCGCCTTATCTGAGCCATTGCCAGAAGATAATTGGAAAGTAAAGGATAGTATGGATGCAGAAGGAGATGGTTTTGTTGGGTTTGTACACAATTGTGTAATTGATAACTATTTGAAGCATCATGATTCACCAGAAGATATTGAATTATACTTCTGTGGACCACCTTTAATGAATAAAGCAGTCGAGAAAATGGGCGAGGATTTTGGTATTCCAGATGAAAATATCCGTTTTGATGACTTTGGAGGATAAAATATTGTTATAAAAAACCGACGCAAAAGCGTCGGTTTTTTTTTGTAATACCATTTCAGTTTTGAAATTATGGTAAAAGAATAGGATCATTTTTTTCTTTATAAAATTAAGTAATGCCTTAGTTTATGGTTTCTTTGTCTAAGGAATAAGAAAGGCAAAAAAATTGTTTTATTACGGTAATATTAATTCATAGATCATAATTTTTATGGTAAATACGAATCTGTCAGTAAAAATCAAGCACTACTACAAGGAAATTATACGATTTATAGATAAATATTTCGTGTATAGGTATTGAATTATTTTAAGTTAGTTTAAGGCATAAAACTTTAGCATAGCCAAGCTATGGTTAAGTTTTATAACGCAAAAATAGCTACAAAAGAAATAATAGATATGCGAAATATTTATTTGTAAATCGTATTATTGGGTTATTTCATTTAAAAATGGGTATAACAAGAGTATAAAAGTTCATTTGGAAACAAATACAGTTCATTCGGAAACTAATACTCACAGGTTTTAACTAAATTCCTAAAATTTGCAACATGACTTGCCATTTTTTTTTCCCCCGATGGTATATGTGTATCAATGAGTTGTAAATAGTAAGCGGAAAAACAATGAACTGTCCAAAATGTAATTCGATGATTGTTTATCGAATAAGACGAAAATTTCTTGAGAGAATATTTTTATCCCAAACCAAAAAGTTTAAATGTAAAAGTTGTAGTATTAAATTTCTGTATTCAAAAGTATTTCAAAAGGCAATTCTTACCATTAGAAGTTAGTTTAAAGAAAAGGTGTTTAGAATATTCAACCCTTCAGGGTTTTTAACTGATTGATAATTGGATGGTTACTAGTTGTTGTGGTGTGTAATACATAATGTAGTTAACAAAACAATATACCATATTTTCTGGGTTTTAAAATAGGAATTTTCCTGTTTTTTAAACTTACTTTTTTTTTTAGGTTTACAGAAGTCTAACCTACGCTATATAATTTATGAAATGCCCAAAATGTAATTCTAAACTGGTAAAAAGAGTAAAGAGATCCTTCTTTGAAAAACTATTGTTATTCCCAAAAAAATATAAGTGCAAAAATTGTAGGACTAAATTTTTCGGAAAGTTTATTCTAATTGAATCTGACAACCGTACCTTTGTTAAAATTTTTAGCAAATGGTTTCTTTTCAAGAATTAGACTTATCAAATCCACTACGAAATTCTATTGAAGATCTAGGGTTTATACACCCTACTCCTATTCAAGAACAAGCTTTCCCAATAGTCCGTTCAGGGAAAGATATTGTTGGTATTGCTCAAACAGGTACAGGTAAAACATTTGCCTATATGTTACCTATATTAAGAGATTTGAAGTTCTCAAAGCAAATACATCCAAGGGTATTGATATTGGTACCCACAAGAGAGTTGGTTGTACAGGTTGTTAATGAAATTGAAAAATTAGGAACTTATATGACTCTTAGAGTGGCTGGGGTATACGGCGGAGTGAATTTAAACCGACATAAAGAGCTTGTATTGAAAGGGGCTGACATTGTTGTGGCGACTCCAGGTAGGCTTTATGATTTAGCGGTAAGTCAAGTGTTAAAACTAAAATCTATTCAGAAATTAGTTATTGATGAAGTAGATGTGATGCTTGATTTAGGGTTTAGATTTCAGTTATTGAATATTTTTGATTTGTTGCCAGATAGACGTCAAAATATTATGTTTTCAGCAACAATGACTGCTGATGTTGAGGAATTAATAGACGATTACTTTATTGCGCCTAAAAAGATTGCAATTGCAGTAAGCGGGACTCCCTTAGATAACATAAATCAGGTAGCCTATAGTATTCCTAATTTTTATACTAAAATTAATTTATTAAAGGAATTTTTAGCTGATAGAAGCAACTTTAGTAAAGTTTTAGTCTTTGCGCCTAACAAAAGAAATGCAGATAGAATTTTTGATCTTGTAGAAGAAGATTTCCCAAGGGAAGTATGTGTAATTCATTCCAATAAGACACAAAATTATCGTTTGCGTTCCATAGAGGAATTTAACAAGGGAAACCATAGAATTTTAATCGCTACTGATGTTATCGCACGTGGTTTGGATTTGGATGAAATTACACATGTAATTAACTTTAACCCGACTCAGTACCCTGAAAATTATATGCATAGAATAGGTCGTACAGGCCGTGCTGAACATAAAGGGACATCCATTTTATTTGCTACAGAAAAAGAACAAGAAGCAAAAGAACGTATAGAAACATTGATGGAGTATGTTATTCCTTTAGAACAAATACCAGAGCATGTAGAAATATCAAAAGAATTAATAGAAGAAGAACGACCAGAAGAAGATAGACTGCAATCAAAAAACAGAACTTCTCAAGAATTTGTTCCAGGGCCTGCTTTTCACGAGAAGAAAGATAAAAACAAAAAGATCAACCTAGGAGGGTCATATCGAAGAGAAATTACTAAAAAATATAAAAAGCCTAAAACTAAAGGCGATAAAAATTTTAATAAGCGCAATAAGAAGAGAAAATAATGCGAGCACTCACAAACCAGGAGCTACATAATTTAGGAATGAATATTGCTGGTAAAAAGCTACAGGAAATGGGTTATGAATTTGTAGCGGTGAATAGTACCTTAAAAAAACACCCTCAATTCGTTTTATTTAAAAAGGGAGAACCAACGATCTTTGTGTTGGTAAAGGTTAGTAATAACGTTCAAATACCCCTTAAGCACGATGCTGTATGGATGCAAACATTTAAAGAGCATGCTAAAAAACAAAATGCAATAGTTTGGTATGCAGGTATAGGTATTGCTAATGCGGAGAGTGTTGATTTACCGGTTTTTAAAGATAGGCCATATTATGTCGCTTTTGAAGGGTTTGAAAAGATTATTTAGATAAATACCATTTAGCATTAATTTGAGTTAAATTATAATTAATTTCTATCCATTTACATAAAATTCTCGAAAAACTAGTAAAAAGGGGAAAAAGAATGTGGTTTTCAGTTAGTTATATTGTAGATTTGTAATGGGAAATCAATAAATTTATTAATTATGATTAAAAAATTACTCAAGGGTATTCGGAACTTTTTTAAAAACTTATCACTGATCTTAGCAGAATTTGGCAAAGGTGCTGGATATGCGATCAATCATTGAAATTAAAAAGTTTTGAATAGAAAACACTCGTTTTTAAGAAAAAGCGAGTGTTTTTTTATTTGATTTTTTAAAATGGAAAAATAAGTAATAGTCCTCTTTGTAAATTAACACCCCAACAGGTATTATTGATAACTACATACTATTGCAAAAGAGAATTTTACTGTAATTCAAGGCAGGTTTAATGTGCTTCGAGCCAATTTTCTCCAATACCAATTTCCACATCCAAAGGAACTTCAAGTGTAAAGGCGTTTTCCATTTCTTCTTTAATAATGGGTTTTATAATTTCTAATTCGTCTTTGTGAGCATCAAAAACCAATTCATCATGTACTTGTAATAACATTTTAGATTTGAATTGCTCTTGTAAAAAACGATGGTGAATATTGATCATAGCTAGTTTGATGATGTCAGCAGCACTACCCTGTATTGGCGCATTAACAGCGTTTCTCTCAGCAGCACCACGCACAATAGCATTACGAGAGTTAATATCTCTCAAATAGCGCCTTCTATTTAATACGGTTTCTACATAGCCGTTTTCACGAGCAAAATCTACCTGCTTAGACATATAATTACGCAACTTAGGGTAGGTTTCATAATATGCATCTATAAGTACCTTAGCTTCTTTTCTACTCAAAGAAGTTTGGTTACTTAAACCAAAGGCAGAAACGCCATAGATAATTCCGAAATTGACTGTTTTAGCATTGCTTCGTTGTTCTCTGGTAACTTCATCAATAGGAACATTAAAAACTTTTGAGGCGGTAGAAGCATGAATGTCCTCTCCATTCTGAAAAGCCTTGATCATGGTTTCTTCTTTACTTAAAGCTGCAATAATTCGTAATTCTATTTGACTGTAATCAGCGGCTAATAAAACATAGTTTTTGTCTTTTGGAATAAAAGCCTTACGAACTTCTTGCCCTCTTTTAGTACGAATAGGAATATTTTGTAAATTCGGGTTATTTGAGCTTAAACGCCCAGTAGCAGCTACTGCCTGAGCATAAACAGTATGTACTCTCCCCGTTTTAGGGTTGATTTCATTTGGTAACGCATCAACGTATGTGTTTTTCAGTTTTTTATATTGACGATATAATAAAATATCAGCGATAATTTGATGGTCTTTTAAAGAGGATAATACATCTTCAGCAGTAGAATATTGACCTGTTTTTGTTTTTTTTGGTTTATCAACAAGTTTTAATTTTTCAAATAAAATTGGTCCTAATTGTTTCGGAGAAGCGATATTAAACTCTTCTCCGGCTTGTTTAAATATTTGTTGCTCTAATTTTTCAACATCATTGGTAAGCTCCGTAGATAGTGATTTAAGAAAATCAGTATTTACATTAATACCTTCAATTTCCATGGCAGTTAATACTGAAACTAAGGGAGTTTCTACGTCATTAAATAACTTCGTTACATTACCGCTTTCTAATTCTTTAGTAAAGTGTTTTTTTAATTGAAAAGTAATATCCGCATCTTCTACGGCGTACTCACGCTGTTTTGAAATCTCAACATCACGCATAGATAGTTGATTTTTTCCTTTTTTACCGATTAGGTCGGTTATTGAAACAGGTTGATAATTTAAATACGCTTCAGAAAGAACGTCCATATTATGACGCATATCTGGATTTATCAAATAGTGTGCAATCATGGTATCAAATAACTGTCCTTTAACAGGCACGTTATAGTTAGAAAGCACTTTAATATCGTATTTTAAATTGTGTCCTATTTTTTCAATATTAGCATTTTCGAAAAAAGGAATAAATTCATCAAGAATATGTTGGGTTTCTTCTTGGTTTTTTGGGAAGGTTACATAATACCCTTTACCAGTTTCCCAAGAAAAAGCAATTCCTATTAGTGCTACTTCCAAGGCTTTTAAACCTGTAGTTTCTGTATCAAAACATACGGAAGTTTGTTGCAATAGTTTTTCAAGCAGTAACTTCCTGCTCAGTGGGGTGTCTATTAACTGATATAAATGGTCTGTGTTATCAACTGTTTTAAATCCATTTATAGAATTTTCTTCAGCAACCGTTCCTGTGCCAGGAGTCGCAAATAAATCAAATTGTTGAGAAGAGGTGTTTTGTATACTCTTTGCAGAAGAACTATTCGAAATACTATCTGTATCATTCGAAACATGAAACGTTTTCTTTAAGCTTTCAGCGAGCCTTCTAAACTCTAATTCATTAAAAACGTCAATAGTTTCTTCTAAATTAGGTTGCTCGAATATAAGTTTATCTTCTTCTAACTCAACAGGAACATCTAACATGATGGTTGCTAGTTTTTTAGAGAGTAACCCTAATTCTTGGTTGGCTTCTATCTTTTCTTTCATTTTACCTTTTAGCTCATGAATGTGTTCAAAGAGACCTTCCATGCTGCCATAAGCAGCAATAAATTTTTTAGCCGTTTTTTCTCCAACACCAGGTAAACCAGGGATATTATCGACAGAATCGCCCATCATTCCTAAAAAGTCAATGACCTGTTCAGGTCGCTCAATACCGAACTTTGCTTTAACCTCTTCGATACCCCATTTTTCATAACCATTTCCCATTCTTGGAGGGCGGTACATAAAAATATGTTTTGAAACCAATTGCGCATAATCCTTATCTGGAGTCACCATATACGTTTCTAAACCAGCTTTTTCCGCTTTCTTAGCGAGTGTGCCAATAATATCATCAGCCTCATATCCTTCATTAACGATGGCTTGAATATTCATAGCTTTCAGTATTTTCTCGATATAAGGAATAGCAATTTTTATAGCCTCTGGGGTTTCTTGTCTATTCGCTTTATATTCCGGAAATACTTCAACCCTGTCAACACTGCCTCCTTTATCAAAACACACAGCTAAATAATCTGGTTTTTCACGTTTGATAACATCTAAAAGGGAATTGGTAAAACCGAGAATAGCTGAAGTATCCAATCCTTTTGAGTTAATTCTTGGGTTTTTTATAAAAGCGTAATAGCCTCTATATATTAAAGCGAATGCATCTAGTAAAAAAAGTCGTTTTCTGTTTGCCATCTTGTTATGTAAAACCAGTTGAAATAGTATTGTTTTTCAGATAGATTACGAAATTAATCTAAATTAATTGTTCTTGTAAACTCTGCAGGTAAAACTACGAAACTTTAACAAGATGTTAAAAATTGATTTGCAGATTTACGAGTATCTTTACTGGGATTTAAAAATGGAGTTATGTCACGTTTACTGCCACTTATTATTGCGTTTACCATTATTGCTGCTTTTGAAGCTTATACTTTTCAGACAATTAGGGTGTTAACCAAGAATAAGACTTTTAGGTATGGATGGTTACTTCTGAGTTTCGCAGCGTATATCAACTTCTTTTATGTGTTACTTTCTTCTAATCGAAGCTCTGGACAAACACGAGAGTTTCAGTGGGCATTTGGTTTCTTGTTATTAGTTTTATTGCCAAAATTAATTATGCTTTTTTTTATGCTAGGCGAAGATTTAATTCGTTGGATGCGAAAAGGAATTTCGTATTTTTCTTCTGGAGAAACCAAGATGTTAGAAGGGCGACGTAAGTTTGTGTCTCAAATAGCGCTAGGGCTAGCTGCATTGCCTTTTGCTGGGTTGTTGTATGGGATCTTTAAAGGAAAGTATAACTATAAAGTGCTAAAATACCAGTTAAGTTTTAAAGATTTGCCTGAGGCATTTGATGGTTTTACAATTACACAGATTACAGATATTCATTCAGGGAGTTTTGATAACAAAGAAAAGATTGCCTATGGTGTTGATCTAATAAATCAGCAAGCGTCGGATGTTATTTTGTTCACAGGGGATATTGTAAATAATTTTGCCCATGAAATGGATGATTGGGTTTCATTATTTTCAACATTGAAGGCACCTATGGGAAAATATTCGATTCTTGGAAATCACGATTACGGCGATTATTCAACATGGGATAAGGAGGAGAATAAAACAGCTAATTTTAATTCGATTAAAAATATACATCCTCAAATTGGATTTGAATTATTATTGAATGAGCATAGATATATTGAAAAGAATGGGCAGAAAATAGCTTTGGTGGGTGTTGAAAATTGGGGTAAGGGATTTAATAAAGCAGGAGATTTACAAAAAGCATCTTCAGGAATTAAAAAAGAGGATTTTAAAATTTTATTAAGTCACGATCCGAGTCATTGGGAATACAAGGTTAAAAATGATGATTTTAATTATCATTTGACATTGAGTGGACACACACACGGATTGCAATTTGGAATTGAAATACCTGGTTTTTTTAGATGGAGCCCTTCACAATATGTTTATAAACAATGGGCTGGTGTGTATAAGGAGTTTGGCAGATATATTAATGTAAATCGTGGTTTTGGATACCATGCTTTTCCGGGTAGAGTAGGGATTTGGCCAGAAATATCCGTAATTGAGTTAAAAAAAGGCTGATTTTAATCCTTTTTAAAGCTTAAATAATATATTAGTAACAAAAAATTAGTACTTTTAAGCGGTTTATATTAAAAACGTACGTTAAATGACAAAATTTGGTGAAATCATAAGTGTTAACAAACCAGTGTTAATTGACTTTTATGCGGATTGGAGTGAATCTGAGCCAAGCCTAGACACGTTGCGTGATGTTGCTGCCGCTTTAGGAGACAAAGCTAAAGTTATTAAAATTGATATCAGAAAAAACGAGATTTTAGCAGATGCATTACGAGTAAAAGGAAATCCGACGTTTATGATTTATAAGAACGGTGAAATGAAATGGCGACAAACTGGTGATCAGGACGCCAATACACTGATAGGTTTAGTACAGCAATATGTTTAAGATATAGCTTTAAAAGAATATCCTTTGTTGGTAAATTCTTTTAGTACCTTAGGTAAGCTGTAATATAATTTTTCTTGTGCTTTTATACTATCATGGAAAACAACAATACTTCCACTTTCTGCATTGTTCAATACATTGTCTAAGCATTTTTCTTTAGAAATAGATTGGTCAAAGTCACCAGAAATAACATCCCACATAATAATTTTATATCCTTTTTTCAGAAGCTGATTACCCTGTGAACGTTTGATTTTTCCATAAGGAGGGCGGAAAAGCTTAGTTGTTGGAGTGGTGGTTATATACGAATTACTTATGGTTTCCCATTTTTCAATATTAAGGAGGTACCTTTCTAAGGTTGTTTTCCGTCCATTTAAGTGGTTAAAAGTATGGTTACCTATACTGTGACCATCTTTCAGGATTTCGTTGAAAATACAGGGGTGTTTCTTTATGTTCTCGCCGATGCAAAAAAAGGTAGCTTTAGCGTTATAGAGTCTCAATTTGGATAGTACAAACTCAGTAACTTCTGGAATTGGACCATCATCAAACGTTAAATAGATTTCTTTCTTGTTAGAAGAAAAAGACCACGTAAATTTTGAAAATAACTTCGCAATAATACGTGGTGTTTTTATAGGATATAACCTCATCAGTTATGGCTTGATAGTATCCAGCTCTAATTCTTGGCTTGATGGATCTTCATCATCGGGCATTAGATGTCTGAATAATCTAGCATGACTTACATAGTCTCTAAAGATCTTGTTAGTATAGTCTTCGTCGCTATCATATTCACTGATTTGTTGTACAATATTTTGATACATATATAAATAAGTATCTATATTTTCTATAACCAACTGAATGTCATTAGTTGAAAAAGTATCGTAGTAACGGAGGTTTTGTTGGAAAATATCAATTAAGGTTTCGGCAGTTTCTCGTGCTTTATCTTTGTCACCAATTCTGTAATATAATTCAGGGTACCCTAAAGAGAGGCTAAAATGCCCAAAATCCTTTATCGGCATTTTGTATAATGATAAATCCAAAACATCTTTAGCGTTAACAGAATCATTAGATTTTAAGAACTCTTCAGATAAACGCATTAAATTATTACGCAGTGAAATAACATTACGCTTACTTTGTTCATCCAAATAAATCTCACCGTTATTAATAGTTTTCCAGTCCCACTTCTTAATATTGGCATACATTTTTTCTGGATCTATACGTCCCATTTCAAACATAGATCGTCCTCTGTTTGGCGTTTTAATCGGAACTAACTTATACGACATACCATCTAACTGCAAATAGTCTTTTAACCAAATATATTCTTCATCAGCACTAGCGCCTCCTGTAAAATAAATTGGACGTTTCCAGTCGAAGTTGTTCAGAATATCCAACATTAAAATTCGGTTTTTAGAAATACCTTGCCTATCAATACTGATATCGATATAATTGACAATTTTATCAGCATCTTTCATTGCTACCAAGCCAGTTTCAAGTACATTCTTTTTATTAACAGGAATTCGAATTTTGTTAGTTGGGTAGAATTTTTCTTTTGCGCCATCACCAGCATCTAAATAAGTAGCATCGTTGTCACTGGCAATCCAACGCATAAAATCATTTATTTGAAGAATAGAATCCTTTAATTGTGGTATGGGGTAATAATAGGCTAAATCTAAGGTGCCATACTTATACTGATCATGAGTTAATTTAGAAGGAATAGGGTCCGCATCATAGGTTTTCTTCTTCATTTGATCAATATACCAATCTGTTTGAAATAGACTTGTATTCACAATCTTTATATCCCTTCGAACGCCCTCTATTTGTTGCATGTACCATAGAGGAAAGGTATCATTGTCTCCTATGGTAAAAATAATAGCATTAGGATCGCAGCTTTCTAAGTATGTTTGCGCATTTAACTGAGCTAAATACCTGTCTGATCGATCGTGGTCATTCCAGTTTTGGAATCCCATTAGTAATGGTACAGCGAGTAATGAAATAGAAGAAACTCCAACAGCCACCATTTTTTTATTGGCGTAATTTTTAAAATAGTCATACAAAGCCAGTACTCCAAAACCAATCCAAATAGCGAATACATAAAATGACCCTACTACCGCATAATCACGTTCACGAGGTTCAAATGGTTTGGGATTGGTATAAAAGATAATAGCAAATCCAGTAAAAACAAAGAATAAACACAACGTGTATAAGTTTTTCCTGTCTTTATTAACTTGGTATAACAAGCCAATAATACCGAGAATTAACGGAAAAAAGAAGTACGTATTTCTCCCTTTATTATTTTTGATATGATCAGGGAGACTCTGTTGAGAACCTAGTCGCATTTCATCTATAAAATCAATACCACTTAACCAGTTTCCATTTTCAAAATCTAGATGTCCTTGAATATCGTTTTGACGTCCTACAAAATTCCACATGAAATAACGGCCATACATATACCCAAATTGGTAGTCAACCATGAATTTTATGTTTTCAACAAAGGTGGGGCGTCTTTTACTGCCAGCCGGGATTCCTGCAATTCTTTTGTAGTGTTCTTCAGAAGCCGGATCAACCATTCTAGGGATAAGTCCTTTATGTTTACTCGACCAGTTTGGTAAAACGTTTTTGTATCTATTTACAACGACATACTCACCATTTTTTTTCTCATATTTAGGTTTGTCATCTTTATATGGTTTCGCTGCATCTTGTTCTCTATTATAAGCAAAAGAGTAATACTTGTCATAAAACACATTTGCATCACCATACTGTTCTCTATTGTAATAGGCCAATAATTCACGAGCACTTGATGGGTTATTTTCATTAATAATTGTATCAGCATTTGCACGAATAGGTAACATTAACCAAGACGAGAAGCCTATCATAATGAATAAAACTGACAAAATTAACGTGTTGGCTGCAATTAAGTTCTTTTTTCGGGTGTATTTCAAAGCAAAGTAGAATAAACCAATTAACACAATCCCGGCAATTATAGTTCCTGAATTATAAGGCAAGCCTATTTGGTTAATAAAGAATAGTTCTGAAACACTAAAGAATTTTAAGGTAAATGGGAATAGGAACTTAAAAACAAGAGCTAAAACTAAAATTGAGATAAAGGTAGCAATAGCGGTAGTTTTTGTTGTGATGTTTTTATACGTTTTAAAGAAATACAGCATTACAATAGGAGGAATTACCAGTAATGACAGTATATGTACACCAAATGATAAACCAACTACAAAACTGATAATAACTAACCATTTGTTACCTCTAGGGGTGTTCAGTTCTGATTCCCATTTAAGCCCCAGCCAAAACAACAAAGCCATTAAGAATGATGACATGGCATATACCTCACCTTCTACAGCGCTAAACCAGAAACTATCTGAAAATGTATAGGCTAAAGCACCTACTAATCCACTTCCTAAAACAGCGATAGCTTCATTTTTACCAAACGTACTATTTTTAACAACCATTTTTTTTGCCAAATTGGTGATGGTCCAAAACATAAATAATATGGTAAAAGCACTTGCGAGCCCAGACATGAAATTTACCATAAATGCCCAGTTACTTGGGTCATTACTAAACATAGCAAAGAAGGCTCCAAGCATCTGAAATAAAGGAGCACCTGGAGGGTGTCCTACTTCTAAATTTACAGCAGTTGAAATATATTCACCACAATCCCAAGAGCTTACAGTGGGTTCAAGGGTGAGTGTGTAGGTAATTAGAGCCACGGCAAATGAAACCCATCCTAAAATAGTATTCCATTTTTTGTAGTTAAATTCGTTCATATGGTTTTTTAATAAGATGTTGCGAATGTACTAATAACTAGTGTGTTTTAAGTAAGGCAAAAATATAATTTTGATTTGTTTTTAAAGAATAAAGTTCTGTTAAAAGAAAAAAAGCAAAAATAATTTGTCAAAATAATTTTATAGTATATATTTGCACCCGCAATGCTTAATTGGCCTATGGTGTAATGGTAACACACCGGTTTTTGGTACCGATATTCAAGGTTCGAGTCCTTGTAGGCCAACAAGAAATCCTTACGGAAACGTAGGGATTTTTTAGAATTTAATGTTTTTTGCTAATAAAAGTATAAATTTTTATATTTGTGTTAGTTAGGTATTGGCCTATGGTGTAATGGTAACACACCGGTTTTTGGTACCGATATTCAAGGTTCGAGTCCTTGTAGGCCAACAAGAAATCCTTACGGAAACGTAGGGATTTTTTAGAATTTAATGTTTTTTGCTAATAAAAGTATAAATTTTTATATTTATGTTAGTTAAGTATTGGCCTATGGTGTAATGGTAACACACCGGTTTTTGGTACCGATATTCAAGGTTCGAGTCCTTGTAGGCCAACAAAAAATCCTTACGGAAACGTAGGGATTTTTTAGAATTTAATGTTTTTTGCTAATAAAAGTATAAATTTTTATATTTGTGTTAGTTAGGTATTGGCCTATAGTGTAATGGTAACACCCCGGTTTTTGGTGCCGTTATTCTAGGTTCGAATCCTAGTAGGCCAACAAAAAATCCTTACCATTTAAATGGTAAGGATTTTTTGTTTTAAACCGTCAATTACTTTCTTACTATTACCAATAAAAATAGTATCATCTATAATAAAAACAGGTCGTTTCAAAAACGTGTATTCATCTAAAATATATTGTCTATAATCCGTTTCGGTTAGATTTTGATTTTTTAAATCCATTTCTGTGTATAATTTAGCTCTTTTGTTGAACAAAGCTTGATAGCTATTACTAAGATTATACATTTCCTCTAATTGTTCTACAGTTATAGGAGTTGTTTTTATTTCCTGCTTTTCAAAGCCTTCAAGGTTAACTTCTTTTAAAATTCTTCTACAGGTATCACAAGTTTGTAAAAAATAAACTTTCTTCATTTTATGATGTAAATGTTTAACAATATCTTTGAGCTAAAATAAACAGAAAAATGGATATACAATTCGAAGCTCTTCATAAATCTAGAGAATTGGTTATGAAGATGATAGATGGGTTAACGATGGAGCAATTGCATACAATACCTGAAGGATTTAACAATAATATTGCTTGGAATGTTGCACATTTGGTGGTAACACAACAGTTATTGCACTATAAGTTATCTAATTTACAATGTTTAGTCCCTGACGATTTAATTGAAAAGTACAGAAAAGGGACAAAACCTTCTGAAAATTTCACTGAAGAAACTTTTGACGAGGTAAAAGAGTTATTTATAGGGCTACCGAACACCTTGAAAGAAGATTTTGAAGCCGGTATATTTGTCGATTATAATGAATATGAAACGAGTACTGGTTTTGTGTTGAGTTCTTTTGAGAGAGCGGTTGCTTTTAATAACTTACATGAGGGTATTCATTTGGGTGTAATCATGGCTATAAGAAAATTGGTGTAAACTTTTGTAATTTTGTTACAAGTAAAATAGTATAGAGAATGGAATTTAATACAAAAACAATACATGGAGGTCAGCAACACGAAGAAGCGACAGGCTCAGTGATGCCTCCCATATTTCAAACATCTACGTATGCACAGTCGAGCCCTGGAGTGCATAAAGGATATGAGTATTCAAGGGCAGCTAACCCGACAAGAACAGCACTTGAAAATGCATTTGCTGCGATAGAAAATGGTACACATGGATTTGCCTTTTCTTCTGGCCTTTCTGCAATTGATTGTGTATTACGATTGTTGAATCCAGGCGATGAAGTAATTGCTGGGGATGATTTATACGGAGGAACGTATCGTATGTTTACTAAATTATTTCAAAAGTACGGACTGCAGTTCAAGTTTGTTGATATGAATGAGGTATCGAACGTAACCAATGCTATGTCAAAAGCAACAAAACTAATTTGGCTAGAGACACCTACAAATCCATTGATGAAAATTGCCGACATAACGGAAATAACTAAGGTAGTTAAGGCGTATAGTACTGATATTTTAGTAGCTGTAGACAATACATTCGCAACACCTTACTTGCAAAGACCATTAGATCTTGGAGCTGATATCGTAATGCATTCTGCCACCAAATATTTAGGAGGTCATTCAGATTTAGTAATGGGTGCCTTGATGGTCAAAGATTTAACATTAGCAGAAGAGTTGCATTTTATTCAATTTGCTGGTGGTGCCGTGGCTGGACCAATGGATTCTTTTTTGGCATTACGAGGTCTTAAAACCTTGCACTTGCGTATGCAACGTCATTGTGAAAACGGAAAAGTTATTGCTGACTACTTAATAAACCATCCAAATGTAGGAGAGGTGTATTATCCAGGTTTAGAAAATCATCCAAACCACCATATTGCAAAAAAACAAATGAATGACTTTGGAGGAATGGTTTCTTTCCGTTTAAAAGATGAAAGCCAGAAAGCTGCATTTACCTTTTTAGAAAATACAAAGGTATTTACGCTGGCTGAATCTCTAGGAGGTGTGGAGAGTTTAGTAAATCATCCAAACACGATGACACATGCGTCTATTCCTGAGGATGAACGTTTAAAGATAGGTATTACAGACTCTTTAATCCGCTTAAGTGTTGGTGTTGAAGATATCGATGATTTAATCGCTGATATAGAGCAAGCGCTGAATAAATAGAGCGTATTAGTTTCTACAATTATAAATGCACTGAATTTCAGTGCATTTTTTGTATGTGTGTTTTAGGATTTAGAGTACCTTATAATTTGGTGTACTCATCAAACGGGATCGGATCAGTATTGGGTGGATAGGGTAACAGCACTAGGAAAAAGTTCAAAATTAAATAAAGATTCTGTTTCAGGTAGGGTAGAAACAAAAAATATACCTTTTGGTATATTTTGTTATATTTGTATGGTAGTACCAATGTTTCTTTAAAACTACAGAAGGATTTTTCCAACTATACTCTAGTTTTAAAGAAACATTGGCATTAGTATGTAAAAACCATAGTTACCTATAACATTATTGGAGGAAAGCTATAATATTTGAAACCATGTCGAAATCTGAAAGAACCAAGGCACACATTATAGAAACAATAGCACCAATTTTCAATAAAAATGGATATTCAGCAATGAGTTTGTCTAAAATAACAGCAGCTACAGGTTTAACTAAAGGTGCTATTTATGGGCATTTTAAAAATAAAGAAGAACTGGCTACCGAAGCATTTTTGTTTTCTATACGTAGGGTACTGAAAGATTTAAATAATGAAATTAATAAAGGCGAAACACCTTTAGCTAAGTTGTTGAATATAGGGTCCTTCTATAAGGGGTATTATTATTATAGTAAACAATACGGAGGTTGTCCGATTTTAAATATTGGTGTCGATTCAGATCATCAGAATACGATTATCGCTGATTTGGTACGATCATATAATCACAGAATTTTGAAACAATTTTCATTGCTAATAGAGGCCGGAAAGAAATCTAATGAAATTAACGCTTCAATTGACAGTATGGCATACGCAAAACGGTTCTTTTATATGATTGAGGGCGCAGTATATATGGCACATATAATGAAAGATGATAGCTATTTGCTTGATGTCTCTGAAACAATGGAATATATGATAAAACAGCATATGATAAAATAAATTTTTTTAATCATAAATATACCGAACAGTATATTTTTAAATCTTAATACTATGAAATTACCAAAAATCTTAGAAAGTAAAACAAAAATTAGATTTCAAGATTGTGATCCTTTTAATCATTTAAACAATGCTTCTTATTTTAATTATTTAATTAATGCTAGAGAAGATCAGTTAATAGCAAATTACAATTTAGATATTTATACGCATGGAAAAGAAACAGGTAAAAATTGGGTAGTCGCTTCACATCAAATTGCCTATTTGAAACCTGCGATTTTAATGGAAACAGTAACTATCGATTCGCAATTGATTGAATACGGAAACAAGAAATTACTCGTAGAAATAAGAATGTGGAATGAGTCGAAAACTGAACTCAAGGCTGTAATGTGGAGCTCATTTGTGTATTTCAATTTGTTGACAGGGTCATCAGAGAAACATTCAGAAGATTTATGCAGACTATTCGAGAATGTTGTATTACCTCTTGAACAAACAACATTTGAAGAAAGAATGCAGAGTTTGCGATATCAAAAAGTATAAAGGGTTTATTATCCTATTTATGACTTTTATAAAGTCAATAGAGGGGGAGTATAAAACTCCCCTGATTTTAGTGTTTCTTTTTATTTGCCAAACAAACGCTGAAAAAAGTTCTTTGTTTTTTTGGTAGCGTCTTTAATTTCCTCTTCTGCATCTTCTGCAAAGTCAGCGATATGTTCACTAGCTTCACCAACAATTTCCGATGCTTTTTCTGAAATGTTTTCAAGAACATCTTTGGCATCTTCAGCAAACTCATTAGCTTTCGCTTGTATGTTTTTAGCTTGATCACTTTCTAGTATTTCAGAAACTTTTTCTTTAGTGTCTTCAGCGAACTCATTAGCTTTTGCTTTCATGTTTTTAGCTTGATCGCTTTCTAGTATTTCAGAAATTTTTTCTTTAGTATCTTCTGCTAAATCTGTTAATTTTCCTCCTATGTCTCCTGCTATTTCCGATACTTTCTCCGAAGCTGATGCCACTGATTTTTTGGCATCTTCAGCAAACTCATTAGCTTTCGCTTGTATGTTTTTTGCTTGATCGCTTTCTAGTATTTCAGATACTTTATCTTCCGCTTTCTTCGTGAATTCAGAAACTTTTTCTGAGATCTCATTCATCGTTTCTTTAGTTTTGTTGACTTCTTCATTAAGATTTTCATCTAGTTTTTTGTTTTCTTCAGACATTTTATTTTAATTTATTCATTAATATTATGGATTATAATTTTTAAAACCAGGGCTTTTGGTTTATTTGATATAAATGAAAAAATTCCTCGTCTGATTTTGACAAATACAGAATGCCTTCAATAAAACCAATAAGTGACATTAATCCAGAAAATATACCACAGGTTATAATGGTTAATATTATGGTAATCAATAAGGTAATTATGCCTTCTTTTGTATAACCCAAAATAAATTTATGAACACCAAGTCCACCAAGTATAATGGCAGTAATACCTGCTAAAATTCTTTTGTTATCTTGTTGAGGTATTCGTTTTCCATCTTTATCTACGATTTCCATTTTTATAAGTTTAGAAGTAGTGCTTAAATTTATAAAAAAAGACTTGCTTTTAGGTGTTTATAATTAAATTTTCTTTCAATTAGTAGACATATTTATGATGATTACCTATTAGTTTAAGAAAAGAAGAAGGCACCTCTAGACGTTTTTTACCTTTTTGAAATTAGATTACGGCATGTTTTATACCATTTACCATTTTATTTTACAGTAAATTCAAATTGTAATTGGTGTTAAGTAATAATGTGAGTTAGAATTGGTGTTTTATTGAATAAAATATAAAGTAGTTGTTTTTTTGAATACAAATTTGAAATATTGATAATTAAAGTGTTTCGTGCTTGGGAAGTTTATAAGCACAGTTAATCATTTCCATTTTTAGTAGTCTACGAACTAAAATTTTCTTTGATTTTATCAACTACTGTTTGTGCTAATTTTTCTTTACTCTCCAGTGTCCAACCAGCCACATGAGGTGATAATATGACTTTATCAGACTCAATTAAATACTTAAACGGATCAGGCATTTTACTGCCTGTAAATAGATTTTCGAATGATTTTTTTTCGTATTCAAGAACATCTAATCCAGCCCCTAAAATTTGACCATCTTTAATTGCTTTAACCAAATCGCTTGTTACAACCGATTTTCCTCGGGCAGTATTTAATAGCCAAAACGGCTTTTTAAAATTATGAATAAACTGAGAATTGATCATGTTTATGGTATTGTTCGTTTGAGGAACGTGCAGGCTTACTATATCAGCATTTTGTTGTAATTCTTGTAGGCTTACTTGCTCGCAGTTTTGATCGGCAACATTTGGTTTGATATCGTAACAAATAGTTTTAACATCAAATCCACGAAGTTTTTTAGCAAATGCTTTACCCATATTACCGTAACCAATAATTCCCACGGTTTTCCCATCCAATTCAATACCGCGATTCTCTTCACGCAACCATTTTCCATTTCTAATTTCGCTATCAGCTTTGTTTAGTTTGTTGAATAAAGAAAGCAACATTCCTAGAGTGTGTTCACCCACGGCATTTCTATTACCTTCCGGAGCAGATATCAACTGAATCCCTTTCGCAGTAGCATACTCACAATCTATATTTTCCAAACCAGCGCCAACTCTACCAATAAACTTTAGATGGGTAGCCTTATCCAAGAATTGTGAATCTATAGTGAATCTACTTCTGATTATAATTCCATTATAGTTGTGAATAACCGCTTCTATTTGGTCTTTCGTGGAAGAATAATCTTCCTCATTTTTAAAACCGAAATCTTCTAGTTGTTCTATTAATAGAGGATGATTGGTGTCTAAGTGTAATACTTTCATTACTAGAAAAACCGATAAAAATTAGTATTGTTCTGTTTCGTTAGGAAAATCTCGTGACTTTACGTCTTTAATATATTGTTCAAAAGCTTTAGTCATTTCAGTATACAAATCTAGATATCTACGTAAAAATCTTGGGCTAAATTCAAAAGTCATACCAATCATATCATGCGTAACTAACACTTGTCCATCTACGCCAGATCCTGCGCCGATCCCTATAACAGGAATGGTTAAACTTTCTGCTATTTCTTTGGCTAATTTGGCAGGCACTTTTTCTAAAACAAGGGCAAAACATCCTAATTCTTGTAAAAGCTTTGCGTCTTCCTTGAGTTTTTGTGCTTCAGCTTCCTCTTTAGCTCTTACCGTATAAGTTCCGAATTTATAAATAGATTGAGGGGTTAGCCCTAAATGGCCCATTACAGGGATTCCAGCAGTTAAAATACGAGAAATAGATTCTGCAATTTCACTTCCTCCTTCTAGTTTTACAGCATGACCACCAGATTCTTTCATAATTCTGATGGCAGAGTCTAAGGCATGTTTAGAGTTTCCTTGGTAGGTTCCAAATGGAAGATCTACAATTACTAATGACCTGTCGATAGCACGAATAACAGAACTGGCATGATATATCATTTGGTCCAGTGTTATAGGTAGCGTGGTTTCGTGTCCAGCCATTACATTTGATGCCGAATCTCCAACTAAAATAACATCTATTCCTGCCCCATCTACAATTTTTGCCATCGTGTAATCATAGGCAGTTAACATTGAAATTTTCTCGTTGTTTGCTTTCATTTCAATCAACGATTTAACTGTAACTCTTTTATATTCCTTTTTTGCTGTTGACATTAGTTTTCTTTTTGAATGTCGTAAAAATAGTCATTTTTGTTAGATAATTATCCTGTTAATTTTTTGTTAGCCCCATTTTTTTGATGGAATTTACAGTAGTTTTATAAGATAAACTCGTATTTAGATGTGTTCCTTACTGCTATTGATTGTTAGTCTTTATTATAAATATTCTCTGTGGGTATCAGGTTTTATTCTCTTGAAATGTTTAAGAATTATTCCCAGATGTTTTATGGTAAGGCAAAAATAGTATTGGAGGTTCAATTCTCTAAACTTTGAAGCTTATGGTAATAAGGTTTTATGAATTATTTTTGTACATTAGGGGAGATGACCTCATAGTCTTCCTGGTTTTTTTAGTGCTGTATCTATAAGAATTAGGAAAAATTTATGCCAATATAAAGTGTTTTAATTTACTGAAAAGAACATGAATTAGTTTTTTAAAGTATAAAAGATTTGGGGAGAGGTTACAGGTGTTATATATTGGATTACTAAGGATTAGCTTTTTTTATGGTATATTATTCAATAAAATTTAATGTATATTTGGGGTGATGAACTTTAAAACAAACACTAGTAGTTTAGCTCCTGATAAGTGGATTGATAACTATGCAGATTATTTATTTAATTATACGGTAGTTCGTGTTAATGATGAAGCTGTAGCCAAAGATTTAGTTCAAGAAACATTCTTTGCAGCTTTAAAATCGGCTAAAAATTTTAAAGGGAAATCTACAGAAAGAACTTGGCTTGTATCGATTTTAAAACGAAAAATAATCGATTATTATAGGAAAATCAATTCTAGAAAAGGACAAGCGGAAGTGCGAATGAATTTTTATCAATCGGGTGAAAATGAAGGGTCTTGGATTGAAGAGCGTGTGCCTCAATCTTGGATGAATGATATAGAGCATGATATAGAAAATGATGAGCTTAAAGCTCAAATAGATAAGTGTATTAATAGTTTGCCTGAAAAATATGCTATGGTTTTTAAAATGAAAACCATACAAGAATTCGAAACTGAAGAGATTTGTAAGGAACTGGATATTACAGCGTCCAATTTATGGGTTATAATCCATAGAGCTAGAGCTTCCTTGAGGAGTTGTATAGAGAAAAATTGGTTTAATAATTAAAGTATGTTTAAAAAGTTTAAAATTACTTGTAAGGAAGCTACAGCCATTTGTGATAGAGCACAATATGGAGAGGCCTCTTTTTTTGAAAAAACGAAACTGAATTTACATATTTTATTATGTAAATTATGTAAGTTGTATTCATTTCAAAATAATGTTCTTACTGGCATTTACAAGAGTAAAGCTATAGAATGCAAAGCGAAGAAGTATACCTTAAATGAGGTGGATAAACTAGAGTTAAAACAGAAAATAAAAGAAATTATTTAAAATATTTTCCGGCCTTTTTTTAAAAAGGCCATTTTTGATTTTTTGTTAGATTGAAACGGAATTTATTGTAAAGATAAATTCCGTTTTTTTAATTTTGTCAACAAATAATGAATATGAATTTCTTACCTGAATCTATCGACGATTATGCTGTTAATCATTCTCAAGCAGAACCTAAATTATTACAAGAATTAAGCAAAGAAACTTGGCAAAAAGTGTTAAATCCAAGAATGTTAAGTGGGGCTTATCAAGGAAGGATATTAGCAATGATCTCCAAACTAATAAACCCTAAAACCATTTTGGAAATAGGTACGTATACAGGATACTCAGCTCTGTGCTTAGCAGAAGGATTGAGAGAAGGTGGGGTGGTTCATACAATTGATAAAAACGAGGAATTAGAGGAGCTTCAACAGAAGTATTTTCATAAGTCCGGATATAAACATCAAATACGACAGTATATTGGCAATGCACTAGATATTATACCAACCATAGATGCAACCTACGATCTTGTATTTATAGATGCTGATAAGTCAAATTATTTACACTATTTTGAATTAATTATGAGTAGAATGAATACAGGAGGAGTGATTCTTTCTGATAATGTATTGTGGAGTGGAAAGGTCGTTGAAGAGCTTAATCCTAAAGATACTGACACAAAAGTGCTTTTAGCATATAATAGATTACTGAAAGAGGATAGTAGGTTAGATACGGTATTATTACCTATTAGAGACGGGTTAACAATTAGCAGAATTAAATAGGTCCGTACTATCTTTTGCGTTTAATAGGTCCCGTAAGATCGTCTAAGTTGTCTTTTACGTCACTAATTTCTTTATTAATGTCTTTCACAAAATCGGTTTCTAAACCTTGTTTTTGAGCACTATCATTAATCTCTTTTTTGATATCATTAGTAGCGTCTTTAAGTTGACGCATTCCTTTACCTAAACCTCTAGCTATTTCAGGGATTTTGTCGGCACCAAAAAGCATTACTACAATTAAAATTATAATAAAAAGTTCAGGGCCACCAATAAATAAAAATATAGTATTCATAATCTATACAAAGATAGTTAAAAAGACGTTAGTTTAAGAAACAAAAAAGCCAAACCATATAAGGTTTGGCTTTTTTATAATGTTTGAATGCAATTAATCAGCAAGAATAATTACTTTATTATCTTTCATCTCTAAAGTGCCAGATTTTATTTGCAAAGTTAAAACTTTGTCATCAGCTGGTAATTTTTCAATAAGTCCATGTAAGTCATCAAAAGATAAATGATCTTGACTATGCATATGAACTTTAATTGTTCCTTCTTCTAACAAAGATACAACTGGTGCGTGGTCGTTTAACATTTGAAATTCACCATCTAAACCAGGTACTGTCACAGAATCCACTTCTGATGAGAATAAAATAGCCTCTGGAGTTACAATTTCTAAAAACATAATTTTAAAGTTTTTAGTTTTTAGTTTTTAGGTGTAGTTAACGGATAACTTGTATCTAAAAATCTAAAAACAGGTTTACGCTTCAGCTAACATTTTTTCACCAGCATCAATTGCTTCTTGAATAGATCCTTTTAAGTTGAATGCAGCCTCAGGATATTTGTCTAATTCTCCATCCATAATCATAGTAAATCCTTTGATAGTGTCTTTAATATCAACTAAAACTCCTGGAATACCAGTAAATTGTTCAGCAACATGGAAAGGTTGAGATAAGAAACGTTGTACACGACGTGCTCTATGTACTACTAGCTTATCTTCTTCAGACAATTCTTCCATTCCTAAGATGGCTATAATGTCTTGTAATTCTTTATAACGTTGTAATAATTCCTTTACTTTTTGAGCACAGTCATAATGTTCGTTACCTAAAATCTGAGGAGTTAAAATTCTTGATGTAGAATCTAACGGATCAACAGCTGGGTAAATACCTAACTCAGCAATTTTACGTGATAATACTGTAGTAGCATCTAAGTGAGCAAAGGTTGTTGCAGGTGCTGGATCTGTTAAATCATCAGCAGGTACGTATACAGCTTGCACAGACGTAATAGAACCTTTCTTTGTAGAGGTAATACGCTCTTGCATTGCTCCCATTTCAGTAGCTAAGGTTGGTTGGTAACCTACGGCAGAAGGCATACGGCCTAATAGAGCTGATACCTCTGAACCGGCTTGCGTAAAGCGGAAAATATTATCAACGAAAAATAAAACATCTTTTCCTTGTGTTTCACCAGCGCCATCACGGAAATATTCAGCGATAGTTAAGCCAGATAAAGCAACACGCGCACGAGCTCCTGGTGGCTCATTCATTTGACCAAAAACGAAAGTAGCTTTAGAATTTCTCATTCCTGGGATATCCACTTTTGATAAGTCCCATCCTCCATCTTCCATAGAATGCATAAAATCATCACCATATTTGATAATTCCTGATTCTAACATCTCTCTTAATAAATCGTTTCCTTCACGAGTTCTTTCTCCTACACCAGCGAACACTGATAGTCCACCGTGACCTTTGGCTATATTATTAATTAATTCTTGGATCAATACTGTCTTTCCTACTCCAGCTCCACCAAATAAACCAATTTTACCACCTTTTGAATAAGGCTCAATTAAGTCGATTACTTTAATACCAGTAAATAATACTTCTGTAGAAGTAGATAATTCTTCAAATTTAGGTGCTTGACGGTGTATTGAAAGACCAGCATCACCAGATTTAGGTAAATCTCCTAATCCATCAATCGCATTTCCTGTAACGTTAAATAAACGTCCATAAATATCATTACCTATTGGCATTTGAATAGGACTACCAGTGGCAATTACTTCTTGCCCTCTTTGTAAACCATCTGTTGCGTCCATAGAAATTGTACGAACTGTATTCTCACCAATATGTTGTTGAACTTCTAAAACTAAAATAGAACCATCAGTTTTTTTAATTTCTAATGAATCGTAGATCTTTGGTAATTCAGCATTTTCTGTATTAAACTCAACATCGATAACTGGACCAATAATTTGAGAAACTTTACCTGTTATTGTAGACATTACTATATGTAATTAAAGTTATTTATTTTGTTAAGTGAGTATTAACTCATTTTTCAAGGTGCAAAGGTAATTTTTTAAAGCCAATTTAAAAAATGTTTCTATGTATTTTTAACTTATTTCCAATAAAAAAAGCCTCACATATTGTGAGGCTTTGATTTATATAGTGTGTAGTTAAATTACTTTACTAATTTAATTTCAACACGTCTGTTTTGTGCTCTACCTGCTCTAGTTTTGTTACTAGCTATTGGGTACTGCTCTCCAAATCCTTGAGAAGTTAATCTTGAAGAAGAGATTCCTGATTTAGAAACTAAATAGTCTAATACAGCTTTTGCTCTTTTTTCAGATAATCTTAAGTTTGAAGCTTCTCTACCTGAACTATCAGTATGACCTTGAACGCTAAAGTTAGCTTTAGGGTATTCTTTCATGATGTTAGAAATTAAATCTAATTTACTAGTTACACCATTTTTGAAAGAAGATCTTCCTGAGTTAAAGTAAATTGCTCTTGCAAAATCATTTAATTTTTTAACAGCAGCATCTTCGATAATTACTTCAGGACAACCGTTGTTAGAAGCAACACCTTTAACGCTAGGACACTTATCATCTTTGTCTAATACTCCGTCTCCGTCAGTATCAGGCCAAGGACAACCGTTGTTAGCAGCTGGACCAGCAGTGTTTGGACACTTATCTTTGTTGTCAGCAATTCCATCGCTATCAGCATCAGGACAACCGTTTAAAGACTTTAAACCAGCTTTTGTAGGACAAGCATCATCTTTGTCAGCGATTCCGTCACCGTCAGCATCAGGACAACCGTTTAATGCAGCTAAACCAGCAACTTCTGGACAAGCATCATCAGAATCTTTAATGCCATCTCCGTCAGCATCAGGACATCCGTTGAACTCTTTTAAACCAGCAACTTCTGGACAAGCATCATCTTTGTCGTAGATACCATCTCCGTCAGTATCTTTTCCTCCAAATTTAAACACTAAACCAATTGAGTGTTGAAAATGGTCTTGAACTTTATCAGCAAATTCTTTTTTACCACCTGTTTGGAAGTTTAACCCTAGGTTATCGTTAAACCAAGTGTTGAAACCTAAACCAGCGTTTAAAGTACCTTCTCCATTATCTCCTAAGTTAGCATAACCACCACCTAAGTATACATATGGATCAAACCATGCAGTTTCACCGAATAAGTTGTTTAAGTCATACTTTACGTTTGCATCGATAGCCCAATAAAGCTCATCCATGTCGTTTTCACTACGAAAAGTTTCGATCTTGTTTAAAGAACCTGCTAATTGTAATGAGAATCCATCGTTTAGGTATCTGTCAACAGAAATTCTTGAAACAGAAGGTAAGATATTCCAGTCACTAGTACCGAGATAATCCTTAGCATAGTCTGCAAATTCTGTTGGAATTCTAAAGTCAACAGCGTTAACCCCAAATCCAACTACCCATGGATTGTCTGAATCCTGTGCGCTTATCGTTCCAATTGTAGCGAACGTAAACAAAGCCATCACAGCTAATTTTAATTGTTTCATTATTAAAAATTTAAATTAAAAGTTCGTTTATATATAACGCAAATGTAAGTTGTTAAAACTTATTTACAAAAACAAATCTACAAAAACTTATAAGAAAAGCAAGTTTTTGAAACATTATCTATATTACCTTTAACTCTTTACCGACTTTTATAAAAGCATTTATTGCCTTGTCTAAATGCTCTTTATTATGTGCTGCAGAAAGTTGTACTCGTATACGTGCTTGTCCCTTTGGTACAACGGGGTAAAAGAATCCAATAACATAAATATCTTCTTTCAAAAGTTTGTCAGCCATTGTTTGTGATAATTGGGCGTCGTAAAGCATTACAGGCACGATAGCAGCGTCGGCTCCCACTAAATCGAAACCAGCTTTTTCCATTTCAGTTCTAAAATAGTTCGTATTCCATTCTAGTTTATCTCGTAAAGAGGTATCATTTGATAGAATATCAAAAACTTTTAAAGAAGCTCCTACAATGGCAGGTGCTAATGAGTTTGAAAATAAATAAGGGCGCGAACGTTGACGTAAAATTTCTATGATTTCTTTTTTTCCTGTGGTATAACCTCCCATAGCGCCTCCTAAAGCTTTTCCTAAAGTTCCAGTAACGATATCAACTCTATTGAGTACATTCTTTAATTCTACGGTTCCACGACCTGTGGTTCCTATAAAACCGGCAGCATGGCATTCATCAACCATAACAAGGGCATCATATTTGTCGGCTAAGTCACAAATTTCATCAAGTTTGGCTACGATGCCGTCCATTGAAAATACACCGTCAGTAACGATAATTTTAAATCGATGATTTTGCTTAGATGCTGCAATAAGTTGATCTTCTAAAGACGTCATGTCGTTATTGTTATATCGATAACGAGCTGCTTTACATAAACGAACCCCGTCAATGATGGAAGCATGATTTAAACTATCTGAAATAATCGCGTCTTCTTTCGTTAATAAAGGTTCGAAAACACCTCCGTTTGCATCAAAGGCAGCAGCGTATAGTATCGTGTCTTCGCTTTGGTAAAATTCTGCAATCTTTTTTTCAAGTTGCTTGTGAATATCTTGTGTTCCGCAAATAAAACGAACCGAAGACATGCCAAAGCCGTGGGTATCCATAACATCTTTTGCTGCTTGAATGACTTCAGGGTTGTTTGACAAGCCTAAATAGTTATTTGCACAAAAGTTAATTACTTCTTCTCCTGTTGATATTTTAATAACCGCATCTTGCGATGATGTTATGATACGTTCTGATTTATATAATCCGGCATCTTTGATTTCTTGTATTTCTTTTTGTAAATGCTCTTTTATAGTTCCGTACATATTGACTTGGTTTATGAATATTGAGGTTTGCGCGTCAAAGTTAGTATGTTAAATTTCTTCAACCAAAATTTCTTTACCTATATATACCAAGAGCTTTTTATGGATAGTGAAATTCATTGATTTTAAGGTGTTTCCGTATTTTAACAGTTGTTGGTGGTGCGCTTTTGATGGTTTGCCCGTTTTGTAATCGATAATCGTAATACTGCTGTTAGCTAGAATTAATCTGTCTGGTATTATAATTTGGTTATCTGCTGTTACAATTTCTCTCTCATTGTATATGGATGCCTTTTCGGAAAAGAATTCGATTAGTTTAGGATGGGTTACGATCTTTTTGATATTGTTTGCTACTTCTAAAGCATCTGTTTTCTGAATACTTCCCTGATTGGTGTATGATTCAATTATTTCAGGAATGTCTTTTTCAGTGTAAATTTTAGACATCATTTCGTGTATGAGGTTTCCATATTCTATGGCTTCTTCTTGTTTAGTATTCCATAATTTAGAAGCACTCGCAAGCATATATATGTTGTGTTCTTGCCAAGGTGACGATATGAATTTCTCTTGAGTTTCACTTTTGTTTTTCCGTGGTTCTTTTTTGCTCATTCTATCGGGGTTTCCAAAGCTATAATGCTGTAGTTCGTTGTCCCATATCCCTATTTTTTTTAGGTAATTGATGAAAATTCCAGAGTAATAGTTCGTGTTTTCGCCTACTTTAGAGAGTCTTTTTTCTGTTATAATGTGTAATTGTTCTATGGGCCTAGTCAAAGCCACATATAAGAGATTGAAGTTATCGAGCTCAAGTTCTTCTCTTTGTTGATGGTAAAGTTCAGTACCTCTTTTGCTGATATAATTCAACTCTTTATTAAAAGGGATGAGTAATTCTTGGAATCCATTAAATTCTTCAGGAAGGTTATTTAACCAAACTTTCGGATTAATTTGATGATATATATCTAAATCACATGGAAAAATAACTACAGGAAACTCTAACCCTTTTGATTTGTGTATGGTCATGATTTGAACCGCATCAGCTCCTTCAGGAGCGACAATACTGAGGTTGTCTTTTTTTCTTTTCCAGTAGTCTAGAAAACTTTGAATGTCTGTACCTTTTCTTTGCTGTTCTAAAACAATATCAAGGAAAAATTGGATATAAGCATCCGAAGAATTGATTAGGTGAAAGGCTCTTATAATTTCTTCTGATTTTTCATAAAAAGGGAGTTGGTGAAAAGTACTGACATCAAAATGGGTATTGTATTTTTTTAATTCTTCAAATAGAGTTGACGTAGGAAGTTTAATTAGTTTTGCGATGAAGGTGTGGATGTCTTCGCTAACTTTCAAATGATCATATAAGAAATAAAGTACTTCGAGCAAGGTTTCTTTGTCGGAAGGATGTTGTATTATCTGAAGAGTGTTAATTATAAAAGTTACTTTATTGTTGTTTTTTAGCAATAAGGTTTCCGAAGAAACAATTGGTATTTTATTTTCAGATAAATAGTTTGCTATAGCCATACCTTCATCTTTTTTGCGCACTAGCACACAAATCTCTTCAAGATTAAAGTCGTTTTGTAACTGTTTTATGGTTGCCAAAACTTGCTTTGGGTATTTCAGTGTGTTTTCTTCTTTGTCTTCGAGTTTTTCCAGAAAGGAAAGACTAACATGCCCTCCTTTTTTATTGTTTTCTAATTGTTTGTTTCCTTCAGTGAAAAGTTGTTTGTAATTTTCGTTTTGTAAGAAATTAGCAACGTGCTGAAAAAAAGTATTGTTAAAGTTTATGACTTCACTATAACTTCTGAAATTTGTTTCGAGTGTTGCGATTTTTTTGTTGATCTGAAAAGGGTTTTTTGAGTTCTCAGATTCGGTTCCTAGATGTATAAACTGCGCTGCTTTTCCACCACGCCAACGATAAATAGCTTGTTTTCCGTCTCCTACTAACAAAAGACTGCTGTTTTCTTGAGATAAGGCATTGTCAATTAGTGGGATAAGATTTTTCCATTGCAGGGTAGAGGTATCTTGCATTTCATCGATGAAATAATGCATGAACCGTTGCCCGATCCGTTCATAGATAAAGGGCGTAGGTTGATCTTTTATGTTGTTAGCAATTAGTTGGTTGAATTCAGCGTTTAAACGAATATTGTTTTCTTCTTTTATAGTGTTTAATTCGGTGTTTATATTGTTTAGTACAGCTAAAGGAATAATACTTTTTAAGGCTAATTCACATAAAATAAGCTGTCCGTAGATGGTTTTACTTTCGTAGAACAACTCAATTAAGCGAGGTAGAATATTTTCTATAGCGCTCATAACTTCTGGTTTGGCTGTTTTTGTGTAGAAGCTATGGTTTTCAATTGCTTTTTCAATAGTTTCACTACGTTTTTTAAAATCAAACTTGGAGTTAAATTCGCTTAAATCTCTCAGGAAGTTAGGGAAAGTGGCACGAGTAAAATTTTTAGGAGTTAGGCCTTCTTTTTCAATAATACTGAGTGCTTCTATTCCTGTGTTTTTAATCTTTTTTAACAGGGTGTTTTTGTTTAGAAAAAGAGTGTTTTTTAGTTGAGTAAAATCCTTTAGCGTTTTAGTTAATAAGATTTTAAAATGCTTGAGATCGTCTTCATTCAATAAAACTCTGGAGATATCGTTTAATTCTCGTGAGATATCCCATGACTTATCGTCATCTGTTTTTTCCAGTGAAAACTGGATAAGTAATTGGGTGATATCTTTATCAGATCCTATTTTGGAAATCAATACATCTACGGCTTCATTTAGTAATGATACGGCATCCATTTCTACCTCAAAGTTTAATGATAACCCTAAGTCAAACGCAAAATTTTTGATAATTTTATGAGTAAAACTATCAATGGTGGTAATTGAAAAGGATGCATAATTTTTTAGAATGGCACTTACTATTTTTTTACTGCGAAACTGAATGGTTTTCGAGTCGACAGAAACTTCATCTAAAATGATTTGGAGTAGCTCATTTGTTTTTCCTTCTGAAAAATCTTGTAGGTTTTTCAAAACGCGCTCTTTCATTTCACCTGCAGCTTTATTGGTAAAAGTAATGGCTAATATTTTTTGAAAAAGAAAAATGTCTTCAGCTTGTAAAAGTATTTTTATATATTCTTTTACAAGCGTAAATGTTTTTCCACTACCGGCTGAGGCATTGTAAACTTTAAAGCTAGAAGGTGTATGCACAGAAGTTATAATTTAACGCAAAGTAGTTTTTTTTGAATTAAATGACAAAAAAACACCCTTTTGTATTTGTTCTTTTTTGTGGGGCGAAAACAATATTTTGCTTAGTAGGGTAACATTTAATTTTTAGAGAGAGGCTGTTTCTTAACCCCTAAACAAAAAGAAATCTTTTTTCATGGACTCTATTTTTGAATCATCATTGGTTATGATGTAGTCAATTGCTTTTTCGGTAAATATTTTTCCTTTAGGAGTAAGGGAGATAATTTCGTTTTCAATGGAAATCATGTTGTTTTTTTTAGCGAACTCTACAATCAATTTTGCTTTTATTTTATGCCAGTTAATGTGTTCATTTAAATGATTGAGATGTCTTTCTTTTTTTTCGGAATGGTTGCTTAGGTGTAGCAGGAAAGTAAGTAGCTGCACTTCTTTTTGTTGTTGTTTATTTCGGTAGAGCACTGAAATTAATCCGTTATTTGGTGCAAATAAATAGACGAATAAAAAGAGCAACCCTAACATGGTTGTCATGGATCCAGATATAGAAGCGTCTAGCCAATGCGCTACCCAATATCCTGTGATGGCAGAAAATACTCCGAACAGGACCGCTAATACAAGCATTTTTTTTAAATCATTAGTAAGCAGGTAAGCAGTTGCGGCTGGAGCAATCATTAATGCAACAACTAAAACGGCGCCTACGGCGTCAAAGGCACCTACTGTTGTGATAGATGCAATACTCATGAGGCCGTAATGAATAATTGCTGGAGAAAAACCCAAAGCAGTAGCAAGGCCTGAGTCAAATGTACTGATCTTTAACTCCTTAAAGAAGGCTATGAGTAAACCGATTGTTATTGCCAAAATACTTCCAATGACCCACATAGATTTTGGGCCTAAATCGATATTGTTAAATAACAATCTGTCAAATGGAGCAAAAGCCAATTCGCCCAGCAATACAGCATCAACATCTAAATGTACATCATTTGCATTTTTGGCAATTAAAATTACACCAATACTAAACAATGCCGGAAATACGAGTCCGATAGCTGTATCTTCTTTTACTAGTTTTGTTTTTTGAATATATTCTACAAGAATAACGGTAATAATACCGGAGAGTGCTCCCATTAAAATAAGTAAAGGAGAATTTAAATCATGGGTAATAAAAAAACCAATAACTAAACCAGGCAAGATAGAATGACTAATAGCATCACTAATCAATGCCATTTTTCGTAATACTAAAAATGTTCCAGGGATGGCACAAGCGATGGCTACTAAGCTCGCGATTAATTGTATTTCTAATTGGGCGCTACTCATTTTCTTGATTTTGGTTGTATAAATTCCCAGCAAATGAAAAGCCATCTTTTGTCATTGACCACATTTTTCCTTCTACTTTGATATAATTTCGTTCTTCTAATTTTTTTAAAGTACCTCTGGTATACCCTTGAAAATTATTTAAAATTTTTATGGTATGCGGATGTGACTTGTCTTCGTGTGTTTTGACAAGGTCAAACATAAATGAGAGGGTTTTATGGAGTTTTAAGTCACGACGGTTTTTTAAGAGTCGAATTTGGCGAAACAACAGGCCTCTTGAAGGGGAAAAAATAAATGATATAACCACAAATACGGCAGCCACAAGAACAATCACAGGTCCTGTAGGTAAGTTAGATTGGCTAGCGCTAATTCCTGTACCGATAACACCTGAAAGTGCTCCAAAAAAGGCAGACAAAATCACCATAACACTCAAACTATTTGTCCATTGTCGAGCAGCCGCGGCAGGAGCTAGTAACATGGCGCTCATTAAAACCACACCAACTGTTTGTAGGCCTAAAACAATAGCTAGTACAATAAAACTAGTAATTAAAATATCTATAAATTTGGTGTTGAAACCTAGTGTTTTTGTAAAGTCGGCATCAAAAAGTAATATTTTAAATTCCTTCCAGAAAAGAAGCAAGACGATTAAACAAATACCAGTAACAATTGCCATAAACCAAACATCTTTAATGAGTAATGTTGCTGCTTGGCCAAATAAAAATTTATCTAAACCGGATTGATTTGCATTGGGTTGTTTTTGGATGAATGTTAATAGTAACATTCCAAAGCCAAAGAAAATGGATAGAATTAAACCCAGAGCGGTATCGGTTTTTAAATGCGTGTTTTTTATGATACCTCTAATCCAAAAAGCGCCAATTAATCCACTGATTAACGCTCCTAATAACAAAACGTTGGTGTCTTTTGTTCCTGTAATTAAAAAAGCAATAGCAATACCTGGAAGTGAGGCATGAGAAATAGCATCACCTAATAAACTTTGTTTTCTTAACACAGCAAAGCTTCCTAGCATACCACAGATAGCGCCAAGAATCGCTGTTCCGATTGTAATGGTTCGAAGTGTGTAATCGGAAAAGACTAGGTTAAAATATTCTTGTAAATCCATTATTGTTGCACACTTACTTTATAGTTGATTCCGTAAGTTTTAGTTAGGTTGTCGTCATTAAAAATTTCTTTTACGGGTCCGGTAGCAATCTTTTTTACATTTAGAAAAGTTACCCAATCGAAATATTCGGGAACCGTTTGCAAGTCATGATGTACAACGACAACTGTTTTTCCTGCCTTTCGTAATTCTTTCAAGATGTTAATAATGGCTATTTCAGTTGTTGCATCTACTCCTTGAAAAGGTTCGTCCATAAAATAGATAGATGCATTTTGCACTAGAGCCCTTGCTAAGAACACTCGTTGTTGTTGACCGCCCGAGAGTTGAGAAATTTGACGATTTTTAAACGCCAGCATTCCTACTTTTTCTAAAGCCTCTAAAGCGGCTTTTTTTTGAGTGCTACCTGGGCGTTTTATCCAGCCTAAACTTCCATAAGTTCCCATCATCACTACATCAAGAGCCGTTGTGGGGAAATCCCAATCTACACTACCCTTTTGAGGAACATAGGCAACTAGTTTACGTTGTTTATGATACGGTTTTCCGTATACGGTAATGCTACCCGCAATTGGTTTTATAATTCCTAAAATTGATTTGATCAATGTTGATTTTCCGGCACCATTTGGTCCGACAATTGCCATTAAAACCCCTTCAGGTATGGCTAAATCAATATCCCATAATACAGGTTTATAATTGTAGGCTACCGTTAAATCGTCAATAGTTACTGCATATTTTGTTTCCATATTATTTTAACGCATCAATGATCGTATTCACATTATACTTATACATACCAATGTAGGTGCCTTCTGCTGTTCCGGCATTGCCTAGAGCATCAGAATATAAAGTACCTCCAATAACAACCTGATGGTCTTTTGCTCTTACGGCTTCCTGCAGTGCTTCAATAGTTCGTTTGGGTACAGAGCTTTCTACAAAAACAGCTTTCACTTGATTGTCAATGATAAATTTAGCTAATTTTTGAACATCTTGTACACCTGCCTCTGTAGCGGTGGAGAGCCCTTGTAGTCCAACGACATTAAATTTATGCTGTCTCCCAAAATAATTAAAAGCATCATGAGCGGTAACCAAAATTCTTTTCGCTTCTGGTAGTTCATTTATTTTAGAAGAAATAGCAGTATTTAAAACGGTTAATTCATTTAGGTAGCTTTGTGCATTTGCTTTGTAAGAAGCTTCGTTTTTAGGGTCTAATTCAGCTAATTTAGCAGCTACATAGGAAGTAATTTTTATCCAGTTGTTAATATCAAACCAAATATGAGGGTCGTAATTCGAAGCAAAATTTTCAGAAGTAATTAAAGTGTTCTTTTTGAGTATATCTGAAATGACGATAGTTTTTTTATTTTGATGATGCATTTTTTCAAATACTTCTTCTAATTTTCCTTCGAGATGCAATCCACTATAAATTACCACATCGGCATTGACTAATTTAGAGACATCACCTTCACTTGCTTTGTACAGATGTGGATCAACGCCAGAACCCATTAAACCCGTTACTTCAATATAGTTTCCTCCAATATTTTTCACCAAATCCGTAATCATGGTGGTAGTGGTGACTACACTCAATTTAGCATTCTTTTTTTTTGTACTACTAGAACAACTAATCATTGTTGCGATAATAAGTACTGGTATAATTTTTTTCATTTTATAGTTTTTGTATGTAAATATTACTGGCAACTTTGTTAGATATGGTAATCGTTCTGTTACTAATTCTTATTTGTATAGATTCATCAAAAGATTCTTTTTCTAGTATTTCGATATGCTCCCCTAAGGCAATTCCTTGCTTGTCTAAAAACTTTAAAAATTGAGATGAACTGTCATCAACTCCTACACAAATTCCTGTTTGACCTTCTTCTAGTGAAGACAATAAACTTTTTTCGATTACTTGTAAATTGCCGTTTTTATCAGGAATTGGGTCGCCATGAGGGTCTCTTTTTGGGTAATCTAAAAAAGCGTCTAGTTCGCTAATTAATTTTGGAGACTTAATATGTTCGAGTTGTTCGGCAACGTCATGTACCTCGTCCCATGAAAAATTTAATTTTTCAACTAAAAAAACTTCCCATAACCTATGTTTTCTTACAATGTTTGCGGCTGTTTTTCTGCCAAAGTCAGTTAAGGTAACTCCTTGGTATTTTTTATATACAACAATTTCTTTGTCTGATAGCTTTTTTATCATATCAGTAACAGAAGAAGCTTTGGTGTCTAATTTTTTAGCTATTGCGTTGGTGCTTACCCATTTTTTAGAATTGGTACCTAAGTAATAAACTGTTTTAATGTAATTCTCTTCAGATTGACTAAACATAGTGTTTTCATATTCACAGGCAAACATACAATTTTTGTTTTATATAAACATATTTTTAGGTTTGTCTAAAAAATAATTTACCTTTGCAAAAAGTTAAAATTTTAAATAGAATGAACTTAAATAGCGTGAAGCTTTATTTTACCTTTGCATTAGTGCTTTTTTTTATTAAAGGGTTTTCGCAAAGTACAATAAAAGGAAAGGTTACTTTTAACGGTAAACCATTTGAAATGGCTAATGTTTTTATAAAAGGAACGAGTATAGGTACTGTTACGGATAAGCAAGGGAACTACTTATTAAAGATAAAGCTTGTAGGAGAAAAGAAACTAGTTGTGTCGTCTATAGGGTTTAAAACCCAAGCAGAGAAAGTGTTTTTGTTAAAGAATAAGACGTTAGTAAAAGAATTTAGTTTACAGGAAACTACTTCTTCTTTGGAAGAGGTAGTTATTTCAGGTACAATGAAGCCAGTTAATAGGTTAGATAGTCCTGTTCCTGTTGAAGTATATTCACCTGCTTTTTTTACTAAAAATCCGGCTCCCTCTATATTTGAATCAATGCAAAATGTGAATGGAGTGCGCCCTCAGGTAAATTGTAGTGTATGTAACACAGGGGATATTCATATTAATGGGTTAGAAGGTCCTTATACATTTGTATTAATAGATGGTATGCCAATTGTAAGCGGCTTGTCAACAGTATATGGATTGACTGGGATTCCTCAGGCTTTAATTGAAAGGGTTGAGATAGTAAAAGGCCCTGCATCTACGTTATATGGTTCTGAAGCGGTAGGTGGAATAATTAATATCATCACCAAAAATCCAGCATCTGCCCCCTTATTAACTGTTGAATCCTATGCGAGTTCTTGGGCAGAGGTAAATACAGATCTAGGGTTTAAATATAAATTAGATAAAGTAAATGGGTTGTTAGGGGTGAATTATTTTAATTATCAAAACCCCATTGATAATAACAAAGACAGTTTTACAGATTTAACCTTACAGGATCGAATTTCTATTTTTAACAAGTTTACTTTTGATAGAAAAAACAATAGAGTTTTTACGGTAGCTGGGCGTTATGTATATGAAGATAGATGGGGAGGTGAAATGGAATGGACTCCACAATATAGAGGTGGAGATGAAATTTACGGAGAAAGTATTTACACAAGCAGATGGGAAACCTTTGGAACCTATCAGTTGCCAACAGAGGAGAAATTGAGTATTCAATTTAGTATGAATGGTCATTCTCAGAACTCTTATTATGGTGAAACGCTATATGATGCGAATCAACTTATTGGTTTTGGGCAGTTAGTTTGGGATACTTCTTTTGGTGAAAAACACGATGTTTTAATGGGTATGGCTTACAGGTACACGTATTACGATGATAATACGCCAGCTACTGGTAGTGATTTGAATAATAAACCATCAATTACCCACTTGCCAGGGATGTTTGTTCAAGACGAAATAAGCTTAGCACCAAATAATAAACTTCTTTTGGGTGCTAGATTTGATTATAATAGTGTACACGGAAGCATATTTTCTCCAAGAATAAATTATAAATGGAATTCTGAAAACAATGAGGATGTTATAAGAATAAGTGTAGGTAATGGTTTTAGAGTGGCAAATGTTTTTACGGAAGATCATGCTGCTTTAACAGGGAATAGAGAGGTGTTTTTCAAAGATGAATTATTGCCTGAAACTTCATGGAACACCAATATTAATTATGTGAAGAAAATTGTAACGAGAAATACTACCATTATTAATATTGACGCAAGTGCTTTTTACACGTATTTTGATAATAAGATAATTCCAGATTATGAAACAGATTCTAGTAAAATTATCTATGGAAACTTAGCAGGGAATTCAGTTTCTAAGGGGGTATCGGTAAATACCGATATAAACTTTCAAAATGGTTTGTCAATTATAGCTGGAGCAACTTTGATGGATGTTTCTACTACTGAAAATGGAATTAGGGAAAGACAATTATTGACAGAGAGTTTTAGTGGAACTTGGAGTATTTCGTATAAGATACCTTCTATTGATCTAGCTATAGATTATACCGGGAATGTTTATGCACCGATGGATTTACCATTGTTAAATGATGATGATGTTACAAATTTTACGGATCCAAGATCTCCTGTATCTCCTTGGTATAGTATTCAGAATATTCAAGTAACAAAAAAATTTAAGAGTAGTGTTGAAGTTTTTGGAGGTGTTAAAAACATCCTTAATTTCACGCCGGCAGCAAATAGTATTTTAAATGCTGACGATCCTTTTAGTGATCGTTTTGACCCAGCTTATGTATATGCGTCAAACCAAGGAACCCGAATGTTCTTGGGGCTTAGGTATAAACTATTTTAATGAAAAAAGCACTAGTGCTATTAACGTTTTCTGTAACACTACATTTGTTTTCTCAAACAGGTGTAGTGTTTCCTCGTGTGTATTCATTTGAAAATGCGTTAAAAGAACAAGCTAAAGAAAGGAAACCAATAGTTGTTTTTATACATACAGATTGGTGTAAGTTTTGTTTTGCTATGAAAAAAAACACGTTTACCAATCGAGATATAGTGAAAGTGCTGAATGAGAATTTTTACTTTGTGATGCTTGATGCCGAGTCAAAAGAAACTATTCTAATAGGAAGTCGCCAGTTTAAATTTAGAAGTAACGGGTACAGATCTGGTATTCATGAATTAGCCGAAGCGCTGGCTACTAAAAATGGCACAATCGTCTACCCTACCACTGTTTTGTTGGGTTTAGACAATACAATTGACGAGCAGATTAATACATTTTTATCAGAAAAAAGCTTGAAGAAAATCTTGGTTAAATACCTAAATAGAATAAAAAACACGCGTAGTTAACATTAAAATAATCTTTATAAGTGTTCTTAACATTAGCGAAACATTCTAATAATACAACAATAATTTAGAGGTAACATTAGCTTTACAACTTAGCTTGAGTTTTGCAGAATAAATAAACAGAATTCAAAGTATAGGATGAAAAAAATACTATTCGTAGCTTTTTTAAGCTTATGTAATTTAGTCTTTTCTCAAAGCAAAGGGACTATATCAGGAACCGTTACAGATAAAGAAATGAACGGTGAGTCGTTACCTTTTGCGAACGTGTTTTTAAAGGGTACATCAATAGGGGGAACAACAGATATTGATGGAAAGTATGCTCTTACTGCACCATCAGGGAACCAAACTATTGTTTTTAGTTTTGTGGGGTATCAAACAGTAGAAAAAGCAATAGTTGTAAAAGAAGGTGAAACAATTATTGTTAACCAATTGTTAGGGGCCAATGAAGGTGTTTCTTTAGAGGAAGTTAAAATTAACGTAACAGTTAGTAGAGAAAAAGAAAGCGCGTTACTTTTGGCACAAAAGAAAGCTACCGTCATTAAAGAAAGTATTGGAGCTCAAGAGTTGTCAAAGAAAGGGGTTTCAGACGCCGCTACAGCTACCACAAAAATTTCTGGAGTAACAAAGAGTGAAGGAACAGGAGATATATATATTCGTGGTTTGGGCGACCGTTATTTATCTACTTCTATGAACGGATTGCCAATACCTTCAGATGATGTTGATAAAAAGAACATTAATTTGAATTTATTTTCTACTAACATAATTCAAAATGTAGGGATTAGTAAAACATTTGTTGCCTCGAAATATGCAGATGAAGCTTCAGGGAATGTTGATATTTCAACAAAAGAGTTTTCAAAGAACTTGTTTACAGTAAGTGTAAATGGAGGTTCAAATTCTAACCTATTAAATTTAGATGGAAAATTCAGAAAAACTCTTATTTATGACGATGTAACATTTGGGTTTCATAAAAAACAATATGCATTAATTGATTTAATAACACAGCAAGGTTGGGACACCCAATCTGTCGATAATAAACCTCTTAATTTTGGAGTTTCTTTTTCTGCAGGTAAAAAGTTTGAGTTTTTTGGAAAAGAGATTAAGTTGTTTGCAACGGTATCTCATTCAGAATCTGCAAATCACAGAGAAGAAATTTTTAGAGCTTACCGAGCAAACATTGAAGATGAGGCGTATCCAAGTTTAACTAGACTTGCTAGTTTAGAAAAAGGAGCAACGGAAGATACTAGAGATGTAGAAAGATTCATTTACAATATTAATACAACGGGATATATCAATGCCAAGATCCGTTTAAGCGATAATCATAAACTAAGGTATAATACGTTGTTTGTGAATAAAGGAAAAGAGATTTTGTATGAAGCTGGAAGAAAAGGATTTGGGTATGTTTTTGATCAAGATCCTAAGGAAGATGAGGCATTTGTAAGAGATCAAAACTATAAGCAAACGACTATGTTTGTAAATCAATTGATGGGAGAGCACAAGTGGATGGCCAATAATACTTTAAGTTGGGCTGGAGGTTATAATTTTGTTTTAGCAGAAGAACCTAATAGAATTAGAAATGAAGTGAATTTTGATGATTTTAACAATTCAACACAGGTACAATATTCACATGTTGGAGATTATCAACAAAGAAAGTCAACACAGAAGATTGAAGACACGGAGTACAACGCATTTATAAAGAATCAACTAAGATTAGGAGATGAGGAAGATGGTAAGCCTTTCAAATTAAATATAGGGTTTAACTTCAGACAAAAAGAACGAGCGTTTAGATCTCAGTTTATAGGAGTGAGAGCTAAAGATTTCAAAGCGCCTTCAATTGATGAGTTATCAAGCACTTTTGTTCCTTCAGCATTTAATAATGGTTTACGATTAAGAGAAGGTGAAGTTGATAGGTTTAATGCAGAGTTGAGAGTGTTGGCTGGTTATGCAAATTTCGATTTTCGTTTTGATAACAATCTATCAGGTAATGTTGGTTTGCGCTATGAGCATGATAGAATAGAGGCTATTTGGGACATCACAAACTATATAAACAATGGTATTCCAAGAATAGACGATCTTGAAAGAAACTACAGCAGTCTATACCCAAGTGTTAATTTGAAGTACCAATTAAAAGAGAACCAATTTTTGCGTTTTGCCTCAAGTGTAACGCAGACTTTACCAGAATTTAAGGAATTATCTCCGTTTGAATATGTTTCACCAACAGGTCGTGTCACAAAAGGGAATCCTAATTTAGAAAAATCAGATGTTTACAATATCGATTTGAAATGGGAGTTTTTTCCATCGAGATCTGAGCTATTGTCAGCAACCACCTTTTATAAGCAGATTAAAAACCCTATAAACGTTGCTCAGGCTCGAGGATCTTCTGGGAATTTTCAGTTTTTTAATACAGGAAAGCAAGCAGATGTTATTGGTGTTGAGTTAGAAGGTCGCATTGACATTATCAAAAATGAAGACGATAAAGGAATTTTTAATGTTACTGGTAATTTGACTAAAATGTGGTTTGAGCAAGATCTTTTACCAAACTTTCAGTATAACAACAAAACCAAATCTGGATTACAGGGAGCTTCAGATGTTATATTGAATGGATCATTAACATATAACTCAAGAACGGAAAATGAGTTTATAGCGACTTTAGTGGGTAATTACTCTTCTGATAAGATCTTTTCATTAGGAAATCCGGAAGATTTTGATAATAGTGCAACGCTATTCAACGAAGAAATCATTGAAAAAGGATTTATAACCTTGGATTTGGTTTTAAGTAAGCAAATAATGGAAGGTTTAACAGCTAAATTAATAGGAAGAAATTTGTTAAATCCGAATATTGAGCAAACACAGTTAATTAGAAATCAAAATACTGGGGTAGAAACAGACGAAATTGTAAGAAGATATAACAATGGATCACAATTTAGCCTGAACTTTTCGTATACTTTCTAATTAATATTTAATTAACATTAAACACTTATTAATAAGCTATCTGTAACCCATTGTTAATATAAAACTAAAACTTAAAACAAGAGAATAAAGTTTCTTTGTAACGGTAAAATATTAATATACTTAAGACTAAAACAAACAAAATGAGAAAATCAAAATTTAGATTATTAGGAGTAGTAGCATTATCGTTAGCTACGTTGACTTTTACTAGTTGTGGTAGCGATGATCCAGATCCGATTATCCCAACAGAAACTCAGGTAATTCAAGATTTAAATAATGGAGTAATGAACGGTGCTCTTGATCAAGATTATACCTTAAGTGCTAGTACTGCTTATAATCTAACGAATGCGTTTATTGTTCAGGATGGAGTAACTTTAACTATCCCTGCAGGAACAAAAATTACTGCTGAGGCAGGAGGCACGGAAGTGTACATCGCAGTTTTAAAAGGAGGAATGATAAATGTGTTGGGAACAGAATCTAACCCAGTAGTAATGTCATCATCAGATCCAGTTCCAGGTGATTGGGGAGGATTGACAGTATGTGGTAAAGCAACTACTACCGCTGGAGTTGATGCTGAAGCAGAAGTAGGAGGTTTTAAGTACGGAGGAAACGAAGATGGTGATAGCTCAGGAAGCATTCGTTATTTACTAATTAAAGGCACAGGAGCTCAGATTAACTCTGAGTCTCAATATAACGGTCTTTCTTTATATGCAGTAGGTTCTAGTACTTTTATTGACAATGTGGCTGTAGTAAATGGTGCTGATGACGGAGTTGAGTTCTTCGGAGGTACAGTATCGGCGTCTAATATTTATATAGAGAACTGTGAAGATGATGCGATTGACTGGACAGAAGGTTGGAATGGTACGGTTGATAATACGTATATTTCCCACACAATTGCTGGTTTTTCAACTGCTTTTGAAGGTGATAAAGTTAATAACAACCCTAAATTTAATAACGTTACTGCTGTTTCTATTGTTGGAGGTACTGCTTTACAATTTAAAAAAGAATCAGGTGCTACTATTACAGGATTGTCTCTTACAGGTTATGACACATCAATCGATATGAAAGATGGCGGGCCATTGACTAATGTGGTTATAGATGGTTCTCCTGCTAACCCGGCATTAAACTATACGAATACTCCAACAGTTAATGTTGATGATTTTGGTTGGGTTGACTCTTCTTTAACGCCAAATATATCGATTCTTCAAGGAACAGTTTCAGATAAGGTGACATTAGATCCTGCTGTTGCTTACAAGTTAAATTCTTCTTATATCGTTCAAGATGGTGGTGAGCTTGTGATTCCTGCTGGTACAAAAATTGAAGCTAGAGATGGAGGAACAGGGGTTTTTATCGCTGTTTTAAAAGGTGGAAAAATAGATATCCAAGGTACAGCTGATAATCCAGTTGTTATTTCTTCTATAAATGCTCAAACAGGAGACTGGGGAGGCTTGACAATTTGTGGTAAAGCTACTACAACAGCTGGTGTTGACGCCGAAGCAGAAGTAGGAGGTTTTATTTATGGGGGAAGTGATGATACTGATAATTCTGGGTCAATAAAGTACTTGGTAATCAAAGGAACTGGTGCGCAAATTAATTCTGAGTCTCAGTACAATGGAATTTCTTTATATGCAGTAGGTTCTGATACTACTATTGAAAATGTTTCTGTAATTAATGGTTCAGATGACGGTATAGAGTTTTTCGGAGGAACGGTATCAGTTACCAATATCTATTTAGAAAATAACGAAGACGATGCTGTTGATTGGACAGAAGGTTGGGATGGTACAGTTACAAATACGTACATCTCTCATACAAAGGCTGGTTTTTCAACTGCTTTCGAAGGAGATAAAGTTAATAACAATCCAAAGTTTGATAATGTTACTGCAATATCAACACAAGGAGGTACTGCTTTACAGTTCAAAAAACAATCTGGTGCAACGATCACTAACTTATATTTAGAAGGTTATGATACGCAAATAGATATGAAAGATGATGGACCATTAAGTAATGTTGTTATTGACGGTTCAGCAGCTGATACAAGTGAAAACTATAATACAGGTACTAAAGTTGATATTTCAACTTGGACTTGGAAAAATGCTAGTTTATAATAGTATAATCACAACTATAATATAGAGAAAGCCGAGCATTTTGCTCGGCTTTTTTATAATATAGTCTTTACCTAAAACTCCATTGATGGTAATTTGACGAAGATTCTAATTTTTCCTCAATAGCATCAGGTAAAGATGGAAAAAAATCAATACCTGTTAGCTTTTCAAGTTCGTCGATTGAAACAATGAAATTATATAAAGGTTCATTAGTGTTTTGATGTGGCATCAAAAAGGCAATAGTCTTGATGTCAGGTTCCGTATAGTCTAGTAATATTTTATAGAAATACTTAGGAACACTTACCTTATTTTTCGAGCCTATAGTAGGTAAGCTAGGAGCTAAGACCCCTCCGGTTATTACATATAAATGATCGTACTTTTTAGCCCAGTATCGAGTTTTTTGTTCTAGTTTATTCCAAATTCCAGCGTTAAAATTATGTTTTTGTGGCGTAATATTCGAAGTGTAAAAAGTTTCGTTATACGATTGTTTAGAAACGCGTCTGTCTCCGGCTGGGCACAAATGACCTTTGTCATAACCTGATTTTTTGTAACTTCTCCAATCGGCAGATTTCGTTTTAACTTTTGGGTCATTTATAAAAAAAGGACGCTTGTGATTTGTGTAAACAAGATCTTTTTTTTGTAAGGAGTACGCTACCCATTCCGCTTGCTCATGTGTTTCACTATATGACAATTGATAACCATCATGTTTAATAATAACACCAGTGGTTGAGGTAGGTAGGAAATTAAAACCGACCGTACTTCTTATGGGATTTTTTGTGTTATGTTGTGTAGAAACCTCTTCTTTTTTTGATTTATCAAGCCAAAGTCCGACAGCAAGTACAATGATTAGGGTTACTACTTTTACTTTTCTTGAATTCCGCATGATTGCTTTAGTAAAATCTCTTGAAATTCTTCTGTTCTCTCTGCGTCTTTAAATATGTTTTGAAATTTCATAGGAGGAGCGGTTAATTTACGCTTTACTAAATCTAGCCAAGCTCCGTACACTGTAATGACTGCGGCTAATTTTCCTTTACTATTGAAAACTTCATGTTGAATTTTCCAACGTTCGCTATTACTTGACAGCCCTGTCACTTTAAGGTTAACCGAAATGTCTTCCCCCATATGGATTTCTTTTAAAAACTTGGTGTTTTCTTCAAATAATATTGGACCTACTTTCTCTTTAGTGAAATCTTGAATAGTAATGGCATGTTTTTTAAAAAAACGCAATCTTGATTCAGCTGCATAGTCATTATAAGCCGTATGACGCATATGTATGTTGGCGTCAAAATCAGCCCATCTGGTTGTAAAATTCACAATAAAACTCATCGAATTAATTAATTTTTGAATTGCAAAATTAACTAATTTATAAAATAAGTAATACTATGAGTGCTTTTAACTCGAATTAGGCATGAAAACTTCGAAATGATACCGTTTTTTTAAGTGTTTTATGGTATAATGTTGATGGGTATAACTTCTATTTTAATACTTGAAACAAAATAATCGTGTAAATGATCAAAGAACTGTTGTTGTTTTCTGGGTATAGTTATAGTAGTTGTTTAATATATGATTCCGGATAATGATGAAAGTTGCTACTAGATACTAAGATTTTACATCTAGAGTATCTCGGAGGGCATTACCTAATAACATAAAAGCCATTACTAGACTCATAATTGCCAATCCAGGAATCATAGCTAAATAGGGTTTCCCTAAAACAATATAGTTATAATGATTTTTAATCATAGCTCCCCATGACGGTGTGGGTGGTTGCGCTCCAATACCTAAAAAACTTAGCCCACTTTCTATTAAAATTGCCGCGGCGAAATTAGCTGCAGAAATGACAATAATAGGAGCTAAAATATTCGGTAAAATATGTTTGAAAATGATTCTAAAATCTGAAAAACCAAGCGCTTTTGCAGCTTCAACATATTGTTGCTGTTTTGTGGTAATGACTTGACCTCTAACAATACGTGCAACTTCAACCCACATGGTCAACCCAACAGCAATAAAAACTTGCCAAAAACCTTTACCTAATGCAAGTGTTATGGCTATAACAAGGAGTAAGGTGGGGATCGACCAAGTAATATTAATTACCCACATAATAAAGGTGTCTATTTTCCCTCCGAAATAACCTGCAATAGCACCAATAGGAATACCAACAGCCAAAGAGATAAAAACAGCTATAAAACCAATAAAAAACGAAATTCGAGCACCAATTAGTAACCTGCTTAGCAAATCTCTTCCGTATTTGTCTGTACCAAACCAAAACGTTTTTTGTTGTATATATTGCAAGGGTTGATTTTGAAAAGTTGACAAAGGAATTTTTTTAGTCAAGCCATCTGAATACTTGAATACTTCGAGTTGGTTTCCCTTGATTGTGTAGGAGGTTATAGGAATTTCAGTGGATGTATTTTGTTTTCCATGTAGTAAAACAGAAAGCCAATTTTCTTTGGTTGGTAGATTTGATGGAATTTGTAATAATTGTACAGAAAAACCCGGAGGTTTTGAGTGAATCTCTAAGTGCATTTGATTTGCCGAATTGCTGTTATCAGGGGCAAGAAGATAACAAAAAATGGCGACGAGCCCACAAAACACAATGTATAAGAAACTAAAAAAACCTGTTTTGTTAGTTGTGAACTTTTGCTGGGCAAGGTGCCAAAGAGAACTAGAATGCGTCATGAGTCAAAACTATTGAATAGAAAGTTCTTCAGCAACTTTTTTATGCATGAATAGAAATGAATTGTTAAAAGGCTTTTGAGTATGCATAAAACAACTTGATAATCGTTAATAGCGTTCGTTTTTAGTCATAAAAAAAGGAATTACGATGAGTAACTCCTTTTTTGTATTGCTTAGTATGAGGAATATTAAACTAATTCAACGAACAAACCTTCATCTGTTTTTTCAACTTTGGCTAGTTTGTTTTTCGTTAAACCTTTAATGGTTTTATCCCATTTTTTATTACTCAATCCACTTTGAGTTTTTAGTTCATTGAGATCAATTTTTTCTACCTTTTCAATTAATGTCAAAAGAGCTTTCTCATCATCGTTTAATACAACTGTAGGAGCTTTTCTTTCTGGTTTCATTTGTGGAAAGAACAGTACTTCTTGAATTGATTGGTTATTTGTTAAAAACATGATTAATCGATCCATTCCAATGCCAAGTCCTGAAGTTGGAGGCATACCGTATTCTAAGGCACGTAAGAAATCATAATCAATAAATTCACCAGCTTCATCATCTCCGCGCTCTGCAAGCTTTAACTGAGCTTCAAAACGTTCTCTTTGATCAATAGGATCATTTAATTCTGAATAAGCATTGGCAATTTCTTTACCACATACCATTAATTCGAAACGTTCTGTTAGTTCCGGATTATCCCTGTGTTCCTTACACAAAGGAGACATTTCCTTAGGATAGTCTGTAATAAAGGTGGGTTGAATATAATTCCCTTCACATTTTTCTCCAAAAATCTCATCAATTAGTTTTCCTTTACCCATGGTATTATCAACTTCGATACCCATTTCTTTTGCGGCCTCTCTTATTTCATCTTCTGTTTTTCCATTGATATTAAAACCAGTGAAATGCTCAATAGAATCTGCCATGGTAACACGAGCATACGGTGCTTTAAAATCAACTTCATACTCTCCAAAGGTCGCTTTAGTAGTTCCGTTTACTGCTAAGGCACAATGCTCTAACAGGCTCTCAGTGAATTCCATCATCCAGTTGTAGTCTTTATAGGCTACATAAATTTCCATTGCTGTAAATTCTGGATTATGCGTTCGATCCATTCCTTCATTACGAAAGTTCTTTGAAAACTCGTATACACCGTCAAAACCACCTACTATTAAACGTTTTAGGTATAGCTCATTTGCGATACGCATATAAAGCGGAATATCTAGTGCATTGTGATGGGTAATAAAAGGTCTTGCTGCCGCACCTCCCGGAATAGGTTGTAAAATAGGAGTTTCTACTTCAAAATAACCAGCATCATTGAAAAACTGACGCATGGCACTGAATAATTTTGTGCGTTTTACAAATACATCTTTTACCTGCGGATTAACCACCAAATCAACATAACGTTGACGATAACGCAACTCTGGGTCAGAAAAGGCATCAAAAACATTTCCGTCAGCATCAACTCTCGGTTGTGGTAGCGGTTTTAACGATTTACTAAGGATGCTAAAATTTTTAACTAATACTGTTTTTTCACCTACTTGTGTGGTAAATAGCTCTCCTTCAATGCCAATAAAGTCACCAATATCTAATAATTTCTTGTAAATTTCATTGTAAAGGGTTTTGTCTTCTTCCGTACAGATTTCATCTCTATTGAAATATAGCTGCACTCTACCATGACTATCTTGCAATTCAGCAAAAGAAGCCTTTCCTTGGATACGGCGAGACATCAACCTTCCTGCAATAACAACTTTCTTACCTTCCTTAAAAGCCTCCTTAATTTCTTTAGAGTTTGCATCGAGTGGATACAAATTTGCTGGATAAGGATTGATACCAAATTCACGTAATTTGGTGAGTTTTTCTCTACGTACAACTTCTTGTTCTGATAATTGCATTGCTTAATTTTTAATTTTCTTAATTTAAAACCGCAAAGATACAATCAATTGCACAATAAACCAACGCATGCTAAATGGAGTTTTTTCGATAGAAAACAAAAATAATTTGTAAGAATAATAAAAGTTTGTATATTTGCAGGCTGTCTTGTTTTAATAGGCAGCGTTTAGTTGTGTTGTTAAGGTGCTTAGATGCACCATGGTTTTGTTACCAATGGAAAGCTTCCCTGAGATGGGTTGCTTTTTTTTGTTTTTAATTCAACCAGAAACTTTCCTTATTTTTCCAAAAGGTCGTTAGAAAGAGTATAAAAAACACGACGGAAACCGAAAACTTTATCGTTACAGAGGCTAAAAAACCTAAGAAAGCACCAAAAGAAGCTTTTAATGCTCTGTTTGTATCTTTACTGTCATACAGCAATTCACCAATTAATGCTCCCGCAAACGCGCCAATCAAGATACCAAAAGGAATGGGAGATAGTAATCCTATGATTAAACCAATAGTCGTGCCGTAAACACCGTATTTTGAACCGCCAAATTTCTTAGTGCCCATGGCAGGGATGAAGTAATCAAGAATAAAAATAAATAAAGCTACGATGAACGTAATGGTTAGAAATGGAGTGTCCATAGGTACAAATGTTGTTAAATGCAAAAGTAACAACCCAAGCCAACCTGTAATAGGGCCAGGTAGAATTGGCATGAATGAACCTATAATACCTAAGCAGATAAAAATAACACCAAAAAGTAGTAAAAAAATATCCATGGTTAGTTGGTTTTTTAATGATTTAGAGAGTACTCATATATACATATGACGATAAAAGTTACCTCTTGTTACATTTTTATAACTAAAAAATTAGTTTTAACTAATTTTTTAGTTATATTTGAAAAGTAGAATCAATCATATCAAAAGTAAATGGGTAAACAGTTAACAAAAGCAGAAGAGCAAATAATGCAAGTTTTATGGCAATTAAAAGAAGCTTCGGTAAAAGAGGTGATTGCAGAACTAGGCGATCCGAAACCCGCGTATAATACGGTTTCAACAATTATAAGAATATTAGAGAACAAAGAGTTTGTGGGGCATAAACCAAAGGGAAGAGGCTATGTGTATTTTCCCATAGTTGAAAAATCGGCCTACAGTAATCAAACGTTGCATAAGTTAGTTAATGGGTATTTTGGTGGGTCTTTCAAGAGTATGGTTTCTTTTTTTATGAAAGAAAATAAAATGGACATAACTGAGCTAGAGCATATATTAAAAGAGATAAATAAAAATAAAGATCATGATAAACTATAGTATTCAGGTAGTATTATTTCAAGTGCTATTTATTTTGGTATATGATATTGTGTTAAGCAAAGAAACTTTTTTTACAAAAAACAGGTATTATTTACTTAGTACAGCTTTGTTGTCATTTGTGCTTCCCTTAATTAAGTTATCGTCATTTCAAAAATCGTTACCACAAGAATATAGTATTTTACTACCAGAGGTTGTTTTGTCTCCTCAGCAAGTTATAGAAAAATCTGCATGGTATCAGGCTGTTCATTATGTAGATGTATTGTATGCACTGGTATGTTTTATTTTTTTAGTTGTTTTTATGTATAAACTAGCTAAAATTGCACGGTTAATTCGTACTAATAATCTTCTTGAGAAGAAAGATTATACACTCGTATTGCTGCCAAATGCAACAAATGCCTTCTCGTTTTTTAAATATATTTTTTTAGGAGAAGAAATTCCTTGCGATAAGCAAGAGAAGATAATACAACATGAATTGGTTCATAGTAAGCAAAAACATACCATTGATTTGTTAATTTTTGAGATGTTAAGAGTTGTTATGTGGTTTAATCCTATGGTGTATATCTATCAAAACAGGATATCGTTGGTGCATGAATATATATCAGACGCAAAGGTTATAAAGGGAACAGAAAAAAATAAGTATATAAACAATTTACTTTGTGATATTTTTCAGGTAGAGACTATTTCATTTGTTAATCAATTTTATAAACATTCATTAGTTAAAAAGCGAATTATTATGATGACAAAAAGTCAATCAAAAAAGAGAAAGCAATTAAAATATTTAGTGTTAATCCCATTATTAGGAAGTATGACATTGTACACGTCATGCAGTGAGAATAGGATAGGGGAAGTTGATTCAAAGAAGCAACCTCAGAAAATTTACTTTGGTAAAAAGGAGAGTTTTAGAGAAACAAAAACAGATACGTATTTAGATTTTTTTATATCGTTTAATGAGGAGTCTCTGGGGAAAGAGATAGATTTGAATGAATTAGATAAAAACGAAGAAGCTGAGTTTCTTAAATTTCAAACAACTTTTTTGAAAAAGAGAGAAAGGGAAGATTTTTTTTATTTTAAGGTCTACGATTTTCAAGGCAGAAAAGTGGTAGGGATGCATCGAAAACCGATACTTTTAAAAAACAAAGAAGTTAGTGACGGAGTACCATTTTCTATGATAGATAAGGCACCAACGTTTCCTGGATGTGATGAGGGAGATAAAAAATGTTTTCAGGAAAGTGTACAGCAATTCACTAAAGCTAATTTTGATATGTCAATTGTTGAGAGCCTAGGAATATCAACCGGTAAACATAGGGTTTATGCTACTTTTACCATCGGAAAAGATGGCGATATTTCGAATATAGATGCTCGAGCGCCCCACCCGAAATTAAAGGATTATACAATTGAAATGATTAAAAAGTTACCTAAGATGAAGCCTGGAGAAAAAGACGGAAAATTAGTAGGGGTGGGGTATACATTGCCCATAAGCTTTAATTTGTATTAGAAATGATTGTATTGTTGAATTACCTGTAAATTTATAATTTCATGAAAAAGAATATCTTAATTGCTATGTTAGTTATTGGCTTTGTAAAAGTTGATGCACAAACTTCCACTTTTGAATTTATTGATCAATCTTTCAGTAAAGGAAGGTATAAAAAGGCACTTCAGGAACTAAAAAAGATGCCTGAAACATGGGAGTCGTGTAAACGAATAGCAGCCATTTATGAAACCATTGATCATACAAAATTAGCGGTGGTGTTTTATGAAAAAGCGTTATCCTTTAAGGGTGAATATAGTACTAGAATTAAACTAGGAAGATTGTATAAGAAGAGGAAAAAACTAAATAAAGCAATTACGGTTTTTGAGGAGCTTTATAAAAAGGATGCTGAAAACTTACTCATAGCATATGAATTAGGGAAATTGTATCTGCATGCCAAAAAGGGGGGTAAGGCATTGCAGGTTTTTAAACAACTGGCAGTAAAAGATAGTTCAAATGCCAACTATTATTATTACCAAGGAATAGCATACAAGCTATTGAAAGAAAGAAACCTTAAAATAAACAGCTTTCTAAAAGCCTATGATAAAAATAGAACACATATAAAAGCAATAGAGCGTTTGGCAAGAGCCTTTACTCTTTTAAGAGATCAGGACTCTGCAAGTATATTTGTAGAAAAAGGACTGTTGTTAAATCCAAACCATATTGAACTAAATAAACTAAAAATTAATAAGCTCTATATCAGTAGCAATTATAAAATGGCAATTCAATTGCTAAAAAGAATAGATTCATTAGAACCTCATAAAAAGTATACAAAAAAAATGTTAGGGCGTAGTTATTTTCAACTTAAAGACTATGAAAGTGCTAAAAAATATTTTAAAGAAGCTCGAAACTTGGATAGATCGGATTATAAAGTATATACCTATTTTGGTGATATAGCCTTTGAAGAAGAAGATTATAAAGGTGCAAGCCTAAACTATCAATTGGCTACAATTATAGGAAAAGAATCGAGAGATACAGAGTACTATCAACTGGCACGAGTCTATGAAAAGTTACAGATGCAAAAAAAAGCACTAGGAGCTTATAGCAACGCAGTAAAAGAAAATTATAAAAACCACAGAGCCTTGTATCAATTGGCAACCTTGTCAGAAAATTATTTTAAAGATAAAAAGATTGCTTACAAGCATTATAAAAATTATATCGATAGATTTAGCGAGAAAGATTCCATGGTAACACAACAGGTCAAAAGACGGTTAAAGGAAATTAAAAAGTTTTATTTTCAAAAGGGACTGATTTTAGAGTAGCTTAGTTTTAGCATTGCATAACCATTACGAAACCTAAAAACTTAACGAAGCGTTTAAGTTGTTCTAGGATAGGATATGTTTTCTACTACATATTTGGTAAATTAATTTGGAGAAGTTATCCGTATTTTTATAGATGACTTTTTTCTAACCTAATAATTCTTTATATTTCATCTCTAAATCAATGAGATGAGAGTTTATAATGCCGTTTTTCCTTTTTTGTTGCTCGTGACTACATCTTGTGACTTTGTTTCTACCAAACCGAAAAAATCACTAGAGGTTCTTGATACTGTTATAGATTTTGCCAAGGTAGATGCTTCTCCTTCCTTTGCTCCATGTGATTCTTTAATTGGTAAAGCAAGAACTAATTGTTTTAGAAGTGAAATGCAAAAGCAAATAGCAAAGTCATTAGGGGAAGTTGATTTCATTGTTGAGAAGGATATAGAGGAAACTATTTTCGTGTATTTGGTTATCAATGCTCAAGGAAAAACAGAATTAAAGGATATTAAAGGCTCTTCTTTGGTGTTGCAAGAACTGGTTCATTTGGATAGTCTAATCAAAGTAACAGTTGAAGAACTACCTATAATTAACCCTGCTATTAAAAGAGGAATTCCAGTTAAGACCCAATACAAATTACCCATAAAAATAGTGGTTAAGAACGGCTGATGTTTTAGTTTTTGAGAAAGGCAGGTTGTACAAGATCGCATTAAAATAAATCTGGATTTTTATACCATTTCTGTTGTTTGTTCAACCCTTTAATACGACCGTTGTTTTTTATGTTTAATTCGATAAAGAATTATCTGGAGCTCTATAGTTTGAGCAATTCATCAATAAAATCGCGCTTATTTGATAAACGAGGTACTTTATGTTGTCCACCTAATTTACCTTTTGTTTTTAGCCAATCATAAAATAAACCTTCACGGGCTTGATGTATTTTCGGCATAGACAACGTCATATTATTATAACGTTTGGCTTCATAGTCGGAGTTACAAGTTTTTAAAGAGTTGTCTAAGAGTTCAGTAAAGAATGATATATTCTTCGGCGATTTTCCGAATTCAATAATCCATTCATGAGATCCTTGAGCCTTACTATCCATAAAAACAGGCCCTACCGTATAGTCTTTGATAGTGCTATCGGTTTTATCACAAGCTATTTTTAACGCTTCTTCGGCATTTTCAATGATTAGTTCTTCACCAAAAACGTTGATATGGTGTTTAGTACGTCCGGTGATTTTTATACGGTAAGGATGTGTAGATGTAAATTTAACAGTGTCGCCTATTAAATAGCGCCATAAACCGCCATTGGAAGAAATTACCATTGCGTAGTTTACGTTTTTTTGTACTTCTGAGAGAGGAATAGCCGTTGAATTTTCTCCGTTATATTCTCTCATTGGAATAAACTCATAAAATATACCGTAGTCTAACATTAATAGAAGTTCGTCAGAATTATTTTTATCTTGAATAGCAAAAAAGCCTTCTGATGCGTTATAGCTTTCGTAATATTTAAAGTCTTTCTTGGGAATTAACTTTTTATACTGCTCTTTATAGGGGTTAAAGTTTACCCCTCCATGGAAATAAACTTCTAAATTAGGCCATACGTCAAGAATATTGTTTGCCCCTGTTTTTTCCAGTACACGGTTTAAAAGCACAAGCATCCAGGAAGGAACCCCCACTAAACTAGTAATATTTTCATTAATGGTTTCATCGATAATAGCTTCCATTTTAGCTTCCCATTCACTCATAAGAGCTACCTCTTGTTTTGGAGCTGAACTAAAATCTGCCCAAAAAGGCATGTTTTCAATAATAATGGCTGATAAATCGCCAAAGTAAGAGTTGTTATCTTCATAAACAGCGGCACTTCCTCCTAGTCGCAGCCCTTTTCCAGTAAATAGTTTCGCGTCTTCATTGTTGTTGATGTAAAGACACAGCATGTCTTTTCCAGCCTTCATATGGCAATTTTCAATAGCTTCATCACTTACCGGGATAAATTTACTCTTAGCGTTAGTGGTACCACTTGATTTCGCAAACCAACGTATATGTGAAGGCCAAAAAATATTTTGCTCTCCCTTTCTACAGCGTTCAATTAGAGGTTCAATACTTTCATATTTCCGTATAGGAACTCTTTTGGCGAATTCTTTGTAAGAGTGCATTGATGAAAAATCATATGTCCTACCAACTTCAGTATTTTTGGCTATTGATAGTAGTTTAACTAACAATTCATTTTGAACGTCAACAGGATATTTAAGAAAAAGTTCAACTTGATGTTTTCGTTTTTTTAAAAACCAAGAAATGAGTGAATTTATAAATGGGAAAGGCATATATTTTTTTAAGTTTGTACTTTGTTTTTTATTATCTTTTACTTTTGGGAAATACATCTTCTGTACTTTTTTATATTAAAAATGAAAAACAAAAATTTTAGCTAAAAATAATAAAATTTAGGACATGCAATATCAAGGAGTGTTAAAAAAAATGTCAACTGAAAACTTGGATACAGTACAGTATTATTTAGATATGAAAAGTGATTTTTTAAACCTGAATCAGTTGCTGGGTAAAACACTAGTATTTCATTTTGTAACTTATGAGTGTTTGCATTGCGGATTAGAAAAGGAAATTTATCGTCAAGGTTTTTGTAAAAGCTGTTTTTTTGAGACAGCGAGTGCTGGTGATTGGATAATGAGACCAGAATTAAGTAAGGCGCATTTAGGAATTGAAGATAGAGATTTAGAATATGAAAAGAAAGTACAGTTGCAGCCTCATATCGTTTATCTAGCAAATTCTAGCAATGTAAAAGTAGGTGTTACAAGAAAAAATCAAATTCCTACTCGTTGGATAGATCAAGGAGCCTTTGAAGCTATTGAAATAGTTGAAGTTCCGAATAGGTATTTGGCAGGAATTACGGAGGTTGCTTTAAAAGAGCATGTTGCTGATAAAACAAATTGGCGAAAAATGCTTAGAAATGATGTTGAAGATGAAAGTTTAGTGTCTTGGAGAGAAAAATTACGCTCTTTTATTCCTTTGGAAGCTCAGGAGTATTTCATTGATCATAATAACGAAACTAAGATAACTTTTCCAGTTCATAAATATCCACAAAAACCAAAGAGCCTGAATTTAATAAAACAAGAACACTATGAAGGAAAGTTAGTTGGCGTAAAAGGACAATATTTAATTTTCGATGATGAAACCGTATTTAATATACGATCGAATGAAGGATTGGTGGTTAAATTGATCGTGAAAAACAGTTGATAAGTTAAGAACAAAAATACTTTTGTAGTATAAAAAGAGAAGCTGTCGTGAATTTTAAAATTCACGACAGCTTCTCTTTTTACTTCTTTTTAAGATTTAGGATAGTCCAGAAATTTTCCCATTGTTATCTATTTTCATGCCTGTCGAAGCAGGGGTGGATGGAAGCCCTGGCATTCGCATCATTTTTCCTAAAATAGGAATAATGAATTGTGCTCCAGCAGCAATTTCTATCTCACGAACTGTAACAGTAAAGCCTTCCGGTCTTCCTCTAAGTGCCTCGTTATCAGAGAAAGATTTTTGAGTTTTTGCCATACAAATAGCGAAGTTGCTAAAACCGAGTCGATCAATTCTTTTTAGGTTTAACTGAGCTTTTTTGCTATACTCTACATTCTTTGCACCATAAATTTCTTTGGCAATAGTTTCTATCTTTTCTTTTACGGGGCTATTCCAGTCGTACAAAGGTTTGTATTGAGTGGATTTGTTTTCTACGATATCGACAACAGCTTCGGCTAAGTTTCTGGTTCCTTCTCCTCCTTTCTTCCATCCTTCTGATACAATCGCCTGAACTCCCATGGCAGCGCAGGCACTTATCACATAGTTCACCTCTTCTTCGGAATCAGAAATAAAAGAATTAATAGCTACGACTGGTTCAATATTATACTTACGGATGTTTTCGATGTGTTTTTCAAGATTTTTAAATCCTTTTTGAACAAAATCTAAATTTGGTGTATTGTAAGCTTCTTTGACAGAACCTCCATGATGACGTAATGCTCTGATGGTAGCTACTAGAACTACACATTTAGGATTGAAACCAGCATATGCCGATTTTATATTTAAAAATTTCTCAGCCCCTAAATCAGCTCCAAATCCAGCCTCTGTAACTACGTAGTTGGATAAGGATAAGCCCATTTTTGTAGCGATAATTGTATTAGTTCCTTGAGCAATATTGGCAAACGGACCACCGTGTATAATGGCCGGATTTTCTTCTAAAGTTTGCACTAAATTGGGTTTAATAGCGTCTTTAAGTAAAATTGCCATGGCGTCTTGCGCTTTCAAATCGCGAGCAAAGACAGGGTTTTTATCAAAAGTGAAGCCGATAAAAATGTTCCCTAAACGCTCTTTTAAATCGTCTAAAGAGGTGGCCATACATAAAATAGCCATGACCTCCGATGCAGGTGTTATATTGAAACCATCTTCACGAGGTATCCCGTTCGCTGTACCTCCTAAACCAATTGTGATATGACGTAGAGATCGATCGTTCATGTCAATAACGCGTTTCCAAAGAATTGTTCTTGGATCAATATTTAAGTTGTCTTTACTATGTAGGTTATTGTCTATTAAAGCAGATAATAAATTATTAGCCTTTTCAATAGCATTAAAGTCTCCTGTAAAATGTAAATTGATGTCTTCCATAGGAACCACCTGAGAATATCCACCACCTGCGGCGCCTCCTTTAATGCCAAAAACAGGTCCTAAAGAAGGTTCTCTTAAAACAACTGTTGCTTGTTTTCCTATTTTGTTTAAACCTTCTGTTAAACCGATAGAAACTGTGGTTTTGCCTTCTCCTGCAGGGGTAGGTGTTAAAGCAGTAACTAAAATCAGGTTATTCTGTTTTATTTTTTCGTCGTTAATCAAGCACAACGGTAATTTGGACTTGTATTTCCCATACATCTCCAAGTCATCTTCCTTTACATTTAGTTTTTGAGCAATATGCTTAATGTGCTGCAACTTTTTTGCCTGTGCAATTTCTATGTCTGTTAAATGCACTGTAGGAGAATTTGTCATTTTAGTATTTTAGATTTTTAAGTTGTTTGAAATGTTTAAATATTCAGGTAAATATAAGTAATATATCATAGTAATTCTTTGGTGAATATTTGCTAATTCGTTACTATTAGCATAAATATAGCAAAAGAATTGTCAAATCTTTTTTGAAATACTATATTTGCACGTTTTAAAAAAAGTCGATTTAAATTATAAAAGATGCAAAACAAAGGTCTTATTAAATTATTTGCTATTCTTTTTGGATTAGTAAGTTTATACCAGTTATCATTTACATTTTTCGCTAATAAAGTGGAAGACAGTGCTAAAGAGTACGCTAAAAAGAATGTCAAGGATAATAGTGGTAGAGCAATAGCTAAGTTCGAAAAAAAATACTTAGATAGTGTAGCTAACAAAGAAGTAGTAAATTTAGGGATTGCGAAATTCACTTATAATGACATCAGGGATAAAGAAATGAACCTTGGTTTAGATTTAAAAGGGGGTATCAATGCAATTTTACAAGTGTCTGTAAAAGATATCTTAATTGGGTTGTCAAGTGACTCTAAAAACCCAGTTTTTAATGAAGCTTTAACAAAAGCAGACGAGGCTCAAAAAGATAGTCAAGATAACTACTTAGATTTATTCTTGAATCAATTTGAAAGTTTGAGTAACGGAAGCGTTAAATTAAGTGATCCGTCTATTTTTGGAACAAAAGCGTTACGTGAAAAAATCGACTTTAAGAAAACGAATGCTGAGGTAAAAGAAGTTTTACAAGAAGAGATTAACGTATCAATAAATACGGCGTTTGAAGTTTTACGTAGTCGTATAGATAAATTTGGAGTGGTTCAACCAAATATTCAACGTATTGGGAATTCTGGTAGAATTCAAGTTGAGTTACCAGGTGCTAAAGATATAGAGCGTGTACAAAAACTATTAGAAAGTACAGCTGAATTGCAGTTTTGGGAAGTGTTTACCAACGCTGAGTTGATCCAGTTTTTCGTGCAAGCAAACGCTAAGTCTATTGACTTATTAAAAGATAAAACTGCTGAGAAAACAGAGAAAGCTAAAGATACTGTTAAGAAGGGAGATAGTATAGATGATCTATTGGGTGACTCAGCTGATTCTACCAAAGTAGAAGATCAAAAAATGTTATTCACTTACTTAAGCCCAAATCAGCAGCAGGTAAGTTCTACAATTGCATACGCAAAAGTAATCGATACAGCAAAAGTAAACAGTTTACTTAAAAATAAAGAAATTAGAGCTTTCTTACCAAAAAACTTGAGATATGCTAAGTTTTTATGGGATTACAAGCCTTTTACACCAGAAAGAACAGCAGAAACGCCTGAAGATGCTGAATTATCAGCAATTATAGGGTTGTACGCAATAAAATCTAATAGAAATGATGAAGCTCCAATTGAAGGAGATGTAATAGCAGATGCTAGTCAAGATTTCCACCCTACCAGAGCAAATCAACCAGTGGTGAATATGCAAATGAATGGATCAGGTACGAAATTATGGGGTAAGATGACGACAGAAAATTCTGGGAAGTTCGTTGCCGTAGTCTTAGATGATTACGTGTATACAGCACCATCTGTTAACGAGCCTATAACGTCTGGAAGTACTCAGATTTCTGGGGGTAATATGACGGTAAATGAAGCTAAAGATATTGCAACAGTATTAAAGGCTGGTAAATTACCTGCGCCTGCACGAATTATAGAAGCTGAGGTAGTTGGGCCATCATTAGGAAAAGAATCTATTGACGCGAGTATGTGGTCATTCGCTTTAGCTATTTTATTAGTATTAGCATGGATGATTTTATATTATGGAAAAGCTGGAATATATGCTAATGTAGCACTATTGGTAAACATCTTGTTTATTTTCGGAATCTTAGCCTCGTTCAACTCAGTATTGACATTACCTGGTATAGCAGGTATCATTTTAACTATTGGTATGTCGGTAGATGCGAACGTTATCATCTTTGAGAGGATTAAAGAAGGATTATTTGGAGGAAAAGGACTAGGAACAGCGGTTGATGAAGGATTTAGTATTAAAGGGGCATTGTCTGCAATTATTGATGCAAATATTACGACCTTATTAACAGGGGTGATTTTATATTCTTTTGGTACGGGCCCTATTAAAGGATTTGCATTAACATTGATGATTGGTATTGCAACATCATTGTTTACAGCAGTGTTCATTACTCGTTTATTTATAGATGGAGCCGCTAAAAAAGGTACTAATCTAACCTTCAATACCGAGATCTCTAAAAACTGGTTTAATAATATTAATATCGAGTTTTTAAAGAAACGTAAATTAGCATACATCGTTTCAGGAACATTAATTCTTATAGGATTGGTGTCAATGGCTACTTTAGGGTTAAAGCAAGGAGTTGATTTTAAGGGAGGAAGATCATATGTTGTGCGTTTTGATGACACTGTGAAAGCGAATGAAGTAGCGGGTTCTTTAAAGGATGCATTTGGTACAGCACCAGAAGTAAAAACCTATGGAGCAGATAATCAATTGAAAATTACAACCGTGTTTAAAATTGATGACAAAAGCATGGAAGTAGATGAAGAAGTACAAAGCACGCTATATAAAGGATTAAAGCCGTATTTAGGAAACTTGTCTTACGAAAACTTTAAACCAGGATTTGAAAAAATTAACAATCAAGGAGGAATCATGAGCTACATGAAAGTAGATCCAACAATTGCTGATGATATAAAGCAGGCTGCTTTTTGGGCGGTGTTCGGATCATTAATTGTAGTGTTCTTGTATATCTTATTACGTTTTAGAAAAATGGCGTTCTCGATTGGTGCAGTAGTGGCTGTATTCCACGATGTGTTAGTAGTACTTGGAGTGTTCTCTATCTTGTACAAAATAATGCCATTCGATATGGAAATCGGTCAATCATTTATCGCGGCGATATTGACAGTGGTAGGGTATTCGCTGAATGATACCGTGGTAATCTTTGATAGAATTAGAGAGTACGCTAGTAATAGTAAGAGTTTTACTGCCAATATGGTTGATAGAGCATTAAGTAGTACATTAGGAAGAACAATCAATACATCATTAACAACCTTATTAGTGATGATGGCAATTTTCTTCTTCGGTGGAGATAGTATCAAAGGATTCATGTTTGCACTGATAATAGGGGTAGTTGTAGGTACATATTCTTCATTGTTTGTAGCAACACCAATTATGTTTGATGTAGCCAAAAAAGAAGAGAAGAAGTAAAAAAAACATATAAAAAAATAGGACCGTTTTGAACCATATTCAAAACGGTTTTTTCATTTAATATCAAGCAACTATCTTTGCATTCTGATGAGTATTACAAAACTTCACGATTTATATTTTAAAGAGTTCGTTTCTAGAAATGAAATAGCTAGTATTGTTAAAGAAATGGTACTCCAAGTAAAAAATGATTTACCAAAAAATGAGATTCCATTTTTTGTGGGCATTTTAAATGGAAGTTTCATTTTCGCAGCCGATTTTATTAGAGAATTTAATAAGGATTGTGAGGTCTCTTTTGTGAAATTAGTGTCGTATGAAGGAACAAACTCAACAGGTAAAGTAAAGAAGCTAATTGGAATTAATGAAGACTTAACGGACCGTACGGTAATTATTTTAGAAGACATTATTGATACGGGTTCTACCTTACACGAAATTTACGAAATATTTAAATCTAAAAAATTAAAAGAACTTAAAATAGCGACACTTTTCTTTAAACCTGAAGTTTACAAAAAGGAATTACCTATAGATTATATTGGTAAAAGTATTGATGATGCTTTTATTGTAGGTTATGGGCTTGATTACAATGGGTACGGAAGAAATTTGCCAGCTGTTTATCAGTTAACAACACAACCTAGCATGAAGAACATCGTATTATTTGGCCCTCCAGGAGCAGGAAAAGGAACACAAGCGGTTATTTTAAAAGACAAATACAATTTGGTACATATTTCTACAGGAGATGTGTTTAGGTATAATATTAAAAATGGAACAGAGCTTGGGCTATTAGCAAAAAAATATATGGATGCTGGTGATTTAGTTCCAGATGAAGTGACAATTAGTATGTTAAAAGCGGAAGTTGAAAAAAACACAGAAGTTCAAGGATTTATTTTTGATGGTTTCCCACGCACCCAATCACAAGCAGAAGCTTTAGATAAATTTTTAGCAGAAAAAGGAGAACAAATAAACGGAATGGTGGCATTAGAAGTACCAGAAGATTTATTGGTGGAACGTATTTTAGAAAGAGGAAAAACTAGTGGTAGATCTGACGATACAGATGAAGAAAAAATCAGAAATCGTTTTAATGAGTATAATACTAAAACTGCCGTGCTAAAAGATTTTTACCAAGCAAAAGGAAATTATTTTGGTGTAGACGGAGTCGGTTCTATTACAGATATTACAGACCGTTTAGCTGATATTTTTGATAAATTATAAAGAAAATTATGGATGTTAGGAAGGAGTAATCCTGATAGTAGCTAAACTAATGTCTTTTGAATAAATACTAAGGAATAATGACTGAAGGGAATTTTGTCGATTACATAAAAATATACGCATCTTCTGGTAAAGGAGGAAGAGGATCTGCCCATTTACATCGTGAGAAATTTGTAGCTAAAGGTGGTCCAGATGGTGGAGATGGCGGAAGAGGTGGACACGTAATTGTTCGTGGAGATAAAAATATGTGGACACTTTTCCATTTAAAGTACAAACGTCACTTTAAGGCGGATCATGGTGGAGATGGAGGAAGTAGCAGAAGTACTGGAAGTGATGGAGCTGATGTAGTAATTCATGTGCCATTAGGTACTATTTTTAGAGATGCCGATTCTGGTGAGGTAATGTTTGAAGTTACCGATGATGGACAAGATATTATTTTATTGCAAGGAGGTCAAGGAGGAAGAGGAAATTGGCATTTTAAATCGTCAACTAATCAAACACCTCGCTACGCCCAACCTGGTATCGATGGGATAGAAGGATGGTTTCGTATGGAGCTTAAAGTTCTTGCCGATGTTGGTTTAGTAGGGTTTCCAAATGCTGGTAAATCTACATTGCTTTCCGTAATAACTGCGGCAAAACCTAAGATCGCCGATTATGCTTTTACAACGTTGAAACCCAATCTAGGTATTGTTGACTACAGGAATCACAAAAGTTTTGTAATGGCTGACATCCCTGGAATTATTGAGGGCGCATCCGAAGGAAAAGGTTTGGGCCATTATTTTTTACGTCATATTGAACGTAATTCAGTATTGTTGTTTTTAGTCGCGGCAGATAGTGATGATATTAAAAAAGAATACGAAATATTGTTAAATGAACTTCGTAAGCATAATCCAGAGTTACTTGACAAACAACGCTTGTTAACTATTTCTAAATGTGATATGTTAGACGATGAGCTGATCGAAGAAATCAAACAAGAATTACCCGAGGGTGTTCAAACGTTATTTATTTCGTCTGTTGCACAAACAGGACTGATGGAGTTAAAAGATAAACTTTGGGAGATGTTAAACTAATTTTTCTTGAAAGAAAGTAATAAAAAAGAGTTGCAATTAAATTTGATTGTGGCTCTTTTTGATACATATAATGTAATATATAAGTTTTTATTCTATTCTTTTACAGTAAATTCAAATGATAAATGGTATTCTTATGCATAAGAACTAAATTGCTTAATGTGATTCCCTCATCTAGAGATTCCATCGTTTAATTATTTGAACAAGACACAAAATTTAATAAAAATACAAGCGTAAATAAATAGTTTTTCATGAGGTAAGTATATAACATCAGAGAAGCAACATTTCAGATTATTATGATAATAAACACAAAACAACACCATTTAGCCATATTTTATGTTGTCATATATCGTTCTTGAGTATGTTGTTTTTTTATAAAAATCACCTTTCAATAACTCTGGTTGCTTTTATGAAAGAAGTAGCCCAATAATTTTCCTGAAGAGAATTAGTAACAACTCCTTTTTTAGTAGTTGAATGAATAAAATAAATATCGGGCTTTGCTATTTTGGTTACTAAGCCTACGTGGTTAATGTTTCCTTCTAATCGATCGATATTAAAAAAAAGTAAATCTCCTATTTTTATGTTTTTCCAAGAAATTGCTTCTCCAAATTCACTCATAGCTGCTGATGATCTCGGAAGATTGACATCTATTTCTTTAAACGAAGTTTGAATTAAACCCGAACAATCAACTCCTTTTTTCGTAGTACCACCTGCTTTGTAAGGAACATTGAGAAATGAATTTGCGATAGCAACTACTTTATCCGATTGAGATATTTCAATTGTTTCAATATTGGTTGGAATATGATCAGGTTTAATATAGCAGTAAATGATAAAACTAAGTAAGCAGAGAAATACAAACACTTGTCGTTTCATTAGAGGAAACTATTGATTATGAATCTTAAATATAATAAATTTTTAATGAAAAAAAAGGAGTTCACTAACTACTCAATATTAATGTATCACTCGTTTAGCCTTTACAAATGCTCTTCTCCAATATTTTTCATGCAATGAGCTTACTATTACACCTCGAGAACTCGTAGCATGAATAAAGCGAATAGTTCCTTTTTTTACAGAGGTAACTAAACCTACATGATTTATACGTCCTTTTTTGTACGAAGTTTTGAAAAATAATAGATCACCACGTTTAACTTTATTTAAATTGATAGAATAACCTTCCGCGTACATTAATTTGGACGTACGAGGAAGAGGAATGTTACGCTTCTTAAAAGAAGTATAAATTAAACCAGAACAATCCATTCCTTTTTTGCTTATTCCGCCAAATTTGTAAGGAGTTCCCTTATAAGTAACTGCTGTCCAAACTATCTTGTCTGCTATAGAAGGTTTGTTCTTAGAGGAAGAAGTATGCGTCTTTTTGTAATTAGTTGCAGTTTTAGCACTACCGCAAGAATAGATTAAAGCGAAAAAAAGAAAAAAGAAGAGTAATTTTTTAATCATGTGTTATTTGTTTTTTAACCCATTAACAATCAATCTTGCCGTTTTTTGTGAAGCTCCTTTTCCTCCCAATTTTTTTTCTACATCAAAATAATCTAAAAACAGCTGTTCTCGATAGGTAGGGTCCAAAATAGAGGATAGTTCCTTCGTTAATGATTTTCTCGTAAAATCATTTTGGATTAGTTCTGCAACCACTTTTCTGTTCATAATTAAATTCACTAAAGAGATGTAATCTAAAGTAATAATTCGTTTAGCTATTTGGTACGATATAGCATTACCTTTATAACAGACAACCTGAGGAACTTTAAACAAAGCAGTTTCTAAAGTAGCAGTGCCAGAAGCAACTAGCGCCGCTGATGAAATACTTAGTAGATCATAGGTTCTATTAGAGATAAAAGGAATGTTTTTTTCTTTAATAAAGTTTTGATAGAACTCAAATGATTGACTGGGAGCTCCAGCTAAAGCAAATTGGTAGTCTGGAAAATCATCTATTAACGAGATCATAACCGATAACATTTTGGTAATCTCTTGCTTTCTACTACCAGGAAGTAGCGCAATTATCTTTTTTGACCCTAATTGAAATTCATTTCTAAAATCTTCCTCGTTTACCTGTTTTCTTCCTTCAATACCATCAATGAGAGGGTGCCCTACAAACGTTACATCGTAATCATATTTTTTATAAAAATCCTTTTCAAAAGGAAGAATGACAAACATTTGATCAATGTCTCTTTTTATGCTCTTTACTCGGTTTGCTCTACTCGCCCAAATTTGTGGAGAGATGTAGTAATTGGTTTTAAAATTAGTTTGCTTAGCCCATTTAGCAATCCGTAGATTAAAACCAGAGTTGTCAATAAAAACAATTACATCAGGATTAAACTGTGCAATGTCTTTTTTGCAAAAAGAAATAAATCCTAAAATTTTTCTAAGATTCATGAGCACTTCCATAAACCCCATGAAGGCTCTTTCTTTATAATGAACAACCATGGTTCCTCCAACATTTTGCATCAAATCACCACCCCAAAAACGGATATCCGCATTTGAATCTTCTTTTCGTATTTCTTTCATTAGGTTGGCACCATGTAAATCGCCTGAAGCTTCACCTACTAGTATGTAATATTTCATGTCTTTTCTAAAGAAAAATAATCTTTTAAATAAACTTTAAAATAAAAGTTAGCAGAGCAATCGTAATCGTTGCAATAAGAACACCACGAGCTCTATAATCTTGTTTCTTTTTTAAAAAAACAAAGAAAACAAGCAGATTGGGTATAGCCGCTAGGCTAATTACAGTTCCAAGAACGCCCCCTTCTTTAATTTGTTTAAGTGTTGTGGTAAGATCAGATTGAGAAATATAATGGAGGTAAACAAAAAAACCACATACCGTTGCAAACAAAGAGATTAAAAATCCAATAGCTATTTCCTTTCTTATATGCTCCATGTGTTCAGTTTTTGTATTGCGTGATGTGCGGTCATATCAAATTGAACAGGAACAACGGAAATATAACCATTTTCTAAAGCCCAAATATCAGTATCTTGTCCTTTGTCTTTATTGATAAACTCTCCTGTTAACCAATAGTATTCCTTTCCGTAAGGACTTTTACGCTTATCGAAATTTTCTTTCCAGTAACCATTAGCTTGGCGACAAATTCTGATTCCCTTGATCTCTTTCTCTTTTAATTTAGGGATGTTAACATTAAGAACAACACCTTCTGGAAGACCATTTAAGATCACATTTAAGGTGATTTTTTCAATAAATTTTTTCGCAGATCTAAAATTAGCGTGCCAATCAAAATCCAATAAAGAAAAACCAATAGCCGGAATTCCTTCAATACCAGCTTCAACTGCTGCACTCATTGTTCCTGAATAAATGACATTTATGGACGAGTTCGATCCGTGATTTATGCCAGAAACACATAAGTCAGGAGTTCTATTTAAAATCTCATTTTTAGCCATTTTCACACAATCTGCAGGAGTACCAGAGCAACTATATTCAATTTGAGGACCATCGTCTATTGTGATCGGATTGCAGTGTAATACATTATTTACTGTAATGGCATGACCCATTCCACTTTGTGGGCTGTCTGGGGCAACTACTACAACATCGCCTATTTTATTCATAATCTCAATCAACATCCTTATACCAGGGGCAGTAATGCCGTCATCATTTGTAACTAAAATTAAGGGTCTTTCTTGCATAGTGTGTATTGTTTTACAACAAATGTAAGATAAAAAACGGATACTTTTTTAACATTTTGTAAAGATAGATTCATCGGTTTATTCCGTAAAATTGTAGTGTTCAAAAAGAAAAGGTATGTTACAGTTAATAGTTTACTTGACAGTTTTTATGATTTCAACCTTTTTGTCAATAATAACATAGATATTCTCAATTTGACCTTCAAGCGAGGATAAACGACCAACATGAAGTAGAGAAGAGGTGTTTAAAATGGTAAAATATAAACGATAATCACCCTAAAGAAAATAGCTGACGGTTATTGTTCTTGAATGTCAATAGTTAGAAAAAAGTAAGCTAGAAACAAACTTTTAAAAGTAAATAAAAAGTTTTTTTATTAAGAAAAAACAAGGAGTTTTTTAAGTATAGCGTTCCATAAAAAATTAAGAAGTAAAGACCGTGTTAGTAATATTGGCATTAATTTAGTAGCTTAGCGAATAGTGTAATTAAATATAGAATAAACCGACAGAAGATTTATGAAGACGAAATTTATTATCCATTTTATAGCCATTGTTTTATTTACAAGTAATGTAAATTCAACGGTGCATCCCAAAAAGGCAGATCCTGAAAAAGACAGGATAATTGTGTATGTGTTAAAAAACATCTTAAGCCGATATCATTATATTCAAAAGGAATTGGATGATGATTTTTCAGAGCATGTTTATACCAATTTTCTGGACGGCCTTGATCCAAGGAGGAAGTATTTTACGCAAGAAGATTTAAAAGAGTTCTCACAATTCAAATATCAAATCGACGACCAATTAAGAAATACTAACATAGATTTTTATAAATTGGTTTATGGAAGGTTTCTCGAGAAACTCGATGCCGCTAAAGAGGGGTATAGCACGCTACTTAAAGAACCTTTTGATTACTCTAAAAAAGAAGTTGTTAATGTTGATTACGAAGAACTTCCATTCGCAAAAGACACTAATGAATTGGTGAATTATTGGAGAAAAGACTTGAAACTATCTATTTTAGGAATGATAGAAGAAGCCGAAAATGAGCAATTAGAGGAAAGTGAAAAAGATACATCTATAAAAAAGAAAAGCTTTAGTGAATTAGAAGAAGAAGCCCGTCAGAAAGTCCTTGAAAATATGGAGGAGCTCTATATCCGAATTGACGAGCTAGAGAACACAGACTGGTATTCTGTTTTTTTAAATAGTGTTGTAAGTGGTTTTGACCCGCACACAACATATATGTCACCTAGAATAAAATCTCGTTTTGATCAAGACATGTCAGGGAAGCTTGAAGGAATTGGAGCGCACTTGATAAAAAAAGGGATGTATACGAATGTTGTTAAATTGGTTTCAGGCGGACCTGCGTGGAAGCAAGGTGAGCTAGAGGCAGGAGATGTTATATTAAAGGTTGCTCAGGCAGATGGAGAACCAACAGATATTGTAGGGATGCGAATAGATGACGCAATCAAACTTATAAAAGGAGATAAAGGAACTGAAGTTCGATTGACAGTGAAGAAAAAGCTAGATGGCTCAACAAAAGTAATTCGTATAATAAGGGATATAGTAGAGTTAGAAGAAACTTTTGTGAAATCTAGTATTGTAGAAAGAAATGGAAAAAAATATGGGGTAATTAATTTACCTAAATTCTATATTGACTTCAGCGATCCGAATAGAAGAGATGCCGCAAAAGATATGGAAAAGGAGATTGAAAGATTAAAAGCTGAAAATGTAAGTGGATTAATTGTTGACTTACGAAGTAATGGAGGAGGGTCGTTAAAAACAGCCATTGAAATTGGAGGTCTATTTATCGATAAAGGACCTATAGTTCAGGTTAAGTATAGAGGAGAAGATCCTCTAGTTAAAAATGACACGAATGAAAAGTTACAATGGAAAGGCCCGTTGGTGGTTATGGTAAATGAAATTTCTGCTTCTGCTTCTGAGATATTTGCCGCGGCAATGCAAGATTATAAGCGAGGAGTTATTATAGGAGGTAAGCAGACTTATGGAAAAGGAACCGTACAAAATGTATTGCCTTTAAATCGCTTTTATCAAGAATACCCCAATGATTTGGGAGCTTTGAAAATGACAATTCAGAAGTTTTACAGAATTAATGGAGGGGCAACGCAAATTGAAGGAGTTTATTCTGATATATCATTACCTACAAGATACAGTTATATGGATTATGGCGAAAGGGATTTGGACGGAGCATTACCTTGGGATAAAGTGAAACAAGCAAACTATAAAACTAAGAATTCATATAGTAATTTTTCCAATGTGGTATACAACAGTAAACAAAGAGTCTTAAACAGTGAAAGGTTCCAAAAGATTAATGAATACGCCAAATGGTTAAAAGAAAATCAAGATAAAAATATATATTCGTTAAATTACGGAGAATATAAAATAGAAAGTGAACAAGAAACAAAACAAAGAGAAAAATTCACAGAAGTTTTTAAATTCGAATCGAACTTAGATTTTACGTCTCCGAAGTATGAACTTGAATTATTTAAGAAAGACTCAGCTCTTCAAGATAAACGTTTGGTTTGGTATAAGAATCTTAAAAAAGATATTTATATGGATGAAGCATTAAAGGTACTGAGTGAGTTAAAAATGAGTAAAGAGTATACTCTTGCGAAACACTAAATAGCATGAGTAAGCATAACTTAGATAACGAAAAAGAGCTTTTTTACGAGCTCTTTTTTTGTTTTAAAGAATAGAGTAAAGAACGATGTTCAGAGCTATTCAGGCAAATATTTTTTCAAGTTTAAGATATCACTGCCTGTAGGGTTTTCAAAAATTTCTAAATCAAAATAAGAGATGCTAGCAAGTATATGATCAAAAATATCGGCGATAATCCCCTCGTAGTTTATCCAGACTTTATCTTTACTAAAAGCATATACCTCTATAGGAATACCATTAGCAGTAGGCTCAAGTTGTCGAGTCATAAACAATAGGCCTTTATTAATACTAGGGTGTTGTTCGATGTATTCAACTACATACTTTCTAAAAAGCCCTATGTTAGTTAGGTTTCTACCATTTATTAGCAATGATTTATCAATGTTATTTGCGGTGTTATAGGAGTCGATTTCATGATGAGTACTTTCAATATACTTGGTAAGTAAAGCGATTTTTTTATATTGATTTATTTCATCGTTCCTTAAAAACCTGACAGAGTTCACTTTTATTAAAATTGAACGTTTAATTCGCCTACCTCCTGAATTACTCATAGCCCTCCAGTTTTTAAAGGAATCTGAAATTAGTGAGTAGGTGGGAATACTGGTTATCGTATTGTCAAAATTTTTAACGATAACAGAAGCCAGATTTATTTCTATTACATTTCCGTCAGCTGAGTACTTTTCCATAGTAATCCAATCATTCAAACGCACGGTGTCATTTATTGATATTTGAATACTTGCCACAAACCCTAAAATGGTGTCTTTAAAAATGAGTAATAAAACAGCAGAAAAGGCTCCTAAAACAGTTAAGAGTCGAATAAGAGATTTTCCAGTGAGTAACGAGAAAGAAATAATCAAAGCAATCATCCATAAAACAACCATGAAAATTTGAATATAACTTTCAAGAGGTTTGTCTTTAAAAGAAGAAAACTCACGAAGGAAGTCCTTTATAGTCAGTAATATTGTTCTGATAAACCAAATAATAAAAAAGGTAATAGCTACTGAGGTTATTCGTTCCGTATATTTTAATAAATCAGGAAAATCCTCCAATACAGCTTTTAATGAAGCATGAAAAACGATAAGCATTACAATTCTCGTAACATTCAAAAACACCCTGTTTTTAATTAATAAATCATCAAAAGATGTTTTGGTTTTAGAAGCTATTTTATGCAGAACTTGTCTTCCTGAATAACGCAGTAATTTAAATAAAAGGTAACCTATAATAAAAATAGCAATAAGATTACTTATCAACCCCAAATAAACGGATACTTGATGTGACATTAAAAGTTGCTCTCGGAAAAGCCTATAGAAAAGTTTACCAATCATATTGATCTTTTAGTATTCAAAGGTAGAGATTTCTTCACCAACTTTTAAATTGAATTTCCTTCTAAAAAAATACACACACAAATATAGAAGAGGCGTGTCAAGTGCCGCAATCATTACTTTAAACAAAACACCACTAATTAATAACCCCCAAAACTTATCCCAGTCTATTATATTGAAAAAACAGAGAAGTAATAATACAGTTAAGGTATCAATAAATTGAGAAGTAAATGTTGAAAAATTATTACGTAACCAAAGGTGTTTGCCGTTCGTCAGGTTTTTCCAGAAGTGATAAACTCTTATGTCAATGAACTGGGCAAATAAATAGGCCATCATTGAAGCAAGCACAGCAAGCGGTGCAGCACCGAAAACTTGTATAAATGTGCCATCATTTACTTGCGACCAAGAAGTTGCAGGAACTTGTTTAGAGACATAAATAATAGCCAATGAAAAGAACGACGCAAAAATACCAGTAATAACCACTTGGTTTGCTTTTCGTTTCCCATAAATTTCTGATAAAATATCAGTAATTAGAAAGGTGATAGGATACGGAAGTAAACCAACAGAAATTTCAAATAATTTAACGTTCAAAATTTCTAAGTCGAAAGGGTGCCAGAAAAAAAATTTTTGAAAGATCAAATTAGAAGTAACCAATGACGCAATAAATAAGGCGGCTAAAATGAGATAAATAAGTTGAGCTTGCGATTTTTGTTGTGGTGTCATAAACTAAATATAGTAATTTTAAATATTGTATTTTTGCCATCAAATAAACAAAAAAATAAATGAAAGCGTATATTTTTCCAGGACAAGGAGCGCAATTTACAGGGATGGGATTAGATTTATATGAAAAATCACCCATTGCTCAAGAATTATTTGAAAAAGCTAACGACATATTAGGCTTCAGTATTACAGATATAATGTTTGAAGGAACAGCTGAAGAATTAAAACAAACTAAAGTTACACAACCTGCTATTTTTTTACATTCAGTAATTTTGGCGAAAGTTTTAGGAGAAAGCTTTAAGCCAGAAATGGTAGCTGGTCATTCTCTTGGAGAATTATCAGCGTTGGTAGCAAATCAAGTATTGTCTTTTGAAGATGGTTTGAGGTTGGTGTCTAAAAGGGCGCTAGCTATGCAAAAAGCTTGTGAAATTCAACCATCCACTATGGCAGCAGTTCTCGGATTAGAGGACCATGTGGTTGAAGAGGTTTGTGAAGCGATTGATGGAGTTGTTGTAGCAGCTAATTACAATTGCCCAGGACAGCTTGTTATATCGGGTGAAGTGGAGGCGGTTAAAAAAGCTTGTGAGGTATTGAAAGATAAAGGAGCTAAAAGAGCACTGGTTTTACCAGTTGGAGGAGCATTTCATTCACCGATGATGGAACCTGCAAGAGAAGAGTTAGCAAAAGCAATAGAAGAAACAAAATTTAATACACCTATCTGTCCCGTATATCAAAATGTTATTGGGAAAGCAGTAACGGAGCCTATTGAGATTAAGAAGAACTTAATGTCTCAATTAACAGCTCCAGTGAGATGGACCCAATGTGTTCAAGCTATGATTGCTGATGGAGGCATGGAATTTGTAGAAGTTGGACCCGGAAAGGTTTTACAGGGGCTAATGCGTAAAATAGATAGAAGCGTAACGGCAAGTGGTGCTGCGTTTGAGTAAAAAAATGTAGGTATAACAATATAAAAGGGTGAATTTGATTCAAATTCACCCTTTTCTTGTGTAGTTTAAAATTTAAAAACCATCTACAAGTTGCTCAAGAATGAAAATCAGAAATAAAACAAGTCCCAGAAAAACTGTTTATATCAGTTATTGTTTGAATTTACTGTAAAAGAAAATCATGATTTTTTCTAGTGAAGAAGAAAGAAAAACAAGTCGTTTTATTACGGTAATTTTATTTGTGGATGGTATTAGATATAAAAAATGGTAACAGGTTGTGAATAAAGCAATATTGCCAACAGATTGGCTTTACAACATGTACTTATCTAAACTAATTCAATTTTTAGCTTCTATAGGCCCAACGTTTTGATGCATTTTCTTTTTAATAATATAAGAAATACGTCAACAATGGTTGTTATCATTACTTGATATATGAGTATATACATTAAAAATTAATACACGATTTGCGGTCTTATTAAATCTTAACTACTGATTATTAGGTTTTTATGTTTGTGTTTTTTTGGAAAAAAGAAAAAATAATTATACTTTAGCGAACAAGGAAATTCTAATTGACCGAACAATACCGATTCATTTTTTTCTTTCATATCAGATTTAATGAAAGGTATATAGGTAAAACTGCTACTACAAAACTCTCAAAATTAATATAAAACCCAAGCGTTTAATTATGATGAAAGATAAAATTAGTAGAAGGGATTTTTCTAAAAAAACAATATCAGCAATTGCAGCAACTTCACTTTTAGGAACACAAGCTTTTTCTGAAAATGAGGCAGCCTCTTCTAAGAGTAATGAATTTGATTATATCATTGTTGGATCTGGTGCAGGAGGAGGGCCATTGGCCTGTAATTTAGCTAGACACGGATTCAAAGTTTTGGTGTTAGAGGCAGGGAAAAAAGACACCTCTAGTTATATAAATGAAGTTCCGGCATTCAATGCTAAATGTTCGGAAGACCCAAATTTTTCTTGGCATTATTTTGTAAAACATTATTCTTCCGTTGCACTGAATAAAAAAGATTCTAAGTATGTGCCAGGGAAAGGTATTTTTTACCCTAGAGGAGCTACCATTGGAGGATCTACCATAAATAATGCTATGATCACCGTTTTACCACACGACAGTGATTTCGATTACATCGCGGAATTGACAGGAGACGATAGTTGGAGTGCACGAAATATGAAAAAATATCGTGACATTTTAGATAAAAGTTTCTATTTAAACTATTTCGAATCGAATTCAGAAAGCCATGGAAGGGAAGCTTGGCTACCTTTAAGGTATCCAGATTTAATAGGTACTGGATTTCAAGACCCGATGTTAATTAAAATTTTAGTGGCGAACTTAATATATAATAAAGGTAATCTACTAGATTTTATAACAAAGAAACATCTTTTTGACCCTAATAATCAGCACTTTGTAGATGGTGGTACAGGTGCTATATTAATTCCACAAAACACCAATATACAGACAGGGAAAAGACATGCGGTAAGAGAGTACTTGCTACAGACTGCCCATGAGTATCCAAATAATTTGTTTATTGAAGATAATGCGCTAGTTTCTAAAATTATTTTGGAAAATAAAAAAGCCATTGGAGTGAAATATTTAAAAGGCGAAAGTTTGTACGAAGCAGACCCAAATTTTAAAGAAGGCACTGGTTTTTCAAAGAAAACTGCTTTGGCTAAGAGAGAGGTTGTCTTGTCCGCAGGTGCATTCAATAGTCCGCAATTATTAAAATTATCGGGTATTGGGCCAAGAAGAGAGTTAGAACGGAAGGGAATTCCAGTAGTACACCATTTGCCAGGGGTAGGAAAGAATTTGCAAGACAGGTATGAGGTAGGAGTAAGTTTTAAGTTTAAGAAGAATTTATTAGATGGTGTTAATATTAGTCCTAATGATCCATTGTTTGAAGAGTTTTATCAAAATGGAACGGGACCTTATACTAGTAATGGAACACTGGCTGGAAATATTATAAAATCCAATCCTAACCTTCCAAATGCAGATATTTTTAATTTTGCTTTGTTAGGTTCTTTTAAAGGGTATTACCCTGGGTACAGTAACAAGGTAAGAAAGGATAAGTCTATTATTACTTGGGCGATTTTAAAAGGTCATACTAATAATAATGGAAATGTCACTTTAAAGAGTAAAAACCCTAGAGATACTCCTAGAATTAATTTTAAATATTTTGATAATGGAAGGAATACTGATTCTGAAGATATGAAAGCCATGGTCCATGGAGTCAAAAATATAAGGTCTTTGATGAAAGATCCTCTTGTGAAGGATTATCATAAAGGAGAAATATGGCCGGGAGAGGATATCGATTCGGATAGAAAAATCTCTAACTTTGTTAAAAATGAGGCCTGGGGTCATCATGCATCTTGTACCAATAAGATAGGAAAGGACTCCGATAATTATGCTGTGCTTGATAGTAAGTTTAGAGTACGAGGTATTGAAAATTTAAGAGTAGTAGATGCTTCTGTCTTCCCGAAAATCCCAGGATTCTTTATTGTGATGCCTATTTATATGATTAGTGAAAAAGCTACAGATGATATTTTAGAAACTGCAGGGGTTAAAAGGAATAATAAACTCCTGCGAAATTTCTTTAAAAATAGAGAAAGCAGTAAGGAAAGAACATTAACAAGTAATAATAAGGTTTCTCTAAAATGTTACCCGAATCCATTTCAAGAGAAATTGACATTTGATTTTCATGGAGAAATGGTAGATAAAGAATTTCAAGCATGGGTATTTAATGAACAGGGAGATCTAGTACGAAATGTAGTACACAATACTACTAATGGACGTCTTACCATAGATGTAGATAATCTACCTTCTGGACTATACTTCTATATAGTACGGTCTGAAAACTTTGAAAAGAGAGGTAAATTGATAAAGGAATTGTAATAATTGCACCAGTATTAGTGGTCATTTGTTGATCTTAATTATTTACGACAAATAGAAATAAAAAGGTCAAACAGTAGTAGGGTAATAAAGAATAGGTGGCGCTAGGTTATCTAATTAACCGGTACTACTTATATAAGAGTGAATTTTTGTAATAGCTTTGCTAAAAATAATAATGCTTTTATTACAGTTATTTTTGAGAGTATTAACATTTCTTGTTGTTCATAGGATAGACTTTGTTGTTTAAAAAACCAGTTATACGATTTACAGATACATATTTCGTATATAGGCATTGAATTACTTTAAGTTAGTTTAAGGCATAAAACGTTAGCATAGCCAAGCTATGGTTAAGTTTTATAACGCAAAAATAGCTACAAAAGAAATAATAGATATGCGAAATATTTATTTGTAAATCGTATTACAATAGCCTTTATGAATATGCATGTCAAAAACTTTCATGAATAAAGTTTTGATTTATATGTGTTTGGGTTAGGGGTTATTTTATTTACAGAAATAAACTAAAAAAGTTCTTTGTATGTTAAAAAAGGGTTCTATATTTGCACCCGCTAACGGGAAAACGCAAGTTAGAAAATTAGCAAAGTTCATTAGAATACGGGTTATTAAAAGGTATAGAAAGGGATGAAAAATAAGTTAAAAAAAAGCTTGTTTATAACGATTTAAAGTGAGTATCTTTGCAATCCGGTTTTAACAAAAGAGTTCATTGAATTAGGGTGTTTAGGAGGATAAAAAAACTTTAAAAAAAGTTTTGTCAGAATAAAAAGAGTTTATATCTTTGCATCCGCTTTCAGAGAGCGACACGATCACAGAAATTTTGGAATGATAAACAGTAAAAAAGTCAGTTAGTTCGAGTCTAACATTTCTACAAAAAGGTTAAGTTTAAAAGATGGTTTTAGATCATTAATTAAGATTAACGAAGTTCATTGAAAATATTGAAATTGACAGCGTAATTAAAGAGTAGAATTACCAAGATCTAGATTTATCTAGGTCGAAACAAATTCTTTTGAAACTTATTCATAAATAATATTAAAGATTATACAATGAAGAGTTTGATCCTGGCTCAGGATGAACGCTAGCGGCAGGCTTAACACATGCAAGTCGAGGGGCAGCATTTCCTTCGGGAAGATGGCGACCGGCGAACGGGTGCGTAACGCGTATAGAATCTACCTTGTACAGGAGGATAGCCTTTAGAAA